>NZ_CP195165.1:0-2379149 GCF_052544945.1 Lactococcus sp. KTH0-1S
ATGGCATCCCTTAATGAAAATCAAAAATTTTGGGCCCGTGTAACCGAACTAGCTAGGCAGAGTATCGGTAAACAAGCTTATGATTTTTTTATTGAGCCTGCTCAATTAATGTCTGTCGAGCAAGATACTGCCAATATCTTGCTTGATAGTGGAATGAAAAAAGATTATTGGAAAAAACAGTCCGATTTGATCACAACGGCGGGATTTGAGGTCTTTGGTCGGATGATTGATTATGAACTCTATGCAAATGATGAGTTAACTGAATTGGAACTTCATCGTTTAAATAATCAATCTTCTGTTGAAGAGCAATCGCGTTCTACTGCTAAACCCGCTTCTCCTTTGGTTAGTGGTCTCAACGAGAAATATAATTTTGAAAATTTTGTGCAAGGTCCTGGTAACCGTTGGACTTTAGCTGCAGCAATTGCTGTTGCTGATAAACCTGGTGATACCTATAATCCACTTTTTATTTATGGTGGAGCTGGCTTAGGTAAGACGCATTTAATGCATGCAATTGGAAATCAGATTTTGACTGACAATCCGACAGCTCGAATTAAATATGTTTCTTCGGAGAATTTCGTTAACGACTATGTTAATGCAACGCGAAAAAACCAAATGGAGAATTTTGAAAATACTTATCGTAATTTAGATTTACTTCTATTGGACGATGTGCAATTTTTCAGTGATAAAGAGGGGACGAAAAATGAATTTTTCAATACCTTCAATGCACTCTATGATAAAGGTTCCCAAATTGTTTTAACTTCTGATCGTATTCCGCAAGAATTAAATAATTTGGAAGATCGCTTGGTTTCACGCTTCTCTTGGGGTTTGACTACTGATATTACGGCTCCTGACTATGAAACTCGGATGGCTATTCTTTTGATTAAATCTGAATCAAGTCGTTTAGAATTTCCGAGTGAAACTCTATCTTATATTGCTGGTCAGATTGATTCAAACGTTCGAGAACTCGAAGGCGCTCTAAATCGAGTCGAATTTGTGGCTCGAGCAAATGGCATTGCGGTGGTCGATATTGAGACAGCAAGTCAGGCTTTGCGTTCTTTAAAAAATGCAACTCAGCAATCTTTATCAAATCTTACTATTAAAAAAATTCAAGATGAAGTTGCTAATTATTATCATATTTCATTCTCAGATCTTGTTGGCCCTAAGCGTCCTAAGGAAATTGCCTTTCCAAGACAGATTGCGATGTATCTTGTCAGAGAACTTTTAGGTACAAGTCTTCCGGCAATTGGAACTGCTTTTGGCGGCCGTGATCACACAACGGTAATGTACGCTTATAAACAAATTTCGGATAAGATGAAAAATGATATGGATGTTCAAAAAGACATCGATAGCATTAAACGTAAATTTTAAACCTGTGGAAAACTCAAGGACTTATAAAATGCTTATTCTTTAATTATCCACAGGGAAAAAGCTTATACTTCTAAGTGGATTTGTCTTATACAGATTATCCACAGGACCTACTACTATTACTATTATATTTATAAAAAGAAATTATAAAGGAATCTCATGATTAAATTTTCAATTAATAAAAATGCGTTTCAAAATGCTTTGAGAATTACCAAACAAGCAATTGGTTCTAAAGTAACAATTCCTGCTTTAACAAAGTTAAAAATTGAAGTTGAAGAAAATGGAATTACTTTAATTGGTTCAAATGGTCAAATTTCAATCAAGAATTTTTTACCTGTTGATAATAAAGATGCAAGTATGCTTATTTCAGGGACTGGTTCAGTTTTATTAGAAGCTGCTTTCTTTGAAAATGTGGTAAGTCAATTACCAGAAGTCACTCTTGAATTTACTGAAAAAGAACAAAAGCAAGTTTTGTTAACTTCTGGTAAGTCAGAAATTACTTTAAAAGGCCTGGATTCAGAAATCTATCCGCATTTACAAGAAATTTCCGAAGGCTCTTCATTGAAAATGAAAGTTAAAGTACTTAAAGAAATTTTTACAGAAACAGTTTTTGCTGTAAGTACTCAAGAAAATCGTCCAATTTTTACAGGTGTTCATTTAGAAACTTTATCAACTGGAGAATTAAAAGCAGTCGCAACTGATTCACATCGGATGAGTCAACGTTTATTGCCTTTAGAAGATTCAGAATTAAAATTTGATGTTATTTTGCCAAGTAAATCAATCAATAGTTTTAAAAATGTTTTCACAAATGATGAAGAAGAGATTGAAATTTTCATCAGTGGAAGCCAAATGCTTTTTAGAAATGAAACAATTAGTTATTATAGTCGTTTGATTGAAGGATCTTATCCTGATACTAATCGTTTAATTCCAAATGAAGCTGATTATACTTTAGATTTAGTTTTTGATGCTGCGCAATTGCGTCATACAATGGATCGTGCGCGTTTGTTGACAGTAATGACAACTAATGGAACTGTAAAATTGACTGTTTCTGGTGATTCTGTAGTAACCACAGCCAACTCTCCTGAGGTCGGTTCTGTCCATGAAGAATTGACAGCCTTATCAAAAGAAGGAAATGACTTAGCAATCAGCTTTAATCCTGAATATTTGATTGATGCTTTGAAAGTGATTAAAGCACCAGAAGTTCGTATTCGCTTTATTTCTAATGTTCGTCCGTTCACTTTACAACCACGTAATGAAGAATCTGGATTTGTCCAATTGATTACACCAGTACGTACAAATTAATTTTACTGACAGCTCTTTTGTCAGCTTAGATTTACTGACGAAAATGTCTGTCAGTAAATTTAGATTTTGTTATAATGGACTTAACGAAAGTTAGGTCTATTTTTTATGGAAATTTTATATACTGAAATTACACAAGATTTAACAGAGGGACTATTAGAGATTTCTCTTGAAGAACTTGGAAAAAATCGAAAAGTTTATTATATTGTGCCTTCTTCAATGTCATTTGAGAAGGAGAAAGAAATTTTAGAGCGTTTGGCTAAAGGAAGTGATGCAGCAGTTTTTGACTTACTCGTCACTCGTTTTAAGCAATTGCCTTATTATTTTGATAAGCGGGAAAAAGCGACAACCAAAACAGAGTTAGGAACAGCAGGCCTATCAATGCTTTTTCGACGTGTTTTGAGAAGTTTTTCAAAAGAAGAAATTCCGCTGTATTTTTCTCTACAGGATTCTGCTGGTTTTTTGGAAATGCTAATTCAGTTAAGAACAGAGTTACTGACAGCAAATCTGTCAGTAGAAAATTTACCTGACAGCCCTAAAAATCAAGAATTAAAAAAAATCTTAAGTAGATTTGAAGAAAAATTAGCAAATGACTATGCTAACTACTCAGAATTTGGTGATTTTACTAGTCGTCTTGCTGATGGGGAATTTGATTTTCAACTCAAAGATGTGACAATTGTCATTGATGGATATACTCGATTTTCTGCGGAAGAAGAGCTTTTTATTGAAAGTATTCAAGATAGAGTGGCACGTTTTGTCATTGGAACTTATAGTGATGAAAATTCACTGACAGCCGGATCTGAAACAATTTATATCAGTACGAGTCAAATGATTGGGCGTTTTCGCAGTAAATTTCCAGTAGAATTAAGAAAAATGACTTCTTCATCTGTCAATGAAGTTTACAATAAGTTGACAAAATTACTCGATTTGGATTCAAGATTTGCCATTTCTGATCAAAATATTGAAATAAATTCTGCTGATACAAATTATTTCAGAATTTGGGAAGCCGAAAACCAAAAAGTTGAAATTGAAGGTGTCGCAAAGGAAATTAGACAAAAAATAAGTCAGGGGGCTTTTTTCAAAGATTTTACAGTTTTAGTAGGTGACCCAGCTGCTTATGAAATTACTTTGAAAGAAATTTTTGAACTCTATGAAATTCCATTTTTCTATGCCCAAGAAGAATCAATGAGTCAGCATCCTTTGGTTATCTTTTTTGAAAGTTTACTTTCAATTAAAAAGAATAATTATCGGACAGATGATGTTGTCAATCTTCTAAAAAGCAAGGTTTACACTGATGTCAACCTTGATGAAGAAGTCATTGATTACTTTGAATACTATGTTCAAAAATATAAGATTTCTGGTCGAAAAAAATTTACGGAAGCATTCAATGAAAGTGAGTTTTCTAAAATTGAATTAGTGAATCAGCTTCGTGAAAATTTATTGGGAAATGATTCTCCTTTACAAGTCTTTTTAGGGACAAATCGGCAAAAAACAGGAAAAAAATGGGTTTCTGATTTACAAGTTTTACTTGAAACTGGAAATGTAATGGCCAATATGAATAATTATTTTTCAGAAGCAGAATCTGAAAATAATCACCAAATGGCTGATAAACATGAACAAGTTTGGCAAATGCTTATTTCCATATTGAATGAGTTTTTGGCCGTTTTTTCTGATGAAAAATTGAAAAATGTGGAGTTTTTAGATATTTTATTAGCAGGATTGAAAAATGCAAAATATCGACAAATTCCAGCAAACGTTGATGTTGTAAATATCAAAGATTATGAACTTGTTGAACCTAAAACTAATAAATATATCTATGCCATTGGTTTGAGTCAAACTAATTTTCCAAGAATAAAGAAAAATTCAACACTTTTATCCGATGAAGAACGACTAGAAATTAATCAAACAACTGATGAAAATCAGTTTATTGAACAGTTGAACGTTGTCAACTATCAAAAAATCAATTTACAGTCCTTTCTTTAGTGAATTCGGCAAAAGAAACTTTAGTTTTGTCCATGCCACAAATTATGGCAAATGAGCAAGGAGAATTTTCACCAGTTTTCCAATTATTTTTGAATCATGCGGATGAAAAAATTCTTCAAAAAATTCAAGAAGTCAATCTTTTTGAAAGCTTAGAGCACATTGGAAACAGTCGTTCAGTGATTTCTATGATTGGAAAAATTGAGCGTGAACTTGTTGAAACAGAAGAAAAAAATGATGATAAAAGAGTTTTTTGGTCTAGTATTTTCCGGATTTTAGTTAAGTCAAATCCAGATTTTCAAAAAATATTATTGAATTTAGCTAAAGATATTGATACGGTAAACTTATCAAAAGAAACCTTAGACAAAATTTATGGTGATAAACTTTATGCTTCTGTCAGTTCTTTTGAACGCTTTTATAACTGTGAATATCAGTACTTTTTAGAGACCACTTTGGGTCTGGAAACTTTTGAAAATATTGATATAAATTCCAAAATTGTTGGTAACTTTTTCCATGAAGTTTTTGAAAAAGTCATGCAAGAAGAAGCCTTGTCAGCTGAAAATTTTGATGAAAAATTGACAAAAGTTTTACATGATGTTGACAGTAATTACTCTCGTTATTTTACTCAGGATGCAACAGCAAGATTTACTTGGACCAATTTAGAAGAAATTGTTAGACAGACTGCAACAGTTTTAAAGGAGACGGTTTCTACTGATGAACTTAAAACTTTACTGACAGAAAGTAGTTTTGGCTTACCAAAAAGTGAATTAGGTAATTTTTCTGTTGATGATATTTACTTACGAGGAAGAATTGACCGTTTGGACCAACTTTCTTCTGATTATCTGGGAGCTATAGATTACAAATCAAGTGCTCATTCCTTTAAATTACAGGATGCTTATGACGGTCTGAGTTTACAATTTATGACCTATTTAGACGTGATTAAAGAAGCATTTCCTAATCAAAAAATATGGGGTGCTCTTTATTTACAATTTAAAAATCAACCAATTAACTTATCAGAAATCAATCATTTATCAGAGATTGCTGGCTTATTGAAAGAATCAATGCGCTATGATGGTTTAGTTTTGGAAGAGGCAGCTGACCAAATTAAAGCAATAGAAAATATTGCTGTAAAAAAATCTAATATTTACAATCAAGAAGAATTTGAACAGCTTTTAAAATTGAATGAAAATCATTATCAGCATGCTGGTCAGCGACTTAAGAGTGGTCAGATTGCAATAAATCCAATTATGAAACGCTCCGAAGGGATTGATCAAACAGGTAATGTTCGAGGTTGTCGCTACTGTCCGCTTAAATCTATTTGTCGATTTGAAGCAAATGTACACATGAATGAGCATAGTCGTGAAATTGGTCAAAAATCCCAAGCAGAAATCTTAGCAGAATTAAAAGGAGAAGGGCGAAATGAGTGAAGTAAAATTAACTCCAGAGCAAAATGAAGCCATTCATAGTTCTGGTAAGAATATTTTAGTTTCAGCGAGTGCTGGTTCCGGAAAAACTTTTGTTATGGCTCAAAGAATTGTCGAGAAAGTCAAACAAGGAATTGAAATTGATCGACTTTTCATTTCCACATTTACAAAAAAGCAGCAAGCGAATTACGGATGCGGCTTGAGCGAGATTTGAAAAAAGCCAGACAAGAAAGTTCTGATGAAAATCAAGCTCGTAGGTTGACACTTGCTTTACAGAACCTGTCAAATGCTGATATTGTAACTATGGATAGTTTCACCCAAAAATTGACAAAAGCGAATTTCAATCGAGTAAATATTGACCCGAATTTCCGAATCTTAGCTGATCAAACAGAGAGTGATTTAATTAGACAAGAAGTCTTTGAACAATTGGTTGAGTCTTATCTATCAGAAGATGATGGATTGAATATTTCAAAAGAAAAATTTGAAGAACTTATAAAAAATTTTTCTAAAGACAGAAATATTGCTGGTTTTCAAAAAGTGGTTTACACTACTTACCGTTTTGCATCAGCAACCGAAAATCCAATAAAGTGGTTAGAAAATCAATTTTTAAAAGGTTTTGAAACATATAAATCACTGACAGACTTGTCAGCAGATTTTTCAGCAGAAATAAAAGAGAATTTACTGATATTTTTTGAACTTCTAGAAACTTCATTAACCAATGGAGTAATTGCTAAAAAAGGAGCTGGACGTGATAAAGCCAATCTTATTTTAGATAATAAAAATGAACTCTTAGAAGTAATAACCACTAAAGATTTTGCAACTTTCACAGAACTATTTTTATCAATAGATACAGATATTCGGGTGGGTTCTTCAAAAGATGAAATACTTTCGGCTCTGAAAAAAGATTTTTCAGCACAAAAGCAAGACTTAGTCGGCTCGAAATCCAAACCTGGAGAAATTCGGAAGTTTGTTGATAAAATAAAACATGGTCAGTTGATTGAAAAATATCAAAATCAAGCATTTGAAATCGCAGAAAACTTACAAAAATTTGTTATTGAGTTTTACCAAAGTTATTTAGAACGTAAAAAGAATGAAAATGCCTTTGAGTACTCTGATATCGCACACTTTGCCATCGAAATTTTAGAGGAAAATCCAGATATACGTGAAACTTTAAAAGAACATTATGATGAAATCATGATTGATGAGTATCAGGATACCAGCCACACTCAGGAGCGAATGCTGGAACTTTTATCGAATGGACATAATCTCTTCATGGTTGGTGATATTAAGCAATCAATTTACGGCTTTCGTTTAGCTGACCCTGGCCTCTTTTTAGAAAAATATAAAGACTATGCCAAGACAGAAAATCCAAATCAATTAATTCGCTTAAAAGAAAACTTTCGTTCACGTGGTGAGGTTTTAACATTTACAAATGATATCTTTAAACACCTGATGGATGAAAAATTAGGTGAGATGACTTATGGCAAAGAAGAAGCCTTAGTTCAAGGAAATATTACTGATTATCCAGTTGAATCTGAGAAAGATTTTTATCCAGAACTTCTTTTATACAAAGAAAATACAAGTGATGAAGAAACAGATGAATCCGAAGTCAGAATTTCGGATGGAGAGATTAAAGGAGCAGCTCAAGAAATAAAAAAATTGATTGAAGCTGGAGTTGAACCAAAAGATATAGCAATCTTGGTTCGATCTAAATCAAATAATAATAAAATTGAGGATATTCTGCTTAGTTACGATATTCCAGTGGTTCTTGATGAAGGACGAGTTGATTTTTTGAAATCAATGGAAGTCTTAATTATGCTAGACGTTTTACGAGCAATTGATAATCCACTCTATGATTTATCATTGGTTGCGATGTTAAGGTCTCCGTTATTTGGATTTAATGAAGATGAATTAACGAGAATCAGTACTCAAGGAAGCCATGACCTTCGATTTTGGGATAAAATTCTTTTGTCACTTAATAAAGAAGGACAAAATCCAGAACTTATCAATCCTTCCTTAGAGAACAAGCTTAAAGCATTTTATAAGAAGTTTACAGAATGGCGTAAACTTGTAAACCAAGTTGCAATTCATGATTTACTTTGGAAAATATATACTGAAACCTACTATTTCGACTATGTTGGTGCCTTAAAAAATGGGGAAATGCGTCAAGCGAACTTACAAGCCTTAGCAGTTCGAGCAGAATCATATGAAAGTTCTGGTTATAAAGGATTATTTAAATTTGTAAGATTAATCAACAAATTTATGGAACAAAATAATGATTTAGCTTCTGTTAATATAAAACTTCCTCAAAATGCTGTTCGAGTGATGACCTTCCATAAATCAAAAGGATTAGAATTTGATTATGTCTTTTTAATGAATTTACAATCTCGTTTCAACGATCGTGATTTGAAAGAAGATGTTATCCTAAGTCGTGAAAATGGTTTAGGAATGAAGCTTATTGCTGATTTAAAGGATGAAGCAGATGTTATAACTGATTTCCCTTATGCTTTAGTGAAAATGGAAACATTCCCTTATATGGTGAATAAAGACTTAAAACAAAGAGCAGCTCTCTCAGAAGAAATGCGTGTTTTATATGTTGCATTTACACGAGCAAAGAAAAAACTTTATCTTGTCGGAAAAATAAAAGAAACAGATAAGAAATCAGGACTTGACCTTTATGATAATGCAAGTTTAGAAGGAAAGATTTTAGAAGATAAATTTCGTAACTCAAGTCGCGGTTTTCAACACTGGATATTGGCGCTTCAAAATGCCACAAAACTTCCGATGAAACTCAATGTCTACACAAAAGAAGAGTTGGAAGTAGAAAAACTTGAATTTACAAGTCAACCTGATTTCAAAAAATTGGTCGAAGAATCGGAAAAATTTGATAATATCATGGCCTATTCTGATGAAATACAAAAAGCTCAAAAAATTATGAATTATGAATATCCAAATCAAGCAGCAACAGAGCTTTCAAGTATTCAAACACCAAGTCAGGTTAAAAAACGAAGCTATGAAAAACAATTACAAGTGGGTGAAATTCAACCGATAAGTGAATTTACTCGGGTCAAAAAGCTAGATTTTTCTGATTTTGGTCCTAAGAAAGTTACTGCTGCAGAAATCGGTTCGGCAACACATAGTTTTATGCAGTATGCAGATTTTTCTCAAGCAGATTTATTTAGTTTTCAAGTGACACTTGATGAAATGGGATTTGATGAAAAAATAAAAAATCAAATTGATATTGCTAAAATTTTGACTTTGTTTGATACAGATTTCGGTCAGTTTTTATCAGAAAATGTTGATAAAACAGTTAAAGAAGCACCATTTTCAATGTTGAGAACAGATGAATTTGCTAAAGAGCAGTATATTGTTCGGGGAATTTGTGATGGATTTGTTAAACTTACTGATAAAATCGTTCTATTTGATTATAAGACAGATAGATTTACAAGTTCTTCAGCTATTTCTGAAATAAAAGAGCGTTATAGAGATCAGATGAATCTTTATAGTGAGGCTTTGAAAAAAGCCTACGATGTCAACCAAGTTGACAAGTATCTCATTTTATTAGGAGGCCCTCAGCAAGTTTTTGTTGAAAAACTAGATGATTAGATTATAATGACAGGAATTGTATAGAAAGGATAGATAATGCTGGAATATGAATTAGGTTCGATTGTCGAGATGAAGAAACCTCATGCCTGCACTGTTAAGGCGACTGGTAAAAAAGCAAATGCTTGGGAAATCACTAGATTGGGTGCAGATATCAAGATAAGATGTACAAACTGCAATCATGAAGTGATGATGAGTCGTTTTGACTTTAATAAAAAAATAAAAAAGGTGCTCAAGTGAGCCCTTTTTTTAATTATAAACCGATTTGAGATTAAATTTGAGGTATTTAATAAGCCAAAAGTAAAGTAACTTTGTAAATCGCCAAATCAAAGGGCTAACAAGAACCATCAGCGAACAAGCGATAATCGCAACTAACCAGTACCACCAGTCAAAACCTGTTGCTCCATTCGCATTCCCAAAAGTAATATGTGGGTTATGAGTAGCAACAGCGAAAATCATAATAAATGGAGCAAGGAATAAAGCTAATATAATAGCATAGAGAGCCAAAAGAATCAAAGCAGTAGTAATTATCAACCAGAAACCAAGAACGAAGTTAAAAAAGACTAAGCCAAAACCAGCAAATAGGTTGATATGTTTCTTTCTTTTTTGTGGTTCAATTCCTTGAGCAAAAGCTGATAAATCTGATTCATATAATTCGGCTAGGGCAATCAATGTTTCAAAATTTGGTTCAGTTTTATTGGATTCCCAACGTGAAATGGCTTGTCTACTAAAATAAAGTTCTTTTGCAACTTCTTCTTGTGTGAGCTTCTGGGCAAGACGAGCTTTTTGTAAATTTTCTCCGAGCATTTTTTCTCCTGAAATTTAAATGGGTGATTTAGTGATTTGTTTCTGATTTCATTATCAACTAAAGCGAAGTTAAAAGCAAGAACATAGGTGGTATTTTAGGGTAACATTTTGTGGCAAGCCTTTAAAATAAAGGCTAGTGATGACATGCTCTATTGTTTACGAGCCTTGTGTAAACTTGTAAACTTAGAGATTTTCTATGATTTGCCTTGCCTTTATTGTGTTTTTAGGCGATTTACAGTATAATTAGAACTAATTAATCTTAATTTTGGAGAATATAAAACATGGCTTTAACAGCAGGTATCGTTGGTTTACCAAACGTTGGTAAATCAACTCTTTTTAATGCAATTACAAAAGCAGGCGCAGAAGCTGCAAACTATCCTTTTGCAACAATTGACCCAAATGTTGGGATGGTAGAAGTACCGGATGAACGTTTAAACAAGTTAACAGAGTTGATTAAACCTAAGAAAACTGTTCCGACAACTTTTGAATTTACAGATATTGCTGGGATTGTTAAAGGGGCTTCACGCGGAGAAGGTCTAGGAAATAAATTTCTTGCCAATATTCGTGAAGTAGATGCTATCATTCACGTTGTTCGAGCTTTTGATGATGAAAATGTCATGCGTGAAAATAATCGTGAAGATGCTTTTATTGATCCAATGGCAGACATTGAAACAATTAATCTTGAATTAATTTTGGCCGATTTAGAATCAGTCAATAAACGTTATGCGCGTGTTGAAAAAGTTGCTCGTACGGCAAAAGATAAAGATGCGGTCGCAGAATTTAATGTTTTGAAAAAGCTCAAACCGGTTCTTGAAGATGGTAAATCAGCACGAACAATTGACTTTGACGAAGATGAAACAAAGGTTCTTAAAAGCTTGTTCTTATTGACAAGTAAACCAGTTCTTTATGTAGCTAATGTTTCAGAAGATGAAGTAGGCGAACCTGATAATATCGAATACGTGAAACAAATTCGTGAGTTTGCGGCGACTGAAAATGCTGAAGTTGCAGTGATTTCTGCTCGTGTTGAAGAAGAAATCTCAGAGTTGGAAGATGATGAAAAAGCAGAATTTTTGGAAGCAATTGGCTTAAAAGAATCTGGTGTTGATATGTTGACTCGTGCAGCTTACCACCTTCTTGGACTTGCCACTTACTTTACTGCTGGTGAAAAAGAAGTCCGTGCTTGGACCTTCAAGCGTGGAATGAAAGCTCCACAAATGGCAGGAATTATCCATACAGACTTTGAAAAAGGCTTTATCCGCGCAGTAACTATGTCTTATGATGATTTGCTTAAATACGGTTCAGAAAAAGCTGTTCGTGAAGCCGGTCGCTTGCGTGAAGAAGGAAAAGAATATGTTGGTCAAGATGGCGACATTATGGAATTCCGTTTCAACGTGTAAACCTTGTAAATGAAATGAAGAAATGCACCGAATCGGTGCATTTTTGCAACCTAAAAATGCTTGAGTTGAAGAATAAAAAACGATACTCTTAAAGCATGAAAGGAAGGCAACATGGAAATCTCTCAGATAATCAAAGAAAATCGTAAAATGAAAAATCTCAGTCAGGAAGAATTGGCGAAAAAAATGCATATTTCTCGTCAATCAATTTCAAAATGGGAGACAGGAAAATCACTACCAACAACAGACCAAATTATCTTACTTAGTGAAATTTTCGATTGTTCTTTGGACACGTTGCTCAAAGGTGACAAAAAGATGGAAGAAAAAGCAAAACATGAGATTGATGACAAACGGACTTTGAAGTTAATTTATAAGGTGGGTTGGGGATTTATTATTCCTTTACTTTTTATTTTGAAATTTGTTTTACATTTGTTTTGATGATAATGAAAGACCATTTTGGTCTTTTTTTGTTTGGTAAAAACAATCAAAAGAGTACGATGTAAATCTTAAAGTTACGTTTTATTAAATTAAGTTTTTTTAAAGTTAAAATTTTGACAAATAAATTAAATTCGAGTATAATCACTTTCAAGAAAGCGTTAACAAAACAGTATTACTCTATCATATCAGAAGAAAAGTACTAGCACTCTGATAGATATTTTAGCTAGCTTATGAACAATTTGAAGGAGATACACAATGGAACTTACAATGACACGCGCTCTTATTAGACGCAGAAATCTAAAGAGAAAAGTATCGGTTTTAGTACTGGCAACTGCACTTATCTCAGGAACAGCTTTTGCTTCGGCACAGGTTTTCGTTTCTGGTGGTTGGAATACGAATTATATCGAACGATTTAATCCGACGATTACTAAAGCTACTGCGCATGATAATGCCCAAATAAATCAAAGACATTATAGCTGGGCAAAAGTCGGAAAAAGTGCAACAGCTTTTAGTAATACCGTATCAGCTAACAAAATTGCACAGGCGAAAGCTATTGGGGCATGGAATGCTGGTTATAGTGGTTGGTTTGTCAAATTATAATAGAGAGTTAATATGAATAAGGTTATTAAGTTTGTTCTTCTTGTTCTATTTATTGTTATTTCAATATCTTCTGCCAATATAGTAAAAAATAATTTTGTAGATAAGCAAATTGAAAAAAATTATGATGTTCAAGATTTTACACAAATTTATCTTCCTTCATCCATTAGTAGCGACAAGAAGTTAATTTCCCTTGTAGAAGGTGTGTCAGCTAAAACTGGGGCATCTTTTATTTTTAGGAGTACGTATGGTGGAGTAAAGAACGATGGGAAAGGTCATGCGGATTTGCTTAAAATGGATAGTAAAGCGGTGTTTTACAAGACAAACTATCAAACATCTGATAAAAAAACTTTTGTATCTCACGGTTTTAGCTGTCAATTATGGAGTGAGCCTCTTAAGAATATTACGACTGTAGAACAGGAAAATAGTGATGTTTATATAAAAAATAAAAATATCCAAACTTCTCTCCAAGACTTTTTAATAGCTCTTAATCAAAAATATGGGACTCATATTACTTCTAAAAAATTAACGACTCGTCCTAGTGATTTTTATCCTAATAATTATACTAGTTTCATTGGTTTAACTAATGATAATTTATCTTTATTTATAGGAATTTCGATAGTTTTCTTTGCTATCTTTTTATTTGTTTGGTTAGTTGGAAATAATAAAAAAATTGCTACTTATCGTTTGAATGGCGTCAGCGCTCATAGGATAGGCTTGCGTTTATTTTTGAAAGAATTTTTTATAGTGACATTGCTGGCTTATATATTTTCAAGTTTTTTAGTTTTCAGAGGATTTAATCTTCAATTTAGTTTGCAAATGTTTATTATGCTGTTACTTGTTATCATAGTTTCCTATATCTCCATAGTACTTGTATCTAGCTTTTCACTTGCCAATCAGATTAACTCTAAGTCATTTTTTAAGTATAGTCACTATGTTCTCTATGCGGTCAAAGCATTTGTATTTTTGATTACAGTTTCTACAACAGCAACTCTACTCTATTTTGTAAATGCTAAGCTAGAAATAACTTCCAAAATTGGGCAAGAATATGCCGTACTTTACCCAGAATTTTCAGGCTATGACGGAGGTCAGCCCCTAAATCTATCATGCATTGATTTATTTGTTTATGCTGAGGAACATGATGGACTTTATATTTCTGATTCAAGTATTGATATTGTAGAAAATGATAGTCTGAATGACTTACAAATTAATGATAACTATCTTTCAAAATTTGCTATATACTCTCAGGACAATCAAAGAGTAGAAATAAATCCTGATACAAATTCGGGGATTATTTTGGTTTCGGAAAAATATAAATCTCAACTTTCTAAGATAAAAAAATATTATGCTTCTTCTGATTCATTGGCATTTTTTAAAGGTTCAACTATAAAATACTATTTCATAAAAGATGCTCAAAAGTTAGACTTACTAGACGAAAATAGTACCAAAATATCTCCAGATTTAGTAGAAGTTTATACGAGAAAAAATTTTACTGATAAGGGAAATATTACTTTTCAACACAATACTGTTTTGAAATTTAAAATTAGGGGAACAATAGAAAAAACATATCAACCTCTTATTCCTATTTTGAAGAAAAATAGTGCTCTTGAAACTCACCCTTCCATGATTAAGATAGACGATATAAGTAAAACGGATAATTTGAGTACGGTTGGAAATCCCTATAATTATGCTGTTACTAATGGTTTAGTGATTCTTATATTTTTATCAATGATTCTGACAACTACGGTTTTTTATTTTGAAACATACAAAAAGAAAATTGCGGTCAAAAGATTATATGGAATTTCTTTCTTTGTAACTTATAAAACTCTTTTTGCAATAGTCTTAGTGCAGGGAAGTTTATATTTTGCTTTTGCTTTAAGTCAAAGAGATGTTAACATCACACTGGAGGGACTGGGAATTTATTTTGTCTTAGAAATTTTGATTATTATTTTGATATTGCTAAAACTACAAAAAGGACTATTTTTGAATGTCTTGAAAGGAGAATAGAATGATTGAGATTGAAGAACTGACAAAAAGTTACAAAGGGCATATTATTTTTGATAAATTAAATTTAAAAATTCCGGAAGGAAAAATGACCGCAATTTATGGGACAAGTGGTGCGGGAAAGTCAACACTTTTGAATATTATCGGTTTAATTGAGGATTATGATGATGGGAAATATTATTTTAACGGTCAGTTTGCACCACCTTTTAATAGTTCCTTAGCTTTAAAGATGAGGAGAAATAAAATTTCCTATCTTTTTCAAAACTTTGCTTTATTGGAAGATGAAACAATCGAAAAAAATTTAGAGATAGCACTGATTTATTCTAGAATTTCCAAAAAAGAAAAACGAAAAAAGATGAAGAATTTGTTACTCCAAGTAGGCATAAATCATCGATTAAATACAAAAGTTTATAGTCTTTCTGGTGGAGAGAAACAAAGAGTAGCAATTGCACGGGCTTTATTAAAAGAAAGTCAGCTGATTTTGGCAGATGAACCAACAGGTTCGCTTGATACAGAAAATAGAAATGAAGTGATTGCTCTTTTGCGTCAAGAAGTTGATAAGGGAAAGACGGTTGTCATTGTGACACATGATTCTTATCTGAAAGAAATTAGTGATTTAGTTATTGAGATTGGGGAATGATCTGTGATGAAAATTAAAAAGGCTCAATAGAAATATTGGGTCTTTTTTTTGCTCCTCTAGGTAAATAAACATGTTATAATAATCTCAGAAGCTGATTTTTATGAATCGGCCTTTTGGCTTTTATTGAAATATTTACTGACAGATAAAAATAGGACAGCTGAAAAGTCTGTCAGTAAATTTGGTAGGTTAAACTAATGAAAATCTATATTGTCGGAACAGTTGGATCTGGAAAATCAACGTTGGCTAGGAAATTAAGTGAAAAAAACTCAATGTGCGTGTTTCACTTGGATAATATCGTTCATGAAGGTGAAAGAAATCGAACAGATAAAGAAGTTTTCGAGTCAATTGAGTGTATTTTTAAGAATGAGTGTTTTATCATTGAAGATACATTACGCGAACGATTTATTCCATTGTTAGACAAAGTTGACAAGATTATTTATTTAGATTTACCTAAAAACTTACTGAAATATCGGATAATTAAGCGCTATGTAAAACAAAAATTGAGACTTGAAAAATCAACTTATCGACCAAGTTTACAGATGTTAAAACAGATGTTTATCTGGCAAAAAATTGACCGGAGTGAATTGATAAATGCTCAAAAAAATAAAATTGTTTTACACAATAAAAGAGAAATTCGGCAATTTATAAAAAATTTTCAAAAATAGAGAAGAAAGAATAGAAAATGACAAAAATGATTGTTGGCTTGGGAAACCCAGGCGATAAATATGAAAAAACAAAACATAATATGGGCTTTATGGCACTTGATTTACTGGCAAAAGAACTGAATGTTGATTTTAAAGAAGAAAAACCTTTTATGTCGCTTGTCGCGTCAACATTTGTGAATGGTGAAAAATTGTTTCTCGTGAAACCTCTGACTTTTATGAATGAATCTGGGCGGGCGGTGGCGCCACTTTTGAAATATTATAATATAGACGAGGCAGATTTAACGGTCATGCATGATGACTTGGATTCACCAGTTGGGCGCGTGCGTCTAAGACAAAAAGGGTCATCTGGTGGACAAAATGGAATAAAATCAGTCATTACACATGTGGGAAGTCAAACTTTTAACCGTGTAAAAATTGGGATTGGCCGTCCAAAACATGGGATGACAGTTGTGAATCATGTACTCTCTGGTTTTGACAATGAAGATAAGGAAATCGCTCAAGATGGAATTTTCAAAGCTGTTGATGCAATGAAATTCTATCTTGAAAATGGTGATTTTCAAAAGACAATGAATAAATTTAACTAAATGAATATTATTGAATTTTTTGACCAAAATTGGCAACTACAAAAATGGCAACAAGGTTTTTCAAAGCGTGAGCGAACTTTACTGACAGGATTGTCAGGAACAGCAAAGAGCTTAGTGATGGCAAATGCTTATGAAAATGTTGCTGACAAATATATTATTGTTACTGACAGCCAGTTTCATGCGAATGAACTTTATGATGAACTGTCAACTTTGCTTGGTGAAGAAAAAGTTTTTCAATTTTTTTCTGATGATAATATCTACGCAGAGTTCGCACTTGCATCTAAAGATCGAGTTGCTTATCGACTTGAGGCACTTAATTTCCTACTTGACGAAAAGTCAACAGGATTTTTGGTTGTGCCATTTTTGGCATTACGGAGCTATTTACCAAGTCCCGAAAACTTTTTAGAAAATTATCTTTTACTGACCTCTGGGGATGAGTATGATTTATCAAATTTAGTTAATTTATTATCAAATGCTAGTTATGAAAAGACAGAACGCGTAATGACGCCAGGTGAATTTTCAATGCGAGGAGATATCGTTGATATTTATCCTTTAGATGCGGAAAATCCAGTACGCTTAGAGTTTTTTGGTGATGAAGTAGATACGATTCGCTCATTTGATGTGGAGAGTCAACGTTCGCTGACAAGCCTTGAACGTTTGGAAATCTATCCGGCCAGTGATTTTATTTTGACTGACAAAGAATTTGACAAGGGTGCAAAATCACTGACAGAAATGACAAATTTACTGACAGACCCGTCAGCAAAATCATATATGGAAGAAGTGATTTCAGCAGCTCAAAATCACTATTATCACAAAGATTTACGAAAATTTGCGGAGTATTTTTATGATAAAAAAACTTCACTTTTAAATTATTTTCCAAAAAATGTTCAAATATTCATTGATGATTTTCAAAAAGTAAATGAAATGAATAATAAGTTAGAAATGGAATTAGCAGATTTCATTTTATCTGAAAAAGCAATGGAAAGAGGATTTGAAGGGCAGACTTATTTGCTAGATACAATGGCAAAAGTTAGAAATTATAAGCCTGCTACCTTCTTTTCAAATTTCCAAAAAGGGCTCGGAAATCTCAGATTTGAACAACTTTATAATTTCAAACAACATTCAATGCAACAATTTTTCGGTCAATTAGAACTTTTTTACACTGAAGTTGAACGATTTATTAAGCAAGAGTTTACAGTTGTTTTAGCTGTATCATCAGAAAAACTCCGCAAATCACTCCATGAGTTAGATTTAAGTTTACAAGAGGTTGACAGAGAAGCTATTCAAGTGGGGAAAATCAATCTGATTGATTTGCAATTATCCAATGGTTTTAATTTCCTTGATGAAAAATTAGTCGTCATGACTGAGCATGAAATATTTGGTAAAATGCGTAAGAAAAAGGCACGCAAACTGAATATAACAAATGCAGAAAGACTAAAAGATTACAATGAACTCGCTGTTGGTGATTTTGTTGTCCATAAGAATCATGGGATTGGGAAATATTTAGGTTTACAAACGCTTGAAGTCGGCGGAATGCATCGGGATTATCTGACCATTCAATATCAAAATGGGGATACAATTTCTGTTCCAGTTGATCACTTAGATTTACTCAGTAAATATACAGCTGGTGAAGGAAAAAGTCCTAAAATTAATAAACTGAATGATGGTCGCTGGCGTAAAACCATGTCTTCTGTCAGTAAACAAGTTGAAGATATTTCAGATGATTTGATTAAACTTTATGCTGAACGTCAGGCGAAAAAAGGATTTGCATTCTCGCCGGATGACACCAGTCAAGAAGAATTTGATTCTGGTTTTTCATATGTTGAAACTGAAGACCAGATGCGTTCAATCAATGAAATTAAGCATGATATGGAACTTGAACGACCAATGGACCGCTTGTTAGTTGGTGATGTTGGTTTTGGTAAAACCGAAGTTGCAATGCGAGCAGCCTTCAAAGCCATCAATGACGGGAAACAAGTCGCAGTTCTTGTGCCAACAACTGTTCTTGCTGAGCAGCATTTTAATAATTTTACTGAACGTTTTATCAACTTTGGTGTCAATGTCGAAGTTCTCAGCCGTTTTCAAACGAAAACACAGCAAACTGAAATTCTAGCCAAATTGAAAAAAGGACGAGTTGATTTAATTATTGGAACCCACCGTTTACTTTCAAAAGATGTTGAATTTTTTGATTTAGGTTTGATGATTATTGATGAAGAACAACGTTTTGGGGTTAAGCATAAAGAACGTTTGAAAGAATTAAAAACCCAGGTTGATGTTTTGACATTGACAGCCACACCTATTCCTAGGACTCTACATATGTCAATGCTTGGAATTCGTGACTTGTCAGTTATTGAAACACCACCAACAAACCGTTATCCAGTTCAAACCTATGTCATGGAAACAAACTATGGTGTGGTTCGTGATGCAGTGTTGAGAGAAATCTCTCGTGGTGGACAAGTTTACTATGTTTACAACAGGGTTGACACAATAGAACAAAAAGTTTCTCAATTAGAAGAGTTAATTCCTGAAGCAAGAATTGGTTTTATACACGGCCAAATGACTGAAGTTCAACTTGAAAATACTTTACTTGCCTTTATCGCAGGTGATTATGATGTGCTTGTTGCAACGACAATCATTGAAACTGGAGTTGATATTCCAAATGCGAATACGCTTTTTATTGAAAATGCGGATATGATGGGCTTGTCACAACTTTATCAACTAAGAGGGCGAGTGGGGCGTTCAAATCGGGTGGCTTACGCCTACTTCATGTATCGACCTGAAAAAATATTGTCTGAAGTTTCGGAAAAACGTTTGGAAGCTATTAAAGGCTTCACAGAATTAGGCTCAGGTTTCAAGATTGCCATGCGTGATTTGTCTATCCGTGGTGCTGGTAATTTATTGGGAAGTGAGCAATCAGGATTTATTGATTCTGTTGGTTTTGATTTGTACTCACAACTGTTGGAAGAAGCCATTCACGCTAAACTTGGGACAAGTAAGCAAAAACGGACTTCAAATGTGGAAATTTCTTTGGAATTGGATGCCTTTATTCCTGCTTATTATATTTCTGATGAACGTCAAAAAATCGAAATTTATAAACGAATTCGTCAAATTGATAGTCGTGAGATTTATGAAGAACTACAAGAAGAATTGGTTGACCGTTTTGGAGAATATCCAGATGAAGTCGCTTATCTTCTGGAAATTGGTCTCTTAAAACACTTTGCAGATAACGCCTTAGTTGAAAAAATTGAAAAATCGAGATTTGAAGCAACTGTTACTTTGGAAAAAGTGGCTAATACCACCTATGACCCACAAGATTATTTCAAAGCCTTGGCTAAAACAAGCATGAAAGCTTCTGTGGGGGAAAAATATGGTAAAATGACTTTCCGCTTTAAAATTGAAAATCGAAATTCAGTTGTTCTTCTGAGCGAAATAATGAATTTTATTGAAGAATTATCAAAAATACGAGATAGTTACGAAAATGAGTAATCATTTTGTAAGAAAATATAAATATGATACGATACTTTTATATAAAACTATAAAATCAGAGTTTAATAATTTTTTATAAACAAAAAAACATAAAGAGAAAAAATTCTCAAGATGTAATTTATAAAATTAAACTCATATCTTAAAGGAACATTTATAAAAGTGAATTTAAAAGCAACAAAAGCGGAGTTGAGAGAAAAAGCCGTACCTATCAAACTTATTCTTACTATCTTATCATTCCAGTCTTTATCATTCTTGTTTTTCTATTAACTTTAGTGGGGTACAATAAAGGAACTTTTGGAACAATCGTTTTTGTTTTTGTGATTTTTGCTCATGTTTGGGCAAGTAAACTAGATTTAGTAAGAAAAAGAAAGCATGTGGCGCCAATTTTAATGTATGTCACTCAAGGCTTAAGAATTGTTCTTATGGTTTTATTAGTTACCGAAGTTTCAGCTAATGATATAAAAAAAGCTTATCCAACAATGAAAGAAGATGCCAAAGCAGCAAGGCTAGAATATCAAGAACTTAGACGTTCAAAATAATAAAAAAATTACTGACAGGTCTGTCAGTAAATTAATAAGGTTCTATCACTAATGATGGAGCCTTATTATTATAAATAAAGGCATTTTCAAACAAAATGAAATATGTTATAATCAAACCATGAGATTAGATAAGTTTTTAAAAGTTTCGCGCTTGATTAAACGTCGTCCAGTTGCGAAAGAAGTTGCCGACAAAGGTCGGATTAAAATTAATGGAAAATTAGCGAAATCTTCATCTGATGTAAATTTTAATGACACAATTGAAATTCGTTTCGGAAATAAAATTGTTGAAGTTCGGGTTGCTGAATTAAAAGAGTTTACACGTAAAGAAGATGCTGATAAAATGTATGAAATGATTAGCGAAACTCGTATTACAGAAGAAGTTGAGTAATTATCATCAAAATAGATTGGAGGTTGTCATGGCAAAACAAGTGATTCAACTAAATAATAAGTACACTCAGAAGCATAAAAAAAGAAATTTAAACCCAGTACCAAAAAGAAAACATTTAGGGCTTATTTTGATCGTGGCAATTTTACTTTTTAGTTTAGCAAGTATGAGTTTGATAAAATCATATGAAACTTTGCACAGTCAAGTAGCTTTAGAACAAAGTGCAAAGAAACAATATGAGAGTCTTTCTAAAGAAGTAACGATTAAAAAAGAAGAAATATCAAAACTTCAAGATCCTAACTATCTCCAAAAATTTGCTCGGAGTGACGGTCAAGAATATTCACAAAGTGATGAAAAAGTTTTTACTACTGACAGTCCCTTGATTGGAAGTAACGGGTCAAAATAATGATTGGACAAGTTGAAAATATTACAAGATTTGGACTTTTTGTAAAAATTTCTACTGACAAACTTGACGAAAGTACAGAAAAACTTGTTGACAAAGCTGTCAGTAAAAATAGAGGACTTTTGCGTTGGTCACAAATCCCTAAAAATGTACCCAAAGTACAAATTGGAGATTTGATTGGTGTTGAAATTTCAAAAATACACGAAGATGGTAAGATTGATTTAAATTATCAAGAAAAAAATTTTAAAAATGTCTATGCCGAATTTTTAGAAAAAAGTCACCAAAGACTTACAGAGCTTGAGCAAAAAAATCGTGAATTAAACTAAATAATTAAAAAGAAAAAATATTATTTAGTTTTTTCTTCGACTATTCTATTGACTAAAAATAGCACCTATTTTATGAAAAATTCTAGGAATTAAAAAGATAAAGATTACAACAGAAATTATTCTATGGAATGGATAAGATGTTGGGCAAGGTTTTAATCATGCAAAAACAGAGAACAAAAATTAATAGTGGAGTGGCCTTGGTGATGCTTTTAATGATTATCCCAGGCTTTTTTGCTTTTTCACAAACAAGATATTTTGCTGACAAAAAGGTCAGTAAATCCAAAAATATTGTTGTAGCTGACAAAGTTACAGACAAAGAAAAAGAAACTGAAACTTGGACCTCAATCCCCCAAAGAGCAGTGGCTTATCAAGAATTAACAACTTATGAGGACTCAAACCTTACCAAATCAGTTGGTAAAATTCCAGCTAAGACACAATTAGATATTGCCGAAATCGTTGGGAAATCCTTTAAGTTAAAGACAGGAAAGTTTATTTCTACTGACAAAAAAGCTGTGATATCAGATCTTACAATTTCTAGAGAGTCAACAAATACAACAATATATACTGATAAAAGTGTCAATGTATTTTACAACCCCGTAACCACTTATGATAATCAAATAATGACAAATTTAAGTGGCAGTCATCAACTTTCTGCTGATAAAATGGCTAAGACTAACTGGGGAACTTACTACGAAGTATCTTTAGATAATGGCCAAACGGGTTGGGTTTCAGAAAATGATATTTCTTTGGAAAATCCCAAAATCAAACAAGTTCAGGCATTATTGAATCAGAAATACAATGACAAAAAGTATTCAATCTATGTCAAAGAACTTGATGATAAGTTTACAGCTGGTGTAAACCAAGAACAGAAAATGTATTCAGCAAGTCTTTCTAAAATTCCAATTCTTTATTGGACTCAAAAACGACTTAATGAAGGTTTGGCTTCACTTGATGACAAACTATTGTATACCCCAGCCATTAATACTTTTTATGGAAGCTATAAACCAGAAGGAACTGGAAATTTACCAAAAACAGCAGATAATAAATATTACAGTCTTCAGGATGTCATCAATAGAACAGCCAAACTCTCAGACAATGTCGGAAGTAATATGCTCGCCTATTATGAAACCCAGGAGTTTAATCCAAACTATCAAAAAGAAATAAATAGGATTGCTGGACAAGAGTGGAATCCAAAAGAGCGAAATGCCTCAGCTCAAATGGTAGGTAGAATGCTAGAAGCTCTTTATAATGAAGGAGGGGCTTCCTTTAACGCTTTATTTGATACCTCTTTTGATGATGTTAAAATTAGAGCAGGCGTTCCTAAAAATATATCGGTTGCTCACAAAATTGGTGGTGCAGATACAGATAATCATGATGCAGCCATTGTATTTGCAAGTAAACCATATCTTTTGGTCATTGAAACTGATGGGGCAACAGATGATGAAATAAAAGCAATTTCTCAAGATGTTTATGGAGTTATGAAATGACACCAGCTCAACGTAAATTTTTAAAAATAGTCAAAGATGAACACTATTTTGATAAAGATTCAAAAATATTATTGGCTTTATCAGGTGGTAAAGACTCAATGACTCTTTTTAACTGGCTCTATGATTTGAAAGAAGTTCTCGGTATTGAACTGGGACTGGCTCATATTAATCATGGCTTACGAGAAGAGTCGAAGTTTGAAGAAATTGCTCTTCGAGAAATGGCAACAAAACTTAAAGTACCCATTTATGTCGACAAGTTTACAGGAGAGTTTACAGAAAAAAATGCACGTAATTTCCGTTATCAGTTTTTTGAAAAGCTAATGATAGGAGAAAATTACAATATTTTGCTGACAGCTCATCATCAAGGAGACCTTGTTGAAACGGTATTAATGCGTCAAATTACAGGACGTCCTTTGAGAAGTCTGCAGGGCATTGCTGACCGTCAACCTTTTGCAGGTGGTCAATTAATCAGACCTTTATTGAAATTTACAAAAGAAGAACTTGATGCATCAACCTATTATGAAGATTCAACAAATCAAGGACTAGATTATTTTAGAAATAGAATACGTAATCAACTAATTCCAGAATTGACAAAAGAAAATCCTCAATTTTCACAATCAATCAGTGATTTGAGCTCGGAAATTAAAATGGCTTTGGGAGTAATTAATCAAAAAATTTCGGAACTTGAAATTGTTGATGAAAAAATATCATCTAAAAAATTCATCTCCCAAACAAAAGAATTACAACATTTTATCTTACAAGCATTTTTTGCTCAATATCCAGAAATAGAAGTAAGTAAGAAAAAATTTGCAGAATTACTTCATATTATCAATCGTCCTCAACAATATTTCGCAAAATTGAATAAGGAATTTTATTTTGTGAAGACTAAAGATTTCTTTTATCTTGAAAAAATTCAACTTGAAAGAGAGAATTCAGTAGAAATTGTAAGTGAAAATCCACAAGATGAATCATTCATGGAAGTTTATTTGCCTCTTGAAGGAGAAATTGAAATTCGTAAACGCCAGCCCGGAGATCAAATTCTAATCAATGGTCATCATAAAAAATTACGCAAGTTTTTTATTGATAACAAAGTTCCATTAAAGGCCCGAGAGAATCCACTTATCTTCGTTGATAAAAAACTCTATGCCATTGTCGGTCTTGCGTGTTCTGATTTGAGTAAAATGCTCAAAAATGATAAAATTAGAAGAATATTATGGGTCAAACCCAGTATAGGAGAGGAAATCAACGATGCTCGAAAAAAATCTTGATAAGGCCATTGAAAAAGTATTAGTTTCAGAAGAAGAAATTATAGAAAAATCCAAAGAACTTGGAGAAATATTAACAAAGGAATACGAAGGAAAAAATCCATTAGTCTTAGGAATTCTTCGTGGTTCAGTTCCTTTCTTAGCTGAATTAATCAAACATATTGATTGTCACTTAGAAACTGACTTTATGACTGTATCAAGTTATCACGGCGGAACAAAATCTTCTGGTGAAGTAAAATTAATCCTAGATGTTGATACAGCAGTAAAAGGTCGTGATATTTTAATTGTTGAAGATATTATCGATACTGGTCGTACTTTAAAATATCTAAAAGAACTTTTGGAACATCGTGGAGCAAATGTCAAAATTGTAACACTTCTTGATAAACCAGAAGGACGAATTGTTGAAATTAAACCAGATTATTCAGGTTTTACAATTCCTAATGAATTTGTTGTTGGATTTGGTTTGGACTACGAAGAAAACTACCGTAATCTTCCATATGTCGGAGTTTTAAAACCAGAAGTTTATAACAAATAATTCGTTGATTTTAGTCATCTAAAATTTTTCTCAGACTAAAGTATGAAAAAATCTCTGACCAATACTTACTATTAGCATTCCAAAAGGAAATATGCTATAACTAGGTATAGCTGTTATTGACTAGCCTGTATCCTTTATTACCAGTGATACTAAGAAGTAAATTCTTGGCTTTTCTAATAATAAATAAACAAAAGATAAGGAAAATATGAATAACAACAAACAACCAAAACAAGGAAATTTTGTAAAAAATATCTTGATGTGGGTAATCTTGGCTATTGTTGTTGTTGTCGGTTTCAATTTCTTCTTCAGTAGTAATCAATCAAGCGTGGATAAAATTAGCTATTCACAATTGATGACGAAACTTGACGGTAACAAGATTGAAAACGTCACAATGCAACCTTCTGATAGCTTAATTACTGTAACAGGTGAATATAAAGAACCTGTAAAAGTAAAAGGAACAAATAATTTCCCACTTTTAGGTAATTCTAGTAGTGAAGTTAAAAACTTCCAAGCTTATATTATTCCAACTGACAGTGTTGTCAAGGATATCCAAAATGCAGCTAAAAGTAATGATGTAAAACTTAGTGTTGTTCAAGCTTCATCAAGTGGTATGTGGGTTCAAATTCTCTCATACATCATTCCAATGCTTCTATTTGTTGGTATATTCTGGCTCATGATGGGCGGAATGGGCGCTCGTGGCGGAGGCGGCGGTGGAAATCCGATGTCCTTCGGTAAATCTCGTGCTAAACAACAAGATGGTAAAACATCTAAAGTTCGTTTTGCTGACGTTGCCGGTTCTGAAGAGGAAAAACAAGAGCTTGTAGAAGTTGTTGATTTCCTTAAAAATCCGAAAAAATATCATGATTTAGGAGCTCGTATCCCAGCAGGTGTTCTTCTTGAAGGCCCTCCAGGTACAGGTAAAACATTGCTTGCTAAGGCTGTTGCCGGTGAAGCAGGAGTTCCTTTCTATAGTATCTCAGGTTCTGATTTCGTTGAAATGTTTGTCGGTGTCGGTGCCTCACGTGTCCGTGACTTATTTGAAAATGCTAAGAAAACTGCACCATCAATTATCTTTATTGATGAAATTGATGCTGTTGGTCGTCAACGTGGTGCAGGTCTTGGTGGTGGTAACGATGAACGTGAACAAACCCTTAACCAATTGCTCGTTGAAATGGATGGTTTCCAAGATGATGGCAACTCAGTAATCGTTATTGCTGCAACTAACCGTTCAGATGTGCTTGACCCAGCGCTTTTACGTCCAGGTCGTTTTGACCGTAAAGTCTTGGTCGGAGCTCCAGATGTTAAAGGTCGTGAAGCCGTTCTTAAAGTTCATGCTAAAAACAAACCTTTAGCAAGTGATGTTGATTTGCACAATGTTGCTACACAAACTCCAGGCTATGTCGGAGCTGATTTGGAAAATGTTTTGAATGAAGCTGCACTTGTTGCTGCACGTCAAAATAAAAAAGAAATCAATGCTGCTGACATTGATGAAGGAATGGACCGTGCAATGGCTGGTCCAGCTAAGAAAGATCGTATTCAATCAATGCGCGAACGTGAGATCGTGGCTTACCACGAAGCAGGTCACGCTATTGTTGGACTCGTTCTTGAAAATGGATCTACTGTTCGTAAAGTTACCGTTGTTCCACGTGGACGCATCGGTGGTTACATGCTTGCTCTTCCAGATGAAGAAATCATGCAACCAACTAATTTCCATCTTCAAGACCAACTTGCCAGCCTTATGGGTGGACGACTTGGTGAAGAAATTGTCTTTGGTGTAGCTACTCCAGGGGCATCAAATGATATCGAAAAAGCAACACACATTGCTCGTTCAATGGTAACTGAATATGGGATGTCTAAGAAACTTGGTATGGTATCTTATGAAGGAGACCATCAAGTATTTATTGGTCGCGACTATGGTCAAACTAAGACTTACTCAGAAGCAACTGCTGTTATGATTGATGATGAAGTGCGTCGTATTCTCGGTGAAGCTTATGACCGTGCTAAAGAAGCAATTGAAACACACCGTGAGCAACATAAAGCAATTGCGGAAGCTCTGCTTAAATATGAAACACTTGATGCGAAACAAATCATGTCACTCTTCAAAACAGGAAAAATGCCTGATGAAGCAGCGGCAGCAGAAGTACCAGAACCAAAAACATTTGAAGAATCTCTCAAAGATGCAAATGCGAATGTTGATGATTTTTCAAACATTAATATCTATAATGGTGATGAAAAAACAGATTCTAAACCAGAAGAAAATAAGGAAAAATCAGAAGATGAAACAGCCGAATAAGGCTGTTTTTCTTTTTTTTTATGTTTTAGAATAAGTGGTCTAGTTTATTCTTGACAAAAAATAATATTTTGATATAATTAAATAGTTGTCGTTTGAGACGACTGACTTTCTTATTATTCATCTAAAATATTATTTTGAAAAGATAACACAGTTTATTCTTGACAAAAAAATATAAAAGTGTATAATAGAAAAGTACTGTTTGAGACAGCACAACAATATATGGTCCGTTGGTCAAGGGGTTAAGACACCGCCTTTTCACGGCGGTAACACGGGTTCGAATCCCGTACGGACTATATCTGGAGGATTACCCAAGTCCGGCTGAAGGGAACGGTCTTGAAAACCGTCAGGCGTGTAAAAGCGTGCGTGGGTTCGAATCCCACATCCTCCTTTTTAATTATCGCGGGATGGAGCAGCTAGGTAGCTCGTCGGGCTCATAACCCGAAGGTCATAGGTTCAAATCCTATTCCCGCAATTTTGGCTCGGTAGCTCAGTTGGTAGAGCAATGGATTGAAGCTCCATGTGTCGGCGGTTCGATTCCGTCTCGCGCCATTCCTTATTTAGCGGATGTAGTTTAATGGTAGAACCCCAGCCTTCCAAGCTGGCTACGCGAGTTCGATTCTCGTCATCCGCTTAACTTAATATTTTGGGAGTTTAGCTCAGTTGGTTAGAGCACTGTGTTGATAACGCAGGGGTCCCAGGTTCGAATCCTGGAATTCCCATATTTGGTATTTATTGCATAGGAGATATACCTGTTCCCATGTCGAACACAGAAGTCAAGTCCTTTTGCGCTGGAAGTACTTGGGGGTTGCCCCCTGGGAGATAAAGACGATGCCAAGTTTATATTGCGGATTAGCTCAGTTGGTAGTAGCGCATGACTGTTAATCATGATGTCGTCAGTTCGAGTCTGACATCCGCAGTAACTAAGTCACCTAAGGGTGACTTTTTTTATTTTATAAATATCATCAATAAATCTTGGCACGCCTTTTTGTGTCAAGGTTTTTATTTACAGCTTTATTGGTAGCGGTTACAATATAATTATACTAGTTACTATGTAAAGGAGTCTGAAATGACTGATACTGTAAACTTAAAAGTACGAGTGCAAAAACTTGGTACCGCATTATCAAATATGGTAATGCCAAATATTCCTATTTTGATTGCCTGGGGGGTGTTGACGATGTTCTTCATTCCTGATGGTTTTACCCCTAATAAAACATTTGCAGCAATGGTTAGTCCGATGCTTGCTTTTCTTATTCCCCTAATGATTGGTTACACTGGTGGAAAAAATATTTATGAACATCGTGGAGGAGTGGTTGGTGCAATTGCGACTTTCGGTTCAATTATTGCCACAGCTAGTCTTTCTCTAGGAGGTCTAAATACTAAAGGAAATGTTCCTATGATTTTAGGGGCAATGATTTTGGGTCCTTTTGGTGCTTGGGTAATAAAAAAATTTGATGACTATGTTCAACCGCATATTAAAGCAGGTCTAGAAATGTTGATTAATAATTTCTCAGCTGGTTTAGTTGGATTTGGACTTGCACTTTTTGCTGTAAAAGTGGTTGGTCCACTTGTAGCTTGGTTAACCGACGTGATGGGACATGGGGTCGATTTTTTAATTGCTAATCATTTGATTCCCCTTGCTAATCTTTTTATTGAACCAGCAAAAATATTATTTTTAAATAATGCAATCAATCAAGGGATTTTATCGCCATTGGGAATTCAGCAAGTTTCTGAAAATGGAAAATCACTTCTATTTTTATTAGAAGCGAATCCTGGACCAGGACTTGGAATTCTGATTGCTTTTATGCTTTTTGGTAAGGGTTCAGCTAAAGCGACGGCACCTGGTGCGATTTTGATTCAATTTGTCGGTGGTATACACGAAATCTATTTTCCTTATGTCATGATGAAACCTGCGCTCTTTTTTGCTGTGATGGCCGGTGGTGTATCAGGAACCTTGACAAATAATTTACTAGGTTCGGGTCTTGCGGCTCCTGCTTCACCTGGTTCAATTATTGCAATCACAGGGATGGCATCAGCTAAATCAGCGGGTGGTTTTGTAAATGTCTTATGTGTCTGGTCAGGAATAGCTGTGGCAGCAATTGTTTCATTTTTAGTTGCATCTTTTATTTTAAAACGGGATAAATCAATGATTGATGATTCTGCTTTTGAGAATGCAAAAGTAGGTGTAGCTGCAGATAAAGCTGTCAGTAAAGGACAAGTTTCTGTCAGCAATAATATTACTGACCAAGTCGATTTCTCTACGATTAATCATATTATCTTTGCTTGTGATGCAGGAATGGGTTCATCAGCAATGGGAGCCTCTATTTTGAGAAATAAAGCTAAGAAAGTAGGTTTGCTACAAGATGTTACTAATGTCGCTATAGCTAACTTAAAAGCAGGTTCTGACACAATTGTTGTGACACAAGATGAACTTGCTCCAAGAGCTGCGACAATGGCTCCTGAAGCAATTAGATACTCAGTGGCTAATTTCCTTAATTCACCTCGCTATGATGAAATTATCAGTAATTTATTGACTACTGACAGTGCTACAAATCAAACAATAATTACTGACAAACCTGTCAGTAAAAATGAGATAGACTTGAACCAAATTGATGAAGTTGTCTTTGCTCATGATGATTTACATATTGGTTCAAATACAATGGGCAAAGAAACATTAAAAGCAATATTCCAGATGCATGGTGTCAAAATTCCTATCTCTGATGTTGAATTTATTGGTTTAGGAGCATTTAATGCCAAAAATATCATGATTGTTTCAACAAAAGAATTTACGACAAGTGTAAAAAACGAAGCTCCAAATGCTCAACATCTTTTTGTTGAGTCATTAATTACTACTCCTGAATACATCAATATGGTGAAACGGATGAACAAATAAAAATGCTAGCTGTTAATTGGCGGTCTAGTTATGAGTAGAATTTTAAAAAAGGAATTTTTATGTTTTTAACAAGTCGTGAGCAAAAATTAATCCAGACATTTTTGAAACGTGGAAAGCTTACGATAGCAGAAATGATGGAAATTACAGATACAAGTCGCAGAACGCTTTATCGCGATTTGAACAATTTACAAAAGTCTTTACCAGAAAATATCAGTTTGGAAAATACTGATGAAGGCTATTTTTTGAAAGGGGATATCAATCAACTTACTCAAGCTCATGAATTAATAGACTATTCAATAAGTGAACGTTTGTATGGTGAGTTGCTTTTATTAATTGAAAATAAAGCATCTATCGCTTCTCTAACAGATTATTTTGGAATTAGTCAACCGACAGTAACTAGTGATTTGAAGCAAATTGAGCAAGCTCTGTTTGAAAATGAACTAGTACTAATCCGAGATCGTGGCTTAAAACTTAAAGGGTCAGAAGAAAATATTCGTCCAGTATTTGTGGCAGTGATTTATAATTCAGCAAGCATTCAGGAACTACTTCTTAATCAACTTTCTAACAATAAAATTTTAAGAATAATAGATTTAAATAAATTTAAGCAAGTAAATGAGGCTTTTAAACGTATAGATTTACCTGAAAAAATGACTGACAAAGTCAAAGTTTTAATGCAACTTTTTTGCTTAGTTGTTTTGCTGCGTTTGGATGAGGGGGATTCTGTCAGTAGTGAAACTCTGGGCAGACCAAGTAAGCAAGCCTTAAACTTTGTCAATAAGTTACTGACAGAGTTGTCAGTAACAAAATTTGTTGTTTCTGAAATCACTTATCTTGCAACAGTTTATGATATTTTATATTTTGGCTTTGGAAGAGAGCTGTTATTTATGGAAAAATTTGATACCGATTTTTCTTATAAAATTCGGCAACTCATTGATAAAGTTTCAACAATTCTGGAGATAGAATTTGGGAAAGATGACCGTTTATATGGTTTACTATATGCTCATCTCAAAGAATCAGAGATGTTACCAGTCCTCTTTCCTAAAAAAGAAAATGATTTTATCAAAAAGATAAATAAAGATAATCCTGAAATTTATAAAACAGTCAAAGAATCATTAAGGGAGGTCTTTGATAAGAATTTTTCAGAAATGGAAATTGCTTTTATAAGTCTTCACTTTGTGGCGACTCTTGAACGCAGTGACCTAGTTTTACCTTTAAGTGCCGTACTTGTCAGCAGTCGTGGAAGAATTTCTTGCGAATTTATCATGAGTAATTTAAGAAAGAATTTTCCCTTCTTAAAAAAGATAGAACTTATTCAAAGTTCAATCCATATCACTCAGGAAAAATATGACGTCATTTTTACAACAGAGAAAGAGTTAGATTACCTCTACATCAATCCACTGCTAGATCAAAAGAATTTGGAAAATATTCGTCACCAGCTGAGGTTGATTCAACAAAAATCACGAGCACTTACCTCTGATTCAGAAAAAGAAAAGAATTTTTTAAATCTCAATGACTTATTTTCAATAGGCAATGAAATATTAAAATCTTTTGAAATCCTATCTCTTGAAAATAAGGCAGAATTACATGATACTGTAAAACAAATTATTCAGCGAGTAAACCCAGAAGATAGTGGAGAACTCGTTCATTTGGTGGAAGAAAGATTTAAAGAAACACATCTAGCAATTCCAGAAACAAAAATTGCTCTCTTTCACGCAGTTCATTCATCAATCTCAAGTCCAATTTTTAAAATCTTTGACTTAAGTCAGCCAATTGAAGGAGTAGCAATGGATCATCAAGCTATTCAAATTGGACGAGTTCTATTGTTATTAGCGCCTCCAGAAGTTCCAGAGTATGTTTCCTTTTTATTAGGTAAAATCTCAAGTTCAATTATTGAAAACAAGCTTTATACTAGGATATACGATTCCGGAAATTATGAAATTGTAAGTGAGTTACTAAGAGAGATACTCATCGAAGCTGTTAAACATTATGATGACTAGGTTTACATAAGTTGTAAACCTAGTAAACCAAGAAAGGTAGTTTTTAAAATGGAAATTCAAAAAAGTCTGATTAAAATTAATCAAAACTTTTCAAATAAAGAAGAGGCCATAAAATATTGTGGAAGTTTGTTGGTTGATGGAGGTTATGTCAAACCTAACTATATCTCAGCGATGATTGAACGAGATAGAGAATTGTCAGTCTATATGGGAAACTTTATTGCAATTCCTCATGGAACTGATGAATCAAAAAAAGAAGTTTTAAAAACAGGAGTAGCCATTGTTCAAGTTCCTCGTGGTGTAAATTTTGGAACAGTAGAAAATCCTAAGATAGCAACAATGCTATTTGGAATTGCGGGCATTAAAGAGGAGCATCTTGAGCTGATTCAAAAGATTTCAATTTTTTGCGCGGACGTTGACAATGTTGTAAAACTTGCTGATGCTCAGACAATCGAAGAAATTGCAAAATACTTTGAAAATTAATTAAAAAATGGCACAGATTTTAGTGCCATTTTTTATATTTACCAGCACAATGTAAAAGCTTACAATTGCTTATATAGAGGGATTTTAGAGGATTCTATTTGAACTTTTACTTTCTAAATAAAGGAGCAGTAAGTAAGATGAAAAAAGCAGTACATTTTGGTGCAGGAAATATTGGACGTGGCTTCATAGGTGAAATTTTGAGTAAAAATGGATTTGATATTCACTTTATTGACACAAATAAGTCTATAATTGACGAACTTAATAATCGACATTCCTATGAAATTGGGATTGCAACTAGTGAACATGAAAAAATTTCTGTAAAAGCTGTCTCTGGTATTAACAATAGTGAGAATCCTGAGGCAGTCATTGAAGCAATTGCAAAAGCTGATATTCTAACAACAGCGATTGGTCCTAATGTCTTGCCTTATATTGCTGAGCTTATTGCAAAAGGACTTCAGAAACGTAAAGAAGAAAAGGTTCAGAGCCCGTTAGATATTATTGCCTGTGAAAATATGATAGGGGGCTCTGAATTTTTGGAAGAAAAAGTGTCCGATTATCTGTCGGAATCTGATAAACTTTATCTTTCTAAATTTATTGGTTTTCCTAATGCTGCAGTTGACCGTATTGTCCCTGCTCAAAAACATAAAGATGTTCTCTATGTTGAGGTAGAGCCTTTTAGTGAGTGGGTAATAGATGCAAGTCATTTAAAAAATAAAGAAATCAAACTTGAAGGAGTTCATTATACAACTGACCTTGAACCCTTTATTGAGCGTAAACTTTTTTCTGTAAACTCAGGACATGCTGCAGTTGCCTATTCTAGCGCATATAAAGGTTATAAAACAATATTAGAAGGTTTACAGGATGAAGAAATTTTGAATATCCTAAAAGCAGTTCAAAAAGAAACACGCGCTTTACTTTTAGCAAAATGGGCTCAATATTTTAAGCAAGATGAGTTAATTAAATATCATGAACTAATCATTTCTCGCTTTTCTAATCCAGAAATTATTGATGAAGTCTCACGCGTGGCAAGAACACCTATCAGGAAATTAGGATATGATGAACGTTTTATTCGTCCAATAAGAGAATTAAACGATCGTAAGCTTTCTTATCAAAATCATCTAGATATTGTTGGAAAAATTTTTGCTTACCATGATGAAAATGATGCTCAAGCCATTCAACTCCAAGAAAAACTAAAAATAACAGAACTCCCAATGCTCATTGAAGAAGTGACTGGTCTAAGCAATCAAAAGTTGATTTTGGAAATTGAAAAGGTTATTAATCACTATAAAAAATAAAATTTGGTAGAGATGATGATTATTTATTAATACAATTTATGACTCAAAATTAAACCGCTTTCTATTGAAAAAAAAGATAAAAAGTGTTATTATAGAATCATAGAAAAAGCACTGGAATGTGCGAGCTCTTTCATTTTTTTGACCGACTATATTTGTATTGCATAGGGGTTCATGAGACATTCGGTAGCGTAATACCTCGAACGAAAGTAGGGGAAGCTGATGCGAAGCGAGAACACCCACCTGGCGTTTTAGCGGGTTCAATACACGGAAGAGTATACGGCATTCAATCAGTGTTTTTTGTGTATTAAAAATTAGGCAAATCAATAATAAATCTAAGGCATGGGACTATATATTTAAATAGAACTGCTTTATAACATTAGATTTGTTTTTGCATTCATTTGTTAACAATTTTTGTTAATTTATTTGTTGGATAATTTTTGTAGAATAAAGATACTTCAATGTGTAGGCCTTACACGAATAATAAAAGGTCAGTCTAACTTTGTTTGTACCTAGATATGTACTTCAAACTATCTTTCGATTTTGAAAGCCCATAGTTTAACTCCTATGAGTTTTTTGTTTTTAAAAGGATATGAATCTAAAAGGAGTAAAGATTTATGCTGATTAGAAATTATGAATCAAAAGATTTAAATGAAGTTATTAATCTGTTTAAAAACACTATTTTTGAAGTAAATATTTCTGATTATACTTTGGAACAGATTAAAGCTTGGGTTGACGTTGACACAAAGTTATTTGATGATAATCTTGCCAAAACCTACGCCAGAGTCATTTCTAATCATGAGCAGATAGTAGGATTTGGTAACATTGATGATAAAGGATATATTGATTTATTTTATGTCAGTGCAGACTATCAAAGGCAGGGAGTAGGGCAAAAACTTCTAAATGATTTAGAAAAAAGCTCGAATTATACAAGCTTTATGGTTAATTCATCTATTACTGCTAAGCCCTTCTTTGAAAAAATGGGCTATAAAGAAACAAAAAAGAACTGTGTACACTTGCGAGGGCAAGATTTTGTTAATTTTACTTTAAAAAAAGTTGTTGAATAAAGTTGATTTTATTTAACAACTTAAAATAACGTGCAGGTACTGAGCCACGTAAAAAGCTGATAGGTTTATAGTACTTACAATAATACTGAAGATATTACATTTATTAATGGTGGATATTCTAGATAAAAGCTCACCTATTTGAGTTCTTTCTCAAATTTCTTTTAGGAGTTTATACATAAAAAATAGACCAATCATTGGCCTATTTTTTTTATTTATTTTTATCAACTAAATCTAAAAGGAATTCATTGACACTTGCGTAAATGGCTTCTTCACCAACCATGCTAATAAGTCCAGTTCTCTTAAATGATTCTTTTAATTTAGGATTCATTGAGGCGAAGACAATTTGGCGTTCTTCCTTATGAAAAATACTGTAAATATCAATCAATAGTTTTATAGAAGTGACGTCAATCATCGGTACACCTCTTAGAGAAAGAACAACATTAGTATTTGCTGGAAGTTCATCAATTGCCTGTTTTAACTTGCTACTATTTAAAAAGAAGAGCGGGCCAGAAATATAAATAACTGTCCAATCAGTAAATACTTCGTGATGATTTTGACTGATTCGTTCGGGTTCAATTTGTGAACTATTAATCTCAATTTGGGAAATTTTTACGATAAAGAGTAAGAAACCAACAATGATTCCTGCTAATATTGCAGTACTTAAATCGAAAATAACAGTGATAATCATCGTTACAAAAAATTCGATGATTCCACTTTTTAATTTATTTTTGAATAAGAAACGAATGGCTTCCCACTCGTTCATTCTTACGGCGGTCATGATAAGAACACCAGCAAGGGCACTTAGTGGAATATGAGTCATAAATGGTGCAAATAGAAACATTGACAGGAGAAGAATAAGGGCGTGAATAATACCAGTTAAGCGAGTTTGAGCACCTGCTTTTATAGCTACACTTGTTCGAGCAATTGCGGCTGTTGCTGGAATTCCTCCGAAAAAGGGAATGAAAATATTTCCGATTCCTTGAGCAACGAGTTCTTGGTTATTATCCATTGGGTGATTGGTTGCACGACCTGCTGAGGCACCACAAAGGAGACTTTCGGTCATTCCAAGTACGGTGATGCTTATGGCTGGGATAAGTAGAGTTTTCATGTCTTGAAGATTCAATTCAGTCAAACGTAGATGAGCTTGGGGAATAAGGGTGGTTGGAATTTTTCCTACTAAAGGAATATCTAGTTTTAGGACAAGGACTGCTAAAGTTGACAGAAGAATGGCCAACAATGAAGCTGGGAATTTTTTACCCCATGATTTAGGATAGAAAATCATTAATAAGATTGTTAAAAGTCCAATAATTGTTGAAGCATAATCAATGTGTAAGCCAGAGATAAATTTTATTAAATCAAAAAAAGAACCTGTAAAATGTTCTATTCCGAAAAAGTTTTTAATTTGTCCACTGGCAATGATGATGGCAATACCAGAAGTAAAACCTGTTATTACTGGTGAGGGAATAAGTGAAATTAAATTTCCTAAACGGAAAATACCTGCGAGTAATAGAAAAATTCCTGCCATAAAAGTAGCAATAAATATTCCATTCATTCCGTATTTACCAATGAGTGAAATTAAAATAGCCGCCATTGCTCCTGTTGGACCAGAAATTTGATAGAAAGCTCCAGAAAGTGAGCTAATAATCAGACCTGCAACAATGGCTGTTATAAGACCGGCTGCGGCTGTTGTACCACTTGATACACCGAAGGCAAGGGCCAGCGGGAGGGCAACGGCAGCTACAGTAATTCCCGCCATCAAATCTTGTAAGAATTTTCGTCGGTTGTAGTCTTTGAATTCTGAGTTAATAATACCTAAAAATTGTTTAATCATAATAATTCCTTTAATTTTTTATCACAATATTCTATGATAACAGAGATGAGTAATCATATCAAATAATTATCGGAATCGAAATGAAATCAAGATTAGACAAATTTTTGTAATTAAAAAACTAGAAAATAAATTTCTTACTAATATCTAATGAAAAATTTAAGAATAACTGTTAAAATAATGATAGAGATTATATTAGGAGAGGAAGATAATGATAATTAAAACAATAAATTTAGAAGACTATAAAGAAGTTGCTGAACTTATTCGTGAATCTTTTGGTCATTCAGAGCATGGTTATGGTAATGAGGCTGAACTTGTTGATAAAATTCGTAATGAAGAAGGTTATATCAAAGATTTGGAAATTGTTGCTTTTGAAGATGGTAAAATCGTTGGTCACGGTCTTTTGAGTGAGGTAGAGATAGTAAGTGACTCACAAAAATTCAAAGGTTTGGTCTTAGCTCCCCTTGATGTTTTAACTACTTACCAAGGTAAAGGAATTGGGGCAGCAGTATTATTGGAACTTGAAAAAAGAGCAAAAATTTTGGATTATCCGTTTATTAGTATTTTAGGACATGAAACTTATTATCCTAAGTTCGGTTATGTACCAGCAAGTCAATATCAGATCAAAGCACCTTTTGAAGTTCCTGATGAGAACTTCATGATTAAAGAATTAACTGACGGTGGCTTAGAAGGAAAATCAGGAGTAATTCAATACTCAGAAGCCTTTAACTAAGTAACAATTGAGTTTAAAACTCTTTGTTAGTAACTCTATATTTAAGACTTAAATAATAAAAATTCTTGCATTTTGGTCTATAAATCGGTATAATAAGCTAGTAAGTTGGCCTGGTAGCTCAGTTGGCTTGAAGCACTGCTTCAAGGTTGCGGATAGAAAAATTGCGAAGCAATTTATCATTACTACCACAGAATTTTAGAATTCTAGAAGTGGTCACAAAATATTCAACTTTTTATAAGTTGGCCCGGTAGCTCAGTTGGTAGAGCAGTAGACTCTTAATCTATGGGTCCAGGGTTCGAGCCCCTGCCGAGCCATAAATAGTAAAAGCACTCTAAATTTTTAAAAGTTTAGAGTGCTTTTTTTACTGACAGAAATCTGTCAGTAAAGTAAATAGTCTGAAAATAGTGTATAATATTGTCAAAAGATTTCTGTCAGTAGAACAGGATGGTAAGTAGAGGATGTTTTATGGATTTATTAAAAAAATTTAACCCTAATTTAGATAAAATTGAAATTTCATTGATTCGTCAGTTTGACCAACAAGTTTCATCTATTCCTGATATTATAAAGTTGACTTTGGGAGAACCTGATTTTTATACGCCTGAGCATGTTAAAGAAGCGGGGATTGCGGCGATTGAAAATAATCAAAGTCATTATACTGGAATGGCTGGTTTACTAGAACTACGTCAGGCAGCTAGTGAATTTATAAATAAAAAATATGGTTTATCTTATGCAGCAGAAGATGAAATTTTAGTTACTGTTGGAGTAACGGAAGCCATTTCTAGTGTTTTGTTATCAATTTTAGTTGCTGGTGATGAAGTTTTGATTCCTGCGCCTGCATATCCTGGTTATGAGCCATTAATTACGCTTGCTGGCGGTTCTTTGGTTGAAATTGATACAAGAGCTAATGATTTTGTTCTCACGCCTGAGATGCTTGAACAAGCGATTGTCGAGCGTGAGGGAAAAGTTAAGGCTGTTATTTTGAATTATCCAGCAAATCCTACAGGGGTAACTTATAATCGGGGGCAAATTAAGGCTTTAGCTGAAGTTTTGAAAAAGCATGAAGTATTTGTGATTGCTGATGAAGTTTATTCTGAACTAAATTATACTGACCAACCGCATGTGTCAATTGCTGAATATGCACCTGAGCAAACAATCGTACTTAATGGTTTATCAAAATCGCATGCGATGACTGGTTGGCGGATTGGATTAATCTTTGCAGCGCGTGAATTAGTGGCACAGATTATTAAGACTCACCAATATTTGGTGACTTCGGCTTCAACTCAGTCACAGTTTGCAGCGATTGAAGCTTTGAAAAATGGTGCTGATGATGCTCTTCCGATGAAAAAAGAATATCTTAAACGTCGTGATTATATTATTGAAAAGATGTCAGACCTTGGTTTCAAAATTATTGAACCAGATGGAGCTTTCTACATTTTTGCAAAAATTCCAGCTGATTTAGAACAAGATTCATTCAAATTTGCTGTGGATTTTGCAAAAGAAAATGCAGTTGCCATTATTCCTGGTATCGCTTTTGGTCAGTACGGTGAAGGATTTGTCCGCTTATCTTATGCGGCTTCAATGGATATGATTGAGCAAGCAATGGCAAGATTGACGGATTATGTGACTAAAAAACGTGGCTGAGGAATCGGTCAGTAAAATTAAAAATCATTGATAACAGTTAGAAGAGTTGTCAGTGATTTTTTTGATATAATGAAATAAAATATCGAAAGGAGAAAATCATGCGTGATGCCGAAACTCAAGGTCTAGTGCTTTACAGTCGTAATTACAAAGAAAAAGATAAATTGGTTAAGATTTTTACAGAGTCTTTTGGTAAACGGATGTTTTTTGTCAAAAATTTTGGAAAATCCCCTTATGCTAGTTCCTTACAAGCTTTTACTGATGGAAAATTGACGGCAACGATTAATGACGGGGGATTTTCTTTTATCGAGGATGTCAGTGAAGTGGTCGTTTATAAAAATATTAGTTCAGATATTTTCATCAATGCTCATGCTTCTTATATCATAAGTTTGGCTGATGCGGCCATTTCTGATAATCAATACGACCCAGGGCTTTATGGATTTCTAAAGCGAAGTTTAGAGCTTTTAGATCAAGGATTTGATATGGAAGTCGTGACTAACATTTTTGAATTACAAGTTCTTCATCGTTTTGGGGTTTCATTGAACTTCTCAGAATGTGCATTTTGTCATAAAACCGTTGGCCCCTTTGATTTTTCTTATAAATTTAGTGGCTGCCTTTGTCCCCAACATTTTGATGAAGATTTACGACGGAGTCATCTTGACCCAAATGTGATTTATTTGGTCAATCTTTTTCAAGAAATATCTTTAGATGAACTCAAAAAAATCTCGATAAAAGCAGATATGAAACTAAAAATTCGTCAATTTATTGATGGGCTTTATGATGAATATGTCGGAATTCATCTCAAATCCAAAAAATTCTTGGATGGAATGTCTGGGTGGGCAGATATTATGAAATAAATCTGTGGATAAGTCGCTAGAAGTTCTGTCAGTAAATTTATCCACAGTGGAAAACTTAAAATTACTGACAGAAACCTCTAAATATTTCTGTCAGTAAAAAATGAGGAAAATTTATGGACTCAAAATCATGGGGAAGAGTTTTTCGTGAAATTCGCGAAATGAAAAATTTGTCATTAGCCAAAGTTGCAGGAGATTATGAGAATTCACCAAATCTTATTACTTCAAAGCAACAAGTTTCACGTTTTTAACTTGGTAAATCTGATATCACACTCACAAAAATTTACTGACAGATTTCCGTTAGTAAATTTATCCATAGAAAAAATCACTGACAAATCTGTCAGTGATTTTTAATTTTATTAAACGTGAATTGGTAAGCCATCAGCCAATTCAGCTGTATCCATAATCGCTTCACCAAGTGTTGGGTGAGGTTGGATAGTCAATGAAATGTCTTTAGAAGTCAATCCATTTTCAATCGCTAGTGACAAACCAGAAATCAAGTCAGATGCACCAGGGCCAACGATTTGAGCACCGATTAAGGCCCCTTCTTTAGTTTCAGTAATCAAACGTAAGAAACCAGTGGTATCATTCATTGAAATGGCACGGCCATTTGCAGCAAATGGGAATTTAGAAATTTTAACATCTTTACGGTCTTTAACTGATTCAGGCGTTTCTCCAACTGTTGCCAATTCAGTTGTTGTATAAGCTACAGCAGGCAAAGCAACGTGTAAGTCCACGTCGTCCTCAGCTCCAGCAATCGCAGCAGCAGCAACTTTAGCTTGGAAAGAAGCTTTGTGAGCGAGCATTGGACCAGGAACCACATCACCGATTGCATAAATGTGGGGAACATTAGTTGCATAAGAATCGTCAACTTCAATCAAACCACGGTCAGTCAATTTAACATCAGTGTTGTTCAAGCCGATTAAATCAGTATTTGGACGACGTCCAACAGAAACGAGTAAGTAATCACCAGTCACTGTTTGTTCTTTTCCGTCAACCTCAAAAGTCAAAGTTACATCTTTATCAGTTTGAGTAGCTGATTTAGCCATTGCTGAAGTAAAGATTTCAGAACCAGCAGATTTAACGCGATTAGCAATGATATCAGACATTTCTTTATCAAACCCGTTTAAAATGTGGTCCAAACCTTCAACGATTGTAATCTTAGAACCAAGCATACGGTAAGCTCCACCAAGTTCAGAACCAATAACTCCTCCCCCAACAATAATCAAATGTTTAGGAACTTCTGGAAGTGACAAAGCACCAGTAGAGTCAATAATGCGACCACCAAATGGGAAAGAAGGAATTTCGATAGGACGTGAACCAGTTGAGATAATCACATCATTAAATTGCAAAAGTTGGAAACCATCTTCTTGTTCAACATTGATTGTATTGTTATCAATAAATTCTGCAGTTCCTTGAATCACGTCAATTTTGTGTTTTTTAAGTAGCATTTTAACGCCACCTGTCAACTGGTTGACAACTTTATCTTGTTTCCATTTTTGGGCAGATTCCCAGTTTAATTTAACATTTCCGACAGAAAGACCAAAAGGATTTTCTCCTTTTTCTTCCTCCAAAGATTCTTGGTAATGATGACCAATATTAATCAATGCTTTTGATGGGATACAACCAATATTTAAACAAACCCCACCAACATTATCTTTTTCAATAATTGTAACTTTTTTACCAAGTTCAGCCGCACGGATGGCTGCAACATAACCACCAGGGCCTGAACCAATAACAACCAAATCAACTTCTGTTGCTTGTGCACCAACAACCATAATATATCCTCTTTCTTGTAAACATTAGTGTCAACTTGAATTTACAATACTGTAAACTAGTTTTTTAAATCTATGACAGAAAGAAACGAAAACAATATTTTTTCGTTCCTTTACTAATAAGACAATTAGCGAGTATCCTCTAGGAGACTCGCCTGTAATTAATAGATGCTTTAGCACCATTTATTACAGTCTATTAGATTTCCATAAGCATGAACTCAGGGTCAGCCAATAGAGATTTCAAGTAGTTAAGTGATGTTTGACCCAACATCCCATCAATCAAACGGTGGTCATAAGTCATAGACAATTTCATGTTTTGTCCCACAACAATTTCGCCTTCACCATTAACAATTGGTTCTTTAACGATTGAACCCAGTCCTAAAATTACGACATCAGAACCATTAATGATTGGTGTAAACCAAGAACCACGAGCAGATCCAATATTTGAAATTGTAATTGTTGAACCTTGCATTTGTTGAGGTTTAAGTGTTCCTTCTCGTGTAGCAGTGGCTAATTCAGCGATTTCTTTAGCAATCTCAAGAATTGATTTAGTTTCAGCTTCATGAATCACTGGAACGTACAAACCAGTTGGAGCATTTACAGCGATTCCAAGGTTGACATGTTCATGATAAACAATTTCTTGTTTTTCATAGTCAACAGAAGCATTGATATCTGGGAATTTATGAGCAGTAGTAGCCAACGCTTTAGCAACATAAGCAAGATAAGTTAATTTAATATCTTGTTTTGCAGCAATTTCTTTAAAGACAGCACGATGTTTCACGAGTTTAGAAACTTCAACTTGGTCAAAGTTTGTTACTGGTGGAATGTGTGTATGTTGAGCAGTCATGACTTTAGAAACAACTTTACGAGTTGGATTCATTGCTTCGCGTCGATCACCAGACCCTGCTTTAACGCTTGGCGCTTTTTCAGCAACAGGAGCAGCTGGTTTATCAGCCTTAGGTGCTGGAGCAGCTTCTGGTGCTGTTTGAGCGATAGGAGCGACATTGCCAGATTCAAAAGCTTTAACATCGGCCAACGTTGTGTGACCGTGACGACCAGTTGCAGGAACTTGACTTAAATCAATACCAGCCTTGCGTGCATAATGACGAACAGAAGGCATCGCAAGAATGTGACCAGTAGAAGTTGTTTTAGTCAATGGAGCATTTGCAGGACTTGCAGTACTAGTAGCAGGAGTAGCTGCTTTAGGTGCTTCTGCGACTGGAGCAGGACTAGCAGCTGCTGGAGCAGCCCCATTTCCATTGTACTCAATTAAAGGAGCCCCAACTTCTACAGTTGTTCCAGCTTCAACGAAAAGTTTAGTGACTTTTCCAGAATATGGAGAAAGAATTTCTTGCATGAGTTTATCATTTTGAACCTCTGCAACAGGATCATCTTCTTTAATTTCATCTCCAACTTTAACTAACCAGTTGGCGATATCTCCTTCATGCATTCCTTCACCAATATCAGGCATCGTGAAGATTTGAGCTTCTCCAGAAGGTGCATCAGTTGTAGCAGTATCAGAACCAGCTGTTTCTTGAGGAGCAGGAGCAGCTGCAGAAGAGCCTGAACCGTCACCATCAAACTCAACCAAAGGAGAATCAACTTCTACGGTTGTTCCAGCTTCAACGAAAAGTTTTGTTACGGTACCAGAATAAGGAGAGAGAATTTCTTGCATAAGTTTATCATTTTGTACTTCAGCAATTGGGTCATCTTCTTTAACAACATCTCCAACTTTAACTAACCAGTTGGCAATGTCTCCTTCGTGCATTCCTTCGCCAATATCAGGCATTTTAAAAATCTCAGTCATAGTCAACCACCTCTTTAACTTTATTCACAATATCTTCAGCTTTAACTGCCCAGTCATTTTCTGCTTGTGCAAATGGGAAAATTGAGTCAGGACCACTAACACGTCCAATTGGCGCTTTAAGGTTCAAAACAAAACGTTCTGAAATTTCGGCCATGACATTCGCTGCGATACCGGCTGTACGTTGAGCTTCTTGAACAACGACCACACGCCCAGTTTTTTCAACTGTTTTACCAATTGACGCAATATCAAGAGGAGCAACTGTTCTGAGGTCAAGGACTTCAGCTTTAATTCCATCTTTTTCGAGTTGTTCAGCAGCTTTAAGAGCAAGTGGAACTGTTCCACCATAAGCAATGATTGAAACATCAGAGCCTTCTTTAGCGACTGCAGCAGTATCAAGTGGTGTAGTGTAATAACCTTCAGGAACTTCACCTTTAAGTGAGCGATAAAGGTGAAGGTTTTCAAGGAAAATAACAGGGTCGTTATTTTCAATTGAAGCCAGCAATAATCCTTTAGCATCAGCTGGATTTGAAGGCATTACAACACGAATTCCGGGGATTTGTGAAAATAGCCCTTCAATTGAATCCGCGTGCATTTCAGGCGTTTTAGTTCCGATTCCATAAGGTGTACGCACGACAATATTATTTGAACGTGTGTTATTAAAACGGTAACGTGTCCGGCTCATTTGTCCAGCAATTGAGTCGAAAACTTCAAAGATAAAGGTTCCGAATTGAATTTCCATAATTGGGTGGAAACCTTGTGTTGCAAGACCAATTGCCATTCCACCAATTCCTGATTCAGCAAGTGGAGTATTGAAAACACGTTCTTCTCCATATTTTGCTTGCAGACCATCAGTAGCACGGAAAACCCCACCATTTTGTCCAACGTCTTCACCAAAAATGAGTGCATCTTTATCTTTTTCAAGCGCCAAATCAAGCGCTTCTGTAATTGCTGCAATATAAGTTTTTACTGCCATTCTTATTTGCCCTCGCTTTCAAATTTTGCAATTTGTTCTGCCATTGCTTGGCTTGGCACTTCAAGTGTATTTTTAATGAAGCTAGAAATTTTTTGTTTTTCAACATTATTGGCTTTCTTAATGTCGGCATCAATACCTGCATCAAGTTCAGCAATATAAGCTTCCTCTTTCTCTGTATCCCAAAGTCCTTTTTCAGTCAGGAAATTACGCATACGAACGAGAGGTTCTTTTTTCCACCAAGCTTCAATGTCTTCTTTAGTACGATAGCGAAGTGGGTCATCACCAGCTGTTGAGTGTGGTTCTAAACGGTTTGTAATTGCTTCAATAACAACTGGACCATTTCCAGCTACTGCCCAAGCACGAGCTTCTTTGGAAGCAAGATACATAGCAATCGCGTCCATTCCATCAACTACGATCGAAGGAGCACCTGCGGCCCAACCTTTAGCAGCTAAATGAGGAGCAGCACTTTGGAGACTACGAGGCGTCGAAATTGCATAGCCATTATTTTGGATAAAGGCAACAAGTGGGGCTTTATAAGCTCCAGCAAAGTTAATTCCTTCATAAGTATCACCTTGTGAAGAACCACCATCACCTGTGTAAACGAAAGCTACAGCATCTTTTTTACGTTTTTTGAGTCCGAGTGCGACACCAGCGGCTTCAACGTATTGAGCACCAATGATAATTTGTGGGAACCATGAGTTTACAGGTTTACCATCATCGGTAGTGTACTCATTACCAAGTTGATGTCCACGAGACCAAAGAAGACCTTTCCAAATTGGCCAACCTTTTGCGTAAATTTGTGGCAAGTCACGGTAACCTGGGAAGAGCCAGTCTTCGTCAGTGAAAGCGAATGATGAGGCCATTTGAGAAGCTTCTTGACCAGCGTGAGGTCCAAAGAATCCCATACGTCCTTGTTTAGCTAATTTCATTGAACGAATGTCAACTTGACGTGCAAAAAGCATACTTTTAAAGAGTTCAACGAGTTTTTCATCAGAAAGTCCTGCACGTTTAAGACCCTCTTCGTCAACAATTTTCCCTTCTTCGTTAAGAATTTGAAGCATTGGAAATGTAGTGTCTTGCAGTTCTAGCTGCGCTTTGAAATCTAAGATTTGTTCTGAATTTGACATAATAGATTCCCTTTCTATTTTATGTGTCTATAATTAGAAATTTATCATTTTTTGGAGAAATTTCCTAAGGTTATGCTTGTGAAATAACTTAGTCTGTTCGGTAGTCAGCTTTGAACATTTCAGAAAGTTCAGTATTTTGAATTGTTCCAAAATATTGTCCTTCTTTATTTGTTTCAAGGACTTCAAGAATTGCTGAAGGTTCAAATTCTAGACCAATAAATTGCTCTTTGATATCTCGCCAATCTCGAACGCCTAAGAAATCTCCTTGGAAATTAATTTCAGTGATTTTACCATTTTCGACATTGACTTGAATATCAATGGCTCCGCCGGTAAATTTAGCGTGATTTTGGAAGGAGAATTTTGGTGATTCGCCATAATTCCAATCCCAAGTCGCAAATTGCTCATCTCGTATTTTTTTGATTGAGCTAAGTTGGTCATCAGTTAAAACTAATTCACCATCTTTTCCTTCGTCTGTGAGATAGTATTTTAATGCGCCAATAAAACTATCTAAGGTTAAGTCCTCAGGGGCAAAATCTTTGATATTTCCCACACGAGCGCGAACTGATTTAGCCGCTTTACTGACAAATTTTTCATCAGAAACATTGAGAGAACGAATCATTGCTTCAACATCAGTGTCCCAAAGGAGGGTTCCGTGATGCATCAAATAACCTCCAGCATAGCGTTGGGCATTTCCCGAAATCTTTTTACCCTCAACTTCAAGGTCATTGCGTCCAGTGATTTCAGCTTTGATTCCAACAGCATGGAGTGCTTCATACATCGGTTGAACAAATTTTTTAAAGTTGACAGAGCCAGAATTTTCGACAGGAACAAAAAATGTGAAACAGATGTTTCCTTCATCATGATAAACTGCACCACCGCCAGATACTCGACGAACAACTTGAACATCATGACTGTCAATGTAGTCTTGATTCACTTCAGCAAAAGTGTTTTGGTTGCGCCCCACAATAACTGCACGTTTATTTTGCCATAAAGCAAAAACAGGCTCAGTTGGTTTTAGGTGATAAAGCAGCCAGCTGTCCATCGCGATATTTGTGTAAGCGTCTTGACCTAGATAGTTAATATATTGCATGTTTATGCATCCCTTCCAAATCCTTGTGCTTATTTTGTCAAATAAGTTTGACAAAATAACACGCACGATTTAATTATACCCTTTGTGAAACAAAATGTAAAGAGAAATGCTTTACGCTTACAATTACTGTACTATGTGATTTTCACCTCAAAATATTGTGAAATAGATATCATTTGTGACAGATGAAAAAAAGACCAGTCTATTTTGACTGGTCTTGGATTTCTCGACGAATTTCGAGGGCACGTTCCGGAAAATCGGTGATGATTCCAGCGACATGTTGTTGAAAAGCTTGTCGCATTTCTGTTTCTTGATTAACTGTCCAGAGACGAAGAGGTCTTTTTGAACTTTTGAGAAGAAGTGGGTGCTTGAAGGCGTAGGTTCTTCGGGGATGAATTCCGGAAATAAAATCTGTTGAGCTGCCTTTATAATGACTTTTTAGGGTCAAAAGATTTTTCGTCAGATAATTAACCTCAGCCTTTGAATCAAAAGTGTGTATTTTTTTTAATGAATCGAAATTAAACGAACTATAAATATAGCTAAAGGGCCATTTAGTTTCTGTCATTAAGTCTGAGAGCTTTTTTTCAATTCCGGGATAGTCAAATTTATCAGTTTTAATTTCGATATTTAAATAACCAGTAAATGATAGGTCTGTCAGTAATTTTAAAACCTCTGACAAAGTTGGAATTTTTTCGTCAGTAAATTTTGAATTGAACCAAGAACCAGCATCAAATTTCTTTAAATCTATAGCATTCATATTTTTGACAAGACCTTTACCATTTGTTGTCCGGTCAATTTTCTCATCGTGAATAACAATTAATTCATTATCGAGTGATAAGTGGACATCAAGCTCAATTCCGTCAGCGTGGACACGAACAGCTTCATGAAAAGCGGCCAATGTATTTTCTGGACAGTTGGATTTAGAACCACGATGAGCAAAAACCAATGTTTTAGAAGTGAGGCTTGGCTTGAATTTCAAATTGTTTTTGATTTTATTTCTGTCAAGAAAATTATGAAGTTTAAAAACTATTTTTGTGAAGCCAGACATGAGTCACTTCCTTTCGATTTGAGCATAATTTTTACTGACAAGGCCATAAAAAAGTGCTGGTAGGGTCTGTCAGTAAAAATTAAAGAAGAGTTTCCTTGTATTCTTCTTCGATTTGGCTGACAAAAAGGTGCATTATTTTATCACGCTTTTCGCCTAGTCTTTTTCCTTCGGTTGTATTTAATAAATCTTTTAACAAAAATAATTTTTCATAAAAATGATTGAGTGTGGAGTTATTTTTTTGACTATGATAGTCTTCTTTAGAATTGTAATCTAAAGGTGGCAGATTTGGGTCATAAAAGACTCGATTTTTTGCCCAACCATATTCAAGTGTCCTTACAATTCCCCAAGCTCCCATTGCATCAAGGCGGTCAGCATCTTGCACAATTTGTCCATTCAAAGAGAGTGTTTTTCTCTCGATTAAATTACTTGAAAAACTCATGTTGTCAATAATCATAAAAAGTTCATCAATGAGCTTTTTATCAATTTTAAGCTCATTTAAAAATTGCGCAACTTTTGCTTTTTGTTTAGGAACATCCTCTGTTAATTTTTCATCATAAGTATCATGTAAATAACAAGTTGCTAGAACAAGTTCTTGATTTGCTGACGGCTCTGTCAGTAAAATTTTTTGAGCAAGAGCAACAACCCGTTCAATATGGTCAAAGCCATGTCCATCATTATTTTTATCATGAATTTCTTGAGCAAATCTTTTAATTTTCTTTAAATCAATCAAGTTAAATCTCCAAAATAAATGACTTGAGTTTACACCAGTGTCAACTAAAACCGAATAGTGTAAACTGGCAAATCCTCAAGATTAGTAAGGCTAAGGAAGTAAAATTTGAAAATGAATTATTTGAAATAGTTGATTCCCATAGCAGACTTAACTTCATCAAGAGTTTGACTGGCTACAGCTTGGGCCTTAAGTGAGCCTGCTTTAAGCATATCGTAAACGTAGTCCATATTTTGTGCAAACTCAATACGACGTTCACGGATTGGTGAAAGTTCGCGGTCAAGAACATCAAGAAGGAAACGTTTTGTTTTCACATCACCAAGACCACCCGCTTGATATTGGGCTTTCATTTCAGCAATTTGCTCTGCATCTTCAGCTTTACCAAAAACGTCAAGATAATGGAAAACCATGTTTCCTTCAATTTTACCAGGATCTTCAACTTTGATATGGTCAGGGTCAGTATACATTGACATCACTTTTTTCTTGAGTGTATCCATGTCATCAGCAAGGAAAATTCCGTTTCCAAGAGATTTAGACATTTTGGCATTTCCGTCAAGTCCAGGTAAACGACCAGCAGCTTCATTTTCAGGGTAAATTCCTTCTGGTTCAACTAAAACATCTGTGTGATAAGCATTATTAAATGAGCGAACAATTTCTCGTGTTTGTTCAATCATTGGTTTTTGATCATTTCCGACTGGAACATGAGTGGCTTTAAAAGCAGTAATATCAGCAGCTTGAGAAACTGGATACACTAAAAAGCCAGCAGGGATTGATTCACCAAAAGCTTTTTGTGCAATCTCTGTTTTTACAGTAGGATTGCGTTCAAGGCGGGCAAGTGAAACTAAATTCATATAATACATTGAAAGTTCAGCCAGTTCAGGAATTTGACTTTGAATGAAAATGGTTGATTTTTCAGGGTCAAGTCCTGCTGCTAAGTAGTCAAGGGCAACATCACCGACAGATTGACGAATGAGTTCAGGTTCTTTTGCATGGTCAGTTAAAGCTTGTTGGTCAGCTAAAAAGACAAACATATTGTATTTATCTTCATTTTGCATTTTGACACGATTTTGCAAAGAGCCTACATAGTGGCCGATGTGAAGTTTTCCTGTTGGACGGTCTCCAGTTAAAATAGTTGGTTTTGTCATTTTGTTCTCCTTATGTGTGTTTGGATTAGATTGATTATTGAAGAGTGTAAACTGATTTACACTAAATAAATAATAAAAAAAGCACCCATAGAACTATAAAAAGTCCTACGGGCGCTTTGAGCGCGGTGCCACCGTAAATTTAAAATCAAATGATTTTCTTAGAACTTGTCAAAAAACAAGTTGCTCTGTAACGGAAGCGACCGTGATTCTTTATTTTTTTAAATCAAATTTATTAGTTAATCACAAGCCCATTCACTTTGCTGAAAACGTTGGTTTGCACAACCACCAACTTCCTAAAGATTTCAAAATCAAAGTTACTTTCTTGTTGTTTTAAATTTTACACTTTTTGTAATGAACTGTCAAACTTTAAAAAGTAGAAAATCAATTTGCTTGAATTCATAATTGCAAAAAGATATACTCAAATTACAAGAGAGAATTACAAATACAACTTAAGTATTCAATTCATAAAGCAATTGCACAGTTCTATTAAGGAGGAAAAAAATGAAAAATATCTCTACTGCATCAGCACATTGGGAGGACACTTTAGAAAACGGTTTTGGCACAATTTCTGCTGAAAGTTCTCAAATTTTTACAGAAACTCCCTATAATTTCAAAGCACGTTCAGAAAGTCAAGCTCATATTACCACACCAGAAGAACTTTTGGGAGCTGCTCATGCAGCCTGTTTTAGTATGGCATTCTCAATGGTTTTAGGACAAAAAGGCTTAGTAGCAACTTCTATTGACACAACGGCAGATGTTACTTTTGAAGCAACAGCAGATGGTCCAGCGATTACAAAAATTAAATTGACTAATCGTTCAGTGGTACCAGAACTTTCTGAAGCTGATTTTCAAGAAATTGCCAAAGTAGTAAAGGAAAGCTGTCCAGTATCTAAGGCTCTGTCAGGAGTCGATATTGAACTTGAAGCGACTTTAGGCTAGTCTATTTTATAGAATAAAATAAAAACTAAGTTATTGATGAATAGCTTAGTTTTTTTGCATAAACTGGTGAAATAATGACGAAAAATGAGGCCTTTCTGATATAATTTAACTAACAATAAATTTAATAAAGTCTTAACTTAATTAAAATAAGTGGGGTCTCAATGAAAGAAAATAAATTATTATCACCGGCAGCCATTTTTCTGTTGGGTGTGAATTCCATTATTGGTTCAGGAATTTTCTTACTTTCTGGCAAAATTTATGAAGATGCAGGAATTTGGAGTTTGCTGGCTATTTTATGTGCTGGTTTATCGATTTTTGTGATTGCTTTTGCTTATGCCAACATGAGTAAGATTTATTCAAAAAATGGTGGAGCTTTTGTTTATGCCAAAGAAACTTTTGGGCGTTTTCCAGGCTTTATTGTGGGAATGGTGACATGGTTGCTAGGTACAGTGACACTAGCTACAGAGGTTTCGGCTTTACTGACAGCAATGAAAATGATTCTTCCAAATCTTAATAGTCGGTTAATTGGTATCATTATTATTTTAGCCTTAGGAATTATCTCCTATTTTGGGAGTTCAATTATTGCTGGTTTAGACAATCTGACTTCTTTTGTGAAAATTGTCTTAGTTCTTGTTTTTATTTTTACTTGTCTATGGTTGGTACGTGGTCTTAATTTTTCAAGTCCAAATTTACTGACAGCTTCGTCAGCAAATTTAGGTGGCTTTAAAGGATTTCTGTCAGCTTACGGTACTGTATTCTTTTTCTTCACCGGCTTTTCATTTCTACCGGTGAATGCTGAAAAAATGAAAAATCCAGCAAAAAATTTACCAAAAATGATGTCCCTTGTCATGTTAACCTGTTTGGCTGTTTATCTGATTATTCAAACCATTACCATTGGGGCATTGGGGCCAGAACTGACTAAAACACTTGTACCTGCGGCAACAGCTTTTAGTAAAATCGTGGGTAGCATTGGAATTCCGCTCTTTGTTGTCGGAATATGTTTTTCAATTTTTGGTGTTATTGTTGCGACCACTTTTAATACACCAACAATTTTAGCCAGTTTGGCTCAGGCTCATGAAGATGTGCCTATGTTTGTTTCTAAAAATAATCGCTTTGGAACCCCCACTTGGGCAATTATTTTGACGACAGTTTGTGGAATAGCTCTCTTTTTGAGTGGAAATTATGTTTTTCTGAGTGGCCTGACTGTCTTTATGAGTTTTGTTCAATATTTATCAACTGGACTTGCTAACATTAAGAAAAAATTCCTTTTGATTGGAATTGGTTCGGTTCTCTTTTCATTGGTTTTACTGACAAGCTTTACTTTATCCGTCCTAATTTTAGGTTTAGGAATCTTGATACTACTTGTTATGATTTATTTTGTCGTTAAATTAGATGATGATGAACGTGAAAAATGGCTCAAAGAACACCAAGAAAAGTCAAAAGGAGCAGATGTCAATACTGTTAAACGTTTGTAAGTAATTTTTAGATATTTTATTTTACTGAAGAAAGCTGTCAGTAAAATAAGGAGAAAAATATGAAAAAAAGAATATGCATTTTGGTTGTTGAGCAGTATTTTTTTAATAATTGGTCTAATTTTGCAATTCATCCCCAGTCATTCAATACAAAATGCTAGTTTTACTGCTTTAATAATTGGACTAGTTTTAGTTTTTTTCATTAAGGACAAAAATGAATCGAGAAAACCATTACCCGAAAAGTTTTATCAGAAAAAAGTTTTTTGGGCTTGGATTTTTATTTCACTCTTTGTAATTTTGTTTATTTATTCTATTTTTTTGAAAAAAGAGTCTCCTTATAATTTTATGATGATAATTTTAGTTGTTGATATGATTATCTTTAACTATTTCGGTACCAAGTATAAATGGTAGATAAAAAAATACTGACAGCTCAATTCTGTCAGTAAAAAAACTCGGTTTCCCGAGTTTTTTTATTTGTCCATTTTTTCAAAATGTTCGACTAATTTACCAGAAACATCTGATTCCAACATTTTATGAATTTGTTTCAAGGCAGAGGCAATCGCCAATTCACTTGAATTTCCGTGAGCTTTAACAACAGGTGCTTTAAGACCAACAAAAGCAGCTCCACCAGCTCCATCTGTACTCATCAAATCTTTAAGTCCAGACAAAGGTTTTTTAATTAGAGCCCCACCGATTTTAGTGGTGACACTACCAGCCATGATGGCTGATTTTATTTCTTTCATGAGAACAGTCGCTGTTCCTTCAATCGCTTTTAAAATGGCGTTTCCCGTGAAACCATCGGTTACTACAACATCAGCCCCACCTGAAAGTAAATCACGAGATTCAATATTTCCGATGAAGTTGATTTCAGACATAGCTGACAAAATTTCATGCGCTTCTTTGACAGTTGGCGAACCTTTAGATTCTTCGGCACCATTAGAAATCAAAGCAACACGTGGTTTATTGATCCCGCGAACATTTTCAGCGTAATAAGAACCAAGAATGGCAAAATCAACGAGATGATGGGCCGTATTTTCAGTATTTGCTCCCAAATCAAGCATATCAAAACCGCGACCATCAGCTGTCGGTAAGGTTGACATCAAGGCTGGACGTGACACTTGCTTAATTCTTTTAACCAAAAGTAAGCCGGCGGTTAAAAGTGCACCAGTTGAGCCGGCAGACAAGACTGCATCAGCTTCCCCTTTTTTCACAGCAGTCACAGCTCGGACAAGTGAGCTGTCTTTTTTTGTTTTAATGGCAGCAACGGGATCATCATGAAAATCAATGACTTCAGTTGTTTCAACAATTTCAATATTTGTTTCATCGTCTAAAAATTGACGAATTTTTGCCCCATCTCCGTAGAGTTGGAAGGTAACATTAGAAAGTTCTTTCTTTGCCAAGTTTACACCTTTGACAATATTTTCGGGAGCAAAATCTCCTCCCATTGCATCAATTGCAATTTTCATATTTTTATTTTCTCCAAATCAAATAATCTCTCATTAAAATTATAACAAAAAAAGTGACCAGATAGTCACTTTTTTTCACAATAGGAAATCTATTGAATAAAATTATTCTTTATTTAAAATATTTTCAATCTCAACCAGTACAGCATCTTCGTCATTAGAAAGAATGACTTTATCAGCTAGTTCAAGAATTTCAGGCGCTGCGTTACTGACAGCAAAAGAAGAACCAGCGTATTCAAACATTTCCAAATCATTCATTTGGTCACCAAAAACAGCTAAATTTTCAGGGAGCCAGTTAAAATGTGCTAACAAATGTGCCAAACCAGAAGCTTTAGAAATACCATTTGGCACGATGTCAATACTAGTAAAACCAGTTGTTGTTGCCCTTACGAAAGAGAGTCTGTCTGTAATCCATTGTTCACAGTCACGCACGTGGTCTTCGGGGAAGTTGGTTGTAACCTTGAGCAATTTATCATCAATTTCATCTAAGCGATGGTAAAGTTGACAGTTAGGGTAATAAAGTTTTGCATGAGCAAGGTATTCTTTAGAAATACCTTCAGGATAATAAGCCCCTTTAAGACCAGAAATTAAATAATCATTTTTGGGACTAAACGGCATTTCTTGCAAGTCATCAATTAATTCTTGCGTTTGAGCAACAGTCAAATCTTTTGCAAAGAGAATTTCTCCTTTATAAGCAACAACTCCACCATTCTCAGCAACAAAAGCCATTTGATCTTTATATTCTGAAAAAACTTCAATCAAACCTAGCAAAGAACGTCCAGAAGAAGCAGCAAAAAGAAGATTTTTATCTTGAATTTTTTTAATTACTTCAGCGAGTTTTTTGTGATTATAAGAATGGTCATTGCGCAGAAAAGTTCCGTCCATATCTGTCGCAAAAAGTTTTAAATTTTGATTCATGACTTCTCCCTCAATCCACTGTTAGCGCTAACAGTAGATGAAAATGAATTCTGTCAGTAAATTTTACTGACAGAACTGTCAGCAAAGCTGTCAGTTCTTTTATCCGCAACTAAAACGTCTCCCGTGAGTCGCCTTTTACTGACAGAACTGTAAACTTGGTTTACACAACAGTGTAAACGAACTAAATAATAATAAATTTAATCGGCCCAGAGTGCTTTTACTTTTTCTTGGACTTCCGCATTATCTAAGAAATCATCATAAGTTTCACCAATACGGTCAATGACACCAGATTTACCAAGAACAACAATGTGATTGGCAATGGTATTAATGAATTCATGGTCATGTGAAGCAAAGAGGATTGAGCCTTTAAATGATTTCAAACCATCATTAAGTGCAGAAATAGATTCCAAATCCAAGTGATTAGTTGGGTCATCAAGCACAAGCACATTAGCTCGTTGAAGCATCATTTTAGAAAGCATGACACGAACTTTTTCTCCCCCTGAGAGGACATTGACAGCTTTTAAAGATTCTTCACCTTTGAAAAGCATACGCCCAAGGAAACCGCGAAGATAAGTATTATCATCTTCTTCTTTTGTCAATACAAATTGACGCAACCAGTCAAGAATAGAGTCACTTGTATCAAAATCTTTGGTATTATCTTTTGGAAGATATGAACGAGAAGATGTAACTCCCCATTTAATATCGCCAGTTACGGTCCAATTATCTTCTACATCATCCATTAAAGCACGAAGTAACGTTGTTTGTTGAATATCGTTTTGACCAATAAATACAGTCTTATCACCAGGATTTAAGATGAATGAAATATTTTCGATAATCATTTCTCCTTCAATCGCAACTGAAAGATTTTCTACACGAAGTAAATCATTACCGATTTCGCGTTCTTGTTCAAAACCAACAAATGGATATTTACGTGATGAAGGAACGAATTCCTCAACTTCAATTTTATCAAGCATTTTCTTACGTGATGTCGCTTGTTTTGATTTAGACGCATTAGCAGAGAAACGAGCGATAAACTCTTTCAACTCGGCAATTTTTTCTTCAGCTTTACGGTTTTGGTCACCTTGCAAGCGAAGAGCAAGTTCAGAAGACTCTTTCCAGAAATCATAGTTCCCTGGGTAAAGTTTGATTTTACCATAGTCAAGGTCTGCCATGTAAGTACAAACATTGTTCAAGAAGTGACGGTCATGGGAAACAACGATAACGGTATTTTCAAAATTAATCAAAAATTCTTCAAGCCAAGCTATTGCTTGAATATCAAGTCCATTGGTTGGTTCGTCAAGAAGAAGCACATCAGGTTTACCAAAAAGTGCTTTAGCAAGAAGGACTTTAACGTGTTCGCCAGAAGTTAAATTGGCCATCAAATCTGTATGTTGTTCAGCTTTAATGCCAAGGTTTTGCAAAAGACGAGCAGCGTCAGCTTCGGCTTCATAACCACCCATTTCGCCAAATTCTGCCTCAAGTTCGGCAGCTTTCATGAAGTCATCATCTGTCGCATCAGGATTCATGTAAATGGCATTTTTTTCTTGATTAATGGCGAAAAGTTTTTCATTCCCCATCATCACGACATCAAGTGGTGTTTGGTCTTCGTAATCGTAATGATTTTGACGAAGAACAGACATGCGTTCGTTTGGTCCCATTGAGATGTGACCTGTTGTTGGTTGGATTTCACCGTCCAAGATTTTCAAGAAAGTTGATTTACCAGCACCATTGGCACCGATTAAACCGTAACAGTTTCCCGGTGTAAACTTGATGTTTACTTCGTCAAAAAGCTTGCGGTCAGAGAATTGTAATGAAATATCAGATACTGTAAGCATGTATTTTCCTTTTTTATTGATGAGAATAATTCTCAAATATTTTTCGATAAAGTAGTTTGACTACTTTTGTGCTCAAAAATAAGCATTCTGCCCTTATTTTATCATAAATCTTGGACTTTATAAAGCCCACTTTTTTATAAATCTTGACAAGTTTTTCATTCATTTTCTTACAAAAAGATGAAGTTTAGTTTCAATTTAGCGTAATTTTAGCATTACTTAAGTCAGGGTGACTATAATATACTTATTCCAATAAAATTTTTCATAAAGTTTACTCCTAAACAAAAAAATGAGCGGCTGGTTACCGCCCATTTTTTTATTTATCGCTATTTTTAATGAATAAAATAATTGAAATAGCTAAAGCCACAAAACCAATTCCATTAAATTCGATAAATGTTATGAAAACATTTGAAGAATATCCCAACTGATTAAAGATAAGCGTGGCGGGAATTCCTATTCCCCAAATTAATAAGGTTAGGGCTAAAAAAATTAAGGCTCCTATAAAATAATTTTTATTCATGTTTTATCTTTCTCCTAACTTTCTTTGGCATCTACAGAAATATTTACAACATAAATAAACAGTAGAATTGAAAATAGACTACCTAATAGACTTGTTAAAAAAAATCCCAATCCTAACGTTCGCCAAAGTCCCACAAATGTTTCTGGGGATAATGCAGTTTTTAATGAAACACCGACAAATATTCTTCCTAAAATAACTTCTAAAAACAAGTCATAAATGTAGAGTATCATAAAACTAAAAGAGAGAAATGTATTTATTTTCCACTTTTGTAGGCATGACACACCTATCCCAATAAGCAATAAAAATAAAACTACGCTAGTTACTGGTTTTTGAACGCAAAGATAGTAAAAATAATTCTCACGACTCTTTGCTATATCAAAATTAGCACTTAATTTTAATTGATTGATTGTTGCAGGTAGAAACATTGCAGCAATCCATAAAATGAAAATAAGATAAATTTCCCAAAGTTTGGCTAACTTTCTTTTTTTGTTACCAGTCATCATGAGTAATTCCTCCCCAAGCAAATGCTTGAATTTTTACATCCCAAGCACTCTTTGTCCCACGTTTTAAATGAGCTAAATAATTTGCAGACCCACCCGTTCCACCTGCATATGGTATAGTCTTTAAGCTCAAGTTATAGCTAAAACTTCTGGAAGAACCAGGATAAAATTTTTGACTATATACGCTTCCTCCTCTATCCTGTTCTCCAGCATTTACCCAAGTTTTGTGGGAAGAATCTACTAGTATTTGTGAATCTCCAGAATATCCTCCTGATACATTATTTAAGGTTGCTGTTGCTTGTGAACCTTTTTGAACAATAGTCCATTTTAACTTTAAAGAAACTTTTATACCGAGAGTAACATCATATACAGGTTTTGGGGTAGTTACTTGGGGAATTGTGCCAGCAAAAACCTCAGTTTCCCAAAGCTTATTCATCCCAATAGAATTTAAACTAACTTTTCTTGAATTCTTAATTTTAGCTTGACTTAAATCTGCAGAAATAGTGGTTACTCCAGAAGTGCTATTTCTATTTTCAGAAATAATCTGGCTATCGACTATGATAGGAGCCGTCAAATCAGTTCCATCTACTGCGTTATCGATTGAAACCCCATCATTGACCTGATATTTCACTTGATTATCTTTACTAGTGATAACTTTATCTGCATCACTTGGAATGACTAGGTTAACATCTCCACTAGACGTGACATTAATGGCGGGAGATACTTCATCTGCTCTTACAGCAACGGTCAACAATAAAAGTGTGGACACTGTGGCAAGTATGAGTGTATATTGTTTCGTCTTCATAACGTTTTCTCCGATTTCTAGCTAAAGATTTAGCAAAGTCCAATGAAATTGGGAGAAAATTTCACTAGACAGAGAGAGGGGGTAACTTGAGATCGTAAAGTTCTCGCTTTTGTTTTTTCATACTTTTATTATAATCCAAAAGTCAAGTCTAACAACAAAAAAGCCGTAGTGTTATCACTACGGAAATATTACAGGTTTTTATTCAAAAAATGCTTGTTTCGCCTACCATAGAAATCTTTTAATTTCTCTTGACCCAATAAGTCAAAAATAGCGAGCCCATTTCTAATCTCTGCTAAACCTTCATTTTCATCAACAAAGGAATAGTTATAAAATCCAATAGCCATTTTGTGCAAGACTTCAAGATAAAGGTCAATTCCTGCTCGGTTTGGTTTTTCTATCATCTTCAAAATCTGTTGACTCAGCTTTTTTTCACCACGTGAAGATAGAATGACTAAAGCTCGATAAAAAATTTGGAAAATTCGTCGACGATATTTATAAATCCCAAAATAATTTTGATTCTTTTGTTCAAAATTACTCATTAACGACTGGATTGTGAGAGGATCCAAATTATCTAATACAAAATAAGCGATAGAAAGCTCGAAATAGCCCCATGAAGTTACTTCTGTTAAAAGTTTAACGACAAAATTTATCTCCGACAATGTAAGTTTCTCAAATCGTGATTTCACAGATAAAGCTAAATAAGAAAAGCTTGATTCTTTGGCCTCTTTATAGAGTGACTTTAATTTTTTTTCGTCTTGAGCAAAATCTGCCTCCTCAACTTCAAATAGAAACTCTTCTTGAAAGTCAGGAACGAAATGATTAATTACAAGTTCATATTCTGCTAAACTGACATTCATTTCTTGCAACATTACATCAACTTTTTCAAATCCCATCATGCTTAATCCACGTTCAAAACGACTCAATCCAATTTTGTCGATACCCACTCTTTGAAAATAGGATAAAGGCAATCCTTTTTGTTTGCGGATTAACCTAAAGTTTTTTCCATAACCTGTATATGGCATTGTTTCTCCTTGGAAAGTAAAACATTTAATATGATTATACAGCTTTTTGTAACTTTTGTCATTTAACGTAACTTGTTAAGTTTTGATTCAAGGCTAGAAGTTATAATGATAAAATTTTTTGTATGTTTCGAAAACTAGTAGGATTTCAACTTTCATTTTAGCCTAGTTTTAGTAAAAATTAAGTCAGGGTGACTATAATATACTTATTCCAATAAAATTTTTCATAAAGTTTACTCCTAAACAAAAGAATGAGCGGCTGGTTACCGCTCATTTTTTTATATTTTTTCTAATGCTTGCTCTAAATCAGCAATCAAGTCAGTTACATCTTCAATACCAACCGATAATCGAATGGTTCCTTTGGAAATCCCTGCACTAGCAAGTTCTTCGGCATTCAGCTGCTGGTGAGTGGTCGAAGCAGGATGAATGGCCAATGATTTGGTATCTCCAACGTTGGCTAGAAGTGAGAAAATTTCAAGATGATCAATCAAATCACGTGCTTTTTTCTCATCTTTGTCTTTGAGTTCAAAGGTAAAGATAGATCCAGCATCTTTTGGATAATATTTCTGATAGAGCGCATGATAGGAATTACTTTCAAGCAGAGGATGGTTAACAAGTTCCACCTTAGGATGCTTGTCTAAAAATTCTACAATCTTTTTAGTATTGGAGATGTGACGTTCTACCCGGAGTGAGAGTGTTTCTAGCCCCTGTAAGAAAAGCCAAGAATGAAAAGGCGATAAAGCCGCACCCGTATCACGTAATAAAATAGCTCTAATCCGAGTCACAAAAGCAATTTCACCCAATTCGGCAAATTTAATCCCATTGTAGCTTTCATCAGCTTGTGTAAAATCAGGAAATTTACCATTTGCCCAATCAAAGTTTCCGCCATCAACGATGACTCCACCAATAGAAGTACCGTGACCGCCAATGAATTTCGTTGCTGAATGAACAATTACATTAGCACCATGTTCAAATGGTTTAAAGGTCACAGGGGTAGTAAACGTTGCATCAACAATAACGGGAATTCCATGTTTTTTAGCAATTTGACCAATGGCATCATAATCAATCACATTATTTCCCGGATTGCCCAAAGTTTCATAATAAATAGCTTTGGTTTTTTCATCAATCGCCTCTTCAAAATTCTTCGGGTCATCTGGATTGACAAATTTAGTTGTAATTCCATATTTTGGTAAAGTCCCAGAAAAAAGGTGGTAGGTTCCACCATAAAGGGTACTTGCGGAAACAATATTATCACCGACTGTAGCGATATTCAAGATGGCATAAGTAATAGCTGCTGAACCAGAACCAACACCAAGGGCTGCACTTCCACCTTCAAGAGCTGCGATGCGTGCTTCAAAAACATCATTGGTTGGATTTCCTAAACGTGAATAAATAGCTCCAGGATCTTGTAAAGCAAAACGAGCTTCGGCATGGTCTGAATTGTTAAAAACGAAAGAAGTTGTTTGATAGAGTGGAACGGCGCGTGAACCCGTGACAGGATCAGGGACTTGTCCTGCATGGACTTGCAAAGTGTCGAATTTATAATTGTGATTAGTCATAGTTTTTTCTCCTATTTTTGAAAATTTTAGTTAGTATAAAAAATAGTCGTTAATCACATTCGTTGATTATTCGTCAGCAATTCTTGAACCATAGCTTTCTCCTTTAGCTATAAAACTTATTATAATTATAAGAAATTCAGAAAATTCTAGCGATATGATTTTTTAATGGAGCTGATAGAACTTTTAAAAGTAGAAATAAAAAAATACAACTCAAGGTTGTATTTTTATTGATTGTACTTTTCAAAGTAACGCATTGTAATAAGAAGAGCTTTACGAAAGATTTTTGGATGTTTACGAGCAACATTTACCATGAATTTATCACCGAAAGAGTGGAGGTAGCGAAGGCTCGGTTTAATCTCTGTCGCAGCTTTATAAAAAACTTCAGCTAAATCAGAAGCTTTAGCACTATTTTTCATAAAACGGTCAAGTCCTGAAGCAACAGAATTTACCAAAGGTTGGTAAGCAGAGTTTGAACTCATATTCTTTTTAGAATTTTCTAGGGCAATATTTCCCCAGCTTGACTGAGTTCCACCAGGTTGAACACAAACTGAACGGATACCAAATTGGGCAACTTCGAGGTCCAAAACGTCAGACCATTGTTGAAGGGCGGCTTTTGTAGCGTGATAATAAGCACCAAGTGGCATATAGACATCTCCACCAATTGATGAAATATTAACAATTCGTCCATAATTTTGAGCTCTCATTGTTGGTAAGACAAGTTGAGTTAATTCAACCGCACCAAAGAAGTTGGTTTCAAACTGATTGCGAATTTTAACCATTGGGATTTCTTCGGCTGGTCCGTATTCGCCATAACCTGCATTATTGATGAGGACGTCAATATGACCTGCCTCATCTAAAATTTTTTTCACAAAGGCTTGGTTTGATTCAGAGCTAGTAACATCCAGTTTTAGTGCTTTGATGTTGTTCTCGTATTGTGGAATTTTTTCAACGCGGCGTGCCCCAGCGTATACTTTCCAACCCCGTTTGGCAAAAAGTTCTGCTGCCTCAAATCCCATTCCATTTGAAGCACCTGTGATTGCAACAATTTTTTGTGTCATCTCTTTAGAGTCCTTTCAATTTGTCTGTATCTTGTTTTCATGATTTTAAAAGTAATTATACCACTTTAGTAAATCAAAGGCTAAAAAAACTTCCGCGGAGTAAACGGAAGTTTTAGGAGTATTTATGAAAAAAGTTTATTTAGGAGTATGAAACTATTGTACGTTATAATGCTGAAATGAAACTTAAATGAAAAAGAAAATGTTTTTGTATTTTTAGAATCCCTTTTCTATAAATCAATTCTAACTATAAGGACCTGATGATTGAGTGATAATGCTAGTTTGAAGCATTCTTAGTAAGAAAGTGATTTTTTATAAATGGTTTATAGAATAAATTGTACAGCGTTTAATTGGACTTGCTCTCTGAAATAACGTAAAATTGTAGTGAGGAGGACGGTTACAATGAGTAAAAATTATAAAAAAATCCTAGTCGCAATTGATGGATCTGAGCAGGCAGAAGAAGCGTTAAAAGAAGCTATTGTCCTTGCTAAAAGAGACAACTCACAATTATTCGTTTTACATGCGACGGATAAAAACAGTATTTATGCAGCTGGTAACCCAGTTCCTGTGGTTCCTGCACCAGCTATTCCAGTAGTTCCAGCAGTTCCCGTACTTGAAGAAAGTGCAGATAATGAAGCTAAAGAAGTTTTAGACAAAGCCTTGGCGATTATCAATAATGAAGTGAAATTTGAAGAAATTCGAGTTGATGGTTCGGCAAAAAATGAAATTGTCGATTTCGCTAAAGAACATGAAGTTGATATGATTGTGATGGGCTCTTCAGGAAAAGGCGCTCTTGACCGAATGTTGCTTGGTTCTACAGCAGTTTACGTGGTTAAACATGCACCTTGTAGTGTAACAATCATCAAATAAATTAGATAGATTTTAAGAATCGGCAAGCATTTGCCGATTTTTTTGTATTTTAAAAATAAATTCCTTGACAATGAAATTCTTTTCGTTTACAATTGTAAACATAGAAATGAGAAAGTTGGATTGAACAATGAAAGTTACTTTTAAAACCCTTGATGGACGTACAATGACTAAAGAATTTGCTAGTGTAGATGAATTCGTAACTCTACAAAATCGTGAAATTCCGGCAATTGATGATTCAGCGAAAGTTCTTGAAGTTGTCATTTCTGGACAAATTGAAGAATTTAGTGGAAATGTTGCTGATTTGTATTTCAAACTTAGTAAATAAGAATCTGAAATCGTGGATGGAGGAGGAAAGATGACAGATTATGTTTTTAAGGCAGGTCGTAAAGATTTGGCACCTCTTTTGTTATTACATAGCACGGGTGGAGATGAGCATCAATTAGTAGAAATTGCTGAAATGATTGCCCCTTCACATCCTATTTTGTCAATTCGTGGACGTATTAATGAGCAAGGAGTCAATCGTTATTTTAAACTCCGAGGCTTAGGTGGTTTTACTAAAGAAAATTTTGATCTTGAATCTTTAGATGAAGAAACAGACTGGTTGACGGATGAGGTCAGTTTGTTGGCTGAAAAACATGACCTTGACGTTCATAAAATGATAGCTATCGGTTATTCAAATGGTGCAAATGTAGCTTTGAATATGTTTCTTAGAGGAAAAATAAATTTTGATAAAATTATTGCCTTTCACGGGATGCAATTGGAAGACTTTGAACAGACCGTTCAAGTTGATGACAAGCATGTATTTCTAAGCTATGCGCCAAATGATATGATTGTTCCTCAGAAAAACTTTGGTGATTTAAAAGGTGATTTGGAAGATTCAGGCTGTCAGCTTGAAATATATGAAAGTTCACTTGGTCATCAATTGACGCAAGAGGAAGTTTTAGCCGCTAAAAAATGGCTTACAGAAACAAAATAATTTTGTATTGAAAAAATTTCAGTACAAAGTAACTAAATAGGAGAAAACAAATGGCTGAATTAACAAAAATTGAAACAAAAATACCTGAAAATCTTACTCTTGGTGGTGTTCACCACGTAACAGCAATCACCTCAAGTGCTCAAAAAATCTATGATTTTTTCACAAATATCTTGGGTCTGCGTTTAGCAAAATTAACAGTCAATCAAGATGACTATGAAACTTATCACCTCTTTTTCACAGAAGAAGATGGGCATGGAGCTGATATGACTTTCTTTGATTTCAAAGATATTCCTAAAGGAAATCATGGAGTTAATAATATTGAACGTGCTTCATTTCGTGTACCGACAGATGCGTCCTTAGATTATTGGACTCGTCGTTTCGACAATGCCCATGTTAAACATGGCGAAATTTCTAGTAAATTTGGTCAAAAAACCTTAGAGTTTGAAGATTTTGATGGTCAATTGTATCAATTGATTTCTGACCAAAATAATAGTGGGGATGATTCAAAAGGACGTTCTTGGCAACTTTCTAATGTTCCGCAAGAACATGGAATTACTGGACTTGGCCCTGTTTTTGTAAAAGTTGAAAATGCCGAAAATCTTCGGACCATTTTGGAAACAGTTTTTGGCTTCCGTTACGCTGGGCAAGAAGCTGATTTACATCTTTTTGAAGTGGCGAATGGTGGAAATGGAGCAGCTTTGATTCTTCAAGAAGCTGGTGAAAAAGAAGCTTACGCTTATCAAGGTTATGGTACGATTCATCATTTAGCTCTGGGAACAGCAAATCCTGAAACTTTAAACTATTGGATTGAACGCATTAAGGCTTTCCGTTTGCCACATTCTGGTTTGGTTGACCGTTTCTACTTCTCAAGTGAATATGTCAGAGTAGCGCCAGGAGTTCTCTTTGAAATTGCGACTTACACACCAGGAATTGGGGCATTGGACATGGCAAAATCAGGTCTAGGAGCTGTTGATTCTTATGAAGAAGCTTTAATTACTTCTGGTTTCTGGATTGACCAAACTAAGGAAGAATCAGGTTTATCTTTGAGCTTGCCTCCTCATTTATTCCCAGGAGATGAAGCTACAAAAGCGAGAACAGCCGCAAGTTTACGTCCATTGGACACTTCAGATGCTCATCGTGACCGCACAAAAGATGAACTATGGACTGTTGAAAAAGTATTGGAACACAAAGCTGGAACTCCGGCTGAAACAGTGCAATAAAGGAGAACTGATGAAATCATATCAAGCAAATGAGCTCGACGAAAAAACAGTCTATAAACTTCTGTCAGGCAGTATTGTTCCGCGCCCAATTGCTTGGGTGACCAGTCAAAATCTCGAAGGTCTAGTTAATGTGGCCCCCTTTAGTTTTTTCAATGTTGCTTCGTCAAATCCACCACTTTTATCCATTTCGTTTACGGGAAATAAAGATAGTTTGAATAATTTATTGACGACGAAAGAAGCAGTGGTTCACCTTGTGAATGAGGATAATGTGGAGCTAATGAATCAAACGGCAGCACCATTAGCGGACCATATTAGTGAAGCGGAAGAATTTTCACTTGAACTTGTCCCTTCTCAGAAAGTTCAGGTTCCAAGTTTAAAGGAGTCAAATGTTCGTTTAGAAACTAAATTGTATCATCATTTACCTTTAGGAGAGAGCGGGCATTTAGTTCTTCTTGAAGTTGTCAATTTCTCTTTTGCAGAGGAACTATTGGATGAGGAAAACTTTCATGTCAATCTAAATAAACTTAAACCAGTTGGGCGTTTAGCGGGTGATGATTACAGTACCTTAGGAAATCGCTTCAGCCTTTTACGACCTAGATAAATAAAAAAACTTACTGAGGATTGGTCAGTAAGTTTTTGTTTGCTTTAAAAATAAAAAAATAACCCGAAGGTCATTTTTATTATTTAACTTCTTTAAAGATTACGTGTTTACGCAATTTTTTAGAGTATTTTTTAAGTTCCAATTTGTCTGGAGTGTTGCGTTTGTTCTTTTGAGTAAGGTACAGACGTTCACCAGATTCTTTGTGTTCAAGTGTAATATTTACGCGCATGATAGTCCCTTTCTATAACTTTTGTCGAATTATTTAGTGTCGCGAACTTTGCGGCCTTTGTAGTAGCCTTTAAGTGAAACGCGATGTGAGTGACGGTAGTCACCAGTAGTTTCGTCAAAAGTAACAGTTGGAGCTGTCAATTTGTAATGTGTACGACGACGGTTTTTCTTTGCTGATGAAGTGTGACGTGCAGGTACTGCCATTGTTTTTTTCCTCCGTAGAATTTTATCTCGTTCTTGCAGAGTGCAAAAACGTACTTTATTAGTATAGCATAAATTTTCAGAAATGCAAGTTTTGTAAAGTAAAATTACTTGACAAATTTTTGCAAACCTTTCTGTCAGTAAAATTTGAGTAAGTAAAAGTACTGACAAATATCTTTGACAACTAAAATGATAGGGCCTTTAGCGCAAATTTGATAAAATAGTAGTAACTTAACGGATAACTTAAAAATTTAAGCTCAGCTTCGAAAGAATCAAAGCGGCGTAAGGAGAAGACAATCAGGTCGTAAAAGCTCCTCACAAAGCAGGGCAATGTTCTAGGACAATTGAATTTTTAAGGAGAAATGAATGAAGAACTGGAAAAAACTGATTCTTGTTTTTGTCATTGCAGGCGTGGCATTGATTGCTTACTTTGGCTTTAATCAGCCTTTTTTGGCACGCTTAATTGTTACAATTGCTGGGGGAGTCTTGGCTTTCTCAATGCTGATTGAAATGATTAAAACTTTACGGTCTGGCTCTTATGGTGTTGACTTATTGGCCATCACGGCCATTATTGCTACTTTACTAGTGGGCGAATATTGGGCCTCTTTGATTATTATTCTCATGCTTGTTGGAGGTGAGAGTTTAGAAGACTATGCAAATGGTCGAGCTCACCGAGCTTTAGCTGCTTTATTAGATAAGTCGCCTGATATTGCTCATGTGCAAAAAGGGGATAAGGTGGTCGACTTGCCGATAGACCATGTGGAAGTCGGGAGTCATTTATTGATTAGACCGATGGAAATTATTCCAATTGACGGGAAACTTATTTCTGAGGCAGTGGTACTTGATACAGCGTCATTGACGGGTGAAACCAAGCCGAATGAATTAGTAAAAGGTGATCCTGTACTTTCGGGAGCTATCAATGGGAATTCCAGTATCCTGATTGAAACCACGGTGATAGCGGCAGAATCACAGTTTCAAAAGATTGTAGAACTGGTTAAAGAAACGGAGAAAACTCCAGCTCAATTTGTACGTCTGGCTGATCGTTATGCTGTTCCTTTTACAATTATTGCCTATCTTATTGCAGCAGTTGCTTACTTTATTTCTGGTGACCCAGTACGAATTGCGGAAGTCCTAGTGGTTGCCAGTCCTTGTCCATTGATTTTGGCAGCCCCTATCGCGTTTGTTTCGGGAATGAGTCGCTCAAGTCAAAATGGAGCTTTAATCAAAAATGGAACAGTCATCGAAAAATTAGCAAAAGCTCGGGAAATATTTTTAGATAAAACAGGTACAATTACTGAGGGGACAATTAAGGTTGACAGTCTAAAACCAATAGAAAGGGTAGATGAAGTAGAACTTTTACAGTTGGTTTACACGGTTGAAAAATCAAGTGGTCATATTTTGGCAAAAGCTGTTGTTGAATATGCTGAAAACAAAAAGGTTCAACCATTAAAATTGACCTCTTTAACTGAAGTTGCTGGACTTGGTGTGATTGGAGAAATCGAAGGTCAAGAAATTAAAATTGGCCGAAGTTCGTTTGCTTTTGCACCTGAAAATCTCAACTATGAAACAGCATTTTATGTGAGTAAAGCAGGTAAATATATTGGGGCGGTCACTTTCTCTGATACTTTAAGGCCAGAAGCTAAAGAAACAATTGCTCAGATGAGAAAAATTGGTCTTGAAAAGATTACGATGTTGACGGGTGACAATCAACTTGTTGCTGATAAAATTGCGAGCACTGTTGGAATTGACAATGTTTATGCAGGTTTAATGCCAGATGAAAAATTAAAATTTATTAAAAATGCGACGAATAGACCAGTAATTATGGTTGGCGATGGAGTTAATGATGCTCCAGCTCTAGCCACAGCAGATGTTGGAATTTCGATTGGTGTAGGCTCAGGGACTGTTGCAAGTGAAGCGGCCGATATTGTTCTATTGCAAAATGACCTTAGGAAAGTGACGACATCTATTGAAATCAGTCGTGATACGTTAAAAATTGCTAAACAAGCGGTCATGATTGGGATTATCATTTGTATTATTTTGATGTTTATTGCAGCTCTCGGAGTGATTCCAGCTGTGATTGGAGCTTTGTTCCAAGAGATTATTGATGTTGTTTCAATTCTCTATGCGCTTCGAGCTTTAAGAGGATAAAGAAAAAATTTACTGACGGAATGCTTAAAAGTCCTCTGTCAGTAAATTTTTTTATTTTTTTAGTAATTTTATTAGATGTTCTAGTTCATCAAGATTATCAAAGTGAATGGATAAATTCCCTTGATATTTTTTATTTGCTTGAATCTTAACCCTATTTCCCAATTTTTTCATCAGTTCTTTTTCAGTTTCGTCAGTAAAAAGATTGATATTTAATTTACTGACAGATTTGTCAGTAACTTTTTCTTCACCATAAATAATAGCTTCAAGTGCTCTGACATTGAGCTGCTCTTTAATTATTTTATCAACGAGCTCTAATTGCTTTTTAGGATTTTTTTCAGCTAAAAGTGTTCTAGCGTGAGCAGGTGAAATCTCTCGATTTTCAACATGCTTCAAAATTGTATCAGGCAAACCAAGTAAACGAATAAGATTAGAGACATAAGACCTTGATTTTCCAAGGGCCTTAGCGATTTGATCGTGGGTCATTCCCAATTTGTCAGCAAGTTGTGCCAAGCTTTTGGACTCTTCTAGTGGATTGAGATTTTCTCTCTGCAAATTTTCTAAAATTGAGAGAGTCATCATCTCTTCATCAGAATAGCTTCTAATAATTGCTGGTATAGTTTCTAAACCAGCTAATTTTGAAGCTTGAAACCGACGTTCGCCTGCTAAAAGCTCATAGCCAACAAGTTTTGATTTACGAACGATTATGGGTTGTAAAACGCCATTTTCTTGGATAGAATTAGCCAATTCTTTTAATTTATACTCATCAAAAACAAGACGAGGCTGGTAAGGGTTTTTTACAATTGTTGACAACTTAAGTTGAGTGATTTGTTCTACCATATTTTTCACTTTCTGTCAGTAAATTTTATTGTGCTCTATTTACTGACAGATTTGTCAGCTCCTCTTTTTTTGTTCATCAATCCATTCTTTACGACTGTGGAGTGCTTTTTCATATCTTCCCATATCATCAGGACGGAAATAGTCAGCATTTTTAATTTTATCAGGTAAGTACTGTTGGTTTACCCAGTGATTAGGAAAATTATGAGCATATTGGTATTCTACAGACCTTCCTAAATCTTTTGCCCCAGCGTAATGGCCATCCTGTAAGTGTGCCGGTACAGCAAGATTTCCATATTTTCCTAAATCAGCAATGGCTTCATCCATCGCTAAATAAGCTGCGTTTGATTTAGGGGATAAAGCCAAGTCAATAATGATATTGGCAAGGGGAATCCGTGCCTCAGGAAAACCGAGTTTTTCGGCTGCTGATAATGCTGAAACCGTATGAAGTGCGGCATCAGGATTTGCTAAACCAATATCTTCATAAGCCATAACGGTTAAGCGCCGGGATAGACTCTGCAAATCTCCGCCCTCAATTAAACGAGCCGCATAGTGTAAACTTGCATTGACATCAGAACCACGAATTGACTTTTGTAAAGCAGAAAGCAAGTCATAATGAGCATCGCCATCTTTATCAAAAGTTGCAGCTTTTCTTTGTAAAGAATTTTCCATATCATCTAAAGTGACATGGTGTTCTTCTGAGGAAAGAACGGCTAATTCTAAGGCATTAAAAGTAGAACGTAAATCGCCATTAGTTGAATGAATTAAAAAGTAAAGTGCATCATCTTCAATGGTCACATCAAAATCAAATCCACGTTCTTTATCTTGTAAACTAAGGTTTACAGCAAATTCTAAATCCTCTGGTTCTAAAGGTTTTAATTCAAAAATCTGTACGCGAGAACGAATCGCTGGAACAACTGAAAAATAAGGGTTTTCGGTTGTTGCTCCAATTAAAATAATTTGTCCATTTTCTAAAAGTGGTAAAAGAAAATCTTGTTTTGGTTTGTCTAGGCGATGAATTTCATCAAGTAATAAAACAAGTTGGCCAGAAAATTCGGCTTCTGAGGCAATTTCTTGAAGTCTTTTTTTAGTATCTGTCGTTGCATTAAATGTCCGAAATGCGACATTCATTGTTCCAGCAATTGCTGAAGCAATTGAAGTTTTACCAATGCCAGGAGGTCCGTAGAGAATCATACTTGAAAGAAGGTGAGTTTCGACCATTCGGCGAATGATTTTTCCTTTACCAACTAAATGTTTTTGTCCAACAATTTCATCAATATTTCGGGGTCTCATTCGTCTTGCAAGATTTTGTGCCATATTATTCTCCAATCCATAGGTTTACAACGAATGTAAATCTGGTTTACACAAGGCTTTTGTCTAGATAGAAGGCGAGAATGCAATCATCAATATATTCACCATCAATGAAAAATTCTTTTTTCAAACATCCTTCTTCAACAAAGCCTAATTTATTATAAAGTTTCAAGGCTGCTGGATTTGAACCCATCACTTGAATTGTAATTTTTTTGAATCCTTCTTTTTTTGCAAAATCAATAAAGAAGTTTATTAGTGTAGTAGCCACGCCCTTACCTCTGGCTTCTTGTGCTGTCATAATGCCAAAGGTGACAGTATGTCTTCCAAATTCAGATTTGTGGCGGGGGGCGTAATCAAGTATTCCAAGAATTTCATCATTTTCTACTGCCAGAAAATAAGTGGTTCCAGTCATAATTTTACCGATAATTTTTTCTGCTGAGGAATCCATGACGTGTGGAGTTGAAGCTAGGGTCCAGTTTTCATTTTCCAATTGAGCAACTTTGACAAAGTCACGTGGTTCTATTTTTCTAATTTCCATTAAATCTTTCTCCAAATTCTAAAAAAATATCTATTTACACATTATAAACGTAAAAAAGCTATTAAATGAACTGATTTATTAAGTCTTGCGACTTTTCTAGAGCAAATTTTTGTTATAATTATTTTAACATAATATAAAGAGGGTGTGAACAATGGCTAAATTTGGATTTTTAGATGTTTTGGAAGAAGTTTTAGAAAAAGGATTTACTTATGATTTTGAAATGAATTGGGATAAGCGTAATTTTGCGGTAGAAGTCAGCTTTTTACTAGAGGCAGAAAATAGTTCCGGAGCGCTTTTGACTGATGCAGAAGGAGTAGAATCAGCAGAAAATATTGTCTATGAGGATGCAGTTTTATTTTATAATCCCGCTAAATCACGTTTTGATGAAAATGATTATTTGGCAACAATTCCTTATGGTGAAAAAGGCTTATCTCGTGAATTTTTGGCTTATTTTGCTCAATTTTTACAAGAAAGTGCCGATCAAGGCTTGGATGATTTAATGGACTTTCTAGCTGATGAAGCTGCCGAAGAATTTTCAGTCAATTGGGATAAAGAAGCTTTTGAAAATGGCATTGCTGATTTATCTGAAACAGACTTTTATAAGTATCCAAGATATTAAGAAATTTAGAAAGATTTAAGAAATAAAAAATGAGTATTTTAAATGTAAAAAATCTATCCCACGGTTTTGGTGACCGCGCAATTTTTGAAGATGTAAGTTTCCGTTTGCTAAAAGGCGAGCACATCGGATTTGTTGGGGCAAATGGTGAGGGTAAATCAACTTTCATGAATATTATCACAGGAACTCTGGTTCCTGATGAGGGAAAAGTAATCTGGTCGAAAAAACACCGGGTTGGCTATATGGATCAACACGCTGTGCTTGGAAAAGGTAAAACGACACGTGAAGCATTGGCTGAGGCTTTTCAATATCTTTTTGATATAGAAGCGCAAATCAATGATACTTACATGAAAATGGCAGAAATGTCAGAAGATGAGATGAATGCTGCGCTTGAGAATGTAGGAGAACTTCAAGAAGAATTGGATAATAGTGACTTTTATCTCATTGATGCCAAAGTTGAAGAAACAGCACGAGGTCTTGGTTTAACTCCTCTTTTGGATAAAGATGTAGCCGAGCTTTCTGGAGGGCAAAGAACAAAAATTTTACTTGGTAAACTTTTGCTTGAAAAACCAGATATCTTGCTTTTGGATGAACCAACAAACTATTTGGATGAAGAACATATTTTATGGTTGAAAAATTACCTTAAAAACTATGAAAATGCCTTTATTTTGATTTCGCATGATGTGCCATTTATGGATGAAGTGGTCAATATCATTTATCATGTGCATGGTCTAGGGATTACCCGCTATTCAATGGGGTATGCGGAATTTGAACGTGTCTTTGAAGAGAAAAAGGCACAGCTTGAATCTTTGCATAATGCGCAGGTCGCTGAGCAAGCTAAACTTAAAGATTTCATTGCCCGTAAAAAAGCGAATGTGGCAACATCTGGTCAAGCAAAAGCGCGTGAGAAAAAATTGGCGAAAATGGAAATTGTTGAGACTATTTCTGAAAAGCCAAAACCTCATTTTGATTTTAAATTTAGTCGAAAACCAAGTCGTCTCGTTTTTGAGGCAAAAGATTTAGTTATTGGTTACAATGAACCTTTGTCGTCAGAAATTAATTTAAAAGTAGAATCTGGACAAAAAATTGCCTTTATTGGTTCCAATGGGATTGGGAAATCGACTTTGCTTAAGAGTTTAATGGGCTTGATTCCAAGTCTTGATGGGGAAGTTGAAAAAGGAAATTTCCAAGATATTGCTTATTATGAGCAAGAAATCAAAAATCCTTCGCAAAAAACGGTACTTGATGATTTATGGGATGAGTATCCAAGTTGGAATCAAGCAGAACTCCGCGGGGCACTTGCTCGGGTGGGCTTGACGGCTAAACAAATTGAATCACGTGTTTATGTTCTTTCAGGTGGAGAGCAAGCAAAATTACGTTTTGCTAAATTAATGAATACCGAATCTAACATTCTCATCTTGGATGAACCAACCAATCATTTGGACGTGGACGCTAAAGAAGAACTCAAACGTGCACTTATTGAATATCCGGGAACTGTTTTGATGGTTTCACATGAACCAGAATTTTATGAAGGTCTGGTTTCTGATGTCATTAACTGTGAAGAATGGACAACTCGTATTTTGTAATTACTGATTAATTCTTATGCTAGTTTATCTCTAATTTTTCTTAAAAATTGGTAGTTGAACTGCAGTTATACTGGCTTGCACAAAAAATTAAACAGTATTAGGAGAAAAATGACTCAGAAACTTCATCCTTGGGAAAATCCCGAACAAGATTACGCACGAACTTTGGCAAAACGCCGCTCAGAGCGGCGTTATCGGAGCTTACAGTTAGTAAAGACGCTTAAAATTTTACTGACAGAATTTAAAAAGTACGATGTGAATAATTTTAACTCAGAGATATTGAGTTGGATTGATTTGCTTGAAGATGCTGTTGAATATGTTGATGATGAAGATTTTAAGTCAGCAAAAAAATTTGTTTCGCGAATGCAAAGAGAACTAAAAAAACTTGAAAAGTAAATTTTTTACTGACAGGAAAGAGGACTTTAAGGGCACTATGAAAAGTTATAGTTTTCAAGCTGAACTGGAAATTATCGGTATCAATCCCTTTGTGGCTGTACCGCCAGATATCTTGCAGAAAATATTTCAGGATTCAGAGCGAGAAAAATCGCCAATTCCTATTTGTGGTCAGATTAATGAAAAAACTTATCAGCAAAATCTAATGTTTTTCAAAGGGGATTGGCGCTTATATGTCAATACGACGATGCTGAAAAATTCGCCTAAAAGAATCGGGGAAATCTTTGATTTTACAATTTCCTATGATTCAGAGCCACGAATTGTCAAGCAACCACAAGTTTTAAGTGAAGCATTAGCCAAAAATCCGGAAGCAAAAAAAGTATTTGACCAATTAACTCCCTCTAAACAAGTTGAAATTAATCGTTATATTGCAAGGTTGAAAACAGAAGAAGCTATCGAGCGAAATGTTAGGCGAGCGATTGGTTTCTTACTGGGAAAGAACTCTTTTGTAGGCCGAGATAAACCATAGAAAGAAAGATGAAATAAATGAATAATTGGAATTCAATCACAATAAAAATCAGTCGGGAAGCCGAAGAGGCCATTTCAGCTTTGCTGATAGAGGCGAGTTCAGCCGGCGTTGAAATTACTGACAGTGCTGATTATCTTAATCACGAAGACCAATTTGGCGAAGTTCTTCCTGAAATTGAACAATCTGATTTTGTTGAAATTACTGCTTATTATCCAGAAAATATGCCAATTGTGGAACTCAAAGCCGAAATTGAACATAAAATCGCAAATTTGAGTGATTATTTTTCACTGACAGGTCTGTCAGTAACAACGAATAACCTGTCAGAAACAAATTGGGCAGAAGCTTGGAAAAAATATTTTGAACCAGCACGAATTACGCATGATTTAACCATTGTGCCGAGTTGGACAGAGGATTACGTGGCGACAGGCTCTGAAAAATTGATTCGTCTTGACCCTGGTATGGCTTTTGGGACTGGAACACATCCAACGACCAAAATGTCACTCTACGCCTTAGAACAAGTTCTTCGTGGTGGAGAAACGTTACTTGACGTTGGAACAGGTTCGGGCGTGCTGTCAGTTGCAGCTTCATATCTTGGTGCAGCAGAAATATTTGCTTATGATATTGATGAAGTGGCTGTGCGCGTGGCTTTAGAAAATATTGAACTCAATCCTGGTCATGAAAAAATTCACGTTTCAGCAAACAATCTGCTTGAAGGAATTGACAAAAAAGCGGATGTCATTGTGGCTAATATTTTGGCTGATATCCTTGTTTTAATGACAGAAGACGCATTCCGCTTGGTCAAAGAAGAAGGCTATCTCATTATGTCAGGAATTATTGCTGACAAAGCGGATATGGTCATTGCATCAGCAGAAAAAGCTGGATTTTTCCTTGAAACACGAATGATTCAAGGCGAATGGAACTGCCTGATTTTCAAGAAAACAGAAAATCGTGAAGGCGTCATTGGTGGATAAAAGGCTTAAATAAAGTCGTTTATCTTTCAGTCAATGGAGAAGCACAATAAAGAAAAGATTAGATTCAAAACTTTATTCTAAGAAATGATTGGAAAAAAATATGGCCAACCAATATTTTGTATTTAAAAAATTACCAGAACTGGGCGAAGAATTTATCATTGAAGATCAAGCAGCAGCTCATCATATTTTCACAGTGATGCGGGCTAAAAGTGGTGACCAAATCCGTCTTGTTTTTACTGACGGTGAAATTGGGCTGTCGGAAGTCGTTTCGCCAAGTGACCAATCAGTGAAGCTGATAAAATTACTGACAGAGTCCTCAGAATTGCCTGTTCAAATTACAGTAGCTGTAGGATTTCCTAAAGGAGACAAGCTCGATTTTATTGTTGAAAAATCAACAGAATTAGGAGCCACAGCCATTTGGTCAGCACCTTTTAAAGCTTCTGTCAGTAAATGGGACAAGAAAAAACTGACAAAAAAACAAGAAAAATTGGAAAAAGTTGCTCTAGGAGCAGCCGAACAATCACGCAGACAAATGATTCCAGAACTTCAACTTTTTGAGCAATTTACTGATTTACTTGATAATTTTTCTGATTTTGACCAAGTTCTTATCGCCTATGAAGAATCAGCAAAAATGGGTGAGAAAACAATGTTCAAACAAGCACTGACAGAAATGTTACCCAACCAAAAAGTGCTTATCGTTTTTGGACCAGAAGGCGGAATCAGTCCAGACGAAATCACAAAATTTTCCGATTTAGGTGCAAAAATGATTGGCTTAGGGCCGCGAATTTTAAGAGCAGAAACAGCTCCATTATATGCCCTCTCAAGTATTTCAGCTTATTTTGAATTATTATAAATAAAGAAAAATTTTTAGGAAATCGATTATGAAAAAACGTGCACAACGTAACAAAAAACGAATTCGCTGGGCTTCAGTTCTCACAGTTTTCGTTCTTTTAATTGGAATAATTGCAATTGCTTTTGCTGGGGTTCATTTGTTAAGCCCTAAAACAAATACAAGCCCAAAAAGCAGTCAAACTTCAAGTCAAGAAAAAGCTAAAAGCACTGCCTCATCTAGTGCTTCTCAACCAAAAGAAACAAAATGGCTGGCTGGAACAAATGAAAATCAACTGCCCATTTTGATGTTTCATTATGTCACTTCAAGAGCAGATCAGCTCCCACAAGATAGTAATAACATCAATATTGTAACCTTTGAAAATGAATTAAAAGCGCTGAAAGAAAAAGGCTACACAACGGTTAGTGGCTCAGATGCCGAAAAAATTCTAACGACCAAAGAAAAACCAAGTGATAAAATGGTTTGGCTTACTTTTGATGATGGTTCAGTCACAATGTATACTGAAATTTTCCCTTTATTGAAAAAATACAATATGCATGCCACGAATTTTATTATCACAGGTTATGTGAATAAAGGCCAAGGCGGAATTTTGACCTGGGAACAAATCAAGGAAATGAAAGCAAGTGGACTTGTTGATTTTGGCAGTCATACGGTCAGCCACCCTGATTTAGGAAAGCTCACTTTGGAAGCTCAACGAACAGAACTTGAACAATCAAAAGCAGATTTAGATAAAAACCTCGAGCAAAAAACAGATATCATCTGTTATCCAGCAGGGGGTTATAACCAAAATACCTTGAATTTAGCCAACGAGTTAGGCTATAAGTTTGGTTTGCTTGACCCCGGTCGTAACGGTGCTGTTGCAATAGCAGCCAAAGAAAGTGATGGTTTATTAACGCTACCGCGCTTTAGAATGATGAGTTCTACCACAACTGAGCAAATGCTACAAATGATTCAACCCTCAACCGATTATAATGAAAAAAATAAATAAACTCCGAATAATCGGAGTTTTATCTTTAGTTTTGCAATAGTCATCCTTTTGCTTAACCTACAAATGTGGTAGAATAGATTAAATTAAGTGAAATAAACCTTAACTTACAAAATTTGATGAGATGATATATTAATCTAAATAAGGAGGAAAACTGGTCACCATTTTAGAGTCAACTTTAAAATGGTCTAGTATCTAAAGTTATGCCTAAAGAACCAGATTTAACCGGAGCAGAGGTTGTCAATATCTGTTCTGACTACATGAATGAAACAGACCTTTTACTCGTAGAAAAAGCACTTGCTTGTGCTTCACTTGCCCATGCAGACCAATATCGTGCATCAGGAGAAGCTTACTTTGTCCACCCTACCCAAGTTGCAGGAATTTTAGCCAAATTAAAACTGGATGCCGTTACCGTTTCCTGTGGTTTTTTGCATGATGTTGTTGAAGATACCAATTTTACTCAAGGTGATTTGCAAGAATTATTTGGCGACGAAATTGCTGAAATTGTTGATGGAGTTACTAAGTTAGGTAAAGTTGAGTATAAGTCACACGAAGAACAATTGGCTGAAAACCACCGTAAGATGCTTATGGCTATGTCCAAAGACATTCGTGTTATTTTGGTCAAATTGGCTGACCGCTTGCACAATATGCGCACGCTTAAACATCTCAGACCAGATAAACAAAAGCGGATTTCACGTGAAACCATGGAAATTTATGCCCCTCTTGCTCATCGCTTGGGGATTGCCAGTATCAAGTGGGAATTAGAAGATTTATCATTCCGTTATCTTGAAGAAGCAGAATTTTATCGCATTCGTGGTCTCATGAATGAAAAAAGAACGGCTCGTGAAGCGCTTGTTGCTGAAGTAATTGGTAAATTACAAGAACGAGTCGAAAAAGCTGGAGTTGACGCAGAAATTTACGGTCGTCCAAAACATATTTATTCTATTTATCGTAAAATGCACGATAAGAAGAAACGTTTTGATGAGATTTATGACCTGATTGCCATTCGTTGTATCACAGAAACAACAAGTGACGTTTACACAACTTTAGGTTATATTCATGACCTTTGGAAACCAATGCCAGGTCGTTTTAAAGATTATATTGCCAATCCAAAAGCCAATGGTTATCAATCTGTCCATACAACCGTTTATGGTCCCAAAGGCCCAATGGAATTCCAAATTAGAACACGAGAAATGCACCAAATTGCTGAGTTTGGGGTTGCCGCTCACTGGGCTTACAAACAAGGAATTAAAGCGAAAGTTGATGTTCATGAAATTTCTGAAACCTTGAATTGGATTCATGAACTTGTGGAATTGCGTGAAGAAGCTGGTGATTCAGCAGAAGATTTTGTCAAAGCCGTTCAAGAAGATATTTTATCAGATAAGATTTATGTCTTCACTCCAAATGGCGAAGTCCAAGAATTACCAAGAGGTTCAGGTCCTATTGACTTTGCTTATGCTATCCATACAAAAGTTGGTGACCATGCGACTGGAGCTAAAGTAAATGGACGAATGAAACCATTATCTGTTCAACTAAAAACAGGTGATCGGGTTGAAATTATTACCAGCTCAAGCTCTTTTGGACCAAGCCGTGACTGGATTAATCTAGTTAAAACTAATAAAGCCAGAAACAAAATCAAACAATTCTTTAAGAACCAAGATAAAGAATTGTCGGTCAATAAAGGCCGTGAAATGTTACAAGAAGCTTTGGAAGAAGGCGGATTTGTACCAAATCAGTATTTAGATAAGAAACATCTAGATGAAGTCTTCAATAAGATTAGCTACCGTAATGCGGAAGCTTTGTATGCAGCGATTGGATTTGGTGAGCTTTCAGCAACAACAATTGCCAATCGTTTAACTGAAAATGAACGTCGTGAAGTTGAGAGAGCCAAACAAAAAGCCGAAGCTGAAGAGCTGATGAAGGGTGAAGTTAAACGCGAATCAAGTAAAAACATCATGAAGATTCGTCACGATGGTGGAGTCAGTGTTTCAGGGATTGATAGCCTACTTGTTCGTATCGCCAAATGTTGTAATCCTGTTCCAGGGGACCCAATTGTGGGGTATATTACAAAAGGTCGTGGTGTTTCAGTTCATAGAGCTGATTGTCAAAATGTGCGAAGTATGGAAGACTTTGAACAAAGACTTGTTGAAGTTGAATGGGATGATTCAGAAAACTTAGTGAAAGAATATGTCGCTAATATTGATGTCTATGGCTTTAATCGTCCTGGATTACTCAATGATGTGATGCAAGTTTTATCAAATTCTACTAAAAATTTGATTTCAATTAATGCTCAACCCACTAAAGATAAAAAAATGGCGAATATTCACATCGCTTTAGGCATTAAAAATCTATCAGATTTGACTTTAATTGTTGATAAAATCAAAATGACCCCAGATGTTTATTCTGTAAAACGGACAAATGCTTAAAAAAGAGCTTGACTTAGTCAAGCTCTTTTAAATTACTTTCTTTAATAATATAATTGGGACGTTTTTTTGTTTCCAGGAATATTTTAGCGATATATTTACCAATAATTCCAAGGGAGAGAAGTTGTAAGCCGCCTAAAAGTAAAATCAAAACAATCAAAGTTGGGAAACCTTGAACAGGGTCACCAAAAATCAGTGTTTTAAGAAGATAAAAAATACTGAGTAAAAGCGAGGCTAAAAAACTAAAAAAACCAACAAACGTCGCAATATTGAGTGGCATATCCGAAAAATTTATAATCCCATCAATAGAATAACGGAGAAGTTGACTAAAAGACCAAGAAGTCTGACCAGCACTTCGTTCATGATTTTCGTATTCTAAATAAGTTACATCATAACCGACCCAAGAAAAAAGTCCTTTTGCAAAACGATTATTTTCTCTGAGTGTCAAAATACTATCCACAACTTGACGAGTCATAAGCCGAAAATCTCTGGATCCTTCCACAATAGGTGTAGTCGATACTTTATTAATAATCTTATAAAAAAGTCGAGAGAAAAATGAAATCAGTGGAGATTCACCAGAACGTGAGATTCTGCGAGCACCAATACTATCATAACCTTCTTGAAGTTTCTGATACATAGAAACAAGTAGTTCAGGTGGATCTTGTAAATCAACATCCATTACTGTAACAAGAGGTTCTGTAGTAGCTTCTAAACCAGCAAGTAAAGCTGCTTCTTTACCAAAATTTCTTGAGAAACTAATGTAGTTAATATTATCAACTTGACTCGCTAATTTTTTTATAAGAGGAAGCGTTTGGTCACTAGAACCGTCGTTTACAAAGTAAAAAAACTTTTTTAGCTCGAGTTTTTCTGTTTTGTCATTTACCTCTTTAATAAAGAGCTCAATCGTTTCTTCTTCGTTATAAACGGGGACAACAATCGCTAATTCTTCCATTTTTTTCCTTTTTTATTTTTTTATCTTATCTTAGTACCTATTTATGATAATACCTAAAGAGTCCTGTGATGTCAAGCTTTCTTTTGATGTTATTAAAATGAAGAAATGTCCAAAGAGAGCTGATTAAAATTGGACTTTTTGTGCTATACTGTCAGTAAAGAGATTATCATAGGAGTGAAATATAAAGATTATGAAAATAGTAATTCAACGTGTAAAGTCAGCTTCTGTCAGTATTGATGGAGTTATTAAGGAAAAAATTAATCAAGGCTTTTTATTGTTGGTTGGGGTTGAAGATGCTGACAGCAATTTTGATTTGGATTATGCAGTACGTAAAATCGCGCAAATACGAATTTTTTCAGATGAAGCTGATAAAATGAATCTCTCCGTTCAAGATATTCAAGGAGAGATTTTGTCAATTTCTCAGTTTACTTTGTATGCGGAGACTAAAAAAGGGAATCGTCCGAGCTTTTCTGCAGCAGGTAAACCTGATTTTGCAAAAGCAATGTATGAAAAATTTAATGATAGCTTAGCTCAGATTGTGCCGGTTAAAGTAGGCATTTTTGGGGCTGATATGCAAGTTGAGTTGATAAATGATGGTCCTGTCACTATTATTTTAGATACGAAAGAAGCTAGAAAAAATGGCTAAAAGACTGCAAAAAAGTAGCGTAAAAAAACGGGTTCCTGTTCGCTCTGTCAGTAAAATAAAAACTTATCAGTCCTCAGAAAAACCTGACCAAGTTGGTGAAATTTGGCAAAATAATATTATTGGCTCACTTGATAACGGTTATTCAAAAGAGCAGGCTAGAAAACAACAAAGTCAAAACCTGACTGAACGTCAGAAACGAAAAATTGAGGAAATGCAAAGCAATCCGGAGATGATTCAAGCGCGTGAAGAACTTAAAGAAGAGTTTCTCAATACTCATCCACAATATGCCAAGATGACGAGTGAAGAATTGCAAGAATCAATGACTCATCATGCTTTAGAAGATGAAAAGCTTAGAAAACAAAAGCTCCGTCATCACATTGAAGCATTTGCTGACGGAATTATTGCGGTCATCATTACTATTATGCTCCTTGAGATCCCTGTACCTTCTGGTAATCAAGGCTATTGGGAGTTCATCAGTTCAGTTGGAATCTTCTTAGTTAGTTTTGTTGTTACAGCTAATTTTTGGTTCAATCGTCACAAGATTTTTGCTCTGACAGAGGAAATTACGGAAAAAATCATTGTTCAAGATTTTATCTTTATTGGTTTGCTTTCACTAATTCCGCTGTTGACCAAATGGATTATGGTTGCTCCAACATCATTTAGTGCCCTGAATTTTGGTCTGGTTTTGATTGTGATTTTACTTCAGCAGGAGCTTTTAAGTTATTCAATTACTAAAGATCATTTTCATAAAATGCCTAAATCTTTTAAATTCTGGCGTCGTGTTTGGTTAATCAGGCTATTCTCAACTATTCTAATGAATGTTGTCATCATGATTATTGCCATTATTTTTCCATTTTATGGACATTGGCTCTTTGTTATTGTTCCTATTTTTAACTTTTTGTTCCGCATGGTTAATGACCGCAATCAGGAGGAAGAAGTTTATGCTGCTACACGTTCTATCGGTGTTCCTTATTTGAAAGAAGGTTAATAATGACTGTAAAAAATATTATTTTTGATTTAGGTGGTGTAATTTTAGACTTAGGTTTTGAACGAATGGTCAACTCCTTTGAGAACTTAGGAATAAAAGATTTTTCTGCTTATTTTAATCCGCAAAAGCAAGTCGATTTTTTTGAGGAATTAGAATTAGGCCTTATTTCTCCCGAAATTTTTTATGACAAGTTTAGAGAAGCAACAAATAGCCAACTGACAGATGAAATAATTGAAGAAAATTGGAATTTAATTCTAAAAGATTTCCAAAAAGAACGAATGGATTTACTGACAGAGCTGTCAGCAGATTTTTCACTCTATCTTTTTTCAAATACGAATGCTATTCACGCTAAGTGTTTTGAGCAACGTTGTATTGAAGAAATGGGTCAGCCTCTATCAACTTATTTTAGAAAAACTTATTATTCACATGACTTGCATTTAAGAAAGCCAACAGTTGAAAGTTTTCAAGAGGTTCTTCGTCAGTCAAATTTAAAGGCTGATGAAACTTTATTTATTGATGACAATGCGGATAATATCTTGGGGGCGCAAGCAGCAGGTTTGAAAACGTATCATCTAAAGGCACCAAAAGTACTGACAGAACTCAATTTCCAAGAAATAATTTACTGACAAGTCTGTCAGTAATTTTTTTTGGAAAAAATATTTTTATACTGCATAAAGTTAGTTCTTGACAATTGTCAGACAATTCGGTAAAATACAGTTTATTGAAATTATTTAGTTACAAATTCAGAAAAATGAGGATTTATTATGGGATTTATGAGAAAAGCTGATTTTGAGCTTTATCGAGACGCAGATAAACACTATAATCAGGTGTTAACCACACGTGATTTTCTTGCACTAGGTGTTGGAACAATTATTTCGACTTCTATCTTTACTTTACCAGGTCAGGTCGCTGCACAATTTGCAGGCCCAGGCGTTGTCTTTTCTTACCTGCTTGCTGCATTGGTCGCTGGTTTTGTTGCCTTGGCTTATGCTGAAATGTCAACAGTGATGCCATTTGCAGGTTCAGCCTATTCTTGGATTTCAGTCTTATTTGGCGAAGGCTTTGGTTGGATTGCTGGTTGGGCTTTGCTTGCGGAATATTTTATTGCCGTTGCCTTTGTTGGTTCAGGCTTCTCAGCAAATCTGCAACAATTGCTAGCGCCACTCGGTTTCCATCTCCCAAAAGTATTGGCCAATCCATTTGGTACAGACGGTGGAGTTGTCGATATTATTTCACTTTTAGTCATTTTACTCTCGGCAATTATTGTCTTTCGTGGGGCATCTGATGCTGGACGAATCAGCCAAATTCTTGTTGTGCTTAAAGTAGCCGCTGTCATTGCTTTCATTATTGTTGGAATTACGGTCATTAAGCCAGCAAATTACCATCCATTTATTCCGCCACACAATCCTAAAACAGGTTTTGGTGGCTTCTCGGGAATCTGGTCTGGTGTGTCAATGATTTTCTTGGCCTATATCGGTTTTGATTCAATTGCAGCCAATTCAGCGGAAGCTAAAAATCCCCAAAAAACAATGCCACGTGGAATTATTGGGTCGCTTCTCATTGCTGTTGTTCTATTTGCAGCAGTAACCTTGGTACTTGTAGGGATGCATCCTTACTCAGCCTACGCAGGAAACGCAGCACCAGTTGGTTGGGCTCTTCAACAATCAGGTTATTCTGTTTTATCAGAAGTTGTAACAGCTATTGCACTTGCCGGAATGTTTATCGCCCTTTTGGGAATGGTTCTTGCAGGTTCACGTTTGCTTTATGCTTTTGGACGCGATGGACTTTTACCTAAAGGTTTGGGTAAAATGAATGCTCGAAATCTTCCAGCAAATGGCGTGTGGACCTTAGCCATTGTTGCTATTGTCATCGGGGCATTCTTCCCCTTTGCTTTCCTTGCTCAACTTATTTCAGCAGGAACTTTGATTGCTTTCATGTTTGTTACACTTGGAATCTATTCACTTCGTCGTCGTCAAGGAAAAGATTTGCCAGAAGCAACTTACAAAATGCCTTTCTACCCAGTTTTACCAGCTCTTGGTTTTATTGGTTCATTGTTTGTATTTTGGGGATTGGATGTGCAAGCAAAACTTTATTCAGGAATTTGGTTCCTTATTGGAATTTTGATTTATTTTGCTTATGGAAATCGTCGAAGCAGAAAATCAGAAGAAAAATAAAAAGATATTATAAAAAATGGTTTCAAAATCTTTTGGAACCATTTTTTTATCACCATTTTTGAGCGGACAAAAATTGCTAAAATTACTAAAATAAGTTAAAATAGGGAAGTTATCAGCAACTATGATATGAGGAGTAAATTACCCAAAAATGAAAGAATATGAAAAACAACATCGAATCTTTTATGTCTTTTTACGCAATCTTGTCGCTTTTTTACTTTTCATTTTGAATGGAAAAAGTAAATACTACAATGTTGACCGAATTCCTAAAGATGAAAATTATATATTAGTCGCCCCTCACCGAATGGCTTGGGAGCCAGTTTGGTTTGCTTTTGCAACTCGTCCCAAACAATTTATTTTCATGGCGAAAAAAGAATTGTTTAAAGGATTTGGGGGTTGGTGGATTAAAATGTGTGGTGCCTTTCCAGTTGACCGCGAAAATCCAGGAACTAAGCCTTTAAAACATGCGGTTAAAATGCTTAAAGAATCAGATAAATCAATGATTATGTTTCCATCAGGAAGTCGTCATAGTGCAGAGATGAAAGGTGGCGTTGCGGTCATTGCTAAAATGGCAAAAGTCCGTATTGTACCTGCCGTCTATCAAGGGCCTTTGACGATGAAAGGTGTTTTCAAACGTCAAAAAGTTTCAATAAATATTGGACATCCAATTGATATTTCAGATATTAAAAAAATGGATGAAGCAGGTATTGCCGAAGTTAACCGTCGAATGGAAGTTGCTTTTGCGGAGCTTGATAAAGAATTGAACCCAGATTTTCATTATGAAGCAAAATAAAAAAACTCTAGCAAATTGATTTGCTAGGTTTTTTTGACTTATTCTGAATCAAAAAGTCCTGCTTCTGTCAGATTGAAATCAGACAGAAAGCTCAAAATAATTGATTTTTCTTGTTCATTATATTTATTGAAAATTTGTCCAAGTTTAATATCCATGATTTTATGCATTTTATCGTGAATGGTCGCTACTTTTCGACCTTTGACTGTCAGGTGATAGAAAATTTTCTTTTTATCACTTTCAGATTGATAAGTAGTTAAAAACTGATATTTGATTAAATTTTGGACAGCACGAGTCACTCCGCCACGAGTGACGGATAATTTTGTGGCTAATTCGATACCAGTTAAATCTTCTTTGGTCAAAGCTGACAAAATGTGAAGAGCAACAACTGACAATGTCAAAACTTCTTTTTCCAATTTATCATTATCTAATTGCTCTAAAATCCAGCTTCTTTCCTGAGAACGATTGTCAGTTGCATGTCGTAACTCATGCAATTCTTTTGAAATTTGTTGGTTGAGGTCTGCTGAGGTCATCTTATCCATGCTTACATTATACAATAAAAGGGAATTAGAAGTCTTTTCCTAATTTTTCTGCACTGGTAAATGCTTTTTCTTTTAATTCATCCGCACGTTCTGGGTAGCGAGCATACCCTTCTACGAAAAGTTGTTGACGGTTCGCGTCAATAATTCCTGCCATTTTCATTGTTTGGTCAATATAAGCAGCACCTAAATCATTAGCCATATGTGTTGGGTCTTGTTCATTATGATAAAATCCTCCGGCTGATTGAATATGAAGCGATTTTTTTCCTTCAAGTAAGCCAATCGGACCATTTTCAGTATAACGGAAAAGTTTTCTAGGCACAGCAATAACATCAATATATTGTTTCAATTCCGCAGTGACAAAGCCGTTGTACATCGGGTTGACGAAAACATATTTGTCAGCTGATAGAAATTCTTCTAAATATTCTTCGTGTCGATGTAGTAAATTTTTATCGTCAGCACTCAGTGAATCAGGAACATATTTATTACGTTTCCAAGCAGCAAAAGTTTCATTATCAAGAGCTGGGACCTTTTCTGAAAATAAATCACGGATGATTATTTTATCTAAAGGATGAGATTCTTGATAAGATTTTTTGAATTCTTCTACTGTAGCAAGAGACCAGCTAAAGTCGTCAGTATGTGGGTGAGCTAAAATTATAAGTAAAGTTGTCATTTTTGAATTCTTCTTTCTTTTTTGTTGATAAGCAACATTATAAACTTAGTTTTGTTGCTTGTCAACATGAAGGTTAATTAAATTCGAATTATTTGTGGTATTCCAGTTTGTAAAAGCTATGTAAAAGTGTTACAATTAATGGTAATATCCACTTATTTTGTGAAAGAGAAATTATGCCGAATATTATTAGAAAACTTGTCGAAAACGACAAAAAAGAGCTCAAAAAGCTCAATAAAATGGCGCTTCAAGTTGAAAGTTTCGCTGATGAAATGGAACATTTGACTGATGAGCAATTGAAAGCCAAAACTCCCGAATTAAAAGAACGTATTGCAAAAGGAGAAAGTCTTGATGATCTTCTCTATGAAGCATTTGCTGTCTGTCGTGAAGCAGCCCGCCGTGTACTTGGCTTGTACCCTTTCCACGTTCAAATTATGGGTGGGATTGTCTTACATAATGGGGACGTTCCCGAAATGCGTACTGGTGAAGGTAAAACTTTAACTGCGACAATGCCAGTTTATCTTAACGCTTTGTCAGGTAAAGGCGTTCACGTTGTTACTGTCAATGAATATTTGGCAACTCGTGATATGACTGAAATGGGTGAACTTTACAGCTGGCTTGGATTGACTGTTGGTTTGAACTTGAATTCAAAATCTCCAGAAGAAAAACGCGAAGCTTACAACTGTGACATCACCTATTCAACATCAGCTGAGCTTGGCTTTGACTATCTTCGTGATAACATGGTAACACGTGCCGAAGATATGGTTCAAAAGCCATTGAACTATGCTCTTGTCGATGAAGTTGACTCAATCTTGGTCGATGAAGCCAGAACACCTTTGATTATTTCTGGACAAGCTGAAAGTTCATCAGCACTTTACTATCGTGCTGACCAATTCACTAAGACATTAAAAGGTCAAAACTTGAATGTTGCTACTTCTGAATATGAAGAAGGCGACGATTACAAGATTGATTTACAATCAAAAACAATTTCCTTAACTGAAGAAGGAATTGATAAGGCCGAAAAATTCTTCCAAATCGAAAATCTTTATGATATGGAAAATGTTGCCTTAACTCACTTTGTAGATAATGCTTTACGTGCCAACTTTATCATGCTTCACGACATCGACTATATGGTTGATGAAAACCAAGAAGTTTTGATTATTGACCAATTTACTGGACGTACGATGCCTGGACGTCGTTATTCTGATGGTCTTCACCAAGCAATTGAAGCTAAGGAAGCTGTGCCAATTCAAGATGAATCAAAAACAATGGCTTCAATTACGATTCAAAACTACTTCCGGATGTATAAAAAGTTGTCAGGGATGACAGGGACTGCTAAAACTGAAGAAGAAGAATTCCGTGAGATTTATAACATTCAAATCACACCAATTCCAACCAACCGTCCTGTTCAACGTTTAGACCATCCAGATTTACTTTACCCAACTTTGGAAGCTAAATTTAAAGCAGTTATTGATGATATTAAACGTCGTCATGCTGAAGGTCAACCAATATTGATTGGTACTGTTGCCGTCGAAACTTCCGAATTGATTTCTAAGAAACTGGTTGAAGCAAAAATTCCTCATGAAGTTTTGAATGCGAAAAATCACTTCCGTGAAGCCCAAATCATCATGAATGCGGGTCAACAAGGAGCAGTGACGATTGCAACCAATATGGCCGGTCGTGGGACTGATATCAAGCTTGGACCTGGTGTAATTGACCATGCAGACCCTGAATTCCGAGGTCTTGCTGTTATTGGTACTGAGCGCCATGAATCTCGCCGTATTGATAATCAATTACGTGGTCGTTCTGGACGTCAAGGTGACCCAGGGGTATCACAATTCTATCTTTCTCTTGAAGATGAATTAATGAAACGTTTTGGTTCGGAACGTGTTTCAGCTTTCCTAGATAGAATGCGTATTTCTGGTGAAGATGCTGTCATCAAATCTGGGTTGATTACTCGTCAGATTGAAAGTTCACAAAAACGTGTCGAAGGAAATAACTACGATTCTCGTAAACAAGTCTTGCAATATGATGATGTCATTCGTGAGCAACGTGAAGTTATTTATGCGCAACGTCAGGAAGTTATCTTGGCTACAGAAGATATGACTCCTGTTTTGATGGGCATGTTCAAGCGAACAATTGATCGTCAAGTGGATGGTCATGAACTTGCAGGAAGTCTTAAAGATGAAGAAAATGTCAAAAATCTCTTGCAAACATTGCACAATACAATGTTGCCAGAAGATGGCATTGAATTGTCTGAACTGACAGGTTTGTCAGTACAAGCAATGAAAGATTTGATTTTTGATAAAGTCAAAGCTCGTTATGCTTCACAAATGGAAAAATTATCTGACCCAGAACGTCAGTTGGAATTCCAACGTGCAGTTATCTTACGAGTTGTTGATAATAACTGGTCAGAACACATTGATGCGCTTGACCAAATGCGTCAATCAGTAGGACTTCGTGGTTATGCCCAAAATAACCCTATTGTTGAATATCAAGAAGAATCATATAAAATGTACAATAATATGATTGGTGCGATTGAATTTGAAGTGACTCGTTTGATGATGAAAGCTCAAATTCAACCACAAACGGCAATCCGTCAGGAAGCGCCAAGAATGACAACCACAGCTTCACAAGGAAATATTACAAATGTTGATACTGAACATTCTGTCAGTGAAGAAATTTCATTTGAAAATGTTGGACGTAACGACCTTTGTCCTTGTGGTTCTGGTAAGAAGTTTAAAAATTGTCACGGACGTACACATATTGCCTAAAAGGCCAATTAATTTACTGACAGCTCTGTCAGTAAATTTTTTTATATTAATGGACGCAAATAAGTATAGAATTAAATGAATTTTTGATACAATAGATAAAATAACAAAGCGAAATACGAGGAATTGGAATGAGTTTTAAAGAAATAAGTCCTAAGATAAATATCGATGCAATTAAGATGTTGGGACATCTCAACAGTGAGCAACAAGAAAAAAAATTGCAACGAGATAAAGAACTTGAAGCAATTATAAAAGGTGAAGATGACCGTTTACTCTTGATTATTGGGCCATGTTCGTCAGACAATGAAGAAGCGGTTTTAGAATATGCTCGCCGTTTAGCTAAACTTCAAGAAGCAGTTAAAGATAAAATTTTTATGGTCATGCGTGTCTATACTGCAAAACCTCGTACAAATGGTGATGGCTATAAAGGGTTGATTCACGAACCAGATGCTGATGGTCATACCGATTTAATCAATGGAATTAAAATGGTTCGTGACTTACATTACAAGGTCATCACTGAAACTGGTTTGACAACTGCTGATGAAATGCTTTACCCAGAAAATCTTCCAATGGTAGATGATTTGGTCAGCTACCATGCAATTGGTGCACGTTCTGTTGAAAATCAACAACACCGTTTTGTTGCATCTGGGATTGATGTGCCAACTGGTTTAAAAAATCCAACATCAGGAAATTTGAAAGTGATGTTTAATGGAATTTACGCCGCTCAACAATCACAAGATTTCCTCTTTGGTCGTGCAGAAGTTCAAACATCAGGAAATTCTTTAGCACATGCGATTTTGCGTGGTGGACAAGATGAAAATGGAAAATACCATCCAAACTACTACACTGATAACTTGCTTGATACAATTGAAATATATGAAAAAATGGGCTTGAAAAATCCTTTTATTGTCATTGATACAAACCATGATAACTCTGGTAAGAAATTTATGGAACAAATCCGTATTGTTCGTCAAACCTTAGTTAATCGTGACTGGGATGATAAAATTCGCCAAAATGTTCGTGGCTTTATGATTGAATCTTACCTAGAAGATGGTCGCCAAGATAAACCAGAAGTATTTGGTAAATCAATTACTGACCCATGTTTAGGTTGGGATAAAACAGAGGCACTTGTTCAAGAAATTTACGAAGCCGAAAACAAAAATAACTAAAAATAAAAGCTGTCAGAACTGACAGCTTTTTTTCAGCTCATTTTCTTCAGGAAAATAATATAAAAAATACTTATTTGATGATAAAAGAAATCAAAGTGTAGCGACCATTCAAAAGCAGCTATGAAAAAAATAATGAAAAATTAACAGCAGATATTGCAAACCCTTTCGTTTTGTGGTACAATTTCAAGAGTGATAGATATTTTAGATATCGTCAATAAAAATGAAAAAACATCTAAGGAGAACCATAAAAATGGCATCTAAAGAATTCCACATCGTTGCAGAAACTGGTATCCATGCACGTCCAGCTACATTGCTTGTGCAAACAGCTTCAAAATTCACATCAGAAATCACTTTGGAATACAAAGGTAAATCAGTAAACCTTAAATCAATCATGGGTGTTATGTCACTCGGTGTTGGTCAAGGCGCTGACGTTACTATTTCAGCTGAAGGTGCAGATGCTGACGATGCAATCTCAACAATCGCTGAAACAATGACTAAAGAAGGACTCGCAGAATAATCATGACAACTATGCTTAAAGGTATCGCCGCATCATCAGGTGTAGCAGTAGCTAAGGCATACTTGCTTGTCCAACCAGATTTGTCTTTTGAAACAAAGACAATTGCTGATACAGCTAATGAAGAAGCTCGCCTTGATGCAGCACTTGCTACATCTCAAAGCGAGCTTCAACTTATTAAGGACAAAGCAGTAACAACCCTTGGTGAAGAAGCAGCATCTGTATTTGACGCTCATATGATGGTCCTCGCTGACCCAGATATGACTGCTCAAATTAAAGCAGTAATCAACGACAAAAAAGTTAACGCTGAATCAGCCCTCAAAGAAGTAACTGATATGTTTATCGGTATCTTTGAAGGAATGACTGATAATGCTTATATGCAAGAACGTGCAGCTGACATTAAAGACGTTACAAAACGTGTTTTGGCTCACCTTCTTGGTGTTAAATTGCCAAGTCCAGCGCTTATCGATGAAGAAGTAATCATCGTAGCAGAAGACTTGACACCATCTGATACAGCTCAATTGGACAAGAAATTCGTTAAAGCCTTTGTTACTAACATTGGTGGACGTACTTCTCACTCTGCAATTATGGCTCGTACTTTGGAAATTCCTGCTGTTCTTGGAACAAATAATATTACTGAACTTGTTTCTGAAGGTCAACTTTTGGCTGTTTCAGGATTGACTGGTGAAGTAATTCTTGATCCATCTACTGAACAACAAAGCGAATTCCACAAAGCTGGTGAAGCTTATGCTGCTCAAAAAGCAGAATGGGCTGCTCTTAAAGATGCTGAAACTGTTACAGCTGACGGACGTCATTATGAGCTTGCTGCTAATATCGGAACACCTAAAGACGTTGAAGGTGTTAACGATAACGGTGCTGAAGCAATTGGTCTTTATCGTACAGAATTCTTGTACATGGATGCACAAGATTTCCCTACAGAAGATGACCAATACGAAGCATATAAAGCTGTACTTGAAGGAATGAACGGTAAACCAGTTGTTGTCCGTACAATGGACATCGGTGGTGACAAAACATTGCCTTACTTTGACCTTCCTAAAGAAATGAACCCATTCCTCGGATGGCGTGCACTTCGTATCAGCCTTTCAACAGCTGGTGACGGAATGTTCCGTACACAATTGCGTGCACTCTTGCGTGCTTCTGTACACGGACAACTTCGTATCATGTTCCCAATGGTTGCTCTCGTAACTGAGTTCCGCGCAGCTAAGAAGATTTATGACGAAGAAAAAGCAAAATTGATTGCTGAAGGTGTTCCAGTTGCAGATGGTATCGAAGTAGGTATCATGATTGAAATTCCAGCAGCAGCAATGCTTGCAGACCAATTTGCTAAGGAAGTTGATTTCTTCTCAATTGGTACAAACGACCTCATCCAATATACAATGGCTGCAGACCGTATGAATGAACAAGTTTCTTACCTTTACCAACCTTACAATCCATCAATCCTTCGTTTGATTAACAATGTAATCAAAGCAGCTCATGCTGAAGGTAAATGGGCTGGCATGTGTGGTGAAATGGCCGGCGACCAAACTGCTGTACCATTGCTTATGGGTATGGGGCTTGACGAATTCTCTATGTCAGCAACATCAGTACTCCAAACTCGTTCACTTATGAAACGTTTGGATTCTAAGAAAATGGAAGAATTGTCTAGTAAAGCTTTGAGCGAATGTGCAACAATGGAAGAAGTTATTGCCCTCGTTGAAGAATACACTAAATAATCTTTTCAATTGATTTGAAGAAATGAATCCTGTCAGTTCTGACAGGATTTTTTGTAATCTATTTATCAACAACAAATTTACTGACAGAAAAACTTATCCACGTGGATAAGTTTTTTGTATTATTTTAATGTTAAAGCGTAAAATAATGATAAGTGGAGAGAAATGACAAATTTAATTTTTTTGATTACTGGTTAGTTGGAGACGTAGGTTACAGTCTCATTTTGATATTCATTTTACCTAACGAAATTAATATTAAGTTCTGGCTTATTTTGACGGGTAAGCAAACTAGCTATAATATTGTCCTACTAATTCTGATGGCCTTGACTAATCTAATTCAACGGGTGATGACCTCAAATTCTATTTATTGGACGAAACAAAAATATATTATTCTAATATTGAATTGTATTTTACTTTCAGTGACAACTTTTTGGTTGCTAACATTTTCTTTTGGGCAGTAAAAAAGTTACTGACAAAAAGTCTGTCAGTAACTTATACGTGCTTAAAATGGTAATCCTTTAGTGAATTTTCCAAGTTTTTGTTCAGTAACTTTTTCGATTTGGCTTAGCGCATCGTTAACAGCGTCAGTAACCATATCTTGTAAAGTTTCAGGATCTTCAGGGTCAATCACATCAGGTTTGATGTCAAGAGATTTCAAAGTGCGGTCACCTGAAAATTCAACAGTTACAAGGTCTTGAGCAGATTTACCAACAAAAATTGTATTGGCAATTTCTTCTTGTGAAACTTGCATTTGTTTTTGAAGTTTTTGTGCTTGTTTCATCATTGATTGCATATTCATCATGGAAATATTACCTCTTTTAGAAATTTTGTTGAAAGCCTTTCAACACTTCTCTATTTTACCATAAAAAAAGATAATAAAAAAATAGGAAAATAAAGGAGAGGCAAATGAAACTTATGTAAAGTCACTTTTTATTTACTGACAGAAGTAGAAAGGTTTGAGGAGCTTCTTGTCAGTAAAATTGAGACAAAAAAACTCAGCCTTAGCTGAGTTTTGTTAGTGCGGTGGGCGGGACTTGAACCCGCACCAAGAAAATTCCCGACAGGATCCTTAATCCTGCGCGTCTGCCAATTCCGCCACCACCGCGAAAACAGTACCTAAATATAATACCATTTTCATTGTTCTCTGTCAAGAATTAACTCGTAATTTACTGACAAGATTTATAGTAAATTATGGATTATAAGCTTTCATAAATTTTGAAATTGTTTGACGATAAAGTTCAGGGTTTGTTTCAAATGATTTGGCGTGAGCAGCCCCTTTGATAACCAGTAATTCTTTTGGCGTTCCTTTTTTGACGGCTTTATAATTTTCGTAAACCATCGAAGTAGGGACGTAAGTATCCTTACTTCCATGAATCAATAGAATAGGAAGTTTATCTTTTGTCAGTGCTTTTTTAGCACTAGCCTCTTGGAAAAACCAACCTTGTCGCAATTTACTTTCAAGAGAAACACTATAAACGAGTGGAAAAGGTGGAATATTATAACTTTCTTTTGCTTGATAAGTAATTTCATCCCAAGCGTTGGTATATCCACAATCTTCAATAATATTTTTTACTGACGAAGGCAAAGATTTTTCGCTAGAAGCCATCATTACTGTAGAAGCACCCATGGAAAGTCCGTAAAGACTGATTTGACTCTCAGGATTCTTGTCAGTTAAATAGTTAGCCCAAGCAATGACATCGAATTTGTCATGATAACCAAAAGTGATGAATTTGCCTTCTGACTGACCAGCCCCACGATTATCTGGCATGAGCACATTATAACCTAATTCATGAAAAAGTTGACCATACTGGCGCATAGCCGACTTATCTTGGCGAAAACCATGTACCACGATTACTGTATTATTAGTTTTGTGCTCAGCTGGAACATACCATGCATCAAGTTTCAGACCATCATTTGTAATTGACTCAGTACTTTTTGATAATTTATCGAATTTTTGTACCAAAGAATAATTAGGACTGCTACTTTTGACCTGACCAATCTGTTGATTATTTCGAACACAGGCAATTTGATAAAAATATAAAGTTGCTCCTAAATTAATAACTAAAAGAAGAGCAAAAAGTCCAATTATCACACGCCAGATTTGTTTTTTTCTAAATTTTTTCATGAATTTTATTATACATGAAATTCAATGTAAAACCAAAATTAAAAGATTCTCTGTTTTAATAATAGATTTAATCATTCAACTCTAAAAAATAAATTTAGCTTTTTTAATAAAAGTGTGATAGAATGAAGAAAATAGAATAAATACTCCACCGGGAGTTAAATCGTATGAACGATTATTTGCATTTCAGTAGGTCTGAGAAGAAATGTAGATGGTCGTTCTTTTTTTAGCTGAGGAGGCAAAAATGACTTGGATTTATTTACTTATAGCAGGAACATTTGAAGTGGCTTGGGCAACAACAATGAAGTTGAGCCACGGCTTTTCAAATTTGAAGTTTACACTACTGACAATTATCGGAATGATTGCTAGCTTTGGTTTTCTTGCGCTAGCTCTAAAAAAATTACCTTTAGGGATTGCTTATCCGATTTGGACGGGGATTGGAGCCGTTGGCTCAATCTTAATCGGACTTATTCTATTCAAAGATAAAGTCCCACCATTAACTTGGCTTTTCATTGCCTGTTTAGTCGTGGGTATTATTGGAATAAAAGTAACAAGCGGTCACTAAAGATGATACAGTCTTTTAATTTTTTAGTATATAGATTTCATGATATAATAAGAGAATTGGTAAAAAATAAAAGAAATAGCAATAGAATAATCTATTTGCTATTTTTAATGAGGAGGAAAAAATGAAAAACAAAAAAAGCATGATGAATTTAGCAATTTCTAATCTGTTTTTAGTATTTTTGGGTGCAGGTTTAGTCATTCCTGTTTTGCCAACCCTTAAAGAACAAATGCACTTTTCAGGAACAACAATGGGAATGATGATTTCTATTTTTGCAATTGCTCAATTGGTTGCTTCACCAGTCGCTGGTGCTTTATCTGATAAAATTGGGCGCAAAAAACTCATTGCCATTGGAATGATTATTTTTTCTTTTTCTGAACTTTTATTTGGTTTAGCACAAGCGAAAACGGGTTTTTATATTTCGCGAGCGCTAGGGGGTGTCGCAGCTGCGATGCTCATGCCTTCAGTTACTGCTTACGTGGCTGATATGACCACAATTGCTGAACGTCCTAAAGCGATGGGACTTGTTTCAGCAGCAATCAGTGGTGGCTTTATTATTGGTCCTGGAGTGGGTGGTTTTATTGCCCATTTTGGAATACGTGTTCCTTTTTATGTTGCAGCAATTTTAGCTTTTCTTGGTTTTATTTTAACAATCACAATTTTAAAAGAACCAGAGCGCAAAATTGAAAGTCATCAAGAAATCGAAAAAGTTTCATTTCTTGATATTCTCAAAAATCCATTATTTGGTTCACTTTTTATTATTATTTTGATTTCATCATTTGGTTTACAGGCCTTTGAGTCAATTTATAGTATCATGGCAAGCATTAACTTTGGTTTTAGTATGAGTGAAATTGCTTTGGTTATTACAGTGAGTGGAATTTTAGCCCTCTTTTTCCAACTTTTCTTATTTGACGCAATCGTCAATAAAATTGGTGAACTTGGCTTAATTCAATTAACTTTCTTTGCCAGTGCAATCTTCATTGCTGTTATTGCCTTTACAAAATCAAATTTAGTCGTTGCTCTCTCTACGTTTGTTGTTTTTCTAGCCTTTGATTTATTTAGACCGGCTGTAACAACCTATCTTTCAAAGCATGCAGGCAATCGGCAAGGGGCAATCAATGGGTTGAACTCAGCCTTTACGAGTTTTGGAAATATTTTAGGACCAATGGCCGCGGGTTATATGTTTGACCTTAACCATTTATTTCCATATTATATCTCTGCGATTATTTTACTGGGAACCGGATTTTTATCACTATTCTTAAACAGAAAAAATTTCAGTAAAATCTAAATAAAACTTTCAATTTTATTATATTTATAACTACTATCTTGCAAAAGGTGGTAGTTTTTTTATCAACTAAAATTTTCTTGAATAAAAAAACCTCCTGATGTAATCTTATACATTCAGGAGGAAAAGTATTAAGCGTACTGGTCAGTCTATGGACACAAAATTTATAAAATAAAGGGCTACTAAGAATTGATTGGTAACCTTTTATTTTGTATATTTTTATGTTTTAACGATAGAGTAAAAAATATTAATTTATCTAGTTCGTTTTTCCCTTTTTAATATAAAGCTAACAATCAGAAAAATTAGACTAGTAAACAAAAATAAATAGCCTAAAGGAATTAAAAAGAAATATGGCTCGTGCAGCATTCCATTAGGTAAGACTGTGGGCTTAGTCAATGAATATATTAGAAAGAGACTTCCACCTATAAGGAACAAGATTCCGCTAATTATGTTCATTCTTGCTTTCTTTGTTTTATTACCATCTTCTATTAATTTTTTCTCCATTTTTTTATCCCCCATTATTAGTTGATCCAGCGAAATATTAAACTCTTTAGAAATAATGACAATCATTTCTAAATCAGGAAAATTTCTCCCGACTTCCCAACTAGAGATGCTTTGTCTGGAAACATTTAATATTTTCGCAAGTTGTTCTTGGGTAAGCCCATTTGATTCTCTGATTCTTTTTAATTGATTATTAAAATCCATAATTCTCCTCTCTATAACTACTTATATCATATATTAAAAATTTTTCCAAGATTGAATTTCGAGAATCACCCTTTAATTGATGCTCGTTTCTCGAGCATGGCAAAAAAAGAAAATTTTATTAATAACCAAGGCAGAAATGGAAATATAAATTTATGCATAGAATCGATGAATCTTTAACGAAATTTCCAAAAAAGAGTATAAAGAGAAAGATGCGCATTATGTTTTGAATATGTTGAGAATATTTACTTAAAAGTTAAGAAAGCTGATATAATATGAATTAATATCTCTATTTAATACTCAGGCATTGTAAATAGCGATAAAGCTTGGTACAGAAGGATTGATAAGAATTGTGTCAATCTTTTTTAGTGATGTTCATTATATTATCTAGGTTTATGACAAATAACATGCTAGTATTTAAAGCGAAAGGAGTCACATGGAATTATCAGAAAAACTAAAACAACTCAGAGCTGATAAAAAAATAACTCAAGAGAAACTTGCAGAGATTTTGCATGTTTCCAGAACAACAATATCTAGTTGGGAAACTGGGAGGAGCTATCCTGATTTACAGATGATTGTAGAAATCAGTGATTATTTTAATGTTTCTCTTGATTTTCTCTTAAGAGAGGATAAAAAAATGATAACGAAATTAACGTTTGATACAAAAAACAAAAGGAGATTCAAAGCTCTTATTTCTGTAATGATAGCATTATTTATTGTAGGTATAGGAATGTTTATTTCTATATGGAATAATCAGATTAATGAAATGAACCCTAATAGCATCCAAATTGAAAAGGTAGAAAAAGTAGCAATTCATTCAAGGGTTATTGATGGAAAAGAGATTGGAAAAGACTATAAATATTATGTTTATGTAAGAATGAATGACCCACTTCATAGATTTGATGAGGTCACCGGTAGTTCTAATGGTTACGACAGTAAAGAGAATGCTGTATATGCTCATTTTCAGGTTCGGAACTCTCTCAATATTTTTAGTAATTTGAAAAATAATAAAAAGTTAAAACGTCTTGTCGTAGATAGCTTTGGAGCACAAGAATTTGTTAATGGAGTAAAAGGAAAATATAATATAAATAAAAATATTTTCTTAGGTGGTCCAGATTCAAATAAAAAATTAATCATTGATGCAGAAAACAATAAATAAGGAATAGAGGAAATAAATTTGCCAATTTCTATAAATAAAATAAAAAAATATAAAAATTCAATTATAATTATCTTAGGAATTTTTTTACTGATTGTAGTAATCTTTCGGATATATCTGACCGTTTCGATTGCAAAAGCAGAATTTATTCACTATGATGACTTTAAAACACCCACACGTTATGTAACTTATACTCATAGAAATGATAAAATAATTAAGCAAAATACAACTGTATCTACTCCATATATAAATAAAAGAAATGGCAACTACTCAAGTGTCACTGATAAACTTAAAAATATTAGTGGAATAAGAACAACAAAAAAATATGAGAAATCGGTCATTTTTGAAACGATAGAAGTTAATTTTAATAAATTGTCTAAAAATAACTTAAACAGATATCAAGAAATTATGTCTGAAATTGACACTCCAATTACTACTGATTTAAACCTTAAAAACTCAACGAAACTTTTAGAGAAACAAGGATTTCTAACTGCTGAAAAGTATCAAGAACTAAAAGAAGACAAGGAACCCTAAAGCATTTAGGAAAAATGGTTTAAAATAGAGAATACTTTTCATAATCTTCTTAATTCATAATATAGAGCTTATGAAATTTTAAAAAGACGTAGGATATTTGTTAATAACTACCACATAATACATTCATATCCTGATATTCAAAAAATGGTTATTTAAATATTTGATGATTTTGAATAAAAAAACCTCCTGATGTAATCTTATACATTCAGGAGGAAAAGGAGTAAGCATATTGGTCACTGGATATTCTATAATTTTTGTCAAATAGGATAGAAAAATCCATTTATAAAAGGAGTCAAGGGGATTTGAACCCCTGCGCCGCTTTACACGGTTCGACGGATTTCGAGTCCGCTGCATTACCACTCTGCCATGGCTCCACTCCTTTATCTAAATTAATTATATCACAGTTGATTCTCTTCTTGAAATAATATGAAATTGCTAGAATGAAAATAAAACGCATATTTATACAAAAATGTTGACAAATGAATAAATATGCTGTACAATTGCATTTATATTAATTTGAAAGAAGAAAAATGATGGGAAACAAAAAAATTGTCTTGGCATATTCGGGTGGATTGGATACAAGTGTTGCTGTAAAATGGTTGACTGATAAAGGATTTGACGTCATTGCTGCCTGCATGGATGTTGGTGAAGGAAAAGACTTGAATTTTATTCATGATAAGGCGCTTCAAGTAGGGGCAGTGGAATCTGTTGTTTTGGATTGCAAGGAAGAATTCGCTGAAATATTTGTTGGAGCTGCACTCAAAGGAAATTTAATGTATGAAAATAAATATCCTTTAGTATCCGCTTTGAGTCGCCCTTTGATTGCTCAAAAATTAGTAGAAGTAGCCAAAGAAAAAGGGGCAACGGCTATTGCTCATGGTTGTACAGGAAAAGGAAATGACCAAGTGCGTTTTGAAGTAGCCATCCATTCTCTTGCGCCTGAGCTTGAAGTCATTGCTCCAGTTCGTGAGTGGCATTGGGCTCGTGAAGAAGAAATCGAATATGCCAATCAAAATGGTGTTCCTATTCCTGCTGATTTAGACAATCCCTACTCAATTGACATGAATTTATGGGGACGTGCGATTGAAGCTGGTGTTCTTGAAAATCCTTGGAATACTTGTCCAGAGGATGCTTTCTTTATGACTAATTCTGTGGAGGACGCTCCAAACGAAGCTGAATATATCGAGGTTGAGTTTAAAGAAGGATTACCAATCGCCTTAAATGGAAAAAGCTTAGAATTGCATGAAATCATTAAAGAAGTGAATATTATTGCAGGAAAACATGGAATTGGTCGGATTGACCATATTGAAAATCGCCTGGTTGGGATTAAATCCCGTGAATTTTATGAATGTCCTGCTGCCATTACTTTATTAAAAGCACATAAAGATTTGGAAGATTTAACTTTTGTTCGAGAACTTGCACATTTTAAACCAGTTCTTGAAAATGAATTAGCAAACTTGATTTACAATGGTTTGTGGTTCAATCCTGCTACTAAGGCTTTGATTGCTTATCTTGATGAAACTCAAAAAGTAGTTAACGGGATTGTGAAAATTAAATTATATAAAGGTTTAGCAACGCCAGTGGGACGTAAATCAACTAATTCGCTTTACAGCGAAAAATTAGCAACATACACTGCTGCAGATGAGTTTGACCAAGCAGCAGCAGTTGGATTTATTAAATTGTGGGGTCTACCTACTCAAGTCAATGCTCAAGTAAATCTCAAATAATAGCTATAGGAAAATTTGGAAAGTGAGAGAATGGTAGAAAAACTTTGGGGAGGACGTTTTGAGGCGTCACTAGATAAACAAACGGAAGAATTTGGAGCATCAATTAAATTTGAGCAACGACTTGCTCCTTTTGATCTAAAAGGCTCATTAGCTCATGTAAAGATGTTGGGTGAAACAGGAATTATTACTACCGAGGAATCCCAAAAAATTGCCGAAGGTCTGAAAAAAGTAGAAGAAAAGCTTCTTAATGGCCAAATTGAATTCAAGATGGAAAATGAAGATATTCATATGAATATGGAATCTTATCTTCATCAAGAAATTGGTCCACTAGCAGGTAAATTACATACGGCTCGCTCTAGAAATGATCAAGTGGCAACAGATATGCATTTATACCTCAAAAGTATCTTAGAGGCCGTTTTAGAAGCTTTAAAAGAGTTAAGACAAACAATTGTAAAGCTCGCTGTAAACCAAATTGACACTATTATGCCTGGTTATACTCATTTGCAACATGCACAACCAATTTCCTTTGGGCAGCATCTAATGGCTTATTATCAAATGCTGACACGTGATTTTGAACGCTTTGAATTTAATGTTAAACATACAGATATGAACCCTCTGGGAGCAGCCGCCCTAGCTGGGACGACATTTCCGATTGATAGAATGTTGACGACAGAATTACTTGGTTTTGAGAAGGCTTATGATAATTCAATGGATGCGGTCAGTGACCGTGACTTTATTTTAGAGTTTCTCTCAAACGCAAGTTTGTTAATGATGCATTTATCAAGATTTTGTGAGGAGCTTTTACTATGGTCTAGTCATGAATTCAAATTTGTCAGTCTGTCTGATGCATATTCTACGGGTTCTTCTATTATGCCACAGAAGAAGAATCCAGATATGGCAGAATTAATCAGAGGAAAAACAGGCCGCGTATATGGAAATCTTACGGCTTTATTGACTGTGATGAAAGGTTTACCTTTAGCTTATAACAAAGATTTGCAAGAAGATAAAGAAGGAATGTTTGATAGTGCTGATACTATAATAACTTCTTTAACAGTTATGAATGGGATGTTGTCAACTTTAACTGTAAACCGTGTAAACATGGAAAAATCAACTGAACAAGATTTTTCTAATGCGACAGAGTTGGCCGATTACCTTGCAACAAAGGGCCTTCCTTTTAGAAAAGCCCATGAATTAGTGGGTCTCTTAGTGTTAGATTGTATAAAAAAAGGAATTTACCTCCAAGATGTAAATTTACAAGATTATCAAATTCTATCTCCATTAATCAATGAAGATGTTTATGAAGTTTTAAAATCAAGAACGGCAGTTTCAAGAAGAAATTCTCTAGGTGGTACAGGATTTGAATCGGTTAAAAAACAAATAGAAGAAGCAAAAAAAGAACTTCAAATTTGAAGTTCTTTTTCTATAATTAGTTTTTTACAGCAAGTGATTTAGTATGTGTAAAGTAGTTTATTAAATTAAAGATAACCAGAATTGCTGAACCCACAAAGACATAGCGATAGTCAATAAAGCCAGCAATAGCTGAACCAAGTAAGGGGCCTGCAAAAGCACCAATTGATTGAGCAGATTGATTATAAGAGAAAATTCGACCAGTAATAGCTTGAGGAGATTCTTTTGCTAAGATGGCTTGAACTGAAGGGAGAATTGCTGCATCAGAAACTCCGACAAGTAGTCGCATAACAATTAAAAACCAAACATTAGTTGTCATTGCTGTGATTGAGAAGATAATTAGTGAAAAGAAAAGTCCAAAACCAAGGATTTTTCTTTGACCAACTTTATCACCTAGACGACCTAAGAATGGAGCAGCCACTAATGTAACGATTCCTGGGGCAGCAGCGACAATTCCGGCCATAAAAGTAATGTTTCCTTGACCATGCATAAGTTCTTGGACATAGAGTGAAAGAACGGGATTAATCGATTGATTGGTCATTTGAGTAATGAGGGTTGCAAAAAACATGCCCCAAATAATGGCTGGGTGGGTAACAACTTCCCAAACTTGTTTATAGGAAAGCATGTTTTTCTTCTCAACGGGCTTAAATGTTTCTTTGACAAAAAATAAAGCAAGGAAAAAAACGAGAAACATAATGATTCCTGTGACGCTAAAAACGCGACGATAACCAGTTATATTAACAAGTACTCCGCCAATGATTGGACCGATAAGAGTTCCAGCAACAGATCCTGTTGTAAGGAGCGATAAGACGGCCCCTGATTTTTCCTTTGGTGCAGAACTAGCCATTAAGGCCATTGAATTAGAAACAAAACCGGAAAAGGCCCCAAGTAGCATGCGTAAAATAAGCAATTGCCAAGCAGCTGTAACAAAAGCCATTAATGAAATTGAAATTGCCATTCCAAGAGAAGCGCGTAAGAGCATCAATTTCCGACCTTTTTGGTCAGCTAATCTTCCCCAGAGGGGAGAAACGATTGCTAAAACAATAAAAGTAGATGAGAAGACCAAGCCTGACCAGATGTTTAATTCTGTTTTTGAGTAATGACCAAGTGTGCTGATGTAAAGTGATATAAAAGGGGCGATAAGACTTGAACCTATCCCCGTCATAAATGTCCCAAACCAAAGGACAATTAAATTTCGTTGCCATGATTCTTTCATGAGTGAATGTCCTTCTTTCTTGATGTATTCATAATAATATTATAAAACTATTGTTCGTAGTTTGTCAATGATGAATCATTGCTTGAAAAAGATTGAGAATAGTTTTATACTGATAGTAAGATAGTTTGAATCGACTATAAAAGTTCAAACTTCGAGTAAACTTTCGGCATCGAAAGTATTGAAAGGAATCCAATTATGGCAAGGATTGCATTGACTCGTGATAAAATCGTTCAAGCTACTATTGAACTAGCTGGTAAAATTGGTCTCTCTAATGTTAGTTTTCCGCGCTTAGCTGAGTATTTTGGAATTAAAGCTCCGTCACTTTATAATCATTTTAAAAATATGGAAGAAGTACGTGTGGCAACGGCAGTCTACCTACAAAAAGAATTAAATTATGAACTAACTCATGCAATGGTGGGACTAACTCCTTTGGCAGCGCTTAGGGCTTATGCTGAGAGTTATAAAAAATTTGCTGAAAAATATGAAGCAGTTTATGAACTGATTAATGTAATACATCAAACAAACAATGGGGAACTTGAGTATTTAGCAAAAGAAAATATTCGTTTGGTTCGTCGAAGCTTGGAAAATTTTCATTTGTCAGAAGAAGAAAATTTTCATATCAGTCGGATGTTTCGCTCAACGCTTCATGGATTTATCACTTTAACACAATTAGGATATTTTCGTCAGTCTGGTTCAATTTCTAAAGAGGAATCCTTTACTTACATGGTTGATCATCTGCTTAGTCGTCTAGATAATACAGAAAGCATTTAAAAATACCATGTTAAATACATGGTATTTTTAAATGCTAAATTTAACTATTAATCCCTTCAATAAAATAGAACGTTTTCAAGTGATATAGTGACTTTTTAGCAAGTTTATGATAAAATTAATACGATAATTTCTAAAATGGGAGAGAGTGGCTTGGCTATAAAAAAAACATATCGCGTTAAACGCTCAAAGGATTTTGACCAAATTTTTTCAGCGAAACATAGCTTTGCCAATAAAAAATTTGTGGTCTATAAATTAAACACAAATCAACCTCATTTTCGTGTAGGTCTATCAGTAAGCAAAAAGCTTGGTCATGCGGTTTTACGTAATCGAATTAAACGTCTTTTACGCCATGCCATTGCTGAATTTAAGCCTTATTTGACAGATGAAGATTTTGTAATTATTGCACGTTCGGGTGTTGAAACACTCAGTTTTGATGAAGTAAAGAAAAATCTAAAACACGTTTTGAAGTTGTCAAAAATCTATGTGGATGGAGAAAACGATTGAAAAAGAAATTTAGTTTGATCGCAATGGCAGGGGCAGCTCTTTTGTTGCTTACAGCTTGTGGAACAACAGCTGTGACAAGTAGTTCAACCAACCTTTGGGACCAAATTGTATATGGCTTTGCACAGGTTATTCGTTTCTTGTCATTTGGTGGTTTGACCGGAGTTGGTATTATTTTATTCACGATTGTTATTCGGGCAGCATTGCTTCCCTTGATGAATATCCAAATCAAATCTAGCCAACGTATGCAAGAAATTCAGCCAGAAATCAAAAAAATTCAGGCTAAATACCCTAGCAAAGATATGGAATCTCGTCGTTTGATGAACGAGGAAATTCAAAAACTTTATGCAGAAAATAAAGTCAACCCTTACATGGGTTGTTTACCACTAATTGTTCAAATGCCAGTGCTATGGGCACTTTATCAAGCCTTGTCTCGTGTGGACTTTTTGAAACACGGAACTTTCCTGTGGTTTGAAATTGGTGCTAAAGACCCTACTTTTATTTTGCCTATTTTGGCTGCGGTCTTTACTTTCTTGAGTTCATACTTGATGATGAAATCTGCTCCAGAAAGAAATGCAATGACAACTTCAATGACTTATATCATGCCTATTTTCATCTTGATTATGGGGGTTAACTTTGCTGCCGGGATTGCACTCTACTGGGTAATCTCTAATGCTTTCCAAGTATTCCAAACAATGTTGTTGGCAAATCCATACAAAATTATTGCGGCGCGTGAAGCTAAGGTACAGGTCGAAAAAGACAAAATTAAAGCTCGCGAAAAAGCCTTGAAGAAAGCAAGAAAAAAATAAAAAATACCATTGGCAGTTTTTATTTTAATTTGGAAGTTGTGCTAGAAATTGTCAATAGGCTTTATCATATGACAGGAGTAGTTTTATTATGGCTATTTTTACTGGTGAAACGGTCGAAGATGCAATCGAACGTGGCTTAAATCGCTTAAATGTTAAGCGTGAAAATGTTCATATTCATATTGAACAAAAAGAGAAAAAAGGTTTCTTAGGGTTTGGAAAGAAACGGGCTCGGGTTAATATTGAGCCAATCCATGAAGAAACAGTGCGTAAAGCTGACCATTTAGCAGAACGTGGTGTGGATGATACAATCAATCTTGGTGTGCCTAAGTCACAATCTGCTATGGAAGCAACACTTGAATTAAGCCAAGTGGTTAAAGCTGTCCGTGCGGCTGAGAGAGAACAAAATGGGGAAATCACTGAAGAAGAGCGTAATGCGATTATTGAAGTGGCTAAAAAGACGGTTGTTCAAAATCGTCAAGGAACAGCAGACCTCTCTGATGTGGTTTCCGCTGTTAAAGAAGAAGTTGAAGCGAAGAAAGAAGTTTCAAATGAAGATGAAAAAATTGCTTCAAAAATTTCAAGTTATTTAACAACTATCACACAAGAAATGGGAATTGCAACACGTGTTTCAGTTTCTCGTGACGGTAATTTAACAGTTTTCAATTTGACTTCTAATCATGATGCTTTGCTTATTGGCAAACATGGTAAAATTTTACAAAGTTTGCAAATTTTAGCAAAAGCTTACGCTAATAGTATTTTGAATACACGAATGAATATTGCTGTGAATGTAGGTGATTATCATGAAAAACGCAAAGCTTATATCGTAAGCCTTGCTCATCGTGCAGCGGAACGTGCGCGTGCCGGTGAAACTGTTTATATTAATGATTTACAGTCTAATGAACGTAAAATTGTTCACACTATTATTGGTCAGGAAAATGGTGTATCAAGTCATTCAGAAGGACAGGAATATAATCGCTATATTGTTGTGGCTAAAGAGATTTAGCCTTGACAAAAGACCTTTCATAGTGTAGAATTGTAAGGTATGCTTTTAATAGCAGTAAAAAGATGAAAGGAACACCGAAAAGGTGGAGCTACTTTCAACCAAAAGTGAAGTAGCCCAGGGACTTATATAAAATGAAACGTACTTACCAACCACACAAAAAATCTCGTAAGACTACTCACGGATTCCGTAGCCGTATGGCAACTAAAAACGGACGTCGTGTCCTTGCAGCTCGTCGTCGTAAAGGACGTGCTTCACTTACAGTTTAATTTGTAAATGAAATTGAAATCAGCTTATGGCTGATTTTTTTTATTTGATTATTCATAAATAAGGCAGGAGTCGGTTGATGATTAAATATATTTTGTTAAACGGTTTCATTAATTGTGTTATAATGGTTTTATTAAATAATTAGTGAAATTTTTTCCTTTGTTGATTGAAGATAAGGTGAAATCTCACACTTAAAGGAGAGTTTTGTCGTGAAAAAATTCAAAATTGGTGAACTTGAAGCTTCTCAAATTATTTTAGGTTGTATGAGAATTAATGAAGAGGGAAAAGATCCGGTTGCTGTAATTGAAAAATCAGTGGAGCAAGGGATAAATTTCTTTGACCATGCTGATATCTATGGGGGTGGAGCTTGTGAATCGATTTTTGCAGATGCTCTAGAAAAATCGTCAGTAAAACGAGAAGATATTATTTTACAGTCAAAATGCGGAATTGTTCCTGGGAAAATGTTCGATTTTTCAAAAAAACATATTATTGAATCGGTTGAGGGGAGTTTATCTCGTTTAAAAACTGATTATTTGGATACTTTGCTCTTGCATCGTCCAGATACTTTAGTCGAACCTGAAGAAGTAGCTGAGGCTTTTTATGAATTGGAAAAAGCAGGGAAAGTACGTTATTTTGGGGTTTCTAATCAAAATCCTGGTCAAGTTGAACTGTTGAAAACAGCGGTGAAAGAGCCATTGTTGTTTAATCAATTACAGTTTGGCTTGAAACATACGGGAATGATTGATGCTGGGATTCATGTAAATATGAGTGATGAAGGTTCTTTTGTTCATGATAATGGAATTTTAGAGTATTCTCGTATTAATAATATGACTATTCAGGCTTGGTCACCTTTCCAATATGGTTTCTTTGAAGGCGTCTTTGTTGGAAATGAAAAATTCCCTGATTTGAATAAAAAATTGGAATTTTATGCAGAAAAATACAATTCTACTCCAACTGGAATTGCTGTCGCTTGGATTAATCGGCATCCTGCCAATATCCAAACAATTATTGGAACGATGACATTGAGCCGAATTGAAGAAATTGCTGCTGCTTCAGATATTGTCTTGGAACGTGCGGAATGGTACGACTTGTACATGGCGGCTGGAAACATTTTACCTTAAATATAATTAAAGTAGGAGACTGGTTTAAAAACTAGTCTTTTGATTACTTTTTTGGGAGGAAATCTGATGGATTTTTCTAAATATTTCAAGAAAAATAATGACAGTAAGGTAAAAATTTTTTCAAAGTTAGAAATTTTTGAGAAAGTCAATGATGAAGAATTGATAGAGGTTTCTGGAGGAAATTTTTCTAGTAATCTTCGACAAAAAAGGCTTATAGCGGGGCTGACACAAAAAGAACTTGGGAAACTGCTTTATTCGAGTAAACAAGCTGTCTGTAATTGGGAGCACGGCCGACGTGAACCGAGTTTAGAACTTGTCCAAGAGATGGCAAATGTATTTAAATGTTCAATAGATGATTTGTTAAAAGATAGTGAAAATATAAACTAAAAGTACACAAAAAGAATATTAAAACAGTATTGACTAAATATTCAGAAAAGTATAAAATATACGTGTAATTAATTACGGAGATGCCGAAAATTTGATGAGCCTTTCTAGTGGAAATGTTTATTGACTAAAAATGCTCAAAACGAGTCCGATGGGGCTAGAAAGTGTGTTTTTATGGAATTGCAAACTATTTTTGAAGAATTTGAAGTGTTGACTGATGAGGAATTGATGGGGATTAGGGCTGGAGGAATAGATTATCACTACGAAAGTTCGATTTCTTCATTAATTGAATTTGGCGGTAGTTATGGCGACGGTATAAACACACCCAAATAAGATGTTTGAAAAGTGCTGTAATTTTTTACAGTGCTTTTCTTTAAGAGGTATAAAATGAGAAAATTACTAACTTCCGATTGTTGTGTTGCTTTCTTTTTATTGCTAGTAACTTGGCTTTTATATGTTGGTCCCGATTATTTGCTTCCTACATCTATATATTATGAAACCTTTAATATTCACACAGGGTTAACTGCATTGATTGCATTTGTGATTGCCTGTAAGGTGGGGGTTTTTAAAAAAGTTTTGACAACTTTTTATTATAAAAATTTATTTATGTTCATTCTCTATCTTGTTTTGGGCTTTGTTTTTATTTATTTTTGTTATCGAATCTATTTTAGTTTAGTTCCAGCATTAGAAACAGTATCAGACAATGGGATAAGATTGTGGGATTTTTTGCATACAATTCCAACTTGGGAGGGGAAACTTATCGTCTATATTTTGGGACCAATGTTTGAGGAGTTAATCTTTCGAGAATATCTTTATCGTCTGCTTAAATGGAAATGGTTAGCATTTTTTGTGAGTTCGGTCTTTTTTGCTTGGGTGCATTCAAGTTTCACCATTTCGTTTTTCTATTATCTACCAATGGGTCTTACCCTTGGGTTGGTTTATCAACGTCGGCGAGTTGTCACGGAGAGTATGATGGCACATGGTCTGCTAAATTTTATAATTGACAATGTTCCGGCATTTACGATGTATATGTAGCAATCTTTCATTTTCTAAAATACTAAGGTTTTAGATATTTTGTTCTTATGAAGAGGGGGGAGTCACTCTTTTTGAGAGTGATATTTATGACCGTTAATCTAATCGTTTTTTGTTAATTCTAGTTTATTTTAAGCTAAAGGATTGTTAATATAATTTAGCAATCCTTTTTTTGGGGGCTTTTATGATTGAACATATAAAAAAATCTTTACAGACTAAATTAAAAGTAGTTCTATTGCTATTAGTGACATTGATTCTCTACAACGGTTGGGAACCTAGACTAGGTATTTTTCCACCAACTTTCTATGATTTTGCTTTTAATTATTATGGATTTGTGGATATTTTAACTTTTTTAGTAATAATAGTTATTGCTTATAAAAATGATGCTTTTAAAAAGATTTTTGATATATTTCGTCCAAAAAATTTGTTATTTATTTTGTTTTTTATTGTTGGTGGAAATATTTTTATTGCTTTGGCACATCATTTATATTTTCAGATGACACCAGCTTTAGAAGCTTTTCCAGAACATTCAATAGATTTGGCAAATTATTTTGCACGGACTCCTTTTTGGACGCATTCATTAGATTTATTCGTGATTGGACCGATTAGTGAAGAGTTGATTTATCGGGAATATCTTTATCAACTTTTTGACAAAAAATGCTTGGCTTGTTTTGTGAGCGTCACTGTGTTTGCATGGGTGCATACTGGTTTTACTTACTCTTTCTTTTTATATCTGCCTATAAGTTTAGTTGTTACTTTGGCCTATCACCGGCGTAAAGCAATTGGGGAAAGTATCGCTCTTCACAGTTCAATAAATCTGATAAATACTTATTTACCAAATTTATTAAGCTTTTGGGCATTCTGAGTAACTAGTGATTAGGCTTCTTATTCTTGGGTAATTTTCAAATTAAAATTCGCTTTTTATTTAAAATTTAAAAGTCTTGATAGAAGGCTTTTATTTACTTTAATGGAGAAAACGGTTGAATTCAAGCAAAAAATAACGTATAATTAACATGTATCTAAGAAATTTTTAATGGGATATTTCTGTCAGTAAATAAAATGATTGTCTTCTAAAAATGTGGACATCAGTTGGCTGACGGGATGGAAATTATTGATTTTTAGTTTAATCTGGCTTTACAGATAAATTTAAAGGAGGTGTCTTATGAGTTTTACAGATGAAACAGTCCGTTTTGAATTTGGTGATTCGGACAAGAAAGAAATTGGCGAAACACTCGTTGATGTTTACAATGTGCTTGAGGCTAAGGGTTACAATCCTATCAATCAAATCGTGGGTTATGTTTTGTCGGGAGACCCTGCTTATATCCCTCGTCATGATGATGCGCGTAATAAAATTCGCCGTTTTGATCGAGATGATATTGTTGAGGAATTAATCAAGAATTATTTGAAAGATAATGGTGTCAATTTATAGTGTTTGCACGAATTTTAGGGCTTGATGTCGGAACAAAAACTGTGGGAGTTTCTGTCAGTGATTTACTTGGGATGACCGCTCAACCTGTTGAAACCATTAAGATTGACAGTGAAGCTGGTGAGCTTGGCTTTGAACGTTTGGGCGTTTTGATTAAAGAATACAAACCTGAAAAGGTAGTTCTTGGTCTTCCAAAACATATGAACGGTGATGAAGGAATTCGTGCCGAAGCATCACGGGATTATGGTACAAAATTAGCCAGTGAATTCGGTTTGGAAGTTGCTTATCAAGATGAACGATTGACAACTGCGCAAGCTGAAAAAGTATTGATTGATGGTGGAGTGCGTCGTAAAGATCGCAAAAAATCAATTGATAAATTGGCTGCTGTTTTGATTTTACAAAATTATTTGGATGCTCATGCATTAAAATTATAATTTTTGGTTTACTGATGACAGCTTTAGTTTATTTGTAAGTATAAAAGTACTGACAAATATTCGTAGGATTTTCTGTCAGTAAAAGTTGTCTATTTATTTGATTATGAATAGCAGAAAATCCCTCTAATTAAGGATGAAGAAAAGGAAATAAAATGACTCATACACATGATCACGAACATGACCATAATCATGAACCTGACTATATTACTTTGGTTGATGAAAATGGAAACGAAAGCTTGTTCCAAATTTTGATTACCATTGATGGACAAGAAGAATTTGGCAAAAACTATGTTGTTTTACAACCTACTGAGTTTGAAGAAGATGAACAAGGTCTTATCGATGTTTTGGCTTACTCATTTACTGAGAATGCTGACGGTACTGAAGGTGATTTGCAACCAATCCCTGAAGATGCTGAAGATGAATGGGATATGATTGAAGAAGTCTTCAATAGCTTTATGGATGAACAAGAAGATTAAAATAAAAAGCTGTCATTAACTGACGGCTTTTTTATTTCTTTAAGAAACTTATGAGGGATATTGTAGCAAGCATAGCAACGCAAACTAAGCCGACAGGAGGCCAAAACCAAACGATAATAATGGAAAGAAAGTTGATGAGAAAAAGATTTCTACCTGAAAGACTGTGTGTGAGTTCTTTGTATTCCTTATCGGGATTTTCTTTGAGCAGCTCATGGTCCATAAGGTGAAAAACAGCTGCCCAGAGAAAAATAATAATCAAATAGAAAAATTCAGGGAGAAACTCACTTGCATGTTTTCCGACCCAACCCGTGGTGAAGGGGAAAAATGACATAATGAATAGCCAGAGCGTATTCAATAAGAATATTCGAGGAGTAATATTTTTAATATCACGATAAAGTTGATGATGATTATACCATACGGTCATAATCATAAAAAAGCTCAAAGCATAGGCTAAAAGTGGGATGGTTAATTCTGCCAGAGCAGGCCAGCCACTTTTATCAGGGGTTTTAAATTCTAAAACCATAATCGTTGCAATGATGGCAATAATAGCATCTGTAAAGGCCAAAAATCTTTCTTTTTCCATGGAATTATTTTATCACAAATGTTAAGATTTGCTTACTTTTTTTCAAAAAATAATAAAAAAGTTGCTGACCGATCTGTCAGTAACTTTTTTATTTATTTTTTAAATTTACGCTTTAAACCATTTTTAGCGACATCTTTAATGACTTTATTACGTAAGCCTGGTTCATAGTTATCATAAATTGTTCCGTCAAAATTAATAATTTGAGCGTTATGATTTTTGTCATCAAAAATAAATTTACTAATCATTTGTGCTGTTTCCTCAGGGGATTTTACAAACGGACTATCACCAACTTTTGTACCGTTCAAATCTGTTGCAACTGCACCAGGCATAACAGCAAAGATTTGTTTTTTAGATTTATCTTTTTTGAATTGATGACCAAAAGCAAAGGTCATGGCATTTTGTGCGGCTTTTGAAGTGACATAAGCAAGTGGCATCCAATATTCTTGAGAAACGGGTACGGTGATGTTAATAATTTTAGCGTTTTCTGTCAGTGAATGTGGAAGAAGTTCTTTAATCACAGCATGTGTTCCCAAAAAATTGGTTTTAATTGTTTCTTCTAAATCAATTGTTGAATAATCAAAAGCTGATTTTTCCATATCAAGGTGTCCTTTATCTGAATGAATGTTACCAGAAATTCCAGCATTATTAATCAATAAATCAATATCTGTCAGTGCTGACAGACTCGTCAATTGATTTAAGTCATCTAAATCTACTTTGACAAATTTGGCAGTAATTCCTTCGGCTTTCAGCTTTTCAACGGCTTCTTGTCCACGCGTTTCATTACGGGCTCCGACTAAGACTTCATAGCCACGATGACCAAGGTTTTGAGCAAGTGCAAAACCAATTCCTTTATTTGCACCGGTGATAAGTGTTTTCATGATTTTTCTCCTTTGAGTTTTAGTTGTCGCCTTTAGACATATGTTGCTGGTCAATTAGATTAGTATTTAAAAACCAGTGACGGTGCCAATCTCCAGCTAAAGCGGTAAAGTGAACAGGCTGTTGACCTGTTTTTTCTACTTTTTCTAGTAAATAATTTCGTAAAATCCAAGTATCTTCGAGTGTTCGTTGTTTAAGATTAAATATTTTTTCAAGTTTTACCTCGCTAATTTTTAAATCATTAGCAATTTCAGATTTGCTAAGTCCTGTGAGTTCAAAATTTTTACGGAGTTCTTTTTTGGTATTATGCATTTGAAGGGGATTGAGTGACATTTTTTCTTCTCTAATCTTTCATTTTGGGAAAATAATTAGTGAGCATTTGTTGAGAAAGTAGTTTGGTGTTTTCGTCACTATTTACTTTGCCCATTTGGTGAAGTTGTTTAGCAAAACCAGCGTCAATCCGGTCTAATCCAGTTTCAAGCCCGGCTAAAGTTTCACTAATTAAGTCTGAAAGTGCCATGTTATTGGGTGCGTCAGTATTTGTATGGCTTTCGAGATTTGTTTCAGCAACTAATGGTGGAACTAATTCGATGACTTTTAAAGTCTTTTCAAAATATTTAGCTTGTTCTCGAAGCGCATCAGAGTAAAAATGAACCCCAGCTTTGGTCAAATTGTAAATAGGGTGTGCACCGTCAGCCAGATTTGATAATCCTGATGAAACATTAATGACCAGTCCATTATTTGCGACAAGGATATTCAAAAATGCTTGTGTCACAGCAATTGTTCCTAATAAATTAATATGAATTTCTTCTGTCAGTAGTTTTAGAGAATTATCAGCTTGTTCAAACAAATTAATCGCACGCATAATTCCGGCACAGTTCATAATGACATCAAGTTGAGGGAAATTTTCTTTGATGAAGTTGACTAATTGGGGGAGGGAGTTTTTGTCAGCAACATCACTGACAAATCCTGTAAAAGTTGGATTTTCATTTAAAATTTGATTAAGACGTTTTTCATTTCGGGCGGTAATGATGATTTTATTTCCTAATTCGGAAAACTTTTTAGCAAAACCAAGTCCGATTCCGCTTGTACCACCTGTGATTAAAATCGTATGTCCTGTAAATGTCATGATTTCTCCTTTTTATGAGGTTATTTTTTTTAACTTTTATAACCAACAAAATGAATTATAAACCAGAAAGTTATATTTGTCAAGGATTATAACTTGTGTTACAATTAATTTATGAATACACGTGAAAAGATATTAGGAAAAACAGAAGAATTTATCTTAGAAAATGGAATAGAGAAACTCACTATTTCAAAAATTGCTAAGGAACTCAATATTAGTCAACCAGCTATTTATAAGCACTTTAAAAGTAAAGATGAACTTTTAACGATACTTGCCCTTCGTTGGCTCAATGGTCAGACACTTGTAAAAATATTTCCTTTTGACACAAGTAAGTATGAACATCAAAAAGAGATTGTTCATGACTGGCTCTGGTCAGTCGCCATTGCCAAATATGAAGCACATCGAAAAACCCCAGAAATGTTTGCCTTATACACAACCTACATTGGAGAAAATTTAGAATTGGGACGTAAACATATTTTAGAAATGGTTGAGAGTCTAAAAACAGCTGCTAAATTTGAAAGTGAAGAGGAAGCTGCTGCGTATATTCAAGCTTTTGTTTATTTTCATCACCCAAAAATTGCCCCACAGTGGGATGACCAATTTCGAAATCAATTTGAAAATCTCTGGACTTTGCTTGAACCGAATTTAAATGCCTTTTAAAGTTACTGACAGACTTTTTGGATTTCTGTCAGTAAAAAAACCTGTCAATTGACAGGTTTTTATTCTTTAATTTGGAAAACCATGGCAGTTCTGGGTTCAAGGATTAGATTTAAATGCCCTTTTGACCAACCAAAACTACTTCTTGGACCAAAACCACCAAATTTTTGGTCATCACTATCGAAGATAAGCTCTGGTTTCTCAGGAAATTGGAGTTGAAGTTCTTGTTCATAACTAGGATGGAAATTAAAGACGAAAAGAAGTTGCCCTTTTTTATAAGCTAGTAATTTATCCGAATTTTTTATCCAAAGTTGTTGGACAGGTTCTGGGCTTTCTAGAAACTTATAATGTCGCTCTAGATTAATCATCGCTTGGTCAAATGCCAATAAATATTGGAAACGTAAATCTTTATTATCAGCTAAAGACCATTGTCTTCTAGCATGTTGGAAATCATCATGATTTTCTTGACGCGGAAAATCAAGCCATTCGGGGTGGCCAAATTCGTTACCCATGAAATTTAAATAACCTTCACCAGCCAAACTAAAAGTAATGAGGCGAATTAATTTATGAAGCGCTATAGCACGGTCAATTTTTAGAGAGCGACTATTAAGGTCCATTTTCCAATAAATCTCTTCATCAGCTAACCACATCATAATCGTTTTATCACCAACTAAAGCTTGGTCATGACTTTCAGAATAACCAATATTTTTTTCACCAGGACGTCGCGTCGTTAATTCCCACCAAAGGCTCAATAAGTCAAGACTATTATCCGTTTTTTCTTTCAATTGTTTAATCCAAAAATCAGGAATCCCCATTGATAAACGGTAATCAAAACCAATTCCACCACTTGAAATAGGTAGGGCCATTCCCGGCATGGCTGACATATCTTCAGCGATTGTTGTTACTGATGGATTGAATAAATGTGTTAATTCATTTGCCAACATCAAATAAGTCACCGCTTCGATATCTGTATTGAGCGAAAAATATTTGCTGTAATCAGTAAATGCAGTCCCTAAACCATGATCATGATAAAGCATTGAAGTCACACCATCAAAACGAAAACCATCAAAATGATAGGTATCCAACCAAAATTTAAGATTTGAAAGTAGAAAATGAATGACTTCATCTTTGCCATAATTAAAAAGTTTTGTCTTCCAAGCTGGATGATTTCCTCGTTCACCTTCATGAAAATACTGATTTTCTGTCCCATCAAAATAGTTGAGACCATCTTCGATATTTTTTACAGCATGTGAATGAACCACATCTAAAAGCACTCGTAAACCCATACCATGAGCTTGATCAATCAATTCCATCAAATCTTCTGGCTGACCAAAGCGACTAGAAATTGCAAAGAAATTGGAAACTTGATAACCAAAACTAGCATAGAGTGGATGTTCCATAATTGCCATCAGTTGAATAGTATTGTAACCAGCCTTTTTAATTCTTGGTAAGACATCGCGCGTGAATTCTTTATAAGAATTAATTTTATATTCTTCAGTTGAAATACCAATGTGTGCTTCATAAATCAAAGGAGCTTCTTTTAACTGAGGGGCTTTATTCTTCCAATCATATTTTGGTTGAACAATCACTCCATCCAATTCATGGCGCTCATTGGGGACAGCAAACATAATATAAGAGGGAACACGATAAACTGTTTCACCAGACGGTAAAAGCAGCTTAACCTTCACCTTAGAACCCACAGGTAGCATACCCGGAATTGAAATTTCCCAAGCCCCACCATAGGCCTGTTTCAACTCAAAATTGTTTTCCCAATTATTGAAATCTCCAACCAACCAAGCTCTTTTAGCATTTGGTGCCCATTCGCGAAAAGTCCAGTGTTTACTTTCTTGTTGGAAGCCAAAATACTTATAACCATTAGCAAAATCAACAAGCGAACCATCCGTTCCTAAAAGCCGTTTTTTTGTTCGAGCAAATTCAAAAAGCCGCAAAGACAAATCTTCTTTGAAAGGTTCCAAATAAGGGTCATAATCCAAAATATTTAGAGGCATAAGCTCTTCTCCTTTTTACTGAAAATCATTTCTAGCTCTATTTTATCACTTTTGCAAAGGTTTTCACAACGAAATTCCCATATAAAACAAAAAATATTTACTGACAGAATGGGTCAGTAAATATTTTTATTCATCATTAAAACCAAACCAAGGGTCTTCCTCACCCCCGAGTGCTTCTTGACCAAAAGAAAGTGTTTCTGGAATTTTGGGAGCATTAAAAATTTGCGAAGAAGTTGCTGGATTTTCTGTCAGTAGATTTTTTGGGTCAGCAACTTTTTCGTCATTAAAAAAATGAGCTTCTAGGCTTTGAATATAATCATAAAACTCTGTCAGTAAATCATGATAAGCTTTTAATTCACTTGTTTTATTTAAATTTTTATAATTAGCCTGAAACTCTCCCCAACGTTCAGCAATGTGCTTACTTTTCATAAAATCATTATAATCCATACGTGTTCCTCATTTCTTTCTCTTTATTATACCTTATTATTCTTAATGCTTAAGTGGTAATATTTATTATTTAAAATAAGCCTCAACTTAGAAGTGTGATGAAAAAATAATAAAATGAAAGCGAAATCTTACTCTTTCAAAAGGGGCTTATCTTATTTTTTTGTTACAAAAGTCGATTTAGAATCAAATTTTTAATTTTTATCGGTCTTTTTTCATTAATTATTTAAACATTTATGAAATGTTAAAAAAATGGTTAATGGCTTTATAGCGCCGTTATGTTGCAAAAAGGGCACAATAGGAACTGACGAAAATATAAACAAAAGTAAAATAATAGAATTTAATGTATGAAATTTATTACACATTTGTATTGTATTGTGTTATAATGTCCTAGAATCAGTAGTTTTTATAAGATAATGTAATCAATAAAATACATCGCTTACAAAACTGATTTAAAATCAAAAGGAGGACATTATGAAAAGCAGAAAAAAAGTTATTTCTATAATTTTAGGTTTAATACTGCTTTTGCAATATGTTATTACCCCAGTTGGAGCAATTGCAGGAGCAATAAATGAAGAAACAAATAATTCAGATATAACATTAAGTCAATTTAAAATAGATGAATCTGAAAGTAATGATGATTTAATGACATTTGATTTAAGTCTCAAGATTAATCAGTCAACATTGAAAAGTAAAACAGCCATTATTGACTTAGATAAATCAATTAAAATTAATGAACCAAATGATAGTAACAGAAAAAAGTCAACAGCATCTTATACTGCTGACGAAAATAGATTGACAATTGATCTTAGTTCACAAAATACAAGCGAAGTCAAAATCAATTTTTCAATCTCTAAAGAACTTTTGAAAAACTTTGAGCGATTAACAGCCAAGTTAAATGATAGCCAGGTTGATGTATTGTTGCCAAAAACGAGTTCGACTTCAGAAGTTCCAAGTCAGTCAACTTCCACTGTGACTCAAAATACTGTTACGCCTGAAATCAAAGAAAAAGAAAGCACTACGACTAAACATTCAGAGCAAGCTGAAAAATCTGTTGAAAATCAAGATATTCGTAAACTTCTAGAAGAATCAGGAATTTCACCAGCGACTATTATCGACTCAGCTAAGGTCATATATCTTGATAAAGAAGGAAAACCTTATCCAGATCAAACAGATGTTCCGATAGATGCAGAAGTTCAAATCGATTATACCTGGAGTATTCCAGAAGATATCTTACCATTGAAATCAGGAGATTATTTTGATTTTAAACTTCCTGATGGGGTAACAATTGAGCAAGCGACATCATCATTGGGAGATTATGGAACCTATACAGTTAATGCAGATGGAACCGTTCGTTTCGTCTTCAATGAAAAAGTTGAAAGCTATCATGATATCAAGGGTACCTTTCATTATGATGCACATTTCGATAAGACAATCGTTCCAGGAGAAGTTGTAATTGATACACCAACGGAGGAAAATTTTCCCCCTTCAGAAATCCATGTTCGGCCAAACTATGACCAAGCAATTGATAAATCAGGACATTTCGATAAAACTCCAAATCCTAGTAAAGTTATTTGGGAAATAAATATTAACCGTCCATTAAATACAATGGAAAATGCTACACTTACCGATCCAATGCCAGAAGGGACAACTTATGAATCCGTCGAAATTTACCCTGAGACAGTTGGAAAAAATGGAGAAATCATTTCCATTGATAAAGAACATCCTTTAGTAAAAGGTACAGATTATACTGTTGATTCAAATGGAAAAATTACTTTTATTGGTAAGTACGCTACCACCGAACAAGCGTTCAATGTTGTCTATACAACAACTATAGATGAAAGTAGCATTCCAGAAAAAGAGGGAAATGTAAGTTTTAAAAATACAGCGACATTAAATGATGGAAAAACAGATACCAATGCAAGTGCCTCTGTTACTGCACAATATAAAGGGCCAATTAAAAAAAATGGACCATTTACAACAGGGAACGATCAAATTTATAATTGGAATATAGAATACAATTATAATGAAAAAAATCATAAAGCTGGGGCATTTATTGAAGATACCATGAGTGATGCCATCGAGCTGGTGAACGGAAGTGTTAAACTTTATAAAATTACTTTTGATAGTAACGGAAAAGAAATTAAAGGTGCTCAATTAAAAGAAGGGGAAGATTATAAACTTGTACAAGACCCTGATAATCCTCAAAAATTTAAAATTGAGTTTATTACTGATATCGATTATGCAGTAAAAGTTGAATATCAAACGAAGGTTAAAGATATCGTAGATGGAAATGTCACTATTGATAACTCAGTAACAACTGATACAGGAGATAACAGCGAGTCAGGTGGTAATGCGACTCAACAAGGAATCGTTAAAAATATTGATGGAGCTATTGATTATGAGAATAGAGAAATTCCATGGAAAATAGATATTAATAGTGCAGGTTATTGGATGGAAAACTGGTCACTTGAAGACAAAATGTCTGAAGGATTGACTTTCCTTGAAAATACTTTCCAAATTATTGATAAAACTGCTGGAAATAAAGTACTCTCCCCAACAGAATATACACTGGTAAAAACAGCAACAGGCTTTTCAGTTTCCTTTAATTCCCCACTTAAGGAGGGAACAGATCATAAATATCAAATTAAATACAAAACAAAATTTGATACTAGTGTGATTGATAATGGGTCTGGTCATGAAGGAGATATCAAATTTGTAAATGATGCTTCAATGACTTGGAAGGATAAAAATGGTGGAGATCATACTAATAATGATCATAAAGAATTTAAACCAATACCTCCGTTCCAATATAATGGACAAAAATCTGGTTCATATAATGCAACCAGCAAAAAAATTACATGGACAATTGCAGCAAATTTCAATCAACAAGAATTAAGCAATGCCTCAATAATTGATCCAATTTCTGATGATCAAAACTATGTTTCTGGAAGTGCTAAAGTCTATGAAGCTACGATTAATAAAAATGGTACTTATACTTTAGGTGCTGAAGTTACTTCAGATATGGGAATAAAAATAATAGAAAGCAAGGGAAGTGTTAAGGTAGAACTACCAGATGGAAGCACAAAAGCCTATGTTCTAATATTTGAAACAAGTCTAGAAGGTAACCTCATCAATCAGAAGGAATACAAAAACAAAGCGACATTTACGAATAAGGACATTTCACATGATTTAAGTGCTAGTGTCACTCCTGCCCATCAAGGAGAATTCGTAACGAAAGATGGCTCACAGTCAAGTACAGATTCTAATTATGTAAATTGGAAACTGACAGTAAACGCCTCGCAATCTACCTTAAAAAATGTTGAAGTTACCGATAATCCTTCCTCAAATCAGTATATTGTAGCAAAAGATATTCTTATTTATGGAACAAGTATTGATGCCTCTGGTAATATTACTGAGAATAAAAATATTATACTTGAACAAGGCAAAGATTATTCTGTGGATATCCAAACTGATAATTCTAAAGGGGCTCAAACAGTTAAAATTAAATTTTTATCAGAAATTAACACAGCATATGTTGTAGAATATCGTGCATTAATTACCTCTGACAAATCTAATGATGTGGTAAGTAATCAAGCCCATATTACTGGAGACAACGAGAAAACAATAGAACAAGATGTTGAAAAAGACGTGCCCGTAATTAACCATAACGGAAGCGCAAACGGATCAAAAGGTTCAGTTACATTTGAAAAGGTTGGACCCCAAAAGGAAAAACTTGCAGGAGCACATCTACAACTATGGTCTATTGGAAAAGATGGTAAAAAAGATAAATTAATACGTGAAGGAGATACAGACGGCAATGGTGATTTAAAGCTGGGTAATCTTAGAGTGGGAGATTATCTTTTAATAGAAACGAAGGCTCCAACGGGATATACAATTGATGAAGAATTAGCGATTGGTAAAAAAGTAACAATTGCACAAGATGGAAAGAATTCTAATTTCCCACTTCAAGATATTCTAAATGATCCTACAAAAGTTGTTTTGAAAAAATTTGGGTTAACAATCAAAAATGGCGAAGAAGTAAAAAATCCTCTTCAAGGTGCAGAATTTGAAGTTTTGGATAGTACAGGACAAGTCGTTTCAGGTTATGAAAAAATTACCTCGGATAACTCAGGAAATGTAACGATTGAAAAACTATTGCCTGGTAAATATTCACTTGTCGAAATAAAAGCACCGACAGGTTATATTTTAGATCCTACGCCAGTCGAATTTGAACTCAAAGCCAATGAAGAAGGAATCATACCAGATATCAACTTGGAAAAAGTTAACTATCAAGGTTCAGCTCAACTGATTAAACATGATAATAATGGTCAAGCTCTTTCTGGAGCGGTCTTTAAAGTTGTTGATAAAGATGGAAAACCGATACAAACAGGTTTAACTTCCGGTAAAGATGGTAAAGTTATCGCTAATAATTTAGCTCCCGGTGAGTACTCATTTGTTGAAACACAGGCTCCTACAGGATATATTCTAAATACAAATCCTGTTCACTTTACAATTTCAGACAAAGAAGAAGGCCAACCAAAAGTTGTTAATGCCTCGGATAATTTTATCAATTATCAAGGATCAGCTGAATTAATTAAAGAAGATAGCCAAGGTCACCCACTTTCAGATGCAATCTTTAAAATTGTTGATAAAGCAGGAAATACTATACAGTCTAATTTAACATCTGGTAAAGATGGTAAGGTTACAGTTACAGGCTTGGCTCCAGGTGACTATTCATTTATCGAAACCCAAGCACCAACAGGATATATTCTTAACACAAATCCTGTTCACTTTACGATTTCAGACAAAGAAGAAGGTCAACCCAAAACAATTATAGCCTCAGATAGCTTTGTTAATTACCAAGGATCAGCCCAATTAATTAAACGAGATAGCCAAGGTCAGCCACTTTTAGGTGCAATTTTTAAAGTAGTCGATAACACTGGAAAACTAGTAAAAGAAGGTTTAACATCTGATAAAGCTGGTAAAGTAAATGTTACAGGCTTGGCTCCGGGTGACTATTCATTTATCGAAACACAGGCTCCGACCGGTTATGTTTTAAATACTAACCCTACTGATTTTAAAATCTTAGATGAAAGTGAAGGACAACCTCAACTTGTTGTGGCTTCAGATAACTTTATTAATTATCAAGGGTCAGCTGAATTGATTAAGCATGATATCAACGGTCAAGCTTTATCAGGTGCAATCTTTAAAGTGATTGATGCAGATGGAAAAACCATAAAAGAAGGTTTAACTTCTGATGAAACTGGTAAAGTATTAATTGAAGGTTTGGCTCCAGGTGACTATTCATTTGTTGAGACTAAAGCACCTAAAGGATATATTTTGAATACTCTGCCAGTTAACTTTAGCATCTCAGGTGAAGAAAAAGGTGAAGTAAAAGTAGTCATGGCTTCCGATAACTTTATTAATTATCAAGGATCAGCTGAGTTGATTAAACATGATAGTCAAGGTCAAGCTTTAGAAGGTGCAATCTTTAAAGTTGTTGATTCAAAAGGAAAAATAATCAAAGAAGATTTGGCTTCCGATAAAACTGGTAAAGTATTAATTGACAATTTGGCACCAGGAGATTATTCATTTGTTGAGACAAAAGCTCCAAGCGGCTATATCTTGAATACTTCAAAAGTTGATTTTACTATTTCAATAAAAGAAGAGGGTCAACCTAAAGTAGTCATGGCTTCCGATAATTTCATCAACTATCAAGGCTCTGCTGAATTAATTAAACATGACAGCCAAGGTCAAGCTTTAGAAGGCGCAGTCTTTAAAGTTATTGATTCAAAAGGAAAGAGTATCAAAGAGAACTTGGTTTCTGATAAAGAAGGAAAAGTTTTAATTGAAAATCTTGTACCAGGAGATTATTCATTTGTTGAGACAAAAGCTCCAAGTGGCTATATCTTGAATACTTCAAAAGTTGATTTTACTATTTCAACAAAAGAAAAGAATCAACCAAAAATAGTTATGGCTTCCGATAATTTTATCAATTATCAAGGCTCTGCTGAATTAATTAAGGTAGATGAGAATGGTAAAACTCTTTCAGGTGCAGTCTTTAATATTACTAATAGTGAAACTCATGAAGTAGTTATTAAGGGGATCAAAACTGATGCAAATGGAGTAATTAAGGCAAATCATCTAAAACCAGGTAAATACACTTTTGTTGAAACAAAGGCTCCAACAGGTTATCAATTAAGTCAAGAAACTAGAGCTTTTGAAATTAAAGCAAGCGCAGAAAACAAACCACAAGTTGTTAATACTGGAAAGTTCGTCAATAAAAAAATTCCAATTACACCTAAAAAACCAGAATTACCTAAGACAGGAGAGGAACGAAATACTTTCTTGCCTATAGTTGGTATCGGGCTATTAATGGTGGGTGCTGCTTTGTATGTACTTTTTAAAAGACGTAAAATGTAAAATTATATAAAAACATGGCTTTGGCCATGTTTTTAATTTGGAAAAAGTGGTAGTGACTTAATAGAAAAATATATAAGTTTATCATACTTCGGTTCGCAGTATTACAATAAGTAAAAATGGCTATGTTAGAACCACTCAAAAAAGCTCAAAATCAAGTAAATATTAAGCTTGTATTGACCAATGAAGAAAATTTTTTCTTTCATCATTATAGTTTACAAAATGCTATTCCAAATGTAACCACAGTAAATGAAGTAATGGAAAAGATGTTAAATGAGTTAAAAATTGAACCAATAATTACAAGAAAGGGTGCTAGATGCTACTATTCAGTTAAGATGTAGCTATTCAAGTTGTGGCAAAGTTCCTCCTGTTTCTATATTTGATGTAAAATAAAGGAAAAGATAGCACAAGTTAAATAGAAGGACCATTTTAAAAGCAAACAATTTCAAAAAATGTAAAAATTAGACCTGTGGGTTATTATATTATTGCTACAATTAGAATTTTTGTGGGTTTTAGGAGGCTTTGTATAATCATGAGTCTATTACACAATAAATTATTGCCAGGTTCATGAATATAATAAATTCTTTCTATTTATGGAAGAAGGATTAAATAGCACGAATTAAAGAGTAATACTTTATACTTTATCTTTTTGTTTATTATTTTTCGTAAAATGTAGGAATGCTAACTTACTTACAGGTGTGTCAAATTTGCCAATGAATTCAGAAATGATGGGATTAAAAATAAATTTAATTAATTCATTATTTAGTTTATCTTCTATCCCTCCCTACTTAAAATTCAACTTGGGAAAAGATTACTTTTCAAGAAATTTTAAAAGTTGGTTAATATCAATTTTTATGATTTTAAATTTAAATAAATTATTAAAAATACTCACCGATGCTATATCGTATGAGTATCATTTTTTCAACATAATCGTTATATAGACCTCGATAAAATTTCGCAATTCTTGCTTCTTCAAAATTATCAAGAGCTATATTTACATTTTGATTCCCTTTAGATTTACTCACAAAATTATGTATCCAGAAACCTTGAGTATGATTGTAAAGGTTTCTGGATACATATTGTCAATGATATTTAAATTTTTTAGACGGTTTAGAATGTATTCAGAATAATCTCTATATTTCTTTTGCGAAAGAATTGTAATAGCACGACATGAGACTCTTACAACATATAGCTGATGCTTTTAGAATTAAAAAATACTGTTCTTTCTCTAGAAGAGAGTCCATGATATGAATTTATAGCACGAGGGGAGAGATTGGGTGCTGTAAAATAGAAAACACAAAGTTTATTGTAATTCCATATCTTTGTATTATAGAGTTAACCATTAATTTCATATATTTCATCTTCTATTAAATTTTTAAATGAGGCCTTTGCAGCGAGAGAAACGTAATGGAACCCGAGTTCATCTGCGGATTTAACAATCGATTTTAATTCAATATTATCTCCAGCAAAGACTGATCTTTCTAAATTTCAAGAATCTGTCTTGTATCACTAAGTGAATATCCATTTAACATTTGTTCAAATTCATCCAGTCCAATGTGTATGAACTGAGGAGCAATTACAACTTTCTCAAAACCTATCATTGATTTCCCACCTTCGAATTTAGACAGAGTTGTTTTAGGAATTTCAACTGCTTTAAATTCAGAGAGAGAAATCTTTTTTGTTCTCTTATTCGTCGAAAAACTTCTCCATATTTTTTATAAATCAAATAGACTCCTTTTAATTTATTAATTTCAGAAAGTCGCAAGTTACTAATATACTAAATCGCATAGATTTAACTAGTATTTTTAAGTAATTTCAATATTTATTCCGATTTGTATCTTGTAGTCTTTAATCTATACTTTACTAAATTTTGAGAAAATCAAATAAGCTTAAATAAATCACTTTTAATTTATTGTACATTTTAATTCATGATTCACCGATAAAGATAAATATTTTAAAACTTTCTTGACGAGGTCCCTTCCTACACTATAAGTTTATAGCAAAATCAATTGTTTATCAATCTTTATTTATTGTTTAACAATAAATATTTAAAATTTAAAAATATTTATTGAAAAAAAGTATATTTTATTTATCAATTGTTTATCAAAAGACATCATTTGAGTTAAAGGGATACAAGCTTTTTTATAATTATTTATTTTGTTAGCTTTTTTATAGGTTATCAAGCAAAACATTGTTAATAAAAGAAAAACCTAGCGTCTAATATGAATAAGAATATTAGGAGATTTACTGAAGACTGAATACTGCAAACATACAAATAATAGTAACTTGAAAAATGAGAATCATAAAATATAAATATGTCTTATAAAAATTGTAATCTCACTTTTAGTGAAAATAGCAACTAAAATGATTTGCGAATTAGTCTCTTTAAACCTAATCTACTTGCCTAAGAAAAGATTTTGGGGTAAAAATAGATATTATTTGAATGACAAAAAATAAGAATTGTAACCAGTAAATCTTATATATATTTTATTTTATATTGGTGATATTCTCATAGAACTATGAATGAAATGAGCGTTTTATAAAAAAGTGATAGATATCAAAGATTTATTTATCAACCTAGGGTATTAATCTATACTGTCATTAATGATTTCTGTAACATAAATTTGTTTTTTAGAAAGAATATTGAAATATAGAAAATAATGAAATTATATGCATCAGGACTCCGCTTGATATATAAGAATTAATTTTATATACTGTATATATACATTCTTGTATGCTTTTGAATATATAAGTGTTCTAAAGAATAATATTGTGAATAAATATAAAGTTAGTATATGAATTTTATTACTTTTGGGATTCAATTCAGAAGATAGGATTTGAAGAAATAATATATCATACTTGTAAAAGTATATAAAAGTCGGTTGTTTTTTTTTGGGGAAATTTGAAAATCGTAAAAAGGTAAAGGTTATTCAAGGCATTTTATGAATAATGGAAATGATATACTTCACTGTTCATTATTATTGGTTTATCATCACATTTTGAAGCATACAAGAGAATTTGAGCCTATATCATAGTAATTGAATATACAACTATTTTTATAAAGCCTTAGCTAAGATATAAGCGATTTTAGACTGATAAAAAACAAATTATGTTACAAGATAATAATTTATGGGAGTTCTTATTATTTATGAGAAAAAAGGTAGGGGTAACAATTACTATACTTATAGGTATAGTAGTTTTAATCGGAGGTTTTTATAGTTATAATTCTAGGATAAATAATCTTTCAAAAGCTGATAAAGGCAAAGAAGTTGTAAAAAATAGCAGTGAAAAAATTTCGATAGACCTTACCTATAAAAAGCATTATAAAAATTTACCAAAATCAGTTCAAAATAAAATAGATGATGTTTTATCCAAAAATAAAGAAGTTACTTTAACTTGTATTTGGCAATCTGATTCAGTTATTTCTGAAAAATTTCAACAAAATTTACAAAAATATTATGGAAATAAGTTTTGGAATATCAAAAATATCACTTACAATGGTGAAACCAGTGAACAATTATTGACTGAAAAAGTTCAAAATCAAGTATTGGCGACTAATCCTGATGTTGTTTTATATGAAGCTCCACTTTTTAATGATAACCAAAACATTGAAGCAACAGCCTCACGGACTAGTAATGAGCAACTTATAACAAATTTGGCTAGTACAGGAGCAGAGGTGATAGTTCAACCCTCTCCACCGATTTATGGTGGTGTTGTGTACCCCGTACAAGAAGAACAATTTAAACAATCTTTATCTACAAAATATCCCTATATAGACTACTGGTCTAGTTACCCAGACAAAAATTCTGATGAAATGAAGGGGCTATTTGTTGATGATGGAGTTTATAGAACGCTAAATGATTCGGGGAATAAGATTTGGCTAGATTATATTACTAAATATTTTACAGCAAACTAATTAAGTTATAAATAACAACTATTAAATATTGGAGAAGACATGCAGGAGACACAAGAACAAACGATTGATTTAAGAGGGATTTTTAAAATTATTCGCAAAAGGTTAGGTTTAATATTATTTAGTGCTTTAATAGTCACAATATTAGGGGGGATTTACACATTTTTTATAGCCTCCCCAGTTTACACAGCCTCAACTCAACTTGTTGTTAAATTACCAAATTCGGATAATTCAGCAGCCTACGCTGGACAAGTGACCGGGAATATTCAAATGGCGAACACAATTAACCAAGTTATTGTTAGTCCAGTCATTTTAGATAAAGTTCAAAGTAATTTAAATCTATCTGATGACGCTTTCCAAAAACAAGTTACAGCAGCAAATCAAACAAATTCACAAGTTATTACGCTTACTGTTAAATATTCTAATCCTTACATTGCACAAAAGATTGCAGACGAGACTGCTAAAATATTTAGTTCAGACGCAGCGAAACTATTGAATGTTACTAACGTTAATATTCTATCCAAAGCAAAAGTTCAAACAACACCAATTAGTCCTAAACCTAAATTGTATTTAGCGATATCTGTTATAGCCGGACTAGTTTTAGGTTTAGCCATTGCTTTATTGAAGGAGTTATTTGATAACAAAATTAATAAAGAAGAAGATATTGAAGCTCTGGGGCTCACGGTTCTTGGTGTAACAACCTATGCTCAAATGAGTGATTTTAATAAGAATACAAATAAAAATGGCACGCAATCGGGAACTAAGTCAAGTCCGCCTAGCGACCATGAAGTAAATAGATCATCAAAAAGGAATAAAAGATAGGAGTTCAGGATGGCTAAAAATAAAAGAAGCATAGACAACAATCGTTATATTATTACCAGTGTCAATCCTCAATCACCTATTTCTGAACAATATCGTACGATTCGTACGACCATTGATTTTAAAATGGCGGATCAAGGGATTAAAAGTTTTCTAGTAACATCTTCAGAAGCAGCTGCAGGTAAATCAACCGCGAGTGCTAATATAGCTGTTGCTTTTGCACAACAAGGTAAAAAAGTACTTTTAATTGATGGTGATCTTCGTAAACCGACTGTTAACATTACTTTTAAAGTACAAAATAGAGTAGGGTTAACCAATATTTTAATGCATCAATCTTCGATTGAAGATGCCATACAAGGGACAAGACTTTCTGAAAATCTTACAATAATTACCTCTGGTCCAATTCCACCTAATCCATCGGAATTATTAGCATCTAGTGCAATGAAGAATTTGATTGACTCTGTGTCCGATTTCTTTGATGTTGTTTTGATTGATACTCCACCTCTCTCTGCAGTTACTGATGCTCAAATTTTGAGTAGTTATGTAGGAGGAGTGGTTCTTGTTGTACGTGCCTATGAAACAAAAAAAGAGAGTTTAGCAAAAACAAAAAAAATACTGGAACAAGTTAATGCAAATATATTAGGAGTTGTTTTGCATGGGGTAGACTCTTCTGACTCACCGTCGTATTACTACTACGGAGTAGAGTAATTGGAATAAATTTTAATCAAATAAAAGACAGAAATTTGTAGAAGAGGGGAGCAAATGATTGATATTCATTGCCATATTTTACCGGGGATAGATGATGGAGCTAAAACTTCTGGAGATACTCTGACAATGCTGAAATCAGCAATTGATGAAGGGATAACAACTATCACTGCAACTCCTCATCATAATCCTCAATTTAATAATGAATCACCGCTTATTTTGAAAAAAGTTAAGGAAGTTCAAAATATCATTGACGAACATCAATTACCAATTGAAGTTTTACCCGGACAAGAGGTGAGAATATATGGTGATTTATTAAAAGAATTTTCTGAAGGAAAGTTACTGACAGCAGCGGGCACTTCAAGTTATATATTGATTGAATTTCCATCAAACCATGTGCCAGCTTATGCTAAAGAACTTTTTTATAATATTCAATTGGAGGGACTTCAACCTATTTTGGTCCACCCTGAACGTAATAGTGGAATTATTGAGAACCCGGATATATTATTTGATTTTATTGAACAAGGAGTACTAAGTCAGATAACTGCTTCAAGTGTCACTGGTCATTTTGGTAAAAAAATACAAAAGCTGTCATTTAAAATGATAGAAAACCATCTGACGCATTTTGTTGCATCAGATGCGCATAATGTTACGTCACGTGCATTTAAGATGAAGGAAGCATTTGAAATGATTGAAGAAAGTTATGGTTCTGATGTATCACAAATGTTTCAAAATAATGCAGAGTCAGTGATTTTAAACGAAATTTTTTATCAAGAAAAACCAACAAAGATCAAAACAAAAAAATTTTTAGGATTATTTTAAAGGGATAAAATGGAGTAAATAATGGAAGTTTTTGAGGATGTCTCATCACCTGAACCGGAAGGGCATAATTTATTAGAATTAAAAAAATTTTCTCACAGAGAGATAATTATAAAAAGAGGGATTGATATTTTAGGGGGATTAGCGGGTTCAGGCTTATTTCTTATCGCGGCTGCATTGCTCTATGTCCCTTACAAAATGAGCTCGGAAAAAGATCAAGGGCCAATGTTCTATAAACAAAAACGCTATGGAAAAAACGGTAAAATTTTTTATATTTTAAAATTTAGAACAATGATTCTTAATGCTGAGCAGTATTTAGAGCTACATCCAGAAGTTAAATCCGCCTATCATGCCAATGGCAATAAACTAGAAAATGATCCCCGTGTGACGAAGATTGGTTCATTTATCAGACGACATTCAATTGATGAGTTACCACAATTTATCAATGTCCTTAAAGGGGATATGGCATTAGTCGGTCCAAGACCAATTCTGCTTTTTGAAGCGAAAGAATATGGGGAACGCCTCTCTTACTTACTCATGTGTAAACCTGGAATTACTGGTTATTGGACAACACATGGGCGAAGTAAAGTTTTTTTCCCTCAACGAGCAGATTTAGAACTCTATTATCTCCAGTACCATAGCACCAAAAACGATATCAAGCTTCTAGTACTCACAATTGTACAAAGTATTAAAGGATCGGACGCATATTAAAAAATGAAAGTAGCATTAGTAGGTTCCAGCGGTGGCCATTTGACACACCTGTATTTGTTAAAAAAGTTTTGGGAAAACGAAGATAGATTTTGGGTCACATTTGATAAAACAGATGCAAAATCTATATTGAAAGAAGAAAGATTTTATCCTTGTTATTATCCCACAAATAGAAATGTAAAAAACACAATAAAAAATACCATTCTTGCATTTAAAATACTTAGAAAAGAAAAACCAGATTTGATTATTTCGAGTGGTGCTGCGGTAGCCGTTCCTTTTTTTTGGTTAGGTAAACTATTCGGTGCAAAGACAGTCTATATTGAAATATTTGACCGGATCGATAAACCAACCTTAACAGGAAAATTAGTTTATCCAGTTACTGATAAGTTTATAGTCCAATGGGAAGAGTTAAAAAAAGTTTACCCTAAAGCAATTAATTTAGGAGGAATTTTCTAATGATTTTTGTAACTGTTGGAACTCACGAACAACCATTTAATCGACTCATTCAAAAAATTGATGAACTTGTACGCGATGGTGAAATCGAAGACGATGTATTCATGCAAATTGGGTACTCAACTTATGAACCCAAATATACTAAATGGGAAAAGGTTATTGGATATGAGACTATGGAAAGATGTATGAATGAAGCGAGTACGATTATTACTCATGGCGGACCATCTACCTATATGCAAGTATTACAACTAGGTAAAATTCCGATAGTTGTTCCACGGCAAATGAAATTTGATGAGCATATAAATGATCATCAACTTTGGGTAAGTAAACAGGTTGTGAAAAAGGGATACCCATTGATTTTGTGCGAAGATGTTGAAGACATTCTCGAAAATATTATTAGTTCCAAAATTTCAGATACCTTACAAAAAAATGTAAATCACAACACTGAATTTATAAAATTATTCAGTGCTGAAATTTACCAGCTATTTATAAAAAGTGAGAAGATATGATACCAAAAGTAATACACTATTGCTGGTTCGGAGGGCAACCTTTACCAGAATCTGCGCTAAAATGTATTGAAAGTTGGAGAAGGTTTTGTCCAGATTATGAAATAAAAAAATGGTCTGAGGAAAACTATGATGTAAATAAAATTCAATATATTAAGGAAGCATATCAAGAAAAAAAATTTGCTTTTGTAACAGATGTTGTTCGGCTCGATATAATTTGGAATGAAGGCGGTATATATCTTGACACGGATGTAGAGCTTATAAAATCTCTTGATGAATTGCTATATAATAGTCTATATTTAGGAATGGAAAGAGCTGGTAGAGTAAATACGGGTCTAGGGTTTGGAGCTGAAGTAAATCATCCAATTGTGAGAGCTAATTTAGAATTGTATACTAATATTCCTTTTTCAGGCAATGATAATATAACTTGTGTAACCCACACGACAAATCTTTTAAAAAAACATGGTCTAAAAAGCAACAATAAAATTCAACATTTAGACAATGCTGTAATTTTACCTACTGAATATTTATGCCCTCTAAGTTTCGAGACAAATAGATTAAAAATAACGGAAAATACTTACTCCATTCATCACTATGATATGAGTTGGAAAGATAAAAGAGATAAATTTTTAAGACTTAAAATACAACTTAGGAAATGGGTAGGGGATGATTTTTACGAGAAGGTCATTAAAAGAATTGGGAAATAATCATCATGAATAAAATAACAATGACAAGAGAGATGAGAGTGGTTGCCTTATGCGTCGCAATTTTAGATTATTTAAATAATACAGGATTAATTGCGTCTTTAATATACTCTTTTAGCATGGCGAGTGCAATCCTCTTATCATATATCTTATTCTGTAAAAAGAGAAAAGGATTTTCTTTAAAGGAGATTATTGTTCTACTAATTTCCTTTATTTTTGTAGTTTTAAATCGTGACCCTAGTAATTTCAGCCTAGGTTTAATGTGGATACTCTATTTTATGTTAAGTAAGTCGGAAATAGATTTAAAAAAAGTGATGAAAACATTTTTTGTTACCTCTAGTGTTTGTTTTATTTTGACAATAGTACTGTATTTAATGATGTCGCTTAATAAAAGCTCTGATATGATAATGTGGCGTGGAGATGCTTTTATAAACCGTATGAGTTTAGGGTTTATCCAACCGAATTTTGCAATGATGAGCTTTTTAGGTATAGCGATAGCCTTATTATATTTGAGGACTGAAAAACAAAGAATAACTATAATTTTTATTGCCATTGTAACTTTTATTATATTTTACTTTACTCAATCAAGAACTTCAGGATATATCTTATTTTTTATTTTGAGTATTTTATTTGTTAGTACTAAAAAAACTAAAAAGCAAGTTTCAAATTTTGAAAACAGGAGCATTACAGTTTTACCACTACTTCTTTTAATAATCTCTTATTCGTTGTTAAAGTCACCTATTAATCAATCCCTCAATAGTTTGCTTTCTGGTCGTATATCGCTTTATCAAGAGATTTATTCTACATTTGGTATACATTTGATAGGGAATAATGATGTTAAAAATACAATGTTAGATACAGCATATCTTCAAAGTTTGCTAGCAAAAGGAATTTTGTTTACATTGTTTTTATTTGTAACTTTCTTTTTCATATTTTTTCTTAAGAGAAAAACACAAACTAGGTTGCAAAGTTTAGTAATTATGATGTATTTTTTAATTGCATTTACAGAAACATCATTTTTTAGGTTTGTAATTTTATTTCCAGTATTAATAGTAATAATGGATCAGAAAGAGGCTAATAAAGTAATAGAAAAGGTGGCATAGTGAGTATTAATAAAACAGAGATTGAGGAATACAAAGTATCCGTTATAGTTCCTGTTTACAATGTAGAGGAGTATATAAGAGAGTGCATCAAATCTATTCAAGCTCAAACATATTCTAATCTTGAAATTATTGTTGTTAATGATGGAACAAAAGATAAATCAATTGAAATTATAAAAGATCTTATTGAAACGGACTCTAGAATACGAGTTATTTCACAACCAAATCAAGGACTATCCGCAGCTCGAAATACGGGGATCGAAAATGCGACTGGTAAGTATGTAGCTATGATTGATTCGGATGATAAAATTAAGCCAGATTTTATTAAACATTTATTTGATGTGGCAGATAGTCAAAATGCAGATATTGTTCGAGGATCATTCAGAGATTTTGAAGGTAACATACCCAGAGGATGGATTGCCGACTTTACAACAAACTCAAACTCAGGATTAAATGTATTAAATAAATTTTTAGACAACAACACATCATTTGCTGTATGGTCAAGCTTATATAGTACCCATTTCTTAAATACTCATAATTTGCGATTTACTCCAGGTATTTTACTTGAAGATGGTGACTTCACAACACGAGCATATTTACAAGCTAATAGGGTTTTTACAACAGATTATACGGATTATCAGTATAGAATTCGGCCTGGAAGTATTTTAACATCAAATAATGCGGCACGTATGTCAGAATCTGAAGAAATTGTAATTAGGGAATTTTTGAAAAAACTTTCAATCACAAAAAGTTCTAGAATTCGTAATGTTTTACAAAAAGCTATTTATTCATTTATGCGAGATTGGACTCGGATATTAACAAAGAATCATATAAAACTAAATAAAAATGTAACTTGTTTTGATGAAGCATTACAATCTACAAAATATATCAGAGCGGCTAGACCGTTTAAAGAGCGGCTTAAATTTAATACAAAAGTTGCAATTATTAAAATCAAAAAATTAAAAAAATAAAAAAATTACATATTTAGAAAGAAATCTATAGCAGGTATGATTAAATCAATTATCAAAAACAATCTATCAACTGAGACGTGGGCTGGTCTTAGTTCCAAAAAACGACACATGCAATCTCTTTTTAAACAATCAAAATTAGACCCAAATCTTAAAAATAAAAATAAAATTTTAATTATAGGTATAGCTGATTATGATAATTTAGGTGATCATGCTATTGCTCAAGCTCAAAGAGTATTCTTAGAAAAAGTTATTGCTCAAGGTCATAACCCTCAATATGAAATTGTAGAAGTCCCATCACATACACCTCTGCGTCATATAGAACGCATTATCAATAATGATGATGTTATCTTATTTACAGGTGGTGGGAATCTTGGAACAAAATATGGTTTTTTGAGTGACCTTTATTTACCGATTATTAAAAATCATCCTTCTAATAAAAAATTATTTTTCCCTCAATCATACACATTTAACGAAGAGGGAGATAGTGAAAAATTGATGAACACAATTAAATCAATTTTTTCAAAATCTGGAAAAAACCTAACAATCACAGCTCGTGAGTCTAAAAGCGAGAGCCTTTTCAAAGATACCTTCCCCGAGAATAATGTCATTATGACTCCTGATATTGTATTAAGCCTAAATCTTCGTAGCAAATCTAATGAAATAACTCATAAATCTAATGATATAACTTTGATGATGAGATCTGATTTGGAAAAGACAATGGATATAGAATTAGAAAAAATGTTAATATCTAAATTAGAATCTAAATTCAGTATTAATAATACGGATACTGTAACATCCTACGAAATTACTCCAGAAAATCGGTTGAAAGAACTCAACAAGAAATGGGACGAAATCAAACAAAGTAAAGTTGTTATCACAGACCGGCTTCACGGTATGATTTTCTCACAAATTGCAGGAATTCCATGTATCGTGTTCGATAACTATAATAGCAAAATAAAAATGACATGTGAAGATTGGCTCAAGGATGTAGATAATATTATCTTTGTTGATTCACGTAAAGAAATTAACATTGATGATTTCACAACTATGGTGTCAAACCTTATTGGCAAACCCGTTCCCCAATTTGATATTGCCACTAAATATGAACCCTTAGCTGAAACTTTAAAAACGTTTATTAAATAATATATTAACAATGAAAGATAATTTTGAAAACAATACTTAAATCTTTAGCTGGAAATACCTTCATATTTGCGATAGGAAATAGTGTCTCAATTTTGTTAACATTTGTCATGGTACCTTTTTATACCAAAATACTATCCCCTGCAGATTTTGGTATATCTGATATCCTAACAACTACAACTGCAATGTTAGTTCCTTTAGTATCATTAAATGTATTTTCAGCTATATTTAGATTTGCATTAGATGACGATAATCATATTGAAATATTCACGAATGGATTACTAATATCCTTGATTGGTGGATTTTTAAGTTTAGTAGTATCTGGAATTTTATCATTATTGGGGATTAAGTATTCCTTTTTAGTTGGTGTCTATTTAGGGATAACATTATTGTTAAATTTGTTTCAAAATTTCACACGTGGTATAAATAAGGTTAAAAGCTTTGCGATATCTGGAATAATCGCAACACTATCTAATGTATTATCAAACGTTATTTTAATGTGGGTATTTAAATTTGGATTAAATGGATACCTATACTCTTTAATAATTTCTGCATTGATTACAACAATTTTCCTATTTATAAATAATAAACTGTATACTTATATAAGTTTAAATAAAAAATCGTGGTCAAATACAAAAGATCTATTAATATATTCAATACCAATGATACCAAATAGTTTTGCGTGGTGGTTAACAAATGATGCTAATAAATTAATTATTTTGGCGTTTGTAGGCCCTAGTGCTAACGGTATCTTTGCAATTGCCAACAAGATTCCAACAATGGTAACTACCATATTCGGTATGTTTTCAAATGCTTGGCAAATGACAGCAGTAAAGGAAAAAGAAAAAAGCTACACTACTGAGCTATATTCGCTGACATTTAATTTAATGTTTGGAGGAATACTTATTATAAACGCAATTGTAGTGGTTTTAATACAATGGTTTATGGGATTCTATGTCTCAGATAAATTTTATAATGCTTGGAAGCTTGTTCCTATTCTGCTCATGACCTCTTTTTTTTCGAACATGTCTGCTTTTTTTGGTACAACATATCTTGTAGCCAAGAAAACAAAGGGATTATTTACAACAACGATTTGGGGGACTACTATAAATATAGCATTAAGCTTTGTATTAGTACCACTAATAGGAATAAATGGGGCTGCAATATCTGGAGCTGTAGGATTTTTTATTGTTAGTATTTTGAGACTGAAGCAAACTTCTGAATGGATCAAAATACAAATTGAATGGAAGTTACAGGGTATATTAATTTTAGGATATGTAACTTTAACAGTTTTTGAATATATTAATTTTAGCTTAATTATTATCAAAGTCAGTATTATAATGATCATGATGATTTTTTTACTTAGATATATTAAGCGAAATCAAAGTAGAAAAGGTCTATAAACTACAAATATCTTAAGAATGTCTTTTTTGAAAATTAAAACAAATACTTTGGTTAATATTATTAATGCTACAATAAAAAAATCAAAGTATAATTTGTTATTGTAAAGAATAGATAAAAGTTTTTTTAGTTATTCTAAGTATATTTATTAATGGAGGATATCGTGGTACGTAAAAAAAACAAAAAAAAAAATATTTGGACTATAATTATACCTATCTTAATTATTATTACCCTTATAGGAGCAGGGGCTTATGCCTTAAGAGATTCACTTATTCCTACTGATCATACGAAAACAAATAGTTCGGATCAACCGACCAAAACTTCAGCTTCCAACGGTTATGTAGAGCAAAAAGGTGAAGAAGCTGCCGTAGGTAGTACAGCACTTGTAGATGATACTGGTGTACCAGAGTGGGTTAAAGTTCCCTCAAAGGTAAATCTAGATAAATTTACTGATTTATCTACGAATAATATCACTATTTATCGAATTAACAATCCGGAAGTCTTAAAAACAGTTACCAATCGTACGGATCAACGGATGAAAATGTCAGAAGTTATAGCTAAGTATCCTAATGCTTTGATTATGAATGCTTCCGCATTTAATATGCAGACAGGACAAGTAGCTGGATTTCAAATTAATAATGGAAAGTTGATTCAAGACTGGAGTGCAGGTACAACGACTCAATATGCTTTTGTTATTAACAAAGATGGTTCGTGCAAAATTTATGATTCAAGTACACCTGCTTCAACTATTATTAAAAACGGAGGGCAACAAGCCTATGATTTTGGTACTGCAATTATCCGTGATGGTAAAATTCAACCAAGTGATGGCTCAGTAGATTGGAAGATCCATATTTTTATTGCGAATGATAAAGATAATAATCTCTATGCTATTTTGAGTGATACAAATGCAGGTTATGATAATATAATGAAATCAGTGTCAAATTTGAAGCTCCAAAATATGTTATTACTTGATAGTGGTGGCTCAAGTCAACTATCTGTCAATGGTAAAACGATTGTTGCTAGTCAAGATGATCGAGCCGTACCGGATTATATTGTAATGAAATAAAAAAAAGAACCTCTTGGTTCTTTTATTTTAGAGATTTTTCAAAAAGGGTTTTGACTGAGTCTAATTCTGTTTGAGAAACGACCTTAGCTCCATTTTCATCTGTTGTATGTAGATTGAGCTTGCTGGTATTCTTTAGAGCCTTATTGTAGCTCATAACGATCGTTTTAGCATCATTGAAACTTATATTGGTTTTAACAGTGTTTGAAAAAGCATAGAGAATTTCTCGATAGTAATTGAAACTTTCAAGTTTTTTCATATGAGCAATTTTTTGAATATTTCCGTAGAGTTCCATTGAGACATTTTGAATCCGGGTGATTGAAGCATCCAAATCAGTATCGTCAATTTGTGTCATATAGGCTTGGACTTGATCAGCAGTTTGTAAATTAACAGTTCCTTGTTTAAACTCATAACCTTCAGCATTGAATGCCTTTGGATTTTGCATGGTGATTCCACCAGTGGCCTGTACAAGTGATCCCATTTTATTAACATCAATCTGAATTACTTTGTTAATGGACACATTCAATAGGTCTTTAACCATCTGGAAAATTCCATCATCTCCATTCGTATTGTAAACTTCAGTGATTGTTTTTTGATTAGGCATTGTCGCAAAAACTGGGAAGTTCATGAAAGTAGTTTGATTTGTCTTTACATTCGTTGAAGCTAAAACAGTAGCATAAGCTGTATTTTTAGAATTATTTTTACCAGTTGCAATGATAAGTGTGGTGAATGTTTTAGACTTTTTTAAGTCGATACTTGTTGTTTTAGGGAAATTTTCATATGATGTTGAAAATGTTGATTCAATATTTCTATAAGCGGCGTAAGATATAGAGGCAATAGCAATAATGAGTAACAAAACAATTACAGAAATAACTTTTAGTACAGTATGTTTTTTCTTACGATGAGAATGCCTTCTATTCTTCAATGAATGCTTCTTTTTTTTGTTCATAATCTCTCCGTGTATTTATTATTCTCCTAGATTATATCATATTTTGTATGTAAAAAACCCTAAGCTTAAAGTAATGAGATATACAAATCAAATTTTTACCCGCTTAAAAGTTATGATTATAAGTTAGTATAATTATTTGATAATGATAAATAATTATTATTTTTTTTTGTGTGGTGAGCATTGTTAGTTTGTTTAGATTAAAACCACAGAGGTAAATAGTTTAACAAAGCTATGAATCTACAGTTACTTAATTACTCTTAAGTTTAAGGGCATGCTGAAACTCAAGTTATTATAGTCTGATTTAATAACATTAATTACGAATTTTTAGGTTGTTAATTCGGACAGAAAAGGGATAACTATTACGGGATACCAAGGATAAAATCAAATAAAGCGAATAACTATTATCAGAACTTCCGATAAAAGAAAATTATGTCGATGCCCTATCCCCTTGTATGAAGATTAGTTTGAAATGTTAAAAGATTATGTAGATGATATAATTGAAGATTCAAATTTATACATTTGGTGAAAAGTGATAAAGTGCCTGTTGATGATTTTAAACTATCGGTTTATGGATTAAGACACACAAGAGCTAGTTACCTTATTCATTCAGGAATACCTGTGGATATTTGCGCAAAAGTTTTGGGTCATACTGTACTACAACTTGAAAAAACTTATCGTCATTTGTTATATGAAAAGAGAGATGAAGGTTTTGAAGCGATTAGAAAAATATTGTGAGAGGGACAGTTTCAGGGGCAATTAAAAAGTATAAATAAAAAACCTTGTATATAAACGATACAAGGTTTTTTAACTATGCCGAGTGCAAGAAGTGGCAATATAAAATAATAATCTTTTAGTTTAATAATAGTATTTTAGATGATGTTATAAATTTATATTTGCTAAAATAACAAGGATAAATTTATAAAAAAACAAAAAAGTTATAAGAAATGTTATAAAGTTTAGAAAATGGGTAGAGAAATTGGAAATAACCATTTTTGAAATATAAAAACTTTAGTTTTAAAAAAAATCGAGGTTATAAGAATATGATAAAAAAAGTAAAAATCATAAAGGAAAAGCCTTATATATCAACGATACAAGGCTTTTAACTTAGTGCCGAGTATAGGAATCGAACCTACGACCCCTTCGTTACGAGTGAAGTGCTCTACCGACTGAGCTAACTCGGCACAAAATGAAAGTGGTTACCCACTTTTATTATGATACAACTTTTTAAACCTATTTTCAAGAACTAGAAGTCTTTGGCATTGGGTTGATTGTAGCCGTAACGCTCACAGAAATCTTCTCGAAATTCCAGAAGGTTATCATCCATAATGGCTCCGCGAACGTCTTTCATTAAATTAACAAGGAAGTGAAGATTGTGGTATGAACAAAGACGAAGGCCAAAAGTTTCATCGGCTTTGATTAAATGACGAAGGTAGGCGCGTGTATAGTTAGTGCATGTGTAGCAATCGCACATTGGGTCAAGTGGAGTAAAATCGTGTTCGTATTTAGCATTACGAATGTTAACTCGACCGAAATGAGTCATTAGAGTTCCATTACGAGCAATTCGTGTAGGAAGAACGCAGTCAAACATATCAACTCCACGGATAACTCCATCAATCAAGCTGTCTGGTGCACCAACACCCATTAGATAGCGGGGTTTGTCTTCTGGAAGCATTGGTGTTGTAAAGTCAAGGACAGCATTCATTTCTTTATGAGATTCACCAACGGCAAGGCCACCGATAGAATAACCAGCGAAATCCATTGAAGTCAAGTCTCTAGCTGATTGACGACGTAGATCTTCAAAACCAGCCCCTTGAACAATTCCGAAAAGTCCTTGGTCATTTGGACGACGATGAGCATTGAGGCCACGCTCAGCCCAACGCGAAGTTCTTTCAACAGAGGCTTTGACATAGTCATAGGGTTGGTAGAATGGTGGACATTCGTCAAAGGACATCATAATATCAGAGCCAAGATTATTTTGAATACTGATTGCTTTTTCGGGGTTAAGAAAAAGTTCACGTCCATCCAAATGACTCTTGAACTTAACGCCTTCTTCTGTGATATTTTTTTTGTTTTGAACTAGGCTGTAAACCTGGAAACCACCACTATCAGTCAGAATAGGTTGGTCCCAATTCATAAATTTGTGAAGACCGCCAGCTTCAGCGACAAGTTCATCTCCAGGGCGTAACCAGAGGTGATAAGTGTTTGAGAGAATAATCCCTGAGCCTAATGTTTTGAGTTCTTCAGGGCTCATTGTTTTAACGGTAGCTTGAGTACCTACGGGCATAAACATTGGAGTTGGGAAGGTACCATGTGGTGTGATGATTTCTCCTAATCTTGCTCCTGTATGTTTTTCTTTTTTTATTAATCTGTATTTTATTGCGTGTTCTGTCATAAGATTCCTTTATTTACTCGTAGAATTGAGTCTTCTTGTAGCTTAAAAAGCAAGCACTTATAAGTATAACAAAAATTAAATACTTTTTATAGATGATTTTTTGAAAATCGGGCGAAAGTCTTAGAGATTTTGCCTATTTATTGGTATAATTAAGTAAATATAATGTAAGACAAAGTATTGGGAGGTATTTTATGTCAAGATGGGAATTGAAAAATCAAGCCAAAGGAGCTTTAAAAGATAATTTTGGTTCAAAAATGTTACTCTTTATTATTCCAATTATTGCGGGGATTTTAGGTGGAGGAAATGGTGTAAAGCAGTCCATGGACTACAATACTTCTAATTTTGATAGTATTCCAGGTAGTGTTTGGATGGTGATTAGCTTTGCGACTTTGCTTATTGCTATTTTAATGATTGTTGTAGCCTTATTCGTTTCAGTAGTAACAGTTGGTGCAATTTTTAACTATATCAAAATTTTCCGTGGTGAACGAAATAATCCACAATTTAAAAATGTTTTTGGACCTTTCTATGATGGTTCAGCTGGCAAAATTATTCTTTTAAGTATTGTCAAAGGGGTGATTTTTGTTGCCTTGATGTTTATCCCAGTGATTGGTTGGGCATTTGCAATTTATTTGGGACTTGGTTGGTCACAAGCAACTTATGTTTTGTTTGATCAGTTAGAAGAAGGACGTTATAGCGGTGTTATGGGCGTTCTTAGCGAATCAGCAACAATGATGAAAGGTTTGCGTGGAAATTACTTCATTTTCAAATTGAGTTTCTTCTGGTGGTATGTTCTTTATGGTATCTCAGGTGGTTTAGCAGGATTCTGGACTACTCCTTATCTCAATATGGCTTCAATTGCTTATTACGAAAATATTGGTAAATAATAAAAAAGCTGTCAAAGTTACTGACAGCTTTTTTATTTACTGACAGAACAATCAGTAGCTTAATTTTCACGTTTGGCATGACGTCCATGAACGAAATGGTAAATGACAGCAATTAGAAGTGCAAGAATTGCTGAGGCAAAATAGAGATTACGATAGCCTAATAGAGGCATAAACATTCCTAAAATAAAGGGTCCAAAACCGACACCCATATCCATAAAGCCAAAAAAAGTAGAAGTTGTGATTCCTAAACGATGAGCTTCTGAATTACGGATGGCAATTGCTTGTCCAAAAGGCGAAAATGAGCCGTAGCCTAAACCGATAAATATGGCAGCAAGGAGCAACATCCAACCAGAATGAGCAAAACCAATCAGTAAAAGGCCAAGTGCAAAGAAGAGGTAGGTTGGATACATTACAAAGTTATCACCAAAGCCATCAAAGACACGACCAGTAATTGGACGAGAGAGAAGGACAGTGATAGCATAAACTAAGAAGAAAAATGAGGCAGCCTCTGAAAGGTGAATATTACGAGCATAAGCATCCATAAATGACAGAATACTTGAGTATGAAATACCTATGAGAAAGGCAATTAATGAAATTGGTAAAGCTTCTTTTTCAAAGTAATTTGACCAAGCGAATTTTTTATGGACTTTATTATCGACAGAATTAGAGCTGTCAGCAGTTTTTTCAACATGTATGAAGAAAATTCCGACTAAGGCAATAAATAAAAGTAAGGCAGAAAGCCAAATTAATGAATAAAAACCTGATGTCCGGTAAAGAAACATTGATAAAAAGGGACCAACTGCTGACGATAATGTGACAGAAAGCGCATAATAACCAATTCCTTCACCACGTCTTGAAGAAGGAACAATGGCACCAGCCAACGTTCCAGAAGCTGTTGCAGCAATACCAAATCCAAGTCCGTGTACAAGACGTAAAATTAATAGTAGAACGACACTATGCACAAAGAAATAAGCAAAGGTAAGCAAGAAATAAATGAGTGTTCCTATGTACAAAAGTTTTTTTGCACCAAGGCGTTTCATATTATTTCCAGCCCAAAGTCGAGCAATAAATCCGCCGACAATAAAAATTCCAGATAAAATACCAGCGATACTAGCAGAAGCGTGATAACGTCCCATAGCCATTGTACCAATAACAACAGTAGGGAGATAAAAAACAAGATAAAAAATAAAATTAAGTAACATATTAACAACGAAAGTTGTTGTCCAAAGTTTTTCTTTCATAAAGTTCCTTTCTTTGAGAAAAATTTATGAATGCGTAAACATCCGCCTAAAAAACAGATAAAACTCCCGCTTTTTAGACGAGAGTTTTGTGTTTGCGTAATTCAACTTTATTATTGTATCAAAAAAAATCGATAAAATGTTGCCGGGGAAACGTAATGGTCTATAGAATAACTTTTTTAGTCATTTTTTCCTAATCCTGAATAGGCATATTCGATTTTAATACAGCGATTCATCACAATTTTATTTCTTCCTGCTTCTCGAAGAATTTGTTCAGCTTCTTGAGATTGTAAGCCCAATTGCGCCCAGAAAATATCGGCGTCAGTTTCAATGAAGTCACGAGCAACATCCGCCAAAAACTCACTTCGACGAAAGATATCAACAATATCAATATGAAATGGAACTTCTTTGATAGAAGCGTAGACTTTTTCACCTAGTAATTCACGGCCAGCAAGTCTTGGATTGACTGGAATAACATGGTAGCCATTTTGTTGTAATCCTTGAGCAATTAAAAAAGATGAACGGTCTGTTTTATCGCTAATCCCAACGACAGCGATGGTTTTTGCATTTTTGAGATAATCAAACATTACCTCTTGTTCTGGATTTTCAAATTCGTACATTAGATTTCCTCCTCCTGCTTTGTTTTTATTATACAATATTAAGGAAAGTGGTGTGGTTTAAAAGCTTCTTTAAAATGATTATAAAAATTTTTCAGAATTGTAAAATCCTTGAAATTTTTTGCTATAATTAAGCTATGAATAAGAAACAAATAAAAACACTAACAAGCGTCATTGTAGTCATTATTGCACTGGCTGTAGGATATTTTGGTTCGGGACGTCTGCATTTAGGACAAGGAAATAGTTCGGCTACTGATAATAGTAGCCAAGTTTCCACAAAGTCACTGGCAAGTTCGGTTAAACAAGCACCTTTAGTTTTTAAAAATCAAAGGCAAATGGTCATGGCCAATACTGATGCTTTAGGTCGTGCAGTTGATTCACATATTCAACTGAAAGATTCTCAAGAACCTAAAGTCAAACGTGAACCCTTGACCTATAATCCAGTTGGTTGGCATAATTATAATTTTTATTATAAAAAATCAGATGGTTCGATTGGTAAAATGTGGCTAATGGCTCGTGGCCATTTAGTGGGTTATCAATTTTCAGGTATAAATAATGAAGCAAGAAATTTAGTGCCAGAAACGGCTTGGTTCAATGGTGGGAATTTCACTGGAACTGATGATGGAAATACAGCCAGTATGCTTTATTATGAAAATCGTTTGGACAGTTGGCTCGCTAATCATCCCAATTATTATTTAGATTACCAAGTGACCCCTCTCTACGAAGGAAATGAACTTTTGCCACGTCAAATTCGTTTGGCTTATGTTGGAATTGATAAAAATGGTCAAACCTTGTCTATCAAACTCGGTGGTGGTCGTGAAAAGTCAGGAAAGGGTGGAGCAACTGTTGTTGTCCTTGACAATGTCGCTCCAAATGCAAAAATTAATTATGCTGACGGGACCGCAGTTAACACAGTCAGCCCTAAATAGTTACTGACAGAACGTTCTGTCAGTAAAATAAAGCTCTGTCAGTAAAAAAATGCTTGAAAAATCAGTCAAAAGACTGAGAATTCGGGCTTTTTTTCTTGCTATAATTAATATATAAATACAAATTCATGAGTGATGAGAATTTGTTAATTATCGGAGGAAAGAGAATGTTTTTACTACTTATATTATTTTTAGCTATGTTACTTTTTATAAAAGGATTCTTTAAAATTGTTTTACCTGCTTTGATTATATTAATGATTTTGAAATTTTTGTTCGGTGGTTTAATGCTCTTACTTAGTCCGCATTTTTGGGGGACTTTGCTCGTAATTAGCATTATTGTATGGCTTGTGAGAGCCAGCCGTAGTCGTTACTACTAAAAGGAGAAAAAATGTTTATAGGATTTTTATCAGGTTTGATTGTAATGGGGGCTTTGCTATCAATTTTGTTAGTGCTTTTGGGAGTGGTGGCATTGAGAGTTTTTCTACGCTATATCTTGCCCATTTTACTTATTTTACTGATTATTCGTTTGATTATTTCAGGGATTGTACTTTTGTTTAACCCACACTTCTGGTTATTCATTGCTGTTGTCGCTTTGGTCCTTTGGATTCTTGGTAAAATTAGGAATTAAGTCGTTTATAAATAATATTGACTTATAGAAATTACTGACCTTTTTGTCAGTATTTTTTTGCATATAATTTTATAATCATTTTTAACTTTATTGAGTGTTTTCCAAAAATTTGATATAATTTTTTTACAACTGTGTATTTGAAACAAGCATTTTGTTTATAAAAAAGATTTCCGCTAAGGAAACATCGGAGGACGTCATGTCAAATGAATACAGATCCCGCTCGTCACGTCATGAGCGGAGAAGCTCTCGTTGGGCAAACAAAGATTCTGATGTCGTGGAAGCGGCAGCGAATCAAGCAATTAAGCATTTAGAAGAAGAACCCGAAAGCCAAAACGCCGAGCTAACTTCAAAGCAAAAACAGACGCATGAAAAAACACTCAGAATTTCTTTAGCAGTCTATGGATTACTTACGGGTCTGTCAGTGATTTTAGCATTAACTTTTTATGCATTTCCTTTGTGGAAACCAGTAGCCACAGCCAGCCAATCACAAAACCTTTATTCAGGATTTGCGATGCATCATGGTTTAGTTCCCTTCAATGATTTTTATGGGGCTGGAGGCTCAGCTTTTTACCTCATTAATTGGTTAGGGAATATTGGTGGGACGACTTGGCTTTTATGGCTTTTTGAAATTATTGCTTTACTAATCAGTGGAATTTTAGTTTACCGCTTAGTGGGTCAACAAACGAAAAATCAAACGGCATCACTAACTGTATCGGTTTTTACCTTAGTTATTATTGCAGGTTTGGCAAGAGGAGGAGATAGTCCAACGCTCTTTGCTCTTCCTTTTGCCTTATGGGCGGCACGATTTTTGAGTTCTTATTTTCAAGATAGCTCTACAGATAGGGGATTTATACGTTTTGGGATGGCTGGTGCTTTTTCCCTAGTCATTTCTCCTGTCATGTCAGTTTTCTTTATTTTATCTGCTATTGCACTCATTATTCATAATGTGGGTAGCCGTAAAATTGGACGTGGCTTTTACCAAATGCTGGCAACAATTTTGGGAGTCTTATTAGTAGGTTACTCAGTCGCTTATTATTCTCTTGAAGAACAAACAATCTATACTTCTATTGAACAGTCCATTTTGATTCCTTTTACTCATTTTGGTCCAGGGAGTGATTTATTATTAACTCTTGCAAAAGCTTTAGTTCTCACTCTTATTTTCGGAATTGTTGCAGGTTTCGTCCAAGGAGTTTTACAACTTAAAAAGGGTGGACCAGCTAGAGTTTGGTACGTCATGATGCTTATTGGAATTGTTGGATTGACAACAATGATTGTTTTTGCTCAGACTTTTGATAGCTCTAATCTTTTGGCTGTCCTGCCATTTACAGTAGTCTTTGCAGGTCTTGGGCTGACAGATAGTGATCAAATTTTGTTGAAATATCTTCAAAATCGTTTGTTTGCTCCGATTTTGGCAATACTTTTTGTCATTTTTACACCGATTAGTTATCATTTTATGAATCGATCTGTTGCTTCTGAAGAGCAAAACGTGTCACAATATATCGAGACAAATGCTAAAGGTTCTGACCGAGTTTACGTTGTTGCTGATGGTAAAAATATTAATAATTTGACAAAAACAATTTCAACTTTAGATAATGTTCCAGCAAATTATCCAATTAAGTTTAGTCAAAGCTATGATCTGAAAGTGGAAAAACTCTCAGACAAGTTTGTTGTGTTGCAAGCTGGCATAGAAGTTCCAACTAGTTTGAAAAAAGTTTTAGACAAAAATTATAAAGTGACTAACTATTCTGGCAAATATTTCCAAGTTTATGAAAAGAAATAGATGAAGAAAAAATTAGCAGAATCTGTTTGTAAGTTTTGAAAATCAAAACTTCATAATATTACGGAGGTCAATAATGAGAAAATTTGAAAAATCGCATAAACTTGATAATGTCAGCTATGATATTCGGGGTCCAGTATTGGATGAAGCACAAAGAATGCGAGCGAATGGTGAAAAAATTCTTCGATTGAATACAGGAAATCCAGCTGAATTTGGCTTTCTTGCTCCTGATGAAGTCATTAGTGACTTGATTCAACATGCTGTGGATAGCGAAGGATATTCAGATTCTAAAGGAATTTTCTCGGCTCGTAAAGCGATTATGCAGTACTGTCAGCTCAAAGGTTTTCCTAATCTTGATATCAATGATATTTTCACAGGTAATGGGGTTTCTGAATTGATTGTTATGGCCATGCAGGGACTTTTGGACACAGGGGATGAGGTTTTGATTCCTATGCCTGATTATCCACTTTGGACGGCTTCTGTCAGCTTAGCTGGAGGAACAGCTGTTCATTACCTCTGTGATGAACAGGCCGGTTGGTTCCCCGACATTGATGATATTCGCTCAAAAATCACAAGTAATACAAAAGCTATTGTTTTGATTAATCCTAATAATCCAACGGGTGCGCTGTATTCTAAAGATTTATTACTTGAAATTGTTCAAGTGGCTAGAGAAAATAATTTAATTATTTTCTCAGACGAAATTTATGACCGATTGGTTATGGATGGAGCAGTTCATGTTCCGATTGCTAGCTTGGCACCAGATCTTTTTGTGGTCACAATGAATGGACTCTCAAAATCACACCGCATTGCAGGATTCCGTGTGGGGTGGATGGTTCTGTCAGGTGAAAAATCGCATGTCAAGGGTTATATTGAAGGTTTGAATATGCTGGCTTCAATGCGACTTTGTTCCAATGTTTTAGCTCAATCAGTCGTACAAACTTCACTTGGTGGCACTCAATCGGTTGATAAATTGCTGTTGCCGGGTGGACGAGTTTATGAACAAAGAGAGTTCATTTATAAAGCCATCAATGATATTCCAGGATTATCTGCGGTCAAACCTCAAGCAGCTTTCTATATTTTCCCTAAAATTGATAGAGAAATGTATAAAATTGATAATGATGAACAATTTGTCTTGGACTTTTTGAAGCAGGAAAAAATCCTGCTTGTTCATGGTCGAGGATTTAATTGGGAAGAGCCAGACCATTTCCGAATTGTTTATCTGCCTCGTGTGGATGAATTAGCGGAAATACAAGAAAAAATGGAACGTTTCCTTTGGCAATATCGTAAATAATAAATAGAAAAAGATGTATGAATAATTCGTATATCTTTTTTTGTTGAGAGTAATTTTCTGACAATTTTTATTGTTTTTCATGCTTTTTTATGTTATACTGATTATGAAAAATTTTGTATAAAAACAAGAATATAAAAAAATAGGAGAACAAAGTGGCTACATTACTTGAAAAAACACGTAAAATCACCGCGATTTTGCAAGATGGAGTGACCGATTTGCAACAAGAGTTGCCATATAACAGTATGACTGAACGCTTGGCAAACGTCATTGATTGCAATGCATGTGTGATTAATACGAAGGGCGAGTTGCTTGGTTACTCATTGCCTTATAATACAAACAATGACCGTGTTGACCAATTTTTCTATGATCGTAAATTGCCTGATGAATATGTTCGTGCGGCAGTACGTATCTACGATACAATGGCAAACGTTCCTGTTGACCGTCCATTAGCAATCTTCCCAGAAGAAAGCCTTGGCGATTTTCCAAAAGGTGTGACAACTTTAGCGCCTATTTATGGTTCTGGAATGCGTTTGGGAACATTTATCATGTGGCGTGAAGACGGCGAATTCACTGATGATGATTTGGTCTTAGTTGAACTTGCAACAACAGTAATTGGTGTTCAACTCTCAAATCTTAAACTTGAACAAATGGAAGAAAATATCCGTAAAGATACCATGGCAACTATGGCTGTTAACACACTTTCATATTCAGAAATGAAAGCTGTTAAAGCAATCATTGAAGAGCTTGATGGTGAAGAAGGGCATGTTATCGCTTCTGTCATTGCTGACAAGATTGGGATTACACGTTCAGTCATCGTTAACGCTTTGCGTAAACTCGAATCTGCTGGTGTAATTGAATCACGTTCACTTGGTATGAAAGGAACTTATCTTAAAGTTCTTAATACTGGTTTGTTTGATAAACTTGCAGGACGTAATTTCTAAAAGCCAGGGTCTTAGCACTTTAGCGCTTAGACTTCGGCTTCACAAACAGCTCCTATCGCAGATGGGAGCTTTTCGTGCTTTATAAGAGTTTCAAACAAATTTTTATTAGTTTAGAACATGAAAATTACCAGCGAAGCCATGTAAGGGTCTTAGCGCTTTAGCGCTTAGACCTCGGCTTCACAAAAAGCTTCTATCGTAGATGGGAGCTTTTTGTGCTTTATAAGAGTTTCAAACAAATTTTTATTAGTTTAGAACGTGAAAATTACTAGTGAATTCATGTTAGCACTTCGCCCTTTTATCATTCGCTTGTGACTCGCGTTGGTGCTTTATAAGCCTTTTAATCAAAATGCTATCAGGTGTTTAGGTCAGAAGGTTGAACTTGCTGACAGAAACCACATACATGGTTAGAGTACTATTTAGTTTCACAAACAGCTCCTATCTCAGATGGGAGCTGTTTGTGTCTTATAAAGATTATCGATTATCGATTTATAATTACTGACGAAATTATCTGTCAGCAATTTTTAAAATTTTATCAGAGATAAATTTTTCTGTCAGTAATTTTGCTTTCTATTTTTACTGACAAAAAGTTCTGTCAGTAAAAAAATGACTGTTAAATGGTTTAAAATCACTGACAGACTGTTAAAATGCCGATTTTTTGTTATAATTAACAAGAATAAACTCTAAAAAATGGAGATTGAAAATATGAGTCAAATTACAGAGGAACAAGTCAAGCACGTGGCGCTTTTGTCAAAGCTTGAATTCTCGGAAAATGAAGTAAAATCATTTACCGATACTTTTGGAAAAATCATTGATATGGTTGAAATGTTAGATGAAGTTGATGGTGAAGGTGTCCCATTTACTATGAATGTGGCAGATAATCTCAACTTCATGCGTGAAGATGTGGCAGAAAAAGGACTTGACCGTGAAAAACTCATGGCAGCCGTTCCTGAAAAAGAAGACGGCTTTATCAAAGTTCCAGCAATGCTTTCTGATGGAGGAGATGCTTAATGTCGTATAATAACAAATCAATCAAAGAGCTTCATGAGCTACTTGTAAATAAAGAAATTTCTGCTCTTGAACTGACAAAAGCAACGCTTTCTGATATTTCTGCACGTGAACCAAAAATTGATGCTTTTTTGAAAATTACAGAAGAAAAAGCTTTGCAAGATGCTGCCGTAATTGATGCTCGTGGGATTAATCCAGACGTTGTGACTGACGGAATCTCAATTGCTGTCAAAGATAATATTGTTACAGAAGGAATTGAAACAACAGCTGCCTCAAAAATTCTTGGAGGTTGGATTCCACCTTATAATGCAACGGTTGCGAATAAATTGAGCGAATCTGGGTTAATTACAATTGGTAAACTCAATATGGATGAGTTTGCGATGGGTGGTTCTGGTGAAAATTCTTCAGTTAAGCCAACCAAAAACGCTTGGGATCAAACAAAAGTACCTGGTGGTTCTTCATCTGGTTCTGCGGCTTCAGTTGCTTCTGGTCAAGTTCGTTTATCATTGGGTTCAGATACTGGTGGCTCAATTCGCCAACCTGCCGCATTCAATGGGATTGTTGGTTTGAAACCAACTTATGGTCGTGTGAGTCGTTTTGGTTTAATTGCTTTTGCTTCATCATTAGACCAAATCGGTCCATTGGCGCCAACAGTCGAAGAAAATGCTCAACTTTTGAATGTCATTTCTGGCTTTGATAAAAATGATAGCACATCATCAAATGTTGCAATTCCTGACTTTACAAGTAAAATTGGTCAAGACATTAAAGGAATGAAGATTGCTTTGCCTAAAGAATATTTTGGTGAAGGAATTGATGAAAAAGTAAAAGAACAAATTTTGGCAGCAGCTAAACATTTGGAAAAATTGGGTGCCATTGTTGAAGAAGTTAGTCTTCCTCACAGTAAATACGGTGTTGCAGTTTATTATATTATTGCCTCTTCTGAAGCCAGCTCAAATCTTCAACGTTTTGATGGTATTCGTTACGGTTATCGTGCACAAGACATCAAAAATCTTGAAGATTTGTATGTAAAATCACGTTCTGAAGGATTTGGTCCAGAAGTTCAACGTCGAATTATGTTAGGAACTTTCAGTCTTTCAGCAGGTTCTTATGATAAACATTTCAAAAAAGCAGGGCAAGTTCGTACTTTAATCATCAATGATTTTGCAAAAGTTTTTGAAAAATATGATTTAATCTTAGGCCCAACAACTCCGACACCAGCTTGGGACTTGGGAGCACGTGTTGATGATCCACTTTCAATGTATTTGGCGGATTTATTGACAATTCCAGTCAATCTAGCTGGCCTTCCAGGAATTTCAATTCCTGCTGGTTTTGCCGATGGACTACCTGTGGGAATGCAATTAATTGGTAAACGTTACGATGAAGAAACGATTTATCAAGTAGCGGCTGCTTTTGAAGCAACTACTGATTTCCACAAAAAACAACCGATTATTTTTGGAAAATAAAAAATGGAATTTGACGAATTAATCAAGCGATTAAATGCAGTTGCTGATGCAGGACTTTTTTACGGGAAAGATGTCTTTGAGATTGAACGTTATCATGAAATCAAAGCGATTTTACCTCAACTTTTAAAGCATTCAACTACCTTGGCTAAAGAGGAGCTGACAGATCTCTTTCGTCCAAATAATTCTTATCCGACACCGATGATTGATGTGCGGGCTTTTATTCAAAATGAAGAAAAAGAGATACTCTTTGTTCGGGATAAAATGCAGGGAGACTGGGCCTTACCAGGTGGATATGGTGAGATTGGATTTACACCAAGTGAAAATCTACTTAAGGAGTTGAAAGAGGAAGCTGGAGTTTCTGGAGAGATTGAGCGCTTATTAGCGATTTTCGATACGGATAAATGGCAACCGCAAGGAAAGCAATATTATAAATTTGTTTTTAAGTGTAAAGCTTTATCCATTGATTTTTTGGAAAATAGTGAAACTTCAGAAACGAAATTTATAAAACGATCAGAGCTGACAAACTTGTCAGTAAAAAGAACGACCATGTCACAACTTAGTTTGCTTGAAAAATTGTCAAAAACCGGAAAACAATATATTGACTAGGATAATTTGACTTTCTTAAAGAAAGTATCGGAGAAAATAATGAACTTTGAAACAGTAATTGGGCTTGAAGTCCACGTTGAGTTAAGTACAAACTCAAAAATTTTCAGTCCCGCCTCAACAAAATTTGGTGGAGACCCTAATACAAATACAAATGTGATTGACTGGTCACTTCCTGGTGTTTTACCAGTAATGAATAAAGGGGTAATTGATAGCGGAATTAAAGCGGCTCTTGCGTTGAATATGGATATTCATAAATCAATGCATTTTGACCGCAAAAATTATTTCTATCCTGATAATCCCAAAGCTTACCAAATTTCACAATTTGATGAGCCAATTGGTTACAATGGTTCCATTGAAATTGAACTTGAAGATGGCCATAAAGCGACGATTCGCATTGAACGTGCTCATTTAGAAGAAGATGCTGGGAAAAATACGCACGGAACGGATGGTTATTCTTATGTCGATTTGAATCGTCAAGGAGTACCATTGATTGAGATTGTCTCAGAAGCTGACATGCGCACTCCTGAGGAAGCTTATGCTTATCTGACAGCACTTAAAGAAGCCATTCTTTACACAGGAATTTCTGATGTGAAGATGGAAGAAGGTTCAATGCGTTGTGATGCCAATGTTTCGCTCCGTCCTTATGGTCAAGAAGCTTTTGGTGTGAAGACAGAAGTTAAAAACATGAACTCATTTAGCAATGTCAAAAAAGCTTTGGACTTTGAAGTCGACAGGCAAGCTAAGATTTTGCGCGCTGGTGGCGAAATTCGTCAAGAAACGCGTCGTTTTAATGACAAAACGGGTGAAACAATTTTGATGCGTGTTAAAGAAGGCGCTTCTGATTACCGTTACTTCCCAGAGCCAGATGTCCCTCGTTTTGAAATTTCTGACGAATGGATTGAGCAAATGCGTGAGAGCCTTCCAATGACGGCTAAAGCAAGACGTGCGCATTATATTAATGATTTAGCTTTATCTGATTATGATGCTCGTCAATTGACCGCAACTAAAGAAGTTTCTGATTTCTTTGATCAAGCGATTAAATTTGATACTGACCCTAAATTGGTGTCAAACTGGTTGCAAGGGGAAGTGGCTCAATATTTGAATAGTGAGAAAAAAGAACTTCATGAGATTGGCTTGACTCCAGAAAATCTGACAGAAATGATTCGTTTGATTTCAGATGGAACAATTTCTTCAAAAATTGCTAAAAAAGTCTTTATTGAATTAGCAAAAAATGGTGGTTCTGCCGAAGAATTTGTCAAGAAAGCTGGTTTGGTTCAAATTTCTGACCCTGCAGTGCTTTTGCCAATCATTCATGAGGTATTTGCTAAGAATGAACAATCTGTAGCCGATTATCGTGGTGGGAAGCAAAATGCGGCGAAAGCTTTGGTTGGTCAATTGATGAAAGCAACTAAAGGACAAGCTAACCCAACGGTTGCGCAAAAACTTTTGTATCAAGAATTAGATAACTTATAATAAATATAAATATCCGTCCTAATTTGGAACGGATATTTTTTATTATGCTTGATAAGTATGATAAAATGTTGGCAGAATGAGTTTGTCAGCAAATATATAAAACTCAGCTTTTAAAGGAGAATCATGCTTGAAATTAAAGATGCAACTTATTGGGCGGAGCAATTAAAATCAGGAAATCTTTCTGCCAAAGCGTTATTAGAAATGACAAATGACAAGATTCAAAAGCTCAATCCGCTCTGCAATGCGATTGTTGCTTATGATTTAGAAAAGGCAAAAGCTGATTTAGCTTTAACGAGTCAAGGTTTTTTTGCTGGTCTTCCTTTTGCTTTGAAAATGTTGGGACAAACTCATAAAGGATTGCCTGATACGGCTAGCTCTCAGCTCTTTTCAGAGAATGTGGCATCAGAGGATGACAACTATGTTAAAAGACTCTTAGAAGCTGGTTTCACGCCATTTGGACAAACGAATTCTCCAGAGTTTGGCTTTAAAAACATTTCTGATTCAAAACTCTACGGAGATACACGAAATGTCTGGAATGAAGCTTATTATTCGGGAGGGTCTTCTGGCGGAGCGGCGTCTGCCGTGGCTTCTGGGATGTTTGCAATTGCTGGAGCTTCAGATGGCGGTGGGTCGATTCGGATTCCAGCCTCATTTTCGGGCTTGATTGGACTTAAAATGACGAGAGGGCGGATGCCACAAGGGCCTGATTCTTACCGAGGATGGCAAGGAGCATCGATTTCTGGAGCTCTTACTGTGTCTGTGCGAGATACGGCTCGTTTTGTGCTTGAAATGCAGACCCTACAAGAAGCAGCACCTTATCAGGCAAAATTGTTGGACGAAAAAGAACTTATAGCGCTCACTAAAAGTACTGACCAAGCTGTCAGCAATAAGTTATCAAGAAAATTGAAAATTGCTTATTCACTCCAAAGCCCGATTTCTGGAATTGAATTATCAAAAGACGCCATAAATGCAAGCCTAAAGGCAGTAGAGTTTTTAGAGCGTCAAGGTCATGAATTGACAGAAGTTGATTTTCCTATAGAAGCTCGTCCTTTGATTCAGTCTTATTATCGCATGAATGCGGCTGAAACAGTGGCCATGTTAGAACCTTGGGAACGGGCTGCCAGACGAAAATTGACGAGCCAAGATGTTGAACTTTTGACTTATGCGCTTTTAGAAGCCGGAAGAAAAGCTCCAGTGTCTTCTTATATCAATGCTTTAGCTCAGTGGGATATTGCGGCTAGAGATTTTACTGACAAAATTTATAAAGATTATGATTTATTTTTGACGGCAACAACTGCTAAAACAGCCCCTAAAATTGGTCAGGAATTAATGACAGCGGAAGTGTTAAAAGAAATGTCAGAAATTAGCCAATATGAATTTGAACAACAAATAGAGATTATTGAAGCCGCTTTTGAGCGTTCATTAGCTTTTACACCTTATAATTTCATCAGTAATTTAACGGGTCAGCCTGCGCTTTCTCTGCCCGTTTATGTTAATGAAGAAACGAATCTGCCACTTGGAATTCAACTTTGGGGACCAAAAAATTCTGAAATTGAATTACTGAAAGTTGCTAAAGAATTTGAAGAAGCGGGTCAATTTATTTTACCCAAAGCTTATCAATAAGTTTAACGATATTTTACTGACAGAAAGTGTAAACCAAATCTGTCAGTAAATTTAAAAGAAAAACCGCCTAAGTGGCGGTTTTATGCTAAATCCTGATTTTGTCTAAAACGTTTAATCATGCGGATGGTTGTTGGAATTAAGATAGAAGTTGAACCCAGCCAAGCGGCAGGATTACTTGAGATAATTACCGTATAATTGAGTAAAAGAACACCAATGATAGCGACTCCTGCTCGCATGAAAAGCTCTGCAAAGCCACACAATGTTGGAATCTTGGCATTACCTAAGCCTTGAATTGTTGAGCGGGTAACGAATAAAATAGCTAACAACCAATAGAAACTTCCGTTCACAAGATAATAATGACTCGACATCTCAATAACAGCTGTTTGACTACTTGAAATGAAAGCAGTGGTGAAATAGAAGTGAGCAAGGTTTAAGATAATGGCAAAGATAATTGACCAACCGACAGCAATTGTAAGAGCCCGTGTTAAGCCTTGATTAATTCGTTTGTACTGTTTAGCCCCATAATTTTGTGCTCCAAAGGTTGCCATGGCAAGGCCGATTGAAATCATCGGGAGCATCGCAAATTGGTCAATCTTAGAAACGATGGCTTGGGTAGCGACAGCATTTGTTCCCATTTTATTCAAAGCGACTTGAAGCGTGATAGAGCCGATGGCAATGATACTTGATTGAAAGCCCATTGGAATACCAAGTCTAGCATGGTGGACAATTTCGGCACGATCTAGCCGCCATAAATTTTTTGAAATTTGAAATTCGGGAACTTTTCGTTTGATGTGCCAAAAAAGAAATAATACCGAAATTATTTGGGCTAAAATTGTTGCTCCACTTGCCCCAGCAATTCCTAATTTTAAGACTAAAATAGCAAAATATTCAAAAGCAATATTTAAAATTGAGGCAGCTATCAAAGCATATAATGGCGTTTTAGAATCGCCCAAAGCCCTTAGAGCATTAGACAGATAAGCGTAGAGATTAGTGGCAATCATTCCGCCTAACATAATGCTTAGAAAGGTCTTGGCACCTTCAAAAATTTGGCTTGGTGTCTGCATGACTTGAAGCAATGGGCCCACAAAAATAAGGGACAATATGCTGAGCAAAATAGAAATCGCAATTGTAAAGTAGAGGCCCGTGACATAGGATTTTTTTATGGCTAACTCATCTTTTGCCCCGAAACGTTGGGCCGTTAAAATGGTCAAACCAGCGGTCATTCCTTGAGCAAAACCGACAATTAAAAAGTTGATGGAGCCTGTCGCTCCAACAGAAGCCAAAGCATCTTTTCCCAAGGTTTGACCGACAATTAGAGTATCTGCCGTGTTATAGAGGACCTGAAAAAAGTTACCCATAAGTAAGGGCAAAGTAAATGCAATAAGTCCTGTTAAAATATTTCCTTTAGTTAAATCTTTCATTTTTTCCCTAAACAAACTAAGTTGATTTCTTTATTTTAGCCCATTTTAGTCGTTTTTACAATAGTATTTTTGATAAAATATAAATTATTTGTAAAGGCTTACGAAAAATAGTCTGTCAGTAAAATTGACAATAAAAAATCACTGACAAAACTGTCAGTGATTTTTATTTAAAGCTGTAATTATTTTTGGATGTTAACAGCTTGAGGTCCACGAGGGCCATCTTCAACGTCAAAAGTAACTTTTTGACCTTCGTCAAGTGTTTTGAATCCGTCAGTTTGGATAGCTGAGAAGTGAGCGAAAACATCGTTTCCTTCTTCAGTAGTGATAAAGCCGAAGCCTTTAGTTGCGTTAAACCATTTAACAGTTCCTTGTGCCATTTTTGGTACTTCCTTATTTATAAATTTGTAAATCTAATTTCTTGAATAGGAATGAACCCAAAAGCACAGAACTAATCGTAAAACAAAAACTTACACTTTCATGTTATCATAGTTAATATGGAAAGTAAAGCAGAAAATCGTAAAAAAATATTACAAATGTTAAAAAATTTTTCAGACTACGAGAAAAGGCGTCAGAATAAGGATGTTTTAAAGCAGTTAACCGCTTCCTCAAAATGGAAATCTGCAAAAAAAATAGCGCTTTATATGTCAATGCCAATTGAATTTAATTTGACAGAACTTTTCGACCAATCTGACGACAAAGAAATTTTGATTCCTAAATGCTTACCTGAGCGTCAAATGATTTTTGCCAAGTATGATAAAGAAAATCTTGTTCGCTCAAAATTTGGCTTGCTTGAGCCAAAATCTGAAATTGCAGTTGAGCCTGATTTTATCCTTGTTCCAGGCTTAATTTGGAATGATGAGGGTTATCGAATCGGTTTTGGTGGTGGTTATTATGACCGGTATTTGGCTAATTTTGAGGGAACAACGGCCTCTGTACTTTATGATTTTCAAAAAATGGATTTTGAGGCAGAAAGCCATGACATCGCAGTACAAGAACTTTTTATAGGGAGAAAAAATAATGAATTTTAATGAAATTAAACGAGATTTTACACGTTACAAGGCAACTTATATCTTATCAATTATCACACTCTTAGTTTGGTTATGGCAATTTTTTACTTACGGAATATCGGCAACTTCAGCAATCAACTTGTTCAATAGTGGAGCCATACTTGGTCAAGTTATGCTGTTTGACCCAAGCCAAATGTGGCGTTTGTTTACGGCACTCTTTATCCATATTGGTTGGGCACACGTTTTATTAAATGTGGCGACGCTCTTTTTCATCGGTCGGCAAATTGAAAATGTTTTTGGTTGGCTACGTTTTACTCTGATTTATCTTTTGTCAGGAATTTTTGGTAATGCCATGGTTTTTCTTTTGACACCTAGAGTGGTTTCGGCAGGGGCATCCACTTCTATATTTGGCCTCTTTGCGGCAGTTGTTGGTTTAGCATTTTTTACAAAACATCCATTTTTACAACAAATCGGTCGAATGTTTACTGTGTTGATTGTTGCTAACTTGGTTATGAATCTCTTTTCTTTAGGAAATGTAAGCATTTGGGCACATATTGGCGGGGCAATTGGTGGACTGCTTTTGTCAGCAATTTTTGCGCCTAAAGCTTTCATTCCATCTATTCCCCAACAATACCGTATTTTTGCAACAGGCGCCTTTGTTATTCTCTTGGTTCTCTTTATCGGTTTACCATTTTTCAAGTAAAAATTTGTTTTGCTTTTGAAAACATGAAAGTGCTTGCAAAGAATCTTTAATCTTGTTAGAATAAACTTAGTTAAAAAACTTGCTGAGGGAGAAAAAAATGAGAATTGATAAAATAGTTGATGCCCCGAGAGAATTTATCTTTGAAAAAATAATTGATTCGTGTCTATTTGACATTGAAAAAAATACAGGGAAACGTCCGAAAGTTAGAAGTTTAAATGGTTATGAATACAGTAAGAGCTTTGGGAAAAACCAAAGAGGAAGTATTAAAATTACAGAACTGACAGAACCAAGCATTTACGCTTTTACGACTAAAACAAATCGCAATACTTTTAGTACTCGCTGGGAATTGCATAAAATTGATGACCGAAGCACTCAGGTGGTCATTGAAGAGAACCAAACATCAAATGGTTTTATTCAGATGATTAACGACAAAGCTGTTGGTTTTTTCTTGGGACGTTTTAAAAAGCGCCAAATGGTTGCTGTTTTGGATAATGTCAATCGAGCTTACAATGGCGGTAGTGCAAGATAAGTAAAGTGTCAGACAATGAAAATTTCAAGACTTTCAGATTTACAAAGAAATAAGTTGTTTTCATGCGCTTTATTTTCAGTGATAAGCTAGTCGGAAAGATTATAATACTAAACTGAATTTTCAGTTTTACTGTTTGACTTTACTGACAGAATCAGCCTTGAATGAGAATTTTGAAATGGAAAGAATTAAAAAGTACTGATTGCTCTAAAGAACAAGATGCTGAAAGCTGTCAGTAATTTTGGGCTAAATATTTGGTCTCGAAGAAAATGAAATTAAAATTTTGATTTGAAACAGCCAATTTTGGCTGTTTTTTTATTGGACAATTAGAAAAAATTTAAAAAGAAAACGTTAACAAAAATGTTTTCTTATTCTTACAGATTTGTGTTAAAATGAAATTATGAATGCGAATACAAAAAATAATAAAGAATTTTTAGATTTGGCAACTTATGCCTTTCATAAGCCTAAAACAAAGGAACGGGCAAAATCTTTTGACAAATTACTTGAATTTTCAACTCCTTATGGCCACTACGAAAATCAAAAACTCACGTCAATGGTGATTGACTCACACTTTAATGTTTATTGGAAAAATCAAGAAGTCAAAACTTCTGGAATTGGTTATGTTGCCAGTTATCCTGAGTTTCGAGGCAATGGAGCCATTCGACAATTAATGACCAAAAGTTTGCGAGATAATTATGAAAAAGGAGTGATTTTTTCATATCTGGCACCATTTTCATATGCTTTTTATGAAAAATTTGGTTATCATTATGCTTTTAATCAAAAACATTATCGACTAGCAGCTCAAGATTTTCCTAAAGGTAAGAGAAGTGCGGGCGAAATTAGTCGAGAAAAGTTTGAGTTTGATGATGAAAATGCTAGTGAATTTTCTGTCAGTAAAAATACAGCCCTTTTTAAAGTACTGACAGAAGTTCATCAAAAGGCTGATAATCAAGGCTCGCTTGCTCGCTCTCCAGAACTTTGGTCTTACTTTTTCAGTTTTAAATCACAACCTCACTGTGCGATTTATCGCGAAAATGGTAAGGCTTTAGGCTATCTTCTTTATGAATTTTCAGAAATGACATTTGTTATCAAAGAACTGATAACTTTGACTAACGAGGCAAAACAAGCACTTTGTCGTTTTATTTCAAGCCATGCCGGTTCATTTTCGGAAATTAGTTGGCAAGCGCCCTCAGATATTCTCCTTGAAGAAGAACTGACAGAGCCACAGCGAGCAGAAATTAAGCTTGTTCCTTATATGCAGGCACGGATTGTTAACTTACAGGAATTTTTAAAAGTACACGGTCAGCCCGATTTTTCAGTTGAAATTACTGACGAAATTATTCCTGAAAACAATATCAGTCTTGGAGAAGGAAAAAGAGAAAAAATGACCATTGGCCAATTTACGGCAAAAATTTTAAAAGAGAATCAGGCGATTCTTCGTGAATACTTTTAAAAAAGTTACTGACAGCTTTGTCAGTAACTTTTTTGGTTAACCTTAAGAAATATAAAAATTAAAAAATTAGAATATTGTTGGAGGTGGAATTTGTTTATTACATTGGTATTACGTGCATTAATTGGTATAGGTCAATTTATCTTATTTTAAAGATTTTAACTGAAGAAAGCGTTAAACCTATCTAAAATTGAGAATTTATCGTTAATGTTTCAATTTAAGAAACATGTTTTTTTTGGGAAGATATCGCTTGCAAAAACGAAATGAAAGCCTTATCATAGACTTATGGTTTATTTCAGAAAGAAAAAAAGAAATAAACAAATAAGAAAAAGGAGAAAAAAATGGGAAAATTAGGGGTGTCTATCTATCCAGAACGATCCAACTTTGAGGCGGATAAAGCTTATCTTGATTTAGCGCATCAATATGGATTTAAGCGCGTCTTTACTTCTTTACTTGAAATTGATGGAGATAAAGAAGAGGTTCTTGCAGCTTTCAAAAAAGTTGTCGATTACGCCAATCAGTTAGGAATGGAAGTCATGGTGGATATCAATCCAGGTCTCTTTACACAACTTAACATTAGTTATGATGACCTCAGCTTTTTCCATGAAATGGGTGCAGATGGAGTTCGACTTGACATAGGATTCACAGGAGCCGAAGAAGCCAGAATGACCCGAAATCCTTACGGAATCAAAATTGAAATCAACATGAGTCAGGGAACAACCTATGTTGATTCAATAATGGATTACTCACCTGATACTGAAAAACTGTTGGGAAGTCACAATTTCTACCCACATCGTTACACAGGATTGGAATTTAACCATTATCTCAAATGTACAGAAAAATTCAAGGGCTATAATTTAAACACCATGGCCTTTGTCAATTCGCAAGCAGCAACATTTGGTCCTTGGCCAACTCAAGATGGCCTTTGTACTCTTGAAGACCATAGAAGCCTTGAAATTGCGACACAAGTTAAACATTACAAACTCCTCGGTGGAATTGATGATGTCACTATTGCCAACGCTTATGCGAGCGAAGAAGAACTTAAAGCGATGAGCCAAGCATTTAACGCAAGCATGCCTGAGATTAAAGTCGTTCCACGTGAAACAATCAGTGAAAATGAACGCAAATGTCTTTTTGAAGCGACACATAGCTACCGTGGTGATAAATCAGCTTACATGCTCCGTTCAACAATGACAAGAATCACTTATAAAGACCTTGAATTCCCCGCTCACGATACTGATAAAATTCAACGTGGCGATGTCATTATTGACAACGAAGGCTATGGTCAATATAAAGGTGAAACTCAAATCGCCTTACGTGAAATGGAAAATGATGGTCGAGTCAATGTGGTTGGACGTATCGCAGATGATGAATTATTCCTACTCGATTTCCTAAAACCATGGAGCTCATTTAAACTTATCGAGAGCAAAAAATAATCGATAATCTATGCCTGTCAGTACTGACAGAACCTTAATTATGTTCAAAAAGTTTTTTTGAAAGTTTATTTATTATTATATTATAAAGGAGGAATTCCATGAACGGAATTACTGCGTGGATGGAGAAATATCTCGTCCCTGTTGCGGCAAAGATTGGGTCTCAAAAACACCTAGTTGCGCTGCGTGACTCATTTATCGGTATGTTGCCAGCAACACTTGCTGGTGCCTTAGCTGCCATGATTTCAGCTATCGTGACAACATTCCCGTCAGCTATCCAACAAATGATGTTGGGAGCAACAGCATTCTCAAAATTAGCACCAGAGAAAGTCTGGACACTTGCTAATACACCAATCATTGGTGATTTGAACAATATTTCAGCCCTTGTTAACCAAGGAACACTGACAGTTATTGGTCTTATCTTTGCCTTTTCTTGGGGTTACAATTTGGCCCGTGCTTACGGAGTCAATGACCTCGCTGGTGGTATCGTATCAGTTGCAACCTTATTTGCAGGTTTGCCAAACCAAATGGGTAAATTTACAGCAGCCCTTGGTACAGGTAAAGCTGGTGTAGCAGCAACTGACAAGCTTAATGGCGTTCTTGGTGATCAAGGACTTGCCGCTTGGAAACCACTCTTTGCCTCAGCTCACCTCGATGCTGGAGCTTACTTCACAGTTATTATTATGGGTGCCCTTGCAGTTATTATTTATGCAAAACTCATGCTTGCTGACATCACAATTAAGATGCCAGAATCAGTTCCACCTGCAGTAGCAAAAGCTTTCTTAGCAATCATTCCTACAATTGCAGCACTTTATATCGTTGGTCTAATTTACTACATCATTGGTAAATTGACAAATGACTCTGTCATTAACTTGATTACCCACTATATCGCAGAGCCATTCCAAATTCTGTCACAAAATATCTTCTCAGTACTGATTGTTACACTCTTTGTTTCAGTCTTCTGGTTCTTCGGACTTCACGGACCAAACGTTTTGGCACCAGTACTCGATGGTATCTGGGGACCTCTTGGACTTAATAACCAAGCTCTCTACTTCCAAGTTCACTCACAAGGTATCCGTGACTTGATTGCTAAAGGTGCGGTTGATAAAGCACATGCCATTAATGGTGACTACGTTAACCTTTGGGTACGTGGTTCATGGGACGCCTTTGCATGGTTTGGTGGATCAGGTGGTACAATTACACTTGTTATTGCAATCATCCTCTTCTCTAAACGTAAAGACTACAAGATTGTTGGACGTCTCGGACTTGCACCTGGTATCTTCAACATCAACGAACCAGTCCTCTTCGGTCTGCCAGTTGTCTTGAATGCAATCTTCTTTATTCCATTTGCAGTCGCTCCATTGATTTCTGTAATCATTGCCTACACTGCAACAGCCCTTCACTTGGTTGACCCAGTTGTCAATGCTGTGCCATGGGTAACACCACCAATTATGAATGCCTTCATGGCAACCGGTTTTGACTGGCGGGCAATTGTCCTTACAATTATCAACTTGATCATTACCTTTGTTATCTGGGTACCATTCGTTATCGCAGCTAACAAGTTGGAAGAAACTGAACTCGACTAAATTTGAAATTAATGGTAGAGCAAGTGAGAAAACTTGCTCTACACATTTTTTGTTAAATCTGGTAAGATTTAGAATATAAACCTTATCAGATGTGATAAAAAAACACTCATAGAGGAGGAAATACTATGATACTCGTAAATTCTGCAATGATGCAAAAAGAAATTATTCAACTTTTAGAAGAAAATGGCTTTAAACATACAAAAAAACAAGGATTAAAACTTTTCTTTGAAACACCAACAGATGACGCAACGACTGACGCAGCAATGGCTAAACAGCTAATTAAAGGAAGCTCATTTGGAGCAGCTGTCTTCTTTAATGTGAGTGTTGTATGAGTACCTGGGGCATCGCTTTTATCAGTTTAGGGCTATTGCTTGTGGCTTATCAAAACTGGCTTGGTTTAGCAATCGTTTTAATTGGCTTGGCAATGATTCTTATTGGACGCAGCCAAAAAAAGAAAGCCAACAAAATAGAAGCAGAAAATCAACAAGCGCATAAAGATATAAAAATAAAATCAAGAAAATAAAGTTGTCTTTTAAGACAACTTTTTTAGGATAATCACGTAAAAATAAAAAAACAAATTCCAAAAGATAAAACAAAATAAAACGGTTACAAATGTTATAATATAGACTATAAACAAGTAATGGGGGAATAAAATGGAGCACAAAAAATTAAAAGCATTTCCAAATGATTTTCTATGGGGTTCAGCTTCGGCAGCCTATCAAGTTGAGGGAGCACCTTTTGAAGATGGCAAAAAAGCCAGCGTCTGGGATAATTTTGTCCGTATTCCAGGTAAGACTTTTAAAGGAACAAATGGGGATGTCGCTGTTGATCATTATCATCGCTATAAAGAAGATGTGGCTTTAATGAAAGAGTTGGGCCTTAAATCCTACCGTTTTTCAATTGCTTGGACGCGGATTTTACCTGACGGTCGTGGTGAAGTCAATCAAGCGGGCTTAAAATTCTATGAAGATTTGATTGATGAGTTGATTGCTAATGAGATTGAACCAATTGTCACGATTTATCACTGGGATTTGCCCCAAGCCTTAGAAGATTTATATGGTGGTTGGGAATCACGAGAAATTATTGCAGATTTTGTTAACTATGCTGAAGTTTTGTTTAAAGCTTTCAAAGGTAAAGTAAAATATTGGGTATCGCTTAATGAACAAAATATTTTTACAAGTCAAGGTTGGTCACTCGCGACTCACCCACCTGGAAAAAGAGATATGAAACTTTTTTATCAGGTCAATCATATTGCTAATCTGGCAAATGCTGCGGTAATCAATAAATTTCATGAACTTGAAATGGATGGACAAATTGGTCCTTCGTTTGCCTATACGCCACAATATGCTAAAGATTCTGACCCACTCAATGTTTTAGCGGCTGAAAATGCAGAAGAGCTTTATAGTCATTTTTGGATGGATGTTTATCTTTACGGAGAATACCCAATTGCGGCAATGGCTTATTTACGTGAAAATGGGCTAGCACCTGAATTTGAAGCAGGGGATGCTGAACTCTTGAAATCAGCTAAACCTGATTTTCTAGGTATTAATTATTACCAGACAGCTACTAACGCATGGAATCCAGTTGACGGAGGAGTTGGAGTCGGTTCCTTTAATACAAGTGGTAAAAAAGGAACAACCAAAGAATCAGGAATTCCAGGCCTCCATAAAAAAATTCAAAATCCTTTTATTGACCGAACAAATTGGGATTGGGAAATTGACCCTGAAGGCCTGAGAATTGCACTTCGTCGTATCACTTCTCGTTATCGTATTCCAGTGATGATTACAGAAAATGGCTTGGGCGAATATGATAAAGTTGAAGACGGAAAAATTCATGATGATTATCGAATCAAATATCTAGAAAGTCATGTTAAAGCAATCAAAGAAGCGATGACGGATGGAGCAAAAGTCATTGGTTATCACACATGGTCTTATACTGACCTCCTTTCTTGGTTAAATGGCTACCAAAAACGTTATGGTTTTGTTTATGTTGACCAAGATGAAACAATGGAGGGTTCATTGAAACGGATACCGAAGGATTCTTATTACTGGTATCAACATCTCATCGAAACAAATGCTGAAGAAGTCTAAATGAAAAGCGCTCTCTGAGTGCTTTTTTTATGATATAATAGAAAAAAACAAATGAGGTAAGAGATGAAAATTCGTGGATTTGAAGTGGTAACTAAATATAAAAATGCTGGAATTAATATACCAAAGCGTTCAACTGAACATTCAGCAGGTTATGACATTGAAGCAGCTGAAACCGTTAGTTTTGCGCCAGGGGAAATTAAATTAATTCCAACAGGCTTGAAGGCCTATATGCAGTCAGATGAAGTACTTTATATGTATGACCGTTCATCAAATCCTCGTAAAAAAGGATTGGTTTTAATCAATTCAGTAGGTGTTATTGACAAGGATTACTATAATAATCCTGATAATGAAGGGCATATGTTCATGCAGATGCGTAATTTCACTGATGAAGAAGTCCTAGTTGAAAAAGGGGAGCGCGTGGTTCAGGGAGTCTTCATGCCTTTCTTGGTCGCTGATGGCGATGAAAATCAAGAAAAAGAAGAACGGACTGGTGGTTTTGGGTCAACAGGAGCCTAATCCAAATTAAAGTAATTTAAGAAGCGCAATAGCGCTTTTTATTTTTGCGAACAGAAGCTTTTAAAGCCTATTCTTATTACCTGTGTTATAAATCTTATGTTTGTCACAAGCAAACTGTGAGAGCATCTGGAGATGCTTTATTGCTCTGAGGAAGAACTATAGCTATCTTAAGTTTCACTTGCTTATAAATTAGGCGAAAGCTAGTAAGACGAAATATTGTTTAGCCTTAGTAGCTATGCTATAATAGTATTATGAATAAACTGCGTATCCTCCATTTGAATGATTTACACTCTCACTTGGAACGTTTCCCTGTGATTGAGCGTTTTTTTGCGGAAAAATCACATGAAGAAGTTGAAAGTTTGTCTTTCGACTTGGGTGACAATGTGGATCGGGTTCATCCTTTGACGGAGGCAACAGAGGGACAATTTAATGTTGAATTGATGAATCGTTTAGATTTGACGGCGGCGACAATAGGTAATAATGAGGGACTAGGACTGACACATGAGATGCTTTCTCATCTCTATGATGAAGCTAATTTTCCTGTTCTCTTGTCAAATTTGGCGACAAATTTTGCACAATCTGAGCCTTTGATAGTCACGACTTCATTTGGCTTACGAATTGGATTAATTGGTTTGACAGCCCCTTATGTTCTTGCTTATCCACAGGCGGGCTGGGAATTGTCAGACCCTTTTGTGGTTTTAGATGAACTTTTACCAAAACTGGATTGTGATTTTACCATTTTACTTTCTCATTTGGGTAAGAATGTTGATGAGCAAATTGCAAAGGATTATGATGAGGTTGACTTGATTATTGGAGCTCATACACATCATTTATTTGAACATGGTGCTCAAGTTAATCAAACCCTTCTTGCAGCTGCTGGACGCTATGGCGAATATGTGGGGCAAATTGATTTAACTTTTAATGAAAATAATCAATTAGTTGATGCACAAATTGAAGCGACAGCAACCAATACGCTTCCTCAAAGAAAATCGGATTTGGTAGAAACCAATGGTTGGGAACTGAGAGGGCATAAACTCTTAGAAGGAACAGTCGTTGCTGATTTACCTGAAGCCTTACCTAATGTTTTACCGGATTTCAAAGCAAGTCATTATTTGGCAAAAATCTTTGCGGATTATGGAAATACAAAACTTTGTCTCATGAATTCCGGCTTGTTGGTGACGGATGAATTACCAAATCATTTAACTTTAGATGATTTACATGAATTTTTACCCCATTCGATTCGTTTAGTTCGTTTCACATTTACAGGTGAAGAACTTAGACAAGTTTTGCTTGAAATTATGGATGTTTCGGATTTCCTTGCCACCCAAAAAATTCAAGGAATGGGTTTTCGTGGAAAAACATTTGGTTCTCTTATATTTCATGGAATTGAGCCACACGAAGGTAATTTTTACATAAAAAATTCGGAAAATCAGTCACTTGAAAAAATTTCTGATGAAGAGAGTTATCAAATTGTTTTACCTGACCAATATTTGTTTGCTTGGTATTTTCCTTTATTGAAAAAATTGGGAAAATCAGAAATTTTATTCCCTTATTTCTTACGAGAAATTGTAGCAGAACATTTTAAAAATAAATAGAAATAGAAAAATTAATGGCTAAAGTAATAGACGAAAGTAAGTTAAATTATAATAAATATCCTGGCGAACATGTTATGGCAGTAGGGGAAGTTGTTCAAGTTGGACAACGAACTTTTCATATTGTTCATAATTATCGTGAGGCTTTTGATGCGGAAAAATTAGAACAACGCTTTTCTGATGTTTTAGATAAGTATGATTATATTGTGGGAGATTGGGGCTTTGAGCAACTGCGTTTGAAGGGTTTTTTCTCAACCAGTCGTAGAAAAATGTTGGCAGACAATAAAATTGATCATCTTGAAGATTATGTCAATGAATATTGTAATTACGGTTGTGCTTATTTTGTTTTACGGCGGATTCGGACAAAAGATGAAGCCTTTGTTTCTGAGAAACTTTTTACCGAAAAAGAGTTGAAGCAAGGATTTGATAAGCCACGTCGTAAGAGAAATCGTAATCGCAATCGGGCGCGTGATGAGCAGAAAGTTAATGCTAAAGAAGACAAACGTTCAGAAAATTCATCAGAAGCTCGTAAAGATTTTAAAATTCGTGAAAAATCTACTGACAGAAAACCAAAAGTTACTGACAAAAATAAAAAAGTTTCTGTCAGTAAAAAATCTCAAGAGAGAAAAACAGACAATAAAAAACAAAATCCAGCTAAAGATTCTGATAAAAAATTTACAATGAAAAAACGGAATCCTCGTAAAAAAGTTGAGCAAACAGAGACTAAAAAGCAAGAGAATCAAGGCTTTGTCATTCGTAATCGTAAAAAGGATTGAGGATTTTGTAAAAGTTATTTGACGGTCAGCCAACTTGTCAAAGACTAAAAATTATCGTAGAATTAACATTTATGGACTTCTAAGTGATTTAGTTTTTCATAAATAAATGATAATAATTTAAATTGATTTTATGAGTGTATTCAAGGGATATGAAAAATTGCACGATTAAAATTTGAGATACTTAAGGAAAATAATGACAGAGAATATAATAACAGAAACGCGTCCTTCAATTTATGGATTGACACGTGACCAATTAATTGAATGGGCAATTGAAAATGGAGAAAAGAAATTCCGAGCAACTCAGGTTTGGGATTGGCTTTACCGTAAACGTGTTCAATCTTTTGAAGAAATGAGCAATTTATCAGCTGCTTTTATTGATAAACTTAATGAGCATTTTATTTTGAATCCATTAGAACAAGTTGTTGTTCAAGAATCTGCTGACGGAACAGTGAAATATCTATTTATGCTCCCTGACAAGATGATGATTGAAACAGTTTTGATGCGTCAATCTTATGGTTTGTCTGTTTGTGTGACAACTCAAGTAGGTTGTAATATGGGTTGTACTTTCTGTGCTTCTGGGATTTTGAAAAAAGAACGTGATGTGACTGCTGGGGAAATTGTCAGCCAAATCATGCTCGTTCAAAAATACTTTGATGAACGTGGTTTAGATGAACGTGTTTCACACGTGGTAGTTATGGGAATTGGTGAACCTTTTGATAATTACGAACATCTAATGAACTTCTTGCGTGTTATTAATGATGATAATGGACTGGCAATTGGGGCCCGTCACATCACAGTTTCGACTTGTGGATTTATGCCAGCAAAAATTAAAGAATTTGCGCATGAAAATCTACAAATTAATTTAGCAATTTCACTTCATGCTCCAAATAATGAGTTGCGGACTTCATTGATGCGTATTACTCGTAATGCACCACTTGAAAAACTTTTTGATGCGATTGACTATTATACAGAAACAACCAATCGACGTGTGACTTACGAATATATTATGCTTTCTGGTGAAAATGACAGTCCAGAAATTGCTCAACAGTTGGCTGACTTGATAAAACCTAGAAATAAATTGTCTTATGTTAACTTGATTCCTTACAATCCAGTTGCGGAACATATTAAATATGAACGTTCAACAAAAGATAATACGGCAAAATTTTATGATGTTTTGAAGAAAAATGGCATTAACTGTGTCGTTCGTCAAGAACATGGAACAGATATTGATGCAGCTTGTGGACAATTACGTTCAAAACAAATTAAGAAAAATAAGGCTAAATTAGCCTAATAAAAAACTGCTGACCAGGCAGTTTTTTTATTTCCGCTTTTGTCAGTAAAATATTTCGGAAATAACTTATATTTAATAAAAAAATAAATATAATGAATAAATATGCTATGCAAAAGTGGAAAAAATTTGCTAAAATATAAACAAAGAAAAAACGGGTGTCTGCTCTACTAGACTTGGAAATTGATGCAAACAATTTCAGAGAAACTATTCAGCTACATCTCATAAGAGGAATAGAGGAGTATCATGGATTACGTAAAGCTCAATAAATCACGACACAAAGTAAAAAACTTTGACGGTAAAAAAATTCCCACAGTGGATGTTAAACAAATTATTTCTGCAGCAAGTTTAGCTCCTTCTGCCCACAATATTCAAAGTTGGCATTTTGTCATTGTAGAATCAGAAGAAAAACGGGAAGCATTACTTTCTGAAGTTGATCCTGGCAATCACGAACAAATCAAACAAGCTGGTGCAGTCATTGTCCTCTTTAGCGATACAGATTTAGTTGAACGTTCTCGTGAGATTGCTAGATTAGGAGCTGGAGAATTGGATGATGAACAACTTCTGCGCTTCAATAGTCGTTATCCACAAATGTATGAAGGATTTGAAGAACTTCATGAAAGTAATTATCTTTCTATCAATATTGGTTTGGTTACAATGAATCTTGTTTTGGCTATTAAAAATTACGGTTATGAAAGCAACATCATCATGGGCTTTAATCGAACTCAAAAAGTGAATGAACTTTTAGAAGTTGAAAAACGTTATCGCCCAGAACTAATTATTCCGCTTGGAAATTCAGAAGATAAAGGAAAACCAAGTTACCGCCTACCTCAAAGTCAAATTATGGAAATTCGATAAAAAAAGGAGTTCATCTGAACTTCTTTTTACTTATGAAAAAAAGCCATTATGTTCGCAACATTGGGTCTATTTTGCTAAAATGGAGTAAGATATTTGATAAGTCATTATCAAAAGAAATGAATGAATTATCGAGAGGAAAGAGAAAAAACATTGCTCACATTTTGGCAGGATTATCCCGAAATTCAGAATAAATTAAAGGATGTTCAAGCGCTCATGATTGAGCGTTTAAAAATTAATAATCAAGAGATAGAAGCAGCACTAGAGAAATTTGCATCACGTGGCGGGAAAATGGTTCGTCCTGCACTTTTTTTGCTGTTCGCTGGGATTGTCCCTAATGGCTCTAAAGATGAAGAGAAGCTCATTAAAATCGCTGCATCATTAGAGATGCTTCATTCAGCAACATTGATTCACGATGATATTATCGATGACTCCCCTTTAAGACGTGGTTTACCGTCAATAGAGTCACAATTTGGCAAAGATGTAGCTGTTTATGCTGGAGATTTTGTTTATACTGTTTATTTTGAATTATTGATTGAAACCATGAATGGGACAAGTTTTGTCGCTAAAAATGCTCAATCAATGAAAAAAATTCTTCAGGGTGAATTGACTCAAATGCAATCTGCTTTTGACAAAAATAATACAGCGAGACGCTATATGAAAGCAATTAGCGGAAAAACAGCTGAATTACTGAGTCTTAGCTGTTTAGAAGGTGTTTATTTTGCTGGCGGGGATAAAAAATTACAACATTCTGCCCGTAAAATTGGTCGAGCAATTGGTCTTGCTTTTCAAGTTTATGATGACATTTTAAATTTTACAGTAGGACTTGATGAAGCTGATAAACCTATTTTGACAGATTTCCGTCAAGGGATTTATACATTACCTTTACTCTTGGCTCGTGAAGTAAATGATGAAGCGATTGCTCCTTATTTAGAAGCGCCAGAAAATTTGTCAAGACAAGAATGTTTAGATTTAGCAGAATTAGTGACAGAATCAGGTGGGATAGCAGGAGCGCTCCTTGTTGCTGGAAGATTAACAGAACTGGCTTTGAATGAAATTCGGAAATTACCAGAATCGCCAAATCGGCAGATTTTAGAAGAAGCAACACAAATTTTATTGGAAAGAAATTATTGAAAACCTGTCACTGACAGGCTTTTTCATAGAAAATTTTACTGACAGCTATTAGAAAATTTTTCTGTCAGTAACTTTTGAGATAAAGCTTTTAAAGCTAGTATTTCTCTAGTTTGATTTTAAAAGATTTGATTTAAAATGTGATAAAATAAGAAATAGTTTTTATAGACGAATTGATAAATAAAAAGAGGAAATAATGAATTTTAAAATATTTGCTGAACTAATTGAATTGAAAGCTAAAACTGCTTCAATTTTTCCATTTTTACTAGGGCTTGCTTACTCGCTTTACCATTATCAGTCAGTCAATTTGTCAGCACTTGCCATTTATTTTGTGGCAATGTTTATGTTCAACTGTTTTGTTGATATTTGGGACAACTATAATGATTATCATAAAGCAGTAGATACAGATGATTATCAAAAAAATACAAATATTATCGGACGCGAGAACTTATCAATGGGACTCATCAAAAGTTTATTGGCCTTTTTCTTTTTTGGTAGTCTGATTTTAGGAATTGTTGTCGCTTTAATGACTGGTTGGGCAGTCTTTTGGTTGGGAATACTCTGCTATGCTGTTGGAGTTTTCTATGCTGGAGGGCCAAAACCACTCTCATCACTTCCACTTGGTGAACTTTTATCAGGTTTGACAATGGGTTATGTCATTTTTCTGATTTGCCTTTATATCAATAGTTCTCAGAATTTTGTTTGGTCATTTGCGAATCTGGCAACCACTTTCTTGATTGCTTTACCTAATACATTATTGATTGCAAATCTGATGTTAGCCAATAACACCTGCGATTTAGAAGAAGATGAAGCCAATCACCGCTACACAATCGTGCATTATATTGGGAAAAAGGCAGCACTTATTTGGTGGATTACAGCTTTAATTTTGGCTTTTGTTGCCATTGTTGTTGCTGTAATTTTAGGATTACTTTCTCCAATTATGCTTTTGATTCTGTTAATTGCACCATTGATGATAAAATTTGCTCGACCATATTTGCAAAAACAAGTAAAAAAAGAAACATTTATTTCATCGGTTAAAATCTTAATGGTTTTTCAACTTGTACAAGTCCTACTATTCTTTGTTAGTTTAATTAAATTTTAAAAAAGAAAAACTCCAAATGAATTAATTTGGAGTTTTATTATTGATTGTTTTAGATTGATTTGTTTTTTCAGTTAGTGGTCTTGCACCATTAACCAGAGCGATTAAAGCAAAGACTGGACCACCGATATAAGGAAGGAATAACCAGCAAAGATTTCCTAAGTGGAAATTAAAGAAAACAATTAAAAAGACATATAGGGCGATTCCTAGAAGAAATAAAAGATAAATAGGTAATGCTTTATTTGCAATTTCTGCTCGACTGCCAGCACTAGTAGATATTTTTGAAAAAAGGAGTAGCGTTGGTAAAATCAAAATGCCATAAATCATTGAAACTAGGGCAAAAATTCTACGGAAAGTTGAACTTTGAGCAAGAGTAGGTAACTTACGTGCTGTAAGTTGTGGACTACGTTCTTGAATGGCGGCAATGAATTTTTCTCTTTGAGTCCAACCCGTGTAAAATAATGCGAAAGCGAGTGTACCAAAAATAAACCATTCGTAGAGAATTGTCAGAGGGTTGGTTTGTTGTGAAGATAAACTACCCGAACTGGCCATGATTGCCATGAAATCATTCATGGCATGTACCACAATCGCAAAAATCAAATTGCTTGTTTTCATGTAAACCACAGCTGCGAAAAGTCCAAAAGCCATAACTCCAAGAACTTGAATGATAGTATTTTCTAAAGGTTGATTACGAATATTGACCAAATGCATGAGTCCAAATAGTATACTTGAAATAAATAAAGGAACAATAATCTTATCCTTAGAATTTTTAACTAAAATACCAAAAATCAAACCTCTAAAAGAGAGTTCTTCAGCAAAACCAATTAATAAAGTGGCTCCAATGGCTAGAAAAATATACGAAGCAGGGGCATGTTTTCCTATTGCAAGAACTAAACCTGCCAAAAACATGACTAAAGGAAGAATGAGCATTCCTAATGCTTTTTTCCAGTTATATCCTTTAAATAGCAATTTTTGATGCCAGAAAAAATGATTGAGTAGCAGTAAGATGATGATAATTGGAATTTCTTGAATAATAATAGAGGTTAGTGAAGCAAAATGTCCGAGGCTGCGTAACCAATTGATAAGACCAAGAGCCTTGAGAATAGGATTGAGTGCCAGTAAGTAGGCAAGCCAGACCAAGAAAACACTAAAGACGCTGATGTATTTTTTCATAGAAGACCTTTCTTGAGTTCAAAAATAGTTGTCAGTGAGCCTTTGTGAAAAAACTTTGACAGATTTTGCATAATGTTTCAGTTATATTTTGATTATAGTTATAAATTTTCTTCTTGTCAATTATAAACAAAGGGTAATTGGCAGGTAAATCAAGATTATTAAGTGAAAAGTACTGACAAAATTATAGGTATTCTAAAACATTCAAAATAAGCTTAAAAAAAATACTGACAGACTTGCTATGGTAGTAAATTTAACCATAATAAGTCTGTCAGTAACTTTTTTAATTACAACAATCATGTTTAACATCTGTTTTTTTAGTTGAATGAGATTCAGCTGAAACAGGTAGAGCCGCCGCTCCCTTGACCGGACAAGTGTTAACGTTGCAGTCTTCGCAAGCCCCTTTGCTACGAACAGTTTTAAAAATGGCAAATCCAGTAATAATGAGGATGACAGCCAAAATGACAATACTAGCTAAGTTCATAAGTAAGACCTTTCCCTTTTCTGAAAATGAAATATAAACCAACCGACAATACAATTAATGCTAATAAACTAAAAACATCAAAGTTTTGTGAGCTAAACAAACTACCCAATTGATAAATAATGAAACTCATGCTATAAGCAACTAAAGTTTGAAAACCAACCGCTCGTAAAGTCCAACGAACATCGCCCATTTCCTTATAAATTGTTGAAATTGCAGCAACACATGGTGCGCAAAGCAGATTGAAAACAAGGAGAGAATAAGCGGAAAGAGGAGTATAGGTAGCTTGGACAGCGGACCAGAGTTGGTGACTGTCAGAAGAATTATGAGCAAAAAGGACACCCATTGTTCCGACGATCGTTTCTTTGGCAATTAGTCCAGTAATTGTAGCGACTGTTGCCCGCCATTCCCCAAAACCAAGAGGAGCAAAGATAATAGCAACAACTTTACCAACATCAGCAAGAATAGATTGACTCGCATCAACATGGGCCAAGGTCCAATTATAATTTGAAGTGAACCAAATCAGAACATTCATAGCGAAAATGATCGTACCAGCCCGCTTGACGAAAGAAAACGCACGGTCGAAAGCATATTTTAAAACAGTCATCGCATAAGGTAAATGATAGGCAGGAAGTTCCATGATGAAAGCCGAAGTATCACCAGAAAACATCCTTGTTTTTTTCAAAATAATACCAGAGAGAATAATCATGGACATTCCCAAAAAGTAAGCACTAGGAGCAACCCAAGAAGCATGAGGGAAAAAAGCACCAGAAACTAATGCGATAATAGGGAGTTTGGCAGAACAAGGCATAAAAGTTGTGACCATAATTGTAATTTTTCGGTCACGCTCTTGCTCAATCGTTCTCGTCGCCATAATTCCAGGTACGCCACAGCCAGAAGCAATAAGCATGGGGATAAAAGACTTGCCAGAAAGGCCAAATCGTCTAAAAATTCGGTCCATGACAAAGGCTACCCGAGCCATATATCCAGAATCTTCCAGAATTCCTAAAAGTAAAAAGAGAACAAAAATCTGTGGAACAAAACCTAAAATTGCTCCGATTCCAGCAACGACACCATTTAAAACTAAATCTTGAACCCAAGGGGTAACCGCTAAAGCATTCATTCCATTGGCAATTAAATCAGGAAGCCATTGACCAAAGAAGACATCATTGAGCCAATCGGTCGCTGCTGTTCCGACCGTTTGAATAGAAATAAAATAGACCAACCACATGATAAAAACAAAAATAGGAAGTCCCAACCATTTATGGGTAATAATCTGGTCGATTCGATCTGTCAGATTAATTTTACCAGTTTCAGTCTGAGTAACGCAAAGTTGAACAATATGACCAATTAAATCATAACGTTCATTAACGATAATTGATTCACGGTCATCTGCCATTAATTTTTCGGTGATAGAAACAATTTCCTCAATTTCAGCCAGCTGTTTTGCTGATAAGTCAGCTTGAGAATTGTCAGTATGAAGTTGCTGGTTTAGCGCTTTATCTGTTTCTCCAGCTAATAAAAGTTTGTCGCCTTCGAAAACTTTTATTTGTTCAAAACGATTGGTAAAACCAGTTACTTTACCAATTTCTGAGAGCGCCCCTTCAAGTCGATGGTCATAATCTAAAGGCTGACTTTCATGACTTTTTAGTGCTGCTTTAACAACCTCATCTAAACCTTTATTTTTAATGGCCGAGGTTGTAACAACAGGAATTCCAAGGCTATAAGAAAGTTTTTCAATGTCGATTTTTTTCCCTTGACCAGCCAAAAGGTCGCTCATATTAAGCGCTAAAACCATAGGGATTCCAAGTTCCATCAGCTGTAAAGTCAAATAAAGTGAACGCTCTAAATTCGTTGAATCCACAATATTAATGAGGGCATCCGGTGGTGTTTTTGTCAAAAAATCTCTGGCAACTTGCTCATCAAGTGAATAAGGAGAAAGAGAGTAAAGACCAGGTAAATCTTGGATACAAATACTTTTATCTTTTCGATAAAATCCAGATTTCTTTTCGACCGTAACACCTGGCCAATTACCAACTTGCTGATTTGAACCGGTTAGTTGATTAAAAATACTCGTTTTTCCACTATTGGGGTTTCCGAGTAGTGCAATTATTTTCATATTATTAAAATTTCTTCTTAAATTTCGTTAGACTTTGTTAAGTATTCTAGGACAATTTCTTTACAAAAATAACGATAAAAATAGGTCAACAATTTTGCTTACTATCGTTCAAGAACGACTTTAATTTTTTCAGCATCGGTCTTTCTCAAAGAGAGAGAATAGCCTCGAAGCCTAAGTTCAAGAGGGTCGCCAAGTGGGGCTAATTTTTGCAGATGAACACTTGTTCCTCGCGTAATGCCCATGTCCATCAAGCGGCGCCTGATATCAGACGTTGCGTCGATCATGCGAACGACACCAGTTTGGCCAACTTGCAAGTGAGCTAAACCAATGATATCCTCGCTAGAACGTTCTTCTTTTACAAAAATTTGCTCCAAAAATTCAGAACTTAAAGCAAGGCGAGTTTCATCAATTTTGACAATTGCATTCTCGCCGTCAGTAGAAATTAATGTTATTTTTTTATCGGAAATCATACCTAAATCACGCAGTTTAGCTTGATTCTTCCCAATAATTTTATGAATATAATAAATTTGCCCAATATGGGTATCGTTAAGAGTTTTCATTTTACCTCCCGAAATCAAATGATTACAGAAAATGTCAAGTACGTTTTACATTTATGATTATATCAAAATTTAAAGTACGATACAAGAATTTTCTGAAAAATAACAGTAACTTTTAATGTTTAAGAAATGGAGCTCCTAAAATCTTTAAGTGCTTTCAATGGAAATCAATAGGGATTTTTGATAGGATGAATCATATCAGATGAGGACTTGTTTTTGACAAAAAAAGCTTGTGGACAGCCTAATGTAAAGGGATCAAGCCCTTTGTCAACCAAGTTTACACTAGTGTCAAAAAGGTTGACAGTCAATGGACACATGTAGGAAAGGAAAATTGCTGATGGAAAAAGAAGAACTTAAGAAGAAATTAAGCCCACTTGCTTATCGTGTTACCCAAGAAAATGGGACAGAGGCCCCTTTTGCTAATGAGTTTGATGATTTCTTTGAAAAAGGATTGTATGTTGATGTTGTGAGTGGTGAAGCCCTATTTACAAGTTTAGATAAATATCAATCAGGCTGCGGTTGGCCAGCCTTTACACAACCGATTGATAAAGGAGTTGTCAAAGAAAAACGAGATAAATCTCTATTTATGGAACGTACAGAAGTTCGTTCTAGTAATGCTGACAGTCATTTGGGTCATGTTTTTACTGACGGCCCCTTAGATAAGGGAGGTTTGCGTTATTGTATTAATTCTGCCGCTTTGCGTTTCGTTCCTTTTGACCAATTAGAAGCAGAAGGTTATGGAGAGTACATCAAATACTTTTCATAATTCTATACACTCAATAAAAAAGTTACTGACAGAAATTTTAATCAATGAAAAATGCTTCTGTCAGTAACTTTTTATAAAGCAAAAGAAAAATTCTGATGTTTAACATCAGAATTTTTTTATTTCTATATTTTACTCAACTGAGAAGAGATATGGATAAACCGGTTGTTTTCCTTCGTGGATTTCAACTTCAATTTCAGGATATTTTTTCTCAAGTTCTTTAGCAATTTTGTCAGCGTTGGCTTTTTTTCCTTCTTCACCGATATAAATCGCTACAATCTCACTATCTTCATCAATCATTTGGTCAAAGACAGCAAAGATAGCATCATTCATTTTTCGTGTTGAAACAACAATTTTGTTATTCAACATTCCAAGTGTATCTTTTTTATGAATGTCGATACCATCGACATTTGTATCACGAATGGCCGTTGTTACTGAACCAGATTTAACGTCAAGAAGTGCATCAGTCATAGCGGCCTTATTTTCTTCAATTGAACGTGTAGGGTCAAAGCTCAAGAGTGCTGTAAATCCTTGAGGAACAGTGGCAGATTCAATCACTTCAACAGGAATTTCAGCTACTTCAGCAGCAGATTTTGCAGCCATAAAGATATTCTTGTTATTAGGTAAGATAATTACTTTTTCTGCGTTAACAGCTTCAATAGCAGTCAAAATATCTTCTGTCGAAGGATTCATTGTTTGCCCACCAGAAACAACATGATTAACACCCATTTCACGGAAAATATCAGCTAAACCTTCACCAGCAGCAATAGCAATTAAGCCCCAGTCTTTTTTAGAAGTAGAAGTTGAAACATTTGTTGATTTTGCTTCTTTTTCAGCCACACCTTCATTTTGCAAGCGCATATTGTCAACTTTAACTTTTACAAGACGTCCATATTTAAGTCCTTCTTGCATAACTAAACCAGGATCTTCTGTATGAACGTGGACTTTAACGACTTCCTCATCATCAACAACAAGAAGTGAATTCCCAATTCCTGCAAGATAAGCTTGGAAGTTATCGTGGTCGTAACTTTCACGAGAAGTTGGACCTTTACCAAGTTCAACCATGATTTCTGTACAATAACCAAATTTGATGTCCGCTGTTGAAGCATTGGCAACACTTTCGTGTTCAACATTAACCATACGGTCCATTGCGCCAAGTTCGGCCACAGGTGTTTCTGGTACGAATTCACCATTAAGCGCCATTAAAAAGCCTTCATAGATATAAACCAAACCTTGACCACCAGAGTCAACAACTCCAACTTCTTTAAGAACTGGGAGCATATCAGGAGTCATGGCAAGTGCTTTTTTAGCTCCTTCAAGTGCTGCTTCCATAATTTCAACAGCATCATCAGTTTCGTCAGTTTTGCGTTTTGCTAACTCAGCAGCACCACGAGAAACAGTTAAAATTGTTCCCTCAACAGGTTTCATAACTGCCTTATAGGCTACTTCGACCCCATTTTGAAGTGCAGCTGCAAGATGGATTCCATCAATTTCTTCGTAATCTTTAACATATTGAGCGAAACCACGGAAAAGTTGGCTTAAAATAACACCAGAATTTCCGCGAGCCCCCATAAGAAGACCTTTTGAAAGAATTTGAGCCACTTGACCAACAGTATCAGCTGGTTTAGAAGCAACATCTTTTGCCCCATTTGTAATGGTCATGCCCATGTTTGTTCCTGTATCTCCATCGGGAACAGGGAAAACATTAAGCGAGTTAACATATTCGGCTTGTTCGTTCAAACGGCTTGCCGCTGCTTGAACCATTTCTTGAAATTTACTTGCATTAATATTTGACACTAATCTTCAACCACCTTCACATTTTGTACATATACGTTTACGCTACTGGCTGTGATGCCAAGTTGATTTTCGAGATTGAAACGAACACGTTCTTGAATATTTTTTGCAACTTCGCTAATTTTTACACCATAAGAAATGACAACATAAACATCGATAGAAGTTTCGTTGTCAGCAGTTGTAACGACAACTCCTTTAGAATAGTTTTCTTGACGCAAAACACTGCGAACATTATCTTTAACAGCAGATTTACTGGTCATGCCGACTACGCCGAAAATTTCAGTTGTAGATGCACCCACAACCGTTGCAATGACTTCGGTAGCAATATCGACATTCCCGTGTTGGTTGTTGATAGTAACACTCATTTTCATAGCTGTACCGTCGTCAATAATTTACAAATTTTTGTAAATAAAGAAAAATTGACTGACAAACGGCACTTTCCTCCATATTATTTAAATATCATTACTCATTTTATCATACTTTTATAAAATAAAACAGCTCTTTTGAACTGCTTTTTGAAATTTACCGTCTGTCAGCACTAACAGAGCTGTCTGTAAATAAAAAAACCCCGTCAGATGACAGGATATTTTTGTGTTTTGCAAAAAACAAAAATTATACGCGTTCTACGCCTGCTGGCAATTTCTTCAAAGCTTTAGCTGAAGCCCATACAGTTTTGAGTTCACCGTTTTCAAGAATAGTAACTTTTTGAAGATTTGGTTTAACTACACGTTTAGTTTGATTCATCGCGTGTGAACGGTTGTTACTTGAAACAGTCTTACGACCAGTAAAATAACATTCTTTAGACATGATATTTACCTCCCATTAGATTTTTATGTGCTTAAAAACAACATACTTGTTGATTATAACATTTTTCAAATAAAAAAATCAAGCTTTTGACTATTTTTGGCTGTTTTTTTTCACGCTTTCTGATAAAATGAGATTATGGAAAATTTAATCGAAGAACTTACTGCTAAAAATAAAGAATACATTCATTCGGTAACGAAACAATTGATTTTAGTTGGGAAATCAGATGAAGAAGTTAAAGAAATATTGAATGACATTCTTCCGCAAATTATTGAAGGTCAAAAATCAGGAATTATTGCTCGTAAATTATTGGGAGCGCCAACTGAATTTGTTTCTCAATATCAACCAAAACTTGTTGACAGACCTGTCAGTGAAAAAAATGAAAATCCAGTTTTGATGTGGCTTGATAGTAGCCTGCTCTTTTTAGGATTTATTTCTCTTTTAAATGGAGTAACCGCGCTTATCACTTCTAAGGCCCCAGTTTATGGCTTGATTACAACAATCTTGTCAGCGGCAGTTGCTGGTTTGGTAATGTATATGATGTATCGTTACTTTTACCGTCCTAAAGCGGATAACAGTCGTAGAACTTGGAATTGGAAAGGTTTTGCAGCAACTACTCTGTCAGTTCTCCTTTGGATTGCGGTAACTATCTTCTCTGGCCTTTTGCCAACATCAGTTAATTTGCAACTTCCTGCAATTGCTTTAGTTATTGTTGGTCTTGTAGCCTTTGGAGTTCGTTGGCTCTTGAAACGTCAATTTAATATTCAATCTGCTTTGGTGGCTCAACCAAGAAGATAAAAAAGGAAGTCTCTAATTTTAGAGATTTTTTTACTTATATAGGTAGAATCTTTTCATTAGCATTTTAAAATAGTATCAGAAATGCCTATTTATCAACCTTTTATCCTCAAAATGACCACAGAGGGTTGTGTATTGATAAAAATTTTGTGTTATAATGTATATTGATTAATTATGATTATGGAGGTCCTTTGATGAAAGGGATTATTTTAGCAGGAGGGTCTGGAACACGACTTTACCCACTCACACGTGCTGCATCAAAACAATTGATGCCTATTTACGATAAACCAATGATTTATTACCCATTGTCAACTTTGATGTTGGCTGGGATTAAAGACATTTTGATTATCTCGACACCAACAGATACCCCACGTTTTAAAGAGTTACTTCAAGACGGTTCTGAGTTTGGGATTAATCTGCAATATGCGGTACAACCATCACCAGATGGATTGGCTCAAGCTTTTATTATTGGTGAAGAATTTATTGGTGATGATTCAGTTGCGCTTATTTTGGGTGACAACATTTATCACGGGCCTGGGATGTCTAAAATGCTTCAAAATGCAGCTGCAAAAGAAAAAGGAGCCACTGTTTTTGGTTATCATGTTCCTGATCCAGAACGATTTGGTGTCGTTGAATTTGATGAAAACATGAATGCTGTTTCTATTGAAGAAAAACCAGAAGAACCTAAATCAAATTATGCAGTAACTGGTTTATACTTCTACGATAATGATGTTATTGAAATTGCCAAAAACATTGAACCTTCACCTCGTGGAGAGCTTGAAATTACTGACGTAAATAAAGCTTATCTTGAACGTGGCGATTTGTCAGTTGAATTAATGGGCCGTGGCTTTGCTTGGTTAGATACAGGAACACATGAATCTCTCCTTGAAGCTGCACAATATATTGAAACAGTTCAACGGATGCAAAATATGCAAGTGGCAAACTTGGAAGAAATTGCTTACCGTATGGGTTATATTACAGCTGACGATGTTCTTAAATTGGCCCAACCACTTAAGAAAAATGAGTATGGTCAATACTTGCTTCGTTTGATTGGAAAAGACTAAAAAGTCATTATTAAAGTAAAGTTGTCAAAGTACAAGAAGGACAATCAATGCTAAAAAATATTTGGGAATGGTTTTTGTGGTTTACTGGTGTGACTGACGCAGGTTGGTCAGCGTGGTGGGGCGGATTTTTCAGCTGTTTGCCACTTTTTGGTGTCTTTGCTGTTGTTTGGCGAAGACTAAAATGTCATGCACCAGGTTGTCATCGAATTGGACTTCATCGCACAGCTGATGGACTTTATGTTCTTTGTCGAAAACATCATCCAGATGTACCTAATAACCTAACGCTCGAACACATTCAAAAATCACACGTCAATGCAAAAGCGAAAAAAGATAAGTGACTGAATGAAGTTAGCGTTGTTCTTGAATAAACTTTGAAAATAGTGATTAGAAAGAAAAATATGACTGATAATTTTTTTGAAAAAACATTGGCTGCACGAGAAATCAGCCAAATTCCTGGAATGTTAGAATTTGATATTCCAGTTCATGGTGATAATCGTGGCTGGTTTAAAGAAAATTTCCAAAAAGAAAAAATGATGCCACTTGGCTTTCCAGAAAGCTTTTTTGCCGAAGAAAAATTACAAAACAATGTAAGTTTTTCTCGTAAAAATGTTTTGCGTGGGCTTCATGCTGAACCTTGGGATAAGTATATTTCTGTCGCTGATGGCGGAAGTGTTTTAGGCGCATGGGTTGATTTACGTGAAGGAGAAAATTTCGGTCATGTTTATCAAACTGTGATTGATGCAAGTAAAGGAATTTTTGTTCCACGTGGTGTGGCTAATGGATTCCAAGTTTTGTCTGACACAGTTTCTTATAGCTATTTAGTTAATGATTACTGGGCACTTGAACTTAAACCTAAATACGCTTTTGTGAATTATGCTGACCCAACTTTGGGAATTAAGTGGGAAGATGTTGAAAATGCTGAAGTTTCTGAAGCTGATAAAAATCATCCATTATTAAAAGATGTAAAAGCTTTGAAGGCTGATGAACTCTAATGTTTGCTTTACATTTACGAACTAAAAAACGGTTAGAATTTTGGCAAGTTGAAAAAAATACTGACAGACCGAGCTGGTCCAATCAAGCATTTACTGACGGGGGCTTTTCTTGGAACGATAAATCGCTGTCAGTAAAAAATGTCGGTGGTTTACTCAAAATGACAGTTCCTATTGGCGATTATTTGGTCTTCAATGGAAAATATTTAAAAGCTGTGCCAAAGGCAAAATTTGTCAGAGAATATCGAGTAATAGAAGATTGAAACTTTATCGACGAGTTCGTCAGTAAAGCTGTGAGTGGCCAGATTATGTAATAGTCCTTGATTGTAAGTTTTTAGTTCAAAAATAAAGGATGATAACGGGTGGATATGAAATGGTTAAAATAAAGGAAGCTGTAAAAATTGCAACTTCGATGGCAACTATTGTTGGAACTGTAGTTACAGCAGCGCAACCAGCAAAAGAAGCTCTTGATGAACGAAACGAAAAACGCAAAGATTACGTTGAAATTCCTACTTTTTATGGTAAAGATTTTTCTGTAAGCTTAGATAAAGCGCAAGTAATGCTTGAAAAAATTGGCTTAGTCTCAGTTTCTGCTGAAATAACAAAACCAAGCATGAAGTATAAAGATGAAAAAAAATTAGTGGTCATAAAAACTATTCCCCACGCTAAAAAGAAAGTTGCTCCAGGTTCAACTGTGACAATCAGCTATCTAACCGAATCAGTTATCAAGGAGAGCCAAAAACTTTTTGATGAGCAAGAGAAACAAAAACATATAAAGGAACAGAATCGATTGGAAAAATCAGCTAAAAGTAAAGAAAAACGGGCTGAATCATTTTCAACTATTCATGAAAAATTTAGTAACACAACTAAAACTATTTCCAATAAAACCAAAGTTATCTCTTCAAAAATTCTCAAGAAGGATAAAATTACAAAGAATTAAAAAATTTTCTGCCAACTCTATCAGCAAGAATATAAATAATATTTTATAAAAAAGGAAAAAACATGACTGAATTTAAAAATATCGTTGTGACAGGTGGAGCAGGATTTATCGGCTCAAACTTTGTACACTATGTTTATAACAATCATCCAGACGTGCATATCACAGTTTTGGATAAATTAACTTATGCAGGAAATGTTAATAACATTAACATGTTATTTGACAGTGGACGTGTCGAACTTGTTGTTGGCGACATTGCAGACCCTGAAATTGTTGATCAAGTAGCTTCTAAAGCAGACGCAATTGTTCACTATGCAGCTGAAAGCCATAATGATAATTCATTGAAATCTCAAGATGAATTTATCCAAACAAACTTTATCGGAACTTATACCTTGATTCAAGCGGCTCGTAAATATGATTTACGTTTCCACCATGTTTCTACTGATGAAGTTTATGGTGATTTGCCTTATCGTGAAGATTTGCCAGGTCATGGCGAAGGTGAAGGTGAAAAATTTACTGACAAAACACCTTACAATCCATCAAGCCCTTACTCTTCAACTAAAGCGGCTTCTGATTTGATTGTTCGTGCTTGGGTACGTTCATTTGGGCTTAAAGCAACAATTTCAAACTGCTCAAATAACTACGGACCTTTCCAACACATCGAAAAATTTATTCCTCGTCAAATTACTAATATTCTTTCAGGAATCAAACCAAAACTTTACGGTGATGGTAAAAACGTTCGAGACTGGATTCATACAGAAGACCATTCATCAGGCGTTTGGACAATTTTGACTAAAGGTCGTATGGGTGAAACTTACCTTATCGGTGCAGACGGTGAAAAAAATAACAAAGAAGTTCTTGAAGATATTTTGACTCGTATGGGCAAAGATAAAGACGATTATGACCGTGTAACTGACCGTGCTGGCCATGACCTTCGGTACGCAATTGATAATAGTAAATTACGTACAGAACTTGGTTGGGCTCCAAAACATACTGACTTTGAATCTGGTTTGCAAGCGACCATCGACTGGTATCGTGAAAACGAAAACTGGTGGAAAGCTGAAAAAGAAGCTGTTGAAGCAAAATATGCTGAAACACAAAAAGTTTTGGAAAAATAAATTTTCTGTCGGTAAATAAGTGCGGGGAAGTGTGTAAATATGATTAATCATATTGGTGGTTTTGCTGTTAAAGACATTGAACGTTCAATTCGATTTTATGAAGCTGTGCTTGCTCCTTTGAGTTATAAACTTCATCATCGCTCCGAAAAATCAGCAAATTTTTCGGACAGCATTTCATCCGATCCCTTTGGTGATTTTGCAATTTATGAAGGACAACCTTTCTCTTTCCATTTGGCTTTCCAAGCCAAAAGTAATCAAGAAGTAGATGATTTTAACGAAGCAGCCATAAAGCTTGGAGCTAAAGGATATGGCAGACCTGGCTATCACAAACATTTTCACGAAAATTATTATGCGGCTTTTATTTATGACCCTGATGGTTATGCTATAGAAGCAGTTTGCCATAATAATCAACCGCACTAGGATTTAACATTTTTACTGACAAATCTGTCAGTAAAAAATTAAAGATTGGAGAACAAATGATTTTAATAACAGGTGGAAATGGGCAACTCGGAACAGAGTTGCGTCATTTACTTGATGAACGTGGCATGGCTTATACAGCAACAGATGCTAAAGAACTCGATATTACTGACAAAGCAGCTGTTGATAAATTCTTTGATGAAAATAAACCTGAACTTGTCTATCATTGTGCGGCTTATACAGCTGTTGATAAAGCTGAAGACGAAGGTCGTGAACTTGATGAAAAAATCAATGTTGATGGAACTAAAAATGTAGCCGAAGCGGCAGCACGTGTTGGGGCAACACTTGTTTATATTTCAACTGACTATGTTTTTGGCGGAACTTTGCCAATTGGCCAAGAGTGGCCGGTTGATGCACCAAAAGCTCCTGAATCTGAATATGGACGGACGAAACATCTTGGTGAAGAAGCAGTTGTGGCTTCGGGTGTAAAACATTACATCATCCGTACAGCTTGGGTTTTTGGTTCTTATGGACCAAACTTTGTCTTCACAATGCAAAACTTGGCGACACGTTTTCCAGAATTAACCGTTGTTAATGATCAACACGGCAGACCAACTTGGACACGTACACTTGCTGAATTTATGGTTTATTTGGTTAATGAAAAAGCTGATTTTGGTTTTTATCATCTAACAAACGATGCTGCGCCTGGTGAAGATGTGACTTGGTTTGATTTTGCCAAAGAAATCTTGAAAGACACAGATGTGCTTGTTAAACCTGTGGATTCAAGCAAATTCCCAGCAAAAGCAAAACGTCCATTTAATTCAACAATGAGTCTTGAAAAAGCAAAAGCGACAGGTTTTGTCATTCCAACATGGCAAGAAGCTTTAGCAAGTATGCTTGAAAAAGGCGATTTGCGTGAAAATAAAGATGGCGTAAAAGGCGAAATTAACAAAAAATAATGACTCTGTCATTAAAATAAACTAATTGAAAATTCTGTCAGCGACCTGCAAAAGCTCGTCAGTACTGACAGAATTCTCATTTTGAGAGGCTGAAATACTCACTAAATAAATTTTAGTGAGTAAAAGGAACAACATGAAAAAACACGTTTTTATCATTGGTAGCCGTGGCTTACCAGCGAAATATGGAGGGTTTGAAACATTTGTTGAAGAACTCGTCAAACATCAAAATAATAAAAATATAAAATATCATGTAGCTTGTCAAAGTGAGAATTCAGACATGGCACTACCTGGAGAACATTTTGAATATCTTGGAGCAGATTGTTTTGTAATTAAGTTACCCAAAATTGGTTCAGCACGTGTGATTGCTTATGATATTTTAGCCATTAATGCGGCACTTAAATATTGTAAAAAAGAAGAAATCAAAGCGCCTATTTTTTATATTCTTGGGAATACAGCAGGTGGATTTATTGGCCATTATGCTAATAAAATCCATAAACTTGGTGGAAAATTATTTGTCAATCCTGATGGATTGGAATGGAAAAGAACCAAGTGGGCAGCACCAATTCGTTCTTATTTGAAATTTGCTGAGAAAAAAATGGTGCGATATGCTGATTTGATTATTTCAGATAACGCAGGAATTAAAGAATATTTAACAAGTGAGTATGGACAAGTTGAATCAGAAGTGATTGCTTATGGAACAGAAAAGTTCAAGTCCGATTTGACAGAATCAGAAACTCTGGTAAAATATAAAGTTAATGATTATTATTTGATTGTAGGGCGTTTTGTGCCTGAAAACAATTATGAAACGCTAATTAGAGCCTTCATGAAAAGTTCAACAAAACGAGACCTTGTGATTATTACTAATCATGAAGGCAATGCTTACTTCAAAGAATTGCGCGAAAAAACGCAATTCGACAAGGATTCACGAATTAAATTTGTTGGAACAGTCTATAATCAAAACGAATTGAGATATATTCGTGAACATGCCTTTGCCTATTTACATGGTCATGAGGTTGGGGGGACAAATCCTGGATTGCTTGAGGCCATGTGGTCAACAGCGGTCAATGTTGTTTTAGGAGTCAATTTCAACCGGACGACAGCAGGCGATTCCGTCATTTATTTTGACAAGGAAAATTTACTGACAACTTTGTCAGAAGTTGAAAATTTGACCCCGGATGAAGGTCAAAGATTACACGAAAAAGCTCAGGCAATTATCGAAGAAAAATATACTTGGGAGCATATTTGTGCTCAATATGAGGGCCTTTTCGCTCCAAAGTTTACTGATGAGTCTGAGCCTTTAAGAAAAATGGAGAACCTAGCCAGAGGCGGAGATGAGAGTTAATATTTTAATGTCAACCTACAACGGCGAGAAATTCGTCGCTGATCAGATTGAGAGTATTCAAAAACAAACTTATACTGACTGGAATTTAATCATTCGTGACGATGGTTCAAGTGATAGAACCTGCGAAATTGTTGATGATTTTGTCAGTAAAGACAACAGAATTAAATTAATTCGAGCTGAAAATGTTGGGGTGATTAAATCCTTTCATGAGCTTGTGACAGATAATAACAATGCTGACTTCTATTTTTTTGCTGACCAAGATGACTATTGGTTGCCAGAAAAGCTGTCAGTAATGTTAGAAGAAACTAAAAAACATGATAATAGTAAACCGGTCATGTATTATACAGATTTGAAAGTTACTGACAGAAACCTTAATGTGACTTCGGAATCTATGATACGCAGTCAGTCTGAGCATGCAAATACAAAACTTGTTCAAGAATTGACCGAAAATACGGTCACAGGTGGAGCGAGTATGATTAATCATGAGCTTGCACAACTTTGGCAAAGCACAAATAATATTATTATGCATGATTGGTATTTGGCAATTGTAGCAGCTGCACTCGGTGAGTTGGTTTATATTGACCAACCTACTCATCTTTATCGTCAGCACGATTCTAATGTTTTGGGAGCAAGAACCCTCTCAAAACGGATAAAAAAATGGATACACCCAAACTTATGGTTTGAAAAATATTGGTGGCTCATTACAGCCAGTCAAAAACAAGCTCAAAAATTACTGACAGAAAATTTGTCACTAATGTCGGAAGCTGATAGAGCACTTGTCAGTGATTATGTCAATATTTTAAAACAACCCAAAGCAGAGCGTCGAAAAATTCTTGACCGATATAATTTGCGTAAAAACAAAAATTATCATACAAGTATTTTTCGCACACTTATCATCACAAAATTTGCATATAAAGGAAAAAAATAAATGAATTTCTTCAGCCGTAGAAATCAAATTCTACTTAAAGAGCTTGTTAAAACTGACTTTAAATTAAGGTATCAAGGATCTGTTATTGGATACTTATGGTCAGTTTTGAAACCTATTTTACTCTTTGTAATTATGTACTTAGTATTTGTACGTTTTATGAGATTTGGAGCGAGTACCCCTCACTTTGCTGTAGCACTTTTACTAGGGATTACGGTGTGGAATTTCTTTGGTGAAGCGACAAATGTTGGAATGTTATCCATTGTCAGTAGAGTGGATTTATTAAGAAAAGTCAATTTTTCGAAACCTGTTATTATCTTCTCGGTAGTTATAAATGCTTTGATTAATCTTATTATTTCTCTTATTGTTGTTTTGGGATTTGCAATTATCAATGGTGTTTCTTTTAGTTGGAATATCATTTTTGTTGTTCCTCTACTTATTGAATTGATTCTGTTTACTACTGGATTAGCTTTCATCCTATCAACTCTATTTGTATATTTTCGGGATTTAGGTCCAATTTGGGAAGTGATAATGCAAGCAGGTTTTTATGGGACACCAATTATTTATCCAATTACACAAATTTCTACCCACCATTTATTTGTTGCAAAAATTCTCATGCTCAATCCAATGGCTCAAATTATTCAGGATTTGCGTTATATCTTGACTTTTAGTAACAATACAAATCCAACACTTTGGCAACTTTGGGATCATTCTTGGGTTATTATACTTCCATATCTTATACCAATTTTTGTTTTTGTTTTTGGATATTGGTTTTTCATGAAGCATGCAAATAAGTTTGCTGAAATTATTTAATAAGGAGTTAAAAAATGTCTGAAATTGCAGTAAAAATAGATCATGTCAGTAAATATTTTCGACTCCCTACCGAAAGTTCAACAAGTCTTCGTACTACCTTAATCAATAGGCTCCGTGGAGTCAAGGGATATAAAGAACAACACGTATTAAAAGATATAAACTTTGAAGTAGAAAAAGGTGATTTTTTTGGTATCGTAGGTCGAAACGGTTCCGGAAAATCAACACTTTTAAAAATTATTTCACAAATATATACGCCAGAAAAAGGAAATGTGACTGTTAATGGGAAACTGGTCAGTTTTATTGAACTTGGTGTAGGATTTAATCCAGAACTTACTGGTCGTGAAAATGTATTTCTCAACGGAGCTATGCTAGGCTTTTCTCCAGAAGAAATTGGTGAAATGTACGATGAAATTGTTGAATTTGCTGAACTTAGTGAATTTATGAATCAAAAATTAAAAAATTATTCCAGTGGAATGCAAGTTCGACTGGCATTTTCTGTTGCCATAAAAGCAAAAGGAGATATTCTTGTTCTCGACGAGGTCTTGGCTGTTGGGGATGAAGCTTTTCAACGCAAATGTAATGAATTTTTTGTTGAAACCAAAAAAGATAAGTCGAAAACAGTTATTTTAGTGACGCATGATATGAGCGCTGTTCAACGTTATTGTAATAAAGCAGTTTATATTTCGGATGGCTTTGCAGCTGAAAATACAGATGTTCAACATGTAACAAATTTGTACTCCGCTGATAATTTGAAAGTAACTCAGCATGCTGAACATGATGCTCTAGCTGATAGAGTTTGGTTAACTACTGATTCTAAGACTTTATTAACAAAAACAAGCGATAAGCTATCTTTTACTGTACATTTTGAAGCAAACTCAGAGCAAACCAAAGCAGAAAAAAGACTTTATCTATCATATTTTCTTTATGATGCTACAAGAGGAGGGGCAGCTTATGAATCTCCAGCACAAGAAGTAAAAATTGGTGAGAGTATTTCTGCAGAAATTCCGATGGAAAATTTTCATAATACAGAATTTCAGTTAGGGGCGACGCTTCGTAAAGATCCATCCGATTGGGAAAATGATAACCCATTATCTCAAACTGAGGTTATAGCAGTGACTCAACCTGGTGAGGACATTCGATTTATCTATCGTAACCCTGAAGATAAAGAGGCAGCCAGTCTTCTGAGAACGCTCTGAAACAATAAAAGGAAAGGAGGTAGAAACAGTGCCAACAAATCTTGAACGAATGAAATATGTTCTAACTAAAAATCCGAAGCTATTAGTTAAAGCGCCAGGCAAAATCTTGCGAAAGACTCGGAAACATTTTCATCCATTGAAAAGTTTACAGCTGCAAATAAATAAAAATAAACGTAAAAAGACTCGTCGATTTAATAATTATGAAAATCCTAAACGAGTATTAATTTATGTAATTTATGAAAATCAACCTCAACTACAATCCTACAAGTTGTTTTTCTTAAAAGCTCTCGCAGACCTTTCTGATAAAGTTTTAATTGTTTTAAATAGCACTCTTGCTGACACTGATGTTAAAAAGTTAGAAAAGTTTGGTCAAGTAATCAGTAGAGAGAATACAGGCTATGATACAGCTGCCTTTCGCCATGGAATCTTACTTTTAAAAGATGAATTATCGAACTTTGATGAACTCCTTTTGGTTAATGATACCAATGTTGGCCCAATGACGGATCTATCAGCAGTTTTTCAAAAAATGTCTACTCAAAAATTAGATTTTTGGGGGATATCTTATGGTGAAAAGCAAGCAGATTTCACAGGTTTTAATCCTTATGGTGCCATCCATGAGCATCTGCAATCCTATTTTTTAGTTATTGAAAAGAATATGTTCCAAACTCCCGAATTTTTAAAGTATTGGGAAAATTTATCTGATACAAATTCTCGGAATAAAGCAATTGGAAAACACGAAACGGTCTTTACCAAATATTTTTCAGATTTAGGTTTTATTCATGGTGCCGTTGCTGGAAATAACGAAGATTCTGCTATGTATATTCATCCATTAACAATGCTCAAAAAATTTGATGTTCCGCTAGTTAAGTACACAGCGTTCTCAAATGATACAGATGATAAGTTTGCATGGCAAGGGTTAGAAAGAAAAACAGAAGTACCTGATTTAATTAATTATATTAAAAATGAAACAGAGTTTCCAAAAGAAATTCTTGATGAAGTAATTAACACCATTAAACATACTCCTCATCCTAAACATATTTTAATAATAGATGGAGTTGAAAATCAAATCCCGCAATGTACTAGGTATCGTGTCATTAATAAAGCAGAGCAGCTTCGAAGTTTCAGTCATGAGGTTTGGACTGTTAATGCAAGTGATTTTCAAATGGGCTACGCAGAATATGCGAGTCAGATTATCATTTATCGTACCCCTTATAGTGAACAATTTAAGCAATTGATTGAACTAGCTCATAAATATAACAAACCTGTTTTCTATGATATTGATGACTTGGTCTATGATACTAGTTATACAGATCAGCTAGACTACGTAAAAACATTAGGTAAACAAGAAAAAGAAGCCTACGACTCGGGTGTAAGAAGTTATGGTAAATTAATGGAGTTATGTGATGCTTTTATTACCTCAACAACTGATTTAAAAAATGAGTTATTAAAATTAGGAAAACCAGTTTATCTTAACCGTAATTTAGCAAGCGAAGAGCTTATATCGATCAGCGAACAAGTCATCGCTAAAACTATCAAAGATAAGAAAAAAATAAAAATTGGATATTTTTCAGGTTCAATTACACATAATGAAAACTTTGATTTAATTAGGTCTGCTATTCTAAAGATTCTAAAAGCGTTCCCTCAAACAGAACTACATTTAGTAGGCCATTTGACAATTCCTGATGAAATGAAAAATTACAAAAAACAGCTTATCGTTCATGATTTCCTAGATTGGACTCTTTTACCTTCTTTGGTTGCAGAGATGGATATTAATCTTGCACCACTAGTTGATAACGTGTTTAATCGCGCAAAATCTGAAATTAAATGGCTAGAAGCAGCTTTAGTAGGTGTTACCACAGTAGCAAGTGATATAGGAAGTTTTTCTGAAATCATAACTAATGAAACCACAGGAGTTCTAGTAGCTGATGGAATGTGGTATGAACAGTTGAAGGATTTAATTGATAATAAAACTAAATTGGAATTTTTAGGTAATAATGCTAAAAGAAAAGTGATTAGTACTTATAAAACAACGAAACATAAGGATGAATTTATAGAGGCAATTCATGGCTAAGTTAAAAAATATCAAAATTACTACTCTTTTTGTCAGTTTTTCATTATTTTTTGGTTTGATAGCAGCTATAATTATGCCGGTTGCTTCCGTACCTGATGAAACTTATCATTTTAATATAAGTTTTAATGAGTTTCTTAGCAATAAAGAGATGGAGAAAAATGTTGTAAATACCCCATCTAAGCAGCGACTTTTAGGGGCTGAAGACTTATTTGCTATTCGAGATACATCAGTCGCTGGTAGTGCAGATGATTTATTTAAACTTAGCTTTACACGTAAAGTGGAAGTTTTAGAACAGTCCCATTTTCGAATTAAATTTAATAAAGAGAGTCTACTACATCTTCCCCAAGCTTTGGGAGTTTTACTTGGATACCTGATCTACCCAAGTTATGGTTTAATGTTTTTTTTAGGAAGAGTATTTAACTTACTTTTTTATATAGGATTGATTTATATTGCAATTAAAAAAGCGGCTTTCGGGAAACTCCCTATAAGCGTAATTGCTCTCTTTCCGATTACTATTCAGCAAGCAGCCTCACTCTCTTATGATACAACACTTTTTGTAACTGTATTTCTTGTATTTTCATTAATGACAACAATTTGGTCAGGCCAACATAAAATTTCTTGGAAATGGGTAATCTACTTTCCTTTAATTTTATTAGGGCTTTATTTGACGAAAAAATCTGCATTAATTTTATTATCCCTACTGTTGACACTCCCCACAACATTCTTTAATAATAAAAAAATTCAGACATTGAGTCATCGTTTTTGGGATTTTTGGAATAAACACAAATGGTTAGTTCTACTTGTGTTAGTTCTTGGAAGTTTTGTAGTATTCCGTTTTCTCTTTCAATCTCACGGAGGTTTTGTGAGATGGGCGCACATTATGTTTAATACTTATTTTGCGACGTGGATAAACGGGAATTTAGACCCTATAATTGTCTCAGGTATGGTAGGAGCCTTTAGTGCGTTCAGTTATCGTTTACCAGAATGGCTCATTATCCTGACTTTTGTTATTTTGTCATGGCTGATGCTAAGTGATAAAAAAGTAAAAATAGATAATCGAGTAGTTTTCATCAGTAGTTGTATTTTTATTTTTAATATACTTATTACTGGAACTATGATGTATCTTGGCTGGACTGGCGGTAAAGGAAATGTGAGTATCGGTGAGCAAGGACGATATTACACGCCATTCTTAATTTATTTACTTCCGCTTTTCATGAAAATTTCTGAGAAAGTAAAAGTAGAAATAACTGGAACTTATCGAAAATTAATGGCTTTTGGATTATGTTTTGTAAATTTATCCCTATTCATTATATTGACGATTGTATTCTGGTTTTCAAAAGGTTAATTTATGAAAAACATTTTATTTGTTTCCCCAACAGGTACACTGGATAATGGGGCAGAAATTTCAATATTTGAGTTGCAAAAGCAGCTTAAATCAAAAGGTTTTAACGTTGTAAACGTGACTCAAGCCTCAGGAGATAAGCCCTATATCGAAGCTTTTGAGAAGGCTGGTATTAAAAATTATATGTTAAATGCGGTAAAGTGGTGGTGGGAAGATGCACCAGGTCCTATCCAAGGAACTGAAAGGGAACTTTATCACTATTATCGCGAACATCTTAATAAAATTCAAAAAATTGTTGATGATGAAAAAATTGATTTAATAGTGACAAATTCTGTAAACATGTTCCAAGGAGCTTTAGTCGCAGCAATAAAAAAAATTCCACATTTTTGGATTATTCACGAATTTCCAGAAGGTGAATTTTCGTATTATTTAGACAAACTGGATTTTATTAATGAATACTCAACAGAAATTTTTGCTGTTCAAGGACGACTTCAAGAAAAACTACAAAATTTAATCCCCAATCGTAAAATCTATGGTTTTTATCCTTATACCCAAACCACAAATGAAAATTTACGAAAAGGAAATAAAACTCGTCTTGTATCGGTAGGGAGATTAACAGAACGTAAAAATCAACTGGAATTAATTGAAGCTTTTCATAGATTAGATGATCCAGAAGTTGAATTAGTACTGATTGGAAACTTTGATAAAGATTATAAAGAAAAAGTTGTCAATTTTATTAAAGAAAATAGAATTAAAAATATAACTCTTGCTGGACCTAAAGCTCAACCATGGTCAATGGTAACAGACAAAGATATTTTCATTGGCCCATCAAAGATGGAAACCTTTGGATTAGTTTATGTAGAGGCTTTACTACATGGAGTTCCCAGCATTGTTTCAAGCAACCCAGGTCATCTGTCAGCATATGATATTTTTGGGTTCGGACAATTCTATGATAGTGGCGACGTGACTCAACTAACAAAATTAATCTCAAATACTTTGAATGATTTTGATTTAGAAAAACAAAAGTCTTTATCAGTTTTGAAGGATATTAAAGCTATTTATTCAGTAGAAAATGCTTATCAAGAAGTTATAAAACTTTTAGAAGTTAATTACGATTTAAATAATCAGAGTATTAGACATTTGGAAAAAATATTAACTACTAATGATAATAACTCTGAAAGTTTTATAGCGAAAGTTAAATATATGATTAAAAATGCGCTCATTAAGATGAGGATATTACGATGAAGTTGACAATCTGTCTAGTTGCATATAGTACAAAATTTACTGAAACTGTTAGTTACAAGCAACTAAATAATATGAAAAGTTCTATTAAAGAATCTCTAAATGTTATTATTTTTGATAATGGCTCAATTGATTTTTCAAGTGAAAAAAAGCCAAGTGACTTTTCGTCTATTGTATATTATTATAATCGAGATAATGAAGAACGTGGGACACGAATAGCCTACCAATATGCTTTACGAGAAACAAAAGATGAGTGGTTTATGCTGTTAGACGATGATACAAGGATAACGGAAACCTATATATGCAAAGTATTTGAAGAGTTAGGTCACTTATCAGTTAGTGCTATTTGTCCACAAATTTTTGATAAAGAAATCCAAATATCTCCTACATCTAGTGAAACAATAATGAATTTGAAGTATCCTAAAAAAGCTGGCAATTATGATGAAGATATTACTGGTATTTCTAGTGGGCTTGTCTTATCAAAATTATTCATGAAAAAAATAGGAGGATTTACTAACGAATTTCCTCTTGACTATCTAGACCATTGGATTTTTTGGCAATTAAGAAAACATCATCAAATTATTAAAGTGATTGATGAAAAGATTTATCATCAACTTTCAGTACAACGTTTAGAAGAATTATCAAAATCAAGATTTGTAAAAATTTTTACAGCAGAATACTACTACTATAAAAACTATCAGCCCGAGCATCTCTACTCAATTAGAAAGAAATATGTTAGAATGATAGTTAAAGGTTGGCTTAAGGGGGATATTTTCCCTGCAAAAGCACTCATAAAAATAATACTAGGAAAGAAATAAAATGGTAGAACCAAAAATATTATTAATTATACCAGCTTATAATGAATCCGAGGGAATTACGCAAGTTGTTCAGAAGGTTGAACAATATCGCATAAAATCAAAATATATGATTGATTATATTGTTATCAATGATGGTTCTACGGACAATGAAGAAGAGATACTTAGAAAAAATGAAATTAATCATGTTGAATTGATTCAAAATCTAGGTATTGGAGGAGCAGTTCAGACAGGATACAAGTATGCATTGGAAAAGGGCTATGACATTGCTATCCAGTATGATGGAGATGGACAACATGATATTGAAAGCCTTCCCTGTCTGATTGAACCATTGTTGAGCGGAGTAGCAGATTTCACAGTGGGTTCACGTTTCCTAGAAGATAGTAATTCAGAATTTCAGTCCTCAACTACAAGACAGGTAGGAATTAGAATATTATCTGCTTTAATATTCATGACTTCAAAAATAAGAATAAAAGACGTTACAAGTGGATATAGAGCAGCAAATAAGAAAGTCATTTCACAGTTTGTGGGTCGCTATCCGAGTCAATATCCTGAACCTGAGAGTTATATGCATTTATTTGCAAAAAACATTCGTGTAAAAGAGGTGGGAGTGCGTATGTTTGAAAGAGAAACCGGGACATCTAGCATTAATTTATTTAAAGGAATGAGCTATATGATAAGTGTATCTCTTGCTATACTTTTTTCTGCAATTATGGGAGGTAAGAGATCATGATGCCATTACCATTAAGGATTTTAGCCATTATATTGGCCGTTCTTTTTTTCATCTATACCATCCGACTTATTCGCAAAAATCTTGCTGAAGTTCGTCACATGTTGAAATGGTTTATTCTTGCACTGGTTATATTATTTGGTGCAATTTTTTCAGAATTTGCAGCAAAAATCGCTTACACACTAGGAGTGAAAACTTTAACTTCTTTTGCACTGTTCGTACTAGTTGGTATGCTTCTTGTTATTTCAATACGTTACCAAATCTCTCTGATTGCGGCTGAGAAACAGATTAAAACGTTGATACAAGAGGTTTCATTATTACGTAAAGAGGTGAAAGATACCGATTTAGATAATAGAGAAAGCCAAGAGTCAAAATTAAATCATACAACTAAAAATTTGGAGTAAAATAATCAAGTGAGTAAAATTTTAACAGTAACAATCCCTTCGTATAATACAGAAAAATATATCGATGAATGTTTGCCATATCTTATTGATGAACGAATCATCTCAGACATTGAAATTTTGATCGTTAGTGATGGATCAAAAGATAATACTGTATCCGTCGCACAAAAATGGGCAGATAAATATCCTGACTCAATTCGTGTAATTGATAAAGAAAACGGAGGACACGGTTCAACTATAAATCGTGGGATCTTAGAAGCAACTGGTAAATATTTTAAAGTAGTAGACGGAGACGATTGGGTTGTAACAGAAAATTTTGTCAAGCTGGTTGAATTCCTTAAAAAATCTGATGTAGATCTTATTAATAATCCCTATTTTGAACATGATGAGGTAACAGCAGAAAAAAAACTTATGATGGAATTAAAAATTCCGGCAAATCATATTATGGATCATGAGGAGATTATCGGAGAAATCAAAATTCCGCCCATGCATACAATTACATATAGAACTTCAATTTTGAAAGATAATGATATAAAAATTGATGAAAAAATGTTTTATGTTGACGTTGAGTATATTTGTTATCCATTACCTTTTGTAAAGAAATCAGTTTATTTGGATTATCCAGTTTATGTCTACCGTACAAACTCAGGGACACAATCCATGGCAATTGGTAACATGGTAAAAAATAGAACTATGCATTTAAAAATGACAAAACATATTTGGAATTTCATAAAAAATCTTCCTGAAAATATTTCTGAATCAGTGAAAAAAGTTTTGATTCAACGATTCTCAGAGCTAATCATTGCACAATACGTTATTAATTTATCCATTACACAAAAAATGGATAGAAAACAAGAAACAGAAAAATTTACGAAGTATTTAATATCAGAACAAATTTTAGATGTTCCAGAGGTTTTAAAACTGTCTAAGAGCTTGATTCAGTCTAATGGAAAGAATATTGTTTTAGCGGTAAAGATAAGAAATATTTTGCAAAACAATAAACTTTGGAGAAAAGTAGAACGTCATTTATTAAATAGTATTAAGAAAATGAGGAAATAGATGGTTGTTATAAATATTTTACTCTCTACCTACAACGGAGAAAGATATTTGTCAGAGCAAATTGATAGCATCATTAATCAGACTTATCCAAATTGGAAGTTATTAATCAGAGATGATGGCTCGACGGATAAAACGATAACTATAATTAATGAATATGTGGGTAAAGATAACCGAATAGAGTATATCAACCCACTTCAAGTTGAGAATGTAGGTGTTCACAAATCTTTTAAACGTTTAGCAGCATATAAGAAAGCAGACTATTACTTTTTTTGTGACCAGGATGACTTTTGGATGCCACAAAAAATAGAAAAGATGTTAGAAAACGTTGGTGAGTTTGATTCTAATATTCCTCAGCTATGGTATTCAGATTTTTCTTCCACAGATGAAAATTTGAATGTAATTCAACAAAATCTCAGAAATCCTAATGGTAAATTTGTGAACCCTCCACTTAAAGATGTTTTGGTTTGTAATGTCGTAACTGGATGTACAGCAATGATTAATAATGTTTTAAAAGAATTATGGCTTACTAACAAAGAGATTGTGGGTTATCATGATACTTTTTGTGGGCTGCTCGCGGTTACATTTGGTAAAGTACACTTTTTGGATGAAGTTCTAATTCTTTATCGACAACATAGTAATAATGCAGCTGGAATAGTTTCAAAAAAGGTTAAAGGAGTTCTGACTAAATTTTGGGATTTAAATCATACCAGTACGCAACGAGCAACAACCATTTTGAAAGAATATAATCAATTATTAACAGATTCCCAAAGAAAAACCTTGAATGACTTTGTGGGGCTCTCTAAAAATAATATATTTTATAGATTAAAAACAGTAGTAAATTATCGGTATTTATATTCTTTAGGAGACTGGAAATATACATTATTAATGAGAATATTACTGATAATTCGAATAGGGGAGTAAAATCAAAGTGAACATAAGTATCGTTATGACAACTTATAATGGTCAAGAGCACATAATTGAACAGATGGAATCAATTAAAAATCAAACACGTATCCCTGATGAAGTAATAATTTTGGATGATCAATCTTCTGATGATACTGTAAATATTATACAGAACTATATTGAGAAAAACAGTCTAGAAAATTGGGGTATAAAAATTAACTCAGTTAACAAAGGTTGGGCTCAAAACTTTTTTGACGGAATGCGTGAAGCAACTGGGGATATTATTTTCTTATCTGATCAAGATGATATATGGACAGCGAACAAAATTAATGATATGTCAAAGGTGATGGAAGATTTCCCACAAATAGATGTATTGTCAGGTAATTGGTCTTCAAAATTAGAAGGAAATGTAGGGTTTTTATCTAAGTTATATTATTTTGTTGAAAAAATTAAAATAACAAATAATGGAAAGCTCGTTAAGCAACAATTTCGGGATGATGAAGCATATGATAGGCCAGGTTGGACCTATTGTTATAGAAATACCTTCTTTCATGATATAGAAAAATACTATGATGGGTCTTCGCATGATGGTTTTTTATGTAGATATTCAGTTTTTAAAGGATCATTCTATAAGTTAAATGTTTTAACGGGTTATTTTAGACGCCATGTGAAATCAACAACTAGTTATGATGCTCAAATTAAAATGGATAATGTACAGAAAGAAATAAGCTTAAGTGATTCAAAAATAAAAATTATTCAATCCCTTATTAACTATCTTGAAAAATCAGGAGGGAATCAAGCTATAGTTGATAGTTTAAAAATAAGAATGATTTATTTTGAAAAAAGAAAAGACTATATCCGAAAGAAAAGTATATATTTATTTATGAAGGTTTCGTATAAATATTGGCGTTATTCAAATTTGGTGTTTAAAATAAAGGATTTCATGTATTTAATTAGGAAGTAATGAGTGTTATGAAAGAAATAGTAATAGAAGAAATGCGTCAAATACAACTTGCTATACTACAATTTATAGATAAAACTTGTAGAGAAAATAATATAGAATACTCTCTGGGAGGTGGGTCGTTGTTAGGCGCAATCAGACACAAGGGTTTCATTCCGTGGGATGATGATATAGATGTGATGTTGCGCAGGGATGAATATGAAAGATTAATTGATATTTTAAGGGAGAGCAATAATGACTCACAATATAAATTATGGCATTATTCTAATCGTCCTACCTATCAGCCATATGCTAAACTGTATGACAATCGAACTATTTTAGGGAAAAGCCTAGATCATATGTGGACAGGAATAGGTGTTCATGTTGATATTTTCCCAATGGATATTCTCCCTTCAGACAAACTAGAGCGAATAAATTTTATGAAAAAAATGCAAAGTAAAGCTGAAGATTTGGTTTCAACAGGTTTCCCGGCATTTGTGAGTGGATCAAAATGGCAATATGCTTTTGCTCGCTTTTTTCTGCGAGCCCCTCGTTTTTTGAAATATCATGGTAAAAACAAGGAAGTTGCTTCAGATTATGATAATATGAGTAAAAAATACTATCATAGCAATGCAAAAGAAATAGGTTTTCTAGCAAGTAGATATTCTGATAAAGAACATTTTCCTAAAATATTGTTTGATGAATTTGAAGATACCGTTTTTGAAAATTTAAATCCTAGAAAAATAAAAAATCATTCTCGTTATTTAGAACAAATATTTGGAGATTTTATGCAGCTCCCTCCTAAAAATAAAAGGGTAGCACACGATTTTTATACGTGGTATTGGAAAGAAGATTAAAAATGAATATTGGTTTAATATTTGCAGGTGGTACAGGCTCACGAATGAACTCCAAAGATAAACCTAAGCAGTTTTTGGAAGTTCACGGAAAACCAATTATTGTACATACCATAGACTTATTTGAAGAAACAGAGGAAGTGGATGCAGTAGTTGTTGTAATATTGTCTGATTATTTAGGTTATATGGCTGAATTAGTTAAGAAATTCAACTTAAAAAAAGTTAAAGCAATTGTACCAGGTGGTGAAACTGGACAACTATCAATATTTAACGGTCTTGAAGCGGCAGAAAAAATAGCAGAAGGCAAAGAATCTGTTGTTTTGATACATGATGGGGTGCGCCCGTTAATTAACAGTAAAGTTATTCGTGATAATATTGAATGTGTTAAGAAAAATGGTTCAGCTATAACAACAGCACCTGCAAAAGAGACAATTGTACTTGTTAATGGCTCTCAGGAGGTTTCAGAAGTTGTGGATAGAACACGTTCTTTTACTGCTAAAGCTCCTCAAAGTTTTAATCTTTCAGATATTTTAAAAGTTGAGCGTGATGCAATTTCGAAAGGTATTACTGATGCAATTGATTCAAGCACACTTATGGGGATGTATAATAAAACCTTACATATTGTAGAAGGACCATATGAAAATATAAAAATTACAACACCAGATGATTTTTATATGTTTAAGGCACTGTGTGATGCACGCGAAATAGGTCAGATTTATGGAGTATAATCAATGATTACATTTGAAAACAAAATTGTTCAAGAAGATTTAAAACAAATTGTAAGTTCATCTTATATTAATTTTGAAAAACTAAGAGGAAAAACTGTACTAATTACAGGTGTTTCTGGAATGCTAGCTACTTATTTAGCTTATGTTATTTATTATTTAGATGTTCACAAAAATTTTCAAACAAAAATTATTGGTACTGCTCGAAACATGGAAAAAGCAAATGCTAAATTTCAAAGCTTATCAAAAGAATATTTTGAACTTGTTCAGCATGATGTTACTCAACCCTTTGATTATGAAAAAGATATAGATTATATTATACATGCGGCAAGTAACGCTAGTCCGAAATTTATTTCAACAGATCCTGTAGGAATTATCAAAGCTAATACTTTGGGAACAATGAATTTATTGGAGTTGGCAAGAACAAAAAGAATTCAAAATTTTCTTTTCTTATCAACACGCGAAATTTATGGAAAATCAATTAAAAATCTATTAACAGAACAAGATTATGGGGGATTTGATATCCTTTCTCCAAGAGCCTGTTATCCCGAAAGTAAACGAATGGCAGAAACGTTATTGGAAAGCTATTCTGTACAATATGAGATTCCATATACTGTAGCTCGAATTGCTCACTCTTATGGTCCAGGTATGGAAATAAACAATGATGGACGTATCATGAGTGATTTGATTTCAAATGTTGTTAATCATGAAGATATCATTCTAAAATCTGAGGGGACTGCTGAAAGAGCCTTTTGTTATATTTCAGATGCAACTACAGCACTTTTAACTGTTTTGCTAAACGGTGATTCTGGACAAGCATATAATGTCGCAAATGAAGACGAACCTATTCAAATACGAGATTTGGCACAAAAATTAGTATCACTTTTACCTAATGAAAAATTAAAAGTTACGTTTGATATTCCTACTTCTCAAAGTACAGCTTATAGTACAGACGGTAGAACAGTGATGGATATGGCTAAAATAGAAAACTTGGGTTGGAACAGATTAGTTGGTCTCGACTTGGGCTTGAAAAAGACAATAGAAAGTTTTGAATAATGAAAACAGCTGTACTGATGGCAACATATAACGGAGAGAAATTTATTGAAAAGCAATTAGATTCTATAAAAAATCAAGTGCTTGCTCCTGATTATGTTATCATACGTGATGATGGTTCAACGGATGGAACGGTTGAATTTGTTAAAGATTACATAGCAACTAATGACTTAGTTGGATGGAATATCATTAAAAATCAAAGGAACCTAGGATGGCGCTTGAATTTTCGTCAACTGTTGATTGATTCGCAAAATACCGATGCAGATGTTATTTTTTTATCAGACCAAGATGATGTTTGGAATTTGGGGAAAAATAAACGACAATTAGAGATACTAGCTGAGCATCAAGAAATTGAGGTGCTGAGTGCTGATACTGAATTTAATGTGAGTGCTAGTGAAGCAACAGTTCCAACTAATTATATCTTTAAGGATAACGATCAAGAACTTTCAAAATTTCCTATCGAACATTTTTATAAGGCTGGTTTTCGGCAAGGTATGACTTTGGCGATAAAAAAAGAATTTATCAGTAGATTTTTAAAATATTGGAAAGAGGACTATAATTTACTTCCTCATGATGCGCTTATTGAATGTTTAGCTGGATTATTAGAAGTTGGTTATAATTTGAACGAGTGTGTTGCAGTTCATAATCGCCATGAGTCAAATGCAAGCGGCAAAGCAGTCGTAACGCTTAAATCACCAAAAAAGCTTCATATCCAGGAACTTTATGCAAAATATCAAGGATATTATGATGTTATTTATAAGGTTCTTCAGGATAATAATTCGCCGTTAGAACAAGAAGAAAAAGTATACTATGAATTTACAAAAAGACGTATAAGGAGTGCTCAATCTGGTAGTTTTTTTAAAACAATCGGACAGGTGTTAAAAGATTGGAAAAAGTATGAACATTTTTCAAGCCGGATTAGAGATATTTTATTTTCTTTTAAAAAGTAGGACAATAATTAGATGAAAATTTTAGCGGGGATAGTAACTTATAACCCAGATATTGAAAGATTAAGTGAAAATATAGCAGCTGTATATCCTCAAGTTGATAAAGTGCTTATTGTTGATAACCATTCAACTAACTTAGAAGAATTTAAAGAATTTGATAATATTGAAATAATTACTTTAGATAAAAATAAAGGAATTGCTTCTGCATTGAATGAGATAGGAAATTATGCGATAAGAAATGAGTATGATTGGTTTTTAACTCTTGACCAAGATTCAGTTGCCTCTAACAACCTTATTCAAGAATACTTACCTTATTGCAATCTCCCAAAGGCTAGTATACTCACTTGTCATTTTCAAGATGTCAATGATGCTGTTAAAAACGAAACATATAAAGAACCATATAAAGAGGTACAGCTATGTATCACTTCAGGAGCCTTGATGAATACTCTATGTTTTGAAAAGTCATTAAAATACGATGAACGTATGTTTATTGATTTAGTTGATTACGAAATTAATCTTCAATACAGTAAACTTTCCTATAAAATGTATCAAATTAGTTTTATAGGCTTTAAACATGAAATTGGCGAACGGATACATAAAAAATTTTTAGGAAGAGAAATTTATATCAACAATCATTCGGCTATACGACGTTATTATTTTTCAAGAAATACAATTTATTTAATTCGAAAATATGGTTGGAGTAATATAACCAAGGGATTGTTTATAGCTAATAATGGTCATGCTATAAAGGCTATTTTATTTGAAAAACAAAAGTGTAAGAAAACCTGGTTATATATCAAAGGCTTTTTAGATGGTATATTCATGAGTTTACAATAGGTTGGAATTTATACGAAGCAGAAAGGGATGAAAAGTGCAAATCAATGTATTAATGTCCACTTATAATGGAGAAAAGTATCTATCACAACAAATTGAAAGTATAATTGCTCAAACAGAAACGAATTGGCGTTTGATTATTCGTGATGATGGTTCAAAAGATAGTACCCTATCTATCATTGAAAAATTTATAAATGTAGATAAGAGAATTGAACTGGTTAAAGGAGAAAATATAGGCGTTATCAATTCTTTTTTTCAGTTAGTAAAACATTCGAAAGGTGATTTTTACTTCTTTTGTGATCAGGATGACGTCTGGTTACCAAATAAATTAGAAATTATGCTGAATGAAGCTAAGAATTACGACGAGAAAATTCCTTTGTTAGTTTATTCAGATCTGAAAGTTGTAGATAGTAACTTAAAAGTGATGTATGATAGCATGATATCAGAAATCACGGGACCGGCTTGTACAAACCTAAAGGAGGAAATGCGACGTAACTGTGTAACAGGATGTGCAAGTATGATAAATAATGCTTTGGCAGAAGTCTGGGAAGAAACAGAAGACATAATAATGCATGACTGGTATTTAGCACAGGTTGCAGCAGCTCACAATAGTTTAGTATATATAAATAAACCAACCGTTTTGTATAGACAGCACGAAAATAATGTTCTTGGTGGAAAAAAAGGAGATATGACAAGTAAGCTAAATGATATAAAAGCTGATGGTTATACAAATTTAGCGTGGAAAGAGATTTTAAGAGAACAGCGACAACTTTCTCATGTGATGGAGACTCTTTCAGAAAATAATGAAAATAAAAAAGATATAAAAAGATACTTAGATCTTATGAATGATGTATGGTTGAAACGTATTTTTGTAATGTTACATTATCAAAAAGGCAATACTCATAAAATTTATCTGATTTTAAGAACATTATTGTTAGTGACGAAAATAGGTTATAGAAAATTTATGTCTCAAAAAGATATTTGAGGGAAATTTTATTAAAGTTATAAAATGTCGGAGGCCAATTTGAAACTTATAAAAAATATGATATATAGTACATCATACCAGCTTCTGGCTCTCATATTGCCATTAGTTACTGCTCCATATGTATCCCGTATTTTGGAACCTGAAGGAATAGGAATTTTTTCTGTAACGTCAGCCTATGCAACGTATTTCGTTTTGCTAGGGGGGATGGGAATAACTCTTTATGGTAATAGAGAAATTGCTTATGCGATTTCCGATATAAAGAAGAGAAGTAAGTTATTCTTCGAAATCAATGCATTACGAGGGGGAAGTGTTTTGGTTTCATCTATTATTTTTATTATAAGTATTTGGTTCCAACCTCAATACCAAAATTTATATCTGTTACAAGGAATATTGATAATAGCTACAGCACTGGATATATCTTGGTTTTTTATGGGAATGGAAAATTTTAAGGTAGTCGTTGTTCGAAATACAATTATTAGAATAATAACAGTTATTTTAACTTTTATTTTAGTAAGAACTGTAAATGATTTATGGATATATATCCTTCTGGTTGTTATTTCTCAATTATTCTCAAATTTGAGTTTATGGCCATTTTTAAGAAAAAATATTATTTATATCCCCCCAAGAGAATGGAAAGTATTGAGACATCTAAAGCCTACTTTGTGGTTATTCCTTCCACAGATAGCAACACAAATATATCTTTCATTGAATAAAAATATGTTAGGCGTATTAGATGGCATGACTGCAGCAGGATATTTTAATCAGTCAGATACGATTATAAGAGTATCTTTTACCGTTGTGTCTAGCTTTGGAGCTGCATTTCTGCCGAGACTATCTTCCATGTATGCACAGGGACAAACAGAAGATGTGCAAAAGTTAACGCTAAAATCATTAGACTTAAGTTATGCTATATCTTTTTTGATAATGGCTGGAATTATGGGAGTATCTCATACTTTTGCCACATTTTTCTTTGGTAAACAATATGATCAAGTATCAGGTCTTATGTTAGTTCAAGCAACTATGATTATTTTTGTTGCATTAGCGAGTGTTCTTGGTAACCAATACTTACTTTCTTCAGGGCGAACTAAAGAGTTTGCGATTTCTTCTCTTTGGGGGTTAGTTGTTAATATAGCGCTGAATTTGATGCTTATTCCTAAAATTGGAGCAATGGGAGCAGTTATTTCAACGGTTTTCACAGAAGTAGCTACAACGTCATATCAGCTTTGGGTGTTAAGGGATACTTTTACACTAAAAGAAATTTTCCATGGTGTATGGAAATATATGATCGGAGGTGTAGTTGTATTCATAGTCTTGTTTACTCTTAATAATAATATGACTGTCAGTGCATTAAATTATTTAATTCAAACGATTATATCTATATTGATTTATTTGGTTATATTATATGTATTGCGTGCCCCAGTGAATTCATTGGTCTCACCCTATATCAAAAAATTATTAAAAAAATAAAATAGTTCAAATAGTGAAAGTAATTATGAAAAAAATAAATAAAAAATTATTGATTTTAATACTTAGTCTAGTTCTGCTGTTATTAGGAATGGGAAATAAAATCAGTGCTGATGCTTTGCCTACGAACCAGACAAGTGTTGAAATAAGGATTACTAATAACGGGGTTCCTATAATTCACACTTCTTACAGTGCAATGAATATTGAACACGCTTATGAGCAAATAAAATCTGGGGAAATTAGTGAAAAGGTAAGAAATTCTGCAGCATGGTTATTAGCAAGCCAAAATACAAACAGTAATGACGCCAATGAAATCGTGTTAAGTAATGGACAAAAAATTGGAAAAGGTATTACTCACACAGATGATGAGATGAATTCAATAATTTCTGGTCTTATGAATGTTGATAAGTTATCACTAATTAGCGAAATTAATCAATCAAATGTAAGGGTTCCTTTTTTGAATCCAGAACATGTTGTATATAAATTTACAAATAGTGATGGTAGTGCAAAGGCGAATATTGAGCAGGGTTATACACTTATACTTGATAATAGCAATAATCTTGTTAAACTAGTAAGAATACAGGATGCTTCTCAAAAAGTGGGGATAGATCTTGCAAATATGGATAGTAAGATTAAATTTACTGCCGATAGCAAGCTAAACGATTTGGCTACAAATTTTGGTCAATATGTTGTAGGGACGAACCAAAAATTTAGTTTTAATCTATCGATAGATAAAGAGACATGGAAACAGGCCGGAAATATTAATCTAGTTCTACCACCAAAATCAAATCTTTCCTTTGACTCTATTAAAGTTTTAACTAATAGCGATGCGGTATCAATGGTAACCAATCCAGCATTAAGTGATGCTATGGTATTCAATTCTTCTTCTCCTGTAGTGGCAGCTAATATTATATTGAATCCCACCCAAAGTGACATATTACTAAGTGTTACTGTACATGTAAATCTTGAGGGAAACAATATAGGTACAAGTAATCCTATGCATACCTCTATGCAAGCTGTTACTGTGAATAAAGATGGAAGTTCAAGTATAGCATCAACTCCTAATTTAGTTATGGCTGGAGCAAATTTTGCAATGACAAGAGAAAATGTTACTCAATTTGCTCAAGGAGGGGAATTTGTACTGGCTAGAACATTAGAAAATTCTTATCAAGTTTATGGCATTAATGGGAAATGGAATAAAGTTGATAATTTAGAAGAACTTCAAAATTCAGATTCTTTGATTTTAAAAGGAGGAAATCGTTACGTATTAGGTAGTGAAAAATCTCAAAAAATTCCTTTAGATGTTTCGAAATTTAACTTCAGTGAAAAAAATAGTAGAAAAATCAATAAAAGTTTAATTCAAATTTTGGGCTTGGCACAGGGGGAAGATTATTTTCTTTACAGAGTTGATAATAATAGTCCATCAAATTCTGATAGAATTTTTAAATTCTCTATTTTTAGTAGAAATTATTTTTCACCAAATAACTCTTTAATGACTAACAACTCTCTAAACAACCCTACTAAACCTCTAGTTGGTATTGTAGGACAAATTCCTGATTATGTTGCAGGAGCAAATGAGTATAATAATATATCTTTAGATAGTAGCAAGGATAATATAAATAAGAATAAGCTTTCTATCTTTGGGGGAATTGGGATTGTTGGAGTCTTGGTCCTATTGGTCTCTATTTTGATTGTAAAGCAAAGATGGCTGTGAGAATTAAAAAATGAAGAAAAGAACGGAAAAAAAAATAATCTCTCCTTCAATCTATGAGAGAAAAAATAACTTGCATAAAATTTATCTTATTGTTAGTGTTGTACTCGGAATGATTCTTGCAATTGGAATGCCTTTATTTAATGAACCGGACGGTCAATATCACTATGTAGTTAGTTCATACATGTCTGGCTTATCAAACGATATATCCATATATAATGAAAAAGAAATTGGTACGGGAATAGATCAGCAGGTTGTTTCATATCAGCAGGGAAATTACTTTAATAATTATTATCTAACCAAGATTGAAAAAATACCAATGAGTAAGCAACCGCGTGCGGGCATCATCCCAAGTATAAAATCTTATAATTTCTGGGGGCATGTCATTCCAGCACTAGGAATATGGATTGGGAATAAGATTTATCCTTCTATTGGTGTTATGGTAGTTACGGCGAGGATTATTTCAGTATTTATTAACTCGCTATTAATGTTTCTAATTATAAAATTTTCAGAAAAAGGGAAATTGGTCTTTGCTACTCTTGCTTTATCACCAGTCGTGCTAAATTCATTTGCAAGTTTGTCTTATGATTCCCTTAGTTTTATATTGGTAGCATGGTTTATGGCTATAGTGATTAATAGTTTAGTTGAAAATCGGATTAAGTGGTGGCGTTGGGGAGAGTTAATACTTGCATCAGGGGCCATTTATTTTGGAGCTAAAACTAATTTTAAAGTTTTACTACTACTAGTTCCTTTTTTAGCAGGAATGTATATTTTCCCAAAATCTTCCAAGATAATTTTCTTAGAATTTAATAAAATTTGGAAAGATAAAAATCGGAGATTATTTGTATCAGCAGGATTAGTAGTTATGATTGCAAGTATAACGGCTTATTTATTGATTTCGCATGGTGGACTTCTTTATAGTGTATACAGATTTATAATTAATTATGCTGTGAATTTGAGGGACTATTTGTCGGTGAGCTCGGTATTCTATAACCTATTAGGTTCACCGTATCCTAATATCAATTATACACCTGCTTGGGTAAGTATGATTTGGTTTATAGTATTGTTTGTTGCCTTGCTTAGTGAGGATAAATTTATCAGAGGTAAGCTTATCCCTTTGATAAGTGGGATAGTATTTTTATTAGGGATAGTAGCAGTTTATTATTCTTTCATGACATACACTCCGACAGGGGCACCAGTCAGTAATGCTACGGCGGTAGGGCAGATGCAAGGATTGCAAGGAAGATATTTTACTCCTACTTTGTTTTTATTATTGTTTATTACTTGTCATGAAAAATTTAAAATTAAAATTAATGGACAAAAAGGTGTATTAATGTTTATAATGAGTATTGCAATCGTTACAAACATTTTATTACTATTTTCTACATTGTTTGGTATTTATTATTTATAATAAAAATATCAGATATCAAATTTTGATAAAACATTTAATGAAATATAGATATCAGGAGAAAAAATGAAATTTAATAAAAAAAATTATGATTATCTTATTGTTGGAGCAGGACCTTATGGTTCGATATTTGCCCATGAAGCTGCAAAGCATGGTAAAAAATCTTTAATTATTGAACGTCGCTCTCATATTGGTGGGAATATGTATACTCATAAAGAACATGGAATCAATGTCCATGATTATGGAGCTCACATTTTCCACACCGATAATAAAATGGTTTGGGATTACGTCAATCAATTTACAGAGTTTAATAATTATATTAATCAAGTTGTTGCGAATTATAAAGGGGAACTTTATAACCTTCCTTTTAACATGAACACTTTTTATCAAATGTGGGGGGTAAAGACTCCAGAAGAAGCGGCTGCTAAGATTGAGGAACAGAAGGAAAAAGCAGGAATTTCAGGAATCCCTAAAAATCTAGAAGAACAAGCAATTAGTTTGATTGGTACTGATATCTATCATAAACTTATTAAAGGTTACACTGAGAAACAGTGGGGACGTAAAGCTACTGATCTGCCCTCATTCATCATCCGCCGTCTTCCGGTTCGCTATACGTTTGATAATAATTACTTCAATCATCGTTATCAAGGGGTTCCAGTTGATGGTTATACTGCAATCTTTGATAAAATGCTTGATTCTGACCTTATCGATGTTCAAACAGGTGTAGATTTTTTCAGTGATAAAGAAGTATTTTTAGAAGAATTTCCAAAAATTGTTTATACGGGAATGATCGATCAGTTTTTTGATTATTCTTTTGGAGAACTGGAATATCGCTCTGTACGCTTCGAAACAGAAACTGTAAAATCTGACAATATTCAAGGAAATGCGGTCATCAATTATACCGATGCAGAAACACCCTATACTCGTGTGATGGAGTGGAGACATTTTGATAAAAAAGCTGACGAGGGATATACGATTTTAACGAAAGAGTTTCCTCAAAATTGGGATCGTACAAAAGAAGCCTATTATCCAGTTAATGATGAAAAAAATTCTAAGCTTTTTAGAAAATATAAAGAAGAGACTAAAAAATATCCAAATGTTATTTTTGGAGGGCGCTTAGGTAATTATCAATACTATGACATGGATCAGGTCTTTGGAGTGGCTTTAAAGGCGGTTGAGAAAGAATTTAAAGATTTAGATAAAAATTGAAGCTCAATAATGAAAAAATTCGGTAAAATATTTTACCGAATTTTTTTCATTATTTGAGATTTTTCTATTTTGGAATTACTTTCATTTCAATGGCTTCCATACGAAGGAATTTTCCAACGGTACCAGATATCTCACCGTTTGCCACCCAATTTTGCCACCCAATTCCCTGAACATGTGCACGATAACTAACGTTAAAGTATGTTGCAATGTCTCCACTTAGTTTCAATCTAATTGCTTCATCACGCAAGTTCTGATTTGTTGTACCAGATATTTCGAAATTAAATACCCAGTTTTGCCACCCGATGCCTTGGACCTGGCTTTGATAAGTTATTCCACCCGTAACCCCAGAAGAGATATTTTTAATCTCAGCTTTAATGGCTTCTATTCTTAGAAATTTTCCAGTTGTACCAGACATTGTACCATTTGTTACAGGGGCTTGCCAACCAATATTTTGTATGTGGGTAACATATTCAATTGTTGGGGTTGTTAGATAAGGAAAAGACGTAGAACCTGAAGAGGATGGAGCAGAGCTCCCTTTTTTTACAAGTTGAATCTGTATTGCTTCTATTCGATAGCTCATCGCTGTTGTTCCAGAAACTTGCCAGTTTTTAGTCCAAGCCATCCATCCAATATTTTGGACGTGTGCTCGATAGTATATATCATATTCTTGTGCAATTGGTCCAGTTAATTGTAAACGAATAGCTTCCATTCGTTTAGATTGTCCCACAGTTCCAGCTATCTCACCATCAGATGCAGTCACATTTTGCCAACCTATTCCTTCGATAAACACTTGATATTGTATGTGACTTCCGGCCATACTTTGAGGAAGATTTATCAGAGAGGCTTTTAATGATTCTGATCTAAGATTTTTTCCTGTTGTTCCAGATGTTTCACCATTATATGATGGTCCTTGCCAGCCAATTCCTTGAATCTGTGTTTGATATGAAATCGATGGACTAGAGTTTGGAATCCATTTTGCATAAAGTGTCATATTTGAGTTAACGATACTTGAAAAATTGTATGATTGAGTAAGGGCTGAGTCACTATACCAACCTGAGAAGTTATACCCTGTTTTAGTTGGATTAACGGGTTGTGTAATCTTATTTCCAGCGACTATATTTTGACTGACAATGTTATTTCCACCATTTGTATTAAAAATTACAGTATATGTTAGAGGCTTAGAATTGTCTGTAAAGAAATTACTATAATCAATTGAAGTATCAACAGCATTGGCTTTTAAGTTAGGGGTTCCTTGATAATACATCTGACTTGTATATTGCCAAGCACCATATTGCGTATTCTGAAGATTACTAGAAGATGGTTTGCCGTATAGATATTGAGCAGCCCAAAGATTTTTGGGACCACCTAATGTATTATAGTTCATTTGACAAGTTGCTGTATTTGTTCCAATCCACGAAGCAGAGGTATAAAACTTTGTGTTGCTATAACCATTTGTTTTGAGCGTATTAGCAAATTGCACACCTGCTGTTGCCCAATCAACCGTTATGGGATTGGGGCCGATAATATTTCCAGAGCCATCTCTATAAGGTTGCTCGCAGTCCATAATCATTACAATGTTGCTAGACAATCCAAAAGATTTAGCTATCTTTGCAAAGTATGCAGCTTCCTGTATGGCTAATGAATTTGCAGCACTTTGTGAATTGGCTCCTGTTAAGCGTGCGTAGTGATAAACTGCAACATTTAAGCCGGCATTCTGTGCCATTTTAATTTGATTTGCAGCATATGGGTTCGTATAATTAGTTCCTTCGGTTAGTTTAACAACGATTGACTTGACACCAGATGCCTTAAGAGAATTAAAGTCTGCTTGTGTCATCCATGATTGATAGCTAGCAATATCTACAGCATCTTTTCTTGGCAGTGTATTATCATCTGACTTGAGATCAGAGGGAACATTGGCAGCTGGAGCTGCAGCAAACAAACGTGCTCTGATATTAGGAGTTGTCGCTGATGTATCACTACTACTGTCCTTGGAAGTTTCTTGAGTTTGAATTTGCTCAATGTAGTGCCCCATCGGGGTGTTATCTGAACTAATAGTGTCTTCAGCTAATACTGGTTTTGTAAATAGTAATCCAGAAAAGAGTATTAGTGAAATAATGTGAGTTTTTTTCAGTTTCATTTCTAAAATTATTGCTTTCTTTTGATTGGTTGTGAGGTAAATGAGAGTTATTATTATATTTTACAATGATAATAAAAAAGGAATGTTGCTTTTTAGTAAAAACAAATTAATTATTTAATTATTTTGTTTTTAATTTGACTTAAAGTGTAATTTAAGCTCGCTTTTTTTAACTTGCATAATATATGTTACCATATTTAAGGCGAGTTTATGAAATAATAAGGTAATTATGAGTTTAAATTATGCATATTTTTTATTTAATCTGTTTCCTACTGTTGAAATGCTTAGGGAATAGTGGTAGAATAGTAAAAATAAAAAATTGGCGAATGCCATAGAAATATAGCTATATTGCGTATATATAGCACGATAATGGAGGAATATTTTCGATGTCAAACTGGGAAACTAAGTTTTTGAAAAAGGGATTTACTTTTGATGATGTATTGCTGATTCCAGCAGAGTCTCATGTTTTACCAAATGAGGTGAGTATGAAGACAAAGTTGGCTAAAAATTTGACTTTGAATATTCCAATTATCTCTGCTGCCATGGATACTGTAACTGACTCAAAAATGGCTATTTCAATGGCGCGTCAAGGTGGACTTGGTGTAGTTCATAAAAATATGTCTGTTGAGGAACAAGCTGAAGAAATTCATAAAGTGAAACGTTCAGAATCTGGTGTTATTACAGATCCATTTTTCTTGACTCCAAATCATAAAATTGAAGAAGCTGAAAACTTGATGGCAACTTACCGAATTTCTGGCGTACCAATCGTCGATACGCTTGAAAATCGTAAATTGGTAGGGATTATTACTAACCGTGATTTGCGTTTTATTACGGATTATAATCAACAAATCAAAAACATGATGACTTCTGAAAATCTGATTACTGCTCCGGTTGGAACAACTTTAGATACAGCTGCTCGTATTTTGCAAGAGCATAAAATTGAGAAATTACCTTTGGTTGATGAAGCTGGTAAATTGGCTGGTTTGATTACAATTAAAGATATTGAACGTGTGATTGAATTCCCAAATGCTGCTAAAGATGAGCAAGGTCGTTTGCTTGTTGCTGGAGCAGTTGGTGTATCTTCTGATACTTTTGAGCGTGCGGAAGCTTTGTTCGCTGCTGGAGCTGATGCGATTGTTATTGATACGGCTCATGGACATTCAGCTGGTGTTTTACGTAAAATCCGTGAAATCCGTAATCATTTCCCAGACCGTACTTTGATTGCTGGTAATATTGCTACTGGTGAGGGTGCTCGTGCTTTGTTTGAAGCTGGTGTTGATGTGGTTAAAGTTGGGATTGGACCTGGTTCTATCTGTACGACTCGTGTTGTTGCTGGTGTAGGTGTTCCGCAAATTACAGCCATTTATGATGCGGCAAATGTGGCGCGTGAATTTGGTAAAACAATCATCGCTGATGGTGGGATTAAATATTCTGGTGATATTGTTAAGGCGCTTGCTGCTGGTGGAGACGCTGTTATGCTCGGTTCAATGCTTGCAGGTACTGACGAATCTCCTGGGGAATTTGAAATCTTCCAAGGTCGTAAGTTTAAAACTTACCGTGGAATGGGAAGCCTAGCAGCCATGAAAAAAGGTTCTAAAGACCGTTATTTCCAAGGGGCTGTTAATGAAGCTAACAAACTTGTTCCAGAGGGAATTGAAGGACGTGTGGCTTATAAAGGAACAGCGACAGATATCGTTTTCCAAATGCTTGGTGGTTTGAAAGCAGGAATGGGATATACTGGTGCGGCTGATATTACTGCTTTGCATGATTCAGCACAATTTATCGAAATGTCTGGTGCTGGTTTGAAAGAATCACATCCGCATGATGTACAAATTACTAAAGAAGCACCTAACTATTCTGTACAATAAAAATTACTGACAAGAATTCTGTCAGTAAAAAAAGGGAATTGACAAGTTGTCGTTCTCTTTTTTATTTTGAAATTTACTGACAGAAAAATTTGTCAGTAAAAAGATGATAAAAATAGGTCTTTTATTATAGGAAAAAAGGCTAAAAATGCTGTTGAAATGTGGTATAATAAGCAATATGATTGAAAATGAAAATACAATGGAAGATTTGTACTGTATTGGTTGTGGTGCAAAAATTCAAACTGAGGATAAAAATGCACTTGGCTTTTTGCCTGCGGGTGCTTTGAAGAAAAAAATAGCTGAACGCGACCAAATGGAAGCTGTTCAGGCTGGAGATGAGGGAAGCGAAGCTTCTATCAAAACTGAGGATTTATACTGTCAGCGTTGTTTCCGCTTGCGCCATTATAATGAGATTGCACCGACAAGTTTGACGGATGCAGATTTTTTGCGTTTACTTAAAGAAATTGGTCAACATGATGCTTTGATTGTCAATGTGGTTGATATTTTTGACTTTAATGGCTCTTTGATTCCTAACCTTCATAAATTGACTGGTGGAAATGATTTACTCATGGTTGCCAATAAACGTGATGTTTTGCCAAAATCACTAAAAGTTGGGAAATTAACTGCTTGGTTGAGAGAACAAGCGGCTTCACGTTCGCTTAAACCTAAAGATATTTTAGTGACTTCAGCTCAAAATAAAGATGATGTGGCTGAATTGATGGAAGCTATTGAATACTACCGCCGTGGGCGTGATGTCTATGTGGTTGGGGTAACGAATGTTGGTAAATCAACTTTGATTAATGCAATTATTAAATCAGCTTCAGGTTCTGAGGATGTGATTACAACTTCACGTTTCCCTGGGACAACTCTTGATAAGATTGAAATTCCGCTTGATGAAGATTCGGCATTGATTGACACACCGGGAATTATTCACCGTGGGCAAATGGCTCATTATTTGGAACCAGAAGATTTGAAATACGTGTCACCGCGTAAAGAAATTAAGCCGAAAACTTATCAGCTCAATCCTGAACAAACATTGTTCTTTGGTGGTTTGGCACGTTTTGATTTTATAAGTGGCGAACGTCAAGGAATGACGGCTTATTTTGACAATGAAATCAATGTTCACCGGACGAAACTTGAAGGTGCGACTGAATTTTATGAAAAGCATAAAGGAGAACTCTTGGCTCCTGCTTTAGTTGGTGCCAAATTGGTTCGTCGTGAGTTTAAAATTACTGACAAATCGGATATTGTCTTTTCTGGTCTCGGCTGGGTTCGTGTCCCACAAAAAGCAGTTGTGGCAGCTTGGGTGCCAGAAGGTGTGGATGTAGTTGTTCGTAAGGCTTTGATTGGGTAAAAAAATTCACAGTTTGTCTTGTAAAATTACTGACAGAATTTCTGTCAGTAAAATCTTGGAGAATTAAAATGGAAGAGACTAGTCAGGATATTGGTTTTACGCGTAATAATCAATGGTTTCGATATCGGGCAGCTGGAATTATTATTAAAGATGATGCTGTTTTAATGGTTGGCAATGACCACAATGATTATTATTATTCGGTTGGTGGTGCCGTGCAACTGGGTGAAACGGCCGAGGAGGCTTGTCTGCGTGAGCTTTATGAGGAAACTGGTTTACAACTTGAAATTGAAAGATTAGCTTTTATCCATGAAAATTTTTTTACAGGTCAGGAAAGTGATTTTTTAAATAAGGTCAATTGTCATGAATTGAGTTTTTATTTTCTGATGAAACCACTGACAGAAAATCTGTCAGTAAAATCGGAGAGTTTTGGGACTGATGGTAGCAAAGAATTTTTGAAATGGATTCCAATTGCTGAGTATAAAAATTACAAAGCTTTCCCGACATTCTTTGCTGACGAGCTGAAAAATCTGTCAGTAAATTCTCAAATCAAAAGAATTGTGACAACTGAATAAATAAATGAGCAGAGTTTGACTCCATAACAATTTTAGTCTAAACTCAGCTGACAAAAATAAAAAAGGAAAATTTTACTAAAAATTTGATAGATTTAGAAGAAAAACAAGAAAGAGTTCTCCTTGCAGGAGTGGAAACAGCTGAAAATTTTCAGGCTTTTGAGTCATCAATGATTGAACTTGCTGAACTGACAAAAACAGCTGGCGGCTTGGTTATTGACCAATTCACTCAAAAAAGAGAACGTCCAGATAGTCGGACAATGATTGGTTCTGGAAAATTAGAACAAATGCGTTGGGCGATTGAAGTGGGTGAAATTGATACGGTTATTTTCAATGATCGCTTATCACCAAGGCAAAATGTCAATTTAGAAGAAGCTTTGGGTGTCAAAGTCATCGATAGAATGCAATTGATTTTGGATATTTTTGCTATGCGTGCACGCTCGCATGAAGGAATGCTCCAAGTTGAAGAAGCCCAGCTCAATTATCTTTTGCCTCGTTTGGTGGGACAAGGGATTATGCTCAGCCGTCAAGGTGGGGGAATTGGTTCTAAAGGGCCGGGTGAAACCAAGCTTGAAACAGATCGACGTTATATTCGCACTCGAATTGAAAACATTGATAAAGCCCTCAAAAAAGTTGAAAAAACAAGGGAAAATATTCGCCAAAAACGCTCAAAATCAGGAATTTTTCGGATTGGTTTAATTGGTTACACCAATGCCGGAAAATCTAGTATTATGAATGCTTTAGTTGGTCTTGATAAAGAACAATATGAGCAAAATGAACTTTTTGCGACTTTGGATGCCACAACAAAAGCAGTTAAATTGGTTGAAGATTTTACGGTGTCACTGACCGATACTGTCGGTTTTATCCAAAACCTGCCAACAGAGCTGATTAAAGCATTCAAATCAACACTAGAAGAATCAGCTAATGTTGATTTACTGATTCATGTTGTGGATGCTAGCAACCCTCACCATGAAATTCATGAACAAACAGTTTTAAAAATCATGGAAGATTTGAAATTGACAAATATTCCTGTGCTGAATGTTTATAATAAAATGGATATAGCACCAAGTGATTTCTTGCCAACTTTATCGCCAAGTTTGCAACTCTCAATTAAATCTGAAAGTGGCGTGCAATGGCTGAAAACAGCAATTTTGGAAAAATTACATGAACTTTTTGATGCTTTTGAGTTAGAGTTACCTTATGAAAAAGCCTATCAGCTGCCTGAATTACGAAAAAGTGCCTTGGTGCAATCAGTGGTTGAGGGTGAAAAAGGATATCTGATTAAAGGATTGATTGCGCCTGAATTGAGGTGGAAATTACCCAATAATTAAAGGTTGCTCGGAAATTTTAAAAATAGAAATAGGAAAAATGAAATCATGGAAATGAATGGAAAACAAAAACGCTACTTGCGTAGCTTGGCAGTTAATATTAAACCAATTGTTCAAATTGGCAAAAGTGGTTTGTCTAATGAAATTTTGACAAGCATTCGTAATGCTGCTGATGCACGTGAACTAATCAAAGTTAATATTTTACAAAACTCAGATGAAGTGGCAACAGATGTGGCAGAAGCAATTGAAGAAATGGGACTTGATGTGGTTCAAATCATTGGTCGAAATCTCATTGTGTTTAAAGTTTCTGACCGCAAAGAAAATCGCAAAATTTCGGTTGAAGTTAAAAATATTGTGAAATAAAGTGTTCTAAAAAATAATCAAAGACTAAGATATAATGGGTGAACAAATGGCAATAGATTTATTGACTCCTTTTACAAAGGTAGAATTAAAAGCTAAAGAAGACGAGAAACGACGGGCAATCGGACTTTTTTGGGGTAATTTTAATCCTGTTCATGTTGGCCATTTGACAATTGCTGACCAAGTGCGCCAAGAACTTAATTTGGAAAAAGTTGTCTTTTTACCAGAACATAATACTGACGGGCATGTTGCAGCTATGCTGACCGCAGCTATTGAAGATTGTCCTGGTTTAGAAGTAGACGCTTGTCGCCTAAAAGCTAAAGATGGCGCTGATATTTATCAAACGGTGCTTGAGCTTCATGAAGAAAATCCAGATTGTGATTTTTATTTTATTATCGGTGGAGACATGATTTCTGGTTTAGCTCATTGGGGACATATTGATGAGTTATTAGAATTAGTTCAATTCGTTGGGATTCGTCGGCCTCGTTATCGGGCAGGGACTTCTTATCCGATTATGTGGGTGGATGTTCCAATGATGGACATTTCTGGAAATTTGATTCGGGAACAATTGCACCGTGGAATTAAACCACATTTTCTTTTGGCACCGAAGGTTTTAGATTACATTTTGAAAGAAGGCTTATATGTTTGACTTTTATCCAGAAGTGAATTTATCAAGAGAAGATTTGTTAGCTAAAATTGCTAGCATGGTCAAAAAATCACGTTTTGAACATATGCTCGGTGTGGAAAAAGCAGCGATTGCGTTAGCGCAAAAATATGGAGTTGACCCGCATAAAGCAAGTTTAGCTGGACTTTTACATGACTATTGTAAAGAAGTGGATGATGAAACTTTTCTTTCTTTGATTGATAAATATGGCTTAGATGCTGATTTGAAAAATTGGGATAATAATATTTGGCATGGAAAAGTCGGAATTTATAAAATGCGTGAAGATTTCGGACTTGAAGATGAAGAAATTTTAAGGGCGATTGATATTCATACGGTCGGAGATAAAGAAATGTCTGGTTTGGCTAAGGTATTGTATGTAGCAGATTACATTGAGGAAGGTCGAACATTTCCTGGGGTCATTGAAGCCCGTGCCGTTGCTAATCAAGATTTAAATCAAGCAGTTGCTTTTGAAACCATGCGTTTGGTTGAGTATTTGGCAGAACGTCGTTTGACCATTTACCCTCAAACTTTTGAAGCCTATAATGCTTTTATTGGTTATTTGTCTTGAAATATCGTTAGAGATAAACTGCTTATTATGAACAGAGGAAAATGAATGATTAGAAAAGCTGAAATGAAAGATTATCTTGACATTGCTCGCCTTTCTGGAGTACTTGGTTATCCAATTTCTGAAGCGGCTGTGAGGAAAAATCTTGCACGTATTTTAAAAGATGCTGACCATGAATTTCTTGTTTTTGAATTGGGAGAAAGAGTGACAGCTTTCATCGAAGCAGAAATTTATGCTCCGGTTTATGCTGAACAAGTGATGCTAAATGTCTTAGGTTTAGTTGTGGATGAAAAAAATCAAGGACAGGGAATTGGGGCTCAATTACTTAATGCCTTAGAAGAAAAGGCTAAAGCGAGAGAGATTAAAGTTATTAGACTGAACTCCGGAGTGCAAAGGCATGAGGCGCATCAATTTTATGAACATCAAGGTTATACCAGTAATCATTCACAGAAGCGTTTTTTAAAATTTCTCTAAAAATAATGAATATAACAGGCAACTTTTGGTTGCTGTAACTTTTTATGTTAAAATAAGTGGGTCTAGTTTTTACATTTGATTGTAAAGGAGCTAGAGAAAATGAATAATAAATCTTAAAAAGATTTTTAATGAATAAAAAGAGGCAAAAAGTCTCGGAGGAAAGAATTGGATTCAAAAAAATTACTTGAAGTGGTTGTAAAAGCAGCCGATGATAAAAAAGCACTTGATATTGTGGCCTTAGATATGTCTGAAGTGACATTTGTTGCAGATTATTTTGTGATCATGGAAGCAATGAATAGCCGTCAGTTAGATGCAATTGCTGATAATATTGCTGAAGCGGCCGAACTTGCTGGAGCAAAAGCAGCAGGTCATATTGAAGGCGATGCAAAAACAGGTTGGGTTTTGATTGACCTTGGTGATATCGTAGTCAGTGTCTTTGGACATGATGAACGTGGACACTTTAATTTAGAAAAACTTTGGTCTGATGCACCAATGGTAGATATTTCTGGATTTATGGCTGAATAATTAATAGCTTTGTCGGTTTTACTGACAGAGCTCTTATTTATTTTAAAATTTACTGACAGCCCTATTAAAAGAGCTGTCAGTAATTCTAGAAAGGGCTGAAATGGCATTTTACGAAGATTTTTCAAGAGTCTATGATCAGGTCATGGACCAAGAACTTTATGAGCAATGGCTTGATTTTACAAAAAGACATTTACCAAAAGAAACAAAATCAGTTTTTGAGTTAGCTTGTGGCTCTGGTGCTTTATCAGTTCGTTTGGCCCAAGAAGGCTACAAAGTGACCGGACTTGATATTTCTGAAGAAATGTTAACTTTGGCAAGTAAAAAAGCTCGACAAGCCGGTTATCAACTTGATTTTACTGCTGGAGATATGCGCGAACTTTCTGGACTTGGAAAATTTGATGCGGTAACTTGCTATTCTGACTCACTTTGCTATTTGGAAAATTTGGATGAATTACAAGCTACGTTTGATGGTGTTTTTGAAATACTAAATGAAGGAGGAACTTTTATTTTTGATGTGCATTCAACTTATCAAGTAGATGAAGTTTTCCCTAATTACTCTTACCATGAAAATGCGGAAGATTTTGCTTTTTTATGGGACTCATTTGAAGGAGAAGTTCCACATTCTATTGTCCATGAATTAAGTTTTTTCATTCAGGGTTCTGATGGGAAATTTACACGAAAAGACGAAGTTCATGAAGAACGGACTTATCCAATCGACGATTATCTCGCACGCTTGGCAACTGCCGGCTTTAAAGAAGCGATGGTCTGTGCAGATTTTACTGACGAGGCGCCTGGCGAAGAAAGTGCGCGTTGGTTCTTTGTCTGTAAAAAATAATTGAAAAAATATCTCTGTCAGTTACTGACAGATTTTTTTAGAGGTAGAAAATGAATAAGATTACAGGAATTATTGCCGAATTTAATCCATTTCATAAGGGACATGAATATCTTTTGAACCAGATTGAGGGCATAAAAATAGTAGTCATGTCAGGGAATTGGATGCAGCGAGGTGAGCCTGCTATTTTTGATAAATGGACGAGAGCTCAAATGGCTTTAGCTTGTGGTGCTGATTTAGTGGTTGAATTACCTGTCACTGTTTCGGTACAGGCGGCCGATTTTTTTGCAAGTGGTGCTGTGGCTATTTTAAAAAATCTTGGAATTACTGACCTGGCTTTTGGTTCAGAATCAGCAATTGATTATAATGAAATTGCTGATATTTATGAAAAAAGAGGGGAGGAAATGGAAAGTTACATTCAATCATTAGCTGACCAGCTTTCCTACCCTGAAAAAACTCAAAAAATGTGGCAGCATTTTACGGGAATTGAATTTGACGGGAACACACCAAATCACGTCTTAGCTCTTGCCTATGCTAAAGCAGCGGCAGGTAAACAAATTAATTTACAAGCGATTAAACGCGTCGGAAAATTTCATTCACTAGAGCTGACAGAAGGATTTGCTAGTGCAACTGCACTCCGTCAGGAGTTATTTTCACTGACAGAAAGGCAAAATTTACTGACAGAGCAAACTAATCAATCTGTCAGTAATAAATCAGTGCTGACAGACTTGTCAGCAATAAAAAATCATGTTCCGTCAGCCATTTTAGCGGCTTATGCAAGTCCAAAAACTAATTGGGCAGCTTATTTTCCACTTCTGCAATATAAAATTCGAGTTGATGAGCACTTGGAAAATATTTTTCAAGTCAATCAAGAACTTTCTGTCCGCTTAAAAAAGGCGGTCAAATTTGCTAAAAATTTTGATGAATTGGTCGAACAAGTTTATACCAAACGTTATACGAAAGCGCGTGTTCGTAGGCTTTTAACTTATATTTTGTTAAATATTCCAAAGCAGTTTGATTTACCAGAACAAATTCATGTGCTAGGCTTTTCAAAAACTGGTCAGGAAATTTTAGCTCAAAATCGGGGAAAAATTATCAGTAAAATTGGGCAAAATCCATGGGACAACTTGACCCAAAAAGCTGATGAAATTTATCAATTAGGAAATGTTCAATTTGAAGAACAAAATTTTGGTCGAAAACCAATTCGTTCATCAATCAGATAGACATTTACGATAAATATTTGTAAATAACGTAAAAAATATGTTATGATAAAAAGAAAAGGAATTTTTATTATGACTGAAAAAAGTATGAAGAATCTTGTCAAAGTGACGGGGATTCTTAACATCATTGGTGGTGCCTTGGTTGTACTTTCAACCATCGTTTCAATGGCTTCACTATCGCAAGCACTCAATTCAACTGGTTCAAACAGCTTTGAAGCCGGATTTAATGCAGCAAATTCTGGCCCTGCTATGTTTATCAAAATTATTATTGGGTTTGTGGGAATAGCGACATTTGTCCTTGCGATTATTTTACTTCGCCAAAATAGAAGATTCAATTTGAGCAATGCAGCAGCAATTTTAACACTGATTGCAGGAATCTTTGCTTGGGTTATTATATTTGTTTCGCTTGTTTTATGGATTATTGCTGCCGTGTTCTTATTAAGAATGAAAATAAAAGAAGTTGAAGAAAACTCTAATGAAATTTCCTCACAAGAATAATCCCTGATGGAATTAAAGTAAAATCCCGTAAAATCGGGATTTTTTTGATTTCTCATAGACGAGCCTTTACAAATTGTGATATAATATGATAGAAAAAATCATGCAGATTAATCCTCTGCCAATAATTTAAATAAAATTTCAAGGAGATTATTCCAATGGGACGTAAATGGGCCAATATTGTTGCTAAAAAAACCGCTAAAGACGGTGCAACTTCTAAAGTATATGCAAAATTCGGTGTTGAAATCTATGCCGCTGCTAAACAAGGTGAACCAGATCCAGAATCAAATTCATCATTAAAATTCGTTATTGAACGTGCCAAACAAGCGCAAGTTCCAAAACACGTTATTGATAAAGCAATCGATAAAGCTAAAGGTGGCGGAGATGAAACTTTCGTTCAAGGACGTTATGAAGGATTTGGACCAAATGGTTCAATGGTTATTGCCGAAACTTTGACTTCAAATGTTAACCGTACAATCGCTAATGTCCGTACTACTTTCCACAAAAATGGCGGGAATATCGGAGCAGCCGGTGCTGTCAGCTATATGTTTGACAATACAGGGGTGATTGTTTTTGAAGGAACTGACCCTGACCATATCTTTGAAATTTTGCTTGATGCTGAAGTTGATGTTCGTGATGTGACCGAAGAAGAAGGAAATATTGTTGTTTATACAGAACCAACAGACCTTCATAAAGGAATTGCAGCACTTAAAGAAGCTGGAATTACTGAGTTCTCAACAACAGAATTAGAAATGATTCCTCAATCAGAAGTTGAACTTTCACCTGAAGATTTAGAAATCTTTGAAGGACTCATTGATGCTCTTGAAGATGACGATGACGTCCAAAAAGTTTATCATAACGTTGCAAATCTCTAATTTAAAAATGAAAAATCTGTCATTAAGGCAGGTTTTTTTATTTAGAAATTTGATATAATAAAAGCATGTCTAGCCCGAAAATTGATTATAAAAAATCTGATAAAAATTATTATTTACCAAAAGGAATTTCTTTAATTGAGCTGCCTGCCCTTAATTATCTAATGATAGATGGTAAAGGAGCACCAACAAGTCCAGCTTTTCAAGAAGCCATTCAATATTTGTATGCGACTGCCTATATGATTTCAATGTCCTATCGAAACCCAGACTTTACAATTGAAAATTTCCAACCTTTTGTGGTTCCACCTCTTGAAGGTTTATGGACCAGTAAAAATGAACCTAGAGCTGGTAAACTAGATAAAAATGACTTTATTTGGCGATTGATGATTAGAATGCCCGATTTTGTGGATTCTGAAATAGTTGAAAAAGCTAAGAAGTTAGTTGAAAGTAAAAAAGGATTTGATTTATCAAAAGTTAAATTTGAAGCTATTCAAGACGGATTATGTCTGCAAACCATTCATTTAGGTTCTTTTGATGACGAAGGGGAAAGCTTTGAGAAACTCTTTGAGTATGCTAAAGAACATGATTTAAAAGCTGTTCACAAAGAATTTCATCATCGAGAAATTTATATCAGTGATTTCAGAAAGACAGCAACAGAAAAATTGAAAACAACCCTCCGAATTTTTGTGGAGAGAGGACAAGAAAAATGAAGAAAACAGATTGGTCACAACCCTTACGCAACCGATTAGCAGAAGATTATTTTCCTAAAATGATTGAATTTATCAATCAGACTTATCAAGAAGGTAAAGTATATCCACCAGAAAATCAAATTTTTCGGGCGATTGAATTGACTCCTTTGGCGCAAACAAAGGTTATCATTGTTGGGCAAGACCCTTACCCTCAGCCCGGGAAAGCTCAAGGCTTGGCTTTTTCTTATCCTGCTACTTTCAAAGTGAATCGTCCAGACTCGATTGTTAATATCCAAAAAGAATTGCGTGAGGAAGGTTTTTCAAAAGAAGACAGTGATTTGACGGCTTGGGCCGAACAAGGCGTTTTACTTCTAAACGCAGTTCTGACTGTACCTGAGTTTACTTCAAATGCCCATGCTGGTAAAATTTGGGAACCGTTGACAGACGAAATTATCAAGATTGCCTCAGATGATGACCGACCAAAAGTTTTCATTCTTTGGGGGGGTTTTGCTAGAAAGAAAGCCAAACTAATTGATGGAAGTAAGCATCTTATACTAGAAGCGGCGCATCCGTCACCTTTGTCAGCAAGTCGTGGATTTTTTGGCTCTCATCCTTTCTCAAAAACCAATGAATTTCTGGTTGAATCTGGTCAAAGTCCGATTGATTGGAGTAAATAAAAACAGTCTGATTTGACTGTTTTTTTATTTATTTAAAAATAAAGAACAATTTTTCCGTGTGCATGACGATTCATCTGTAAGTTGATTGCTTCTAAATAGTCATCGATAGAGTACTTAGCTGCAATTGGAACCGTCAGTTGGTGATTAGAGATGGCATTTAAAATCATTTCCATATCAGAAGGAAGAGCTTCGCCACCTGTAGCCGTTGGAATCCCAGCTGGAGGCTCTGGATACATGATGACAGTCGACATCTTATCAGCTTTGACTCCTAATTCGAGAGCAGCCTTAAGCGTTTCATGGCTGAATAGATCAATAGCCGCCGTGATTTCTTTATTTTTCAAGCGGTCAGCCAGACCTGGACCATAACTTATTTGTTCGGCACCTAAATCTTGTAGGAAGTCAGCGGTAGAGTCAGAAGCAGTACCGATTACTTTAGCGCCTAACATTTGAGCAAGTTGAACCGTAAAAATTCCTACGCCACCGGCTGCACCACCAACTAAAAGAGTATCCCCTGCTGTTACGTGAGCTTTTCGCAGAGCAACTGCCGCAGTATGGCCAGCAACGGCAAGAGTAGAGGCGACGGCATCTTCTACAAAATCGGGTCTATGAAAAAGTCCACGTTCTTTCGTTGAAAAAATGAGTTGTTCGGTTGCTGCACCTCTCATTGTTGTTCCAAAAACATGGTCGCCAACTTTAAAGTCGGTCACTTCTGGACCAATTTCATCGATTATTCCAGCAAAATCATAGGCAAAAGTTTGGGGAAGTTTGACACCAAAATTTGGAGCCACTTCGGGATTTCCCATAATAGCCCAATCCATTGGATTGAGTCCAACATGACTGACTTTGATAGAAACTTCGTCAGCTTTTGGATGGACGAGAGGAAGGTCCACGAGTTGAAGAACATCGGGTTTACCAAATGTTTTGTATTGTAGTGCTTTAACCATTTATTTTCTCCTTAATGTGCATTATCAACTTTTCTTGACAGTTTTAAAAGCATTTTATATAATGTCAGTAACTGACATTTGAGAATAGTATAATCCTTTAGGGGAGGCTTGTCAAGAAAAATGTCATAAACTGACATTCGGGGGAAGAGATGAAAAAAACAAGTCAAGAAAAATTATATGAAGCAGCCTTGGAATTGATTACAGCGCAAGGTTATGAGAATACAACTGTTCTACAAATTGCCACCAAAGCTGGTTTAACAGAGCGCACATTTTTTCGTAAATTTAAAAATAAAGCAGATATTTTCTTTGCTGGCGGGGAGCAATACAGCCAAATGTTACTGACGAAAATGAAAGAATCAGAAGCGAATAATCCTTTGGCTATTGTTCTTGAAAGTTATTTTTACGCTGCAGACTTCTTTGATGAACATCGAGAAAGAACAGTCAAAAGACAAAAAATAATTGCCAGTCACCCAGATTTGGAAGAACGTGAACTTTTAAAACAAAGTAAAATCGAAGAACTCTTAGTTGAATATTTACTGACAACTTATGGTGAAAGAAATGCAAGATTAGCTGTTCGCCTAGCTCGAGCAGTTTATAGTGTGGCTTGGGAAGAATGGTTAGAAAATGATGCTGACAGTTTACATCATTTATTAGAAAAAGCAATTGCAGACTTTAATGAACTCAAAAATTACTGACGGAAATACTAGCATATCTGTAAATGCGCTAAAGCGCAAACGGCTATCCTATGACAGAAGTTTTGTCAGCAAAATAAAAACTACTGACGAGCCTGTCAGCAGTTTTTTTGTTCTATTCTAAGCCTTTTTTCCAAGGGTCGAGCCAATTGACAAAAAGAGCGATGAAAAGAAGGAATCCTGAGATAAGAGCAAGCAAGTGCATGCCGTTAAATAAGGTGTGACGCAAAGGGGCAATAAGATTTACTGGAATATTTTTTAAAGCTTTTGCATCAGAAATTTGATTAAGAAGTGTTGTTGTAAGTTTTGGATTATGTGCTGTTGCCTCAGTAAATGTACGATTAAGGGCAATGGACAGTCCAGATAAAACAAGCGTTGTTCCCATTGTTCTTAGTAGTGCATTAACCGCGGTCGCTGCACCAATCAAATGCTTAGCAACACTTTCTTGAACCGCAACTTGCAAGGTGATATTGACAATTCCAAAGGCAGTTCCAAGAATTGCTGTTGCCAGAAAGAGCATCACAATTGAGGCATGTTCAGGCAAACTAAATAAGAAAATTGCCCCTAAAACCATAATGGAAAATCCAATATAGATTGTTTTCTTTTCTCCCACTTTTTGAATGAGATGATTGACATTTCTAGTGCCTATAACCAGCATGATTGCTGATGGAATCAAAACCATTCCGCCGACTAAAGCTGTTGCGCCCATGACTCCTTGTCCCCAAGTAGGCAGATAATTTGTGTAAAAACCAAAGAAGCCATATTGCATGAAAAACATGATATTTTTAGCGATAAATGAAGGATTTTTGAAAAGTTCAAGTGGAACAATTGGGTCAACTGCCCGTTTTTCAGCAAAATAAAATCCGATGAAAAAGAGAAAACTTACAACTAATAAAGTAAGGAGGAGAGGAAGATTAATGACTGCATTTCCCATCATTTGGAAAAGCAACATTACTGCAATGACAGCGATGGATAAAGAAGCAGAGCCAGCAAAATCAATTGATTTTTTAGTATGGTCTGTTTTCAAGTCGAAATTTTTCCAAACAATAAAAGCCATATAAATCCCAATTGGAATATTGATGAAAAAGACCCAACGCCAGTCAAGTAAAGTGACAATCAGCCCCCCGACAATTGGTCCTGCAATAGTTGAAAATGAATAAGCAGCGACAGTATTTCCAATCACTCGTCTTCGTTCATCGGCCTGATACATCATTCCATAGATGACAAAAGGAAGTTGAATCATCACACCAGCACCAAGTCCCATGAGCGCGCGTGCGACAATAACCATTAGCATATTAATGGCTAATCCTTCGCCGAGAGAACCTATTGTAAATAAGAGTGTGCCAAGCACAAACATTTGTTTATAACCAAAGCGTTCGGCTAATTTGGTCCAAATGGGAGAAGAAACCGCCATGAGGAGCATATAAATGGTTACAACCCAACTCATTAATTTAATTCCATGTAATTCCGCCATCATTGCAGGTAGAGCGGTCGCTACGATTGACCCTTCTAAACCTGCCATCACATTGGAGAGCATAAAGGCTCTTATGGAACGTTTTTCTTGTATTTTATTCAATTCTTACTCTTTTCTATTTTAAAATAAGATTCAAAATGCGGTGGTTGACACTTTGAAATCAACATGCTATATTATAGCAAGTTAGAGTTACTCTAAGTCAAGAGAAAAAATTGACTTTTTATTAATTAATAAAATAAAAAAGTAAAATTGCCATAAAAAAGTGATTTTTATAAGTTCAAAGGAGAAAAAATGGTCACGATTGCGACAGTTGCAGGGAGAACAGGAATTTCAGCCTACAATCTACGATTCTATGAAAAAGAAGGATTAATCTCAGTTCCACGCACTAAAGCTGGAATTCGTGATTTTGATGAAGCAACAGAATCAAGAATTAATGCTATTCGCCATTATCGCTGTGCCGGATTGAGTCTAGCACAAATTAAAGAAGTTTTTGCCAATACAGATAAGCATGAAATGATAATTGGAGTTTTAAAAGCTCGTAAAAAGGAAATGGAAAAAGAATTAGCCGAACTTGAAATATCAATGGCTTATTTGGATAAAAAAATTAATATTCATCAAGAACGCTTAAATGAGGAGGCGACAAAGCTAGTCTAGTTTGACAAGGTCTTTTCCATTTGATATAATAGGAAAGTCGTGTGAAAGACCACGAACTCTCGAGCTGGAAATGGGGTGAAAATCTATGTCAAAAACACTTGTACGCAAAAATGAATCACTTGACGACGCACTCCGTCGCTTCAAACGTTCAGTAACAAAAGCTGGAACTCTTCAAGAGCTCCGCAAACGTGAACACTACGAAAAACCTTCTGTAAAACGTAAACGTAAATCAGAAGCAGCACGTAAACGTAAAAAATACTAATTAGAATTTTTAATCACTGACTTCTGTCAGTGATTTTTTTAGTTTTAAAATAGCAGACTACCACTTTTGGTGGGCTTTTTTGTATTCTAAAAGTCTTGTTTTTAAATTAAGTTAAAATGATTACTTTATTTTTACCAAAGTCTCTAATTAAGCGTATAATGTTAAATAATCAGAAAACAAAAAATATTCACTAAAAGGAGGTTTTACATTGGAAAATCAGAAAAAGCACTTTCAAATGAAGTCATCAAGTAAATTTTGGTTACTTAGCACTGGGATTCTTTTGAGTTTGTTAGTGACTAGTCAGCCTTTAGCAGTAAAGGCTGATGAAAATTCGGCTGTTACCCCACCAAGCCAAACTGAAGCTGTCACCAATCCAACTGTAAATTCTTCTCTTGCCGTGTCTGATTTGACAACCGAAGGAAATACAGAAAGTTCACAGGCAGAAATGCAAACTAAAGCGGCAACCTTAATAGTTTCACAGGCAAGCACCGCTCCAAATGCCAGTTCAGTTTCATCATCTTCAACCAGTTCGGCTCAGACTTCAAATGTAGAAACAAGCTCTAATTCTTCAGATATTTCAGCTTCATTGAGCTCAAAGACCTCAACTTCAAAAGCCCCAAGTGTTCCCCTTGATTCATCAAAAGCAAACGTCACAATGGCTTCAAGTCTTTCGACAAGTGGGATAGTTACCAATGCTACCCTAACAAATGGTTCAATTGCCAGCCAAGCCAATGGTCAAGACCCTGTAATCAGCACTATTGAAGCAACCGGTTCAGTCGCCAATGACATTACAGGACCAGCCACGCTAGATGGTATCAATATTACAATCAAGGCTAACAACCTTGTGCCCAATAACTTTTTAACGCCTGATGGTCTTCATTGGTCGGCAAATACGCAGGTTATTCCAATCACAGGTCAAACAACAGGTCAAATCAGTACTGAAAACTTTGGACAAACGGATGGCCCGACCATACCTGCGACCACTTATACTATGAATGCAGGAGATTCTGGACGAATTACTAATGTTGGAAGGACCCTAGCCGGAACCAATCTAGATTTGATCTACAAAGTCATTTCAACAGATGAATCAAACTGGCAAGCCCCCGCAGAAAGTACGTCTGACTGTCCGATTGGATTGGCTTTTACAGGCGAGCAAAACATCGCTAACTCCGACGGAAACTCGATTGTCACCCTCTACTACGGGGCAAATAATGTCACCCTCAATTATCAAATTGTCGCCCATAACACGAATTTTCAAATCCCTGTTCTTGCCTCATTTATCACAACGGATATTGATATGGCACAAGGAGTCAAAACCAATCTTGCCAACCTTTTAACGGTCATTCCAAAGACCACTAACCTTGCGACCAATTCAAGTGGTGTTATTTATGATACGACAAGCCCTGATACCGACTTGAACGGTCAAGCTAGTCTCCCTTATGGCGGTTATCTGGGTGTTGGTTTTCTGTCAAATTTTGACTATGATTTTTACAGCCCAGCACCAGCTCGTAGTGAAAATTCTTATCAATATTCGCAAGGGGTTCGCTATGACCTCTTTGGTTCAGCGCTTCAAGCGCATTTAACCACCCAAGTCAGAGATATTGTTTATCTTAACTACTATGATGCGGACGAAAACAATCAGCTTATCGTTCCCCAACATCAATTTATCTGGTTTCCAAATGTTTCTTGGAATGTTCCAGCCAGTAAATTCCCACATTATGCTTATGGACAAGAAAGTCAGCACAGAAATGGGAACACAATAATAGTTGGTGATTATTATCATATCCAAAGTACCGTCACTTATGATTATTATGGTACGGACGGTATTTATCTAGGACAACAATCAATCACGGGGCTTTATAACAAGCCATATTCGGTCAATGTCCCTTATAACTTTGGTAATTACTACATCGAAGGAAGCACCACAGAGTCAGGACTTTATCCGAAAACTGATGAAACGTTAGATGTTTACTACAAATATGTTCCACCGATTGTTTATTACAACACGAGCAATCCCTATGCGACGACTTATTATGCCAATGGTTATGAATATGTACCGAATTATATTCCGCCTGTGGTTTATTATGTGCCAACTTATGATAGTTATGGTTATGGTGGAGGCTACTATTACTCTGGAGGTTATGCTTATTCATCAGGTGGATATAGTAGTTCTAGCGGAGCCTACTATCCAAATTATGTCCCACAATCTGCTTATTATTCTAAAGAAGCTCAACTTGTATCAGAAGAAAATTATTATAGTGGAGCCAGTACATACTCACTGCCAAAAACCGGGAATAAGGGTGCAGCTTGGGCACCAGCACTAGGTTTTGGACTATTTACAGCCGAAGATGCGGGAGAAAGTATAGAAGTGCCACCTGTAGCGATTGGACTTGGAGTCGTTGCTCTGGTATCTTTGGTAGTTGCAGGAGGAATTTGGTTATTTAGTGAGCATACTAAGAATGCTCGACCATCAACAAAAAATAAACATGAAAATCCAAGACCAGGGCGAGATAGCACGAAAAATCGCTCGAAGAAGGATTTTAAATCTCGATCTAATAAGAGGAGAAAATAAAATGAATAATAGACTTGAAGAAATATATACGCAAAGTAACAGTAACGATAAATCTTTTTATGTTGGAAAATTCTTAAAAGAAAATTCAATGTTTTCTATTTTTGAATTAGTTGATTCACAGGGACGTTATGAAAGTATCACATTTATAAAAACAACTTCAATTATTAAAAGAATACCAAGTTCAGATTACTTAGATTATATTAGTAGTTTTAGCAATCTTTTGGGGAATAATTATGATTCATTTCATCTTTCTAAGCTTCAAGATATGAAAGAATGGGGAGGGAAATTGACAGTATTACAGTTTTCGGATAGTGATTTTTTAGATTTATATGAAATTTTAAGCGTAAATTCTGAAACTATAAAATTAAAAGGGCTTAAGACTCCACTCTTCTCCACAAATGATGGTGTAATAGAAACCTCAATAAAAAAAATATTAGCTATGGAATTTAATTCATTGGAATTGAAATTGTTGAAAGAAAAATTAGACAAGGAAAGTAATAATTCATAATTAACTGTCCGTTAGTTGTTTGCATTTTATATAATGAGAAATACAATTAAAGTTAGTGATTATTATCATATCCAAAGTACCGTCACTTATGATTACTATGGTACGGACGGTACCTATCTAGGACAACAATCAACCACGGGGCTTTATAACAAGCCATATTCGGTCAATGCCCCTTATAACTTTGGTAATTACTACATCGAAGGAAGCACAACGCAGTCAGGGCCTTATCCAAAACATGATGAAATACTTGATGTGTACTACAAATACGTTCCACCGATTGTTTATTACAACACGAGCAATCCCTATGCGACGACTTATTATGCCAATGGTTATGAATATGTGCCAAATTATATTCCACCTGTGGTTTATTATGTGCCAACTTATGATAGTTATGGTTATGGTGGAGGCTACTCTTACTCTGGTGGTTATGGTTATTCATCAGGAGGAGGATATAGTAATTCTAACGGAACTTGCCATCCAAATTATGTACCACAATCTGCTTATTATACAAAAGAAGCTCAACTTGTGGCGGAGGAAAGAGGAGATGGCGGAGAACTTCCAGGCGGAGAAGATAGTGACAATTGGCTAGAAGGTGAGCTAGGGAGCCAATCAATCGGGATTAGCGGAGCTATCGGCTGGGCTAAATATGGTCCTGAATTAGCAGGAGCCTCTGATTTCGCCGGAGGTATCGGAGGAGGATTTTTAACCGCAGGAGTAGAACTAGCGACTGGGCATGATGCGAATGATGCTATGGCGAAAGGTTTTGCCAATGCGGGAATCACTTTGGCCGTTGGCACATTAATTACTGGGGGACTTCTTGCAGTAGCTGCACCTGCATTAGTAGCCATTGGAGTGGGACTTGTGATTTCTTCAGCTCTATCTTTTGGTTATGATTGGCTATACGACCATAGAAAGGGTAAAAAATGAGAACAATACACTCCGATGAAGTGATAGTTGATATTGGTGGAAACATGGATAACAGATATGGCTATAACTTTAAAAACAAAGAGCTGTTTATAAAGAGTAATAAAAAAACGACAGGCATGAGTATGATACCTGTTCTGGTAATAGCAGTAGCATTTCCAGCATCTGCGATGAATTTTGCAGAGCAGCATTCTATCACTATTTCTCCTGTAAGATGGATGATTTTGACAACAGTTGCCTGTTTGCTTTTATCTTTTGTAGTAGCGATAATTTTATTATTTCTTTCGGAAAACTTTTTTAATTACAGAAACTTTGAAAAATTAGAAGATAGTAAAAAGGTAGAAAAACTGTATCAAATGCAGGATAGTAAAACAGGGGGAATCATTCTGATAGTTTTTGTTGTGATTTGTGGAAGTGTGGGGATAACGTTAGCCGGTCTTTACATCAACTCAGGTGATGTAGGGATTTGGTTAATCTATATTACTGATTTAATTCTTGTGAATTTACTTGTGTATATCTACTGGATTTACATCAAAAGGGCACGAAAATTTAGAACTTTAGCTCTCATGGAATTAAAAAAAGAACAGGAAATTGAAAAATGAAAGAAGAGATTGACGAAAATAAAGAAAAAGAAGTGATTCAAAAAGCTTATAAATACAATGGATTGTTAGGAATCTGGATTATCGCTGTATTCATCATTTTTTTGCTACAAATAACAAAAATTATTACAGACCAATATTTAACTTTAGGTTTTGGTTTAATTATTTTAATTTATGCGATTGCTCTTCATACCCAAAATCATAAATTAAAAATAAAAAGTATTGCTTCGATTTTAGTATATAGTCTTAATGTTTTGAGCGTGATTGGTGTTGTTTTGATTATTTTAGCAAATCAGGCGCATAATCTTTTGGAGTTAGCGGTAGGGGTCTTATTGGGATTGGTGACGCTTATCTTACAAGTTTTAGCTGCTATTTTTGCACTATTGTCAGCGAGAAAATTGCGAAAACTCTATCCTGATATTATTGATAACAGAAAAAAGAAAATATAATAATTTTTTCCTCTTTATAAATTTCGTCTTTAAAAGTTACTTTATCTGTCAGTAAATTTTGTTAAAATAGAGGATAGAGGGGGATAAGATGACTAAGATTAAACATATTTTTTCTGACCTAGACGGGACTTTACTTGATGACCAAGGTAAAATTTCCAAAAAGACTCAAGAAGTGATTGAAAACTCTAATCTTCCGTTTTCTTTGGTTTCAGCAAGAGCGCCTCAAGCGATGGAGAGACTAATTAATCAATTGAATTTAAAAAGCTCACAAGTTGCATTTAATGGTGGGCTTATTTTTGCTAAAAAAGAAGTCATTAAAGCAAATCCAATGGTTCATGCTAGCGCTCAAGAATTGATTAAGACAATCAAAAAAGATTATCCTGAAATAAATCTATCCCTGTACAGTTTAAGCGATTGGTACGTTGAAAAGATTGATAAAGACATCGAACAAGAAATGCAATTTACTCCACAGGTTCCTAAGTTAGTAGATTTGGAAGCATTGATAACTGAGCGACCAAGACTAGAAATATTTAAAATTCTTTTGATTACACCAAATGAAAGTAAGTTAGAAGAAATTAAAAAACATTTAGAAAAGCTAAATTTTCCTGATATAATCATTCAAAAAACTTGGGAAACGTATCTTGAGATTACACATCTTGAAGCTCAAAAAGCTAAAGCAGTCCAATTTATTGCCCAAAGAGAACAGTTAGAGCAAAGCGAACTTGCAGCATTTGGCGATAATGAAAATGATTTAAGTATGTTAAAAGCTGTTGGGTTACCAATTGTCATGGCAAATGCTTCTGATGACTTAAAAAAAATAGGAAAAGTGATTACGAAAAGCAATACAGAAGATGGTGTCGCTTATGGAATTCAAAAATATATTACTGACAGCCCTTTTTAAATTCATTTTAAAAAAATAAAAAATCTGTCAGTAAAAATCTTTTAAAAGTAACCCTTTACAAGCTAAAAGTAAAATTCTCAAAGCCAAATTATTCGAATTTGTGATATAATTAACCTATCGATTTGAATTGAATCAGCATGGTGCTTTTTCAATCTCAACAAAAATATCTTATAAGGAGAATTTTTCCAAATGGCAAAATTGACTGTAAAAGACGTTGAACTTAAAGGCAAAAAAGTCCTCGTACGTGTTGACTTTAATGTTCCAATTAAAGATGGCGTAATCACAAATGATAACCGTATCACTGCTGCGCTTCCAACAATTAAATACATCCTTGAACAAGGTGGACGTGCAGTCCTCTTCTCTCACTTGGGACGTGTTAAAGAAGAAGCTGACAAAGCTGGTAAATCACTTGCACCAGTAGCTAAAGCTCTTTCTGAAAAACTTGGTCAAGATGTTGTTTTCCCAGGAACTACTCGTGGAGCAGAACTTGAAGCAGCAATCAACGAACTTAAAGATGGAGAAATCCTTCTCGTTGAAAACACTCGTTTTGAAGACATCGACGGTAAAAAAGAATCTAAAAACGACCCAGAACTTGGTAAATACTGGGCTTCACTTGGCGACGGAATCTTCGTTAATGACGCATTTGGTACAGCACACCGTGCTCACGCATCAAACGTTGGTATCTCAGCAAACGTTGATAAAGCCGTTGCTGGTTTCCTTCTTGAAAACGAAATTGCTTATATCCAAGAAGCAGTTGAAGCTCCAGAACGTCCATTCGTAGCAATCCTTGGTGGTTCAAAAGTTTCAGATAAAATCGGTGTTATCGAAAACCTTCTTTCAAAAGCTGATAAAGTTATCATCGGTGGTGGGATGGCTTACACATTCTTGAAAGCTCAAGGTTACGAAATCGGAACTTCACTCGTTGAAGATGACAAACTTGATCTTGCTAAAGAATTGCTTGAAAAAGCAGCTGGAAAATTGATTTTGCCACTTGACCACAAAGTTGCTAACGCATTTGCTGGTTACACAGAAGTTAAAGAAACTGCTGACCAAAATATTCCTGCAGGCTTCATGGGACTTGACGTAGCAAGCAAGACAATTGCTGACTACAACACACAACTTGAAGGTGCTAAAACAGTTGTTTGGAATGGTCCAGTTGGTGTATTTGAAAACCCAGATTTCCAAGCAGGTACTGTTGGATTGATGGAAGCTATCGTTAAACAACCAGGTGTTAAATCAATCATCGGTGGTGGTGACTCAGCAGCAGCAGCAATCAACCTTGGTTATGCAGATAAATTCTCATGGATTTCAACTGGTGGTGGAGCTTCAATGGAACTCCTCGAAGGTAAAGTACTTCCAGGACTTGCAGCTTTGACTGAAAAATAATCTAAAAGCTAATAAATAAAAAGAGTTTGATTTTTTAAATCAAGCTCTTTTTGTATCTGTGCTATAATTTGGTTATATGAAATTCTATACTTCAACAAATGAAATTCCAGAGGAAATGTTAAAAGGGATTGATTTGACTTACCCTCAGTTGACTTATCTACCAGAAACTGGAATTCTCTATGATAATACATATAATGAAAAAACAGTTCCAATTATTTCAGGTGGAGGAAGTGGTCATGAACCGGCCCATGTAGGTTACGTTGGTTCTGGAATGCTTGCGGCAGCTGTGACTGGTCCCCTATTTATACCACCAAAGTCTAAAAATATTTTAAAAGCTATTCGCCAAGTTAACTCAGGCAAAGGCGTTTTTGTGATTATTAAAAACTTTGAAGCTGACTTAAAGGAATTTAATGAGGCAATAAAAGAAGCGAGAAATGAAGGAATTGATGTAAGGTATATTGTCAGTCATGATGATATTTCGGTAAATGCTTACAATTTTCATAAAAGACATCGAGGGGTTGCTGGAACAATTTTACTTCATAAAATTCTCGGTGCTTTTGCTAAAGAAGGCGGGAGTATTGATGAAATTGAACAATTGGCTCTGTCACTCTCCCCAGAAATTTATACTTTGGGCGTTGCCTTAGCACCCGTTCATTTTCCTCATCAAAAGACTTCATTTGTTCTAACTGAAGATGAAGTTTCTTTTGGAATTGGAATACACGGAGAACCCGGTTATCGTGTTGAAAAATTTGAAGACTCAGAGCGTATTGCCGTAGAATTAGTAAATAAGTTAAAAGCAGAAATTAACTGGCAAAAAAAAGCAAATAAAAATTATATTTTGCTTGTAAATGGTTTGGGTTCAACAACATTAATGGAACTTTACAGTTTTCAATATGATGTGATGCGCCTTTTAGAACTTGAAGGCTTATCTATTAAGTTTTGCAAAGTTGGGAACCTAATGACAAGTTGTGATATGTCAGGAATTTCATTAACACTTTGTTCTGTTAAAGATCCTAAATGGTTGGACTATCTGAATGCTCCAACGGGAGCTTTTGCATGGTAATCAGCTTTCAAAAATTTTAATTTGAGCAAGTAAAAGATTTACAATCTGAGAATAAAGCTTTTCTAAAGAATTTCCTCTAATGATTGATTCTTGAGTTATTGCACAAATTGCTGCAGCATTATAACGACATATAAATGATTTTTCTAAGTCTGACCAATGATAGTCAGACTTTTTTTTTTGGTCGAAAATAACCTTATCAAGCAAGTTTTCCCATTGAATAAGGAAAAAGTGTTCAAAATTTTTATCTATAACAAATATTTTTTGATAAAAAATTTGATTTTCATCTAAGTAGCGTAATAAGAGTAAGAGTTCATTTTGCCAGCCATAATAATCCAGATTATCATTAATTAATTCGGCAAAATCATTCTCAAAAATCCAAGATAAAAGCTCTTCTTGGTTCTGAAAATAATTATAAAAAGTTTGCCTTCTAATTTTTGCAGTTTGCATAATATCACTGACAGAAATCTGGTGATAAGCATTACTTTGCATCAGGTCTTTAAAAGCTTTAGCAATAATTTTTTGTGTAATGATTGATTTTTTCATATTTTAAAAGAAAGCGGACACATTTTGCGATTTGTCCCTTATTTTTATGGACTTTATATTTTATACTAAGTATAACATAAGAAACTCAGGAGGATGAGCGATGAAAAAAATTATTAATCAACCACAAGATGTAGTCTCAGAAATGTTAGCCGGATTAATCTATGCTTACGGGGATTTGATTGAAAAAGTTTCAGATTTTGAAATTATTCAACGTAAAAGTCCTAAAAGTGGAAAAGTTGCCTTAGTATCAGGCGGGGGTTCTGGACACGAACCGGCTCATGCTGGCTTTGTTGGGGAAGGAATGCTGTCAGCAGCTGTTTGTGGAGCTATTTTCACATCACCAACGCCTGATCAAATTTATGAGGCAATCAAATCTGCTGACGAAGGTGCTGGAGTACTCTTAATTATCAAAAATTATTCAGGTGATGTGATGAATTTTGAAATGGCACGAGAAATGGCTGAGATGGAAGAGATTAAGGTTGAGCAAATTATTGTTGACGATGATATTGCCGTTGAAAATTCGCTCTATACTCAAGGAAGACGAGGAGTTGCTGGAACAGTTCTTGTTCATAAAATATTAGGCGCAGCTGCCCATCAAGGGGCTTCTTTAGATGAAATCAAAGATTTGGCTGATAAGGTCGTCAAGAATATCAAGACTATTGGCTTAGCTTTGTCAGCTGCAACAGTTCCAGAAGTTGGAAAACCTGGTTTTCTTCTTGATGATAATGAAATTGAATATGGCGTAGGAATTCATAGTGAACCAGGATACCGTCGGGAAAAAATGAAAACTTCTTATGAGTTAGCAACAGAACTGGTTGGAAAGTTGAAAGAAGAATTCAAATTTGAAGCTGGTCAAAAATATGGAATTCTTGTAAATGGTATGGGAGCGACGCCACTAATGGAGCAATTCATTTTTATGAATGATGTTGCAAAATTACTGACAGAAGAAAATATAGAAATTCTTTTTAAAAAAGTTGGAAATTATATGACTTCAATTGATATGGCAGGCTTGTCACTTACAATGATTAAGTTGGAAGATGACCAATGGCTCAAAAATCTTAATGAAGATGTGAAAACTATTTCTTGGGGATAAGGAGAGAGAATGTTAACAATAGATACAACAATTGAATGGTTAGGAAAATTCAACGAAAAAATACAAGAAAATAAAGCTTATCTAAGCGAACTAGACGGACCGATTGGTGACGGGGACCATGGTGCAAATATGGCTCGTGGGATGTCTGAAACAATGAAAGCATTGGAAGGTTCAAACTTTGAAAGTGTCTCAGAAATCTTTAAGAAAGTGGCCATGACCCTAATGTCAAAAGTAGGAGGAGCTTCTGGTCCTTTGTATGGTTCAGCCTTTCTAGCCATGAGTATGACTGCCGCAAAAACTTTGGATACAAGTGAATTAATTTATGCTGGACTAGAAGCTATTCAAAAAAGAGGAAAAGCTCAAGTCGGTGAAAAAACGATGGTTGATATCTGGTCAGCATTTTTAAATGACTTACAAACTGATTCAGCTTCCAAAGATAATTTAGAAAAAGTTGTTAAAGCAAGTGCAGAACTTTTAGCTACAAAAGGACGAGCTTCTTATCTTGGGGAACGCTCAATTGGGCACATTGACCCTGGAACACAATCAAGTGCTTATTTATTTGAAACACTTTTGGAGGTAGTAGCATGACTTATGGAATTGTAATTGTTTCTCATTCCCCTGAGATTGCCTCAGGACTAAAAAAATTAATTCGTGAAGTCGCTAAAAATATTTCGCTAACCGCTATAGGTGGTTTAGAAAATGGCGAAATAGGCACCTCATTTGACCGAGTAATGGCAGCAGTTGAGGAAAATGAGGCAGACAATCTCTTAACATTTTTTGATTTAGGAAGTGCTCGAATGAATTTGGATTTGGTTTCTGAAATGACAGACAAAGAATTAACCATTTTTAATGTCCCGCTCATTGAGGGAGCTTATACAGCGAGTGCTCTCTTAGAAGCAGGAGCAACTTTTGAAGCAATAAAAGAGCAGTTAGAAAAAATGCTGATAGAAAAATAAGGTAAAGCAATGACATTACAAATATTGGGAGAATTTCTGGGCACTTTCATCCTTGTATTATTAGGAAATGCGGGTGTCGCAGCAAATGTTTTAGGTAAAACAAAATCGGAAAATGCAGGTTGAGTGACTATTGCAATTGGTTGGGGCTTAGCCGTTGCTGTCGCCGTCTGGGTAGTTGGCTTCTTTTCGCCCGCTTATCTCAATCCAGCCTTGGTCATTGGTTTTCTTGTCTTAGGGAAAATAAAGATTGGCTTAGCATTTGCTTTTATTGTAGCCGAATTTTTAGGTGCTATGTTAGGTGCTGTCGCCGTTTGGTTACATTATTATCCTCATTGGGAAGAAACAAAAGATTCTTCTCTAATCTTGGCAAGTTTTGCCACAGCACCCGCTATTCGTCATTCTTGGTCCGATTTTTTAGGGGAAGCTTTTGATGGGGCGCTACTCATGATACTGATTATGGCAATGGGCCATTATCGTCTGGAAGGTGGTTTTGGTCCAATTATTGTCGGTTTTCTTATTATGGCAGTTGGTTTTTCTTTAGGACCAACAACTGGCTACGCGATGAATCCAGCACGTGACCTAGGTCCGAGAATAATGCACGCACTTTTACCAATCAAAAATAAAGGAACTTCCGACTGGAGCTATGCTTGGATTCCCGCAACTGGTCCAATTGTTGGTGCTGTAATTGCTGGACTACTTTATCAATGAATGTTGACGCTTCATTGATAGTATCTAAAAAATACGGATAACCATCCGTATTTTTTAATCATTAAAATCAAAGCGAAGTTTCATGTGATTAGAACCAGAAATAACCATTTTACCAAGAAGTTCAGTTTGAGCAGTCAGAGCAATCTGTGCAAGTTTTTCGTTCACTGCTTCAAGTGATTGGTCACTTCCTTTGTCGGTTTCGTTTTGTAAGGCTCTTAATTTTGCCATTGTGTTTAGGTCAAAATTGTCTCTTTTATCGACATAGCCTTGGAAATTACTGTCTCCTAGGACAGCGGTCATTGTAGTCAACCAATACATTTTGGTTGGGTCAAAGTCGGCTTTTGTATCGCGATAACAAGTAGGGGTATCACTTACTCTAGCATAAAATGGAACAAGGCTATTGAAACTGTTAGGTCCAAAAGCAAGCCAATGAATGCCAGCAAGCTCCTTGTCTATATTATCTCGAATTTGTAAAACATGAAGTTCCAAATTACGATTGAGTCCAATTGGTCGAATCAATTTTTGTTCTGCGACACTTGAAGTTGTACTGTAAGGGTCATAAGCTGTATTTTCATAATGACTTGACATGACAAACTTAATTTCTTCAATGGAAATTTTGCGATTGGCATGGCAGATGAAAGGTAACTCTTGGTTAAATGGATCATCATTTCCTGTGGTTTCTGGAGAAAAATAGTTTTGCACATACCAAGCGCGTGGATTGTTGTAGCGCGTGTCTTTAATGGTACTTGAACCAAAAATATGACGAAGGTTATAACCATCAAAGTCTGGATTAAGCTTGTTCTTATCAATAAATTCTTTCAAACCAGTTGAATAAATCGTGTCAGAACTTTCAAAATCATACCAATCGATATTAAGACGATTAGGAGCAATAACATAAGCGTCGTCGGGGATACGAATAGCTGCCCATTGATGTCCACCTAGTGTTTCTAACCACCAAATTTCATCTTTATCAGAAAAAGCCATCCCATTTGATTCATAGGTTCCATATTTTTCTAAGAGTTGTCCCATCCGTTCAACACCCTCACGCGCACTCTGGATATAAGGGAGGGTAATTGTTGTGAAGTCTTCTTCACCAAGGCCACTTTCAACATAAGGGTCCAATCCCAAAATACGACTATTTGTTGTTGAGGTTTCTGTCGCAGTCATGGTAACATTCTCACTATTAATTCCAGCCGCTGCCCAAATACCATAGGTTGAATCCGCGTCAGGTGTGGAAGTATATGACAGAGGATTTTCTGGTAAGTCAAATTCACAAGCTGTGGCGATAGAGCGATAGTGCTTGGGTTGATTTTCAGGGTTGATGACAACAAAACGTTGGGGATTAGGTTTATCTCCACCATCTTCGTTTCGTGCAATTAAAGTTGTGCCATCTAATGAGGCTTTTTTACCGACGAGAAATGTTGTACAGGCCATATGAACTCCTTTATAAAGATATAAGTGATTTGTGCTAAGTTTCTCAAAACTTAAAGTTCTTATCATTATACTACAAAATAACTTTTATATGCAGTTTCTAAAGGGTAAAATGATTTGAGGTTCAAAAATGAAGTGTTACAATTAGTTTAACATTAAATCTAAAGAAAGTTTATGCCATTAAAGGAGAATAATATGAAATCACTGATTGCTATTAATGATATTAGTGTGAAATTTGGCGATAAGGCAATATTAGACCATTTATCCTATGAATTTGAAAGTGGAAAAATTATTTGTTTAATTGGACCTTCTGGAGCTGGGAAGTCAACCTTTATCAAAGCCATTGTTGGAATGCAAAAATTGGATTCTGGCAATGTTGAGGTTCTTGAAAGAAAAATTCCTGACAGAGAAGTATTAGGGAAATTAGGCTATATGGCGCAAGAAGACGCTTTATTTAAGGAATTGACCGGCAAACAAAATTTAGAATTTTTTGGTTCTTTGCAAGGAATCAAAAAAAAGGATTTACAAGGCAAACTGGATAAGGCAGCTGCTACAGTAAATCTGACTAAGCAGTTAAATCAATCAATTTCCAATTATTCAGGAGGAATGCAAAGGCGCTTATCACTCGCTATTGCTCTGCAAACGGATGCTCCGATTTTACTTTTAGATGAACCAACTGTTGGGATTGATCCAGAATTACGTCAAGAAATTTGGGAAGAGCTGCGAAATCAAGCAAATCAAGGGAAAACAATTTTGATTACGACACATGTCATGGATGAAGCTGAACGTTGTGATATCGTACTGATGCTTAGAAATGGTAAATTTATAGCAGAAGGTTCGCCAAATGAAATTAAGGGAAAGTATCAAGTTGACTCGGTTGAGGAAGCCTTTATTGTTGCGGGAAAAAATTTAGAGTTAGAAAATAAGGGGGCAGCGAAATGAGAACACTTGCTATCTTTAAACGAATTATGCTTCAACGGCGTGGTGACCCTAGGACGCTGGCAATGATGTTTTTAGCTCCAATCTTTATTTTGACGCTCATGTACTTTCTCTTTCAAGTACCGTCAAATACTGCTTACAGAGTGGGTTTGAAGTCTGATAATACAGAATTAACAAGAGCTTTGAAGGATATGCCAAATGATAAAGCACATCTGAAAGTGATTAGTGTTTCTGAAAATAATCGCTCAACAATGAATGAGAAAGATTTGAGTGCAATTGTTAGTATTTCGGGAAAAAATATTGATGTTAGTTATGCTAATCAGTCAAATGGAACAAGTTCTGCGATTAAGCTACTTTTAACACAAGTCATTCAAGAAAGCCAAGTTAAGGCAACTAAAGAGGAGACTAAGCAGGCTCTGCAAGATTTGATAAGTAAGTTACCTCAAACATCAGGTCAAAGTTTTTCAACAAATTTCAGGGTTGATACAAAGCAGTATAAAGTAACGAGCCACTATTTGTACGGAGATCCTAGTAGTACAAATGCTACTTTTGATGATTTAGCACCGATTTTAGTTGGAGCCTTTGCTTTCTTCTTGGTGCTTCTAATTTCAGGTATTTCATTAGTGAACGAGCGAACCTCAGGGACGCTGGGGAGAATGTTAGTCACTCCTGTGAAACGAACTGAAATCGTGACGGGCTATACTTTGAGTTATGGAATTCTTGCAATGATTCAAACAGCACTCATGGTTGTTTTTACTTATTGGATTTTAGGGGTTCATCATAACGGGAATATTGGTTGGGTCTTTGTCATTAATTTCTTTATCGCCATCATCGCTTTATTGTTTGGATTACTTTTATCCACATTAGCAAAAACAGAATTTCAATTTGTACAGATGATTCCTTTAGCGATTGTTCCCCAATTTTTGTTTTCTGGTTTGATTCCTGTGGATACGATGCCTGTCATTCTTCAAGCAATCGCTCATTGTATTCCGGTTTATTATGGAATTTCTGCCATGCAAGAGGTAGTTAAAAGAGGAGTAGGCTTCTCTGGAATCTGGTTTGATTTGCTCGTTATGCTCCTTTTTGCGGCTCTGCTCTATCTTTTGAATGTTTTAGCTTTGAAAAATGTTCGTCGGACTTAAAAATATGTTTTTGATTATATAACTACTGGATCGTCTATCTGGTGGTTATTTTGGTTTTTAAAAGAAAAAGAAAGTACTTTTTTGTTATAATTAAAGCATGAAAAAAATTACAGTACGGACAAAAGCAGCAAAGAAATTGCGGGCTGGTTATCCACTTTTGGTGGCAGAAGATTTAAATTCACCCTTCTTAGAGGATGATTTTGCACAATTTTTTGATGAAAAAGGGCAAGCGCTTGGAACAGGTTATCTTTCAAAACAAAATAAAGGAGTGGGTTGGCTTTTAGATTCTTCGTCAGTAAAAATTGACCATCATTTTTATGTTGAAAAATTTGTCAATGCACGCGCTTTACGGGCCAACTTCTATCAAGATGAATTGACGAACGCCTTTCGTCTTTTTAATGGTGAAGGGGATGGATTAGGCGGCTTAACCATTGATTTTTATAATGGTTTTGCAGTCTTTTCTTGGTACAATCAATTTATATATAGTCAAAAAAAAGCGATTATTAAAGCTTTTCAAGTCGTGTTCCCAGATATTAAAGGGGCTTATGAAAAACTTCGTTTTTCTGAGGCTGCTTTAGAAAGTCAACATATTTTTGGCCAAGAAGCGGCTGAACCTTTGTTGGTCATGGAAAATGGCGTGACTTATGCGACTTATCTAAATGAAGGATTAATGACAGGAATTTTTCTTGACCAAAAAAATGTTCGCGGGGCACTTGTGGGCGGTCTTTCAACTGGTAAAACTTTACTAAATATGTTTAGTTATACAGGCGCTTTTTCAGTTGCAGCAGCTTTTGGAGGAAGCAGTCAAACAACGTCAGTCGATTTGGCGAAACGTTCGCTTGATAAAACGAGAGAACAATTTTTGGTCAATGGAATTGAACCAGAGAGTCAAAAAATCTATGTGATGGATGTTTTTGGTTATTTTAATTATGCTAAGAAAAAAGAATTGACTTATGACATGATTGTCCTCGACCCTCCTTCATTTGCCAGAAATGGTAAAAAAACATTCTCAGTAGCTAAAAATTATGGCGACCTTGTTAAAGAAGCTGTTGAAATTTTAGAAAATAATGGGACATTAATTGCATCAACAAATGCAGCAAATGTTTCTGATAAAAAATTCCGTCAAATGATTGAAGAAGCGCTCAAAAATAAGGGAGTAAAATTTACCGTTTTCCAAGAAGAAAAATTACCAGCTGATTTTCATATTGCTGACAGCTTTCCAGAAGGAAATTATCTTAAAGTATTATTTATTAAAATCAAAAAATAGTCTGTCATTACTGACAGATTTTTTTGTCAGTAAAAATTTTACTGACAGAAATAATGATTAATTACAAATGTGAGCGCTTTACTATCTGCTTTCTATATGATAAAATGCAAGAATAAGTCTAATAATTCCCGACTTTTTTAGATAGAAAGCAGAGTGTGAATGAGGGATCGAAACCTCATTTACTTTTATTATGGATAAAAAATATTATCAATTACTAAAAAAACAGTTTTCGTCAAAGGAAGCAGTACTGACAGAAATTATTAATTTGAGTGCTATTTGTGAACTACCAAAAGCAACAGAGCATTTTATGAGTGATGTGCATGGTGAATATGATGCTTTTAATCATGTTTTGAGAAATGGTTCTGGCAGTATCAAAGAAAAACTTAGAGATTGTTTTCCAGGATTTTCTGCAACAGAAATATCATCACTTGCAACCTTGATTTATTATCCACAAGAAAAACTAGATTCTGAGTGTCAATTAAAAGAGACAGAAGAATTTGAGAACTATTGTCGAATCAATTTAGTTTATCTTTTAAAGACTGTAAAATTTGTCGGTCAAAAATATACTCGTTCAAAAGTCCGAAAAGCTTTTCCAGAAAAATTTCGATATATCTTAGAAGAGTTAATCAATGAAGTGGATTCGACGACTGATAAAAGAGATTATTTTGATTCAATCCTTTCACAATTGCAAAATTTGGGTGAATTTACTCGTTTAATTGTTGCACTTGCAGATACGATTCGCAGATTGACGGTTGACCACCTTCATGTGGTGGGAGATATTTATGATCGAGGACCTTATCCAGATAAAATCATTGACCGCTTAATAAAAATGCCCTCAGTTGATGTTCAATGGGGCAATCATGATATTGTATGGATGGCAGCTTTTAGTGGTTCACCTTTAGCCATGATGAATGTAATTAGAATCTGTGCCCGCTATGGAAATCTCGATATTCTTGAAGAATCTTATGGGATTAATTTACGGATGATTTTAGAGTATGCTGAACGTTATTATGAGCCAAGTGAGGCTTTTCAACCACGTTTGGTCGACGGGGTTCGTTTGTCAGATGATGAAAAGGCACTCCTTAATAAATTACAAGAAGCCACAGCCATTTTACAATTTAAGTTAGAGAGTCAGTTGATAAAACGCCGACCTGATTTTCAACTTGAACATCGTGACGTCCTTCATTTCATTGATTTTTCCGAAAAAACAATAAAATTGGGAACTGAAGTTTATGAATTAACTGATTTTCAAGCGCCCACAGTAAATCCTGAGCAGCCTGAAAGTTTGACCGCTGAAGAAGAAAAAATAATCAGTCATTTATTAAATAATTTTAGAAGTTCTGATAAACTTAAACGTCATGTTGAATTTTTACAAGAGAAGGGAGCCATGTATCTTTCTTACAATGGAAACTTGTTGATTCATGGCTGTCTTCCCTTACATGAAAATGGTGATTTTAAATCATTTACGGTTAACAAAGAGGCTCATGCTGGCCGTGATTTGCTTGATTTCTTTGACCAAGAGGTTAGAAAATGTCTCGCTCATCCAGAAAACTCGACGGATTTAGCTACAGATTTGATGTGGTATCTTTGGGTGGGAGAATGCTCTTCATTATTTGGTAAAACGGCAATGACAACCTTTGAACGCTATTATATCAAGGATAAGAATACGCATGTGGAAAAGAAAAATCCTTATTATCAATTGCGTGAGGAAGCTGAAATTATCAGGAAAATTTTAGAAAACTTTGGTTTAGATGAAGAGGGACATTTGGTGAATGGCCACACTCCTATCAAAGAAAAAAATGGTGAAAATCCAATCAAGGCAGATGGAAAGTTGATTGTGATAGATGGTGGTTTTGCAAAAGCTTATCAAAAGGAAACAGGAATTGCAGGGTATACTCTTCTTTATAATAGTTTTGGCATTCAACTGGTTGCGCATCAACCCTTTTCAACCGTTAAAGAAGCAGTTGAAAAAGGGACGGATATTATTAGCCTGAAACGCCTGGTAGCCGAAGTTGACCAAAGAAAACGAGTCAAGGATACAAATGTTGGCCAAACTTTGTTAAGTGAAATAGCAGATTTAGAAGTCCTTTTTGAACATTATGAGGAATTTTAAAAGTACCAGTGTTGGTACTTTTTATTTATTTTCTAAAAAAAGACAATAAAAAAACTCAGCCTTAGCCGAGTTCCTATTAGTGCGGTGGGCGGGACTTGAACCCGCACCAAGAAAATTCCCGACAGGATCCTTAATCCTGCGCGTCTGCCAATTCCGCCACCACCGCAAAACAGTACTTTAATATAGTACCATTTCTATAAAGAATGTGCAAGTCTGAGCTAGGGCTGACTTATTGTTGAAAATAAGATGCGATTTGAGCAGCGTGTTTTCCAGCAACAAAACCTGTCACAAAGGCGCAGGTAATATTATAACCGCCAGTGTATCCATTAATATCTAAAAGTTCACCGGTCATGAATAAACCTTGGGTTTGTTTACTTTCCATACTTTTTGGATTGATTTCTTTGAGAGAAACACCGCCACCGGTTACAAAAGATTTCTCAATTGGTAAAGTTTTGCTAATTGTGATTTGCCAATTTTTGAAAAGACTTGCGATTTTATCAATTTGCTGTTCAGATAGCGTCTTGGCAGAAAGACTAGGGTCAATTCCAGCTTTTTCAAGGATAAATAGGAGCATACGTTCTTGGGTCAATCCTGAGAAGGCATTTTTAATTGATTTATCTGTTTTGGAAAGGCTAGTCAGTTCATTTTTCAAAGAGCCCAACTTTTTTTCGGGGAATTGGTCTAAGCTGACTGTGACCATTTTTTCACCTTTAGCAAGAAGTTGGTTAATGAAACTTGAACAACGCAGAGCAGCTGGACCAGAAATTCCGAAATGCGTAAATAATAAATCATGCTGATGAGAGATGATTGCTTTTCCCTTAGAATTGAGTACTGAGAGTTTGATTTCGCGTAGGGAAATGCCTTGAAGACTTTTGTCTAAAATGAATGGTTCGTCAGAAATCAGGGCAGATTCAGTGGCATAAAGTTGTGAAATACTATGCCCTGCTGAGCGTGCTAAACGATAGCCATCACCAGTTGAACCTGTGGAAGGATAAGCGCGTCCGCCTGTTGAGAGGATAATTGTAGGGCTTAAAAAGCTCTCACTATCCGTTTCAAGACCAATTACCGCTCCGTTTTCAATGAGGAGCTTATCCACTGCTTGGCTTGGGAAATAAGAAACATGGAGACTCAAAATTTTATTAAAGAGGGCATCAACAATTGTTTTTGATTTGTCGGTTATAGGGAACATGCGCCCGTGGTCTTCTTCTTTTAATTTAACTCCATTGCTTTCAAAAAATTCGATAATATCAAGGTTTGAAAATTGAGAAAAGGCTGAATGAAGAAAACGACCATTTCCAGGAACATTTGTTAATATTTCGTCAACAGAACGGGCATTTGTCACATTACAGCGTCCGCCACCTGTCATTAATAATTTTTTTCCGACTTTTTTATTTTTATCAATAAGAGCAACTTTTGCTCCGTTTTGCGCGGCTGAGATGGCAGCCATCATTCCAGAAGGGCCTGCGCCAACAACGATAACGTCAAATGTTTTAGCTGATTTTGTCATGCTTTAATTTTAACATGATGTGAGCAGAAATAGGGGAAAGAGTATTGAAAAATAGTAAATTTTAAATTCAGCGAGCGATAAGGCTTTTAAATATCGATATTGGATATTGGAAATCGGTATGAAATGCGGTAAAATAGCATTATGATTGAACTGACTGATGAAATTTTAGCAAAAGTAATTAAAAAACGTAAAAAAGCTTCTTACAAAGGAACTTATGGTCGCTTATTAGTGATTGGCGGTAATCGTCAATATGGTGGTGCGGCTATTTTGGCGACGACAAGTGCAGTTTATTCAGGTGCTGGCTTAGTTTCTGTGGCACTGGCTAAAGAAAATCATAGTGCTTTACAGGCAAGACTTCCAGAAGCATTGACTTTAGATTTTGATGATTTGATAAAGCTAAGAGAAGTAGCAAAAGCTGCTGATGTTATTGTTATTGGTCCAGGATTGGGCTTAGAAAGACTAGATTTACTGACGGAAGTTTTGAATTTACTGACAGAAAATCAAAAGTTAGTCATTGATGGTTCGGCACTGACCCTTTTTGCTAGAGAGCATTTAGACTTACCATTTCCTGAAAATACGGTGTTTACACCTCATGAAATGGAATTGGAACGACTTTCTGGTTTGAAAATTGGTCAACAAACCAAAGAAGAAGTTCAAGATTTTGTTAATCAACTCGGAACGATTGTCGTTGCTAAATCTTCAGAAACACGAATTTTTGCGCCAAATCAGGAGTCATTTATCTTGAAAATAGGGAGTCCGGCTCAGGCAACTGGGGGAATGGGGGACACTTTAGCCGGGATGGTTGGTGGCTTTTTAGCGCAGTTTCATGGAGAAACAGAGGAAGTCGTTGCTGCTGCAACTTACTTGCATAGTTTAATTGCAAGCGTCTTAGCTCGGAAATCATATGTGGTCTTGCCAAGTCGATTGATTGAAGAAATTCCATTATTTATGAAAAAATATGAATGCTGATTAATTCTGTCAGTTCAATGCGACCAAGAGGGGGATTGAAGTTGGGGATAAAAAAGTTACTGACGAAAATTTCAGTCCTCCGTCAGTAATTTTTTTCTTAAAATTTTTGTTATAATTAATCATCAAAATAAATGAAGATGAGGTCAAAAGATGAATGCAATTGAACTTGTGCAAGGCGCCATGAAAAAAGCAGAGAAAATTCGTCCAAAAGTAGGTGGTTTTCCATACTTGGCTGAATGTATGCGAGAAGCTGGAGTTTTAAAAAATGTTTGGACCCTTCCTGCCGGACAAAGCACGTTTTGGACTAGTGCTGGCGTAATTAGCGTGACCAATTCACCAATAGTGAGTGGTTTTCATGAGGTGCCAGTTTTTGACCAAGAAGCTTTGATTAAGGCCTTGCGGGCTGACCAAGCTGGACAAACGACTTTTCCGGAATTCTTGAGTGCCACTTGGGAAGCTGGTGTGATTTCTTATGAAGCTGATTTTTCAGAAAGAAAAGTCACTTATCTAGGAAGTCAAGGAGAGAGCTATGTTGAGGCCTATCCAGCGGTCGAAATTCATTAAAAAGTTACTGACAGAATGATTAAAATATTTGGTAAAATTATTTACTAAATTAATCATTCTGTCAGTAACTTTTCTGTTAAAAGTGCTATAATATTTGAATGCAAACTAAGAAAAATAAAGAAAAACTACTAAGAGTAGTTTCTGGAGAAAAGAGGAAATTATGCTAACGATTGGAAGGAGATATTTAAATTTTTGGCCTGTATTTTGGGCACTTTTTTTGTTAGTTATTCAAGTTGTGACTAATCTTTGGCTTCCAACGATTACAGCGGATATTATCAATAAAGGCATTGGTCAATCTGATATGAAATATATCTGGTTTATGGGTCTAATCATGCTTTTCGTTTCTCTGGCCAGTTGGCTTTCGGCAATTGGAAATGTTTATTTTGCTTCTAAACAATCTCAAGGATTGGGACTGAAATTACGCCATGATTTATTTAAGAAAGTTTTATTTATGGACGAGCGCAATTTTCAGGAATTTGGTGATGCAACTTTGATTACACGTACAACAAATGATGTGACTCAATTGCAAAATGTCTTTCAAACGATGTTACGAATGATGCTCATGGCGCCAATGATGCTCATTGGTTCTATTTTCATGGCTTGGAAATTATCACATGATTTACTGCTGGTTTTTTTGATTGCCTTGCCTATTTTAACTTTGGCTGTCATTATTAATATTGCTATTTCCATGCCACGATTTCGGTCAATGCAAACAAAAGTTGATAAAATTAATCTGATTTTTCAACAAGGCTTGACTGGTGTTCGGGTAATTCGTGCTTTTAGACGAGACCAATATGAAATTGATAAATTTGATGAGGCTAACCGTGATTTGACACATACCAGTCAAGTGGTTTTGACGACGATTGCGATGTTAATGCCAATTATGACAGTTATTCTTAGTTTTACAAATATTGGAATTGTTTGGTTTGGCGCTCATCTTATCAGTAAAAATATGATGGAAATGGGTTCATTAGTTGCCTTTTTGACCTATGCCACACAGATTTTGATGTCATTTATGCAATTATCAGCAGTTGCTGTCATGGTGCCACGAGCTCAGGTTTCAGCTGTTCGAGTTCGAGAAATTTTAGAAACTAAAGATAAAATTACTGATGAAAATTCGAGCATATCCGTAGAGGCGCTAAAGTGCCAACGGCTATCCTCTGACGGAAATGATAAGTTGTCTGAAAGTAATTCTGTCAGCAATGCTCTAGCTCTTAATCATGTGTCTTTCAAATTTGATGAAGCAAAAAGACAAGCGCTAAGTGACTTGTCAGTAAATGTAGCAGCTGGTCAGACCTTAGCAATTATTGGGGGGACTGGTTCTGGTAAATCAACGATTTTGAATTTGATTGCCAGATTAATTGACCCAACAAATGGAAGTGTCACAATTGATGGTACTGATATTCGCCAAATTTCACAGTATGACTTGCATGAAAAAGTTTCTTTTACGCAACAAAAAGCTCAACTTTTTTCGGGAACTGTCCGCTCGAATCTTCAATTTGGGAAAAGTGATGCAACAGATGAAGAAATGTGGCAAGCTTTGGAAATTGCACAAGCTGCTGATTTCGTTCGTGAACAGGGTGGACTTGAGTTGGCGGTCGAACAAAATGGCGCAAATTTCTCTGGTGGTCAAAAACAAAGAATTTCGATTGCTAGAACCTTGATTAAAGAGGCAGAAATTTATCTATTTGACGATTCATTTTCGGCCTTGGACTTTGCTACTGACAGACAATTACGAACAGCTATTAATCATTCGGTAAAACATAAAAATAAAATCAAGGTGATTGTGGCTCAAAGAATCGCAACCGTTATGTCAGCTGACCAAATCTTAGTTTTAGAAAATGGAATTGCCGTAGGACTTGGTACTCATGAAAGTTTGGCAAAATCATGTCCGCAATATCAAGAAACAATGCAATCTCAACTCTCGGATGATGATTTGGTCAAGATGGGTGTTTCAATTGCACATTTGACCGCCAGAGGAGGTGATGACCAATGATGAGAGGAAATTATCTCAATCGAGGTGGCAAAGGGGCTGGCCGTTTTCAAAAAGGTCGGCGAGCTCAAAATTTCTTTCCAACGATTATTCGACTGTTCAAATATATGCGCAGAGATTTATGGGGACTTCTTTTTTCAATTTTAATTGCTTCGCTGTCAGTCATTTTGTCGGTTCAGGCACCCAAAATTTTGGGAAATGCAACCACAGTGATATTTGATGGCGTAACAAAAAGTCTAAAAAATCATACCGCAATTCAAATTGACATGGCTAAGGTCGAATCTATTTTGCTTTATGTCATGGTCATTTATCTGATTTCATTTATCTCTGGGATTTTGCAACAAAGCATTATGACACGCATTTCGCAACGAACAGTTTATACTTTACGTCGTGAATTTAAAAACAAAATGAAAAAATTGCCAGTTTCATATTATGATAGCCATAGTCATGGGGATATCATGAGTCGAATGATAAATGATATGGATAATATTTCAGGGACTTTAAATCAAACTTTGATTCAGCTAATCACAAGTCTTTTGCAATTTGTTGGAACTATTTATTTCATGTTGACCATTTCTTGGCAGTTGGCACTCGTCGCCTTTATCACAGTTCCTTTGGCAATGATTACGGTAAGGATTGTCGCACCTTTATCGCAAAAATTCTTTGCTGAACAACAAAAAAATCTGGGATTATTGAATGACCAAATTGAAGAAAATTATGCAGGGCATACGGTCATTAAAACATTTAATCATGAAGCCTCAGCTGAAAAAGAATTTGCAAAAAGAAATGATAATTTTTATAAATCAGCTTGGAAAGCTCAATTTGTATCGACTTTGATTTATCCAACCATGCGATTTATCAATAATTTAGATTACTTAGCCATGGCCGTAATTGGTGGTCTTAAAGTTATTTCAGGGGCGGTTAATCTCGGAGATGTTCAAGCCATGTTGCAATATACCAATCAATTTGCACAGCCAATCACAAATATCTCGAATATGCTTAATACTATTCAGGCTACAGTTGCGTCAGCCGAACGAATTTTTGAAGTATTAGATGAAAAAGAAATGACTGACGGAATTCCTGTCAGTGAAAAAGTTGCTGACAAAAGTTCAAAAAATGCTGTCAGTAATTTAGAAGCGACTGACAAGACTGATTTCATCAATTTTGACCAAGTTGCATTTTCTTACAATGAGAATCAATCCTTAATGACAGACGTAAATTTTTCCGTTGAAGTTGGGCAAATGATTGCCATTGTGGGACCAACAGGAGCAGGAAAAACAACAATGATTAACTTGCTCGAACGATTTTACGATGTCACTTCGGGAAATATTTTACTTGAGGGAAAAGACATTCGCGAAATTGACCGTGAACAATTACGTGGACGGATGGCAATGGTTTTACAAGAAACCTGGTTGTTCTCAGGGACAATTATGGATAATTTACAGTATGGTCGTCTTGAAGCAACACAAGAAGAAGTGATTCAAGCAGCTAAAATGGCACATGCTGATGAATTTATCACCACTTTACCTCAAGGTTATCAAACTCTTTTGAATGAAGCCGCAAGCAATATTTCTCAGGGTCAAAGGCAGTTATTAACCATCGCCCGTGCCTTTTTAGCAAATCCAGAAATATTGATTTTGGATGAAGCCACCTCCAGTGTAGATACAAGAACGGAGCGCCTGATTCAATCAGCGATGAATCGTTTATTAAAAGGGCGGACAAGCTTTGTTGTTGCTCACCGCTTATCAACTATTCGTGATGCCAATCAGATTTTGGTTATGGAAAATGGAAATATTGTGGAAATGGGAAACCATGAAAGTCTCCTTAAAGAAAATGGATTATATGCCAGCCTTTATAATTCACAATTTGCAAAATAAGATATCAAAAAAAATCAGTCAAATTATTGATTGATTTTTTCGCGTATTAGGAGCCTATTTTGTTATAATGAGTTAAAAACAAGAGAGAAGGAGCGATAATGTTTAAAAAATCAGATAAGAAAATAAAAGAAAAAAATCAAGAAAGCAATGCAGCTTTTGAGGAGTTTTTTAATCAAGTGCTCAAAAAAATGCCTGCTCGTTCCGCAAAAATAATCAGTTCTTCTTTAACTGTTTCAAAAGCGAAAGCAGAACAGTTTTTAGCTAGCAATTCTCAGAAATTTGACCATCTCTTTGATGAATTTTTGGTTGGAGTTGACAGTCAAACGCGAAGAAAATGTCATGAAACCATTCATTTCGCTACCTTGACGGCGGCAATTGTTGGCTTTTCACCAATTCCCTTTTCAGATGCCGTCTTGCTTGTTCCGATTCAATTGACAATGATGATGCGACTTTATAAGATATTTGGGGCTTCTTGGTCAGAAGCATTGGCAAAAGGAATCACTAAGGAATTAGTTGTTGTTGGTTTAGGTCGAAGCCTTGTAGGGAATGTTTTAAAATTTGTTCCTGCGGTGGGAACAATTGCAGGTGGAGCAATTAATGCCACAGTGGCGACAACAATTACAGAAGCCTTAGGCTGGGTAACTGTCAAAATGCTTAATGATGGCGAAGATATTTTCAATAATGTCCTGACTTTTGAAGGTCAATTCAAAGGTTTGGTCAGTAAATTACAAAAAGCCAATAAGAAAAAATAGGCTGTCAGTAAAAAAAGACTTATCAGTTGATAAGTCTTTTTATTATTATTTAGAAAAACCATTTTCCAAGGTTTTAATGACAGCCAAAATTTGTTCATCTGAAACCAACTTGTCAGCTCCATTAATAATTGATTCATAAGCTGAATCATAAACTCTACCATAATCACCAGCAACCGTCGGAATATGTTTCACAATACGGTCACCATTTTGATTGAAATAGGTAAGCTGCCCAAAATCAGCCGGACTGTCTTGCCCAAAACCTTCATCACCTGGGAACATGCCAACTTTTAAATCATTTTCTTGTTGGTCAACATCCATTTTGATGAAAGTTCCTCTCGTACCATAAACAAGCCATTTTGGGTGTGGTAGAGCAGCGACTTCAGTAGCAGCAACAGTTGCTCGCAAGTTTGGATAAAGAAGATTGACAGAAAAATAATCATCGACACTGTCATAATCTCTTGTTGCTCGAATATCATATTGAACTTCTTTGGGAGCGCCAAAAAGTGAAACCATTTGGTCCACTAAATGGACACCGTGACCATACCAAGCGCCATCAAAATTTCCACCTTGACTGGCATCATTTGGTCTAAAGTGGTCCATATTGACAGTGATATCTACCAAATCACCCAAATAACCTTGCTCAATCACTTTTTTGACAGTTAAAAAGTCGCTGTCAAAGCGTCGATTTTGGAAAGGCATGAAGAAAAGATTTTTTTCTTTGGCAAGAGCTACCAATTCTTTAGCTTGTTCCAAGGTTTCGACTAATGGTTTATCACAGAGTACATTTTTTCCAGCTGAAAGGAGTTCCTTAGCATAGTCATAGTGAGCAAAAGCTGGAGTCACAATGACTACTAAATCAATTGAATCATCGTTAATAATATCGGCGATGTCAGTGGAGAACAAAGTTCCATTTGCTTCTAATTCTGCTTGTTCAGGACGTTTTCCTAAAGTCCGGTTGACAATTCGTTTAATCACAATATTCTCACGTTCTTTCACGTAAGGAATATGATAGCGATTTGTTGATTTACCAAAACCAACATAGGCAATATTAAGCTTTTTTGTCATTCTTTTTATTCTCCATTTTGGCACGGAGGGCTTCAATTTTAGCTTGAGTGGCATTCTTTGTATTAATGCCTTTTCCGCCTACCGTTGAGTTTTTTTCGTGAAATTTTCCGACAGATTTCTGTCCTTTATTATCAAGTTGATATTTTCCCATAAGATAAATTAGGTTTCAGTAAGCAAAGTGCCTACTGAATTCAGTTCCTTTCTAAGTGGATTTGACTGATAAAAGTCAAAAAGTTACTGACAGAGCTGTCAGTAAAAATTTGACCGATTAAATTCCTTACTAAAGGAAATGAAGTTGCACTTGTGATTTAAAAATACTGAGCTTTTTAGAGTAAACTTTAAATTACTTTACGTTCGTAAGGGTCAGTAGAAATTCCTTCAGAAAGAATTTTCTTAGACCATTCTTTAGCACCGAAAAGTGAGTGATTACGGTAATTTCCGCATTCTTTTTCAGCAACACCAGGGACATTATCCCAACCAAATTCGTCACTTGCAAGCTCTTCTAGAGAAGACTTAATTACTTTAGCAATTTCTTCTGAACTATGTTCACCCCACATAATCATGTGGAAACCAGTTTGACATCCAAAAGGCGAAAAGTCAATCATGCCATCAATTCTATCGCGAATTAAACTAGCCATGCTATGCTCAATAGTATGTAAAGCGGCCATTCCAATGGCATTCGCATTAGGTTGAACAAAACGAACGTCAAAATTAGTGATAACATCGCCTTTAGGCCCAGTTTCGCTACCGATTAAGCGGACATAAGGGGCAAGTACTTTTGTGTGGTCTAATTGAAAAGATTCTACTTCAGCCATAAGATATAGGATACAAAACTTAGCTGATAAAAGTCAGCCTTGTTAGTATCTCCTCCTTTATTTTAAATTCTAATTCTATTCTATCATTTTTTGAGCGAAATATTTTTTCATTTTAATTATAAAGTGGTAAAATGACTTTATAACGGTTTCAAAAGAAGCCTTATTGCTTAAAAAAGCAAGAAACATCATTGTCAACAAGAGTGAGGAGGGGAAGTGAACATCAGAGAAGTTGAAAAGTCATCTTTCTCCATCATTGGAAAAGAAGGCTTAGGTAAAGCACAAGAAGCTGACATTTGGATTCCACCACTCTGGCAAGAAGCAACCAACGCTTTTGAGGAAATTATTCATTTGATTAAGCAGCCACTCACAATTTGGGGGGCCATGTCTGATGAATCAGGGCAATTTAAACCATGGAATAATGGTGGACTCTATCTGGCAGGCGTTGAAGTTGAAAATTCAGAGGAAAAGCCTGAAAATTGGACTAAATGGACACTTCCAGGTTTTCGTTATTTCGTTGTTGAAACAACAACTTATGAAATGAACAAGACTTATTCAGACATGTGGAATTATTTAACTCAAAATGATTTAGAAATTGTTGGAGCAGTACAAGAACATCAATCAATTTCAGCAGAAAATCCTGAAGAGTTAGAACTATGGTTTCCAATTGAAAGAATATAAAAGTCCAAATAGTTTCATTGATGGCGAGTTGTTGTATTTTAAAAATTACTAAGGAGAAAAAATCATGACATTAACAGATACTTACACACTAAATAATGGCATTAAAATTCCAAAAGTTGGATTTGGAACTTGGCAATCTGCGAGCGGAGAAGAAGCTTATAATGCGGTAAAAGCAGCACTTGAAGCAGGATATCGTCATATTGATACAGCGGCAGTTTATAAAAATGAAGAATCAGTCGGTCAAGCAATTGCTGATTCAGGAATTCCCCGTGAAGAACTTTTCGTTACAACAAAACTTTGGGGCGTAGGAACAACAGAGGACGCTGCGAAAGCCTTGGATGAATCCTTAAAAAAATTGGGACTTGATTATGTTGATTTGTACCTCATTCATTGGCCAAATCCAAAAGCATTCCGCCCTGATTTTGAAACACGTAATCTTGCAGTTTGGAAAGCCATGGAAGCAGGCGTAAAAGCTGGTAAAATCCGTGCGATTGGTGTTTCAAACTTCCACCCACGTCACCTAAAACCATTGTTGAAATTTGCTGAAATTAAACCAGCAGTTAACCAAATTATGGTCAACCCAAGTGATCAACAAGAAGAAATTGTAAGTTTTAATGTTGACAACAATATCTTGACTGAGGCTTACAGCCCACTTGGAACAGGTAAAATCTTTGAAGTTCCAGAACTTGCAGACTTGGCAAGTAAATATAACAAGAGTATTGCTCAAGTGGTATTGCGTTGGTCTCTTCACAAAGGATATTTACCACTTCCTAAATCAGTAACCCCTGCAAGAATTAAAGAAAATGCAGAAATCTTTGATTTTGATTTAAGTATTGAAGATATTGCTTTTATTGATAGCCTTCATGGAAAAGCTGGTTTGGCTAAAAACCCTGATGAAGTTGATTTCTAAAGAATAATTATGTACATATTTTACTGACAGATTGTTTACATCTCTTAAAAGACAGCAGAGAATTTGGTCAGTAATTTAAAAAGGTCTGTCAGTAAAATTTTGCTGACAGGCTTTTTAGATTTTTGCTATAATTAAAGAAAAATGATCAAATATCAAGGAGAAATGATGAAAAAAGCACTTGTTTTAGTTGATTTTCAAAATGATTTTATTGATGGAAGTTTGGGCACAAAAGAAGCACAAGCCATTATCCCAAATGTTATTGAAAAACTCTCTCAATATTCTAAAGAAAATCGTCTAGCAACCCAAGACACCCATTTTGAAGATTATTTAACGACACAAGAAGGCAAAAATCTGCCAGTTATTCATTGTCAAAATGGTACTTTTGGTTGGGAAATTCGTAAAGAAGCTCAAGTTGGCTTTGCTAAAATTTTTGAAAAAACAACTTTTGGTTCAAGAACATTGGCAGAATTTATTCGAGATGAAAATTATGATGAAGTTGAACTTGTCGGAATTTGTACGGATATTTGTGTTGTTTCCAATGCCTTGCTAATCAAAGCCTATGCGCCAGAAGTAAAAATAAGTGTTGATGCTTCTTGCTGTGCTGGAGTTTCACCTGAAAAACATTTGGCAGCACTTGAAACAATGCGTTCTTGTCAAATAGAAATCACGAATGCCTAATTTTGGTAAAAAGTTACTGACAGGTCTGTCAGTAATTTCAACTTGACAAAATCCTTATGATAATTGATAATGGAGTGAGAAATAAGAAAAATTTTGAAGGTGAGTGCGAGGTATAAATTTGGATTATCATCAATTATTTTCCCGCTTGAACGAAAAACTTTCAGAAGAAAATTTGCAACTTCACTTACACTGTGTTGGTGGTTTCGTCCTTGAATACTATGGAATGAAGGCAACAGAGGATATAGATGCCTTTTATGAAAGTACCGAGAAAGTTGAAAAAATCATTCAAGAAATTGGTGAAGAATTTCATGTCGGAACCTCTAATGAACCTTGGTTGAGTCAAGCAGTCGGCGAAGTCATGTCTCATTCAAAAACAGATGAAACTATTATTTTTGTGGAAAGTCATTTGACTGTTGGTCTGTCATCACTTGAATCTATTCTTATCGATAAAATACAAGCTGGCCGAACCAAAGATGTTCCAGACATCGCAAAAATAATGAAAAAATTAAAAATTGAAAGCCCAGATCCTCTCTTAGAACGATTTAAACATACAGATGGTTCAGCAGACCCAGCGGTCATTTTGGAGGCTTTTAGTTTAGCTTATGGCGAAGATGCCTTAAAAAATTATTTACGAAAAAATCCAAAAATACTGAGGTTATTGCAATGACGTGGATTGAATATCTCCTGAATGCTGCTCAAAAGTCTAAATGGAATTTAGAACTTTGGGTCCGTTATTTAAATAAAGTGATTCAACGGGACAAAATTTTACTTTCAAAAACAGATATTGATTATTTAATGAGTTCTGAAGAATTAACTTCATTTCAACGCGTTTTTCTTGAACTCGCGCTTGAAAAAGAGACAACACCTTGGGAAATGACTGTTGGAATGTCTGAACCGACTCAATCGATTCATCTTCAGTCTGTTTTAAAAGAATTAAAAAAAGAATGAATTAACTTTCATTCTTTTTTATTTTATAAATTACAATTTATTTAATACGAAGATATTGACCAATTAAAATGGTATCACTTGATAAATGATTCCAAGCCTTAATTGAAGCAATTGGGCTACCAGATTTTTGTGAAAGCCCCCAAAGCGTATCTCCTTTAACAACCTTATGGATAGAGGTATTTGAAGCTGCAGAAGAGTTAGAAGTTGAACTTGTAGAGGCTGAGCTTGAACCTGCTGAAGAACTTGAAGAACCAGCAGATTGTGAAACGATCAAGTTTTGTCCAATATAAATTGTATCAGAATTCAAATGATTCCAACTCTTGAGTTGACCAATCGTCGTTTTATATTTGACAGAGAGTCCCCAGAGCGTATCGCCAGATTTAACCTTAATTGTCGTCTGTGAAGCTGGTTTAGCAGGAGTGACCGAAGTAGTGGGCGTTGTGCTTGCGGCAGAATTTCCTGAAGAATTTGAATTATTTGTATTAGACGAAGAAGTTGAAGTTGTCAATACAAGCTTTTGCCCAATATAGATGACTGTACTTTTAAGATTGTTTGCGCTTTGGATTTGAGCAACACTAATTCCATATTTTTGCGAAATCCCCCAAAGTGTATCGCCAGATTTAACCGTATAAGTGGTTGAGCTTGTATTTGAATTATTATTGGTATTTGTAGCTGTTGAACCACCGGAATTAGAAGTACCAGCAGAAGAAGCACCGTCAAAACGAGTCAAATTATATTGAGAAATAATTCGATTCAGGGAAGCACCATAATTAGGATCAGTTGCATATTTTCCTGTTAAAGCTGCGGTTGCAGCTTGATAAGTTGCTGCGTTTGCTCGCCAAGCTTTAGCATAATAAGGACCATTTCCAAAGTTTGTAGTTTTTAAAACATAAGCATTGTCTTGGAAACTTTGGTTAAAGGAAGGATAAACCCTAAATGGCATATCTTTTGTGACCCATTTACCATTGAGATATTCTTGAGTTTTAAAAACAACGCTTTTTCCTTGATAAGTTCCCTGAATACCGAATAAATTATAATAGGGGGCACGAGAAAGTTGGCTTGAACCCCAGTTACTTTCCAAAATAGCTTGGGCAATCATAACTGAAGGATAAAGACCATTACTATCGGCAACTGGTTTTGCTGATGCAGCAATACTTTCAATAAAAGCTTCTGTCGAATTGGTTGCGGCTTGAACCATTGGGCTTGTTTGTTGGAGCAAAAGCTCATGAGTGGTCGTCAAAGTTCCCGCGATGAGAACGGCGCCAGCAAATTTGGTCGCTGGTTTATAAAAAGCCAGTGGTTTTTTGGCTTTCTTTTTTAAATGTCTATTTTTTACTTTAATACGAGAAACTGGCATAAATAATTCCTTTCCTGAAAATACAGAATAAAATAAGTACTACCCTATTTTACCACGGTTAATGGAAGAAAAAGATGACAATTATGTGGCGGTTTGTAAACGTTTTTTATTTAATGTTTTATATTGGCTAAAAAATATGAGAATTTAGAGAAAAAGTCTGATTTAAGACACATTAATTACATTTTGAATACAAAGAGATTATATTTTACTTTGCGAAATTGAGAAAAGGGAATGAAAACAAGCAACACAAGATATTGTGTGTATTTACATAATTTAACCTATATATTGTGTCATTTCCGAGAATTTGATAAAATAGATGATGTAATTGAAGAGGATGGTTAATATGAAAAGTGAAGTAAAATATCAAGATGTAACACTAGAAGAAATTAATGTGATAAAGCGTGACGGACGCTCAGTGAAATTTAACAGTGAGAAAATTTTTGATGCTTTGACTAAAGCGGCTAAAAAAGTCGAACTGACAGATATGTCGGTTCTTTCAGAACTTACTGACAGAGTAGTCAGTGAAATCTTTACTCGTTTTTCTGAAAATGTCAAAATTTATGAAATTCAATCAATTGTTGAGCAAGAACTCCTTGAGTCTGGTGAAACTCAATTGGCTGAAGAATATATCTCTTATCGTGCTAACCGTGATTTGGCCCGTACCAAAGCAACGGATATCAATTTCACGATTGAAAAATTAATTAATCGCGACCAAACTGTCGTTAATGAAAATGCCAATAAAGATTCTAACGTTTTCAATACTCAACGTGATTTGACAGCTGGTGCGGTTTCCAAAGCAATTGGTTTGAAACTTCTTCCGCCACATGTGGCAAATGCTCACCAAAAAGGTGACATTCATTATCATGACCTTGATTATAGTCCATTTACTACAATGGCTAACTGTTGTTTGATTGACTTTAAAAATATGTTTGAAAATGGTTTTAAACTTGGCAATGCGCAAGTAGATTCGCCAAAATCAATTCAAACAGCAACTGCGCAAGCCAGTCAAATCATCGCTAACGTGGCTAGTTCACAATATGGTGGTTGTTCATTTGACCGTGCCGATGAAGTATTGGCGCCTTACGCAAAATTAAATTATAAAAAACATTTAAAAGATGCCCAAAAATGGATTGAGGGTGCTGAAAAACAAGAAGCTTATGCTCGTGAAAAAACAGCCAAAGATATCTATGATGCAATGCAATCTTTAGAATATGAAATTAATACTTTGTTTACTTCAAATGGTCAAACGCCTTTTGTGACGGTTGGTTTTGGTCTTGGAGATGATTGGTATGCGCGTGAAATTCAAAAAGCGATTTTGAAAGTACGGATTGGTGGTTTAGGTTCAGAACACCGTACTGCCATTTTCCCTAAATTAATTTTCACACTCAAACGTGGACTTAACCTTGAAGTAGGGACACCAAACTATGACATCAAAGAACTTGCACTTGAATGTTCAACAAAACGGATGTACCCTGATATTTTGAGCTATGATAAAATTGTTGAATTAACAGGTTCATTTAAAGCTTCAATGGGTTGTCGTTCATTCTTACAAGGCTGGAAAGATGAAAATGGGAATGACGTGACTGCTGGACGTAATAATCTTGGAGTTGTTACAGTTAACCTTCCACGTATTGCTCTTGAAGCCGCTGGAAATAAAGAAAAATTTTGGGAAATCTTCAATGAAAGAATTGAAATTGCTCATGATGCGCTTGCCTTTCGTGTTGAACGTGCTAAAGAAGCACAACCTAAAAATGCACCTATTCTCTTTATGAATGGTGCATTGGGACGTCTTGATGCCGAAGGTTCAGTTGATGAATTGTACAATAAAGAACGTGCAACTGTAAGTTTAGGTTACATTGGACTTTATGAAGTGGCGACTACATTTTATGGCCCAACTTGGGAAAATAATCCTGAAGCTAAAGCTTTTACAATTGAAATTGTGAAACGAATGCATGAAGATTGTGAAGATTGGTCTAAAGCCTCTGGTTATCATTATTCTGTTTACTCAACACCGTCAGAAAGTTTAACTGACCGTTTCTGCCGAATGGATAAAGAAAAATTCGGTTCAGTTGCAGATATTACTGACAAAGATTACTATACTAATTCTTTCCACTATGATGTGCGTAAAAATCCAACTCCATTTGAAAAATTAGAGTTTGAAAAAGACTATCCTGTTTATGCCAATGGTGGATTCATTCATTACTGTGAATATCCTGTTCTTCAACAAAATCCGAAAGCTCTTGAAGCAGTCTGGGACTTTGCCTACGATCGCATTGGATATCTTGGAACAAATGCACCAATTGACCACTGCTATGCTTGTGGCTTTGAAGGAGATTTTGCGGCAACGGAACGTGGATTTAAATGTCCACAATGTGGCAATGATGATCCTAAAACCTGTGACGTTGTCAAAAGAACTTGTGGATATCTTGGAAATCCGCAAGCACGTCCAATGGTTCATGGTCGTCACAAAGAAATTTCATCACGTGTAAAACATATGAATGGTTCTGTCGGAGCTTTGAACGATGGAAATTTGATTGATTCAGTCGAAGTTGACGAAGCAAAATCAAAATATTTTGCGGAGAAATAAGTATGAAAGAGAAAAAAGTTGCCAAAGTATTGGGTGTATCTGAATTAAAGAATCTGTCAATAGATAAATTTGGGAATATATTAAGCCTGATTAATAAAAAGAAAATAGATCCAGAACTTGCTAAGCAGATTATGGAAAACTCTCCTGAAATGTTTTCAGCCATCAAAGAATATGTAAATAAAACTGTGCCAGACCTTTTAAAAAATATTATAGATACAAGTAAAGAAGAGTCAATGCAAAAGGTAGAAATAATTGGGGAAATCCAAAAAACACTTTCACAAAGTATAGCTAAAGAAGATATTGAACAAGATGAGAGAATGTTTCTTTACGACAAGTTGATAGAATTGGCTAAAATGTTGCAAGATATGGATAAAGAAGATAAAAGATTTTTGGAAAAACACTCTGCCGCTATCGTAAGTCTTGCTACTGGTATTGTTGCTGTCGGAGCTACAATTTTGATTAGTGCAGTTGGAGGGCAGGACGAAGATTGAAAAATTTAAAAGTAATCTACTAGCATAAAAGAATTAGAGAAAGTATGAACAATCCAAAACCAGGAGAATGGAGAGCTGATGAACTCTCACAAAATTATATTGCAGATTATAAACCCTTCAATTTCGTTGATGGTGAAGGGGTACGCTGTTCGCTTTATGTGAGCGGTTGTATGTTTCATTGCGAGGGCTGCTATAATCAAGCCACTTGGTCATTTCGTTATGGAACGCCCTATACTAAAGAGCTTGAAGATAAAATTATGGCTGACCTTGCTCAGCCTTATGTCCAAGGTCTGACGCTTCTTGGTGGGGAACCTTTCTTGAATACGACATTTTTGATTCCTTTGCTCAAACGGATTCGTCGTGAGTTACCGGATAAAGATATTTGGTCATGGACAGGTTATACATGGGAAGAGATGCTACTTGAAACAGATGACAAATTAGAAATGCTTGATTTGTTAGATATTTTAGTTGACGGTCGTTTTGAATTATCAAAGAAAAACTTAATGCTCCAATTCCGTGGGTCATCAAATCAGCGGATTATCGATGTACCAAAATCTCGAAAACAAGGACAAGTTGTCATTTGGGAAAAACTCAATGATGGTGAAAAAACTTTTGAACAAATTCATAAAGAAAAATTAATTTAAAAGTTACTGATGGACATTTGAGTATATCCGTAAGCGCTAAAGTGCCAACGGCTATCTTCTGACAGAAATTCTGTCACTAAAAATAAGCACTGACAAATGCGCCAGCGCTTATTTTTTAAATAATTTTGTAAAATCTGGTTCGTCGTCAGTAATTTTGAAATCTTTTAGCGCCGATTTGAGAGGGAGATGCTTCTTTTTTCCTTTTAAATAATTTTGACTTTCTTTGCTTTGGGCACTTTCGGCTAAAGAATTTTGCTTTTGCAGAACTCTATTTTGATTTTTCCTTTTGCTTTTCTTATTTTGGTCGGTGCTTTCAAAAGATTCATCTGGAAAAGTTTGAGAAAGTTGCTTGATAATGGTTTCTAAACCAAAATTACTACTAATCCAAAAAGGTGTATCGGTTGCTTTACAAGCTTCTTTAGCAAATTGAACTGAATGATGAGCCACATTTCGGTTTCTCATAACGACGAAATCAGCTTTGGCAACAAGTTGGTCAATCTCAAATCGATTAGGTTTTTTCTTATCAAAACCAAGAAAAGAAACGCCAACTTTTGCCAAGCCCTCTCTAAAATCATGCCAATATTTAACTTCACATAGAACAAGTAGTGTTTTCATGTCATTCCTTACTGATGCTCTGTCTTTACTGACAGGAGCGAATTATAGTGATTATAACACAATTTTGCTTAATGATAAATGTATTTTTTAAAATATAAGTTTCAAAAATTTGACCTCATAAAAATAAAGTGGTAAATTAATAGTAGATGGGTATGGTGCACACCCGAAACCGTTTCAAGAAATAGCTTGAATCTAATGGCGCCTACAAAGCAAAGCCTTTTTTTGCCTTGTAGTCTGCCATTTTTTCTTTGACTTACAAGGCATTAAAGGCAAAGAAAAGGAGATTTATTATGACAGTCACAATCGAAAACATCCACGCAAGAGAAATTTTTGATTCTAGAGGAAATCCAACCGCTGAGGTAGATGTTAGATTAACAGATGGAACACTAGGACGCGCAGCAGTACCCTCAGGAGCATCAACCGGAGACCGTGAAGCAGTTGAATTAAGAGATGGTGGAGACCGTCTTCAAGGGAAAGGCGTTTCTAAAGCCGTCGCAAATGTCAATGGCGAAATTTATGAAGCCTTGAAAGGACAATCACCATTTAATCAAGCAAAATTAGATCATTTGATGATTGAGCTTGACGGGACAAAAAATAAATCTCGTTTAGGGGCTAATGCAATTTTAGGGGTTTCAATGGCCATATCTCGTGCGGCAGCGAATAGTGAAAAAATTCCACTCTATCGCTATCTTGGTGGAGTTGATTTGGAACTTCCACAACCATTTTTCAATGTCATTAATGGTGGAGTACATGCCGATTCAGGAATTGACGTTCAAGAATTTTTGATTACACCAGTCAAACGGGAAAGTTTTCGCGATGGTTTAGAAAAAATTGCAAATATCTACCATACTCTGAAGAAAATTTTAGCTGACAAAGGGCTAGAAACAGCCGTAGGTGATGAAGGTGGCTTTGCCCCTAAACTTGGTTCTACTGAAAATGCAATTGCTACACTTTATCAAGCAATTGAAAGTGCAGAATATGTTCCTGGTGAAGAAATTGCGATTGCCATTGACCCAGCTTCAAGCGAATTTTATGATGATAAAGAAAAAGTTTATCGTTTTGAAGGGCAAAAATTGACTTCTAAAGAACTATTGACTTACTATGAAAATTTAGTTGAAAAATATCCAGCACTTATTTCTATTGAAGATGGATTTTCTGAACATGACTGGGAGGGCTTTGCAGCTCAAACGAAAGCTCAAGGTCAAAAAATTCAATTAGTAGGTGATGATATTTTTGTGACAAATCCCGAAATTTTCAAAGAAGGAATTAAAAAAGGCGTAGCAAATGCTATTTTGATTAAACTTAATCAAATCGGAACAGTAACTGAAGCGATTGAAGCCATTAGTTTAGCGAGAAAAGCAGGCTATAAGACAATGATTTCTCACCGTTCAGGTGAAACGGTTGATAGCTACATTGCCGATTTTGCCGTAGCCATGCATGCCGGCCAAATAAAAACAGGTTCAATGGCTCGAAGTGAACGGGTTGAAAAATATAATCAATTCTTGCGAATTGAAGAAGAATTAGGAAAAGATGTAGCTCTTGCTAAATTTCCAGGATAGATAAAAATAAAAAACATTAATTATAAAAATTAATGTTTTTTATTTTTAAGAATATGAATTTTATAAAGGAGAAGAGGGGATTCGAACCCCCGATACGCTTGTGACGTATACACACTTTCCAGGCGTGCTCCTTCGGCCACTCGGACACTTCTCCGATTACCTTAATATTATAACAAAATCCCTTCTCGTTTAGCAATGACTTTTGAATGTTTTGTTTTGGCGATAAAGAATGTCATTTTTAGTAGAAATATAAAACTAAATGCTTAAAAGTGTCTAAAATTTGGTATAATAAGGGCTATGAATAAAATTCTCGAAGTAGAAAATTTAGTTTTTAAATATGAAAAAGAAAGCGATGTAAATCAGCTTAATGGGGTTTCCTTTTCGATTACAAAAGGAGAATGGGTTTCGATTATTGGCCAAAATGGTTCTGGTAAATCGACAACTGCTCGACTGATTGACGGTCTTTTTGAAGAATTTGAAGGAAAAGTCAAAATTGATGGAGAACTTTTGACTGCTGAAAATGTCTGGAATCTTCGTCGAAAGATTGGGATGGTTTTTCAAAATCCGGATAACCAATTTGTTGGGGCAACAGTTGAAGATGATGTCGCTTTTGGTATGGAAAATCAAGGAATTCCACGGGAAGAGATGATTAAACGGGTTGACGAAGCTTTGCTTGCTGTCAATATGCTTGATTTCAAAACCCGCGAACCCGCGAGACTTTCTGGTGGACAAAAGCAAAGGGTAGCTGTGGCCGGAATTATTGCTTTGCGACCTGAAATCATTATTCTTGATGAATCAACCTCAATGCTTGACCCGACCGGGCGTCAAGAAATTATGCGCGTGATTCATGAAATTAAAGAGAAATATCAACTGACCGTTTTATCTATTACTCATGACCTTGATGAAGCAGCAAGCTCTGACCGAATTTTAGTGATGAAAGCAGGAGAAATAATTAAGGAAGCGGCACCGTCTGAACTCTTTGCAACGAGTGAGGATATGGTTGAAATTGGACTAGATGTTCCCTTCTCTTCAAATTTAATGAAAGACCTGCGAAAAAATGGCTTTGATTTACCAGAAAAGTATCTGTCAGAAGACGAATTGGTAGAGCTTTTAGCTGATAAGTTGCGCTAAATTTACTGACAGAATTTCTGTCAGTAACAAAGGAGATTTGGTCATGAAAATTGAACTTGTAAAAGTGGAAAAAAGTCAATCAAACCATGTTTTGAAACTCTATCAGTTCATTTTTAGTCCCTATTTGAAAAAGTATCATGATGATGAGATTAACCCAGCAAACACTCCCATAACAAAAATTGACAGATGGTTTGATAAAGAATTTATGAGCTTATTTTTTATTAAATTTGACGAAAAAATTGTAGGTATTGTTCGTCTAGCTCATGTGACTTGGGATTTTGAAGGTCAAGATAAAATTCATATCGGAGACTTTGGCATTTTACCAGATTATCAAAATCTAGGTTTGGGTCAAATGACCATAAAAAAACTTGAACAGATGTACCATCCTAAAGATGGGTGGGAACTATCAACTATTTTGCAAGAAGCAGGCAACATCCATTTTTATGAAAAACTTGGTTATCAAGTTACTGGGAGTTTGACACATATTAATGAAAAAATGGATATTATTGGATTTGAGAAAAAAGAAAAATGATTAAATTTGAAAAAGTAAATTATACTTATCAGCCCAACAGTCCCTTTGCCAGTCGTGCCCTTTTTGACATTGATTTAGAAGTCAAAAAAGGAAGTTACACGGCTTTGATTGGGCATACTGGTTCTGGTAAATCGACACTTTTGCAACATCTGAATGGATTGTTGCAACCTACACAAGGGACGGTTAGAGTAGGTGATATTGTTGTCACTTCAACAAGTAAACAAAAAGAGATTAAACCTGTCCGCAAAAAAGTGGGTGTAGTCTTTCAATTTCCTGAAAGCCAACTTTTTGAAGAAACGGTTTTAAAAGATGTCGCTTTTGGACCACAAAACTTTGGAATTTCAAAAGAAGAAGCTGAGAAAATTGCTGCTGAAAAACTGGAAATGGTTGGCCTTTCAAAAGAATTTTGGGAAAAATCTCCTTTTGAACTTTCAGGAGGACAAATGCGTCGTGTGGCCATTGCTGGGATTCTCGCGATGGAACCAGAAGTTTTGGTACTTGATGAACCAACAGCAGGCCTAGACCCAAAAGCTAGAATTGAGATGATGCAACTTTTTGAGAGTATTCATCAAACGGGTCAAACCGTTGTTTTAGTCACTCATTTAATGGATGACGTGGCTGATTATGCTGACTATGTTTATCTTATTGAAAAAGGACATATTATCAGCTGCGGTACTCCGTCAGATGTTTTTCAAGAAGTTGATTTTTTGAAAGCACATGAATTGGGAGTGCCAAAAGCGACTCATTTTGCTGACCAACTTCAAAAAACAGGGGCCTATACTTTTGAAAAATTGCCAATCACACGAGCTGAACTTGTTAATTTACTAACAAGTCTGTCAGTAAAATCAGGAGGTGAAAACTGATGCAAAATATGCTGATGGGACGTTATATTCCAGGTGATAGTATCATTCACCGCATGGATCCGCGTTCAAAATTGTTGGTGATGATTGCTTTTGTTGTCATTATCTTTTTGGCTCACGATTGGTTAGGTTATCTTCTTTTAGTGCTTTACACTTTAGCCGGTGTTTTATTATCCAAGATTTCAGTTTCCTATTTTTTAAAAGGCCTACGGCCAATGATTGGTTTAATTCTATTCACAGTTATTTTCCAAATGCTTTTTACTAATGGTCAACATGTCATTTTTAGTCTATGGTTTATCAAAATTTCAACTGAATCTTTGATTAATGCCGTCTATATTTTCTTTCGTTTTGTCTTGATTATTTTTATGTCAACAATTTTGACGCTGACCACGCCACCATTGACCTTGGCTGATGGAATCGAAAAAGGCTTAGGACCTTTGAAAAAAATCAAAGTCCCTGTTCACGAATTAGGTTTGATGTTATCTATTTCTTTACGCTTTATTCCAACATTAATGGATGACACAACAATGATTATGAATGCTCAAAAAGCCAGAGGAATGGATTTTGGCGAAGGAAATTTACTTAAAAAAATCAAATCAGTCATTCCAATTTTAATTCCATTATTTGTCAGTTCTTTCCGCCGTGCGGATGACTTAGCAGTCGCAATGGAAAGCAGAGGCTATCAAGGGGGAGATGGACGTACAAAATACCGTCAACTCAAATGGAAAATGCGAGATAGCTTGCTCGTTGTATCTATTATCATAATGACAATTTTACTTATTTTATGGTCAAAAGTTTCCTAAATAAAAGCTCAAGAGGAGAAAAAATGATTACTTTAAACGTAAATAGCTTGGAAAATGCAGAAATTTTTTGGAAAGCATTAGGGTTGGAAGATGAAGTAGCACTTAATGAAACCTATGATCCAAATCCTGAAACTTTAGCAATTTCAGTAGAAACAATTGATGAAATTCGTGATAAAATCATTGAACTTGGACTTCCTGTAAGTCCAATTACGCCAGCTGTTGATGGAAGATTCATGTTTTCTTTTATTGCTCCCGAGGACAATACCTTTATTGTTATTGGTGAATGGGTCGAAAGACCTTACACTGGAGAAATGCGCACTGAATTTTTTGAAAATGTAAAAGGACTAATTCCACTTGCGCCAGAACGTCTGTCAGAGCTGACAGAAGGCCAATTTGTACTTTTTGGACGTGTCACTTGTCCTTGGACCAGAAGATTTGTTAAGGCTCTTCCCGACTATGCTGACCAGACGATTTATTACGTTGACACAGAAAATACAGACCTCAATCCAGAATTACAAGCGATTCGCAAAGCTCACGAAGTTGATACCGTTCCAACATTTATGAAAAGATCTGCTGACGGAACTTTTGTCAAATTTTCTAAAAACAAAGAAGCACTTTCTGACTTTATAAAATAAATGCTGACAGTTCTGTCAGTAAAAAAACAGTTTCGGCTGTTTTTTATTTAAGCAGAATTGAAAATTTTCCAAATATTCGATAATTTGCTATAATATAGAACAATAATATTGTAGGTAAAATGATTCTGTCAGTAAATTTTTTACTGACAAAATCATAAAAAGGCCTATAAAGTGTCATCAATAAATGAATGACCCTAGAATGGAGTAAAAATGGAAGCACAAAAACTATCAGCACAAGAAATAATTCAATTTATCGGGAACGCTGAGAAAAAAACACGTGTCAAGGTAACCTTATCAGGAATGCCTAGTTTTAAAGCAGCTGGTTTTCTTGCTGAAAATGGGCGTCCAAATTTTAAGGCACTAGCCAATAAAGGAATCCAAGTTCTGGGAGATTTTCACACACATTACAGCTTAAAAATTATCATTGGAGATTGGCAAGCAGTACGTCCATTGCTTTCTGGATTGACTGAGAATAAAGATTACACCCTAGAACTTGAAGGTCGAAATTCAGCTGTTCCTCTCCTTGATACCAGAGAAATCAATGCTCGAATTGAGCCAGGAGCAATTATTCGTGACCAAGTAACTATTGGCGATAGTGCGGTCATTATGATGGGGGCTATCATCAATATCGGAGCTGAAATTGGTGAAGGCACAATGATTGATATGGGGGCAATTTTGGGTGGTCGTGCGACGGTTGGTAAGAACTCTCATATTGGTGCTGGAGCTGTTTTGGCTGGTGTTATTGAGCCTGCAAGTGCTGAACCTGTTCGTGTTGGGGATAATGTCCTTGTGGGAGCTAATGCGGTTGTAATCGAAGGAGTACAAGTCGGTTCAGGTTCTGTTGTTGCAGCAGGGGCAATTGTTACCCAAGATGTTCCAGAAAACGTTGTTGTTGCTGGTGTTCCAGCTCGAATTATCAAAGAAATAGATGAAAAAACACAACAAAAAACGGCTTTAGAAGATGCCCTTAGAAATTTGTAAAATTAAAGAAATAGCTTATTTCTGAACTTTTGTTAATCTTAGCAAAAGTTTTTTTGCTAAAAAGAGCAATATACAGCCAAAAAAGAGTAAAATAAATAAAAAACTTTTGAAATTTAGCTTAGTAACGAGGAAAAAATATGATAAATTTAATCGAAATCAGACGGCAGCTTCACCAAATTCCTGAAATTGGTCTTGAAGAATACGAAACTCAAAAGTATTTACTAGCCATTATTCAAGAACTGACTCAAAATAAATCATTTATTCAAGTGAGAACATGGCAAACCGGTATTCTAGTTTATCTAGCAGGAAGTCAGGGTCAAAAAACAATTGGTTGGCGGACAGATATTGACGGTCTGCCTATTAAAGAATTAACTGATTTACCTTATGCTAGTAAAAATGGCCGAATGCACGCTTGTGGACACGATATTCACATGACCGTTGCTCTTGGTTTATTGGAAAAAATGAGTGAAAGTCAACCAAGAGATAATCTCCTCTTTCTCTTTCAACCTGCTGAAGAAAATGAAGCGGGCGGAAAATTAATGTATGATGCTGGAGCATTTGAAAATTGGCTTCCTGATGAATTTTATGGATTACATGTCAGACCAGATTTAAAAGTAGGAGATATCGCTACGAATCAGCATACGCTTTTTGCAGGGACTTGTGAAGTTGAATTATCCTTTATTGGAACAGGAGGACATGCTGCTTTTCCTCACACAGCAAATGATGCTTTGGTAGCAGCCGCTTATTTTATCACTCAGGTTCAGACGATTGTAAGCCGTAATGTGGATCCGTTAGCTTCAGCAGTGGTTACATTTGGAAAAATGGAGGCTGGGACAACGAATAATATTATCGCTGAACGTGCTTTTTTACATGGAACTATCCGGAGTCTGACCCAAGAAGTCAATGAATTGACCCAAAAACGTTTAAGAGAACTTGCAAATGGAATCGCGCAATCTTTTAACATGGAAATTGAGCTTAAACTTAAACAAGGCGGCTATCTTCCAGTTGAAAATCATCCTGAACTTGCTAAAGAACTGATGGATTTTTTCAAAAAAGAAACTAAGGCTAATCTTATTGACATCGCTCCAGCCATGACTGGTGAAGATTTTGGTTACCTTTTGAGCAAAATTCCTGGAGTCATGTTCTGGTTAGGAATTGATAGTGATGCTCCCCTTCATTCACAAAAAATGAATCCAGACGAGCATGTTCTCAATTTTGCTGTTGATACAATTAGCCAATTTTTACAATTTAAAGTGAATCGGTTATCAGAAGATGAAAAAACAATAAATTAATGGCTTTAATCTTAAGAATGGATATGTTAAGATAGGAGGATAGAGTTTTTAAATCATTCAGTAGTTAAATTGTTACAATTGAATTTTTTTGAAATGATAAAAGTTATTTAGGGAAGAATAATGAAACAAAGAAGATTAAAATCAAAAGGAGCAAAAAAAGCTTTTTGGAAGCTTACCTTGCTTATAGGTGCGTTATTAATAGTGGTAGCGGGAGTAGGAACCTATTATTATGATCAAGGAGTTCAAAAGCAAAAAATTGCTTATGAAAAACAAGTAGATGAGGCAAGAAATGCAAAAGACAAGGCCTATGATTCAAGAAAAGCAAACGATATTGAACAGGCTCATAAGTTAATTGATAAGCTTCATGTTAAAGATAAAACTTCTTTAGATAAATCCATGAGCCAATTGACAAACTATTTGTCAGAGATTGACAAAGTGAACCAGATTGTTGCAAAAGCCCATGAAAATATAAGTGAAGAAGGAATAAAAAGCTCTGAAGAGGCTTTAGAATTATTAAAGGCTCCATATGAGAAATCGGACAAAGAAGCATTGGCAAAACAAGTAAATGCTGACAAACAAATACTTATTGAACGTCAAAAAGAAGCGGAGCGTATTGCGAACGTTCAAAATCAATATGCAAATAAAAAATTGATTGCTTTGACCTTTGATGATGGACCAAACCCTAATACGACCCCTCAATTATTAAAAATTTTATCAGATGCACAAGTTCCAGCAACCTTTTTTGCTTTAGGAAAACAAGCCCAAGCCTGCACCCAAATTATTAAAGAAGAAGCTGATAGAGGAAATGAAGTCGCTTCGCATACATGGGACCATAAAGACTTGGTGACACTCTCACCAGACCAACAAAAGCAAGAAATTGAGAGTGCAAATCAGTTAATTAATAAAATTACAGGTAAAAACGTAACACTCTTCCGTCCACCTTATGGAAGTTATAATAAATCTGTTTTAAGTCAAACAAATTTAAGTGCAGTTAATTGGACTGTTGACACTAATGACTGGCGTTATCGTACAAGTGCTCCAGTTGTTCAAAATGTTTCGACTTACGCTCATGATGGAGCAATCATTTTGATGCATGATATTCACCAATGGTCAGTAGATGCGGTGCCACAGATTATTCAAAATTTGAAAGCGCAAGGTTATACCTTTGTAACGGTCAGCACTTTGCTAACAGTACAAGATGGGGGAGCTAAGGCTCAACAAGTTTATTTTGGTAGATAATAAAATAAGAAGAGGAGAAGTGATTCTACTCTTTTTATTCGTCTTTAACGAAGGTTTATTCTAAAAAATACAAATCCAATGAGTTTATTCTTGACAACTTATGGGAAACTTGATATACTAATATAGTCGTTTGAGAGAAACGCAGGCGTGGCTCAACTGGATAGAGTACCTGACTACGAATCAGGCGGTTGTAGGTTCGAATCCTACCGCTTGCATAAACAGAATATGGCGAAAGTCATTTTTTTGTTTGATACTGATATTTTAGATGAAATGAAAGAAGTATCGGTAAGAATTTAAAAATTCTAAAATAATATTTGGAACTTCGCAATAAGCACTTCATGTCCGGGAAGTAGCTCAACTTGGTAGAGCTCAAAGCATGCTTTGAGGTTGTGGATAGGAATTTGCGAAGCAAATTTACCTTACAAGTACTCTTATAAGTGGAGATACTGAACAAAGAAGTTTCAAAAATTTAATATTAGCTACGGGAAGTAGCTCAGCTTGGTAGAGTACTTGGTTTGGGACCAAGGTGTCGCAGGTTCGAATCCTGTCTTCCCGATTACCGACTAACCCTAACTCATCTTTCGTGGATGAGTTTTTTTGATGTCAAAATTAAATAATCTTCCATAATTCTTGAAAGTGTTATCAAGATATGATAAAATTCAAGTGATAATGTGAGTTTAGAAAATTACTAAAAGCGAGCATTAAATGAAAGGAGCCATCATGGCATATAAATCACATAAATTTGGTAAACGTAACGGTAAAAAACATTTCAACGCAGTAGGCGTAAGAACTGCACCAAAACCAGAAGCTAAAAAAGAAGAAAAATAATTTTTGTTTAGGAATTTTAGATTAATTAAAATTGAATCCTAATCTCTTGATTTTCTAACTCATCTCTTGCAGATGAGTTTTTTTATTTAAATCACTTGTTCTAATGTGAAAAATATTGACAAAATAAGGATTTTTGGTATAATAGAAAAGTTGAATATAGCAGTCAGCTAGAAAGCTCGTCAACATTTTGCTGTTATGTCAGGGAGCGTAAGCTATTATACTTCTTGTGTCAAGTAACTGAAGCTATAAGCGAAGGTAAAATGAACGAATTCGAGGCTGTCAATATTCTTCAAATAAAATATTTGGAGGACATAAATTATGTCACGTTACACTGGTCCATCATGGAAACAATCACGCCGTTACGGTATCTCACTTTCTGGTTCTGGTAAAGAAATCGCTCGTCGTAACTACGTACCTGGACAACACGGTCCAAACAACCGTTCAAAACTTTCTGAATACGGTCTTCAATTGGCTGAAAAACAAAAACTTCGTTTTTCATACGGTCTTTCTGAACGTCAATTCCGTAACTTGTACATTGCTGCAACTAAAGTTAAAGAAGGAACTGTTGGTTTCAACTTCATGACTTTGCTTGAACAACGTCTTGATAACGTTGTTTTCCGTCTTGGTCTTGCGACTACTCGTCGTCAAGCACGTCAATTCGTAAACCACGGACATATCCTTGTTGACGGAAATCGCGTTGATATCCCATCATTCCGCGTACAACCTGGTCAAGTGATCTCAGTTCGCGAAAAATCTATGAAAGTTCCTGCAATCCTTGAAGCTGTTGAAGCTACTAAAGGTCGCGCTAACTTCGTATCATTTGATGCTGATAAACTTGAAGGAACTCTTGTTCGTCTTCCTGAACGTGATGAAATCAACCCAGAAATCAATGAAGCATTGATCGTTGAATTCTATAACAAAATGATGTAATTTCTTATTTACATTTTGAAATCGCTCCTGTTTGGGAGCGATTTTTTTGTGACTTTTTTGGTAAAATGGAGGTAGGACATTGTCCTTTAAAATTGATGACAAAAACTAGTTAAGGATTATTTCTAAGTGAAAAATGTTAAAAAAATTGCTGAATTATTGAATATCAAAAATTCACAAGTTGAAAAAGTATTAGAATTGACGGCAGAGGGGAACACAGTTCCGTTTATTGCGCGTTATCGTAAAGAAGCAACAGGTTCACTTGACGAAGTTGAAATCAAAAAAATTATTGATGAAGATAATTTACTGACAAAATTATCAGAACGTAAAACGGCTGTTTTGTCAAAAATTGAAGAGCTTGGTAAGTTGACTGATTCGCTTAAAAAACAAATTTTAGCTGCTGAAAAACTGACAGAAGTTGAAGATTTATATTTGCCTTACAAAGAAAAACGTCGAACAAAAGCGACGATTGCAAAGGAAAATGGTTTATTTCCTTTGGCTCAATTGATTGTAAAAAATTCAGCGAATCTTGATGAAGAAGCTGAAAAATTTGTCAATGAGAATTTTACAAGCCCTCAAAAAGCTTTGGAAGGTGCCGTGGATATCTTGGCAGAAGCGATTTCTGAAGATGCACGTTTGCGTTCATGGCTGACCGGTGAAATCAAAAACAATAGTTTACTGACAAGTAGTTTGAAAAAAGATGCTCTTGATGAAAAGCAAGTTTTTCAAATGTATTATGAATTCTCAGAAAAAGTTTCAGAATTACCAAATTATCGTGTATTGGCTTTAAACCGTGGTGAAAAATTGGGGATTCTGTCAGTAAAATTTGAAAATAACGAAGACAAAATTTTACGTTATTTTGCCGCCCGTTTTGCCGCTCAAAATAATCCAATGATGCAAGTGGCGATTAAAGATGCTGTCAAGAAAAAATTGATTCCAGCTATGGAACGTAGTATTCGGACTGAACTGACAGAAAAAGCTGAAGCGTCTGCCATCGAAGTTTTTGGCGAAAATTTGAAAAATTTATTATTGGTGGCTCCACTTAAAGGCCGCGTAGTCATGGGATTTGACCCTGCTTACCGTACTGGAGCGAAACTTGCTATTGTTGATGAAACAGGTAAATTATTGATGACAACGGTCATTTATCCTGTGAAGCCAGCAAATGCAGGTCAAATTGCTCAAGCGAAAAAAGATTTAGCAAAATTCATTCGAGAATATGGTGTGAATATGATTGCGATTGGGAATGGAACTGCCAGTCGCGAATCTGAAAGTTTTGTTGCAGAAGTGCTCAAAGAAAATAATTTTTCTGATGTTTATTATGTGATTGTCAGTGAATCTGGAGCCTCTGTTTATTCAGCGAGTGAGTTGGCACGTGAAGAATTTCCAGAATTGACTGTTGAAAAACGTTCAGCAATTTCGATTGCACGCCGTTTGCAAGATCCATTGGCTGAACTTGTAAAAATTGAACCAAAAGCCATTGGTGTTGGTCAATATCAACATGATGTTTCTGAGAAAAAATTAACAGAAAATCTTGATTTTGTCGTGGAAACAGTAGTTAACCAAGTTGGTGTTAATGTCAATACAGCCAGTCCTAGTTTGCTTTCACACGTAGCTGGCCTTAATAAAAGTTTGGCACAGAATGTAGTAAAATATCGTGAAGAAAATGGCGCACTCAAAACAAGAGCGGAACTAAAAAAAGTCCCACGTTTGGGAGCTAAAGCATTTGAACAAGCGGCAGGTTTCTTAAGAATTCCAGAAGGTAAAAATTTCCTTGACAATACTGGTGTTCACCCAGAATCTTATGAAGTGACGGAACAACTTTTGGCGGAAATTTCCGCTGACAAACCTGTCAGTAACGAAGAATTGCTGTCCAAACTTTCGTCAGTAAATATTCCTGAAATGGCTGAAAAACTTGGTCTCGGTCAGGAAACATTGACTGATATTATCAATGATTTACAAAAACCAGGCCGTGATTTGCGTGATAGTTTTGATGCCCCAATTTTAAGACAAGATGTCTTGTCAGCTGGAGATTTACAAATTGGTCAGCAACTTGAAGGTGTGGTCCGTAATGTTGTCGATTTCGGTGCCTTTATTGATATCGGAATTAAAAATGATGGCTTGGCACACGTTTCTGATTTGAGTAAATCCTTTGTCAAAAATCCAAGTGATGTTGTCGCTGTAGGGCAAATTGTAACGGTTTGGGTTAAATCTCTCGATTTACAAAGAGGGAAAATTAATTTAACCTTAGTGAACCCACGAGAAAAATAATCTGTCAGTAAATATTTTTCAAATTTTAGTTTCGCTAGGTGAAGCTGTCAGTAAAATTTACTGACAGTCGTCTGTGCGAGCCTGTCAAAGGAGGAAAAGTGTTAACTAATCAAGAATTGACAGCAAAAGTAAAAGAAATATCACTCACATATTTTAAGCAATCCTTTGACCACGAAGCAAAATGGAATCAACGCTTACGGACGACTGGTGGTCGTTTCTTTCCCAAAGATTTACATCTTGATTTTAATCCTAAAATGGCTGAACTTAAAGATTTTGAAGGAGTGATACTTCATGAATTAACTCATTATCATCTGTTTCGGTCTAAAAGAGGTTATCAACATCGAGATGCTGATTTTAAAAGGCTTCTGTCACAAGTTGGTGGCTTAAGATATGCTCCTTCGGTGATTGATAAGAAGATAAAATATTATTATAGCTGTCAAAATTGCGGCCAACTTTATCCTCGACAAAGAAAAATTGATACAAAAAAGTATCGTTGTGGAAAATGTCGAGGGAAATTAATCTTAAAAACAAGTGGAAATTAAAAATTCCGCTTGTTTTTTATTAAGAATTAAGAAGTTTATCCACATTTTCTTCACTTTTTCCCCAAAAACTGTGAATAAGTTAAGATAAATTGGGGATAATTACAAAAAAAAGGCTTAATTGAGCCAAAAAAATCTTATCCACAAGATAAATTAAAAGTGTAAAGATGATAATTGCTTTTTCTCACAAAAAAGCGTAGAATAGTAAAAATACATTTTTGAAGGACTTCGAGCTATTTAGCTCGAAATCTTTTATATGATGTAGAATAATATTGGATGAAAAAGAAAAGGGAGAAACTCGTGCTTAAATCAGAAATTATTGCTCAAATGCCAAAAGTTGAACTTCATTGCCATCTTGATGGTTCGCTTAGCTTGTCAGTCATTAAAGAACTCGCTAAAAATGCTGGAATTCATATGACAATGTCCGATGAGGAAATTTTAGAAAAGGCACAAGCCCCAGAAAATACAAAAAATTTGCTAGAATACCTGCAACGTTTTGATTTCGTCTTACCACTTTTGCAAACTTATAAGAATTTAGAGTTAGCTGCTTATGATGTTGTCAGACAGGCAGCTGCTGATAATATTAAATATATTGAAATCCGTTTTGCTCCAAGTCAACATCTCTTAGAAAATCTAACCCTTGAAGAAGCAGTAGAGGCTGTCATTGCTGGACTTTCTCGTGCAGAAAATGATTTTGATATAAGAGCAAATGCACTTGTTTGTGGCTTAAAACAAGAACCAATTCAAAAATTACAAAAACTGCTGCCACTTTTTGATAAGATTCCTGATGAACATCTTGTCGGATTTGATATGGCGGGTGACGAATTAAATTATCCACAGGAAAAATTTGTAGATTTGATTCATGATGTGAAAATTAAGGGTGTCAATGTGACGCTTCATGCTGGAGAATGTCCAGCCTGTGAGCAAAATATTTTAGATTCAATCGCAATGGGGGCAAGTCGCATTGGGCATGGAATTATGACTAAAAATCTGTCCGAAGCCGAACAAAAAATGATGATTGAAAAACAAATTGTTTTAGAAATGGCTCCGACTAGCAATTTTCAAACAAAAGCGGTGACAGAGCTTGCGCAATATCCTTTTAAAGAACTTTATGACAAAGGAATACACGTGACATTAAATACCGATAATCGAATGGTTTCGGCTACAAATTTAAGCAAAGAATATGAGAAAATCTCAGCTTGGTACCCAGATTTTTCTCTTTCTGATTTTGAAAAAATAAATCATTACGCAATTGATGGCGCCTTTATTGGTCAAGAAGAAAAAGAAGAACTTCATCAAAGATTTACCAAAGAATACAAAAAAATCTCTGAATAATCAGAGGTTTTTTAGATTAGATGAATTATTATTATTTAATTTCTATCTTAGAAATGATTTGAGCAGCTTGTTCATCAAATGAAGTTGGAATAGCAAGCGTTTGGCTACTGTCCAATAGTTTTTGAGATTCTTCTTTTACCCAAGCAGAATCTTTAAGATATCTTTCGTCTTGGTAATGATTTGGGTCTTTATAAAAATTGATTGACCCATTATGATTAGAACTATAAGTAACAATAGTGGTTCCAGCCATTGTATTATCCGAACTAAAAGATAATGTTACTGTGTCCTGAGGAACAACTACAGAACCAGAAAAAGGAAAGACTTGGTGATTAGCTCCATTTTTAGTAACACTGATAGAAACAGGTTGATAATTATATTTGTAATAACTTAGAAGGGTTTCGGTTACGCGTGCATACTCAACCTGTTCAGCGCTATATCCGGATAAAGGCGAAGAACTTTTTTGTACTTTTTCAGAATTATTGGTATTTGCTTGACTGCTTGAAGCAGAAGGGCTCGTAGAATGAGTAGCAGAATTTTTACTATTGCTAGTTTTTGAACTTGAGGTAACTTTAGAACTAGAAGTAGTTTCTTTTTTGGTCTGATTTTCAGAACTTTTAGAATTTGAACAGGCAGCTAAGGCAAATAAACTCAAAAATGTAGCTGACCAAAGGATTGTTTTTTTCATAAGATTTATTCTCCATTTTTATTACTCTATAATAATAGCATTCAAATTTAATAAAGTAAAATTTAGCTATGATTACTATAATCTTAGAATATATTTCTACTTGGGTATAATCTATTGTTGGAATGAGCTTTATTTAGATATTTTTATTTCTAAGGTCTTGCTTTAGGACAATAAAAAAAGCTGAATCATTATATATTCAGCTTTTTTTTATTAATAAATATTATTTATCAGGTGTCATAATCATTGGAACAACAAGTGGTGAACGTTCAGTTTGTTTATAAAGGAATGGTGAGAGTGCTTCACGCATCGCACGAGCCACAGAAGCTTCATTTGCGTTTTCTTCATGCATCGCTTCACGAATGGCATTGAAAAGGACACGTTGACCACTACGAATCAAATCACCAGACTCACGCATATAGATAAATCCACGCGAAAGCATGTCAGGACCAGCAAGAACGGTTTTCTTTTCAAAGTCAACGGTTGCAACCGCAAGGACAATTCCGTCTTCTGAAAGTTCATGACGGTCGTGAAGAACAGCATTTCCGACATCACCAATTCCTGAACCATCAACGTAAGTGTCAGAGGCTGGAAAATGGTCGGCATATCTTGCGCTGTCAGCAGTTAATGCAAGGACGTCACCATTTTCTTGAATGAAACAATTTTCTTTAGGGACACCAGTATCTTGAGCAAGTCCCGCGTGAATTTTGAGCATTCGATATTCACCGTGAACAGGCATAAAGTATTTCGGTTTGATGAGACGTAACATGAGTTTTTGCTCTTGTTGCCCACCATGACCAGAGGTGTGAATGTTGTTCATTTTACCATAAATAACTTCAACGCCAGCTTCAGCAATTTTGTTAATCAATTGGTTAACACCGTGGGTATTCCCAGGAATAGCATTTGATGAGAAGACAACCGTATCGCCCATTTGTAAGGTAATATGACGGTGCATTCCGTTGGCAATTCTTGAAAGTGCAGCCATTGGCTCACCTTGCGAACCTGTACACATAATCAAAAGTTCATGTGAAGCGTATTGATTAACTTCATTTGGTTCAATGAAGGTTCCTTTAGGAGCTTTGATATAACCGAGTTCCAAACCATTCACGATTGCTTTTTCCATTGAACGACCGAAAACGACAATTTTGCGTCCAGTCTTAACTGCTCCGTCAACGGCTTGTTGCAAACGGAAAATATTTGAGGCAAATGAAGCGAAAATAATTCGACCTTCAATACGTTCAAAAATTTTCATGATGCTTGCACCAACGACTTTTTCAGAATGTGAAAAAGTTGGAATTTCAGCATTGGTTGAGTCAGAAAGAAGGAGTAAAACGCCTTCGCTTCCAAGTTCAGCCATTCGGTGAAGGTCAGCAGGTTCACCCACTGGTGTGAAGTCAAACTTGAAGTCACCAGTAGCCACAATTTTACCTTGAGGAGTATTCACAACAATCCCTAAAGGTTCTGGAATTGAGTGAGTCGTGCGGAAGAAGTCAAGACTTAAATGATTAAATTTAATGACTGAATCTGCATGAATTTCATAAAGTTTAGCATCACGTAAAAGCCCATGTTCTTCGAGTTTTCCACGAATGAGCGCAAGTGACAATGGTCCAGCATAAATTGGAATATTGGCCTGTTTCAAGAGGAATGGAATTCCTCCGATGTGGTCTTCGTGTCCGTGAGTGATGAAGAGACCTTTGATACGATCAATATTTTCAACGATGTAAGTATAATCAGGGATGACGTAGTCAACACCTAATAAATCATCTTCTGGGAATTTAATTCCGGCGTCAATAATGATAATTTCATCTTTATACTCAACGCCGTAAGTATTTTTACCGATTTCGCCCAGTCCGCCAATGGCGTAAACTGCGACTTCATCAGCTTTTATTTTAAGTTGCTTTGGCATGTTTCTCCTATTCTTTGGATTTTTTATTTTATTTTTTGACTGACAAGTTGGTCAGTTCGGTTTTTTAATGTAATATTTACTGACAGAATTTTAAAGGTACAAGAAAATCACTTTAGATTGCTGTCATTTTTGACAAAAATCTAAAGTGCTCTCCTTTATACTCCAGTCAGTCTTAGAAGCTTGTGATTTCAAATACGCCAGTTTCTTTTTCATATTCGACAGATTCATCAGAAAGTGAGTCAATAAACTCTACATGGTAGGCAGTATTTTTAGCAAGAAGTTCGCGTGCAAGGATAACTCCTTCTTCTTTAGTAGCAACATCAAGGTCGAGGTAAAGAGCCTCAGTAGTCTCACGACGTGGTGAGCGGGTATTATCTTTTTGGTAGAAAACTTTAAAAATCATTCTATAAATCACGAGCAAAAGCTCGTTCCTTTCTTAATAGTTCGTGTTTGCTGTTCTTTGCAATTATTATCATTTTAGCATATTTGCAAGGAAATGGAAAGTTGAGTTCATTAATTTTATAAATGAAGCGCTTCCTAAAAAATAATGGTGGAACTTGCAAGGCAAGCGTGGTAAAATATAAGGAAGTAGAACTGATGACAGAGAAGATAAAAATTATTTGTAGATAGGTCGCATTGGATAAGTGGCTGTCAGTAAAAGTCTATCAGTAATTAAAAAATAACATACTTTCAGAAATATTATAGGTAAAAAATGAAGATATTAGCATTTGATAGCTCATCAAAGGCTTTGTCAGTAGCTGTGGTTGCTGACGGAATATTACTTGGTGAAGTAACATTAAATTTGAAAAAAAATCACAGTACAACTTTGATGACAAGCATTGATTTTTTGATGGCTCAAGTTGGTCTTGAAGCCAAAGAACTTGACCGGATTGCAGTAGCACAAGGACCAGGTTCTTATACAGGTTTGCGACTTTCTGCGACAGTTGGAAAAACATTGGCTTTTAGCTTAAATAAAGAGCTTGTTGGTCTATCAAGTTTATTGGCAATTGCTAATCGTGTTCAAGACAAAAATGCTTACGTGCTTCCGATAATTGATGCAAGACGTGGAAATGCCTATGCAGCTCTTTATAAAAATGGGCAGCAAATAATTGCGGATCAACATTGCAATTTTAGTGAATTTTTGGCTGATTTATCAGAAAAAGTTTCTTCATTTGAACAAGTTATTTTCACAGGAGAAACTGATAATTTCGTTGAAGCAATTCAAAATGCTGGTTTCTCTGAAGAACAAATCATTTCTGACAGTTTAGAAAAGCTCCCGTCAGCCTATGAAATTGCTAAGATTGCCGAAAAATTAACTCCTGAAAATGTGCACGCTTTTGTGCCAAATTACCTCAAAAAAGTTGAGGCCGAAGAGAAATGGTTGGAAAGTCATGAAAAAGCTGAAAACACTCCTGACGACTACGTTCAAAGGGTTTAGTGGAAAAAAATTTAATCCTCGTCGTTATTTAGAAATGGCTGACATTGAACTTGAACATGATCGAGAAGGCGTCCACTATCGATTGGCAGACAGAGTTGATATTGTTGCTTTGCTTGCAATTGAACGAGATGTTTACAATGGAGATATTCCATGGACCTTCTCTCATTTTGAACATGAAATTGTCAAAAATGATGAAGCCTTTTTCATTGTGGCCGAAATTTCTGGCAGTGTCATTGGTTTTATTGGAACTAGAATCAATCACCATGGGCAAGATGCACATATCACTAATCTCGCAGTATTTAAAGCCTTTCAAGGACAACAAATTGCTTCAACTTTGATTGAACAACTGATTGTATTGATGAGTGCACTCGGAAAAAATGAGATGACTTTGGAAGTCCGTCGTGACAATACTAAGGCACAAGGACTTTATCGTAGGCAAGGTTTTGTCACTGACAAATTATTGCCAGAGTACTATGAAGATGGTGCTGATGCCATTTGGATGATTAAGAAATTGAAAAAATGAAACTAAAACATCTCTCTTACTTTGAAGAAAAATTAGAAGATAAAAAAAATTTTCCAACCATAGAAAACCTATCAGCTCAGATTTATGAACTTTTGTCACTTGCTTATGAAGAATCACCGTGGACACGAGCTTACATTTTAGCTGATATAATCAATGAAAATTCCGATTATTTCTTCCTAGAAGAAGAGGGGCAAATTGTTGGTCTTTTAGCAATTTCAACAATAATGGATGAATTAGAAATTACAAATATCGCTATTCATCCTGATTTTCAGGGGCAAGGACTAGCGAGTTTTTTACTGACAGAAGTGTCAACATTTAGTGGGACTTTATTTTTGGAAGTTCGGAAGTCCAATCTTGCCGCTCAAAAATGTTATGAAAAATTTGGTTTTAAGATTTATCATACAAGAAAAAATTATTATGACAAACCTCTTGAAGATGCTTTGTTAATGAGAAAAGAGCAATTTTAAAAATGAAAGATAATTATATATTAGCCTTTGAAACTTCATGTGATGAAACTTCAGTGGCAATTTTAAAGAATGGAAATGAATTATTATGTAATATCATTGCCAGTCAAATCAATAGTCATAAACGCTTTGGTGGAGTGGTGCCAGAAATTGCCAGCCGTCATCACGTCGAACAAATTACTGTTTGTATTGAAGCAGCCCTTGAAGAAGCAGAAATTTCGGCTGACCAACTGACGGCCGTTGCGGTGACCGAAGGTCCAGGCTTAAATGGTGCCTTGTTAGTTGGAATCATGGCAGCAAAAACTTTTGCATGGGCAAATCATCTTCCTTTGATTCCAGTTAATCACATGGCCGGTCATTTGATGGCTGCAAGTTTAGTGGATACCATTGAATATCCAGCTATGGCCCTTTTGGTTTCAGGTGGACATTCTGAACTTGTTTACGTAGAAAAAGAAGGAAGCTATAAAAAAGTTGGTGAAACTCGTGACGATGCTGCCGGTGAAGCTTATGATAAAGTTGGTCGAGTGATGGGCCTGACTTATCCGAGTGGAAAAGTCATTGATGAATTAGCACACAAAGGAGCTGATACTTACAATTTCCCACGAGCAATGATGAACACACATGAAGTAGAATTTAGCTTCTCAGGCTTAAAATCAGCCTTTATTAATCTCGTTCATAACGAAAATCAAAAAGGAAATGACGTGATTGCTGATGATTTAGAAAATTTAGCTGCTTCTTTTCAAGCTGCGGTCGTCGATGTCCTTATGGCCAAAACCAAATTAGCCATGGAAAAATATCCAGTAAAAACGCTAATAATTGGCGGTGGAGTATCAGCAAATCAAGGCTTACGCGAACGTTTGTCAGCAGAAATTACTGACGAAAAGTTAATTATTCCTCCTTTAAGACTCTGTGGTGACAATGCTGGAATGATTGCAGCAGCAGCATATATCGAATGGAAAAAAGCTTTAGAAAATGTTCAAGCAGGATTAGATTTAAATGCAAAACCTAGTCTCGTTTTTGAAGACATAGAAGAAGGAGAAGTTTAATGATGAAATTAATTGGAAAACTTCAAAATGGCATGACCTTTACTGAAGAATTTGACGGAGTCAACGATTTTCTAGCCCTTCAACAAAGTGATTATAATGCCATTGCTGATGAAATTGAAGTTGTTGAAGTAAAAATTGCTGACGAAGTCCTTGATTTTAAAGGCAATATGGGTCAACTTTATTATGAACTCATGAAATAAATAAAAAGTTACTGACAGTTCTGTCAGTAACTTTTTATTTAGAGTTGATTAATCATTAATATTTTTGTCTGTGGAAAAATTTCTTTAAGCTCTTTCAGATGAAGTTTGAGCTCTGGATAACAAAAGATATAGTCAATTATTCCATTTTTCTTCGTCAGTAATTCGGACAAATATATTTTTTGAAGTTGAATGTCATTGCCAACTATCTCTTGAGCTTTTTTTAACCAAAGTTTTTCCGTTTCTTTGTAAGCAAACATTTTTCCAATTGGTAATCCCGCGGGTGTTTCTAGCGATTTGTCATTGCCAAGAAGAAGAAAAGCAGTAGTCATGTAATCGCCTCCTTTTACTATATTATAACTCGACAAAAAAAGATTAGCAAGGGGAACTTCACAGATTGGGAGTCCTATTGGCGTCTTTTAATAAAAATTACTAGACCACAGATAATTCATGAATTGTCCGTCCTTCTTTATCGACCAATTGTAACCAGCTATTTGTTCCAGCGAAGTAAAGGAAATGTCCCACTTCATTGACTGATTTTAAGACAATATCCTCAGTAGTTGTGAATGTTTTAGCATCCCAATTGGCTTTTTGTTCTTCTCTTAAAGTCTGTGTAAAACGATAGGCTAAACCTGGTGTACCATCAGATTTCATTCCACCGCTTTCGGCAATTTTTGCTCCGGCTTTTATCACGAGTTGATTGGATTTTTCCCAAATAATGGTCGCTTTACTGTCGGAACGATTAACAAAAAATTCAACTTCAGAAAGTCCTTTTTTCCAGCGATGTTGTGCTTTAGGAGAAAAAGCTTTTTTCTTTTCTAATTTAATGCCAAAAGCAGTTAGAGCAGTCAAAAACTCGTCAGCAGAAGTGGCACAAGCTTTTTCGATATTGCTTGGAATTTTAATTGGCTCGGCTTTATCACGTAAAATAATGCCAGCTTCCTCAGCCAAATTAACTAAATATTGCGTTAGATATTCCAGCTCTAAATCATAGGCAGCCATATTTAAAATCACGACTTTATCAAATTCTAACTTAGGAATTAATTCTAAATCATTGGCAATCATTTTAATCTGCCCTTTTTTTAGTAAAAAGAAAAGCTCATCATTTTGCAAATCAAAATGTGCATTATTCTGATCAAAAATACGTAAAAAGGCAGTTGATGGAAGACGAATTTCTAAACCAAGGTCAGACATGCTGACCGTAAAAGTTAAATTTTTCATAACTTTATTATAGCAGAAAGTTTGACAGCCTTATCAAACAATACATCATCAAGCTAAAATTTGGTATATACAAACAATGTAAGCTGTTTTTTTGTATTTTATAAAAAATGAATCTATAAAAAAACAAAATAATGTAATTTTATAAAATAAAGTTCGGTATTTACGTACAATGGAAACTGTTAACAGAATATTTACAAAAAGGTCATTGTCAGATAAATTAAAATGGGTTAGAATTATTTTGTGAAGCATACCGATTCATCAACCGATTGATAAAAATCTTAAGGAGATTCATTTTTATAATGAAAAATACATCGAAGAAAGTCATTGGACTTACAGCAAGCGCACTAATTGCAGTATCATTACTTGCAGCTTGTGGAAATAGTAGCTCTGCATCAAAATCTGATAGCAAAACCATTTCAAATTTAAAGATTTCATTTATTCCATCCAAAAATCCGGATGATATTACCACAGCGACTAAACCAATCGCAAATATTTTGAAATCTGAATTAAAAAAACAAGGCTATACAGTAAAAAATATTGATACTAGTGTTGGTACGAATTATCAAGCGGTTGGTGAAGGACTCGATGCTGGTTCAGTTGACGTCGGTTATGGAATGTCAGCGACAACTTATGCCATGTATCAAGATGGTTCAACTCCACTCTTGATGGCAACACGTAAAGGACTTTCAAATGATGCCTCAGATTCTGCAAAATATTGGAATGAACATAAACCAACAACTAAAACCGATAAAGAAGTGACTTCTTACCGTTCGTTAATCATTGCTGGTAATTCTCCAATGGGCAAAAAGTTAGCTAAAGAAGCCAACGACGGAACTTTGACATGGAAAGATTTAAACGAAGCAAAATGGGGACTTGAATCAACCTCATCTGCGGCAGGCTATATGTATCCTTCGCAATGGTTAACTGAGAACTTTAAACATTCAATTCGTGATTTAAAAAATACAGTTACCATGGATTCTTATGATTCAGCAATGGCTCAACTTGCTTCAGGTCAAATTGATGTAATGCCAGAATATGCTGATGCTCGAATGGATGACGCTGCTAAGTGGACCACAACTTTCGGTGCAAAAGAAAGTATTTGGGATGATACAAATGTGATCGGTGTGACACCTGCCATTGCCAATGATGGAATCATGGTTTCAGAAAAATCAAAAATCATGACGGCTGACTTCAAAAAAGCACTCTCAGCAGCAATTAAAGATATGGCTAAAACTGATGAAGGAAAGAAAGTCATTGCCATTTATTCACATGATGGCTATGTTGATTCAACAAAAGCTGACTATAAAACAGCCATTAAAGTGGCAAATTCAATGAGTAAAGCCAACTAATGAACAAATAAATCATTTAATAAGGGTCTGGGTTACTCAATGAGTTCCAGACTCTTTTTATGGAAATTGACTAATATTAATTAAAAAGCCTTCATTAGTGAAGAAGGATGGAGAAGTAATGATAAAATTTGAAAATGTGTCAAAAATTTATCCAAATGGCACAAAAGGTTTGACGGATGTTAATTTACAAATCAATCAAGGAGAATTCGTAGCTATTATTGGAACATCGGGAGCAGGAAAATCAACTCTGATTCGTTGTGTTAATGGTTTAAATGATATTACTTCAGGCTCGTTAATTGTGAATGATACAGAAGTGTCAAAACTTAAAGGAAAAGAGTTAAGAAAATTTCGGAGACATGTGGGAATGATTTTTCAATCCTATAATTTAGTTCCTAGAGTGACGGTTTTGAAAAATGTAATGTTTGCTCGTGTACCAGATATGAGTTTATTTAAGGTCATTTTTGGTTTATTTTCAAAAGAAGATAAACTTGTTGCCTTAGATTCTCTAAATAAGGTAGGAATTTTAGATAAAGCTTATATCCGAGCAGATCAACTTTCAGGTGGACAACAGCAACGAGTATCACTCGCTCGTGCTCTTAGTCAAGAAAGTGAAATTTTACTCGCTGATGAACCTGTTTCAGCACTTGACCCAGTCACAGCTAAAGAAGTAATGGATGATTTTAAAAGAATTAATGAAGAATTCAATAAAACAATTTTACTGAATATTCACCATGTTGAACTTGCTTTAGAATACGCTTCGCGGATTATTGCTGTAAAAAAAGGGAAAATTGTTTATGATGGTCCTTCACAAGAGGTAACCAAAGAAATTTTGGATGAAGTTTATAGAAAAGAGGCCTAAATGTACGATAAAATTTTTAAGCCTAAAAAAATAAAACTTATTACAGGAGAAGTTGTTGAAGAGAAAGTCAGTCGAACTTGGTTGACTTGGTTAATTATCATCTTACTGATTGCTTTTTCTGTTATCCTTACAAATTTTGATTTTAGTGCGCTTAGCAGAAGTGGTCTCTTTTTTCAAAAATTAGCAAGTATGATTCCCCCAAATTGGGCTTACTTTCATAAAGTTCTTCCTCCATTACTAGATACGATTAAGATGAGCTTTTTTGCTTCCTTACTTGGAGCAATTTTGTCAGTTCCATTTGCGATATTAGCGGCAAATAACATCCTTAAAAATCGTTTTGTTAATGGCATCATTCGTTTGATTTTCATGCTAGCAAGAACTTTACCAACTTTGGTTTTGGCTTTAATTGCAACCTATATTTTTGGTCTAGGAACTTTTGCTGGAGTTGTTGCAATTTTTGTATTTACCTTTTCTTTCATAGGAAAACAATTGTTTGAGGTGATTGAAACCGTTGATATGGGACCTTTTGAAGCAGCAGAAGCTTTAGGGGTCAGTCCTTTAAAAGCCTTTTTCATTGCTGTTTTTCCACAAGTCTTACCTACTTACCTTTCAACTGCACTTTATGCATTTGAGGGAAATGTTCGTTATGCTGCAATTTTAGGATATGTTGGGGCTGGAGGGATAGGAAATATCTTAAATGACCGAGTGAATTTTCGCGACTTTTCCTCTGTTGGTATGATTTTAATTTCTATTCTAGCTACAGTCATGATTATTGATTCAATCAGCGCATTAATTCGTAAGAAAATTGCCTAGGAATGAGAGGAAAAATGAATTCACAAATTATTGAAGAATATAATCATAGACCTAAAAACTGGTTTTATTATCTTTTGATATTTATTGTTTTATTAGCAGTTTCGATTTGGTCGACTTCAGTCGTCCATTATCATGGCGTTTCAGAACATGGAGCTTTAATCGCCAAAAATATTTTCACAGGGATTTTTCATCCAGATACCAGTTTGATGTTTAACCTAACTGAAACTGGCTTACCCTATCTCTTGCTACAAACTTTTGCAATTGGTTTGCTTGGGACTTTGGTTGGTGCAATTGTTGCCATTCCACTCTCTTTTCTTGCAGCGACTAATTTGGTTCCGAATTGGTTAGCTTATCTGATTCGTTTTATCTTGATGGCGATTCGGACAATTCCTTCTTTTGTTTATGCCCTTTTATTTATTCCAGTCGTTGGTTTAGGTTCTTCAGCTGGGGTAATGGCGCTTGGTTTTGAGTCCATTGGGATGATTGCAAAACTATTTATTGAAGCTATTGAAGATTTGGATATGGGTGTTATTGAGGCTATGGACGCAGCTGGTGCAACAACATTTCAAAAAATTCGTTTTGGAGTTTTACCCCAATTATTACCAGATTTATATTCGATTTTACTTTACCGTTTAGATATGAATCTGCGTGATGCAGCTATTTTGGGATTAGTTGGTGCTGGTGGAATTGGTGCGCCATTGAGTTTTGCAATGTCTGGTTATAAATGGTCAGCCGTTGGTGCAATTTTGTTGGGGCTTTTAGTTTTAATTATCCTTGTTGAACTCATTTCATCAAGAATTCGGAAAAAATTAGCAAAGGGATAAATAATATGAAGATAAAAATTCTAGAAACGAGTGATTTACATGGTTTTGTTCTCCCAACAAACTTCACCGAAAGAGAAATGAATTTGCCTTTTTCAATGGCCAAAGCCAAATCTAAAATAGATGAACTGACAGCAGTGGCTCAAGAGCAGGGTGAAATTATTGTAAAAATTGAAAATGGTGATTTATTGCAAGGTTCACCCTTGGCTTATTATTTAGCTAAAAAATCAAGTCGCGGTATTAAAGACTTGGTCAATGTCACTAATTCCTTTGGTTATGATGTGGGATTGCTTGGTAATCATGAGTTTAATTATGGGATTGATTATTTAAAAAGTTATGTTAATCAGGTAAATTATCCTATTTTGGCTGCGAATGTATTGAATAATGAAGGTCAACCTGCTTTTGGCCCTGCTTATAAAATCATTGAAGCGCAGGGGGTGAAAATTGGAATTGTTGGTTTTTTGACACAATATATTCCACATTGGGAAAAACCGTCAATTATCAAAGATTTGACTTTCCAATCTATTCTGACAACTGCAAGAGATATTCTGCCCGATTTGCGCCAATCAGTTGACCTTTTGATTGTTGCATATCATGGAGGCTTTGAGCGAGATTTACAGACAGGTCTTCCGACAGAAAGTTTGACAGGAGAAAATGAGGCTTATCAGTTAGTTGAAGAGTATAAAGATTACATTGATGCCTTAGTGACTGGACACCAGCATCGTGAAATTGCTGACCATCTTTTTGGAGTTCCAGTTATTCAACCAGGCTATCGTGGTGCTTTTGTTGGCGAAATAGAACTTGAATTAGACAATCATAAAAAAGTTGTGGCTTCAAACGTTAGACTTCATAAAACGGAGAATTGCAAAGTCTCATCGGAGGTCAATCAGCTGATATCTGATGTCAGTACAGAAGCAGAGGATTGGTTAGACCAGCCAATGGGAGAAGTTCATGGAGAAATGATTATTCGTGATCCAATGACTGCTCGACTGATTGAACATCCTTATATTGAATTAATTAATAAAATACAAATGGAAGCGACAGGGACCGATATTTCCGGGACTGCACTTTTTAATAATGAAGCGAAGGGTTTTGCAAAAGAAATTACGATGAGATCGATTCTGACAAATTATATTTATCCCAACACTTTAGCTGTTTTAAGAGTGACAGGTGCAGATTTAAAGGCTGCCTTAGAGCGGACAGCGGAACATCTTGAACTTGACAAAAGTGGCGAAATTGTTTTTAGTCCACGCTTTATTGAACCAAAACCTGAATATTATAATTATGATATGTATGAAGGAATTGAATATGCGATCGATTTGCTAAAAGAAATTGGTCAGCGAATTGTACGTTTGGATTTCAAGGGACATCAGGTAAAGGATGACGAAATTTTAGAAATTGTCGTCAATCAATATCGCGCAGTTGGGGGTGGAAATTATCCAATGTTTTCTGCGGACAAGATTGTTAGAGAAATTACTGTTGATATGACCGAATTGATTGCTGATTATTTGAAAAAATATCCGATAATTGAAGCAAGTGTGAATCATAACTTCACAGTTCTAAAATAAATTTACTGACAGAAATTTTAGCAGAATAATAGGTGCTAAAAAAATCTGTCAGTAATTTTTTTATTAAGTTATACTTGAGAATGAGCTAAGTTTTTCTAAAGTTTTTACTGATATACTTTTATTTATCAAAAGGAGGAGCCTAGCATGAAACATACAGTAATAATTTCAAAAATCAATTATCAATTTGTGAAATCAGAAGATGACTCACTTTTACTTCCAAGTCCTTTAGAAAGTCAATATTTAACAGTAAAATATGAGCAATGAGAGCCAGATGAGTTGAGATTCTATGATAAAATGAAGTCATAAAGATTAACAAAGGAGCATTAATGACAATGAATATCACATCTCATGGTGAAAAAATAGCAACACTAAATCTGACAATAAGTGGTGATGCACCTGATTTTGAACTGACAGATTTAAAAGGAAATAAAATTAAATTATCAAAACTTGAAAAACCTGTTTTGATTAGTGTTTTTCCTGATATTAATACTAGAGTTTGTTCACTTCAAACCAAACATTTTAATCTTGAAGCAGCAAAACATTCTGAAATTGACTTTTTGAGTATTTCAAATAATACAGCAGATGAGCAAAAAAATTGGTGTGCAGCCGAAGGTGTCGACATGACAATTCTTGCTGATGATGGAACTTTTGGAAAGGCTTATGGTCTTATTTTAAATGGTGGTCCTCTTGAAGGACGTCTTGCCAGAAGCGTCTTTGTTGTGAAAAATGGTCAAATTGTCTATAGTGAAGTTTTGTCAGAGCTTTCTGATGAACCAAATTATGAAAAAGCACTAGCAGCTACTAAAGAGTTATAAATGACAAAATAGGGGATAATTGCAATTGATGCTTGTCTTCTATTTATAAGCTGTCAACAGGCAGCTTTTTTAGTAGTAAAAAGAATAGATGTAATTTTTCTTTGTACTCGAAATTTTCTATTCAATTTGATATAATTAGATTAATACTGAATATTTAGGAGAAAACATGGCTGTAAAACGTTTAATTGAAACTTTTGTTCCGGAAAATTATAAGATTTTCCTTGATATTGACCGTAAAACCAAGAAAATAAAAGGTCAAGTGGCAATTACTGGGGAAGCAAAAGATAGTGTTATTGCCTTTCATGCCAAAGGTTTACACTTTAATAAAGTTCGTGCTTTTAGTGTCGATACAAACTTCATTGAAAATGAAGAAGATGAAGAAATCGTTGTTAAAATTGGTGAAACAGGGCGCGTGACTGTTTCATTTGAATATGAAGCTGAATTGACTGACAACATGATGGGAATTTACCCTTCATATTATGAAGTCAATGGCGAAAAGAAAATGCTCATTGGTACACAATTTGAAAGCCATTTTGCTCGCCAAGCCTTTCCTTCTATTGATGAACCAGAAGCAAAAGCAACCTTCGATTTGTCAGTAAAATTTGATGAAGAAGAAGGCGACATCATTGTTTCAAACATGCCAGAACTCTTGAATATTAATGGGATTCACGTTTTTGAACGTACTGTCAAAATGAGTTCTTATCTTTTGGCTTTTGTATTCGGTGAACTTCAATTTAAAAAAGGAAAAACAAAATCTGGTGTTGAAGTAGGTGCTTTTGCAACGAAAGCTCATAGTGAAGCTGCGCTTGATTTCCCGCTTGATATTGCTATTCGTTCAATTGAATTTTATGAAGATTACTATAAAACGCCATATCCACTCCCACACAGTTGGCACATTGCTTTGCCTGACTTTTCAGCAGGAGCAATGGAAAACTGGGGATGTATCACTTATCGTGAAGTCTGCATGCTTGTTGACCCTGAAAATGCAACCATTCAAAGCAAACAATATGTAGCAACCGTTATTGCACACGAATTGGCACATCAATGGTTCGGTGACCTTGTAACAATGCAATGGTGGGATGATTTGTGGCTCAATGAATCATTTGCCAACAACATGGAATATGTTTGTATGGATGCTTTGGAACCAAGTTGGAACGTTTGGGAATCATTCTCAATCTCAGAAGCCAATATGGCACTGAATCGTGATGCAACTGATGGAGTTCAATCTGTCCACGTTGAAGTGACTCACCCAGATGAAATTGGAACGCTCTTTGACCCAGCAATCGTCTATGCCAAAGGTTCACGTTTGATGGTTATGCTTCGTAAATGGCTTGGAGATGAAGATTTTGCTGCTGGTTTAGCTCTTTACTTCAAACGCCACCAATATGGAAATACAGTCGGAGATAATCTTTGGGATGCCTTGGCTGAAGTCTCTGGAAAAGATGTGGCAGCTTTCATGCATTCATGGGTTAACCAACCAGGTTACCCTGTCGTTACTGCCGAAGTCATTGATGATACTTTAGTCTTGAGTCAAAAACAATTCTTCGTTGGTGAGGGTGCTGATAAAGGACGTTTGTGGAATGTTCCTTTGAATACAAATTGGTCAGGATTGCCAGACTTACTTTCTTCTGAAAAAGTTGAAATTCCTGGTTTTGCTGCTTTGAAAGCAAAAAATGATGGTAAGGCCCTCTTTTTGAATGATGCAAATATGGCACATTACATTATTGATTACAAAGGACAATTGTTGACAGACCTCCTCTCAGAAGTTGAGACTTTGGAGAATGTCACTAAATTCCAAATCTTGCAAGATCGTAAACTATTGGCTAAAGCAGGTGTAATTTCTTATGCTGATGTCGTAAATATCTTGCCAGCATTTACCAATGAAGAATCTTACCTTGTCAATACTGGTTTGAGTCAACTCATTAGCGAATTAGAACTTTTTGTTGATGAAGATTCAGAAACTGAAAAAGCTTTCCAAAGTTTGGTAGGAAAACTTTTCGCTAGAAACTATGCTCGCTTAGGTTGGGATAAAGTTGCTGGTGAATCTGCTGGTGATGAGAGTCTTCGTGGAATTGTTTTGAGTAAGACTTTGTATGCTGAGAATGCAGATGCCAAAGCAAAAGCCAGTCAAATCTTTGCAGCACATAAAGAAAATCTAGCAGGAATTCCGGCTGATATTCGTCCAATTGTTTTAAATAATGAAATTAAGACGACAAATTCTGCTGAATTGGTTAAAACTTATCGTGAAACTTATGTTAAAACTAGCTTGCAAGAATTTAAACGTGAGCTTGAAGGGGCTGTCGCATTAATCAAGGATGAAAAAGTCATTGCTGAATTGCTTGAAAGCTTCAAAAATGCTGATATTGTTAAGCCACAAGATATTGCTTTCTCTTGGTTCTACCTTTTGCGCAATGATTTCTCACAAGATGCTGCTTGGGCTTGGGAAAAAGCAAACTGGGCATTCCTTGAAGAAAAATTGGGTGGAGATATGAGTTATGATAAATTTGTTATCTATCCAGGAAATACTTTTAAAACTGCTGATAAATTAGCAGAATATAAAGCTTTCTTTGAGCCAAAATTAGAAAATCAAGGTTTGAAACGTTCAATCGAAATGGCAATCAAGCAAATCACAGCACGTGTTGCTTTGATTGATAGCCAAAAGGCTGACGTTGATAAATCAATCAAAGAAATTTCTGAAAAATTATAATAAATAAAAATCACCTTTTTGAGGTGATTTTTTTATTCATTCTTGGTCTGACTTTGTTTTTGATAGCACAAGTAGAGCGATAATTAGAAAGATAAATCCCATGAGTGCTGGAGCGAAATGACCAAGGCTAATATAGATTTGTCCGCCAATTAAAGGGCCCATCACGCGAGTAAGTGCTTGAAGTGCTTGACTTCCACCTTGAAGTTTACCTTGTTCGGAAGAAGTCGCTGATTTTGAAAGTTTACCGTTAAAGGCAGTTCCAAAAATACTATCTCCAAAAGCAAAGATAAACATTGCCAGAATGAAGAAGGGCCACATTTTAGAAAAAGCAGAAAGTGCGAAAAGAAGGTAAGCAATTATTTCGCAGACTAGTGCCAAACGGATGAGTTTATCTTCATTAGCTAATTTTAGAAGTCTTGGCATGATAAAGATTTGAGTCAAGATATCCATTAAACCCATGATGGATATGGCTAGACCAATTAATACAGGCGTCCAAGCAAAAGAATCTAATGAAAATTGACTAATAATTGCTTGGAGTGCACCATTTGGTAGCCAAAGTAAGATACCGGCAAAGAGGAGACGATTGAGATTTTTCATGCGTAAGAGCTGAAAAAGTTGAGTGAAAGGATTGAGTTGTTTAAGGGAAAAATTACGTGTGCGATGAGTTTCAGGCAAGCTCTCGTTCATTACGAATGCACCGTAAAGAAGATTGGCGATTGAGATTAGGGCGCCGAAGTAAAAGGGAACTGAATTGCCAAAATGAGCTAGAAGTCCTCCAACTGTTGGGCCAGAAATTGTTCCAACGCCAACAGCGGCGGCTGTCCAACCAAAAACTTTAGTTCGATTTTCTTCATCAGTAATATCAGCGAAGTAAGCAAAAAGGATCACGATATTTCCACCAGTTAAACCATCAATGATTCGTCCGAGAAAAAGCATCCAGAGACTACCAGCTAAGCCAAAGATAAGATAACCGAGAGCAGAGCCAGCTAAAGAAATCAGTAAGATAGGTTTACGACCAAAGCGGTCTGATAAAGAACCGAGAGCAGGAGCTGCAAAGAAAGTACAGAGGGCATAGATTGCCATTAAACTAGTGACAATGAGAGCTTGGTCATGAGCATTAGCAAAGGGTGCAACCATAAAAGGAACGACTGGTGAGATAATTGTAAAACCAAGTCCTGTCAGGAAAGTGGTGATAAGCCCAAAAATGAGGGCGTGTTTATTAATTTTCATAGGTAAAACCTCCATAAGATATGAGCCCGACTGTGTTGAAGTGATGAAATTTATAAAAATTGGTGGTTCTACCCAACAGGCAGGTTCCCAATTTTGTCTAATTTCATTCACTTCAAGGAGGGCGAACTCAATTACAATAATTGATGATGATTTCTTAGGAAGTTTTTTGCGCAGACTTGCGTCTGCTAAAGTGAAATCTATAGACTTGTGATTTCACTTTTCTACACAGTTTCCCTGGAAACAAAAATAGTATATCATAACATTGTTTCCGTGTCAACAAAAAACAAACAAAAAAAACTGTCAGTAAAAATTAATTTACTGACAGAATTATTTTTCAATATTATTCCGAATAGCAGAATCAAGATGATTATTGTATTTATTGAGAAATTCTAAAATATTGCTGACAGACTCATCAGTTAATTCATCGAAGATAACTTGATCCTTTTCTGAAAATTTTTGGTGCAAACTTTCGTGACGGTCATTAATTTCTTGACCCTCTTTTGTTAAGCGAAAATAGATTTCCTTTTTATTTTGAGGAATTTGATAAGATTCAACGAGATTTTTTTTGAGCAGTTTTTTAGCGATTTTACTGGCAGCACCACGTGTCATGTAGAGATGATGAGCTAATTTGGTCACATTTGGATAAGGGGTTTTAGCAATAAATTCAATCGTTTCAATTTCTGATAACGAAATATTTGAGAATTCAGCCTCCATTTGTGGCTTGTAATAGGCATCAATCTTATTAAATAAATCAGTTAAAGAAGTCATGATTTGTTCCTGATTTTGCTGAAGATTGGTCATAATCACTTTTCCTCTCTTTTTAAAGTTGTCTGTCTATAAATACAGCGCCAATAGTCATTGCGCCGCCAGATACTTGTAACCACAAAATTTTGTTCATTTTTCCAGTAATCATAAGTTAAAATAAATGTTTTCTTGCTGACTTGTGAACTACTATAGTGATTTATTGCTAATGGAATTACTGACAGACTTGTCAATGAATTTTTAGAGTCATTATTTTTACTGACAGAATTTTCGTCAGTAATTTTTGCAAAATCTTTCAATTTATCAGAAGCACTGATGATTTTTCCATCAGCAAGAATTTCTTTAAAAGTGCTGTCAGTTAATTTGTCCAAATTTTCCAGATTTAAAAACTGTTCTTCTTTTGCCAAAAGTTCAAGTGAGCGACTGGCGTAATGTTCCTCTTCAGGTAAGGCAGCAGGTTCAACGTGGACATCGACATCATAAACACCATAATTGTCAATTAACATTTTCTCAATGAACTCGGTCGCTTCATGACTCTCGAAAACACTTAAATCAGGAGACATTTCAACCACTACATCAAGGAAAATATTACTTCCATAAGAACGCCCTCGGACAAGCTTAACCCCTTTTACCTTTGGAACCAAGCAAATCGCTTCGCGATATTCTTCGACAAGATTTTCATCAAAACCATCAGAGAGACTAAAAACAGATTCATGGAAAATATCATAGGCAGTCTTTAAAATGAAACCACAAATAACTATAGCCATCGCAGTATCAAGCCACTCCCAACCTACACTACTTGCTAAAATAGCAACCACTGTTCCAATAGAAGTCACCGCATCAGAGAGATTGTCCTTACTTGCTGCTGACAGTGCTTGTGAGTTCGTTTTTTTTGCCAATGCCCGATTATAAAGATAAACGCCCAGCATGACGAAAGCTGAGAATAAACCAACAAGAGCTCCCAGTGGGTCTATGGCTTCTTCTTTACCAGAAAGAAGTGTCATAACTGTTTCTCTTAAAACCTCAAAACCAACGAAAAACATGATAAAACTAGAAATTAAGCTAGCGATTGATTCAATTTTCCAGTGACCATAAACATGATCACTATCTGCTGGAATTCGAGCAAGTCGAAGACCAATCAAAATTGCAATATTTCCCATAATATCAGTCACATTGTTAAAACCATTAGCTTGAAGAGCACTAGAATGCACAATTGCTGCAAAAGCAATTTGTCCAATGGATAAAACAATATAAGCGATAATAGAAACCCAAACTCCTTTTTCAGCGAGTTTCAGATTGTTTGTACTTGAAGCTGCCATATGAATCCTCCCAAACTTACATCATTCCATTATAACAAAATTTTGAATGAAAGTTTGTATCTATTGGCAAAAAATGCTTTTATAATAAGGGCTCACGAAATATAAATAAAAAAGAAGGGTTGGCTAATTTATATAAAAATGCCCACTTTCTACTATATTAATGTAATCGAAAGCAGTCAAAAATAAAAAAATTATATAAAAAGTTCAAGTACCTTGACTTACATAGTAATGTGAAGTATAATATACTTTGTTTAAAATGATAGAAAGGAAAAAGAATGGCAGAAATACCAAAGGAAATGTTACGCGCCCAAACCAATGTCATTTTGCTCAATGTCTTAAAACAAGGGGATAATTATGTTTATGGCATTATCAAGCAAGTCAAGGAAGCATCAAATGGAGAAATGGAGCTTAATGAAGCCACGCTCTATACAATCTTTAAACGACTTGAAAAGGATGGGATTATCAGTTCTTATTGGGGAGACGAAAGCCAAGGGGGCCGTCGTAAATATTACCGCTTGACAGAAATTGGTCATGAAAATATGCGACTTGCTTTTGAATCTTGGTCTAGAGTCGATGAAATTATTGAAAATTTAGAAGCAAATAAAAAAGATGAATCTAATAAATAATTTCCAATTAAAATTTAAGTTACTAAATAAGGGATGAAGGTAAAAAATATTCGTCGCAAATTGTTGACTTAAACTTTGAAAAGCGTTACAATATTTTTGTTAGTTTATCTTTTTTGAAACTAACTATTGTAATATTTAACAGCATTAACAATTAATGCTTGTTTACTAAAAAAAATAATGTTATAATTATTTTCTCAAAAAATTTATTGAAATCATTTTGAAGTAAAATGAAATTGAAAATTCAATTTAATGTAAACTTATTTACATTATTACTCTAGAAAGGAATTTTATGATTTTCAAATCAATCATGAAGCATAAATGGGTTGCCTTATTCTCAATCTTTTCAACCTTTGTTTATGCAGGAGTACAGCTTTACCAGCCCCAAATCATGAAACGAATTATGACCGTAATGTCATCAACAACTTATAGCCGTCATCAAATGGCTGACAAGGTTTCAGGATATGGAGTTGAGCTTTTAATTGTTGCTGGGATAGGAATAATTTTTGCCATCTTTAGTACACTTTCAGCCGCACGAATTGCCCAAGAAATTGGAGCAGACGTTCGTGAAGCGACTTACAAAAAAATCAATACATTTTCTTATGAAAATGTTGAAAAGTTCAATGCAGGAAACCTTGTTGTTCGGATGACAAATGACGTCACACAAGTTCAAAACTTGATGATGATGGTTTTCCAAATTTTGATGCGGATTCCAGTCCTTTTGATTGGTGCGGTTGTTCTTTCTATCACAACTCTTCCAAGATTATGGTGGATTACAGTTCTTTTAATTGTTTTAATCGTATTAGTCACAGCCGTTTTAATGGGACGCATGGGTCCTCACTTTATGGCTTTCCAAAAATTGATGGACCGTATTAATGCCATTGCTAAACAAAACTTGCGTGGTTCACGTGTCGTTAAATCATTCGTTCAAGAAAAAAATCAAATTAAAGATTTTGATGAAACTTCTGATGAACTTTACGATCATAACTGGGCAGTAGGAAAACTCTTCTCAGCAATGATTCCACTCTTTACTGTAATTGCTCAAGGAGCAATTTGGCTTGCTATTTACTTTGTTTCAACTTTTGTAACAGAGTCAACAACAGTTGCCCAAGATAGTATTGGTGGGATTGCTACATTCATGACTTATATGGGAATGATTATGTTTGCCATTATCATGGGTGGTATGATTTCAATGTTTGCTTCACGTGGTATGGTATCAATTGGACGTATTAATGAAGTGTTAAATACTGATCCAGCCATGAAATTTGATGAAAATGCTAAAGACGAAGTTCTTTCAGGTTCTGTCAAATTTGACCATGTGTCATTCTCTTATCCTAATGATGAAGAACCAACGCTTAAAGATATTAGCTTTGAAGTAGAACCTGGTCAAATGGTTGGGATTGTCGGAGCGACTGGTGCTGGTAAATCTACATTGGCACAATTGATTCCAAGACTCTTTGACCCAACAGAAGGTACCGTTTCAGTTGGTGGAAAAGATCTTAAAACAGTTAGTCGTGGAACATTGAAGAAAAATATTTCTATTGTTCTTCAAAAGGCCATTCTCTTCTCAGGAACAATTGCTGGAAATATTAAACAGGGGAAAGCCGATGCAACTGATGAAGAAATGACTCGTGCTGCACGCATTTCCCAAGCCGCAGAATTTATTACAACTAAAGATGGTCAATATGATTCTGAAGTTGAAGAACGCGGAAATAACTTCTCAGGTGGTCAAAAGCAAAGACTTTCAATCACACGTGGAGTTGTTAAAAATCCAAATGTCTTAATTTTAGATGACTCAACATCAGCCCTTGATGCTAAATCTGAAAAACTTGTTCAAGAAGCTTTGAATAAAGACCTTAAAGACACAACCACAATTATTATTGCTCAAAAGATTTCATCAGTGGTTCATGCAGATAATATTTTGGTTCTTGACCAAGGAAAACTTGTTGGTCAAGGAACTCACCAAGAATTAGTTGCTGAGAATAAAATTTACCAAGAAATCTACAACACACAGAAAGCACAGGAGGACTAAGACATGGAAAATACCAAATCACCAAGAAAAATGTCTGACACCACACGTGCCATCCGATTTTTTTACCTCTATCTGAAAAGATATAAACTCCAATTTGCTGTAATTATGATTTTCATCATTTTAGCAACTTGGTTACAGGTTGTTTCTCCATCACTTTTGGGGGATGCCATCACTAATTTGACTAAATATGTGACTGACTTCTTTACACATCAACATGCTGGTCAATCCCAAGATGCACTACAACAAATTGCTCAACAATTAAGCCAACAAATGCACCAAACAGTAGATTGGCACAATGTTCCTGAAGTTGTGAAATCTTTGCCACAAGCAGCACAAGACCAAATCACTGCTAATCTTCCTAAAGGAACAACTTTAGAAACACTTAAAACAGTGGCAACTTCACATGCAGCCAGCACTTCTACATTCATGAAAGGAATGTGGCAATTGCTTGCAGTCTATGTAGCAACAGGTGTATCAATGTTGATTTATACCTTGCTCTTTAGCCGTATCGTTGCTCATTCAACAAATCGCATGCGTAAAGGTTTGTTTGGTAAACTTGAACGTTTGACAATTTCATATTTTGACCGTCATCAAGATGGTGATATCCTTGCTCGTTTCACATCTGACTTGGATAACATTCAAAATACTTTAAACCAAGCACTCGTTTCAGTAATTTCAAATGCTGCGGTCTTTGTGGGTGTCATTATCCAGATTTTCAATAAAGATGTGACATTTGCTTGGTTGACAGTTGCCGCTTCTCCAGTTGCCATTTTATCTGCTGTTATTATCATTCGTCAATCGAAAAAAGCAACAGACAAACAACAAGAAGAAGTCTCACAACTTAACGCCTATATGGATGAAAAAATCTCTGGGCAAAAAGCAATTATCGTTGAAGGTTTACAAGAAGATTCTATTAATGGATTCTTGGAACATAACGAAAATGTTAAAAAACGTACCTTTGCTGCTCAAGCATGGTCTGGTATGATTTTCCCATTGATGAATGGTTTCCAACTTTTATCAATTGCCATTGTTATCTTTGGTGGAACGGCCTATGTTCTTAACGATGATAGCATGTCAATTGCCACAGGTTTAGGGCTTTTGGTTGCCTTTGTTCAATACGTTCAAAGTTACTACAACCCAATCATGCAAATTTCATCAAACTTTGGTCAGCTTCAACTTGCCATCACAGGGGCAACTCGTCTGAATGTCATGTTTGATGAACCAGAAGAAGTTCGTCCTGAAAATGGTAAGAAATTTGATACGATTAAAGACGGAATTCAAATCGAAAATCTTGATTTTGAATATCTTCCAGGAAAACCAGTCCTCAAAAAAGTTAATATTGATGTTAAAAAAGGACAAATGGTTGCCCTCGTTGGTCCGACTGGTTCAGGTAAAACAACAGTTATGAACTTGATGAACCGTTTCTACGATGTTAATGGTGGAGCGATTAAATTCGATGGAACTGATATTCGTGAATTTGATTTAGATAGCTTACGTTCCAATGTCGGAATTGTTTTGCAAGAGTCTGTTCTCTTTGATGGAACGATTGCTGATAATATCAAGTTTGGTAAACCAAATGCTACTCAAGAAGAAATTGAAACAGTGGCTAAGACAACTCACATTCATGATTTCATTGATAGCTTGCCTGACAAGTACGAAACACATGTTTCGGATGATGAATCAGTCTTCTCAGTTGGTCAAAAACAACAAATTTCTATCGCACGTACCATTTTGACAAATCCAGAACTTTTGATTTTGGATGAAGCAACTTCAAATGTGGATACAGTAACTGAACAACAAATTCAATGGGCGATGGAAGCTGCTATTGCTGGTCGTACTTCATTCGTTATTGCTCACCGTTTGAAAACAATTCTTAATGCAGATAAGATTGTTGTTCTTAAAGATGGTGAAGTTATCGAAGAAGGAAATCACCATGAACTCGTTGCTCAAGGTGGCTTCTACTCTGAACTTTATCACAATCAATTTGTTTTTGAATAAGAGATTATTCAGTTAAGCAATGGAAAATAAAATCACAGTTAAAATTTTAGCTGTGATTTTTTATTTAGATAAAAAAGTCTATGAAAAACTACTATAAAATGTTAAAATAGAGAGCGGTTCTTAAAAATATAATTTTTTTAAGACAATAAAAATGTGAAAAGTGATTTTGAAATAATATGAAAAAAATAGTAATTAATGGTGGGAAGCGTATTTCAGGAACCATCCCAATTTCTGGCGCAAAAAATTCAGTAGTCGCTTTGATTCCAGCAACTATCTTAGCTAACGATGTTGTAACGCTTGAAGGAGTTCCAGATATTTCTGATGTCGCAAGTTTAGTCGAAATCATGGAAATCATGGGAGCAAAAATTGAACGAAATCTTGAAGAAGGACGACTTGTGATTGATACACGCAGTGTTGTTTCTCGTCCCCTTCCTTATGGAAAAATCAACTCTTTACGTGCTTCTTATTATTTCAATGGGGCACTTTTGGGACGTTTTGGTCAGGCAACAGTAGGCTTGCCTGGTGGCTGTGATTTAGGCCCTCGTCCAACGGATTTACATGATAAAGCCTTTAAAGCTCTAGGGGCTAAGAAGATTCAAGAAGAAGAAGCTGAGCACTTAGAAGTAATTGGTGATTCATTAGTTGGAACAACCATTTATATGGATGTTGTTTCCGTTGGGGCAACAATTAATACAATGCTTGCTGCTAGTCGTGCAAAAGGTTTAACTATCATTGAAAATGCTGCCCGTGAACCTGAGATTATTGATGTGGCGACACTTCTAAATAATATGGGCGCACAAGTTCGAGGAGCTGGAACTGACATTATCCGCATTACTGGAGTGGATGAAATGCATGGAGCTCAACATACAGTGATTCCTGACCGTATTGAAGCAGGAACTTATCTTGCCTTAGCTGCTGCTATGGGAGATGGTGTCATCATTGAAAATGTTATTTATGAACACTTGGAATCTTTCATTGCTAAACTTGAAGAAATGGGTGTAGGTTTGACCATTCGTGAAGATAGTATTGAAGTTCATAAATCAGAAAATCTAAAGTCAGTCAATATTACTTCTGTTCCTTACCCAGGGTTTGCGACGGATTTGCAACAACCAATTACACCACTTTTATTGAAAGCAAAAGGTCGTGGTTCAATTGTTGATACGATTTATCAAAAACGTGTCAATCATGTCCCTGAATTAGCTCGTATGGGTGCTAATATTTCTGTTTTAGACGATCGAATTATTTATGACGCTCCTAATGAATTAACTGGTAGTTGTGTTCAAGCAACTGACTTACGTGCTGGTGCGGCTTTGGTTACTGCTGGAATTATTGCCAGTGGAACTACAAAAATCTCTAATATTGAGTTTATCCTACGTGGTTATGACCACATCATTGAAAAATTGACTGCTGTTGGTGTAGATATTCAATTGATTGAAGAGTGACAAAAGTGATTTATTTTCGTATAGACTAATGAGAAAGGAAATAAGATGGCTGATAAATTAAAATTTGAAATCATTGAAGAATTGATTGTTCTCTCTGAAAATGCAAAAGGTTGGCGTAAAGAATTAAATCGTGTTTCTTGGAATGATGCTGAACCTAAATATGACATTCGTACTTGGTCACCTGACCATGAAAAAATGGGTAAAGGAATTACTTTATCTGAAGAAGAATTTGGTGTTCTCTTAAAAGAATTAGGAAATAAATAAAAGCCCTGAGATTTCAGGGCTTTTTTTTAATGGGTAAATGTTATCACAATAAGGATAAGATAAATAATCAAAGTAATAAAGAAGGTCAAGCGCCACCAGAGTTTTAAAAAGCGACGATAGGTAAATTGTTTATAATAAAGCAAATCAAGCAACAACAAAACAAGCGCTAAGCCAGAAATGATTAGCAGGTAGTATGGAATGATGCTGATACTTGTAACATTTTTAGAAAAAATTTGCATCCCTAAGATGAGAAATATTGTAAAAACATCTGGAATTTTTAGTTTGCGATTGGTTAAGTGACGAAGTCTAAAAAACTTGAAAATGAAAACCAATGCAATAAAGACAATAAGGGGATAAAGCGCCATAAGTACTTTTATAAACATAGACTAATTGTATCGGTTTTGCCTTAGTTTGTAAAGTATTTATTTGTGTGAGAAAGTGCACGAATAAGTGCTAAGCCAAAGAGAGTGACAAGGACAGCTTTAATAATTTCAACAATGACAAATGGTGTGAATCCAAGCTTTAAGGCCAATGACCAGTCGACATTGATAAAAAATTTGAGCCACAATGTTCCGATAACTAACATAAGCAGGTGTCCTACAATATTTATGATAAAAGCAGGGATGGTCTTATAATTAATTTGATGAAGGCCAAAAGAAATAAGGGTTCCCATTATTAAAAAGGCAATTAGAAAACCACCTGTTGGACCAAAAAGAACCGCAATTCCTGATGTCCCTCCAGTGAATACGGGAATTCCAATAAATCCTAACAGGAGATAGAGTAAGATAGCAAAAAAAGTTTCACGCGCTTTTAGTACTGTGGCAACAAGTCCTACGGCAAGTGTTTGTAAGGTGACGGGCACAATACCAATTGGGATAGACAGAGGAGATAGAACCGCAATAATTGCTGCACCAAGAGCAATTAGGGTTAAAGAATATAATTTTGTATTTTGCATTAAGAATCCTTTGTTTTATGTATAAAATAAAATATACTAAAAAAGAAGAATTTTTGCAAACTCTTGCTCTAATAAACAAAAAATTACTGACAGAAATTCTGTCAGTAATTTTATTCTCTAATTTCGACAAATTGAGCATGAACAAAGTCAGCAAGGACTTTAGGAGCGATTTTTATGCTACGCCCAACTTCGCCAGCTGAACAAACGATAAAGTCGTGCTCTAAGGCAATAGAATCAATAAAAATTGGGAATTTTTTATTTTGCCAAATCCCCACAGGATTATTTGCACCGTGAATATAACCTGTCGTTTTTTGCAAGTCTTTTTGAGGAATCATGCTTACTTTTTTATTGCCCGAAACTTTGGCCAATTTTTTTTCTGATAAATGCTCTGTCAGTGGAAGAATGCCAATGACAGGGCCAGTTTTATCGCCGATTAGTGCTAGTGTTTTATAAATATCACTGCGACTGATATCCTCAGGGAGGCTATTACTTTCTAAAGCGTTAATAGCAAGTCCAGTATGCTCAATTTTTGCCTTATCAAGAATTTGTTCTACAAGTGTTTTCTTTAATTTTTGCTTTTTAGACATAGCTTTATTATAGAAGAATTTGTGCTGACTGACAAGATAAAGTAATTTTACTGACAGATTTTATTTTTTGTAAAAGTTACTGACAGATTTTATTAGTAATTGCTATAAATGAAAAGTTTAGGGAATTTTTTGACGAAAATGATCAAAATGACAAATGCAGCAATAGCCGTTAAGATTCCGCTGATTCCATTGACGGCAAGAGAATAAGCCACGGCTCCCCAACCTTTCCAAGCGTATTGGCTCCAGAAAATGATTCCGGCAATAAAATGGAAGAAGTATTTAAGAAGAACAGCAACAAAAGTTCCCAAAAGAACTGGTGCAAGTTTTAGAGGGGCTGTTTTTTGGCGGAAAAGTCCAGCAATTCCAAGTGAAACAGGGGCGATGAGATATTCAAGAAAAGCTTGAGACAAGGTTAAAATATAAGCGTGTCCAGTAATCATTGACAGAATTCCCCAGATTAATCCACCGACAAGTCCAGCTGTTAGGCCGCGACGAAAACTGAGAATAAGAATTGGGATACAGGCGATTTCAACAATAATCCAGCCATAAACAGTATTTGGAATAAGACTAATGATGAAGGCGAGGGCCGCCATGAAGGCAATTTCCGTTAACAAACGGACATTGAACTTAGAATTAGACATAAAAAAACTCCTTTTTGATGCGCACAAAAGGAGGGTTAGAAATTAGACATTTGTCTTAACACATTCCTACGCTGGCATTACCCAGATCAGGTCAGATGGTATTTCTCGCTACTGACAGTTTTGTCAATAGACCCATTGTGCAAATATTTATTTTTACTCATTAAGTTTAGCACATTTTAAGTTGAAAAGCATTTTTTTAAGATTGTTAATCTATTTTATAAATTAAACTTAAAAAATATTTAAGGCAACATAAAAAATCAATAATTCAAAAAAAACGAAAGTCTGTTAGAATAAGTCTATACACAAATTCGGACAAAATAAAAGCGGTCGAGTAAGTAATTGTGAAGGTCAGCACAGAGAGCTTGTAGCGGTGAGAGCAAGCCTGAGTGAAGCAATGAAAATGGCTTGATAAGCGTAGCAAGAGTGAGGTTTAACTAAGCTCTTGACGGAATGGTTCTCGTTATTGAACTTGAAAGTTGCCTTTGGGACCTGAAAATTTTCAGTGAACTAAAAAGTGCTTAAATCAAGAATGGTACCACGATATAGCTCGTTTCTTTATATGAAATGAGCTATTTTTATTTAGCATGAGCGCTTTATCTTGAAGAATTTGTTTAGATTTAGAAAAATTAACAGGTGCACGGTTAATTTTTCTAATAGATGTAAAAAGTTTATCAAAAGGGGAATAATTGATTTTGAAAAATAAATCAATTAGAAAAAAGGGAGAAGAAATGAATCCAAGAAACAGAAATATTTTAATTGTCGTTATTGTTGTTGTAATTGTTGCTATCGCTGCATTTTTCGGTTTTAATCATAAATCTGGTGGAAGTAAAACGGCAAATAAAACTGTGAATATTGGAATAATGACAGGAACAAAAGAAGATGATGCCATTTGGTCAACTGTTTCTAAAACAGCTAAAGATAAATATGGAATTACTTTAAAATTCACTCATTTTACAGATTATACACAACCAAATACAGCTTTGAAAAACGGCGATATTGATTTGAATGCCTTCCAACATTATGCTTTCTTGAATGCTTGGAATAAAGCTAATGACGGTGATTTGAAAGCAATTGGTAATACAACAATTTCACCCATTCGCCTTTATTCTAAAAAAATTACTTCATTGAGCCAAATTAAATCAGGAGATACAATTGCAGTACCTAATGACGCTTCAAATGAAAGTCGCGCACTTTATGTCTTGAAGAATGCTGGTTTGATTGGCCTTTCTGTCTCAGGTGACACACTTGCAACGGTTAAAGATATTAATTCAAATCCAAAAAATTTGGTCATTAAAGAATTAGATGCGGCACAAACACCGCGTGCGCTTGATTCAATTACAGCGGCAGTAATTAATGACGATTTTGCAACAACAGCAAAATTAACGGTTGAAGAGTCTATTTATACTGAACCTGTAAACAAAGATAGCGAGCAGTGGATTAATATTATCGTTGCAAATAAAAAAGATGCTAATAACAAAATTTATAAAGAAGTTGTCAAAGCCTACCAAACTGAAGCAACGAAAAAAGCAATTGAGAAAGCTTATCCTGATAAGAGAAAAATTGCTGCTTGGGGATTAAAACTCGACTAAGTAATTTCGTTAAAAAGTAACGGTTAGGTGAAAACTTTGGAAATTTCTACTTTAGAAATTTCTGCCTTAGGGCTAATAAATTTTACTGACAGAAGACTCAAACTGATTACGAACGGTTTGGTCAGTAGAAATTGGAGAAGATTATGAATCCTAGAAATCGTAATATAATTATTGGAATAATTGTTGTTGTTATTGTAGCTATTGCTGCATTTATCGGCTTTGGTCAAAAATCTCAAGCAAATAAAACGGTAAATAAAACAGTGAAAATTGGGATAATGACAGGAACAAAAGAAGATGACAGCATTTGGCAAACGGTATCTAAAACTGCTAAAGATAAATATGGAATTACTTTGAAATTTACACACTTTACGGATTATACTCAGCCAAATACAGCATTGAAAAATGGCGATATTGACTTAAATGCCTTTCAACATTATGCTTTTTTAAAAGCATGGAATAAAGCAAATAATGGCAATTTAGTGGCGATTGGGGATACAGTGATTTCGCCAATCAGTGTTTACTCAAAACAACTCAAAAATATTTCAGATATCAAAGAGGGTGGGACCATTGCGGTACCAAATGATGCTTCTAACGAAAGTCGTGCCCTTTATGTCTTGAAGTCTGCGGGATTAATTAAATTGGATGTTTCTGGTCAAACACTGGCGACGGTCAAAGATATCACATCAAATCCAAAAAATTTGGTCATTAAAGAACTTGATGCTTCACAAACTGCGCGTGCTTTAGATTCAGTCGATGCAGCAGTTATCAATAATAATTATGCCGTTACTGCTGGTTTAAAGAAATCTGATGCCATTTTTACAGAACCAGTTAATAAAGATAGCCAACAATGGATTAATATTATTGTTGCTAATAAAAAAGATGAAAACAACACTGTTTATAAAGATGTTGTCAAAGCTTATGAAACAGAAGCAACCAAAAAAACTATTGCTAAAGCTTATCCGGACAAGAGTACAATTCCTGCGTGGGGCTTGAAATTAAAATAATTGTTTTTAATACTCAAATAAGTCTCTCTTCATTGAGAGGCTTATCGTTCAAAGAAGGTCTGAACACTTGTGAAATAGAATATTTTATAAGTATTCAGTAGAATTTGGGGGAAAATTTGAATCCGAAAAATAGAAATATTATTGTTGCACTTGCAGTGATTATCGTTGTTGCTTTGGTTGCTTTCTTTAGTTTAAATCATCAAGCAAGTAAAAAATCAACCGCTCAAAAAACAGTTAAGGTTGGAATCATGAGTGGGGACAAGCAAGATCAAGAGGTCTGGAAATCAGTAGCTAAAACCGCCAAAGAAAAATATGATTTAAAGCTAAAATTTGTTTATTTTTCTGATTATAATCAACCTAATGAAGCACTTCTTTCGGGAGATATTGATGTCAATGCCTTTCAATCTTATAATTATGTGAAAACTTGGAATAAAGCACATAAGAGTGATATTGTGGCAGTAGGAAATACTTATATTACACCAATGCACATTTATTCAAAAGAAGTCAGCAAATTGACAGATTTAAAAGAAGGGTCAACCGTTGCAATACCAAATGATGCTTCAAATGAAAGTCGGGCATTGTTCGTGCTCCAAAGTGCAGGTTTGATTAAATTGACAACAAGTGATTCTAGCAAATTAGTTGGTCTGCCAGATATCACAGAAAATCCGCATCAATTGAAATTCAAAGAAGTGGATGCAAGCCAAACACCGCGTGCGCTTGATTCTGTTGCTTTGTCAGTGGTTAACTATAATTATGCAACAGCAGCTAGCTTGCCAAATTCTGAGTCTGTCTATATGGAACCTCTCAACAAAACTTCTGCTCAGTATATTAATTTTATTGCTGTGACAAGTAAAGAAAAAAATAATAAAGTTTACAAAGAAGTTGCCAAGGCTTATGCTTCAAAAGCGACAGAAAAAGCAATCCAAGAACAATATCCAGATGGCGGAGAATTGCCAGCTTGGAACTTGAAACTTTGAAAATGAAAGGTTTTATTTATGAATCCAAGAAATCGAAAAATTCTTTTTGGAAGTTTGCTTTTGCTGGTTATTATCGTGGGTCTAATCACTTTTACTTTAAGACAGGGAAAGAGCAAATCTACTTCTGTCAGTAAAATCGTAAAAATAGGTTTGATGCCTGGTGGAAAACAAGAAGATGCCATTTGGAAACAAGTTCAAAAAAATGCTAAAGACCAATTTGGGATTACTTTAAAATTTGTCAATTTTACTGACGGAGATCAGCCCAATAAAGCTTTGGCTAACCATGAAGTGGACCTCAATGCCTTTCAACATTACGCTTACTTGAAATCATGGAATAAAGCTAATAATGGAAATATCGTATCAATTGGTGATACAATTATTACGCCGATTCATTTGTATTCGACAAAGTATAAAAATGTAACGGAAATTCCTGATAAAAGTACGATTGCTATCCCAAATGATGTTACCAATGAAAGTCGTGCCCTTTATGTTTTAAAAAATGCAGGACTCATTAAACTTGATACTTCTAGAGGAGCATTAGCAACGGTTAAAGATATCAGAGATAATCCTAAAGGCTTAATTATCAAAGAAATTGATGCAAGTCAAACCCCACGTGCGCTTGATTCTGTTGCTGCAGCAGTTATTAATTATAATTTTGCTATTTCAGCAAAAATTTCTGAGAAAGAATCAATCTATCAAGAACCTTTAAATGAAGATTCAGCTCAATGGATTAATTTTATTGCGGCAAATCAGTCTGATAAAAATAATAAAGTTTATAAAGAAGTGGTCAAGGCTTATGAGCAAAAAAATATCGCTGATACCATTAAAAAAGAATATCCAGATGGTGGAGAACTCCCCGCTTGGAATTTAAAATTGTAACTAAGAAAACTCGTCAGAGACGAGATTTTCTGTCAGTACTGACAAAAGAGAAAATAACTTTGTCAGTACTGACAGAGAATGAAAAAAGATAAAGGAAAACAAGATGACAGCAATTATTGAATTAAATAATCTTTCTGTACAATTTCATCAGAAAGGACGATTAGTCACAGCAGTAAAAGATGCTACTTTACACATTGAAAAAGGGGATATTTATGGAGTAATTGGTTATTCTGGAGCTGGTAAATCAACTTTGGTCAGAACCATTAATCTCCTTCAAAAACCGACCAAAGGTCAAATTGTGATTAATGGTGAGAAGATTTTTGATAGTGAAAATCCTGTAAAATTTACTGGCGCGAAATTACGTGAGTTTCGTCAAAAGATTGGGATGATTTTTCAACATTTTAATCTTTTAAGTGAAAAAACCGTTTTTAATAACGTGGCTTTTGCTTTACAACATAGCCAAATTGAAGATAAAAACGGGAAAAAACGTTATCTTACAAAAAAGGAAAAAACGGATAAAGTGACCGAATTATTAAAATTGGTTGATTTAGAAGAGCTTTCTGATAAGTATCCAGCTCAGCTTTCTGGGGGACAAAAACAAAGAGTTGCTATTGCGCGTGCGCTTGCTAATGACCCTGAGATTTTGATTTCAGATGAAGGAACATCAGCACTTGATCCAAAAACAACCAATCAAATCTTAGATTTACTTAAATCTCTTCATGAAAAATTAGGAATCACAGTTGTTTTAATTACACATGAGATGCAAGTGGTTAAGGAAATTGCTAATAAAGTAGCTGTTATGCAAAATGGTGAAATCATTGAACAAAATTCATTGATTGATATTTTTGCACAACCTAAAGAAGCTTTAACGAAACAATTTATTGAAACAACAAGTTCGGTCAATCGTTTTATTGCCAGTCTTTCTAGAACAGAACTTCTGGCACAATTAGCAGATGACGAAGAATTAATTCACTTAGATTATTCAGGATCAGAGCTTGAAGACCCTGTGGTTTCTGATATTACGAAAAAATTTGATGTAACAACTAACATTTTCTATGGTAATGTTGAGTTACTTCAAGGACAACCTTTTGGTTCATTAGTTTTGACCTTAAAAGGTTCAAGTGAACATCGGGCTGCCGCAAAGGCATATTTTGTTGAAAGACATTTAAAATTTGAAGTTTTAGGTAAAATTGAAAGGACGGTAGACTAATGGCAGAATGGTTTGCACATACATTTCCTAATGTGGTTTATTTAGGATGGACAGGTGAAACGGGGTGGTGGACAGCAATTGTTCAAACGCTTTATATGACATTTATTTCAGCACTTATTGGTGGTTTATTGGGATTGATATTTGGAATTGGTGTTGTCGTGACTGCTGAAGATGGAATTACACCTAATCGACCATTATTTTGGATTTTAGATAAAATTGTTTCTATCGGACGGGCTTTTCCCTTTATTATCTTATTAGCAGCAATTGCTCCCTTGACTAAAATTTTGGTGGGGACGCAGATTGGTGTTACTGCGGCTTTAGTTCCATTGGCTCTAGGAGTGGCTCCTTTTTATGCCAGACAAGTTCAAGCTTCGCTTGAGTCTGTTGACCATGGAAAAGTTGAAGCGGCTCAAACGGTGGGAGCTGATTTTCTCGATATTGTTTTCACGGTCTATCTTCGAGAAGAATTAGCTAGTTTAATTCGTGTTTCAACCGTTACTTTAATTTCCTTGATTGGTTTGACTGCAATGGCTGGTGCGATTGGAGCTGGTGGACTAGGAAATACGGCTATTTCTTATGGTTATAATCGCTTTGCCAATGATGTGACTTGGTTTGCAACCATTTTAATCTTGATTTTTGTATTATTGGTTCAGCTTGTTGGTGATTTCTTAGCTAGACGGGTTTCACATCGATAATTTATCAAATAATTTTAGATAAAAATATTTTCTAAAAAGGAGAAACAATGAAAAATAACTCTGTAAAAATTGTTGTTGCCACTGGGATTGGGGCTGCTTTGTTTGTGATTATTGGTTGGCTAATTAATATTCCTACACCGATTCCAAATACAAGTATTCAATTGCAATATGCGGTCCTTGCTCTATTTTCAGCCTTATTTGGCCCTTTAGCTGGTTTCTTGATTGGTTTTATTGGTCATGCCCTTAAAGATTCATTTCTCTATGGTGCGCCTTGGTGGACTTGGGTTTTAGGCTCAGGTTTGATGGGCTTATTTCTAGCTTTTGGAGTCAAAAGAGAAACTTTGACTCAAGGAATTTTTGGAAATAAAGAAATCATTCGTTTTAATATTGTTCAATTTTTAGCCAATGTCGTAGTTTGGGGAATTATTGCTCCAATTGGGGATGTTTTAGTTTATAGTGAACCGGCAAATAAGGTCTTCACACAAGGAATTGTTGCTGGTTTAGTAAATGCATTGACTATTGCCGTAGCAGGAACTTTACTACTCAAACTCTATGCTGCTACCAGAACCAAATCTGGCTCACTCGATAAAGAATAAAAAGCTCCAGATATGCTAAAATAAAAGCAGCAAATATTTGCTGCTTTTACGCTTGTATCGGTTTATTAAAGCACAAAAAATAAAGTATCTCTAAAAAGAAGGATAAAAATGGAAGCCTTAATTTCGTTCAAAGATTTTACATTTAAATATGATTTACAAAAAAATCCAACTTTAAAAAAGATTAATTTGGAAATATTTCCTGGGGAAAAAGTACTGATTGTCGGTCCTTCTGGTTCAGGTAAATCAACGATTGGTTCTTGTCTTAATGGGATTTTGCCTCATTTACATAAAGGAGAAGCAAGTGGGGAACTCTCAATTGCCGGTTTGCCTTTTGGGACTTCAATTGCTGAATTATCTGAAAAGGTGTCGACGATTTTGCAAGATACTGATGGCCAGTTTATTGGTTTGAGCGTTGCTGAGGATATTGCTTTTGCTTTGGAAAATGATGGTCTGATTCATGATGAACTGGTCAGTAAAGTGGCCTATTGGTCAGACAAAACAGAAACAAATAAACTCTTGAATCATCGCCCCCAAGATTTGTCGGGAGGACAAAAGCAGCGGGTTTCTTTAGCTGGTGTTTTGATTGATGAATCGCCAATTTTGCTTTTTGATGAACCTTTAGCCAATTTGGACCCGCAAACTTGCTTAGAAACAATGGCTTTGATTAAGGATATTCATGAAAACAATGAAGTTACTACGATTATCATCGAACACAGAATTGAAGAAGTTTTACCGCTTGGCATTGATAAAATTGTCGTGGTCAATGACGGCGAAATTGTTGCAATTGGAAGTCCTGCTGAATTATTAAAAACAGAAATTTTTAATGAAAATTCATTACGCGAGCCTCTCTATCTCTCAGCGTTGAAAGCTGCAAATGCTACAGAATTACTGACAGATTTTTCTGACCTAAAAAGTTTGGAAGTTCTGTTAGCAAAAAATTTACTGACCGATTTTTTAGACACTTATAAATTTACTGACAAAGCTGTCAGCAAAAATAATATTCTGTCAGTAAAAAAATTATCAGTAAATTTTGCTCAACATGAAGTTCTAAAAGGTATTAATTTAGAAGTTCAAGAAGGAGAAAAAATTTCAATTGTCGGGAAAAATGGAGTTGGTAAGTCAACCTTTGCCAATGCACTCTGTCATTTTGTTGAAGCGAGTGGCGAAATTTTATACCGAGGGCAATCGATTATTGCTGATTCTATTTCTGAACGTGCGGCAAAAATTGGTTATATTATGCAAAATCCAAATCTGATGATTTCGCAAAATATTGTCAGTGATGAGGTAGCAGCTGGTTTACGACTCCGTCATGTTGATGAAAAAATGATTCAAGATAAAGTTGAAGAAATCTTGAAAGTTTGTGGGCTTTATCCTTTTAGAAATTGGCCAATTTCTTCCTTGAGTTATGGTCAGAAAAAAAGAGTAACGATTGCTAGTATTTTAATACTAGAACCTGAAATTTTAATCCTTGACGAGCCAACAGCTGCTCAGGATTTACAATCTTATCGGGAAATCATGGATTTTCTTGACGAACTTAACCGCCGTCTTCATTTAACAATGATTATGATTACACACGATATGTATTTAATTACAGAATATAGTGACCGGACCCTTGTTTTTGCTGACGGGAAAATTATTGCTGACAGCAGTCCTTATCAAATTTTAGAAAATGAAGATTTTGTAAAAATGGGCAATTTAAGTCAACCAAGCCTTTATCAACTTGCCAGACAAACGGATACCAATCCCGTTTTACTGACAAAAGCTTTCATCAATTTTCAGAATCAGGAGAGATTAAAGCATGAATAATCAACTTAGTGTTCTAGGCTATCAAGCTGGAAATTCTTTTATTTACCAACTGAATGCAACAGCAAAACTCCTTTTCTTTCTATTAATTTCTATCAGCAGTATGGTGACTTATGATACGAGATATTTGGCTTTTGTTGCTTTATTTTCGGTAATTTTATTCTATTTTTCTAAAATTCCTTTTTCATCAGTAAAAAGGGTTGCCCAATTTGCAGCAATTTTTGCGATTTTAAATCTGCTTTTTGTATTTATTTTTGACCCTGGATATGGTGCGCGACTTTATGATTCAAAAACAATCCTTTGGGGACCTCTTACTTTAGAAGAACTTTTTTACCTTTTTAATCTCGTCTTGAAGTATTTTTCAACCATTCCGCTCGCTTTACTCTTTATCTTAACTACTAATCCGAGTCAATTTGCCAGTAGTTTAAATAAAATTGGTCTGCCTTATCGTTCCTCATATTCGGTTTCCTTAGCACTGCGCTATATTCCTGATATGCAAGAAAAATTTTTAGCAATCCGTAATGCTGGACAGGCCAGAGGAATGGATTTATCAAAAAAAGTAGGACTTTTTTCGCGAATAAAATTAAATGTTCAATTGTTACTCCCTTTAATTTTTTCCAGCTTGGAACAAATTGATACTATTTCTACAGCTATGGAGCTTAGACGATTTGGTAAAAAGAAGAAAAGAAGTTGGTATTCTTATCAACCTTTGAATGTTAAAGATTACTTGGTTATCTTGCTTGCGCTTTTAGGAGTGGCGATTGTTATTCTTCTCTTCTTTGTAAATCAGGGCCGATTTTTTAATCCATTTCATTAAGAAAAAAGCAGGTTTTCTGCTTTTTTCTTATCTTGCAAAAATGGGTGGAAAATGGCATAATAGGACTTGTAAAAAACTTTTGACAAGCCAATTGTTTGCAAAAGCTAGTAAAATTTGAATTAAATCTTAAAAAAGAACTTCCAAAAGAATTAGAAGGGAAAAACATGGAAAATAAAATACGTGAATTGCGCCGATTATCTCATCTTTCACAAGAGGATGTCGCACATATCGCTCACGTCTCGCGTCAGACAATTAATGCGATTGAAAATGACAAATACGACCCAGAGTTAACGCTTGCTTTCAAACTTGCAGAAACCCTAGGGACAACCGTTGATGAGCTTTTTAACTATCAACCAACCGTTGTGAAAAGGAAAGAAAACGATGTATTTTGGTGCGAAAAATATCAATGTGTCTTATGGAAAAGAGCAGGTATTGAAAAACGTAACGCTGTCGATTGAAAAAGGAAAAACGACAGCTATTATTGGAGTCAATGGTTCTGGAAAATCAACGATTTTAAAGGCGCTTGGACGTTTAATTAAATCGGATGGACAGGTTATCTTTGATAATCAACCTTTAAGTCAACATTCTAATCGTGAAATAGCTAGAATTTTAGCGCTCTTGCCTCAATCAATTACTGCCCCAGCTGATATTACAGTCTATGAACTTGTCAGTTTAGGACGTTTCCCACATCAAAAATTAATGCAACAACGTCTCTCAAAAGAAGATATTTTGTTCATAGAAGAATTGATGAGAGAAACAAAGATTTGGGACATTCGAGAAAGTAAGATATCAGAACTTTCTGGCGGACAAAAACAAAGAGTTTTTATCACGATGATTTTAGCTCAAGATAGTGAGATTATTTTATTAGATGAACCAACGACTTATCTAGATTTAGCTCATCAGTTAGATATTTTATGTTTATTAAAAGATTTGGCGACAAAGAGAAATAAAACCATTGTTTACGTCATTCACGATTTGAACCATGCCGCTCGTTTTGCTGACAATCTAGTCCTTGTTAAAGACGGAGAAGTGGTTGAAGAAGGAACTGTTGATGAGTTATTTACTCAAAAAACGCTGAAAGAATGTTTTGGATTAGATGTCACTTTAGGATGTGATACCTTTACCAAAAAATTAATGATTACTGGGGTGAAAGATGCCTAAAAAACATTTTCTGACAATCTTTTTTGCCCTAGTTTTTTCTTTGCTTTTTTTGTCAGTAATATACCTGATGCTTGGAAATAAAAATGTTCCTCTGACAGAACTTTTAGTAAATAAAATGGTCTTACAATTAAGATTTCCACGATTAATAAGTCTATATCTCACAGGATTTCTCTTATCTGTCAGTGGATTTATTGTTCAAATTATGACTAGAAACCCAATTGCTGAAATGGCAACTTTAGGGATTTCTGGCGGTTCTAGTTTGGCTTTATCACTCATTTTAACTTTGGGCTGGTCAACAAATGATGGGATTTCAGTTCTGGTTTCATCACTAGGAGCATTTATTGCTTTAGCCGTCGTCATGCTTTTGACTGCGAGAACGCACTTTCAGCCATTAAAAGTTGTGCTAGTTGGAACGTCAGTTGGACTTTTTGCAACTAGTTTGGCCAGCTCCTTGACTTTTGCCAGTCATGATACACAGGCCTATTTTCGCTGGATTGTGGGTTCTTTTTCAGGAATAACTAATACTAAAGTTCTTTTAATGGCAGTAGTAAGTCTTATTTTTCTTATCCTCTTGCTTTTATTCTCAAAACAAATTTATTTATTGAATTTTGGTGATGAGCTTGCTCAATCTTTTGGGATTTCTGTCAATTTTGTTCGTTTAGTCATTATGTTTTTAGTTGCGCTGGCTTCTGGTGTAACTGTTGCCTCAGTTGGGGTGGTCAGCTTTGTCGGTTTGATTGCTCCACATATTGCCAAGAAGCTTGTCAGAGCTAATTTTTGGCAAAATGTAATTCTGTCAGTACTGACAGGAATGTTATTGCTTGTTTTAGCTGATTTGATAGCCAGAAATTTATTTAAACCTTACGAATTTCCAGCAGGAAGTCTAACCATGCTTTTAGGCGCTCCCTTCTTTCTTTGGGTTATTACAAAGGAGGCGAAATAAAATGAAAAGAAAATTCACTTTACTTTTTGTCCTGCTTTTGGTTTTGATAGTGGTTGATTTAACGCAATTTTCAACAAATCCTCAAATTCTATCAATCCTAATTCCTAATTTTCGTCTTCCTCGTTTGATAACAATCCTGTCAGCTGGAATTGCTCTTTCCTTATCAGGCTTTATTATCCAAAATATTACAGAAAATCCTTTAGCTGATAGCGGAACAATTGGAATAACCTCTGGTGCTTCGGCAGGAAGTGTTGCTTTTTTACTGATTGCTGACCATTTTAAGCTGACAGGCCTTTGGAATTTTTCCTATCCTATTTTTGCTTTAATAGGTGCTCTTCTTTCATTTGTCTTAATTTATTTTTTTGCCTTAAGAAAGCAAGTTTCTTCTGTCAGGGTTTTACTGACAGGAATTGCAATTACCGCTTTTTTCCAAGCATTAATCACTATTGGTCAACTTTCAGTCAATGCCTTTGACTTTCAGAAAGTTGCAGTTTGGCTGTCAGGAGATATCTGGCAAACGGGAAGCACTTATTTGTTCATTTGTGTTCTCTTGTTAGTAATTGGCTTGATTATTTTGCCATTTTTCTTAAGAAAACTTGAAATCCTCTCACTAGGCGAAGAAATGGCAACTACTTTAGGATTAGAAGTTCAAAAAACGAAAATCTATCTTTACTTGTTAGCGCTCCTTTTTGCAGCTGTCGGTGTTTTATTGGTTGGAGGATTAGCATTTGTTGGTTTAATTGCCCCTCATATTGCTCGTGAAATCGTTGGTTTTAAATCACGAAAAAGTTTAATCGCCACCGCGCTTTCTGGTATGATTATTTTATCTTTTGCTGATATTATTTCACAAACAATCATTGCGCCATCAAGTTTACCTTTAGGTTTTGTAGTTGCCTTTATTGGCGCTCCATACTATATTTATCTTATTCAAAAAGTTTAAGAAATTAATTTACTTTTAGTAAATTTCTTATAAAAAAATATCGGCTTATTTTTAAAAATAGCCTAAAAATAGAGGAGAATCTTTTGAAAAAAGTACTCACAACCCTAATCGCTGCAGGAGCTTTACTTACTTTAGCTGCCTGTTCATCAAATTCATCATCAAAAAAAGCGACATCAAGCGATGATAAAGTGACCTTTCATGCTTTAAATGGGGACGTCAAAGTTCCTAAAAATCCTAAACGTATTGCTGTTCAAAATTATCCAGATGAAGTTGCTTCATTAGGTGCAAATGTTGTTGGAACAGATTCATGGGCCTTCCCAAATACCTTCTTATCAAAAGACCAAAAGAAGAATATGGTTGATTTAGGAGCACCAAAATTCAATATGGAAAAATTGATTGCTCAAAATCCTGATTTGATTATCACAGTTGATAAAGACCAAGTGGCAGACTATCAAAAAGTAGCCCCTACTGTTCTTGTCAATTATAAAGACCTCTCAGGAATGAATAAATCATTGGATTACTTCGCTAAACTCCTTAATCGCGAAGATGAAAAAGCAAGTTTCCTTAAAAGCTTTAAAAAAGAAGCCGATAAACAAAAAGAAAAATTGGCAAAGGTTGATGTTAAACCAGCTAAAAATACAATTTCACTTCTTGAACTTCAAGGAGATAAGGTTTATGCCTTCGGTGACAATTTTGCTCGTGGCGGTCAAGCCTTAACGACTGGTTTAGGTTTTAAAGAATCAAGCAAAATGGCTGAACTCTCAAAAGGCGTAGGTTATGCTGAAGTAAATACTGAAAGCTTAGGCGAATTTGATGCAGACTATATCTTTATTGACTTTGCAGAGAAAGATAAAGAACAATATGCCGCATTAAAAAATAATCCAGCTTGGCAAAACCTCAAAGCAGTTAAAGAAGGACATGTGATTACGATGGACTACGACAAAGTTTACTTCTTTGGCGGGCCAACAGCGGCTAAAAAAGAGCTGTCACTCTACACTGACGCTATCATTAAAGCTACAAAATAAAAAGAAAAAGTGTATAATCAACTTATACACTTTTTTGTAAAAAATTAAGGACTTTATGACATGAATATTAAACAATTACGGTACGTCGTCGCCATTGCTAATAGTGGAACTTTTCGTGAGGCTTCAGAGCAACTCTTTGTTAGTCAACCCTCAATGTCGATTGCGGTTAAAGACTTGGAGCAAGAACTCGGTTTTCAAATCTTTGAGAGAACAAATACAGGTGCGACTTTAACTATTGAAGGCGAACGTTTTTATGAACAAGCACAAACTGTTTTACGTAATTTTGAAACTTTTGAATCAAAATATTCTAAGCCAAAAGAGTCTGATAAGACTTTCTCAGTTGCCAGTCAACATTATGATTTTCTAGCACCAGTTGCAGTGGAATTTGCAAAGAAAAATCCTGAAATCAAAAATTTTAGAATTTTTGAGTCAACCACTTATAATATTTTGCAAGAAGTGGCGCAAGGGCACAGTGAACTCGGAGTGGTTTATCTCAATAAACAAAATCGCTCAGGGATTTTAAGAATGCTCAATAAACTTGAATTAGATTACGAAGAAATTTTCTTATCGCAAACGCATATCTATATTCGCAAAGGCCATCCCTTAGCTCAACGTGAAAGAATTTCAGATGATGACTTAAAACCACTAGATCGTGTGCGATTTACACAAGAAAATGAACAGTTTCTTTACTATTCCGAAGATTTGGTTGAGACTTTTGAAAATACCTTGATTTATAACGTCACTGACCGTGCAAGTTTAAATGGAATTTTAGAACGGACAGATGCCTACGCAACAGGTCTTGGTTTTATTGATAAAGAGAGCGTCCATAATGTAACAGTTGTCCCTATGGAGGGAGACAATGGAAATAGTTTGATTTTAGTCAAGCATCGTGGACATTTATTATCAAATGCGGCGACTTCTTATAAACGTAGTCTTGAAGTTTACTTTGAAAACTATGAATTTTAAACAATAGCTAAAATAAATACTCTCTGAATAATTTTCAGAGAGTATTTTTATAACTTATTATAATTTACTTGCTTGGTCTTTTTGAGCCAAACGAATGAGGAACATTGCAAGGAGAATGATAATGATTCCCCCAAGTGGAGTAAAGCCAACACTTGAGCCTCTAGAAATTTGTCCTCCAACAAATGAGCCTAAAGTAATTCCAACATTGAAAGCTGCAATGTTAAAAGCTGAAACTAAAGTAATATCTTTTGGCGTAAATTTCTCTGCCAATTGAACAACATATAGCTGTAAACCAGGGACATTCATAAAGGCAAACAAGCCCAAAAGTAAAGTTGCAATCAATCCCAAAGGTTGCGAAGCTAAACTTGCACTGATAAAAAGAAAAAGTAAACTCAAAGCTAATGCTGCAAACATTTTTTGAAGGGCAGGTAGGATATTTTTATTTGCTAGATGTCCACCTAGTGAATTACCAATGGCAACCATCACACCATAAGCAACCAGAATAATCACTACTGTACTTGCTGAAAATCTAAAAGTTCCTTCAAGGATTGGTGTAAGATAAGTATAAGCCGCGAAAGTTCCTCCATAACCAAAAGCGGTAATAAAAAGAGACATTAAAATTGATTTATTAGTAAAAATTCTAGCAAGCCCACTTAAATTAATTTTTCCGGGAATTGGAAGCCCTTTTGGAACAAGAATACTAGTAGCAATCAGTCCAATTAAGCCAATGACAACAATGAAAACAAATGACATATGCCAGTTAGAGTGCTGACCAATGAAAGTCCCTAAAGGAACACCAATGACAGTAGCAACGGTTAGTCCTGTAAACATGAGGGCGATTGCTGAGGCCCTTTTCTCAGGTCGAACAACATCAGCAGCAATGACTGTGGAAATTGACATGAAAATACCATGAGCAAGTGAGGCAAGAACCCGTCCTACTAAAAGTAAAAGGAAAGTTGGAGCGAAAGCTGACAGTAAATTACCAAGAATAAAGAGACCCATAATCGAAACCATCAAAGTTTTTCGATTCCAAGTTCCTGTAAGAATAGTTAATAAGGGAGCACCAACCGTTACCCCTAAAGCATAAAGAGAAACGGTTAAACCTGCTCGAGATAAACTAATATTAAAGGTGTTGACAATCATTGGCATTAAACCAACACTGATAAATTCGGTTGAACCGATAGCAAAAGCATTAATTGCTAGAGCTAGAAGAGTGAGACTGGGAGATATTTTTTTCATTATACTTCTTTCTTAAAAATTAAAATGTTCTGGATTTGGACCGACACGAAGTTCTTCATTGAGTGAGTTGATAGCTTTCATATCTTCAGAGTCAAGTGAAAAATCAAAAATTTGACGATTAGCTATCATTCGTTCACTTTTAATAGATTTTACATTTACTAAAATATCTTGTTGAATATCCCAACGAAGAATAATTTGAGCCACAGATTTTCCATGTTTATTAGCAATTTTTTTGAGGACTTCATTGTCTAATAATTGACCTTGCATCAAAGGTGACCAAGCTTGAACCTTGATATCATGAAGTTCTAAGAAATTACGAAGTTCTTCTTGTGGTAGTTTTGGATGGAGTTCAATTTGATTTAAAACAGGGGTGATTTCAGCATAGCTAAGAAGTTCTTCTAAATTTGATTTTTGAAAGTTACTGACCCCAATCGCTTTTATTTTGCCTGCTTTATATAAATCTTCCATTGCTTTCCAAGCTTTTTTGTAAGCATAATGTGTGCCTGGCCAGTGGATAAGATATAAATCTAGATAATCTAAATTCAATTTTTTCAAACTTTCTTCAAAGTTTTGAATTGTTTCTTCATAAGAATGATTATCTCCCCAAAGTTTTGAAGTGATGAAAAGATCGTCACGAGAAAGTCCTGTCAAGGCCAAGCCTTCTTTAATTCCTTGGCCAGTTCCTTCTTCATTTTCATAAATTTTAGCTGTATCAATTAAACGGTATCCGTTAACAATTCCATTCTTTGTAACATCAGCAGTTTTTTCATTTGGAATTTGAAAAAGACCTAAACCAAGTTCTGGAATTTCAATCTGATTATTAAGTTTCACTTTTTGCTCCTCATATAATTTATTTTGGCAGAAAATTAGTATATAATAAATAAAACCTCTTGAACAGTACCTACTTTTTTGTGTCATACATACTAAAAAGTAATAATTGGATAAAATAAGGGATTAGAAAGGGAATTAATTTTGAAAAAAATTTATAATATTGGTGTTGAAGCGACAATGGATGTTATTGGTGGAAAATGGAAGCCAATTATTTTGTGTAATTTAAGACATAATCCAAGTCGTCCAGGAGAATTGAGACGCCAAATTCCAGGAATCAGTCAAAAAATGCTGACTCAGCAATTAAGAGAATTAGAAATTGATAATATTATCGTCCGTAAGGTTTATAATCAAGTTCCGCCGAAGGTTGAATATTCTCTAAGCCCTTATGGTGAAACTTTAAATGGTTTATTAGATATTCTTTGCTCATGGGGTGAAGGTCATGTCCAAACTTTAAAAAGTATGGGTGAAGAAGTTCAAATTTTAGAATAAGAGAACTTAGAAGAGGAGCCGCAAGATGTACCAACCAGCTTTCAATAAAATTCATCACATCGCTATCATTGCCGCAGATTATGAAAAATCTCGTCAGTTCTACGTTGACATTTTAGGATTTTCAATCATTCGAGAAAATCACCGCCCAGAAAAAGGAGATATCAAGCTTGATTTAAAGATGAATGAAGAAACAGAAATTGAATTATTTATCAAATCTGATGCCCCTAAACGCCTAACTTATCCAGAAGCAAAAGGCTATCGCCACTTAGCTATTAAAACGACAAATATTGAAGAAGATAGAAATTATTTAATAAGTCAAGGAGTCACAGTGGAGGAAATCCGTCAGGACGAAATTACTGACAGAAAAATGCTCTTTTTCTATGATCCAGATGACTTACCAATAGAACTACATGAGTAATTTTTAAAAAATGGAAATGAAGAAAAGGTTTTTAGGTTAGCCAAAGCTTCTGTCAGTAAATAAAAGGGCTTACAGAAAATAAAAGCTAGAAAAAAAAGGAAAAATGTAGTAAAATTAACTTTGTAAATGAACGAACTAAATTTCGTTCAAGTAAAAATAAACGGAGAATACACAAAATGCCAAAATTAGTATTTGCACGTCACGGTGAATCTGAATGGAATCTTGCTAACCTTTTCACAGGTTGGGCTGACGTTGACCTTTCTGAAAACGGAACTAAACAAGCGATTGAAGCTGGTAAATTGATTAAAGAAGCTGGAATCGAATTTGATATTGCTTACACTTCAGTATTGAAACGTGCTATCAAAACAACTAACCTTGCTCTTGAATATTCAGACCAACTTTGGGTACCAGTTGTTAAATCATGGCGCTTGAACGAACGTCACTACGGTGGTTTGACAGGTTTGAACAAAGCTGACGCTGCTGCAAAACATGGTGATGAACAAGTTCACATCTGGCGTCGTTCATATGATGTATTGCCACCAGCAATGGATCATGATGATAAATATACAGCTCACGGAGACCGTCGTTACGCTGGTCTTGAAGATTCATTGATTCCTGATGCTGAAAACCTCAAAGTTACTTTGGAACGTGCTCTTCCATTCTGGGAAGACCAAATCGCTCCAGCTTTGAAAGAAGGAAAAAATGTCTTCGTTGGTGCTCACGGTAACTCAATCCGTGCACTCGTTAAACAAATCAAAAAACTTTCTGATGACGAAATTATGGATGTTGAAATCCCTAACTTCCCACCACTTGTTTTCGAATTTGATGACAACTTGAACGTTCAAAACGAATACTACTTGGCTCCTAAAAAAGCATAATATTTGAATGAAAATACTCTAAGTCCTAATAGATACTTATCTATTTAGGACTTAGAGTATTTTTTTGTAATCAATGCAATAGTTTGTAAGTTTTTGAACAAATTAATTGATTCTTCATTTTATTCTTGAGATAATTTAATAGTAAAGCTTTAAAGAAGAAAAAGGAGAATCTTATGTCATTAGTAGGTAAAAAAATAGAAGAATTTTCAACAGATGCTTATCTTGGTGGGAAATTTATTAAAGTTTCCGATAAAGACTTTTATGGAAAATGGTCTGTGCTTTGTTTCTATCCAGCAGACTTTTCATTCGTTTGTCCGACAGAGTTAGAAGATTTAGAAGAAACTTATCCAACCTTGAAATCGCTTGGTGTAGAAGTTTACTCAGCTTCAACTGACACCCATTTTGTCCATGCTGCTTGGCATGAACATAGTGATGCTATTTCAAAAATTACTTATCCAATGCTTGCAGACCCTTCACAAAAAATTTCACGTGCTTTTGATGTTCTTGATGAAGAAGCAGGATTGGCTCAACGTGGAACATTTATTATTGACCCAGACGGTGTGATTCAAGCGCTTGAAATTACGGCTGATGGCATAGGACGTGATGCAAGTCAATTGGTTGATAAGATTAAAGCTGCTCAATATGTGCGTAATCATCCAGGGGAAGTTTGTCCCGCTAAGTGGAAAGAGGACGGAGCAAGTCTTCACGTTGGTATTGACCTTGTAGGTAAAATATAGAATAAAAAAGTGAGTCTTGGCTCACTTTATTTGTCTTTAGAAACTTAATGACAGAAAGGTTTAATATGATTTTAGATGAAACTCTTCGTGCTCAGTTGATGCCTTATATGGATTTGTTGGAAAATCCAATTATTTTAAAAGTTGATGCAGATTTAGAGAGCGAAAATGGGAAAAAAATAGCAGAATTTACAGATGAACTTGCAAGTTTGTCTGAAATGATTTCAAAAGAAACAGGAAAACTCAACCGAAAAACAGCTTTTTCTATTGAAAGAGAAGGTGTTTCTGGAGTCCTTTTTTCAGGGCTACCATTAGGTCATGAGTTGAATTCATTGGTCTTGGCGCTTGTCCAAGTAAGTGGACGCCCTCCACGGATTGAACAAGAATTAGTTGAGCGAATTCAAGCGATTCAAAATCCACTTCACTTTGAAACCTATGTGAGTTTAACTTGTCATAACTGTCCAGATGTTGTCCAAGCATTAAACACAATGAGTATTCTCAACCCCAATATTAGTCACACAATGATTGAGGGAGGAATGTTCCAAGAAGAAGTGGAAGCAAAAGGGATTATGGCGGTTCCAACTGTTTTCAAAAATGGTGAAGAATTTCATAATGGACGAGCTAGTCTTGAAGAATTACTAGAAAAAATTACTGGTCCAGAGAGTTCTGAAGCTTTTTCTGATAAAGAACCTTATGATATTTTAGTTGTTGGTGGAGGCCCTGCTGGCGCAAGTGCAGCTATTTATGCTGCGCGTAAAGGGATTCGGACAGGTTTAATCGCTGAACGCTTTGGCGGTCAACCACTAGAAACTTTAGGAATTGAAAACCTCATTGGAACGCCTTATGTTGAAGGGGTTCAACTTGGTCGTCAGCTCGAAGAACATGTGAAAAAATACCCTGTCGATTTGATGAACTTGCAAAAAGCAGTTAAGCTAGAGAAAAAAGACTTGATTGAGGTGAGTCTTGAAAATGGGGCACTTCTAAAAAGTAAGTCAGTTATTATTTCAACGGGCGCTCGTTGGCGAGATTTGGGAATTCCAGGAGAGCAAGAATTTAAAACCAAAGGAGTCGCTTATTGTCCACATTGTGATGGTCCTTTGTTTGCAGGAAAAGATGTAGCGGTTATCGGTGGCGGAAATTCAGGAATCGAAGCAGCTATTGATTTAGCTGGTTTGGTTAGACATGTTACTGTTCTAGAATTTTTACCTGAACTTAAAGCAGACAAAATTTTACAAGAAAAACTTGCGACCCTAAATAATGTTACTGTTCTCACCAATGTGGAAACAAAAGAAATTTTAGGAGATGACAAGGTTAGGGGCTTGAATTATCAAGTTCGTGGCTCTAAAGAAATTGTTCAATTAGAGCTTGCTGGTGTCTTTGTTTTAATTGGTTTAGTTCCGAATACCCAGTGGTTGGAGGGAACAATTGACTTATCCGCACGTGGAGAAATTTTGACTGATAAAGTTGGAGCAACAAATCTTCCGGGTATTTTTGCAGCGGGAGATTGTACGGATAGTGTTTATAAGCAAATTATTATTTCAATGGGGACTGGGGCGACCGCTTCTCTAGGAGCTTTTGATTATTTGATAAGGAACTAAAATTTTAGATGACAAAAAAGAAAACGTATTTGAGTTTTCTTTTTTTATTTGATTAAATTGATAGGAATCAAAATTGTAAGGAAAAGTTTTCATAAATGTGGTAAAATGTTTAAGTACAAATTTTGAATGTAAAAACTATTTATAAAACTCATTCTTGGAGTCGAAATGTCAGATAATAAAAGAAAAAATGATAAGCGCAAGCAATACGATAAGTCTAAAAAATCACATAAAGAAGTAAAAATTTTAAAAGATCCAACTAAATTAATTCCAAAACGAGTGAACCTCTTATTTTTTGTTATCTTTGTTTTGTTTATGATTTTAATTGGAAAGCTCTTCAATATGCAGGTATTGAATTCACATTTCTACGCCGAAAAATCAATTAGTGCAGGCGGAGATGTTCAAATTATTGAAGGTGCGCCTCGCGGAAATATTTATGATGCAACAGGAAAAGCTTTGGCATCTACAGTTGCGGTTCAGGCTGTTGAATTTACAAGAAGTCAAAATGCTACTGCTGATGAAATGTATCAGGTAGCCAATAAGTTAGCAACTATTTTATCTAGTAACATTGATGTTGCTGATTTGACAACGCGTGATAAGAAAGACTATTTCTTGGCTAATTCTAAAAATCTAGAAAAAATAGCTAATAGTTTATCTGAAAAGGAAAAGAAAGATAAACAGGGTAATGATTTAACTGGTTCACAGATTTATGATGTCGAATTAAGTAAAGTTAAAGATAGTGACTTGAATTTTACAGCAGAACAAACTTTTGCCGCAAAATTATTCAAAGAAATGAATAGTACCACTACTTTTAACACTACTAAAATTGCTACTGGAAGTATTACAGCAGAGCAGCAAGCGACAATTGCTGAACAAGAAGGTGATTTACCAGGAATTACAATTGGGACTTCTTGGGATCGTTCATATGCTCAAAATTCTTTGACACCACTTATGGGAACCATTACTTCACAAAAATCCGGAATTCCAGCAGAGGATTTGGATGCCTATCTTAAAAAAGGTTATCAACGTAATGACCGTGTGGGAACTGGGCTTCTTGAGAAGGGATACGAAAGTGAGCTTCAAGGAACGCATAGTATTAGTAAGGTTAAATTTGACAAAAATGGTGATGTTTCTGGAACAAAAACAATCCAAAAAGGAAAACGTGGGGATGATTTAAAATTAACTATTAACCTAGATTTCCAAAACGGGGTTAATAATATCGTTAAAACACAATTAGATCAACTGATTGCCCAAGGCTATGGTCAGTATAATAGAGGGGCTTATGCTGTTGTGTTAAATGTTAAAACGGGGGCAGTCTTAGCTTTATCTGGCTATCAACGAGATCCTAATACAGGAACAATTACGGAAAATACTTTAGGAACTTTCCAAAGCGTCTTCACACCGGGGTCTGTTGTCAAAATGGGAACATTGACTGCTGCTTGGAATGCTGGTGTAATTTCTGGAAATGACACTTTAACGGCGCAGTCTATTCAATTTAAAGGTTCTAATCCTATCAATGACTGGTGGGGGGATGCTTCGCCAATGGCTTTAACAGCTGTTGAAGCTTTGCAATATTCATCAAATACTTACATGATGCAATTGGCAATGAGAATGTTAGGTGCTCCCTATACGGCAGCGGGGCAATATCTCAATGATAGTAACCGAGTAAAAGTTTATGAGCAGTTTCGTAAGGCTTTTGCTTCTTATGGTTTAGGAGCATCAACTGGTTTTGATATTCCTGGAGAATCAACAGGATATCTCCCTTCAGCTAAATCTGAGGCAGCTTCTGGGGTCAATGTATTGTATGAATCATTTGGTCAGTATGATAACTATACGCCGCTTCAGTTGGCGGTTTATGCGGCAACTTTAGGAAATAACGGAACTCGTTTGTCACCACACATTGTCCAAGGAATTTATGAAGGTGGAACTGACGGACAGCCTGGCACGCTTATCAAAAATATTACTCCTAAAATCATGGATAAGGTAAATATCACTCCTGATAATATGGATGTTCTTCATCAAGGGATGTATGCTGTTGTTCATGGGGCTGGTGGATTGACTACTGGTCGTTCAATGGATTCATCAAAGGTTTCTATCTCTGGTAAAACAGGGACTTCCGAAAGTACAAAAGTATTGGCAGATGGTAGTCAAGTTATTGTAACAGCTAATAATGCAGTGGCCTTTGCTCCTTCCGACAATCCAGAAATTGCTATTGCGGTTGTACTTCCAGATAATACTGAAAGTAATGCTTCAAGTGGAACAAAAGCAAACCAAAGTATTGTAACGGGAATTACTGATTTGTATTATTCAAATGAAGCTTTTCGTAAAAATTAAAAAAAGTTCTCTCTGATAGGAGAGGCTTTTTATTTATAAGTGATTGAGAATTCTATCACCTTTCCTTTTCATTTTCAGTCTTTTATAGTAAAATTAATAAATTGAATAAAATATTTACAAGTGAAGAATTGGTGAAATATGTATTATCCTGAACCTATTGCTCGCCTGATTGAGTCGTTCTCAAAATTACCAGGGATTGGTCAAAAAACAGCGACTCGATTGGCTTTTTATACGATTGGCATGGAAGATCAAGATGTCAATGAATTTGCAAAAAATCTTCTGTCAGCAAAACGGGATTTGAGTTTTTGCTCGATTTGCGGGAATTTAACAGAAAGTGATCCTTGTACCATTTGTACCGATCCAACGCGTGATCGAACAACTATATTGGTCGTTGAAGAATCTAAAGATGTTCTTGCTATGGAAAAAATCCGGGAATATCGAGGACTTTATCATGTTTTGCATGGTACGATTAGTCCAATGAATGGAATTTCTCCTGATGAAATTAATGTTAAAACATTGATTACAAGATTAATGGATTCAGAGGTTAAAGAAGTGATTATCGCAACTAATGCCACTTCTGACGGAGAAGCAACCGCCATGTATCTGGCTCGAATGATTAAGCCTGCAGGAATTAAAGTCACTCGCTTGGCTCGTGGATTAGCTGTAGGGTCTGATATAGAATACGCAGATGAAATTACTTTATCAAAAGCAGTAGAGAATCGGTTGGAAATTTGATTTTTTCTGTGGTAAAATAAAAAAGACATTACTGACAGAATTATATTGTAAAAATATCGCATGCTGTCAGTAAAAAGAAGTGTCTGACAAAGCTGTCAGTAAAAAAAGGAAGAAATATGTCAAAAGAAACATTAATTTTGTTGTATGGTGGTCGTTCTGCTGAGCGAGAAGTATCAGTTTTATCAGCAGAATCGGTGATGAGAGCTGTTAATTATTCTCGTTTTGTTGTAAAAACTTACTTTATCACTAAGAGTGGTGAATTCATAAAAACACAAGAATTCACTGACAAACCTGCTGAAGAAGAAAAACTACTGACAAATGATTTGGCAGAATCTTATCCAAAGATTTCACCAGCAGAAATATACGAAAAAGATGCCGTTGTATTCCCAGTTTTACATGGACCAATGGGTGAAGATGGCTCGATTCAAGGATTTTTAGAAATTTTACGTTTGGCATATGTTGGTCCAAATATTTTATCTGCGTCAAGCACAATGGATAAATTATTGGCAAAACACGTTTTTGAAGCGGTTGGTGTACCCCAAGTTCCTTATGTTGCGGCTTTTGCTGATGAAAATCAAGGAGAAATTGCTCAAGAAGTAGTCGAAAAATTAGAATTTCCAGTTTTTGTTAAACCTGCTAATATGGGGTCTAGTGTTGGAATTTCAAAAGTTGATGATTTAGCAGATCTTCAACCTGCGCTAAGTGAAGCCTATAAATATGATAACCGTGTTGTCATTGAACAAGGTGTGGATGCGCGTGAAATCGAATGTGCTGTTTTGGGAAATAATAGTGACGTTGCTGCAACGCTTCCAGGTGAAGTTGTGAAAGATGTTGAGTTTTATGATTACAACTCAAAATATATTGATAATAAAATTCAAATGGACATTCCAGCAAAAGTTCCTGCTGATTTAGCTCAAAAAATGCAAGAATATGCTGTAAAAGCATACAAAGCAGTCAATGGGACAGGCTTGTCACGTTGCGATTTCTTTGTGACTAAGGATGGAAATGTTTATCTCAACGAAATTAATGCCATTCCAGGATTCACACAATGGTCAATGTATCCATTGCTTTGGGAAAATATGGGCTTATCTTATTCTGATTTAATTGAAAAGTTAGTTGATTTAGCTAAAGAAACTTTTGAAACACTTGAAAATCATCTTTTATAAAAAATACAAATCTGTCAGTAAATCGATTGCTGACAGATTTTTTTGTCAGTAAAAAGTGTTATAATGGAGTCACTATGAAACTCACAATTCACGAAATCGCCCAAGTCGTTGGCGCAAAAAATGATTGGTCGCAACTGGCAGATTTGTCAGTCAATAAAATTGAATTTGACAGCCGCTTGATTGAAAAAGGGGATATCTTTTTGCCACTTAAGGGGGCACGAGATGGTCATGATTTCATCGAAATCGCTTTTGATAATGGAGCAATAATCAGCTTTTCAGAAAAAGAAGTCGAACAAGCTCATCTCTTGGTTGATGATAATCTGCTTGCTTTCCAAAAATTAGCAAAATATTATCTTGAAAAGACAAAAGTTCCAGTCATTGCGGTGACAGGTTCAAATGGAAAAACAACAACCAAAGACATGATTGCTGCTGTTTTGTCTAAGAAATTTAAAACATACAAAACACAAGGGAATCACAATAATGAAATCGGCTTACCCTACACCATTTTACATATGCCGGATGATACTGAAAAATTAATTTTGGAAATGGGAATGGATCACCCTGGTGATATTGATTTTTTATCAGAGCTTGCTAAGCCTGAACTTGCTGTCATTACCTTAATTGGTGAAGCACATCTTGAATTTATGGGAAGTCGTGAAAATATTGCTAAAGGGAAAATGGGGATTACGGCTGGTTTGCATGGTGAGCTTATTGCCCCTGCTGACCCAATTATTAATGCTTTTATCCCAGACAATCAAAAAATTAGTCGCTTTGGTTTACCCGGTGAAGATTTATTTATTACAAAATTAGTCGAGCACAAAGAAAAATTAACTTTTGAAACTAATTTTTTAGATGAATCAATTACTATTCCAGTTCCTGGTAAATATAATGCGACGAATGCTATGTTAGCTGCTTATGTTGGCTTACATTATGGACTTTCAGAAGCCGAAATAAAAAAAGCTTTGAAGGAAGTAGAGCTGACCAGAAATCGGACAGAGTGGAAAAAAGCAAAAAATGGTGCAGACCTTTTGAGTGATGTTTATAATGCCAATCCGACAGCGATGCGTTTGATTTTGGAAACTTTCCAAGCCATTCCTAAAAATGAGAATGGTCGAAAGATTGCAGTTCTTGCTGATATGTTAGAACTTGGACCCAGTGCAGCCCAACTCCATAAAGATATATTGAAATCTATTGATTTCAATAAAATTGATAAAGTCTATCTTTATGGTGAAATGATGAAAAACTTGGCAGAAATTTCGACTGACAAAGCGGTCAGCCATTTTACAGATTTAGATTTACTGACAGAAAGTCTGTCAGCAGATTTGAAACCAACTGACCAAGTGTTATTCAAAGGTTCAAATAGCATGAAACTTTCAGAGGTTGTTGAAAAATTATAATGATAAAAAATACTGACAGAAAGTTAGTATTTTTTTATTTTCATTAAATTATCAGAAAAATACAACAATATTCTTGACAATGTATTTTTGAAAAAGTATAATAAGTCCACATTTAATTTTCAGAATAATATGAAAATTAAATAGTATCTTTACGATTTGGAGAAAGCAGATGAAACAAGGAAAAATTATTGGACTCACCAGCCTTATTGCCCTGTCAGGAATTATTTTAGTGGCCTGTGGCACAAAAACAAGTGAGCAAAAAAACATCAAATTTTCAATTCCCACAGATGTGGCATCACTTGATACCACAATTTTAACTGACCAGTATTCTTATGATGTTGCTGGAAATGTGGAAGAAGGATTGACACGCGTTGACTCTAAAGGAAATGCTGCCTTAGCACTTGCAAAATCAATTGACGTTTCAAAAGACGGCTTGACCTACACGGTTACTCTTAGAGATAATTTGAAATGGTCAAACGGTGACAAGTTGACTGCTAAAGATTTTGTTTATTCATGGAAAAGAGCAGTGGACCCTAAAACTGGTTCAGAATATGCCTATTTGATGGGGGCAGTTTCTGGGGCTAATGATATTATTTCTGGTAAATCATCACTCGATAGTCTAGGAATTAAAGCCGAGTCAGATACAGAATTTACAGTCACATTGGCACAACCAACACCATATTTTAAATTTCTCTTGTCAGAACCTGTTTATTACCCCCTTGACCAAAAAGTTGTTGATAAATATGGCAAACAATATGGAACATCCTCAGATAAAACCGTTTATAATGGACCATTCATGTTCAAATCTGATAAAGGTTGGACAGGAACCAATAAAACTTTTTCAATTTACGCCAATCCAAACTACTATGATAAATCAGCAGTCAAATCTAAACAAATTGATTTCCAAGTCATTTCAAATGCGAACACAGGAGCACAGCTTTATAAACAAGGAAAACTTGATTTTACGCTCCTTTCAACAACTGATTTGATTAATGCCAATAAAAAGACGAAAGGTTATACTGTCTTTAAACAAGCACGGACAGACTATATTGAATACAATCAATCTGGTAAAAATGCCTCAAGTCCAGACGCTCAAAAAGCACTAGCCAATCAAAATATTCGTGAAGCCTTAAATTTGGCAACTAACAGAGCAGGAGTCGTCAAAACAGCCCTACCAGGTTCGACCGTTGCGACAAGCTTTACACCAGTGGGAATGAGCAAGACCTCAACAGGAGAAGATTTTGCAACTTATGCAAAACAAGATTATCGCTATGATCCGACAAAAGCAAAAGAGCTCTGGGAAAAAGGATTAAAAGAGCTTGGCTTAACCAAACTCAGCCTTAGCCTTGAAGCTGCTGGTGATTTAGCACCGTCAGAAGCAACAGCCAACTTTTTACAAACAGCCTATCAACAAAATCTACCAGGCTTGACTGTCAATTTAAAACTTGTTCCATTCAAACAAAGATTGAATGATGCTCAAAATGGAAATTTTGATATGGTTCTCTCAGGTTGGGGTGGAGATTACGCTGAACCTTCAACTTTCTTGCAACTCTTTACGACAGGCCAATCATATAATGACGGTAAATTTTCTAGTAAAACTTATGATGATGCCTTTAAAGCAGCAACAACAACGCCAGACGTTCTTGACCCAGCCAAAGTAGATGAACACTACAAAGCGGCAGAAACAGCCCTCTATCAAGGGTCATACATCAATCCAGTTGATTTCCAAGCCAATCCAGCTTTAATGAATCCTAAAATTACAGGTCTAGAATTTCATTCAACCGGTTTAGCTTACGACCTAAAATCGGCTTATGTTAAATAAAAAATACAAAAAGATAAATTTTCTGAAAATTTATCTTTTTTATTGAATATTCTTTCTACAAAAATAAAACACGAACCCGTCAGAGCCCAATTAAATGAAAGGGTTTTAAATAAAAGTGTAGTATAAAAATATTTTTCAAAAGTTTGTGAAAACTTTCCGCTATTTAAAAATTAAATGTTAATTTTCAGAAAACATAACCATTATACTTTACAATTCAGGTTGAATTAAGTATAATACCAATATAATAAATTTTCTGACAATAATAAAAATTGCGAAGTCAGACACAATTCATGAAAGAGGGAAATTACATGAAGACTTGGAAAAAAGTTACCTTAGCTACAGTTGCACTTGGTTCGGCAGCTTTGCTTGCAGCATGCGGCAATAGCGGTTCTAGCTCATCGTCATCATCAAAAGACATTCAATGGAATTTGACATCACCGATTCAAACGTTGGATTCATCACTCGCGACAGATACATATTCAAATATCATTATTGGTAATACCAATGCTGGTTTGACCCGTGTGGACAAAGATGGTAAAGCACAGCCAGAATTGGCAAAATCAGTTGATGTATCAAAAGATGGCTTGACATATACTTTCCATCTTCGTGATGGCTTGAAATGGTCAAACGGTGATGCTTTGACAGCTAAAGACTTCGTTTATTCTTGGCAACGTGCGGTTGATCCAGCGACTGCCTCAGAATACGGATACCTCCTTGGCCCAGTTAAAAACGCCAACGAGATTAATGGTGGTAAAGCTGATAAATCAACACTCGGTGTTAAAGCAACTGATGACAAAACATTCGTTGTTACCCTTGCACAACCAACACCATACTTTGAATTCTTGACAGCTAACTCTGTTTACTATCCACTCAACCAAAAAGTGGTTGAAAAATACGGAAAACAATACGGAACATCTTCAGAAAAAATGGTTTACTCAGGACCATATAAATTTGAAAAATCAAAAGGTTGGAACGGTTCAAACCAAACATTCTCAATCGTGAAGAATGACGATTATTGGGATAAGAGCGCAGTTAAAACTAAAGAAATCGACTTCCAAGTCGTTCAAGACCCTAAAACTTCGTTTAACCTTTATAAACAAGGTAAGATTGTCCAAGCAAGCATTGGTGACCCAGACCTTTTCAAAGCAAATAAAAATAATAAAGATGTCGTATCTTTGGATGAAGCAACAACAGCTTACATTCAATATAATCAATCTGGAAAAAATAAAGCTCTTGCTAACAAGAACATTCGTGAAGCCTTCAACCTTGCTACTGACCGCCAACAATATGTTGATACAGTAACGCCTGCTTCGAATCCTGCGACAGGCTTAACACCAGCGGGTATGGCTAAAACAAATACTGGTGAAGACTTCGCTAAGTATGCAGCACAACCATACAAATACGATGCTACAGCAGCTAAAGCAGCTTGGGCTAAAGGATTGAGCGAAATTGGCGAAACTAAACTTACGTTGACTTTGACCACTGATGATACATCAGCTTCTAAAGACTCAGCAACTTTCCTTAAACAAGCATGGGAAAAACAACTTCCAGGATTGACACTTAATATCAAGTCAGTACCATTTAAACAACGTTTGAATGACTCAACAACTGGTAACTTTGATATGGTCATCTCGCTTTGGGGTGGTGACTATGCTGAACCATCAACTTTCCTTGATTTATTTGTAAAAGATGGACCAAATAACAATGGTAAAATCGACAACGTTACTTATGATAAAGCTATTAAAGCTGCTGAAGTAACAGATGCTCTTGATCCTGAAAAGCATTACGCAGACTATAAAGCTGCTGAAGAAGCACTTTATACAGAATCAAATCTCAATCCGCTGTACTTCCGTACAACTCCAGTCCTCCGTAATCCTAACCTTAAGGACGTACACTTTGGTTCAACTGGTTTAATGTATGACTTCAAAACAGCTTACCTCAAATAATAATAGAGTTTTAGAGCAAGAAAGTTAGGATTGGCAGATTGCCAACCCTATCTTTTGCTTAGATTAGGAAATTTTTATGGTTAAATATATTCTTAAACGTTTGGGGCTTTTGCTTCTGACTTTGTTCCTGATTGTGACATTGACTTTCTTTATGATGCAAGTCATGCCCGGAACACCTTTCTCAAATCCCAAACTAACGCCAGATCAACTGGAAATTTTAAAACATGCTTATGGTTTAGACAAACCGCTTTGGCAACAATACTTTATCTATGTAGGACACATGTTCACAGGTAATTTTGGGACATCATTTGTTTATACAAATCAACCTGTCATTACAATGATCGCTCAACGTTTACCAGTTTCAATGCAACTTGGAGTTCAAGCACTTATTCTTGGGACAATTCTTGGTGCTTTTATGGGTAAAGCTTCCGCTCGTCGTAAAAATGGATTGCTTGATGGAATCTTTGGTTTTGTTTCAGTTCTTGGGATTTCAGTTCCTTCATTCGTAATTGGTACCTTAATCCTTCTTTACTTAGGATTTAATTTGAATCTTTTCCCAATTTCTGGTTGGGGAACCTTCTCACAAACAATTATGCCAACAATCGCTCTTTCTTTTGCGCCAATGGCTGTGGTAACACGTTTTGTTCGTTCTGAAATGATTGAGTCTCTATCTTCAGACTACATCTTGTTAGCTCGTGCTAAGGGACTTTCTGAAAAAGAAGTGGTCAATAAACATGCATTACGTAATTCATTGATTCCAATGTTGACTTTGATTGGACCAATGGCTGCCAATCTTTTGACAGGTTCGGTCTTGATTGAAAAAATCTTTTCAATTCCCGGGATTGGTTCACAATTTGTTGATTCAATTCCAGCCAAAGACTTTCCAGTTATTATGGCAACAACAATTGTTTATGCGGTAATCTTGATGGTATTTATCTTGGTTACAGATATTCTGACCGCGATTGTCGATCCACGAGTTCGTCTCTAGAAAGGGTTTGTCGAAATGGAAAATTTAAATAAAGACTTCACCCTTGTTGGTTCAAAGGGTTCAGATTCAACAGAAAAAATTGCGAAACCTGCCTTGAGTTTTTTCCAAGATGCTTGGCGTCGTTTTAAGAAAAATAAAGTAGCTTTGGTTGCCATGTGGATTATTGCGATTACATTGGTTTTCTCAGTAATCTCAGCATTTGTTGTACCACAATCAAAGGCAAATTACTTTGATCCAAATAAATCACAAGTTTATGGAAATCTTCCACCAAAACTATCAGGTGATTTACCATTTTGGAATGGTGAATTTAAAGCACCGGGTTCTACTGAAAGAACAGATGTCTATAAATCACAAGATGTTCCAAGCAAAGACAAATATGTCTTCGGGACTGATAAATATGGTCGCTCATTAGCTAAACGAACAATTGTTGGTTTGCGTATTTCATTGATTATTGCCCTTGCTGCCGCCTTGATTGACTTAGTAATCGGGGTGACCTATGGGATTATTTCCGGCTGGATGGGCGGAAAAGTCGATATGGTCATGCAACGGATTATTGAAATCATCCAATCTGTACCTAACTTAGTTGTAGTAACAATGCTTGCCCTACTTTTGGGACAAGGGATTTCATCAATTATTATTGCGATTGGTCTATTTGCATGGACCGGGATGGCCAGGCAGGTACGGAACATGGTTCTCTCCTATAAGGAGCGTGACTTCGTCTTGGCCTCAAAAACTTTAGGACAATCTACTTGGAAAATTGCAGTAAAACATTTGTTGCCAAACGTTTCAGGGGTTATTGTTGTCCAAATCATGTTTGATATTCCAAGTATGATTATGTATGAGGCTGTTTTATCAGCGATTAACCTTGGGGTTAAACCGCCAACGTCTTCTTTGGGGACTTTGATTAATGATGGGATTGCAAGCTTGCAATTCTATCCATTCCAATTGATTATTCCAGCAGTAGTATTGTCTGTGCTTTCACTCACATTTATCTTCTTTGGAGATGGTTTGCGTGATGCATTTGACCCTAGAGCAAGTGAGGATTAGAAATGGCAGAAGAAAAAGTATTAGAAGTTAAAAATTTGCATGTCAATTTCCACACCTATGCTGGAGATGTTAAAGCGATTCGTGATGTATCTTTTGATTTAGAAAAAGGACAGACCCTAGCGATTGTTGGGGAGTCTGGCTCTGGTAAATCAGTAACAACAAAAACTTTGATGGGCTTGAATGCGAAAAATGCGGTAATACCACAAGGTGAATTATTATTTAAAGGGCGTAACCTTCTTGATTTAAAAGAAGAAGAGTGGCAAAAAATTCGTGGAAATGAAATTTCAATGATTTTCCAAGACCCAATGACTTCTCTTGACCCAACAATGCGTATTGGAAAACAAATTGCTGAACCTTTGTTGAAACACAACAAAGGAATGAGCAAAGCCGATGCCATGAAACGAGCACTGGAATTGATGCAACAAGTCGGAATTCCTGATGCAGAAGTGCATATTAATGATTATCCACACCAATGGTCAGGCGGGATGCGTCAACGTGCAGTTATTGCGATTGCCTTGGCTGCTGACCCTGAAATCTTGATTGCAGATGAACCAACAACTGCGCTTGATGTTACAATTCAAGCACAAATTATGCATATGATGGCTGAATTGCAAGAAAGAATTAATTCATCTATTGTCTTCATTACCCATGACTTGGGAGTTGTTGCTGGTTTTGCGCATAAAGTGGCGGTAATGTATGCGGGTGAAATTGTTGAATACGGAACAGTTGAAGAAATTTTCTATAACCCGCAACATCCATATACTTGGGGACTCTTAGATTCAATGCCAACGGTTGATTCAAGTGTGGACCGATTGGTTTCAATTCCAGGAACTCCACCGGATTTATTGAATCCACCAAAAGGGGATGCCTTTGCAGCACGTAATAAATTTGCCTTGGCAATTGATTTTGAAGAAGAACCTCCATACTTTGAAGTATCTCCAACACATTTTGCCAAAACTTGGCTTTTAGACCCACGAGCACCAAAAGTAACGCCTTCCGATAATATCTTGGCACGCTGGAAACGCTGGGAAGAATTGAAAGGGGATAAATGATGACAGAACCTAAAAAAGTAATTGAAATGAAAAACCTTGATTTGACTTTTAATAAAGGAAAAAAAGGGGCTAATAAGGCAATTAATAATGTTTCTTTAGATATTTATGAAGGAGAAACATTTGGTCTCGTTGGAGAATCTGGTTCTGGTAAAACGACGATTGGTCGAGCAATTCTTAAACTTTATGATAATTTCATTACTGGTGGAGAAATTCTCTTTGAAGGTAAAGATGTTCGTAATTTAAAAGGTTCAGAGTTGCGTGAGTATCGTTCAGAAGCACAAATGATTTTCCAAGATCCACAAGCTTCATTGAATGGACGGATGCGCGTTAAAGATATCGTTGCTGAAGGACTTGATGCTAATGGTTTAGTAAAAACAAAGGCTGAACGTGATGCTCGTGTGTTGGAACTCTTACGTTTGGTTGGATTGAATGATGACCATTTGACACGTTATCCGCATGAGTTTTCTGGTGGACAGCGTCAACGGATTGGGATTGCACGTGCACTTGCCGTAAAACCTAAATTTGTCGTAGCTGATGAGCCTATCTCAGCACTTGATGTTTCAATTCAAGCTCAGGTTGTTAACTTGATGAGAGATATTCAAGCAAAAGAAAACTTGACTTACTTGTTTATTGCTCATGATTTGTCAATGGTTAAATATATTTCTGACCGAATTGGTGTCATGCACTGGGGGAAAATTTTGGAAGTTGGAACTTCTGATCAAGTTTACAATCATCCAATTCATCCTTATACTAAGAGTTTGCTAAGTTCAATTCCGTCACCAGATCCTATTTCTGAGCGTGAACGGACTCCAATTGTTTATGACCCAACGGCTGAATTGGATGGACAAGAACGTGAAATGCGGGAAATTACTCCAGGACATTTTGTCTTCTCAACAGAAGCAGAGGCAGAAATTTACAAGAAAAACGCTACTGTATAAATAAAAAATTTAATGATAAAACAATTAGTTTTGCTGATTGTTTTTTCTTTTGTTTAATTACCAATCGAATTAATTTTTTAACTCTTTAGTTTGTTGGTAAGATTTATAAAAATCAACTATAAAATCAGGGCAAATTTTGATATAATTAAAAGAACTATTTTTTGAGGTTTAACCAATGTAAAATAAATTAAAAATATAAATGAATAATTAAAGAAAAAGAGAGTATAAATGACTTTACAAGAAGAAATAAAAAAACGCCGGACTTTTGCCATCATCAGTCACCCGGATGCTGGTAAGACGACGATTACAGAACAATTATTGAAATTTGGGGGAGCCATTCGGGAAGCGGGGACTGTAAAAGCTCGTAAAACGGGTAATTTTGCTAAGTCAGACTGGATGGATATTGAAAAAGAACGTGGAATTTCTGTAACAAGTTCTGTCATGCAATTTGATTATGCAGGCAAACGTGTTAATATCTTGGACACGCCTGGTCACGAAGATTTCTCAGAAGATACTTACCGAACATTGATGGCAGTTGATGCTGCGGTCATGGTTATCGACAGTGCTAAAGGGATTGAAGCACAAACGAAAAAACTTTTCCAAGTTGTAAAACGCAGAGGGATTCCGGTTTTCACTTTCATTAATAAACTGGACCGTGATGGACGTGAACCGCTTGATTTACTTTCTGAATTGGAAGAAATTCTTGGAATTGCTAGTGTACCAATGAATTGGCCAATCGGAATGGGAAAAAATTTCCAAGGTCTTTATGATTTTACGCATGGTCGTGTGGAAGTTTATCAACCTGAGGATGGTAAACGTTTTGTTGAATTTGATGAAAATGGGGAAGTGCCGGCTAGTCATCCTTTGACAAAAAATCCATTCTTTACTCAAGCTTTAGAAGATGCTGAATTACTTTTGGATGCTGGGAATCAATTTTCTGAGGAAGAAGTTGTTGCAGGACAATTGACACCAGTTTTCTTTGGTTCAGCTTTAACAAGTTTTGGGGTAGAAACTTTCCTTGAAACATTTTTAGAATATGCACCAGAGCCTCATTCACACAAAACGGTGGATGAAGAAGAAATTGAACCTTTAAATCCTGATTTTTCTGGTTTCATTTTCAAAATCCAAGCAAATATGGACCCACGTCACCGTGACCGAATTGCTTTTGTTCGGATTGTATCTGGTGAATTTGAACGAGGAATGGATGTTAATCTTGTTCGGACGGGTAAGAAAGTGAAACTCTCAAATGTCACACAATTTATGGCTGAATCGCGAGAAAATGTTGAGAATGCTGTAGCTGGTGATATTATTGGGGTTTATGATACTGGAACTTATCAGGTTGGGGATACATTAACCACAGGTAAATTGAAAAAATCTTTTGAACCATTGCCAACATTTACCCCTGAGCTCTTTATGCGTGTCCAAGCGAAAAATGTGATGAAACAAAAATCTTTCCAAAAAGGAATTGACCAATTGGTACAAGAAGGAGCTATTCAGCTCTACAAATCTTATACAACTGGTGATATTATGCTTGGTGCGGTTGGGCAACTTCAATTTGAAGTCTTTAAAGACCGGATGGAGCGTGAATATAATTCTGAAACAATCATGACACCCATGGGGACAAAAACGGTTCGTTGGATTAAAGAAGAAGATTTAGATGAAAAAATGTCTAGTTCACGTAATATTTTGGCACGAGATCGTTTTGACCATCCTTTATTCTTGTTTGAAAATGAATTTGCCATGCGTTGGTTTAAAGATAAATATCCAGATGTTGAATTAATGGAACAATTTTCAGTATAAAATTACTGACAGATATTTTATATAGTAGAAAAGCTTATATTCTTTAAAAAAATATCATAAAAATTTACTGACAGTTTTGTCAGTATATTTTTTATGAAAATATTTTAAAAAAAGTAAAGGGCGTAAGCATTTTCAGTCAAAAAATTATGCTATAATAGATAAGTTACGTCAGGCGAGTCACATAAATTTCGCCTGTAGCAAGGGTTTCGTACCCTGTAATAAAAAGTTTGGCGTGGGAACACGCAGTAGAAATATAGGTAAAAAATGAAATTTAGTGAACTCGGCCTGTCAGAAGGAATCGTAAATACACTTACAGAGATTGGTTATGAACAACCAACACCAATCCAAGAACAAACAATTAAACTTGCACTTGAAGGGCGTGACGTTCTAGGTCAAGCGCAAACAGGAACTGGTAAAACAGCAGCATTTGGTCTTCCAACAATTGAAAAAATTGATGCTTCTAATCCAGCTATTCAAGCACTCGTTATTGCTCCAACCCGCGAACTTGCGGTTCAAGGACAAGAAGAACTTTTCCGTTTTGGTAAATCAAAAGGACTTAAAGTTCGTACTGTTTTTGGTGGTTCAAGTATTGAAAAACAAATTAAAGGTCTTAAAGCTGGTGCACATATTGTTGTGGGAACACCAGGACGTTTGGTTGACTTGATTAAACGTAAAGCAATTAAATTGGATCAACTTGAAACTTTGATTCTTGATGAAGCTGATGAAATGTTGAACATGGGATTCTTGGAAGACATTCATTTCATCATTGAAAAAACACCAGAAGCTCGTCAAACATTGCTTTTCTCAGCAACAATGCCAAATGACATCAAAAAAATTGGTGTGAAATTCATGAAGAATCCTGAACACATCAAAATTGCAGCCAAAGAAATGACTGCTGACCGTATTGATCAATATTTTGTAAAAACAAAAGAATTTGAAAAATTTGATGTTTTGACTCGTTTGCTTGATGTTGAACGTCCAGAACTTGCAATTGTTTTCGGTCGTACAAAACGTCGTGTTGACGAATTGATTCGTGGTCTTAAATTGCGCGGTTACCGTGCTGAAGGAATGCACGGAGATTTGGACCAAAATAAACGTTTGGCTGTTTTGCGTGATTTCAAAGCAGGACATATTGACGTTTTGGTTGCAACTGATGTTGCTGCTCGTGGACTCGACGTGTCAGGAGTTACTCACGTTTATAACTACGACATTACTCAAGACCAAGAAAGCTATGTTCACCGTATCGGTCGTACCGGCCGTGCGGGTAAATCAGGACGTTCAGTAACATTTGTTTCATACAATGAAATGGGTTATCTTCGTGCCATTGAAAATATGACTAAAAAGCCAATGAAAGGCTTGAAACCACCTACAAAAGAAGAAGCTTACCAAGCATCACTCTCAGTAGCTATGGATGATGTGCTTCGTGATTTATCTGACGATTCAGCTAAAGTAAAATTGGCTAAATTTGACAAACAAGCAGCGAGCCTACTTGAAAAATTTGATGCTAAAGAATTGGTTGCTTTACTTCTTCAAGGTCGCGTAAAAGACCCTGATAATCAAGAAGAAGTTAAGATTACAGCTGAACGTCCATTGCCATATAATGGTGAAGGAAAAGGCTTCAAGAAAAAAGGTAAAGGTGGCGGCGGACGCTACAAAGGTCGTGGAAATGGCGACCGTGATGGAAATCGTGGTGGCTACCGTGGAAATCGTGATGGTAAAGATGGCGAACGCGGTGGAGACCGTAAACGCAACTGGAAAGACCGTGATGATAACCGCGGAGGTTACCGTGGAAAACGTGATGACCGTCGTTTTGACGATCGTAAACAAGGAGAAAAAACTCCTCGTAAACGTACCACAGGAACTGAAAAATCAGCTGGTTTCGTAATGCGTAGCCGTGGTGACAAATAAAAATAATCAAGATATTTCGGTAAATAGAGGAATCATCAGTTAGCTGATGATTTTTTCTTTTGTCAGCTGTCAGTAATTTTATTGTTTGAAAGTTAAACAATAAATCTGTCAGTAATTTTTGAATACAAGATTATTCTGTCAGTAAATTTGCACTGAACATAATTGGATTTAACAAGCTGACGGAGATGACAAATGATTTTTAAAGACTCTGTCGCTTTCCGTCAGTTTAAAGCGATTGCTGGATGAGTTTTAAATCGGCGAATAAAGAACTTGTCAGCTTTGCTGATTATTCTGTCAGTAATTTTCACAATCATTTTTTAGAATTTTACTTAAAAAGGGCTGATTTTATGCTATAATAGCGCTATGACAAATAACAAATTTAAATCAGGATTTGTGGCGATTTTAGGTCGTCCAAATGTTGGAAAATCAACATTTATGAACCACGTGATGGGACAAAAAATTGCCATCATGTCAGATAAACCTCAAACAACAAGAAATAAAATTCAAGGAATTTATACTACAGAAAATGAACAAATTGTTTTCATTGATACGCCAGGTATTCACAAACCACACAATGCTTTAGGCGATTTCATGGTTCAATCTGCTTATTCGACTTTACGTGAATGTGATGTCGTTTTGTTCATGGTTGCGGCGGATGAACCACGTTCAACCGGTGAAAATATGATTATTGAGCGCTTGAAAAAGGCAGAAGTTCCTGTCATTTTGGTCGTCAATAAAATTGATAAAATTCATCCTGACCGTCTTTTTGAAATTGTAGCCGATTATACTTCACAAATGGAGTTTTCTGAAGTGGTTCCAATCTCAGCTAAACAAGGGAATAATACAGAAAGATTAATTGATACGCTCTCTGAAAAATTGGACGAGGGTCCTCAATACTTCCCAGAAGATCAAATCACTGACCATCCTGAGCGTTTTCTTGTTTCAGAAATGATTCGTGAAAAAATCTTATTATTAACTCGGGAAGAAGTTCCGCATTCAATCGCGGTCACTACTGACCAAATGACTCGAGATGAAGAAACTGGTAAGATTCACATCATGGCAACAATTATTGTTGAACGCAAGAGCCAAAAGGGGATTATTCTTGGTAAAGGCGGCGATATGATTCGTAAAATCGGAAAAATGGCTCGTCGAGATATTGAAATTATGCTTGGGGATAAAGTTTATCTTGAAACTTGGGTCAAAATCAAAAATGACTGGCGCGACCGAAAAATGGATTTAGCTGACTTTGGCTATAATCGTGATGATTATATGTAATGAAAATAGCGAATTATCGCTATTTTTTATTTTATTATGAAATTTCCAGACAATTATGATATAATATTGAAAATTATAATTATTATTGGGGGAAATTATGTGCGGTTTTTTATTTATGGAAACATCTGGTTTAACGATAGAAGAGTTTAAAAGTAATTTGGAATTGATTGAGCATCGAGGTCCAGATGACCAACAGCATGTTCGTGATACTTTGGGAAATGATTTTGGTTTTTGCCGACTTTCAATCATGGATTTATCAGACTTGGGACGTCAACCCTTTGGTTTGAATGGCAAAAGAGTTATGTGTAATGGTGAAATCTATAACTTTTTAAGTCTCCGTAAGTTCTTGGAAACAAAAGGTTATCAATTTACTGGCGATTCTGACTGTGAGGTTCTTTTACCACTTTTTGAAACTACTGGAATCGAAACAATGGTAAAAATGCTTGATGCTGAATTTGCTTTTGTCTTGGTTGATGAAAACACTGCTGAAATTTTTGCCGCTCGTGATCCCTTTGGGATTCGTCCACTTTTTTATGGTTATAATAAATTAACTGGCAAAATTTGTTTTTCTTCTGAAGCCAAAGCACTGATTTCAACATGTAATGATGTGACACCATTTCCTCCTGGTTACTACTATGCCAATGGTGAATTTCATGTTTTTAATGACATTGCTGAGGTTTCAACAATTGTTGAAGAACCTTTGGCTGAAATTTCAGGACATATTCGTCGCAAATTGGAACGTGCAGTCAAAAAACGTCTTCATGCAGATGCTCCAATGGGCTATCTTTTGTCAGGGGGTTTAGATTCATCATTGGTTTGTGCGATTGCAGCTAAGGAATTAGAAATTCCAATCAAAACCTTTGCTATTGGAATGGAAACCGATCCGATTGATTTGAAATATGCTCGTGAAGTGGCGGATTTCTTACGAACTGACCATACCGAAATTCTGATGACAAAAGAAGATGTGCTTTCAGCAGTCCGTGAAGTGATTTGGCACTTAGAAACATGGGATATCACAACTATCCGGGCTTCTATTGGCATGTATTTAATCTGTAAATATATTCATGAGAATACAGAGCTAAAAGTTTTGATGACTGGTGAAGTTTCTGATGAAATGTTTGGTTATAAATATACTGACTTTGCTCCATCAGCGGGTGCCTTTCAAAAAGAAGCTCAAAAACGAGTGCATGAACTTTATATGTATGACGTCCTGCGGGCTGACCGCTGTTTAGCGGCTCATTCTCTTGAAGCGCGTGTTCCTTTTGCTGACTTGGATTTTGCGGCCTATGTCATGTCCATTAATCCCAGCAGAAAATTGAATACTTATGGCAAAGGGAAATATCTCTTGCGTCATGCTTTTGAAGGGACTGAACTATTGCCAGATGAGATTTTATTCAGAGAAAAAGCTGCTTTTTCTGACGCTGTTGGTCACTCAATGGTTGACTATTTAAAAGAATTTGCTGACGAAAAATATTCTGATGAAGACTTAGCAAAGGCCAGTGAAAAGTATCCAAAACATACACCATTTACCAAAGAATCATTGATGTATCGTGAGATTTTTGAAGAATTTTATCCAGGATATGAAGATTGGATTCTTGATTTTTGGATGCCAAATCGCGATTGGGTTGGGGCAGAAGTTACTGACCCATCCGCTCGCGTCTTATCAAATTATGGTGATTCTGGAAAATAAATTTTGAAATCTTTATCATAAAAAAATGAATGAGAAATGTTAAAATAGTCACTGATGAAACTTATCTAATGATAATTGTCAGTGATTTTTTTATATTTAAATTTAATTAAGAATACAAAAGAAAGTTGTCAGTAAAAAATGAATTAAAATTTATTGACAGACTTGTTAGTAATTTTTTTGATGTGAGGGAAAAATGCCAGAGTTACCAGAAGTTGAAACAGTGAGAAGAGAGCTTGAAAAAAGAATTGTTGGACAAAAAATTGTATCTATAGAAGCCACTTATCCAAGAATGGTTTTAACTGGTTTTGAGCAATTGAAAAAAGAATTGACAGGAAAAACCATTCATGGCATTTCACGTCGCGGAAAATATTTAATTTTTGAAATTGGCGAGAAAAATCGTTTGATTTCTCATCTGCGGATGGAAGGAAAATATCGACTTGCAAGCCTCAATGTTCCAATGGAAAAACATGACCATTTAGCCCTTAAATTTACTGACGAACAATTAATTTATGCTGACGTAAGAAAATTTGGAACTTGGGAATTGATTTCTACTGACCAAGTCCTTCCATATTTCTTGAAGAAAAAAATTGGTCCAGAGCCAACTTATGAAACTTTTGATGAACAGATTTTCCGAGAAAAATTGCAGAAATCGACAAAGAAAATTAAACCCTTTCTACTTGAACAAACATTAGTGGCTGGACTAGGAAATATTTATGTTGATGAAGTGCTCTGGCTAGCAAAGATTCATCCAGAAAAAGTGGCAAATCAACTGACAGAAAGTTCTATTCATCTTTTACATGATTCTATCATTGAAATTTTGCAAAAAGCAATTAAATTAGGCGGCTCAAGCATCAGAACTTATAGTGCCTTAGGTTCAACAGGAAAAATGCAGGACGAATTACGAGTGTATGGAAAAACAGGGGAAAAATGTGTGCGTTGTGGCAATGAAATTCAAAAAATAAAAGTGGCTGGTCGGGGGACCCACTTTTGCCCATTCTGTCAGCAAAAATAATGACTTGATTTTTACTGACAGCTTTTAAAGATTAGTTTAAAAACTCAGTGACAAAGTTAATAAAAAAACGTATAGATAGAATATAGGGGCTTATAAAAAATCCTGAAAAATGCTATAATTAAACAATAAATAAAGAATAACGGAGATAAAATTTGGCAACAAAGAAAAAAACAAATTTTGATGATATTACCAAAAAATATGGCGCTGAACGTGACAAAGCTTTGGCAGATGCACTTGCTCTGATTGAAAAAGACTTTGGGAAAGGTTCACTTATGCGTCTTGGTGAAGCAGCCAACCAAAAAGTGTCAGTAGTAAGTTCAGGCTCACTTGCACTTGATATTGCGCTTGGTGCAGGTGGTTATCCTAAAGGACGTATCGTTGAAATCTACGGACCAGAATCTTCTGGTAAAACAACAGTCGCTCTTCATGCCGTTGCAGCAGTTCAAAAAGAGGGCGGAATTGCAGCCTTTATTGATGCTGAAAATGCGCTTGACCCAGAATATGCAAAAGCGCTCGGTGTCAATATCGATGAACTTTTACTTTCACAACCAGACTATGGTGAACAAGGGCTTCAAATTGCTGAAAAATTGATTACATCTGGTGCAGTTGACTTAGTTGTTATTGACTCAGTTGCAGCTTTGGTACCTAAAGCCGAAATTGACGGTGAAATTGGTGACAGTTCAGTTGGACTTCAAGCTCGTATGATGTCACAAGCCATGCGTAAACTTGCAGGACATATTAATAAAACAAAAACAACAGCTATTTTCATCAACCAATTGCGTGAAAAAGTTGGGGTTATGTTTGGTTCGCCAGAAACAACACCTGGTGGTCGTGCATTGAAATTCTACGCTTCTGTACGTCTTGATGTCCGTGGTTCAACAAAAATCGAAGAAGGTTCTGGAGATAACAAGACCCAAATCGGTAAAATCACAAAAATCAAAGTCGTTAAAAATAAAGTGGCTCCACCATTCAAGGTTGCTCTCGTTGATATCATGTTTGGTGAAGGAATTTCAAGAACCGGTGAACTTTTAAACATTGCTGTTGATGAAGGAATCATCAAAAAATCAGGCGCTTGGTTTGCTTACAATGACGAAAAAATTGGTCAAGGAGCAGAAAAAGCGAAGAACTATCTCAAAGAACACCAAGAAATTTTTGATGAAATTGACCATAAAGTTCGTGCCGCACACGGTCTTCTTGATGAAGCAGAAGTAGCAGAAACTACAGAAGATACTTCAACAAAAGCTAAGGCAACTAAAGCTAAAAAAGAAGAAAAAGTAGTCGAAACTGAAGAAATTGAACTCGAACTCGAAGATTAAAAAAACAGCTGATTATTCAGCTGTTTTTATTTTTTTAAAGAAAGTAAATAGTCCAAAGATAAGAACCCAGATCACAGAACCAATAGCCGGAACAATTGTATCTTTAAAGCAGAATAGTGAAATAAAGATTAAAACAAATCCAGCAATGGCTAATGGAATAAAGATGTGGGCTGCAGGTAAAACAAACCCTTTAGGATCAAAATCGCTTGATTTCCGATATTTAAGATAAGTAATTAAGGTCATCAGATAAACCACTAGAAAAAGATTGGTTGCGACACTGGTAATAAAGACAAAAGAATTAGAAATCGCAGGAATCATCGAGATGAATGGAGTAAATAGAATTAATAACGAGGTGAAAAGTAAAGCATTTACTGGTACACCAGCTTTTGAAAATTTAGTAAATGGTTTAAGTATTTTATCATTATTGAGTTTTGATAAAGAATAAAGATTACGAGTGATTGAAAAGAGGGCAGAGTTTAAAGCTGAAGCAGCAGAAGTTAGTACGACAAAGTTCACTAAAGCCGCTGCCCACTTGATTCCAATGAGTTGGAAAATGGTAACAAATGGTGATTTATCTGCCGGAATATCGCGCCATTGGTAGATACTCATAATTGCCAGCAGTGCCCCAACATAAAAGAGGACAATTCGAATTGGAATTTGGTTAATCGCTTTTTTCAAAGTTGGTCTAGGATTATCTGTCTCTGCTGCAGTCATTCCGATGAACTCCATCGAAACAAAAGCAAACATGACCATCTGGAAGCTTTCAAAGAAATTAGAAAGCCCATTTGGGAAGAACTCGAAGCCTTTGGTGATATTAGTTACACTTACAGTATCAGTTCCTGTATGATAATGACTAAAAATAAGGATTATTGCCGTTAAAATCAAACCAATAATCGCCACAATTTTAATCATCCCAAACCAAAATTCGGTTTCTCCAAAAAATTTTGGATTTAAAGTATTCAATAAAGTTAGAAGAACTAATACAAAGACTTCTGTCATCCAAATTGGTAAATCCGGCAACCAAAAATTAATATAAGTTCCAATAGCAATTAGCTCAGCCATAGCTACAAAAACAACAACCAGTAAATAAGACCACTGAATAAAGTAACCAGGTTTTTCACCGAGATAACGTGAAACAAAATTTAAAAAGGAATGTTGATTGGGATCTTGGTAAAGCATCTCCCCGATAGCTCTTAGGAGAATATACATAAGCGCACCGATTATTAAATAAACAAAAATAATTGATGGGCCAGTGAGGTGAATCGATTTTCCGGCACCGAGGAATAATCCCGTACCAATTGTTCCAGCGATGGCAATAAGTTGAATATGCCTATTTTTTAAACCACGTTGCGAGGGCTTATTTTCTTCATTTTGATTTGTATTCATAATATTATATTATACGCTTTTTCATTTAGTTTTTCAGAAGTCACTCTGTCTAGGAAAAGATGACTCGCTTAGATTTTTTTATAGTGCGAGTAGAGTCCAAAGAAAATTGTCCAGACAATTGCTCCCAAGGCCGGATAAAAGGTATCAGCATTGAAAAACAAAGAAGCAAAGACAATTGCAAAGATAGCTACGATAAAGGGAACGGTAATTTGAGGTTTTGGTGTCAAGAAACCTTTCGGATTGTAATCTTCAGATTTGCGATATTGCCAATAAGTGTAGAGGGTGATAAAGTAAACCACTAAAAATAAATTAGTCGTACAAGAGGCTGCAAAATCGAAGGCATTTTTTATCTGAGGAATAAGAGTCAGGACAGGAGCCAAAAGCGAGAGAGCAGTTGCCATATAAAGGGCATTGATAGGAATTCCCGCCTTAGAAAGTTTTGTAAAAGGAGTTAATCTTCCTTTGTCATGCTGTTGAGCAAGTGAGTACATATTTCGTGTTGCTGAAAATAATGAACTATTAAGCGCTGAAGCGGCAGAAGTCAGGACAACAAAGTTAATGAGCGCCGCTGCCCATTTGATTCCAATAAGTTGAAAAACCATAACAAATGGGGATTTATCAGCCGGAATATAGTGCCAGTTGAAAATAGCCATAATAGCCAAAAGTGCTCCAACATAGAAAAGTAAAATACGTACTGGAATTTGATTAATTGCTTTTGGTAAACTCTTTTTAGGATTAACTGTTTCTGCCGCAGTCATTCCAATAAATTCCATAGAAGTAAAGGCAAACATGACCATTTGTAAGGCACCCACAAAGTTCCAAGCACCGTGTGGGAAGAGTTGAAAGCCATCAAAAATGTTGCTTAGTGAAGCAGAGTCATGAACGGTTTTTCCGCTTAAAACAGTGCTATAGTGAAAATTACCAGCTACTAAAATAATCGCAGTGACAATCATTCCAAGGATTGCTGCTACTTTAATCATCGCAAACCAAAATTCAGTTTCACCAAAAAAGCGAGAATTTAAAGTATTAAGTCCAAAAAGAAGAGCTAGCATGACAATTTCAATCAACCAAAGTGGAACCTGAGGAAGCCAAAATTGAATATAAGTTCCGATAGCTGTCAATTCAGAGATACAAACAAAAACAATAACTAACCAATAAGACCACTGAGTGAAGTAACCTGTCCTGACGCCTGAATATTTTGTGACAAAATTTAAAAATGAATGTTGACTAGGGTCGTTGTAAAGCATTTCTCCGATTGTTCTTAAGAAAAAGAACATCGCAATCCCAATAAGAATATAAGCAAAGATAACGCTTGGACCAGTCATTTGAATGGTTTTCCCAGCTCCTAGAAAAAGTCCGGTACCAATCGTTCCAGCAATAGCAATAAGTTGAATATGTCGGTTCTGTAAGCCCCGTTGAGCTTCATGTTTCTCTTGAAGATTTTCCAAAAGTTTTCCTCCCTTAAATTATCAGATAATTCCAATAATGTGTTAATTATTATACCAAATTAATAAATTTGTATCAAGAGTCATATTCTTTTTTGCTAAAAATAACAGTAAAGTGTATCATTTGATATTTATGATATAATAAAAATATGTTAATAATCGACCAAAATCTATTAGAAATAGATAATTTGTTAGAAAAGATAATGGACGAGTTTTTGAAATTTCCAGAAGTTGAAGCTTATCAGAAAGCTAAAGCTGATTTTATGGCAGATGAAAATTTACAAAGTCAGCTTAAAACTTTACAGGATAATTCTGAATATATCGCTTTTCGCCCAGAGCTAAGAGCACTTCAGCATGAAATAAATTTGAATGAGAAGGTTTATGCTTTTCGTTTGGCAGAAAATGACCTTCAACAAATTTTGACAACTTTGACTAAGAAAATTACAAATAGTATTTCGGAACAGATTTATGTTGATGAAAATTTACCGTTGAAAGGAGGGCAACATGGACGACATCATGGAAAGCATTGAGAAAAAAGAAATTCGCCCGCTTTTTATAAAGGAACGAATTGCAGTTTATGTTTATTGCTATTCATATAAAGGAACAAGACAATTAAGTAAATTTGGCGATGTGGTTTATATAAGCCAAAAATCAAATTATAGTTTACTCTATGTCAATAATGAAAATCTTTCAGATTTATTGAGTAAATTAAAAGATTTGAAATTTGTTAAAAAGGTACGTGTGGGTCATATTAAAGAACTTGACCAAAACTTTTCTGAAGCTTTTGCTCAAACTAATCTCGCCGTTAAAGAGGAAATTGAGCGCTTGTAAATAAGGGAATAAAAGAGAACTCACGTGTCAATAATGTAATTGGTATTGTGTATTATTTGAGTGAGCAGACTTTTTTTGTTAATATAGTAAAAAAAGAGAGGAGACTTGGTAGAGTAATACTGCTTCATTTTATGAAAGGTCAGAACCTGTGGAACAACTGTATTCTATAGATTCTATTTATAACTTCTTCTCAATTATGAAAATATACCTAAAACCAAGGAAGAAAAACTATGTTGGAGACTCATTATTACTTCACTCCCATTTTAGACCATTTAGAACCATTTGATCATAATGATTGGCATTTATATCCGATTGTCACTTTACCTGCGGCTAAGCAACTACGGGATGCAGAAGATTTGCCTAAAAATATTGTTTCGTTAAATGCTTGTTATGACCGTTTGCGAAAAGTATCACTTGATTATCTGACCGTAAATCTTTACGGACGAAAACAAGGAAGAGCTTTTCTCTTATTGTTGCAGGATGTTTTAGAAGAAACGACGATTTTAGATTATACAGTACAAGTTCGTCAGCAGATTTTGAAAGAAATCGGCGTGTCTACTCTGAATTTTATGGAGTATCGTTCTTTTGCTAAAAGACATCTCGCTTTAATGTTAAAAGATTTTAGAAAAAATGATTTTCAAGCCTCTCCAGCAAGTCTGATTATGACTAATGAGGAATGTTTGAAAATTGAAGATTGCCCTCATGCCCTCTTACAGCAATACTTAGAACAAATTGAAAAAACTGCCTGATGCTTGTCAGACATTTTTTTTATAAAAAAATACTGACAGGATTCTGTCAGTAAAATTTTAAAAATTATTTTCGTAAATGTCTTAAACAGTCCAAAAAACGAACAACTTTGGATTTTGAAAAACGATATTCAACTCGATTTTTATCTAAAAAGTCAAAAAAGTCTTTTTTCCCTTGTTTGCTGTCATCTACCTCAAGCTCAAGTTCATAATCAGTATGCCCTAGATAATCATTCTTGTCTAATGCAGCAAGCCCAATTGGAAGATGTTGTTCATAACGAATCGTCGTCAAACTTCCAATTAAAGTGATTTCTTCAAGATTAATATCACGTGCAGTCAGTAACTCACAGATTTCACTTAAATCAGTCTCTCCACAGACAATATTTCGTTCGCCAAGGAGTTGTTGAGCTTCTTCAAGACTGAGATCAATATTATATTCAATATTTCCAACTTCTTGAGGAACTTTTAAAGTCATTTCTGCGGACTTATCAAAAGTTCTAATACGCAACGCCAATTTTTTCTTGCGTAATTTAAAATCTTTTGAATCTAAGTAGTGGTTAGTTTGCCTAACAGGGGTTACGTGAGTAAAGAGTTTTTTGAGCTGGTCATACTCAGCCAGCGACAATAGCGACTTATACTCAATCTCCAAATTCGTACTCATTAATTAATTTTTAAGATTATTTTCTAAAGAAAATATCTTTCCTTTCAGTTGGGTTAAACGATATATTAATTAAAAGTATATCAAAAGGCTGACTATAAGTAAAGTTGCGTCCTAAGCTGAAGAAGGAGAAAAAGTGGCTCAAAGCAGAGAAACAAAGGGAAGTTTTAAAAATGAAGGAGACTAGACAAGGACTGAAAATATGATAGAATTAAGGCTATGGAAAAAGTAGAAGAGAAATATCATTTAAAAGATTTTTGGAATTTTGGTTTGAAACAATTTCGGTCAGCAATTTTTGGAATTACCATTATTCTGTCATTAATTGTGACTACCTTCATCAAAATTCCACATCTTGCACGTTATGATACTTTATTGATTTGCGTCATCGTTATTCAAATGATACTTTTGGTTAGCAAATATGAGCGAGCTTATGATTTAATTCCAATCATGGTCTTCCATGTTTTGGGAATGATTTTAGAAATATTTAAAGTAAAGCATGGGAGTTGGTCCTATCCAGATGCTGGCTTATTTAAAATTATGGATGTTCCCTTATACAGTGCTTTTATGTACTCGGCAATTGGTTCTTATATTGTTCGGGCAATAAAAGAGTTTGATTTAGAAGCAACCAATTGGCCGCATTGGTTGATGTCCATTGGTATTTCTGTTCTTATTTATCTCAACTTTTTTAGTGGAACCTTTGGCTTTGATTTCAGAAATATCTTTTATCTCTTTATTTTAATGATTTTCTGGAAAACTAAATTTACTTTTGTATTGCGGGCAAAACGTTATCAAATGCCGGCAATTTTGAGTTTCTTTTTAATCGGTCTCTTTATTTATTTTGCAGAGAATATTGGTTCTTATTTTAGTGCTTGGACTTATTCTTATCAGTTAAAAGCTTGGCAATTTGTTGATTTAGGTAAAATCTCTTCATGGACTTTATTGATTATCGTTTCAATCATTATTGTTATTGAACTTCAGAGATATTTTTCAAAAAAGATAAAAGTAAAAAATATAATTAAGAACTAAAAAGGGCAAAATGATTGCTCTTTTTTTATTGAAATTTAAAGCATTTAAGTAGCAATAATGTGAATAAAGCAAACTTATGTTAAAATATTAGATGTGATTCTAATAAATATAGAAGTCAGAAATCGTTTAAGATTTAAATACTCAAAAAAGGAGTATGTGAGAGCAATTGCTTTTGCAAAGTGAAAAAAATGTTTAATTGGGAAGAATTCTTGGACCCTTATGTCCAAACAGTTGGCGAGTTAAAAATAAAATTTCGTGGTGTTCGTAAGCAATATTTGAAGAAAGGACTTTATTCTCCGATTGAATTTGTTACGGGGCGCGTGAAACGCCGAGAATCAATCAGAAATAAGGCCAAACTTCGTGGTTACACGAGAGAAAATTTAGCTGAAATGGAAGATATTGCTGGTGTTCGAGTGATGGTCCAGTTTGTTGATGATGTTTGGGATGTGTTGGAGCTTTTACGTAAACGCAAAGATTTTAAAATCATTGAAGAACGTGATTATATTAATAACCAAAAAGCTTCTGGTTACCGTTCTTATCATGTCATCATTGAGTATCCAATTGATACAATTGATGGTTTCCAAATTGTCAATGCAGAAATTCAAATTAGAACTTTGGCTATGAATTTTTGGGCAACAATTGAACACTCCCTTAATTACAAGTACGGGGGCTTAATTCCTGAGGATGTCAAGGCAAGATTGACTAATGCAGCGCGTGAAGCTGCTCAACTTGATTTGGAAATGGGCGAAATCCGTGAGGATATTCAAGAAGCACAGTTACTTTTTGATAGTCCTCAGCAAAAACAAGACTTTAAAAAAGAAAATGGTGAAGAAAATGAACTTTGGTAAAAAAGTCTGGCTTATTGGAAATTCGAGTGAAAAATCCAAAAAAACGCTCAATAAATTGAGCAAGATTTTGAAAGCTGAACACTTCGTTTTTGATGATATTAATCCTGAAATTGTGATTTCAGTTGGAGGAGATGGGACGCTTCTACGAGCAATGCACATGTACGAATATCAGCTAGATCGTGTGCGATTTTTGGGTGTTCATACGGGGCATTTGGGCTTTTATACTGATTTTACTGATGAAGATTTGTTTGAAGTCGTAGAGGCGCTTTATGATGAAAATCCAGCTCAAGCGATTCACTATCCACTCATTCGTGTTCAGGTTAGTTTTACTGACGGATATCAAATTGTACGACATGTTCTCAATGAAGCAACGATTCGACGTGCAAGTAAAACGATGGTTGGGGATGTTAGAATTTCTGATTATCTTTTTGAACGTTTTCGTGGGGACGGCTTGTCAATTTCAACTCCAACGGGTTCAACGGCTTACAATAAATCAATTGGAGGAGCCGTTGTTCATCCGCGGGTAAAAGCAATGCAAGTTGCTGAAATTGCAAGTTTGAACAATGTCGTTTATCGAACATTAGGTTCACCAATGATTGTAGCTGAGAAAGATACTATTACCGTTTGTCCTGCGCCAGAGGATGATTATAGTTTGACTTTTGATCAGTTGACTTTTGAATACAAAAATATCAAATCAATTGAATTTTCATTGGATGGAACAACGATTTCTTTTGCAAATTGCGCTCACACACCATTTTGGGAACGGGTCAGTAAGTCCTTTATTGGGGAGGTTGAGTAATGCAGTTTGCTTTTAGAAACGAGATTGAAGGAAGCATGGTTAAATCAATGCTAAGCCGTCACGGTATTTCTAGGAGATTACTGACAAAAGTGAAATTTGATGGTGGAAAAATAACAGTTAATGGTCAGGAAAAAAATGCCATTTATCGTCTGGAAAAGGATGATTTGGTGACGGTCACAGTCCCAGATGAGCCAGATAATGAAAAGTTAATTCCTGATGATTTTCCACTCAATATCCTATTTGAAGATGACCACTATTTAGTGGTTGAAAAGCCAGCAGGCAAGCCATCAATTACAGGGTCCTTGCATCCGACTGGGGCCATGTCAAATGCGGTCAAAGGATATATTAGTCAAAAAAATTATGCTAATCAAACGGTGCATATTATCACCAGGCTAGACCGTGATACCAGTGGAATCATGTTTTTAGCTAAACATCGTTATGCACATGCTTTAATGAATCAACATAAATTTCGCGACACGATGGAAAAACGCTATTTTGCCATTGTAAATGACCAAGATTTGCCAGATTCTGGTCGAATTGATTTACCAATTGGTCGTCGTGATGATTCGATTATTCAAAGGCAAGTTCGCTTTGATGAAAAAGCAAAAGATGCACTGACTTCTTACGTTGTTGCTGAGCGAAAAAATGATTTAGCCCTTCTTGATATTATTTTGCATACAGGCAGAACTCACCAAATTCGTGTTCATTTTTCTCATTTGGGTTATCCTTTAATTGGTGATGATTTATACGGTGGAAATCATGATTTGATTTCACGTCAAGCCCTTCACTGTCATCATTTACAGTTCTTAAATCCTTTTACTGACGAAATGGTTCATGTTGAATTAGACATGCCAGAAGATATGAAAAACTTATTGAAATAAAAAAAGTTACTGACAGATTTTCTGTCAGTAACTTTTTATTTATTAAAATTTCCAGTTTTTAAGAATTTTAACAGATTTAATTTTTACAGGGTCAACAGGAGATGAAGCTTCGCCAGATCCACTTGATGTAACTTCGGCTTTAGCGATTTTATCAACGACATCCATTCCTGAGATAACTTGACCAAAGACAGTATAACTTCCGTCTAAACTTGGGTATCCCCCTTTTTTATAAGCATCAATTATTTTTTGAGGATATTTAGTCTTGTCTTGAATTTGATTGGTCATATCTTGGGAATTTTGCACAATGAAAAATTGTGAACTGCTAGAACTTGCTTGACCAGTATTTGCTAAAGCAAGTGCGCCGCGGATATTGTACAGTTGATTAGAAATTTCAGTGTCAAATGATTTTCCACCAAAAATTGAAGCAGACCCAGTTCCTTGATTAGAAGGGTCACCAGATTGAATCATGAAATCTTTAATGACACGGAAGAATTCATTGTTTTTGTAGTAACCATTTTTGGCAAGAACAAGGAAATTTTGAACCGCATTAGGGGCCAGTTTAGGGAAAAGTTTAATATTGATATTTCCAGCAGTCGTTTTAATTTCGACCTCAGCTTCATCCTCAGCAACAGTTGTAGAAAGTTGTGGTAAAGTCAAATCATTAAGGGCAGTTGTAGAATTTTTTACTGCATCATGTAATTTATAATTTGTTGGATAATCAACTTTTTGGCTTGAAGAAGTTCTTGTACTACTTGCTGTATTATCAGTTGTTTTTGGACGATTTGCAAAGAAAACAAGGAGTCCAACGACAATAACTAAGACAATCCCAAAGATTGTAAAAAGAATTGTATTATTTTTTTTATTCGTATTCATAGGAATATTTTAACATAAAAATGAGTAATTATAAATTTTTATCAAATTAATTCTTGCAATTTCTAAAAAAAAGGTATAGAATATAGAAAAATCACGAAAGGAGAATCACGAAATGAATAACTTCTCATTACGCCATCATCATTTGCATAGATAAGAGTTGTGTCATACAGTAGGTATAGATACAGCTTTAGAGTACGCTCAAGTATCTATGCCGGTGATTCTCAAGAGACCGGTTGTAAAGACAACTGGTCTTTTTATTTGTTCGTGCTCTGGTTTGTAGAAAAAAACAAGAGATTAGAAAGCAAAGATTATGGAAAATCAAAATCAGGTCAAGCGCAACCTTAAACAGCGCCACATCACCATGATTGCATTGGGTGGTACAATTGGAACAGGTTTATTTTTAACCTCAGGAGCAACAATTAGTCAAGCAGGCCCCTGGGGCGCAGTTCTTGCTTACTGTTTTATTGGTATTATGGTTTACTTCGTAATGACTTCCTTAGGTGAGATGGCGACATATTTGCCTACCTCAGGTTCATTTTCCGATTATGGCGGTCGTTATGTTGACCCTGCTTTTGGCTTTGCATTAGGGTGGAACTATTGGCTCAATGGAGCGATTACCATTGCCGTGGATTTAACGACAGCAGGATTGATTACGCAGTTTTGGTTCCCGCACCTTCCGTCTTGGATTTTTTCAGGAATTGCGACGGTCTTAATTTTTATTATTAATGTTATGGCGGTTGGAGCATTCGGGGAAACAGAATATTGGTTATCAACGATTAAAGTGATTACGATTGTCCTCTTTTTAGCCATTGGTTTACTTACCATTTTTGGAGTTTTGGGACAAGGAAATGTTGATGTCGTTGCCAATTTAAGTGCCGGCAATCATGGCTTTGTTGGTGGAATTTCAGGATTTGTTGGAGTTTTACTTATTGCCGGATTCTCTTTTCAAGGAACTGAGCTTTTAGGGATTACCGCAGGTGAATCTGAAGACCCAGGTAAGTCAATTCCTAAAGCAATGAACTCTATTTTCTGGCGTATCTTACTCTTTTACATCTTTTCAATCATTGTAATTGCTGCAATTATCAATTTTAAAGACCCTCGCTTGTTAAATCCAAATTCGACAGCTGTCATGAGTCCATTTACTATTGTCTTTAAAAACATTGGCTTTGCAGTTGCAGCTTCAGTTATGAATGCGGTCATTCTTACTTCGGTAATTTCATCAGCAAATTCAGTAATGTATGCTTCAACTCGTATTCTTTATTCATTGGGACAAGAAAAAGGCGCACCAAAATTCTTTGGACGAACAGCAAAAAATGGAATTCCTTTTTATGCCCTCTTAGCCACAACAATTATTTGTTTTATTGCTTTCTTAACTGGAATATTTGGAACGCAAATTTATCTTTTCTTGGTTGATTTATCATCACTAACAGGATTCCTTGCTTGGCTTGGAATTTCTATCAGTCATATCCGTTTTAGAAGAGCCTATATTGCTCAAGGGAAAAAATTGGAAGATCTTCCTTACAAAGCTAAATGGTTCCCATTTGGTCCAATTGTTGCGCTCTTGATGACTGCGGCAATTGCCATTAATCTTGACCCAGCCATGCTCTTTAGTGAGCACTGGGGTGAAGGCTTAGCTTTATACGCTGCAATTCCTATTTTCATTATTCTTTATTTTGGTTATAAATGGAAGTATAATACAAAAATTATTCCACTTGAAGAAGTAGATTTGAGTCGAGAAAAATAATATCTGAATCACAATTCGTATAGAGTTGTGGTTTTTTATTTATAATATAAAGAGAAGTAAGGACATTTTTTAAGACTTACTTACCCAAAATTACCAAGTGAAAGAGGGAATGGGATGAAGTTTATCGCCATTGTTGGGACCAATGCTAGTTTTTCTTATAATCGAAAACTCCTTTGGTACATGAAAAAGCATTTTACAAAAGAAGCACAAATTGAAATAGTAGAAATTATAGACCTGCCACTATTTTCTGAGGATATCAGAGAAATTCCTGAAGGTGTTCAGAAAATTGCGGAGGCAATAAGAGAAGGGGATGGTTTGATTTTTTCAACGCCTGAATATGATCATGCGATTACTGCTGCTTTGAAATCATTGATAGAATGGCTGTCATGGATGAAACCTCAGCCATTGAACAGTTTGCCGGTTATGATTGTTGGGGTTTCTCTGGGAAATATGGGAACTGTTTTTGCCCAAGAAAACCTTCGACAAATTTTGAGTTCACCGGGTCTGGATGCTTTTGTTTTACCTTCCAATCAATTTCTTTTAGGACGAGCAGCTGAAGCATTTAATCAACAAGATGAATTGATAGATGAACGGACAATTAGCTGGTTGGAGCATTGTTTTAATAATTTTATGATTTATAGTAAAACATTAAAACCGATGCGATTTCCTTCACCAAAAAAAGAGAATAATAAAGAAATAATTGAGAGTGAGGAAAGTAAAAACTCTACAAAAACTGAGGAAGTTTGGTGGACTAAAGAAACGAATCAAGGATTGCCAGTTCTTTCCGATGCAGATACAGGAGCTTCTGAGTATGAAGAAGTGATTGAACCTGAAAATTCGGCTTATCTACAATTTTTGGAAGAGGGAGAAACTTGGGAGTTTGATGATATTGGAGAACTAAGAGGAAAATCGGAAGAAGAAGACTGATGAAAATTTTAGAAAAAAAGTCAACCTTGAAAATTTCCAAAACTTATCGAGCTTTAGGGACAGTCATTAGCTTAACAATTTATGGTCATCAAGACGAGGAGTTATTAGATAAAACTTATCAATTAATCAAGTATTATGAGCAGCTTTTTACAGTAAATCGTGACCAATCAGAATTGATGGCTGTCAATCATAAAGCAGGAATAGAGCCTGTTCAAGTATCAGGAGCAGTTTATGGCTTAACAAAAATAGCGCTTGAAAAAAGCAAGGAAGCATTTGGTTTTAATACAGCAATTGGTCCTCTCGTTAAACTTTGGCATATTGGCTTTTCAGACGCTAAATTGCCAACTCAAGCAGAAATAGATGAAAAGTTAAAAATAATTAATCCAGATAGGATTATTCTAAGGGATGATGAATTTTCAATTTTTTTGCCAGAAAAAGGGATGGAAATTGACTTAGGAGCGATAGCAAAAGGTTATATTGCCGACCGGATTAAAGATTTTTGGCATGCTTACGGTATCTCTTCCGGCATCATTAATCTAGGAGGAAATCTTCTATTGGTGGGAGAAGCTCCGCATCAGATAGATAAAAAATGGCGCATAGGCATTAGAAATCCATTAACTAATGATAAAAAACCTGTGCTACAGCTTTTGTCTGGTGAAGGTTCTGTTGTGACTTCGGGGATTTCTGAGCGTTACTTGAAAGTGAATGATAAGATTTATCATCATATTATTGACTCCAAAACAGGTTATCCACACCATAATCAGCTGGCCAGTGTTACTGTTTTATCGAAAAAATCAATTGATGGTGAAATTGAAACGACCCGATTATTTTTTGCTGACGGTCCAATTGAAAATTGGCTGACAGAAAATCCAGAAGTTTATGGCGCTATTTTTATTAGTAAAGATAAGAAAATAAAAGCCGTTGGAATTCCCAAAAATCAGATTTATGTTGCTGACCAAAGTTTTGAATTTGTATAAGTTAAAATTTAAGTGTAGCTAATTTCTGTCAGTACTTTTGCCAATAAAAATTTACTGACAGAAATAAAAAAACCGCGGGAAGCGGTTTTTATTTTTTATTTCATAGTTGGGAAAAGTAAAACGTCACGGATTGAAGTTGTGCCAGTAAAGAGCATCACTAAGCGGTCAATCCCGATACCGAGTCCACCTGTTGGTGGCATACCGTGTTCGAGTGCTTCAACGTAATCGTAATCGACACCAGTTGCTTCATCATCCCCAAGTTCTTTAGCTTTAGCTTGAGCTTCAAAACGTTCCAATTGGTCAATTGGGTCATTCAATTCGCTGAAAGCATTGGCGTATTCTTTACCGTTGATGAAAAGTTCAAAACGGTCAGTAAAACGTGGGTCTTTTTCATTCATTTTAGCAAGTGGTGAAATTTCTTTTGGATGACCAAAAACGAAAGTAGGTTGAATCAAAGTTTCTTCCACATATTTTTCAAAGAATTCGTTAATGATATGACCAACAGAAGTGAAATGTTTTTCAACATGAATATCATGTTCTTTAGCAAGAGCTGTTGCTTCTTCAAAAGTCATCTCAGGCCAGAAATCAACTCCAGCAACTTCCTTGATGGCATCAACCATGTGAACACGTTTGAATTTTCCGCCAACATTGATTTCTTTACCATCGTATTCAAGAACATCTTGACCAACCACTGTTTTAGCAACATGTTGGAAGATTCCTTCTGTCAAATCCATGATATCTTCAAAATCAGCATAAGCTTCATAAGATTCCATTGTTGTGAATTCTGGATTATGAGTCATATCCATTCCTTCGTTACGGAAGACACGCCCAAGTTCATAAACTTTTTCCATTCCACCAACAATCAAACGTTTCAAGTGTAATTCAGTTGCAATACGAAGCGCCATATCAATATCAAGACTGTTATGATGTGTGTAGAATGGGCGAGCAGCAGCACCACCGGCTTCGTTGTTAAGTACTGGAGTTTCAACTTCAAGATATCCACGACCATCCATATAACGACGGATTTCACTGATAATTTTAGAACGAGTGACAAAACGATTGAAGCTTTCTTTATTTGAAATCAAATCCAAATAACGTTTACGATAACGTGTTTCAGTGTCAGTCAAACCATGGAATTTTTCAGGCAAAGGACGAAGCGCTTTTGAGAGGAAAGTCAATTTTTTTGCTTTAATTGACAATTCACCCATGTCAGTTTTCATGATTTCGCCTTCAACGCCAAGGAAATCTCCGAGGTCAGCTTTTTTGAAAATTTCATAATTTTCTTCGCCGACTTCATCTTTACGAACATAAAGTTGAATTTGGCCTTCGCGGTCTTGAAGATGGGCGAAACCGACTTTACCTTTACCACGTTTAGTCATCAAACGACCAGCGACAATTCCTGAAAGTGCAAGTTCATGCAATTCTTCTTTCGTCTTTTCGTCATAAGCTTCGTGTAGTTCTTGTGAGTTGTGCGTACGTGTAAATTTATGTCCAAATGGGTCAATTCCCGCTTCGCGCAGGTTTTCCATTTTTTCACGGCGGACTTTCATTTGGTCATTAAGTTCTTCGATTTCAGCCAAAATAGTACTCCTTGTAATTTTTTATTCTCTCTATTTTAACATATTTTCAAAAAATTAACAGAAATTTTTTTGTCAGTAAACGCTTTAAGCATAGGCTTGAGAAGATTTTTTTACTGTCAGTAAAAAATGCTGATAAAATGACTGACAGAAATTTAGAAAATGATGAATGACCTTAAAGAACTTCTGTCAGTAAATTTTTTAAAACTCACTTAAATCTTTGATTTTTTTAATCACAGTTTTGAGCAATTTGTCTTGTTCAGACAAGAAGGAAAGACCATAAAAAATGCGTTGATAACGTTCGCCAAGACCTTGAAAAGCAATATTTTCATCAATAAATCGTTTTGAAATCAATGACAGGCCAATGCCAGCCTTAAGTTGACTGACAATCATATCATTGTTATTGACGCTGACCAAATTCTTTGGATTAAGATTATTTTCCTTAAGATAATTATGTGTATAATGAGCCACACCAGACCCTGCTTCGCGAATAAAAAAGATGTCACTTTCTGGATTGCCAGCAAGAACGAGTTCATCTTTAAAAAGTGGGAAAGTTTCGATGGTTTCATCCATCATCGGTTTTTCAATAATTCCAAAATGAATTTCATGATTACGAATTAAATCAAAAACCTCTTGAGAATCAAGCATCATTAATTCAATGTTAAGTTGTTCAAGTTCAGGAATTAAATTTTTAAAAATCAAAGGTAAAACAGTAGTTGCTGAACTATGGGAAGCAGCAATTTTAAAAGGTTTACGACTAGGTGTCTGATTTTTCAAGGAAAACTGTAATTCATTCCAATCATTGAGCGTTTTTAAAGCCTTAGGATAAAGAAGGTCGGCACTCTCTTTAGGAATGACTTCTTGGTGTTGCCCTCTTGAAAAAAGTTGAACTTTTAGTTCTTCCTCCAATTTTTTAATTCTAACAGTTGCGGTTGGCTGTGAAATAAAACATTGATTAGCAGCTCTGGTAAAGCTTTTGGTTTCAAACACAGCAATAAAAGTTTCGAGTAAAGCGAACATAAATCTTCCTTTAATTAATAAAAGTAATTTTAAAAATGATAATAATTTATTTTACAAAATAAAGGAGATTGTGTAAACTAATTGATGCTAGACAATTAAAAAGGAAAAAGTAGAAAAATGTTAAAATTAAAAAATGATATTAAAAATGATAGACAGGCCATAATGAGTATTTTGCCAGGATTTCTGCTCTCCTTTGCCATTGCTATAGTAAGTTATTTACTCAATCGTTTTATCTTCCATAGTTTAGGTTCAGCAACCATTGCAATATTATTAGGAATTATTTTAGGTAATTTGTACTTCAAACAAGTCACTTTATTTGCAGGAACAGCTTGGTCAGAAAAAAAACTTCTGGAATTTTCAGTGATGTTTTTAGGGGCCACAGTCACTTTCCAAACCATTGGTAAGTTAGGATTCTCCGGAGTAGGATTTATACTAATACAAATGATTTCAACAATTATTTTTGTTTTGTTTATGGGTAAAAAACTAGGATTTTCTGCTAATGTTTCTGCCCTAATGGCTTCTGGAAATGCAGTTTGTGGTTCATCAGCAATTGCCGCAGTTGAACCAGTTATTGGAGCTGAAACCAGTGAGAAAAGAACATCGATTGCGATGGTCAATCTTATGGGAACTATTTTAATGCTAAGTCTTCCATTTTTAGGAACTTGGATATTCGGTAATAATGATTTATTAAGGGGGGCACTGATTGGTGGAACAGAACAATCTGTTGGTCAAGTCGTTGCTTCAGCAACAATGTTAAATCCAAACACAACAACCTTAGCCACTCTATTTAAAATTATGCGAATTATCATGCTCGTTTTTGTTGTTTTATATTTTGGTTTCAGAAGTAAAAAACGAAAAATAAATGAACAAGGACCTACTCAAATAAAAATTAAAAGAAATTCTTTTTTACCATGGTATGTTCTTGGTTTCTTAGTGCTTTGCACTTTAGATACATTGATTCATTTTGTGCCGGAAGTTTCAGCTGTCGCAAAATTTCTATCCGGTTGGTGTGAAACCATTGCCTTAGCTGCTATTGGTTTACGACTAAATTTGATTGAATTTATAAAAGCAGGAAAAAAATTACTGATTTATGGTTTATCTACTTTAGTCTTTCAAGTAGTTCTTGCACTTATTTTAATAAGCCTTTTAATCAAATAATTAGAATTAAAACGATAATAAAGTCACTAAACCAGAGATTTAGTGACTTTTTTGTGCTAATTATTATCAGTTAAATTTTTGAACCTAGTAAAAAATTATTAATCAATCGGACTCATTCATGTTAAACCAGATTAATCCCCAAAGTGAAGCAATGACTAAAAAGAGTAGAGCAAGCATTTTATTTTCCTTTATATTTGTAAGGTCTGGATAGATTACTTAATAGATTCTATTACCTCTTTAAGTTGACTGACAGATTTTTCAAATTGTTTCTTTTCATAAGCATCAATATTTAGTTCAATGATTTCTCTAACACCATTTTGATTTACAATAGATGGAACACCGGTAAAGACACCTTCTTGACCATATTCACCACGTAAATAGGCAGAAACTGGTAGAATTGCTTGTTCATTATTTAAGATGGCTTTGACAATTCTAGCTGTACTCATTCCAATGCCGTAATAAGTAGCCTGTTTTTTATCAATAATCTCATAGGCAGCATTTTTTACCTTATTTGACAAATTTGACAAATCTTCAACCCCTATTTTTTTATTTTTAACAATAAATTCAAGAATAGGTTTTCCACCTACCGTCGTGTGTGACCAAACTGCAACTTCAGAATCGCCATGTTCGCCAATAATATATCCATGAACGCTCCGTGGATCAATTTCTAGCTTTGTGGCCAACTCTTTTCTAAAACGAGTAGTATCCAAAGTTGTACCAGTTCCGACAATTCGAGATTGATCAAGACCAGAAGTTTCCCAAGCGACATAGGTAAGAATATCCACAGGATTTGAAGCAATTACAAAAATACCATCAAAACCTGAATCCATAACCTGAGTCACGATTGAGCGCATAATTTTAGCATTTGTATTAACCAAATCTAAACGTGATTGACCTGGTTTTTGATTCACACCAGCCGTAACGACCACAATATCAGCATTTTTACAGTCCTTGTAATCTCCAGCTCTCACAATAACATTTTCTTGCCCCCAAGAAACGCCATCTAATAAATCTAAGGCTTCACCCTCAGCTTTATCCTGATTAACATCTATCAAAACCAACTCATTAACAAGTCCTTGATTAATCATTGAATAAGCAATACTTGTTCCAACAAAACCTGTTCCTATAACAACTACTTTTCTGCTTGTAATTTTCATTTTTAGCTCCTTTTCAATTTTTTTATATATTTTTATAAAGCCTATCTGTTAAAAAGCCAAAGATAACTAATCATAGTACATAAAATTAAAATAATAGAAATCACAAAACTAATGATGATAAAAGCCAATTTTATCTCCTCCTTCAACCCCTTTTTCTGATGTCTTTTATAAAATCTATAATTATTTTATCCCTATTTTTTTAATGTGTAAAATGAATTTATTTTATCGTTATTATTAATAAAAATAATAAAAAACAAAAGCAGCTTGCTCATGTTTTTCTATTTTTATTAATTCTAATGAATTTCGGTTTCTTTTTTTATTTTACTAATTAATTTTTGAATCACAGGGTCTTTTTCTTCATCAAAAGAAACTCCTAGAAACTCTCTATGATAATTACTCCCAAGTTCTTGATAAGGGATATCATCAGTTAAAAATGATTTAGAAATTAAAGAAGAACCTAAGCCTGCTTTGATATGGGAAATAATCATCTCATTGCTATTCATACGAACAATGTTTCTTTGAGCAGAAGGAGCGGATTTGAGATATCTTTTGATATAATATCCAATTCCTGAACCAGATTCTCTGGTAAAGAAAGTTTCTGAATCCATATTTCCGGCAAGTACTAATTCATCTAAAAATAAAGGAAATGTTTCGGTTTGATCGCTAATGAGTAATCGCTCAATGATTCCAAAATGTAAATCATGATTTGCAACTAATTCAAATACTTTTTCTGAGTCATACATATTAATTTCTACATCTAAATGTTCCAACTCGCCTTCAAATACTTTAAATATTCTCGGCATAATACTTAGAGCAGCACTGTGTGAAACCCCAATTTTGAAAGGATGCTTTGCAAGAGATTTTTTTTGAACCTCAGCTTGATCTTCCTCCCATTTTTTTAGATAGGCAATAGCCTTGGGATAGAATAATATGGCGGCTTCAGTCGGAATAATTTCTTGATGTTTCCCTCTCAAAAATAATGTTGATTTTAATTCTTCTTCGAGTTTCTTGATTCTCACGGTTACAGTGGGTTGGGAAATAAATAAATATTTTCCAGCTAAGGTAAAACTTTTAGTTTCATAAACGACGATAAAGGTCTCAAATAATGAAAACATGTGATTTTCTCCCTAAAATACAAAATAACAAATTATTTTTTTTAATTTATATGATTATAATAATTTATTTTACAAATTAATTCAACTATTATATATTATTAATAGAATCAATTATTTAAGACGAATTAATAAAAAATATAGAAAGAGGAGTCTATGATGTATTCAAAATTCATATCATTTTTAAAACAAATTCCCCTCCCGATATGTGGCTTAATTTTGGGTTTAATATCCTTAGGGAATCTCCTTTACAGTAAAGGTTATCCTATTTTAGGAAATTCTTACGATATGTTAGGTTTATTCCTGATGTTTTTAATTTTGCTCAAGATAGTATTGGCAATGAAACATACAATTTCGACTTTGAATGACCCAATTGTAGCCTCTGTTTCACCAACTTTTACGATGTCTTTAATGGTACTAAGCGTATTTTTAAAACGTTTGTCCGGCTTTAGTCTTCTTGCGAATGTTATTTGGTGGACTGCTTTAATCTTGCATCTTATCTTAATGATGTATTTTATTTATCTTCATGTGCTACCAAAAGAATTAAAAATACATGATGTTTATCCAAGCTGGTTTATTACTTTTGTAGGCATTGGGGTAATATCGGCAACATCACCAGATTTCGGTCTTGAAGTGGGTAAAGTTGTGGTTTGGATAACATTACTCTTTTACTTTATTCTTCTTCCTATTGTTATGCATAGAGTTTTCATTTTACGAAAAATGCACAAATCTTTACTTCCTTTGATTACAATTATCACAGCACCAGGTTCACTTGGTTTAGTAGGATACCTCACTGTTGTAGAATCAAAATCTAAAATATTCGTTATCTTTTTATTTATTTTATCGCAAGCTATCTATTTTATAACTTTAGGCTTGCTGACAAAACTTTTGAGAAGTGCCTTTTATCCTAGTTATGCTGCCTTTACATTTCCTCTCGTTATTTCTGCAACTGCGGTAAATTTAACAAGTAAACTCAGCGTTTTTCAGTTCCTGAATTTAGAATTATTAGCGAATATGGAAATCCTTATAGCAATTGCAATCGTTACTTATGTGCTCATCAGATACTGTATTTTTTTAGGATCAAAATTAATTCAGATTATGTCTGAAAAATATTCCCCTGAAAGTATTTAAAAATAAATCATCGATAAAAATTACCACCAGGTCAATGATCTAGTGGCTTTTTATTTTGCTTTTAAAATGGAGTATATTAAGCTCAATAGAGCCTTATAAAATGAGACAATAATTTTAAAAAAGCCTATAAAAAAAGGGAGACATTGTGTTATAATTAGAACGCTGCGTGCTTTTTTTCTTTAAATAAAGAAGATTTGACTGGTTTTTTAACTTAAATCGTTCATTTTTTGAAGTATTTAATGATTAAAAGTATGCAAAAGAATATAGGAGAATAAAAATGACTGTATTATATGATGAAATCATGGTTCGTTATGGTGAACTTTCGACCAAAGGAAAAAATCGTGGTTACTTTATCAATCGTTTGGCAAAAAATATCCGCGAAGTCCTTGCAGATATGCCTGAATTAAAAATTACAGCAGCAAGAGATAGAGCACATATTGAACTTAATGGAGCAGATTATGCTGAAGTTTCAAATCGTTTAACAAAAGTTTTTGGAATCCAAAATTTTTCACCTTCAATCAAAGTTGAAAAATCAATGCCCATTATCAAAGAAGAAGTTGTGGCACTTTTTAAGGAGATTTATCGCGAAGGGCAGACTTTTAAAATTGCTACCAGACGAGCTGACCATAACTTTGAATTAGATTCAACAGAATTAAATATTGCTTTAGGAGATGTTGTTTTTGATAATTTCTCTTACGCAAAAGTACAAATGAAAAAGCCTGATATCACATTGCGCGTTGAAATCAGACAAGATGCGACTTATCTTAGTTTTGAAGATATAAAAGGTGCTGGAGGTATGCCAGTCGGAACAGCAGGACGTGGACATCTAATGCTCTCAGGGGGAATTGATTCGCCTGTTGCAGGTTATTTAGCGTTGAAACGCGGAGTTGAAATTGAGGCTGTTCACTTTGCTAGCCCTCCCTACACTTCACCAGGAGCTTTGAAGAAAGCCAAAGACTTAGCAGCTAAATTAACCGTTTTTGGAGGTTCAATTACCTTTATTGAAGTACCATTTACCGAGATTCAAGAAGAAATAAAAGCCAAGTCTCCACAAGCATATTTGATGACAATTACACGTCGTTTTATGATGCGCGTGGTTGATCGGGTTCGTGAAGAACGTGGTGGAAAAGTGATTATTAATGGAGAATCTTTGGGACAAGTTGCTAGCCAAACGCTAGGCTCAATGTCTGCCATTAATGAAGTAACTAATACTCCAGTTATTCGACCAGTAGTAACAATGGATAAAAATGAAATTATTGAAATAGCTGAAAAAATCGATACTTTTAATTTATCAATTCTACCATTTGAAGATTGTTGTACTGTCTTTGCACCACCTTCTCCAAAAACAAATCCAAAACTTGAAAATTGTATTCAATATGAAAAGAGAATGGATGTTGAGGGGATGGTTGACCGTGCGGTCAAAGGAATTATGCTCACAACAATTACTGGTGAAAACTGGGACCAAACTGAAGAAGAAGAATTTGCTGATTTCTTATAATAAAAAATGCTACTTATAATATTATGAGTAGCATTTTCATTTGATTAGGAAACTACGATTGATAGTCTAAACTTGACAAAGATTGGAAACAAGGATATAATTACCAACGTTATTTATAAACTTAGAAAAAATTAATTGAGTTCATCAGTATAGCAAGACTTATTAGGAATTTTATTTAAAGAAGATGATACTCAATTTATAGGAAAGGATTTTATGTCAGACAGAATAAAGGTTTTAATTGCCTTAGGGATATTTACATTTATGTCAACATTGGATGGTTCAATTGTTAATATTGCTCTACCAACAATGTCAAAGGAGCTTCATGTCTCTACTTCTCAAATCACTTGGGTGGTGACAATCTATTTAATTGTAATTTCAGCGATTGTACTGATTTTTGGTCGTTTAGGCGATTTAATAGGTAAATCACGGATTGCCCGCATTGGTTGGGGAATTTTTATTTTAGGCTCAGCACTTGCTGGTGTAAACTTTGGTTGGGGCTTAGGTTTCCTTCTTTTTGCACGGGTGATTCAGGCTATTGGGGCATCAATGTTTATGGCAACCGGTTTTGGGATTATTTCAGAAATTTTCCCACCTGAAAGTCGAGCAAGAGCACTTTCCATTTCAGCGATGTTTGTATCGGTTGGCTCAATCGCTGGACCTGCCCTTGGAGGACTTATTTTACAGATCGCTTCATGGAATTATATCTTTTGGATAAATGTTCCTATCGGAATTTTAGCATGGATTTTTGGAAATCATGCTTTGCCAAAAGAAAAAACCAGTGGAAAATGGTCGGATATTGATTTTAAAGGTGGAACATTAATGACTTCTGTTATTGTTTTACTTTTCTTAGCTCTTAATTTTGGTCAAGCTTTGGGTTGGACCAATCCATTAATTATTATTGGTGCATTGCTTGGCTTTATTCTCTTTGGAATATTTATTTTAACAGAGAAAAAGGTCGCTCAGCCTTTGCTTGATTTAGGAATTTTTAAATCAAAATTATTTTCAATGAGTATTATTATGGCTCTCTTTAATTTTACAGTAGCGATGTTCTCAAGTATTTTGTTACCATTCTACTTACAAGACTTTAGAAATTATGGGCCAGGCTTGGCAGGGATGATTATGATGGCTTATCCTGTTGCTATGCTGATTGCTAGCCCTTTAGCGGGTTCAGCAGCAGATAAAATGGATAAAGAAATTGTTACTTTTGTAGGGATTTCAGGGATTGTTTTGTCACAGCTTGGCTATTTACTGATAAATCCGCATTCTGCTCCGTGGCTAGTTGTTGTTATTCTTTTGATTCAAGGAATGTCTATGGGAATTTTCCAAAGTCCAAACAATGCTTTGATTATGGAAACTGTTGACCGTAAGTATTTAGGAATTGCTGGGTCAGTTAATTCTCTTGCCCGTAATATGGCCTTTGTTTTAGGGACGTCTTTAGCAACATTGATTTTATTCACAGCGATGTCTAATCAGTTGGGCTATAAGGTAACAACTTATTTGCACAATCAACCAGATGTCTTTTTACACGGTTTCCACGTGGCCTTCTATTTTTCAACATTTCTTGTTTTAGTAACTTGGGTTCTTGGCTTATTCCGTTTGTTGGGACGTAAAAAGTAAAATAAAAACAATCTAAATGATTGTTTTTTTACTGACAGAATTTCTGTCAGTAAAATGTTTACATGTGTAAATTTTCACGTACTAAATATATTGATAATTTAGAAAAGTTTGCTATAATAATTTTTATAACACAAAAATAATTTCTATAAAGGAACAAAATATGTCTAAACTTCTTGTTGTAAAAGGTCACCCACTTACTGCTGATTATTCACTTTCACTCAAAGGTCTTGATGCTTTCGTCAAATCCTATAAAGCTGCTCATCCAGAAGATGAAATTGAAGAACTAGATGTTTTCAGTGCTGATATTCCAACTTTGAATACTGAATTGGTCAGTGCAATGTTCGCAGGTGAAAATGCTGAACTTACAGCTTCACAAAAAGATAAATTGGCTCGTTTTGCTGGTTTTACAGAACAATTTTTGTCAGCTGATAAAGTAGTCATTGCTAATCCAATGTATAACTTGATGATTCCTGCTGAACTTAAATCTTGGGTTGATACAGTCAATGTTGCCGGTAAAACATTCAAATATACAGCCGAAGGTCCTGTTGGTTTAGCAAATGGCAAAAAAGTCTTGCACTTACAAGCTAATGGTGGAGTTTATGGAGCACAAGATCCAGCAACAATTTACATGTCAGCAATCTTCAATTTTATCGGTAGCGATTTTAGACAAATTGCCGTTGAAGGACATGCTTATGATCCAGAAAAAACAGAAGAACTTCTTGCTGAATTCATTAATAAGGTAGAGTTAGAAGCTCAAACATTCTAAAGAAAAGTCTGTCATTGAACAGACTTTTTATTGAATTTACTGACAGAAAATAGGAGAGTCATATTTTTTTCTGTCAGTAAATTGAAAGGATAAAAAATGGTAAAACATCTTTTTAATTCACATATTGATTGGGTAGGAGGAAGAAATTCCATCGGTGACTTACAGGCTGGGGCACTAAATGAAAAAATTTCGATTCCTAAAACTATGGATGGTCCAGGAGTCGGAACGAATCCTGATGAAATGCTACTCGGGGCAGCCAGTACTTGTTATTCGATTACACTAGCTGCCATGCTTGAGCGAAATGATATTCCTCTAGAACATCTGAAAGTAGATGCTAAAGGAGTGGTCGATGTAACAAAAGGAATATTTACTTATGAAAAAATAACTTATCATGTCGCTATGAAATTGACAAAAGCGTCCGATGAAGTGAAAGCAATTAAACTTGCCAAACGGGCAGAAAGTTCTTGCATGATTTCAAGAGCGATTCAAGGAAATATTGCATTAGAAACGATTATTAGAATTGATAAATAAAAAGTTACTGACAGGTCTGTCAGTAACTTTTTATTTTAATTTTTATTTTTCCGACGTTCTAAGAAGTCAAAAAGTAATGTATGATGATTACTTGCAAGTGAATAATCTTCAAGAATATTAACATTAAGACGCATATCTTTAGCTTCTCGTGCAGTAATTGCTCCAGAAAGTTCATGTTCAAAAATAACTTTACGTTCCAAATAATAAGCCCGCATCATTTCGGTTATGTTGTTAGGCTGAGCCTTATTCATCATCCGTGAAATATGACCACCCGTTGCAACGATTTCAGATGTTCTTAAACGTTCTGATTGTAAGAAATTCAATAGTTGCTCATCAAAGACACCATTTAAATTATCAAGAGCTTGCAAGATAAGTTCGGTATTATTGAAATAAAGTTCAGTAATTTCATCTCGCGTTGTTTCCATTGCCGCCTTTGTTTTCTTGAAATAAAAGTCAACATGTAAGACACGAGAGGTAAGTAAATGAAAAGCACGCAAGGCAATAACATAAACAAATTGGATACTAGAAACCAGTGAATGGACAATACTTGTTTCTAATGAGCGAATATATCGTTGATAAGTTCGGTAAGTATACATTGAAATTTTATTTTCACGCAAAGCAACTTCAAGACCTTCAGATTCAATTCGGATAATCAAAAGTTGCAAATCATTGTAATCAATCGCCATATCTGTTGACTCTTGTTCAATGATTAATTGTTGAATTCGTTCCTGATAAGCATCAATAGCAATATCATAACCCTGAGGGTTTTTAGCCGATTTCATATCCTGATGTAATTCATCAACTACCTCAGATAAAATCGCAATTTTAGAGATATTATTAACTTTAGAAACTTTTTTAACCGCAAAGAAAGGAAGAATGAACATTCCAACTAAGAAACTTAAGCCAGTTACCGCAGCGGCTAGAAAGACGAGAACGGGTTGAACATCTACAGTTCGTGGAACCAAAAGAATCGTTGCGATACTTACTGTTCCTTTAGAACCAGCAAAAGTGAGGAGAAATACATCGTTCCAATAAGCAGAAAACGGTTGTTTTTGTTTAAGAGAACGAAGCCAATAATAAAAGGCAATAACGATAAACCTAAGAGCAAATAATCCAGCTGTCAAAGCAAAAGCAAGAACAATTAAAAGTGCTGATGAATAAACAGGATCAACTAAAAGTGGAACTACAAGTTGATAAAGTTCAATTCCTAAGAAAAGAAAGACGAAGGAATTTAAAATAAATGTTAAAGTATCCCAAATTGTACTCTTGAGTTTTTCAACTTGAGCATCAAATAAAGTAGTTCTCTTAAGACCATTTGCTGACATGACTCCAGCAACAACTGCAGCAATAATTCCTGAAACATGGAGCTCTTCAGAAATGAGAAAGGCAGCAAGAGGGACAACCAGCTCTAAAAGAAGATAACCAGAAACATCCCGTGCGTCAACATCTTCCAGAAGTCTTAAGACAAGTCCTTTGATGTAAATTAAAGTAAAACCAATAGCAGCTCCACCAAGTGCTGAAATAACTAATTTCATTGTTGCATCTGGGAAAGAGAAATAACCGGTAACTAAAGCAACTAAAGCAATCTGAAAAGAAATAATTCCGGAAGCATCATTGAGCAAACCTTCACCTTGCAAAACACTCATAACCCGACGAGGGAAAGAGAAATTCTTTGATAAAGCTCCAACAGCTACAGCATCAGTAGGAGCGAGACTTGCCCCCAAAGCAAAACAAGCGGCTAAAGGTAATCCCATGTAAATCCAATTAGAAATCAAACCCAATCCAAGGGTTGTAATGAAGACAAGAGGGAAAATTAAAACTAAAATAATTTTACTATGTTTTAAAATATGTTTGACATCAGCCTCCTCACTCTCTCTAAAAAGAAGAGGAGCGATAATAAATCCTAGAAAAAATTCAGGTGCGACATGTAAAACCTCGTCAGCACCAAAAAAGCCCAAAATAAGTCCTAAAACCACTTGAATAAGAGGGAGGGCAAGTTTTGGGAAAACTTTGTTAAGGACATTTGAAAAAACTAATACCAAAAGGAAAATAATGACATAAAAAATAATATGGAGCATAGAGTCCTTTCTGTGTAATTGATTAATGAGCGCCAAAAAGTACAAAGTAGAGCTATCAAAGCTAGCTCTACTTTACCTAATCTACTAATTTATCTCAAACGATTAATTGCTTTTTTCTTTAAAGCAATTTTTTCATTGATTTTTGAGCAGTCTTTTTTACCTAAAAGCGCTTTACAACGTTTGAGTTCCAAATCAGTAAGCTGACGTTTTACACGTTCTTTACGAGCAGCATCAAACTCACCATTTTTAATTAATTCAAGTTTTTGTTCAAGAATTAATTTTTTATTTTTAACTGCATCAATATAATATTTAAGCTCAGAAATATCGTCGGCACTTGCATCGTTGGCTAACAAATCTTCTAATTTTTCATCAAGGGTAACGAGCTTATCAGTAAGTAGTTCAAGTTTAGCGTTGAGCTTTTCTTCTTTTTCTTCATCCGAAAGGGCCATGAAAGCTTCAAATTTCTTACTATCATCAAGATTTTCAGATTCTTCAGGACGTTTATTGATGTACATCTCACGCAATTTATTTAACTTATCTTCAAATTTTTTATCTATCATTTTGATCACCTAAAAACATATTCAGTACAGTTATTATAACATATTGTGGCCTAAAAGAAAGTGCAATGCTCAAATTTTTTTAATAAAAAATTCTGTCCCATTTAGAACAGAATTTTTGTTTTATTAATAAGTCAAAACGAAGTTTTTCTTTTTCCCACGACGAATGACAGTTAAACGCTTTTCAATTTTATCTGAATCTGTAAGAACATAATCAAGTGCTTGTACACGTTCACCATTGATATAAATCGCACCATTTGTAATATCTTCACGAGCTTGTCTTTTTGAAGGAGCTATTCCAGCAGAGATTAAAAGTTCAACTAAAGTTAAATCTTCATCATCAGTAACTTGATGTTGTGGTGCTGCTTTAAGACCAGTTAAGATTGATTTAGCATCTAATTGACGCAAATCTCCACCGCCAAATAAGATCTCTGATGTTTTAACTGCTTGTTCATAAGCTGCTTTTCCGTGAACTAAGCTGACAACTTCACGAGCCAAAACTTTTTGGGCCAAACGCTCATGGCGAGCAGCTTCAAATTGTTCTTCAATTTCAGCAATCTCTTCTAATGAAAGGAAGGTGAAAATTTTCAACATTTTTACAGCATCTGCATCATCAACATTAAGCCAAAATTGGTACATTTCATAAGGAGATGTTTTATCAGCATCAAGCCAAATTGCATTTCCCTCTGATTTACCGAATTTTTTACCAGTTGAATCTGTAATTAATGGAATAGTAATAACATGACCTTGCTTGTTCGCTTTACGACGTAAAAGCTCTGTTCCAGCAGTCATATTTCCCCATTGATCGGAACCACCAAGTTGTAAAGTAACATTGTGCAATTGGTTCAATTCGTAGAAATCATAACCTTGCATAATTTGGTAAGCAAATTCTGTATAAGAAATTCCACTTTCCATCCGTGATTTTACAGAGTCTTTAGAAATCATGTAGTTAACGGTGAAATGTTTACCCACATCTCTGAGGAAATCAATAAAAGTCAGGTTTTCAAACCAGTTGTAGTTATTGGTCATTTCTGCCTTATTTTCACCATTTTCAAAATCTAGGAAACGCTCAAGCTGACTACGGATTTTTCCAGACCATTTTGTTACAGTGTCTTTTGTTTGAAGCGAACGTTCTGAATCTTTGAAAGAAGGATCACCAATCAAACCAGTTGCACCACCAACAAGCGCATAAGGTTTATGTCCAGCCATTTGTAGACGTTTCATTGTCAAAATTAGCACAAGATTACCTAAATGAAGGGAATCAGCGGTAGGGTCGTATCCTACATAATAGGAAACCATGTCCTCCGTCAGCGCTTTAGAAAGCGCAGCTTCGTCCGTTGTTTGGAAAACCAAACCACGTGCTTTAAGTTCGTCAAAAATGTTCATAAAAAAATCCTTTCTATAATGATTGAACTGTCCACTTTGGATAAAAAGTAAAAAAATTAACAGCACTGTTTTACATTATAACAAATTAATAAAAAAAATTCTGAAAGTGGCGAAAAATTATTTTAAATTTGATATAATAAAGGCATGAAAAAAGACTCAATTGACTCGCAAGAAGAAACACGTGCGCGTTTAAAAGAAAAAATGGAAAATAAGCGGCGTAAAAAAAGTAATTATCTGTCCAAAGAGCCTAAAGATAATGATGAAAAATCGGGTTGGTCAATCACTTTTAAGGTGGTCCGTGGACTAATTATCATTTTTGGAATAATTTTTGCTTTAGTGGGTGTTTTTGGTGCGGCGACAGGTGTAGGCTATTTTGCTCGATTGGTTGAGCAAACGAAGACGCCAGATAAAACTGAAATGCTTGCAAAAATTAATGATATTCATGGCGTTTCTGTCATTAATTATAGTAATGGTCAGGCAATTTCGGATATCTCTAGTGATTTGGTGCGTGTTACTGTCAAAAGTGACGAGATTTCTCCTAATGTTAAAAATGCTTTAATTGCAACAGAAGATGATAGTTTTAAAACGAATAAGGGAGTCGTTCCTAAGGCTGTTGTTCGTGGAATTCTTGGTTCAGTAGGTGGTGGCACAAGTTCTGGTGGTTCAACCCTTACTCAACAGCTAATTAAACAACAAGTTTTAGGAGATAGTGTTACCTTCCAACGTAAAGCTAGTGAAATTGTCTATGCTCTTAAACTTAATAATTACTTGACTAAAGACCAAATTTTGACTGATTATTTAAATGTCTCACCTTTTGGGCGAAATAATAAAGGACAAAATATTGCAGGGATTCAAGAAGCCGCTCTTGGTATATTTGGAAAATCTGCTAAGGATTTAACAATACCTGAGGCTGCTTTTATTGCTGGGTTGCCACAAAGCCCTATCGTGTATTCTCCTTATGCGGCTGATGGTTCTCTAAAGTCAAAAGAAAACATGAGTTACGGTCTCGAGCGTCAAAAAGAAGTTTTGTTTTATCTTTATCGAGGGGGCTATATTTCAGAAGCTGATTACAAGAAATATAAAGCTTATGATATTTCAACAGAATTTTTACAACCAGGAGTAGCTCAATCACAAGAACATGGTTATTTATATAATGTTGTCTATAATGAAGCAATCACTGATATCTATAATTATTTGATTAAGCGAGATAAAGTTTCGGCAACTGATTTAGGAAATGATAGTACTAAACAACGTTATCGAGAATTAGCTGAACAATCATTGCAAAACGGTGGTTATACAGTAACTACAACTATTAATCAACAAGTATATGATGCAATGCAAAATGCTGTAACTAATTACAGTGGTTTGATGCAAGACGGTACGGGCCTTATTCAAACTGGTAATGTATTAATGGATAATAAAACAGGAGCTGTTTATGGCTTTATTGGCGGTTTGGACTTTTCACAAAGCCAAGTAAACCATGCCTTTGATACTAAACGTTCACCTGGTTCTTCAATCAAACCAATACTAGCTTATGGACCGGCAATTGACATGGGCTTGATGGGTTCAGCAAGTGTTCTATCTAACTATCCCGCAAAATATTCGAGTGGGCAAGACATTGAACACGTCGGTAATAAGGGAACGGAGATGATGCCATTTTCAGAAGCCTTGAATGTTTCTTATAATATTCCTGCTTATTGGACCTACCAAACGATTTTGAATAAAGGAAAATCTGTTGAACCTTACATGACGAAGATGGGGTATGAAGTTGCAGATTATTCTGTAGAGTCACTTCCTCTTGGAGGAGGAATTGATCCAACGGTGGTTCAGCATACGAATGGTTATCAAACTTTAGCCAATGGTGGAAAATATGAACCATGGTATATTGTTGATAGTATCAAAGATGATACAGGAAATATAATTTATCAACATCAAACTACTGGCGGAACTCAAGTATATTCTGAAGCAACATCTACCATTATGGAATATATGCTTCAAGATGCTATCAAATCTCAAAAAACAAGTAAGTTTTATGGTGAGTTGCAAGGCCTTAATTCCTCTCTTGCAACTAATGTTCAATGGGCTGGTAAAACAGGTACAACTGATAATTATACAGATGTTTGGATGATGCTTTCGACACCTTCAGTGACACTTGGTAGTTGGGCTGGTCACGATGACAATTCCGCAATGTCTCAGAATTCAGGTTTTATTAATAACGCAAAATTTACAGCTAATTTGGTGAATGCAATTAATGCTGCCGATCCAAATATTTTCGGACCTGGTCAAAAATTTACTGACCCTAATAGTGATCCAAATGTGACTAAGAGTAAAGTATTAGTTTCTACGGGTGAAAAACCAGGAAAAGTTAATGTTAAATTATCAAATGGTAAGACACAAGAGGTTAATCTCGGTGGAGACACTACGACAAGCTTCTGGGCTACAAAGTCTGGTGCTCCTACAACCACATATGATTTTTCTATTGGTGGTTCGGCAAGTGATATAGCTGCTGGTTGGAAAAAGATATTGCCTAATTATAACTTTGGTCAATAAAATACAAAAAATCACTAGGATTTGGTTTCCTAGTGATTTTTTGTATTTTAAAATTTAATAGTTTTTAATTTCAGCTACTTTTTCAGTACTAAGTGATGTTACGATATTTCTCAAGAAAGTTTGAGCTTGATTGAAATCATCAATATTGAAAATTGTTTGATGACTGTGAATATAACGAGCAACAACACCAATCGTTGTTGAAGGGACTCCATTACTAGCTAAATGGGCAGCACCTGCATCAGTTCCACCTTTAGCCATATAAACTTGGGTTTTAACTTTAGCATTGTCAGCAGTTTCAAGCAAGAATTTTTTCATCCCAGGGAGCATGATATGACCTGGGTCAAAGAAACGAAGCGTTGTTCCTTCCCCAAGACGACCGTTGTCATCACCAAATGTATCGCTAGCAGGTGAACAATCAACAGCAAAGAACAAATCGGGCTTGAACATAGTTGTAGAAACTTTGGCTCCACGAAGGCCAACTTCTTCTTGGACATTAGCTCCGATAATCAATGTAGCTGGTAATTCTTTGTCAGCTAAAAATTCGAGAAGTTCAAGAATCATTAAACAACCATAACGATTGTCCCAAGCTTTAGAAATAATATTTTTACCATTAGCAGAGAGAATTGTTTCAGTTTCTGGAATGATTACATCACCTTGAGCGATTCCAAATTCTGCAGCTTCTGTAGCATTCTCAAAAGCTCCATCAAAGACAATATCAGAAATGGCTGGAATTTGAGGAGTAACACCAGTTCCACGAAGAAGATGTGGAGGAAGTCCACCAGTTACGACAGGAATTTTTTTACCTGTACGTGTGAATAATGTAAACCGTTGTCCAGAGACAACTAAAGGATTCCAACCACCCAGAGGAACGACCCGGAATGTTCCATCAGCTTTGATTGAGCTGACCATAAAGCCAACTTCATCCATGTGGGCTGCAATCATAATACGTGGGGCATTTGCTACTTTTGAAGTTTTAGTGACAAATATACCACCAAGACCATCAAATTCTGGTTGATAACCAAGAGCAATCATGCGTGTTTTTAAATAGTCACGAACAGGTCCCTCAAAACCAGAAGTCGCTTGAATTTCTGTCAGTGCTTTTACTTTGTCGAATAGTTCCATTTTTCTCCTCCGGAATACTGAAAAATTTACTGACAGATTTGTCAGCAAAGATTTTGATGATTTACACTATAATTATATCAAGAAATATGTTAAAATTTCCATATGAAAAAAATACTAAAGTTTGGTTTGGGAATTATTGCGGGTGGAACAGTTGCTCACGTTGCTTATCATGGCTATAAAACTATGGAAGAAGAAGTGATTCATGAACTTACTGACAGTGCTCGGCAACATTTTTCAACAAGAAAAATAGATGCTTTTTGGATTTTTGAAGAGCCATCTACGGGTGCTCTTTTTGAGGGAGGACTTGTCAGTGAAAATAAGGCAATCACTTTTGAAATCAATGCTAAAACTTTAGAAGTCTTTGAAAAAAATGAAGTAATTCTGTAAGAAAACTTAGTATTCATTTAGAAATAAAAGGAGAATGTAGAATGATTATTCCAGAAAATATTGAAAATTTAGCCGAACTTGTAAAAGGACCGGAAAAGACAGTCTTCTTTTTCACGGCTGGTTGGTGTGGGGATTGTAATTTTATTAAGCCAAAAATGCCAGAAATTGAAGTAGAAAATCCAGAATTTAAATTTGTTGAAGTAGATCGTGATGAATATATGGATCTTGCGATTGAATGGGGAATTATGGGAATTCCAAGTTTTGTCGTGATTGAGGATGGTAAAGAAAAAGCTCGACTAGTAAATAAATTACGTAAAACAAAAGAAGAAGTCAATACTTTCTTAGCGAGTGCGAAATAATATCAGCGCAGGATAAGCGTTGATATATTAAGAATTATATTCTATAATAATCAATGTTAAGAAATTAAAAGGGAAAAATAAGAAAATGATTGCAACATACAACACAAATGTCGGTGACGTTTTAATGCTTATCACTGCAAATGATAAGGGAGAAAAAGTAAACTTCGAACGTAAGGGAAAAGTAGCTCGTGTTTTTATTGAAGAAACTGGAGCGACGGTTGCTTGGAATATTTTTGAAGCGAAATCTCTGTTGGCTAATTTGTCAGGAAATGGTCAAGTCGACTTATCATCTGATGATATTGAAACGTTGAACAAAGAGCTTGGGAAATCAGGATTTAGCGATGTTCTTGTTCACGATGCACAACCCAAATTTGTTGTCGCTGAAATTGTTGAAATGGAAGATCATCCAGATTCAGACCATTTACATATCTGTAAAGTTAATGTTGGTTTTGCCGATCCAGTACAAATTGTTTGTGGTGCTCCAAACGCAGCTCTTGGCTTAAAAACAGTTGCTGCTTTACCTGGTGCTATGATGCCTGATGGCTCATTGATTTTCCCAGGAGCCCTTCGTGGTGTTCAATCTTACGGAATGCTTTGTTCAGCTCGTGAACTTGAATTACCAAATGCACCTGAGGTTCGTGGAATCATTGAATTATCATCAGATTTATCCGCTGGTAAAGCTTTTGATTCAGAAACAATGTGGCAAGCATAATAATAAAACTGTCAAAATAGTTTATTTTGGCATTTTTTTATCTAAAAAAAATAAAATAAATTTTTCACAAAGTTCACAAGCGCTTACAAAAGAAAATAGAAGGACTTATGCTAAACTGAATAATGTAAAACGAATTTTACATTTAAAGGAGAATTATTAGCATGAAAATCGTAGTTATCGGTACGAACCACGCAGGCATTGCTACAGCAAATACATTGATTGATCAATATCCAGGCCATGAGATTGTTATGATTGACCGTAACAGTAATATGAGTTACTTAGGGTGTGGAACAGCTATTTGGGTCGGAAGACAAATTGAAAAACCAGATGAGCTGTTTTATGCCAAAGCAGAAGATTTTGAAAAAAAGGGAGTAAAGATATTAACAGAAACAGAAGTTTCAGAAATTGACTTTAGTAATAAAATGATTTATGCCAAGTCGAAAACTGGAGAAAAGATTACAGAAAATTATGATAAACTCGTTCTGGCAACAGGTTCACGTCCAATTATTCCTAACTTGCCAGGAAAAGATCTTAAAGGCATTCATTTTTTAAAACTTTTTCAAGAAGGGCAAGCCATTGACGAAGAGTTTGCTAAGAATGATGTGAAACGGATTGCTGTGATTGGTGCTGGTTATATTGGGACAGAAATTGCTGAAGCTGCCAAACGTCGTGGAAAAGAAGTTCTACTTTTTGATGCAGAAAGTACTTCACTTGCTTCATATTATGATGAAGAGTTTGCTAAAGGGATGGATGAAAATCTTGCCCAACATGGAATTGAACTCCATTTTGGGGAATTAGCTCAAGAGTTTAAGGCAAATGAAAAAGGTCATGTATCACAGATTGTAACTAATAAATCAACTTATGATGTTGACCTCGTTATTAATTGTATTGGCTTTACAGCCAATAGTGCACTGGCTGGTGAACATTTAGAAACCTTTAAAAATGGAGCAATCAAAGTGGATAAACATCAACAAAGTAGTGATCCAGATGTTTATGCTGTAGGAGATGTTGCCACAATCTATTCTAATGCTTTACAAGACTTCACCTACATTGCCCTTGCCTCAAACGCTGTTCGCTCAGGGATTGTTGCTGGTCATAATATAGGAGGAAAATCAATAGAATCTGTTGGTGTACAAGGTTCTAATGGAATCTCTATTTTTGGTTACAATATGACTTCTACAGGCTTGTCGGTTAAAGCTGCGAAAAAAATCGGCCTAGAAGTTTCATTTAGTGATTTTGAAGACAAGCAAAAAGCATGGTTCCTTCATGAAAATAATGATAGTGTGAAAATTCGTATCGTTTATGAAACAAAAAGTCGCAGAATTATTGGCGCTCAACTTGCTAGCAAGAGTGAAATAATTGCAGGAAATATTAATATGTTTAGTTTAGCTATTCAAGAAAAGAAAACGATTGATGAATTAGCCTTACTTGATTTGTTCTTCTTACCACACTTCAATAGTCCATATAATTACATGACTGTTGCAGCTTTAAATGCTAAATAAACCATAAAAATCTATCAATTGATAGATTTTTATTTTTTTTGTGACAAATGCTCTAACTTTTCGTATAAAAAGTTAGGAGGATTTTATTATGAATAAAACCATGTTAATTGGACGCTTAACCAGTGCGCCAGAAATTTCAAAAACAACAAATGATAAATCTTATGTCCGTGTGACCTTGGCAGTCAATCGCCGTTTCAAAAATGAAAAAGGAGAGCGCGAGGCAGATTTTATTTCAATTATTATTTGGGGAAAATCTGCAGAAACTTTAGTTTCTTACGCAAAAAAAGGAAGTCTTATTTCAATTGAAGGAGAAATTAGAACTAGAAATTACATGGATAAGCAAAATCAAAAACATTATGTCACAGAAATCTTAGGACTGAGTTATGATTTACTTGAAAGTAGGGCAACAATCGCTTTACGAGAAAGCGCTATAAAGACTGAAGAAACCTTACTTGATGCGGAAGAACTCCCTTTCTAATTTATTTCATAAAATCTAAATGTTTTCTCTTGACTAAATCTGACCATTGAGATAAAATAAGAATATGTTAGCACTCGTTTAATAAGAGTGCTAAAAAATAAAAAATGGAGGAAAATATAATGTTGAAACCTTTAGAGAATCGCGTAGTTTTACGTGTAAAAGAAGAAGAGGAAAAATCAATGGGTGGAATTGTATTAACAAGCGCTTCCCAAGAAAAACCTCAAACAGCTGAAGTTGTTGCCGTCGGTGAAGGGAAAACAAATCATCATGGAACACTGATTTCTCCACTCGTAAAAGTAGGGGACACAGTAATTTTTGAAAAATTTGCTGGAACGACCGTAAAAATGGATGGTGAAGAATTCTTGATTCTCAAAGATTCAGACCTTCTTGCAATTGTAGAGTAAAATTATAAAAGCAATCATTTTTTGGTTGTCTTTTGTCTATCTTAAAATCTATAAAATTAAAAATATATTCTTAAAAAGGAGCTAAAATGTCAAAAGATATTAAATTTTCAAGTGATGCTAGAACAGCGATGATGCGCGGGATTGATATTCTTGCTGATACAGTAAAAACAACCCTTGGACCAAAAGGTCGCAATGTTGTGCTTGAAAAATCATATGGGTCACCTTTAATTACAAACGATGGTGTAACGATTGCTAAAGAGATTGAACTTGAAGATCATTTTGAAAACATGGGAGCTAAACTTGTTTCAGAAGTTGCTTCAAAAACAAATGATATCGCAGGTGATGGAACAACAACAGCGACAGTTTTGACACAAGCTATTGTTCGTGAAGGTTTAAAAAATGTTACCGCAGGTGCAAATCCAGTTGGTATTCGTCGAGGAATTGAGCTTGCTGCTGAAACAGCTGTTGCTTCAATTAAAGAAATGGCAATTCCTGTCCACGATAAATCAGCAATTGCGCAAGTAGCTACTGTTTCATCACGTAGTGAAAAAGTTGGTGAGTATATTTCTGATGCAATGGAACGTGTAGGTTCTGACGGAGTTATCACCATTGAAGAATCAAAGGGAATGCAAACTGAACTTGATGTTGTTGAAGGAATGCAGTTTGACCGTGGATATTTGAGTCAATATATGGTTTCTAATACAGAAAAAATGGTTGCTGAGTTAGATAATCCTTATATTCTTATTACCGACAAAAAAATCTCAAATATTCAAGAAATTTTACCTCTCCTTGAACAAATCTTGAAAACAAATCGTCCACTTCTTATTGTTGCTGATGATGTTGATGGAGAAGCATTGCCAACGCTTGTTCTTAATAAGATTAAAGGAGTCTTCAATGTCGTAGCTGTAAAAGCGCCAGGATTTGGTGATCGTCGTAAAGCTCAATTGGAAGATTTGGCTATCTTAACAGGTGGTACAGTAATTACTGAGGAACTTGGTCTCGATCTTAAAGATGCTACTCTTGAAGCTTTAGGACAAGCAGCTAAAGCAACAGTGGATAAAGACCACACAACAATTGTTGAAGGAGCTGGTTCTGCTGATGCTATTTCTGATCGTGTAGCTATTATCAAAGCGCAAATTGAAAAAACAACTTCTGATTTTGACCGTGAAAAATTACAAGAGCGTCTTGCAAAATTAGCTGGTGGTGTTGCAGTGGTTAAAGTTGGTGCTGCAACTGAAACAGAACTCAAAGCAATGAAACTCTTGATTGAAGATGCACTTAATGCAACACGTGCAGCCGTTGAGGAAGGTATTGTTTCTGGTGGTGGTACAGCACTTGTTAATGCTATTGCGGCTTTGGATAAACTTTCAGAAGAAGGAGATATCCAAACAGGAATTAACATTGTTCGCCGTGCTCTTGAAGAACCAGTTCGTCAAATTGCTGCCAATGCAGGATACGAAGGTTCAGTTATCATTGATAAACTTCGTTCAGAAGAAGTAGGTACAGGTTTCAATGCTGCAACTGGTCAATGGGTTAATATGATTGAAGAAGGAATTGTTGACCCTGCAAAAGTAACTCGTTCAGCTTTGCAAAACGCGGCTTCTGTTGCTGGGTTGATTTTGACTACTGAAGCAGTAGTTGCTAATAAACCAGAACCAGCTGCTCCGGCTATGCCTCCAATGGACCCTAGCATGGGAATGGGTGGTATGATGTAAAAAAAAGAACCCTAAGGGTTCTTTTTTATTTGCTGATGAGTAACTAAATATCGTAAAGTTGACTAGCATGTTCGTGACTAGTATCAAGGATCTTCAAGTCCTTTTTAGTATCGACATCATGTTGTTGTAAGTAACCATCCATAGTAAGATGAGCAAGCTCTTTGATATTATTATTTAAACTCAAGTGCCCTAGAAAAATTCGTTTTGTCTTATTGCCATGAATACTAAAAGCCGCCTCAGCGCCGTCCTCATTAGATAAGTGGCCTTGGTCACTTAGGATACGTTGCTTTGTCCGCCAAGGATAGGCTCCCATGCGGAGTATCTCAATGTCATGGTTTGATTCCATAAGATAAGCATCCGCATTTTCAATGGTTCCACGCATTCTATCGGATACATAACCTGTATCAGTTAGCATAACAAAACTCTTGTTATCTTTCATGAAACGATAAAATTGTGGTGCGATGGCATCGTGACTCACGCCAAAAGATTCAACATCAATATCACCAAAAGTCATTGTTTTTCCCATTTCAAACAGATGTTTTTGTTCAACAGGGATTTTTCCTAAAGCATTTTTACTATCTAGTTCAGACCAAGTATCTTCATTTGCGTAAAGGTCAATACCATATTTCCTTGCCAAAACACCAATCCCTTTGATATGGTCACTATGTTCATGGGTAATTAATAAAGCATCAATATCATGAATATCACGGTCAATTTCTGATAGTAAACTTTCTATTTTTTTTCCAGATAGTCCGGCATCAACAAGAATTTTTTTCTTTGGAGTTTCTAAGTAAAAAGAATTTCCTGTTGAACCAGAGGCTAAAATGGAATATTTAAAGCCATTTTGTTCAGTCATACAGTCTATTGTAGCAGAAAAATAGTGGGATTGCCATGAGCTTTTATATTTTATTTGAAAATAAATTTATCAGGAAATTCATTAGCTTAAGAGAGTTTTTTGTGTTAAAAGTCTAGGTTTATTCATAAAAAAAGAGTCCACAAATATGTGTGGACTCTTTTTAGGGAAAATTATTCATTACCCTCAAATTCAAACTCATCAGTGCCATCATCCCAGTCATCTGCGGCTTCTAAAGAATATGGAAGAGTGAAACTAAAGGTTGTTCCTTTTCCTTCTCCATCAGAGCTTGCAAAAATTGTTCCGCCATGTATTTTAACAATATCATGGACAATAGAGAGGCCTAAACCTGTTCCCCCAACTTTTGAATTTCTTGAAGCGTTATCAACTCGGTAGAAACGGTCAAAAATCTTAAGTAAATCAGATTTTGGAATTCCCATTCCTTGGTCACTGATGGAGATTAGAACGTCACTTTCACGTTTTTCAACGGAAATTGTAATCGTTCCACCTTTAGGGGAATACTTAATTGCGTTTCCGATGATATTGTCAATGACTTGAGCAATTTTATCGGTATCAATTTCGACCCAGATGGGCTGTTCAGAGTATTTTCTGACGAGAGTGAAATTAGAAGAGATTAAATCGTTTGATTCGGTTTCTAAAATTTGGTCTAAACGGTTAATTTGATAGTCTAAGAAGGCAATTAAATTAATCATTTCTTTATTAAGAACGATTCGGTCTTGATCCATTCTTGATAAAGTCAAAAGGTCGGAAATCATTCGAATCATCCGATTAGTTTCAGTAAGTGAAACATTAATAAAGGATGAAGCTGTTTCTTTATCCTCAATGGCTCCGTCTTCTAGTGCTTCCAAGTAGGCTTTTACTGAGGTGAGCGGAGTTCGGAGTTCGTGTGAAACATTAGAAACAAATAGGCGTCGTTCACGTTCTGCTTTATCTTGTTCAGTCATATCATGTAAAACAGCAATAATTCCTGAAATAAAACCAGACTCACGACGAAAAAGAGCAAATTTTATGTGAAGTGAAATGGCTTCATTTCCAGTATCATGTGTTTCAATAGTTACCTCTGGCTCTTTTTCCAATAAATCATAGAAATTATACTGGTCTTCAATTTTTAAGACCTCAACAATATTTTTTTCCATCAAGAGATCATTATCTGTATTCAAATAATGCAAAGCTGATTTATTGGCCATAATAATATTCCCGCGACGGTCGGTGGCAATGACGCCATCAACCATATAGGCGAGGATGCTGTCTAATTGATTTCTCTGATTTTCAAGATTGTTCTGAGTGCGAACAATATCTTCACCAAGTTTTAAAATTTCGTCGTATAATTCATTGATTTCACTTGTCCCTTTTGGGATTTTATCACGATTTAAATAGCCATTTTTTATGTCATTCATCTGTTTAGAAACATTCACAATCATGCGATGCTGCTGATTAAGAAAGACTAAAACAAAGACGAGTGAAAATAGGTAGTAACCGATAAAAGTACTTAAATGAGCAAAATTGTAATCAAAACTGCCCATAAAAAGGATGACAAAAAGAAGTAGGTGGGCAACTACTCCTTTAAAAATCATTGAATTAAAAAAATTAATCATGCGGGTTGCTCATATAGTAGCCAACCCCACGGCGTGTTGAAACGTATTGTGGACGGCTTGGTGTATCTTCAACTTTTTCACGTAAACGACGAACAGTAACGTCAACTGTACGTACATCGCCGAAATAGTCATAACCCCAAACGGTTTCCAAAAGGTTTTCACGAGTGATCACTTCGCCAAGGTGTTGTGCAAGGTAGTAAAGCAATTCAAACTCACGGTGTGTAAGATCGAGTTGTTTATCGTTTTTATATGCAGCATAATGTGCTGGATTGATACGGAGGTTTCCGATAACCAATTCTTTTTTGACATTGTCAGTAGATTCAGCAGGTGCGACATTGATACGACGCAAATTGGCTTTGATACGAGCTAATAGTTCACGGTTTGAGAATGGTTTTGTGACATAATCATCAGCACCAAGTTCAAGACCAATTACTTTGTCAAATTCACTATCTTTAGCTGACACCATAATAATTGGAGTGTCAGAAGTTTTACGGATTTCACGTGCAACATCAAGACCATCAAGTTTAGGTAACATCAAATCAAGCAGGATAAGGTCAGGTTGTACTTCTTTAAATGCTTCAAGAGCTTCTTCACCATCAAAAGCTGTAAAGACTTCAAAACCTTCTTTGGTTAAATTAAATTTTACGATATCTGAGATTGGTTTTTCATCATCAACAACAAGAATTTTTTTCATAGTTGTCCTTTCAAGTGGAAAATTTTTTATTGAATGTTACTCGTATTTATTTGAATTAACAAATCAAGTAAGCTGTTTCAGTTATATTATACAATTTTTAGTAAAATTACGCAAAAAGAGACCCTATTATTTTTAGAAAAAAGATAAAATGTTTGTTTTTTTGGTATAATAGAGGCTATGAACGGAATTTTAATTTCCCTTGAGGGACCCGATGGAGCAGGAAAAACAACGGTTTTAAAAGAAATTTTACCTGAAATCCAAAAAATGAAGCGTGAAATTGTCGCCACTCGTGAACCAGGCGGTGTTCGAGTGGCGGAAGAAATTCGCCAAATTATTCTTGATCCAAAAAATACAGAAATTGATTCTAAAACTGAGTTAATGCTTTTTGCGGCGGCGCGTCGTTTACATATGCAAGAAAAAATGTTGCCAGCTTTACAAGCGGGTAAAATTGTCATTGTTGACCGATTTATTGATTCATCTGTCGCCTATCAGGGATATGGCCGTGATTTGGGTGTCGAAGTTGTTGATTGGCTTAACTATTTTGCAACAGATGGGTTGAAGCCTGATTTGACGCTTTATTTTGATGTTGATACGGATGTTGCCCTTGAGCGAATTATGAAAAATCGAGCTGATGAGGTAAATCGTTTAGATTTGGAAAGAGCTGAGATGCATCGTAAAGTTCGGGAAGGTTATTTGGAGATTGTTGCAAAAGAACCTGAGCGTTTTGTAAAAATAGATGCAAGTCAACCTTTAGAAAAAGTCGTAGCTGATACACTTTCCGTCCTCAAAAAAAGATTTGTCAGTGAATTTTAAAGACAATTTAATCTGTCAGCAAAATTAAGAATGCTAAAAAATACTTACATTTTTCAAAAAAGGAGGATGTTAAATAGTTTTTTTTATTTTGTTATTTAGACTAGATTTGGTAAATATTTAGAAAGGTTTCTTGTGGAAATAAGAGATATTCAGCCTCAACTTTATAAGCAGTTCTCAACGATTTTGCAACATGGAAAATTAAGTCATGCTTATTTATTTTCAGGTGGATTTGGTTCTTTTGAATTAGCAATCTGGCTGAGTCAAGCCTTATTTTGTGAGAATCCTGAAAATGCTTTGCCTTGTGGTCATTGTCGTTCTTGTCGTCTTGTTGCACAACAAGAATTTACTGACTTACATATCGTTGAACCTGATGGACAAACGATTAAAACGGCACAAATTCGGGAGCTGACACAGGTTTTCAATGAATCTGGTTATGAGGGAAATCAACAGGTGCTTTTAATTAAGGAAGCTGAAAAAATGCATCCTAATGCAGCAAATGCTCTATTGAAATCAATTGAAGAACCAGAAACAGAAATTGTTGTTTTTTTACTGACAGACAATGAAAATATGATTTTACAAACAATAAAATCACGGACACAAATTATTAATTTTCAAAAAAATGTTCAATACTTACAAGATTTTTTGGAAAAGAATGGTATTTTAAAAACACAAGCAGAACTTCTTGCGGAAATCTGTAATTCGACTGACAAAGCATTAGAATTAGCTCAGCAGAGCTGGTTTATCGAAGGACTTCAAAGACTTCAACAATTTGTAAAACTTTTAAAAAAATCTGCTGACGAGGCGTTCTTGTATTTGAAAGAATTAGTCGAAATTTTTGATGACAAAGAAAAACAAAATCAAGCGTTTGAACTTTTATTACAACTTTTTAATCAAGAAAGAATGAGTCAGGAACTTTTAAAAACATTTCAGGCAATAAAAATGTGGAAAAGCAATGTCCGATTTGAGTCAAGTTTAACTTTTATTGTTTTATGAAACTTGTCAAACTTATCCTTTGATTGAAAAATCTTATATCAGGAGAATATTATGATTTATGAAATAAAATTTGCACATGGCGAATCAAATGTATTTGCAATAAGTGATATAGAACTTGCTCCACAAACAGAAGTTATCCTTCGTTCAGATAAGGGAAACTTTTACGGAAAAATTGTACGTGAAATTTCTGAAGAAGCGAATCTTGAAATTCACCACACGATTGTGCGTAAAGTAAATGAGGATGATCTCCAAGTTATTGCAAAACTTGAGGAACGTTCTAAACAAGCCAAAGATAAAGTTCGCCAACTTGTCATCGAACAAGGTTTGGAAATGAAAATTATTGATGTTGCTTATAATTTTGACCAAATGCAACTTTTTATTTCGTTTACGGCAGAGAATCGTGTTGATTTTCGATTGCTTTTGCGTGAGTTGGCAACAACTTTCAGAATCAGGATTGAACTTCGCCAAATTGGGCCAAGAGATGCGGCGAAAATTCATGGTGGACTTGGACCTTGTGGGCGTCCTTTGTGCTGTTCTGAGTTTGTTTATGAATTTCCAAATGTTTCAATCAAAATGGCCAAAAATCAAAATCTATCTTTGAAACAAAATAAATTAAACGGTCTTTGTGGTCGTTTGATGTGCTGTTTAACTTATGAAGATAGTTTTTATAAAGAAGCCCAACAACTTTTCCCAGATTTTGGTGAGTTTGTAACTACTTCAGAGGGAAAAGGAAAAGTTGTTGGCTTAAATGTTTTAAAAAATAGAGTAAAAATCCGCTTTGGAGAATATAGCAAGGATTTTGAACTTGCAGAAATTGAGGTGAATCATGGCTGATAAATATGATGTTTTCGACCAACTGGGCGAACTTGAAAATACATTAAATACCACATTAACGCAAATTTCAGGAATTCGCCAAGTGCTTGAATCATCAATGACTGAAAATGCAACCTTACGCATGGAATTAGAAAAATTGCGTGACCGTTTGGCAGAATTTGAGAAAAAAGAAGTTAAAAAAGAAACGCCTAAAGACCAGCCAAATCCTAACTTGATTCAAATTTTTAATGAAGGTTTCCATGTTTGTCATCTGCATTATGCAGAACGATTGGCTGAAGGGGAATCTTGTTTAGATTGTTTGGAGCTTTTGTATCGCTGATGGAAAATAAATTTAGTATTCAACGGTCATTTAAAGGCCTAAAAACTGCTGGAAGTCTTTATTTGGTTCCAACACCAATTGGCAATATGCAAGATATGACTCTACGTTCTCTTGAAACTTTGAAAACTGTAGATTTGATTTGTTCAGAAGATACGCGAAATACTTTGCGCCTTTTAAACCATTTTGAAATTAAAGTTCCGCAAGAGTCGTTTCATGAACATAATTCCCAAGAAAAAATTCCTAAATTAATTGATTTTTTGAAAAAAGGACAATCTATTGCACAGGTTTCTGATGCTGGAATGCCTTCAATTTCTGACCCAGGCCATGATTTAGTTTTAGCTGCAATTGATGAAGGAATTGATGTTATCGCTCTTCCTGGTGCCTCAGCAGGAATTACTGCCTTGATTGCCTCAGGATTAGTTCCTCAACCTCATATTTTTTATGGCTTTCTTCCTAGAAAAAAAGGGGAGCAACAAAAGTTCTTGAAAAGTAAGCTTTCTTATCCAGAAACACAAATTTTCTATGAAAGTCCTTTTAGAGTTGGGGATACTTTGGCTAACATGCAGGAAATTTATGGGGATAGAGAAGTTGTTTTAGTTCGCGAATTAACGAAAATTTATGAAGAATATCGTCGTGGTAAGATTTCAGAGGTTTTGAAATCTTTAACGGACCAACCAATAAAAGGGGAATGTCTAATTATTGTTTCAGGAGCGGATGAAGTGGCTCAAGAAGTTCAAGAGCCAGAATTGACAGCGCTCGAAGCAGTTAAAGTTTTAGTTGAACAAAATGTAAAACCCAATGTTGCCATTAAACAAATTGCTAAAGAACGAGGTCTAAATCGTCAAGAATTATATGCAGAATTTCATGACTTATAAGTAAAAAGTTACTAACAGGCAGTCTGTCAGTAACTTTTTTATATTTTTGATTGATTAACATTTCTGTCAGTAAAATTTAACAGTGTCCGTCAACATTTTCGTTAATCCATTTTTGATTTTCTTCATCAAAAATTCTTAAAGAATGTTGTGAACGTACAAAATCAATGATTTCTTTACGATTTAGCTTTGTTTTACTGACAGCCGAGCCAACAGTAACAATTTCCATTTTTTCGATGAGTGATTGAAGAATTTCGTATTGATTTTCCATAAGTTATCCTTAGTGCAAATTGATAGATTCATTATAACAAAAAAAGATGGTCATCAACCATCTTAAAAAGAGTAAATCCAAGTATTTTTAGCGCCATTTTTTAGAAGACGTTGACTGATACGAATAGCATCTTTTTCATTTTCAGCAAGAGCAACCATGACACCACCTAGCCCTGAACCAGTTAATTTAGCACCAAGTGCACCATTTTTACGAGCAGTTTCGACTAAATTATCTAGACGTGGATGAGAAACTCCCAAATCAGATAATCTTTCGTGAGCTTTATTCATGACATGACCAAATTCTTTGAGTTTGTCTGTCATCAAAAAATCTTTTGAATCGGTCGCTAATTGACCTAAATGATTAATTGAATCTTGTGTTTTTTCTTTTTCTTCAACAAGTTTTTCGCGAACAATATTGATGGCTTGACTCGTAAAGCCGTGAACACCAGTATCGCCAATCACGATAAAACCATGAAGATTGAGTTCAAAGGGTTCAATTGTGCTGTCTTTAATAAACCACAAAGGGTGTTCAGAATTTACAGTTGCCACATCAATTCCAGAGGATTTTCCGTGAGTAATATTTTCTGAAAAGTTGGCATAAAAGAGTAAATCTTTTTGCGGAAGTTCAGCATCAAAGAAATCATAAAAAGCTCTGGTAATGGCAGTTGCCAATGAAGCAGAAGCTCCCAAGCCACGTCCTTGAGGAATATTTGAATCAATTTCTAAAGAGAATGGCATTTTTGATGAATGAAATTTAGAGAGTAAGCGCATAATGAGTTGACGAATTCCTTCAAATTCATCTCCCATTAAATCAAGTCTTCTACGAAATTCGTTATTTTCAATGTATTGGCCATATTTTGATGAGGTAATTGTCACTGTAGTTTTAAGAATTGTTACAGGTAAGGCAATTGCTGGCTGACCATATACAACGGAATGTTCTCCAATTAAGATTAGTTTGGAATGGGCAATTCCCGTCCCAATTTTATTGATAGTCATTATTAACAATTCTCCTGCTAGATTAGTTTATCATTTTGAAAATGTGAACTGTAAATTAGCATATTTTGGTTAAATTAAAGTTTTATCGAAGGAAAATTTGATAAACTTTTTCCAATATCATAATTATGAATACAAAAACGTACCTGACAATTTTATAAAATTTCCTCTTGAAAATCAAGTTTTTGTTTCTCTTTTGGCAGTAAATTCATCATTTAGTCTGAAAAAATGTATTTTTTAGTGTAAAAAATAACTTATTGAAATGATAGGAGAGAAGAAAGAATCAAATTTTTGATATAATAGTCTCATGAAAAATATTGTTACTGCAAGGGCGCATACAAATATCGCCTTGATTAAATATTGGGGAAAAGCGGATATCGCTCTAAATATTCCAACAACCTCTTCTTTGTCAATGACTCTGGAGCCATTTTATACAACAACCTCTGTTGAATTTACTGACAATGAGTCTGATTCCTTGATTTTGAATTCTGAAGTGGCAGATAGCAGCCGTGTCAGTCAATTTTTGGAAATGATGCGTGGACAATATGGAAATTTCCCTAAAGTAATGATTCAATCAGAAAATCATGTGCCAACAGCTGCTGGTTTGGCTTCAAGTGCTTCAAGTTTTGCTGCTCTGACGGCTGCTATGTTTGGACTTTTAGATTTAGAAAAAGATGATTCAGAAATGTCACGAATAGCTAGACGCGGTTCAGGGTCAGCTTCTCGGTCAATTTTTGGAAATTTTTCAGTTTGGAATAAAGGAGAAAATCATCAATCTTCCTTTGCGGAATCTTTTTACAACGAAGATATTGGTCTTTCAATGATTGTTGCTGAAATCTCTGCTGAAAAGAAAAAAATGTCGTCAACTAAGGGCATGCAATTGGCACAAACTGCACCAACTTACAGTGCTTGGGTTGAAAAATCAGCCATTCAACTGGAAGAAATGAAGCAGGCCATTTTAAATGCTGATATTGAAAAAGTTGGTCTAATTGCTCAGGATAATGCATTAGGCATGCATGAACAAAATCGTCTCTCTAACCAACCTTTTGATTACTTCACGCAAGAAACAAGACGCGTGATTGACTTTGTGAATCAGGCTTATCAATCAGGATTGCTTGCTTTTGTGACTATCGATGCCGGCCCAAACGTCAAAATTATTACTGACCACGCGACTGAAAAAATTCTCTTAGCTAAATTACAAGCGGAATTTCCAGAATTAACATTTGATATCGCACGTGCTGGGGGCGCTTATGAATATCTCTGAGAAGAAAATGACAAACAAAGTGCCAGGAAAACTTTTTTTTGCGGGAGAATATTCGGTCACAAAAGAAGGAAATCTCGCGCTTATCACAACAATTGAAACAAATTTTGAAGTAAGAATTTCAGCTACTACAGGGAAATCAATTTTCAAAACAAATGTTGGACTGTCTGATTTTGAATTTTCTTTGTCTAAAATTGAATTTACTAAAGAAAATCCGTGGAATTTTGCACTGACAGCTTTAAAAAATACTTTGTCAGCTGCTGACAGCATTGAAAAAAATTCTGTCAGTAAAATTTTATCTTCATCTCCAGAAATATCTCTTGAGATTGTCAGTGATTTAGGCTTTGGTGAAAATAAAAAAGGCTACGGCTCAAGTGCTTCAGTCGTTTGTGGTCTAGTTAATGCAGTCAATCAGTTTTTTGATTTGCAGTTGTCACTTGAAAAACGTTTTGAAATTGCCGCAAAAACGCATTTTGAAGTTCAAGGCTCAGGTTCAATGGGCGATATTGCTGCTATTATGTATGGTGGTTCTGTTTTTTATCAAAATCATAAGCGAGTCATACCTCTCGAAATTCCTTGGGCAACTTATGTGGTTCAAACAGGAAAAGCGGCAAAAACGAGTGAAAAAATAAAAATAAAGCTTTCTGATGAATTTTATCAAGCTTCAAATGAGCTGGTCATTGAATTGGCAACGGCGATTGACATTCAAGATTTTGCTTTATTCAAAGAAAAGTTATCAGAAAATCAACTTTTGCTTTTGGAGAATATTCCAGAAGGCTATATGACTAAAGAATTAGCTATTGCTTTAAACTTACTCAATAGCTATCCTGAATTTGCTGCTAAAATCTCTGGGGCTGGTTTTGGGGAGAATATTATTTTATTTGCTCAAAATACCCAAGCTATTGCTGAAGTCCAAAATAAATTATCGGAATATGGAATCAATCTTGAAAAATTTAAGGTTGCTCAAAAAAATAACTGAGATAAGTCTGCTAAAAAAGCAGGTTAGATTTTAATGAATTGAGAAATAACTGATGAAAACTGAAAAAGAAATCCATCAACATCGCAAAGATGAACACATATCGTTAGCTTATAAATATTGGCGTGAAGAAAAAAATCAGACCTCGGGCCTGACTTTTTCTGATAGTCGAATCATTCCTAATAGTTTGCCAGAATTATCTACTGAAAAAATCAACTTTTCATCAGAAGTATTTGGACAGAATTTTGAATTTCCTTTTTATATTGAAGCGATGACTGGTGGAACAGAGCGAGCAGATAAAATCAACCGTCAATTAGCAGAAATTGCGAAAAATCAACATTTAGCCATGGCGGTCGGCTCTCAATCGATTGCTTTGAAATTTCCAGAATTAGCTGCTGGTTTCAGTGAAGTTCGTAAAATTCACTCTTCTGGTTTTCTTTTTGCCAATATCGGCGCAGGTCATTCTCTAGAAAATGCCAGGCGAGCAGTGGATATGATTGAGGCAAATGCTTTAGAAATCCATGTCAATACAGCGCAAGAATTGCCAATGGATGAAGGAGACCGTGAATTTTATTGGTTAGAAAATATTAATGAAATTGCAAGTCAATTAGAAGTTCCAGTCATTGTCAAAGAGGTCGGTTTTGGAATTTCACAAAAAACCTTTAAAGCACTCGCAAAAACAGCTGTCTCAGGAATAAATATTGGGGGAGCTGGCGGAACTAATTTTGCTTGGATTGAACGTAAACGGAGTAAAAATGGTTTTAACTTGGATGAATTTGGTTTGTCAACGCTTGAGAGTCTTTTAGAAGCTAAAATGGCTGATAATAGAAAAAGTTTGATTGCAACAGGTGGAATTACTTCGGCTCAAGAGATTTTTAAATCTTTAATTTTAGGGGCTGATTTGTCAAGTTCTGCTGGTTTTATCTTGAAAAATCTTATGCAAACAGGGCCTGAAAAAGTAGAAGAAGTTATTGAACAATGGAAACAAGATTTAAATAAATTATTTGTTTTAACTGGTTCAAAAAATATTGAAGAATGTCGAAAGGTTGAGCTCCTTTACTCGACTAATATGCTTAATTTTATCCAACAAAGAAAATAATAAATTACAAATCAAATCATTTGGCAATGGTTTCAAAAACGACTATAATGAGAATAGAATTAAAAAAATAAACTAACTGAATTCATTCTCAATCTAGTCAAAATATCAAAGTATTAAGACTTCAAAATGGGTTCACATCTTAAAAGGAGAAATTACTATGGCATTTACATTACCTGAACTTCCATACGCGCCAAATGCGCTTGAACCTTTCTTTGATGAAGCAACAATGCGTTTGCATCATGGAAAACATCATCAAACTTATGTGAATAATCTTAATGCAGCAATTGAAAAACATAATGAACTTGATGACCTTAGCCTTGAAGAATTATTGACAGATTTGTCAGCAATTCCAGAAGACATTCGTACAGCTGTTCGTAACAATGGTGGTGGTCATTTGAACCATAGTCAATTCTGGCTTTGGCTTCGTCCAAACACTGACGGTTCTGAAAACCATGCTGACGGCGAAATTGGGGATGCAATTGCGAAAGAATTTGGTAGTTTTGAAACTTTCAAAACAGAATTTAAAGCTGCAGCCACAGGTCGTTTTGGTTCAGGATGGGCTTGGTTAGTTGTTGATGAAGCTGGAAAATTGAAAGTTGTATCAACTGCAAATCAAGATAATCCAATTTCTGAAGGGTTGACACCAGTTTTAGGACTTGATGTTTGGGAACATGCTTACTATCTTAAATATCACAATGTACGTCCTGATTACATTGAAGCATTCTTTAATCTTGTAAACTGGGATAAAGTTAACGAACTTTATGCTAAAGCAAAATAAAATGATGAATGAGGCGCTCCTTTAAGGAGAGCCTTTTTTTATTTTACAGAAACCTTTTTTAATGTTAGACTATTCTTTTGAAAATTTATCTTATTTTTACAAAAAGATGTTTTAAGGAGATTTTTTTAAACATAAATGTTTATATTTTTGATTAAATAGTGCTAAAATGTTATTGTAATCGGTTACATTTTTGTTTTAAAAAATATGGAAGGTCAAATGCATTGATATGTGCATAGGAATAGAGGATTATGAAAGATATTGGAAACTCTTCAAACTTTACCGAAGAAGAAGAGCTATTTTTGTTGCGGAATAAACAAGGAAAAATTGTCGGAATTAAAGATTTAAAGCAGGCAAATTTTCAAGAAACAATGAAAGACTGGAAAAAACATTTACCAAAACCCAGTATTCTATCAATTATCATTTGGGTGGCGGTCGCTTTACTAGGCGGTCTTGCTTGGTCGTTGATTGCTCTGGCTCAAGGAGAGACGATTAATGCGATTTGGTTTGTTATTGCAGCAGTATGTTCTTATTTGATTGGCTATCGTTTTTATGCTTTATATATTCAACGTAAGATTATGCGTCCAAATGATTTACGGGCAACCCCTTCGGAAAGCCATAATGACGGAAAAGAATTCGACCCAACCAATCGAGTTGTTTTATTCGGTCACCATTTTGCTTCAATTGCTGGAGCTGGGCCTTTGGTTGGACCAGTTTTAGCGGCACAAATGGGTTACTTACCAGGGACAATTTGGATTATTTTCGGAGTTATTTTTGCCGGAGGGGTACAAGATATGCTTGTTCTCTGATATTCTCATCGTCGTCGAGCAAAATCTATTGGGGCAATGGCTCATGATGAAGTTGGCAGATTTGCTGGTGGCTTGACTTCATTTATTGTCTTTATCATGACAATGATTGTGCTTGCTGTTTTGGCTTTGATTTGTGTGACGGCGATGGCAAATTCTGCTTGGGCAGTCTTTTCAATTGGGATGACCATTCCAATTGCCTTATTAATGGGAATTTATTTGAAATATATTCGCCCAGGGCACGTGAATGAAATTTCAGCGATTGGTTTTATTCTCCTTCTAGTTGCTATTTTTGGTGGCCGTTGGGTTTCAGAATCTTCATTTGCGCATATTTTCATGCTTTCGCCAACCGCTTTAGTTTGGTGGGTCATGGGCTATACTTTTATTGCAGCCATTATCCCCGCTTGGATTTTACTTACACCACGTGATTACTTATCCATGTTCATGAAAATTGGTACAATTGCTGTTTTAGCAATAGCTGTAGTTGGTGTGCGTCCAGATGTTACGATTCCAGCTCTGACTAATTTTGCACATAATACAGATGGCCCTGCTTTTGCCGGTTCCCTCTTTCCCTTCTTATTTGTTACGATTGCCTGTGGAGCCTTGTCTGGTTTCCATGTAATGATGTCTTCCGGAACAACGCCTCATTTGATTGCTAAAGAGTCACAAACGCGAATGATTGGTTATGGTGGGATGCTCTTTGAATCATTTGTTGCTATTATGGCTTTAGTCGCTGCGATTTCTCTTAATCCTGGAATTTATTATTCTATGAATACCCCTCAAGCTAGTATTCAAAAACTCGCAGCTTCAAGTTATCAAGCAGATAAAAGTGCTGAATATAATGCTGCTAAAGCAATTCCAAATGTAGCCATGATGCCTGACGGTTCAAAACTCAGTATTGACTGGGAAGGAACGACTGGTGAAAAAGCACTTGAGCAAGTGGCAAAAGATGTAGGTGAGCAATCAATCGTTTCACGGACTGGTGGTGCACCAACTTTAGCCGTTTCAATGTCAAATATTTTGCATAAGGTGCCACTTATTGGTGGGACAAATATGATGGGATTCTGGTATCATTTTGCGATTATGTTTGAGGCGCTCTTTATCCTGTCAGCTGTTTCAGCGGCGACAAAATCGACTCGTTATTTACTTAATGATGCTCTGCGTGGCTTCAAAAAATTAGGTCGCTTAGGTGATGATGATTGGTTACCTAGTAAAATTATAACGACAGCAGTGATTGTTGGAGTTTGGGGTGCTTTGCTTTTGATGGGCGTTTCTGATCCGAATGGTGGAATAAAAATCATGTATCCGCTCTTTGGGATTTCTAATCAATTAATTGCGGCGGTTGCTCTGGCTATTGTTTGTGTCATGGTTATCCGTAAAGGTTATCTTAAATGGGTTTGGATTCCAGCACTTCCTTTAGTTTGGGATGTTTGTGTAACTTTTGCCGCCAGTTGGCAAAAAATCTTTTCAAATGATGTCAATATTGGTTACTTTGCTTCTTATTCAGCGGCAAAAGCCCAAGTGGCTTCTGGTAAATTATCTGGTTTAGCATTAACGAATGCGCAAGCAACCATGCGTAATACAATGATTCAAGGAAGTCTGTCAGTCATTTTCTTACTTTGTGTGGCTATATTATTAGTCATTTCTGCCTTTAAAGTTGCTAAAATTTTAAGAACAAATGAAGTTGGTGATAAATTTAGCTCAGAAGAAGTTTTTGAAGAATCAAATCTTTTTGAAACTTCAAGTTTCTGGCCTAGTAAGCTTGAACATAAGGTTTTAAAAAGTAAAGTTAATGAATAATGGAAAATAAAAGTTACTGACAGGATTTCTGTCAGTAACTTTTTATTTATAATATAATCACTGACTTCAACGTTGAACAGCTGTCAGCAATTTTTTCTAATCTTAGCGCCATCAGTAAATTTTAAAAATAAAAATGCTGACAGATTTTAAAAATGAGTTTAAATAGTGGCAAGAACTGGTTTCTTAAATGTTTTTTTTCTGATATAATAGAAAAAAGTCCCTTCCATGGATAAATCAGCAAAAACAGAGATTCGTCATTTTTTAAATGAAACGAATAATCCTCAACAAATGAAAGAAAAAAATGAAATTTACAGACTTTAATTTTAAAGATTATATTAACCAAACGTTAGAGAATATCAAATTTGAAAAACCAACTGAAGTACAAGAAAAATTGATTCCAATTGTTCTCTCAGGCCGTGACCTGGTAGGGGAATCAAAAACTGGTTCAGGAAAAACACACACTTTTTTACTCCCAATTTTCCAAAAAATTGATACTGAGCTTGATGAAGTGCAAGCAGTCATTACGGCTCCTTCACGTGAATTAGCTACTCAAATTTACAAAGCAGCTCAAGAATTTACAAAAGTTAATGACAAGCTTCGTGTTTCAAACTTTGTTGGTGGGACTGATAAGGCCCGTCAAATCAAAAAATTGGAATCATCACAACCACATGTCGTAATTGGAACACCAGGTCGAATCCATGATTTAATCAAATCTAATGCTTTAATTGTGCATACTGCTAATACTTTTGTTGTCGATGAAGCGGATATGACGCTTGACATGGGATTTTTGGCAGATGTTGACCAAATTGCTTCAAGCTTTGGTAAACGCGTGCAAATGCTCGTTTTCTCAGCAACTATTCCTCAAAAACTTCAACCATTTTTGAAAAAATATTTGCATAATCCTGTCATGCAAAAAATTGCCAATAAGACAGTAATTTCAGATACAATTGAAAATTGGCTTGTTTCTACCAAAGGAAGTTCACATAACCAACTTTTGCTCCAATTGACAAAAGCAACAAATCCTTACATGGCAATGATTTTTGCCAATACCAAAGGGCGCGTTGATGACATTCATCATTTCTTGACAAGTAACGGACTTAAAGTTGCAAAAATTCATGGTGATGTCCCGCCACGTGAACGTAAACGGATCATGAATTCAATTAAAAATTTGGATTATCAATATGTTGTGGCAACCGATATTGCTGCGCGTGGAATTGATATTGAAGGTGTATCACACATTATCAATGATGAAATTCCAAAAGATTTAACTTTCTTTGTTCACCGAGTGGGTCGTTCTGGCCGTAATGGATTACAAGGAACAGCCATTACACTCTATAGTCCTTCTGATGATTCAAGTATTCGTGAGATTGAAAAAATGGGTGTTACATTCCAACCAAAAGCTATTAAAGATGGTGAAATTGTTGATTCTTATGACCGTGACCGTCGTGAAAAACGGACGAAAAAACAAGATGAAATTTCAACAAAAACCATTGGTGCCCTTAAAAAAGGTAAAAAACACGTTAAACCAGGTTACAAACGTGCAATTAAATGGCAAATTGAAGAAGATAACAAGAAAAAACGCCGTGCTGAACGTAATAAAAATGCCCGTAAAACACGTGATTCTCGTAAACAAAGTTTCTAATTAATGAAAAAAATTTTTAAGATTATAGGCGCTTTTGTCGGTCTAATTCTTTTGATTTCAGTAATTTGTCTTGCTTTGATTTTTAGTAAATCTACTGACAGAACTGCTGAAAATTCCACAGACATTAAAACAATTTTAGTCCTTGGCTCACGAATAAATCAAAATAAAAAACCAGCCAAGATTACTCAAGAGCGGCTAGATGCAGCACTCTTGCTTGCTAAGAATAATCCGCAAGCCAAAATTATTGTGTCTGGAGCAAAAGGAGCTGACGAGCCTGTTAGTGAAGCTTTTAGTATGAAAAATTATCTGATAAGTCATCATATTAGGGATGACAGAATTATTAGTGAAGATAAGGCGGGGGATACCGCGGAAAATATTTCTTATTCTAAAAAATATTTTGACGGAAAAACCGTGATTGTCACTAGCGATTTTCATCTTTACCGAGCCTTGTATCTAGCAAAACATGAAGGTGTAAAAGTAGAAGGTTTTGCTGCAAAGACAAAAGTCAATAATCTTCTTTATTATCCTAATTATTATGGTCATGAAATTCTTGGCTTAATCTATGCTTTCGTTTTTGGAAAAAGCTAAGAAAATTTCAATTATTATAAGGATAAAAGCTGTCAGTAATTTTTACTGACAGTTTTGCTAAAATTTGGCAAATCCTTTCAAGCAATGATTCTGTCAGTAAATTTTTTAAAGAATTTGTGGCGGAGCTAAATATTTCCAAATACGGAGAGTAAATAAATGATGTTTCTACCCGAACAAATCAGTAAACTTAACGAGCTTGAAACGCTAGTTTTTGATTTTATCATTAAATCACCTGAAGAAGTCCAACAAATGACGATTCGTGATTTAGCAAGTCAAGCCCATGTTTCAACTTCGACAATTGTCCGACTATGTACAAAACTTGGTTTTGAAGGTTGGTCTGATTTAAAATTTTACCTCAAAAATCAACTCAAAGAAAAAACACCAGAAGAGCAACATTATGATAATATGCTCGAATTCAACATGTTTTTACGTCGAATGAATACAGATAATTATCAGGCAAAACTCAATAATGCTGCACAAATGATTGCTAAAGCTGATTATACTGTGTTTTTAGGCTTAGGAACATCTGGTTCATTAAGTGAGTATGCTACTAAATATTTTGTAAACACTGGATTACGAAGCTTCGTTATCTCTGACCCGTTTCAAGCTGTTCAAGTTCAGGGGATGGGAAATGTTGTGGCAGTAATCATGTCTGTGTCAGGGGAAACAGAACAAGTTGTTAATAAAGAATTGGAGTTTAAAGCGGGCGGAGCAAAAATTATTTCGATTACAAATAATGAAGATTGCACCGTTGCTAAACTTGCTGATTACCAACTCTCGTACAATCTTGTTAACGAATGGTCCAAACAGTATCCTTTAGGAAATCTGACCACGCAACTCCCAGTACTAGCTATTTTAGAAATTTTAGCTCATAAATCAATTGATTATCATCTCAAAAAATAATAAATTTGTTCCAAAAAGAGAAACAAATATTTCAAAAAGCTACTATTTGATAGTAGCTTTTTTATTTTATGACAAAAAAGTCGGTTAAAGCTTGCTATAAAGCGAAAATAAACTAACTAACAAATTTTATAAAGCACTTTCAAAAAATAGATAACGCTTGCATTATGAAAATGAAAACGTTATAATTATTTTTATAAAGAACGTTAAATTATAAAACGTTAAGAATAAGGAGAAATAATTATGGCAGATAAAGTTATTGCACTTGCATGTGCAGCCGGTATGTCAACATCACTTTTGGTATCAAAAATGCAAAAAGCAGCAGCAGATAACGGGAAAGATTACGAAATTTTCGCAAAATCAACAGCGGACATTGATAACATGCTTGCCGGAACAGGCTCGCCAAAACCTGACGTTCTTCTTTTAGGCCCACAAGTTGCCTTCATGAAAGGTGAAGTTGCTAAAAAAGCTGAAATCGCTGGTGTTCCAATGGACGTTATCAAAATGCAAGATTATGGAATGATGCGCGGAGATAAAGTTCTTGCAGCAGCTGAAAACTTGATGAATTAAGGTTTGAAAATTTCAAACTTGTGAAAGAGCGAAAGCTCTTTTACTATGTAAAAATCTAAGCAAAAAGAAATGGGAAGATAAGAAATGACTGATAAATACGAGAATCCAACAAGTGATGACTACATGGGTGTTGTAATGGGCATTATCATGAGTGGAGGAAATGCCAAAGGTTTAGCCTTCCAAGCCATTCAACAAGCCAAAGCTGGTGAATTTGCCGAAGCTGAAAGTTCATTAAACGAAGCGAGCGAACAACTTCGTGAAGCACATGACGTTCAGACTGACCTTTTGACACGGTTAGCTCAAGGCGAAAAAATTGGTTGGAATCTCTACATGGTTCATGCTCAAGACCACTTAATGAATGCGATTACCTTTAAAGACCTTGCTGTAGAAGTTGTCGGTCAAGAACAACGCCTGCAAGCACTTGAAAACAAATAATATAGCTCCTAGCTTATTAGAAATGCAAGATTAAAAGTTGCGGAGACGCAACTTTTTTCTAACCAAAAAGTTTAAAGAAGAAAGGAGAGAATGATGAGTTTTTTTGGAAATGTTGACTTTCAAAAATTAACCTACACAGAAAGAACTTGTTATAGTTATTTACGAGATAATGTTGATAAAATTCCTTATATGCGAGTCCGTGACATTGCTCTGGAAGCACACGTTGGAACTTCTAGCGTTATGCGCCTCATTCATAAAATGGGTTATGATTCATATACAGATTTTAAAGAGTACATTATTGATAAAAAAGAATTGGAAAAAGGAAGCTCAAATACGGCAATTCCCTTTTCACTAGATATTTTCTCTAACGATATTGAACAACGTTTGGATAATCTGGCACATCGAGTCATTGAAAGTGACAATATCATTTTTACAGGAGTAGGTTCCAGCGGTTTAATTTGCGATTATGCAGCCAGAAGATTAGCGGGAGTTGGAATTAATACCTTCTCATTTAGTGATGTGACTTATCCAATTGCTTCAAAATTACAAAATACCACCAACACTTTAGTAATTGCTTTATCCATCTCTGGGGAAACAAATGAAATCATTGAAGTACTGACGAGTCTGCGCTCTAATAAAGATGTCTATATTTCATGTATCACACCAAAATTGAATTCAAGTATTGCTGAACTGAGCGATTTTGTCCTCACCTATCGAATTAATGAACACCGAATCAATACGCATTATGATTTGACGAGTCAATTACCAACAGTTTATTTGACTGAGCGTTTAACAGATTTGGTTTATCAATTATCAAATTAAAAAGCCAAATTGGCTTTTTTATCTGCTCAGCCGTTCCCAATCGTTTGATGGATAAAACAAAAAAAGTTAAATTGAGATAACAAATATAATTTGCAAGGCTAATTTTCGCAACCTTAAAGGAAACTTATATGACAATTTTGGCACATTAGTCTTCACGAGTGGTACAGAACCAAAGTTTTGGAAAAACAAGAAACCGCTTTCTTTCTTTTGCTCTTTAGTGTTATAATGAAAATGTAGAAAAGATGAACGTGAAACCAGTTCATCAAAAAAAGTAAAGGAGACTGTTCAACCATGAACAATTTTATTCAAAACAAAATCATGCCTCCAATGATGAAATTTTTGAATACCCGTGCAGTCACGGCAATCAAAAATGGTATGATTTATCCTATTCCATTTATCATTATTGGTTCAGTATTCTTGATTCTTGGTCAATTGCCATTCCAAGCAGGCCAAGACTTCATGAACAAAATCAAATTGGGCCCACTCTTTTTACAAATTAATAATGCTTCATTTGGTATTATGGCCTTGCTTGCCGTATTCGGTATTGCTTACGCGTGGGTTCGAGATGCAGGTTATGAAGGAGTTCCTGCTGGTTTAACTGGTATTATCGTTCACATCTTGTTGCAACCAGACACAATTCATCAAGTAACATCTGTTACTGACCCAACTAAAGTTTCAACTGCTTATCAAGTAGGAGGAGTGATTGACCGAGCTTGGTTAGGTGGGAAAGGGATGGTTCTTTCAATCATCGTCGGACTCTTAGTCGGTTGGATTTACACTGGCTTTATGCGTCGTAACATCACAATTAAAATGCCAGAACAAGTTCCAGAAAATGTTGCGGCATCATTCACTTCACTTGTTCCTGCAGGAGCAATCATTACCTTAGCTGGTGTTGTTCACGGAATTACAACAATCGGATTCAACACAACTTTCATTGAACTAGTTTATAAATGGATTCAAACTCCATTACAACACGTAACTGATGGTCCTGTCGGCGTCTTCGTTATTGCCTTTATGCCAGTATTTATCTGGTGGTTCGGTGTTCACGGAGCGACAATCATCGGTGGGATTATGGGACCATTGCTTCAAGCCAACTCTGCTGACAATGCTGCCCTCTATAAAGCAGGACATCTCAGTCTTTCAAACGGAGCCCACATCGTTACCCAATCATTCATGGACCAATACTTGACAGTTACTGGTTCTGGTTTGACCATTGGGTTGGTTATCTTCCTCTTAGTGAGTGCAAAATCAGTTCAAGGTAAAACTTTAGGACGTATGGAAATTGGACCTGCAGTGTTTAATATTAATGAACCAATTCTCTTTGGTCTTCCTATTGTCTTAAATCCTATTCTTGCAATTCCATTTATCTTAGCACCATTGATTTCAGGAATCTTGACTTACTTAGTGATTTATCTAGGAATCATTCCACCATTTAACGGCGCTTATGTTCCATGGACAACACCTGCAGTCCTTTCAGGATACCTTGTAGGTGGCTGGCAAGGTATGGTTTGGCAAGTTATTATCCTTGCATTGACATCACTTCTCTACTGGCCATTTGCCAAAGCTTATGACAATATTCTTCTTAAAGAAGAAGCTGAAACAGAAGCTGAAATTAATGCTGCTGAATAATAGCAAATTTTAGATGAGCTCAAGAATTCTTGAGCTTATCTTATTAAAAATGATAATTCTAAAAATTTAAAAGGAGAAATTATGACTTTAAAAAAAGACTTCCTCTGGGGAGGAGCGGTTGCTGCACATCAACTTGAAGGAGGATGGAATGCCGGCGGAAAGGGAGTTTCTGTTGCTGATGTCATGACAGCAGGGAGCAATGGAGTAGAGAGAAAAATCACAGATGGGGTAATTGAGGGAGAAAATTATCCGAATCATGAAGCTATTGATTTTTATCATCGCTACAAAGAAGATATTGCACTCTTTGATGAACTGGGATTAAATTGTTTTAGAACTTCCATTGCATGGACTCGTATTTTTCCAAATGGAGACGAAGCAGAACCTAATGAAGAAGGATTGCAATTCTATGATGATTTATTTGATGAGTGTTTAAAACATGGGATTGAACCTGTAATTACCCTTTCTCACTTTGAACTTCCTTATCACTTAGTGACAGAATATGGAGGCTTTCGTAATCGTAAGCTCATTGATTTCTTTGTCCACTTTTCAGAAGTCGTCATGAATCGCTATAAAGATAAAGTGAAATATTGGATGACTTTCAATGAAATTAACAACCAAGCAAACTATTTGCGTGATTTTGCACCATTTACTAATTCTGGTTTAAAATTCCCAGAAGGAGCAAGCGAAAAAGAACGTGAGGAAATTATGTATCAAGCGGCTCATTATGAGTTAGTTGCTTCTGCGAAAGTTGTCGCTCTGGGACATAAAATCAATCCAGATTTCCAAATTGGATGCATGATTGCTATGTGTCCGATTTATCCTGCAACTTGTAAACCAGAAGATATGATGGCTTCAACCGTTGCTATGCAACGTCGTTATTGGTTTGCAGATGTTCATGTTCGCGGACATTACCCAAGCTATTTAAAAGCCTATTTTGACCGTAAGGGATTTAAACTTGATATTCTCGATGATGATTTAAAAGCATTGGAACAAGGAAAAGTAGATTATATTGGTTTTTCTTACTACATGAGTTTTGCAATTAAAGACCATGGTAAAGCTCCTACTTTTGATTACAATGAAGATAGAGATTTAGTCAAAAATGAATATGTTAAAGCTTCTGAATGGGGCTGGCAAATTGATCCTTTAGGATTACGTTATGCAATGAATTGGTTCTATGAACGGTATGAAAAACCACTCTTCATTGTTGAAAATGGTTTTGGAGCTGTAGATGAAGTTGAAGCTGACGGAAGTATTCACGACCCTTATCGAGTAGATTATTTAAAAGCTCATATAGAAGCAATGAAAGATGCTGTAGATTATGATGGAGTTGACTTAATGGGTTATACTCCATGGGGCTTTATTGACCTTGTTTCTGCTGGGACAGGTGAGATGAAAAAACGCTATGGCGTCATATATGTAGATAAGGATAACGAAGGAAATGGGACATTAGAACGTTCGAAAAAAGATTCCTTTACTTGGTATCAAAAAGTTATCGCAACAAATGGTGAAGAACTTTAAAAATAAAAGACACGAAAGTGTCTTTTTATTTTTATTGGAATGTAAAGAAAACACTTCAAAAGCGAAAAAAGTAGTATAAAGGGTACATGAATGTATTTTAGTAATTTTTCAAAGGACTTAGTAGCCTTATATAGTAAAAATATCAGATTATAAGATATTTTATTGTAAAAAACGTTTCCGATATGAAAAGAACAAGGGTTAAATTTCCAACTAAATTTTGACAAATTTGTTCATTTTGCTAAAATATCTTTACTGAGAGTTCATGTGTAACAGAAAGGGGTTTTATGCAAGCAAAATATCGGGGACAGCTTGTAGAAGTCTGGAAAATTTCGCATCGACCAATTCGTGAAATATGGGTTAGACACGCTTTTGAACAAGAACGTCTTTCTTGGAATGAATGGAATAAAAACGTTTTAAATTTTGAGTCAATTTCAGGAGATTTGGCTTTAGTTGGCGATTTTTTGATTCAAAAAGATGGAAGAAGATTTCATGTTGTCAGCAGAGAAAATGTTCAGCGGGATTTGGTTTTTATCAATACTGAAGCGAATTATAAAATTGGAAATTAAAGGGGATGAGATTGCTTAGCTTAAGTTGCCTTTTATTGATTTAATATCAGTAAATGATTATTAAAGCCTATCAGTCTTGATTCAAATGATTTAACAGGAAGTGGAGTGAGCTCATGCTTGCCATAAATTTATTTTTCCGCTATAATAGTTAATGTTGTGGCGGCGTAGTGAAGTGGTAACACATGGCTCTGCAAAAGCTTAATCGTCGGTTCAAATCCGACCGTCGCCTTAATGAAAAAGATACTTGCTTGGAAAAGCAAGTTTTTTTGTTTTAAATTAACTCATTTTTTTAATAGAAATTTGCTTTTTTGATGTGCTTCGGTAATCATACTGATTGCTCTTTTGTGTTAAAATAGGAGCTATGAATATCGAGTCAAAAATTAAAGAGCTTACGGAAAAATTAAATCAGTATGCTTATGAATATTATACTTTAGATGAGCCTTCGGTAGAAGACAGTGAGTACGATCGACTCTATCAAGAATTGGTAAAATTGGAGGCTGAAAATCCACAACTAACTAGAGCGGATTCTCCAACGCACCGAACAGGTGGGGTTATTTTAGATGGCTTTGTTAAATTCAGACATCCTTATAATCTTTATAGTTTAGGAGACGTTTTTTCGCGCGAAGAATTGGCGGTTTGGGAAGAACGAGTCCGCAAGGAAATTGCTAATCCAGAGTATATTTGTGAATTAAAAATTGATGGTCTTTCCTTGTCTCTTTATTATGAGAATGGGTTCCTTGTGACTGCAGCAACTCGAGGCGATGGAACAACGGGTGAAAACATCACAGAAAATGTGAAACGAATTAAAGATGTTCCTTTAAAACTCAAAGATGCTATCGATATTGTGGTACGTGGTGAAGCTTATCTTCCGCGTAAGAATTTTGCTAAACTTAATAAAGAGCGTGAACTTGAAGGAGCAGCTCCTTTTGCTAATCCAAGAAATGCGGCAGCTGGGACTTTACGTCAACTTGATACAAAAATAGTTGCTAAACGTGGTCTTGCAACTTTCCTTTATCAAGAAGCAAGTCCAGCTACCAACGATACTCAAGAAGAAGTCTTAGAATATTTTGAAGAACTTGGTTTTCAAGTCAATCCTGAACGTAAATTTGCTCGAAATATGGATGAAATTTGGGAATTTATTGAAGAGGCTACACGTCTGCGTGACGAACTCCCCTATGATATTGATGGAGTTGTTGTGAAAGTTAATAATCTTGCAGAGCAAGAAGAATTAGGTTTTACAGTTAAGGCACCGCGCTGGGCGATTGCTTATAAATTTCCAGCTGAACAAGCAGAAACAGAAATTTTGTCTGTTGACTGGACTGTCGGTCGGACAGGAGTTGTCACCCCAACGGCAAATATGATCCCGGTTCTTTTAGCACAGACGACGGTTGCTCGAGCAACTTTGCACAATGTGGATTATATTGAAGAAAAGGATATCCGTATTGGCGATCATGTCTTGATTTATAAGGCGGGTGATATTATTCCGAAGGTTGGGAAAGTGCTTTTGGACAAACGGCCAGAAGGTCTTGAAGCTTTAGAAATTCCTACAAATTGTCCTGAATGTGGTTCGGAGTTAATTCATTTTGAAGATGAAGTGGCTTTACGCTGTGTTAACCCCTTATGTCCGGCGCAAATTCGGGAAAAACTAATTCATTTTGCTAGTCGTGATGCTATGAATATTGTGGGCTTAGGTCCGTCAGTCATTTCACAACTTTTTGATAAAAAATTGGTGGCTGATGTTGCTGATTTATATCAATTGACGATTGAAGATTTACTGACATTAGATAAGGTCAAAGAAACATTGGCTCAAAAAATTGTGTCAGCAATTGCGCAGAGTCGCGAAAATTCAGCAGAAAAATTATTATTTGGTTTAGGAATTCGTCATGTTGGTGGTAAAGCGGCTAAATTACTTATGGAGCGTTTTGCTAATCTTCGAGCGCTTTCTAAAGCCACAGAAGAAGAAATTTCTGAAATTCCTTCTTTAGGTGGAGTCATTGCTACGGCTGTTGTTTCTTATTTTGAAACTGACGGAGCAAAAATTTTACTGGATGAACTTGAAAATGCTGGTGTAAATTTTGATTATTTAGGTGCTGTTAATGTTGAAGGAATATTATCAGGTAAGACAGTTGTCTTAACAGGTAAATTGACGACTTTGAAGCGCTCAGAAGCAAAAGAAAAATTGGAAGCATTGGGTGCAAATGTTTCTGGTTCTGTTTCTAAGAAAACGGATTTGGTAGTCGCCGGAGAAGAAGCAGGTAGCAAACTGACAAAAGCTCAAGACTTAGGAATTGAAATCTGGTCAGAGCAAGATTTGCTTGATTTATAGACCAATTTGTATTGAATATTACTGACAGACTTTAGTGAGAGCGTAAATTTACTGACATCAATTGAACCTTGGTTCAATTGATGGGGTCACTCTTTTGGGAGTTTGTCAGTAAATTATTTTTTAAGAATGGATGAGAGAAGGTTTCGGAGAAAATGATGAAGGCGAGATTGATTTACAATCCGACATCGGGTCAAGAAATTATAAAAAAACATATTGCAGATATTTTGGATAAATTAGAGCAATATGGTTATGAGGCCAGTGCTTATCAAACCACAGCAGAACAAGATTCCGCAAAAAAAGAGGCGGCACGGGCAACAGAGGCTGGCTTTAATTTAATCATTGCGGCGGGTGGTGATGGTACTATTAATGAAGTTGTAGCTGGAATTTCTCCTTTTGAGAAACGTCCTCAATTAGCTATTGTTCCAACGGGTACGACAAACGACTTCGCTAGGGCTTTAAAAATTCCAAGAGGAAAACCACTTGAAGCGATTGAAATTATTGGTAAAAATCAGATTCTAAATATTGATGTCGGCCATGCCGTAATTAAAGAAACACAAGATGAACAGTATTTTATTAATATCGCTGCTGGGGGCGGATTGACAGAACTCACTTACAGTGTTCCCAGCCATTTAAAAACGGCTTTTGGTTATTTGGCCTATTTAGCAAAGGGCGCAGAACTTTTACCTCGTGTGCGTAAAGCACCGGTTCGTGTTGTTCATGATGAAGGTGTATTTGAGGGGGATATTTCAATGTTCTTTGCCGCACTTACTAATTCAGTTGGTGGCTTTGAAAAGATTGCACCTGATGCTAAATTAGATGATGGACTTTTCACACTTATTTTGGTGAAAACAGATAATCTATTTGAACTCATTGCTTTACTTGCGATTGTAGCTAATGGAAAACATTTGGATGATGTTAATTTGGAATACATTAAAACAAGTAAAATAGAAATTGAAGCCTTAGGCGGTCAAAAAATTCTTCTTAATTTAGATGGAGAATACGGTGGAGATGCTCCGGTTCAATTTGATAATCTCAAAGGTCATTTGGATATGTATGTAAATCTTGATGAAATCAACGATGACCATTACCTTGGAGATGAAGAAACTTTGGCATTGGAAGCGGTTGCACAAAAATTTGCCGAAGAAGCTAATAAAATTAAAGACGAAGATGAAGAAGATTAAAAAAGTTACTGACAGATTTGTCAGTAACTTTTTCTGTCAGTGAAATGGGACGAATAGGAGCATTTTAGTTGTGTCTGAGAGAATTGTCATCTACATTAATAATTCTGTCAGTAAAATGTGCAACTTGTACAATTAATTTAGGCAAATCACTGATTGAAAACGGAAAACGTTTACAGTAGAATAATATTAAAGAACAAATGTTATTAGAGGAGAAAAAATGACAACACTCAGTTTAGACAAAATCTACAAAAAATATCCCAATGCGACGCAATACGCAGTTGAAGATTTCAATATTGATATCAAAGATAAAGAATTCATTGTATTCGTTGGTCCTTCAGGTTGTGGTAAATCAACAACATTGCGAATGGTCGCTGGTCTTGAAGATATTACCGAAGGTGAATTTAAAATTGACGGTAAAATCATGAATGATGTCGCACCAAAAGATCGTGATATTGCCATGGTTTTCCAAAACTATGCGCTTTATCCACATATGACCGTTTTTGATAACATGGCCTTTGGTTTGAAACTTCGTAAGTTCAAAAAAGATGAAATTAAACGTCGTGTTGAAGAAGCTGGAACAATTCTTGGTCTTTCTGATTTACTTGACCGTAAACCTGCTGACTTATCAGGTGGGCAACGTCAACGGGTAGCAATGGGACGTGCGATTGTTCGTGACGCCAAGGTTTTCCTCATGGATGAACCTTTGTCAAACTTGGATGCTAAACTTCGTGTTTCAATGCGTACAGAAATTGCAAAAATTCACCGTCGAATTGGAGCGACAACAATCTATGTAACCCATGACCAAACTGAAGCGATGACTCTTGCTGACCGTATTGTTATTATGTCATCATCACCAAACTCTGATAAAACAGGGACAGTTGGCCGTGTTGAACAAATCGGAACACCACAAGAGCTTTATAATGAACCTGCTAATAAATTTGTTGCTGGTTTTATCGGTAGTCCTGCCATGAACTTCTTTAATGTTAAAGTTGCTGCTGGAAAATTGACGAATAATGAAGGTTTGAATATGGACCTTCCAGAAGGAAAAGCAAAATTGCTTAAAGAACAAGGTTATGAAGGAAAAGAAGTGATTCTTGGAATTCGTCCAGAAGACATTCAAGCAAGCAATTTGGCACAACAAGCTTATCCCAATCAAACAATTGAAGCTGAAGTTGTCGTTTCTGAACTTCTTGGAGCAGAAACTATGCTTTATCTTAGAGCTGGTTCAACTGAATTTGTTTCTCGTGTTGAAGCGCGTGATTTCCGCAATCCAGGAGAAAAAATTACAGTGGCTTTGAACCTAAACAAATCCCATTTCTTTGATGCTCAAACTGAACATCGCATCATTGATTAAAATTTACGCCCTCTTATCTCTAAAGATTCTGTCATTAATTGATAGAATCTTTTTTAGTTTGTAAGTGAAAAAATTACTGATAGGTCTTGTAAATAAAGGCTTTTCAACGATAATGTCAAAGATAATTGACACTAAGCAGCTTCAACTTTTCAGGCTTAAAATGCTAAAATTAACTTAGTCAAAATAATATTATTAGGAAAGCTCTCGTCTTTTTCGATTTAGTACTAAATCACATAAAGAACACCGACACCGCTCTTTATGCCGTAAAAATGTCGAATAAATGCTCTCCTGAGAAGGTTTGAAAAAAATGAAAAAAACAATGGACGGAAACATGGCGGCAGCACATATTGCTTACGCCTTTTCAGAAATTGCCGTAATTTATCCAATTACCCCAAGTTCACCAATGGCAGATTATACTGACGCTTGGTCAGTTGCTGGTCGTAAAAATATCTGGGGCTCAACAGTAAAAATTACAGAACTACAATCAGAAGCTGGTGCAGCAGGTGCCATGCACGGTGTTCTTAAAGCAGGAGGGCTTGCGACAACTTATACCGCTTCGCAAGGGCTCCTTTTAATGCTTCCAAATATGTATAAAATGGCTGGTGAACTTTTGCCAGCAGTTATTCATGTCGCAGCTCGTGCCGTAGCGGCTGGGGCGCTTAATATTTTTGGAGACCAGTCTGATGTGATGTCAGCCAGAACAACTGGGTTTGCCATGTTAGCAGAGTCATCTGTTCAAGAAGTGATGGACTTGTCAGCAGTTGCCCACTTAGCAACACTTGAAGGTTCAGTTCCTTTCTTGAATTTCTTTGACGGTTTTAGAACTTCTCATGAAATTCAAAAAATTGATGTTATTGATTATCAAGATTTATTACCAATGGTTAATCAAGAAAAATTAGCTGATTTTCGTGACCGTGCAATGAACCCTGATCATCCTACAGTTTCAGGGACAAATCAAAATGCAGATATCTATTTCCAACAAAGGGAAACGGTCAATTCTTACTATGAAGCTCTTCCTGAAATCGTTCAAAAGTACATGGGAAAAATCAATAAACTTCGTGGGACAGATTATGATTTAGTCAATTATTATGGCGCACCTGATGCGACAGAAGTCATTATTTCTATGGGTTCTGTTGCTGGGACAATTGAACAAACAGTTGATTATTTAAATGGACAAGGCCGAAAAGTTGGTTTTATCAATGTTCACTTATATCGTCCATTTCCATTGGAAAACTTTCTTGAAAAATTACCAAAGACAGTCAAAACAGTAGCGGTCTTAGACCGTACAAAAGAATCTGGTTCAAATGGAGAACCTCTTTTCCTTGACGTTCAATCAGCGCTTTTCAATTCTAATGTTAAACAAGTGATTGGTGGCCGCTATGGCATTGGTGGAAAAGATACTCGTCCAGAACACATCGTCAGTGTTTTTGATGAATTAGTCAAAGCACAACCAAAACGTATGTTTACAATCGGAATTAATGATGATGTTACAAACTTGTCTCTGACAAATTCAAGAGTCCTTGATTTAACACCAGCAGATACATTTCAAGCAAAATTCTGGGGCTTTGGTTCAGATGGAACAGTTGGTGCCAATAAAGCAGCAATTAAAATTATTGGTGACCATACTGATAAATATGTTCAAGCCGCTTTTGAATATGATTCAAAAAAATCAGGTGGTTTAACCATTTCACATTTACGTTTTGGTGATTCGCCAATTACTTCTGAATATATGACAGCTACACTTGATTTTGTTGCTTGTCACAACATGACTTATGTACGTAAATATAACTTGACCAAAGGTTTGAAAGCTGGAGGCCTATTTCTATTAAATACAAGCTGGAATCTAGAACAACTTTCAAAAAATCTTCCGAGTGAAATGAAGAAATTCATTGCCGAAAATCAAATTCGATTTTATACGATTGATGCCATGAAAATTGCTCATGAAACCGGAATGGAACGCAGAATTAATACGATTATGCAGGTTGCCTTTTTCAAATTGGCTCATGTTATGCCTTTTGATGAAGCTTATGAGATTCTGAAAAAAGATGCTCAAAAATATGCAAAGAAATCACCAACCATTGTTGAACAAAATTTGAATGCAATGGCACTTGCTTTGAACGGCTTGCATGAAGTAAAGATTCCAGAAAGCTGGGCTGAAACTCAAGAGGAAAGAACGAAAGTTCTTACGACAGAAAGTTCTCGTAAAAAATATGTTTTTGAAATTGTAAATAAAACCAATGCCTTTGAGGGTGATGAACTTTCGGTACAAACCTTAGTCGATAACAAAATGACTTTTGGTGATGAACCATTGGGAACAAGTGCTTCTGAAAAAAGAGGAATTGCCTTAGAAATTCCCGAATGGAATGCCCAAGCCTGTATTCAATGTAATGAATGTTCATTTGTTTGTCCTCATGCTGCCATCAGGCCATTTTTAGTCGACGAAGACGAATGGAATCAAGCGCCAGAAGGTTTCCATGTTATGGATTATAAAGGAGCTGATGGCTTAAAATATCGGATTCAGGTTTCTGTTGAAGACTGTACAGGTTGTGGCTTATGTGTTGAAGCCTGTCCTAAAAAGGGTCAAGCTTTAAAAATGATTCCTTATGAAGGCCAAGAAAAAGAATCTGTCAATTGGGCTTTTGCACAAACCCTTAAAACAAAAGAAAATCCAGCTCGTCCAGGTACAATTGTTGCTAGCCAATTTGAAAAACCACTTTTTGAATTTTCAGGAGCATGCTCAGGCTGTGGTGAAACACCATATATTAAATTATTGACACAAATGTTTGGCGACCGAATGATGATTTCCAATGCAACTGGCTGTTCAGCCATTTATGGTGGAACACAAGCAACGCCATATACAACAAATGAGTTTGAACAAGGCCCTGCATGGTCAAACTCACTCTTTGAGGATAATGCGGAATACGGATATGGAATGTGGTTAGCTTCTCAAACCAGACGTCAAAAATTAGCAGCCCAAGTCCTTGAAGCCTTGCCAGAAATGTCAGATGATTTGCAAAAATTGGCGAAAGACTGGGTAGAACACTTAGAAGATTCAGAAGGAACACGAGCAAGAGCCGAAAAAATGAAGGGAATGCTTGCTTCTGAACACTTCAACTCAGCTAAGTTGGATGAAATATATAAACAAAAAGATCAATTTGTAAAACCAACCCAATGGATATTTGGTGGAGATGGTTGGGCTTATGATATTGGTTTTGGCGGTTTAGATCATATTGTAGCTTCAGGTGCTGATGTTAATATCTTGATTATGGACAACGAAGTCTATGCCAATACTGGGGGACAAGTTTCTAAAGCAACTCCAGCTTCAGCAATTGCACAATTTGCTGCTGGCGGTAAATCTAATACGAAAAAAGATTTAGGAGCGATGCTAATGACCTACGGAGATGTTTATGTGGCTCAGATTGCTTCTGGAGCAAACATGATGCAAACAATCCGTGCCTTTGATGAAGCTGAAAAATTTAAAGGTCCATCAGTCATTATTGCTTATACTCCATGTATTTCACATGGTTTATATGGAGGAATACATTTAGCACTTGATGAAGCAAAAGAAGCCGTGAATTCTGGTTACTGGCAACTTTATCGCTATAATCCTCTTCTTGAAGATTTCGGTAAAAATCCGATGATTCTTGATTTCAAAAAGCCTGATTTTAGTAAAGTTAGAGATTTCTTATTGACACAATCTCGTTTTGGTAATCTATTAAAAGTTGATGCTGAACATGCAGAAAGTTTGTATGCTAAAGCTGCCAAAGATTCTCGTAAACGATTTATGCGTTATGCTAGAACATCAGGAGATTTAGATAAGTTTTTAGAACGTGAAGCAAAAGCACTGGCGAAAAAGAATCCTGAATCAGAGGGGGCTATAGAAGCTACTCTGCCAAAAGAACGTAAGAAACGTCCAGTTGATCCTGAGCGTGAAGCAAGACGAGCCGCTCGTAAAGCAGAACGTGAGGCTAAAAAATAATATATTCTTAATAATTAAAAGTTACTGACAGAATTTTTGTCAGTAATTTTTTTATCCTCGTCAGCTAAAAACTACGGTTTTGCTAATGTAAAAATTACAGACAGATTAAGGGAATAAGAGCAAGATGATAAATCTTTATTTGGGAATAAAGCAGTTCACTTAAAATTTTGGTATAATTAGACTAACAATATAAAAGGAGGGGGACTTTTGACCGACTTCAATCAATTTTTTAACCTTGAGTTTTGGCAAAAGATTTTTGAATTGAATGAATCACCTCTGCGAATTGCTATTGCAATATTAGACATTGCAATTATCAGTTTTTTCCTTTATCAAGCGATTAGGTTTGTACAAGGAACAAAATTAATGACGCTTGTTCGTGGTGTGATTATTTTCATTTTTATCAGAATTATTGCCGGACTTATTGGACTTACAACAGTTGAGTGGTTACTCAACCAAGTTATTACCTATGGGGTTATCGCCGGAGTTATCATTTTTCAGCCTGAAATTAGGCGAGCGCTTGAAAGCTTAGGAAGAACAACCACATTATTTACACCAACGAGAAAAAGTAGCCCTGATGGGCATATTTCAGCTTACGAGAAATCTTTTGCTTACATGTCTGAGCGAAAAATTGGCGCTTTGATTGCGATTGAGCAAGGGCAAAATTTAAATGAATTTGTAAGTACAGGGATTCGTTTAGATGCGGATATTACTAGTGAATTACTTATTAATATTTTCATTCCAAATACACCTTTGCACGATGGCGCGGTCATTGTTCAGGGAAACAAAATCGCTGTAACCTCTGCCTATCTTCCTTTGACCGAAAAATCGGGGATTTCAAAACAATTTGGGACTAGACACCGTGCTGCAATTGGACTTTCTGAAGTCTCAGATGCTTTGATTTTAGTGGTTTCCGAAGAAACTGGTGGAATTTCAATTGCTCACAATGGAGAATTTTTCGCGGATATTTCCAAAGAAAAATTTCATGATATTCTAGTGGCCATTTTAGTTCCTAAAGTTGAAAAAAATGAAAAAGGAACAGGAAAAAATAGAAAAAATAAAGCAGGAGGAAAGAAAAATGGCAAATAAATTTTTTAATTCCAAAACATTTTATATCCTTGCCTCTGTTTTCTTTGCGATTGTCCTTTTCTTTAATGCTAATGCAACATCCATCCGTAATCAAGGAACTAATCAGTCTGGAGAAGTTTACACAGCCACAATTAATAACGTTCCAGTAGAATTAAAATATAATTCTAATAAATATTTCGTTAGTGGTTATAATAGCACTGCGACGGTTCATCTTTCTGGATATAATCGCTTGTCTATCACTAATGAAGAAAATTCGGACACAAGAAATTTCTTTTTAAGTGTTGATTTGACCAAACTAAAAACAGGAAAATTTGATGTACCAATTCGGATTGAACAACTGCCTGGCGGAGTAACGGCAACGATTGAACCTAAAACAATGAATATCACTTTAGAAGACAAAGTGAAGAAAGAGTTTGAAGTAACACCAAAAGCTGATTCAACTCAATTGCCAGAAGGTTTTACAATTGATTCACTTTCAGTGAGTGATGAAAAGGTAAAAGTGACTGCCGGAGAAGAGAGCATCAAAAAAATTCAAGCAATTGAAGCTGCTTTACCAAATGATGTTAATTTAAATGAAAATTATTCAGGCACAGTCACTCTTCATGCCGTAGACAGCACAGGTAAAATTCTTCCAGCACAAATTGAACCTTCAACGACTCATTTAAAAGTTGTAGTAAATAAATTAACTAAAGATGTGCCGGTTAAAGTGACACAAAAAGGAACGCTTGATAAGACTTTATCATCTATTAAGACAAAAGTATCTGATAAAACAGTTACTCTTTCAGGAGAAAAAAGTGCTTTAGAAGCAATCAAAGAGGTTGAAGCATCAGTGGATATTTCTGGAGTTGTAAAAGAAACAAAAGTAACTGTTCCTATACGTGCAACAGGAGTAAGTGCTGATCCACAAGAAGTTGAAGTAACATTAACACCTGTAAAAATAAGTGGATAAATTTTCAGAGTCAAAAAAAAATAATAAAAATGGAGACAAGAAAAAATGGGTAAATATTTCGGAACAGACGGTGTTCGCGGGGAAGCAAATGTTGAATTAACGCCGGAGATGGCTTTTAAACTTGGTCGTTTTGGTGGCTATGTCCTTAGTCAACATGAATTAGGTACACCAAAAGTTTATGTTGGTCGCGATACACGAATTTCTGGACAAATGCTTGCGAGCAGTTTGATTTCAGGACTTTTGTCTGTTGGGATTGAAGTTTATGATTTAGGAGTCATTGCAACACCAGGTGTAGCATATTTAGTTAAAAAAGATGGGGCCTCAGCTGGGGTCATGATTTCAGCCAGCCATAATCCAGCACTTGATAATGGAATTAAATTCTTTGGTGGTGATGGTTATAAATTAGAGGATGAAAAAGAACTTGAAATTGAAGTATTGATTGACGCTGAAGAAGACACATTGCCACGTCCGTCTGCTCAAGGCTTAGGAGTGCTTCATGACTATATCGAAGGGGTTCGTAAATATCAAGCATTCTTAAAAACAACAGCAGAAGGTAATTTTGAAGGTTATAAGGTTGTTCTTGATACCGCTAATGGTGCAGCTTATACTTCTGCTCGTGCCGTTTTTGCTGATTTAGAAGCGAATTTGACAGTTATTGGTGAAAATCCTGATGGACTCAATATCAATGTGAAAGTAGGCTCAACTCATCCTGAAGCAATGGCTAAAAAAGTTGTCGAAACAGGAAGTGACCTCGGACTAGCCTTTGATGGTGATGCTGACCGTCTGATTGCCGTTGATGAAAATGGAGAAATTGTTGATGGTGATAAGATTATGTTTATCGTTGGGAAATATCTTCTTGGACAACGAAGATTGGCTCATGATACGCTAGTAACAACTGTGATGTCTAATCTTGGGTTCCATTTAGCGCTTGAAGAAACAGGAATTAATTCAGTGATTACAGCGGTTGGTGACCGTTATGTTGTTGAAGAAATGAAGAAAAATAATTACAACTTCGGTGGTGAACAATCGGGTCATATGATTTTCCTTGATTACAACACAACAGGAGATGGGCAACTTTCAGCCATTCAATTGTTGAAAGTAATGCGTGAAACTGGCAAGTCTTTATCTGAATTAGCAAGTGAAGTTACAATTTATCCACAAAAATTAGTTAATGTTCGGGTAAAAGATAACGCAGCTAAAAAATCAGCAATGGATGTGCCAGCGATTCAAAAAGTAATTTCAGAAATGGAAACTTCAATGAATGGGAAAGGCCGTATTTTAGTTCGTCCTTCAGGAACTGAACCACTCTTGCGTGTCATGGCTGAAGCGCCAACTCATGAAGAAGTCGATCATGTTGTAGATACTATTGTCGAAGTTGTTGAAGCAGAAATTGGTGTAAAATAAAGAAAAAAAGCAAGAACTGATTTGTTCTTGCTTTTTATTATCAAGTAAAACCTCTCCTTATTGGGAGGTTTTTTTATCTTTTTTGTCGTCTAGCAAATTCTGTGAAACGAAAGCGGTCGACTTGATGTCGAGATTCAGTATATTGAAAAAGAGTATTATCAGCAAGATAAACATGAGATTTGACAGACACGACATGATGGTCTTTGGGATTTAAGTCAAGGTATTTAAAGTCATCTTCGCAGGCAAAATCAATTGTGACTTCCTTTTGGGCATAGGCAATGTCAAGCCCTAGAGTATCTTCTAAGTAGTCATAGGTTGAAATTTTAGCATGTTCTGGAGCTAAACCTTCGGAATATTTTTCTAAAAATAAATCCCAATCTAAAATTGAAAATTTGCCATCTACTTTGCGCCTTCTGAGAATACTTATGGCATGTTCCCCAACGGCAAAACCAGTTGTTTCTGAAAGTTTAGGGTTAATTTCAAGTCTTTCAAAGCGAATGACTTCAGTTTCACTATGGAAACCCATAGAGGTTTGTAGTTCTTTGTATGAAGTTAAGCCAGAGATAGGGAAAAGGAGCCTATCGTGAGCGAGGACAATGCTACCATAGCCATGTCGTCTTTGAATAAGCCCTTTCTCTTCTAAAATTTTTAAAGCCTGTCTGACTGTTGAACGACTGCTCTCGTAATTAACAGAGAGCTCATTTTCACTCGGAAGAATATCGTTCGTTTTATAGATATCGTTAAAAATCTTTTTTTCTAAATCTTGCAAAATCACTTCATATTTCTTCATACTTTATATTTTATCACAAAAATAATTGTTACCGCTTGCTGAAAACGTTTTTATGTGATACAATGATTTTGTTAACTTGTACGTACAACTTCAAAAGATAGGAGATTCTTATGTTTGGAATAGGAAAAAAGAAAGAATTGAAAGACGATAAAGGGCTATATAATCCAGTTTCTGGAGAAGTTATTGAACTTTCAAAAGTAAACGATCCGGTATTTTCAAAGAAAATAATGGGTGATGGTTTTGCAGTTGAGCCCAAAGAAAATAAAATTTTTGCTCCAGTTTCTGCAAAAGTAACTTTGGTTCAGGGACATGCAATTGGTTTTAAACGTGCTGATGGCTTAGATATTCTTTTACATCTCGGTATTGATACAGTAGCTCTTAAAGGAGCACCATTTAAAATTAAAGTTAAAGTGGATGATATTGTTAATGGTGGTGATGAGCTGGGTACTGTTGATTGGGGGCAGATTGAAGCTGCTGGTTTGGATAAAACAACAATGGTTATTTTTACAAATACTAAAGATGTCTTATCTGGCTTTGAGGTTAAATATGGTTCAGCCAATGCACGTGATGAATTAGGTCAGGCAAGTGTTAAGTAAATAAAAATATCAACCAATAAATTTATAGCGCAAAGATGACGGGAACTTTGGATATAGATTTTGTGACTATTAAACTCGTCAATTATTATTTTATATTATGAAATGCTTCATAGATAATGAAGCTAAAGGAGAATTTATGGCAAATTATTCACAACTTGCGACTGATATTATCGCAAATGTAGGTGGCGCTGAAAATGTCACAAAAGTTATTCATTGTATCACTCGTCTTCGTTTCACTTTAAAGGACAAAGATAAAGCTGATACAGCGGCAATTGAAGCCTTGCCTGGTGTGGCAGGCGCCATTTATAATTCAAACTTGAATCAATATCAAGTGGTTATTGGACAAGCGGTTGAGGATGTTTATGATGAAGTTGTTGAACAACTTGGTGATTCGGTTGTTGATGATGACGCAACGGCACAAGCAGTCGCTGCAACAGCACCAGCTAATGGTAAAAAACAAAATCCGATTGTTCATGCTTTCCAAGTGGTCATTGGAACAATTACTGGGTCAATGATTCCTATTATTGGTTTACTTGCAGCAGGTGGGATGATTAATGGTTTACTTAGTATCTTTGTTAAGGGAAATCGCTTAATCGAAGTGATCGATCCTGCAAGTTCAACTTATGTTATTATCTCAACACTGGCAATGACGCCCTTTTACTTCTTGCCTGTTTTGGTTGGTTTCTCAGCAGCCAAACAATTGGCACCTAAAGATACCGTCTTGCAATTCATTGGTGCTGCAGTCGGTGGCTTTATGATTAATCCAGGAATTACTAACTTGGTAAATGCGCATGTTGGAACAAATGCGGCAGGTAAAAATGTTGTTGTCGAAGCAGCTGCTCCTGTTGCAAATTTCCTTGGAGTAACTTTTAATACAAGTTATTTTGGAATCCCCGTTGCTTTGCCAAGCTATGCTTATACCATTTTCCCAATCATTGTAGCTGTGGCAATTGCTAAACCACTGAATGCTTGGTTGAAAAAAGTTTTACCACTTGCCTTGCGTCCAATTTTCCAACCAATGATTACTTTCTTTATTACCGCATCAATTGTTTTACTTTTGGTAGGTCCAGTTATTTCTACAATTTCTTCTGGATTGTCATTTGTGATTGATCATATCTTGTCATTGAATTTAGGAATTGCAAGTATCATCGTTGGTGGTTTGTATCAATGTTTGGTTATCTTTGGGTTGCACTGGTTGGTTGTTCCACTTATTTCACAAGAATTGGCGGCTACTGGAGCAAGTTCACTCAATATGATTGTTTCTTTCACAATGCTCGCTCAAGGGGTTGGCGCCTTGACTGTCTTCTTTAAATCTAAAAAAGCAGACCTTAAAGGACTTTCTGCTCCAGCAGCAATTTCAGCCTTTTGTGGGGTAACTGAACCGGCAATGTATGGGATTAATTTGAAATATGTGCGTGTCTTTATCATGTCTTCAATTGGTGCCGCGATTGGTGCAGGTGTTGCTGGATTTGGCGGATTACAAATGTTTGGGTTCTCAGGTTCTTTGATTGGTTTCCCTAACTTCATTTCTAATCCTTTGACACATCACGCTCCTGCGGGTAACTTGATGCTCTTCTGGATCGCGACTGCGGTATGTGCGGTTGCAACTTTCCTATTGGTTTGGTTCTTTGGGTATAAAGATACAGATGTAATGGGAGAAGGCGTTGAACAAAAAAATGCATTTAAAGATGCAGTTAAATAATTAATAAACTCAGTTGGAGGCAGTGCTGATAAATTCTGCTTCCTTTAGTTTTATATGAGGGGGAAAAATGACTGAAAAAGATTGGATAATCCAATATGATAAAAAAGAAGTAGGGAAACGTTCTTATGGTCAAGAATCTTTAATGTCATTGGGAAATGGTTATTTAGGGCTTCGAGGTGCGCCTTTATGGTCAACTTGTTCTGACAATCATTATCCTGGTTTGTACGTAGCTGGTGTCTTCAACCGGACGAGTACAGAAGTCGCAGGACATGATGTCATTAATGAAGATATGGTAAATTGGCCAAATCCTCAATTAATAAAAGTATATATTGATGGTGAATTGGTTGATTTTGAAGCGGCAATTGAAAAGCAAGCTACAATTGATTTTAAAAATGCTTTGCAAATTGAACGTTATCAGGTGAAATTGGCCAAAGGAAATTTGACTTTAGTAACGACAAAGTTTGTAGATCCGATTAATTTTCATGATTTTGGTTTTGTTGGTGAAATTGTTGCTGACTTCTCTTGTAAATTAAGACTTGAAACTTTTACTGATGGCTCAGTTTTAAATCAAAATGTTGAACGTTATCGGGCTTTTGATAGTAAAGAATTTGAAGTAACAAAAATTTCCAAAGGACTTTTGATTGCTAAAACAAGAACAAGCGAAATTGAACTTGCAATTGCTTCTAAATCATTTTTGAATGGATTGGCCTTCCAAAAAATAGATTCTGAGAATGATGAGATTTTAGCAGAAGCAATCGAAATTGAATTACAAAAAAATCAAGAAGTACAGTTTGATAAAACGATTGTCATTGCGAGTTCTTATGAAAGTAAAAATCCCGTTGAGTTTGTACTGACAGAGCTGTCAGCAACTTCTGTCAGTAAAATTCAAGAAAATAATGCGAATTATTGGGAAAAAGTTTGGTCAGATGCCGATATTGTTATCGAATCAGACCATGAAGATTTACAAAGAATGGTCAGGATGAACATTTTCCATATTCGTCAAGCGGCACAGCATGGTGCTAATCAGTTTTTAGATGCATCAGTAGGTTCACGTGGCTTGACTGGTGAAGGTTATCGGGGCCATATCTTCTGGGATGAGATTTTTGTTCTTCCTTACTATGCGGCTAACGAGCCAGAAACAGCGCGTGATTTGCTGTTGTACCGAATCAATCGATTGACCGCAGCGCAGGAAAATGCGAAGGTTGATGGAGAAAAAGGAGCTATGTTTCCTTGGCAGTCAGGCTTAATTGGTGATGAACAATCGCAATTTGTTCATTTGAATACAGTAAATAATGAATGGGAACCAGATAATAGCCGGCGTCAAAGGCATGTTAGTTTAGCCATTGTATATAATTTATGGATTTACTCACAACTGACAGAAGATGAAAGCATTTTGACTGACGGTGGTTTAGATTTAATCATTGAAACGACAAAGTTTTGGTTAAATAAAGCAGAATTAGGAAATGACGGCCGTTATCATATTGATGGGGTCATGGGACCTGATGAATATCATGAGGCCTATCCTGGGCAAGAAGGGGGAATCTGTGATAATGCCTACACTAATTTAATGCTCACTTGGCAATTAAATTGGTTGACAGAATTATCAGAAAAAGGATTTGAAATTCCAAAGGAATTACTTGAAAAAGCTCAAAAAGTTCGGAAAAAAATGTATCTAGATATTGATGAAAATGGTGTGATTGCGCAATATGCTAAATATTTTGAGCTTAAGGAAGTAGACTTTGCAGCTTATGAAGCAAAATATGGGGATATTCATCGCATTGACCGTTTGATGAAGGCCGAAGGCATTTCGCCTGACGAATATCAAGTGGCTAAACAGGCTGATACACTGATGTTAATCTACAATTTGGGTCAGGAGCATGTGACTAAGTTGGTCAAACAATTGGCTTATGAGTTGCCCGAAAATTGGTTGAAAGTCAACCGTGATTATTATCTTGCTAGGACTGTTCACGGATCAACGACTTCACGTCCGGTTTTTGCTGGGATTGATGTGAAATTAGGGGATTTTGATGAAGCGTTGGATTTCTTGATTACAGCAATTGGCAGTGATTACTATGATATTCAAGGGGGAACAACGGCTGAAGGGGTTCATATTGGGGTCATGGGCGAAACGCTCGAGGTGATTCAAAATGAATTTGCTGGTCTGAGTCTGCGAGATGGCCAATTTGCAATTGCTCCTTATTTACCAAAAAGCTGGACAAAATTGAAATTTAATCAAATTTTCAGAGGAACTAAAGTTGAAATTTTGATTGAAAATGGACAATTATTACTGACAGCGTCGGCGGATTTACTGACCAAAGTTTATGATGATGAGGTTCAATTAAAAGCCGGAGTGCAGACTAAATTTGATTTAAAATAAATGGTTTTACTCTTAATAAAGTTTTGATACAAGGATTTACAATTATTTTTTAATAAAAAAGTTACTGACAGAAATTCTGTCAGTAACTTTGGAAAGTCATTACTTAAAAATATATTTTTAAAATGACGAGAAAGAAGGTAAAAAGATGTTTAAAGCAGTATTGTTTGATTTAGATGGTGTAATTACAGATACCGCAGAGTATCATTTTAGAGCTTGGAAAGCTTTGGCTGAAGAAATTGGCATTAATGGTGTTGACCGCCAATTTAATGAGCAATTAAAAGGGGTCTCACGAGAAGACTCGCTTCAGAAAATTCTAGATTTAGCTGACAAAAAAGTATCAGCTGAGGAATTTAAAGAACTTGCTAAGAGAAAAAATGATAACTATGTGAAAATGATTCAGGATGTGTCGCCAGCCGATGTCTATCCTGGAATCTTACAATTACTCAAAGATTTACGTTCAAATAAAATAAAAATTGCTTTAGCGTCAGCTTCTAAAAATGGTCCATTTTTATTAGAGAGAATGAATTTAACTGAATATTTTGATGCAATTGCTGATCCGGCTGAGGTTGCGGCATCAAAACCAGCACCAGATATTTTTATTGCAGCAGCACATGCAGTGGGTGTTGCACCCTCTGAATCAATTGGGTTGGAGGATTCTCAAGCTGGAATCCAAGCCATCAAAGATTCAGGGGCTTTACCAATTGGTGTAGGGCGCCCAGAAGATTTGGGAGATGATATCGTCATTGTGCCTGATACTTCACACTATACTTTAGAATTTTTGAAAGAAGTTTGGCTTCAAAAGCAAAAATAATTCGTAATTAATAAATTACATAAAAGCAATAAAAAAATACCACTTTTGAGTGGTATTTTTAATTTTTGATTTGTCTCCCCAACCAATCAGAAGCCCAAGAAACCCAGCGATGTACTGACGGAAGACAATAGGCATCAGAAGGAGCAGTTGTTCGATTAGCTAAAGAAACCCCATGAGGTCCAGATTCAAAAAAGTGAGCTTCAAAAGGAACTTGATGTTTTGAGAGTCGATCACAATATTTAAGGCTGTTATAGATAGGAACACCTTCATCATCAGCCGTATGCCAGATAAAGGTTGGAGGAGTTGAGGAAGTGACTTTTTCCGAAATATTATATTCTGAGATATTTTCAATTTCAAAATTAAAATGTGACAAATCACTAGGCCAACCGAAAGTGAAGGAAGTCACTGGATAGCAGAGAATAACTCCTTTTGGTCGATGGATTTGTTCAGAATTACCATACCAAGCGGCTAGATGCCCTCCGGCAGAGCAACCAAGTAAGAAAACTTGGTCAGGATTGATTTGCCATTCTTTATGATTTTGATGAATCAGAGAAAAAACAGCTTGAACTTCTTCAAGATTTTGTGATAAAAAGTTATAGTTTGTTCCTTTGTTCATCACGGTGTAATTAAGGAGAAGCACTTGATAACCTTGGGCGAGAAAAGCTAGGGCAAGAGGGTCAGATTCTCTTTGTGAAATATGTTGATAACCACCACCAGGGCAGATAATAATAGCAGGAAAAGTATAATTTTCGTTTTGACGAGGATTTTGGAGCTGATAAAAATCAACCCATGCAGTATCATTTAAAGAAAACGTTGATTTATTCATAAGTTTATTGTACCAAAAAAGGGTTGAAAGAAATATCAAAATACCTCGTTGTTTATTTATTACATTAATAAATTTTAAGTTCGTTTAAGAAAACTATCATAGAATTTGATTATGAAGAAAATTATTTATAGTATAGGTCTGATATCCTTGCTTAATTTTGGAACGATTGCTTATGGAGAAACGGCAACGGGGACTTCAGCAAGTTCAGGAGATGCAACAGCTCAAAGCTCAACAGGGACTTCAAGTACCTCAAATTCAGCAAGTTCAGCTAGTAGTAGTTCGCAAAATATAAGTTCCTCTGAAGGAACGAATTCGACAAGTCAAAATCAAACACAAACAAGTACAACGGCTCAAAATCAGACAGATAATGTTGGGCAAAATCAAACGCCTCCAGTAGCAGAAATTCGAGACAGTTCAACAGATAAAAATTCTGGCAGTCAAAAAGAAACTAAAAATTCAACCACAATTATTAATGAAACCGTCAATAATAATGCAAAAGGGAACAATATTCTTTTGATGACATTGACCAGTTTGTCAGCATCAGTTACAATTATTGGGGGAATTATTGCCTTTGTACGTCATTTGCGTGGCCGTGGCAAGAAGAAAAATCCTGTCAGTAAGGCACGAGTTTCTAAAAATGGGAAAACTCCTTCAAATTCAATGACAGCTGAGCCATCAGTAAGTTCTAAAAAAGCACCAAATGAGGAAAAAGTACTGACAGAAACTCAGCAAATTAATAGGCAGGCAGATGAATTGCTCAAAAATCATAAAAAACAACAAAAAGAATATCGGCGCAGAAGAAGATAAAAAGCCATTTAAGGTTTTTTATTTTGCCCAAATTTTTGAAAAACTGTCAGTTAAATTTACTGACAGCTTTTATTTTAAAGACTGTGATAATGAAGGAGATAAACTTTTTGAAGTGGCAATACTGAAATTTTCTAAAGTTTGATTGTTTTTAGACTCATCAGTTGCAAACGTTAGATAGTGTCTTAGGGGATGTGTTATAATAAAATCATGAAATTTAACGAAGAAGAAATGTTACAATTTGCACAAAAATTGGGAAGAAAATTAGAAGCTCAAGATGTTATTGTTTTAACTGGCGAGCTTGGGGCTGGAAAAACAACTTTTACCAAAGGCTTGGCTTTGGGCTTAGATATTCATCAAATGGTTAAAAGTCCGACTTATACAATTGTCAGAAGTCTGGAAGGACGTTTGCCGCTCCATCATATGGATGTTTATCGCATTGGTGATGACCCAGATAGTTTTGATTTAGATGATTATTTATTCGGTGATGGGGTTTCGGTCATTGAATGGGGCGAAATGTTAGGCGATGATTTGCCAGAAAATTATCTGGAAGTCATTTTTGATAAGTATTCTAAAGACTTGGTCAACGATCAAGAGCGTGAAATTATTTTGAAACCACATGGAAAAAGATATGAGGAGCTCGTTAATAACCTATGACTACAGAGCTAATTGTTAGAGAAGCAAATGGCGCCGACAGTTCTAGAGTCATTGAATTTCTCAATAAGGTTGGAACAGAAAGTAATTTTTTGACCATTGATGAAGTAGGAATTTTAATCTCTGAAGCAGAAATGACGGACTTTTTAAATCAACAAGCTGAGAAAGATAATAATGCTTATTTTCTTGCATTTCTTGGTGATGAAATTGCTGGTATTTTGCATTTGACGGCGGATTATCATTATCGAGTACGTCATATTGCGGAATTTTTTGTCGCTGTGTCAGAAGATTATCAAGGCTATGGCATTGGGACGATTCTACTAGAAGATGCACTTGAGTGGGTAGAAGAAGTCGGAACAATCAAACGTTTGGAATTAACTGTCCAAGCACGTAATAAAAAAGCACGTCATCTTTATGAAAAGTTTGATTTTGAATTAGAAAATGTCAAAAAATGGGGCGCCCGAGATGAAAATGGTCAATTAATTGATGTTTGCGAATATGTTTTATTTTTTGACTAATAGTTGACCCTTTTGTCAGTAAAATTAAATATAATTAAAGAAAAATTAAAATCTAATTTTTCTTTTTTTGTTGTGAAAAATCAGAATTTTGATATAATGCTAATATGAAGCTTTGGATAAAAACACTTCTCATGCTTGGAAGTATTATTTTAGTAACGGCAATTGCTGCAGGCGGATATACATTAACCGTTCTGAACAGTACAACAAAAGCCTTTAAAATGACTTACACGAACGCTGGGAACGAAAAGACAAAACAAGTCATTCAGGCGACTGAACCTCTAACAATCCTACTTATGGGTGTTGACACAGGTGGTGAAGGTCGTGGGACATCCGATTCATGGAATGGGAATTCTGACTCACAGATTCTGATGACACTTAATCCTAAAACGCACACGACAACAATGGTTTCAATTGAACGTGATACGATGACTAACATTTTAGATGCTGACGGAAACATTGTTTCTAAGCAAAAGATGAATGCAGCTTATCCCTTAGGTTATAACTCAGGGTCGTCTTCTGACGGTTTAAAAAATGCTGTAAGTTATGCTATGAAAACAATTGGCGCTCAGACTGGTATTAATATTGATAGTTTTGCGACAGTCAATTTTGATGGGCTAGTCAATATGGTTGATAATGTTGGTGGGATTGATATTAACAATACCACAGGCCAAACCCTCTATATTTCAGATACAGAGCCGCAATATACTGCGAAAGTTCCACCTGGAAAACAACACATTAATGGTGACCAAGCCTTAGTTTATACCCGTGACCGACATCATTTACCAAATGGTGACTATGGTCGGGCAGCTCACCAACGTGAAGTCATTGCAGCACTCATGAAGAAAATTCTAGCTTTAGATAATATCACACGCTATGAACAATTTTTGAATGAAGCCTCAAAAGATTTTAGAACTAATATTCCAATTAATGCCTCAACAATTACTTCATTACTAGGTTATAAAGATTGCTTTAACAAAGTAGTTTCCGTTCAATATGAAGGCGTTGGTGAAATGGTCGATGGTGCTTCTTATCAATTTATGCCAACAGATATTTATTTAGCGATGCAAAATATCATGAAGAAATCGCTTGATGAATCAACTGTGACCACTTTGCCAAGCAGTTTGATTACTTACGAATCAGTTTTTGGCTCAGGAACAGCACCTTTTTACTATCTTCCTTCAGCCACTGTGACTGAAAAAGGAAAAGCTACAGTGACTTATGGTGTTGATACGCAAGGAAATCTTGTTTCTTTGAATTCTAAAAATTCAGGGAATTATGTTTCAACAAGTGGTGGCTCAGTTCAATCAGATTCAAGTTCTGGCTCCTCTAGCTCAGCAAGTGACTCCACGGCAACCTCAAGTTCTGATTCTACTTATCAACAAGATAGTACCTACAATGATGGCTATAATAATAGTAATGACAGTACAACATCTAGCTATGGAACAGATGATACAAACACAAGTAACTATGGCTACGGTACAAGTCAATAATTGAAAAAAATAAGAGAATATGATAAACTTGTTTCTGTCAGTAATTTTAGCTTAAAAATTTACTGACAGAAACAATTTGGTCCGATAGCTCAGCTGGATAGAGCATTCGCCTTCTAAGCGAACGGTCGAGGGTTCGAATCCCCCTCGGATCATGGTGCCAAACCTCGCCCCACCTTCGTAGTGGGGCATTTTTTTATACTTTTTTACGAAAAGCAACTTAAAAAAATACATATTAAAAAAGGATAAACCATTATAAAAAAAGAAAATAAAGTCCTAATAAAAATTGTGCTATAATAGAAAAATGACAAGATACAAAGCCACAATAGCCTATGATGGCACAGATTTTGCAGGTTTTCAAAGCCAAACAAATCAAAGAACAGTTCAAAAAGAAATTGAAAAAATACTGACGAAGTTAAATTCTTTTGAGCCAGTTATTTTACAAGGCTCAGGCCGGACGGATTCTGGAGTTCATGCTTTTGGTCAAGTCATTCATTTTGATTTAAAGGGCAAAGTTCGTGATTTGGAACGTTTGCGATTTGGTTTAGATACTCAAACCCCAGCAGATATTGCAGTAAAAAAAGTGGAACTTGTCCCAGATGATTGGCATGCAAGATTTCAAAAGCATGAAAAAACTTATGAGTATTATCTAGAAAATTCAATTACACGAAGTCCATTTCAAAGACATTCTAAAGCCTATTTTCGCTATCCACTTAATTATGAGCGAATGCAAGAAGCAATGTCAAAGTTGGTTGGAGAACATGATTTTACAGGTTTTACAGCATCGGGTTCATCAGTTGATGACAAAGTAAGAACGATTTATCAGGCAGAAATTATTCGTCTTGACGAAGAAAATTTCAAATTTATTTTTCGTGGCAATGGCTTTTTGTATAAACAAGTGCGAAACATGGTTGGAACAGTCATTAAAATTGGTAATGACCGAATGCCTGTCAGCCAAATAGATAAAATTTTGACCTCTAAAAATAGAGATTTTGCAGGACCAACAGCAGCACCTGAAGGTTTATATTTGAAAGAAGTCAAATATGAGGAAAATACTGACATCTAAAAGCTACTGTCAGTAAAATTAATGGAGAGAAGATGTCAAAGAATTTAAATGAGAACAAAAAAATTCTAACAATTGCAGGTTCAGATATCCTATCCGGAGGCGGAATGCAAGCTGATTTAGCGACTTTTGCAGCCAATGAACTTTATGGCTTTTGCGCCTTAACAAGTATTGTAACTGTCAAAGAAGATAAATTTTTTGTTCATCCAGTAGAAAAAGAACTCTTTCAAGAAGAGTTGGAAAGTTTAAGCGATGTGGACTTTTCAGCCATAAAAATAGGACTATTACCCAATAAAGAAATACTTGAACTGACCAAAAACTGGCTGACAGCTCTGTCAGTGAAATCTGATACTCCAATTATATTAGACCCAGTCATTGTTTTTAAAGAAAATGCTGACTATTCGGTCAATGAAATGCGTGACCTTTTCATCAGCCAACTCTTTTCTTTGGCGACTGTAATCACCCCAAATCTCAAAGAAGCAGAAATACTGACAGGGCTGTCAGTAAAAAGTAAATCAGAGATGAAAGAAGCAGCCAAACTTTTGCATGATTTTGGAGCAAAAAATGTCGTCATCAAAGGAGGAAATCGCTTTGACCAAAAACAAGCCATTGACCTTGCTTATGATGGAAAAGCTTTTTATGAATTATCAAGCCCGATTATAGAAAATAATAACAACGGAGCAGGTTGTACCTTTGCTTCATCAATTGCGGCCAATATGGCTTATAATCACCCCTTTAAAGATTCAGTCAAGAATGCAAAAGACTTCGTTTATCAAGCCATTCAAAATGCAAATGAATATGGTGTTTTTCAAAATAAAAAATAAATTTCCAAAAGTAAACCAAACTTCTAGGAAAAGTAGGAGATGAAACTCATGGACAACAGAAATATCAAAAAATTAACTTTACTTGCGATTTGGACAGCAGTCACTTTTGTTCTGGGTCGCCTATTTACCTTCCCTATTCCAGGTTCAGCCGGTAATATATTAACCCTTTTGGATGTCGGAATTTATACAGCAGTCTTTCTGTTTGGTAAACGAGAGGCGGCAATAATTGGGGGCTCTGCAGCCTTTCTACTTGATTTGACTGCAGGCTACAGTAACTACATGTTTTTCAGCTTAATTATTCATGGCGGGCAAGGCTATCTCGCAGGATTGACAAGATACAAATGGCTTAACTTTTTGGTCAGTCTTGTCTTTATGGTTGGAGGATATTTTATTGTTGGTGGATTAATGTACGGCTGGGGTTCAGCCATTGCGGGACTTTGGGTAAATATTATCCAAGTTGTGGTTGGCTTTGCTTTAGCAAAAGTCTTAAGCCCGCTCATTGAAAGGACAGGTATTTTAAATGGATTTAGAAAAGCTTAAAAAAGACACACAAGTCATTATCGATGATGTCATAAAACAAACAGAAATTAAAGCTGGTCAAGTCTTTGTTCTTGGTTTATCTTCATCAGAAGTAAATGGTGGTTTAATTGGCCATGCCAGTTCTAGAGAAATCGGTCAGGTCATTGTTTCTGTCGTACACAAGACCTTGTCAGACAAAGGAATTTATCTGGCAGTCCAAGCATGTGAACATCTTAATCGTGCCTTACTCATTGAAGAAGAATTATCCGAAAAAAAAGACTGGGAAATCGTTTCTGTGATTCCGCAACTCCATGCTGGTGGAAGTGGTCAAGTTGCCGCCTACCAACTCTTTAAATCTCCAGTTGAGGTAGAACATATTGTTGCCCAAGCCGGTTTAGATATTGGTGATACTAGTATTGGAATGCACGTAAAACACGTCCAAATTCCCGTCCGTCCAATTTTAAGAGAACTTGGTGGCGCTCATGTAACAGCTCTTAAATCACGTCCTAAACTCATTGGTGGAGAACGTGCGAGGTACAAATAAATGAAAGAGATGTTAATCATGACCGCAGGTCCGACTGAGGTGGCTGAAAATGTTCGATTAGCAAGAGCAAAGGTAACAACGAATCCGGATATTGATTTAGAATTTTATGACTTTTACAAAAAGACTTGTAGTAAACTTGCCCAATTTTTAAAAACCAAAAACGATGTCAGAGTCTTAGCGGGTGAGGGAATTTTAGGATTGGAAGCGGCTTGTGCTTCTTTAACCGAAAAAGGTGACCGCGTACTTGTGCTTGATAATGGTATTTTTGGTCATGGCTTTAGTGATTTCATTGAGCTTTACGGAGGTGAAGCAATTCTACTGGAGAGTTCAGAAAAAGAAGCATTTTCCTTAGAAATTCTAGAAAAATTTTTAGAAAAAGACCATGACTTTAAATATGCAACAGTCGTTCATTGTGATACACCCTCAGGCGTCTTAAATGACCTCTCAAGCATTTGTCCTCTCTTAAAAAAATATGGAGTTCTAACCGTTGTTGATTCGGTTGCAGCGATGGGTGGTGAAGATTTACAAGTTGATAAGTGGCAAATTGACATCGCTCTTGGTGGCTCTCAAAAAGTGATTTCAGCTCCACCAGGCTTAACAATTGCATCTATTTCAACAGAAGCTTATCAAGCGATGACAGAGAGAAAAAGCCCTATCGCAAGTTTTTATTGTAATCTCCTTACTTTTAAAGATTATTATGAAAAAAAATGGTTTCCATATACCATGCCAATTTCTGATATCTATGGATTAGACCAAGCGATAGATAATCTTCTTGCCGACCAAGAAATTTTGAAACGTCATGCGATGATTGGTCATGCGACAAGACAAGCAATTGAAAATTCTCCTTTGGAACTTTATTTGCAAAATGGCTATTCAAACACCGTTTCTGTTATTAAAGTGCCAGAAGGTCTGAATGATCAAGAAATCTTAAGAAAAATGCGAGAGAACTATCGAGTGATGATCACAGGATCATTCGATTATTTGGCTGGTAAAGTTTTAAGAATTGGGCACATGGGAGAGAATGCAAGACCAAATAAAGTGGCTTACAGTCTATATGCGCTTCAAAAAGTATTAGAAGATTTTGGTATTGCATTTAAAAATAATTTACAAGAAGATTTTTTAGAAGCTCTGAATTGAAAAAGAAGTGAAGCTTATAGCTTCTAATACAAATAAAAAGAAAAAATCTGATATTACAATGGTTCATGAAAAATTAAAAAACAGACTTTTGACAAAAAAGGAAAAATCAGATATAATTATTTTCGGGCACTGGTTTTTTATTATAAAAAATCAGTAACGGTAGGCTCCCCTCTGGGGAGCTGTTTTTGTTTTTCCCAGTTATTTCTGTTTTGTAAAAAGATTAGAGGAGATTTAGATGTCAACTAAGTATATTTTCGTCACTGGTGGTGGTACTTCGTCAATGGGTAAAGGGATCGTAGCGGCATCGCTCGGTCGTTTGCTTAAAAATCGTGGACTTAAAGTCACTGTCCAAAAATTTGACCCATACCTTAACATCGACCCAGGGACAATGAGCCCTTATCAACATGGTGAAGTCTTTGTTACTGATGATGGTGCTGAAACTGACCTTGACCTTGGTCACTATGAACGTTTCATTGACATCAATTTAAATAAATATTCAAATGTCACTTCCGGTAAAGTTTACAGTGAGATTCTTCGTAAAGAACGTAAGGGAGAGTATCTCGGAGCAACTGTCCAAATGGTACCGCATGTGACTAACATGTTGAAAGAAAAAATTAAACGTGCAGCAACAACAACTGATGCAGATATCATTATCACAGAAGTTGGTGGAACAGTTGGCGATATGGAAAGCTTGCCATTTATTGAAGCTTTACGCCAAATGAAAGCCGAAGTTGGTGCCGACAACGTCATGTACATTCATACTGTTCCAATTCTTCACTTGCGTGCTGCTGGAGAATTGAAAACTAAAATCGCCCAAAATGCGACTAAGACACTTCGTGAATATGGTATCCAAGCTAACATGCTCGTATTACGTAGTGAAGTTCCAATCACGACAGAAATGCGTGATAAAATTGCGATGTTCTGTGACGTAGCGCCTGAAGCAGTCATTCAATCGCTTGATGTTGAGCACTTATACCAAATTCCATTGAATCTTCAAGCACAAAATATGGACCAAATCGTTTGTGACCATTTAAAACTTGAAGCACCAAAAGCAGATATGACAGAATGGTCAGTAATGGTTGACCATGTCATGAACCTCAAGAAAAAAGTAAAAATTGCATTGGTTGGTAAATATGTAGAATTACCAGATGCTTATATTTCAGTGACTGAAGCGCTTAAACATGCAGGTTATTCATCTGATGCTGAAGTTGATATTAACTGGGTTAATGCTAATGATGTAACTGATGAAAATGTTGCTGATCTTGTTGGTGATGCTGCAGGGATTATTGTTCCTGGAGGATTTGGTCATCGTGGAACAGAAGGTAAGATTGCAGCCATTAAGTATGCGCGTGAAAATGACGTTCCAATGCTTGGAATCTGTCTTGGAATGCAATTAACAGCAGTTGAATTCGCTCGTAATGTTCTTGGACTTGAAGGAGCTCATTCATTTGAATTAGACCCTGAAACAAAATATCCAGTCATTGACATTATGCGTGACCAAGTTGATGTTGAAGACATGGGTGGAACACTACGTCTTGGACTTTACCCAGCTAAATTGAAAAATGGCTCACGCGCTAAAGCAGCCTACAATGATGCTGAAGTGGTTCAACGTCGCCACCGTCACCGTTATGAATTCAATAACAAATTCCGCGAAGACTTTGAAAAAGCTGGTTTCGTATTCTCAGGCGTTTCACCAGATAACCGTTTGGTTGAAATCGTTGAACTTTCTGATAAAAAATTCTTCGTGGCATGTCAATATCACCCAGAATTGCAATCACGTCCAAACCGTCCAGAAGAACTCTACACAGAATTTATTCGTGTAGCAGTGGAAAATAGTAAATAATATAGGCTAAAAAACCTCCGAGATTAGGAGGTTTTTTATTTGTTTTAAATAATCAGAATATTTAAAACATCCCTTGTTTTCCCATACTTTTTGTATTATAATAGATTCAATTTAAATCTGAAGAAAAAGGGGTGAAAAGATGCGTAAAGTAGGTCTAATTGGTTGTGGTCATGTTGGAGCAACGGTGGCTCTTGATATTGTTCAAGGAGGTCTTGTAGATGAATTGGTCATTGTTGACAAAAAAAGAGAAAAAGCTGAAGCAGAGGTTCTAGACCTGCTAGATGCCCTTTCTCTTTTGCCGTTCTATGTCAAAATTTATGTTGGAGAATATACTGATTTAGTAAATGCCGATATCATTTTATCGACCTTAGGCCATATTGAACTAATTAAACCTGGCGGAGACCGTTTTACAGAATTAAAAGCAAATATTCCAGAAATTAAAGAAGTTTCTGAGCAATTAAATAGGATTAATTTCAAAGGAATTCTGATTGCAACAACTAATCCAAATGATGTGATTGTCAATCTCTATTCTCAATTACTGAACCTCCCTCAAAGTCATATTATTGGAACGGGAACCTATTTAGATACTGCAAGAATGAAAGCACAACTAAGTAAAGCATTAAAGATTGATGGGCGGGCTATTGAAGGATATGTCCTTGGAGAACATGGAAACTCACAATTTACCGCTTGGTCAACGGTCAGAGTTGGGGGACAATCTTTTTTAGAGATTGCTAAAGAAAAAAATCTAGATTTAGAAGACCTAGAAGAAAAAGCGCGTCAAGGAGGCTTTGCTGTCTTTAATACGAAAGGTTATACTAATGTTGCCATAGCTGCAGCAACAGTATCTCTGATGAATCTGGTGCTTTCTGATGCTAAGAGTATTGCTATCTGTTCACATTATGATGAAAAGTTTAAATCCTATATTTCTACCCCTGCTTTGATTGGTAAAGAAGGAGTAGAGGCCCTTGTAAAACTTCCCTTAACTTTTGAAGAAGAAGTAAAGCTCAAACAATCAGTCTGTGAAATTCAGGAAAAAATAGATTATTTTAGTTAAAAAAAGAGCCTGTTCATTTGAACAGACTTTTTTAATCAGCATTAGCCATGCCTTCTTCTTCCTCATCGTCAGTATTTTCTTCAATACTGTCAAGAGTTTCTTCAAAACTATCAAAGGTTTCTTCAAAATCATCAAGTTGATCTTCGACATCATCCAAACGCTCACGAATATCTTGGTTTTGTTGATAAACTTCGTTAAGAAGAATTTGAATATCTCCAAGCATTTCGGTTTGAATTTTTTGAATTTGCATATTTGAAGCTTGATCATCCATCATCAAATGGTCAAGTTTTTCATGGAGGGCAGCTACCCCTTTTTCTGATTTAACATTGACTTGGAAGTCATTTTTAGCAGACAAGCGGTCATGGTGTGCAGCACGATTTTGACTCATCATAATCAAAGGGGCTTGCATTGCGGCCGTAATCGATAGAAAAAGGTTGAGGAGAATGAATGGATATTTATCCCACTCGACTCCGAAAATACCAGTGACATTAACAAACATCCAAACGACTAAAATTCCAAGATAAGTTAGAATAAAAGCCCACGAACCGACAAATTCAGTAACTTTATCAGCCACACGTTCACCGATAGTTTCTTGGGTTTGAAGTTGTTCTTCCACGTCATGAATCTCAAAGTTTGCCTTAGTTAATTCTTCATTAAGTAAATCATTAACGGTAAAGTTTTTTTGCAGGTCAAGATGAAAAAGGGTATCTAAGACCTCCAAACGGAATTTAACCTGATGTTCATTACAGATGAAATCATGACTGGTTGCTTCTGGGTAATCTCGCATGATAACGGTTTGAAGGCTAGGGTCGAGATTCTCAAGGAAATCTCCTCCTGACCGGCGATGAACACGACCGTTAACAAGACAGACGACTTTATTTTTATTAATTGGAGTTGGAGCCATTTTATAGCATGGTTCAAGCTTGTAAAATCTAATTTCTTATTTTGTGAAATGGGTCAAGTTTTTTGAATTAAAATCAAAAAGTTGGCACAAGAAGAGCGCCAATCTACTCTTGGTCAATTTGACAGAATAAGTAATCATAATAATTGCGGGTTTGGGTCGACCTTTCAAAGCTTGAGCGCTCTCCTTTCATTTAGGTTTTTAAAGGACAGTTTAAATATGTCCATATTAAATTATAAGGTATTTTAAGAAATTTGCAAGCCTCACGACCAAAATAAAAACTCCTGCAGAGCAAGAGTTTTTATTTTCAAACGCTTTTTAGCGAAAGAACCTGATAAAATATCAGTAATTTAGTTTGCTTTAGCCTCTTTTTCCACAGCTACAGCTTGGAAAAGATATACAAAAAGACCAAAGATAAGCGAGATAATCGTTGTCCAAAGTTCAGGGTCTGGAACGCCAGCAAGAGCAGTTGCAACATAACCTACAACTTGTCCAAGAGCAAGCGACCAAAAAAGTGTGACAATAAGTTTCATATTTACGCTTCTTTCCATTATTTTCTATCCGCCTATAGTATAGTACAAATTATGACAAATTTCAAATTTTATATATAAAGGAGCAGATAAAAATAAGCAGGTACTCATCTCTTTACTACTGGTATTTTCCACTATATGGGATTGGTTTAGCCTCTAAAAAATCATATTCTTCAACTTGTTCAATCTGGGTGAAGAAAGCTCTATTTCGCTCAGTGAGCATTATATTTGCTGGAATAGTATCTTCAAAACGAATAAGATAGGTTGGTTTTTCTAAAGCAATGGCGTAGCCAAGCTCCCAAGCTGTTCCAGAATCGGTATCTTGATGATCGAAATCAACAATTGCAACGATGATATCTGCTTTATTTACCTCATTTACATCATTTTCCATTGTCGCTTTGGCCCATTCAGGGGTAAAAGCTTCAACTTCTTGTGGTAAAGATTCAGGATGTTGACATCTCATTGGGCTAAAAAAGTTCGCTACTGTTTTATTTTTTGAAAGTGCATTTTCTAAAAGCTCAACTTTTTTTATTTGACTTTCGCTAAAAAATGGTGCGGCAAGGTAAACGTTAACCGCTTGATTAAACAACTTGTTCAAGGTTCAAATCTCCTAATAATTCTATAGTTTCTTCGGCGGTATCAACAAGAGAAATGGCATCTATGACTTCTTTAGAAATCATCCCTTCCTTAAGTTGCAAGCGCAGTAGGTCAAAAAGAGGTTGATAAAATTTTCGACCAACAAAAATGACTGGGCGGATAGCGGTTTGGTTGATAGACATCTCAGTTAAAAGTTGAAAACTTTCTTCCATTGTCCCAAATCCACCAGCTAAAATGACAAAAGCTTCTCCTAAATCAATGAGTTTACGTTTGCGCTCATCCATTCCACTTGTTAAATAAAGTTGACTGGCATTTTGACGAGGTGGTTCTAAAGGGAGAATTCCATCAGGATAAACGGCAATAACTTTACCTTGATGATGAATGACTGCATCTGAGACCATTCCCATACATCCTTCTTCGGAACCACCATAGACGAGGGTATGGCCTGATTTAGCAAGTAATATTCCTAATTTTTCGCTTGTATCTTTATAGATTGGATTTTTTCCATCTCTTGAAGAAAGAAAGACGGTGACATTCATTAATTATTTTCTCCTTCAATTTCTTTTAATTTTTCTTTGATTTGTTGCAAAACATGAATTTTTGATTGTTCATCCTCCACAAAATCATATTTATCGCCATCAATTTGGATTTTGGGACAAATATCAAAGGCTTCAAACCAAGTATCATATCTGCTATTTAATTCTTTATAGTAGTCATATAAACTTGGATCGTATTCCAATTGTTCAAATTGACGCCCTCTTTTTTTGATTCTTTCTAGCATTTTCTCAAAAGAAACTTTGACATGAATGAGTAAATCAGGTCTTTTTTTGAAAGATAAACTATCAATTTCTTCCAACATATTGTTAAGTAAGTCATCATAAACCTCGACTTCCGTTTCATCTGCTCGTCCTAAATCGGCGTTCAAATGAAAAAGCAGACTATCTTCATAAATCGAGCGGTCTAATACATTATTATTATCAGACAAGGCTCTTTTGATTGAATCAAATCGCTTATTTAAAAAGTATATTTGTAATAAGAAGGCATATTTTTGAGGGTTCTCATAGAATAATGGCAAAACTTTATTATCGTCAACACTCTCATAAAAAGCCTGTGTTTTCAATTCCTCCGCCAACATCTCAGTTAAAGAGCTTTTTCCTGCTCCGATTGTTCCAGCTAATACTAGCACTGTCATTACACCTTTCCCATTCTATTTTTAGTTTTAGTGATTGTTTAATTAAAAATTAGTAATAAATAAACAAGGCTTGCTCATTATAGTGCAAAAAAAAGTTCTCGTCAAATTGCTAATATATATGCTGTAAATGCTGTTGTTAAAGGAGTCTTTTAGTTTTTATAATTTTTTTATTACGATTAATAAATAGATGAAACATCTTAGCTTTTTGTAATAAAAACGAATTAAAAATAAGAATGAAAGCAGTTTTTAAAATTAAAAAATGTCAAAAATGTTGGACGTTTTCAGTTGTTAGGTTGTTTTTTGATATCATTTTAGTTAAATTGAATTACTTTTGTTTGTGTTTAATAACCGAAAATTGACGCTTTTTTTGTTCTTAGTTTGTCTAAACTTATCCCAAGTTCAAGCTAAAATATAGTATAATAAAATTAATATCTTTTAATTAAGAAATACCAGTCGTTTTAGCAAGAAAGGAGGAAAATATGTTTGCACCCTTGAATACAAAAACTGAATATAGTTTTTTAGATAGTGTCGTCAAAGTTGATGACTATTTGGAAACGGCGCACCGTTTAGGTTATCAAACGGTTGGAATTTGCGATGTAGGGAATCTTCATGCAGCTTTTCGTTTTGTCAGAAAAGCTCAAAAATTTAATTTGCAATCCATTATTAGTATTGAGCTAAATTTTGAATGGCGGGGTTTACCAATTGCTTTTTCTTTTATTGCTAAAGGTACTGAAGGTTATAAAAACTTACTTCGGATTTCGACGCTTCATAACTATGGACGCCGTCAATTTTCTGATATTCAAAATCATTTATCAGGAATCGCCTTGATTATTCCTGAAACTTACGGAAGTTTGAGCGAGCTGACAGAACTTTCGTCAGTAGCTGATGAAGCTTTTATTGGGATTGATCAACTGACAGATAAAGGGGCTAAATTTAATTTACCAACACTTCCTTTTCCTGCTATTCGCTATTTGAATTTTGCTGATAATGAAATTTTAGCAATTTTGCATGCGGTGCGTGATGGAGTTTCTTTTGATGAAAGTCTAACAATCAGTTCTAATGAACTTCTTCAAAGACCAGAAGCTTATGAGACTTACTTCCTGAAATATTTTCCACAGGCTTTGAAAAATCTGTCAGCATTAACAGCAAAGATTGCTTATCAGTTCGATGAAAAATTGGAGCTTCCTAGATTCGATAAGAAGAGACAGGCAGTTGAACATTTACGAGAAGAAGCGACTTTAGGTTTGTCAGCTCGACTTGAAGAAAAAAAATTACTGACAGAAGTCTCGTCAGCAAATTTGCAAGATTTGTCAGTTTATCAAGAACGTTTAGAAAAAGAGTTGTCAGTCATTCATCAAATGGGATTTGATGATTATTTCTTGATTGTCGCGGATTTGTTGCGTTATGCTCGTGAACAGGAAATTTATTGTGGAATGGGGCGTGGTTCAGCGGCCGGTTCTTTAGTTGCCTATGTTTTAGGAATTACACAAGTTGACCCTGTTCAACATAATCTCTTCTTCGAACGTTTTTTGAATCCAGAACGTGTGGCCATGCCCGATATTGACATTGACATGCCAGATGACCGCCGTGCTGAATTATTGGCCTATATGAAAAACAGATATGGTTCAGACCATGTCGCACAAATTGTTACTTTTTCAACCTTGGGTAAAAGACAGGCGCTTAGAGATGTTGGTAAAGCTTTTGGAATGACTGAAGCTGAATTATCCAATTTGACTCGGATGCTTGTGCGTCGTTTTGGAACTTTGGCTGATGAGTATGAAAATAATCAACGTTTTAAAGCTGAAGTGTTAAAAAATGGAAAATTGAAAAGAATTTATGAAGTTGCAAGACGAATTGAGGGAATGCCCCGTCAGACTTCAACACACGCTTCAGGTGTCGTTCTTTCTGAAGAATCTTTGGTGAATTATGTATCACTAAAACCGTCAGAAGATTTGGCTTTGACGCAATATGAGGCGCCAGATGTTGAAGCAATTGGACTTTTGAAAATTGACTTTTTGGGATTACGTAATTTAACAATAATTTCTAGATTACGTGATTTAGTGAAAAGACGTCAAAAAATTGATGTTGATCCACTAAAAATAAATTTGGAAGATGAAGACACATTGGCCCTTTTTCGGGCTGGAAATACCATGGGAATTTTTCAGTTTGAAAATCCACAAATGCGACGTTTTTTAAGAAACCTTGCCCCAAGTAAATTTGATGATATTGTTGATGCAACTTCAATTTTCCGTCCTGGTCCATCACAGTTTATTCCACAATTTGTTGCTCGACGACATGGGAAAGAAATTGTGCCTACAGTGGATGATTCTATTAGTGAAATCTTAAAGCCAACATACGGAATTATGATTTATCAGGAGCAAATTATGCAGGTGGCTCAAGCTTTTGCTGGCTTTTCTCTTGGGAAAGCTGACCTTCTTAGACGAGCAATTTCTAAGAAAAAAGGGTCTGAGTTAGAAAAGTTGCGTGAAGATTTCTTAGATTCAGCAAGCCATAATGGCCATTCTAAAGAAAAAGCAGAAGAAATCTATGACTTAATTGAACGTTTTGCTAATTATGGTTTTAACCGTTCACACGGTTTTGCTTATGGGGGACTTGCTTTTCAAATTGCTTATTTTAAGGCACATTTTCCTGATGAATTTTATGAAATTCAATTACGTGATCGCAAACGTGAAGTAATGATTTTAGATGCGTTAGAAAATGGGTTTGAAATAGAAAAACCAAGCATTAATCTGATGAAAATTGGCGATTTTGTAAAAAATAAAAAGATTCGTTTAGGATTGGCTCACGTTCAAGGAATTTCTCGTGATTTAGCAAAATGGATTGTTGAAAATCAACCCTATAAAGATTTAGCAGACTTTGTCGAAAAATTACCTAATAATTTTCATAAAAAAGAAAACATTCTTCCTTTGATTCAGATTGGAGCCTTTGATTATGCAGATTCAAATCGAGGGAAATTAGCTTATAATTTGGCTGACCATGCTAATTTATTAAACTATTATAGTGATGATATTTTTATGGCAAGTTCTGGTGGGGGCTTTGCCTATCATGAGGCAGAAGATTATTCAGAAACTGAAAAATACGATTTTGAAAAAAATTTATTAGGAATTGGGGTAACACCACATCCTTTGCAAAATCTAGCTCGCAGATTTGAAGATAATTTTACACCTCTTGCTCAACTTGTGAAAAATAGGCGAATGACTATCTTGGTTGAAATCAATTACATTAGAACGCATCGGGCTAAGACAGGGCAAACAATGGCCTTCTTAACAGTCTCTGATAGTCGTGAAAATTTTGATGTGACCCTTTTTCCAGAGATTTATCGTCAATTTTCAAGTGAGCTTGAACAAGGGAAATTTTATCTCATCAGTGGAAAAGTAACAGAACGTAATGATGAATTACAGCTGGTTGCTGACCGAATAAGCCCAGCTTTGGAAACGGATAGAAAACTTTGGCTAAATTTAAAAGATGAGAAGTATAATCAAAAAATTTCACAAATTTTGCGTGAATTTCCGGGCTCTCATCAAGTGATTCTTCACTATTCAAATTTGAAAAAAACAATCCAAACAAAAATTTATGTGGAAGAGTCGGAGATTTTACAAAAAAGGCTGGAAGGGTATGTTATAGCTGGTATTTATAAATAAAAAAACCGTTCATCCGAACGGTTTTTATCTTATCCCACATAAAGGTAAACAGAGAAGAACATGAGCATTGCAGCCAGTAAAACAAAGAGGTGCCAAACCACATGGGCAAAAGGAAATTTAAAGTGATAGATGAGTGCTCCAACAGAATAAACAACGCCACCAGCGACTAAAAGCCAAAAACCTACGGGATGCAGGGCATTCCATAAAGGATAAATGACGATTAAAATCATCCAACCGAGAACGACATATAAAACGGTCGATAATTTAGGCGTTTTACCCCATTTTGGTAAGTAGATTGATGTTAAAACAATCCCTAAAATAGAACATATCCAAATAACTGCTAGGACAATCCAACCTAACCAATTGTTTAAAGCAACTAAACAGTAAGGGGTATAAGTTCCAGCAATCAAAAAGAAAATTCCGTTGTGGTCAAAAACTCGAAAGACTTTGACTGCTTTAGTAAAATGTAAACTGTGCGCTAAAGTTGAACATAGAAAAAGAATGACTAACGAAGCTCCATAGATTGTAAAAGCAACCACTTCAAGTGCAGAACCAGATGCGGCACCTTTAATGACAAGGAGAACTAATGCTGCAATTGCTAGACCAGTTCCTGCTCCATGAGTAACTGCATTGAAAATCTCATTGAGAATCTGATAGGTTTTTGAACCTTGTGTTTCTTCCATTTGGTCTCTCCAATTTATTGATTTATTCAGCTTTTGAGCAATTTTTAATCTGTTTTTGGAATCAAAAAAATAATATTATCAACCTTTTTTGCTCTTTCCAACTGAAAATTTGTTATAATATATGATAGCACAAATTGTATAGAAAAGGAATTGGACTGCCGACTTTCTCTTATGAGAAAAATGGGAGTTCAGATAGTAAATATGCCAATAAAAATTGTGACAGATTCATCCATTACGATTGAGCCAGGAATTGCTCGTGAACTTGACATTACTATTGTTCCGTTGTCAGTAACGATCGATGGAACAATGTATTCAGACGACGACTTGAAGTTTGAAGATTTCATGGTCAAGATGGCTGCATCAAAAAACTTGCCTAAAACAAGTCAGCCACCAGTTGGTGTTTTTGCCGAAGTTTATGAAAAAATTGCTGCTGAGGATGATGAGATTATTTCCATTCATTTAACAGAAGCATTGTCAGGAACAGTAGAGGCAGCACGCCAAGGGGGAATGCTTTCAGGTCGTAACGTAACGGTCATTGATAGTGACTTTACTGACCAAGCACAAAAATTCCAAGTGGTTGAAGCAGCGCGCCTAGCAAAAGCAGGAGCATCTAAAGAAGAAATTATAGAAAAAATTAAATATATTCGAGAAAATACAGAGCTTTTTATCGGATTTTCAACATTAGAAAATTTGGTTAAAGGTGGTCGTGTCAGTCGAATGACAGGACTATTTGGAAGTCTTTTACAAGTTCGCGTCATTGGAACTTTGAAAGACCGCGAATTGAATACTCTTTTACGTGGACGTGGAAGTAAAACTTTTTATAAATGGCTTGAAGAACTTTCAGATTCTATTAGTAGTTCTGGACGTAAAATCCGTGAAATTGGAATTTCTCATGCTCAAGGTTTAGAATTTTCACAAAAAGCGAAAGAAGTTTTGCAAAAATTTGTTGAAAAACCTATTTCAATTTTAGATACCAACACGACAATTGCCACTCATACAGGTCCTGGAGCTTGGGCAATTATGATTGATTATGAATGATAAATCTAAAAATATGATGAAAAATTTTATACGTACATTTGCCGGCTTGTTGCTGGCAATTTTGCTAATTTTGGGCTTCTTTTTGCTCGTTTTTCCAAAGGCAGGGGACCGATTTTCAGCTGACAAAAAAGTTTCAACTCTGTCAGCAAAAAATCTGACTTATGCAGCTTTAGGAGATTCACTGACAGAAGGAGTTGGAGATGCCACAGGACAAGGTGGTTTTGTCCCTTTATTTGCCAAAGATATTGAGAATAAGACAGATAGCTCTGTCAGTAGTCAAAATTTTGGAAAAGCTGGAGATACAAGTACTCAAATCTATAATCGTATGATGAAAAGTAAAAAAATTACTGACGGCTTAAAAAAGGCTGATATCATTACGATTACCATCGGAGGAAATGACGTCTTAAAAGTCATTCGTGATAATGTCAGTAAACTCTCATCAATGACAGAAAAAGATTTTACTAAGCCAGAGGAACTTTATCAAGCACGAGTGAAAAAATTATTAGATAAAATTCGCGAAGACAATCCCAAAGCGCAGATTTATGTTCTCGGAATTTACAATCCTTTTTATCTTAATTTTCCTGAGCTTACAGTCATGCAGAATGTGATTGATAGCTGGAATACAGCGACTGCCGGCGTTGTAAGTCAAGAAAAGAACACTTATTTTATTCCAATCAATGACTTACTTTATAAGGGTTCAGGAGATAAACAAGCGGTTGAATCTGGCAGTACATCCGATGCAGTTTCCAATAACTTACTTTATACAGAAGACCATTTCCACCCAAATAACGTAGGTTATCAAATTATGGCTGACGCAGTATTTGCAAGTTATAAGGAGGTCAACCAAAAATGACTAAGCGCTTAAAGAAAAAAGCAAAACCAGTTGTTTTTCTAGGTCTTGTTCTTGGTTGTGCATTAATTTTGTCAGGAGTTCTTGGTTTGGCGGGACATTTAAACGAACAAGAATCGTCTAAAACAAAAAAGAAAAGTCAATTGTCAGAAACGAAAAGGAGTTCAACTTCTTCAAAAAATATGGATAAAAATATTGAGCAGATGACTTTGGAACAAAAAGTTGGACAGTTATTTATGACAGGAATGCCAGCAAGTAACTATAATCAGGCAACTTTTGATGCGATTGAAAAGTATCAAGTAGGTAGTATTATTTTGACTGGTCGCTCTAATCTCAGTGTCCCAGAAATGAAAGCTATTACTGACAAACTACAAGGCTTAGCACCGGCTAATCGCAAACTCTTGATATCCTGTGACCAAGAGGGAGGAAATGTTCAAGTTCTCCAAGGTCAGGGTTTTTCACAGATTCCTGATGGATTAACTCAAGGAAGTTGGACAGCTGATAAATTACAAAAGGAATCACAAACTTGGGGAAGTGAACTTTACGCAGCTGGAGTTAATTTTGACTTAGCACCAGTTGCTGACCAAGTTTTATCTGCCGACTTTGCTCCACAAAATGCTCCAATTGGCTATTGGAGTCGCCAATATGCTTATGATAAAGCAAGTATCATAAGCCATGCTCATGCATTTACGGAAGGCATGAAAGCAGCCAAGGTTTTGACAACTGCTAAACATTTTCCAGGGCTTGGAGCGGTGACAGGCAATACAGATATCAGTGCAGGTGTTAGAGATGACCAAACGAATTCCAATAGCGAATCTGTTCAAATTTTCAAAGATTTAATCTCTTCAGGAACACCTTCGATTATGACCGCAACCGCTATTTATGATAAAATTGACCCTAATCTTCCCGGTGCTTTTTCATCCAAAATGGTTGATGGTTTACTACGGAAACAATTAGGTTTTGATGGTTTGGTTATTACAGACGATTTATCAAATGCTGTCCAAGTACAGTCATGGACGCCTGGTCAAAGGGCAGTTTTAGCATTGTCAGCAGGAAATGACCTTGTTTTAGCAAATGAGCCTACACAAATTCCAGAAATGATCTCAGAAGTTTTGCAAAAGGCAAAAGCAGACCCAGACTTTGCTAAAAAAATCAGTCAATCAGCCACAAGAGTGATTAAAGTAAAAGAAGAAATGAAACTTGTAGAATAGAGAAGCAAAATGGAAAATAACGAAAATCAAACAAGAAAATCAAAAACAAAAAATTCCACTAAGCCAAAAACTGAAAAAGAAGAAGGTCTTAAAAAACGTCCTATTTGGAAATGGCTCTTTATTATTCTTTTGGCTCTGAATATAGCTGGAGTTGTGTTTATTGCCATTCGCATAACTAGCCCAAGAGACCAAACGGTTCTCAATCAAAAATCAACTAATCATTCAGACCAAAAGGTTGCTCAAATTACGAGCACGACTTCGCAGCTTAATGAATTGATAAATAGTTATTTAGAAACCTATCAAACTAAAGAAATGACTTATAAGTTTTATATTTCTAATCAACAAGCAGTTCTTGAAGCATCTTATAAACTTTTTGGAACTAAAATTCCACTTTATATTTATTTTGAACCTCTGGCGCTCTCAGATGGTTCAATTAGTCTATCTGTCCAAAATATTTCTGCTGGAAGTTTGAGTTTACCAACTTCGGAAGTTCTACAAATCGTTAAGTCATACGACTTGCCAGACTTTGTTCAAGTTGAAAGTAAGAAAAATCAAGTGGTCATTAATTTGTCCAAAATAAATGTATCAGGTAATCTTTATATTAAAGCAAATCAAATTGATTTAGGTAAAGGGAATTTTGTCTTTGATTTCATGAAAAAAGCCTGAAAAACGCATTAAAATGGCATTTTGACTTGCAAACTGAGCTAAGATTTGCTAAAATGAAAATTGCCTATGTTTAAGGTAAAAAACAAATGGAGGACATTTCTAAAATGGCTAACAAACAAGATCTTATCGCTGAAGTTGCAGCAAAAACAGGATTGACTAAAAAAGATTCAGAAAAAGCAGTTAATGCTTTTGGTGAAGTTGTAACTGAATTCCTTGCAAAAGGTGAAAAAGTTCAATTGATCGGTTTTGGTACTTTCGAAACTCGCGAACGCGCAGCTCGTGAAGGACGTAACCCACAAACTGGTGAAGCAATCAAAATCGCTGCTACAGTTGTTCCTGCATTCAAAGCTGGTAAAGCATTGAAAGACGCAGTTAAATAATTATAGCTATAAAACATCAAGTATCACGCTAGTTCGTGGTACTTTTTGTTTTTTTCTAAAATGAAAAAGGGGCACAAAAGGGGCACAAAATAAAAAAACTGGCAAAGGCTCAGTTCTTTTTATTTAGTATATCTATTATCGAAGACTTCATATTTTCGGTAACGTGAGTGTATATAGCAGTTGTTGTTTTACCACCATCCTTATGCCCTACTCTATCGACAATTGCTTTGAGGGGAACATTGTTTTCTGCCAGATAGCTTATTAATGTATGACGGAAGATATGGCTTGATAGATTCTTGTTTATTGGCGATTTAAGGCGAGAATTTGCTCTTTTAATTGCAAGGTTAAAGGAGTTTGTCTGCAACGGAATACCACGCTTAGAAACGAAAATATAGCCCATTTCGTTATAATCGTTTCTTACAGATTTGGACAAATTATTTTGTTCAATTATTTCGTCTAATATCTCTATTTCTCGGTCACTCAAATCTTGGACTAATGTCAAATATTTAGACACAAAATGAGCTATATTTTCTTAAAATAATTTTCTTCTTTCTGATTTGGAGTTAAACCATTGTTGGCGGAATGAGGATTATAATTGTTATAAAATTGTTCGATGTATTCAAAGCAAGAGAGTTGAACTTCTTGAATGGAGTGATAAGTTCTGCGATTAATTTCTCGTTGTTTAAGATACTTGAAAAAGACCTCGGTGACGGCATTATCATAAGGATATCCAGGCTTGGAGTAAGAAGCAAGCAATTGATGCTCATCTAATAACTTTCTAAAGGAAGCTGATTTAAATTGGCTTCCTTGATCCGAATGAAAGATAATTGGTTCCTTAGGCTTCCTCTTATTTATAGCTGTTTCTAAGGTGTCACAGGCGAGTTTGGCATCAATCCTATCACTTACTTTCCACGCGATACATTTCCTTGAGTAGAGGTCAAGGATAGCACAGAGATAAACATGTCGCTTAGGTCCTATAGAGATATAAGTGAAATCAGTTGTCCAAACTTGATTCGGGGAGTTCGGGTTAAATTCTTGTTTAAGCAGATTACCAGAAGAAAATACAGGAGATTTATTTGATTTAAAACGAGGTTTGATGGTTGACATTTTAGGGAGTGTCATAGACTTGAGAAGTCTTAAGATACGGCCTTCAGAAATATTAACGCCATAATCACGCAGAAGAATGATTTTAAAAGCTCTCGTTCCAATTCTTTTCTTGGCTTTCATATAAATTTCAAGGAGTAATTTTCTCAAGCGTTGATTTTCTACTTCACGCTTCGAAGGCCTCTTGTTTATGAAGTTATAGTAGGTGGAACGATTGACATGTAAAACACGACAGAGCATAACTGTCGTGTGTTCAAATCGGAGTCGATAGACGGCTTTTAATCTCATTTGGAGTTTTGCATGAATATGGCACTCGCTTTTTTTAAGATCAGATTTTCTTCCTCTAGTTGGGCATTCCTTTTTTGTAATTCTTGAATCTGTTTAGCAGTCAACACCGTATTATCTTCAAGACGCACTTGAGAGTACTGCTTAATCCATTTTGCAAGTGCAGAAGAAGATACCCCATAATCTTTACAGAGTTCAGTTTGTGTTTTACCAGTTTGATAGAGATTAACGAGCGATTGTTTGAAATCCTCGTCGTAACGTTTAAAACCTGACATAAAAGTCCTTTCATTTTTGTGTCTTAATAGACAGATTATAACACACAATTTTCTGTCCACTTTTATAGTATAGCTCCAAGAAACTAAATATAGAGCATGGCTTCGTAAAGAATATGGAGAATAGACGAAAGAAAAATGATATAATAGGAGTGTACTTTTTAAATAAAAAAACCGCTGAGACAACTCTTGGCGGTTTTACTATTTCTAATCTCTCAAGTGGAGTCGAGTGGGTTATGATATAATGACTTTACTATTTTTATGAATGTTAGGAGAGATCGTTATGCTAGATCATATTGATATTACAGTAAAAGATTTGAATCGATCAAAGGAATTCTACAGACCGCTTTTATCAGCATTAGGAATTAATGGTTTTAGTAGTGATGTTAACGGTGTGAAATTCTATGATAAAAAAGATTATATTTGGATTGGCCAAGGCATTCCGAAAAGATTTCATTTTGCTTTTTCAGCTCAAGATAAAAAACAAGTTGATGATTTCTATCAATTAGCTCTAAACATTGGTGGTAAAAGTATCGGAGAATCTAAGGGTCAGAATGATAACTATTATTCTTGTTACATCTTAGATTTAGACGGCTATTTATTAGAGGCAGTTTATAGAAATAAAGATTAAAAATAATTCTCAGTGACTTAAACTCATTTAGAATATAGTCTGCACTTCCAAATACTCCCTCATGGATGATATGAACTTTCCTAGATTTCTGATAGTTGAGGATAATACAAAAGTGTATCTTCCTAATTAGGAGAGCGCAAAAGTGCGCTGACCTAAAACAAAAGGCTTTGACCCATTTGTTTTAGTTATGGCCCAAACCCATAACAAATTTAATCGGTTGATTGACTAGAGTCGTAAAATGCGACCTCAGGTAGTTTTACTGAAAAAAGAGTAAAAGATATTATTGGTTTCAGAAAAAAGTGATGGCAATAACTAGCAAAGTTTAGACAATGGGTAAGCCTAATTATCCCAAACTTTAGGGGTGTAACATATTTTTACTACCTCAATAACAACAACGAAAATTTTCATTTCTGCCACTTGTGGCATAAAGCTATACCGATATCACGTAGGTTGTGAACAATATCCAAAATTTACATGTTGTGATTCTTAGAAATTAAGAAAATAATCTCTGACTTCGGTCAGGGCTTTTATTATGTCTATTTCAAAAATCATACTTTAGTACGATTTTATAATTGCCCTAACTGTTATATAATATATTCGAGATTATTATCATACACGGAATAGGATGAGATTTATGAAAAATTTGAAAAAGAAGGCAGTAATAGGTGTTATTTTAGGGCTATTTATAGGATTATCATACGGCTATATCATTCATAATATGGCGCTTGGTATTTGTATCGGATTGAGCTTCAGTGCAATGAGTTACTTTAGGTATAGAAAATAAATAAACCCCGCTTCGGCGGGTGTTTTTTTGTTTACGTTTGACAATTAGAGTGAAAAATAGTAAAATAATACAGTTTACAATTGAAAATGATAAAATAGAATAGAGGAGGTAGTGAAATGACAACTATAGAGTCACAAAGTCCAATGGCAGTTGCTAATTATGTTATCGAACATGCACATAAACACAATCAAGTTATTACTAACCTTCATTTACAAAAAATATTATACTTTTTACAAGCTGCAACTTTAGTGGAATTTGAGTCCCCAATTATAAAAGGTGACTTCTCAAAATGGAATTATGGGCCAGTCATGAGAGAAGTATACTCAGCTTATAAAGATTATGGTTCAGCCCCAATAGATGATTTTGCCCCTAATATTGACATTAATGATGGGGACTGGACAATTAATGAACCGCAAAAAATAGATACAAAAATCTTTGCAGACGAAAATATTAAATCTTTTATAGATAATACTATTTCTAAGTTACTGTCAATGAACGCATGGAAACTTGTTGATCTCACTCATGAGCAGGATTTATGGAAAAATGAAGAAGCTAAGATTGTGTATCATAGTGCTAATGATTATTCAAACTCTGAAATAAAACAATATTTTGAGAAAAATTCAAAATACCAAATATGGAAATAAAAAATGGCTAATCTTAACGAAAAATTCTTGGTTGTACTTCTGAATACAATCGCAAATGAACCAGGTAAAGAAAATCTTGCAAATATAATGGCGACGATTTCTCAACGTGCTTCCAGTATCATGACACGATATGATGTGATTTCTAGATGTATTTATGAATATGACGATGAAGCAATTGAAAAAGTTAAAAGATTTTTTAAGGATGATGTGCCGCTTTCTGAACCAAGTTTTCAAAGAATTCAGAAGGAACTTGAGGACAATGGTAATAGTTACAATATAGAGGTATTCGGTAAGTTTCAAAAACATGTTAATTTAGCTTGTATTCAAAGAGAATTTATAAGTAATAATATGATTGAAGCTAGAGAAATGGCTTCAGAAGCAAGCAAAGTTGCTTCTGAAGCTTCAGGTATTAAAACAAAAATTTATTCAGAGTTCATAGCCATACTTGGAATATTTACTGCAATATCTTTTGCAATGATGGGTTCTCTTCAATTATTAGGAACTATTTTTAACGATGTAAGTAATCCTAGTGATAAGAAATTAGGGTATATTATGGAAGCAGGAAGTATATATCTTGTAATAATGTCACTTCTTATCTTTGTACTATTCGTTGGAATGAGAAAGATACTTGGTGGAAAAGAAAAAACATGGGTATGGGTAAGTATAATTGTCGTTGTTCTTATATCAGCACTACTATTTGGGATTGGCTTTAATTTATCAAGATAATCCTGCGCCCTCCGGGGCGTTTTTCTTTTGCCATTATTATGATATAATTTTCGTAAAGAGAGGAACAGCTTATGAAAAAAGGTAGTGATGGATTAGGAATCGAAACAGGTTTGTGCTTAGGGGTGGCATTTGGGATTATTTTTCATAACTTAGCTATGGGTATTGGTATCGGATTGTTATTTGGTCTTGCTTTTGATTACAGGAAAAAGAAATAATATTGGCTCTAGGGCGTTTTTCTTTGCTCTCGTTAAGAAGTTTGCTATAATTAAATTTCTAACACTGATCCCCCTTAATTGGGGGTCTTTTTTTGTTAATAAATGTTACTGTTTTTCTTAAGATAAATTAGTATAATACCCTTATCGTAAATGCTATTCCAAATACAAGTACAAATAACTAAGTATTTCGGGAGAGATAAAGCGCCCTTTTCCAAAGCGAGGGCGTTTTTCTTTACAACGGAAATGGAAAGTTATATAATTTTTATATTCCAAAAATATACTTTTTCATAAAGACTCCTAAGCGTTCCTCTCCTAACTGGGGCGCTTTTTTCTTGACAAAAAATAATGATAGCGCTATAATAAATCATCCTGATATTTTATTTCCTTGAGCTTTCTTCATCCATGAGAAGCTTGTTATAAAATTTTTCTTAAATGCCTCTTCCCCCTTATGAGGCATTTTTTATATCAAAAAAGCACTAGCATAAGCCAGTGCCGAAAAGTGATTAGAGCAAGGTATGAATAATATAGTATAAAACTAGATTAACTTGCAATAACTTTTATAATATTATCAGAAAAAATAACAATAGTCAAATTTTTGAATACGTTTACCTATAATGTATTAAATCTATAATATGCTATAATATAAATGTCTCCGTTTAGTGTCTTAGCAAATATTTAAAGGGAGAAATCCCCAAAAAAGATTGAAACAGTAAATGTTGATCCCATTATAATTGAATAGGTAGTGAAAAAGTTCAAGGTTAAGCTTGATAACTTCACTAAGTTATCAAAAGCAAAATTTATGGGATTGGAATTATAATAAAACTTTACTACATAATTAGGTAATAAGGAGAGAAATTTGATGGATGATGATGATGTAAAAAGAAATATAATAGTATCAATTTTATTTTTATTTTTTGGTGTGGCATTTATTATTGTTGATATATTTTATTTAGATTCTACCGTAGATTTTTATCAATGCCTGGTGGTGTTGTGTGCAATGGTTATTTTCGGTCTCCTCTTAATAGAATCTTTTAAACAAAGAAATAAGAGAAGAAAACTTCTTCAAGAGCTTGATGATGAATTAGAAAATGCAAAAGAAAGTGATCAATAATACAGAGATTTGGTTCTTTAGCTCAGTTGGTCAGAGCTAACGGCTCATAACCGTTTGGTCGCTGGTTCGAGTCCAGCAAGAACCATAAAATAAAAGGGGCACAAAAGGGGCACAAGTCTTAAACTTCTATATAAATATGACGTTTTTTTGAAAATGTTCTAAATCTATTAAGGCTTATGTATCAATGTTTTAGGATACTTTATGAAAATCAAATATATTTATATCAGAAAGACGCAGTTAAATAATTAGAGCTATTAAGCATTAAACACCGTATTTTTACGGTGTTTTTTTCTTGTCTGTCATTAAAATAAAAAATATATCCCGGCATATGCTTTTTTAGATTTCCTTTGTAAAAAATGATTCAGTGATAATTTCCCCTAAATTTCCTTCCTTAACAATTCCTGTGTCAGAAAAACCAAGTTCCTTGTAAAAGTGAATGGCATTTTCATTGCTACTTAGTACCCACAGACCAACTTTTGGATAATTCTCTGTTGAAAGTTCTTCTAAGGCGAATTCAAGCATTTTTCGACCTATTTTATGCTTTTTATAGGAGTCAAGTAAGTATATTCCGTGAATTTCACCAAAGTTTTCTTCAAAAGAATTATTCCGAAGAGGACCCCAGCCGCAAAAACCAATAATTCTGCCTTCAACAATGGCAACCACTGTATTTGAACAAAGATTATTTTTAAAAATATTAATGCTTGATTCAAGCGTTCTGTTTTTTAAGAAACTTTCTGGGAGAAGTCCGGTGTAAGTTTCTAACCAGGCTTTATAATGAACAAAAGCAATTTGCTCATAATCATCTGGGAGTGCTTTGCTTAGTATTGCTTTCATTGTCAGACCCTTAATTTATTTTTTAATATTATATCATTTATCAAGAATGATATTCAAAAAATGAAAAAGCCAAATAGTGATGTTTTCTGCCTTATTTTTTTGTTATACTATTGAATATAAAAAGTCGGAACGAAGAGGAGGGAAAAATGTTAGCTAAAAAAAACTATCAGTCACCTTTAGGAGAAATAATGCTTTTAAGTGATGAAACTTTTTTATTAGGAGTGTGGTTTAAAGAGCAAAAATACTTTGCGGCCAATTATGATTTAAATCAGGCAAAAGAGGATAAGAGTCTTCCAATTATTAATACTATAGAATGGTTGGACGCTTATTTTAAAGGAGAAAACCCTGATTTTAAAAAAATAAAATTGAAACCAGAAGTAACGGAATTTAGAAAAAAAGTACTCAAAATATTAAGTGATGTTCCCTATGGTAGTCTAATTACTTATAAAGAAATATCAAATCTCCTTCAGACCAATGAAGAGAAAAAAAGAAATATGTCACAGGCAGTTGGTGGAGCAGTTGGACATAATCCACTTTCAATCATTATTCCTTGTCACCGAGTTGTGGGGACCGATGGTTCCTTGACAGGATACGCTGGTGGACTGGAGAAGAAAAAAGCTCTTTTGACACTTGAGCAAGCACATTTTAAAAAATAATTGGAGTTTTCATTTGGAAATTACTGACGAAACTTGGAAAATCATTAAAAATAATGATAAAAACTTTGATAATAAATTATGGTATGGCGTAACAACGACCAAAATATTTTGTCGACCTTCCTGTGTCTCTAGACTACCAAAAAGAGAGAATATCAGTATTTTTCAAGCAGCCGAGCAAGCCTTAGAAGAAGGTTATCGTCCTTGCAAAAGATGTCGACCAATGGATAAAATTGTACCAAATGAGGTTTGGGTAGAAGAGATTGATTTACTTTTAAAAAATCATTATGATGAGGATTTAAGTCTTGAGGAGCTTGGACAAAGACTTCATGGTTCTTCGTCTTATCTTCGCCATATTTATAAAAAAATAAAAGGACTAACTCCACGGCAAGAACTGACAAGAATAAGACTTGAGCAAGCAAGAATGCGATTGCTTGAAGGAAATGAAGCAATCTCTGAAATTGCGCGTGCCGTTGGAATGATGAATACTCCTTATTTTATAAAATCTTTTAAAAAACGCTATGGACTTGCTCCCAATCAATACCGTAAATCTTATAATATAAATTCCAAAAAATAGGAGAAAAACTCTTATTTTTTTTATCCCTAAAATTGCTTAATTTATCCCAGACTTTTGGTCAGTACTTTTGATAGATTGAGTTAAAATAGCAATATGAAAATAAAAAATATAAAAAAATCCTATGGTAACAATCAAGTGCTAAATGATATCAGTTTTGAATTAAAAGCTGGCGATAAGGTTGCTTTATTAGGTAATAATGGTGCTGGAAAATCAACATTAATGAATATTATTAATGGAAATGTCAAGGCTTCTTCAGGAAAAATTGAATATGGCAAAATGAAACCGACTTCCAATAATACTGGTTATATCATGCAAAATATGACCTTACCTCCGGATGCTTTAGTCAGTGAAGTTTTAGCTTTGTTTTCAAATGATGAACAATCTAAAGAATATGGCTTAAAACTGGTCAAAGAATTTAAAATGGAATCCTATTTAAAGCAAAGATTTTCAAATTTATCTGGTGGTCAAAAACAAAAACTCTTTTTGGTATCTGCACTACAAAATAGTCCTGAATATTTCTTTTTGGATGAAATTACAACGGGTCTTGACAGTGAGAGCAGAGGAGAGCTTTTTAAATTTTTATCTTCAAATTTGAAAGTGAAAAATTCAACTTTACTTTTGGTAACCCATTATTTAGAAGAAGCATTGCAATTATGCGACCGATTTATCATTCTTAAAGATGGAAAAATTATTGCAGATTTACAAAAATCAGATTTAATTCAAGAAGAATTTTCTTTTGTTGAATTTTTAGTAGAAGTTCCAGAATTTGAAGCCTATAAACTAAAAGAAAAACAGTACAAATTACCAAAGAAATTGGGAGAACAAGCCATCATTGAATTCAATAAAGAACTTGTTTTATATCAAAAGACTTACCGTATCAACTTGGAGGAACTATTATCATGAAATTTCTAAAATATTTTACATTTGAACTCCGTTTACGCTATCGGAATCCTTCACAAATTTTCTTTGTGTTTATCTTTCCCTTATTTTTAATGTTTGCTTTTTCATCAAGTTTTGGAAAAAGCATACCACATTATATTGAAAATAATATTGCATCAATATTATTATATAGTGTTCTCTCAGCTAGTTTGACTTCACTGTCAGTACAAATTGCTGACTATCAGTCTGGAAAAATTTATCAGTTATTTGTCCAAAGAGGAATAAAAAAATTATTTTATATTATTGCACAAATTGTTAGTTTTATGATTATTATTTTTTGCTCAACGCTTGTTATTCTAGTAGTTGCTCATTATGCTTATGATTATGAGTTTCCTAAGTTGAGTTTATTAATTCTTTTTTATCTAAAACTTTATTTATATTCAATTCCATTTTGTTTATTAGCAATGATTATTGGACTTCTTGCTAAAAACACGGCAACAGCAAGTGCGATTGCTATGCCTCTGATGTTTCTTTCCTTCTTCTTTTCAGGAATGATGATTCCGTTAGCACAACTTTCAGGAGGAATTCGTAAGATTGCTGACAATTTTTTCCTCACTCAGTTACTTTCTGATTTAAACCATACATTAACTTCCAACTATACAGTCGTTCCAAATTGGTCAAGAATATCTTTAAGTGTCGGTTTGATTTGTCTCTTAGCCCTATTAGTTTATCGAAGAAAGGCCTAAATACTTTAGCTTTTGTCAGTTAAATAATTGTTTAAGTGAGTATTTATTTATATAATGAAAAAGTGAAATTAAAAAAACAAATTGACCCTAATATAGAAGAAGCGGAAATTGTCATTGTTGCTCGAAGGCAAGAAGAATTTTCGGCTATTGTAAAAGAATATCATTTAGAAGATTTGTCTTCTATAGATAACGAAAAACTCTATTTGGCAACAAATAAAGGTTTTGAGATTGTTAATATCAGAGAAATTTTATATTTAAAATCAGAAAAAAATTATCTAGATTTCCATATGACGGATGGAGTGATAAGAGTAAGATCTCCTCTCTATTTTTATGAGAAAAAATTGGCTTTGAATTTTATTAAAATATCAAGAAATACTCTGGTTAATTTTGAACAAATAAGGCGCTTGGAAACAGACTTTGTTTACGGAGTATTGCTTTATATTGGAGATGAAAAGTTGCCTGTCAGTCGTAGATACTTGGCAAATATCAACAAGAAGTTGAAAGAAGGAGCTAAAAAATGAAATATGTAATTTCGGGACTCAAAGGTGCCTTCATTGCTATAGTATGTGGAGTCTTGCTTACTTTGTATTTTGGTGGAAAAATTAATTTTGAATCAATGACTCTAATTCTTGTTTATGGTTTTGTTCAGGGGGCCATGTCTAAATTGATAGATGAATATGTCACAATTGCCTTGCTTGAATTTATTAGTCAAGTTTTAGCGAGTTATTTGCTGGCCTGGGTTTACTTATTAGTTAATGCTTGGATTCTCGACAGTTCGTGGCAACATCATATTTGGAGTTTTACTATTACTTGGTTGCTCATTTTTATTTTGGTATATCTTTATTCAATCGTCAGAAATCGGCGAATTGTCAAAAGATTTAATAGACAGAAATAGCGAATGTCAAAAGTTTTTTATGGTAATTTAATCATCATTCTTATATTTTAGTCAAACTTTTCGGTATTTTTTGTGTTAAAATAAGATTGATTTTTAAATATTAAGGATAAAAAATGATATATTTTGATAATTCTGCTACAACAGCAGTTAATCCAATGGTTTTACGAACTTATACAGATGTTGCAACAAAAATTATGGGAAATCCGTCAAGTCTACATGGTTTGGGGACAACAGCGACGAGATTATTAGAGGCTTCTAGACGACAAATTGCTGAACTGTTGGGAGTCGATTCACGAGAAATATTTTTTACAAGTGGAGGGACTGAAGGAGATAATTGGATTTTAAAAGGTGTCGCTTTTGAAAAGCGTCCTTATGGTAATCACATCATTGTTTCTAATGTAGAGCATCCAGCTGTAAAAAATACAGCAGAATGGTTAAAAACGCAAGGTTTTGAAGTTGATTTTGCACCTGTTGATGGGGATGGTTTTGTTATTGTTTCTGAGCTTGAAAAATTGATTAGAGATGAAACGATTTTAGTTTCAATCATGGCAGTCAATAATGAGGTCGGAACCATTCAACCGATTGACGAAATTTCTGACCTACTTGCTGATAAGCCAACAATTTCTTTTCATGTAGATGCAGTACAGGCCATTGGTAAAATTCCAATAGAGGCTTGGTTGACAGAGCGGGTAGATTTCGCGGTTTTATCTGCTCATAAATTTCATGGGCCACGTGGTGTGGGAATTGTTGTTGCAAAAAAAGGGAAAAGATTGACTCCGCTTTTACATGGGGGAGGTCAAGAGCATAATTGGCGTTCGACTACAGAAAATTTAGCTGGAATTGCTGCGACTTCTAAAGCCCTTCGGTTAGCTTTAGATGATGATGACTTTAAACGTCAAAAAGTACGAGCAATGAAGCAGGTGATTTTAGAAGAGTTAGAAAAGCATCGAAAAGTACATGTTTTTAGTAAAGTGGAGAATTTTGCTCCTAACATTTTGACCTTTGGGATTCGTGGGGTTAGAGGTGAGGTTGTTGTTCACGCTTTTGAACAACATGAAATCTATATTTCGACAACCTCAGCTTGTTCTTCAAAGAAAAATGCGGCGGCTGGAACTTTAGTTGCGATGAATGTCCCTTCAAAATTAGCAACAAGTGCGGTCAGAATTTCTCTTGATTCAACAAATAATATGGCTGAAGTTGAACAATTTTTGACTGTTTTTCGACAAATTTATCAAGAATTAGAAAAAGTAAGTGGTTAAATATTTTATAAAAGTGATTTGAAGATAATTTCAAATCGCTTTTCTTATCCAAATCTTAAATTGTTATTATTAAGTTATCATTAAATTTGAAGTGGTATAAGTAGATATGGAAAAAAGAACAAGAGATTATAAAAAAAATGGCTCTAAAAAAATGAGTAAACAAGGGAAAGGACTTATTCTAGCTTTATTAGCATTTCTAATTTTCTTTGTTGGCTTTAAAATATATCATAGTAAAGATGTTCAGGCTTCAACGATTAAATTGGTTAATAAATCAAATGAGACTTATGCTTACTCTGGGTCAAAAAAATTAACGGGTCTTCAAAAAATTAATGGGAATAATTATTATTTTGATTCAACAACAGGTGTGATGAAGACAGGTTTGATGACTTTGGATGGTGGAATGGTTTATTTCAGTCCACAAACGGGAAAAATGGTTTATGGATTACAAAAAATTAATGGTTATTATTACTATTTCACAAAAAAGACGGGTAAAGATGATGTGGTTAAAGCTTATGAAGCGGTGGCCAGCCAATTGAAATCTGATAATTCAGTGATTGAAAAAACAATTTCATCAGGAATGAAACTGGTTGGGAAAAGTCCATATGTTTATGGTGGAGGGCGCACTGATGATTCGGTAGCTGCCAATGAATTTGATTGTTCGAGTTTTATTGCTCAAATGTTTCGGTTAGGCGGTCAATCTTTGGTTTATCAATTTGCGGCTTCAACCTCTTTGCTAGCTCAAACTGGCGAGGCTGAAGATTGGTCAGATAAAGCGCGTGGTGATTTATTAATTACATCTGACGATGCAAGTGAGGATGAGCAACATGCGGCTATCTATCTTGGCGGAGGATTTATTCTACATGACTCAACAAGTACTGATGGAGTGAGCATTAGTCGTTTAAATCAGGTCATCAATAAGAAAGTTTTAGGAACAATGACTTGGGGACAACTTTTTGAGCCAGGACATGTTCGTCGTGAAGTTTAAAATTTACTGACAGAATAAAAAAATTTACTGACAAAAATCTGTCAGTAAATTTTTTTATTATTTAGTGATTTCAGCATGACGTAAATCAAAAATCATGGCTGAGTTATAAGTTGAAATTCCTTTAAGTTTTGGATTTAATAATAAAGAAACAGATTCAGTGGCTAAGGGATTGACATTAGCGGCCTCATATAGTGCATTTTCAGCATCTTTATAATGAGCATAACGTTTATCAGCTGACAGAACGTCAGGAGCTGTTGTCGCTGCTTGATAGGCTTTATCAAAGTTAGGGTTTTTGACTAATCCATGATTCATTGTACTTCCTGATACAAAATTCATCAAGAAATCAGAGGGTTCATTGTAATCTGCACCCCAACTTGTCAGTAGAATTTGGAAATTATTATTTTGAGCATCTTTTTGACGTTGAGCTGAAGAAACGAGTTTCTCATTAATGGTTAAACCTGGTAAATCTTTTTCGAGATTGCCTTTAAGATAGTCAACCGCGGCCTTGGCAAAGGAATTGTCATTTGCTCCTTCAAGTTCAAGAGTAATGGATGTTTTTCCTAATTCTTTTAGACCTTCTTTAAAAAGTTCAGCGGCTTTTGTGGCATCATATTTATAAGGTTGGGCAGCGTAAGTTGCGAAATCTTCTCCATTTGGTGCTTGATCTAATTTTTTAGGAGTCACTGTATTCGTAATTGAAAAACTTGGCGCCGCAATTTCTAACAAGTTTTTTCTATTTGTCGCTAAGTTTAAAGCTTGACGAATTTTTAAGTTTGAAAGTTCGGGAACTTTACCAGATTGATTGTATTCTAAAACATCAATTCTTGGTGAAGTTAGTGCTTTGTAATCTTTATTTTTCTTATTTGCAGAAACTAATTCCGGAGTGGCCAAATTAGCGACGTCAAGTTTTCCAGATTTGAAAAGATTAACAGCGGTGTTAGGATTATTTACAATTTGATATGTTGCTCCAGAAAGTTTAACATTTTTGGCGTCATAGAATTGATCATTTTTTACAATTGAAAAAGTTTCATTTGAACCAGTCCAATTATTTTTTCCTTTGACAAATTTGAAAGCACCATTATAAAGACTGGTGTCTGAACTTGTTCCGTATTTATTTCCCATTTTTTTAACGAAAGCTTCATTGACAGGATAATAAGCTGGAAGTGTTAGCAATTTATTGAAGTAAGGAGTAGGTGTTGCTAAAGTGATGACTAATTTTTTATCAGATTCAGCTTTAATTCCAAGAGTATCAACTGGCTTTTTGCCAGTCATTATTTCGCTGGCATTAGCAACAGGTGTTAAGGCATAGGCGTATTGCGAACCAGTTTTTGGGTCAACGGTTCTTTGCCAACCATAAACAAAATCAGCAGCTCTTAATTTAGCACCGTTTGACCACTTTAAACCGTCACGCAAAGTTACATTATAAGTTTTGCCATCTTTTGAAATGTCAATTGATTTTGCCAAATCGTTGACAACTTGCGCTTTGGGATTCCAACGGACAAGTCCAGCATCAACATTGAGAAGAACATCAATGGAATTGACGTCAGCAGCCATGCTAGTGTCAAGGGTTAAAATATTGCTTGCAAAGCTGTATTTGGCTTCTTGAGCGGAATCTTCAGATTTACTGACAGAATTTCCACAGGCTGTCAGTAAAAGGGCAGCAGAAAGTGAAATTGCAGAGAAAGCAAAAATTTTTGATTTATTCATGAAATTGTTTTTTTCCTTATTAAAATTTTCCAAGAGCAAAGCGCTCCCAAAATAACTTTACCCTAAAATAGTGAAATATAAAAATATGTTGTTTGTATTTTAGATAAAAAATACTGACAGGAAAATCAGAAAATTTTGTCAACCTTTTTAGCTGATTTATCTTCTCAAATTTCTGTCAGTAACTTTTTTACTTTCTGTCAGTGAAAATTATTTATTTTTCAGACTCAAAATCATAAAGAGCCGTTGATAAGTAGCGTTCTCCATTATCAGGAGCAATCGCTAACACTTTTTTACCCTTACCTAATTTTTTAGCTACTTCAAGGGCAGCATAAATGGCTGCGCCCGAAGAAATTCCAACTAAAAATCCTTCTTTTCCTCCAAGATGACGAGCCGTTAAAATGGCATCATCTCCTTTGACCCGAATGATTTCATCATAAGATTTAGTGTCAAGATTCCCAGGAATAAAACCAGCAGAAATACCTTGGATTTTATGTGGGCCAGCAGCCTCACCCGAGAGAATAGCAGATTCATCAGCTTCGACAACATAAGTTTTGATAGTTGGATTTGCTTTTTTGAGGGCATGCGAAACTCCTGTTATCGTTCCACCAGTCCCTGCACCTGCCACAAAGGCATCAAGTCCAGTTGGCCCAAAAGCATCAATAATCTCAGCTCCTGTTGTTTTTTCATGAATTTCAGGATTTGCGGGATTTTCAAATTGCATGGCAAGAAAATAACCTTCTGTTTCTGAGAGTTCTTTTGCCTTAGCAATTGCAGCTTTCATTCCACCACTAGCGGGTGTTAAAACTAATTGAGCCCCGTAAGCTTGAATCAATTTGCGACGTTCAAGTGAGAATGACTCTGGCATGACAATGACAACTTTGTAACCCAAAGCAGAGCCAACGAAGGCGAGTCCAATTCCTGTATTTCCAGAAGTCGGTTCAACGATTGTTCCACCAGGTTTTAAACGTCCATCGGCCTCAGCCGCCCGAATCATTGCAAGGGCAATCCGATCTTTCACAGAACCACCAGGATTGAAAGCTTCAAGTTTGACATAGACATCAGCACTCTCTGCTGGAACATGTTGAAGTTTAACAATTGGAGTTTGTCCGATTAATTCAGTAATGTTATCATAAATTTTAGTCATTTTTTCGCTCCTTTTACTTTATTATAGCTCAAATAAAAAAATTTGCCTCCTAATATTATAATCATGGCTCTAAAAAAAATTTATGATGTGAAATTAAAAAAATAATAAAGAAAAGACTTTACAAATCGCCAGAAAATTTTTATACTAGTAAGTAACAATAAAAATACAATTGGCATATTTTAGTCAAAAAATTATCTAATATTAAAGAGGAGACTCGATGAAACAGAAACATAAATTAGCGCTTGGTGCGTCAATTGTTGCTTTGGCAAGTCTTGGTGGGATTAAAGCACAAGCTGCATCCGTTCAAGAAATTATTAACGCTGCGGTACCAGTGGCAAATGACTACGGACTTTATCCATCTGTAATGATTGCTCAAGGAATTTTAGAATCAAGTGGTGGACAAAGTGCCTTAGCAAGCAATTATAATAATATTTTTGGAGTTAAATACACTTCTGGTACACCTGTTTATCTACCAACACAAGAGTATTTGAATGGAACAATGACAAATGTTGTTGAACCCTTCCAAGCTTATAGCTCAGTTTATGACGCATGTGTTGCCCAAGCTAAAATGTTACGTGCTTCATCATATTATTCTGGGGCTTGGCGTGAAAATACAAGTTCTTACCTAGATGCGACAGCTTGGCTTGAAGGACGTTATGCCACAGATCCAACTTATGCTTCTAAATTGAATAGCGTGATTTCTGAACTTGGTTTAAGTGTTTATGACCAAGGAGGAGAAATATCAGGAGGAACTGCTGTTACAACTAGTTCATCAGCCTCAACAAATTCAGCTGGCACATACAAAGTACAAGAGGGTGATTCATTATCAGCAATCGCTGCTCAATACGGTACAACTGTTGATGCACTTGTGGCAGCAAATAGTCTAGAAAATGCAAACGATATTCATGTAGGAGAAGTTTTGCAAGTTGCTGGTGCTAGCACAACTACAACAAGTACTAATACAACTTCCAATGTATCGTCAAGTTCTACTTATACCGTCAAATCAGGAGATAGTTTATATTCGATTGCGGAACAATATGGAATGACTGTTTCATCACTGATGTCAGCCAATGGAATTTATGATGTTAATTCAATGCTTCAAGTTGGACAAGTATTGCAAGTAACTGTAGGTACTAGTGCAACAACTTCAAACACAACGACTTCAAACCGTTATACAATTCAAAATGGAGATAGTATTTATTCAATTGCCACAGCAAATGGTATGACAGCTGACCAATTAGCAGCCCTCAATGGATTTGGAATTAATGACATGATTCATCCAGGACAAACAATTAGAATTTAAATAAAAAAGTTACTGACAATAGAATCAGTAACTTTTTTTTATTGGAAAAAAGGATTATTTTGTTTTTCAGTACCAATACTTGTTTTTGGACCATGACCAGGAAAGACTTGAGTATTTTCATCAAGTGTGAAGAGTTGCTCACGAATTGATTTTAAAAGTTGCGCTTGATTTCCAGTAGGTAAATCCCAGCGTCCTATAGCATTCTTAAAAAGTGCATCCCCACTAAATACAAAAAACTCATTTTCCAATGTAAAAAGCAGACTTACTCCACCAATAGAATGTCCCGGCGTTTCGAGCACTTGAAACTTGAAAGCATCAATATCGTAAAACTGATTAATTTCATAAAAATAATCAGCTTCAGGGCCAGTCACAGCAGTTCCTAGGAAAAAGAGTGATGCATTTAATTTAGGATTTTTCATCCATTCTTTTTCTGCTGAATGAAGATAGATAGGAACATCAGGAAAATGTTCTCTCAGTTCATTCAGCCCCATAATGTGGTCGAAATGAGCGTGTGTCAGTAAAATGGCGGAGAGTGTTTTGTCAGTAATTTTAAGACGTTCAAGAAGTGCTGACGAATCACTTCCAGGATCAATAATGAGATGTGAAGTAGAATTGCTCAGGAGATATGTATTCTCCTGAGCAATTTTATTAACAATTTTTTCAATTTTCATTTAGTTACCATTAGCGGAGGATTGACTTATTGTTTGACCAGAACTATCTGTTTTGACAAGAGCAGTTCCTTCTTGACTAACACCCTCAGGCATTGTCCATGTCGCAACAGATGAAGGATCAGGAGTAAGTTGAGTCATCATAGATGAGAAAACTTTGGTTGCAATTCGAGTACTTGTACCATAAATCGGCGTCATTCGATTTGAATAACCGGTCCAAACAGCCATTGAATACTGAGGAGTATAACCAACAAAGTTTTCGTCTGGAGAAACCATTGAGCCAGCAAAACCTGGAACAGAACCATATTTTTCATTAATTTGAGTCATTTCACTATCTGTATAGTTAGATGTACCAGTTTTACCAGCAGCTGCTAAGCCGGGAACAGCAGCATAAGAACCAACAGATTCAGAAAGTGGCAAAGTTAAAACACTTTGAAGAATATTGGTCATGATATATGCTGTTGAAGATTGCATTGCTCGTGAGCGAACTGGTTTGTATTCAACTGTACGACCATCGGGAAAGACAACTTTGGAAACATAGTAAGGTTTAGTGTAAATCCCACCATTTGAGAAGGCGGCATAAGCAGCAGCCATTTGTTCGGAACTTGCTCCACCGTTTTTCGTGCTAGTATTACTAGAAATAGCATTAGAATATTGCATAGGGTCCAAATTAATCCCTAAACCGTTAACAAATTTACTAGAATTATCTAGTCCAACATTGATTAAAGTTTTAACAGCTGGGATGTTACGAGAAAGTGCTAAGGCACTTTTGACAGTCATTGAACCAAAATAAGTATTATCCCAGTTTTTTAAAGGCGTTCCATTTGGATAAGTAGTTGGGGAATCGGAAACATAATTATTAGTTGAAGTATAAATATTATTTTCAAAAGCTGGACCGTAGTCGACAATTGGCTTCATGGTCGAACCCCAATCTCGGTCTGTTTGCACGGCTTGGTTAAAGCCAAAAGTAACATTGCTTGGTTGATTACGACCGCCAATTTGTGCAATTACAGCACCTGTTTTGACATCGGTAACAGTTGAAGCAACTTGCATTGTATCATCTGGATAAGTGATATAGTCGCCAGTGTTAACAATATTATATAGATTTTGTTGGGCTGTTGTATCAAGAGTAGTATAAATTTTAGCTCCCTCAGTCAAAATATCATCTCCAGCCAAAGTTTTAGCTTGAGCAATTGCCTGTTTGAGGAAATTATCAGCATAACTTGGAATTGTTACACTTGGTTTTAAAGTTTGAAGCCCATCATCAATTGGGGTAGCCAGTGCTTTCTTTTCTTCTTCCGCTGTAATTTTATCATAACGACGCATTGCACGGATAACCATATCACGGCGCCATTTAGCAGAAGTAGGGTTAGTATATGGATTGTAAGTATTAGGAGCTTGCGGCATTCCAGCAAGTAGGGCAAGTTGAGCGATTGAAAGCTCAGTTAAATCTTTACCATAATAGGCTTGGGAAGCAGTTCCCATTCCATAATAACCGTTTGCCATATTAACTTTATTAACATACGCTGTAAAAATTTGCTCCTTGGTCCATTTTTGGTCTAATTTTAAGGCCATCCAAGCTTCTTGAATTTTAACACTTAAAGTTTGGTCTGATTCATCGGTTGAGAAGAACGATAGTTTAATGAGCTGCATATCAAGTGTAGAACCGCCGTTTAAAGAACCACCTTTAAAATTATTAACAAAAGCACCAGCAATCCGAATGGGGTCAATTCCACGAGTATTGAAGAAACGATGGTCTTCAATAGAAGTAACCGCATTAACCAACATTACTGGAATATTATCGGTTTTAACAAGATTTCTTTGTTCAGCTCCCAAAGTTGCCACTACTTTTTCGCTAGAGTCATAAACTTTAGTAGAAGGTTTAGATTCAAGTTTGTCCAAATTGAGCGCAGGTGCATCCTTAGCATAATAAACGAAAACGGCGCCCCCAGCGGCTAAGGCTAGGATAATTAATGAAAAGAAAGCAATTAAAAATAATTTTACTGCCGTCCACATTTTAGATTTGGCGGAACCGCGTTTTGTACGTTTTTTTTGTTTATTTTTCTTAGATTTAGTAGAAATTTTACTGTACCTCACAAAGTTTATTCACAATTTCTAGATAAGGAATTCTAGGAATGTGGTTCGTTTCAATTTTATAGCCATTTTCGCGAATATGAGAAAATGGAATTGACTTTAAACCGCCTTTTTCGTAATAAAAAGTAATCAAACACGAAGATGGAAGAAGATATGTTTCATTTAGCCTTGCAAAGTGCAAGAGGACAAAAGCAATTCCCCCTTGAGCGAGAACATTACTCATATGAACAATTTGATGCTCATGGAAATTCTTTAGAGGAAAAACAGTTTTTTGCTGTGTTTCTTTTGCTTCAAAATCGATGTAGTGACCTTTATAGACTCCAGAGTAGTCAGTAGTTGATGCTTGCCTAAAGTAAGCTTCTGTAATTTTTGCACGACTCCTTTGTGGATAATCTACTTTAACGATTTGGATTGGTGTTGGCTTTTTGTGGATAACTGCAAGTCCGCGCGAAAGATAATACTCATTTGTTGCATTAATTTCAGCTTCAAAATTCATTCCTCGCTTCCCAAAGGCAACCATCCCTTTGGCTTTTGAGGTGCTTTTTTTAGTTACTGATAGCTCTGTCAGTAATTTTTTTTTCTTAGGAACAGTGCTGTAAGCTCGCGACCTTCCATTAGGATAATTAACCATTCTGTCTTCTACCTTTATAAAATTCTCAGTTAGTTATATAATGTCTATTATAACATAAATTTTACAAGGGGAAAATATTTATGAATTCACTACTAATCATGGGTTATACAAGTTTTGACCTAGGTATTTTCAATGAAAAAGACATAAAAGTATCAATAATAAAAAAAACAATTAGAAGAAAATTAATCAATTTTTTGGAGGAAGGACTTCGTTGGATTATTTTTACAGGTAATTTGGGTTTTGAATACTGGGCGTTGGAAGTAGCAAAGGAACTTCAGACAGATTATGACTTTCAAATTGGGACAATTTTTTCTTTTGAAACACATGGCCAAAATTGGAACGAAAGTAATCAAGTTAAGTTGGCAGCTTTCAAGCAAGTAGATTTTGTGAAATACGCTTTTGAAACGTATGAAAGTCCAAGCCAATTCCGTCAGTACAATGATTTTATACTGGAAAACACCGAAGGAGCTTTTGTTTTTTACGATGAAGAAAATGAGACAAAATTAAAATATATGGTCGAAAAAATGAAACAAAGCACTAATTATGAAGTTTATTTGCTTGATTTTGAAGATTTACAAGAAACTTTTGAAGAAATGAATGAGTGATTTCGTAATTTTTAGAAGAAAATAATTACTAAAAATCATTACGTTACTTTTTTTGCGATATTAATTTTGATATAATACTTAGCAGATGTAAATTAGTTTTTATCCAATGAGGAGAAAAATAAACTTACTGATAATTTTAAAAGGATGGGAAATAGGACTGTGATTGATTTATATTTGTCGCCATCATGTACCAGTTGCCGTAAAGCGCGCGCTTGGTTGCAAAGCCATAAGGTTCCCTTTGTAGAGCACAACATTTTGACACAACCGATGACAACAAACGATTTGCGTCATATCTTGACGAAAACGGAAAATGGAACAGAAGATATTATTTCGACACGGTCAAAAGTTTTTCAAAAATTGGCTGTGGATGTTGATAATTTGACTATTAATGAATTATTAGACTTGGTAACAGAATTTCCAAATTTATTAAGACGTCCAATTATTACTGACTCAAAACACCTGCAAATTGGCTTTAACGAGGATGAAATTCGTGCATTTTTGCCACGTGAATATCGTCGAGCAGAAATGTTAAGTACAATAGATTAAGATTTAGGCAGCAAAATTTACTGACAACAATTCTGTCAGTGAATTTTGCTGAATTTTATAGATTTTTTAGCCTGAACGGGCGGGAGAAACATGAAAGAAAATTATAATTATCCTCTTGATTTAAGTTGGAGTACTACTGAAATGACAGAAGTGCTCTCTTTTTTCAATCAAGTTGAAAAATTTTATGAAAGCAAAGTTGAAAAAGAAGTTTTTCTAGAATCCTATAATGCTTTCAAAAAGATTGTTCCCTCAAAAATGCAAGAAAAACAGCTTGGACGTGATTTTGAACTAAGCAGTGGTTACTCACTTTATCATGCAGTCAAGGAGGTAAAAGCTAGTGGAAAAAGATTTGTCAGTGCTGACAAGGCTTGAATTAGCTAAAGATTGGGTAAGAGATGCTGGAAATTTCTTAAAAGAAAATATAGCTGCTCCGTTCGAAATTACTGAAAAGACTCGCTATGATGACTTAGTGACAAATTTTGACAAAGAAGTCCAAGAGCAAATTGTAGCCAATATTCTCCATCATTTCCCGGAAGATAAGATTTTAGCCGAAGAAGACGAAGAAAAAATAAAGTTCGATTCAGAAATTCCGCATCTCTGGGTCTTAGACCCAATTGATGGAACAACAAATTTTATTGTTCAAAAAGATAATTTTGCCGTGATGCTTGCTTATTATGAGTATGGTGTTGGTAAATTTGGTCTGATCCTAGATGTAATGAAGGATAAACTTTATTGGTGTGATAGCCACAAAGCCTTTTGTAATCAAAAAGAATTGGAACTCAAAGAAAGACCTTTGGCTCAAAGTTTGCTTGGAGTTAATAGTTACATGTATAGATCTAATAGTGGAGGCTTGTTAGATTTAAGCCATCAAACTTTAGGGGTTCGTATCATTGGTAGTGCAGGTATCAGCTATGGTCAGCTTCTGGAAGGGAAGATAATCGGTTATTTCAGTAGTCTTCAGCCTTGGGATTATGCAGCTGGAAGTATTATTGCTGAAAGAATTGGTTATGTTACATTGACTATATCGGGTGAAATCCCCCATTTTAACTGTAGAGAGCGAGTATTCACTGCTCCCTCATACTTAATTTCTGAAATACAAAAATACATCAAAAAATAAACAGAGTGAAATATTTCAGAAAAATGGAAAGTACTTTTATGTTATAATCTAAAAATATAAAATAAAATTTAGAGGAAAAATAGGATTTAAATGATGGATAAAATAATTGTAAAAGGTGGGCAAACAAAACTTCAAGGTGAAGTTGAAATAGAAGGAGCAAAGAACGCCGTTCTTCCTCTTCTTGCAGCAACATTACTTGCTAGTGAGGGTGAGGTTGTACTTACTAATGTCCCTATTTTAAGTGACGTTTTTATGATGAATAATTTGGTAAATCATCTTGGTACTGCGATTAGCTTTGACCAGGAAGCAAAGAAAATTATTGCTAAATCAAATTCAGAAATAAAAACAACTGCACCATATGAGTATGTCAGCAAAATGCGTGCCTCAATCGTTGTTATGGGACCAATCTTAGCCCGCAACGGACAAGCACGCGTATCAATGCCTGGTGGATGTTCCATTGGATCTCGACCAATTGATTTACATTTACGCGGTTTTGAACAAATGGGAGCAACGATTACTCAAAATGCTGGTTATATTGAAGCTAAAGCTGATAAATTAAAAGGAGCTCATATCTACCTTGATTTTCCATCAGTAGGAGCTACTCAAAATCTTATTCTTGCTGCGACACTAGCTGACGGAACAACAACACTTGAAAATGCAGCACGTGAACCAGAAATTGTTGACTTAGCAAACCTCCTAAATAAAATGGGAGCAAATGTTAAGGGGGCCGGAACAGATACAATTATTATTAAAGGTGTTGAAAAAATGCATGGGGCAAACCATTCGGTTGTTCAAGACCGAATTGAAGCAGGAACTTTCATGGTTGCGGCCGCAATGACACAAGGTGATGTTTTAATCAAAGATGCGATTGCTGAACATAACCGTCCATTGATTTCAAAACTTAGCGAAATGGGTGTAATTTTTACCCAAGAAGAGTCTGGTCTTCGAGTTGTTGGCCCTGAAAAACTAAAAGCAACAAGTGTTAAGACTTTACCACATCCAGGATTTCCTACAGATATGCAATCACAAATGACAGCTGCTCAAGCCGTTGCCGTGGGAGAATCAGTGATGGTAGAGACAGTATTTGAAAATCGTTTCCAACATTTGGAAGAAATGCGTCGTATGGGATTGGAAGTTGACATTACTAGAAATACAGCTCTTATTCAAGGAAATTCAAATTTACAAGGTGCTGCGGTAAAATCAACAGATTTACGGGCAAGTGCCGCATTGATCCTTTTGGGATTGGTTGCCAAAGGGCAAACAACTGTTAGAAGATTAAGTCATTTAGACCGAGGCTATTATAAATTCCATGAAAAATTAAAAGCTCTGGGAGCTGATATTATTCGTGTAGAAGTCAAAGACGGAGAAGGCTAATGTTTAAGAAAACCATAAAATTTTTAGGACTAAGACTCTCTATTATTATTTTTGTTATAGTTCTACTAGTTCTTGCAGCCGTTTTAGGACTTATGGTTGGTTATGGTTTTCTAGGTGGAGGAAATCCTTCCAACGTTTTCAACCATAATTTATGGAAAGAAGTTATGGATAAACTTAGCCCTGCAAAATAATAAAAGACTTGATTCGGAAGAATCAAGCCTTTTATTTTGCTAAAAAATTACGATTTATAAGTCAAAAAAGCTAGTCTTTCTTGAAATATAGCGGATTTTATGCTATTCTTGAAAGGTATGAATTTCTGAGCTCAGGCTCAAAATAAGGAGAAAAAAATGACTGTAAGTTTTGAAAAAACTAGTGATACTAAAGGTACACTCTCATTTTCAATTGACCAAGAAACAATTAAAACTGGGCTTGATAAAGCCTTTAATAAAGTAAAAGCAAACATTAGCGTTCCTGGTTTCCGTAAAGGTAAAATCAGCCGTCAAATGTTTAATAAAATGTACGGTGAAGAAGCGCTTTTTGAAGAAGCTTTAAACGCTGTTCTTCCAACTGCTTATGATGCAGCTGTAAAAGAAGCTGGTATCGAACCAGTTGCACAACCAAAAATTGATGTTGCAAAAATGGAAAAAGGTTCTGACTGGGAATTGACTGCAGAAGTTGTTGTAAAACCAACAGTTTCACTTGGTGACTACAAAGACCTTACAGTTGAAGTAGAAGCAACAAAAGAAGTTTCTGACGAAGAAGTTGAAACACGCTTGACTAACTCTCAAAACAATTTAGCTGAACTTGTAGTAAAAGAAACTGCTGCTGAAAATGGTGATACTGTTGTTATTGACTTCGTTGGTTCAGTTGATGGTGTTGAATTTGAAGGTGGAAAAGGTTCTAACCACAGCCTTGAACTTGGTTCAGGTCAATTCATTCCAGGATTTGAAGAACAACTTGTTGGAACTAAAGCGGGTGAAACTGTAGAAGTTAAAGTTACATTCCCAGAAAACTACCAAGCTGAAGACCTTGCTGGTAAAGAAGCACTTTTTGTTACAACTGTTAATGAAGTAAAAGCAAAAGAATTGCCAGAACTTGATGATGAACTTGCTAAAGATATTGACGAAGAAGTTGAAACTTTGGATGAGCTTAAAGCTAAATTCCGTAAAGAACTTGAAGAATCAAAAGCAGAAGCTTATGATGATGCTGTAGAAACTGCTGCAATCGAAGCTGCTGTTGCCAATGCTGAAATCAAAGAAATTCCAGAAGAAATGATTCACGAAGAAGTTCATCGCGCTATGAACGAATTCCTTGGTGGAATGCAACAACAAGGGATCTCTCCAGAAATGTACTTCCAAATTACTGGGACTTCTGAAGATGATCTTCATAAACAATATGAAGCAGACGCTGACAAACGCGTGCGTACAAACCTAGTAATCGAAGCAATCGCTGCTGCTGAAAACTTTACAACTTCAGATGAAGAAGTAAAAGCAGAAATTGAAGATCTTGCTGGTCAATACAACATGCCTATTGAACAAGTTGAAAAACTTCTTCCAGTTGATATGCTTAAACATGATATTGCAATGAAAAAAGCAGTAGAAGTTATTGCTACAACTGCAAAAGTAAAATAATTTCATATAATAATGATAAAAAAATAAGCGTCAGTAACTACTGGTGCTTATTTTTTTATCATTAATTTGAATTTTAAGTGAGATTTAGTTCATGGACTTATCATAATAAGCGAAGAATCGATCCGATTATGAATAGAAGTTATAAAAAATACACATTATAAAACATGACAACCGCGGGGTTTTCCGGACGTAAGATAAAAAAAGGGATAAAAGTCACAGTTAATTCTTGACAATGAGAAGTAGGTTTGATAGAATATAATAGTTGTCGCAAGAGACGAGGGTCTTGAAGCGATAAGCTAGACCATTGAAAACTGAATAAAGAAGAATGACTCATGTGATGTAGTAAGATACATCAAAAATCTGTCAATCAATAATGAAAGACAAGCCAGTCACCTAGGTGACTTAAATACTTTATTTGAGAGTTTGATCCTGGCTCAGGACGAACGCTGGCGGCGTGCCTAATACATGCAAGTTGAGCGCTGAAGGTTGGTACTTGTACCGACTGGATGAGCAGCGAACGGGTGAGTAACGCGTGGGGAATCTGCCTTTGAGCGGGGGACAACATTTGGAAACGAATGCTAATACCGCATAACAACTTTAAACACAAGTTTTAAGTTTGAAAGATGCAATTGCATCACTCAAAGATGATCCCGCGTTGTATTAGCTAGTTGGTGAGGTAAAGGCTCACCAAGGCGATGATACATAGCCGACCTGAGAGGGTGATCGGCCACATTGGGACTGAGACACGGCCCAAACTCCTACGGGAGGCAGCAGTAGGGAATCTTCGGCAATGGACGAAAGTCTGACCGAGCAACGCCGCGTGAGTGAAGAAGGTTTTCGGATCGTAAAACTCTGTTGGTAGAGAAGAACGTTGGTGAGAGTGGAAAGCTCATCAAGTGACGGTAACTACCCAGAAAGGGACGGCTAACTACGTGCCAGCAGCCGCGGTAATACGTAGGTCCCGAGCGTTGTCCGGATTTATTGGGCGTAAAGCGAGCGCAGGTGGTTTATTAAGTCTGGTGTAAAAGGCAGTGGCTCAACCATTGTATGCATTGGAAACTGGTAGACTTGAGTGCAGGAGAGGAGAGTGGAATTCCATGTGTAGCGGTGAAATGCGTAGATATATGGAGGAACACCGGTGGCGAAAGCGGCTCTCTGGCCTGTAACTGACACTGAGGCTCGAAAGCGTGGGGAGCAAACAGGATTAGATACCCTGGTAGTCCACGCCGTAAACGATGAGTGCTAGATGTAGGGAGCTATAAGTTCTCTGTATCGCAGCTAACGCAATAAGCACTCCGCCTGGGGAGTACGACCGCAAGGTTGAAACTCAAAGGAATTGACGGGGGCCCGCACAAGCGGTGGAGCATGTGGTTTAATTCGAAGCAACGCGAAGAACCTTACCAGGTCTTGACATACTCGTGCTATTCCTAGAGATAGGAAGTTCCTTCGGGACACGGGATACAGGTGGTGCATGGTTGTCGTCAGCTCGTGTCGTGAGATGTTGGGTTAAGTCCCGCAACGAGCGCAACCCCTATTGTTAGTTGCCATCATTAAGTTGGGCACTCTAACGAGACTGCCGGTGATAAACCGGAGGAAGGTGGGGATGACGTCAAATCATCATGCCCCTTATGACCTGGGCTACACACGTGCTACAATGGATGGTACAACGAGTCGCGAGACAGTGATGTTTAGCTAATCTCTTAAAACCATTCTCAGTTCGGATTGTAGGCTGCAACTCGCCTACATGAAGTCGGAATCGCTAGTAATCGCGGATCAGCACGCCGCGGTGAATACGTTCCCGGGCCTTGTACACACCGCCCGTCACACCACGGGAGTTGGGAGTACCCGAAGTAGGTTGCCTAACCGCAAGGAGGGCGCTTCCTAAGGTAAGACCGATGACTGGGGTGAAGTCGTAACAAGGTAGCCGTATCGGAAGGTGCGGCTGGATCACCTCCTTTCTAAGGAATATATACAAAGACGTGAGCATTCAACTTTATTCAGTTTTGAGGGGTTTAGTGATAAACCTAAGCAAGAATCAAATTCTTGATTGTGGGGCCTTAGCTCAGCTGGGAGAGCGCCTGCTTTGCACGCAGGAGGTCAGCGGTTCGATCCCGCTAGGCTCCATTGTCAGACAAGACGTTAAAATCACTTGAACATTGAAAACTAAATAACAATATCTAATAACGATAAATAAACCAAAAGCTGTGAATTTTAAAGAATTTACAAACTTATACTTGAAAAACGATGATTATAAATCATCATGGCAAAGTTAATAAGGGCGCACGGTGGATGCCTTGGCACTAAGAGCCGATGAAGGACGTGACTAACGACGATATTCTAGGGGGAGCAGTAAGTACGCCTTGATCCCTAGGTCTCCGAATGGGGAAACCCAGCTGCTACTAGCAGTTATTCATGAGTGAATACATAGCTCATGTAAAGGTAACGCAGAGAACTGAAACATCTAAGTACCTGCAGGAAGAGAAAGTAAAAACGATTTCGTAAGTAGCGGCGAGCGAACGCGAAGAAGGGCAAACCAAGAAGCTTGCTTCTTGGGGTTGTAGGACTGCAACGTGGACTTAAGCATTATAGTCGAATAACCTGGGAAGGTTAATCAAAGAGGGTAATAATCCCGTAGACGAAATAGCGCTTATACCTAGCAGTATCCTGAGTAGGGCTGGACACGCGAAATCCAGTTTGAATCCGGGAGGACCATCTCCCAACCCTAAATACTCCTTAGTGACCGATAGTGAACCAGTACCGTGAGGGAAAGGTGAAAAGAACCCCGAGAGGGGAGTGAAATAGCACCTGAAACCGTGTGCCTACAAGAAGTTCGAGCCCGTTAATGGGTGAGAGCGTGCCTTTTGTAGAATGAACCGGCGAGTTACGTTATGATGCGAGGTTAAGTTGAAGAGACGGAGCCGTAGGGAAACCGAGTCTGAATAGGGCGACTTAGTATCATGATGTAGACCCGAAACCTAGTGACCTATCCATGAGCAGGGTGAAGGTGTGGTAAGACGCACTGGAGGCCCGAACCAGGACACGTTGAAAAGTGTTTGGATGACTTGTGGATAGCGGAGAAATTCCAAACGAACTGGGAGATAGCTGGTTCTCTCCGAAATAGCTTTAGGGCTAGCGTCGAAATGTAAGTGTATTGGAGGTAGAGCACTGTTTGGGTGAGGGGTCCGTCTAGGATTACCAATCTCAGATAAACTCCGAATGCTAATACACATGTTCGGCAGTCAGACTGCGAGTGCTAAGATCCGTAGTCGAAAGGGAAACAGCCCAGACCAACAGCTAAGGTCCCAAAATATATGTTAAGTGGAAAAGGATGTGGGGTTGCACAGACAACTAGGATGTTAGCTCAGAAGCAGCTATCATTCAAAGAGTGCGTAATAGCTCACTAGTCGAGTGACCCTGCGCCGAAAATGTACCGGGGCTAAACATATTACCGAAGCTTTGGATTGATATTTTATCAATGGTAGGAGAGCGTTCTTAACCGCGATGAAGGTATACCGTGAGGAGTGCTGGAGCGTTAAGAAGTGAGAATGCCGGTATGAGTAGCGCAAGATAAGTGAGAATCTTATCCACCGTAAGACTAAGGTTTCCAGGGGAAGGCTCGTCCGCCCTGGGTTAGTCGGGACCTAAGGCGAGGCCGAAAGGCGTAGTCGATGGACAACTGGTTGATATTCCAGTACTAGATATGATCGTGATGGAGGGACGCAGTAGGCTAAGAGATGCCAGTTAATGGATTCTGGTCTAAGCAGTGAGGTGTGAGATGTGTCAAATGCATTTCTCTTTAACATTGAGCTGTGATGGGGAAGCAACTACGGTTGCGAACTCTCTGATGTCACACTGCCAAGAAAAGCTTCTAGCGTAAAGTCATATCTACCCGTACCGCAAACCGACACAGGTAGTCGAGGCGAGTAGCCTCAGGTGATCGAGAGAACTCTCGTTAAGGAACTCGGCAAAATAGCCCCGTAACTTCGGGAGAAGGGGTGCTGGTGTAAAAGCCAGCCGCAGTGAATAGGCCCAAGCAACTGTTTATCAAAAACACAGCTCTCTGCTAAACCGCAAGGTGATGTATAGGGGGTGACGCCTGCCCGGTGCTGGAAGGTTAAGAGGAGTGCTTAGACGTAAGTCGAAGGTATGAATTGAAGCCCCAGTAAACGGCGGCCGTAACTATAACGGTCCTAAGGTAGCGAAATTCCTTGTCGGGTAAGTTCCGACCCGCACGAAAGGCGTAATGATTTGGGCACTGTCTCAACGAGAGACTCGGTGAAATTTTAGTACCTGTGAAGATGCAGGTTACCCGCGACAGGACGGAAAGACCCCATGGAGCTTTACTGTAGTTTGATATTGAGTACCTGTAAGTCATGTACAGGATAGGTAGGAGCCATTGAAATAGGGACGCTAGTTTCTATTGAGGCGTTGTTGGGATACTACCCTTGACTTATGGTTACTCTAACCCGCTGGCATAATCGGCCAGGGAGACAGTGTCTGACGGACAGTTTGACTGGGGCGGTCGCCTCCTAAAGAGTAACGGAGGCGCTCAAAGGTTGGCTCAGATTGGTTGGAAATCAATCGTAGAGTGTAAAGGTAAAAGCCAGCTTGACTGCGAGAGCTACAACTCGAGCAGGTAGGAAACTAGGACTTAGTGATCCGGTGGTACCGCATGGAAGGGCCATCGCTCAACGGATAAAAGCTACCCTGGGGATAACAGGCTTATCTCCCCCAAGAGTTCACATCGACGGGGAGGTTTGGCACCTCGATGTCGGCTCGTCGCATCCTGGGGCTGTAGTCGGTCCCAAGGGTTGGGCTGTTCGCCCATTAAAGCGGCACGCGAGCTGGGTTCAGAACGTCGTGAGACAGTTCGGTCCCTATCCGTCGCGGGCGTAGGTAATTTGAGAGGATCTGTCCTTAGTACGAGAGGACCGGGATGGACTTACCGCTGGTGTACCAGTTGTTCCGCCAGGAGCACGGCTGGATAGCTATGTAGGGAAGGGATAAGCGCTGAAAGCATCTAAGTGCGAAGCCCACCTCAAGATGAGATTACCCATTCGTAAGAATTAAGAGCCCAGAGAGATGATCTGGTAGATAGGCTGGAAGTGGAAGAGTTGCGAGACTTGGAGCGGACCAGTACTAATCGCTCGAGGACTTTACCAAAAGAGTCAAATATAATAGGCTTATGGTTTAAAAGTTAGAAGAATTGTTATTTAGTTTTGAATGTTCAAGGTAACATTTAATGATTTGGTCATCATTGCGATGGAGATACACCTGTTCCCATGTCGAACACAGAAGTTAAGTCCATCTACGGCGGAAGTACTTGGGGGTTGCCCCCTGGGAGATAGGCGAGTGGCCAAGTTTTGGGAGTTTAGCTCAGCTGGGAGAGCATCTGCCTTACAAGCAGAGGGTCAGCGGTTCGATCCCGTTAACTCCCATTGGTTGTTTCAGCCATTAAGTGAATAAAGGTTCTGTAGTGTAGCGGTTATCACGTCGCCCTGTCACGGCGAAGATCGCGGGTTCGATTCCCGTCAGAACCGTTAGTAGAAATACTAATGACTCGTTAGCTCAGTTGGTAGAGCATTTGACTTTTAATCAAAGGGTCGCTGGTTCGAGCCCAGCACGGGTCATAATCCTAGCGGATGTGGCGGAATTGGCAGACGCACTAGATTTAGGATCTAGCGCTTAACGGCGTGGGGGTTCAAGTCCCTTCATCCGCATACTAGGTATTAGCCGACTTAGCTCAGTTGGTAGAGCATCTGATTTGTAATCAGAGGGTCGCGTGTTCGAATCATGTAGTCGGCATTGTCGGAAGACACAAAGTTTAAGTGCGAACGTAGTTCAGGGGTAGAACACAACCTTGCCATGGTTGGGGTCGCGAGTTCGAATCTCGTCGTTCGCTTACTAGTATTATTACTAGTTATTTATAAAAATGTTATTTGCAGGCGTGGCTCAACTGGATAGAGTACCTGACTACGAATCAGGCGGTTGTAGGTTCGAATCCTACCGCTTGCATATAACGGGAAGTAGCTCAGCTTGGTAGAGTACTTGGTTTGGGACCAAGGTGTCGCAGGTTCGAATCCTGTCTTCCCGATTGATGTTTTTACATCAATTTGACTTAGGTCAAAAATGGCGGTGTAGCTCAGCTGGCTAGAGCGTTCGGTTCATACCCGAGAGGTCGGGGGTTCGATCCCCTTCGCCGCTATATTTATCAGCTGGATCTTTAGCTCAGTTGGTTAGAGCTATCGGCTCATAACCGATCGGTCGCTGGTTCGAATCCAGCAAGATCCATATCTTTGGCTCGGTAGCTCAGTTGGTAGAGCAATGGATTGAAGCTCCATGTGTCGGCGGTTCGATTCCGTCTCGCGCCATTCTTTGTTAGCGGATGTAGTTTAATGGTAGAACCCCAGCCTTCCAAGCTGGCTACGCGAGTTCGATTCTCGTCATCCGCTTAGTTTTCAATTGAAAACAATAAATTGGGAGTTTAGCTCAGTTGGTTAGAGCACTGTGTTGATAACGCAGGGGTCCCAGGTTCGAATCCTGGAATTCCCATAATGGATATGTAAAGTATCTATTCATTGTTAATAAGCCTATGGGGGGTTACTCAAGAGGCTGAAGAGGACGGTTTGCTAAATCGTTAGGTCGGGAAACCGGCGCGAGGGTTCGAATCCCTTACCCCCCTTTGTTCGACGTCTATTCTTTAATAGGCGTCTTTTAGACTTTAAAGCCATAAAATCAGTAAAATTTCGTAAGTTATATTTATTTTAGAAAATGAATGATGATTAAGAACCTTTCTGAAGTGTTATACTTATTTTATGAGATTACTTTTATGATTAATCGTAGGGAAGAAGGGGGAGATTATGGTTTCACTTGACACTGAGGTTGTTAATGATTTAAAGTCAAAAGTTAATATAGCTGATTTAATTTCACAGTATGTTGCTTTAAGTCGTACAGGTAAGAATTATATTGGTTTATGCCCTTTTCATGGTGAGAAAACTCCTTCTTTCAATGTAAATGCTGAAAAAGGTTTTTATCATTGTTTTGGCTGTGGGCGCTCTGGGGATGCGATTGAGTTTTTAAAAGAATACAATCAAGTTGGATTCGTTGATGCTGTTAAGGAACTGGCTGATTTTGCAGGAGTTACTCTTAACATTTCTGATGATAGAGAAGAAAAAAATAATCCAAATGCTCCATTGTTTGGAATCAATAACCAGGCTGCTCGTTTATACAATATTCTATTGATGTCAACGGAGTTGGGTGAACGGGCTAGGAAATATCTTGAGGAGCGGGGGATTACTGATGATGTGATCAAGAGATTTAATATTGGTTTAGCGCCTGAAGAAAATGATTTTATTTTTAAAAATTTATCAAATAAGTTTGATGAAGAAATTATGGCAAAGTCTGGTTTATTTCATTTCTCAAATAATAAAGTTTTTGATGCTTTTACGAATCGAATCATGTTTCCAATCACCAACGAATACGGACAGACAATTGGTTTTTCTGGACGTAAATGGCAGGAAAATGATGATTCTAAAGCCAAATATATTAATACTTCAGCAACAACTATATTTGATAAATCTTATGAACTTTGGAATTTAGATAAAGCAAAACCAACAATTTCTAAGCAGCATGAAGTTTATTTAATGGAAGGTTTTATGGATGTTATTGCGGCTTATAAAGCTGGAATAAATAATGTTGTTGCCTCAATGGGGACGGCATTAACCGAAAAACACGTGCGCCGTTTGAAACAAATGGCAAAAAAATTCGTATTAGTTTATGATGGAGATTCTGCTGGGCAAAATGCAATTTATAAGGCCATTGATTTGATTGGTGAATCTGCTGTGCAGATTGTGAAGGTTCCAGAAGGACTTGATCCAGATGAGTATTCTAAAAATTATGGTTTGAAGGGATTATCTGCCTTAATGGAAACGGGGCGTATTCAACCCATTGAATTTTTAATTGATTATTTGAGACCTGAAAACCTTGCTAATTTACAAACGCAACTTGATTTTATTGAACAGATTTCACCAATGATTGCAAAGCTTCCATCGATTACGGCTCAGGATGCTTATATAAGAAAATTAGTTGAGATTTTGCCTGATTTCGAGTATAATCAAGTGGAGCAGGCTGTAAATTTACGGCGTGAAAATATGACAATTACTGACCATCCTGTCAGTAATTTAGATGCTTCAAGTTTGACCGAAAGTTTTACTGACGAAAATGATTATTCTAGTCTTGAATCGGTCATGCCTGTAGATTTTGAGGAACATTATTATGAGAATAATGTTAAAACTCAACAAACTTACAGAAGAAGTGAATCGGCTCAAGTTGTTCAACCATCTGTTCAGGTTCCTAAGTTGTCACGTTCGGAAAAAGCCGAAGAAATGCTACTCCATCGAATGATTTATCATTCATCAGTTTTGAAAAAATTTTCTCAAGATGAAAATTTTAGATTCGTCCATAAACGTTATCAGGATTTATTTGATAAAATCTTGCTTGAAGCAATGGTTTATGAGCAAATTGATGAATCACACTTAGCAAGTGAGCTGTCAGACGAAGAACGTAGTCTGTTTTACCAGATTATAAGTTTAGATTTGCCTGATACAGCATCAAGTCAGGAAATCAATGACTTAGTTTCCATTTTTTCTAATGAAATGGAACAAATAAAATTTGAAGAACTCATTCAACAGTTGGCAACTGCTGAGAAAGCAGGAAACAAAGAACGTGTCTTAGAGTTAACCCTTCAGATTATTAACCAAAAGAAAAAATTATGATAATTTTTTACTGACAATTGGCTAGTCTATTTAATGACAGTTTTGTCAGTAGTTTTACCCAAAGAGGAGGAGCGAATTGGCAGCAAATAAAAAAAGAATAAGTCAAATTTCAAAAGAAACTGGCGTTCAAAACCGTGTTTTGGTTGAGAAGGCTCAAGAAATTGGCTTACTTGTAAAATCACATTCAAGTTCAGTTGGACCTGGTGAAGAACGTCGTCTTCTTGAAGCATTAAATGTTAAACCTGTTGTTGTTGAAAAGATGGATAGTCCTAAGACATTAGCAAGAGTTGAAGTCAAAGAAAATGGTGATACTTTTAACGTAAAAGCTTATGAAAAAGCAGTTAAAAGCTATATTACCAAACGTAAACCTTTGGGTGAAGCACTTGATGAAGAAATCATGGATGAACTTTCTGTTAAATTTGGGATTGTTGATGATGCGCTTGAAGATTTGTTTAAACAAATTCAAGATGCAGGAATTTCAATTGTGGATAAAGATGGAAATCCAAGTCCTTTGGCTCTTGTCACTGATGAAATTGAAAAAGAAGAAGTTTCAGATACTGCAATGGATGAAATTGTTACGAATGTTCGTATCGATGATCCTGTTCGCATGTATCTTAAAGAAATCGGTCGTTATCCATTGATTTCTCTTGATGAAGAAACAAAACTTGCTGAAGCAATTATTGCTGGTGGTGAAGGGGCAGAATTTGCGAAACAAATGCTTGCCGAAGCCAACTTGCGTTTGGTTGTTTCAATTGCAAAACGTTATTCTGGACGTGGAATGCAATTTTTGGACTTGATTCAAGAAGGAAATATGGGCTTGATGAAGGCTGTGGATAAATTTGACCATACAAAAGGATTCAAGTTCTCGACTTATGCCACATGGTGGATTCGCCAAGCAATTACACGTGCGATTGCTGACCAAGCCCGCACGATTCGTATTCCAGTGCATATGGTTGAAACAATCAATAAATTGATTCGTGTTCAACGTAATCTTTTGCAAGAACTTGGACGCGATCCTTCACCAGAAGAAATTGGTAAAGAGTTGCACATGGCGCCAGATAAAGTTCGTGAAGTTCTGAAAATTGCTCAAGAACCAGTCTCACTCGAAACACCTATCGGTGAAGAAGATGATTCACATCTTGGTGACTTCATTGAGGATGATGTAATCGAATCACCTGTTGATTATACAAACCGTATTCTTTTACGTGAACAGTTAGATGAAGTTATGGACACTTTGACTGACCGTGAAGAAAATGTTTTGAGAATGCGTTTTGGTCTTGATGATGGACGCATGCATACTTTGGAAGATGTTGGTAAACAATTCAAAGTGACACGTGAACGTATTCGTCAGATTGAAGCAAAAGCAATCAAAAAACTTCGTCACCCACGTCGTTCTAAACCGTTGCGTGACTTTATGTAATTTAAAAACTTACTGATGAAACTGTCAGTAAGTTTTTTTATATTTTTTTAGAGATAATATGTATTATGATTAAGTTTGTATTATATAAAATTAGTTTTATTCAGAGGAGTTTTATGAACCATTTAACTAGTGTCGAAATTTATATTTGGAATTATTTAGAAGAAAATAAAGCAAAAATAATTCAAATGACGGTTGCTCAAATTGCTGAATCTGCCCATGTCAGTCCTTCATCAATTATTCGAACTTTGAAAAAGAAAAATTTTTCTGGATTTTCTGAATACAAAAATATGGAAAAACAAAAATTAAATAGACATGATTGGATTTATGGGCTGACAAAAGCTGCAAATCAAGTTGTCTCTGAAAATATTGAAGAATTATTAATGACAGTAAGGCTGCTAGAGAGTGAAAACTTAGCTAAAGTTGTTGAAAATATTTTTCATGCAGCTTCAGTCGTGATTATTTCAAGAGGATTATCTGTTCGGATAGCGGACTCATTTGCGAGAGATTTGCAATTTTTAGATGTTAAAGCTGTCAGCTTATATCAAGATAATATGCAAGCATATCTTGAAAAATTGCCTAGAAATACGTTTGTAATTGGTCTTAGCTTATCAGGTGAAACAGATTTGATTGTGGCAACAGCACAAAAGGCCAAAAGAGATGGAAAAAAGGTTTTAGCTATTACTGGTAACTATAAGAGTAGGCTGGTTGAACAAAGTGATTTGCTTTTGCTTGCTTATCAAAAGAACCTGTCAGGGAAAATCCTTGTTGATTATAATAATATGCTCCCCTTAGAATTAATTATTCACCTTTTAATCCAACTTTACAAACAGTATAAAGAATACGGTGCAATTGTTTGAGTGCTAGAGATTTACTGACAGATTGCAATGGAAGCTGACGATGATATTCTGTCAGTAAATTTTTTTGATTTAAAAATAAATTCCTGAAATTATGGCTTAATCAGGAATTTATTTCAAATGGGAGTGGGTTATAATTAATTCATCAAAATGAAAGGGGATTCAAAATGTTTGGATTCTTAAAACCCGCTCCAGATGCGGAGCAAAAAATATCAGAGAAAAAAGTTCCCCGGTTGTATAAAATGTGGCAAACTCGAGTTTTAATTTCGACAGCAATCGTTTATATTGGTTATTATATTATTCGATTGATTTTTACTGTTCAGCAAAATGATATTTCCAAGGCTTATGGTTTTTCGATGGGACAAATTGGGACAATTCTCTCCATGTTTGGGATTGGCTATGGGATTTCAAAGCTGATTATGGGGACTTTAGCTGACCGGGCCAATCCAAACCGTTATGTAGCAACAGGATTGATTGTGTCAGCGATTATCAATGCGCTTTATGGAACAACCCAAAGTTTTGGGATGATTGTCTTTCTGATGTTGCTTAACTCGGTTATGCAAGGCATGGGAGCTGCGGCTTGTCAGCGTTTAGTCGGTTTATGGTTTGGCCGCAAAGCAAAAGGTTCGATTATGGCGCGTGGGACAGCATTTTCAATCTGATCATCAGCTCATAATGCTGGAGCTTTCATGTGTGTGGCTGTTATTAATTTATCTGCTTTCTTTTTCGGCGCTTCGCTTCAATGGAGTTTTTGGACAGCATCAATTGTTTCGATTGTCATTGCTATTATCGTTTTATTTCTGGGTTCTGACCGTCCAACGACGAAAGGATTACCGACAATTGAAGAATATTCTGGCGATAAAGTGGTCATTAAAGACGGAGAAATTGTTGAAGGCGATGTTTCTAATGACAATGTTTTTAAAATATTTTTTGAATACATTGTCAAAAATAAACTCGTGTGGGCGGTCATTTTGACCTCATTGTCAATCTATGTCGTTCGTTATGGAATTATGAGTTGGATTCCAAACTATCTGGTTAATGTCAAAGGATTTGATAATTCAACAGCAAAATGGCTGACAGGAATTTTTGAACTTGCAGCTGTACCTGGGGTTATTATCATCGGATTTATCACTGATTTACTTAAAGGCCGTCGGGCCATTATGGTTTTGGTTTCATTGATTACCATGCTTGTCTGCCTGATTACTTATTTTGCAGCGACCAATCATACTTTGATTATTATTGTGTTATTAATTATGGGAACTTTCATTTATGCTCCAGCAACGATTGTCGGGCTGATGGTCAATGAAGCTGTCCCAAAATTTGCCAACGGAATGTCAACGGGTACGATGGGGTTCTGTCAGTACATTATTGGTGAAGTGACAGCTACTCTGATTATTGGTTGGCTTGTTCAAGCATACGGCTGGTCAGCAGGAAATATCCTTGTTTATATTTTTGCTGGCATTGCCATTCTTGCTTCAATTTATATCTTGGTTCATCAAAATCGCTTATATAAGAAAATTGATGATGCAGGTTAACTGACAAAATAAAAAAATTACTGACAAATCTATGAACGAAAAGCTAAATTATTTATATTATATTTTGGCTCTACTGACAGCTTTGTTAGTATTTTTTATTAAAAATTTATTTATAAAGTTCAAAAGACTTGCTAAATTTTCCTAAAATGATTATAATAAATTTATCAATGGTCAAATATGGTCAAACTTTTTATTTTAAAAGGGAGAAATGATTTATTGATTTTTTAAATTTGATGTAAAATGAAAGTAACCGTTATCACTTAAATTATAAATAAGGAGAGAAAATGACGACTACTATCTATTTTGAAAAAAATGGTGGCATTGATATTGAACTTAGAGGGGCAAGAAAAGTTCTTTCTTTAAGAAAACATATCAAGATTGACCCGGAAAATTTGGAATCTGTTCAGCTTGTTTCTGATATGAAAAAACCAAAATTCTATAAAAAAGTAGCAGGAACTAACGCTTGGTACTATGGCGGTTGGTTCAGAGAAAACGGTGAAAATGAGTTTTGGGATGTCCGAAATAATGAGCGAGTTCTAGTCATCACCACAAGAAATTTCAAATATAAAAAACTTTACATCGAAGTTGGTCCTGATTTTAAATTAACTCCTTCCAAACTGTGAAGTGAAAATTAGTTTAAAATTAATTACTGAGAATTAAGAGGAGGAAAGCGATGCTTTGTCAAAATTGTAATATTAATGAAGCGACGATTCACCTTTACACAAGTGTAAATGGTCAGAAAAAACAAATTGATTTGTGCCAAAACTGTTATCAAATTATGAAATCTGGCGGTCAAGAAGCTTTATTTGGCGCAGGAAATGCCTCAAATGGAAATTCTGATGAACCATTTAATCCATTTAATGATATCTTCAGTGCCTTGCACGGTCAAGATTTTAATGGAGCAGCAAGCACTCAAACTCCACCAACACAAACAGGTGGACGTGGTCCGCGCGGTCCACAAAATCCTCGGGCAAAACAACCTAAAGGAATGTTAGAAGAATTTGGAATTAACATCACAGAGTCAGCTCGTCGTGGCGAAATTGACCCAGTGATTGGGCGTGATGAAGAAATTAAACGTGTCATTGAGATTTTAAATCGTAGGACTAAGAATAATCCTGTATTAATTGGTGAACCTGGTGTTGGTAAAACAGCAGTTGTTGAAGGTTTAGCGCAAAAAATTGTGGACGGAGATGTGCCACAAAAACTACAAAATAAAGAAGTGATTCGTCTTGATGTTGTTTCTCTTGTTCAAGGAACAGGAATTCGTGGACAATTTGAAGAACGGATGCAAAAATTAATGGATGAAATCAGAAAACGTAATGATGTGATTATGTTTATTGATGAAATTCATGAAATTGTTGGTGCTGGTTCTGCCGGTGATGGCAATATGGATGCAGGAAATATCCTAAAACCTGCGCTTGCGCGTGGTGAGCTTCAATTGGTCGGAGCAACAACGCTCAATGAATATCGCATCATTGAAAAAGATGCTGCGCTTGAACGTCGGATGCAACCAGTTAAAGTCGATGAACCATCAGTTGATGAAACAATTACTATTTTGCGAGGCATTCAAGCACGTTATGAAGATTATCATCACGTGAAATACACTGATGAGGCTATTGAAGCAGCCGCTCATTTGTCAAATCGTTACATTCAAGACCGTTTCTTACCAGATAAAGCCATTGACCTTTTGGATGAGTCTGGTTCTAAGAAAAATCTAACCTTGAAATTTGTTGATCCTGAAGATATTAATCGTCGGATTGCGGATGCAGAAACGAAGAAAAATGAAGCAACACAGGCTGAAGATTTTGAAAAAGCCGCTCATTTCCGTGACCAAATCACTAAACTTCGTGAATTACAAAATCATGAAGTTTCAGATGATGAAATTCCTGTCATTACTGAAAAAGATATTGAACAAATTGTTGAGCAAAAAACACATATTCCAGTTGGTGATTTGAAAGAAAAAGAACAAACCCAATTGATTAATTTGGCTGATGATTTGAAAGCACATGTGATTGGTCAGGATGAAGCAGTGGATAAGATTGCTAAAGCTATCCGCCGTTCTCGTGTGGGACTTGGTAAACCTAATCGTCCAATTGGTTCTTTCCTTTTCGTTGGTCCAACAGGTGTTGGTAAAACAGAACTTGCTAAACAATTGGCTAAAGAATTATTTGGCTCAAGCGAAAGTATGATTCGTTTTGACATGTCGGAATACATGGAAAAACATTCGGTGGCCAAATTGATTGGAGCCCCTCCAGGATATGTGGGTTATGAAGAAGCTGGTCAATTGACTGAACGTGTTCGTCGTAATCCTTACAGCTTGATTTTATTAGATGAAATCGAAAAAGCACATCCAGATGTGATGCACATGTTCTTGCAAATTCTTGAAGATGGACGTCTGACAGACGCACAAGGACGGACAGTATCCTTTAAAGATAGTTTGATTATTATGACTTCTAATGCCGGAACTGGTAAAGTTGAAGCTTCTGTCGGATTTGGTGCTGCTCGTGAGGGACGAACTAAATCAGTGCTTGGTCAACTTGGCGATTTCTTTAGCCCTGAATTCATGAACCGTTTTGACGGAATTATTGAATTCTCTGCTTTGAGCAAAGAAAATCTCCTTAAAATTGTTGATTTGATGCTTGATGAAGTCAACGAACAAATTGGACGTAATGATATTCATCTTAGTGTCACTCAAGCAGCAAAAGAAAAATTAGTTGATTTAGGTTATAATCCAGCAATGGGTGCAAGACCACTTCGTAGAACAATTCAAGAAAATATCGAAGATTCAATTGCTGACTTCTATATTGAACACCCTGAATACAAAGAATTGGTTGCTGATTTGATTGATGATAAAATTGTTATCTCTAATCAAGCTCAAGAAGCAGCAGAAACGACTGATGAAGAAATTCCCGCTGAATAAAAAATCTCTGTCAGTAGAATTTTTAGTGACAGAAAAAATAAAATAAGAAACAATGAAATAAAGAAATAATGAAAAATTGCTGACATGAATCTTGTCAGCAATTTTTTCTATCCCCAACTTCAATGCTCCCCTTGGTCGCATTGAACTGACATGAATCTTGTCAGCAATTTTTCTATTTGTAACTTCATTGTTCGTAATGAATTGCAGCTCTGTCAGTAAATTCTTTAATCCATTTCATCAATCCATTCATCAAGATAACCAAGATTATAATTATATTGAGTTTCGTCAGCAACTTGGGCTAGTGAAACATTTGATAGTGTTCTGACAAGTGTATTTTCAATTTCATCAAGAGCGCTTGTAATGGCACAACGCTTTGCTTTGCCAGACTCTGAACCAATAAAATTTTGCAAAAGACCTTGACTTTGAAAAATTCGACCCCGTCCTTCGATGGCCAAAAAAACATCGTAAAAACTAATATCATGAAGATCTTTATTGAGTGAAAAACCGCCATTTTTTCCTGGCGTAGAGCGTAAAAGTCCCTCATCAACTAAAGATTTAATAATTTTTTTGAGATATGAAGGCGAAACTTTGAGACGATTGGCAAGTGCAATTGATGACATGGTCCGATTTTCAGGAAGTCTTGCCAAAATAAGTAATACATAAACAGATTGTTCCCAACCAGATGATAATTTCATGATGAAGCTCCTTAAACATTTTAAATTAAAAAAGATTGACACTAGGGTAAAAAAGTAGTATCATTTGTATTAGAGATAAGAGATATCTCTAATAGCTATAATTATTAATTCCTATTATAGCAAAAAAAGAGAAGAATCTCATCATCTAAATAAAAAAACGGAGGACTACATCATGGTAGTTAAAGTTGGTATTAACGGTTTTGGTCGTATTGGACGTTTGGCATTACGTCGAATTCAAGAAGTCGAAGGAGTTGAAGTTGCGCATATCAACGATTTGACAGACCCAGCAATGCTTGCACATTTGCTAAAATATGATACAACTCAAGGACGTTTTAAAGGGACTGTTGAAGTCAAAGAAGATGGTTTTGATGTCAACGGAAAATTTGTGAAAGTTACAGCTGAACGTAATCCGGAAGACATTCAATGGGCTGATTCTGGTGTTGAAATTGTGCTTGAAGCTACAGGTTTCTTTGCAACTAAAGAAAAAGCTGAAAAACATTTGCATCCTGGTGGAGCTAAGAAAGTTTTGATTACAGCACCTGGTGGAAATGATGTTAAAACTGTTGTCTTCAATACAAACCACACAATTCTTGATGGAACTGAAACAGTTATTTCTGCCGGTTCTTGTACTACAAATAGTTTAGCACCAATGGCGGATGCCTTAAATAAAAACTTTGGTGTTAAAGGTGGAACAATGACTACTGTTCACTCTTATACTGGTGACCAAATGACCCTTGATGGTCCACATCGTGGTGGAGACTTCCGTCGTGCGCGTGCTGCTGCCGAAAACATTGTTCCAGCATCAAGTGGAGCGGCTAAAGCAATTGGTCTTGTTTTGCCTGAACTTTCTGGTTTGATGAAAGGTCATGCTCAACGTGTTTCAACTCCAACAGGCTCAATTACCGAACTTGTTACTGTACTTGAGAAACACGTTACAGTTGACGAAATCAATGAAGCAATGAAAGCTGCCGCTGATGAAAGCTTTGGCTATAATGTTGATGAAATTGTTTCATCTGATATTATCGGTATGGCTTACGGTTCACTTTTTGATGCTACATTAACGGAAGTGACTGACCTAAAAGACGGTGGACAATTAGTTAAAACAGCTGCTTGGTATGATAATGAAATGAGTTTCACTGCTCAATTGATTCGTACTCTTGAATATTTTGCAAAAATTGCTAAATAATAGTTTACCTTTATCATTTTCTAAAAACTTGTCAGTAACTTTTACTGACAAGAATTGAAAAGTAGAAAATGAAATAAAAAATTACTGACGGAAATTCTGTCAGTAATTTTTCTATTCATAAATTCATCAGTAAATTTGGCGATTATTTAACAATAATCATACCATCTTTAATTTCCCAAGGGTCATTCATATTGATGTGGTCATAGAACATAACACCATTAGTGTGGTCAATCTCATGTTGAACACAAATTGCTGGGAAATCTTTTAAGCGAATTTTTTTCTTTTCGCCTTCCTTGTTGTAGTATTCCACAGTTACACGAGCATGGCGAACGACGTAACCTGGAACTTCACGGTCAACAGAAAGACAACCTTCGCCACCTTCAACAGCCGCATCTTGAACAGAGTGACTAACCACTTTTGCATTATACATGATTTCACGCATTTTGTAAGCTTCTTTAGGTGGAATTTCATTTCCATCTTCATCAACTTCAGGTTCATTTGGAATCAAAACGGCGATGACTTTTTTGAGCAAACCAAGTTGGTTTGCTGCAAGTCCAACTCCACCACGGAGTCCCATTTTTTCAGCCATGACAGGATCTTGAGAATTATGCAAGAATTGCAACATTTTTTCTCCTAAGATAATGTCTTCATCTGACAATGGCAAGGTTACATCATTTGCCACTTCACGTAAAGTTGGATAACCTTCACGAATAATATCGTCCATGCTAATCATGTGACTTGCTTTGATTAAATTTGCTTGAATTTCATCACGATTCATTATTAATAAAACTTCCTTATCTTTTTTTGAATATAGATTAATTATAGCATATTTTTAGCGATGAAAATGGTAAAATTATATTAGAAGATTAATAATAAGACAAATTTTACATCTATAGAATTCAGTAAACCTAATCCTAAAAAGAGGATAAAAATGAAAGAATACAGACAAAATGTTGCAGCCATTATTCTCAATAAAGAAAACAAAATTTGGCTAGGTAAACGAGCAGACGGGATGAGCTGGGGCTTCCCACAAGGTGGAATTGAAGCTGGTGAAAAACCAGAGACAGCCATTATTCGAGAACTCTCAGAAGAAATTGGCACAAAAGAGTTTGAAATCATTGAACAATATCCAGGAACTTTAAAATATGATTTTCCTAAAGAGATGAAATTTCCAACTTGGACTTATGCTGGCCAAGAACAACATTATTTTCTTGTCCGATTGCATGAAGAAGCAAAAATTAATCTTGAAAGCCATCCTGAAGAAATTGAATTTTCAACTTATCAATTTTTAGGACTTTCTGAAATTCGTAAAATGGATTTTGGCTTTAAAAATGATGTTTATCATCAAGCATTAGATTATTTTTCAAAGATAATAGAAAAGAATTAAAGGAAAAAGAATGGCTATAGAAAGAATAACAGATAATAAATTTGAACTTGTTTCAAAATATGAGCCAGCCGGTGACCAAGGTGAGGCGATTGCTGAGTTAGTAGATAATATTGAGAATGGGGAAAAAGCTCAAATTTTACGTGGAGCAACAGGAACAGGGAAAACTTACACCATGAGTCAAGTGATTGCACGGACAGGTAAACCTACTCTTGTTATGGCTCATAATAAAACACTGGCTGGTCAATTATACAGTGAATTTAAAGAATTTTTCCCAAATAATGCAGTCGAGTATTTCGTATCCTACTATGATTATTATCAACCCGAAGCCTATGTGCCAAGTTCTGACACCTATATTGAAAAAGACAGTTCGGTCAATGATGAAATTGACAAATTGCGTCACAGTGCGACCTCAAGCTTATTGGAACGTAATGATGTGATTGTTGTGGCCTCAGTTTCTTGTATTTATGGTTTGGGTTCACCCAAAGAGTATCAAGATTCGGTGGTTTCATTGCGCCCAGGTCAAGAAATTTCTCGTGACCAACTTTTAAATGATTTGGTAGGAATTCAATTTGAGCGAAATGATATTGACTTTCAACGGGGCTGTTTCCGAGTTCGTGGGGATGTTGTAGAAGTTTTTCCAGCCTCTCGTGATGAACATGCCTTTCGTGTTGAATTTTTCGGTGATGAAATTGACCGTATCCGTGAAATTGAAGTTTTGACCGGACAAGTTTTAGGTGAAGTGGACCATTTGGCAATTTTCCCAGCGACACATTTCATGACAAATGATGACCGTATGGAAGAATCAATTGCCAAGATAGAAGCAGAATTAGAAGAGCAATTAAAAGTTTTCCGCTCAGAAGGAAAACTTCTTGAGGCTCAACGTTTAGAACAAAGAACCAACTACGATATTGAAATGCTCCGTGAAATGGGCTATTGTAATGGGGTCGAAAACTATTCACGTCATATGGATGGGCGCGAGGAAGGAGAACCTCCTTATACTTTGCTTGATTTCTTTCCTGATGATTTCATGATTATGATCGATGAATCACACATGACAATGGGGCAAGTAAAAGGGATGTATAACGGTGACAGAGCCCGTAAAGAAATGCTTTGTAATTATGGATTCCGCCTGCCTTCAGCCCTCGATAACCGTCCTTTAAAAAGAGAAGAATTTGAAAGTCATGTGCATCAAATAGTTTATGTTTCAGCAACCCCTGGGGATTATGAGATGGAGCAGACCGATACCATTGTTGAACAAATTATTCGTCCAACGGGTCTGTTAGATCCTGTCGTAGAAGTTCGACCAATGATGGGACAAATCGATGATTTAGTTGGTGAAATTCATAAACGAGCTGAGAAAAATGAACGAGTATTTGTTACGACTTTGACTAAAAAGATGTCAGAAGATTTGACTGCCTATTTCAAGGAAATGGGGATAAAAGTTAAATATATGCACTCGGATATCAAAACATTAGAACGAACCGAAATTATTCGGGATTTGCGTTTAGGAGTCTTTGATGTTCTGGTGGGAATTAATTTGCTTCGTGAAGGGATAGACGTGCCAGAAGTTTCTTTAGTAGCGATTTTGGATGCTGATAAAGAAGGATTTTTACGTAATGAGCGTGGCTTGATTCAGACCATTGGTCGCGCAGCACGTAATAGTGAAGGTCATGTTATTCTTTATTCTGATATGGCTAAAGCCCTTGATGAAAATGATCCTGCGGATAAAGAAATCTTAGACAGTGGTTATTATACAGAATACGAGGGTCAAAAGTATAAAATAACGCGTTCAATGAAACATGCGATGGATGAAACGGCCCGCCGGCGTGAAATTCAAATGGCTTATAATGAAGAACATGGAATCACACCTCAAACGATCAAAAAAGAAATTCGTGATTTGATTGCCATTACTAAGAAAACTGATTCTGGTGAGATTGAAGAAGTTGATGCAAGTGCAATGACTAAGAAAGAACGTAAAGCATTAGTCAAAAAACTTGAAAAAGAAATGCAACAAGCGGCTAGCGCCCTCGACTTTGAAGGAGCTGCTCAGTTACGTGATATGGTATTAGAATTACGTGCAATGGATTGATTAATAATTAATAAAAATTCACTCATTGAGTGAATTTTTATTTTGCATCAAGTATAAAAGTACAGTTTTTATCTAAAAATCTTTGTTTATTAAATAATTATAATATAAATATGCAAAAATTCTTGACAAAATAATTTTAAAATGTATAATTATACTTATTCTATTTATGAAAGAGGTTTAAGGATGAACAAGAAGATGAAAAAATTAGCATTGGGAATGGTCGGTTTGGCCGCAGTAGCAACATTAGCAGCTTGCGGAAATGGAAAATCGGCTACTAATCAAGTGGATAAAGTAAAAAAAGCTGGCGTATTGAAAGTTGCTTTATCTCCAGATTATCCACCCTTTGAATTCCAAATTATTAAAGATGGCAAGAATACAATCGTGGGTTCTGATGTTGATTTGGCCAATGCTATTGGTAAAAAACTAGGGGTTAAAGTGAAAATTGAAAGCATGGACTTTAACAATGTTTTAGCTAGTTTAAATACAGGAAAAGCAGATATTGCGATTTCGGGAATTTCAAAAGAACCTAGTCGTGAAAAATCTGTCAATTTCTCAGATGTATATTATACAGCAAGTAATTATTTAGTTGTGAAAAAATCTGATTTAAGTAAATATCGTTCAGTAGATGATTTCAAAGGTAAAAAAGTAGCGGCACAAAAAGGGTCAACTCAAGAAGGCATTGTAACCAGTCAATTCAAAGGAGCAACAGAGATTGCCTTGCCACAAATTGGCGATGAAATCAATGAAGTCAAAGGGGGGCAGGTTCAAGGAGCCGTGATTGAAAATCTTATTGCTAAGAGTTACGTCGCAGCTAATTCAGATTTAGCGATTGCTAATGTGGACGTAAAAACGCCAAAAGATAGTTATGGTTCAGCGGTTGCACTTCCTAAAGGTTCAGATGAATTAACAAAGGTTGTCAATTCTGTCATTAAAGAAGAATTGAAGAATGGACAAATTAATAAAGATATTCAAAAGAACTACACGCTTTCTAAAAATAATAAATAGTTTGGTGGAAATTTATGGAAAAAGCTGTAGACTTATTAAAAAGTTTGGTTAATATTCCGTCAAGTTCAGGAAATGAAGAAGAGATTTTATTATTTCTTGAAAAATGGTTTATTGAGAAGCAATTTGATTTTGTTATTCGCAAAGAAACTTTTGTCGCCGGACAAATTAAAGCAAAAGGTAAAAAAGAACAAAAAAAAGAAGCCATTATCTTAACTGGGCATGTTGATACTGTTGTTTCAGGTCATTTAGCTGACTGGAAATTTTCGCCTATCGATGCAAGAGTAGAGGAGGGAAAACTCTTTGGACTTGGTGCGAGTGATATGAAAGGTGGCGATGTTGGAAACTTACTTGCTGCTGCAAGTTTTATTGGTAAAGATTTAAGTCAAGATATTTGGGTCGTGGGGACGGCTAACGAAGAACTTGATGGTAAGGGTTCAGAAGATTTTGCTCGTTATTTTAGTGAGAATTGGAGCTATGACTCAGCTTGTTGCATTATTGCAGAACCTACTGATTTAGAGAAGATTTATATTGGGCAACGTGGTAATCATTTTATGAAACTACATTTTTCTGGGAAGGCTGGTCATGCTTCGGTACAAGAACATTTTCAGCAAAGCGCATTAGGGGAGGTTACTTATTTTCTAGAAAATATTGAGCAAATCGTTGAAGACTTGAAAATTTACAAAAATAGTCAACTTGGTCTGCCAACTTTTGTAGTGACATCAATTCTCTCTGGGGATGAAAATTCTCCTAATAAAACAGCCGACTTCGCTGAACTTGTGGTTGACTGCCGTTTAACTCCTGAATTGGAAGAGGTATTTGAGCAAGTCATGAGTGAGTTAGCTGTGCAGTATCATTTTACTTATGAAGATATTGTGACACCTGTTTTATCAACTTTGACCGATAATCAAGCTCCATTCATTCAGTTACTGACAGACTTATCTGGAGCGAAAACAACGGCGGCTTCGGGTTCTAATGATCAAGGCTTTTTTGAAAATGTTGGGATTAGAACGGTTGTTTTTGGACCAGGACAGCATGAACAATGCCACATTGCAAATGAATCTATTATTCTTGAAAAATTGGAAGAACATATTGAAATTTTACAATCTTTTATAAAAAAAATGCAAGAGAGTTAGGATATTTACTGACAAATCCTGCATTTAATAAAAAAATTTACTGACAAAGACTGTCAGTAAATTTTTTTATTAGTTTGTTTGTTCAGCTGCTTCATCAACGATGAAAGTGAACTGACAAGTGGTTACTTTTTTACCATCAACATAAGCTGCGGCATCAGCAGTTCCTACTTTTCCACGGAATTTTGTAATCTCAAATTCAAGTTTCATTACATCACCAGGAGTGACTTTTTGACGGAATTTTGCTTTATCAATTCCACCAATATAAGCCATTTTTCCTTGAAATTCTTCTTTTTTGAGAATCAAAATTGAACCAGCTTGAGCGAGTGATTCAAGAATCAAAACACCAGGGAAAGTTGGATTACCAGGGAAATGTCCATTAAAAACTTCTTCGTTAATCGTTACATTTTTCGTTGCAACAATTTTATTTTCAGAAATTTCATCAACGTAGTCAATAAACATGATAGGATAGCGGTTCGGAATAACTTCCATCACTTCTGTAGCAGTCATAGCGTATTTTTTAGTCATTTTTTATTCCTTTTCTTATTAAAAATTAATGAAAAGCCCGAGTAATCAGGGAAAAAGAGCCATCACTCTAACTTGACAGTTCAACATTTTTAAGTTAAAATTTTATGTATCAAGTATTTTGATATACAAAACCTTTTACAATTAATATTATCAATTTCTTGTGAGAGTGTCAACTTTTTTATATGACTTGTAAAGGTAAAGTGATTAAATTTATTTTTTTTTATTTGCTAGTCGCTTAAACCTGATTATTTTAAAGAAAAGGACTTATTTTATTTATGTTTTTAGAAGGTAAAAAAATTGTTATCATGGGTGTTGCTAACAATAAATCTATTGCTTGGGGCTGTGCTAAAGCAATGAAAGATCAAGGTGCAACATTAATTTATACTTACCAAAATGAACGAATGGAAAAACAATTAGCTAAATTGGCTGAACCAGAAGATTTGCTCATTGAATGTGATGTAACTTCTGATGAATCTATTCGCCGTGCTTTTGGTACAATTGAGGCACGTGTCGGTAAAATTGACGGACTTGTTCATGCTATTGCTTACTCTAAAAAAGAAGAGCTTGGTGGAAATGTTACAGATATCTCTCGCGATGGTTATGCCCTTGCTCAAGATATTTCAGCTTACAGCTTGCTTGCTGTTGCTAAAGCAGCAAAACCATTGCTTAAAAAAGGTTCTGGTATCGTAACTTTGACTTACATGGGTTCAGTTCGTGCCATTCCTAACTACAATGTTATGGGAATTGCTAAAGCAGCTCTTGAATCTACAGTTCGTTATCTTGCTGCTGAAATGGCACATGTAGGTGTTCATGTGAACGGAATTTCTGCAGGAGCAATTAAAACACTTGCGGTTTCTGGAGTTTCAGGTTACAAAGATTTGATTAAAGAATCTGACAGCCGTACAGCTGACGGTGTTGGTGTAACAATTGATGAAGTTGGTCAAACTGCCGCTTTCCTTGTTAGCCCACTTGCCTCAGGTGTCATTGGTGATATTGTTTATGTTGATAAAGGTGTTCATTTAACATAAGAATAAAGAGAAAAATACTGATTATTTTTATCTAGATTGATAAAAATAATCAGTATTTTTTTGACTTCAAGTAACAGAAAAGGAACTTAATGTTAACAAAAAATATATTGAAGTAAATTATTTAAAGCGCTATCATTGTTTTAACGAATGATTGTTATTATCCAGAATATTTTTGAATATAGTGGATTATCTCTTGCTTTTGTAGAAAAATTGGATTAAAGAAGAAATGTCAATTTAATGATTTAATATGGAGGTATAAATATGAAACTCATGAAGAAAACTCTTGTAACTCTCGCAGTAACCCTGGGAATATCAGGTGCTCTAAGTCCGGCTGTAAATGCAGCAACTAAAACAACTAATGCTTCTATTTCTGTTTTAAATATTATCACAATGGCGGATCGTGTCTATTTTCAGTATAATGGAAAAGCGATTAGTACAGCTACAGCTTTTCAGAGTGCTCATAGCTTTACTCCGACAAACTGGGTCACTCAAAATGGAATTTCACTTATTAATAAAAATGGTTCTTGGGAACGAATTTATCAAGGAAAATATACTGTGGGCTCAGGTATAAATGCTGGAAAATTTGGACATGTGGGAGTTAGTTTTAATAAGTATATACGGACAACTATTCTTGGAAATGGTCAATGGACCTATTCTACATTTAATTGATAATATTAGTGAGAATATGTACATGATTAAAATTTAGTTGTGTACATATTTTTTATAAAGGAGAATAAATGGAAATTGACATTCAAAATTTATCTTTTAATTTTAAAACACAAAATATTTTTGAGAATACAACAGTTTCTTTCACAGAGGGTAAAATCTCGTTTATTATGGCACCAAACGGTAGAGGGAAGACAACACTCTTGAAACTTATTTTAGGAAGTCTGAATGCGAGCCAAGGTCTTATAAATAATTCAGCTAAAAATAATGATACATATGTCCTATTTGATAATTTAGAACTCTATAAAAATCTAACTGGAATGGACAATATTCTTTTTTTTACAAATTTTAGATATTCTAAATTGACAATTGAAAAGAGAGCTCAACGGTATCTTTCAGAAGAAAGACTGTCAAAACGGGTATCAACCTATTCTCTTGGTGAAGGGAAAAGATTATCATTGATTATATGGAACTTATTAGAACCTTCTTTAACGATGATGGATGAAGTGACAAACGGATTGGATTATGAGAGTTTAAATATTCTTAAGGAAGAGCTTATCGGGGCAAAAAACGAGAAAATTATTTTATTAACAGGTCATCAATTTGAGTTTTATGAAGAGATTATTGATGATTTATATGTGATAAAAAATAAAAAAATTTTAAAGGTGGATAAAGGAGGCTTGAAAAAAATTTATGAAAGTAACTTTAACTAAAGAACTTTTCTATCTTACCAAATCCAAAATTTATCTAGTAATTTTTGGAATAATAATCGGTTTATTGATTTTAGGCACATTCCAAGCAAGCCTTAATTTAAAAGGAGCTGAGAGTCTTTTTATGGAGGACAAACAATCAGATATTAATTTTCAAAAAAATATTCATAAAGATTATTCTATTTCTAATAATGGCAATCAATCTATACTTAATAATGCCACTCGCTATGATTATGAGCAATTAAATCAAGCCAATCAAGCAATCAGTTTTGTAGGATTTCCACAATTCATATTTAAATCTTATGGTATGACAATTATTTCTTTACTTGCTGGTTTCTTTGGAGTACTTGTTGCAAACTATGATTATAAATTTGGAACCTTCAAAAGGAGACTTGGGAAACAGAGTTGGAAGATAATTTTATTAGGAAAATCTGTTGGATTAGTTGTATCATTAATTGTAATGTATTTGCTTATTTTTAGTTTGGCAGCTTGTTCTGGTGAAATTTTACACTTATTCTTTAAGTCTGAAAATGCTGGAGAATATGGGCAATCATTGTATCCACTTATTAATTCAGATAGTTTTTATTTACTATTTTTTAGCTTTATGATTGGATTAGCATTAGCAATGATGTGTTTTGCGTTAACTTTAGCCAGTAAACGAGCAAACCTGATAGGGAGTGCTTTTATGATTTATTTATTTATCTTACCAAACACTGGTTGCCTCGATTGGAGTAATATGACATTAAATATTTTTGCACCATTTGGTAACCATTTAGGTGTGCCACCTCTTTCAATGACCCAAATCTCTCCTTTATTTATTTTAGTGCTATTTGTGACTTATCTTTTAATTATTCTTACTGGAGGAATGTTGATATTTTTTAAGCATACACGCTATAATATATAAGAAAAGTTACTGACAGAACTCTCATTTTAATCTGAACAAGAAATTATTGATTCAATAAATAAAAAAATCACTGACAGAAATTCTATCAGTGATTTTTTATTTTTTTAATATCTTGTCAGTAAAAATTACTTACGATTTTGTTTACCGGCATTTCGTCCGCCAGATTTACGTTCCTTTTCATTGCGTTCACTTGTGATTTCTTTGAAATTTTCTTGAACAGAAGTAGGTGTAACATCTTTGAGGCCTTCATTATTGATTTTTGGAGGATTTTTTGTAAATTCTTCATCAATACGACGGCGCATTCTTGGTTTCATGATGAAGGTAATGATGATTTGTTGGATAACAATAACAAAACCACCAACTGCCCAGTAAAGTGCTACTCCAGCAGGTGACATGAATGAGAAGACAACAATCATTGCCGGACTCATAATCAACATTGCCATTCCTGATTTCTTTTGTTCAGGGGTCATTGACAAAGTTGAAATCCAGGTTTGGATGAAGTAAAGCACCCCAGAGATAATAACCAAGACCACACTTGGATGTCCTAAAGGAATCCCATAAAATGTTGAACTTGAAATTCCTGTTGTATAAGCCGCTGCATTATAAAGAGCGATAAAGAAAGGCCATTGAATCAACATTGGTAAGCAACCAATTGATGAAAGCATGTTAATTCCATTATCTTTTTGGGCTGCCATCAATGCTTGTTGAGCTGCCATTTTTTCTTCAGGAGTTTGTGCTTTTTTGAGTCGTTCTTGCAAAGGAGCAAATACGGGAGCAAGATAAGCCATTTTTTCTTGCATATAAGTTGATTTGTAGGCTTGATTCAAACCTAAAGGCAAGATGAGAAAACGAATAATCAGAGTAACAAAAATAATTCCCCAACCATAACCCATGTGCAAGTTATTAGCGAATAAGTCAACAAAAGCAGACATTGGACGAACCAAAAAATTATAGGTAATTCCATGAGTAGCTGCTTCGGTTGGAACGCGGACTCCATCAACAACGTGTGTTTGAACACAGCCAGATAGGAGTAACAATCCGGCTGTCATTAAACCAGTCAATGTTAATTTCTTTTTCAAATTTTTCAATATAAGTTCACCTTCTATAAATTAAACATACTCATCTATTTTACCTAAAATTCAGATGAATTTCAATAGGACTAAAGGATGAAAAGACATTCTGTAGTTTAAAATCTTCAATAATATTTTCTGTCAGCAAAAGAAAAAAGCTGTCAGTAGTGACAGCTTTTTATCAGTGGAAAATTAAGCTTCTTCCATCGCAATAATTGCTTTTAGAATAGCTGCAGTTTCTTTCCAGTCACGAACAGTGATTGTTTCAATTCCCATTTGAACAACAGGGTAATCATTTCCGCCAGATTGAGTCATGTCACCAAAGTAAAGAATTTCTTCTTTAGTAACATTAAGTTCTTCCATCAAATGATTCATCCCAAATTCTTTATTTTGACCTGGAACAAAACCGTTAATAGTTGTTGTTCCAGCAACTTCAAATTCAAATTCTGGAGCATATTGACTAGCCAATTTAGCAATTTCATTACGTTTTGTCATGTCTGGGTCCCAAGCTTGTTTAGCTTCAACACCAGCTTTTTGACCGATTGCTGAGTAAGCAATCATCGATTCACGATTTTCATTAATTTCATCACCAGGGGCAAGAACAGATTCATCCCAATGTCCAAGCTCTTTAGCAGCTTTTTCAAGCGCACCCATAATTGCGTTAGCTTGTTCATCAGTCAGAGCGTAATTGAAGACCTGTTTCCATTCGCCATCTTTGTGAGCATAATATTGAGTCCCTTGGGCAACAAACAAATGGAAATTATCCAGATTTGCAGATTCAGGCAAATTATTAATAATTTGAATCAAAAATTGATCATATTTTTGACCAGAAATTGGCGCAATGATATATTTTTGAGACAAAGTAGCCAACAATTCAGCCATCTCAGGGAAAATCGGCATTTTTGGTTCATTGAGTGTGTTGTCAATGTCGAAACTTAATATTTTTTTCATAAGTTTTCTCCTATTTTTTTCTTATCAACGCTTACATTATAACATTTTTTTAATAAAAAAAACAATCTAATAAAAATAGATTGTTTTTTTTCAATTATGAATTGCCTCTTGCTTTACTTAAAGCAGGGACAATTGCCATTGTTAAAATCACAGCGATGATCACTTCTGCAATAGAATTTCCTGTGATAATTGAAGCAAGCAAAGCTCCGAAGGTTTGTTTGGTTACATCATGAAAGAAGAGGAAGATGAAACTTAAAACCAAAAGTGTATTAGTTGCTGTTCCAACAAAAGCGGCTAAACCAGCTCCAAAACGATTTTGTGCCAAACGATAAACGAGGGCAGGAAGAATTCCGACTAGAACACGCGGAACGATGGCAATAACCAATGCCCAGATAGAACCATGATTTGTTCCAGGAACAGGCTGTAAGGGACTAAACATAAAGCTAGAAGGCAGGGTTACGATTGTTGAATTAATAACACTAATCAATCCCATCACTAGACCTAGAAATGCTCCTTTACGAACTCCAAGAACAATTGAACCAATGATTACTGGGATATGGAGCAAAGTTGGAACGATTGGCAAAGGCCAAACGCTATAGATAATTTGACTCAAAAGTTGGACAACAACCATAATTGCAATAAAAATGGACAAGATTGCCACATCAGACGCTTTTGATTTTTTCATAAATACCTCATTTATTTTATAAAGAATTTTTTAAATCCGATAGAATATCAGGTAAGTCGGCGAGTGCTCCCTCACCAAAATCTCCACAAGCGAGCAAAGATTTTTTCGGTTGAATCATATTATAATCTATTTTCTTAAGAATCTCAATGTTTTTTTGCGTCAAAGGATGTTGATACATTTTAGTATTCATTGCAGGGGCAAAATATTTTGGTACAGAAGGTTCAAGAGCAAGGGCTACAGAAGTGACAATATCATCAGCTCGGCCTTGCGCCAAACGGCTAATTGTATCAGCAGTTGCAGGCGCAACAAGGAAAAGCTCAGTATTTTTAGCTAAATCAATATGATTAACCAATTCAGGACGTTCTTCGTCCATAATATCCAAGTGAACCTTATTTTTGGACAAAACTTGTAGAGTTAAAGGAGTGATGAACTGAGTAGCACTTCTTGTCATTAAGACTGTCACATCATGTCCCTCTTTTGTCAGTAAAGAAGTTAAATCTGCTGCTTTGTAAGCTGCAATTGAACCTGTTACCGCAAGTGTAATTTTAGTCATTTTTTAATTCCTCCGAGGTTTTTAAAAGTCTGTCAGCAATTTCAGCCTTTGTTTTTAAAGTAATTTCATGATTTTTACTGACCAAAAATGCTTGATGGTCATTTCCATGAATATTTTCTAAATCATTCGCTAAAATAAAATCAGCATGATTTGTCAGTAATTTTTCTCTGGCCACAGAAAGAAGCTCAGATTTTTCTACACCAACCAATAATTTAAAACCAAAAAGTAAAACATTTGGATTCCATTCTTTAATATAAGAAATAATTTTTGGCGTTTTTTCTAGGAGCATGATTTGATAATCAGATTTTGAAGAAATTTTCCCAACTTTCTCAGGACGAAAATTTAAAAGCTCCTCTTTAGAAAACTTGTCAGTAAAATTTTCAAGACCTGTCATATAAATAGGACGATAATCACTGACAGCCATACTATGGATAACAACATCCATGTCAGGGACTAAGTTTTTCATCTGTTCATAAAGGTCATGAGTTCCTTCAATCGGAATATAGGTCAGTCTGTCAGTAAATTCAGGAAGTTTAGCCTGAAGTCCAGCTAATAAATAGACTTCATGACCAGCATTTAAAAATTTTTCAGCAGTCACTTTCCCGAGACTTCCTGTTGCAAAATTACTGATGCCACGAACGTTGTCAATAGATTCCGTTGTTCCACCAGAAGTAATCAAAACTTTCATTTTTCACCAGTTTCTTTTAGAGTTGCTTTCATTTTATCCTAATAAAAATATTTTTTCAAGAGAAGTTTATCTACTAAAAATTTACTGACAGCTTAAATAAAAAAGCCATCAATTACTGACAGCTTTGATTGGCTCAAATGAAAACTTATTTCTTCTTTTTCATTTCTCCGCCTTGATAGAGCATTCCTTCTGGAAGGTCATTAAAGATGACATGAATTGCTGAAGTAGGTGCTCCAGCATGTTTTGAAATTGATTCAGTAATTTCTTTAGCAATTATAGCTTTTTGCTCAACTGTACGACCTTCAAAAAGTTCAACATGGACATATGGCATAATAAATTCTCTTTTCTATATGATTATGAGCATATTTTATCATATTTAATTAGAAAAAAGTTTAACGAATCAAAAATAACATTTTTACCGTTTGCAGGACTTCTCAGAACTATGTTAAGATAGAACAAAGTATTCTTAAAAATACTATATAATTGAAATCAAAAATTGAAATTGAGAAGAAATAGAGAGTAAAAAAGATGACTTTAAAAGGATTAACAAGTTTTGAGGTTGAGGAACGGATTCGCCAAGGAAAGATAAATAAAAATATAGATGAGACAGATCGTCCTGTTTGGGAAATTGTAAAACGAAATACTTTTACATTTTTCAACTTAATATTTGCAGTCATTGCGATTCTAATCAGTTTAGTTCAAGCATGGAATCAGCTTATTTTCCTTCCAATAATTGTCATTAATACAATTGTCGGAATTTATCAAGAAATCAAAGCCAAACGCTATTTGGACCAAATGACTCTCCTGCACGCTCCGCAATCCACAGTGATAAGGAATGGTAAACAAGAAAAAATTGCTTCAGATGATTTGGTTGAAGAAGATATTATTATTCTTAAAACAGGGAATCAAATTGTCGCTGACGCTCGCATTGTCGAAGGAAGTATTTTTGTCAATGAATCACTTTTAACAGGTGAAGCTGACGAAATTGAAAAAAATGTTGATGACAAACTTCTGTCAGGAAGTTTTGTTGTGTCAGGAGAAGCCAAAGTCATTTTGGAAAAAGTCGGAAAAGATTCCTACATTTCCAAATTAACAGAACAAGCCAAATTAGTTGACCATGGGGAAGACTCTGAGATGTTACGGGCCCTCAATAAATTATTAAAGTGGGTCAGCTTTATTATTCTTCCGATAGCAGTCATTTTATTTACCCAAAATTACTTTGTCAATCATAATACACTTCAAACCAGTGTTGTAGCAATGGTGGCAGCGGTTATTGGAATGATTCCAGAGGGATTGTATCTTTTAACAACCATTGCCTTAACCCTCAGTAGTGTGAAATTGGCTCGTAATCAAGTGCTATTGCACAATATGAAAAGTATTGAGTCCTTAGCGCGTGTTGACGTTTTATGTGTCGATAAAACAGGAACAATCACAGAACCCAGAATGTCAGTTGAGCAAGTATTTGTTAGCCCAAGTAGTAATATAAGCGAAGTGAAATTTATGTCTCTTTTATCTGACTACATTTCAGCAAATACTGATGACAATGACACCATGAAAGCAATTCGAGAGTTTATGCTTGCAAAAGGTGACCTTCAAAATCAAATGACCGGTGTAAAAAAAATTATTCCATTTTCATCAAAAGTAAAATATAGTGCTGTTTGTTTTGAAAATGAAAGTTATCTTTTAGGCGCACCAGAAATTGTTTTAGGGAAAACTTATGAGAAAATTAGCTCTGAAATCAATCATCTCTTAGAAGAAGGCTTTCGTGTCCTAGTTTTAGCGGGAACAAAAGAAAAAAATTATGACCAACTTAATTTGGGGGCTTACGCACTTGGCTACGTTGTGTTAGCCAATCCCATCAGAGAAAATGCTAAATCGACATTTAACTACTTTGCAGAGCAAGGAGTCAATATCAAAGTTATTTCAGGTGATAACCCTCAAACCGTGTCGGCAGTTGCAAAAAGAGCCGGAATTACTGGAGCTGAACGTTTCATTGATGCAAATTTATTGAAAACGAAAGAAGATTTAGACCAAGCGGTTGAATCATATACCGTTTTTGGACGTGTGACGCCTGACCAAAAACGCCGTCTCGTTCAAGCCCTCAAACGTAAAGATCATACTGTCGCAATGACCGGAGATGGTGTTAATGATATTTTAGCCATGAAAAGTGCTGATTGTAGCATTGCCATGGCTTCCGGGAGTGATGCCGCGACCCAAGTTGCACAAGTTGTCTTATTAGATTCAGATTTTGGGCATATGACACAAGTAGTCACAGAAGGACGTCGAGTCGTCAATAATGTTCAACGTTCAGCCATTCTTTTCCTTGTAAAAAATCTCTTTTCAATCATCTTGGCAATTATCTCAGCAATCTTTGTCTTCACCTATCCCTTACAAGCTTCACAACTTTCACTTATCAGTTTATTCACTATTGGGATTCCAGGATTCTTACTCTCTTTAGAAGAAAATGACAAACGAATTGAAAAAGATTTTATTAAAAATGTTATCTTAAAAGCATTACCAGCCAGCTTGACTGAAATTACGGCCGTTTTAGGAGTCGTTATTGCTGGAGCTGCCTTCAAATTGACGGCATCAGAAATTTCAACTTCAGCAGTTATCTTACTAGCTGTTGTTGGATTTATGATTTTAACTAAAATCAGTGCACCACTCAACCGTTTTAAAATGGGAATAATCATTTTTAATATTGTTGGGATAATTATCTCAGGTTTCATGTTCAATTCCCTCTTCTCTATCAGCAAAATTTCGTTGGACAGTTTTGTTCTGGTTGCACTGCTTTCCCTCTTTTCTGAATCACTTTTCAGAAACTTTGATTCTCTTCTAAAAAAATATTTCAAATAACAAATAATAATTAAATAGAAAGATTAAATGAACGAAATAAGTAAAGTAAAAAGAAGCCAAGTTCTTATTGAAAAATTGGTAAACTTGTGGGAAAATTCGGTTAAAGCCAGTCATTTATTTTTATCAAACAAAGAGATAGAAGAAATAAAAAAATATGTTCCTCAAGCCCTAAGAGAAATTGAACATTTGATAGTTGAAACAGATAAGACAGAAAATCCGATAGCCTTCATGGGAATTTATAAAAACAAACTTGAAATGTTATTTATTAGCCCTGCACACATGAAAACAGGATTAGGCAGAAAGTTAATTGAAGAAGCAATTGAAAATTATTCGGTAAATGAACTTGTAGTGAATGAACAAAATCCGAAAGCCAAAGGATTTTATGAGTATTTAGGCTTTAAAGTTTATAAAAGAAATCCAATTGATGAACAAGGAAATCAATATCCAATTCTTTTTATGCATTTGGGTTGATAAACAAAAATCTCACATTTGAACAGTGGGATTTTTTTAATACATGCAAAGAGATTAGGATAGAAGGCTATGTTATAATAGAATAGATTAAACACAAGGAGTTTGAATGGCTTTTTTAATAATATCCCTGATTATCATGCTAATTGGCCTGCTAAGATTAAAAATCAATAAACGCAGTATAATAGGAGGAATTTTTCTAGCCTCAGGTCTGATATTGAGCTTAGCCTCTCTGTTTTTTGAATTATTAAACCTTATTTATCTTTATCTTCCGTCGGGTGATTATGCAACCTTGATCATTGCTTATGGAATCCTTCCCTTAATATTTTTATTGGTCTGTGGATATTTCATTTTTAACTCAAAAACAATGAGAACTAAAGAAGGTAAAAGTGCCACTGCAAAATTATCTGCTCTATTTGGCTTAAATCTACTCATTGCTTTTCCAGCTCTCTTTATGTTATTAGCTTTTTCAACAAAAACAATACCACAAATAATCTGGTACATTCTTCTTTATATTTTACTTATTGATATAATTCTCTGTTTTTTGTTTGCAGCCTACATTTTATATTCATGGATGAGCCAAATGATTCCTTTACAAAAAAAGATAGATTATATTATCATTTTGGGTTCAGGTGTTAGAAGTGAAGAAGTTCCCCCCTTGTTGAAGAGTCGATTGGACAAAGGAATTGAATACTACCAGAAAAATCCTACAGCCAAATTTGTTGTTAGTGGCGGACAGGGATCGGATGAGCCTGTATCAGAGGCCTTCGCCATGCGAAAACACCTTCAATCACAAAACATTCCTAATCATCAAATTCTTTTTGAAGATAAATCCACCACTACTTATGAGAATATGTTATTTTCTAAAAGGATAATTAATGAGGATTGGTCAGATAAAGAAATGCCCCCTTCAATCATTTTTTCAACCAATAATTATCATGTTCTCAGAGGAAGTTTATATGCGCAAAGAGTAAAATTAAAAGCCCAAGGAGTAGGGGCACCCACAGCACTTTATTTCTTACCTACGGCCTTAATTCGTGAATATATCGCATTACTCTTACATAGAAAAATTATCCTTTTTAGTGTATTGGGAGGTGTTTTAATGCTTATTGTTATCTCCCTTCTTCCTATTTAAAAAATATTAGCAAACCTCAAGAAAAAAATGTCTTTCTTGAGGTTTTTAGCACTCGTTTTTTCATTACAAAAACGTAAGAAGGAGTCATAGGACTTGATGTTAGAATGAAAGAGTAGCTAAATTGTAAAAAGAAAAAAAGGAAAGATATAGAATGAAGAAAATACTAATAGCGCTAATTATCATGGTACCAATTGCCATTACCGGATTTCTCGGTTATGACTTTTTCAAAAAAAATTTTGCTCATGTTCACGGTATAATCATGTATAGTGATAATAAGGATGAAGCAGATACTATATTAGAAAATAATAAAAAATATATTGATAAAAGTTTAACTGTAGAAGGTAAATACAGTTCAAAATCAGATGTTTTAGTCTTGAATACTCAAGCTGCTAATAAATTAATAAATGAAAAAGTTTTTAATAATGTAACCAAAAAAGGAGATAAGTTTAAATTTAAGACAGTAGAAAACTTATCAGCTGAGCCAGCTTTGTGGACAGGAAAGGAAGATAAAACAATAACTGATGATAAAGGACAGTCAGTGAAACCTAAAAGTACAAAATATATTGTTCTAGGAGAATATAGTGCCACTTCTAAGCTATTGATTCTTAATGATGAAGATTATCAAAAATTTGATGCAAAAGCTAAATTTGTAAGTGTAATAAAAGAAAAACGAGATGCTGATAAAGTCCTTAAAAGCTACATTACGAGTGGTTCAATTCCCTCACAGATATTCACTTACAAATAATAAAAACGACTAAAAATAACTCTTATAAAATGTTACTGGAAATTTTCCAGTACATTTTTATTTTTTAACAAATTAGAGATGATTATACTAAGTTATAAAGTTATCAAGCGAATAAACCAGCTTGACTAACTATTTATGTAATAATATAAGTATGGTAATCAAAAGAACGCATTCATTATGAAAGGGAGAGAAATTATGACTAGTAAAAAACTAAAATCATTGGGACAACTAATATTATTTATTGTAGGAATTGAGCTAATTGGTGGCCTGTCTGGCCTCTTGGCGGGGGATATTAAGGGGATTTATAATAATCTTAGACTCCCACCCCTCGCCCCACCAGACTATCTTTTTGGGATTGTTTGGCCTGTATTATATGCTCTTATCGCCATTTCCGCCTATTTGATTTTTTATAAGCTGAAAACTCAAAGAAGTGAGGGCCAAAATGCTTTATTCTATTTTGGAATACAACTTATCTTAAACTTTATTTGGAGTATTATTTTTTTCAAAGGCTATTTTTGGTTAGGAGTTATAATTATTCTCTTACTAGATTTTATTGTTTATCTCTGCATCATTAAATTTTCAAAAATTAATAAGTGGTCTGCATTCCTTCTAATTCCTTATTTTATTTGGATTATTTTCGCAACATATTTGAGTATATCAGTTGCTATCTTGAACTAAATAATTTGAGGAGAATCTGATGGTTTGGGCAATAAATAATAATTATATAATATAAAAATTTTGATATTCATGAGTATATACATCTGTAAAACTGAAAGTTATTGATTGGAGAAAAATAATGAATTTTATTAAACCCTTTATTATAAGTGGAGTAATTTTTTTAATTTTAGATATTTGCTGGCTCTTTTTTGCAAATAAAAAAATCTATCAGCCAAATATTGGCAACTTGATGGGAGATTTTAAAGTTATTCCGGCCATTATCTTCTATATTATTTATCTAGGAGCACTAACCTTTTTTGTATTAATGCCTGGACTTGAAAAAAATAGTATAACTTACGTCTTACTGAGTGGTGCTCTACTAGGATTAGTATGTTATTCTACATACGATTTAACAAATTTGGCATCAATTAAAGGCTGGTCACTAATGGTAACGACAATTGATATTATTTGGGGGACTTTTGTAAGCTCTTTAAGTGCAAGTCTTTCGTTTCTTGTGATTACAAAATTTATGGAAGGATAAAGAATGGAAAAGTTAAAATCTGAAGACCGTCTACTAGAAAGTATCATAGCAGGAGCGCAAAAGGTTATTAGTGGAAAAGATGAACTAAACAAAATAAATGTATTCCCAGTTGCCGATGGAGATACAGGGAGTAATTTAGCATCTTTAATGCAAACAATCATTGATAATTTATCTAATAATAATTATTCAACGAACCTTTTATTTGATGAAGTAGCTTCGGCAGCGCTCATTGGGGCTCGGGGAAATTCTGGAATTATTTTTGCCCAGTACTTAAATGCCGTTTCAGATTACTATAGTGTATATGAAACGAACTTAGAAATACTTGTTTTAGCTTTCAACAGAGCAGTAAAGAGCGCCTATGATTCTTTGATTGAGCCTAAAGAAGGAACGATTTTATCAGTTATGAAAAGATGGGCAGAAGTATTACTGATCACTTTTAAAGAAAGTACATCTTTTGAAAAAGCCTTGCTAGAAGCAAAAGGAGAAGCTTGGGAAGCTCTTAAGGAAACACAATTTCAGATGTCAATTTTAAAAAAGAATAAACTCGTTGACTCTGGAGCAAAAGGTTTTTACTACTTTATATCCGGTTTTACTGACGCTTACTGTGGAGAAAAGGTAAGTAAGATACAAGAAGAACTTATCCCTGCCATAAAAGAAGTAAATAAAGAAGCGATTAAAGAACACTTTATCTCTGATGCACCTAAAAATAGGTATTGTTCAGAATTTATTATCAAAGAACCCTTAAAACAAGAAAAAGACTTAAAAGAATCACTAAGGAAATGGGGAGATTCTTTAGTTATCGCTGGAAGTAAAAAACAAATAAAGATTCATATCCATACTAACCATCCAGAAAATATATTAGCATTGTTAGAAAAAACAGGAACGATTATCTACCAAAAAGTTGATGATATGCAATTACAATATGAAATATCACAAAATAGAAAATCATCCATTGCTATTGTCACAGATTCTGTTGCCGATCTATCTGCTGATTTTATACTTGAAAATCAAATTTTTGTTTTACCATTAAATGTTTCAGTTGGTGAGCAAGCCTTTTTAGATAAACTTACAATCAATCCTCAAATTTTTTCAGAAAAGTATAATAAGAATTTAAAAATGACAACTTCTCAACCAAGCATTCAATCTGTTGATTCACTTTTCTCCTTTTTAGAAGGAAAATATGAACATATCATCGTGATTTCAGTTTCTTCAAAACTAAGTGGCACTTATCAGCTTCTCAACCAAAGAATTACAGCAAAGAAATCCTTAGAAAACCGAGTACATCTCATAGATTCCAGATTAAATTCAGTGGCTCAAGGACTACTAGTTAAACAAGTTGCCAAATTGATTAGTGAAGAGCGTTCTATTGAATCAGTACTTAATGAAACAGAAAAAATAACTGACCGGATATTTATTTATGTGGCAGTAGAAGATTTATCGCCAATGATAAATTCGGGAAGAATTCCAAAAATTTTGGGAGAAACCGCACAAAAACTTTCAATGCATCCAATTATTAGTCTTGATAAAAGAGGAAACGGAAAGCTGATTGGTGCTTCTTTTAGTCAAAATAAGAGTATGGATAAAATTTTGAAAAAAATTAACCTATTGTCAAAAGAAGGACAAATCGAAGAATTAGCTTTGACACATGTTTTATCCGAAGAATCAGCTTTAAAGATAAATGAACTATTGAAAGAAAAAACTACTAAAAACTGTGAAATTATAGACAGTTCAGCAGCAATTGGAATTTCTGCAGGGATTGGAAGTTTAGCAATTGCCGGACTATTAAAGGAGGTCAAATGAATTATATAGCCGTTTTGGTAACTTTATTACTTTATTTCATCTGTTGGTTTCTTATTGCGACATCTAAGAAGAATTACGGATTGATAGATATTGCTTGGGGCGGAGGATTTGTTCTTACAGCTGTGGTCTCTTATTTATTTTCTCCGAGAATTACGATTCAAAATAGCCTAATCTTAGTATTAGTCATATTATGGGGAGTACGTTTAGCAATTCATTTAGGAAGACGAAATTGGAATAAACCCGAGGATTATCGCTATACAAATATGCGTAAAAGGTGGGGCAATAATTTTCCGAAATTGAAAGCTTTTCTAACGGTATTTATGGTGCAATATCTTTTGTTAATCATCATTTCACTCCCAATTATTCAAGTCAATTCAAATGTTAATTCTCAATTTTATTGGTGGCAAATTTTAGGTATAATAATTTGGATATTTGGCTTTATCTTTGAAGTTTTTGGAGATCGTCAGTTAGAAGTCTTTAAAAAACTACCCCAAAATAAAGGAAAACTATTGACTAGTGGCCTGTGGTCACTAACACGACATCCTAATTATTTTGGCGAGTCAATGTGTTGGTGGGGAATATTCTTGATCTCTTTGACGACTTTATCAACGCTTTGGTTGGTTATTAGTCCACTATTGATTACTAGTCTCCTTTTATTTGTATCTGGTGTACCAATTCTTGAAAAAAAATATAAGAATCGTGAAGATTTTAAAAAATATGCAAAAACTACCCCGAAGTTTGTTCCTTTTATTGGTAAAAAGGGCTTGTAGACTAAGTTCTCAATCATAAAGGCCCATAATTTTAGTAATTTCCTTTTTATTCTTATATAAAACAACATTCGTATGCTTTCAAAATTGTAAGCTTATTAATCCAGCTCCTTGATATAATAAGGGTATAAAATAAAGGAGAATATATTGTGAAGAAAGTATTAGTAGGATTGTTAGCTATTATGGTTATGATAATCGCTTCTGGATATACATATTATAAAATGAATTATGGTGGGGAAAGTTACTTTGTTCAAATATTAGTTAATGGTGAGCGGGAAGAGACGACTGCTGATGATCATACACCAATGGTAATTTATCACTACAAACTTGATTCTTTCAATTCAAAAGGAGATAAAAAGTTAGTAAAGTTTATGGCTAGTCATAATTTAAGAAACCAAGCCTATTTAGAACTGACTTATAACAAGCATAAAGGTGTAACAAACTGGAATGAGGTCCAAGAGAAAGAAATACCAAAACCTGCATTAAAAGAGCTACAAAGCTTAGAAAACTAATTTCTATTTTCCTTATCTAGATAAAGAATTTGTAAGCTAGGGAGCTAAAAGAAGTTAGTGGATATATTAAATATTTTAGCGATATAATGATAGTGTCAAAGGAAAAAAGGAAAATAAATATGGTTTTTGATATCTGTATCAATCTTTATGTAAAAGAAGTAGAAAAAGAAGTAGATTTTTTCAGGTCAATCGGTTTTTTAGAAATTGAAAGACATAAGATGGAAAACTCAGATTCAGTTGTAATTGCACCGCTATCAGATGGCAATGCTTTTTTACAAATTTGGGATATCGAGTTTATAAAAAAAGTCTCACCCGAAGTTGCGAATGATAAACCGTCATTACTATTCACAGTAGATAATATAGAAGAGATGAATGAAAAATTAAAGAAGATTACTCCTACAACAAGCGACTTGATGGATGCTAACGGGAAAAAAGCATTTAATTTCCAAAGCCCTTCGGGTAACTATTATGCTTTTATGGAACTTTAATTATATCTAATTTTATAATAGTCCTTAAAACTGTCATTAAAGGCAGTTCTTTTTATTTAAATGAGAAAATAAAGAAATCATATAAATTTTTATTCTGTGTAATCTAAAATATTTGCAAAAACAAGTAAAATATTTTATTATATGACTTATCAATCATTGACTCGTCAAGTATTTATTTTTCCAAAAATGGAAAAATAAATATCAATAAATAAAAAGGAATAAAAATTATGATTATTGTAAATGCTAAATTTTATATTAAAGAAGATAAAAAAACTCAATTCTTAAAAGAGATAGAAGGTCTGATTTCGGCTTCCAAAAAGGATGAAGGATGTCTGGAATACTCTCTTTATGAATCTACGGATAATCAGCTTGAATTTGTGATGATAGAAAATTGGGAATCACAGGAAGCGATCGAAAAACATAACACTAATCCCCTTTTGGTAGCGTTTGCTAAGAACTTGAGCACTTATAGTTCAAAAAAACCAGTTCTACAAATTGCGGAAACAAAGTAAAAAATAATTAACAATATAAAAAGATAGAGCAAGAAAAATATTGCTCTATCTTTTTATATTATAGGGAAAGAAATTAGTGAAGAATCTTCTAAGGTTTAGAAGGTAAAACGGGGAAAGGAAAAGTAATCGCTCAACTATATTTTAGATATGTAAATATTACTGGATTCCTTTATAACAATGCATTATAGAAACTAAAATAAAATTTAGTGTGCAGAATTTAAAAGACATAAAACAACAAGATACCATTGAAAAATATGAAAACTTATAAAATAAAAAGCCACTAAAGTTTAGTGACTTTTTATTTATCCTTTACTTGGTATGAATGGAATGATTGACTGTGCGAGGGCTTCAACATTTCTACTTTGAATCAGGATTTTTCCCTTACCTCGAAATTTATTAACTAACCCTTCTCCTGTCTTAAAACCAAATGTTCCGGAAGCAACTTCAATTGAATAACTCAAAGATTCAGTCCATGCTAAAACATGTTGGTTATCAACTACAAAATCTTCTGTTCCATCAAGAGCTATTTCTACAATATCCCCGTAACCGCTGATTAACATCTTTCCGCTGCCCTGTGTTTTCATCACAAAAAGACCACCAGTTCCTCCAAATAATGCTCCATCTAATTTTTGACGTTCCATTATGTAATGGACACCACCCTCACTAACGAGGAATGCCCCTGTGTTAAGATTCCACTGTTCTTGACCGACAAGAATTTCCTTGATTGAACCAAGGCTAGCAGGAGCAAGCGAAATTTTACCATTTGTACCTATTGCGCTTGCTTTAGTAATAAAGAAACTTTCTCCACTTGTAATTGAACGACCAAGAGCTTTTAAAGCACCTCCAAGTCCTCCTTTTCCATTGCTGTTCATTTTTCCTTCAAGTTTAACAGCAGCGTTATGATAGACCATCGCTCCAGACTCAATTTGAATCTCTTCATTATTGTTAAGACTAATCTCCACTAGTGGTGCCATTGATGTTGAACTTAGTTGATATTCCATAAATCTTCTCCTTTTGAACTTATTCTTTAAACAATTATATCATGAGATGTCATCTGAATAAATATTAAAAATTATTCTTATTTATGAAATTATTGTATTCAAAGAAGCTATAATAATAAAAAATGCATGTTTGGACATAACATGCATTTTTTATTAATTATGAAATATTTATAATTTTTTCGATAGATATGAGGTGAATTTTATCTGTGGATTTTATTCTAACTTGATTATTGATAAATTCTGATACAAAACCAAAAACTTCAGTTATTTTATCCTTAGATTGATATTTAATTTTGACTTGTACTTGATTAGTAAATGACTGGTTGAGAAGATGAAGTATAATGTGATGTGATAAAGGTTGTAAGATTTTATCACTATTTTGCTCTTTAACAAATGCATTTTGGGCCTCGGTCAACTCTCCGGTCGCAAATGATCCCCATTTCATCATTCCTCTATCCTGATATGCTCGAATGACTTCATAAGTACTATAAGAACGGTCAACTGACATCTTTATCCTCCTTATTTTGACTTACTGCATGACCTCCAATAAGTTTATTTCGATAAATCACACGTGAACCTTCGGATAAACTACTTGCTTTTTGAATGGATAGAAAATCAAATTTTTCTCTGATTTCGTCAATTGCTTTTTGAAGAGATTCCTGCTTTTCGTTGGCTTGACTTTCTTCAACAGTTTCAAATAAAGAAAGTTGTTTGACGGAATTATCAGAAAGTTGATTACCACTTATTCCTATTTGCCTTACTGCTCCACCTTGATATTTTTCACGAAATAAACGAATTGCGAGGTCTTGCAGTTCCTTTGTATTTTGCGTTGCTTCAATATTGCGTGAAATTTTAATAGAAGAGTGTTCAGAGCTTGCTGCAGCACCCACATAAAGTGAAAGATTGCTTGCCATTTTTCCACCCTTTCTTAGCCTTATCGCTAAGTTTTCAGCCATTTCTTTAATCACAAGTTCTATTTCTTTTTGTTTATGGTAGTCACGGGGTAGAATTTGAGAATTGCTGAAGCTAGAAGATTTAGGAATATATTTTTCCCTTACATTACTTTCATCAATTCCATTTGCATGGAAAAAATGTTGGAGTCCAATTGTGCCTAATTTTTGTTTAAGGAGAAGAGGGTCAGCATTTGCAAGCGCTTTAATAGAACTGATTCCTAACTTGTTCAAACGTTTCTCAGTTCGTTTTCCAATTCCCCAGAAGTCAGTCATCTTAGGAAGAGTCCAGAGTTTACTAGGCACATCTTCATACCGTATTAATGCTCTCATATTCTGATTATGTTTGGCATAGTTATCCATGGCAAGTTTTGCAAGTAGAGGATTATCACCCATCCCTACAGTTACATAAAGCCCTAACTTATCCAAAATCTCACGTTGTAAATCTAAAGCAATCAGATTCATTTGCTCATATCGGTTTCTAATATCAGGATAGAAGAAGTTAAGAGACTCTGTGATATCTAAAAATGATTCATCAATTGAGTAAGAGTGAATTTCTTCAATTGATGTGTAATTGGTTAGAATTTCAGTAACTTTGATTTTATAATCTACATAGAGCTGCATTTGAGGCGGAACAAGCCATGTTCGTTTTGCCCAAGATTCGATGAAAGCGACATACTGCAAAGTTGGTTCAGTCCGTTGTCCGTAAATATCTGTATGTGTTCGATACCATTGTGGGAAATTGAATTTTCTTGTTTCAATAATAAAGGGTAAATCACTGGCACGACTTATGTTTTTCATTCCAAAGACTTTTTTAAAAGTAGGACTAGAGGCAAGCGTTAAACCTTTAGTGTTATCTGCACGACTCATGACGCAAAGAGAAGTTGTCAAAGGGTTAAGATTTCGTTGAACGCATTCAATAGAGGCGTAATTTGATTTGACATCTTCAAAAAGGATAGCTCTGCGAGGTTCAAGTGAGTAGTCAAAAAAGTTATTTAATTTATTTTTATCCATCTCTCCCCTCCAGTAGCATATTTAACACAAAACATCTGTTTATCTGATATTATACTCCAAAAAAAACCATTAATCAATAGATAATATCACAAAAAATAGTAAAATGATATTGAGAAAAATATCTCAGTTTATTCCTTCACCCAAAAAAGAGCTTATTTTCTGATATAGTTAGATTTAGAGAAAGGCAAAGATGTTGTGTATTTAATTCATTATTTAAAAATATTTAAGAATAATTGATGTAAGTTTTAGGAAAACTCTAATTTTTAGGAAAAATATTTAATCAGTTCAAATATGTAAATATTACTGGTCCTCTTTGTAGCAATTAATTTAAAGAAATTATAATAAAATTTAATAAGTAGAATTTAAAATAAATTGAAAAATATTGTTCAAAAAAGAAAATTTATAAAATAAAAAACCACTAAAAAAAATAGTGGTTTTTACTTATTTTTAGATTTTCAATTATTTAAGACAAAATTCATAAAATACGCAATCGTCCCATCCTTTGTTATCAAAGCTCTTGAGATTGGTTCTCCCGCGAAATACAAATTGATGTTTTTCATAAAGTTTCTGTGCAGGTGTATTTTTAAAATTAGTATCTAATCTAATAGTTACCATACTATTGCTTTTGCCAAATTCTTTTATAAAGTTGATCATGGCACTTGCGATTCCTTGATTTAATTTTTTAGGATCTATAATTAAAGTATGGATTACCAAGATTTGATTAGGATCAAGCTCTGGAGTACCCCAGGTAATATTTTCATACTCTTTATCTGATTGATTATTTAGAATCACAGTTCCTGAAACAATATCATTTGAATCATAACAAACAAAGAGCTGAGATAAGTCAATTGCTTTTAGAGCCGTATCAATTGAGGGATAAATATTTTTTATCCAACTCGTTTGTTTTTCATCAATCAATGGTAAAGAATTATCATAGAATTTAGCAACTGCGGGTTTATCTTGCTCTGTAGCAAGGCGTACAAAGTATTTCATTTTATATTCTCCTATTTTAAGGTTGGAAAATTATAGCATAAAATAGCATGAATGTAAATCTTTTCTTTAATTTTTATCTGGGATTTTTGTATATATTATCAAAGAGGGATAATGCATGTTTTATATGTTATGCATTTATTGTTGTTCTTAGTTATTATTTCACAAGCATTTAAAGGGTATAGTCTTTGTGTGTGTGTATTGGTATCAAATCATTAGCGGATAATTATTGGACAGGACAATGATCAAGCATTGCGAGAAGTTCAAGATGCTCGAGCAAAATCTGATCAGGCTGTAAAAGATGTACAATAAATATAAAAACCTGACTTAAGTCAGGTCTTTTTATACAAATAATCAAAAATATTTAAATCTCTGTTTTCAAACTTTTATTTAAAGTGAGTAATTGCGAGAGAAGTAAGTCATAATTGATATTCTCGTTGCAAGAAACTAAATTGTCACCAATTTCAAGAGAGATAGAAGGTAATTCCTTTTTAACTTGCGCTCCCTTATCTGTGAGAAATAACTCAACACTTCTTTCATCTTTATCAGAACGTTTTCTTATAATGTATCCTTTTGCTTCCAATCTTTTTAGCAGAGGGCTTAATGTACCAGAATCTAAAGAGAGTTCTTCGCCTAATTTATTTATTGTCATCTTGTTTTCAATTGCTAACATAGCGATAAATCCAGTATAAGTAAGCGAATATCTATTTAAATAAGAATTATATTTTTTTATGATTTCCTTTGAAGCAATGTATAATTGAAAACATAATTCCTTGCTAAGAATATTGTCTGTCATATTTTCTCCTATCATTTCATTATATCTGAATCTATATATTTGTCAAACGTAATTGTATTTAGTACAATTATATTGTAAACAATTTAAAAAGGAGATTTCAATGAAAAAAATATTTTCTACAAAAATGATAAATACTGGCGGTCGAAATGGCGAAGTCCATTCTCCAGATAAAAGTTTTAATTTAGATATTGTTGCACCAGGCAGAAAGGTTGAAGGAGCAACAAATCCAGAGCAATTATTTGCTGCAGGATATAGCGCTTGTTTTAATAGTGCTTTAGACTATATTAAGAAATCAAAAAATATAGAGGGTGAATCAACCATTGAAGTTACAGTTTCTCTCTATAATTTAAGTCAAAATGAAATTCCAGATGTAGTATTAGGAGTTGATATTATAGGACATATCGAAGGAGTAGGTACTGAAGAAACAGAAGAACTCTTGAAACTAACACATAAAACTTGCCCATATTCCCGCGCTACTCAAGGTAATATTGAAGTAACGATAAAGGCTATCTAAAAGATTTTTCTAAAATCAGTTTTACAAGTTTAAACTTTTTACTAAGTTTAGGGAGCGCAAAACTCTTATTATTTTGTGTGTTGATGATATATTGAAAATAAAAGATAACAATAATTAATGCAGGATTGAAAATACAAAAATCAGCGAGGATCTTATTAAAAATTTTAAAAGTAAAAAAGCCAATAACAAAAATATTGGTTTTTTTATTTTAAAAAATTCCAGAATAGGTGTTTTCATCTCGAGTGCAAGAAGAAATAAGAAAATAGATAAAAGGGCCTTATTGCTGAAAAATTATAAAGACATACAATAAATGAAGTAACCTTTCCAACCTTTGATGGATTAATAAAACAGAGAGAAGGGTTAAAATATAAATGAAATATGATATAATTTAAGTTGTGTTTTAATTTGACCTCATTGAGTAAAAATTAGAGAAATCGAGAAAGTTTATGAAGTAATCTTTAGGGATTTTGAAGTACAGAACTTTTGGTATCAATGGTTTAGAAGCTAAAAAAATAAAAGGAAAAGTAATGGCGCAATTATATTGAGCTAAACAATTAAAGGATCTAGTAGCAAATTAAGCTCTAAAGCACCAAGAAAAGCACCATAAATTGAGTAAACAGATAAATAAAATCAGCTAAAAGAGCTGATTTTTTTTAATATAGCTAAAAAATAGCATAGAGTTTAAGTAACGGAAAAGAATTTACTCTCTAAATATTAAGGTGTATAATATAATCATGAGCAAATATCATTCAGACAAACCAATAGACGACAAGGCATTAGATGAATTCAACAGAAAAAATTTCGTAATAGAAGTTGTTGAAGCTTTAGAGAGACTTGAAGAAGATGAAAACTATATTATTGGTCTTTTTGCAAAGTGGGGCTACGGTAAAACTTCAACAGTAAATCTTTTGAGAAGTGAATTGGCTAGCAGAGATAATGTTTTTTCGGTGTATTCTAGCGCTTGGCAACTTGGTGGGGATTATGAGAAAATCGTCTGGGATATTCTTAATCAGGTTAGCACGGAGCTTACAGGCAAAAATGCCACTTCAAAAAGAAAAGCTGCTGGAAGATTTATAAATAAATTTGGAAATGCAGAACTTCCTTTTGAACTTGGAAAAGATTTTGATTTAAATCAAGGTGGAAGAAATGAAACAAAAGTTACTTCAGGTAAAATTCTGAATAGCGCGAGATTTATTGGGCAAATGCTAGAATCATCGGACAGCATAGAACGTGCTAGAAAAAGAATTGAAGCAGCAATAAAAGGCAGTAAAATAATAGTATTTATTGATGATCTAGATAGGTTAAATGGAAAACAGATAATTGATATTCTTCGAGCAATAAGTTCGGTTGCAAACTATGGAGGTATTACTTATATTTTACCGTTCGATAAGTTTTATGTTTGTTCAGCAATTGAAGAATTTTTACCCAAAAATCAATCAGGTGCAGACTTTTTGGAGAAACTCATTCAAATTCCTATAACCTTACCAGTTATACCACAAAATATTATTGATGAATTATTTGCAAATCAATTTGGACAACTTCTTGAAGAATTTGGTGGAGTTCTTAAACGTGAGGAGATTACGAGATTTCAGATGTTATTTTATAATGGAGAAGTCAACAAGTATATAAATTCTCCAAGAGATATAAATAAAATAATCAATGCCTTGAGATTTAAACTTCCGTCAAGTATTGGAGAAATAAATATTGTTGATACTATTACCTTAGAGGTTTTACGAGTATTTGACGAGGAATTTTATGAGCTTATACATCAAAATAAGAGTCTGCTAATCTCTTTTCAAAATTCTTTTGGAAAGTATTTTATGGATGGAAAGGGAGAAAAAAGAAAGGAAGATATTACTAAAATTTTTGGGTCGGAAGAAAGAAAAATTGGTATTTTAAGAAATCTTTTTCCTCTCATTGATAATTTATATACTAATGTGACAAGTACTGATGAAGCTTCATTAAGAAAGTTACAGCGAGTTGCTTCTGAGTATTATTTTGATGTGTTCTTTTCATCATTTGATGAGAAAAAAGGAATATCAGATAAAAAACTTGTTGAGCTGTACATAGCAGATATTGATGCAGTAGAAATGTATGAGCAGTTATGTGAGATAGTTACACCACAAAATATTGAAATTGCGATCCAAAAAATAAAAGAAAATTCAGAAAAAATAAAATCTAGGCTAGAACTTAGTAAGGCGTTACTTGATCTTATAGAATTACTTCCTGATAAATATGCAACCATATCATTTTTATTTAGCACTTTTGACAAAACAATATATACGGTTGAAGAAGTTTTGAAACTTTCTAATTCAAAACTTGATGATTTTATTTCTATACTGGACTATAATTTTGAAAAAAAGCGCTTTGATACTCTTCCTAATATTATCAATGATGTTATATTGCATAGTAAAGAAAAGGAATATGGAAAAACGCCTCTACTTAAAGAAAATGAGTTACAAATATACAAAAATCATGCTTTGGAAATTATAAGAAGAATATCAGAATTAGAAAATTTAACTGAAAATCCTTCATATAGAACTACATTAATCTATTATTTATGGGTTAGTTTGGGACAAGAAGATGAAGTGATAAACTATAATAATGGTAAAATTAATAGTTCTGAAAATGCTATAGATTTTATTTCAAAATTTTTAGGAACGTCATCCCCTTTAGGTACAAATGATTATCATAGGCATGACTTTGAATTTAAGAATTTAGAAACTCTAAAAAAATATGTTTCTGTTGAAAAGCTTTATGAGTTGATAGTTAATGATTTTAAACAATATAAAGAAATTTCTGAAGAAGAAGTGATTTATTTTGGAAGAGATCACTATTCAAGAAATTACAATTTATCAAGTGCAGGTAATGAGAAGCTAGAGAGTTTTAGAAAAATTGTAGCTTGTCAATTTATATACCATTATGAAAATTCTATCTCTGAAGACATGTAAAAGAAATTTATCACACTCTACATGGTGAAATAAACAAAATGAAAAATACATAAATTTATATTTTTGGATTTTTATATTAAGTATATTAGACGCGGTTTACCTATATCTTTCCATTTTTCTCTTCCATAATAATTATTTGCAAACTTTTTTATACACAAAGAACACAACGAAAAGTTCAATTCAAGTGAAAATAGTTCAAGATAATAAATCAAGAACGTTCAACTTAGTTTTAAATTGAATAGTCATTGATATTATAATTTAAAATGTACCACATCATTGATGAGGTACATTTTTTATTTACGGCTCCAGCCAGTTGAGTTTGCGGAGCATACGAAACAGAAAAACACGCGCTATTCGTTTTTACCGCAAGGTTGTATAAATGAGATGTTCAGGATCAATCAGCAAGGCAACTAACTTATGGCAAAACTAACTACAGTCCATCATATACAAAATAGAGGTGCAATTATCACATCGTTTTCACACCTAAATACCGTTGTAAGATTATTTATAACCAACTCAGACAAGGTATTCATGACCACATTCGTCAGCTATGCAATAGACGGACGTGGAAATTTTGGAAGGACATATGTTGCTGGGCCATGTTCATCTGTTACTCGCCATACTTCCAAAAATCTCCATTTCGAGTTTTATGAGTTATCTAAAAGAAAAAAGTTTACTCATGATTTTTGAGAAACATTGCAATTTGAAATATCAAATTGGAAATCGTGAATTCTGGTCGGAAGGCTATTATGTCAGTACAGTCGATTTGAATGAATCCATGTTTGCCAAATATATTCGCAAACAAGAAAAGCAAGACATCTCTTTGGATAAGCTGAGTGTCAAAGAATATGAAAATACTTTTATCAATGCACTAGGTAAGAAAAAAAAAGGTTTAGAGGGCAAGTTAAAGTGACGATCACAATGAGTCAGAACGATTTTTGTGAAGGCTAGCATCTTTAGGCGCAGTGAGTAATTACGGGTTATACCCGTGCCCCCCCCTTTTTTAACAGGTGGTTATGAATTTGGAACCTCTATTTCCCAATCATGTAATTCTCTAGCTACTTGAGTGGCTGTCTTAGAGCAATCACAAAACTTAAGAACTTCAAGGCATTTCTTCATGATTTTTGCTGCTTCCCTATCGCCTCTTTGAAATGAATAATTTGCACGATTATAAATAAGCGTGAGCTTCTCAAACATAAAATATTCATGGATTTCGTTGTCTTCAAGATATTTTATGAGCCGTCTTGCTGGTTCAAACATTTTTTGATTAACAAAAACATTAATGATGTTTAATACACATTGGATAACAGCAAGCTTGATATGATGAAGCTCACAATTGGTTTGCATAGGAGCTATCATCTTGGATGTAAGGTCAGCAAGTTTTAATATATCAATAAATTGAGCACACTGGCCAAAGAGGCGAATATCGTAAAGTCCCCACTCTTTTAAATCGTAAAAATAATTCGTTAGAAAATTCAATTCATTATCTGTAATAGTGTAAGAAGTGTTAACAAAATACAAGACAGATTTTATGCGAATATTATCAAGCTTCAATTTTTTGTTATCGGGATTAAAAGACAAGGCATTTTCTACTTTTTTTAATAACAACTCTAAAAGAGCAATATTCTGAGTCATGACGGCCTCAGAAACTTTAGTACTAAAAAGAAGAATGTCTTTAGAGTCGAGATATTGGTTGTAAGCATTTTGAAATTCAAACATGTCCACATTAATATTATTTAAAACAGCAAGAAAATGGTGGGTGACTAAGATTGTTTTCCCATGTTCAAAATTAGAAATTTGTGGTACAGAGATTTCTTTCCCTGCGGCTTCCCTTTGTGAAAATCCTTTTGCCTGTCGTAACATTTTAAAAACAATCCCAATGGCAAGTTCCTCTTCCGAATATTTCAGATTTTTCGTAACCAAAATAACTCCTTTTTTTATATTGTTTAAGTTTAAATTTTGAATAAAAACTCCCTATAAACTTTATTATATCACACATATATCGACTTTTTTGAATTAGGTTAAGGTTTTATATTGTATAAAAAAACAGTTTTTTTTAAAATAACAATTTATTGAGTAATAGTATAGAATATGGGTACAGAAAAAAATTGTCTGAAAATTACACCGATTTTCAAAAATTATTATTAAAAAGAAGGGAGAGATTATGAAGAAATATAAACTTGTCCATATTTTAGTGTTAGTGGCCGCTGTGATACTCGCTTATCCAATTATTACTTGGTAGCATTTTCTGAAACGATCATGGTCTTTTATATTTAAAAACAAATTTTACTTTTATCTAGATAAAAGGGAGGTACTAGGTGCAACCCAGTATCTATTATAACTGATACTTCTGGAAAACTTCAGAAGTTTTGAAGCACAGAAAGGTACGTTAAAATGGTTGCACTTATAAGGAGAAATTGGCAAATGTATCGACGATACTTTCCTTTAACTCTATTTATAAATCGAGTTCTTGATTCAAGTTTTCAGCTTATAGGTTTATGGCTTATTGCTCATATCTTATTTGCAAATGAGGTCTCAAGTACTTCAAAAAATCTTTTTCAAACGAGTGATTATTTTACGTATGCTACGGTAGGGATGCTCTTTTATAGCTTGAGTGTAACAATACTTATGAATGTTGGACGCGCGCTCATTACGGAAGTTAGAGAGGGCACGTTAACGAGCTTACTCATCACGCCTTATAAAATTATGAATTATTATTTTGGAGTTTTTATTGAGCAACTTTGGCGAGCACTTTTTGAATTTTTGGCATTGTTTCTTGTTGCACTATTTTTAGGAGCAAATCTGTTCTCGGTTTCATTTAGCAAATGGCTTTTAGGTATTTTATTTGTAACCTTGGCTTCCTTTTGCATGAGTATCTTTTTGTCCAATATCATGTTGATGCTTAGAGATACCTTTATCAGTCAAAATACACTCTTTATTCTGATGTTTTTAGTTTCGGGTGTCACGTTTCCACGTAGCATTCTTCCTCAATGGATACAGTTTATTGGTAATTTCATCCCTATGACACAAATTCTTGAAGTGATACGTATGCTTTATTCTTCTACTACCGTAGGTGCGCAGTTTTACCAAATTGTATTTTTAGGAAGTATCAGTTCTGTTGTGTATTTCCTTATTGGAATTATTTGGTATAAAAAAACAGAGCAAAAAATAATTGGCTATATTTTTGAATGAGGTGATTAAATGATTGAAGTGAAAAATGTAAGTAAAGAGTATCAAACCAAAAAAAGAATTGGGTTATTCAAGAATAAAAAGACGACGAAAAAGGCTTCCAACAATATTTCCCTCCAGGTGAAGCGAGGACAAATCATTGGTGTTCTTGGAGAAAATGGAGCGGGGAAAACTACACTTATTAAAATGATGACGACACTCTTGCTTCCAGATACAGGTGAAATTCTGATAGAAGGGAAAAATATCAATCAGGATTTAAAAACGACACGTCGTAGAATCAATATGATTAGTGGTGGTGAGCGAAATTTGTATTGGAGACTGAGTGCAATGGAGAATTTGTTGTATTTTGGTTCGCTTTATGGTTTGACGAAGCGTGAAATATTAAGAAGAGCAGAAATTTTGCTCAAAGAAATTGGGCTCTGGGAAGAACGAAATACACCTGTTGAACAATTTTCTAAAGGTATGAAGCAGCGTTTACAGATAATCAAAGGGTTAATTAATGAGCCAGAATATCTTTTCCTTGATGAGCCTACTTTGGGTCTTGATGTTGAAATCTCACAAGAACTCCGTAAGGCGATAAAAAATATTGCTCGCAAGCAAAATACAGGTATTCTTTTAACGACCCATTACATGGCTGAAGCTGAAGAGTTGTGCGACTATATCTATATCATTGACAAGGGAGCAGTGATTTTAGAGGGGGATAAAGAAGAGGTTTTTAAGGCACTGGATTTGGAAAAAGAAGTTATCGTAATCCTTCAGAGAAAAGAAAAATTACCGCTGAGAGAATTTCGAAAACTATTTCCTGATTTCACAACTGAAAATAAGGATGAGCAGACAATTCTCAAGATTCAATCCAAAACTCCTGATTTGCAACAAATTATCAAAGTTCTAAACCAACTTAATCTCTCTGCAAGCGAGATAAAAGTTAATAACCCAACACTTGAAATGGCTTTGATTACTGCTAAAAGAAGAAATCGAGGCATAAAATAATGAGCAATCTTTTACAGCGTTTTCGATCTGAATTAAGACGCACGTTATTCAACGATAGCGTTAACCTCTTCTATTTCTTTTCTATGATTATTTGGCCGATTATTTCTTTTGTTCAAGTGAATTACAATCTCCGAGTTTTTCCTTTGGCTACTATCAAGATAACTGGTATTTCTACGGAACAAACATTGTTTTATTTTATTTTTATTGGATACAGTGCATATATTTTATTCCAAAATGTGACTCAGAGCTGTTGGCGACTGGGAGAGGAACGCACGCAAGGAACATTGAGTCAAATTTTTATGGCACCAGTTAATAAGTTAGCGTGGCTTTACAGCCGTTCATTTGCGATGCTCTGGAGCAATACTTGGTTTTTTGTATTGATCTTTATCTTTGGAAATTTTTGGTTTATGAGCATCAGCGGGCAACATCTTGGACTAATTGTACTCTCTTTGTTTCTATTAGTTTTGGCAACGTGGATTTGGGGAGCGTTTATTAGTGTATTTTTCATTATTTTACGTGATGGAACGGTACTCTTTGTGTTTTTAGAAGGGCCTCAGGATACTTTCAGCGGAATACAAGTTCCGCTTGCCATTTCTCCAAGACTTGTACGTATGATTGGTAGCATATTTCCGCTAAGCTATAGCGTCACACTTTTACGATGTATTTTGCTTAAACACCAGATTTTATCTAACACGTTTGTTATTTTTGTTGGAATTAATCTTTTTTTGATTGTTGTAACGGTTATTACTTTAAAAAAGGGGGAGAGACACATGCGTGTGTCAGGAAATTTTGATTTATATTGATAGACAGAAATAGAGGTTTATGAGTGTATCCTCTCCGGAGAAAAAACTTAAATACATAGGAGGAAATTGGTATGACTAAGAAAAAGTATACTACACCAAAGGTAACTGAAGTAAAACCAACTGCAGGAACGAACGTAAAACTGTAATTTGTTTTTAGAATTTACAGGTTGTATTTACCCAATCTCTATTAGCTATGTGGGGATTGGGTAATTTATTTTAGGAGAGGATTAGTAAGAGTTTTATGCAAGTTATTTTTTTTACTATTACTACATTTTGGATTGCATTCCCACTTTCATTTCAAATTAGAGACTTGATTAGAGGTAATTTATTTTTGAGAATAATAAGAATTGTTGGAATGAATATACCGTATTTAGCAGTTTTCTCAGTTCTTCCGATTCCTCAATATGACTTTAGAGTAAAAACTTCGTTAATAATCATTTCAGCATTAGCCGCCCTAATTTATACTACGTTTGATATACAAAATCTGCGTAATTCTATGAATAAATATTTGTTTCACTACTTAAAAAAAGTTGAGGGAAAAAATCTAGTTTCAAGAGGTGGAGAAGTCATAATAGTACCGGTAATTGAGGAACTGTTTTTTAGAGGTGTAGTTCCTTTGGAGGCTTCCGTAAAAGAAATAATAATTGTTTTTGGGGTATCAACCTTACTTTTTCTAGTTGCTCACTACATAGGACAGAGTAAAGAAATGTATTATCATATAAAATTAATTTTACTCTCACTGATGGCTATGGGATTATATTTTTGGACAAAAAATATTTTGTATTCGATAATTTTTCATGCTCTATGTAATTTACCGTGGTTTGTGACTAATTTGAAGATGTATTTATATGAAAAAAATAAAGGAGAAAGTCATACTATCTAAAAATGAAGCTGCAAGTGCAGCAAAAAAAATGATGAGAGATTCCAAAATACTTAAAATTATTGGGGAAGAGAATATTTTTACTACCTATGTTTCAGGATCACTCTTTGAGGAATTTGGTAATTCTAAGTCTGACATAGATATTTTTATTATTGTAGATGAGTTCAATATAAAGAAAATTCAAAGTATCGCTGAAAGTGATGAAGATTTCACTTTTTATGATCGGGGACTTAGAAAAGTATTGGTGACTACGAAAGAAGAAATCGACTTTGATATAGAAATATACGAAAAAGAATATATCTTAGAATATATTTCCATGGTATCCTTGGGTACTGCAAAAAACCATGATAAAAGATATGATATTTTTCATAGATTAAAATTTGCTAAACAATTGATTAATGATTCTAATTTTGGAATTTTAAAAGCAAAAATGGAGTATGATAAATTTAGTTCGTTGTTTTCAAAAGAATATAGAATTTACTATGGGGTGAGAGTTACAGATATTTTGGGAGCATATCAGGAAGAAAAATTTGATACTTCTTTCAAAATGGCACTAGATTTGCTAGAAAGTGGAATTACTGCATATCTTTCTTTAGCTGAAGAAACAAACCCAAGTTCAAAATGGTTAATGAAAAAAATAGAAAGATATTCTAAAAATAAAAAAGAAACTGACCTAAATTTATTTGATATGTTATGTAGTGCTTATCAAAATATTGAATTAAATAATATGGAGCTTCTAAAGAAAAAAACGATCCAAATTCTAACTAATTGTCAATTGTTAAATTTAAAATGTGAGGAAAAATCTAATGAAAATTATTAAAAATCCGTTTGTTATAGAAAAATATCAAAGCAGAGAGTTATTTATTGTTTTTGACAATAAGGTATATCTTTTAAAAAATGTATCTCTCTTTATTTGGAGTACTCTTGAGCAAGGAATTTCAGAAGAACAACTTTTAGATAAATTAGTTGAAGAGTACGAAATTAGCAAGTCAAAAGCAGCGAAAGATTTAGCGAAGTTTCTGTCAAAAATGGAAAGTATTCATGTAATAGAAAAGCAGTAATTAAGATATCCTAAAAGAAAGATGTAGAAAAAAATTGAAAATGTTTGAAGGAATCATATTAGATATAGATGATACTCTGCTGGTTGATGGAGAGCTTAAAAAGGAGGATATCATATATATCCAAGAATTAAAGGAGAAAGGCTATCATATTCTTTTAGCTACAGGGAGATCGCTTAAAGAAGCTCTTCCAATATCAAAAGCTTTGAACTTAGGAACTCCGATGGTTCTCTTACAAGGAGCATTGACTTTCTACGATAACAATAGTGATAGGAGTATTGAGGTTCCTTTGAATAAAAATACTGCAAAAGATATTATTTATTGGTGCCGTACTAATAGGATTACACCTAGAGTTTATATAGGAGAACTAGATTATTTTTACGATTTTGAAACTAATCTGGAAGACAACTCTGAAGTGTTCTCAGATATTTTACAAATCCGAATGGAGTTTGAAAATAATGATTATAGAAAAGAGCGCTTCGAGAAGTACTTTGAAAATAGAGAAGATATAATTACTAGAATTCATCCTGATTCTATTGATTGCCTGAGCATGAGAACGGATAAAGGAGTGGCAGTAAGGAGAGTTGCTTTTGAAGAAGGATGGAGTTTATCAAAATTTATTTCGGTAGGAAACTTTCCTGGGGATTCAATGCTATTTGATGAAACGGACTTTAATATTGTTATTGAAAGAAAAAAAGAAATAAAGAAAACAAAAAATATCCAAAATATATCGAGCGGAACTGTAAATGAAGCATTGAAGAATGTTTTTAATTCACTAAAGGAGTATAAAGAGGGTAAATATCGAAAAAATACTGAAATTAGAATTCGATCTCTCGGAAGCTTTTATTATATATTTAGAGAAAATGATGTTGAAGAAGTTGATGAATTACTATACGACATATGGAAAATGGTGAATGAAGAGGAAGAACTGTCTTTAATTCTTCGAAGAGAAATTTCACGAAATAATTTTTTTGAGGTAATAGATAGGATAAATTATCTAATTTCAAACAATATCATTTATAAGATTGCAGACTAGTGCTATTGAAAATAGCAGAGCATTCGCAATATATATACAAATTTTAATAGATAATCATCTGAAAGCGCTTTGTCTTGGATAAATAATCATTTCTCTTAAAACGCTGTGAAAATATAAAGAGAGATATATTACTGCTTAGGAAGAAGTTCTATTGTACTTTTTCTATATTCGTAAGGTAATTGAAGTGAAAGAAAGAAAGAAGGAAGGAAGGAAGGACATGATTTGTTCTTAGGATGCTTGGTTATCTCTTCTTTGATAAGTTATAATCAGTTGAAATATTTTAGTTGGAAATGATCATTGTGCTTTTTGAAGATTGCTTTATTTATTTTTTGTACCTTGTAAGGTTAGGAGTTTAATAATGAAATATAAAATGCTTGAAACTATTTTAGATATAGATGAAAATTTAATTAATAAATTGGGATTGGCTGATGAAAGTGAATTTGAGTTATTGGGAAAAGTATCTGTTCTCAAAATAAATGAGGATATAGAGGGGCAATATAATATCGTAAGTGGTGATAGGTTGACTTTTGATGGGAGTAAAGTTACTTTTTATGATAAGAATTTAGATAGGGAGTTAGTCAGAAATCACTTTTATATTGTTCTGTTTTTATTGCATTTAATCATCAATGCGGAAAAGGGAATTGTGTCCTTGCATGCATCAGCCATTCAAATGGGCAATAAAGTAATCTTATTCTTGGGCCCTAAAGAGTCGGGTAAAAGCACCACAGCACTAGCACTAAACAGAGGTGGATATCCATTTGTTGCCAATGATTACATAGAGCTACTTTTGGAGAATGGTGGAACAAAAGTAATTAATGTGGATTTAAAGGAGTCAATTTCTTTTAGAAAACATTCGGCATATCAGCTTGGGATTTTAGAGTATGGATCTGTTAAAAAGAGTGTAAATGAGATTTATAAACTTCCCATAAAAATGCTCAACTACCAAGATAATTATAAGGAAATTGTTTTATGCTTACCACACCTTAAAAATGATCATCCTCTTGAAGTATATGAGTTGGATGGGCTTGAAAAAAAAATGAATTTGTTTCAACAAGTATCTTATTTTTATAGAAATATAGCTGTCTTGATGCTTGAAAAAGGCAGATTATCTAACGATATGATTCCGGATGAACTATTAATCAATACAACAATACATGCTGAACTTGACTGTTTGTTTAAAAAGTTAAATGAATCAACCGTATTTGAATTTTACGGTTCGCCAGAAGATATAGCTAATTATTTAATTGAGAAAAGTAGAGAAGAATGATATGAATCACATGATTAATCCATTTCCTAAAGTTATAGAATTTCAAACTCATAATATGTGCAATGCAAATTGTATTATTTGTCCATATAGTACTCTTCAGCACACTAGAAATATTATGGAAGATGATTTATTTAGAAAAATAATAATTGAATGTAAAGAAAATAAAATTGAAAGACTGGTACCCTACTTAAATAATGAACCTTTTTTAGATAAGACTTTTGTGTCAAAGCTTCAATTTATAAGAAAAGAGCTTCCGAATATCGAATTAGAGATTTCAACAAATGCCTCACTTCTTACGAAAGAAATTATAAAAGATCTAAGTAAAATTAATCTTACTGAATTAAGAATTAGTGTTTTTGGATTCACAGGAGCTCTTCATAAGAAAATAATGCCTGGTGTTAGTCACGAGAAAGTTTTTACAAATGTTGAATTAATTGCTAAATATTTTGAAAAAAGTTCCTGTTTGGTTTCAATAGTTATGATAGACAATGGGGATATTGACGAAATTGAATTTGAACAGATGGATAAGTATTCTAAGAGTCTGGGTTTCAATTTCTTTAGATGGGGATTTTTAGATAGAGCGAATAATGTAAAAGATTTTTCAAATGTTTACTATGATGCGAAAGCTCACTATTGTGAGCAAAGGCGGCCACTTGAAAGAATGCATATATTGACTAATGGGGATGTAATTTTTTGTTGTCAAGACTGGGGGCATGAGGAAATTGTAGGTAATATATCAAACCAAACACTAAAAGAAGTCTGGAATTCTAGATTCTATAATTTGAAAAGGGAACAGCTGTATTCTCCAGAGAAGGAAGCGCCAGAAATTTGTAAGAGATGTATCTTATCTAAAGGATGTGATATTTATGACAGAAAAAATAGCTTGTAAATCAAATATTAAAATATGGATTAATGCCGAGGAAGAATTTTTTGAAAAGTTCAAAATTAATAAGCACTATTCGATTGAGGAAACATATAAAAATAGTTACGATTTTCCTAAGATTATTTTAAGAAAAAAGGAGGTACCCCAAATTAGTTGGATTTCTGATGAGGACACAATTTTAATTGATTATGTTAGTTTAGATAATTCAGTTTATAATGCAGCAGATATTTTAATTAACACACTATTTATCATGGAGTTAGAAAGACGGAACATTTACTTACTTCATGCTTCTTGTGTATATTTTCCAGAACACGATAAGATATTAATTCTTTGGGGTGATAGTGGTGCAGGAAAAACTACAACAATGCTTGAATTAGTAGAAAAGCATAACTTTGAATATATATCAAATGGAACAACAGAGGTAAGGAGAAACGGAAAAGATTCCTACGAAATTTTTAATCCTTTTAAAAAAAGAATAAAATTAAGAGCTTCTAGTGTAAAATTGTATGATAATCAGTTATTCAGTAATTATTTTTTTAAGAATAATTCCAAAGAAAAAATTGAAATATTTCCAGAGGATTTGGGTTTAAAAATATATGAAGGAGAGAAAATCAATAAAAATATAGCAATATACTTTATTAAATTATCTAATTCTCCTTTGATAGTTAATCGAGAAATCAATTATAGAAACTCAATGCTCCTCTTTCATGACATAGCGCGTCATATGAAGTTTTCGGATTTATACCTAGAAATCAATGGAAATAATGTATTTCTTACCTCTATTGATTCAGAAAATCTATTTGAAAATAGAGTGAATTTTGTTAATAACATATTGGAGGAAAAATTTAAAGGATATATACACGGTAAACTAGATGATGTAGTTAAGTTCATTTTAGAAGATGAAGAGATACAAAATTAAATTACAAGGAAAAAATATTGAAATTTGCAGTAAGAGGTTTAAGGGAACAATAAAAGATGTGTGGCATTAAAAACAGGATATGATAAATTATATAAAAAGTTCACCATACTTTGGGCATAGTATCCTGTATCTTCAAGTGCAGTATGGAGTTGAATCGGGACAGAGTCAAGTTTTTTGGAAGCGAAAGTTTTTGAAAAAAATTCTCCCCTTAAACCAGAACAAAATCGTGCTTGTTCATAGCAACGTCAATTCCGACATAAAAGGTCGCAAGGTTTCTCCTAATCTAAATTTGCTGTTGTAAACATCACGCACTTTTAGCTCTGTAGGATTGCTACTCGACTTAGCGAGAGTAGCAATCCTACAGAGTGGAGTTACTGGAAATAAAACGTCTTACGTTATCAAACTGATTAACAATCAAACAAAAAGCTCTGGTTAGATTCTGTGTTAAATCGTAAAAGCGGTTGAATTGAAAGTACTAATTCACAGTGCATACTACAAGTTAATTGCTTGTACATTTGATAGCAAATAATTGCATTAACTATACTATAAGATAGAAAATGTTAGAAAATCGGGTGGAAATTTCCATAAATTATATAATACAAGGAGAGAATATTAATGAATATAACTATATTTGGAGATTCTATTGCCTCTGGTAAACAAAATGGCTGTGATTATTCAGATATTTTTGTAAAGTCACTAGAAAAAAGACTAAAGATATTGACGGATAATATTAACTTTTATCAGTTCACTATTCCAGGTATTGATTCGGAACAAGGGAAAAAGATGCTTAAAGATATACCGTTAGGCTGTGATTATTATATTTGTGTCTTTGGAGTAAACGATGCAGCAAAACATCATTCCGTAACTTCAACCGAATATATGGAGAATATGATCGGATTTTCAGAACATTTCGGGATTGATAAAACTTTCCTTGTAACTCCTCCAGCCTTTAATAATTCAGTAGGAACTATTAAAAGGGAAAATAACTTGGCTACTTTATATAGTCAAAGATTAATAGCGAGTGCTAATAGAAAGAATTGTAGGGTGGTTGACTTTAACTACCAACTAAATTTATATTCAGATTTTACTTATTTCTTACAAAAAGATGGGCTTCATCTTAATAAAGAAGGCTATACTTTGTTAGCTTATTTACTTACAAATAAAATAATATCAGACAATCTGATATAGAACAGGATTAATTATTATGGTAAAAATAGGGATTTATTTCTTTAGGACATTATATTCACAATCTATAAGCTCTTTGACAGTTGAAAAGATATCATCCGCTTTAATTGAAAGGCGATGTGATGTGAGTGTTAAGGTATTAAAAAATTTTGATCATTATGAAAATTTAGATGCTCTATCAGATGCAATTGGAAAAGAGTTGATAATTTATAAAACAAATTTTCAAGATTTTGAATATGGAATTCGTTTTTTTGAAAATATTTGGAAGAAAAGAAAAATGCCAATTATTTTAATTGGACCTTTTGCTTGCTTAAATAAAAGTGTAATTTTAGAAAAATATCCTTTTGTTGATAGAATTTTATCGCCATATGAGCTTGATGAATTTTTTGATAAAAAATTCTTAATTGAAACTCATTCAGCCTTCCGAGAGATTTTGGATAGGAGAGTTGAAGAGGGAGAAAAAGGGAAATACGTAAATTTAGAAAGATGTAATGGCTGTATTTATAAATGCAATTTTTGCCATATCCCTCAAGGACAAACTGCTTTATTTACCAAAAATGCTTATCAAGTAGTCGATGAAATAGAATTATTAGTAGAAAAGTATGGAAAAAGGTATTTTATTTTCAATGATCCAATATTTTGGAAGGGAAGGGTAGATAACGAATTTGTTGAAAAATTTTGTGACGAAATAAAGAAAAGAAACTTAAAAATTTTTTTCATGGTATATCTTGCTTTAGGTACAATGATACCAGACGAACTTTTAGATAAACTTTATTCTGTTGGATTAATTAGAGTCTTTTTTGGAATAGAAAATGTTACTAAAGATTTTCAAAAATTGAACCCTAAAAAAACTTCCAGAGCTTTGGCAGACAATTTTATATTCAAATTAAGGAAAAGAGGTATCTCATTTCATATTGGATTTATGCTTTTTCATCCAAGTTTAGAAAGAAAAAATATTTACCCTAATATACATTATCTTTGGGAATTAAAAAAATTATTTAGGCTAGGAGTAATTAGAGAAAAAATGAGAATTATTCCAAATTCACCAAATACAGGACTATTAGAGTTTAATAATAAAAAAATTGATCAGGCCTATAACTATAAATTTTTGGATCAAGAAACTGAAAAAACTTATGAACAATTTGTTTGTTTAATAGATATGGTTGATTATAGAGTATTTGAAAGTTTTTTTACTAATTTGGACTTACTCTTTGCCATCTTGCAAAAAGAAGAAAAAAGTTTATTGATGAAGGATATAATAGTAGGATTTATTGACCTGAAAGAAAATGTAAATAATAAGCTTTTATCAATCATGGAAAAAATAATTGAAGGTCAATATGCAGATGATTTCTATTCGGAAATGATTGATTTGTATTCAGAAGCTGAGTCGTTTTATCTTTTTGCTATATTAGATGCAAAAAGACTAAACTTGAAAGAATATTTGAAGATGATACCACATGGACAAGAAAGTAAAAACGTTAAAAATTTATACGATTGAAGGCAATGTTCATTCGGGCAAGACAACTTTTCTGAAAGGTATGGATAAAGAAAAATTTAGTGCCATATGGGAGATAAAAAGAACAGAATTTAAGAATTTTTACATAATACAATTTCACTATATTATTGAAGAGATTAAAAGAAAATGGAAAATAAATCAAGGTCAGATTAATTACTTAGATCGCTCCTACTTATCATTGATTTCCTATCAATATTTCTTTAATAAATTTCGAAATAGAATTATACAGCTGTTTATCTTGATATTGGTAAAAATGAATATAATTATATCCCCAGACAACATGTTTTTGTTCGTTATACCATATCAGATGACTTTAACTTATCAAGAAATGTTAAAAGAAGAAAAAGGGACTGAAAATCTATTGGTCAGTTATGAGTATTATTTTTTTATTGTTTCATACTTCAGAAAAATATTAGAAAAAGGATATAGTACAACCTGTCAAGAACCTTTTAGATATTCGTTGGAGGGAAAAATAAGAGGAGATATTTTGAATTATCTAATTAGTAATTCTTTTTTAAAAAAGAAAAAGGAAATACCTAAAATTTGTGTTGATGGTCCTTCAGCTGTTGGAAAGACAACTTTTGTTTCTAAACAAATAAATATTAAAAAAATATATGAGGAAGAAGATTATTTACCTTTTTCTGTAGAGTCTCCTCAAACTCAAATAGATTTTATATGCAAAAGAATTGAGATACTTAGCAGTGATGCGGCAGTGATTATTGACACAAGTTTTTTATCTGCGATATGTTATCTTTTTTATGGGAACACTAGAAAAGTCGACAGTAATTTAAAGATAGATTGGATTTTGAAAATATCTAAAAGAGTCTCCCCAATTTATTATGTAACAAGTTGTCTCTATTTACATGATTCAGTAGAGGGACTATATTTAAAAAGAAAACTTGATACTAAAAGAAATAGAGCAAATTTTGAAAAAAATATGGAGTTTAAAGATGATATGGATAAATTTTTCGATGCCTTAGATAAAAAAATGGGAAAAATTAGTCCAATACATATCGTTGACACTAAAGATCTGACTATAAATGAAAAAGAAAAAAAAGGTTATCATTTAGATAATAATGTGCTTGTAGTCGATATATTGTATGCGATTTATTGCTTAATAAAAGAAGGAAAAATATGATGAACTTAATTTTTTATTTTTTTATTGGAATTTTAATCATTGCAAGCTGTATGAGCTTCTACTTATATTCACAGGTTAAAAAATACTTACAATCTTTTGCTGATTTCAATGTTAGTCAAAAAGAAATTTTATATCCAAAAGTAACTTTACTAATTCCGATTTATCGTGAAGAGAATCTGATTAAAAAATCAATCCAATATTTTTCTGCATTCCCTTCAGATATCTCTATAATCTATATAACGACTAGTCGTGAGAAAGATAATAAAACATTAAGTATTGCGCAAGAATTTCTAAAAGAACACACGTATCAGTCAATACAAGTCATAAACTCTCCTAATACTTTTGGTAATATGGCTACTCAACTCAACTATGGTTTGAAGTATGTTCCATTGGAAAATATAGTTGGTATATATAATGTTGATTCAGAACCTAGACTTGAAACCATAAAATATGTACAGAAAAATATAAAAGAAAATCAGATAATGCAACAGGTTAGTATTTTTTCTGATAGTTTAAATGGAGTTATGAAAAGAGCTCAACTATGGCAAAACAGATGGTCCATAATTTACGAATTTGGAAATTTAATTTTAAAATCAAAGGATAGAATAGGGTTTATGTACACTATAGGGCATGGTTTATTTACCTATAAAAATGTATTGGAAAGAAACGGGGGTTGGGATGAAGATGAAATAAATGAAGACAATGTAATGGGGTATAAATTATCAATTGAAGGTATAAAATTTTTACCAATTCCATATTTTGAAAAAGCTTCCTTTGCTCATAGTAAGCTAGTTTATATAAAGCAACAGTCTGTCTGGTTTAATGGGCCGTTATACTCAATAAAATACTTTTTCAAATATAAAAAATCTGTTAAAAACTTTCTGTTTTCGCTACTTAATTTAAGAGCAGCGATTACTTGGCTTATTGGTCCAATCATGTTTCTTGTCTTATTTTTGTGGAATTTAAAGCAATGGCAATGGCTGAATATTGGTGTTTTATTACTCACCATGTCAATCTACATTTCTGGGATAGATTATTTGGCAGTACGCTTATTGAGTTCTCAAATAAAAGGGAAGTGTCTTCAACCAGCTGATATATTCTTCGATTATTTGTTCTATTTGATGCATTGTGTTGGCCCTGTTTTGACCATAGTTAAATTCGTTTGTGGTAGAAATAATATTCAGAATAAATATAAAACAGAAAAATAAAAGTGGTCTAAAGAATAAAATATGGACTAATGTCAAATAATTAGACAAAAAATCAGCTATATTTTTGGAAAGGTTATAATAAACTAATTTGTGTCTAGTTTTATAATATAGCTTCAGAAACTTATAGGCCCAGTTTGGAGTACACGAAAGTGGTGAAATATTTTTTTTGACCTTATTGAAATGGATAAACTTACAGTTTGGCTTTTAACATTGAAAGAAACTTTTAAAGTTATGAAAGAAGAAAAGCTGATTTAGCGTATTTAATAACATAGAGGGCGATAATTGAAAAGGAGATGTTACGCTCTGTATTGATAAAAATACATATCTTGATCAAGAAAATTTCGATCTAGAAATTGAATTTAACGAAAAAAAATTTGAGTACACAAGCTTTTTACGTAATAGCTTGAATCTGGATAACTTTAGTAAATCTGGCAAAAAGAAAATATTTTTTAGAAAGATAAAAAAATACTATAATAGTAGTAGGAGATAATGCTGGAGTTGTAATAGTGATTCTAAAAAACGAGGAATAAAAAATGACTGTAAAACTGATTGCACATGCGTTAATAAAAAATAATGGAAAATATTTGGTTATTCAAAGGACTGACATTAAAAGAGGAAAAGGAAATGTGTATCCTTCTTATTGGGACATTCCAGGAGGTAGTGTTGAAGAAGATGAAACACCTCGCAAGGGGGCACTACGAGAAACGTTAGAGGAAGTGAATTTAGAGGTAAATATTGAGAAAATAATTCATGAGGACAGCAATTATGATTTTGAGAAAAAGACAATATTTACTAGATTGGTATATGAAGCAAGCTTAGTGCATGAAGATATACCAAAAGATAGAGTTAATGATCGTATTTTACTAAGCCTAGAAGAGCATAAAAATTATAAGTGGATTTCGTCACTTGAAGAATTGAACGAAGAAAAAATTGTTCCGTATTTGTTAGAACTTATTCATAATTGATAAGGAATATATTAAATAGGAGTAGTTCAAAAGAAAGACTTAATGACTCTGATAAACAATAGTTAAAGCAAAAAGTAGTTGGATGGAGAAATTGTAAGATGTGCATGGAGGGCAAGAGAAAAAAGATTTCTCGATTATTTCACTTTCAAACAATTAGCGAATAGTTAATAATATATTGCGTACTAACAAAGAAATAGAAAATTTCTTTTTAAGTGGTGATAAGCAATAAGCAAGTCTACAAGTCCAGCTTGATAATCTGAACCAGGTTAAAATGATGCATAAATACAAGCATGTGATATTGCAAAGCTTCCATGACCACGGAGAAGGAGAATATATGCAACCAAGAAATGAAATAGTAGTTGATTATGAAAGAATATTAGCCAAAGAAATTTCTAAACGATTTAAGAAACTTCGTGGGAAAACTCCGTACGATATTATTGCAAACGGTCAAGCTACCGCAATTAAAAGAATTGAAAAAGGGAAAGTACCAAGTTCAGGAAATTTTATATCGGATACATTGTTAGAAAATTACCATGATTATTTTGGTATGGATAATATAGAGTTGATTTTTGGAGATGAAGAAGAGATAAAAACAGCGGTAGGATATGTTTTCCTTGAGTTGTCTCGTTCAATCATGCCTGATTTTGTTAAAGAAAAGCTTGGATTAGAAAAAAGCCTAAATACAGATAATAAAAGTCTTAAAGATTCAATGCTTACGCTCTTTTATACATTTTCTGATTTTGGAAGATGGTATAATTTGCGACAAGACAAGGTTTTAAAGGAAGATGAAAACCCCATTGATTTCATTGAGATGGAACGAATACTTTGGCAGGTATGCAAGATAAAGATGATTCGATTATTTAAGGAAAAAGTGATTAACCCATCTTTTAATGAGTACGACAATAAATTCCATTTTAATCTAATCAATGAAAAGTTAAATAAAAATTTTTATAATGATTTTATAAAAATTTTAATTCCTGAAATTGTTGAAAAATTAAAAAGTGATAGTATATTCAAAATAGGATATATGGTCAAAAGTTTGGTAGATGAACTATTTATTGGTGCTAGATTTGAACGAATCACATCTCGTTGAAATTCCACTCAAAGAATACTATCCACCTACCCGAACATGGTCATTTGGTCAGAGTGAGGATTCGGCAGATATAGGGAAATTTGCAGAGGAAATTGCTGAGTTTAATAGCCGAAAGTTTTACAGCTATGAAGAAATCAATGAATATTTCAAGAAAACAGAAGGGCAAAGAGGAGTAACAACCCATTATTTGATTGATAGGACTAGAACAGTCAATTTAGAATCATTTGTAGATAGTATTATAGAGACTCCTACAATCTTCAGTGAGGTTCATGATTTAAGATTTCAAATGATGAAAGTTCCAGGAATTTTGAATGTTAATAGTCAAACTTCAAAAGTATTTCAATCCAAACGAAATGAAACTATTTTAGAGATGATCAATGAACTGGTTAAAACTCAAAATGCGTTTATCAACTGTATTGAATTTAAAGAATTGGAAGAATTTGGAAAATAAAGGGAAAGCAGACAAAAGTTTGCTTTTTTTTGCTATAAAACTTTGGTCATGAAATGAGGCTCAGAAATAGTAAAAACAAAGCCTAAAACTATGACTTCATAAAACTCTAAACATCAGATAATAGAGTTATCAAAAGTCCAGCAAGGCTTGCAAGTGCAGTTGACTATTTGCTGATGGTCAATCTTTAATTATTGGAGATTTTAAAAATGAAAAAAGGATTCCAAAAAAACAATCAATACAATTCAGAAACAGCACGTAAATTTGTAGTAAATAGCCTACCCGTGCAATGTACAACCTCTTTCATTGAAACACAGTACAAATATGTGGACAAACAACGCACAGATGAAATCACTGGTTACAAATTATGGTTTGTACAAGAAGGATTGAATCCGTTCGTGGTCAAATTTGATAAAAAACCTGAACTTCCACCCTTTCTTTCTATCGTAGAATTTGAAAATTTACAAGGAATTGAGATTCGCTCCAACGTCTATTTCAAAGCAGATAGCTTGAAAGGAGTGAAATAATGAATCCATCCAAAGTAGAAGTCGAAAAATATTTACTCCAAAGTCTAAATATGGCTTTGGACGTTCAGGGAGAAACGAGTTATACCAACTCATTCGCAGTAAAAGTAGAGGAAGAAGGATTTTATTTCATTCCTCGCTTACCTGCAAGTTATTTGATTGATGAGGCACTTTATCAAAAGATTTTTATCATCGCAAATGCTTCACTTTATCCACAATATACGGTATTAAAACAGAACTCCGCTTACTTTGTCCCTTTGGATACAGAAGATATTCACACGCAAAGAGCGTTATTCTTTCCCTGGTTTAAAGGCATTTCAAAACGGTTAGCCATTCCAAATCTCAAAGAATTTATTCAAAAGAATCAAAACTGTAAAATTCCTATTATGGAAAATCTGACGATTGATTATAATAAAACGGTTGGCATTGTAGTCGCAGGAAATTCAGGCTCTGGGAAATCTTATTTCCTAACTTACTTACTTGAAAATCTAGCAAAAATTTCACGACTAATTATTTGTGACCCGAAGTTTGACAGCCCAAGTCGTTGGGCGAAAATTCATGAGATTTCTGTAATACATCCATCTCAAACCAGAAGTAAGAGCGATTTTGTCAGTGAGCTTAATGAAAGCCTGAGTAGTGTATTGAAGAACATCTATGAGCGTCAGGCAATTTTATTTGACAATCCCAATCATGAATTTGAACACTTGACGGTGGTTATTGATGAAACATTAGCCTTAACCGAAGGAGTAAATAAACAAATCAAAGAGAGCTTTCTCTCATTGCTTAGTTCGATTGCTTTACTCGGTCGGGCGACACGTTGCCATTTATTATTGATTAGTCAGCGCTTTGATTATAATGCGGTGCCTGTTTCAGTCCGCGAACAAATGAATGTATTGGTTCAAATTGGAAACATCAATTCTAAAACGGTTCAATTTCTTTTTCCAGACCTAGACCCATCAGGGATTGTGATTCCGATTGGTAAAGGTACAGGATTGATTCAAGTGATTGATAACGAACATCCGTTTCAAGTCTTACCACTTTTAACACCAACTTTCTATACAGAACAGGGGATTTTATGAAAAAAACTTATTTCATGCGATACTTTATCCGAAGTCTTCCACTGTTTATGTCCGTAGTTCTGATGGAATTACTAAGTCTTTTGTTTCAATTCCTGATTTTCTTCATGAATAAATTGGCTTTAGACACAAAGATTTCAAGCTTTATAGATTTAGTGAATCAAGGAATAGTCTACCTAAATATAGGAAGCTCATTTTTCAAAAATATTTCGATAGTTCTTATCACATTAGTAGGTTTGATAATGACCAGAGAGCTCTATTTCCGCTTATGGTATGATTCTTTAAAAAATTTAGCTTTATCTATTCGTGGAACAACAAAACTCAGAAGATATTTACACCATATTGAATCATTCAAAGCCTCAGAGGATAAGACTTCTAAAGCAGATATGGTTATCTCAAACTACAACAAAGCTATCAGAAAAATTGTGATGGATGTGAATAATGAAGAATTGTTACTTTATACCAAGTTACCCAAAGAACACCAAGCTCAAAAAATGTTGAAAGAGGTGGTTTCAGAAATAAAAGAAGAAGTCTCAAATGCTTATCCTGAATATTTGATTTCAGGTTTTGAGCGACATGGAAACTCATTGTGGTTGAAAGGCACAAGAAAATAAAAATCAGGAGAGATTTTGTGCCAAAGGCAAACAAAGAATCTCTCCTGAGCTTATTTAAAAAGAACAAAAAATAAATGAATAATACAGTTAAACAAATGAATGAATCAGCGGGTATTTCTAACAGCCCGCTAGAGGGTCAAAAATTAAACCTTAGAACTCAGCTCTCAGAAAAATATGGCTTTGTGTCTATCAAGATTGACCGCTTAACCATTATGGGAAATATTGAACTTGGAGGAAATCAAGTCTTTCAAAATCTTTGCCAGTTTTGGGATGTGATCGAACTTCAATCCAACGGAGAATACGCTGGATTTTACGGACAATTATTTCGTGATAGTACAGAAAATTTTTATGTGAGCTATATGCCCATTAAAGCTAAGAAAATGAAAACAAAGAACTTCTACTTAGAGTTCAATCCTGCTAAATCTGGTCAAGACAATCTGAACTATGTCTTTGACTATTTAGTTCCATTATTAGAAGAAGTCAGTATTTCAAGGATTGATATTGCACTAGACTTTGAGCGTGATTTATCTTCGTTTATTTTAGGCGGTCGCTCCAAAAAGAAAATTTTCTTTGGTACAGATGGCAAAATAGAAACACGATACGCAGGAAGTGGCGATGAATTTATTATTCGCTTGTATTATAAGAAAAAAGAGCGGACAGAAAAAGGAGATAAAATTGCACAAGAAGAAGTTCAGAAATTCGATCAGCTTTGGCGATTAGAATTTGAATTACACGGCTCAGGTTTCATTGAAAATCAACTGAAAAAAGAATTTCGATTTCTCTCAGATACTCCCATTGTTCAACTTGATTTTGAAGATAGAAATTATATTGAACTTTCGCCACAGGAAAAAATTATATTTCTTTCAAAAGATGAACATCCAGAACTCTTTGCGGAGTTGTCCAAAGCCACAAAAGCGAAATACAATGCGTTACGCAAAAAGGCAAGTATCATTGATTTGGCTGATATGACGCGTTTACCTTTTGAATTAACAGAAATCTGTTGGGATTATCCGCAAGAGATTGATTTGATTCAGTTTCTCAATGAAATTTTGAAAGTGTGATGTTTATGGAAAAATTATATGGAAATAAAGAAGAAATTTGTGATATTTTTGGTGTGGCAAAAGGGACACTCTCAAATGACTTAACGAGAATGCGAAGAAATCCTGAGTTTTCAAAGTATATCTTGCAACCCAGTCATGGACGTGTGAATATCTCTATTGAGGGGTATGAAAAATTTTTAAAATTCCGCTCCGAAGCACGTAAAAAAATATTGTAATTTGTGATAAAATAGAGAGTATCTGTTTACTCTCTATTTTATATAAAGATAGGAGTGAAATGTATAAAAAGCAACAACCCAATGGTAAATGGAAGTTCTTTGAAAAATATCAAGATAAGCAAGACAAATGGAAACAAGTTTCTGTAACCAAAAATTCAGGTGGTCGTGAGGCTCAAAGTCAAGCACGAATTGAACTTGAACTGAAAATAGCAGAAAAACTTTCAGAAGAAAAAGAAGCTGAAGAAGCACCAAAAACCATAAACGAGTGTTATGCGGAATCAAGAAAAATTCGTCAAGCTGAGTTGGCTGAATCCACATATCTCTCAGAAACATATGGTTTAAAAGATTTTATAAAAAAATTTGGACAGCGTGAAATAATTAGCATTGAGCCAAAAGAAATGCAAGAATATTTATTTTCTAATAAGTATTCTAATACGACACGGCACACCATAGCTTTGCGCATAGGACATATTTTTCAATATGCTTATTCAATGGGATTTACATATGAGAATATCATGAACCGTATCATACTTCCTAAACAAAAAAATCGGCTGAAAGTCTTGCCAAGTGGAAAGAAAAATTTTTCACTATGGATGAAATGCGAAAGTTTTTGAAAAGTTGGCGAAGTCATGCAGTAGAAAAAGATGATTTTAAACGTGCAGACTTTGTAGAATTTTTGTTTCTAACAGGTTTGAGAATTGGCGAAGCCTCTGGTCTTCAATGGTCACATGTAGATATTTTGAAACGAGTGATTTATATTCAATTTAGTTGGAACTGTAATCTTAAAAAGCTAGGACCAACTAAAAATCCTCAATCAGTTCGTTATGTCACTCTAAATGACCGTTGTCTTGAGATTCTTGAAAATTTTCGTAAAGATAAATATGGTTCAAAATTTGTATTTGTGAAATCAAATGGGGTTCAAATTCGTAATGCGGATATTAACACTTATTTGAAAATTGAGGGAGCTCGTGCCAATCTGTTTGGTAAGAATTATAAACAGTTTTCAGCGCATATGTTGCGACATTCTCATATTACAATGTTAGCTTTTCTAGGAGCACCTCAAAAGGCTGTTATGGAGCGTGTGGGGCATATGGATGCTCGAATTACAAACGGAGTTTACACGCATGTTCTTCCTGAAAATCGTCAAGATTTGCAGTTGAAGCTAGAGAATTTGAATTTATAATAAGCACCATGAAGTACCATAGAAAATCTAAGCAAGCACCATATAAGCACCAAAAGAAAATTAATTTGGGGAAATATGAGGAAATGGACTACTCTTACCAATACTCAATAAATTAGTATTGGTAAGGATAGGGAACTTTGAGGAAAAATAAGGAAACGAGGGAGATGATATGGCGCAATTATATTTCAAATATGGGAATATTAATAAATTCCTTTGTAACAGTGTATTATAGAAACTAAAATAAAATTTAGTGGGCAAATAGTGGGCAAAAAGTTAAAATACAAAAATCAGCAAGCGTTATATAAAAAATGAAAAACTTATAAAATAAAGAGTCACTAACGTTTAGTGCCTCTTTATTTTGTAAATTTAAATGCTCAATATATTAAGTGGAATTTTAATTATACTCTTTTTTATTATTAAATCTCAGCTTTTTAAATGGATTAATCAAAAAATAAAGTTAAATATAAAACGCTTTTATAATTAAAATTTTGTTATAATAAATTATTATCAGTACAATGATAGGGATGCTTTATTCATTATAATGTTTGGAGATTTATGGAGAAGAAATATTATACACAAAAAGAATTTGAAAATCTAGTAGAATCAATTGCCTATGCAGTAAATAATTTTAGTTTTTTAGTTTTTATAGGGGCGGGTATTTCACAATCTCAAGGGTATCCTAATTGGGATGGTTATGTCGAAAAATTAATTCATTATTGGCAATCGCATATAAATGATTTCGAAGAAGCAAAAGGGAAAATTTCAAATAAACTGCTTAACCAATTTGATGAGGTTTTGGTAGCCAATATTTCTCATAAAAGAAAAATTGATTTACTATATACACTTTTAGAAAAGACGTTAGGAGATAAATTTGAGGAAGTAAAACTCAATTTCGAAAAGTATTTTTTCAAAGAGGTGGAACCAGATTATTTAGAGAATAAAGTTATTGCGGAACTGATAAAATTAAATCCAATATTTGGAACGTCTAATTATGACTTTGAAATAGAAAAGCATTTATCTCGATCAAAACAAAAAAGAGATTTCAGACAGATAAATAATCTCCAAGAGTTCGTTCAGTTAAATGATAGCTTACATTCTGGTGATGTCCTACATTTACACGGAACATCTGATGGTGACGGTAAATTATTTGTGAGTTCTTCTAAAGATTACTCACGTCAATATCTGAGGGAAAAAGAAGATTTTGGTAAGTTACAAGAATGGTTTACGCATAAAAGTCCTGTAGTATTATTTTTAGGTAGTAGCTTAGAAGAAGATGAAATCTTGTCTTTGTTACCTCAAAGTGCTATTAACTTTGCATTAATGAAAGCTAATTCATGGGAGTCAGACGAATATAGGCAACTTTACAACGAAAGTTTCCAAAGAAACAATAATACAAGTATTTTATGGTTCGGAGATAATTTTGAAATTTTACCTGAAGTAGTTGAAGATATCGTAAAAGCTGTGCAGAAAAAATTGAAAGTTCCAGATAATATTGAGGATTGGAGTCTATTAAGAAGTGTAAGAACTCCAGAGGACACTTTAAAAAAACTTCTTGATAAATATTCAAAGGACTTTGAATATTTATCAGATGTTTTTCTAACCGAAGATAAAGTACTAGCAAAAAAAATATTAAAAAATGTTTTAGAGGTGAGAACAGCATTTGAAAATTTAGGTGGGTTATCAACTTTTTGGGACTTACTGCATAATAATATTGACTGTTTAGAAAGTAATGATAAACTAAAATTTTTTGAAATATTTCAGAAACAAAAAATAAATACTCATTGTGGTACTGCTTTTGAGGTATACGAAAAACTTTCAAATGAAAAACAAGTTAACCAAGAAAGGTTAGAGGAAGCCAGAAAAAACATTTCTAAAGTACAAGATATTTTTAGAACCCCTTTTTCTAAAGATAGTTATTTAATGGGGTATTGGTTATCAAATCAGGTACAACATTATTCCAAATATAGCTCTCTATTTTATGATGACCAAAATATTAAAATAAGTCTTTCGAAAAATATGTTGTCGGATATAAGTGAAATTATCTCTAAAGAATCTAGTTTCCGCTATTTGTCATTTAAAGAAATAGTTTTGGATGACATTGTAAAAGTTATATATAATTCTTTACTTAATAATAATTTGTATTTAGAAGAAGATTTTATACTAGATAATTTTCCGGAAGAGTTTTTAAAGACTCGTATTTTCCAAAGAATATTAGTTAATTTGGACAACAAAAATAATTTAGATGATAAATTAATTAAGCGATTGATTGATAATATTGATTTTTCAGATTCAATATTTGGAGATGAATTGAATGAATTTATTAGAAATCATGAGCCAGAAATTAAAAATGGTGGAAAAGAAATCCAAGCTCATTACCAAAATGGTATTGGTGAACTCGAGGGAGGCACTGTTCATGAACAATCATTTATTACTATCGAACAAATATCAGAATTGGATGAAGAGAAAATACTAGAGATTTTGTTAACTTCTGAAAGTGAAGGATTCTCTTCCAGAGAAAGCTTCTTTATAGAGAAGACGAATCAAGCAACCTCAGAATTTATTATTAATATATTAAAACAAAAAAACGAATTGTCTGAGAAACTTGAAAAGATAATTTGTGATAATGGTCAAATATTAATGGAGGACTTTGAAAAGATATTTATAGATGTCATACTGGATGATAATTTTGATATTGATTTAAGAAAAGCTTGTGAGAAAATTTATATAGAAAATTTTAATTTAAACCAATTTTCTTGGGAAGAAAGGAACTTGTTCCTTGAACTTATTAATAAAGAAAAATTTGACAGTCAACTGTTCGAGATCCTTTGGAAAATTAAAGTTAATAAGTTAAAAATTATATTTTCAGAGGATAAGCCAGAAGTACCAGAATTAATAGAAATAAATTATTTTATTAGTACTGAACTTGGTAGGTATCTTGATACATTAATTAGATTAAATAAGAAAGATAAGAAAAAACATGTCAAGATAAAGAACATTACTGATTCTGTTTATCAACGTGAATTTAGAGAGTTTACTCAAGGGGGATTAACTGACATAGAAAAATCAATTGAATATGATGAAATATCTATTAATACTTTCAGAGGATATTCTTATTCAATAACAGGCTTTTCAGAGGAAGATTTTGATAAATTCATAGCTGTAGGTAAAGAAATATTAAGTAAAGGCTTAGTTGAAGATTTCAGCAAACAAAATTTTTTCTTGTTAGCTTTGTCAAAAATTAGTCCAAACTCAACTTTAAAAATAGATTGGGAAAATATAAATTTTTCATGGTTAATTTATATGATTTTAAATAATGAATATATATTTAAGTTTGAAGAACAATGGATTGAAGAAGTTCTTTTACATGATAATGGGCAATATGTTATGCAAATTTTGAATAGTATAGGCGGTGAAGGCTCACTAGTTAATAAATTGAATAAAGTATATAACATATTTAAAGATGTAGTTGAAAAATATATAGGGATTATAAAAATTGATTCATTATCCATTTATATTAAAAATCAAAAAGATGAAAAAAAGAAGTCTTTATTAATTGAAATGCTTTTCTTGTTATTAGATAACTCAAAAATAGCTAAAAGTTATTTTATGCTTGAGACATTATCTGAAATTATGAATATGCTAGATGAACAGCAACAAAAGAAATTAGCAGGGCATAGTAATCTATACAAAATATTAACACCTCTAGAAATAGATTCTCTAAAGAGATTGGTTGATTAAATTTTAAAAATAGAGCTTAAGAAATAAAAAGCAATATAAGTTATAAAAATATTATAAGAAAAGAGAAAATGGGAAATTAAAAGCCTTATATATCAGCGATATAAGGCTTTTGACTTAATGTCATACTCTATCTTTCAATTGAGAGATAAATCAGATAATAAGTCATAAACATATATTCTCTTAGGAGTAAGAGATAGCACAATATTTTCTGAAATGAAATCAAAAAAGAATAAGAAAACTGCTAGATAAGATTAGTTTAGTAGTTTTCTTATGTATTTTAATTGATCGATTATACGCCTTTACGCCGAACTTCATGAGAACGGTTCATGAAGTAGAATAGAAATAGTAAAACAATGGAACCAATAAATAGTGTAGTAATAAATGGAAGGGGAGAGAATTCCTTTTCCCTAGAGTAACCAATGATTGATTTTAGAAAGTTGAACCACTTATTTTTCATTGCTGAATTTCCAAGTTGTATAAGAATTGAAAGTACAATAGGAATACTCATTACCAAAAGTAAAATAATAATTTTTTTAAATCCAGAAAAAATATCATTAAAAGTTCCTAGTACTAATCCTAATGATGAAAAGAAAAATAGTAGAATGAACACTAAGAGAAGAGAAAGTAAAAAGTTATCTGAATGGTAGGCATCTTTAGAAATTAAGAAAATTGTTAGATTGAATTTATCGACTGAGATTTTGGATAGTAATAATGCAATGATAGAACTCAGAAGTGAAGAAATAGCTATCGCAGATAAATTAACGATGAAAATTGAAAAACGTTTAAGACCACATTGAATAAAAAATTTGAAATCTGAGTTCATACTTAGGAAAGAGATAATAATTGAGAAAAATACTATCGGTATGAGCACATCAGATGAAACTGGATCGCTACTTCCAGAAAAGTATAGTCCAAAAACTGGAAAGAGGATTCCAAATAAAATCCACCAGATAAAGAAAATACCTAAAGAGATTAATTGGTGAATGAGGATATATCGAGTTGCTACTTGAAATTTCATACTAATTTCCTTTCTTTTTACTTGCAATTTTCATAAAGTAATCTTGTAAACTCATAGATTCTACTTTTATGTTACCCATTTTGTTCTGAGGTAACTCTCCTTTTACAAAAGCAGTAAGAGAACCTCCCAGAGTTGTTTTTTCTAAAATTTGTAGTTGATCTGTGAAAGCTTCTACCTCTTCAAGAGATCCCGTGACTATATAGGTGTTTTCTAATATATTTTCGACACTATCGTCTTCGATAATTTTGCCTTTATCTAAAATGATTACTTTCTCAAGTATATTTGATATCTCTTCAATTAAGTGTGTTGAAATAACAAAGGTTCGTGGGTTTTCTTGGTATGTTTCTATTAAATAGTTATAAAACAATTCACGATGATTAGCATCTAGACCAAGAACTGGCTCGTCTAGGAAAATATACTCACAGGGCACACATAATGCAATGATAAGTTTAGTTATGCTTCTATAACCTGTTGAAAGCTTATTCATTCTTTTAGTAGGTTCCAACTCAAACTCTGATAACATTTCATTAGCGAGTCTCCAATCAAAATCACCATAAAAACCCTCCATTAAATGAAATAAAGATTTTATTTTTAGTTTTGATGGGTAAAGGTCATCCTCGCTCATTAGATGGATATTATTTAATGATTTTTCATTTTCAGCAATAAGTCGACCATCAAGAGTCATTTTACCTTTGGTATCAAAAATTCTATTATTAATAATATTCAATAAGGTACTTTTACCCGCACCATTATTTCCCAATAGCCCATAAATTTTTTCTGCTTGAAAGTTAACAGAAATATCAGTTAAGATATTTTTTTTACCATATGTCTTATAAAGATTTTCAATATTTAAACTCATTTTTCATACCCTCTTTCTACTAATTCTATTAGTTGTTCTTGACTAATATTTAATTTTTTGGCTTCATCAAGGACTTTAAGTAGTTCTTTATTGATAAAATTATCCTTTCTTTGATTTAAAACTTTTTGTTGTGCGCCAATTGTAACAAACATTCCTAATCCTCTTTTCTTTTCGATTAGTTTTTCTTCTACTAATTGATTCATACCTTTTAATATCGTTGCGGGATTGATTTTATAATTTTTTGAAATCTCAGTAGTAGAAGGAATTTGAGTTCCTTCTGCGTAAGAACCATTAAATATTCCTTCAGAAATTTCTTCGGCTACTTGTTGATACAAAGCAATATCACTATCAAAATTAAAGTTCATATCTCTCCTTTCGTTAACTGGTTAGTTGGTTATGTAACTAAGTATATATCGTTTTAATTATTATGTCAAGTTCTAAAGTATAAAAGTTTTTTATAATATCAAACAAAAATAAAAAACTATTAAACAAGATGAGTCTAGTAGTTTTCTATGAGTTCAAATAAATTATTGTTTTTTCTGATAATACTCTTGCATTGCTATTTGTTTTAAGACTGAGTTTCTCTTTGAATGGATACACACTAGTTCAATCATTCGTGAATAGATTGTTAAAAAAGGAAATACATTGGTTTTTCTTGATAATAAATCCACAACTTTCCATAAAAAATAATAAAAAGTCAAAAGTTGAAAATTTAAATTATATAAGGAGAAGAGGAGATTATTTAGGCCACTCTCAAAGTTAAATTCAGGTTCTATAATACTTTATAAACCTGTTTCATAGAAAACCTCTTAAAATGAAAAATAAAATGGGACAACTTTGGGGCAATTATGGTATAAAATCATAGCTACGATTTAATCTCATTGAATTTTTGAGTTTATAAAGTTAAGGAACTAAGCATATTATTTTAGAAGATTTGAACAAAAAATAAACTAAAGAGTCATTAAGAATTGAACTAATGACTTTTTATTTTGTTAAGCTTGTTTGATGTTGTTAAGCTATATGTTTTTCTCTTTATAAACTAATAATCAGTATTGAGCTTAACAAGGTGCTATACTTAATTTTATGAGATCACAGTCTCTGTTGTAGAATAGAAACCAAAATTGGTTTCTATTTTTGATTACTATTGTAATTTCGAATTAAAGTGATATACTTAGCTCATGGGTGGTTTAGCGAAAGCACCACACCTTCATCATTAGCTGCTCAATTGTGAGTAGCTTTTTTAAAATAATGTGTAGTGATAAAGAATTAAGTCGCTAATAAGAGTGAGGAATGTCTAACGAATAAAAATAAAGAGAAAAAAGCGATTATAAGCTTACTATTTTTTGGGTTTGTAGTAAGCATATTAGTTATATACCTAGTAATAAGTTTTCTGATGTGAGAAAAATTTTGAGTTCTGTTCATAAAAATCCTTTTTAGTTAAATAATTATTGAACTTTAAGGGTTAAATTGACTTTAACTGATATTAGTGTTATACTTGCGAAGCGGGATGGAGCAGTTAGGTAGCTCGTCGGGCTCATAACCCGAAGGTCATAGGTTCAAATCCTATTCCCGCAATATTTTAAGGGCTTTAGGGAGCCCTTATTTTTCTTATATAGATCTCACCCTTAAGTAGTAAAATTTTTTCGTTAAATAGGCAAAGCCTAGATTGGAAGTGAAAAATGAAAACAGGAGATAAAATTACATTATCTAATGGGGAACAGGCAACAGTCGTTTCTGGAGACATTAATCTCTATAAGAATGCATTAATTGTAGAGTTAGAAAACCGTGATGTCAGGGTTGTGGATAGAGAAACTCTGACACTTGCTAAAGCAAATCCGCATGAAAATCTAGGAAATCATAAGAAAATTAAAAAGTTTTAAATAGACCAATTTGACTTTAGTATAAATAGGTGTTACTATTAAAAGGTAGGTTTTGTCTCGAGTTTAAATGTTTTAGGAATGCACTTTTTCGCAAAATAGGATTTACAGATGATGCGAAAGGATGTATTAATATAAATAAAGGAACAATAAATTGGTTTAACGCTGATAAAGGCTATGGTTTTATTATGGCAGATGATATGCAAGATGTGTTTGCTTACCTCTTGTCTATTCAAGGAAATGATTTTAAAAAATACGATGAAGGTCAAAAGGTTACTTTTGATATCAAAATGACGTCTCGTGGACGTTATGCTTCAAACGTACATAAAAGATAAATGATTTAAAGCATGGGATGTCCTTTGCTTTTTATTTATTGCTATTGCAAAAATGAATTAAAATGTTATACTGAGTGAGGGAAAGATTAGTTGCTTTCCCTACAGTTCATAAAATCCATGTCATTTCGATATGGATTTTATTAATGAGAGAGTAGTTTGACATTGAGTATAATTAGTGTTACTATGAGGGAGTAGATTTTGTCATGAGTAAAATGTTTTATAGATTCACTTTTCGCAAAATGAGATTTACAATTTTGTCGAAAGGAAATAAATATTATGGCAAATGGAACAGTAAAATGGTTTAACGCTACTAAAGGATTTGGTTTTATTACCTCTGAAGATGGTCAAGACTTGTTTGCGCACTTCTCAGCAATCCAATCTGATGGATTCAAATCACTTGACGAAGGTCAAAAAGTTGAATTTGATGTTGAAGAAGGTCAACGTGGACCTCAAGCAGTTAATATCACAAAAGCATAATTATATCTGAAAATCGTGCAAAAACTGAAGTAATGACTTCAGTTTTTTTATATTCAGTTGCAATTATGAGAGAGTATGATATACTTAGCCAGAAAGAGGAAACTCACACTTCCCTTGATTTAAATTAGGGCCACTCATAAGGGTGGTTTTTTCATTTAAGATATATAAGTTTTACAAAACAGTTCCAATATATGGTATACCCATATCTGGGAACTTAAACAGATTATGTTTCTAAATGTGATATATGTCATTTTTTGGATTTTATATTTTATATTTAACTTACTGTATCGACAGGAGTTGAAAGTTTCCCAGAAGGCACTAAAATGAAATAAGCAGGTTTGAGCTATAGTTATTTACGGTATAAAGTGTTATAGTTAACTAGAAGGGCCCATGCTTCAAAAAAATCATTATAGTCATTGGAGAAGATTGTTATCGAAAGAAACAAGACAAACTGTCTATAGATAAATATCTATTTGAATATTTTAATAAGAACAGTATGCACGAACTTTTGGGAAATTCAAGGTTATAAAAACCTTTTGTTTTTAACTTTTTATTGTTAAAAAAGTTTAAGGAGAGTGTACAATGATTCTAGGTTTAATTAAATCTAATTTTCCAGGAGAACGTCGTGTGGCCTTATTGCCAGAAGACATCAATAATTTTGAAAATGAGATTTTGATAGAGCAAGGTTTTGGAGAATCACTGGATATTGATGATTCAGAGTATGAAAAAGCTGGTTGCCATATACTATCTAGAAGTGGCGTTTTTGAACAATCAGATGCTATTTTTTCTTTAAAATTAATTCAGTCTGTAGATTATTCATTAATAAAATTTGGACAGCTTATTATTGGTTGGACACACCCTTATGGGTCTGGAAAAAGATTTATGAAAGAACAAGCATATCCCAAAGAGTTGGTTGTTGTAGATTTGGATAGCAATCTTCCTGAAATTTTTTATAAAAAAGAAGTGATAAGGGCACCACTACCAGAAGGCCTATTTCAGATGAATAGTTTTTACGCAGGATTTGCTGGCACAATAAATGCTCTTTTGGCATTTGGACTGGTACCAGATAATAAAACAAAGATAGCAATTCTAGGTTCAGGAAATGTTTCCCAGGGAGCATTTAATGCAATATCTAAGTTTTCAACAAATGTGAAAATGTTTTATAGAAGAACTATGCCTATTTTTGAGAAAACTTATACAGAATATGACGTAATTATAAATGGAATAGAGGTGGGAACGGAGAATTATCCAATTTTATCTCTATCTGAACAACAGCACTTGAAAAAAGGAACTCTTATAATAGATTGTGCAGCAGATGCTGGTAATGCTATTCAAGGGAGCCATTTTACAGAAATTGGCGCCCCAATTTACAAAGAGAACGGGATCTATTATTACGTTGTCCCCAATACTCCTTCAATTGTGCATCGTAGTATAAGTAGCATACTCAGTAAGACATTAAGTGAGCATGTTTTTAGAAGAGATGTTAAACAGTTTAATAAAATTAAAAATATTGGTAGTCTATATGATGGAAAATAAAAAGATATTATCTTAGATTCTAAAGCATAATTTTTCCTAAGGATTGACATTATATTTTAAAGTTTTACGGCTAATAGTTCTAAGGATAGTATTTTTGTATTAAATAAACTTTGAAAAATCTAGTGATATGGTAAGATTATAAATCGATAGATGCAAAAGAAGAATGTATAAATTCATAAAATAAAAAGTCATTAGTGTGTTTTAGAATGGCCATTTATTTTGGATATTTTATGGTGATGAAAGAAGTGAAGATGACTTAAAGAGTCACTTGGGGAACTTCTCATAGTTATTTTTATTTTCCAAATCTTAGATAGTTAAACAAATTTTTAGAATTATGGAAAGCTAACTGTGATAATTTTAGTAAGCTAGCATTCTATTCCGGTTAGTATTCTATTAACTACTTCTCCTAAGAACTAAAATTAACAATTTCGAAACAAAAATTTATTTGTTTTATTTATCTAATTAAGTTTGAAGTTATGGCATAATGCTTTTAGATGAATTTGAAGTAAAGTATTTTGTTGGTTGAAACTTCATTCGAATTAATCAATAATCTATTTGGAAGTTTCTTGGGTTGAAACAACTTTTTACAGCTCATATGAGTAAGTCAGCTGTCCCCATTTCTCTGATAATACTTGCACTTGGGTTTTCGGCACTGATTTATCAAGTTCCTTTTATTGCTCCATTTTCCTTAGCAATTGCTGGTATTGTGAGCCTTTATACCCTTTTTGGTAATCGGGGTATTTCTTATACTTTTTCTAAACCTAAAAAATTAGTTAGTACTTTTTTCATTGGCCTAATTGCTGCATTTGTGTTTGCTTTTAGTGGTTTAATTTTTGCTACAAGGGTATTAAACAGTAATACTCATGATAATCCACTTGCTACAAAAATGAATTGGGTTGAATTGTTAAAACCTATTCCGATGTTATTAGGCGAAGAGCTAATTACAATTGTGCTCCTTCTTATAATTGTCAATATACTAGGGGGACACGAAAAGCACTTGTTATTGTAGTAAATGTATCTACAATTATATTTGGTTTATTACATTTATCAACATATGATTGGAATTTTGCGCAAGTTCTATTAGTGATAGCCTTTGCAAGAAGTCCTTTTACGCTTGCGACTTTGCGGAGCGATTCAATTTATAGTGGTTATTTTATTCATTTAGCATATGACTGGATAGCTTTTTTGAGTTATATTTTGACCCATGATTAATATTATGTAGAGTTATAAGAAATTTTCAAAGAAGAACGACAATTACTAGGAATTAAGTTTATATTAAAGTGGAGCTTTCAATAGTTCCACTTTTTTAATATATAGTGCTTTATAGGAAGTAATCAAAATAGCATCCTTTTCTTTCAGGTATTATGGATCTATCGGAGTCCACTTCTAATAAGAGAATAATTATTTAATAAAAAGTTATTGATTTTGGACTTATATATTTTTTAAAAGATTTAATAATCTGATAAACTTGCGCATGTGAAAAAAGAATGAGTATCTTGAGGTTTGATGTTAAATATTGCTTAGTTGAAAAAACTCATAGCAAGGTAAACTTATACTATAAAAGAAAAATAAGGGGTCATGGATAGTGAAATTTTTAGAAAGATCATTTATTCAACCGTCAATGATCATTTTCGATTTTGGCCAAATTGATGATTGCTATAAAATTGGACTAATGTCAAATATTTAGACACAAAATGAGCTATATTTTCTTAAAATAATTTTCTTCTTTCTGATTTGGAGTTAAACCATTGTTGGCGGAATGAGGATTATAATTGTTATAAAATTGTTCGATGTATTCAAAGCAAGAGAGTTGAACTTCTTGAATGGAGTGATAAGTTCTGCGATTAATTTCTCGTTGTTTAAGATACTTGAAAAAGACCTCGGTGACGGCATTATCATAAGGATATCCAGGCTTGGAGTAAGAAGCAAGCAATTGATGCTCATCTAATAACTTTCTAAAGGAAGCTGATTTAAATTGGCTTCCTTGATCCGAATGAAAGATAATTGGTTCCTTAGGCTTCCTCTTATTTATAGCTGTTTCTAAGGTGTCACAGGCGAGTTTGGCATCAATCCTATCACTTACTTTCCACGCGATACATTTCCTTGAGTAGAGGTCAAGGATAGCACAGAGATAAACATGTCGCTTAGGTCCTATAGAGATATAAGTGAAATCAGTTGTCCAAACTTGATTCGGGGAGTTCGGGTTAAATTCTTGTTTAAGCAGATTACCAGAAGAAAATACAGGAGATTTATTTGATTTAAAACGAGGTTTGATGGTTGACATTTTAGGGAGTGTCATAGACTTGAGAAGTCTTAAGATACGGCCTTCAGAAATATTAACGCCATAATCACGCAGAAGAATGATTTTAAAAGCTCTCGTTCCAATTCTTTTCTTGGCTTTCATATAAATTTCAAGGAGTAATTTTCTCAAGCGTTGATTTTCTACTTCACGCTTCGAAGGCCTCTTGTTTATGAAGTTATAGTAGGTGGAACGATTGACATGTAAAACACGACAGAGCATAACTGTCGTGTGTTCAAATCGGAGTCGATAGACGGCTTTTAATCTCATTTGGAGTTTTGCATGAATATGGCACTCGCTTTTTTTAAGATCAGATTTTCTTCCTCTAGTTGGGCATTCCTTTTTTGTAATTCTTGAATCTGTTTAGCAGTCAACACCGTATTATCTTCAAGACGCACTTGAGAGTACTGCTTAATCCATTTTGCAAGTGCAGAAGAAGATACCCCATAATCTTTACAGAGTTCAGTTTGTGTTTTACCAGTTTGATAGAGATTAACGAGCGATTGTTTGAAATCCTCGTCGTAACGTTTAAAACCTGACATAAAAGTCCTTTCATTTTTGTGTCTTAATAGACAGATTATAACACACAATTTTCTGTCCACTTTTATAGTATAGCTCCAAAAAAGGTTATTATTAAGAAAGTGAGCAGGAGAAATCTTGCTCTATTTTTTTGTTTTCAGGAAAGGAAAAAATATGGAAGGAATAGTTATTGAAAAGAAAATGGTAAGTGCAGAAGAAATTTCAAAATTTTATGCCATTACAAAGAAAACAGCACAAAACAGAATAAGTGAGATGAAAAATAATCCTATATTTATGACGGGAGATTTTTTTAGAATGAATGGAAGGGTTTGGTTTCCAGCATTTGATGAATTTATTAAACAAAGAGATGAGTTAAAATATAAATGAAATATGATATAATTGAAATTGTATTTTAATTTGCCCTCTGTGTGTAAGGAAGGTAAAATGATAAAAATTGAAGATATACAAGAAGGTAGTTTATGGTATGAAGTTCGAGGGAAAAAGTTTTTATGGAGATTACGTTTTTATAATCCCAATACAAAAAGCGAGGATAAAGTATCAATCACTTTGAACTCGAATAGTTCTCAAGCAAAAACTAAAGCTAGACAATTATTGCTAAAAAAAGCTAAAGCAAAAATAGATGAAGAAGTAAATATTTTAGATCCTAATCTATCAATTACATCTTTTTGTTTTGAAGAAGTAGCCAATGTATGGCTTGATGATAGTCAAACAAAACTTAAACCTTCTACATTGATACAACGAAAAAGAATTATCAAATTATTTTGTAAAAAATTTGGAGAACAGCCGATGTCGGAATTTACTGTTTTTCAACTTCAGAACTATTTTAATCGTTTAAAATTAAAAAAATCAACAATTAATACATACTTTCAGGTAATGAAATTATTTTTTGATTTTGCTGAAAGAATGGAAATAATCGAAAATAATGTTTTGAAAAAGGTTAGAATTACTTATCCTCGTAAAACAATAGAAGATTACCAAAAATTAGAACGAAAATTTTTTACTTGGTCGGATTTATCAATTGTATTTGAAGAAATGAGTAAAAGTTCTAATCCACAGACTCAAAGAATTAAATTAATTTTGGAATTTCTATTTTTGACTGGTTTAAGATACTGTGAGTTGGCTGGACTAATGTCAAATATTTAGACACAAAATGAGCTATATTTTCTTAAAATAATTTTCTTCTTTCTGATTTGGAGTTAAACCATTGTTGGCGGAATGAGGATTATAATTGTTATAAAATTGTTCGATGTATTCAAAGCAAGAGAGTTGAACTTCTTGAATGGAGTGATAAGTTCTGCGATTAATTTCTCGTTGTTTAAGATACTTGAAAAAGACCTCGGTGACGGCATTATCATAAGGATATCCAGGCTTGGAGTAAGAAGCAAGCAATTGATGCTCATCTAATAACTTTCTAAAGGAAGCTGATTTAAATTGGCTTCCTTGATCCGAATGAAAGATAATTGGTTCCTTAGGCTTCCTCTTATTTATAGCTGTTTCTAAGGTGTCACAGGCGAGTTTGGCATCAATCCTATCACTTACTTTCCACGCGATACATTTCCTTGAGTAGAGGTCAAGGATAGCACAGAGATAAACATGTCGCTTAGGTCCTATAGAGATATAAGTGAAATCAGTTGTCCAAACTTGATTCGGGGAGTTCGGGTTAAATTCTTGTTTAAGCAGATTACCAGAAGAAAATACAGGAGATTTATTTGATTTAAAACGAGGTTTGATGGTTGACATTTTAGGGAGTGTCATAGACTTGAGAAGTCTTAAGATACGGCCTTCAGAAATATTAACGCCATAATCACGCAGAAGAATGATTTTAAAAGCTCTCGTTCCAATTCTTTTCTTGGCTTTCATATAAATTTCAAGGAGTAATTTTCTCAAGCGTTGATTTTCTACTTCACGCTTCGAAGGCCTCTTGTTTATGAAGTTATAGTAGGTGGAACGATTGACATGTAAAACACGACAGAGCATAACTGTCGTGTGTTCAAATCGGAGTCGATAGACGGCTTTTAATCTCATTTGGAGTTTTGCATGAATATGGCACTCGCTTTTTTTAAGATCAGATTTTCTTCCTCTAGTTGGGCATTCCTTTTTTGTAATTCTTGAATCTGTTTAGCAGTCAACACCGTATTATCTTCAAGACGCACTTGAGAGTACTGCTTAATCCATTTTGCAAGTGCAGAAGAAGATACCCCATAATCTTTACAGAGTTCAGTTTGTGTTTTACCAGTTTGATAGAGATTAACGAGCGATTGTTTGAAATCCTCGTCGTAACGTTTAAAACCTGACATAAAAGTCCTTTCATTTTTGTGTCTTAATAGACAGATTATAACACACAATTTTCTGTCCACTTTTATAGTATAGCTCCAATACTCATGTAACTCCAAAAATGAACCAAAAATTATTGGAAAAATTGAATAGTTTTAGTGGGCAAAAAGTGGGCAAAACTGAGTGAACTTTAGGGAATTATAGGGAATTTCAAAAAAATTATTTAATGCTTAATAAACCTTAAACCTTTGGTATCAATGGTTTAGACGATAAAAAAAGTAAAAGGAGAAGTAGTGGTACAGTTATATTTCAAATATGGGACGATGAATTCAGGGAAATCAATTGAGATTTTGAAAGTGGCTCATAATTATGAGGAACAGGGTAAGCCTGTTTTATTAATGACTTCTAGTCTGGATACACGCGCAGGGGTTGGGACAGTTGCTAGTCGAATCGGAATGAAAGCTGAAGCTGTCGCAATTGATGAGGAAATGTCTGTTTTTGATTATGTGAACAGCCTGTCTGCTAAACCTTTTTGTGTACTGATTGATGAGGCACAATTTTTAAATAAAAAACATGTCTATGATTTTGCGCGTGTTGTGGATGAACTAAATGTTCCAGTCATGGCTTTCGGTTTGAAAAATGATTTTCGTAATGAGCTTTTTGAAGGCTCAAAATATTTACTTTTGCTTGCTGACAAAATTGAAGAAATAAAAACGATTTGTTGGTATTGTAGTAAAAAGGCAACAATGGTGATTCGGACAATTGATGGAAAACCAGTTTATGAAGGAGAACAGTTGCAAATTGGTGGAAACGAAACCTATATTCCTGTTTGCCGTAAACATTATTTTAATCCAGAAATTTAAAAAATAAGTTTAGAATTTACACGAACAAACTTTATATCAAGAAGGAGGAACTCGATGTTTTATCATTTTAAAGGAACGATTACTGGTGAGGATTATCAAAAAATTCTTGGTCAAATGACCAAGCGGATGATGCTTGTTTTTTCGGGAATTATGCTTATTTTTTTGGTTATTAATTTATTTAGGAGTAAGGGGCAATGGCTTTGGCCGGTTGTTTCTGCTTTGCTTGTTCTTGTTTTAGGAAATCTTTTTTTACATTGGCAATTGAAAAGTCGTTTTTTGAAAAATTTTAAGCCACAAGAACTTGATATGTATGTGACAGAGGAACAAATTAAAGCTCAAATGAATGTACGTAATGTTGAAATTTTTTCAGATCGTGTGCACTTTTTTCAAGGGAGAAATCAGGTGATGATTTTTAAAAAAGACATGCTACAAGATGTGACACAATGGGATTCATTTGTCAATATGGCCAAAAATTTACCATTAAAAACTAAAAAATAATTAAAGGAAATAGAGAAATGTTTGATCAGTTAGAATCAATAGTTGGAAGATATGAAGAATTGGGTGAGTTATTGTCTGACCCTGAGGTGGTTTCGGATACGAAGCGTTTTATGGAATTATCGCGTGAAGAAGCAGATTTACGTGATAAAGTAGCGACTTATAATGAATACAAAAAAGTTCTTGAAACAATTTCTGATAGTGAAGAAATGCTTGGCGAAGGTGGACTTGATGATGATATGAAAGAAATGCTCAAAGAGGAACTTTCGTCAGCAAAATCACAAAAAGAGCTTTTGGAAGAAGAAATCAAAATTTTGCTTTTGCCAAAAGATCCAAATGATGGAAAAAATATTATTTTAGAAATTCGTGGAGCTGCTGGTGGTGATGAAGCGGCACTTTTTGCTGGTGATTTGTTGAATATGTACCAACATTTTTCTGAATCACAAGGTTGGAAGTTTGAAATTATGGAAGCAAACATCACCGGAATTGGTGGGTATAAAGAGGTTTCAGCATTAATTTCTGGTCCATCTGTTTATTCAAAATTGAAATATGAATCTGGCGCTCACCGAGTACAACGTGTTCCTGTAACCGAAACACAAGGGCGGGTTCATACATCAACGGCTACTGTTCTTGTTATGCCTGAGGTTGAAGAATTTGAGATGACAATCGACCAAAAAGATTTACGTGTGGATATTTACCACGCCTCTGGTGCTGGTGGACAGAATGTCAATAAGGTTGCTACTGCGGTACGTATGGTCCATTTACCAACTGGGATTAAAGTGGAAATGCAAGAAGAACGGACGCAACAAAAAAATCGGGATAAAGCTATTAAATTGTTGAATACAAAAGTCTTTGATTACTATCAACAAATTGAATTGGATAAGCAAAATGCAGAACGTAAATCAACTGTCGGAACTGGGGATCGTTCTGAGCGGATTAGAACTTACAATTTCCCACAAAACCGTGTGACTGATCACCGGATTGGCTTAACTTTACAAAAGTTGGATAGTATTTTATCTGGGAAAATGGATGAAGTGATTGATGCTTTGATTGTCTATGACCAAACTAAAAAATTAGAAGAATTAAATAAATAATGGATTTTGAATTTGAAGATTTTGTTATTCGAGAAGTGGGACATGAAAATAGGAAAATGCAAACTTCAAAAAAGGTGAATAATGTTTCAACAGAGGTGACTATTTTTAAGGTTAAAGGCTTTGATTTATCTTTTGATTTACTTTATTGTAGGGGTGAAAATGGAGATGTTTGGGTAGTTGCGGAAAAGATAGAGTCTCTTTCTAAACATTTGCACCGAGCGCAAAGAACTCGGATGTCAATTGAAAATTATAAAGAAAAGCAATATTGTCGACTTTGGCAAGAAGTAAAAAAAGATGAAGACTGGAGTCGGACCAAGAAAAGTTTACCTTTGTCTGAATTGGGAAAATATAGTAAAAATCCTTTACGTCAATCTTTCTCAGAACTTGGAGCAAAACTTGGAACTTTAGAAGAGTTGGTTTCCGAAACGAATCAAAATCGAAAACAGTATGCTTTGCTTTTTCCAGCTCAAGAAGTAAAAATCCCTTTATGTGCTTATCTTTTAACTCGAATTTCGCCTCTTATTTAGCAGAGAATCTTGTAAAATAATGATTACTTATAAAAATTATTAGTAGTGAGGAACTTATTTTGATGAATGATGAAACAATCATGAATCCAACGATTGAAAAAATGTTGCTCCATGCATCAGTTCGTGATTTTAAAGAGAAGCCTTTATCAGCTGATGTCAAGGAGTTGTTGTTAAAAGCTGCACAGTCTGGAGCTTCATCTAATTTTCTGCAAGCTTATTCAATCATTGAGATAGCAGATAATGATTTACGTCGTGAACTGGCTAAGATATCAGGTTCAGATGATTATGTGAATCAAACAGGTGTTTTTTATATATTTGTGGCTGACTGGTATCGACAAGCTCAGATTTTACGGACAGAAAATAAGGATGTGAAGGCTCTCCAGAATATGGAAGCATTGACGGTTGCCATTGTTGATACTACAATTGCTGCCCAGAATATGGCGATAGCTGCAGAATCTATGGGGCTTGGAATTTGTTATATTGGTGGGATTCGTAATGATATTGCTAAAGTGGCAGATTTACTGGATTTACCAGAATTGACTGTTCCACTTTTTGGTCTTACAATTGGGATGCCAAAAACACGAAATGAAGTTAAACCACGTTTGCCAAGAGCAAATATTTTGTCAGTTAATGCTTATAATCGTGTGGCAGTGAGTGATTTACAGGCTTATAATGAACAAACTTCAGATTACTATGCCAATCGGAGTCATCATCAAAAGTCTACTGATTGGACGCAGGAAATGAGCAATTTTCTCACTAATCCACGGCGTGAGGATGTTGCCGAATTTTTGAAAAAGCAAGGATTTACATTAAACTGAAAAGTTGATTAAGCCTGATTTTATTGGGCTTTTTTGCTATACTTGGAAGAGTAATTTAAAAAGATATTAGAAAAATAATTAATATTGGAAAGTAGAAAAAGAAAAATGCTTTGGATTGAAGCTGTGCGAACTTTGTCAGCAGATTTAGAAGACCCTTTTGAGTTGGAATTTGTCTGGCGAAATTTACATGAACTTGATAAATTATCTTGGTTGAATTTGATGCGAGAAAAAATTACTGACCAAGAATTAAAATTACTGACAGAAGTGTCAGAACGTCTTCATCAAAATGAGCCTCCACAATATATAGTGGGTTGGGCAGAATTCCGTGATTTGAAATTGAAGGTCGATGAGCGTGTTTTAATTCCTCGTCCTGAAACTGAAGAATTAGTGGAAATGATTTTGGCTGAAAATGAGAATGATTCCCTCAAAATTTTAGATATTGGAACAGGGTCAGGAGCGATTGCCATTTCTCTTGCTCAAGCGCGTGAAAATTGGTCAGTAAAAGCTTCTGATATTTCTAAAGAGGCACTAACTTTAGCAGCTGAAAATGCTGAAATAAATCAGGCTAATTTGGAATTCATTCAATCAGATGTACTAGATAAAATTACTGACAGCTTTGATATTATCGTTTCTAATCCGCCATATATTGCTTTTGATGAAACTTACGAAATGGATAATTCTGTCATTAAATATGAACCTGATTTAGCGCTTTTTGCGGAAAAGCAGGGATTAGCAATTTATCAAAAAATTGCTGACCAAGCGGTCAACCATCTGACTGATAATGGAAAAATTTATTTGGAAATTGGCTATAAGCAAGGGCAAGCTGTGCAAGCTATGTTTCAAGAAAAATTTACTGACAAGCTTGTTAGTATTCATCAGGATATATTTGGAAAAGATCGAATGATTAGTGTCAAATGATAAAAGCTACTGTTGGTATATTTAAGGAGAAAAATGAATTCTTTAATTTTTGAACAAGTATTTCAGCAAAAAGAAGATTTTTTACCAATATTATTATTAGCTGATGATGGACCACATTTAGAAAATTATCTGGAAAATGGTGATTTATTTACTCTGTCATTAAAAAATGATAAGACCTTTGCTTGTGCTGTAGTCATAAAAAAACAAAAAAATACTTATGAAATTGAGAATTTCGCGGTAGAAACTAGTTTTCAAGGACAAGGATTCGGTCAGGAAATGATGAAACAACTCATCACATATTTGAAAGAGAATTTGGCAGCTGATGAGCTAATTCTTGGGACAGATGATGTTTCAAACAATGTAGCTTTCTATGAAAAATGCGGCTTCACAATTACTCATAAAATTTCCAATTATTTTCTTGATAATTATGATCATCCTATTTTTGAAGGAAAAATTCAGTTAAAAGATAAAATATATTTAAGAAAGAAGTTAAAATGAAAGTTGAAAATGATTTACGAACAATGTCCTCTTTTTTGCAAGTGCAATTAAAAGATATCAAAACTTTGGTTGAGTCAAACAAGATAGACCAAGCTAAAGAAAATTTGAAGTTTGTGCAAGGGGGACTCAATAATTTTGCTAACGAACTTGAAAAAGTCGAAGGTGGATTTTATGGTATTATTGGCTTTCTCTTTCGTCGTCCCTACAAAGTACCCGATGACTTGAAAAATATCAGAGAAAATCTTTTTATTGAAGCAAAAACATTACAAAAAGCACTAGACAAGCAGTCAGAAAAAGAGAATAATAATAAAAATCGTTTATCAGCTAGAGCTATCAAAGCACTAAAATCTGGTCAGTTAGCTATTTTACCAACAGAAACAGTTTACGGTCTCTTTGCAGATGCGATGAATGAAGAAGCAGTCCAAAAACTCTATTCAGTTAAAGGACGTCCAACAGAAAAAGCTTTAAATATGAATATTTCAAGCTTTGAAGATATTTTAAAATATTCAATCAATCAACCAGTTTATCTCCAAAAAATTGTGGATGCCTTTCTTCCTGGACCTCTAACCATTATTTTAGAGGCATCTAAAGATGTTCCTGAATGGATTCATATTGGAAAAAGTACTGTTGGTTTTAGAATGCCAAATATTGCAGTAACTCAAAAAATTATCAAAGAAGTCGGTGTTTTGGTCGGACCTTCTGCCAATTTAAGTGGTTCTAAAAGTCCAAGTTTCTTTGCCGATTTAAGTCCTGAAATTTTAGAAAATGGCGCAGTCGCTGTTCAAGATGATAGCATCTATGGACTAGATACAACAATCATCGATTTGACGCAAGAAAAACCAAAATTACTGCGTCAAGGGGCTGTTACTAAAGAAGAATTACTTCAAAAAGTTCCTGAACTTGGTCAAATTGAATAAAATAAGCTGAAAAAAGTAATCTAAAAATTTCCGAACATTCTTTGGCAATGATGAGATTTACAAGCCAACTTATTTCAAAAAAAAGCCTTTAGCCGATATAATGGTTTTAGAGTTGAAAGTTTGCTTGCGAAAGTAAACTAAAATTAACTGATTAAGTTTATAGCGCCAATGACTATAAAATTCTACTTATATTTTTTAAAATATCCCAAAAGACATACAAGGAGAACCAATGATTTTTGATAAAGAAGATTTTGAAAGTTTTGACCCAGAATTGTGGGCAGCCATTCATGCTGAGGAAATTCGTCAGCAACAAAATATTGAATTAATTGCTTCAGAAAATATTGTTTCAAAAGCAGTTATGGCAGCACAAGGTTCTGTTTTGACAAATAAATATGCCGAAGGTTATCCTGGGAAACGTTACTATGGCGGAACAGAAGCGGTTGATGTTGTAGAAAATTTGGCGATTGAACGAGCAAAAGAACTTTTCGGTGCAAAATTTGCCAATGTTCAACCTCATTCAGGGTCTCAAGCCAATGCGGCAGCTTATATGGCATTAATTCAACCTGGAGACACAGTCTTAGGAATGGATTTAAATGCTGGCGGTCACTTGACTCATGGGGCTTCAGTCAATTTTTCAGGAAAAACTTATCATTTTGTTCCTTATGGAGTTAATTCTGAAACTGAGCTTTTAGATTATGATGAAATTTTAAAAATTGCTAAAGAAGTTCAACCTAAACTGATTGTTGCTGGCGCTTCTGCCTATTCACGCCTGATTGATTTTGCTAAGTTCCGTGAAATTGCTGATAGCGTTGGAGCAAAATTAATGGTTGATATGGCTCATATTGCTGGATTGGTAGCGACTGGTGCGCACCCTAATCCTCTTCCTTATGCTGATGTCGTTACAACAACAACACATAAAACCCTTCGTGGGCCTCGTGGTGGAATGATTTTGACTAACGATGAAGCTTTGGCCAAGAAAATTAACTCTGCAATCTTCCCTGGAACTCAAGGTGGGCCTTTAGAACATGTCATTGCAGCAAAAGCAGTAGCTTTTAAAGAAGCACTTGACCCAGAATTCACGACCTATATTGAACAAGTCATTAAAAATACGCAAGCAATGGCTGAGGAATTTGCTAAAGTGGAAGGCTTACGATTGATAGCTGGTGGTTCAGATAATCATTTGCTTAATCTTAAAGTTTTAGACTTAGGAATTAATGGGAAAGAAGCTCAAGATTTATTGGATAGTGTTCACATCACACTCAATAAAGAAGCAATTCCTGATGAAACATTATCACCATTTAAAACTTCAGGGGTGCGAATTGGAGCAGCAGCAATTACTTCAAGAGGATTTAAAGAAGCTGAAGCGAGAAGGGTGGCACAATTGGTGTCGGAAGCTTTGGTTAATCATGATAATCAAGAAAAACTTGCGGAAGTTAGAAAAGCAGCTTTAGAACTGACTCGTCAATTTCCCTTATAATATTAAAAAATTAGACAAAGAAAATTTGTCTATTTTTTAATATTAAGCTAAATTTAAAAGAGAAGTGTTATAATAAATTATATATAAAAATGACTGCAAAAAAATAATGATATGTGCTAGTAAAGAATAAGAGCGGTCAGAAAATTTAGGTAAGTGAAATGTTTAAAAAATTAATTGGATTAATAGTGCTGATACTTCTTGTATTCAGTGGTTTTTATGTTTACCGTATGCATGAAAATGTGAAACACGTAATGTCTTATGAGGCAGAAGTCGAAAAAACCCTTAAAGCACAAGGCTTGAGTGGTGATACAAAGTTGGCTTTGGCAATTATTTATACAGAAACTAAAGGAAAACAAGTTGATATTATGCAATCAAGTGAAAGCTTGAATGGTACAACAAATACTTTCTCAACAGAACAAGAAAGTATTAAACAAGGTATTTCTAATTTGTCAAAAGTTTTAGAATATGCTTCACAAAAAAAGGTTAACGCTTGGGCAGGAGTTCAGGCTTATAACTATGGGAAGGCCTATGTTGATTACATAGCTGCTCATGGTGGAAAGAACACTATCGCTCTTTCTAAGGATTATTCTCGTGATGTCGTTGCGCCAAGTTTAGGAAATACAACGGGTGAAACTTATTATCATTTGACTCTGGATTCATTGATTTATAATAAAGGAAAACTCTACTCTAATGGTGGGAATATTTTCTATGCCAAAGAGGTTGAATGGAACATGCTCTTACTTGATTTATTAAATTGGTAAATTACTGTTAAGGCAGAAAAACACAGTTGACTGTGGTTTTTTGTCGAACAGTATTTTTTTATATTTGAATTATCAGAAAATTATACTATAATAGTGATTAATAAATAATTTGAGGAAGTGAAATCGATGATTTATAATTTTGGTGCAGGACCCAGTGTACTTCCAAAGGAAGTCTTGAAGAAGGTTCAAGAAGAACTGTTAGACTTTGAAAAAAGTGGCATGTCAGTGATGGAAATTTCGCATCGCTCCAAGGCTTTCCAAAAAGTAATTGATGAGGCTGAGAACGATTTGCGTGATTTGATGTTGATTCCTCAAAACTATAAAATTTTGTTTTTACAAGGGGGAGCTTCCAGTCAATTTTCAATGGTTCCAATGAATTTGGCAATTGGCCAAAAGGCTTATTACAATATTTCGGGGGCCTTTGGTGAAAAGGCTTATGATGAAGCAGTGAAATTGAGTCATTTCCTTGATTTGATGCCGATTAGTTTGGGCTCAACTAAAAAAGATAATTATAATCATCTATTGAAAATTGATAAATCTAAAATTGATGAAAAAAATGGGGCCTATCTTCATTTGACAACGAATAATACGATTGAAGGAACAAGTATTTTTCCTGAAAATTTGCCTGAGTTTGCAAGCCTTCCTTTGGTTGCTGATATGAGTTCAAATATTTTGGCGGTTGATTATGATGTGAGTAAATTTGGCTTAATTTACGCTGGAGCTCAGAAAAATTTAGGTATTGCTGGTTTAACCATTGTCATTATTCGGGAAGACTTACTGAATGAAGCTGAAAGCCTCTCATCAATGATGGATTATCAGATTTTGGCTAAAAATGGCTCGATGTACAATACCCCACCGACTTTTGCTATTTATGTGGCCGGGCTGGTTTTCAAATGGGTAAAAGCGCAAGGTGGCGTAAAAAAACTCGAAGAAATGAATCAGAGAAAAGCTCAATTGTTGTATGATTTAATTGACCAATCTGACTTTTATCAGAACCCAATCAAAAATAAAGATGAGCGGTCGATTTGCAATGTTGTTTTTACAAGTCCAAACCAAGAATTGGATGAGCTATTCACCCAAAAAGCTGAAGAAAAAGGTTTTAAATCACTCAAAGGTCATCGTTCCGTGGGAGGAATGAGAGCAAGTATTTACAACGCTTTTCCTTTAGAGGGGGTTGTTGAACTAGTGAAATTTATGAAAGAATTTGAAGAGGAATATAAATGACTTATCATATCAAAACAATTGGAAATAATATCGACCAAATCGCATTAGATGAAATTGGCGAAGGCTTTCTTGTTAATCAAGTGTCAGAAGCTGAATCTGACGCATTTATTTGTCGTGCTCAGCCTTTCCACGATTATGAATTTTCAAAAGCGCTTTTGGCGATTGGACGTGCTGGTGCTGGTTTTAATAATATTCCGATAGAAAAGTGTGCCAGTAAAGGGATTGTAGTCTTTAATGCGCCTGGAGGAAATGCCAATGCGGTTAAAGAATTAGTTTTGTCAATGATGATTTTTGGAACCCGTAATTTAAAACCAGCAAATAAATGGTTGACAGGTCAAAAAGGCGATGATAAAGTCATTGATGAGGCGGTTGAACATGGGAAAAAGGCATTTTCCGGTTCAGAAATTTCAGGGAAAACTTTAGGAGTAATTGGCCTTGGAAATATTGGTTCAAAAGTTGCCAATGATGCACAGCGTTTAGGAATGAAAGTTATTGGTTATGACCCATATCTTTCAATTGAGCACGCTTGGAACTTGTCACACCATGTTAAAAGAGTGAATGATTTGGCTGAGATTTTTGAGAAGGCAGATTATATCACGGTTCATACGCCAGCGACGGATGAAACGACGAAAATGCTCAATTGGAAAAATTTATCTAAGTGTAAAAAGGGAGTGATTTTGCTCAATTTTGCACGAGATGAGATTACGGATAAAGAAGCAGTGCTTAAGGCGATTGATGAAGGAATTGTCCGCTTTTTTGGAACGGATTTTGGTTCTGAAAAATTCTATCATCATCCACAAGTTTTTTTAACTCCTCATTTAGGTGGTTCAACGGCGGAAGCGAGTTTAAATTGCACAAGAATGGCTCTGGATTCTGTTCAAACTTATTTGAAAACTGGCGAAATTATTAATTCAGTCAATTTTCCACGTGTTTTACAAGAGTTGAATACCCCTTATCGTGTGACCTTAATCAATAAAAATGTGCCTAATGTTGTGGCTCAAATTTCACTTGCGGTGGCCGCAGAAAATATTAACATTGCTAATATTGTTAATCGTGGTCAAGGAGATTATGCCTATACTTTACTTGATTTGGATGAAAAAGATGAAGGAAAGTTGGCGGCTTTAGTTTCACGTTTTGAGGCTTCTGATAATATTATTCGTGTTCGCTTAATTGAAAATCAGAATTTATTTTAAAAAACGAATGGAAAAAGGAAGAAAATGGCTGCAAAAGGATTACTTGTGATGGATGTGGATAGCACATTGATTGAAGAGGAGGTCATTGATCTCTTAGGGGAAAAAGCGGGTGTGGGTGATAAGATTTCAGAAATTACGGCTGCCGCTATGTCTGGCGAAATTGATTTTAAGGAATCTTTGAGAGAAAGAGTGGCTTTGCTTTCTGGTTTGCCCACAACTATTTTTGACGATGTTTACAAAGAAATTCATTTAACTAAGGGTGCAACGGGATTAATTGAAACTTTGCATGCGAAAGGCTGGAAAGTTGGCCTTGTTTCTGGTGGCTTTCATGAAATAGTGGATAAAATCGCGAGAGATTTAAAAATAGATTATGTTTTTGCTAATCGTTTGTCTGTGGAAAATGGCCATTTGACTGGAAAAACTCATGGGACAGTTGTGGATAAAGATTTCAAAGTTGATAGGCTCAAACAATGGGCAAATGAAAATAAGTTGAATTTATCTGAGGTTATTGCTGTAGGTGATGGCGCAAATGATATTCCAATGCTTAATACAGCTGGTATTGGGATTGCCTTTTGTGCAAAACCTGCGGTCAAAGCTGCTGTTTCCTATCATATTGATAAGCGAAATTTACTGACCGTTTTGGAATTTGTGGATAAACTTGCTGATAAAGAATAAAATGTAAATGTAAAAAATTACTGACGGAATTCCCGTCAGTAATTTTTCTATACTCGTCTTGGTCGCATTGAACTGACAAGCTTTTTGTCAGTGTTTTTTTATTTCTAATATTTGATATTGAAGTCTGTGAAATCAGGGAAATTTGCGGGGCTTGATCTGACATCAGTGACTTTAGCAAAGGGTGAAAGACGTCCTTTACTTGATTTTTCCCCACGAACAATGGCAGTGAATTCTTCTAATTTTTTTTCATCCTCTGTTTGCGCGAGTATTTCAACTGTACCGTCATCATTATTCCAAACGCGCCCTAAAATGCCCAGTTCACGCGCACTTATGATAACAAAATAACGAAATCCGACGCCCTGAACACGCCCAGAAACAATCATATTTACTTTGAACATTTTAATACCTCCTAGCTTTGCCTTGTTGAAATGATAATGGTTAAAACGTTTTCTTTTATTATAACATAAGCACCAGCAAGATTGACAAAAATCTGATAAAAGTTTCACTGCCTATGCTTCGCTGTCCTAACCAAAGGGATCTATGTTCTTCACAAGTCACAAATACTCAGCGGAAAATGATTGTTTCCACTTCATTTGATTATCAATGCAATGGATACTGGCAATGTAAAACTTTGTTTCGCCTTACTGGCTATGATATAATTGGAGAATGGAAATCATCAGTTCAAAAGATAATAAAAAAATTAAAGAAGCAAGAAAATTGCTGACAAAAAAATACCGCAAAAATTCATATCTCATCGAAGGCTTTCATTTGTTGGAGGAAGCGCTGAAAGCTGGTCGTTCAATAAAGCAAATTTTTGTTGAAGAAAATAAACTGACTAAACTGACAGAAATGATTGGGTCTGAAAAATCACTGACAGACTTATCTGTAAATCTGGTCAGTAAAGAAGTGTTGAAATCTTTAGCTGACAGCGAAAGTCCACAAGGACTGATTGCTGAAGTGACAAAAATTGAAGAAGTCATTGATTTTTCAGCAGCAAAATTTTTACTTTTAGAAAACGTACAAGACCCAGGAAATGTAGGGACAATGATTAGAACAGCTGATGCGGCTGGATTTTCGGCTGTGATATTACTTGGCGAAACCGCAGATATTTACAGTCCAAAGGTCATGCGGTCTATGCAAGGCTCAAATTTTCATTTGCCGCTTGTACGAATGGCTAAAGAAGATTGTTTTGCTCAACTTAAAAAATCAGGCATTTCAATATTGACGACCACGCTGTCAGCAAATTCTGTGTCTTATAAAGTAATCAATGAACCACGCTTCGCTTTGCTTATGGGAAATGAAGGGGCCGGAGTCTCTGACGAAGCCGTTAAAGCTGCTGACAAACTCGTTCATATTGACATGTCAGGGCAAGCAGAATCTTTAAATGTGGCTGTAGCAGCTGGAATTTTGATGTTTTCATTATAAAATTACTGACAGAAACTCCTAGCATATTCGTAAGCGCTCAAGCGCTAACGACTATCCTATGACAGAAATTTTCTCGGTGCTGTCAGTAAAAAATGGAGGTGGGTATGAAGATTTACACTGCAAAAATGGACCGCCCAATGGGTTATGTTCATCATGGAACAACTTATCCAATAAATTACGGATACATTGAAGGAATTATTGCTGGTGATGGCGAAGAACAAGATGTTTATATTTTGTCAAATTTGCCAGAAAATCAAAAAGCCCTGACAAATTTTACTGGCAAGCTCATTGCTATTATCCACAGAAAAGATGATGTCGAAGACAAATGGGTACTGACCAGTCCAACTGAAAATTTCACAAAATCAGAAATTGAACAAGCAATTCATTTTCAAGAACAATATTTTGACAGTGAGATTGAAATGGTCAAATAAATAAAAAATTACTGACAGAAAACCTGTCAGTAATTTTTATTACTTATCTTAGCTCAATCAGTTAAAGTGAGCCGCCAAAGTTTCCGCAAAGGCTTCGAGATGAGCTTCATCTTCATCTTCAGGAGACAAGTCAACACGAACAAGCTCAGCTCCTTTTGTTGCGCCAGTTTTTTCAAATTGCGCTTCAAACATATCGACACAGATACAGAAGTCATCATAGAAAGTATCACCTGACCCGAAACAACCGTAAATTTTACCAGATAAATCAACCTCAGCTAATTCTTCATAAAAATCCACAATTTCGTCAGGTAATTCACCGTCACCGTAAGTGTAAGTTCCAACGATACAAAGATCAGCATCAGCCATCTCATCGGCATCAACAGAAGAACATTCGTCAAGTTCTACTTCAAAACCTAATTCTTCAAGTTTATCAGCGACAATATCGGCACAAGCTTCAGTATTTCCTGTCATACTTGCATATACAATTTTTGCTAATGGCATTTTTTCACTCTCCTATAAGATGCAAGGAGCCATACAATTTAGCGCTCCAAGCTCAGTTAATTGATTAAAGTTCATCTATCTATTATTGAGATAATTCAATTCAATTATATCAAAAAACAAGTGAAATCAAAGCTAAAAACTACGAATTTTATTTGTTGACCTTCTTTTGTGAAAGGAACATGGCTGGAATAGCAATCACAATTAAAACAATCGAAGAGACAAGAAAGCCAAGTTGATAACCATTAAGCGTGACCGCTTTTTCAACAGAAGTTTTTGCTCTTGCAATGACAGTCGGTGTTAAATTGGTGTGCATCGCCGCTAATTGATGGAGTTTAGTTGTCATTTGTCCAGCAATTTCAGACGTCACAACCGCAGTCACAACTGCCGAGATGACAGCTGAACCAAAAGATGAACCAACGTTTTGAATGATTCTTTGTCCTACTGATGCACCAGGAATATCTTGTTTGTCTAAACCAATGAAAATATCAGTCATCATTGGCATTTGCAAACCACCAATTCCCATTCCACGAACAAATAAAACCAATCCCAACCAAATCAAATTTGTATTTTCGTGAACAAAAATGAAAGGAATTGTTCCAAGAAGGGAAATAGCCAGGGAAACAAGTACTACAGGACGAGCTCCCATACGGTCAATCATCTTCCCAATCAAAGGTCGGGTCACCATCATACCAAGCCCTTGAGGAATCAACATTAGACCTGCTTCAACGGCTGTAAAGCCTTTTGTATTTTGAAAGAAAAGTGGCAGTAAAAGCATAGGTCCATTAGAAGCAATCCCAGCTAAAAAGATTCCAATATTCGCTGCAGTGAAGTTTTTAGATTTGAAAAATCTGAGCGGAAGAACAGTATTATTTTTGCGAATGCGATTATAAATTCCGTAAATAACAAACAAGGCTAAGCCAATGATGACAAAAGTAATCATTTGACTATTGAAAAAATTTTTAGCATTAGTCGAACCCTTCATCATTCCGTAAATTAAGCCCACAGAACCACCTGCCAAAAGGAGTGTTCCAAACCAATCTAGTTTTGCTTTTGGGTTGAAAGGTTTGAAAGAAGTCAGATAAAAATGATTAAGGAGGACTGAAATAATTACGACCGGAATATTGACATAGAAAATCCAGTGCCAATTTGCTCCAGATACAATTGCACCACCAAGTACTGGCCCGATAATTGGTCCAAGAATAATAGGAGTTGAGACAACGGCCATCAATTGACCAAGTTTATCTGGAGGCGTAATTTGCATTAGCAGGGTTGTCATCAGTAAAGTGATAAAACCAGCTGAGAATCCTTGAACAGCTCGAAAAATGATAAAGCTATCAATATTCCAAGCAATTCCAGATAAAAAGCTAAAAAGTCCAAAACTAAGGAGTGACCACTGCATTACTTTTTTTCCATCAATGTGATTGACAACATAACCACAGACAGGGACGGCTACAGCAAGTGCAAGAACATAGCCTGTAATTGCCCACTGAATCATGTCTAGTGAAGTATGTAAGTCACTTTGAAGTTTGTTGATTGCGATATTGACCATGGTTGAATCAAGCATTGGAGCAATAGCACCAACGACTAAAATCCAAGCATTTCGCGTCAATTCCTTTGGCAATTTTTCTTTTTCATTCTTTTTTGATTTTGCCATATTAATCCTTTCTTTCGTCTGAGCGAAAACTAAGTTATCGAAACTTAGGAATTATAATTTAAAAATAACATACATTTTGTATCTTAAATACAAAATTATTATAAACCTAAGAATAAGTTTTGTCAATAATAAGATTCTTTTTGTATCTAATTTGATTTATTGGTATTAGCTAGAGATGATGTTATAATAGAATTAAGAAACAAGAGGTCTCTTATGTTTGAAGAAAAAGAAAAAAAATCACCTAGTCATTCTCGAAGAAGAGGGGATGAACTTAAGAAGGCAATTTATAAAGCGGCAGTTCATATTTTAGAAAATGAAGGCTACGAAAAAGTAACCTTTCAAAATGTTGCAAAAGAAGCCAAAACCACTCGAAGTGTACTTTATCGTTATTGGGATGATGTCTTTGACTTAATTTTTGAAGCTGTCCGTTTCAATATTTCACAAAATCCTGAGTGGCGAGGAAATGTGATAGACCAAGAAATTAACAGTGGGAGCTTGCGGCAAGATTTAATTGAACTTTTAACCTTTATGAGAGAAAATTTTAAACTCTATCCCAAAGGATTTCTGGCCTTTGTTTCATTTATGCAGTCACAAGGAAAAAATGTTCTTGAATCGACCGTTGGCAATGTCCTTCCAAGTAATCTGATTATTATGGAACGCTTGCTTGCAAGGGCTCAGGAAAGAGGGGAAGCGCGTGAAAAAATTGGACAAACAGCTAAGCTTTTACCTTTCCAGATGACCCGTTATCATATGCTCCTTGAAGGTCAATCCATGAATGATAAGCAAATTAATGAATTGGTAGATGAAGTTTTACTGCCAATTTATATAAAAAACACCTAGTTATAGGGAAATTTATGGTAAAATAAAGTGTATTTATACTAAATAGACTGTTTTGGATTACAAAAAAATCTGTTCAGTTGAATTAGCATTCAAAGTAATTTTGAAAAGGCTCATGATTGTCGAAGAAAATTCTTATAGATAAAGTCATAAATACTATCTTATAAGGATTCAGTAACCCCAGTAAATGAAAATTTATTTTTCGATGAAGTATGCGTCACTTCAAAATATTAATTTAAATAAAAAGAACTGAGTTTTCTCAGAACTTTAGAAGGAAAGAATAAATTGATTACATTAAAATCGCAACGTGAAATCGAGCAAATGGAACGTAGTAGCAAAATTTTGGCAGATATCCACATTGGGCTTCGTGAGTTGATTAAACCAGGGATTGACATGTGGGAAATTGAAGAATATGTCCGCAAAGTTTGTAAAGAAAAAAATGTTTTACCTTTACAAATCGGAGTGGATGAAGGAAATTATAATCCATTCCCTTATGCTACTTGCTGTTGTTTGAATGATGAAGTGGCTCACGCATTTCCACGTCATCAAATTCTTAAAGAGGGTGATTTGATTAAAGTGGACATGGTTCTCGGGTTGGTTGAAGATGGTTCTGTTGATGTTTCAAAACTTAATTTTGACGATGCTGAATCAATGGTTAAATACCAAGAAGAATTCCGCGGTGGCGTTGCTGACTCTTGCTGGGCTTATGCTGTAGGCCAAGTTTCTGACGAAGTGAAAAACTTGATGGATGTGACCCGCGAATGTCTCTATCTTGGAATTGAACAAGCCAAAGTAGGCAACCGTATTGGTGATATTGGGGCAGCTATTCAAGAATATGCTGAAAGTCGTGGCTATGGTGTTGTTCGTGACCTTGTAGGGCATGGCGTTGGGCCAACAATGCATGAAGAACCAATGGTGCCCCACTACGGACGTGCTGGACGTGGACTTCGTTTACGCGAAGGAATGGTCTTAACCATTGAACCAATGATTAACACTGGAGGCTGGGAAATTGACCATGATGGTGAACGTGGTTACGTTACACTTGACGGAAGTTTATCATGTCAATACGAACACCAGTTTGTTATCACTAAAGATGGTCCTGTGATTTTGACTTCTCAAGGCGAAGAACGGACTTATTAAGAAATAAAGGGAAAAATAGATGAGAGGAAAGATGAAAAAAGTTCTACAAAAAATTTCTGAACTAACGACAACTTTTATGACTTTTTTCAAAAGTTCAGAAATGAGTCTGTCTTCAATTGCTGTTGCTTATTACCTTTTACTTGCAATCTTTCCTCTAGGATTGATTGTCGGAAATATTTTACCCTTCTTACATATCAATACAACAGCTTTATTGAGTTTTTTATCTGAGCAACTCCCAAGTGATGTTTACAAAGGAATTGAACCAGTCATTAATAATCTCTTAAATCAAAGAAATACAGGCTTACTTTCACTCTCTGTTTTAGCAGGCTTTTGGACCTTTTCAAGGGCCTTATCTGCTCTACAAATGTCAATGAATAAAGCTTATGAAGTCTTTAATCATCGAGATTTTATTGTCAGTCGAATTATCGGTTTAGCTGCCGGATTTGCGATTTTACTCTTTCTTTACTTTTCAATTGTTCTCTCTACTTTTGGACAATTAATTCTCGAACAAGTTCATCGCTTATTTCCTTTTGATGATCATCTCTACCGAACGTTACACAATATGACTTTACCAGCGATTGCTGTAGCAACCTTTTTATCTTTGATGATGCTTTATTTTATCCTACCAAATGTTAAAATAAGAAAATTGAGATACACCATGCCTGGAACAATATTTTCAACCTTTGTTCTTGTTTTTCTAACCAACTGGATTGCAAAATATGTTAGCTTTGCTCTTCAGCGATTAGATGACTTGAAATTGATTGGGTCATTGGTTGTCTTTGCACTGATGATTTGGTTTATTTTCATTGCCCGCGTTCTGATTATTGGTGCCATATTAAATGCTGTTTATCAAAAAACAAAAGTTGGTAAGATTGAAACACGACGTGGTGAAATTGTTGAATTCATCAAGGAAATTAGAAAATAAGAAAACTGATAAAAATGAAAAAATACTGACAGAAAATCTGTCAGTATTTTTTTATCTAATATAATTTCTATCAGTAAAAAAAATAGTTATTCTGTTAAATTTTTATCTTTTTTGAAGACAAAGAATTTTGAATAAAGATAGTTAATAACAATAATTAAAACTTGAACGACGAGGTTAAGAGCAGCAACCATATTATTTTTAGAAAGTCCAAAAAGATTCATCAAAATATCAGGATGTTGGTCAATGAACCACCAGTTAATAAAGATGGATAGGAGTAAAAGAACAATTCGTCCTGAAGTAAAATTGATGAAATCACGTAATAAGTTTGATGATTCATGTTTGAAAACAAAAAGTTTATTGGTAAAAAATGCAAAAATAATACTTGAAGCTTGAGCGGCAGTTTCTGAACCCCAGCCAGAATGCCAAGCTTGCCAAGTTAACCATTTGACAAAAGCATAGACTGCTGTTGCTAGGACTCCAAAAATGAGATATCTAACAGTTTCAGACTTAAAAAGATTCATGAGTTTTTTCATGAGGTAATTATATCACACTCTTTTAATAGACTCCACTAAAAGTAGCAATTTAACAGATGTTTCAAATAAAAAGGGAAATAGGGTATAATAACAAAATAAATGTAATAAAATCAGTGACAAAGAAAAGGAAATAATTTTTGAATCAAATGATGAAGAAAGTGGTTGTTTTATTGCTCATCAGTGGCTTAGTTTTAGTCACACCTCATGCTTTTGCAACAGCAGGAGGATTTCGAGGGGGAGGAAATAGAAGTACAAGAACTGGCGGTAATTTTGGAGGTAGCAACACTAACAGTCATTATAATAATACAGGTTCTAATAGCTATACTTCTAATTCTAGGACATCTAGAATGGGGAGCAGATATAATAGAAATAGTATTTTTAGTGGGCTTGTTGCACTAATCGCCCTAGCTTTTTATTTTTTGAAAAAAAATCTTAAACTTTCTTTTAGAAAAAAAGAGTATTATCAGGAAAAGACATTAAATGATTCAGCTTTGTCAGCAGAAATAGAAGCAATTTTTCTAAAAGTTCAAGATGCTTGGGATAAACAAGACTTACGTGTTTTGTCAGCATCTTATGGTGATAATTTATATGAAAAACATGAAAAAATTCTCCAAAAGATGAGTGACAAAGGTCAAATTAATCACACACGTAGTGTAGTTTTGGATGGAATCACGCGTTATAAGGAAGTAAAAGATAATCAATTTGAAGTTGATCTCTATTTTGTAGCTATTGACTACCTTGTTTCTGTTAATTCTGGTCAAATTATTGCGGGAAATACTCAGGAAAGACGGGCGTTTAAACAACGTTGGACTTTTAATGGTCAAAAAGGGGCTCTTCGAGTTGAGAAAATGAAAGAATTTAAAATCTAATGATATTTAGTATAGATGTGAAGGGAGAAAAATGATGCTTTATTTATTAGTTTTATTAGCAGTTTGGAATCTTATTGTTTTTGTTTTTTATGCGGTGGATAAGTACAAGGCCCAACATCATCTGTGGAGAATTCCTGAAAAAGTTTTACTTGCACAAGCACTTTTAGGTGGAGGGATTGGAGCAATTTTGGCTGGGCATCTCTGTCATCATAAAACTAGAAAATGGTATTTCAATTTCTCATGGTACGTGGGACTATTGGTTGATGCTGGACTTATCTTTTTAATTATCAAATTCTTTGCTAAATAAATCATCAAATGAAAAGTTTTTTAGAAAATAAAAAGCTTTTTATTATTCAACACAATCCATTGACATTTCTGGCTTAAAAATGTCATAATAGAGGCATGCCTAAACAACGATTTTATTCTTTTATGATTGGAACGGTACTTGAAGCTTGGATTTTTAGCTGGTCCTTCCTATCTGCTTCGTGGTTTTTAGCCACGTTTTTCGGCTTTCTTTTAGTCCGCCGAATCTTCCTTGCTTATCGCTTGGATAAATTTATACGTGATATGAAAATGTGATTTTTATCACAATTTTTATTATAAAAGTACTGACAAAGTTTTATGACGAAAAAATATTCTCTGTCAGTTGTTCTTATTTATGAAATAATAGGGGAGACTTACAATGGCGGTTTCAGTTCAAGATTTACTTGACAAAATTCATTTTCATGTGATTTACTCAACAGAAACAGCATTACAAAAAGAAATTACAACTTCAGAAATTATGCGCCCGGGTTTAGAAATGGCTGGGTATTTTGATTATTTCACACCCGAACGAATTCAACTTTTTGGGATGAAAGAATGGTCATACATGATGACGGTAGTTGGAGATAATCGCTATGACCTCTTGAAAAAAGTCATGGCCAAAGAAACACCGGTTGTTATTGTTGCACGTAATTTAGAAATTCCTAGTGAAATGGTGGCAGCAGCTAAAAAGTCTGACATTGTTTTACTTCAATCGCGTGAAGCAACCAGCCGATTGAACTCAGTATTGACCTCATTTCTTGATGAACGTTTAGCTGAAAGAACGACTGTTCATGGTGTTTTGATGGACATTTTTGGGGTCGGCGTTCTTATTCAAGGGGCTAGTGGGATTGGTAAATCAGAAACTGGTCTTGAGTTAGTCAAACGTGGCCACCGATTAGTTGCTGATGACCGTGTAGATGTTTTTCAACGGGATGCATTCACACTTTCTGGGGAACCCGCAGAAATTTTGCGCAATATGATTGAAATTCGTGGCGTTGGGATTATTGACGTGATGAGTCTTTTTGGTGCTGGTGCTGTTAAAGATTCAACGGATATTGATATGGCTATATATTTAGAATACTACGATAAGGAAAAAGCTTTTGACCGTTTGGGAAATGCACCGACTATTGTTGAATTTTCTGACGTTGAAGTCCCACAAACCCGTATTCCTGTAAAAACTGGGCGTAATGTGTCAGTAATTGTTGAAGCTGCGGTTATGAATTTTAGAGCTAAGCAAATGGGCTTTGATGCAACAAAAACTTTTGAAGACCGTCTCACTGATTTAATCAGTCATAATAAAGAATCATAAGATAAAAACTTAGAAATTACTGACAGAAATTTCTGTCAGTAAATTTAGAAAACTGATAAAAAATATGAATAATCTATTTCCCTTTTTAGCTTTAAATAAGATTGCACTCCAATTAGGGCCGCTAGCCATTCACTGGTATGCTATTTTTATTGTGGGTGGTGCCGGATTAGCCGTTTGGCTCGCATGTAAAGAAGCCCCAAAGCGTAATATAAAAACTGATGATATTATTGATTTTGTTCTCTTTGCCTTTCCTATAGGAATTGTTGGAGCGAGACTTTATTATGTCATTTTCCAATGGTCTTACTATAGTCAACATCCTTCACAAATCATCGCCATGTGGGATGGTGGCGGAGCCATCTATGGAAGCTTAATCGCTGGAGCAATTGTCCTCTTTGTCTTTAGCTACTATCGAATGATTCATCCGCTAGATTTGCTTGATATTACTATCCCGGGTGTTTTTCTCGCTCAGGCAATGGGACGTTGGGGGAATTTTGTCAATCAAGAAGCCTATGGAAAAATTGTTTCAAATTTAGACTGGCTACCTGCTTTCATTAGAAATCAAATGTTTATTGGTGGTCATTATCGAATGCCTACCTTCCTATTTGAAAGTATTGGTACACTAAGCGGTTTTATTCTGGTCATGGTCTTTAGACATCGAATTAAAGGCATAAAACGTGGGGATATTTTTAGTTTCTATCTCGTCTGGTATGGAGCCGTTCGTTTTATTGTTGAAGGAATGCGAACAGATAGCCTAATGTTAGGACCTGCTCGTGTGTCACAATGGCTTTCAGTTTTATTAGTGATTGTAGGACTTATTCTCTTTATTTATCGCAGAATAAAAAAAAATTAAGAAGTCTATCCTGAAGGATAGACTTTTTGTCATAAAAAAATGTAAGTTATATTAGAAAATAGTGGAACAATTTGTTATAATGAAGTCAAATAGAATCGCTTTCATCAAAATGAAAGAAGATTGAAAAAATGGGTGCTGATTTTATACCCGAATAAAGAGGAGGAAACGTGGGAAATATTGCATTATTGATTATCGCGATAGCATTTGCTGTATTGGTGGTCTTCTTAGTTATTGTATTACATAAAGTTTCTAAGGTTGTGGAAGAAGCCAACCGTACGGTCAAATTAGTTTCTAGCGATCTAGATGTCTTACTTCATCAAGCTGATGGCATAATGGCTAAAGCCAATACCTTGCTTGATGATGTTAATGGGAAAGTCGCCACGATTGACCCTTTGTTTACGGCAGTCGCTGATTTGTCTGAAAGCGTTTCAGATATCAATGCTTCAAGTCGTAAACTTGTGACACGTCTTAATAGAGGTTCAACAAAACGAAAAACAACTTCAGCTTCAGCAGTCGTTTTGGCAAAAACAGCCAAAAAATTCTTTGTCAAAAAAGATAAAACTGAAGCGGGTGTAAAAGTAAATTAAACTTGCTTACGAAAGAAAGGACTTAACCGATGTCAAAAAAAACAGGATTTCTAGTTGGTGCTTTAGTTGGTGCCGCAGCTGCTCTATTTTTAGCTCCTAAAAAAGGAAGCGAACTCCGCGAAGGGGCTGGAAAAATTTATGATGATTTAAAAGAAAACCCTCAAGAAACATTGACTGGAATGAGAGATACCGCTCTCGATTTCTCAGCTGAAAAATTTAATGAAATCAAAGAAAAATTTGATTCAGGTGAAATTTCAGCTGACAAGGCCAAAGAATTTTTACTTTCAAAACGTGATTTAATTATGGAAAAAGTTGACTCAGGTGAACTGTCTAAAGATTCAGTTGTTGATTTCTTCAATGATACTAAAGATGCTGTCGTTGAAAAAATTAATTCAATGAAAGACAGTGGAGAAGAACTCTTTGATGAAAATGAATCAGACATCTCAGAAGAAGCCGCAGAAGTTGTGGCTAAGTTCAGTGATGCCAAAGATGAAGTGAAAGAAGATATTGATACTGAGTCTCTTGCTGAAGAAGCGAAAAAAATTGCTGACAAAGCCAAAGAATTAACAAATTTTCCTGACGAAAAAGAATAAAATTTAAAATCTGTCTTTAAGGCAGATTTTTTTGTCATGTAAAACATTTACATACTTAACTATGGTAATTGGAAATAAATTGCGTTATACTATATAGTATAGAATATAAAGAAATACTCTGGAGGATTTCAAATGGCACAAGCAAACTTTGGTGTTGTCGGAATGGCTGTAATGGGGAAAAACCTTGCACTCAACGTAGAGTCACGTGGTTATACCGTTGCAATTTACAACCGTACGACTTCAAAAACTGAAGAAGTTTATAAAGAACATCAAGATAAGAATCTTGTTCTCACTAAAACACTTGAAGAATTTGTTGGAAGTCTTGAAAAACCACGTCGTATCATGCTCATGGTTCAAGCAGGAGCAGCGACAGATGCGACAATTAAATCACTTTTACCACTCTTGGATAAAGGTGATATCTTGATTGATGGTGGAAATACTCATTTCCCAGACACAATGCGTCGTAATGCTGAACTTGCAGACTCAGGTATTAACTTCATCGGTACAGGAGTTTCTGGTGGTGAAAAAGGTGCGCTTTTAGGCCCATCAATGATGCCTGGTGGTCAAAAAGAAGCCTACGATTTGGTTGCACCAATTTTTGAACAAATCGCAGCTAAAACTCCTCAAGATGGTAAACCATGTGTGGCTTACATGGGAGCAAACGGTGCTGGACATTACGTTAAAATGGTTCACAACGGAATTGAGTACGGCGATATGCAATTGATTGCTGAATCTTATGATTTGTTGAAACGTGTTCTTGGTCTTAGCAATGCAGAAATTCAAGCCATTTTTGAAGAATGGAATGAAGGCGAACTTGATAGCTACCTCATTGAAATCACTAAAGAAGTATTGAAACGTAAAGATGATGAAGGCGAAGGCTACATCGTTGATAAAATTCTTGATAAAGCAGGAAATAAAGGAACTGGTAAATGGACTTCAGAGTCTGCCCTTGACCTTGGTGTACCACTTCCATTGATTACAGAATCAGTATTTGCTCGTTACATTTCAACTTATAAAGATGAACGTGTTAAAGCAAGCAAAGTTTTATCTGGACCAGCGGTTAATTTCTCAGGCGATAAAAAAGAAGTCATTGAAAAAATCCGCAAAGCGCTATATTTCTCAAAAATTATGAGTTATGCTCAAGGATTTGCTCAACTTCGTAAAGCTTCTGAAGAATTCGATTGGGACTTGCCTTACGGTACAATTGCACAAATTTGGCGTGCTGGATGTATCATTCGTGCAGAATTCCTCCAAAATATTACTGATGCTTTCGACAAAGATAGCGAACTTGAAAACCTCTTGCTTGACGACTACTTTGTAGACATCACAAAACGTTATCAAGAAGCTGTTCGTGATGTAGTTTCACTTGCTGTTCAAGCAGGAATTCCAATTCCAACATTCACATCAGCAATTAGCTACTACGATAGCTATCGTTCTGAAAATCTTCCAGCTAACTTGATTCAAGCCCAACGTGATTACTTCGGTGCTCACACTTATGAACGTACAGACAAAGCTGGAATCTTCCACTACGACTGGTACACAGAAGATTAAGTTGAGAAATAATTAATTAAAAGCTAGAATTTTCTAGCTTTTTTTCTTATAAATTTTGTAGTATTCTTTAGACCATTTTTTAACAAAAAATCAAGAAATTGTTATATGATTTAGGTAATCGAATGTGAATTATTTACTTTGATAAATTTTATGGAACTAGAGAAAGTTGAGGAAATTAGAATGGGTTATGAATCTAATCGCTCATTTAATAAAGCAACAGGTGCCGGTTTCATCATCGCAATGGGAATTGTTTATGGCGACATCGGAACGAGCCCTCTTTACACAATGGAATCAATTGTCCAAGGCCAAGGGGGGCTTGAGCGAATCTCAGAAACGTCAATTATTGGGGCACTTTCGCTCATTATTTGGACGCTGACATTAATTACAACAGTCAAATATGTGTGGATTGCTTTAAAAGCGGATAATAATCATGAAGGCGGAATTTTTTCATTATTTACTCTCGTTCGCAAGTATGCAAAATGGTTAATTATTCCAGCAATGATTGGTGGTGCTGCTTTGCTTTCTGACGGAGCCTTAACACCTGCCGTAACGGTTACGTCAGCAATAGAAGGCTTGAGGTCAATTCCAGCTTTTCATGAAGCTTTTGGTCAGCAGCAATTACCGATTGTTATTATTACTTTAGCGATTTTAGCGGTCTTATTTTTAATTCAACGATTTGGAACTTCAATCGTTGGTAAAGTGTTTGGACCAGTCATGTTTATTTGGTTTAGTTTTCTTGGAATTACGGGTTTGATTAATCTCTTTGGTGATTTTTCTGTCCTTCAAGCAATTAATCCTTATTGGGCAATTCATTTACTTTTAAGCCCAGAAAATAAAGCTGGAATTTTTGTTTTAGGTTCAGTCTTTTTGGCAACGACAGGTGCAGAAGCTCTTTATTCCGATTTAGGACACGTTGGTCGGGGGAATATTCATGTCAGTTGGCCTTTTGTTAAAGTTTGTATCATCCTATCCTATTGTGGGCAAGGGGCTTGGCTTTTACAAAATCGTGGGGAATCTTTAGGAGACATCAATCCATTTTTTGCTGTCCTTCCTCAAAATTTAATCATTTTTTCAGTAATTTTAGCGACCTTGGCGGCAATTATTGCCTCACAGGCATTGATTTCTGGTTCATTTACTCTTGTGTCAGAAGCTATTCGTCTTAAACTGCTTCCTCGATTAAGAATTTTTTATCCAGGAGAAACTTTCGGACAATTATATATTCCAGCCGTAAATTTGGGACTCTGGTTGGCAGCGAGTTTTATTGTGGTTTATTTCCAAAGTTCTGCTCACATGGAAGCGGCTTATGGTTTAGCAATCACAGTAACCATGCTTATGACAACAACATTGTTAACTGTCTATTTAAGTCATTATCAAAAAGTTAAAAAAGTATTGGTTGGCCTATTTTTCACCGTTTTTATCTTTATTGAAGGCTTGTTTTTTGCAGCTTCCGCTGTAAAATTTATGCATGGCGGTTATGTCGTTGTGATTATTGCTGCCATGATTCTATTTGTTATGGCAATCTGGCATAAATCTGATCAGCTTTTTTATAAATATCTTAATTCTTCAAATCTTAATGATTATAAAGAACAAATGGACAAACTCCGCAAAGATGAAACTTACGACCTTTATCATACGAATGTCGTTTATTTAACGGCTAAAATGGATAAAGAATGGATTGACCGTTCAATCTTGTATTCTATTTTGGATAAGCGTCCTAAAAAAGCTAAAGTTTACTGGTTTGTGAAAGTTAATGTTACAGACGAGCCTTATACTTCTGAATACGAAGTGGATATGCTAGGAACTGATTTTATTGTCTGTGTTAATCTATATCTCGGTTTTCATATGCGTCAAGAAATTCCTCGGTATTTACGGACGATTGTGACCAACTTGATGGAGTCAGGACGATTACCCCAACAAAATCAGCCTTATAGTATTACACCAGGACGAAAAGTTGGAGATTTCCGTTTTATTGTTTTAGAAGAAAAACTAATTAATGCAAGACAAATGCCTGGATTTGAACGATTTGTTCTTCAAACAAAAGAGCAAATTAAAAAAATTACAGCTTCGCCAGCACGTTGGTTTGGTCTTCACTTTTCAGAAGTGACGGTTGAAACTGTTCCTTTGGTTCTCTCGGATGTTAAAAATTTGGAAATTCACGAACGAATTTCAGAAGAAAATCAAGGAGAATCATAATAAAATAAAAGCAATCAAAAGATCGCTTACTGTTGCTATCATCGCTTTTGTGATGATTAATGTATTATATATAAAACTGTGAGAAATAAATAAATGTAATTTCCCACAGTTTTTTTTGAATAAACAGGGGATAATCTGCTATAATAAAGCTATTAAAAAACGAGCTACGCTTCGTTTTATTTTATTTGACTATTTTCGTTGAAGAAAGTTGAGGAGTTACAAAAGTGGGTCAAGTACACTTACATAATCGGTCGTTTAATAAAGCGACATCTGCAGGGTTCCTGATTGCATTAGGAATTGTTTACGGTGATATCGGAACAAGTCCACTTTATGCTATGCAGGCCATTGTTCGAGGACAGGGAGGATTAGCAAATCTTTCTGAAAGCTTTATTTTGGGGGCTGTTTCTCTTGTAATTTGGACTTTAACATTAATTACAACTGTTAAATATGTTCTGATTGCTTTGAAAGCAGATAACCATCATGAAGGGGGAATCTTTTCACTCTTTACCCTTGTGAGACGGATGAGAAAATGGCTGATTATTCCAGCAATGATTGGTGGAGCGACATTATTAGCGGATGGGGCATTGACTCCAGCGGTAACGGTCACCTCGGCCATTGAAGGTCTAAGGGGAGTAACACATGTTTACTCAAATCAGACGGCGGTTATGGTAACCACCTTGATAATCCTTGCCTTTCTCTTTTTGATTCAGAGGTTTGGAGCAAGTTTGGTTGGGCGTTTGTTTGGACCAATTATGTTTATCTGGTTTGGCTTTTTGGGTGTAAGTGGACTGATTAATTCTTTTCTCGATTTATCAATTTTAAAAGCAATTAATCCTTATTATGCAATTCACTTATTGTTTAGTTCAGAAAATAAAGCTGGTTTCTTTATCTTGGGTTCTATTTTCTTGGTAACGACAGGGGCAGAGGCACTTTATTCTGACTTAGGACACGTTGGGCGTGGAAATATTTATGTCAGCTGGCCGTTTGTTAAGATTTGTATTATCTTATCTTACTGTGGACAAGGAGCTTGGCTTTTAGCTCACCGTGGGGAACACATTGAAAAACTTAATCCTTTCTTTGCTGTTTTACCTGATAATATGGTTATTTATGTCGTTATCTTATCAACATTGGCGGCGATTATCGCCTCTCAAGCACTGATTTCGGGTTCATTTACTTTGGTATCTGAAGCGATTCGTTTGAAACTTTTGCCATTGTTCAAAATTTATTATCCAGGGCAAACTTTGGGACAACTTTATATCCCAGCAGTTAATTTTGCTCTTTGGGTAACGACTTCATTCTTTGTTTTGTATTTTAAAACTTCAGAACATATGGAAGCAGCATATAGCTTGGCCATTACCATCACTATGTTGATGACAACGACTCTTTTGACTTATTTCTTAATTCAAAAAGGAACGCCAAAAATTGCCATTGCCTTTATTTCTATTGGTCTCTTTTGTATTGAAGGCTCATTCTTTGCGGCTTCTCTTGTCCAATTTATCAACGGAGCATATATTGTGGTTCTGATTGCCTTGGCAATTATCTTCGTGATGTTCATCTGGAACAAGTCACACAAGATTGTCATGAAATATATCAAATCATTGAATATTAATGAGTATAAAAATCAACTTAATGCTTTGCGTCATGATGAATCTTATGATTTATATCAAACAAATGTGGTTTATTTAACAAGCAAAATGGACCATGAATGGATTGACCGTTCAATCTTATATTCAATCTTGGATAAACGGCCAAAACGTGCAGAATGTTATTGGTTTGTAAATGTAAAAGTTACTGACGAGCCTTATACTTCAGAGTATAAAGTAGACATGATGGATACTGACTTTATTGTTCGTGTGAATCTCTATCTTGGATTCCGTATGCGTCAAGAAGTTCCGCGTTATTTAAGAACAATTGTGACGGATTTGATGGAATCAGGACGTTTGCCACGTCAGCATCAACATTACAGCATCACTCCCGGACGTAAAGTTGGAGATTTCCGCTTTGTCGTTGTTGAAGAAAAGCTGATGAATGCACGTCAAATGCCAGGTTTCGAGCGTTTTGTTCTTCAAACTAAAGCACAAATCAAGAGAATTACGGCTTCACCAATTCGTTGGTTTGGTCTTCAATTCTCGGAAGTAACTGTTGAAACAGTTCCCTTGGTTCTTTCAGATGTACGTAATTTGGAAATTCATGAACGATTGGAACAGGTGGATGAAGCAGAAGCTTCAGCAACTCATTAAAGAATATAAAAAAACTTACTGACAAAATTTCTGTCAGTAAGTTTTTGTTTCTGTCAGTAAAATTTTTAACGAGCAAGTCGTTTTCTAGCGGCTTCTTTTCTTTTTTGAGCGATAAATTCGGCCTTGTCAGCAGAAGGAAGATAACCTTTTTTCTTGGCAATTAACAGGGCTGTACCTGCAACAAGAATTTCGACAGATTTTCCAATGAGATAGCCTTGGATAAATTTATTTTTCATTTGGTGGACTCCTTTATATTTTATTTAAAAATTGCTCTATCTTCATTATAAATCAAAAAATGTGAAAACGCTAACGAAGCACATTTTAAAAAGAAAGACTCTTTAATAATTAAGCGGTTAAGCTTAAGATTAGGTGCATGTGATATATTAGTAGCAGTTGTAATAAATAAATGATAAAGAAAGAAGGTAAGAAAAATGACAATTATAGGTGTAAAAACTGACAAAAAGTTTATGAGGGACTTACTCATACTTATTTTAGGTGTCGGACTTTATGTACTCTCAGTTCAGTTATTCGTCATCCCTAATCGTCTAGCAAGTAATGGTGTCGCTGGTTTTTCTGTACTTATGGATTTTGTTTTTGGCATCAACCCAGCCTTGACTTTCTTTTTGGTAAATGTACCACTTTTCATTTTCGGAGGACGTTCGCTTCCGCGGAGAATTTTACTACTGAGCATTCCTGGAGCGCTTGCCATGAGTGGTTGGTTAATGATTTATGAAGCATTAGGAGTTACTGGTTTCCAATTCTCACATGTTGTTTTTGCTGGAATTTTCGATGGACTTCTTTCAGGATTCGGGGCAGGATTAGTTATTATTTCTGAAGGAACATTTGGAGGATCAATCTTATTGAGCCGAATTTTGGAGGAGCAATGGAACTTTAAAATTGACAAGGTTTTGTTTATGGTCGATGTGGTCGTTCTAAGTGTTTCCTTATTAACATTCTTGTCACTTCCTAACTTTGCGGTCACACTACTTTCATGCTATATCTTTAGTAAAATGACTCTGATTGTGGGACGTGAAGATTATCGGAAATCTTTAATGAATCGTGGAAAAAGAATTTATCAAAAAGTTTTTGCTGCATAAAAACTTTAAGAATAATAGAATAAAAATTACTGACAGAAATTGAGCTGTCAGTAATTTTTTCTTGTCAGTGCTTGAATTTACAGGCTATTTCTGAAATAATAGAGAATGAAAATGGTGAGAGTGAGTCATAAAAAATAAATGAAAAAAAATAAAGTTTTAGTGGTTGTCGGGCCTACAGCTGTGGGGAAAACAGCACTTGGTATTGATTTGGCAATCAAATTTAATGGTGAAATTATTTCTGGTGATTCTCAGCAAGTTTATCAAGGATTAGACATTGGAACCGCTAAGGTGACTATGGCTGAACAAGCTCAAGTTCCTCATCATTTGATTGATGTACGTAAATGGACAGAAAATTTTTCGGTTCATGATTTTGTCATTGAAGCTAATCAATTAATTAAAGAAATTCTTGACCAAGGAAAAGTGCCAATTATCGTTGGAGGAACTGGCTTATACATTCAATCTCTTATCGAAGGTTATCATCTTGGCGGACAGGAAAATCATGAGGAGATGATGAAACTTCGTGAAGAATTATCTCTTTTATCTGATGAGGAATTGTTTGCAAAAGTGATTAAAATAAATCCAGAAATTCCTGAGTTAAATCGTAGACGGGCGATTCGTTTTTTGGAGTTGCAAACTTTTGGCTCTCAAGATGAAAATTTGGGTTCTGATTATGATTTTTTGCTTATTGGATTAAATGCTGACAGAAAAGTGCTTTATGATCGAATTAATCAACGGGTTGATCAAATGATGCGTGAGGGCTTATTAGATGAAGCTAGAACTTTGTATGAGCAAGCACCAGAAGTTCAAGCGGCAAAAGGGATTGGTTATAAAGAATTTTTCCCTTATTTTTCAGGGGACATTAGTTTGGAAGAAGCTGTTGAGTTGGTCAAAAGAAATTCAAGACGCTATGCCAAGCGACAATTGACTTGGTTTAAAAATCGAATGTCTGTCGAATTTGAAGATGTTTTTTCAAAAAAATATCCTGACCCAGTTTTTGATAAAGTCACTCAGTTTTTGAACTGACGCATTTTCTTAAAAATGTTATAATGAAAAAGATTGAAAAAAGGACTTTACAAGTAAATTTTATTAAAAATGGAGAGAAAAAATGACTGATAAAAAATGGATTGATTTGGGAATGAAATATGGTGGATTCATGGCTCAAGACCATATCTTTTTAGAAAATAGATTAGCTGCCTTGACCGATGTAAAAGATAAAAGACTTTTGGTGACTCCACCAGCATCAGTTTTAAATGCTTATTTTGCTGAACTTTATCAAAAACGCTCACCGAAAGATGCGACAGATTATTTCTTTGAACTTTCTAAAGCTTTTGATATTTTTGAAGAAAATCCAGATTTTCAACTTGAAGGAAAAAATGGTTATGAAAATTTCAGATTTATTCGACTCAATCTTTCTGGAAAATCATTTGGTTTTTCATATAAAAATGACGCAGAAGAAGCAATTATTTTCAGTGAATTTCCGGTAAAAGTGACAGCCGAATTGATGTTTGAAATTGTACAAATTTTCCCGCATTATCTACTAGTGGAAGAAGACGGAAAATTGATAATGAAACCTGCTCAATTTCAAAGTGAATTTGAGAAAGTGAAAGACCTAACAGCATTAACAGAACAAGCAGAAAATGGGGAATATATTCGCTTAGCCGGCTATAATATTGAAGATTTATTAGAACAAGCCGAAGAAATTGGCTTCTTAAGTCCTTTATGTTTTGGTCGTGACGGACGTAAACACTTTATCTATATTACAAAAGGTTTTTAATCGTTAGTTAATAAACTATCAAAAAAATTGCATTTCTCTTTGATAAGTGATAGACTATGTGAAAACGATTACTGGCGATGCTGTCAGTAATTAATAAGACTGAATTTTTTATAATTACTGACAGAAAAGTTTGTCAGTAACTTTTGGTCAAATATAAGGAGGAACTTTTATGATTTTTATTCCACTCGTTGTTTTAGCAATTATCCTACTCATTTTAATCTTTAGTTTGAGTACAATTGTATTTGTTGTTAAACAACAAACTGTTGCAATTGTTGAACGTTTTGGGAAGTATCAATTTACTGCAAACCCCGGTTTTCATTTGAAACTTCCTTGGGGAATTGATCGGATTGCTGCTCGAGTTCAATTGCGCTTATTACAAACAGAGATGACAGTTGAAACTAAAACTGCGGATAATGTTTTTGTTACGATGAATATTGCAACGCAATATCGAGTAAACGAACAATCCATCAAAGATGCATACTATAAGCTAATGAATCCAGGTGAACAAATTAAGGCTTATATTGAAGATGCCCTTCGTTCAGCAGTGCCAAAATTGACTTTGGATGATGTTTTTGAGAAAAAAGATGAAATCGCTCTTGAAGTTCAAAAAACAGTTGCTGAAGAAATGCAAACTTACGGTTATATTATCGTAAAAACATTGATTACTAAAGTAGAACCTGATGCTGAAGTTAAGCAATCTATGAATGAAATCAATGCGGCACAACGTAAACAAGATGCCAGCCAAATGTTGGCAAATGCTAATAAAATTCAAGTTGTAACTGCCGCTGAAGCAGAAGCTGAAAAAGACCGTCTGCATGGGGTAGGGATTGCGGAACAACGTAAGGCTATTGTTGACGGTTTGGCTCAACAAATTACCGAAATCAAAAAGCTTGGTGTGGCGCTTGATGAAGAACAAATTATGGCGATTTTGTTAACTAACCAATATTTAGATACCTTGAATCAATTTGCTGCAGGTGGAAATTCAACCATTTTCCTTCCAAGCGGAGCTGAAGGAGCAGAAAGTTTAAGGACTCAGATTTTATCAGCCATTAAAGCAGGTAAATAAAGTAAAAATGGAAAGCTATCGATGGATAGCTTTTTTTATTATAGCAAGCTTCTTCTTGCAATTTTTTTTGAAATTAGGTAGAATAAAGTGATTGTAGCGCGTCCGTAGTGTAATGGATATCACGTAAGATTCCGGTTCTTGAGATGGGGGTTCGATTCCCTCCGGACGCATTTAATTAAGTAAATAAACCGCTCGGTTGAGCGGTTTTTATTGTTTTTGTGCCAAACATGTGCCAATGACTGCGTTTTATAGAATCCTAAATATGTTATAATAAGATATTGACTCGAAGGTAAAAAGACTAGGTTTTAAATTTAAAAAATAGTTAGAATGAAACCGCGAGTTTTTTGATATTATCATTTTACAGGAGGGCTTTTATGAATCAAGAGAAACTTATTAAGTATTTAAGTTGGGTAGCGACTGGGATGTCGGTAATGATGTATGTGTCATACCTTCCACAAATTGCTAACAATCTTAGTGGAATGAAAGGAAATCCTATTCAGCCCCTTGTTGCTGCAATTAATTGTACACTTTGGGTCACTTATGGAATTGGCAAAAAGCCTAGAGATTTAGCTTTGGCAACGGCAAACTTTCCAGGTATAATTTTTGGATTGGTCACATTTTTTACTGCCCTTTGATGATGAAAAAAATGATTAATTGGACCTGTGTGTGGCCATTATCAGAGATAAATAAATAATAAATTTAAAAAAAATAAAAAAATTACAGCTGAGACTAGAAATTTCAGAAAGTCTGTGTTATAATATACTTCGTCGTGAAAATGACGCTTTAAGCATGACTCGTTAGCTCAGTTGGTAGAGCATTTGACTTTTAATCAAAGGGTCGCTGGTTCGAGCCCAGCACGGGTCACTAATTTATTGAAGAAAAGATTGTGGGGAAGTTTCACAATCTTTTCTTGTTTTGGAAAATAATTCTGATTTTTGAGAAAATAAAGTTTTAATTTGCCTTAAGGTGAGTTGAAACTGATGGAGGTTCAATGGAAATCCAATTTTTAGGGACTGGGGCTGGTCAGCCTTCTAAATCAAGAAACACTCAGGCAATTGCCTTGAAAATGCTTGATGAGCGTAATGAAATTTGGCTTTTTGACTGTGGTGAAGCAACGCAACATCAAATTTTAAATACGACAATTAAGCCACGAAAAATTACTAAGATTTTTATTACACATTTACATGGGGATCATATTTTTGGCTTGCCTGGTTTTTTGTCTAGTAGAAGTTTTCAAAGTTCAGATGAACAAACTGATTTGGAGCTTTATGGGCCTGTGGGAATTAAAGATTTTGTTTTGACCGCTCTTAGAATCTCGGGTTCACGTTTAGCTTATCGTATCAATTTTCATGAAATTGATTCGGCTGGAAAAATTTTTGAAGATGATAGTTTTGAAGTCCATACAGATTTGCTTGACCATACTATTTTCTGCTTGGGTTATCGCGTCGTAGAAAAAAATCGAATAGGTGAACTCGATGCCAATGCTTTAAAAGAAGCTGGGCTTCCTTTCGGACCCCTTTTTGGTAAAATAAAAAAAGGTGAGATTGTTCAGTACGAAGGAAAAACTTTTGATCCTAAAGATTATATCGGAGCGGATAAAGCTGGTAAAATAGTCACGATTTTAGGCGATACAAGAAAATCGAATGTTGCAGTACGTTTAGCTTATGGAGCAGACTTATTGGTTCATGAGGCAACTTATGAAGCAAATGAAAGTAAAATGGCAAGAGCACATGGTCATTCAACGACGAAACAAGCAGCAGAAGTCGCCAAAGAAGCCGGGGTTAATCGATTGTTATTGACTCATATTAGTGCACGCTATGTTGGACCTTTGGTTGGACAATTGGTGCGTGAGGCACAAACTGTTCATTCCAACACTTTTGTGGTTAAGGATTTTTACGAGGAAAAAATTGGTTAGAAATATTGTAATTACAGGTGCAACTGGTGATATTGCTAAAGAAATTGTCAAATCTTTATCTAAAGAAAATGACCATTTAATTTTGGTTTCACGTAGCCGTAAGGCTCTGATTGAACGCTATGGTCAGCTTGAAAATGTTACATTACTGACCAATGATGAACTTTTGACTAATGAACAATCTTTTGTTGTGGATATTTTGATTAATAATGCTGGTTTTGGTATTTTTAAAGAATTCACTGAACTTACTGATGGGGAAATTACAGAACAGTTTGTCATTAATACGTTAATGCCAATCCAGTTGACCAGATTATTAGAACCGAAAGTTCAATTGATTAATATTGCTTCAATTGCTGGAAAGTTACCAACAGGTAAATCATCAATTTATGCTGCCTCTAAGGCGGCTTTGATTACATTTTCAGATGCTTTGCGTATGGAAAATCCACAATTAATTGTGACAACTGTGAATACTGGACCTGTAAAAACCAAATTTCACAAAGATAATGGAGATTATCTGGAAAAGGTGGGGAAAAATGCAATTTCAGCATCTAAAGTTGCTGACAAAGTTGTGAATAACTTGGGAAAAAGGAAAAGAGAAATCAATTTACCTTGGACTTTATCCACAGCGGCCAAATTGCGAGCTATTTTTCCTTCGCTTTTTGATTTTATATCTGCCAAATTTTTTAATTTCAAATAGAATTTTTTTACTGACAGAAGCTTAATGCTAGTTCTGTCAGTAAATTATAGAAAAGTTTAGGATTTTATTAAATAAAAGAAAAATAATCTCTAAACTTAGCCATTTTTTTCGAGTAATTTATGCTAAAATAATTGAATTGAGCATAGAAAAGATAAAGAGAATTAAAATGATAAAAGCAAAATATGATTGGAAAGTGGCTGATACAGCCATTTCCGAAGATTTTCTAAAGATAGCGAAAAAACATAAATTAGATGAATTGACAAGTCGCGTGCTTTATCAAAGAGGAATTCATGCAGATGCTGAAATTGAGCAATTTTTAAAGCCAAGTTTAGAAAATTTACATGACCCTTTTCTACTTCATGATATGGAAAAAGCAACAGGGCGTATTTTATCAGCAATTGAGCAAGGTGAAAATATCTTAATTTATGGTGACTATGATGCTGACGGAATGACTGCAGCATCAGTCATGAAGTCCGCTCTGGACGAATTAGGAGCTGAGGCTCAAGTTTATTTACCCAATCGTTTTACTGACGGTTACGGGCCAAATCTTGACGTTTATCAGTACTATATTAAGAATGAAAATATCAATCTTATTATTACTGTAGATAATGGAGTTGCTGGCTTGGAGGCAATTACCTGGGCACAGGAAAATGGAGTGGATGTAATTGTTACCGATCATCACTCAATTCCTGAACAACTTCCCCCTGCTTATGCCATTGTCCACCCCGAACATCCTGACAGTCAATATCCTTTCAAATATTTGGCAGGAGTTGGTGTCGCCTTCAAAGTTGCCTGTGCTCTTTTAGAATATGCACCCAGTGAAATGCTTGATTTGGTTGCAATTGGTACAATTGCTGACATGGTCAGTTTGACTGATGAAAACCGAATTTTAGTGGCTCATGGCCTAAAAGTTTTGGCCCAAACAGAGCGTGCCGGCCTACAAGAATTAATGAAGTATGCCGGGGTTGATTTTGATAAAATCACTGAGGAAACGGTTGGTTTTCAAATTGCTCCCCGTTTAAACGCTTTGGGACGTCTCGATGACCCAAACCCAGCCATTGAATTGCTGACAGGTTGGGATGAAGATGAAGCGCATGAAATTGCCAAAATGATTGACCAAAAAAATTCAGAGCGAAAAGAAATTGTGGAAAAAATTCACAATGAAGCTCTGAGTATGCTGACAGATGAACCTGTTCAGATTTTATATCATAAGGACTGGCATAAAGGTGTCTTAGGAATTGTTGCGGGTCGCTTGTTAGAAGCCATACATAAGCCAGTAATCATGCTGGCCCAAGAAGATGGGATTTTGCGTGGGTCTGCTCGGTCAATCGAAAATTTTGATATTTTCAAGGCATTAAATGCCCATCGTGAACTTTTTATTGCTTTTGGTGGTCATAAACAAGCCGCAGGGATGACTTTAAGTCTGGAAAACGTAGAAGCAGTTAAAAAGGCGATGATTGATTATATCGTGGACAATCATTTAGATATGTCTAAAAAAAGTCCCTTAGAAATTGCTGACCGTTGCCACCTAGACGATATTTCGCTCTCAACAATCACTAATTTAGCAAAATTGGCTCCCTTTGGCATGGATAATCCTAAGCCTCGATTTTTAATCGAAGATTATAAGGTGATTCAAAGCCGAAGTATGGGGAAAGACAATGCTCATCTTAAATTAAAAATTCAGGAAGAAAAGCAACAAATTGATGCCGTTTATTTCCAACATGGTTCAGAAGAATTGGAATTTGAACAGGCACAAACAAAATTAGTTGCAACTCTTTCAAGTAATAGTTGGAATGGAAATACGAGTCTTCAATTAATGATTGAAGATGCTGATTCAGTTGGTGTCGAACTTCTTGATATAAGAAGTAAACAAATTCCTATCCCAAAAGAGGCTAATATTTTTTCTCAAAATCAGCTAAAACATGGTATAATGGAAGATGTGCTTGTCATCGAAGAGACACCTGGAGATTTAGCAGGTTTGTCAGTATTAAAAGAAGCTGTCAGTAAAGCAGCGCCGGATGATTTTAAAATGATTTATTTTAAAAATAAAATCACTGATAGCTATTATTTAACAGGAAGTGGAACACGAGAAGAATTTGCAAGACTTTATAAAGCAATTTATCAATTTCCAGAATTTGATATTCGCTATAAATTAAAATCACTTGCGGATTATTTGAAAATCCCTCATCTCTTGCTTGTCAAGATGATAAAAATCTTTGAGGAACTTGAATTTGTCAGCATTGACAATGGCTTAATGACCGTTAATAAGACGGCCGATAAACGTGAAATTTCTGAGAGTACAATTTATCAAGAACTAGAAAAAATTGTAAAAATGCAAGAACTTTTTGCTTTAGCACCCGTCAAAGAAATTTATCAAAATTTATTAGAAAAATAATTTCGTTTTTATAAAAAGTTACTGACGAAATCAGCTATACTCATAATAATAAAGCTGTCAGTAAAAATAACGAACTTATGTTAGAAAAAAGGAGCACTGACAATTCTGTCAGTAACAAAAACATGGAATTAAAAGACTATATTGCAACAATTGAAAACTATCCTAAAGAAGGCGTAGTTTTTCGCGACATCAGCCCTTTGATGGCAGACGGAAATGCCTATAACTATGCTGCTACCGAAATTGTTCAGTATGCAAGAGATAAAGAAATAGATATGGTTGTAGGTCCAGAAGCGCGTGGTTTCATCATTGGATGTCCAGTTGCTTTTGCACTTGGTGTAGGATTTGCCCCAGTTCGTAAGCCTGGTAAATTACCTCGTGAAGTCATTGAAGCAACTTACGAAAAAGAATACGGAACAGACACACTCACAATGCATTCAGATAGCATCAAACCAGGACAACGCGTCTTGATTGTTGATGATTTGCTTGCAACTGGTGGAACAATTGCCGCTACAATTGAACTTGTTGAAAAAATGGGTGGAATTGTTGTCGGATGTGCGTTCCTTATCGAACTTGATGAACTTAAAGGTCGCGAAAAAATCGGAGATTACGATTATAAAGTTCTAATGCACTATTAATTTCTTTACTGTCGGTAGCCAATAAATGTTATTAGTATTCTTTTGATAAAAATAAAAGGATACAGTTAAGCTAAAAGCAAGTAAACAGAGGTTTTTTGGCGTAAAATATTGACAGCAAGCTAATTTTGATATACACTATAAAAAGAAAATCCACATAGCGTTCGTTTTTTAGAAAATGAGCCTATATTTTATATTAGGAAAAGAGAGAGTAAAAACTTGAAAATTACAGCCTTAGAAGGACAAAAAATCTCAGAACTTTCAATGATTGAAGTTGCTCATGCTTTATTGGAGCAAAATGGCAAAGAAATGCAATTCTCTGAAATCATCAGAGCGATTCAAGATTATTTGGAAAAATCCGATGATGAAATTAAAGCTAGTATTTCTCGTTTTTATACAGAAATCAATACAGACGGAAGTTTCATTCCATTAGGAAATAATATCTGGGCACTTCGTTCATGGTATGCGATTGATGAGATTGACGAAGAAGTTATCGCTCTTGATGAAATTGAAGACGAAGAAGAAGAAAAACCAGCTAAGAAACGCAAAAAAGTCAATGCTTTTGGTATCGAAGACGAAATCGATCCAGAAGATGAAGAAGGCACAAAAGAAACAACTGAAGAAGACATGTCATATGATACTCAAGCAGAAGACGAAGATAAAGATGACGTCGCTGCATATGACGCAGAACTTGCAGAAGTTGAACTTGATAATGTAGATGAAGAAGTTGACATCGACGTAGAAGACGATGAAGATGATTCAGAAGATACTGATGAAGACTAAAACACATAAAAAGTGAGGCATCAGCCTCACTTTTATGAATATTCTCTTTTTATTTGTAAAAAATTAAAAGAACGGTTACAATTAGGAAAAGTAAAATTTTATTATTGAGCGAAAGCTAATCATAAGGAGAAAAAATTTGGTGGACAAAGAAACAACTGAATTTTCTCGAGGAAGTTTTAAAGAAAAAATACTTCGCCAACTTGAAGAAAATGCAGCGAAACAAGCAGAAACTAAGTTCCCAGACCCTGAAGATTTCGAACGCCCCAGCAGGAGCGACTCAGAAGAACCTGAGCGAAAAATCGAACCAAGGAAAGTTGATCTTGAACCTTTCAAACTTCCTGTCTTTGATTTTCCAGCAGCGGATGAAAACGAAGCAGAACCTTTTTTAGAAAATGAAAACCTTTCAGAAGAAGGTGATTCATTGCGTCAAAAATTAGATGGAATGGTTTCTGAGGAAATTCAAAACCAAGATATTCCTCCTCAATTTTCAAGTAGTGAAACAAAAGTTCAAGATGAAAAGATTGAACAAGAACAATTTTCAGAAAAAAAAGAATCAGAAAAAATGGTTAAACATCAACCTTCAAGAAGAACCAGCAATTCTTCTAAAAAAACTTCTTCTAGCAAGAAAAATAAGAATAAGAACAAAAATAAGAAAAAGAAAAAAGTAACAGCAGGGAAAATCATTGCTGTGATTGTTGTTCTTTTAGTTTTAGTTGTTGGAGGAACTGGTTGGTATGGCTATAACTTTGTAAAATCTGGTATTCAACCTTTGGATTCTAAGAATGCAACAGCTAAGTCAATCAATATTCCTGCTGGTTCAAGTAGTAAGCAAATTGGTGAAATTTTGCAAAGACAATCCATTATTAAAAATGGAATGGTTTTTCAGTATTATACAAAATTTAAAAATTATTCAGAGTTTAAAAGTGGCTATTATAATCTTGCGCCAAACATGAGCTTATCTACAATTGCTAGCAAACTTGAAGAAGGCGGAACAGAAAAACCTGTTGCTCCGACTTTAGGTAAAATTTTAGTTCCTGAAGGCTATACGCTAACGCAAATTGCTAAAGCTGTGACGGTTAATAGTGGAAGCAATGAAAAGAATGCGAAAACGCCATTTTCTGAAGCAGACTTCATGAAAACTGTTCAAGACCCAACCTTTATCGCTAAAATGGTTAAGGCTTATCCTAAACTGTTCGCAAGCTTGCCAACAAAAGATTCAGGAATCAAATACCAATTAGAAGGGTACTTGTTCCCAGCGACTTATGATTACACAAAATCATCGACAGTTGAATCAGTCATTGAAAATATGATTCAAGCAGCCAATACTCAGCTCACTCCTTACTATGATACAATTGCTCAAAAGAATTTGACTGTCAATGAAGTTTTGAGTTTAGCAGCTTTGGTTGAAAAAGAAGCCAACAATGATGATGATCGACGCAACGTTGCTGGAACCTTCTATAATCGTATGAATGCTGGAATGACTTTGGGTTCTAATCTGTCAATTCTTTATGCCGAAGGTAAACTTGGTGAAAAAACAAGTCTCTCAGAGGATGCTAATATTGACACCAACCTAGATTCGCCATATAATTTGTACACAAATACTGGATTTGGCCCTGGCCCTGTTGATAGTCCAAGTTTGTCATCTATTAAAGCTGTACTTGATCCTGCTCAAAATGACTACTTCTACTTTGTTGCTGATGTGACAACAGGAAAAGTCTATTTTGCGAAAACATTAGCTGAACAAAATGCAAATGTTCAAAAATATGTGAATGATAAGATAAGTAGCTAAGCTATCATTAATTTAGATTTGATTAAAAGAGAAAAAAGTTTATAAAAAAAGGAAAGAAATATAATGGAAAAAACATTCCCAATGACCCAAGAAGGGCTTGATAAATTAAAATTAGAACTTGAAAATTTAAAACTTGTGAAACGTCCAGAAGTCATTGACCGTATCAAAGTTGCTCGTAGCTATGGTGACCTTTCAGAAAACTCAGAGTACGAAGCAGCTAAAGATGAACAAGCCTTTATCGAAGGACGTATTTCAACTGTTGAAACAATGATTCGTTATGCTGAAATTGTTGATAACGCAAAAATTGCTAAAGACGAAGTAGCACTTGGTAAAAACGTAACTTTTGTTGAAGTTGGCGAAACTGACGAAGAATCTTATCAAATTGTTGGTACTGCTGAAGCTGACCCATTTTCAGGAAAAATTTCTAATGAATCACCAATTGCTCGAGTTTTGATTGGTAAAAAAGTTGGAGACATCGTAAATGTCCCACTTCCAGTTGGCGAAATGACAGTTAAAATTGTAAAAGTTGACTAATTATTTTAGAATATAATAAGTAAAAAAGCCGTCAGTAACGGTTTTTTTATTTTTCAACGCTTAATTCTGTCAGTAAGTTAAAATTGCTATTTTTGGTAAAAATAATATTTTTCAGGTATAATAGTCAGTAATAGTCAAAGATTATTTAGAAAATGGATGAAAGAAAGGATGGAGCGATGGCAGGTCAAAAAAATACATCAGATATTATCGAAGCTTATCTGAGAAAGCTTTTAGAAGAAGCACAAGTCATTGAAATTAAACGAGCGGACTTAGCCAATCAATTTGATGTCGTGCCGAGTCAGATTAATTATGTGATAAAAACACGATTTACGGCCTCAAAAGGCTTTGATGTGGAATCAAAACGTGGTGGTGGTGGATACATCAAAATTGTGAAGTATCAATATTCTGCTCGTCATGAATTCTTAACGGCTCTTTACCAGAAGGTTCCAGCTAATCTCTCGAGTAAAGCTGCCCATGATATCGTTCAACTTCTCTTTGATGAGAAAGTACTGACAGAACGTGAGGGGAATCTACTTTTGTTAGTCATTACTGACGGAGCTATTAGTCCCTTTACTCGTGGTATAATGATGAAAAGTATAATAAACAGATTGGACCGTGACGATGAAATTTGAAAATATAAAATATACACCAACGCTTGACCGAATTTTAGAAAAAGCGGAAGAGTATGCTCACCAATATCAATATGGCACCATTGAAAGTGCACATTTACTGGCTGCAATGGCAACGACCTCAGGCTCAATTGCTTACAGCCTTCTTGCAGGAATGAATGTTGATTCTTCTGACTTACTGATTGATTTAGAGGATTTATCAAGTCATGTTAAGGTCAAACGTTCAACTTTACGTTTTTCACCTCGTGCAGAGGAAGTGATGACTGTGGCAAGTTTTTTAGCAATTCATAATAACTCCGAAGCCGTTGGAACAGAACACCTGCTTTATGCCCTACTTCAAATAGAAGATGGATTTGGTCTCCAACTTCTAAAATTACAAAAAATCAATATTGTATCTTTGCGAAAAGAGCTTGAGAAAAGAACTGGACTCAAAGTTCCAGAAAGTAAAAAAGCTGTGACTCCAATGTCAAAACGCAAGATGGCAAAGGGAGTTGCAGAAAATTCAACGACGCCAACGTTAGACTCTGTATCCTCAGATTTAACCGAAGAAGCTCGTTTGGGTAAACTTGACCCAATGATTGGACGAGAAGCTGAAATTGACCGTTTGATTCATATTCTCAGCCGCAGAACAAAAAATAATCCTGTTTTAGTTGGAGAGCCCGGTGTTGGGAAATCAGCAATTATTGAAGGTTTGGCCCAAAGAATTGTCAATGGTCAAGTTCCAATTGGTTTGATGAATAGTCGAATCATGGCATTGAATATGGCGACTGTTGTTGCTGGGACAAAATTTAGAGGTGAATTTGAGGATCGTTTGACAGCTATTGTTGAAGAAGTTAGCAGTGATCCAGATGTCATTATTTTCATTGATGAATTACACACAATCATTGGTGCTGGTGGCGGTATGGATTCTGTCAATGATGCCGCAAATATTTTGAAACCAGCGCTTGCTCGTGGTGATTTTCAAATGGTCGGAGCAACAACCTATCATGAATATCAAAAATATATTGAAAAAGATGAAGCTTTAGAACGCCGTTTGGCGAGAATAAATGTTGATGAGCCAAGTCCAGATGAAGCGATTGCTATCTTGCAAGGCTTACGTGAAAAATTTGAAGACTATCATCAAGTGAAATTTACTGACCAAGCCATTAAAAGTGCTGTAATGCTCAGTGTTCGTTATATGACCAGCAGAAAATTGCCTGACAAAGCCATTGATTTACTTGATGAAGCTGCAGCAGCGGTGAAAATTTCTGTCAAAAATCAACAAGCAAAACGTCTTGATTTAGAAAAAGAACTAGCCGAAGCTCAAGAAGAATTATCAGAAGCTGTCATTAAGCTTGACATCAAAGCGTCTCGTACAAAAGAAAAAGCAGTTGAAAAAATTGCTGACAAGATTTATAAATTCTCAGTAAAAGAAGATAAACGTCAAGAAGTTACTGACCAAGCTGTTGTTGCTGTTGCCTCAACACTGACAGGTGTTCCAATCACACAAATGACTAAGTCTGAAAGTGATCGTTTAATCAATCTTGAAAAAGAATTACACAAACGAGTTGTTGGACAAGAAGAAGCTATTTCTGCCGTTTCAAGAGCCATTCGTCGGGCACGTTCTGGTGTTGCTGATAGTCGCCGTCCAATGGGTTCTTTCATGTTCCTTGGACCAACAGGGGTCGGTAAAACCGAACTTGCTAAAGCACTGGCTGACAGTGTGTTTGGTAATGAAGATAATATGATTCGTGTTGACATGAGTGAATTCATGGAAAAACATTCGACTTCACGCTTGATTGGAGCTCCTCCAGGGTATGTAGGTTATGATGAGGGTGGTCAATTGACAGAACGCGTTCGTAATAAACCTTATTCTGTTGTTCTTTTAGATGAAGTCGAAAAAGCTCATCCTGACGTTTTCAACATCATGTTGCAAATTCTAGATGATGGCTTTGTGACTGATACTAAAGGTCGCAAAGTTGATTTCAGAAATACAATTATTATCATGACTTCAAACTTGGGAGCGACTGCTCTTCGTGATGATAAGACAGTTGGTTTTGGCGCTAAAAATATCACAGCTGATTATTCAGCCATGAAATCAAGAATATTAGAAGAGCTTAAACGTCATTATCGTCCTGAGTTTCTTAATCGAATTGATGAAAATATTGTTTTCCACTCATTGGAAAGTCAAGAGATTGAACAAATTGTTAAAATTATGAGTAAATCTTTGATTAAACGTCTGGCAGAACAAGATATTCATGTTAAACTCACACCGTCAGCGGTGAAATTAATTGCTGAGGTAGGTTTTGACCCAGAATATGGTGCACGTCCGCTCCGCAAGGCTCTTCAAAAAGAAGTCGAAGACCTTTTAAGTGAACAATTGCTCTCTGGTGAAATCAAAGCAGGTAATCATGTTTCAATTGGTGCATCTAATAAAAAAATTAAAATCGCTCAAATTGTTTGAGATGAAAGCTGTTTCATGTTATAATTAAATTAGAAATAAAGGAAAGGACAGTTCGAAAAGATTCAGAAGTCCTGAAAATTCCAAAAGTTTAAGGGCTTCATTGAAACAAAAAGAACTGTTGAAGAGGTACTCTTATGATCAAATTTAATATCCGTGGCGAAAACGTCGAAGTGACTGATGCAATCCGCGCTTATGTTGAAGATAAAATCGGAAAACTTGATAAATATTTCAACGATGGTCATGAAGTAACAGCCTATGTTAATCTTAAAGTTTACAGCGAAAAACGAGCTAAAGTTGAAGTAACTCTTCCAGCTAAAAATGTCACTTTACGTGCAGAAGATACTTCACAAGATATGTATTCTTCAATTGATTTTGTAGAAGAAAAACTCGAACGTCAAATTCGTAAATATAAGACACGTATGAACCGTAAACCACGCAATGCTGTCCCAACAGGACAAGCTTTTGGCGATGAGTTTGCACCATTAGAAAAAGCCGATGAAGTTGCTGAGGATCACGTAGATATTGTACGTACTAAACATGTTGCTTTAAAACCAATGGATGCTGAAGAAGCGGTGCTTCAGATGGATATGTTGGGACATGATTTCTACGTCTTTACAGATGCTGATAGTAACGGAACCCATGTCGTTTACCGTCGTACAGATGGTCGTTATGGTTTAATTGAAACAGAATAAAAAAATAAGGATAGATTTTTCTATCCTTTTTTATTAATGTTCAGATAACAAAATTTCAAAATGTAAGCGCAAAACCTTTTGAAGTTTAGCTTTGCGAAGATTTTCACTTGAAAAATCTTTCAAAAAATAGTAAAATCAAAGATGTATTAAGAGTGCAGACGCACTTAAAAATAATAAGGAGACTAAAATGTCAATTATTACTGATATTTATGCTCGCGAAGTCCTTGACTCACGCGGTAACCCAACACTTGAAGTTGAAGTTTACACTGAAGACGGTGCATTCGGTCGCGGTATGGTACCTTCAGGTGCTTCTACTGGTGAACATGAAGCGGTTGAACTTCGTGATGGCGACAAATCTCGCTACAACGGACTTGGTACTCAAAAAGCTGTTGACAACGTAAACAACATCATCGCTGAAGCTATCATCGGTTATGAAGTTACTGACCAACAAGCTATTGACCGTGCAATGATCGCGCTTGACGGTACTGAAAACAAAGGTAAATTGGGAGCTAACGCTATCCTTGGTGTTTCTATCGCTGCTGCTCGTGCTGCTGCTGATGAACTTGGTGTTCCACTTTACAACTACCTTGGCGGATTCAACGCTAAAGTATTGCCAACTCCAATGATGAACATCATCAATGGTGGTTCTCACTCAGACGCTCCAATCGCTTTCCAAGAATTCATGATCGTACCAGTTGGTGCACCTACATTCAAAGAAGCGCTTCGTTGGGGTGCTGAAATCTTCCACGCTCTTAAGAAAATTCTTAAAGCTCGTGGACTTGAAACAGCTGTCGGTGACGAAGGTGGATTCGCTCCTAAATTCGACGGAACTGAAGACGGTGTAGAAACTATCCTTAAAGCAATCGAAGCAGCTGGTTACAAAGCTGGTGAAGATGGCGTTATGATCGGTTTCGACTGTGCATCATCAGAATTCTACGAAAACGGTGTTTACGACTACACTAAATTCGAAGGTGAAGGCGGTAAAAAACTTTCAGCTTCTGAACAAGTTGACTACCTTGAAGAACTCGTTTCTAAATACCCAATCATCACTATTGAAGATGGTATGGACGAAAACGACTGGGATGGATGGAAAATCCTTACTGAACGTCTTGGTAAAAAAGTTCAACTCGTTGGTGACGACTTCTTCGTTACAAACACTAAATACCTTGAACGTGGTATCCGTGAAAATGCTTCAAACGCTATCTTGATCAAAGTTAACCAAATCGGTACTTTGACAGAAACTTTCGAAGCTATTGAAATGGCTAAAGAAGCTGGTTTCACAGCAATCGTTTCTCACCGTTCTGGTGAAACTGAAGATTCAACAATCTCAGATATCGCTGTTGCAACTAACGCTGGTCAAATCAAAACTGGTTCACTTTCACGTACAGACCGTATGGCTAAATACAACCAATTGCTTCGTATCGAAGACCAATTGGCTGAAGTGGCTCAATACAAAGGTCTTAAAGCATTCTACAACCTTAAAAAATAAGGTTTACCAACGAATGATTTAGATATAATCCTTCTCTTTATTTAGAGAAGGATTATTTTTTATAAAAAATATTCTATGAAAAAACTACTAGTAAGCTAGTAGTTTTTATTTTATTTAGATTTTTGATAAGAGTCCATCTTCAATCTTATAAACACTGTCACTATTTTTAATCATTCTTTGGTCATGAGTGACCATGATTGTTGCTTTATTCTTCAAATGAGCTTCTTGTCTTAATAATTCAACAACCTGATAAGCATGCTCAGTGTCTAAACTTGCTGTTGGTTCATCGGCCAAAATTAAATTTGGTTCATTAAAGAGAGCACGAGCAATAGCTGCCCTTTGTCTCTCACCACCAGAAAGATCACTAGGATGTTTATCTTTTAAGTCTAAAATATCAAGTGATGTAAGAAGTTCAATCCCTTTTTTAGAAGTTAGTTTTTCGTGATTGATTTTATCAATAAGGAGAAATTGTTCTTCAATAGTCAAATAAGGAATCAAATTAGAACTTTGGAGGATGAAACCTATTTCTTTAAATCTAAGTTTAGAACGTTTTTTTTCTGACAATGGTGTAAAATCTAAGCCATTGATTGAAATATTCCCAGAAGTCGGACTTTGTAAACCACCTGCAATTGTGAGAAATGTACTTTTTCCTGAACCGGATGGACCAATAATTGAAACAAATTCCCCTTGATTGACTGCTAAATCAATCCCTTTGAGTGCCTGAATCTCATTATGACCACTACCAAAAGATTTTTTTACATTTTCCATTTTAAGAATTGTTTTCATTTTTAACCTCCAATTGCTTTCGTTGGGTCAATTTTACGGATAGTAATGATTGAAAAAAGTGACCCAATAATTGATACGATGATGAGAATTAAAGCATAGAGCAACCAGTTTGTAAGACTAATTTCAAAAGGCATTGCATCGGGTAAGATAAAGCTAGTTCCATAACTTGCTATAAAAGCAACGAAGACGCCAACTAAACTAATGATAAAGCTTTGACCAAGTAAAGAGTTCATTATTATGCGATTTGAAATTCCTTGGGCTTTCATTATGCCAAAAATCGGAACTTTTTGAAGAGTTATAACATACATAAAGACTCCAATAATCAACAGTACAATCAGAAATAAGAAGTAAATCATTGCGCTGAGTGTCATATTTTGAGCAGAATAACCTGGAATATCGTTAATTAAATCAGAAATAGAGAGGACTTTATATTGATTTGAAATAGAAGAATCAATCTTAACTTTCCCAGATTTTACAACGACAGCATTAACAGAAGAAGTTGAAGTGCTTTTTTCACCAAACTTTATCTGATTCAAAGCGGAAAATGAGGTATAGATAACAGGCGATGCAGAATAAGAAGAGGATTTTGAAATTCCGACAATTTTTATTTTAATATTATTATTTCCCACGGAAACTTCTTGACCGATTTTATATCCTTGATTTGCCAGCTTTTTTGAGATAATCATTTCTAAATGAGTGTCAGTAAATTTTTTCCCCTCAAGAACTTCGGGCATGATTTTAGACTTATCAGGCAGCGCAATAATAGCAATATTGTCTCGCTCGCTCTTTGATTTACGCATAGAAGTAGAAAACAATGATAATTCTGAACCATTTTCTACATGAATATTACTTAAATCATCAGTAGTAATTTGTGAAGCAGAAATAATATTATTTGAACTTGTTGATAAAACGACTTTTTCGGCCTTCCAATCAAGGACGGCTTGTTTAAATTGACTGGCAAGTCCTACAGATAGTCCGGACAGTATAAAGACTACATAAGCGATTAAAAAAATAATAGCTCCGATTAAGGTGTAACGAGCTTTATTATAACGTATTTCTCTTAGTGCTAAAAACATAAAATCTCCTTTCAGTTTTTTCTGTCAGTAATATAATTAAGTAAACCTTCGGTGACTAATTTGATTTCTTTATCATAATTTTCAATAAAAGTTTTCTCAGTCCAATTTTCACTGAATAATCTATAAACGAGATTATGAACAACTGATTTTAATACTTGTGAAATTGGATTATCATTTTCACTAGCTGGGACGGTTGCTGAACTTTGGGGTTTCCAATCTCTTTCAAGTTCATAAGTCCAATCTAAAAAGCGATATTTATAAAGTTGGTATTGGGGAGAATCAATTAAATTTTCAAGAAGGAGAGATTTGTATTTATCTAGAGCCTCTTCAATGGAATTATCTTTTAATAAATTAAAAAATAAATCATGGATTTCAAGGGTTTCTTGCGAGAGGACATAGAAATAAGCATCTTTTAAATCTTCAAAATACTGATAAAAACTCCCTCTCGGAATATCAAGAGCTTTTACGATGTGCATAATTTTGGCCTCGTGAAAAGAATGAGTCTGAAATTCATTTAAACAGGCATCATATACGAGATTACGTTTTTCGTCAGATAGACTAAAATAGGTTGATTTAGGCATTTTTTCTCCAATTCAATCAATTTATGACACTGTGTCATTTATTAAATTCTAACAAATTAATTGATTAACATCAATTAATTAATTTTTTTAAGCAAAAAAACTACTGACAGTTTTGTCAGTAGTTTTGATAATAAATTTGCTGATGTATAAGTGGCTGACAGTTTTGTCAGTAAAATTAGGAACACTTATTTAGCCAATTCTCTTTCAAGAGCTAATCGTTGAACTTTCATTGTTGCTGTACGAGGAATTTCATCGTAAGCCATAAGAATAGGTTCATTTAAAAATGGCAAATCAACAATTGAAGCCCACCAAGCTGACCAATCCATTTCCGCATTTTCAGCTAGAGCCAAAATAGGTTGTGGTTTACCAGATTTATCACGAATAATCACAACTTCATCTAAGAAGTCGTGTTGGTCTAACAGAAGATCTTCAATTGCCAAATTAGATTCAATTTTATCAATTAAATCAACTTGTCTGTCATGTAAAAAGAGAATTCCGTCTTCATTCATGAGACCCCAATCGCCAGTATCCCACCAGTCACCATAGACTTCTTTATTAAAACGTTCTTCTTCTTTATAGTAAGTCAAAGCTCTTCCTTTTGAGAGGAAGTGGATTCTTCCAGGCGTACCTGCAGGACATTCATTTCCATCTTCATCGGCAATACGTGCTTTAGATAATCCAGGCATACCAATCCCCATTTCACGGGCATTAGTGTCTGCTAAAGTTGATAAACGGTGCTTTTTCCAAATCATTGGGCCACATTCTGATTGTCCATAAATTTGTAGAAAGACTGGCTCTTTTTGTTTAGAGGCAGAAAGAAAAGTATGCATTGTTTCTTTATTAATTGCATCAAAAGTTGAGTGAAGGTAACGAATTGAAGCAAAAATCTCAGGTTCTTGCTTTACAAGATTCGCTAGACGAACAAAATCGTTTGGATGTGTTTCAAAGGCATAAGGCTGATGTTTAGCAAAAAGATTGACAAGATTATCTTTTGCTAAATCATTGAGGGGCATAAGTCCAAATCCAAAGGTCATTGCTGATGAAACCCCTATATTGAAACGAGAATGAACAGGAGAAATATGGAAAGCTAAAATTTCTTCCTTATCAGGCATCCAATCCATTACAGTTCTCTGAAGCACCCAACGCCAACCCATTGAATTAGCAGAGTGAGCGATTAATTTTGGTACACCAGTTGTTCCAGAAGTATGAGTGAGATAAGCAATCTCATCACTGGCCAATTGCTGACTGTCAGCAATTTGAGTAGGTTTTTCCAAAGCAAATTTACTGACAGAAAGTTTTTTAGAATCTTCAAGATTCTTCATTTCATTGACAGTTTTGTCAGTAACTTGGTCATAAATGAGCCAAGGATTGCCTAAACGTCCAGCTAAAATATCCATTGTTTCGGCAGGAAGATGATAAGAAATCATTGCTGGAACAGCGCCTAGATAAGAAACAGCAACAGCTAAAAGATAGGTATCAAAAGCACTTGATTTAAAAATAATGACTTTATCCGATTTTTTGATTCCCAACTCAGATAAGAGACTTGCCTTATCAACAATTGCTTGATGAGTCTTTTGGTAAGTCGTTTCAAGAGCTAGTTCAGGGAAAGCTCCAACAGCCTCATCAAAGATAATTGGGCTATCAGGAAACTGTTCAGCTGATTTTTTAAAGTTTAGATACAAATTTAGGGGTTCGTGTTTGAATTTCAAAAAAAATCTCCTCAAGTTAATAAGTTTATTATATCACAAAGTATTCTTTAGACCAATAGTTAATGTAAATGTTTTCTTAAGTCGTAGAGAATAAAATACTCGGAAAAAAAGTCTAAAATCTGCTACAATTAAAGGGACACTAAGAGGATTCCAATCCTCTTTTATCAGGAAAAGAAGGGATAGATAGGAAAATGATTAAAAATTATGAACTATCCAATGAAAAAAAATTAATTTCAACCTCTGAAATGAAGAATTTCACCTATGTTCTCAATCCAACACGTGAAGAAATTGGGAATATTTCTGAATACTATGACTTCCCTTTTGACTATTTATCAGGAATTTTGGATGATTATGAAAATGCCCGTTTTGAAACAGATGATAATGATAATAATCTGATTCTCTTACAATATCCTGCACTTTCTAATTATGGAGAAGTGGCGACTTTTCCATATTCTTTGGTTTGGACTAAAAATGAATCGGTTATTTTAGCACTTAATCATGAAATTGATAATGGCTTAATTTTCGAGCGTGAATATGATTATAAACGCTACAAACATCAAGTTATTTTTCAAGTGATGTATCAAATGACACACACTTTCCATGATTATTTGAGAGATTTCCGAACAAGACGTCGCAGACTTGAACAGGGAATCAAAAATTCAACGAAGAACGACCAAATTGTTGATTTGATTGCCATTCAAGCAAGTTTAATTTATTTTGAAGATGCCTTGAACAATAATATGCAAGTGCTTCAAGATTTTATTGATTACTTGAGAGAAGATGATGAAGATGGTTTTGCTGAAAAGATTTATGATATTTTTGTTGAAACAGACCAAGCTTATACAGAAACCAAGATTCAGCTCAAGTTACTAGAAAATCTCCGAGATTTGTTCTCAAATATCGTCTCTAATAACTTGAACATTGTCATGAAAATCATGACGTCAGCTACTTTCGTTCTAGGGATTCCAGCAGTAATTGTTGGTTTTTACGGAATGAATGTTCCAATTCCTGGTCAAAATTTTAATTGGATGGTTTGGCTTATTTTAGTTCTAGGAATTTTATTATGTGTTTGGGTCACTTGGTGGTTACATAAAAAAGATATGTTATGAAATGGAGAAAAATCTCTATTTTTTTCCTCTTTGTGAAAAAATTAATTAGTGGTTGAAGATTATGAAGTTAGCAATGTTTGTTAAAACTATTTTGTGAATTATTTATGAAAACGTTTTAAAAAAGTATAACAGATATTAAAATAATTGGAACTGTATTAGTAAAGAATCTGTAATTTCTCTTGAATTCTGTTTGCTATTCTCAAACTGTATGATATAATGAAGTTGTAATTTGAAACAGAAAGAACAAAGGAGATTTCAAAATGAAAACCGAAGTTACGGAAAATATCTTTGAACAAGCTTGGGATGGTTTTAAAGGAACCAACTGGCGTGATAAAGCAAGCGTTACTCGCTTTGTACAAGAAAACTACAAACCATATGATGGTGATGAAAGCTTTCTTGCTGGGCCAACAGAACGTACACTTAAAGTAAAGAAAATTATTGAAGATACAAAAGCTCACTATGAAGAAGTTGGATTTCCCTTCGATACTGACCGTGTAACCTCTATTGATAAAATCCCTGCTGGATATATCGATGCTAATGATAAAGAACTTGAACTTATCTATGGGATGCAAAATAGCGAACTTTTCCGCTTGAATTTCATGCCAAGAGGTGGACTTCGTGTTGCTGAAAAGATTTTGACAGAACACGGTCTCTCAGTTGACCCAGGCTTGCATGATGTTTTGTCACAAACAATGACTTCTGTAAATGATGGAATCTTCCGTGCTTATACTTCAGCAATTCGTAAAGCACGTCATGCTCATACTGTAACAGGTTTGCCAGATGCTTACTCTCGTGGACGTATCATTGGTGTCTATGCACGTCTTGCCCTTTACGGTGCTGATTACCTTATGAAGGAAAAAGCAAAAGAATGGGATGCAATCACTGAAATTAACGAAGAAAACATTCGTCTTAAAGAAGAAATTAATATGCAATACCAAGCTTTGCAAGAAGTTGTAAACTTTGGTGCTTTATATGGTCTTGATGTTTCACGTCCAGCTATGAACGTAAAAGAAGCAATCCAATGGGTTAACATCGCTTATATGGCAGTATGTCGTGTCATTAATGGAGCTGCAACTTCACTTGGACGTGTTCCAATCGTTCTTGATATCTTTGCAGAACGTGACCTTGCTCGTGGAACATTTACTGAACAAGAAATTCAAGAATTTGTTGATGATTTCGTTTTGAAACTCCGTACAATGAAATTTGCTCGTGCAGCTGCTTATGATGAACTTTATTCTGGTGACCCAACATTCATCACAACATCTATGGCTGGTATGGGTAATGACGGACGTCACCGTGTCACTAAAATGGACTACCGTTTCTTGAACACACTCGATACAATCGGAAATGCTCCAGAACCAAACTTGACAGTCCTTTGGGATTCTAAACTTCCTTACTCATTCAAACGTTATTCAATGTCTATGAGCCACAAGCATTCTTCTATTCAATATGAAGGTGTTGAAACAATGGCTAAAGATGGATATGGCGAAATGTCATGTATCTCTTGTTGTGTCTCACCACTTGATCCAGAAAATGAAGAAGGACGTCATAACCTCCAATACTTTGGTGCGCGTGTTAACGTCTTGAAAGCAATGTTGACTGGTTTGAACGGTGGTTATGATGACGTTCATAAAGATTATAAAGTATTCGACATCGAACCTGTTCGTGACGAAATTCTTGACTATGATACTGTTATGGAAAACTTTGACAAATCTCTCGACTGGTTGACTGATACTTATGTTGATGCAATGAATATCATTCATTACATGACTGATAAATATAACTATGAAGCAGTTCAAATGGCCTTCTTGCCTACTAAAGTTCGTGCTAACATGGGATTTGGTATCTGTGGATTCGCAAATACAGTTGATTCACTTTCAGCAATTAAATATGCTAAAGTTAAAACATTGCGTGATGAAAATGGCTATATCTACGATTACGAAGTAGAAGGTGATTTCCCTCGTTATGGTGAAGATGATGATCGTGCTGATGATATTGCTAAACTTGTCATGAAAATGTACCATGAAAAGTTAGCTTCACACAAACTTTACAAAAATGCTGAAGCTACTGTTTCACTTTTGACAATTACATCTAACGTTGCTTACTCTAAACAAACTGGTAATTCTCCAGTGCATAAAGGAGTATTCCTTAATGAAGATGGTACAGTAAACAAATCTAAACTTGAATTCTTCTCACCAGGTGCTAACCCATCTAATAAAGCTAAGGGTGGTTGGTTGCAAAACCTTCGCTCACTGGCTAAATTGGAATTCAAAGATGCAAATGATGGTATTTCATTGACTACTCAAGTTTCACCTCGTGCACTTGGTAAAACTCGTGATGAACAAGTGGATAACTTGGTTCAAATTCTTGATGGATACTTCACACCAGGTGCTTTGATTAATGGTACTGAATTTGCAGGTCAACACGTTAACTTGAACGTAATGGACCTTAAAGATGTTTACGATAAAATCATGCGTGGTGAAGATGTTATCGTTCGTATCTCTGGTTACTGTGTCAATACTAAATACCTCACACCAGAACAAAAACAAGAATTAACTGAACGTGTCTTCCATGAAGTTCTTTCAAACGATGATGAAGAAGTAATGCATACTTCAAACATTTAATTCTTAAAATTTAATGAATATTCGGTCTGTCAGTTTTACTGACAGACTTTTTTTACGAAAAAATTAATCATAATAGTTAAAAACTATTGTTTTTAGTTTAAGAAAGTTAAATTTTATGCTAAAATAGATGAATGAAAATGGTAATTGGATTGACAGGCGGAATTGCGAGTGGGAAATCAACGGTGGTTGATTTTTTGATTTCTGAGGGTTACCAAGTGATTGATGCTGACAAAGTTGTCCGTCAATTACAAGAACCTGATGGAAAACTTTACAAGGCAATAGTAGAAACTTACGGTTTAGATTTTATTGCTGACAATGGACAGTTAAATCGCGAAAAATTAGGGGCTTTAGTTTTTTCTGATTCAAAAGAGCGCGAGAAATTATCAAACTTACAAGATGAAATTATTCGTACAGAATTATATGATAGACGTGATGACTTATTAAAAAAAATGACTGACAATTCTGTCAGTAAAAATTTTGATTCAAAGAGTCAAGGAAAAAATCTGTCAGTAAATAAGCCGATATTTATGGATATTCCGTTATTAATTGAATACAATTATACCGGCTTTGATGAAATATGGTTGGTCAGCTTACCTGAAAAAATACAATTAGAAAGACTGATGGCAAGAAATAAGTTTACGGAAGAAGAAGCTAAAAAACGAATTTCCTCACAAATGCCATTGTCAGAAAAACAAAAAGTCGCTGATGTCATTCTGGATAATTCTGGAACGATTGAAGCGCTAAAAAAACAAATCCAGCGAGAACTAGCTAGGATAGAAGAACAGAAATAGAGGTGAATCGCACGAAAACAGTTAATTGGAAAAGGAATTTATTTATAACATGGATTGGCTGCTTTTTTGTAGGTTCATCATTTTCACTCGTCATGCCCTTTCTCCCCTTGTATATTCAAGGACTGGGCGTAAGCGGTGGAAATGTTGAACTTTACTCAGGGTTAGCTTTTTCTTTGCCAGCCTTAGCTTCAGGGTTAGTTGCCCCCATTTGGGGACGTTTAGCTGATGAGCATGGCCGTAAAGTGATGATGGTACGTGCCAGTATCGTCATGACCCTAACAATGGGAGGAATAGCTTTTGTCCCTAATGTTTGGTGGTTACTTGGATTACGTTTGCTGATGGGATTTTTCTCAGGCTATATCCCTAACTCAACAGCAATGATTGCTTCACAAGCTCCAAAAGATAAATCAGGCTATGCTCTTGGAACATTAGCAACAGCAATGGTTTCTGGAACACTAATTGGTCCTTCACTTGGTGGGTTACTAGCTGAGTGGTTTGGCATGGCAAATGTCTTTTTGATTGTCGGCGCTCTATTAGCCCTAGCAACTTTACTGACCATTTTCTTTGTTCATGAAAACTTTGAACCAATTGCTAAAGGTGAAATGTTATCTAGTAAAGAAATTATCAATAAAGTCAGTAACAAACAAATTCTTTTTGGATTATTAGTGACAACATTTATTATTCAAATCACCTCCCAATCCATTGAACCATTTGTGACCTTGTATATCAAAACCCTGACGACAAGCACGAACAATTTGATGTTCATTTCAGGTTTAATTGTGTCAGCAGTTGGATTGTCGGCAATGTTATCATCAAGTTTTCTAGGACGTTTAGGAGATAAATACGGTTCGCATCGTTTAATTTTGATTGGACTAGTTTTTACATTTATTATTTATTTACCAATGGCCTTTGTGCAAAGCCCACTCCAACTTGGGATATTACGCTTCCTTCTTGGTTTTGGAACTGGTGCTTTGATGCCGTCAGTAAATTCGTTGCTTTCAAAAATTACTCCCAAAGAAGGTGTCAGCAGAATTTTTGCTTACGCACAAATGTGTTCTAATTTAGGAATGGTAACCGGTCCATTGGTCGGATCAGCAATTGCGGGTTATATCAGTTATCGAGCAGCAATTGTAGGGACAAGTCTTTTTGTCATTGTTAATATTATTTGGTCCTTTATTAATTTCCGAAAATATCTGCGGAAACGGAGTATTATGGAATGAGAGTAAAAATCACATTAATTTGTAGTTCTTGTGGGAATAAAAATTATATTAGTAGTAAAAATAAAGCAACCCATCCGGAAAAAGTTGAAACAATGAAGTTTTGTCCCAAAGAACGAATTGTTACACTTCATCGTGAAGGTTAGACAGCAAGAATTATCTTGCTGTTTTTTTATTTATAATAAGTTTTTACTATGTACACTTATTAAGAATTGTGATAATATTATATAATAAAGTAAACAATATTTCATTAGAGGTGTTTTATGCAAAAAAAGACATTATTTTTTCATTATAATAGCAGTTGATGGAGACAGATAAAAATTTTAATCATAATTTTGTGGACTATTTATAAAAGAAAAAATTCAGTTTAAAAAATATATTCGGAAATACCTTATCTTTGGGTGGTAGAAACTTATAAGCACTTTGAAAATCTTTATAAATTATTCAACTCATGCTATAATAATATGAATGAGGAAAAAAGATAATGAATTTAAATAAGAATAATTTTTTAAACTACTCTATATTGATTCCATACCTAATTCTTGCAGGAATTGGTATTGTGATGGTTTTTTCAACCACGGTTCCTGATCAGTTACAAAAAGGATTAAATCCTTATAAATTAGTAATTAACCAAACAGCATTCGTATTATTGAGTCTCATTATGATTGCAGTGATTTACCGTCTGAAACTTAGAGCCCTTAAGAATAGAAAAATGATAGGAACAATAATGGTTATTTTGATTCTGTCATTAATATTTTGTAGAATAATGCCTTCCAGTTTTGCTCTGACAGCACCCGTAAATGGAGCCAGAGGTTGGATTCATATTCCAGGAATCGGAACGGTGCAGCCAGCAGAATTTGCCAAAGTTTTTATTATCTGGTATTTAGCCTCAGTTTTTTCAACAAAACAAGAAGAAATTGAAAAACGTGATATAAATGAAATTTTTAAAGGAAAGACGCTCTTTCAAAAACTTTTTGGTGGTTGGCGATTACCCGTAGTTGCCATTTTATTGGTTGACCTTATCATGCCTGACCTAGGTAATACTTTGATTATTGCTGCAGTTGCTTTGATAATGATTGGAGCCAGCGGTATATCTTGGCGTTGGTATTCCGGCTATTCAAAATTAATTCTATCTTTGATGGCCATTTTCTTAGGATTTCTTTTCATTGTAGGTGGAAATATCATTCCAAGTTTCTTACCCATCGCTTATATCAATAAACGATTTGAAGCTTTTGTTAATCCTTTTACAGACTTAGCCAATTCTGGACATCAGTTAGCTAATTCATACTATGCTATAGTTAATGGCGGTTGGACAGGGCGTGGCTTAGGAAATTCGATTCAAAAAAATGGTTTCTTACCAGAAGCTCAAACTGACTTTATCTTTCCAATTGTCGTGGAAGAATTAGGAATCATTGGCGGAATTATTATTCTAGCTATTCTCTTTTTCTTGATAAGCAGAATGTTAATTGTTGGAATTCGTGCTAAAAGTGCCTTTAACTCACTCATTATGATTGGGGTATCTGGTTTATTGTTAGTTCAAGTCTTTGTCAATGTGGGTGGAGCAATCGGGATTATTCCAGAAACAGGAGTAACCTTCCCCTTCCTATCACAAGGAGGGTCATCCTTCCTTGTTTTATCGTTGGGAATTGCATTTGCTTTAAATATTTCAGCTGATGAGAAACGAAGAGAAGTTTCTGAGCTCTCAAATCATTATAGTAGCAGTGTCCCAACTTATGAAAACGATTGACAATTGTCAGTCGTTTAAAAGTGTATAAAAGATTTTTATAATATATGAAAGAGTGAGAGGTAATGACTAATTACCTTTCCAAGCAAGCCTCATTAAGGAGTCAAAATGAAAAAACTACTCGTCGCCAATCGTGGAGAAATCGCCGTTCGTGTCTTTCGTGCCTGTAATGAACTCGGACTTTCTACTGTAGCCGTCTATGCAAGAGAAGATGAATATTCTGTTCATCGCTTTAAAGCAGATGAATCTTATCTAATCGGTCAAGGGAAAAAACCAATTGATGCCTATTTGGATATTGATGATATCATTCGTGTTGCCCTTGAATCAGGAGCAGATGCTATTCACCCAGGTTATGGCCTCTTATCTGAAAATCTCGAATTTGCTACCAAAGTTCGCGCAGCAGGTTTAGTTTTTGTGGGTCCTGAACTTCATCATTTGGATATTTTTGGTGATAAAATTAAAGCTAAAGCAGCTGCTGATGAAGCAAAAGTGCCAGGAATTCCCGGAACAAATGGAGCAGTAGATATTGATGGCGCTTTAGAATTTGCTAAAACTTACGGTTATCCAGTTATGATTAAAGCCGCTTTAGGTGGTGGTGGTCGCGGAATGCGAGTTGCGCGTAATGATGCTGAAATGCATGATGGTTATGCTAGAGCAAAATCAGAAGCAATTGGAGCTTTTGGTTCTGGCGAAATCTATGTTGAAAAATATATTGAAAATCCAAAACATATTGAAGTCCAAATTCTTGGAGATCGTCATGGAAATATTATTCACCTCCATGAGCGTGACTGTTCAGTCCAACGACGTAATCAAAAAGTCATTGAAATTGCGCCAGCCGTGGGACTTTCACCAGACTTCCGTAACGAAATATGTGAAGCAGCAGTCAAACTTTGTAAAAATGTTGGCTACGTTAATGCTGGTACAGTCGAGTTTCTTGTTAAAGATGATAAATTTTATTTCATCGAAGTAAACCCACGTGTTCAAGTTGAACATACAATTACGGAACTCATCACAGGTGTAGATATTGTTCAAGCTCAAATTTTGATTGCTCAAGGTAAAGACTTACATAGAGAAATTGGACTTCCAGCACAGTCTGAAATTCCACTTTTGGGTTCAGCAATTCAATGTCGAATCACAACAGAAGATCCACAAAATGGATTCTTGCCAGACACAGGTAAAATTGATACCTACCGTTCACCAGGTGGTTTTGGTATACGTTTAGATGTCGGAAATGCCTACGCTGGATATGAAGTAACTCCATATTTTGATTCACTTTTAGTAAAAGTTTGTACTTTTGCCAATGAATTTAGTGACAGCGTAAGAAAAATGGACCGAGTTCTCCATGAATTCCGTATTCGTGGGGTTAAAACAAATATTCCTTTCTTGATTAATGTTATTGCTAATGAAAACTTCACAAGTGGTCAAGCAACAACAACCTTTATTGATAATACACCAAGTCTGTTCAACTTCCCACGTTTACGTGACCGTGGAACAAAAACGCTGCATTATTTATCAATGATTACAGTTAATGGCTTTCCAGGGATTGAAAATACTGAAAAACGTCATTTTGAAGAACCGCGTCAACCTCTTCTTAATCTTGAAAAGAAAAAGACAGCCAAAAATATCTTAGACGAACAAGGCGCTGATGCTGTTGTTGATTATGTAAAAAATACAAAAGAAGTATTATTAACAGATACAACTTTACGTGATGCTCACCAATCCTTGCTTGCTACTCGCTTACGTTTACAAGACATGAAAGGAATTGCCCAAGCGATTGACCAAGGGCTGCCAGAACTTTTCTCAGCTGAAATGTGGGGCGGTGCAACCTTTGATGTGGCTTATCGTTTCTTGAATGAATCACCATGGTATCGTCTGCGTAAACTACGTAAACTCATGCCAAATACCATGTTTCAAATGCTCTTCCGTGGTTCAAATGCAGTTGGCTACCAAAACTATCCAGATAATGTGATTGAAGAATTTATCCGAGTAGCGGCCCATGAAGGAATTGATGTTTTCCGTATCTTTGATAGTCTCAACTGGTTACCACAAATGGAAAAATCCATTCAAGCCGTTCGCGATAATGGAAAAATTGCAGAAGCAACAATTTGTTATACGGGAGATATCCTAGATCCAAGCCGACCAAAATATAATATTCAATACTATAAAGACTTAGCAAAAGAATTAGAAGCAACAGGTGCTCATATCTTGGCGGTTAAAGATATGGCGGGTTTATTGAAACCTCAAGCTGCCTATCGTTTGATTTCAGAATTAAAAGATACCGTTGATTTGCCAATTCATTTGCATACACACGATACTTCAGGAAATGGAATTATTACATATTCTGGTGCAACTCAAGCAGGTGTAGACATTATTGACGTAGCAACAGCGAGTCTTGCTGGCGGAACATCTCAACCATCAATGCAATCTATTTACTATGCACTTGAACATGGTCCTCGCCATGCCTCAATTAATGTAAAAAATGCTGAACAAATTGACCATTATTGGGAAGATGTTCGTAAATATTATGCACCATTTGAAGCGGGTATTACAAGTCCTCAGACAGAAGTTTACATGCATGAAATGCCTGGCGGTCAATACACTAACCTAAAATCTCAGGCAGCAGCAGTTGGTCTTGGACATCGTTTTGATGAAATCAAACAAATGTATCGTAAAGTCAATATGATGTTTGGAGATATTATTAAAGTAACCCCTTCTTCAAAAGTGGTTGGAGATATGGCTCTCTTTATGATTCAAAATGATTTGACAGAAGAAGATGTTTATGCGCGTGGTAACGAACTTAATTTCCCAGAATCTGTAGTTTCATTTTTCCGTGGAGATTTAGGACAACCAGTGGGTGGCTTCCCAGAAAAATTACAAAAAATTATTGTGAAAGATAAAGCCGTAATTACTGACCGTCCAGGATTACACGCAGAAAAAGTTGATTTTGAAACTGTTAAAGCAGACCTAGAGCAAAAGATTGGCTATGAACCAGGAGATCACGAAGTTATCTCATATATCATGTATCCACAAGTTTTCCTTGATTATCAAAAAATGCAAAGAGAATTTGGAGCAGTTACACTACTTGACACTCCTACTTTCTTACATGGAATGCGTCTCAATGAAAAAATTGAAGTTCAAATTGAAAAAGGTAAAACACTCAGCATTCGTTTAGATGAAATAGGAGAACCTGACCTAGCTGGAAATCGTGTTCTCTTCTTTAACCTAAATGGTCAACGTCGAGAAGTCGTAATTAATGACCAATCTGTACAAACTCAAGTTGTGGCTAAACGCAAAGCCGAAACAGGAAATCCAAACCAAATTGGAGCTACTATGCCAGGTTCTGTTCTTGAAATTTTAGTTAAAGCTGGTGACAAAGTTCAAAAAGGTCAAGCCTTGATGGTTACTGAAGCCATGAAAATGGAAACAACTATTGAAGCACCATTTGATGGCGAGATTGTTGACCTTCATGTGGTTAAAGGTGAGGCAATTCAAACTCAAGACTTGTTAATCGAAATTAATTAATATAAATTAAACCTACCTTTTGGGTAGGTTTTTTATTTTTCTTCAAAAAAATATTTAAATTTTCAGAAAATATATAATTTTCGGAATAAAAAGTGTATAATAATGAAAGAGATGGAGGCGTTTATGAATTTATTAAGTAAAGAAGAAAAAATGATTAAAAATTCACAAATTCCTAGTGAATTTTACAAAAAGTACAATGTTAAAAAAGGTTTAAGAGACATTAATGGGAAAGGAGTTTTAGCGGGTTTAACCAATATTTCGGCGATACATTCTTTTGATAAAGAAGGAAACCAAATTCCCGGTATTTTAGAGTATCGAGCTTATAATATCAAAGATATTATTAATGATTTAAGAAAAGAAAATCGTTTTGGTTTTGAAGAAATAACTTATCTATTATTATTTGGAGAACTTCCCACAGCAAATGAACTTCATGAATTTCAAAGTCTTTTAGCCAGCAGGAGAACTCTACCAGAATTTTTTGTCCGTGAAACTATCTTAACCAACCCTTCGAGTGATGTGATGAATTCGATGAGCCGTTGTATACTAGCTCTTGCTAGTTATGATGAGAAAGTTTCAGATATCTCGATTGAAAATGTTTTAGAACAATCTTTGGGACTTATTGCTGATTTTCCACTTCTTGCGATTTACAGTTACCAATCTTATGTTCATTATTTTAAAAAAGAAAGTCTTTATATTCATTATCCTGATCCAAAAATGACGACCGCTGAGAATATTTTACGAATGCTTCGTCCAGACTGCCATTACACAGAGGTAGAGGCTAAAGTATTAGATATTGCCTTGATTCTTCATATGGAACATGGTGGAGGTAACAATTCGACTTTTACCACTCATGTGGTCACTTCAAGTGGAACAGATACTTATGCTACAATTGCTGCTGCCCTCTCCAGTTTGAAAGGGCCTAAACACGGTGGAGCTAATATTAAGGCAGCAAAAATGTTGGAAAATATAAAAGAAAATATTTCTAATTATGAAGATGACGCTGAAATAGAAAAGTATCTCCATAAAATCTTAAATAAAGAAGTTTTTGATAAGCAAGGATTAATTTATGGTATTGGTCACGCCATTTATAGTGTAAGCGACCCACGATTTGAGGTTTTTAAGTCCTATGTAGAGACTTTAGTAAAAGAAAAAGGATTGGAAGAGGAATTCAAGTTATATGAAAAAGTTGCAAGGCTAGCTCCTAAAGTAATATCGGAAAATCGAAAAATATATAAAACGATTTGTCCAAATGTTGATTTCTACTCTGGCTTTGTCTATAGAATATTAGAAATTCCACAAGAATTATTTACTCCATTATTTGCGATTGCTAGAATTGTAGGTTGGTTAGCACATCGTATAGAAGAACTAATTAATATGAATAAGATTATCCGTCCAGCCTATGAAAGTGTCTTAGAATCAAAAAAATATATAAAATTGGGGGAAAGATGAAAAAAATAAGTATTTCTAATAAAATATACCATTATTATGATATCTCAGAAACTGAAAGAATTGAAGATTTTCCATATAGTTTACGAGTTCTTTTGGAAAGTTTGATTAGACAGAAAAATGATGAGAATATTAATCAGGATCATATTCAATCCGTTAAAGACTATTTAAAAGGGGAAGTTGGTCAAGAAACAGTTTTCTTACCAAGTCGTGTGGTTCTTCAGGATTTCACAGGAGTACCAGCTATTGTTGACCTTGCGGCAATGAGAGACGCAATGGTTAAATTAGGAAAGAACCCTGAATTAATTAACCCAGAAATTCCAGTGGATTTGGTAATTGACCATTCTGTTCAAGTAGATTTTCAAGGAAATGAAGAGGCTTTTCTGTTAAATTCAAAAAAAGAATTTGAACGTAATCGTGAACGTTACGAATTTTTAAAATGGGCAGAGCAATCTTTTGATAACTTTAGAGTAGTCCCTCCAGCAACTGGTATTATTCACCAAGTAAATATTGAATATTTAAGTGAAGTAATTACCGAAAAAAATGGCGTTTTATATCCAGATAGTGTTTTTGGTACAGATAGCCATACAACAATGATTAATGCCCTTGGTGTTCTTGGTTGGGGAGTAGGAGGAATTGAAGCAGAAGCAGTGATGCTAGGAGAGCCTAGCTCATTGACTGTTCCAGAAGTAGTAGGAGTTAGATTAATAGGTAAGTTAGGTGCATTTGCTACTGCAACAGATTTAGCTTTGACAATCACAAAAATTTTACGAGATGAAAAAGTGGTAGGAAAATTTGTTGAATTTTTTGGAGAAGGATTAAAAAATTTAAGTTTAGCAGATAGAGCGACAATTTCAAATATGGCTCCTGAGTATGGTGCCACCTGTGGTTATTTTCCGATTGATAATGAAACTTTGAAATATCTTCGAGCGACAAATCGTTCTGAGGAAGTGGTTGCGCGAGTAGAAACCTATGCAAAGGCAAATAAGTTATTTTATGACGAAAAACATGAACCATACTACAATAAGATAATTAATATTGATTTAAATGAAGTAGCAACACGATTATCAGGTCCCTCTCGTCCCCAAGATATGCTTGAATTGTCTGAGTTAGCAAATAACTTTGAAAACTTTGCTAAAAAACAAAAACCTCTGAAAGAAGAGGATGGAAAAATTGCAATTGCCGCTATTACAAGTTGTACCAATACGAGTAATCCACATGTTATGATGATGGCGGGATTACTTGCAAAAAATGCAGTAGAACAAGGACTTGCGGTTTCTAGCTGGGTTAAAACTTCATTAGCTCCTGGTTCAAAAGTTGTTACCTCTTATTTAGAGAAGGCGGGTCTTCTTCCTTATCTTGAAACGTTGGGATTTTATGTAGTAGGATATGGCTGTACAACCTGTATAGGTAACTCAGGACCACTTTTAAGTGAAATGGAAACGGAGATTAGAAATAAAGAACTGATTGCAACGAGTGTTTTAAGTGGCAATCGAAATTTTGAAGGTCGAATTCATCCATTAGTGAAGGCGAACTATCTGGCAAGTCCTCCATTAGTAGTTGCGTATGCTTTAGCGGGTTCTGTTCGTAAAAATCTAACAACTGTTGCTCTGGGGACTAATCTAGAAGCTGAAAAGGTATATTTGAAAGATATTCTGCCAACTTCTGATGAAGTGAATGATTTAGTACAAAAATACGTAACAAGTGATTTATATGCTGAAAGTTATGCTAAGATTTTTGATGAAAATACAGTCTGGAACAATATCAAAACAAAGAAAAGTGAAGTTTATGACTGGAAATCTGAATCTACCTATATTTCTAATCCACCATATTTTGAAAACTTAACTATGATAAATAAGCCGATAGCTTCACTTTCAAATTTACATGTTTTAGCAAAATTTGGCGATTCTATCACGACTGACCATATTAGTCCAGCAGGGAATATCCCTTTAAAATCCCCAGCTGGGGATTATCTAAGTTCTCGAGGACTTGCTTATAAGGATTTTAATAGTTTTGGTTCAAGACGCGGAAATGATAAAGTAATGACAAGGGGAACATTTGCTAATATCCGTATCAAAAATCAGCTTGTTGCTCCTCTTGAGGGAGGCTATTCTCTATTCAATAATGAAACATTACCTATTTATGAGGTAGCAAAAAAATATAAAGAAAAAGGGCAAGGATTAATCGTTCTTGCTGGTAAGGATTATGGAATGGGATCGAGTCGAGACTGGGCGGCTAAGGGAACAAAATTACTTGGAGTCAAGGCTGTAATTGCTGAGAGTTTTGAACGTATTCATCGAAGTAATCTCGTCATGATGGGTGTTCTTCCTCTGCAGTTTTTAGATAATGAAAATGCCGAAACTTTAGGATTAAGTGGTTATGAAAGTTTTTCTATCGAGCTACCAGAAAATCCCAAAATTCATGAAAAAATTACTGTATATACTGACGAAAAAAATTTTGAGGTTCTTTTACGCTTTGATTCTCAGGCAGATTTAGATTACTATGCGAATGGCGGTATAATGCCTTATGTGATTCGCAAAAAATAAAAAAATAGGTGAAAATTATTATGAAAATTGAGATGGAAAATGGAAAATTAGTTGTGCCAAATTATCCAACAATTGGATATATTAGTGGAGATGGTGTTGGCGAAGATATTTTTCCTCAGGCGCAGAAAGTTTTTGATGCTGCGGTTTTAAAAATTTATGATCAAAAAAAGAAAATAGATTGGCAAAAATTGTTGGCAGGAGGAGAAGCGTTTGAGAAATGTGGAGAATATTTGCCCAAAGAGACTCTCGCTCATATTAATGAAAATTTAATTGCAATAAAGGGTCCACTAATGACCCCAGTTGGGGAAAGCTTTCGTTCAATTAATGTTACTTTAAGACAAAAAATGGATTTATATGCTTGCGTAAGACCAGTTGAATATTTTAAAGGAATAAAATCCCCAGTTAAAGCGCCAGAAAAAGTTGACATGACAATTTTTCGAGAGAATACAGAAGATATTTATGCAGGTATTGAATTTGCTAGTGAAACAAATGAATCTTACAGCTTATTAAAATTTTTAGAAAAAGAATTGAATATCCATTCTATTCGCTTCCCAAAAACTTCGGCACTAGGAATAAAACCTGTTAGTCCTGAAGGAAGTAAACGACTGGTTAATGCGGCTTTTGATTATGCTCTGAAAATGAACAAAAAACGAGTGACCTTTGTTCACAAGGGAAATATTATGAAATTTACTGAAGGAGGATTTAGAAATTGGGCCTATGAGGCTGCTAAGGAATATCCAACTTTTACAAAACTAGAATACGATAAAATCAAAAATGAAAGAGGAAGTTTACAAGCTGAAAATGAGAAAAAAGCAGCATTAAAATCAGGAAAAATTTATGTAGATGATGTAATTGCTGACAACTTCCTCCAACAGATTATTTTAAATCCTGACAATTTTGAAGTAATTGCCACTCTTAATTTAAATGGTGATTATATTTCAGACGCACTTGCCGCACAGGTTGGAGGAATCGGAATTGCACCAGGTGCGAATATTAATTATAAAAGTGGTCATGCTATTTTTGAAGCAACTCATGGAACAGCTCCAGATATTGCTGGAAAAAATATAGCAAATCCTTCTAGTTTAATTTTATCTGGAGTGATGATGTTTGAGTATTTAGGCTGGCAAGAGGTAGCTGAATTAATCAAACATGCTCTTTCATTTTCATTCATGAATGGAAATTTGACAGCTGATTTAGGTGGAAAACTTTCAACTTCAAAATTTTCCGACGTTTTGATTGATTTTATAAAAACATATTAAAAAATTACATTGATAATCAGAAAAATAAAAAAGCCCTGAAATCAGGGCTTTTAAAATTTACATCATTATTTTAAGGAATTATTTTCCATAATTTCATCGATGAAACCATATTCCAAAGTTTCTTTGGCGTCCATCCAATGGTCACGTTCGGCATCTTTGTGAATTTGTTCAAGTGAACGATTAGAATTATCAGCAAGGATTTGTTCCAAACGTTTACGAGTTTTCAAAAGTTGCTCAGCAACAATAGCCATATCAGTTTGTTGAGTGCCTTGACCTGTACCACCCATTGGTTGGTGAATAAGATATTCAGCATTTGGCAACATGAATCGTTTGCCTTTTGTTCCGCTTGAAGCAATGATTGTTCCCATAGAGGCAGCCATTCCCATAACGATAGTTTGAACATCTGATTTGATAAAATTCATTGTATCAACAATGGCAAGACCAGCAGATACAGAACCGCCAGGGGTATTTACGTAGAGATAAATATCTTTAGTGTTATCTTGTGCGTCCAAGAAAAGAAGTTGAGCAATGATAGAGTTTGCCATTCCATCTTCAACAGGTCCTGTCAGCATGATAATGCGGTCTTTTAAAAGTCGTGAATAAATATCATAAGCACGTTCGCCACGGCTTGATTGTTCAATAACGGTAGGTACTAAATAACCCATAGATTGAATCTCCTTTATAAATAAGATATGAATTTAATTTTAGATAAAATTGAATTCATTTGTTTATTTTTCTATATTATAACTCATTGGTCAAAAAAGGTCAAAGAATATTGTTTTTTTTTATGACTTTTCCTAAAACTTGATAAAAAAAGAGTTTAAACTTTCTTAACGCTTTCAAATTTGTTATAATTATGACATGAATACAGAACTTATTATTGCAATGATTTTTGGTCTGATTATTGGCGCGTGGCTAATGGTTGCAGGCATCTACATTTACAAAATTTATGATGAAAATCGTTATAAGAAACGATTAACAATTGAAAAATTACTTCGTGAAATTGAAGTTCGTAACACACTTAATCAAAAAGTTATTGAAATTCTTAATCGCCCAATTACTGGGAGTGATAAAGAATTAATTAATCCTCAAAGTGATGTAAAAGTTCCTTTTTACGATTATAATTTTTTGAAGAACTACACTTCAATGTATAATTTATACATTCCAACTTATTTTTTGAATACATTTTTCAAAAAGCTCTCTCACCATTTAGCTGTATTTGATGACGAGCAGGACTTGAAAAATGGGGGATATATTTTCAAAGAGTCTCGTACAATTTTCGAGAATTTTTCTGTCGAAATTACTGATGATATTGAGGCAAAAAAACGAGAGTTACAAAAGGCTAAAAATGTTTATCCATCAATGTTGAAAAAACAACATTATAATATCTAAAGCATGAAAAAAACTACTGATTTCAGTGGTTTTTTTATTGAAAAAATTTGTGAAAAAAATTTGAAAAGGTCTTTTTTTAAGTCTATAAATATGGTATAATTGTACAATCATTGATGTTTAATACTATTAGATAAATAAATATACACGAAGGAGAGACGATGATCACAATCTATACAGCACCCTCTTGTACGAGCTGTAAAAAAGCTAAAACTTGGCTTTCATATCACCACATCCCATTTAACGAAAGAAATCTCATCGCGGATCCTTTATCAACAACAGAGATTAGTCAAATTCTACAAAAATGCGACGATGGTGTTGAAGGATTAATTTCAAGTAGAAATCGCTTTGTGAAGACTTTGGGTGTTGATTTTGAAGATATTTCACTTTCACAAGCAATTAAAATTATTTCTGAAAATCCACAAATCATGCGCCGTCCAATTATTATGGATGAAAAACGTCTTCATGTTGGATATAATGAAGAAGAAATTCGCGCTTTTTTACCTCGTACAGTTCGTGTTTTAGAAAATGGTGGCGCTCGTTTGCGTTCAGCAATTTAATTCATAATTAAAATATTCATTTATTGGAATTTTTATAGACGCATTTGCGTCTTTTTTTGTTTAAAAAAACCACTGCCAGAAAGGAACAATGGTTTTTTGTTGAGTACATAGTAATTATTATTGGATAATAAAAGAAAATGAATTAAAAAAATATTTTATGTTTATTGTTATCCTTCAAATTCAATATCATCAAGCGTTGTGGCTGAAATAAAAATTGTGGGTAAGTATGGATCAACTGCAGAAACTGCAGCAAGTGAAAGGAGCAGTAAACTTTTAAATTCCATGATGAACCTCCAACCAAAAGATATTTGTGAAAATATTATAACACAATTTTCTGAAAATTCAACCTTTTTGTTTTTCTTATCTGATGCTTGAGGTAATTATTTTTGAAGGAGCTTTACTTGCCATTCGTTTCCTTCTTGAATAATTCCCCTGAGTGAATTAATAAACATAACGAGCCAGGTAAAAGCTACAGCAAAAGCAATAATTTCAAAGACCGTTAATGAGAGATAGTGAATTCCCATAAAGGCAACGGCAGACAAAATTAATGCTATCAAAGCAGTCCAAGATAATGCTAAAAATTCTTTAGAAATGGTGGGAACTAACCATTTAAGAAAGATAATCATAATAAGAACAACCGCAACCAGACCAAATGCAGAATTATTATGTATAGGCATTGTCCATGATTGGGCTGGAAAAATTCCGACGAAAGCGATCAAAAATGCTATGAGAATATAAAAAACACGAATTATTTTAAATTTATAATTGTAAAGGCTACTCTTAGAAAACTCGGCAAAGAGAAAATCAGTTATGGTTAGAAGAATAAGAGCAGAAAATATTAAGGTGATATTGAACTGCCAGTGCTGCGTGGCTTCACCGGTTCCTAAGAAGCTGAAATTATGTTGCCACCAATCTTTTTGATTGTTTGTCGCCATTGAAACAAGAATACCTCCTATGAAAGTAATAAAAAGTAGCAAAATAAGATTAGGTAAAGTGACGGAAAGAGCTGCTGAAATAAGAAAATAAAAGATGATTCCAACAAATACTAAGACAAGAAACCCTGCAGTAAAGGGGTCAAAAGTTACTCCGCTAAATGTTTTGCCAATTATGTACCAAAAAATGATTTGAACAGCGAAAGAAATACTTGTATAGGCTACTGATAGCGTTAAAGTTTCTCTAAAAATTTTAAATTTAGATTTGGATAAGTCACAACTTTTGCGAAGATAAGTCCATATGAAACCAAAAAAACCAAAAAGGGTTGATAGAATTATGCTCAAACTTGCAACAGAGAGGTGGCGGCTCCCCGTAAATGCGATTTGTGGATGATTGGTACTTAAAAAGATAAGCAATGCAATTATTCCAGATGCTAAACTAGGTACTATAAAATAGTGTAAAGCTAAATTTTGTTTATTGGTATGATTAATTTTCGGATTTTCTAATAATATCTGTTGATTTTCTAAACGGATTGATAGTTGGTCATTTTCTGCATAATCACTTAATTTATTATAAAGTTCTTCAGGGATTTCTAAGTAATTTTTAGTCATGATATTCTTTCTAGCTTTAAAATAATGGAAAATTCATTTATATAGTACATATTATAAATTCATACATTCTAATAATATTTTACCATTTAACTTACTAAAGGGGTTACTGGAACTTATTTGTTTTGGGAACGGAGGGATAATTTGAGTTTTAATATAATTATATATTGTGTTGTAGTCAAAACAATATAAAATGGATTGACTTACGATATGGATAATGTTAAAATATAATTAATTAAATAAACGACTAGGTTGGGCGCAAGCTTCAAGACATATCTCCAAGGGTGAGGAGATTGTTTTGAGGTTTGCGCTCTTTTTTGTCGTTTTTTACTAGAAAGGGATGATATGAAATTTTATCAAAAATCCAAAGAAGAATTATTACATAGTTATGATGTTAAGATAAATAGGGGACTTTCGAGTACTCAGGTTACTGATAATCGAGAAAGATATGGTGAAAATAAACTTCCAGAAGAAAAGGAAGAAAGCTATTTAAAAGTATTTTTTAAAAGTTTTAAAGAACCAATAATCATTGTTTTATTAGGGGCAGTCGCTCTATCATTTTTTAGTTCATTTTATTCATTCCAAATAGTTGGAGATAAAAAACATGGTTTAGAATCTTTATATGAAGCGATTGCTATAGCTATCTTGATTATTATAAATGCATTTTTAGGTTTTTGGCAAGAAATCAGTGCTCGTAAAAATTTAAATTCACTAAAAGAAATGAACAATCGTTTTGCATCTGTACTAAGAAATGGAGCCTTAGAAAAAATTTCATCAAATGAGCTAGTCGTTGGTGATATCGTAAAAGTTACAGTAGGTGATTTTGTGGAGGCCGATATAAGATGGTTAGAGCTTGATGAACTTCAATTAATTGAGTCTCATTTAACGGGTGAAGCTGATGCTATAATAAAAAATATAGAGGTCATTAATGAAAACGTCGAAATTGGTGATCAAACGAATATGGGATTTTCTGGCTCTATCGTTTCAAATGGACAGGGAATTGGAATAGTTGTAGCCACGGGAGAAAACACAGAACTTGGGAAAATTTCTCAGTTGATGAAAGATGAGGGAATAAAATCATCTCCATTACAAGAAACAGTAAAAAAACTTACTAAAACACTGATGAAAATATCCGCTGGGATTGTTTTATTAACTTTTGTATTTGGATTAATCAGTTCTGGAGAATTTTCAATTAACTCAATTACTTCAGTATTTTCAACCTCAATCGCTCTTGCAGTTGCCTCTATTCCAGATGCTTTACCAGTTGTTCTCTCAATAGTGTTGACAATCGGTGCAGTCAAAATGTCAAAAAATAAAGGTTTGATTAAAACGCTAAGTAGTGTGGAAACATTAGGAAGTACTTCTTACATCTGTTCTGATAAAACAGGTACATTGACCCAAAATGAGATGACCGTTACAAAATTTTATGCTAATGGCCAACTGTATAATGTAGATGGTCTGGGATATCGTTCCATTGGTGAAATTCACTTGGTATCAAAAGGTGAAAAAAATGTAAATTTTGCTCAATTTATGAAAAATATCGTTTTGTGTAATGATTCAAGTGTCAAAGAAGTTGAGGGGCAAGTAAAAACTTTTGGTAATCCTACAGAAGTTGCTCTTACCGTTCTTGGTAGTAAAGCCGGCTATAGTAAGAATAAGTTATTAAAAAACAATAAAATTATAAGAACTCTTCCTTTTAGTAGCAGTAGAAAAATGATGAGCGTTATTGTTCAAAATGATGAAGGATTTTACGTTTATACCAAAGGAGCACCGGATGTTTTAATGGAAAAAGCTTCGGGGATTTTGATTGGAGATATAGTTGACCAATCTGATCAGTCAAAAGTTAACTTTATTAAAGTGGTAGATGATTATGCGGATGAAGCACTAAGAACCTTGGCTGTGGCCTACAAAAAAGTTGATGAAGAAGAGGCATTATACGGAGCCACGGAAGACGTAGAAAAAGATTTTATATTAACGGGAGTTGCAGGAATAATTGATCCTCCACGAGAAGAAGTGAAAAAATCTATCAGACAACTTCATGATGCAAATATTAATGTGGTTATGATTACAGGGGATCATGAAAAAACAGCTCGTGCGATTGCCTATGATTTGGGGATTGTAAAGGAAAAAAATGCAATAGTTTTAAAAGGAATTGACCTTGAAGAAATGTCAGATCAGGAGCTTTATGCAGAAGTAAAAAATGTTAATGTTTATGCAAGAGTGACACCAGAGCATAAGCAACGTATTGTTAAACAGCTCCAAAATCATCAACAAGTTGTTGCTATGACCGGAGACGGAGTAAATGATGCTCCAGCTTTAAGAGCTGCTGATATTGGAGTGGCGATGGGAATTACTGGTACAGAAGTAACTAAAGATTCTGCAGATCTCATTTTACTAGATGATAAATTTACAACGATAGAAAAATCAGTTTATAGCGGTCGTACTATCTATGCCAATATAAAAAACTTTATGAGACACGAACTGACAACAAATGTTGCTGAAGTTTTGGCCCTTGTATTAGGTTTAGTTTTATTTAGAAGTAGTGTTGGAAATGTAGCAGCAATGACTCCGACATTGACTGCTTTAATGGTTCTTTGGGTTAATATGGTGAGTGACGCGATTCCATCTTTTTCTTTGGGTTATGATGTTGCCGAAACAGATTTGATGAAAGAAAAACCACGGAACCCTAATGAATCTATTCTTGCTAACCACACGTGGTCTAGGGTTTTGATTAGGGGAACAGTTATGGGAGCGATGGTTTATCTTGGATTTCTCCTAGCTGCTCAAAATGGATTGAACGCTAGTGAAGCACAAACAGTTGCATTTCTGACTTTAGTTTATGGACAATTATGGCATGTATTTGATGCGAGAAGTTCAAGAACATTGTTCAGACGCAATCCTTTTGGGAATATTAGACTTGTTGGAGCAGTGTTATTTGCAGGAGTTTCTTCATTTTTAGTAACAATCATTCCGTTTTTCAATAGTGTGATGGGAACTGCTCAGTTAACATTACCTGTATATCTACTTGTGATTTTTATTCCTGCTCTACCTACACTAATATTGTCAGGAATAAAAGAAGTTTTTAAAATAAAAATATGGTAAATTGATGCAAAAGTACTTACTTCAGTAAGTGCTTTTTTTGTATGTTACTAATTAAAACCTAATATATGTTTTTGATTTCTAATTTTGCTATTTAGAGCATTACCTATTATGCTTAAAATTAGCAAAAGTGCTATTATATAAAGGTTTTTTGCGATTTTTTAATTTATAAATATTTTACTTTATGGTTTTTAGTAATAATTAAAGGTGAAAAATATTATTATAATGAGTGTATATGTAATTTAAATATTACAATATTTCTTTTTATTATGTTATACTGTGATGAGTTCGTGGATTGCAATCAAAAATTAATGATTTTCGATAATTATAAATCCATATTAAATTAAAGTTAGGATAATGACATGATTTCGAGACAAGTTAGTGATGTAAAGGAAAAGTAATTACAAAGTTTGAATTGAGCGGTTATAACCCAAATTAAAGAAAGGATTTACAGTAGCAAAATTTGTCTGCTATAAATATAGAAAAATGAAACGTAATTCATCAATAGATTTAATGAAAAGTTGTGCAATATTCTTTGTCATTTCGGTCCATTTTTTATTAAATTCGGGCTTTTATGATATGACAATTCATTCCACTTTAGGAATTTTTTGGATTGGGATAAGAACGATTTTAATTACTTGTGTGCCCTTGTTTTTAGTAGCAACTGGATTTTTAATGAATCGAAAAGAGTTAAATGCTCAATATGTTCTGGGAATAGTTCCTGTCATCATTTCTTATATAGGTATATCTTTATTAGTATGGGGAGTTCTATCTCTTGTTGGAAAAGGAAGCGACTTCTCTAAAGCCATAAATGGAATTTTTGATTATTCAACCGATTCTTACTCTTGGTATGTTGAAATGTATTTAGGACTTTATCTTTTTATCCCTTTATTAAATATTATCTGGAATTATAAAAAAGAAATCAAAAATTATCATTTATATATTGTCTTCATCGCAAGTTTGCTAACATTCTTACCCTCTTTATTAAATAGTTTTGGAAAAGTTATTCCAGACTATTGGCAAATTTGTTATCCCGTTAGTTATTATTTTATCGGAGCTTGCCTTTATACTTATCAAAATGAAATAAAGAAAATTTCAATAGGAAAACTTGTTACAGCATTCTTAAGTGCACTTACAATTTTTACTTTGACGGACACTTTTGCAAGTTGGAATCAAGAATTCCAGTGGCTAGACCACAATGATTATTTTGGTTATCAAACAGCCATAATGACAGTATTAGTTATAGCAATCTTGTGGAGAATTCCCATTCCAAAATGGAGCGTTAGGTTGCTAAAGGCTCTATCTACCGCTACTTTGACTATCTATCTTATATCCGATTTAACGGATCAGTTTGTCTATGGATTTTTTAAGCATGAAATTCCAAACTTAAGTCAACGAGTGATAGCAGGACCGATTATTATTCCAGTAGCCTTTACTAGTGCGGCATTACTAGGAATTTTTGTGGGAAAAGTTTTAAATTTCCCTTTTAAGAGAAAAAAAGAAAGAAAGGAAAATTAAAACTATGATAATCTCAACAATGGTAGATGTTTATGTTGTTTATTATCCGATTATCTTGTCCTACATTTGGGCAAGTGGTGCTTTTTTATCTCGGTGGAAAGAAAGAGATAAGAAATCAATTGATGAAACAAAAGAATTTGAAAAAATTAGTATTGTTATTTCTGCGTACAATGAAGAAGAAACGATTGAGGAAGTTTTATTATCACTACGTAATCTAAATTACCCTTCCTTAGAGATCTTTATTGTTGATGATAAGAGTAGTGACCGCACTTTGGAGAAACTTTATGAAGTAAAAAAATCTTTCGACGATTGGGAAACATTAACTATTCTTGAGCAAAAGGAAAATAAGGGAAAAGCCACGGCTTTAAATGTTGCTTTGCAACAAGTTAACAGCAAGTATATGCTTGTTATTGATGCGGATTCATATCTTTCTAAAGATGCTCTATCTTATTTATTGGCCGAATTAACTTCTAGTTCAGATATTGGGGCTGTGACTGGACGACCTATTGTTAGAAACAGAACAACTCTATTGGGGAAATTACAAACCTTAGAGTATTTAAGTGTGATTGATGCGATTAAGAGAGCACAAAGTCTTTTTCTAGGCGCTATAATGACCGTATCAGGTGTGATTGTTATGTATCGTGTAGAGGCTTTGAAAGAAATTGGGGGCTTTAATACCGAAGTGATGACGGAAGACATTGATGTCACTTGGCGACTTCATCGTAATCAATGGAAAGTCAAATATGTCCCTAAAGCCTTAAGCTATATTCTCGTTCCTGAAAATTTAAAATCTCTTTTAAAGCAACGGAGAAGATGGGCAGTTGGTGGAGTAGAAGTATTAATTTCAAATTTATCATGGGTTTTTAAAAGAGGAGAATTTAAACATCGGTTTCTTTTGATTGAAATGATTTGTAGTCATATTTGGAGTTGGTTTTTCTTAATAGAATCTTATCAGTATTTTCTCCAAATGCTGTTAAATCAAGAATTCAAAGTATCGGGTCAAATTATCGTGATTTTTGTTCTTATTTCATTTTTTGTATTCTTTTTAGGACTTAATAATGATAAAGGGGAGAGTCGCTTATCCTTGACTGATAAATTAATATTTCCAGCTTATCTAGTTGCTTATTGGTTTCTAAATTTGATTAGTGCTCTTTCTGCTGAACTTGTTGTTTTAACTAATCGGACAAATAAAGGAAAATGGGAAAGTCCTGATAGAGGGGTGTAATAATGGAATTAGTAATACGTAAAAAAATGAAAAAACGACATTTTTTGGAATTCTTGGCTGTTTCACTATGTTGGCTGTTTATATTAATTGTTTTCATTCTTTTATTAATCTCTTTGCTGGGGATATATAGTGATGGAATTATCTCTGTTTTTGTAATCATTGGGTTTCCAATAACAAATTGGGAAGATATAATTTATGATTTTTTTTGTCTTCTTTCAATATTAACGATTCCTAGTCTTTATATTTTAACGAAGGAGGCTTAGATTTATAATATGAAATTTAGTAAAAAGAATATTTTTTTGATATTGATGTTTGGTCTTATTGCTATCTTGGTGTTTATGTCCACACGTGAAACAAAAAAATATGTACAAGATGGAAAAAAGGAGCAGCCAGATTTTGCTTATGAGAGTTTGCTTAAAGACAATGATGGAATTATTGTTCTTTGTTATCACCGTGTGTTAAAAGATACGGTGTTTACAAATTTCGCTTATTCAATTTCGCATAATTCTCAACTCCATGAATATAATGTATTCTTGCAAGATTTTGAACAGCAAATGACATTTTTAAAGAAAAATCATATTAAAGTTTTGACTAGTTCAGAACTGATAGAGAAGCTTAATAAAAAAGAGGTGATTGGCAAAGCAGTAGTGATTACTTTTGATGACATTGATAAGTCTTTGCCAGAGAACGCTTATCCAATAATGAAAAAATTAGACTTACCCTTTACGCAATTCATTATCACGGGAAAAGTTGGACAAACCATTGATGGTTCACAAATGTCGACTTGGAAAGAAATAAAGAAAATGAATGAAAATCCTTTGATTACTTCAGGGCTGCATACGAATGACTTACATTATCAAGAAAACTTTGAACCGATTTTATCTACTAATATTTCAAAAAAAGTAGTGCAAAAAGATTACCAAAAAAGTCAGAAAGCATTTGGTGAGAAGTTAGATCAAAAAGGAAAAGTTTTTGCTTATCCCTATGGAGCACAAAATAAAGACTTAGAAGATTATATGCTACAAGATGGAATTCAAGGAATATTCACACTATCTCCAGGTGTAGTGACTAATGAAACACTATATAGTAATATTCCTAGGTTGATTGTTACGAAGGATAATTGGAAAACTATCAAACATTGGCTCTTAAGTGAAGGGACACAATAATAAGAGAAAATAAGAAGGAGATATTCATGAAGGCGAAGAATAAGTCATTTAAATTATTAATGGTTCTGAGTTTATTGATGTGCTTGGTTGGAATTAATTTATTTAAACCTTCAAATATATTTGCTGCTGAATATGGAAATAAATTTATAACGGGACATGAACTGACTGATGATTTGGGAAATCCGAAAACAGATTTTGGTATTTATGATGATGTTCAGGCTCATTGGGATTTTGATATTCCAGTGGGAAGCGTTTCTCAGGGGGATACAATGAGTGTCAATGTTCCTGATTTATTAACTTTATCAAAAGATATTACTTTTGAAATAAAAGATGAAGCTGGAAATATTATCGGAACGGCAGTTGCTAATCATCTTACGGAGGTGGTAACTGTTACTTTTTCAAAACTTGTTGAAAATGCAACTTCAGACATTAAAGGTTCATTTTCCGTTTGGGTTAATTGGGATGAACAAAAAGTAGAGGAAGACACAAGGGTAGTAGTTGATTGGAAAGATGGAGGAACAACAGAGGTTAACATTGGTCCGGCAACAGGACCGGATAAAGATGAGGTACTTTATAAATGGGGATGGGTTGACGAGAATGATTCAACCTTAATTCATTGGCAGGTTCGGATCAATTATGCTAAAGAAAATATCCAGAAAGCTATTTATACTGATATTATTGGTGGGAATCAGAATTTAGTTTCTGGTTCGATTTCGGTAGCTAATGTGACTTATAGTAGTGATGGAGAGAATTATAATGTTGATAGCTATTATCCTCAGGCTAGTATTTTAGAAAATGGCGTGAACGGATTTACCGTGAATTTAGGTGATATTTCAAATACGATTATTATCGATTATTCAACGAGGGCAACGGATGGAGGGCTTTCTCAACAGTATGAAAATAGAGGAGAATTGACGGGAGAAAATATTGAAAAACAGGTAGTAGAAGTTCATACTCCTAACAATGGTGGAAATGGAAATGCAAGTATGAAACTTTCTATTTCTGGAGAGAAAACTTGGATTGATGACAATAATGCACGTGGTTTAAGAACAAGTTTTATTAGTATTGAGTTATATCGGAATGGAGAGAAAGTTGATTCACGAGATGTGACGGCTAAAGAAAATTGGAAATATTCGTTTACCAATTTGGATAAGTATGATGAAAGTGGGAAACTTTACGATTATGATGTAAAAGAGGTTTCTGTTAGTAATTACACGAGTCAACAAGAGGGGTATAATTTTATAAATACAATCATCCCTGTTAAAGAAGAAGCTCCTGAAAAAACCGACCAATCAATTACTACTCCTAGTTCATCCTCACAAGTAATGTCGACTTCGTCTTCTTCAATGGAATCAGAAACGTCTGAAGAGTTGCCTAAAATGGGGGATAGCCCACGGGATTTTTTCAAAGTGTTGGGAATACTTCTATTGATTTCTGGGGTGCTTGGAATGATTTATATTAAGAGAAAATCAAAAATTTAATTATCTGAGTTGATGTAAAAGAAAAGGAGTTATCAATTATTTGAAACTCCTTTTATATATTGTAGGCTCTCAACTTTTATGAAAGTGTTGAAGACTTTTTATTTTTATATACAGTAATCGCGATTTGACATAAACATCCGATTATAAAGCCTAAAACCGCCGGAAGAATCCAACCCATTCCTAGGGAGAAAAAGGGTAGAAAGTCTTTAGCAAAATTAATTATTACTGATATGAAAGTAATTGTGTGAAGACTGGCTGGAAGAGCATTGAGTCCGTCGATAATAGCCGCTAAAAGTGTAAAAGCAGTTGTTATCTGATAAACGAGTCTAGAATGTTTAAAAAGCGGGCTTAATAAAGCTAATAAAATAAGGATAATGGCTAAGGGATATAAAAACATGAGGACTGGAACTGAAAGTTCTATAATTTTTGTCAAACCAATATTTGCAAAGATGCAAGGAAGAATACTTACGATGAGGAGATAAAAACGGTATTCTTTTTTAGGAAATAATTCGGCAAAGGTTTCAGAAAAGGCAGACATTAAGCCAACGGCTGTTTTTAAGCAAGCGATGATGACAATGAGTGCTAAGATAATCATGCCGAAATTTCCTAAGTAGTGGTTGGAAATTTGAGCGAGAGCAATTCCACCATTTTCACTAATAGCAAATTGCCCAAGACTCATAGTACCTAGGTAAGAAAGGCAGGTGTAAATGATAGCCATTAGTCCTACACTGATGAGGCCAGCTTTTATGGTTTCTTTAGCAATAATTTTAGGATTTTTTACGCCACGTTGGCGAATAGTTGTGATGATAATGATTCCAAAAGCTAAGGCGGCCAAGGCATCAAGAGTATTGTAACCTTGTGTGAAACCTGTCAAAATAGGAGAGGCTTGATAGGCTTTACCAATTTCTGCTTGGCTAACTTTTCCTAATGGATGAGTGAAAGCAATGACCAAAATAATACCTAACAAAACCAAAAAGAGGGGATTTAAAAATTTTCCGATATAATCTAAGAGTTTTGTTGGCTTTCTGGACAGAAACCAGGCGGTTCCAAAGAAAAGGATACTAAAAAGAGCCAATAGTGGAGCTTGGAGTTCATGACTTAAAAAAGGTGAAATTCCAATTTCAAAAGAAGTGGTTGCTAAGCGAGGAAGAGCAAAAAAGGGGCCAATAACGAGATAAAGTAAAATTGTAAAAATATAAGCATAAATACGATTGACTCGGGAAGCTAACTCAAAAACCCCGTTACTTTGAGAAATTCCCAGGGCGATAATTCCTAAAAAGGGAAAGCCGACTGCCGTAATTAAAAAACCAAAATTTGCTTGTGAAATAGCGGCTCCGGCCTCTTGACCCATATGTATTGGAAAAATTAAATTTCCAGCACCAAAGAAAAGTCCGAATAACATTGACCCTATAAAGAGGTAATCTTTACCAGCTAATTTTTCCTCCATAAATACTCCTTATAATTGATTTGTTTGATAGATAAAATAATGAATTATTATAGCAAAAAAATTGTGAATTTACAACACAATTTTATAGAAAACATGACGATTGATTTTATTAAGCCTTTTAAATTACCAAGTAAATTCAGAGTTAAAGTAAAGTTTGAAGAAAAATTTTTCTCTTGCTTAATTTAGAATACATAAAAAAGACCCCGCTAAAAGGTCTTTTATATTTAAAAATTAGCTTATTTCAAAACATCAGTTAATTCTTCTTTGTGTTCTCTGAAATATTTGACGGCATAAGGGCAAGTGGCTCCTAATTTTAATTGTTCGCGTCTTGCTTTTTGGATTCCGGCAAGAACTAATTTTTCGGCTAGGCCTTGACCGCGATAGTCAAGTGAAACGCCAGTATGAGTGATTATTATTGAATTATTCATAGGCATATAGGCCATTTCGCCAATGACTTCTCCTTTATCTGACAGGAGTTCAAATAGATTTTCTCTTTCAATAATGTTCATTAGTTTTTCTCCTTCGCCAAATATTTTAGTGCTCCGGAAGGGCATCTATTGATTACTGATTGATTGGAAGCGATATCGCCATTATCGGGGATAATCCAAGGCTTACGGCCAACTTCAAATACTAAAGGATTTCCTCTAACACATTCACCTGCATGTTCACAAATTGCTACATTGTAGTAAATATCCATTTTTCCGCCATGATATTTACGATAATTTTTTTTAATAACTCTTCTTCGGTTACATCATTTCCAAATAGTTTTGAATTACTCATTTACTTCCTCCTGTTTACAATTGTAATTTTTAAAATGAAATTTGTCAAGGTAATTAGTAAAGGTAGTATACAAATTTTTGAAATTATATGAAGGAACTAAGAAGGGATGAAAGAGATCTACAGATTATAAAAAAGGAAATATAATTTATGGTGGATTAATCAATTATAAATTAATAAAAAGCCCTAATAATAACTAAAAGTCTTTATTGACTTATAAAAAATTACAGCCAAGGAGTTTCAAAGAGAAATGGAAATTTTTGATACACATATAAAGTGCGTTTTAACCTAGTTTTAAAAGATTTACTGTTAATAAAAATAAAGTGAACCAAAGAACTAACCAAAGCAAAACTATACAGCATTTACTTTATCCAAAACCTACTGTAAAATCTATAGTAGGTTTTGTAGTTTAAAATATTAAAGTAAATTTACAAATAACTCTTAAGTGAGATAGTCTAAATAAATGAATTGATGTGCACCCCAAAAGTTAGACTTTTTATCCAGGTATTTATGCTTGGATTTTTTATTGTTTAATTCCCTTTTTTGTATACAAGCTCGTATTCTTAACAAATAATTGGCATATCGGGTTTAAAAATACTATGTGTTTTAAGGAATCTCTCATGAGTTTGACGCCAATAACTTAGATTAAAATCACCGTCACCTTATTTTTAGGCACGTTCGGCAGTAACCTTATCAAATGTATCTCAGTCATTGAGTTTCATGATAGTATTTACTATTTTGATGGTTTTTGTTATTATCCAATCGTTAAAATGACAAAAACAAATAGATAAATAGATAAATAGATAAATATTTATGGGGAGGACAAGTGAACTTATCATGATTAATTGTAAACGATTGAGTTCTGAATGTTTCAAATTATGAGGAACAACAGAAGTTGGACTATTCTTTAAACGCCTCGACAATACCATCACTCTTCATTAGCCTAAAATTAACAAGTTAAAATCATTAGAATAATCTCTTTTACAAAAAATATTTATTTAAGTTATAGTTGACGAATATTTAATAATTTTATTAATATCTTGATTTTCTAGTTCCTGAATAATATAGAGATAGGTTTATTGAGTCTTAGACATAATTGAATGACCTAGTCTTATAACTATACTGACAATAGAAACATTAACAAATCTAAAACAGTCTTAATTCTATCTTGAGAAAGTATTGGCAATAATATTATTGTCGATAACGCGATCATAATAAACGGCTCTGATTAAATTCTGAAGTTTGTTAGATACAATGATTTCGTTCGAAGGAACTACAAAATAAATTATAAGGAGGCACTCAAAATGAGTACAAAAGATTTTAACTTGGATTTGGTATCTGTTTCGAAGAAAGATTCAGGTGCATCACCACGCATTACAAGTATTTCGCTATGTACACCCGGTTGTAAAACAGGAGCTCTGATGGGTTGTAACATGAAAACAGCAACTTGTAATTGTAGTATTCACGTAAGCAAATAACCAAATCAAAGGATAGTATTTTGTTAGTTCAGACATGGATACTATCCTATTTTTATAAGTTATTTAGGGTTGCTAAATAGCTTATAAAAATAAAGAGAGGAAAAAACATGATAAAAAGTTCATTTAAAGCTCAACCGTTTTTAGTAAGAAATACAATATTATCTCCAAACGATAAACGGAGTTTTACTGAATATACTCAAGTCATTGAGACTGTAAGTAAAAATAAAGTTTTTTTGGAACAGTTACTACTAGCTAATCCTAAACTCTATAATGTTATGCAGAAATATAATGCTGGTCTGTTAAAGAAGAAAAGGGTTAAAAAATTATTTGAATCTATTTACAAGTATTATAAGAGAAGTTATTTACGATCAACTCCATTTGGATTATTTAGTGAAACTTCAATTGGTGTTTTTTCGAAAAGTTCACAGTACAAGTTAATGGGAAAGACTACAAAGGGTATAAGATTGGATACTCAGTGGTTGATTCGCCTAGTTCATAAAATGGAAGTAGATTTCTCAAAAAAGTTATCATTTACTAGAAATAATGCGAATTATAAGTTTGGAGATCGAGTTTTTCAAGTTTATACCATAAATAGTAGTGAGCTTGAAGAAGTAAATATTAAATATACGAATGTTTATCAAATTATTTCTGAATTTTGTGAGAATGACTATCAAAAATATGAAGATATTTGTGAAACTGTAACGCTTTGCTATGGAGACGAATATAGAGAACTATCGGAACAATATCTTGGCAGTCTGATAGTTAATCATTATTTGATCTCTAATTTACAAAAAGATTTGTTGTCAGATTTTTCTTGGGACACTTTTTTGACTAAAGTTGAAGCAATAGATGAAGATAAAAAATATATAATTCCTCTGAAAAAAGTTCAAAAGTTTATTCAAGAATACTCAGAAATAGAAATTGGTGAAGGTATTGAGAAACTGAAAGAAATATATCAGGAAATGTCACAAATTCTTGAGAATGATAATTATATTCAAATTGATTTAATTAGTGATAGTGAAATAAATTTTGATGTTAAACAAAAGCAACAATTAGAACATTTAGCTGAGTTTTTAGGAAATACGACAAAATCTGTAAGAAGAACATATTTGGATGACTATAAGGATAAATTTATCGAAAAATATGGTGTAGATCAAGAAGTACAAATAACAGAATTATTTGATTCTACATTTGGCATAGGAGCTCCATATAATTATAATCATCCTCGAAAAGACTTTTATGAGTCCGAACCGAGTACTCTATACTATTCAGAAGAGGAGAGAGAAAAGTACCTCAGCATGTATATAGAAGCCATTAAAAATCATAATGTAATTAATCTTGACGACTTAGAGTCTCATTACCAAAAAATGGACTTAGAAAAGAAAAGTGAACTTCAAGGGGTAGAATTATTTTTGAATTTGGCAAAGGAGTATGAAAAAGATATTTTTATTTTAGGGGATATCGTTGGAAATAATAATTTGGGAGGGGCATCAGGTAGATTTTCTGCACTCTCTCCGGAGTTAACAAGTTATCATAGAACGATAGTAGATTCTGTCGAAAGAGAAAATGAGAATAAAGAAATTACATCGTGTGAAATAGTATTTCTTCCAGAAAATATCAGACATGCTAACGTTATGCATACATCAATTATGAGGAGGAAAGTACTTCCATTTTTTACAAGTACAAGTCACAATGAAGTTCAGTTAACTAATATCTATATTGGAATAGACGAAAAAGAAAAATTTTATGCACGAGACATTTCAACTCAAGAGGTATTGAAATTCTACATTACAAACATGTACAATAAAACGTTATTCAGTAATGAGCTAAGATTTCTTTACGAAATTTCATTAGATGACAAGTTTGGTAATTTACCTTGGGAACTTATTTACAGGGACTTTGATTATATTCCACGTTTAGTATTTGACGAAATAGTAATATCTCCTGCTAAATGGAAAATTTGGGGAAGGGATGTAAATAATAAGATGACAATAAGAGAACTTATTCAAAGCAAAGAAATTCCCAAAGAGTTTTATATTGTCAATGGAGATAATAAAGTTTATTTATCACAGGAAAACCCATTGGATATGGAAATTTTAGAGTCGGCGATAAAGAAGAGCTCAAAAAGAAAAGATTTTATAGAGCTACAAGAATATTTTGAAGATGAAAATATCATAAATAAAGGACAAAAGGGGAGAGTTGCCGATGTTGTAGTGCCTTTCATTAGAGCGAGAGCATTAGGTAATGAAGGGAGAGCATTTATAAGAGAGAAAAGAGTTTCGGTTGAACGGCGTGAAAAACTGCCCTTTAACGAGTGGCTTTATCTCAAGTTGTACATTTCTATAAATCGTCAAAATGAATTTTTACTGTCTTATCTTCCAGATATTCAGAAAATAGTAGCAAACCTGGGTGGAAATCTATTCTTCCTAAGATATACTGATCCTAAACCACATATTAGATTGCGTATAAAATGTTCAGATTTATTTTTAGCTTACGGATCTATTCTTGAAATCTTAAAAAGGAGTCAGAAAAATAGGATAATGTCAACTTTTGATATTTCTATTTATGATCAAGAAGTAGAAAGATATGGTGGATTTGATACTTTAGAGTTATCCGAAGCAATATTTTGTGCCGATTCTAAAATTATTCCAAATTTGCTTACATTGATAAAAGATACTAATAATGATTGGAAAGTCGATGATGTATCAATCTTGGTGAATTATTTATATCTGAAATGCTTCTTTCAGAATGATAACAAAAAGATTCTTAATTTTTTGAATTTAGTTAGTCCTAAAAAGGTTAAAGAAAATGTCAATGAAAAGATTGAACATTATCTTAAGCTTCTGAAAGTTGATAATCTAGGTGACCAAATTTTTTATGACAAGAATTTTAAAGAATTAAAGCATGCCATAAAAAATTTATTTTTAAAAATGATAGCTCAAGATTTTGAACTTCAGAAAGTTTATTCAATTATTGACAGTATCATTCATGTCCATAATAACCGACTAATTGGTATTGAACGAGATAAAGAGAAATTAATTTATTACACACTTCAAAGGTTGTTTGTTTCGGAAGAATACATGAAATGAGGACTAATAGATGGATGAAGTGAAAGAATTCACATCAAAACAATTTTTTAATACTTTACTTACTCTTCCAAGCACCTTGAAGTTAATTTTTCAGTTGGAAAAACGTTATGCAATTTATTTAATTGTGCTAAATGCTATCACAGCTTTTGTTCCGTTGGCTAGTCTTTTTATTTATCAAGATTTAATAAACTCTGTGCTAGGTTCAGGGAGACATCTTATCTATATTATTATCATCTATTTTATTGTTCAAGTGATAACAACAGTTCTGGGACAGCTGGAAAGTTATGTTAGTGGAAAATTTGATATGCGACTTTCTTACAGTATCAATATGCGCCTCATGAGGACTACCTCATCTCTTGAATTAAGTGATTATGAGCAGGCTGATATGTATAATATCATAGAAAAAGTTACTCAAGACAGCACTTACAAGCCTTTTCAGCTATTTAATGCTATCATTGTTGTGCTTTCATCGTTTATCTCATTGCTATCTAGTCTATTTTTTATTGGAACATGGAACATTGGGGTAGCAATTTTACTCCTTATTGTTCCAGTATTATCTTTGGTACTTTTTCTCAGAGTGGGACAATTAGAGTTTTTAATCCAGTGGCAGAGAGCAAGTTCTGAAAGAGAAACATGGTATATTGTATATTTATTGACTCATGATTTTTCATTTAAAGAAATCAAATTAAATAATATTAGCAATTACTTCATTCATAAATTTGGAAAATTAAAGAAAGGATTTATCAACCAAGATTTAGCTATTGCTCGTAAGAAGACATATTTCAATATTTTTCTTGATTTCATTTTGAATTTGATAAATATTCTTACGATATTTGCTATGATCCTTTCGGTAAGAGCAGGAAAACTTCTTATAGGTAATTTGGTAAGTCTCATACAAGCTATTTCTAAAATCAATACTTATTCTCAAACAATGATTCAAAATATTTACATTATTTATAATACTAGTTTGTTTATGGAACAACTTTTTGAGTTTTTAAAGAGAGAAAGTGTAGTTCACAAAAAAATAGAAGATACTGAAATATGCAATCAAGATATAGGAACTGTTAAAGTAATTAATTTATCATATGTTTACCCTAATTCGAATGCCTTTGCACTAAAGAATATCAATTTATCCTTTGAAAAAGGAGAATTAGCTGCTATTGTAGGAAAAAATGGTTCCGGGAAAAGTACACTAGTAAAGATAATTTCAGGATTATATCAACCAACTATGGGAATAATCCAATACGACAAAATGAGAAGTAGTTTGATGCCTGAGGAGTTTTATCAGAAAAACATATCGGTGCTGTTCCAAGATTTTGTGAAGTATGAGTTAACGATAAGAGAGAATATAGGATTGAGTGATTTGTCTTCTCAATGGGAAGATGAGAAAATTATAAAAGTACTAGATAATTTAGGACTCGATTTTTTGAAAACTAATAATCAATATGTACTTGATACGCAGTTAGGAAATTGGTTTCAAGAAGGGCGTCAACTTTCAGGAGGTCAGTGGCAAAAAATTGCATTAGCAAGGACATTCTTTAAGAAAGCTTCAATTTATATTTTAGATGAACCAAGTGCTGCACTCGATCCTGTAGCTGAAAAAGAAATATTTGATTTTTTTGTTGCTCTTTCGGAAAATAATATTTCAATTTTCATTTCTCATAGTTTGAATGCTGCCAGAAAAGCAAATAAAATCGTGGTTATGAAAGATGGACAGGTCGAAGATGTTGGAAGTCATGATGTCCTTCTGAGAAGATGTCAATACTATCAAGAACTTTATTATTCAGAGCAATATGAGGATAATGATGAATAAAAAAAATATAAAAAGAAATGTTGAAAAAATTATTGCTCAATGGGATGAGAGAACTAGAAAAAATAAAGAAAACTTCGATTTCGGAGAGTTGACTCTCTCTACAGGATTGCCTGGTATAATTTTAATGTTAGCGGAGTTAAAAAATAAAGATAACTCAAAGATATATCAGAAAAAGATAGACAATTATATTGAATATATTGTTAGCAAACTTTCAACATATGGGCTTTTAACAGGATCGCTTTATTCGGGAGCAGCTGGCATTGCATTAAGTATCCTACATTTACGAGAAGATGACGAAAAATATAAGAATCTTCTTGACAGCCTAAATAGATATATCGAATATTTCGTCATAGAAAAAATTGAAGGATTTAATTTGGAAAACATTACTCCTCCTGATTATGACGTGATTGAAGGTTTATCTGGGATACTTTCCTATCTATTATTAATCAACGACGAGCAATATGATGATTTGAAAATACTCATTATCAATTTTTTATCAAATCTGACTAAAGAAAACAAAGGACTAATATCGCTTTACATCAAATCGGAGAATCAGATGTCTCAATCAGAAAGTGAGATGTATCCACTAGGCTGTTTGAATATGGGATTAGCACATGGACTTGCTGGAGCGGGCTGTATCTTAGCTTATGCCCACATAAAAGGATATAGTAATGAAGCCTCATTGTCAGCTTTGCAAAAAATTATTTTTATTTATGAAAAGTTTGAACTTGAAAGGAAAAATCAGTTTCTATGGAAAGATGGACTTGTAGCAGATGAATTAAAAAAAGAGAAAGTAATTAGGGAAGCAAGTTTCATTAGAGATGCATGGTGCTATGGAGGTCCAGGTATTAGTCTGCTATACTTATACGGAGGATTAGCACTGGATAATGACTATTTTGTAGATAAAGCAGAAAAAATATTAGAGTCAGCTATGCAAAGAAAACTTGGTATTGATTCATATATGATTTGCCATGGCTATTCTGGTTTAATAGAAATTTGTTCTTTATTTAAGCGACTATTAAATACAAAAAAGTTTGATTCATACATAGAAGAATTTAATGTTAATAGTGAGCAAATTCTTGAAGAATACGGAGATGAAAGTGGCACGGGTTTTCTTGAAGGAATAAGTGGCTGTATACTGGTATTATCGAAATTTGAATATTCAATCAATTTTACTTATTGGAGACAAGCACTGTTACTTTTTGATGATTTTTTGAAAGGAGGGAAGAGGAAATGAGAAAATATTTAATACTTATTGTGGCCTTAATAGGGATAACAGGTTTATCAGGGTGTTATCAAACAAGTCAAAAAAAGGTGAGGTTTGACGAAGGAAGTTATACTAATTTTATTTATGATAATAAATCGTATTTCGTAACTGATAAGGAGATTCCTCAGGAGAACGTTAACAATTCCAAAGTAAAATTTTATAACCTGTTGATTGTTGACATGAAAAGTGAGAAACTTTTATCAAGTAGCAACAAAAATAGTGTGACTTTGGTCTTAAATAATATTTATGAGGCTTCTGACAAGTCGCTATGTATGGGTATTAACGACAGATACTATAAGATACTTCCAGAAAGTGATAAGGGGGCGGTCAAAGCTTTGAGATTACAAAACTTTGATGTGACAAGCGATATTTCTGATGATAATTTTGTTATTGATAAAAATGATTCACGAAAAATTGACTATATGGGAAATATTTACAGTATATCGGACACCACCGTATCTGATGAAGAATTGGGAGAATATCAGGATGTTTTAGCTGAAGTACGTGTGTTTGATTCAGTTAGTGGCAAAAGTATCCCGAGGTCTGAATGGGGGAGAATTGATAAGGATGGTTCAAATTCTAAACAGAGTAGGACGGAATGGGATTATGGCGAAATCCATTCTATTAGAGGAAAATCTCTTACTGAAGCATTTGCCGTTGAGATAAATGATGATTTTAAGCTTGCAACGAAGGTAGGAAACTAGAGTGAAAAAAATACTAGGTTTCCTTTTTATCGTTTGTTCGTTGGGTTTATCAGCAACTGTGCATGGGGAGACAACAAATTCACAACAGTTACTCTCAAATAATATTAATACGGAATTAATTAATCATAATTCTAATGCAATTTTATCTTCAACAGAGGGATCAACGACTGATTCGATTAATCTAGGGGAGCAGTTACCTACAGTAAAATCGACAACAAGGACTGAATTGGATGTAACTGGTGCTGCTAAAACTTTATTACAGACATCAGCTGTTCAAAAAGAAATGAAAGTTTCGTTGCAAGAAACTCAAGTTAGTTCTGAATTCAGTAAGAGAGATAGCGTTACAAATAAAGAAGCAGTTCCAGTATCTAAGGATGAGCTACTTGAGCAAAGTGAAGTAGTCGTTTCAACATCATCGATTCAAAAAAATAAAATCCTCGATAATAAGAAGAATAGAGCTAACTTTGTTACTTCCTCTCAGCTTATTAAGGAAAAACCATCAAATTCTAAAGATGCATCTGGTGTAATTGATAATTTTGCTTCTCCTCTATCTTATCGTAAAGCTAAGGAAGTGGTATCTCTTAGACAACCTTTAAAAAATCAAAAAGTAGAGGCGCAACCTCTATTGATAAGTAATTCTTCTGAAAAGAAAGCAAGTGTTTATACAAATTCACATGATTTTTGGGATTATCAGTGGGATATGAAATATGTGACAAATAATGGAGAAAGCTATGCGCTCTACCAGCCCTCAAAGAAAATTTCTGTTGGAATTATTGATTCAGGAATCATGGAAGAACATCCTGATTTGTCAAATAGTTTAGGAAATTATTTTAAAAATCTTGTTCCTAAGGGAGGGTTTGATAATGAAGAACCTGATGAAACTGGAAATCCAAGTGATATTGTGGACAAAATGGGACACGGGACGGAAGTCGCAGGTCAGATTACAGCAAATGGTAATATTTTAGGAGTAGCACCAGGGATTACTGTAAATATATACAGAGTATTTGGTGAAAATCTTTCGAAATCGGAATGGGTAGCTAGAGCAATAAGAAGAGCTGCGGATGATGGAAACAAGGTCATCAATATAAGTGCTGGACAGTATCTTATGATTTCAGGATCGTATGATGATGGAACAAATGATTATCAAGAGTATCTTAATTATAAGTCAGCAATAAATTATGCAACAGCAAAAGGAAGTATTGTTGTCGCAGCTCTTGGTAATGATAGTTTAAACATACAAGATAACCAAACAATGATAAACTTTCTTAAGCGTTTCAGAAGTATAAAGGTTCCGGGAAAAGTTGTAGATGCACCGAGTGTATTTGAGGATGTAATAGCCGTAGGTGGAATAGATGGTTATGGTAATATTTCTGATTTTAGTAATATTGGAGCGGATGCAATTTATGCTCCTGCTGGCACAACGGCCAATTTTAAAAAATATGGGCAAGATAAATTTGTCAGTCAGGGTTATTATTTGAAAGATTGGCTTTTTACAACTACTAATACTGGCTGGTACCAATATGTTTATGGCAACTCATTTGCTGCTCCTAAAGTATCTGGGGCACTGGCAGTAGTAGTTGATAAATATGGAATAAAGAATCCTAACCAACTAAAAAGGTTTCTTCTAATGAATTCTCCAGAAGTTAATGGGAATAGAGTATTGAATATTGTTGATTTATTGAATGGGAAAAATAAAGCTTTTAGCTTAGATACAGATAAAGGTCAGGATGATGCTATTAACCATAAATCGATGGAGAATCTTAAAGAGTCTAGGGATACAATGAAACAGGAACAAGATAAAGAAATTCAAAGAAATACAAATAACAATTTTTCTATCAAAAATGATTTTCATAACATTTCAAAAGAAGTAATTTCAGTTGATTATAATATTAATCAAAAAATGGCTAATAATCGAAATTCGAGAGGTGCTGTTTCTGTACGAAGTCAAGAAATTTTACCTGTTACTGGAGATGGAGAAGATTTTTTACCTGCTTTAGGTATAGTGTGTATCTCAATCCTTGGTATATTGAAAAGAAAGACTAAAAATTGATAGATTATATTTCTTCAGAATGAATGGTATAATGAAGTAATGAGTACTAAACAATCGGAGGTAAAGTGGTGTATAAAATTTTAATAGTTGATGATGATCAGGAAATTTTAAAATTAATGAAGACAGCATTAGAAATGAGAAACTATGAAGTTGCGACGCATCAAAACATTTCACTTCCCTTGGATATTACTGATTTTCAGGGATTTGATTTGATTTTGTTAGATATCATGATGTCAAATATTGAAGGGACAGAAATTTGTAAAAGGATTCGCAGAGAAATATCAACTCCAATTATCTTTGTTAGTGCGAAAGATACAGAAGAGGATATTATAAATGGCTTAGGTATTGGTGGGGATGACTATATTACTAAGCCTTTTAGCCTTAAACAGTTGGTTGCAAAAGTGGAAGCAAATATAAAGCGAGAGGAACGCAATAAACATGCAGTTCATGTTTTTTCAGAGATTCGTAGAGATTTAGGACCAATTACATTTTATTTAGAAGAAAGGCGAGTCTGTGTCAATGGTCAAACAATTCCACTGACTTGTCGTGAATATGATATTCTTGAATTACTATCACAACGAACTTCTAAAGTTTATACGAGAGAGGATATTTATGATGACGTATATGATGAATATTCTAATGCACTTTTTCGGTCAATCTCGGAGTATATTTATCAGATTAGGAGTAAGTTTGCACCATACGATATTAATCCGATAAAAACGGTTCGGGGACTTGGGTATCAGTGGCATGGGTAAAAAATATTCAATGCGTCGACGGATATGGCAAGCTGTCATTGAAATTATCATAGGTACTTGTCTACTTATCCTGTTGTTACTGGGCTTGACTTTCTTTCTACGACAAATTGGACAAATCAGTGGTTCAGAAACTATTCGTTTATCTTTAGATTCAGATAATTTAACTATTTCTGATATCGAACGTGATATGAAACACTACCCATATGATTATATTATTTTTGACAATGATACAAGTAAAATTTTGGGAGGACATTATGTCAAGTCGGATGTACCTAGTTTTGTAGCTTCAAAACAGTCTTCACATAATATTACAGAAGGAGAAATTACTTATACTTATTCAAGCAATAAGCATTTTTCAGTTGTTTTAAGACAAAACAGTATGCCAGAATTTACAAATCATACGCTTCGTTCAATTTCTTATAATCAATTTACTTACCTTTTCTTTTTTCTTGGTGAAATAATACTCATTATTTTTTCTGTCTATCATCTCATTAGAGAATTTTCTAAGAATTTTCAAGCCGTTCAAAAGATTGCATTGAAGATGGGGGAAATAACTACTTTTCCTGAACAAGAGGAATCAAAAATTATTGAATTTGATCAGGTTCTGAATAACTTATATTCGAAAAGTAAGGAGTTAGCTTTCCTTATTGAAGCGGAGCGTCATGAAAAGCATGATTTATCCTTCCAGGTTGCTGCACTTTCACATGATGTTAAGACACCTTTAACAGTATTAAAAGGAAATATTGAACTGCTAGAGATGACTGTAGTAAATGAACAACAAGCTGATTTTATTGAGTCAATGAAAAATAGTTTAACTGTTTTTGACAAGTATTTTAACACAATGATTAGTTATACAAAACTTTTGAATGATGAAAATGATTACAAAGCGAGAATCTCCCTGGAGGATTTTTTGATAGATTTATCAGTTGAGTTGGAAGAGTTGTCAACAACTTATCAAGTGGATTATCAGCTAGTTAAAAAAACAGATTTAACCACTTTTTACGGAAATACATTAGCTTTAAGTCGAGCACTTATCAATATCTTTGTTAATGCCTGTCAGTATGCTAAAGAGGGTGAAAAAATAGTTAGTTTGAGTATTTATGATGATGAAAAATATCTCTATTTTGAAATCTGGAATAATGGTCATCCTTTTTCTGAACAAGCAAAAAAAAATGCTGGAAAACTATTTTTCACAGAAGATACTGGACGTAGTGGGAAACACTATGGGATTGGACTATCTTTTGCTCAAGGTGTAGCTTTAAAACATCAAGGAAACTTAATTCTCAGTAATCCTCAAAAAGGTGGGGCAGAAGTTATCCTAAAAATAAAAAAGTAATTTAGTAATCTCTAAGGATTACTTTTTTTGTTTCTGAATAGATTCTGAAAATTGTTTTATATACTTTTTTTAAACATAAAATAAAGTGAGGAAATATAATGCAGGTAAAAATTCAAAATCTTTCTAAAACATATAAAGAAAAGCAGGTGCTACAAGATATCAGTTTTGATATTAAATCTGGAACAGTCTGTGGTTTATTAGGAGTTAACGGTGCAGGAAAATCAACTTTGATGAAAATTTTGTTTGGTTTAATTTCTGCAGATACTGGAAAAATTTTTTTTGATGGACAAGAAAAGACAAATAATCAACTTGGAGCCTTAATCGAGGCTCCAGCAATATATATGAATTTATCTGCTTTCGATAATCTTAAAACTAAGGCTTTGCTTTTTGGAATTTCAGATAAGAGAATTCATGAAACTCTAGAAGTGATTGGTTTGGCAGAAACAGGAAAGAAAAGAGCAGGAAAATTCTCTTTAGGGATGAAACAACGTTTGGGAATTGGTATGGCTATTCTTACAGAACCTCAATTTTTAATTCTTGATGAACCTACTAATGGTTTGGATCCTGATGGTATTGCGGAGTTGTTAAACTTAATCTTAAAACTTAAAGCTAAAGGTGTGACAATCTTGATTTCTAGTCATCAGTTACACGAAATAAGTAAAGTAGCTAGTCAAATTATTATTTTGAACAAAGGTAAGATTCGTTATAATCATGCGAACAATAAAGAAGACGACATTGAACAGTTATTCTTTAAGATTGTGCATGGAGGAATGTGATATGAAAAGAATAATAGCATCAGAAGCAATAAAATTAAAAAAATCAGGAACTCTTAGATTGGTATTAATTATCCCTTTTGTGACTCTATTTATAGCATTTCTTATGGGTGGAATACAGATTTTTAGTGTTTTTTCAATTTATTGGTGGGAAGCTGGTTTTTTATTCCTTTTGATGAGTTTGCTTTTTCTTTATGATAAAAAATCAGAGGAGCAAGCTGGAAATTTTCAAAATGTGAAATGGAAAAAGCTGAGTTGGAAAATTCATTTGGCCAAAATGTTGTTGATTTGGCTAAGAGGTATACTAGCGAGCATAGTCTTGATTATTTTGCTTTATTTGGTTGCTTTTGTGTTTCAAGGTATTGTAGTGGTGGATTTTATGAAAGTAAGTGTGGCATTGATTGCTATATTACTAGCAGCTTCTTGGAATTTACCCTTTATATACTTGATTTTCAAGTGGATTAATACCTACGTATTGTTAGCTGCGAATACCTTGATTTGTTTAATTGTTGCCCCTTTTGTTGCACAAACTCCAGTATGGTTCTTGCTACCATACACTTATCACTATAAAGTTACAGAAAGTTTGTTAAATATCAAACCATCAGGAGATTTGTTAACAGGGAAGATAAATTTCAGTATTTGGGAAGTTTTATTACCAGTTGGACTTTCCATAGTTGTAACGATAGGAGTTTCGTATTTACTTAAAGGAGTGATAGAACATGATAAGAAGTGAATGTCTCAAATTAAAAAATAGCTTAGGGTTTTATTTAGTTTTTCTCTTTACTTTATTAGAGCTTTTAACGGTTCCTATTTATTTAGCTTTTGGAAGAAGTCATGTTTCAATGACTGATTTGTCGCTCATGATTTTTTTGTTTTTTCCGTTACTGGTTACAATTTTGTCTATTCTAATCTTTGAACAGGAGAGTCTGGCCAATCATTTCCAAGAAATAAATGTAAATAAAAAAAGTAGCAGAATTTGGTTATCAAAGCTAATAGTAGTGGATTTCCTTTTGTTCTTTCCATCAGCAATGATCTGGATAATTACGGGAGTTTCACAGGCAGTAGGGCAACAAGGAATGATGATCGCAACAGCTAGCTGGTTGATGGCAATTTTTCTTAATCATTTTCATCTTTTATTGACTTTTATAATCAATCGAGGAGGGAGCATGATTATCGCGATTATTGAAATATTACTCATTATTTTTGCCAGTAATAAAGTTTTATTAGCAGCTTATTGGTGTCCTATTGCTTTACCTGTTAATTTTATGATAACTGGGCGGTGTGCTTATCTGATAGCTGCCGTAGGGTGGATTGTTTTATCCACAATAATTCTTGTGGCATTATCTAAAAAAAAGATTAGATAAAGTATTTTTTCTTATGGTAATTCGACCTAATATGTTTTTGCTATTTATCTCTTATTTCTGTCTATAGTAATTTATTCAAAGTACCTTTAGACTCATAAGTTTGAATAAAATTTCTATCAATATGTGACAGTTCTTACTCTAAGAATAATGTTTTCGTCGTTAGTTTTCTTTTCTCAGTAATTTTTTATAAAGTGGTTTCCTATCGACTTACACTTTTTCTTTTGGAGTTATTGGTGTCAAGCTCATGAGAGATTCTTTAAAGCATATAACATTTTTAAACTGATATGCCAGTTATTTGTGAAGAATATGAGTTTCTATATAAAAGAGAAAATTAAACAATAAAAAATCCAAGTATAAATACTTGGATTTTTTATTATTTTTGATAGACATATAAAGTGCATTTTAACCTAGAATTAAAAGATGTATCGTTGATAATAATAAAATGAACCAAAGCAAAACTATACAGCAACTACTTTATCATAAGCCTACTGTAAATTTACAGTAGGTTTTTGTAGTTGAAAATATTAAATCAAATTTACATATAAATCTTAGAGGCATAAATATTTATTATTCAACTAGTTTTTTCAATCAATAGCATACAAACTATTTTATTTTATATCCTATATTTTTAAGATTGGAAAAATGTAGCGAAAGAAAGCTTAAAAGTAAACTCTATCTTTTATTATATAAAATAGCCAGCAAAAATTTTTACAATTATAATATTAACAAAAAGTTTTCATTGTGGTATAGACTTTGCTTTTTAATATTTTTATGGATTCATAAAGATAAAATGTTAAATAAATTTTAATCAAGATAGTAAATTATAGGAATTTTTTGAAATATAAGTTAGTAGAAGCCAAAAATATAAACTAATAATAAATAAAATTATTTAAATTGACCAAAAATTTATTATATTATAAAAAATAAATAATTTACAAATTGGTATAATACAGATAAAGGCTTTTAAAGTACATAGTTATAGTATCTATTTTTATAGTTGTAAAGTAATTTTACAATTTATATTTTAATTGAAAATAACAATTATAATAATGAGCAGAAGTTACTTAAATATTCATCCCAATGTAAAAGTAAAGATATAGGAGAATGTGTAGATGCAAGACTATAATGATTTATTTTATCTTATTTATCAACCAATAGTAAATATTAAAAATAATGGAACATTAGAAATTTTAGAATATGAGGTTCTACTTCGATCTCAGGATAAAAGGCGTTTTCCAAATAAGGAATTTAATGAAATTTTATTTTCACCTGAAAAACACCAAATGTTTATGAAGTGGTATTTTGAAAAACTTAATGATATCTTAGTTAGAAATAAAAATATTAATTTGGCTATAAACATTGATCCCTTACAATGGAAGGAACCTATAATTTTTGATTTTTTTTATAAGTTAAAAGAGTTTTCAAATAGAATAAAAATTGAGTTAACTGAACATAGAAATTTTTTAGAATTTGATCTTGATATGGTATTCAAATCAAGATATGCTGAATTAGTTATGCTTGGATATAATTTTGTAATTGATGATGTCGGGAATGGAACAAATGATATAGACTTTGTCATCAAACATATAGAACAAGTTTCTAGTATAAAATTTTCCATATTGCCTTTTCGAGATATAAAAAAAGAAACTTTAATATTATTTATTGAAGCATGGTTTCATTTGGCGAAAGAATTTGATAAGGAATTTGTGGTTGAAGGTATTGAGTGTAAAATATTTTCCTCATGCTTATTAAATATGGGGATAAGACTACAACAGGGATTTCTATTTGGTGAAGGTAAAAGTCATGTTGCTTTAAGTAAATAAAAAGATTTTTTTAATTTTGTATTTATAAATTTAGGGAGTGTTGAATGTTTATTAGTATTTTAGCAAATATGAGCATTTTATTAGTTTCTCTTTATGGTTACTTAAGCTATTATGTGAATTATAACAAGTTTCATTCTTTTTTGAAAGACAAGGGAACTTTTTTTAATTCAATTTTTGTAACTATTGTAGGGATTTTTTTATTGTACTTTGCAATTGAAATTGGTGGTGCTAGATATGATTTAAGATTTCTTTTATTAGCATTTACTGTTAAATATTTTGGAAATAAAGTTACTATAACGAGCACTCTATTATTAATGGTTTTAAGATTATTTTGGGGCATAGATAATCATACACCTATTGCTATTTGTTATAGTGTACTATTGGTATTTACCTTACCCATGCTAAAATATATTGTGAGTAAAATTAATAGTGATATTATTCAACTCTTAATTTTGAATTACTACTGTTTATTAATTGGGAATTTTTTGAATGCTATAATTATTAAAAATCCACTTAGGGACATAAATATTTATCTGCATTTATATGTCATAAGTACGATATTGGTATTTGTCCTTTATTATATGATAAACGATATAAAAAAGATGCAGAAGAAGGCTACTCATGATTACCTAACAAAAATGAAAAATAGAAGTGAATTCCAAGCTAAACTAGAAGTATTACAGAAAAAGAAAAAATTTTTTTCTTTAGCTATTTTGGATATTGATTATTTTAAAGTATTTAATGACTCATTTAATCATTTAGTTGGTGATTTAGTCTTATTAGAAGTGAGCAAAGTTTTATTATCTTTTGAGGGAAATAAAATAAATTGCTACCGTATAGGAGGGGAAGAATTTTCACTCGTCTTTGAAGAAATAAATTTTGTAGAGGTTGAAAATAAATTAGAAAAAATTAGATTAGCAGTTCAAAAAATAGACATCGATGAAATGCTATTGGATGGAGAAGTAAGAGGTATTACTGTTTCCATAGGAGTATCCCATATAAAGATATTCTCAAATATTGAAAATTACATTTCAAGTGCGGATGACGCTTTATATAAAGCTAAGGAAAATGGAAGAAATCAATTAGTGGTAGGTAAGTAATTTTATTATTACTATTAAATCTAGTCAATTTATTTAAAGAGTAAAGGAAAAGCTTTGGAAAATCATTTGTTTTTTATTATAACTTCAATTTTTATTTTATTTATTATTTATTTTTAAAAATATATTAATCAGCTTATACATTATAACTATGACAATATATATTGTTTGGAGAATTCTTTATACGTTACCTCATGGTTCTGCTATAAGTGTTTTACTAGGATTATCACTTTTAATAGCTGAGATAGGTTCTTTTGTTTTATCAATCACATTTTACTTTTTATTTTGGAAAAAAAATACAAAAGAAGATAAGGAATTAGTAGAACTTCACCCCAACTATCCCACAGTAGATATATTTATTGCAACATATAATGAGTCTAGCTCAATATTAAAAAGAACAATCATCGCTTCAAAGAAGGTTAGATATCCTGATTTAAGAAAAGTTGAGATATACGTTCTGGATGATGGAGATAGGGAAGAAATTGCACTCATTGCTAAAGAGCTGAATGTTAAATATATTAGAAGAGATAACAATGAAAATGCAAAAGCTGGAAATTTGAATAATGCTTTAAAGGAAACCAAAGGAGATTTAGTAGTTACATTGGATGCTGATATGGTGCCCAGGGTGGACTTTTTAGAAAAGACGGTAGGATATTTCGAAGATTCAAAAATGGGATTTATTCAAGCACCTCAAACATTCTTTAATAATGATCCTTATCAATTCAATTTTTTTTCTGAAAAAAATCTAAATAATGATCAAGACTTTTTCATGCGTCGTATAGAAAATCAAAAAGATATATATAACTCAGTTATGTATATTGGATCCAATGCTGTTTTTAGAAGAGCAGCTCTCGAAAGCATTGGAGGTTTTTCTACAGGTGTAATAACAGAAGATTTAGCCACCGGAATGTTTATCCAAGCAAAAGGCTGGAAAACTAGATTTGTTAATAAGAATTTGGCAAGTGGTTTAGCTCCTGAAAACTTTTCAGATTTAATTAAGCAGAGAGATCGTTGGTCAAGAGGAAATATTCAAGTAGCAAGAAAGTGGTTGCCGTTAAAAATTAAAGGGTTAAATAAAGTTCAAAAGTTGCTGTATATGGATGGCATTCATTATTGGTTTTCGGGAATATATAAAATGATCTTTATGCTGGCACCTTTATGGTTTGTTCTTTTTGGATTTTACAGTTTGAATGCTAGATTCAGTGGTATATTAACTTTTTGGTTACCATCCTTTATAGCATCTCAGCTTGCATTTAATAGAGTTAGTCAAGGAACTCAAAGTATTTTATTAACAAATATTTATGAAACTGTTATGGCTCCATTCATCAGTTACTCTGTAATTAGTGATGCAGTTTTAAAAAGTAAAAAAGGATTTACAGTTACTAATAAAGGCTATAATACTAATAAAAAATATTATAACTGGCGCTTATCTTTACCACTTTTGATAATACTCTTTTTTTCTATTATTGCACTATGTAAATCAATATTTGTAATTTTTAACATATTACCATTTGAATCTGGGAAAGATGCGATATATATAAATGCATTTTGGTTATTATATAATGTTTTCATTTTAATTTTTGCGGTTTTAGTTCCGTTTGAAAGACCTCGATTTAGAAAATCAGAAAGATTTCTAAGCTCTAAAGAAGCTCAACTTTTGGATAAAGAGAGTCATTTAATTATAGATTGCAAAGTGATGGACTGGAATGAATTAGGTGCTGGTATAACAATAGAGTGTAATAATAAAATAGAACTAAAGGAAGAGCAAAAGATTATTCTTTCCGTAAATGGCTATGAATTAGAGAGTGTTATCAGGCGAATTATACCAAAAAAAGGCGGAACAAACATAGGGTTAATTTTTACTTCATTAAATTACGAACAATATGCTTATTTAATTACTCAAACATATGCAGTAGCGTCAAGTGAATTACCTATTCGAGAAGAGAAGGGTAACAATATTGGAAAGTTACTATTCGATATTTTCAAAGGCCATTTCATATTAAAAAAGAAATAGTATGTATAATGTTGACATAAAAAAATAGAAAAGTATATAAAATAAAAGGCACTGCAGAATTCAAGCAGTGTCTTTTTGAAGAAGTAAAGTATATTTTTAATCTATACCATAATGTAGCTGAACAGGAAGTTGATATGTAATGTCAATGTTATCTCCATCAATTTTTCGTATGATTAAATCAACTAAGAGTTCTGCTAAATCATTTATTGGTTGCTTTATCGTTGTTAGGTTAGGATAGTAGTTTTCTATAAATTCAGTTCCATCAAAACCTACCACATTAAGTGATTTTTTTAAATTTGAGGCGAGATCTTTTACTAATATAGCTGTTAAATCATCTGTACAAAATACACCATCAAAATCGTTGTTTTCTAGTATTTTTTTGATCTCAACTTTTTTGCGAAGAAGAGTCCATTGAGAAGGAATTTTTATTATATGAGGCTTTAATTGATTTCTTTCTAGCTCAAGCAGATATCCATCACGCCTTAAATATGTAGGAGAATTGGTATTATCGTTCCCAGTAAATATGGCGATTTTTTTACTTCCAGAGTTAATCAAAGCTTTAGTAGCTAGGATTCCTCCCTCAAAATTATCAGAGCTAACAACAGTCGTTTCAGGGGTTAATAAACGGTCAAAAGCAACAATAGGTGCTTCAATTGCTATATAATCATGTGCTTTTAAATTATGACTCCCATAAATAATTCCATCAACTTGGTTAGAAAGTAATAAGGCAAGATAGTCTCGCTCTTTTTGTTCATCATGTTCTGTTGTTGCTAACATAGCTTTGTAACCTCGTTTGAAAAGAGCTTGCTCAATTTTTTCAATCAATTCTGCATAAAAAATATTTTTTATAGTTGGAAATACTAGCCCAATTAATTTTAAAGACTTTCCTTGCAAAGAACGTGCGGCTGCGTTTGGAATATAATGCAAGTCTTGCATTGCTTTTTCTACTTTTGATATTGTTGCGTCACTCAAATATCCTTTACGATTTATAACACGCGAAACTGTCGTTACACTAACCCCAGCTTTATTTGCAACATCTTCAAGTTTAATCACTTTTTTAGCTCCCATAATTTTATTTTTATCGGATTTTGACTTCTAATCGAATACTGATTCTTATTTGGAAATACACGACCTGATAATACTTTTTCACCATCATTAATAAAAATTTCAAAAATTGATTGATCAATAAATACATTCATTTTTTCTATTTTAACATGTGCCAAACGTTTTTCATAATTTCTTATAAGTGTAATAGTATTATTTTCTTTATCTATCTCAACTTTAAGTGCACTATCCCCTTTTTCATTTGTCATTAAAGATAGAAGTGTAGAGGTTTGCTGACGAAAATCGACCTCAAGTTCATAAGAGTTAGATGTAATAATGTTATTATCTGCTAGTAAGAAATCTTGTTCCTTTTGTCTTAATTCTTTCATTTTTTCAACTGGATATTGATACAATTTGTTGTCTTTTATTGAAAGCTTCTTAACCATGGACAAGACACCTTGGACATTGTATTTATCAGTGGGGTATGATGTCTCAGGTAAACCTAGCCATGAAATGGCATAAGCAGAGCCATCAGGTGCATTAAATGACTGCGTAGCATAACAGTCAAAACCTTCATCCAAATTAATTAGTTGTCCTGCATTTTTTAGCTGATTTTTTGAACCAGTAGTAAAGTCATCCGCAATAACATACATATTAGGATATATATTATCATATTTAACAATCGATTTATCTAGTCCTTGTGGACAAAAAACTAATACTGATCTACCATTGACAAATATAAGGTTCGGACATTCAATCATATAACCCATTTTTTCTTTTGAAAAATCTAAGTTTCCCAAATCTTTCCAATCAGTTAAATTATTTTCTATTGCTTTATAAAGTTTGATTATACCATTTTTTTGAGAGCTTTGAGCACCAATTAAGCAATAAATTTGTCCTTGAAACGAAAAAATTTGGGGATCTCGAAAATGGTCGGTTGTTTGAGAAAAATCAGGAAAAATTAGTGGTTCAGTGAATTTGATTAACTGATTATTTTTGTCAACTTTTGCTCCGAGTTGATATGGAGTTCTAACCCAATCTTTGCCTCTGTGATTACCCGTATATATTAAAAATAAGGAGTTTTCAAAAGCTAAAGCGGACCCAGAATAAGCTCCAGCATTATCATATTTTGTATCTGGATAAAGGACTAGCCCTGTTTTCTCAAAGTGGACGAGATCATCTGAGACCAGATGTACCCATGATTTTAAACCATGTACTGGCCCAAAAGGGAAATGTTGGTAGAACAAATGCCATTTTCCATTGAAATAAGAGAATCCATTTGGATCATTAAGAAGTCCAGTTTCTGGTTCAATATGAAAATTTGATTTCCAAGGAGATTTTAGTGCCAGTTTGCGTAAACTCTGTAAATCATTTTCAGAATAACTATCGTAGGTACGATATCGTTGTTTGGTAGACCATTTCATTTTTTTTCCTCATTTACTAAATTATATATATTTATGATAAACGTTTTTTACAAAAAAATCAATATAAATAAGCGCGGAAAAATAAAAAATAAAAAAATATGGCAAACGCTTGACATATATCAGAAAAATGATAAAATAACTTCTGTAAGCGAAATCATTTTATTTGAGGAGAAAATTATGAATCATAAGCAGGTAGCTGAACGCATTTTAAATGCAGTTGGGCGTGATAACATTCAAGGAGCTGCACATTGTGCGACACGACTACGTTTAGTACTAAAAGATACTGGCGTTATTGATCAAGAGGCTCTAGATAATGACCCAGATCTTAAGGGGACTTTTGAAGCAGCTGGTCAATATCAAATTATTGTAGGGCCAGGTGATGTTAACACTGTATACGAAGAATTTATTAAACTTACAGGAATAAGTGAGGCATCAACTGCAGATCTCAAAGAGATCGCAGGAAGTCAAAAAAAACAAAATCCAGTAATGGCACTTGTAAAGCTGCTTTCTGATATTTTTGTTCCTTTGATACCAGCTCTTGTAGCTGGTGGTCTGTTAATGGCTCTTAATAATGCGCTAACAGCTGAACATCTTTTCGCGACGAAATCACTTGTTGAAATGTTTCCTATGTGGAAAGGATTTGCTGATATTGTTAATACTATGAGTGCCGCACCATTTACATTCATGCCAATTTTAATAGGTTATTCTGCCACAAAAAGGTTTGGCGGAAATCCATATTTAGGTGCTGTTATAGGTATGATTATGGTAATGCCTGGGCTTATTAATGGATATAATGTTGCTGAAGCAATTTCTAATCATACAATGACTTATTGGGATATATTTGGTTTTAAAGTTGCTCAGGCTGGATATCAAGGACAAGTTCTTCCTGTAATTGGGGTGGCTTTTATCCTTGCTAAACTTGAGAGATTCTTTCATAAATACCTTAACGATGCTATAGACTTCACATTTACTCCGTTGCTTTCAGTCATCATAACTGGATTTCTCACATTCACTATTGTAGGACCAGCACTTCGTTTTGTATCAAATGGCTTGACAGATGGTTTGGTTGGACTTTATAACACACTAGGAGCACTAGGAATGCTTGTGTTTGGAGGCTTCTACTCCGCAATAGTAGTAACTGGATTACATCAGAGTTTTCCTGCCATTGAAACAATGTTAATCACAAACTATCAACACAGTGGTATTGGTGGAGACTTTATTTTTCCAGTTGCGGCCTGCGCAAATATGGCTCAAGCTGGTGCAACTTTTGCAATTTTATTTGTTACTAAAAACATTAAGACAAAAGCTCTTGCAGCTCCAGCTGGTGTATCTGCCATCCTGGGTATTACTGAACCTGCGTTATTTGGGATTAATTTAAAACTAAAATATCCGTTCTTTATTGCTCTTGGGGCTTCAGCGATTGGTTCATTATTTATGGGATTATTCCATGTCCTTGCGGTTAGTCTAGGATCCGCAGGATTAATTGGCTTTATCTCTATTAAAGCTGGGTATAACTTACAATTTATGATTTCGATATTTATTAGCTTTCTTATTGCTTTTGTTGTTACCTCAATCTATGGTCGGCGGATGGAAGCTAAATCTATTACGAAAGAAAAAAATAAACAGAACGCAACAACTCAATACCAACCTGAGAAAGTTATTATCGATCCAGTTAAAAGTGATGAACTCCTTGCCCCAATAAATGGATTTGTGATTCCTCTGTCTGATGTAAGTGACCCTGTTTTCTCAAAAGAAATTATGGGAAAAGGTATTGCAATCAAGCCTAAATCTGGAGAACTTTTCTCACCAGCCGACGGAGAAGTTATTATTGCTTATGAAACAGGTCACGCTTACGGTATAAAAACAAAAAATGGAGGTGAAGTTCTTTTACATATTGGAATAGATACTGTTTCAATGAATGGTAAGGGATTCATACAAAATGTTAAAGTTGGCCAGAAAGTAAAAGCAGGGGATTTACTAGGATCTTTTGATAAAGAAGAAATCAAGAAGAGTGGATTCGATGATACTGTGATTATTGTTATTACCAATTCAGCAAGTTACAATGAGATTTTGCCATTGAGTGAAAATGTTGATATCAAAGTTGGAGAAAAGATTCTATTATTGAACTAGAGGGAGAGAACTATGTCCGTAAACTATGGATCAATTGAGGCTGGTGGCACAAAATTTGTACTTGCTATTGCAGATGAACATTTTAATATTATAAAAAAATGCAAATTTTCTACTACTACGCCACAAGAAACTATAAGTAAGACGATTAAATATTTTAAAGAAAACCGAGTTTCTGCCATTGGTTTAGGATCATTTGGGCCTATTGATCTAAATCTTTCAAGTAAAACGTATGGTTACATCACTTCGACGCCAAAAGTTGGTTGGAAAAATATAAATTTAGTTGGGCAATTAAAAGAAGCACTTGATATTCCAATATATTTTACTACTGATGTAAACGCATCTGCCTATGGTGAAATGAAAAATACAGGAATAAAAAATCTTGTTTATTTAACAATTGGTACAGGTATTGGAGGGGCAGCAATTCAAAATGGATATTTTATTGGTGGTATTGGGCATTCGGAAATGGGGCACCAGAGAATAAATCGTCATAAAGATGATTTTACTTTTGAGGGAATCTGTCCCTTCCATGGTGATTGTCTTGAAGGAGTTGCGGCGGGTCCGAGTCTTAAAGCAAGGACAGGAATACTTGGGGAAAAAATCCCTTCAGATGACTCTATATGGGATATCTTAAGCTATTATATCGCTCAAGCGGCTATTAATGCAACATTGACATTAGCTCCCGAGTGTGTAATTTTGGGAGGTGGTGTAATGGAAAAATCAAATATGATATCACTTACACAAAAACATTTCATTTCTATGCTTAATAATTATATAGATCTGCCTTGTTCTGTAGAAAAGTATATTCGCTTACCAACTGTCAAAGAAAATGGTTCAGCAACATTAGGAAATTTTTATTTAGCATATTCTTTATTTACAAAAAAATAATTATATAAAATCCATTTATTTCTCGCATGTAGTTCAACAAAATATAATGGTAATTGTAAATATTAAGCCAATATTATAACTATAAAAAAGTTTCAGTTTTTTGTTATCTTTTAACTTTTTGCAACATAATCGAAAGTTCTTTTATTGGAAGGCAGCATTTCACAAATTATGTATTATCTTATTTAGAATAAGAAAAGTTGAAATGCCCAAAAATATTTCAAATATGGGAATATTACTGAATGCCTATGTAGCATTGAATTATTGAAACTAAAATAAAATTTAGTGGGAAAATAGTGGGCAAAATTTAAAATACAAAAATCATGAAGCATTATCTAAAAAATGAAAAACTTATAAAATAAAAAGTCACTAAAAATTCTTAGTGACTTTATATTTTTTATATTAAATAAATTGAGTAACTACAATATAAATAATAGCTGAAAGTCAGTAAAAATGACAGAACTCTAATCTAAAGACTTTTTATTTAATATTTTGAAGACACCTATAAAATTAAATAGTGCTAAACAAAGCAATAAAATAAATAAATTATGGGTACCTTTTTCTAGACTTATTGAATTTGAAACAACGAGACTAGCAACTGAAGTTCCTAAAGATCCTAAAAATTGGTTTGTTGTTTGAAAGAAAGCGTTAGCATTAGTTTTATCTGACAAAGATATTTTATCAAGTGTATTTGTAATTATTGTATTCATAGGAAAGTTTCTACCAACTGTAAATCCTATATAGAGGAACATGATAGTTAGAAAAGATAACTGACCTGTATTTATAGATAAAAATGATAAAGAGATGACTAGTAATACATTACCAAAGATTATCCCAAGCTTAGGTCCTTTAGCATCATATAATTTTCCTACTTTAGGATTAAAAAGAGCTCCAATTAATGTACCCGGTAACATTGAAAAACCAGCTAATAAACTACCAGTTCCTTTTGAATTCTCTAAAAATATTGGAATAATAAAATTAACAGCTAGATTTGAAAATTGATAAATCCCAAAAAATAACAAAGAAAAACTGAAAAAAGAATTTGAAAATATTCTAATATTTAGAAAAGTTTTTGAGGAAGTAAGGCTTCGCCATATATACATACCTAAAGCGAGTAAGAAAACAATCAATAGAACTATATTAATATTACCTTTAGCTATACTATTTATTCCTAGAATAAAGCTAGTCAAAGTTGTTGATAACAGGATAAATGCTACTAGATCTAATTTTACTATGTTCTTAATACGTATAGAATTACTAAGATTTCGATTACCTATGAATAAAGCAATAATTGGTAGAGTGAGTAATCCGATAAAAATCCATCGCCAACCTGCAGTACTTACTAATAAGCCTCCGTAAGATGGTCCAATTGATGGAGCTATTGAAATAATTAAACTTCCAATACCCATCCATAATCCAATAACTTTGTGAGGAATACGCTCCAAAATTACATTAAACAAAAGAGGAGTTCCTATACCAGTAGAAATACCTTGAAAAAGTCTACCTAAAAGTAGCATTGGAAAGTTGATACTAAAAATACATATAATGCTACCTAGTAAGAAACTTCCTAAAGCCATAAAAAAAAGTTGTCTTTCTAAAAATTTCTGTTTTAGAAAAGCACTTAAAGTCATAACAATTGCCACATCTAGCAAATAAAAGCTAGTGAGTCCCTGTACAGTATTTAAACTGACATTAAAAAACTTCATTAAACTGGGGAAAGCGACATTCATACTTGTCTCTGAAATTATACCCGAAAAACTTATAAATCCAATGGATATTATTCCTAAAGCAGTTCTTTTATCCACTGTATTATCTATATTATTATCAACCACCTTTTCTACCTTCCATATCTAATTATATTTTTTCATTTAGATAAAAATCAAAGCTTAGCTTCAGAAATAATTTGTTCATGCAATTTTATATTTTCTAATCTACTCTTATCTTGGGAAAGTATCAGAAAAATTAATTCAATCAGATACATTGCTGAGAGTCTAGAGAAATAGTAGTCATTATGGAAGAAATAATCTCTACTGAAACTTGTTAGATGGAAATTAGAAAGTCGTGCAATAGGAGAATCAGGATGATTAGTTATTGAAATGGTAGGAATTTTTTTTTCTTTTGCAATATTAATTAATTTAATCAAAGACTTTGATTCGCCAGAGTTTGAAATGACTATTAATAAATCTTCTTTTCGCATATTTAAAGTAAAAGCTGTTTGTACTTGCCAATCATCAAATACAACAGATGTAATACCTAGTTGATTAAATCGATAACTTGCATCTTGAGCTACAGGAATAGTATTCCCAGATGCAACAAAATGAGTGAGTTTAACATTAGTTATAAGTTTAATGATGTTTTGTAGATTATCTATATCCAAATTGTCAGTTGCAGCAATGAGTTCAGTAGTTTTTATTTTGCTAATATTCTTAATTAATTCATTTAGTGACGTGTTTTTATTTACTTCTATATTTTCGTTGTCTTGTATTCTAGCTAGCTCAATTTTTAATTGATGAAAACCAGTCAAATTTAATTTTTTACAAAACCTTGAAATACTTGCTTCACTTACATTAGAGTTTCTGGCTAGCAATGCAATAGGCATATCAATAACTTTTTTAGGATTTTTCAGAATAAATTCAGCTATTTTTTTTTCACTTTCAAAGAAATTTTGAAAATTAACTTGTATTTGATCGAGTATATTCATTATCTATCCTTTTTTATTTTTTTAATATAAATATTAACCTTTATATATATTATTATAGCACAGATAAGATAAAACACAAAATTTAATTTCTTTTAAAAAAATTGCGTAAAATAAAATTTCGTGATATAGTTAATGTGTAAATGAATTTCACGGAGGTGCATCATAACGAAAGAAAATATCGCGAACTTTGCAATAAATCTTATAAAAGATGGGCAAACTATAGGTTTGGGTGGAGGAAGAAACGTATCATTAATTGTGAAGAGTTTAGAAAAAAGTTCTCTTAAGCATATTAGAATTGTGACAGTATCTAACGAAACAAAGACTCTGTGTGAACAAATGGGTCTTAATTTAGTTGAATTTGAAGAAGTAGATCAAGTCGATTGGACTTTTGATGGCTGTGATTGGATTAATAGAAAGTTTCAAGCGTTGAAAACAAGAGGAGGGATACAAACTGAAGAGAAAATGTTGGCTCAAGTCTCTAAACATTATGTTTTACTTGTAACAAAAGATAAACTATATGATCCTAAAAAAACAGAATTACCGATTTGTTGTGAAATCTTGCCAAATTCAATGAAAGTAATTAGAAAAAAATTATTAAATTATAATGCTGATTTTAATTTAAGGATTTCAAATAATATGCCAATAAAAACAAGACATGGAAATTATTTAATTGATGTTCAATGGAAAAATAGTGATATTCCAGAATATATAAGTATAGTCTTAGACTCATTAGCTGGGATAGTTTCTCATAGTTTTTTTTTGAATGAAATTACAGAAGTTCTATACAATGATGATAACGTAAAGCACATACATAAAAATAGAGAGAGAGAAGAAGAAGAATGGGAAAATATAATTGGGGAATTGTAGGTACAGGATGGATTGCTGGAGAGATGGCACAAACTCTAAGTGATAAACATGGAGAAATTTATTCGATAACGAGTACAAATTCAAAAGAGTTAAAAGAATTTATGAAAAAATACCCAGTTAAAAAAATATATTACTCTTTAGATGAATTATTAAATGATAAAGAAGTAGATATTATTTATATAGCTACACCTCATCATGTACATTCAGAAATAATTCAAAAGTCACTTGAGGCAGGGAAAAATGTTATTTCGGAAAAAGCTATCACAGTTAACAATGAAGAGTTAGAAGAACTAATCCAATTGGCTAAGGACAATGAATTAGTGCTAATGGAAGCAATGACTGTTTTACATATGCCATTATGGAAAACAATAAAAGATGAAGTTGACAAGGGACTTGTTGGAACAGTTAAAATGATTCAAGTTAATTTTGGGAGTCACAAAGAATATGATATCAATAATAGATTTTTTAACCCAGACTTAGCTGGAGGCGCTCTACTTGATATAGGGGGATATGCTATAAGCGTAGCTCGTTTATTTATGTATTCTCAACCCACTGAAATTTTAACTACTGTAAAATATTTTGAAACAGGGGTTGATGAACAATCAGTAATCGTATTAAAAAATAAAGAAGAACAAATGGTCTCTATTACTTTATCAATGCAGGCTAAACAACCTAAAAGAGTTTTAATCACGGGAGATAAAGGATACATCGAAGTATACGACTATCCTCGTGGGACAAAAGCAAAATTTGTAGAGACTGAAACTGGTGACGAGAGAATAATAGAAATTGGTGATTCACTAAAAGCGCTAGCTTATGAAGTTTCGGACATGGAAAAATTAATAGAACAGAAGGAATTTTCTTCTGCCAACAGTTTTACCTTAGAAGTGATGAAATTGATGACAAAAATAAGGGAGAAGTGGGGCTTCATTTATCCTTTTGAAAACAAGTAACAGTATTTCTACTGTTTAATTGACAGAACTTTTTACATGGTTATAGAATGTATGAAACACCTCTTAATTTACTGATAAATTAAAGAATACTTTATGTAAAAAATCCGGCCAAATTTAGCCGGATTTTTAATTAAGAAACTAATATCATATTCACATAGAATAAATGGTCCATCCAAAAAGAGTGAAGATAATAATTATAAGTACAATCAAAATATACTTTCCACTTTTATGGTAAGGATTTATGCTCATACCCTACCAAAGGCTTTTGGAACCCACAGTGGAGCATTCTTATCCCCTTTATAATCTTTATAAACAAATTTCAAGAATTTATAAGAAAGTAAGATTAGAACAGAACTCAGAATTAATAAAATAATTGTTAGAAATTTAGTAACAGGTATGCTGAATCTAAAGATAGATATTGAAATTGCCATAAGGATAATTATAACCAATAGAACGGTGAGTGTTAATGAATATTTTTTGTTTGCTTTCTTTAAATTGATCAGTTCATAATCCTTTTTTACTTGCTTCATAAGATATTCGTCTCCTTTTATAGTATCTAGTGAAAAAACATAATAGTTACTTAGTTTAATTAGGGTTGGAATGTTGGGAAAGTTTTTTCCGTTTTCCCAATTTGACAATGATTGTCTAGTAAGAAATAAATCACCTGCTACATTTTGTTGAGTTTTTCCCACTTTATGCTTTTCACTAACTAAAACTTCAGATAGTTTCATTTATAACCTCCTTATAGCTATAAGTATATATTATCATTCGATATTTTCCTAGAAATTATTTTTTGCAAGCTTGATAGTTATTTGCAAATAATTTTTGCATTCTTATAAATAAAGAATTATAGCCATTTATCCAATGTAATGTTTTTTTAAAATATAAAGTGGAACAAATCGGGAGTTTTATTGTTGGGTATAAAAAGTTTGAGATCGTTTAATATTTGTAAAAAGTATTTAGAGACTAAAAACGGGTATAATTCATTTTAAAAATGAATTATATGAATTTGTAAGGGGTTATACAAGAAATATATTTTGCTATTTATGTTATACTGATTTTGTAAATTCAATAATAAGGGGATCTGGAATGAAAAAAATGAGCAAGTTTTTAATTTTATTGATAATTATTATAAGTATTTTTTTTCTATTGACCATTTTCATAGTTACCAATATTAATTTATCAAATGCTTTATTAGGGTGGTCTGAGTACCAAGCAGTTGAATTTAGAGATAAATTAATTTACTTCTTAAGTCTTGGTTGGTGGTTTATACTTTTTATAATAATTGTTTTTGGATTTGTCATTTCAGTAAAAAATTTTAAAAAGAGATGGTTTATAGGTATATTAATTATAATAATCTCAACTGGGATATGGTACTTAATTGGTGTAAGCACATCTATTTCAACAACTGATCAAAATATTTTTAGGGAAAAAATGTCTTCTTACTCTGCTATGACTAGTCTTTTAAAAAAGAAAGATTTAAGACAAAAAGATATCCAACTGATTAGTTATAGCCTACATTTTCGGAACCCAGTTTTGCAAACAGGGGTATATGCGGTTAGTCGTATTATAAATCCTGTCACAGAATTACAGGATGAGTATTGGTATTATCCTACTAATCCTTTTCTAAAGTGGTCTAAATCGTCAAATAATATTACATTACCAGTAGATGAAACAATTAGTTATAATAAAATTCCTTGGGATTTAATTCCTAAAATGTTGAGTGAATCAAAACAAAGAGTTAATAAACTTCCGGTTTATTATAGGGGAATTTCAATTCTTATATTATCTGAGAGTGGTGGAAGATGGTATTGGACACTGAGTGCTGAAGATATCAGAGGACACACCACATATTCTGATATCTATTCCCTTGAGGGAAAATATATTGAAACAAATACAGCAGCGAGCACTTCAAATAGTAAATGAGTAAATAACATTTTTGTTAGATAGTGATCAAAGATTCACAAAAAATTAGTTGATCTTGCTATTAAAATTCTTGGTTATAAGAACCAATAAATATTGTTAATCATTTAATAAATGATTTAAAAATTGACAGATGTATTTTGTAATGATATAACATGAGAGATTTCAATGTTAATAAATCAGTATGCATGATGTGTGAAGATATTTTAGCAAAAATATGATATCACGAAAAACGAGCCCGACCCATCAAAACAGACATTTTTCACTTTACGTATTTGTTAGAACTTTTTGAATGAGATAATTTTTAGGATTATAAATAGTTGTTTTTTTTTAATTTAATTGAAACAAAAAAGTAACCAAAAGATATATAAAAGCGCTTGCATGCTTTGGCGAGCTGTGTTATAATTGACTCGAATAAAAGTAGGATTGTTACTGATAATGCAGGCGAAACCGAAATAAAATAAGCATTCAACGATATAATTGTTGACTACTTATTTTATTTCGGTTTTTTATTTGAACATTGGCCAATGTCCATGCATTTTATGAAGAAAAGGAGGTTCTGTTTGCTAAAGATGCGCATCTTAAAAGTATTCAATAATAATGCTCTACTTGTCAATGATCGATTTAACAATGAACGATTTGTCATGGGAAAAGGGATTGGCTTCAAAAAGAAACCTGGAGAAATAGTTGATGTAACACAGATTACTAAAGAATTTACATTTCAGAAAAAAAGCTCTAGAGATTCTTTATTAGAGATTTATGAACAACTCCCTTCTGAAGAGATTGATTTAGTTGCTGCTCTCATAAAAGAGGCTGAAGAACAGTTTCATCAAACTTATTTCCTTAGCCTTTATGTTTCATTGGCAGATCATATTCATTATGCTATTAGCCGAACACGTGACGGGATTTCAATTAAAAATCCTTTGGTGTGGGAGGTGAAGAAGTTTTATGCTAAAGAGTATGCACTAAGTAAAAAATATCTAATTAAAATTAATAAAGATATGGGAATATATCTTAATGAAGATGAAGCAGCAGCAATTGCTCTACACTTTGTGAATGCTCGTCAGGAAGACAGCCCCTTCACCGATACTTTTGAGATTACTCAATTTATTGATGATATCCTAAAAATTGTAAGATTATACTATAGCAAGGAATTTGATGAGGAATCACTCTCATTTCAGCGGTTTGTAACGCATTTGCATTACTTAGGTCAACGTATTATAAAAGGAAAACCTTTCAAAGAAATGGAAGATAGTTTTTTATTTGAACAAGTTCAGTTGAAATACCCAGAGGCTAGTAAGTGTGTAGAAAAAATTTTATTTTATCTAAGTGAAAGTAGAAAAACTAACTTAGATATAGATGAAATTGCCTATCTTACTCTTCACGTTCAACGTTTGATTGATAATTAACAAAAATTAAAAAGGAAAGCCAAAACAAAGGAGAAGAAAATGGCTAAAAATTATGATGAACTCGCTCAAGATATTCTTGAGCATGTTGGTGGACGAGATAATGTTAATAGTCTTGTTCATTGTATTACTCGTCTTCGTTTTAGACTTAAAGATGAAAGTAAAGCGGATGATGAATATCTAAAACAACGTGAAGGAGTTGTAACTGTTGTTAAATCAGGTGGACAATACCAGGTTGTTATTGGTAATGAAGTCACTGATGTTTTTGATGCGGTTAGTAAAGTAGGTCATCTAAAGACTAATGAAGCAGTAGATGAGCAGGATGAAGAAGCACCTAAAGGATTTGTTGCTAAATTTATTGATTTAATGTCGAAAATATTTGCTCCTATATTAGGGCCTTTGGCAGCTGCAGGAATGTTAAAGGGGATTGCAGCTATTCTTTCAGTTGCAGGGATGTCGCACTCGGGAACCTATCTTCTTATTCAAGCTGCCGGCGATGGATTATTCCAATTTTTACCCTTTTTCTTGGCATATTCTGCAAGTAAGAAGTTTAAAATGGATAAATTTACTGCAATGGCATTAGCAGCTGCAATGTTGTATCCTAGTCTAGTTAATCCAGTATCTGGACCTGCATTGTATACAATATTTAGCGGAACGATATTTGCAACAAAAATCTATTATACTTTTTTAGGTATCCCAGTGATCGTAATGTCTTATTATTCAACGGTTGTTCCTATTTTGTTTGCAGTTTGGTTTGCTTCTAAAATTGAAAAATGGTTGCGAAATGTTGTCCCAACGACAGTAAAATTATTTGTAGTTCCCTTTGGTACACTATTAATTTCGGTACCTGTCTCTATTTTACTCATTGGTCCAATATTTAGCTGGGCAGCAACCGGTGTAGGTAACCTTCTTATCCTAATTTATAATTTTGCACCATGGTTAGCTGCCGGACTTATAGGTGGATTGTGGCAAATTTTAGTTATATTTGGGCTTCATTGGGGACTTGTTCCTATTGCAATTAATAATGTTGCTACAAAAGGATTTGACCCAATTATTGCCTCTTCTTTTACAGCAAGTTTTGCCCAAATTGGAGCACTACTAGCTGTTATGATTAAAACAAAAGAGAAAAAAGTTAAAGAATTGTCTATCCCAGCTTTTATCTCGGGTATTTTTGGTGTTACCGAACCTTCGATTTATGGTGTCACCTTACCTATGAAAACTCCATTTGCAATTTCTTGTGTAGTAGCTGGTATAACAGCAGCAATTGGAGGTCTATTAAACTTTAAAATCTACGTAATTGGTGGATTGGGTATTTTTGGTTATTTAAGTAATATCAAAGCAGGAGAGGGAGTGAGCAATCTAATAGTAAGTATATGCACAACTTTACTTGCTTTTGTAATGGCGTTTGTTATTACAATGTTCATTAAAATACCAAAACTTTATGAAACAACAACAAAAGTTGAGGAAAACACTATTAATAATTCAAACTCTGCGTCAACTTCATTTGTTTCAAAAGGGATTCGAGAAATCATTGCAAGCCCTCTATCAGGACGTATCATTCCATTATCTGAAACACCAGATCCAGTTTTCAATTCTGGAGCCTTTGGACAAGGAATTGCAATTGAGCCAACTGATGGTAGTATATATGCTCCTGTAAAATCTACCATTCAAGCACTCATGCCAACAAATCATGCGATTGGTTTGATCACTGAAAATGGAACAGAAATACTTATACATATTGGAATGGATACAGTTCAACTTGAAGGAAAAGGATTTACCGTTCATGTTAAACAAGGAGATGTTGTTGAAGCGGGACAAAAGTTGATTGATTTCGATATAGATTATATTAAAAGTCAAAATTTACCATTAATAACTCCAGTTGTTGTGACTAATGAGTTTGAAGATGTTTTTACAACAGAAGAAAAAGAAGTTCAACATGGCGATTACTTGATGACTGTTCTAAAATAAAAGATAACTCTATATTATCTTTTATATAAATTTTGCAGGATGAAAAATAAAAAAATAAAAGGAGAGCTATGACATTTAAACCAGATTTTTTATGGGGAGGGGCTACAGCCGCTAATCAATTTGAAGGGGCATTTTTGGAAGATGGTCGAGGTTGGTCAACTGCTGATACAGCTAAATACTATCCTCATTCTGACAAAACATCGATGGATTCACTGATGGACCCTATGACTACGTCAAAAATTGAGTTTGCAAAAAAAGATTTGGAAGGGATTTATCCAAAGCGTTATGGAATAGATTTCTATCATCATTTTAAAGAAGATATTGCATTATTTGCGGAAATGGGATTTAAAACTTTTCGAATGTCCATTTCATGGTCACGTATTTTTCCGAATGGAGATGAATTAGAGCCCAATGAAACTGGCCTTCAATTTTATGACCAAGTGTTTGATGAGTTGTTAAAATATCATATTGAGCCTTTAGTAACAATGTCTCATTATGAGTTTCCTTTAGGGCTAGCTTTAAAACAAAACGGTTGGGAAAGCCGTGAAACAGTGGCCCATTTTGAAAAATATGCTCGAGTAATTTTAAATCGTTATAAGGATAAAGTGAAGTATTGGCTCACTTTTAATGAAATCAATATCATTGGTATCACGGGTTACTTAAGTGGAGGTTTATTAGCTGATAAAACTCAAAATATGTTACAATCTCAATTTCAAGCTGCGCATCACCAATTTTTAGCTAGTGCATTAGCTGTAAAAGCTTGTCATGAAATTATTCCAGAAGCTAAGATAGGATGTATGTTAGCACGTATGGAAACTTATCCTGAAACTTGCAATCCATTAGACGTTATGGCAACAATTGATTCAGACCATGCGAATCTTTTCTATAGTGATGTTCAGGTGAGAGGCTATTACCCAACCTATATGAAAAAAGTCTTCAAAGATCATCATTTAAAGATTATTAAGGAATCGGGAGACGATCAACTTTTAAAAGAAGGAAAAGTGGACTTTATGTCTTTTAGTTACTATATGAGCTCTATCTCTTCTAGTTCTGAAGAAGGGGAGGTCATTGGCGGTAATTTTACTCAGACCAAGAAGAATCCCTATCTAAAATCGAGCGATTGGGGTTGGCAAATTGATCCCGTCGGACTTCGCATCACTCTCCATAAACTTTACGATCGATATCAAGTACCACTTTTTGTAGTTGAAAATGGATTAGGTGCGCACGATACTCTAGAAGAAGATGGAACGATACATGACAATTATCGTATTGACTATTTAAGAGAGCATATCAAGCAAATGGGTATTGCGATTGATGAAGGGGTTGATTTAATGGGATATACGCCTTGGGGGTGTATTGATTTAGTCAGTGCAAGTACAAGTGAGATGAGCAAACGTTATGGTTTCATTTATGTCGATCAAGATAATGAAGGAGAAGGAAGCTTAAAAAGGTTTAAAAAAGATTCATTTTATTGGTATAAATCAGTAATTCAGTCTAATGGTGAAACCTTGTATAAATAAGTTATAAAATTTTAATTTATCTTTTTTGAATTTTGCCTTTGATATAACTCCTATATAATTATCATTCCATCATAAATGCAGATTTAATACTGATATATTAAAACTTATAAAAGTAACTCATAATTAATATTATGAGTTTTTCTGTTAATTTATTAATTTTACTTTTCAAAAATTTTTTATATAATATTCTGAATTACAGTGGTCTTAAAGTAAAAAAATTAAAATACATGGTTTTGATGTTAGGTGAAATAAAATTAACCAAGCAAAGATAAGTTAGAAACAAGATGAACAACACACATATAAATATATAATCTTATATGAGAAAGTGGTTGACATAATACGCTATATGTGATAATATATTAATAAATAAGGCATGTTACCGCATACAGGGCATTACCGTAATATCAAAGATGAGTTTTTTGATATTACAGTAGTGCTCTTTTTGTATGATTTGGAGAAACTAAAAATATGAGAATTAAAAAAATTTTGAATAATAATGTCGTTCTTGTTTCGGTTGATAATTTTAAAAAAGAACAGATTGTTATGCAGAATGGATTAGGATTTAACAAAAAGGTAGGAGATGAGATACCTGAAGATAGTAATCAGCAGGTATTTGTTCTTTCAGATTCTCTCTATAAGAAATATGAGCATTTGACAAATAATACTGATCCAATAGCTGCACAAATAGCAGAGAAAATCATTTCCTATGCTGAAGAGAAATACCAACTACAATTAAATGAAATGATTCATTTAACCTTGACTGATCATATAGATGGTGTAATTAGTAGATTTTCCAAAGGTATAGTTTTAAGAAATGAGTTAAACTTAGAAATTAGTCGAATATATACTCAAGAATATAAAGTCGGGTTATATGCAATAGACCAATTAAGAGAAGTGATAAAATCAAGTGATTTAGGAGATGAAGCTGCTTTTATAGCCATGCATATACTAAATAATCGCTTAGATCTTGATACCTCTGAGGAACAGATCAGAACTACTTTAGGATTTATTTCAGATATTATTAAAGTTGTAGAAACTTATTTTAATAAAAAATATGATGAAACTTTATTCTCTTACTATAGATTTGTGATGCATTTGAAAGGTTTGGCTAAAAGAATGTATGCCAAAAATTTATTTGAAGAGGATGAAATATTATATAAAGCCTTGGTCGCGGCTTACCCCGAGCCAGCTCGCTGTGCAGAAAAAGTCGCCAAGATGATATTTCTAAAGTATTCACTTAATATATCATCTGAAGAAAAAGCATTTCTGACCTTATATATAGAAAAATTAAATAGGGAATATGAATGATTTCACTTTAAAGAAATGGCCAATCTTAAAAGTGAAAGCACAAATTAAATAACGGAGAAGAATATGAATTACACAGATATCTCAAGAGAAATACTGGAACAAGTTGGTGGTGAGCAGAATGTAAAGTCCTTGATTCACTGCATGACACGATTACGATTTGTTTTAAAAGATGAGTCAATTGTAAATGACTCTAAAGTTGAAAAAATAAACGGGGTGATTGGTACTAATAGACAAAGCGGACAGTATCAAATAATTATTGGAAATAACGTTGTTCCTGTATATAACGCAATAAATAGTATTGCAAAGTTCAACGATAATTCAACTCAAGATAAAGAAAATTTAAAAGGGAAAAAACAAAATCCTGTATCAATTATCATTGAATTCATTTCTGCATGTATGTCACCACTATTTCCAGCACTTATCGGTGCTGGCTTACTAAAAGTTTTGCTTTTGGTTCTCGGACCCAGTGTTTTTAATATTATTTCATCAACTAATGATACTTATATTGTTTTAAACGCACTTGGAGATGCTACTTTTTATTTCTTACCTATACTTGTTGCTGTAACTGCATCACAACGGTTAAAAACAAATCCATATTTAGCCGTATCAGTTGTTTCAATGTTGATTTATCCAGATCTAATCACTCTTTTGGGAGGGAATTCTCCAACACATCTTTTTGGATTTATTCCTATTGTACATGCAAGTTATGCATCATCTTTAGTTCCAGCGCTTCTTGCTGTATTACTTTTAAAATATATTGAAATAGGGGTAGATAAATTAACTCCGGAATGGGCTAAAAACTTTTTAAAACCGTTTCTTATTTTGCTAATAACTGGAATTATTACTCTTGTTGCACTTGCACCTTTAGGTTCTATCATTGGGGTAGGCGTAATGGGAATTCTAGATGCAATTTATAATTTTGCTCCTTGGTTAGCTATGGGTGTATTTGCAGCAGCAATGCCTTTCATTGTTATGACGGGGATGCACTGGGCTTTTGTTCCACTAACATTGCTAGCTCTAGGATCAGGTGGAGTAGGATATGATTTAATGCTACTTCCAGCAATGTTAGCTTCAAATCTAGGACAAGCAGGAGCAACTTTTGGTGTAGCTTTTAAAACTAAGAATAAAGATATGAGAGGGATGGCTTTCCCAGCAGCTATTTCTGCTCTCCTTGCTGGAGTTACAGAACCGGCGCTTTACGGTGTAACTCTAAAATTGAAAAAGCCATTATATGCAGCGTGTATTTCTAGTGGTATAGCAGGGATTGTAGCGGGTTTATTCACTCTTAAAGCATTTGCATTTGCAACTCCAAGTCTTTTGTCTATTCTTCAATTTATATCTCCAAAGGGAACACAAAATTTCGTTATTGCATGTGCTGTTGGTGCCATTTCATTTATCGGTAGCCTAGTTTTATCTTATATTGTTACTGATGGAGATGAGTCAGATCAGAATTTAAACAATCTTATTGAAGATCATTTTACAGTTTATAATCCAATAAAGGGTAGTTCTATAGATTTATCAGAAGTTGATGATGCTACTTTTTCTTCTGGAGTTCTTGGTGAAGGCTATGCTATCAATCCAGAAATAGGAATTGTAAAGGCGCCTTTTACAGGTACTGTAGAGGTATTCCTAGATTCTAATCATGCACTTGGTCTAGTTTCAAATGATGGAATTAACGTTTTAATTCATGTGGGCTTAGACACAGTTAATTTAGGAGGGAAATATTTTTATCCTAAAGTGAAACAGGGAGACAAAGTGGTAATGGGGCAGACAATTTTGGAATTTGATCTTGATTCACTTGTTAAAGAAGGTTATCAAGTTACAACGCCAATTGTGATTACAAATAGTAATGAGTATTCTCAAATCATTATCGAAACCTTAGGAAAAAAAGACTATTTAGAACAAATGATTGCAGTAAAATAAAGGAGAATATCTAATGAAAAAATCAGTATTTCCAGAAAACTTTATGTGGGGTGGTGCAATTGCCGCCAATCAGGCAGAAGGAGCTTGGAATGTCGATGGAAAAGGAATTTCTATCTCAGACATTTGTACAGGGGGAAAGTTCGGACATAGTAAAACAATCACTCCGATAATTGACGAGAATACATTCTATCCTAGTCATGAAGGGATACAACATTATTACAGATTCAAAGAAGATATTAAGCTTTTCCATGAAATGGGATTTAAAACATTTCGCTTTTCAATAAACTGGACTCGTATTTTCCCAAATGGAGATGAATTAGAACCAAATGAAGCGGGGTTGAAACATTATGAAGAAGTCATTGATGAATGCTTGAAGTATGGGATAGAGCCCTTGGTTACAATAAGCCACTATGAGGTTCCTTTTGGTTTAACAAAGAAATGTAATTCTTGGGAAAGTAGGGAAATGATTACTTATTTCTTGAATTATTGTAATGCCATATTTAATAGATACAAAGGCAAAGTAAAGTATTGGTTAACATTCAATGAAATCAATTCTGCTATTGAGCCTATGGGTGCATTATTGAATCAAGGGATATTAAATGATATTGAAAAACCAACGTTATTCATGGATCAACCAGATGAACCGCAACAACGTTTTCAAGGATTGCATCACATGTTTCTTGGTAGTGCATTAGCTGTAAAAATGGCAAAAGAAATTGACCCAAGTTATCAAATTGGGAATATGATGATTTATATGGCGAGTTACCCCCTCACACCTCAACCTGATGATGTAATTGCTAATCAAGAATATAATCGTATAAATAACTATCTTTGTACAGACGTTCAGGTAAAAGGGAGTTATCCGTATTATGCAAAATCTTATTTTAAAAAACATGGAATTTCTATAAAAAGCGAGCCAGGAGATGACGAGATTCTCAGAAATGGAACAGTCGATTTTATTAGTTTTTCATACTACATGTCTACATGTCAAACAAGTGATTCTTCAATTAAAGGGGGGGAGGGTAACATTTTAGGAGGTGTTACTAACCCGTATTTAAATGCGAGTGATTGGGGATGGCAAATAGACCCGAAAGGGCTACGCTATGCTTTAAATGATTTATACGATCGGTATAATCTTCCTTTGATGGTTGTTGAGAATGGACTCGGAGCAAAGGATAAAGTAGAGGATGATGGTGCAATTAATGATGATTATCGAATTGATTATCTCCGCCAACATATTGAACAAATGGAGGAGGCCATCAAGGATGGCGTCAATTTATTAGCTTATACTCCTTGGGGCTGTATTGATTTAGTTTCAGCTTCCACAGGAGAATATTCTAAGAGATATGGTTTCATTTATGTTGATAGGCATGATGATGGTACGGGAGATTTTTCTCGTAAAAAGAAAAAATCCTTTGAATGGTATCAGAAAGTCATTGCTTCTAATGGTGCCATACGATAATTAATGATCATCAAATGTTCAAGCTTAGAGTGAAGAAATCTTTAACTTTAATATTTAAAAAGTGGTGAAATTGATTTATATTGATGTTGTAGATAATGCATAAAAAATAAAAGAAAAAATTAAGATAAAGAAAGGTGTTGCTTTAAGTAATACCTTTCTTTATCTTAATTCACAACTCATTATGTGCTAAAGATTTTTTTATTCTATGGCTAAAAATATTATATGAGGTGGTACTTAGTTTAAAAAGCCTAATATTTCAAACTTGGTAACTGAAGTTACTATAGAAATACTTAATCATCTTATCCTGTTGTTAGATTGCACCACCAATAGACGCAAATTATATATTGATATCATTTTCTGAGTCGTAAAGGCGCCCTTATCACAATGCTAGTCTTGAGTCCTGGAATGGGCATTTAAAAAGAGAGTGATTTTATTAATTTAAGTATAATAAATTTTAAGAATTCTATCGGAGTATTTTCTGATACATTGGAGCCTTTTATAATTCAAAACGAATTCATTAAAGTTTAGGATATATTACACCTAATCAATATAAAAAAATAATAGCTTAAAATAAATATATTAAGATTATATTTTTGGACTCTAAGAAATTGACTTAACGTCAATATTATAAGTAGAGGTGATAATTTATAAATATGAAGCACTAAAAATTTAATATTTAGGATAGTTAAGAATCTATCAAAAAACTAACCAAAAAATTAACCAAGCAATAGGATGTGTGTAAAATTTATAAAATAAAGGGTTACTGCTTAATTATAGGTAACCTTTTTATTTTACAGGTTTTAGAAATTGTACACTTTAGTGATACTAATTTATATTGGAGCTATACTGTAAAACTGGACAGAATAACGTATGTTATAATCTGTTTAATAAACACTAATAGGAAAGTCTTTCTATGGCTAAAATCAAACGTTATGATGATGAGTTCAAAAAAACTCTCGTTGACCTTCAAAGACAACGTAAAAAGAAAAAATATATTGAAAAAGCTAATTACTTAAAATGATTAGGTAACAAATAAGCAAGAAGTAATTTTGGGCAAGTAACCCATTATTAACTAAAGCCTTAAGTCATGTTTCTAAATTGTTTTCAAATAAAATCAGTCGAAAAACGTCTCAAGGGCCTCAACTAAAAGTAATGTTACAATATCTCCGAGAGAGATAGAGAGTGTGTGTTGTGGTGACGGAACTAGACCGTTTAGGAAGAAACAGTAAAGACCTAACACCGATAATGAACGAGATACAATACAAAGGAGCTACCTTGAAAGTTCACAATTTTCCCTCTATTAGAATGGGATTGACGATGAAAATATTCGAAGATTGATCAATAACTTAGTTGTAGAATTCTATAAGTATCAAGTTGAGTCAGAATGAAAAAGAATACGAGTGCGCCAAGCTCAAGGAATCATCCTTGCCAAACGAAAAAGTCGATTTAAAGGTGAATCGAGAAACTATCAAGAATCTCGTCTTCAACTGACTTTTAAACTCTTCTTAGAAGGGGCAACGGATAAGGAAGGGGAAGAACAAGCATAAATCAATCGCAGAACTTTCAAGAGATATCGGTCAAGATATGGCATTTCCGCAAAATATCAAACGAAATAATATAAAAAGAAACGAAGAAAGGGAATGTTCTTCGGCTTTTTTATATCGATTTCAGATTTTAATAGGTGACCCGCAGGCCTAAAATATAACCTCTGACTTTTACACTCTGTTGAGAAATTTTCAATAAAACACCAGTATCTTCTTTTTACTTGTCTAGAGATATGGACAAACAAAAGTAGTGGATTACACAAAAAAATAGTAAAATAAGAACATCAAAAGAGAGCGAATACATGGAGGGTTGAGATGTTTTTAGATACAAGTGAACGACAAGTACTAAGTCTTCTAAATTTTGAAAATTATGTTGTAGCTTCAGTGTTGGCAAAGCAATTGCTTGTATCTGATAAAACAATCAGAAGAATGATATCTAAAATTAATGAGGAATATTTAGCATACTATAATAATGCGTTGATTATTTCCCAATCAGGTAAAGGTTTTAAGCTATCAACAGATTTTAAAGGAAAAAACATTTATAAACATTTAAAGATTAGCGACCAAGAAGAAAATGAATTATATAGGATAACATTAAAAATTTTATTTAGCCATCCTTATAAGAGAAGAGATGATGTTTTAGAAACTGACTATTTATCTGCGAGTGCTAAAATAATCAAATTGAAGAAAATCAAAGAATTATTCAAAAATTATAATCTTATTTTTAAAGCTGAACAACATTATGTTTGGATTAACGGCGAGGAAGATAGTATCAGAAAAGCTATAAATAGTGTCATATTGTTAACAAGTAGCAGGACTACGAATATGAATCTTCAACTCTTCAAAGGGGATAATAACTTTATTAACAGTCAAGTTGAGTTGATCGAAGAGCAAATAAACCAATATTTAAGCTATCCTTATGACTGGACTATTAAGCTTTATCTCTCCATAATTGTAAAGCGGGTCAGGGAAGGAAAGATTTCTTGGAATATACCCAAAATAACGAATATAGAAGAAAAACTTGTGTCCAAAAACAAGGTACTGGCAACCTTGGCGAAACAAATCATGCAAAACTTATCACATTATCTTAATTTTTCGTTTGATAAAATAGAACAACTTTTATTATTCCAAACGCTATATGCTATTAATCTCAATAGACAAGAAAGTCTTAAGGTTGATGATGAGTTAGCGCATGAGATTATCAAACATATAACTCTTCAATTTTTTGACAAATCGGATTTCAAAAATTTGAAGCAAATTGATAGACTTCAAGAGGATATATATCAGCATATTTTACCTATGATTTCTAGATTACGATTAGGATTACACGTCGAAAATAATTTATTAAATGAAATTAAGTTAAAGTATAATCATACCTTTGTAAAACTCTCAACTATAATTGCTTCAATAAATAAAGAACTGGCATTTGAAACAAAAATTGATGAGTCGGAAATTGGATACCTTACTCTCTATTTTGAAAAATTTTATTTAGAAATTACTACTAACAAAAAAGTGTTGTTAGTATGTTCAACTGGTATAGGGACGAGTGAGTTATTAAAAATAAGAATTAAGAAGAAAGTTCCGAACTTAAATATTATTGGGACAATGAGCAACCGGCAGGCTGAAAAAAATAAGGAGTATGTTCAAGGAAACACGGATTTAATACTAACAACAATTGATACTCCTATAAAAGAAATTGGAGATATTCCAATTATAATGATCAGTCCGTTATTAACAGAAAATGATATTCAAAAAATAAACTATATTTTAGAGGATAGTGGTGAGTAATGATGACAGAAATAGATTTGAAAAAAGTAATTCATAAAGATTTGATGATTATTCCATCAAAATCTAAAAATAAAGCAGAAGTTATTAAAGAATTAGGAAGTTTGCTTTCTAGTAATGGCTATGTCAATGATGCTCAAGAATTTATAAATGATGTCTACCTAAGGGAAGCAGAGGGAGTAACAGGTATTGGACAGGGCGTTGCTATTCCGCACGGAAAATCTCCATCTGTGAAAGATACAACAATTGCTATCGCTGTACTAGAAAATGAAATTGAATGGGAGACTTTGGATAGTGAGCCAGTCAAAGTAGTTATTATGTTTGCTGTAAAGGATATAGATGCTACTACAACACATATTTTATTATTGCAACAGGTAGCTCAACTTCTAGCGCATGATGACTTTCTTAAAGAGCTAGTTCAAGTTACCAATGTTGATAACTTATATCAGTTATTGACAAAAAATGATTAATGTGCACATGGCAATTTTGCCAAAAAAATAATTTATATAAAAGGAGACCTACCAATGGTTTTAGTAACAGGAAAAGAATTACTCGATGTCGCAAAAGAACAAAACTTTGCAATTCCAGCATATAATTGCGGTTCCGGCCCTTTATTAAATGCTACACTAAAAGCGTGTGAAGAAGATCAAACGCCATTCATCATTGCCATTCATCCAGATGAGTTGAGCTTTTTGGAAGATAACTTTGTTGCTTCATGTATTGATGCAGCTAACAAAACTAAATTGCCAATTGCGATTCATTTAGATCATGGGGCAAGTTATGAACAAGTGATTCACTCAATTCAACTCGGAATGACATCGGTTATGATTGACAAGTCTTTGGCACCATTTGAAGAAAATATTGCAATTACAAAAAAAGTTGTTGAAGCAGCACATGCTGTGGGAGTTTCAGTAGAGGCCGAGTTAGGAACGATTGGTAACACTGGGAATAACGTTGAGGGTGGGAACCAGGAAGGAATTTATACTGATCCTGCTCAAGCTAAAGAATTTGTTGAACGTACAGGATGTGATTCACTTGCTGTAGGTATTGGTACCTCTCATGGTCTTTATCCGAAAGGGCTACAACCAAAATTGGCCATTGATGTTTTGGAGGAAATTGTCAAAGAAACTGGAATTCCTTTAGTTCTACACGGTGCATCAAATAACTTGGACTCAGAAATTGAAGCGGCTGTTACTCACGGTATTAATAAAGTAAATATTTCTTCTGATATCAAAATAGTTTTTGCTGAAAAATTACGAGAAGAATTAAATGATGGCAATTCCGAAAAAAGAGAACCTAATGTACTTTTCCCAGAACCAATGAAAGAAACTGAAAAAGTAGTCCATCATAAAAATAAATTGTTTGGGGCGGTTGATAAAGCCAAATACTATTTCCAATAATCTATAAAAAATCCCTTTGATGAAACTAATATCAAAGGGAAAATTAAAACCACGCTTAGTAAGCGGTTACTTTTTTAGAAGAAAGAGGTCAATTATGAATATCGTTGGAATTGCAGCTTGTACTGCAGGAATAGCACATACATATATTGCAAAAGAAAAATTAACTCAAGCGGGAGTCGAACACGGACATAAAATTCACATTGAAACCCAAGGTTTAGCCGGAACTCAAGAAAAACTTGATCCTAAAGAAATTTCAGAGGCAGATGTGGTAGTTATTGCTGCAGATATCAAAATTAACGGTCGTGAACGTTTTGAAGGGAAAAAAGTTGTAGAAGTTCCCACAAGTTTAGTGGTAAAGTCTCCTAATAAATTAATTGAGAAATTAGAAGAAATAAACCAAGGAGCTTAATATGAACACTTTAAAAACTATTGGTTTCAAAAAACACTTAATGACAGCTATTTCTTTCTTTCTTCCCGTTGTATGTGCCGCCGGATTTTTACTTGCGATTGGGAATATAATGGGTGGTGAAAGTATCAATGATTTTTCAAAATCGTTTACTTTTGCAGATACAATGTCAACTATGGGAGGATATGGTCTAGGTTTTCTTCCTGTAATTGTGTCAACTGCTATTGCATATTCTATTGCTGATAAACCAGGAATAGCTCCTGGTTTAATTGTCGGTTTTGTTGCACATGGAATCAATACTGGATTCATTGGCGGAATAGCTTCGGGTTTTGCAGTAGGGATAATTACTTTAATTTTCTATCAAAATATAAAAGTACCTAAATGGATGGAAGGGCTTATGCCTACACTTATTGTCCCATTTGTTTCCTCTTTTCTTGGAGGAATGGTCATGTATTTTATCCTAGGTACACCAATCAATTATTTAGTAAAAATTTTAACTGACTATTTAATGAATCTTGACCCCTCACAACTCTTGATTTATGGATTAATCATTGGTATTTTGTCTTCTATTGACTATGGAGGACCCATCAATAAAACGGTATTCGCTGTTGTTTTTACAATGTTTTCGGAAGGTATCTACCCTCCTCTTACTGTTTTAATTGGTGCATCTATGATCACTCCATTTGGGTATGGATTTGCGCTCGTCCTCCAAAAGATATTTAGAAAAAATGTTTTTGATAAACAAGATATAGAGACTTTAAAATCGGCTATTCCCATGGGATTCTGTCAAATTACTGAGGGGTGTTTTCCCATTGTTTTCAAAAATTGGTTGAAAAATATGATTGCAACCGGAATTGGCGGTGGTGTATTTGGAGCACTAGCAATGTTCTGGGAATGTGATAGTCATATTCCTGCCTCAGGTATGTTTGCAGTACCAACTATGACAGGTAATCATGGGTTACTTTTTATCCTTGCCCTTATCATTGGATCATTAGCACAAGCAATAACTTTTATTCTTATAATGAAACCAGTTGATCCAAATGAGATGGTTGAATTTGAAGAGAAAGAAGAAGAGGAAATTGATTTTAAAGACCTCAAAATTTCGTAAGGAGAGCAAAATGGAGTATGAAAAAAAGATAAAAAGCATTTTTAAAGATTCAAACATAGCGTTTACTCAACAAGAAATAGATGGCATTGACTATGCAGATTTTGGATTGAATAATATCACAGAAGAAGGATTGAATCTGATTGTCTACATTAATAATGACCGTTATTGTGCTAAAGAAATGGCTCTGTTAGCAGGGCAAACATGCCCTGAACATAGACATCCTCGTAGAGGCAAAAATCTAAAAATTGAAGGGAAAGAAGAAACCTTCCGTGTTCGTCAAGGACAAGTCTATCTTTACGTAGAAGGAGAAAAAAATGTAGAAAAAATTTCTGCTAGATTGCCAGAAAAGAATAAAGAATGGTATACAGCAATACATGAAATCGTTCTCAACGCAGGAGAACAGTATACGATTTCTCCCAATACACGCCACTGGTTCCAGGCTGGAGAGGAGGGCGCAATTATTTCGGAGTTTTCTTCTCCAAGTGATGATTCATCTGATATTTTTACTAATCCTAACATTAAACGATAATCCTGTTATATATGTATATAAAGTTTAATATTTTCATTTAATTAGAAAGGTAAATGATGGAAGTCTATAGATTAGAGAATTCAAAAGTTATTGTTGAGTTTTTGGATCTAGGGGGGTGTATAACCAAAATTGTAAAAAAAGAGAATGGAACAAACTATGTTTTATCATATTATGATTCTTACCAGTATAAAACAAATCCTTATTTCTTAGGGGCAACAATTGGGAGACTTGCAGGTCGAACATATCCTTCTAGGTATTATGATTACAAAAGAAGAAAGATAGAACTAATTCCTAATGAAGGGCGAGTTCATTTACATGGCGGAAAGGATGGTTTCCATTTAAAAAGCTGGGTAGTCAGTAGAACCGATAGATTTGAGTATACTCTTTCATATTCTGATAAGTACTCTAAACATGAGAAAATGGACTTTCAATTGATTTACAAATTAGAAAATAACAATTTTTTCATAATTTATAAAGGAAAATCAGATCACCCTACTGTATGTAACTTAACAAATCACACATATTTTAATCTAAATTTTGATAAGTCAAGCTCTATTGAGAATCACTTACTGAAAATTGATTCATCTAAAATTCAGTTGATCGATGAAGAATCTATTCCGACAGGATATTATGATGAGATAACATCCCTAAAAAAGAATTCTGGATTCAACTTTAGTACCCTCAAAAAGATCAAGTTAGGATTTGAACTGGGTACCGAATTATCAGAATTCTGTTCAAACGGAGTTGACTTGGCATATGTTTTTGAAAAGGATGACAATATAAATGTACCAAGAATACACTTGATAAGTGACAATAAGGAAAATGAGTTAAAAATCTATACTAATCAGGAATCTTGTGTAGTTTACACCTTAAATAAGGTATTTTGCCCGTCAATTATAAATGATGGTAATACAATTAAAAAATATGGTGGTATAACATTTGAAATGCAAAGAAAACCTAATTTTATAAATGAAGACCCTGAGTATTTAAGAAAAGACTACCATTCATTTATAAAATATGAAATACTTTAGAGGTAAAATATGTATGTTTTAGGAATTGACTTAGGGACTAGTTCTCTTAAAGGTGTACTAATCAATAGAGCAGGTCTAGTATTAGCAAGTAGCCAATATGAATATGCCTCGACAACTCCATCTTTTGGATTTTCAGAACAAAATCCATCTGACTGGATAAAAGCATTCAATCATGTCATCCAAAATTTCATAGATACTGTCGAAGATTTTCATGAAGGTTTGGAGGGTATATCAGTTTCAGGTCAGATGCATTCATTAGTTTTGCTTGATGAAAATAAAAATGTTCTTCGTCCATCAATTCTTTGGAATGATAATCGTACTACGCTTCAATGTAAAAGAATAAACTCAACTTTTGGCGATAAGCTTTTAAATATTACCAAAAATATTGCACTAGAGGGATTTACTTTACCCAAAATATTATGGGTTCAAGAAAATGAACCAGAAATATGGGAAAAAGTTAAATTTGTGTTGTTGCCTAAAGATTATCTAGGGCTATATCTTACAAAGACTTTTTTTACGGATTATTCAGATGCTGCCGGAACGCTATTATTTGACTTAGAAAAAAAGCAGTGGTCTGAAGAAATTCTCAATCACTTTAATATTGATAGAGACATTCTTCCCGAAATAAAGGTTTCAGGGGACTATGTTGGAAATTTAATACCGGAAATAAAAAATAAATACGGATTTAATAATGATATTAAAATTTTTATGGGGGGCGCAGACAATGCTTGTTCAGCTCTTGCGGCAAGTATTATAGATGAAGGAACTGGCTTATGTTCTATTGGCACATCAGGTGTGTTTTTAAGCTTTGAAAACAATTATAATGTTAACTATAATGGAAAGCTTCATATGTTTAATCATGCTTATACTAACGTATACTATTCAATGGGAGTGACATTATGTGCTGGAAGATGCCTGAATTGGTTTAGAGATACTTTTTACAAAGATGAGCATATATCTGATTTATTACGTGATATCGGTGAAGTTCCTCCAGGGTCTGAAGGTTTATTATTTACTCCCTATATTATAGGGGAACGTACACCTTATATTGATTCCCAAATTAGGGGAAGTTTCATAGGAATAGCTATAAAACATCAAAAAAAACATTTTTCTCGTAGCATATTAGAAGGGATAGTCTTTTCTCTCAAAGATTCAAAGTCTATTATGGAGAGTATTGCTAATAAAAAATTTAAAAAAATTGTTTCTGTTGGTGGAGGAGCAAAAAATGAAGAATGGCTCCAAATACAAGCTGATATTTTCGAAACGGAAATTGTTACTTTAAATACTGAACAAGGGCCTGGCTTTGGAGCTTGCATTCTTGCAGCGGTAGGATGTGGATGGTACAGCGAACTATCAGAGTGTGTTAAAAAATTCGTACATTATGAAAAAACTTACCAACCAATAGAAAAAAATATTGAGGTTTATAAGAAAGTATATAGTCAGTATAAAAAAATATATTCTGCTACAAAGTCTATTATTGAGTGAGAAGATTCTGTTTAAAAATTTACGATCACTACTATGTTGGACTACTATTAAATAATTAGACATGAAATGATATTTTTTCATTGTTATTTTCTCTCTTATAAAAATCGAAACTTTACCGAAAATATATATTCAGCTCATAACTTAATCGTTGTGAGCTTTTTTTGTTTTAAATTTTAATTGATTATTATTCTAAAGCTATAGGTGTAAATTAATTAATACTTGACAAGTATAGTGTATGGTGTATTGTGTATAATAGTACACATAGCAAAGGAGAACTATGCATATAGATCCTAATAATAAAGATGCCATTTACGAACAAATTGTATTTAATATAAAAAAAGACATTACCAAAGGGATTCTTGATGTAGGAGACAAAATCCTATCCGTTCGAGAGATGTCCAAGCAGTTGGGCGTTAACCCGAATACTGTTGCCAAAGCTTATAAGGAATTAGAGCATCAAAATGTAATCACAACTATTAAGGGAAGAGGTTCTTTTGTTAAAAATAATGATGGCCAGGATGAAGAAATTGATATTCAGACACAAAAAAATTAAGAAGTCAGCTTAAATCATGGTTAGTTGAAGCACAATATGCAAAAATTCCATTGAGTTTAATCTATGAGTGGATAAAGGAGGAGGAGTAAAATTGGAGATTCAAAATTTAAGTAAGAGGATTGATGGTAATGTTGTTTTGAAACATATTTACTTTTAAATGTAGAGCATGGGGAAGAATATGCAATACATGACTTTGAAAATTTTTATGGCTACAAAGGTTGGCGAGTATTCATCAATTCAAGAACTAAATGAGTATGCGGAAAAATTAGAAGAAATTTCTGATATAGATCATTTAAAAGATTTTCTTGAAATTTATAGTATTGATGATATTATCGATAATAAAGATGATTTGGAATTTGTGGAAGCAGAAAATGACGAAGATTTAGCACAGGAATTAATTGAACAAATGGGTGGTTTAGAAGTTCTAAGAATAGAAACGTTACAAAGATATTTTAACTTTGTTGCTTATGGTCGAGATTTAGCGATTGGTGATTATTCAAAAACAAGTCATGGATATATTAGAGATATTTAAAGTTTAAGTAAAGAGCAAGAAAAATCTTGCTCTATTTTTTGTTGGAGGAAAAAATGGAAGAAAATTATAAAGATAAACGGGGAATTTCGGAATTATTTGATGTACCTATAAAAACACTTAATAATGATTTAACTGAAATGAGACGGATAGAGTTTAATGTTTATATATTACGACCAAGTCATAAACGTATCTATATAAATGTCGAGGGGTATAAATCTTTTTTAGAATATAAGCAAAAATTAAGAGAAGAACAATTTGAAAAAAAGATAAAAGTAATATGCAGATATGATATAATATAAGTGCTGTATAGCTTTCTTTTATCTTTGGTAAAAGGAGGAAATATGTTTTATAAGCAACTTGATAGTGGAAAATATAGATACTTTGAAAAATACTTTGATGAAAAGAGGAATAAATGGCGACAAGTAACGGTCACATTAAAATCAAAATCAAGGGTTGCTCAATCAGAAGCTAAAAATAGATTAGCAAGAAAAATAGAGCAATCAAAAAAAGTACCAACTGCTAACGAGCTTCAGGAAAAAATCGTTCAAAATAAGACGGTACAAGAAATTTATGAAGAATGGGTTGTATTAGGAAACAAGACGTTAAGCCAGCAAGTTTTGTAGCGGAGCAAATTTCTTTAAAAGGATTTATCGAAAAATTTTCAAAATATAAAGTCTCAGATGTGACGACTGCAGAAATACAGAGCTATTTAATGGAATTAGATATTGCAAATTCAACAAGAAAAAATCGCAGAATTTATATTAGAATTTTGTTCAGATCTGCTGAAAACATCGGGTATATTGATTCAAATCCAGCTGACAAGGTAGTATTACCTAAAGTAAGGTTAGAAATTGAAACATTAGAACGGGCAAATGAAAAATTTTTAAGTAAAGAAGAAATGAGTTCTGTTTTGATATTTTGCAAATCTTATAAAAAAGATATAAGATACACTTTAGCTATGGAATTTATTTTTCTAACAGGATGTAGATTCGGTGAATTTGCTTCTATTCGTTATCAAGATATTGATTTCAAAAATAAGTTACTAAGAATTGACCACACTTTAGAATATCGTGTTGCAAAATATGATGATCGAGTTATTCAAACACCTAAAACGGTAGGTTCAATCCGCACTATTAGTTTAAGTAATCGTTGCTTGGAAATTATTGATTATTTCCAAAAAAACTGTTTAGATGATAAGTTTGTTTTTGTAAATGCGGTTGGTGGAATTTTCAGACAACCTGTATTTTATAAGTTTATTTGTGATAATTGTCAAAAAGTATTAGGGAGTGAAAGAAAATATGGTATTCATTTATTGAGACATTCTCATGTATCATTACTCGTGGAACTTGGAGTGCCAATTAAAGCAATTATGGAACGGGTTGGTCATAGAGACGAGTCAATTACTCTGAGGATTTATTCTCATATAAGTGGTACAATTAAAAATGAAATTAGTCAAAAATTGAACCCAATTAATCTCTAAAATAACTAACCAAGAGACTAACCAAGAACTAACCAAAGCAAAAAGAAGCATGAGGAAGATTAGGGAATATCAATTTTTGAAATTCATCTAAAACTCTTGCTAAGGACTATTGAGGAAAAATAAGGAAGTATAAATAAAAATATAATGGAAATTTTTGATACCCATACACATCTAAATACTAGTGAATTTGAAGGACGAATTCAAGACGAATTAGTCCAAGCTCAAACATTTGGAGTGACAAGAATTAATAATGTTGGAAGTAATTATGAATTAAATGATGCAGCACTTTTGCTGGCTGATAAGTTTGAAGAATGTTACGCAACAATTGGCTGGCATCCTGATGATGCTGCTGAATTTGATGACCAAGCTGAAAATTATTTACTGACCAATCTGTCAGCAAAAAAAGTTATTGCTCTTGGAGAAATTGGTTTGGATTATCACTGGATGGTTCGTCCGAAAGAAGAACAAGAACGAGTTTTTAGAAGACAAATCCAAATTTCTAAGGAAATGAGTCTGCCTTTTCAAGTTCATACACGTGATGCTCTTGATGATACTTATGAAATTATTAAATCAGAAGGTGTTGGTCCTGCTGGTGCGATTATGCATTCGTTTTCTGGGACAGCCGATGAGGCGTTGAAATTTGTAGAGCTTGGAATGATGATTTCTTTTTCAGGCGTGGTCACTTTTAAGAAAGCTCTCGATGTTCAGGAGGCTGCATCTGTGGTTCCTTTGGATAAAATTTTAGTGGAAACTGATGCTCCTTATTTAACACCAATGCCATATCGTGGAAAAGAAAATAGACCAGCTTACACAAAATTTATTGTTGAGAAAATTGCTGAATTACGTGAAATTTCTGCTGATGAAGTGGCTAAAGCGACAACAGAAAATGCTTTGAGAATTTTTGGTTTGAAAAAATAAATTCGTATTTATTTTGATTTGGATAGGAGCTATTTTTATGAAAATTATGATTATTGGTAGTTCAGGAAGTGGTAAATCAACTTTTGCAAGAGAACTAGGAAAAATTACAAGTTATCCTATTTTGCATTTAGATAAGGTTTTTCATAAATATCCAAGTGAAATTGCTAGAGAAAAGTTACGTGAGGCGACAATAATTTTTATTTTTCAAAATGAAAATGTGATTATTGATGGAAATTACGGTTCAACTTTAGATGAGCGATTACCTTTTGCTGATGAAGTAATCTGGTTGAAGACGCCCCGTTTAAAAACAACGTTTCGGGTGATTAAGCGCTCGATTAAGAGTCGTGTTTTTGGTAAAAATCGTCCAGATATTGCTGAAGAGTTTAAAGAAAAATGGGACAAGGAATATCTGGAATTTTTAAAATTTGTTTGGACCTTTCCTGAAAAAGAGTTTCCACAGATTGAGCAAAAAATAAAAGAATTTAATGTTGAAAGTAAAGTGATTGTCCTTAATAATCGAAAAGATAAAGAGAAATATTTAGCAAATTATGGTAGAAAAGCAAAAAATTAATGAAGTAATTGTGGTAGAGGGACGAGATGACACAGCGAATCTTAAGCGTTATTTCAACTGTGAGACCTATGAAACAGGTGGTTCATCTATTGATGACAGAGATTTAGAACGACTAAAGAGGTTAGAAGATAAGCGAGGAATTATTGTTTTTACTGATCCAGATTTCCAAGGAGAACGAATTCGTAAAATCATAATGCAAGCCGTTCCAAATGCTAAACATGCTTTTTTAAATCGAGATGAGGCAAGACCTAAAGGAAAAGGTTCTTTAGGAGTTGAGCATGCAAATTTTGAAGCACTGAATCAGGCTTTGTCAGAAGTATTTGGTGGAGAAAAAGTTACTGATGGATTTGGAAGTGTTAAAACGCAAGGACTATCCTCTGACAGAAGTTCTGTCAGTAAAAAAGAATTGCTGACAGAACTGACACAAACTGATTTAATGAGTTTTGGCTTAGTTATGGCCGCTGACAGTAGGAAACGTCGAGAATTTCTTTGTGAGCAACTCAGGATTGGTTATGCGAATGGAAAACAAATTAAGAAACGACTTAACATGTTTAAAATTACAAAAGAACAAATTGAAAATGTAATGAAGAATTACTGACAGAAGATAAATGTCGCTGATAGAATACATCAATGGTTTCTGTCAGTAAAATTTACTGACAAAAACTGAATATCAGTTTTAAAATACATAAAAAGTAAAAGAAAGAAAAAATGACAGAAAACAACATAGACCGCATTTCCAATATTATCCGTACTCAGGACATTTTACGTCGCCATGATTTTAATTTTAAGAAAAAATTTGGACAAAATTTCCTGACAGACCATAATATTCTGACAAAAATTACTCAAACCGCTGAACTTTCAAAAGAAGTAAATGTCATTGAAATTGGCCCAGGTATTGGTTCATTGACCCAATATTTATTGGAAGAAGCAGCTGAAGTGATGGCTTTTGAAATTGACAAATCTTTGATTCCAATTTTAGAAGAAACGATGGCGCCTTACGATAATTTTACCTTGGTTTCGGCTGATATTTTGAAAGTTGATTTACTTTCGGAAATTCAAAAATTTAAAAATCCAAATTTACCAATCAAAGTGGTTGCGAATTTACCTTATTACATCACAACACCGATTTTGATGCATTTGATTGAAAGCAAAATTCCATTTTCAGAATTTGTAGTGATGATGCAAAAAGAAGTGGCAGACCGAATTGCTGCAAGCCCTAAAACGAAAGCGTACGGCTCATTATCAATTGCTGTTCAATATTATATGGAAGCAAGTGTAGCCTTTATCGTACCTCGAACGGTCTTTATTCCAGCACCAAATGTTGATTCAGCTATTTTAAAAATGGTTCGTCGTGAAGAGCCATTGGTTGAAGTAGAAGATGAAGAATGGTTCTTTAAAACGATGCACAGCAGTTTTGTACATCGTCGTAAAACATTGATGAATAATTTACAAGCAGCTTTTGGTAAAGAAAGTAAACCTGAAATTGAAAAATTATTGGCACAAGCAGAAATATCGCCAACAATTCGTGGTGAAGCCTTATCTATTGAAGAATTTGCTAAATTAGCTGATGCCCTGCTTCCGCTTAAAAAATAAATTAAAAGGAAACGTTAACTCATGTTAGCGTTTTTGTGTTATCATGTAAGAAAATAAAGAAATATTCTAAAGTTTAATTCTTAATTTAAAGGAGAATAAAATGAGAATTGAAAAATTAAAAGCAAAAATGCTGACAGAAAATATTGATAGTTTATTGATTACTGATATGAAGAATATCTTTTATCTGACAGGGTTTTCTGGAACCGCGGGCACAGTTTTTTTGACAGCGAAGCGAAATATTTTTATGACAGACAGCCGTTATAGTGAAATGGCACGTGGATTGATTAGTGATTTTGAAATTATTGAAAGCAGAGATCCAATAAGTTTACTGACAGAGCTGTCAGCAAGTGAATCAATTAAAAATATAGCTTTTGAAGAAACAGTTGACTATGCTTTCTTTAAAAGACTTTCTGACGCCACTCCAGGATTAGAACTTTTAGCCACAAGTAATTTTGTTTTGGAATTGCGCCAATTTAAAGATGACACAGAGATTGATTTGATAAAAAAAGCCTGTGCAATTGCTGATGAAGCGTTTATGTCAGCTTTAAAATTCATTGAGCCGGGCCGAACTGAAATTGAAGTTGCTAATTTTCTTGATTTCAAAATGCGTGATTTAGAGGCGAGCGGAATTTCCTTTGAAACCATTGTTGCCTCAGGCAAGAGAAGTAGCTTGCCTCATGGCGTTGCGACCAGTAAAATGATTCAATTTGGCGACCCAGTGACCATTGATTTTGGTTGTTATTATGAACATTATGCTAGCGATATGACCAGAACAATTTTCGTGGGTTCTGTAGATGACAAGATGCGAACAATTTATGAAACCGTGCGTAAGGCTAATGAAGCACTTATCAAAGAAGTTAAAGCGGGAATGACTTATGCCGAATATGATAAGGTTCCGCGTACCGTCATTGAAGAAGCCGATTTTGGTCAGTATTTTACGCATGGAATTGGACATGGATTTGGTTTAGATGTTCATGAAATTCCTTATTTTAATCAATCAATGACAGAAAATCACTTGGAAGCTGTGATGGTCATTACAGATGAGCCAGGAATTTATATTCCTGAATTTGGTGGAGTCAGAATTGAAGATGACTTATTAGTAACAGAAAATGGCTGTGAAGTCTTAACAAAAGCCCCAAAAGAGCTTATCGTTATTTGAAAAAAGCAATAACTTGTGATAAAATAAGATGTTAAATCCTGTCATTTCACTTCTTTTGTGTACAGAAAAATTGCTGACAAAAGAAAAATGGCAGAATATCTAAATTTATAAATACTAGGAGAAACATAAACATGGTTTTAGCAAAAGACCTTAAATCAGGCATGACATTTTTGAATGGGGAAAAACTTCTCCGCGTTATGGAAGCAAGTCATCACAAACCAGGTAAAGGGAATACAATCATGCGTATGAAACTTAAAGACGTACGCTCAGGTTCAACTTTTGATGACACTTACCGTCCTGAAGATAAGTTTGAACAAGCTGTTATTGAAACTGTAACAGCACAATACCTCTACTCAATGGATGGTATTGCTAATTTCATGAATAATGAAACTTACGAACAATATGAAATTCCAGTAGAACAAGTTAAAGATGAACTTCTTTATGTTCTTGAAAATACAGATGTTAAAATTCAATTCTACGGTACAGAAGTAATTGGTATTCAACTTCCAACAACAGTTGTTCTTGAAGTTACTGAAACACAACCATCTATTAAAGGTGCAACAGTAACAGGTTCTGGTAAACCAGCAACTATGGAAACTGGTCTTGTTGTTAACGTTCCTGATTTCGTTGAAGCTGGAACAAAACTTGAAATCAACACACAAACAGGTGAATACTTGAAACGTGCTTAATTAAGTACGATTACTGAAAAAAGTTACTGACAGCCTTTTGTCAGTAACTTTATGAAGTTTTAAGACTTCGTCAGTAAAGAAAATTCATTTTGTAAGTGAAATTTTTCCAATTGGAAAAATTTGCAAAGACAAAAGGAGAAATCAAAATGGCAGAAAAAACTGTACATTCTGAAGAACTTGGGGATATCGTCATTGCCCCTGAAGTTCTTGAAGTAATTATCGGTATTACAACAGCCAAAATCGAAGGGGTACACGCCCTTCGTAACAAACGTTTTTCAGACCGCCTTGGTAAGAAAAATGAAGGCCGTGGTGTTTATATTGACTCAAAAGACGATAAAGTAGCTGTTGATATCTATGTGTACCTTACTTACGGTGTAAGCCTACCAACCGTTGCTACAAAAATCCAAAAAGAAGTGAAAGAAGCAGTTGCCCAAGCTACTGAGATTATTGTTGATGAAGTCAATATCCACGTTGTCGGAATTATGACTGAAAAACAACCAAAACCAGCGCTTGAAGACTTGTTTGATGAGGGATTTTTTGATGCCTAAGACGCTCACTCAACACCAGATTCGTCAACGAGCGGTCCAGGTCTTATTTTCTTATGCTGTCCAAAAAGAAATGGCAACAAATGTCGTAAGCTCTTTTAGAGAAAACGTCGAGAAATTAGAAGAAGAACTTTCTCAAACTGTTCGTTTTGACGTTGATTTTCGTGATGAACGAATTACTGTTCGTAAATTTCCAAAAGGACTTTCTCAACCTTTAGAAGCCATTTATGAAATTTATGAAATTCTTGGACTTAAAGATATCGAGAAAACAACGGTTGCTAAAGCTCTTGCTTTCATGCGAGATTTTGGTGGTTACGCTAAGAAAATGAATGAATATGAAGCAACAAATTTATTTGTTGGTGTCATGGCAAATTTGAAATTGATTCGTTTGTTCCAAATTGAACTTGATGAAGAACCTGTTGCGCCAAAAGTTCTAGAATTTTTCAAAAATCTTCCAGAAAATGCAACAGCTGAACAATCTCTTGAAACTTTCCAAAAAACCTTCTCATTCCTTCATGAAAATGTTCTTGAAAAATATACAAGTGATTTATTCACTCCAAGTACTTTAAAAGAAGAACTTGATGAAGAATTAGCACAAGCAGAAAATAATGCTCAATCACAATTGTCAGAGCTTTTGAAAAATACAAAACGCTTTGTTCTCAATTATGACAATGACCGTCCAGAAGATCTTGAAGCTCCTGAATACTTTACACAACTTGTCGATGGAGTTTTAGATAAAAAAGAAGATTTGGAAGCAAATATTTCTAAATATTTGGCAAAAACTTGGTCATTTTCACGTTTGACTCTTGTTGAACAAGCAATCCTTCAAGTTTCTAGTTATGAAATATTATATACAGAAACACCTAATGTTGTTGCGGTCAATGAAGCAGTTGAGCTTTCAAAAGACTTTAGTGATGAAAAATCAAGCCGATTCATTAATGGTGTATTAACCAACTTCTTAAAATAAAATTAATAAAAAAGTTACCGATAATTTTATCTGTAGCTTTTTTTATTACGATTTTCTAGCTTTTGTAATTAATGAGTTATCTTACTTAACATTACTTATTAATTTTCTGAAAAATCACACTAAATATTGGTATATTTTTTTTAAAAGATATATAATAAAAGAAAACGTTTTCTTTTGCGATTCTACACTATTTTTAGAGAATTAAGGAGTACAAATGCTCACCAATAATTTTTCAATTGAACCTTACGGAGAAAAAGCTTACCATACAGGGATAGCAGTGCCAGTTTTTTCACTAAGAACTGAAAACTCAAGTGGGGTAGGGCAATTTTCAGATTTGAAAGAGTTAGCCGATTTTGCCCACCGTTCTGGGATGGATATCATTCAATTATTACCAATTAATGATACCAGTACTTTTATGGACTGGCGTGATTCATATCCTTATCGTGCCATTTCTGTTTTTGCATTGCATCCAATTTATTTAGATATTCACATCTTTTGGGATTCTTTCACAAAAATTCAACAAGAAAAGCTTCTCATCGCGGAATTAGAATTAAATGCTTTAGAAAAAATAGATTATGAAAAAGCATTAGCCTTAAAATGGGAATATGCTGAAATTATTTATCAAAACTCAGCTCATAAATTTAAAGCAAGCAAAGATTATCAGCAATTTTATCAACAAAATGAGGATTGGTTAAAGGCCTATGCGGCATTTTCGTATTTAAGAGATATCAATCAAAGTGCTAATTTTATGAATTGGGGAAAGTATGCCACTTATAGTGAAGATTTCTTTGAAAAGTTAACTTCAGAAAGTAATCAATTGGATTTGTATATCTTTGTGCAATACCTTTTGCATTATCAACTTTCAGAAGCCGTTGACTATTGTCATCAATTAGGAATCGCACTAAAAGGAGATATCGCAATTGGAATTGCTCATGATTCCGTAGACGCTTGGACTCATCCAGAACTTTTTCATCTTGATAAACAAGCTGGCGCTCCTCCTGATATTTTTGCTGTAAATGGACAAAATTGGGGCTTTCCAACCTACAATTGGAAAAAAATGGCCGAAGATGGTTATGCATGGTGGAAAAAACGGTTGACAGCTATGTCTAATTATTTTGATGCTTATCGGCTGGACCATATTCTTGGTTTCTTTAGAATATGGCAGATGCCAGAGGATTCCGTAAGAGGTTTATTGGGCCAGTTTTCACCAGCTATTGCCTTGTCAGCAGAAGAAATTGAAAATAACTATGGTATTCCATTAAGACAATGGGGCCTCGAGCGGTTTATTAATCCTTTCATCAAGGATTGGGTAATTGATGAAATTTTTGGCCGAGATAATCGAGATTGGATTATTCAAACATTTCTGGATTATATAGGTAATGGAAATTATACATTTCAAAATGAGTATAATAACCAGAAAAAAGTAGAAAAAGCTCAATTAGAAGATTGGGTGCGAGAAGGACTTTATAAATTACATGAAAATATAATATTATTAAAAGATGATGAGAATTCAGAGAAATATCATCCACGTATTTCTTTAATGCAAACAATCAGCTTTCGAGAATTTGGTGATGACTATAAAGGACGGCTTGAAAAACTTTATAATGACTATTTTTATGGAAGAAATTATGAATTTTGGAAAGAAAAGGCCTATGAAAAATTACCAGTTTTAAAAGATGCTACGAATATGTTAGCTTGTGGTGAAGATTTAGGAATGGTTCCCGCCAATGTACCAGACGTCATGAATCATCTTAATATTCTACGTTTGATAATTGAGAGAATGCCTTCAGATAATCGATTTGTCAGTCCTTTAAATGAAGTCCCCTATTTATCGGTCCTAACGACTTCAAGTCACGATACAAGTCCACTAAGAGCTTGGTGGGAAGAAAATCATGAGGAAATTCAACGTTACTACAATGAAGTCATGGGTTGGTATGGCGAAGCTCCTTATTATGCAAGTGCAGAAATTATCCAAGAGATAGTTAAAAGACATTTAAACTCCAATGCGATGATGGTTATCTTACCTATTCAAGATTGGTTAGCAATGAGTGAACAATTGCGAAAAGAAGATGCAAAATCCGAACAAATTAATATTCCAGCAAATCCATACCATTACTGGAATTACCGATTGCATTGTCAACTTGAAACATTGATTGATAATCAGGATTGGACTGAATTTTTAAAGAAATTTATCAAAGAAAGTAAAAGAGCCTATTAAATTTCAAAGTAAATCATTTTGAATTAGAAAGTATAAATTATAAAATAATAATAAATATGTAAAAAAACAAAAATTTTGTGAAAAAAATGGAGGTTTCATTATGGCAATTGAAATGCTTGGTCTTATTCTTGCTGGTGGTCAAGGGACGCGTTTAGGTAAATTGACAAAAGATGTTGCAAAACCTGCTGTTCCTTTTGGAGGTCGTTATCGTATCATTGATTTTGCCTTATCAAATTGTGCAAATTCAAATGTAAAAAATGTTGGCGTCATTACTCAGTACCAACCTTTAACTCTAAATGCTCATATTGGAAATGGAGCACCATGGGGGTTAAATGGAATCAATAGTGGAGTCACTATTCTCCAACCCTATTCTTCACAAGAAGGTTCTAAATGGTTTGAAGGAACCTCTCACGCTGTTTATCAAAATATCTCTTATATTGACCAGCAAAATCCAGAATATGTTCTCATTCTCTCGGGAGATCATATTTATAAAATGGATTATGAAGCCATGTTAGAAAGCCACAAAGAACGCGAAGCCAGTTTAACAGTTTCAGTAATGGAAGTTCCGCTTGAAGAAGCAAGCCGTTTTGGAATCATGAACACCGATGATAATGACCGAATTATTGAATTTGAAGAAAAACCTAAAGAACCAAAATCAAATCTTGCTTCAATGGGAATCTATATTTTTAATTGGAAAAGGCTTCGCGAAGTTCTTGTGAATGGTTACTCAAAAGGAAACCCAATGGAAGATTTCGGTGGAGATGTTATCCCGGCTTATATTGAAGCTGGAGAAAATGTGTTTGCTTATCGCTTTAAGGGATATTGGAAAGACGTTGGAACCATTGATTCTCTTCATCAATCCAGTATGGAATTTCTTGATTTAAATAATGAACTAAATATTACAGATAAATCTTGGCGGATTTATTCACATAATGATATTTCAGCGCCACAGTTTATCACAGAAAAATCCAATGTAAAAAATGCACTTGTTGGTGATGGCTGTTACGTTGATGGAACAGTTGTTCATTCAATCCTTTCACAGAATGTCCATGTTCAAGAAGGAACAGTGATTGAGGATAGTTTCATTATGTCTGGGACATTTATTGGGGAAAACGTTACAATCAAAAATGCAATCATTGGTGAAAATGCAAAAATTGGTGATAATGTAGAAATAATCGGTGAAAATGAAGTCGCAGTGATTGGTCATGGAGAAATTAAAGGAGAAAATAAAAATGAACAATAGTAATAAAATGGCAGCAATCCTCTCAAATATTTCTTCAAGCAAACACTTAAGCCCCTTAACAGAGGTTCGTCCGATTGCTACTCTTCCTTTTGATTGTAAATATCGTTTGATTGATTTTCCATTGTCATCATTATCAAATGCCCATGTAGATAATATTTTTATGACCTTTAATGAAGGAGAAACGCAATCTGTTTTTGACCATCTAGGTTCAGGTGGCGAATGGGGCTTGGATGGCTTTAATAGTCGTTACTTTGTCTATATTCAACAAGATTTTGACCGCTTAAGGGAACAAGGTAAGGATTATTTTGCTCAACAGTTAAGTTTCTTACGTAAATCTAAAGCACCATATACGGTTCTTTTGGGAAGTAAATTTATTTGTAATGTCGATTTAACGGCTGTTCTTAAAATACATAAATTGGCAGGTAAGGAAATAACCACCGTTTATAAAAAAGTCTCTCCAGATTTAGCAAGTGAGTATGATACTATTCTTCGTTTTGATGAATCAGGGAAAATGAGTAACTGTTATGTTAATCAATTAGAAAATCCCCAAGAAAAAGAAGCCCTTTGTTTGAATCTCTTTATCGTGAACACCGATTGGTTGATTAATTTTATAAAAGAGATGCAAGATATAGGAGAATTGACTTCAATTGCCCGTCTCATTCGTGTTTATATGAAGAACTATGATGTGAATACTTATGAATACACAGGTTATATGAGTAATATCACTAATATTAAGTCATTTTATGATGCTAATATGGTCATGCTCGACCCCCAAAATTTTACCTCTCTTTTATATAGTAGCCAACCTGTTTATACTAAGATTAAGAATGAAGTTCCCACTTATTTTTCTGAGAATAGTAAAGTGGAGAATAGTCAATTAGGTTCTGGTTGTATGATCAATGGTAAAGTAAAAAATTCTCTCATTTCTCGTGGAGTTAAGATTCAAGATGATGCCTTAATTGAAGAATCATTAGTTTTTACCAACTCTGAAGTTAAAAGTGGCGCTCAAGTTAAATTTGCCATCATTGATAAAGGAGTGGTTGTCGAAAATAATGTCAAAATTATTGGTAGTTCAGAAAAACCAGTAGTGATTCCTAAAGGAACAGTTGTTACCGCAGATATCTTATAGAAGACAAATGACGCTGATAATATTTATCGGCGTTCTTGAATAAAATTCAAAAAAAGAATTATATTTTAAAGAGAAAATGAAAGAGGGAAAAATGAAAGTTTTATTTGCATCAAGTGAATGTGCCCCCTTTTTTAAGACGGGAGGACTTGGAGATGTAGCTGGAGCACTGCCCAAAGAATTGGCTAAAAAAAGTGAAATAGATTCAGTTGCTGTGATCCTTCCTTATTTTAAGAATGAAATGAAAGACGAATATCGTTCACTTTTAAAAGATGAATTTTATGATTTTGTTGATGTTGGTTGGCGACACGAATATGTTGGAGTTAAAAGTCTAGAAAAAGAGGGTGTGAAGTATTATTTTCTAGATAATGAACATTATTTTGGTAGGGGACAACTTTATGGTTATGGCGATGATGGAGAGCGCTTTGCCTTTTTTGACTTGGCTCTTTGCCAACTCTTAGAAAAGTTAGATTTCATTCCAGATGTTTTGCATGTCAATGATTGGCAGACTGCAATGGTTCCCTTTTTACTTAAAGAAAAATACAACTGGATTAAGGCCTATGAAAAAATTAAAACAGTACTAACCATTCATAATATTGAATTTCAAGGCTTGATGCATGGAGACGCTTTAAGTGAGCTTTTTGGTATGGGAATGGAACGCTATTTTGAAGGAGTCGTCCGTCATAATGGTATGCTAAATATGTTAAAAACAGGAATTTTATATGCGGGTTGGGTTAATACAGTTTCGCCAACTTATGCTAAGGAAATCCAGACCTCAGAATTTGGTTGTGGTTTAGAATCAATTTTGCAATATGTAGATGGAAAAGTTTCTGGAATTTTAAATGGGATAGATTATGATATTTATAATCCCGAAAATGATATATTAATTCCTTACCATTTCAGCGAGGAAGAGCTTTCTGGTAAAGGTCAAATGAAAGCAGAACTCCAAAAGCGAACAGGATTACCATTGAATCCAAATGTTCCATTGATTGGGATGGTCTCCCGTTTAACGAATCAAAAAGGATTTGATTTAATTTTGAGTCAGTTGGAAAAAGTATTGGAAGAAAATGTGCAAATTGTCCTATTAGGAACAGGTTTCCCTGAAATTGAAGAAGGTTTTAGATATTTTTCTCAAAAATATCCAGATAAGTTGTCAGCAAATATTGCATTTGACCTTCAATTTGCTCAGGAAATTTATGCTGGCTCTGATTTCTTCTTGATGCCATCTGCTTTTGAACCTTGTGGCCTATCACAGATGATTGCAATGAGATATGGAACTTTACCAATCGTTCATGAAATTGGTGGTTTGAAAGACACTGTGATTCCATTTAATCCTATTAGCAAAGAAGGAACAGGATTTGGTTTTGTTGATTTTGAAGGACAGATTTTATTGGAGACGATTAATCGTGCACTTGAAGTTTATGGAAAAGAACCAGAAGTCTTAAATAAAATGGTTTTAACAGCAATGAGTAAAGATTTTTCTTGGGGAACGAAGGCTCAACAATACATTGAGCTCTATCAAGAATTATAAAATTACGCAAACGTTTGCGCTTGTGATTAAATTGTGGTAGAATTCATTTTAAAATAAAAGATGTTTGAGAATAATAAAGGAGCGACGATTGAAACTTTCAAAAAAACAATTTAAGCAAGATTTCGAAGAGCGTCTAACTTCAAAATTTGCGACTGACCTGACAAAAGCAGGTTACCAAGAAATTTATGATGCATTGGCATCTGTTGTGAAACATTACTATGCTAATATTTGGGTAGCCGATAATCAATATAAGGATGAAACTGGAAAAAAACAAGCATATTATTTTTCGATTGAATTTTTACCAGGAAAAATGCTTAAATCAAATTTACTTAACTTAGGTATCTTAAATACCGTTCGAGAAGGGTTAAATGATTTTGGAATTGAACTGGATGAGATTGCTAAGATAGAACCAGATATGGCCATTGGAAATGGAGGTTTGGGACGCTTAGCTAGCTGTTTCATGGACTCTTTGGCTTCAACGGGGCTTCCAGGAAATGGAAATGGCATTCGCTATCGGTATGGATTGTTCAAACAAAAAATAGTAGATGGTTACCAAGTAGAATTACCTGATTCTTGGCTAAATAACGGGAATCCTTGGGAAGTTCGTAGAGCAGACAAAGCAGTTGAAGTGACATTTGGTGGTGAAGTTTGGTTAGAAGATGATGGTAATGGAAATCTTATTCCTCATTATAAGGACCAAGAACGTGTTCTAGCTGTTCCATATGATACGCCCATGGTTGGTTTTGAAAATACAACGGTTAATAATATGTGTCTGTGGCGCTCAGAAGTTCCAGAGGAATTAGACCCTAAATTTCAAAATTTGGATTATATGCGACAAACTTCGATGCTTACTGCTGAACTTTACCCAGATGATTCTAATTATGATGGGCGACTTTTACGTTTGAAGCAAGAATATTTCTTTGTTTCTGCTGGACTTCAACGAATTTTGCAACACTATAAAGGAACACAAAAAAAAGATATTCGAAAAATTGGGGATTATATTGCTGTCCATATTAATGATACACATCCTGCACTTTGTGTTCCGGAATTCATGCGCCTTTTAGTTGATGAATATGGTGTGGGCTGGAATCGAGCTTGGGATACAACCCTCAAGGTGATGTCTTATACCAATCATACAATTTTATCTGAAGCTTTGGAAAAGTGGCCAGAAGAGATGATTAAACAACTTTTGCCCCGGATTTATCAAATTATTGTGGAAATTGACCGGAGACGTACGGCTGAGTTGCTTCCTAAAGTGGGTGCAACACTGGTGCATAATACGAGAATCATCAAAGATGGACAAATTCATATGGCCAACTTGTCAATCATTGGTTCACATTCAACTAATGGTGTAGCCAAATTGCATTCTGATTTATTAAAGGATGTTGAACTTCATGATTTTTATGAAATTTATCCTGAACGATTTAATAATAAGACAAATGGAATTGCTGACCGTCGTTGGATTCAGATTGCAAATGAACGCTTGTCTGGAATTATTGATGAAACAATTGGTAAATCATGGCGTCATGATTTAGATGAACTGAAGCTGCTGAAAAATTTTAAAAATGATGAAAAAACGCTTGAACAACTTCAAAAAGCTAAATTAGATGACAAGCTACGATTGGCTGCAGTGATTAAAGAACAAAATGGAATTACGGTTAATCCTGATGCAATTTTTGATGTTCAAGTAAAACGGCTGCATGCTTATAAGCGACAATTGTTAAATGCTTTGCATATTCTAAAATTATATTTTGATTTGAAAGATAATCCGGAATTAGATAGGGTTCCTCGAGTATTTATTTTCGGGGCAAAAGCGGCTCCTTCTTATCATTATGCTAAATCTATCATTAAAGTAATTAACGAAATAGCAAATATGATTAATAATGATCAAGCGATTAAAGATAAACTCAAAGTTGTCTTTATGGAAAATTATAATGTAAGTTTGGCAGAAGTGATTATCCCAGCAGCCAATGTTGGAGAACAAATTTCTTTGGCTTCTAAAGAAGCATCTGGAACTTCAAATATGAAGTTTATGCTAAATGGTGCTTTAACCATTGGAACACTTGATGGCGCAAATATAGAAATTTTTGAAGCGGGAGGGGATGAAAATAATTTTGTTTTTGGGCTGACTAAGGATGAAGTTTATGAATATTATCGCAATGGTAATTATAATGCGCGTGATATTTATGAGCAAAATCCAGTAGTTAATCGAATTTTGAATGCCTTAATTGACGGAACGGTGCCAAATATTAAAAGTGAAGGTCGCGAAATTTTTGATTCGCTCACCGTTTATAATGATGAATATTTTGTACTTCGTGATTTTAATGATTATGTTCGGGCACAAGCTGAACTTGAAAAACTTTACCGTGACCAAAAAGCATGGACTCAAGCAAGTTTAATGAATATTGCTAATGTAGGACGTTTTAGTTCTGACCGAACAGTTAGGGAATATGCTGATGACATTTGGTATATAAAGGCTAAAAAAGAATGAAGAAATTTACTGACAGAAATTTTTGTTACTGACAGAGTAAATTTTAGGAGCCTTTAGCCTTAAGTGTTAATAAAGGAAATGAGAATTAGATGTATTATTATAATCCGTGGAATTTAGATTATAAACAACCTTTTGGGGCCATCAAGGTTGGAAACTCAATGAGCTTGAGATTTACAACTGACCAACCTTCTGTACTTGTGACATGTGTAATTCGACGTGATTTTGGAAAACGTTATGAATTTTCTATGAGCAAAGATTCAGGTGGAGATTTTAGAGTTACCATTCCTTTTGATGAAGAGCCAGGACTTTATTTTTATCATTTTGAAATAGTCGAGTCTTCGGATTTGGGAGAAACTAGGCGATTTTATGGTTGTTCTGGTATAGGAGGAGAGGGACTTCTATATACTGATGAAAATGATGTTAAACCTTATCAGTTGACGGTATTTGAAAAAGAAGATCAAGCTCCCAGCTGGTATCGGGAAGCAGTTTTCTACCAAATTTTCCCAGATCGTTTCTATAATGGAAATGAAAATGGTCAAATCAATCACCCAAAACCCAATTCTTTTATCTATGGAAGAAAAACGGATAGTCCTTTTTATGTTAAAGAAGAAAATGGTGATATTGCACGTTGGGATTTTTTCGGTGGAAATTTAAGAGGAATTATTAAAAAAATTCCTTACTTAAAAGAACTGGGAATCAACGCGATTTATCTTAATCCAATTTTTTCTGGTACAAGTAACCATCGCTATGATACGAATGATTACTTAAAAATTGATTCAATGCTGGGTAGGCAGGAAGATTTTGAAGAATTGATTCAGTTGCTTCATCAAGAAAAAATGCATTTGGTTTTGGATGGTGTTTTTTCTCATGTAGGAAAAAACTCGCTTTATTTCAATATTAATGGTGATTATGGCGATGATGAGGGAGCAGCAAAAAATCCTGATTCGCCTTATTTTGATTGGTTTAAATTTGAAAATTATCCTTTTGAGTATAAATCTTGGTGGGGAATTAAAGATTTACCTGAAATAGACAAAGATAATGATTCTTTTCGCAATTTTATTTATGGTGAGAAAAATTCTGTTTTAGCTAAATGGAATGACTTGGGTATCGATGGTTGGCGTTTGGATGTTGCAGATGAACTCCCTGATTCATTTATTAAAGGAATTCGAGAAAATCTTGACTCTTATTCAGATAAGATATTGATTGGTGAAATTTGGGAAGATGCTTCCAACAAAATTTCTTATGGAAAAAGAAGAAATTATATTCTTGGTGGAAGTTTGCAAGCTGCTATGAATTATCCGTTTCGTGATTTAATTATTAATTTATTAAATGGTCATCGTTCTAGTCAAGATGTTGCGCATCAATTGATGACTTTGCAAGAGAATTATCCTAAAGATATTTTTTATAATAATCTAAATAATCTAGGGACTCATGATACTGAACGAATTTTGACAATGGTTGGAGAAAAGAATCTGTCAGTAGCGTTAGCAATGCTTTTTGTATTACCAGGAATTCCTTGTATTTACTATGGAGATGAAGCAGGATTGTCAGGTGGAAAAGACCCTGAGAATCGTAAATATTTTCCTTGGGATAACATTTCACCCAAAATTTACAACGCTTATAAAAGTTGGACGCAAAAACGTCTGTCAGAAAATAGCTTGAAATATGGAGAGTTTTCAACATTTTTTACTGACAGGTTGTTAGGAATAGTGCGATATACAGATTCAGAAGTTTTTGTTGAACTCATTAATCCGAGTGAAGATGAGCTTAATATAGAAGTTCAAGAAATTACTTTTTTACAAAATCTGAAATTCTTACCAGAATTAAAAAAATTACTGACAGAAAAAGTGATTAGTGGAAAAACAAATTTAGAATTAAAGATGAAAATATAAAACTTGCTGATGCAAGTTTTTTTTACTGACAGATTTATTTGTCAGTAAAAAATGATAAAAACTATATTTTTTAGCTAAATCTTATTTTATAAAAGAAGAAAATATAAATAAATATCTATGAAATTTTGTTATTGTCCCTCTTTTTCCCGCGTTTTTCAAAGAATCTGTATAGGCAAAATTGTTTGACAACTTGACAAGTTGTATAGAAAACTTTATAATATAATCTATGCAAAACTTAAACAAAACAGAAAAAACATTTTTCGGTCAACCTCGCGGCCTATTGACGCTTTTTCAGACTGAGTTCTGGGAGCGTTTTTCTTACTATGGGATGCGTGCCATTCTGGTTTATTACCTCTATGCATTGACAACTGCTGACAACGCAGGTTTAGGACTTCCTAAAGCTCAAGCAATGGCGATTGTAAGTATCTATGGTGCACTTGTCTATCTTTCAACAATCGTTGGAGGGTGGGTTGCTGACCGCTTGTTGGGCGCTTCGCGCACAATCTTCCTTGGTGGAGTTTTAATCACTTTAGGGCACATCGCTTTAGCAACACCATTTGGTTTATCTTCACTATTCGTGGCATTATTCTTAATTATCTTGGGAACAGGGATGCTTAAACCGAATATTTCAAATATGGTTGGACATCTTTATTCTAAAGATGACTCACGTCGTGACACTGGATTCAATATCTTTGTTGTCGGAATTAACATGGGTTCTCTGATTGCTCCATTGATTGTTGGGACAGTTGGACAAGGTGTGAATTATCACTTAGGATTCTCACTTGCAGCTATCGGTATGATTTTTGCATTATTTGCTTATTGGTATGGACGTCTTCGTCACTTCCCAGAAATTGGACGCGAACCTTCAAATCCAATGGATTCAAAAGCAAGACGTAATTTTCTTATTACATTGACAATTGTTGTTATTGTCGCTATTATTGGTTTCTTCTTACTTTATCAAGCAAGTCCAGCTAATTTCATTAATAACTTCATTAATGTTTTATCAATTATCGGTATTGTTGTTCCAATTATTTATTTTGTAATGATGTTTACCTCTAAAAAGGTAGAATCAGATGAACGTCGTAAATTAACAGCATATATTCCTTTGTTCCTTTCTGCTATTGTCTTTTGGGCAATTGAAGAACAAAGTTCTACAATTATTGCGGTTTGGGGAGAATCACGTTCTAATTTGGACCCAACTTGGTTTGGAATTACTTTCCATATTGACCCTTCTTGGTATCAATTATTGAACCCGCTCTTCATCGTTCTCTTATCACCTATCTTTGTTCGTCTTTGGAATAAATTGGGTGAACGTCAACCTTCAACAATTGTAAAATTTGGTCTTGGTTTGATGTTGACAGGGATTTCTTATTTGATTATGACACTTCCAGGTCTCTTGAACGGAACTTCTGGTCGTGCAAGTGCTCTTTGGTTAGTATTGATGTTTGCTGTCCAAATGGCAGGTGAATTACTTGTTTCACCAGTTGGATTATCAGTTTCAACAAAATTAGCTCCAGTTGCTTTCCAATCACAAATGATGGCGATGTGGTTCTTGGCAGATTCAACTTCACAAGCAATCAATGCTCAAATTACACCACTCTTTAAAGCAGCAACAGAAGTTCACTTCTTTGCGATTACTGGTATTATTGGTATTATCGTGGGAATTATCCTCCTTATTATCAAAAAACCTATTTTGAAATTAATGGGAGATGTTCGTTAATTAGTAATTAATAAAACCTATCTTTAATGATAGGTTTTTTGTATTTTAAAAACTATAGAAGTGTCTGAAAAGTTACACTTGTTAAAAGTCTTTTACAAATCAATCGTTTTTATCTGCGCTTACATTATGATAAAATATAGTGTAACGTGATTTTAAATTATTTGCAGATGTTAGTGCCTTTGTTTAAAAATCAAAGACATTCACAAATGCTAAAATAAATTAAAAATATTAAAAATAAGAAAGGAGTTAAAATGAGTATAGGAACCCAAAAAAGAAGTAACAAGAAAGTCTTTATTATTATTATATTAGTAACAAGTATTTTTTCTTCAAATTTAATGTTCCAAAATGCTTATGCTACAACTGTCTATGGGAATGTTGGAGTTTCTAAACTAGATAAAACTAGTTCTGGTGTTCGTTGGTCTGTAAGGGAGGAAGTTTCAGACGGATATACATTCAGAGGTGAAATTACTGTAAAGTACTACAATAAGAAATACCGGACTCTATATTATCCAGTGGGAGGATATTCATGGGGAGGTTGGATTACAGGTTATGTTAATTTTCCAAGACGCTCTGGAGGAACTGTCACATTGACAGGGCAATCAGGAGATATTTTTGGAAAAGGAGCAAGAGTTGCTCCTGGTGTAAAAATAGGATTTTAATTATGACTAGTCTAGAAAAAATACTAGAAAACTATCTTGAAATAACCCAAGATGGGAATAGATACTCAATTGTCATTGAAGAAGAACTTAGGATTTATTCAATTGAAATTAAAAATATTAATATAGTTTCTCTTGTAAAAATGTATATGTATCTTATTCAACTTATTAGTAATGCACAATTACTTTTCTCTCAATCATACAGTGGTGAGAAAAGGGATACTATAGATACTATTACTATTTCGTTAAATGAAAGTAACTACAATAAACTTATTAGATTTTATGATAGTGTCAGTTTATAAAGCTATATTGTTATTAGTTACTTTTAAAAATAAAAAATATAAAAGATGGAGTTATTATGCCTACTATTGAAACTCTCGCACGCTTTCAGTTTGCGATGACGACAATCTTCCACTTTTTCTTTGTACCACTTTCTGTCGGAATGGTTCTCATGACAGCGATCATGGAAACGATCTATGTGAAAACTGGTGATGAAAAATGGAAAAAACGGACGAAATTTTTTGGATCAATTATGCTCTTATCCTTTGCAGTAGGGGTCGTAACCGGTATTATCCAAGAATTTCAATTTGGAATGAACTGGTCAGATTATTCTCGCTATGTTGGGGATATATTTGGCGCACCTTTAGCCGTTGAGGCCTTACTTGCCTTCTTCTTGGAATCTACATTCCTTGGAGTGTGGATGTTTGGTTGGGATAAATTAGGTAAGAAATTGCATAATGCAACACTTTGGATTGTATTTGTTGGGACCTTCTTATCATCTTTATGGATTTTAGCGGCAAACTCATGGATGCAAAATCCAGTGGGATATGAAGTTAAAGGTGGACGAGCAACATTAACAAGTTTCTCTGCCCTTTTGACAAATCCTCAAACTATTTTGGAATTTAGCCACGTGGCAACAGGTTTCCTTGTAACTGGTGGTTTTGTGGTTGCTGGTATTTCAGCTTATCAAATTCTTAAAAATCGTGAAATTGATATGTTTAAACCAGTTTTACGTTTGGGACTTTTAGTAGCTCTAATCGGTGCAGTTGGTAACTTTGTTGCTGGTGACCAACAAATGATTGAAGTTAAAAACTCTCAACCTATGAAATTTGCTGCAACTGAAGGGGTTTATGAAACAACACCTGACCCTGCGGCTTGGGATATGGTTGCCTTCTTTAATGAAGCTGACCACAAAGAAGTATTTGGAATTCAAATTCCTTATATGCTTTCAATTCTGACTTATCACCGTCCAAGCGGTTCGGTTGAAGGGATGAATGAAATTAACGCTCAACTTCAAAAGAAATATCCTGATGTAGCTAAAGAAATTGGCGGTAATTTCTTCCCACCAGTAACGGTTCTCTTCTGGACTTTCCGGATTATGGCCGGTCTATCAATGTTAATGATTTTACTTTCTGCTCTGGGGCTCTTTTGGACTAGAAAGAAAAAACCAAGTCTATATGAAAATAAGTTTGGCTTACAAGTTTATCGTTGGATGCTATTTGCACCTTTCCTTGCGATTACCTCAGGTTGGTTAGTTACTGAACTTGGTCGTTATCCTTGGACCGTTTATGGTTTATTTACAATCAAAGATTCAGTTTCACCAAATGTTTCTGTCGGTTCACTTTTATTCTCAAATATCGTCTATTTCTTCCTTTTCTGTTTCCTTGGTGCTGTGATGGTTTACTTTACGCTTCAAAGAATGAAACAAGGAGTAGAAGGAGCGGAAACAGCTTATGTTTCTTTAGATTCATTTAGTCAAGAAAATTTTGCTTCTTCATCAAAAGAAGATAGTGAAATTCAAAAAGAAACTGATGAGAAAGGGGTGGATAAATAATGACTGGATTACAACTTTTTTGGTTTATTATTGTTGGAGTATTATTTAGTGGCTTTTTCTTCCTCGAAGGTTTTGACTACGGTGTAGGAATGAGTGCAATTACAATTGCCAAGGACAAACGTGAGGTTGAACAAGCTATCGGATCAATTGGTCCAGTTTGGGATTTGAATGAAGTTTGGTTATTAACTGCCGGTGGGGCAATGTTTGCTTCATTCCCTTATTGGTATGCTTCATTGTTCTCTGGTTTCTATCTTATTCTATTTTTGATTTTAGTAGGTTTGATTTTCCGGGGAGTAACATTTGAATTTCGTCATCACTCACATACGGAAAAAGGAAAAATGCTCTGGACAAAAGTTTTGGGCGTTGCAAGTTTTGCTATTCCATTTCTCTTTGGATTGATGTTTACAAGTATGATTCAAGGCGTTCCAATGGATGCTAAAGGAAATGTGACTGCTACTTTTACTACTTACGTTAACTTTTTGTCAGTCGTTGGTGGTGTTGCTGTAATGCTCTTAGCTTGGCTTCATGGCTTAAATTATTTAGCCTTGAAAACAGAGGGAGCTTTACGTGAGAGAGCTGCAAAGATAGCTAATATTCTCTATTTTGTTCTTTATGCTGGTGAAGTTGTTTTCGCTGTATTGTTAGTTATTTTCACTGATTTCTTTGAAAAACATTTTATTGGAACTTTAGTTTTACTTGCTTTGATTGTTATTCTAACTCTTGTGGCACATTTATCTGTTCGTGCAGGAAAAGAAATGTCTGCTTTCTTGGCTTCAGGTTTGACTTTCATTGCCCTTGTTGCATTGATTTTCCAAGGGATTTTCCCACGTGTAATGATTGCAACTAACCCTGCTCACAGTATTTTGATTAAAAATGCTAGTTCAACAGGCTATACTTTGAAAACAATGACAATCATTACTCTGGTTATCTTACCATTTGTACTCATCTATATGGGCTGGACCTATTTCATTTTCAGAAAAAGAATTAAAAAATAAAACATGAAAATAACTGGTTGAACCAGTTATTTTCAGATTAGTTTGTAAATTGATATAATTAATTAAGACAACTACATATTATGGTCAGGAAAATTTTTTCTGACCTAAATTTTTTAGAAAGGAACTGAGGAATTTTATTTTACTGACAGAAATTCTATGAGCAGATTTTAGAAACTGCCGACCTTTCTGATAAGTTCTGTCAGTTGAATGCGCCCAGAGGAAGTCATTCAATCGGTAAATGAAGGAACTGTCAGCTTTGTTGGTAAGTTCTGTCAGTTGAATGCGTTAGAGGAAGTCATTCAATCCGTGAATGAAGGACCTATCAGCTTTGCTGGTAAGTTCTGTCAGTAAAATATTATCTCATCAGTAACTTTAAACATGATTGATAAATCTCTTTTTGAACTGCCAGGTGTAAGAAGAATGTTTCCGATATTGGGGATTCTGGCAGTTTTTCAATTCATTGCAATTGCCGGTCAAGCTTTATTTCTAGCTACTGCGATTACTAAGCTTTGGCAAGGACAATTATTTTCTCATACCATTCCTTGGGTTTTGGGCTTTTTTGCTTGCTTTTTGAGCCGTGAAATTATTAATTTTGGTCGTTCAAAGGCTCTGGATAAACTTGCTTACCAATTAGCAACAAAATTGCGGGGGAATATGTTGGATAAATTTTTCCGACTTGGTCCAGTTGCTATTGCTAATTTAGGTTCGGGCTCAGCTGCAACAACAGTAATCACAGGAATTGATCAGGTTGAAAATTATATTAAATTGGTCCTATCCAAAGTCTTAAATATGATGATCATTCCAATGTTAATTTTGATTCCAGTGTATTTTCTTGATTGGCAAAGTGGAATTGTGTTAACTTTGACATTTCCTTTTGCAATTATTTTTATGATTCTATTGGGATACGCAGCACAAGGACGTGCTGAACGTCAATACAAAACTTTCCAATATTTATCAAATCACTTTTTAGATTCATTGCGTGGAATTTCTACATTGAAATATTTTGGATTGTCTAAAGATTACTCAAATTCAATTTATAAAACTTCTGAAGACTTTCGTAAAGAAACGATGGGCGCATTGAGAATCGCTATGCTTTCAACCTTTGCCCTTGATTTTTTTGCAAGTCTTTCGGTTGCTGTTGTCGCACTGTTTTTGGGACTTCGTTTAATGAGCGGTGATATTTTACTTTTTCCAGCTTTGGCGGCTCTAATTTTAGCACCAGAATATTTCCTTCCACTGCGTGATTTTGCAAGTGATTATCATGCGACGCTTAATGGAAAAAATGCTTTGGCAGCTGTGAATGAAGTTCTTTCAACTGAGGAAAATACTTTGTCAGTACTTACAGAAAAAGTAACTTGGAGGGCAAATTCACAACTTCAACTGACAGAGTTAGGAAAAATTTATGACACAGGGCGTGGAATCTCAAATGTTAATCTGTCAGTAAATGGCTTTAAAAAAATTGCCATTGTCGGAAATTCAGGTTCTGGTAAATCAACATTGCTTTCAATGCTGGCTGGATTTCTAAAACCAACAGCTGGTGAAATTAAACTCAATGAGCAAAGTTTGACTTCTTTAACTGACGAAAACTATCGTCAGTCAGTTCAATTCATTCCACAAAAGACTTATATTTTTGCAGGAACTTTTCGTGAAAATTTAGCTTTTTACGAACCTGATTCTACTGATGACGAAATCAAAGCAGCGGCAAAACTTGCTGGTTTAGAAAGTCTAATTGATGAAATTGGTCTTGATGGACAAATTGGGGCCAGTGGTCGTACAATTTCAGGGGGACAGGCTCAACGTGTTGCATTAGCCAGAGCATTTTTAAGTCATACCCGCAATATTTTGTTTCTTGATGAACCGACAGCTCATCTGGACATTGAAACCGAATTAGAAATTAAAGCAAATATTTTACCTTTACTTGAAAATAAACTTGTTTTCATTGCTACTCATCGTCTTCATTGGCTTTCATCAATGGATTTGGTCATCGTATTAAACGAGGGACAGGTCGCAGGAATTGGAACTCCTGAACAACTATTATCTGAAAATACTTACTATCAAAAATTACTTAGTCAGATGCGTGGCGTTGATGATGACAAAAATTTATTAGACAATGAAACAAGCAAATCAGTAAAGGACCAAGAAGAAAAAGTATCTGAGAGGTCGAACTTTTCGTCAGTAAATGATAAATCTACTGACAGCTCTGTCAGCCAAGCTTCATCAGATAATGGAGGTCAGAAATAATGAAATTAAAAAATATTTTGTTTGGTAATGACTGGATTTCTCCATTTTTGAAAAAAAATCGTTCAGGCTTTATTCTATCTATTTTCTTAGGAACGATTACAATTTCGATGGCGGGACTTTTGATGTTCAGCTCAGGATATGTCATTTCTAAATCAGCAACAAAACCAGAAAATATCTTAATGATTTATGTTCCAGTTCTCTTTGTACGTATTTTTGGGATTGGACGACCAGTGATGCATTATGTCGAAAGATTAACTTCTCATAATTGGATTTTAAAAATCACAAGTCTCTTACGAAAAAAACTCTATTTGCGACTGGAAAAAACGGCCGTTACATTAGCAGATCGTTACCGTTTAGGTGACTTATTGGGTGTTCTTAATGAAGATATTGGAAATCTACAAGACCTCTTTTTGAGAACATTATTTCCAGTTTTAATTGCTGGAAGTTTATCGATTGCTCTAATTATTGCTGGAGGATTTTTCTCACTTTGGTTTGCTTTAGGTTTAGCGCTCTTCTTAGGATTTTTGATTGTTATCTTGCCATTAATTTCTTTGAAATTTACAGTAAAATTAGATGAAGAACTCAAAATTTATCGCAATCAACTTTTTTCTCATTTGACAGATGATATTTTAGGATTACAAGATTGGGTGCTTTCAGGACGAAAAGAAGATTTTCTGACAGCTTATCGAGGTTCTGAATTATCTGCTAGAAAAATTCAAGCCAAACTATTAGCTTTCGGACGTAGAAGAAATTTATTTTTACAAGTTGTCTATGGCGCATTAGTGATTTATTTGATGATTTGGTCTTCTGGTGCCTTAAGATTGGGAGACGCGCCTAATTATATTGCGGCAGTTAGTCTCGCTGCCTTCCCTTTATTTGATGCTTTTTCTCCTTTGTCTGATGCGGTGGTTGAAACGCAACGTTATGGCGATTCAATCAATCGTTTAAATGACTTACCAGACCAAGATGAAGAAGTAAGGACTGAGGAAATTGTTTATACAGATTTAGTCATCAATAATCTCCAATTTTCATTTGAAGAAAATAAAAAAATCTTTGATAATTTTAATTTAGAAGTTAAACAAGGAGAACATATTGCTCTATTGGGACGTTCAGGCGTGGGTAAATCAACACTTGCCGGCTTAATCAGAGGAGATTTAGTTCCCCAAAGTGGAAGTATTCAATTTTCTGGTGTTGAGCCATCTAAAGCTAAAAATGTTGAAGAAAAAATTGGTGTCATTAATCAATCCCCTTATCTTTTTGCGACAAGCCTTCGTTCTAATTTGACTTTGGCGAAACTCAATGCCAGTGATGCTGAAATTTGGGAAGCTCTTGAATTAGTTGGCCTCCGTAAAATGGTTGAATCATTACCTCAAAAACTTCTGACACCAGTAGATGAAGCGGGAGAACGATTCTCTGGTGGAGAACGTCAACGCTTAGCCTTGGCACGGGTTCTTTTATCAGATGTTGATGTTGTAATTCTTGACGAACCAACTGTATCACTTGACCCAATCACAGAAAATCAACTCTTAAGTCTCTTTTTTGAACGGCTCCGTGATAAATCAATTATTTTTATTACTCACCACTTATTAGGTGTTCATCATATGGACCGAGTTTTATTTTTAGAAAATGGCTCGATTAAATTTGATGGGAAACCCGCGGTATTACTGGAGAATAACCCAGCATTTAAAGAACTTTATCAACTTGATTTAGGAAATGAATAATATAAAAAATCAGTCTATGGGCTGATTTTTTTAATTTAGTTAGTTTTTGTGTTGACAAAACTAATTAAATGTTTTATAATCTTTTTTGTTAGGTAAATAAAAAATAAACTAACTAATTAATTTAAACTTTTCAAGAAATTAAAAGATAGTAAAGGAGAACCAATAATTAAGATGATAAAAATAATAATTCAAAAATTGAATTGGTTCATCAGACTTATTGAAGGCTCAGATGAACGACTAATCTATGCTTTTGATGACGAATTACAAAGAATTTGATATAAGGAGAATACATAATGTCAGAACAAACAAACAACTTATTGAATCTATTTTCAAAACTATTGCACAATCCAAACATCCTTTTTGCTTTAAGAGCAGATGGGATTTCAAAACAAATGAAAAACCGCGGTAACCGCAATGGCGCTCAAGGTTTACTCGTTGAATTATGGAATAATGATGGTCTAACCAATGCAGAAATTGCCGAACTTCTTGATATCAAACCTTCAAGTGTAACAGCTCAGGTTAAACAATTAGAAGAAGCGGAAATGGTTATTCGTAAACAAGATGAAAATGATAAACGTGTCAGCCGCATTTTCTTGACTGATAAAGGCCGTGAAGCTCAAGAAACACGTGATACAATGCATAATGATATTTCAGAAACAATTTTTGGCAATCTAACAGATGAAGAACAAGAACAATTAGCCTTTCTAATGGAAAAATTAGTAGAAAATAACGACGCACGTAATGATCAAGAGTTCCAACGAATGGCACAATTTTTCGGAAATCCATTTATGGAAAATATGATGAATGCTCATGACCGTCATGCATTTGGGAATCACATGCGCCGTGAAATGCAAAATTGGCAACGTGAAATGCGTCGTTCATCTCAAGAAATGAAACGTGGACAAAATCGTATGCGTCGTGACGAACGCTCACAAGCTCCGTTTGGTGAAGATTGGAAAGCCTTTGGTAAGCAGCTCAAAGATAGCTTTAAAAATAATTTTGGTGGAAGAGATCAAGCCGATTTTAATGAACATTGGGATCACTTTTCAGAGGAAATGAAAAATCGTTTTGGTGATTTTGACGGAAACCGTCGTCCAGATTTTGATTCTAAGCCAAAGACAGACAAAAATAAAGAACCTAAAAAACCAGAAAACTGGGATGATTTCTAAGGATTGAATAGATAAGGAGCGGAAAATGAGAACACTCAACGCTTACGCTGGTAAGACAGGAAATACTGCCAAGTGCGCTAGAAAGCTAGCGATACATTTAAATCAGGTCACACTTGTGGATTTAAATGCTGAAGTAGTAAATCCTAAAGATTTTGATGCTGTGATTGTTGCCAGCCCTGTTTATAGTCATAAATTTGAACGTTCAGTAGGCAGTTTCTTAAAAAAATATCAAGAAATTTTGCAAACGAAACCTTTTGCGGCATTCGTTACAATGGTTGAATATGATAGTTTTACGAAAGTGATTAAAAAAGAAATCGCCGAACCTTTGCGTAAAAATGCTGTAGCTATCGCAAACTTTGGAGGGGAGGTAAATAATTTGATCCCCTTTAATTGGCACGATAAAATTATTGCAAAATCAATGATTAAGCTAGAGTCTAAAAAACACCCGATTGAGTTTTTACCGGAAGCTGAGAAACAGTTTGTGGCTCAATTAAACAAAGTAGAGTGGATTTAAAATAGCTAAATTTATAGGAGAAGATAATGTCAAAAGAAACCAAAGCTCTTACGATAAACCCTCAACTTGCAGCTTTTCAAGAAGAACTTCTTAAAATCTATGACAAGGCAAACCTATCAGCAAAAAAAGGACAAACTTTATTTGTTGGCTCATCATTAATGGAAATATTTCCTATTGAGAAGTGGGAGGAAGCTGGGGAAGTTACTTTTTCACACTATATCTACAATCGGGCGGTTAGAGCTACGACGACCTCATTTTTATTAGAACACATAGAGAGTCAAATTTTTAATTTGGAACCTTCAAAAATCTTTATTAATATTGGAACGAATGATATCGGTTTTGAGATTCCAGAAGATGAGTTTTTGAATAACTATGATCAAATTCTTTCTCAAATAGAAAGTAAATTACCTCAAACGCAAGTTTATGTGATGCGCTACTATCCGATTAATACGGTTGATTTTGGTCAAGATTCAGATGAAAAAACTTTATTTGAAACGAGAAGTAATGAAAAGTTTCAAAAAGCTTCAGATAAAATAAAAAAACTTGCAGATAACCATCATTTTCACTTTATTGATGTTAATGATGGTTTATCTGATGAAAATGGCAATTTGAAAAAAGAATTAACTTTTGATGGAGCGCATCTAAACCCAGCGGGCTATCAACTTGTCTTAGAAAACCTCAAAGTTTATTTGGAAGAATAAAAAATAATTTAAGACGAAAAGTAATTGAAATCATTTATTTTCGTCTTGAAATTTAATAATTAGAAAAAGGAAGTAAGCAAACAATGGAAAGAGGTCCACAAATGGCCAATCGTATCGAAGGAAAAGCGGTTGACAAAACATCCATTAAACATTTCGTCAAATTGATTCGTGCTGCAAAGCCACGTTATCTTTTCTTTATCATTGGGATTCTAGCAGGAATCGTTGGAACACTAATTCAATTACAAGTCCCCAAAATGGTTCAACCACTTGTTAATAGTTTTGGACATGGAGTAAACGGTGGCAAAGTTGCCTTAGTTATCGCTCTTTATATTGGTTCAGCTGCTGTTTCTGCTATTGCAGCAATTGTCCTTGGGATATTTGGTGAATCAGTTGTAAAAAATCTAAGGACGCGTGTCTGGGATAAAATGATTCATCTGCCAGTAAAATATTTTGATGAAGTTAAAACAGGAGAAATGAGTTCTCGTTTAGCCAACGATACCACCCAAGTTAAAAATTTAATTGCAAACAGTATTCCACAAGCTTTTACGTCTATTTTACTTTTGGTTGGTTCAATTGTCTTCATGCTTCAGATGCAATGGCGTTTGACCCTTGCAATGATTATTGCTGTTCCAGTAGTTATGCTCATTATGTTCCCAATTATGACTTTTGGTCAAAAAATTGGGCGAACTAGACAAGATTCTTTAGCAAATTTCCAAGGGATTGCTAGTGAATCATTATCAGAAATTCGCTTGGTAAAATCTTCAAATGCTGAAAAACAAGCCTCTAAAAAAGCAGAAAATGATGTCAATGCGCTTTATAAAATTGGGGTAAAAGAAGCCATCTTTGATGGTTTGATGTCACCAGTTATGATGTTATCAATGATGCTGATGACCTTTGGACTTCTTGCTTACGGAATTTATCTCATCTCAACAGGAGTCATGAGTCTTGGGGCTTTGCTTGGAATGATGATGTATTTGATGAACTTAATCGGAGCCGTACCAACTGTGGCAACTTTCTTTACAGAACTTGCTAAAGCTTCAGGATCAACTGGCCGTTTGACTGAATTACTTGATGAAGAACAAGAAGTACTTCATCAAGGAGAAAGTCTTGATTTGGAAGGAAAAACCCTCTCAGCTCGTCATGTTGACTTTGCTTATGATGATTCTGAACAAATTTTACATGATATCTCTTTTGAAGCTCAACCTAATTCAATTATTGCCTTTGCCGGACCTTCAGGTGGGGGTAAATCAACAATTTTCTCTCTTTTAGAACGTTTTTATCAACCAACGGCAGGAAAAATTACAATTGATGATCAACCGATTGATAATATTTCTTTGGAAAATTGGCGGAGTCAAATTGGTTTTGTCAGTCAAGATTCAGCAATTATGGCTGGAACCATTCGTGAAAATTTAACTTATGGACTTGAAGGAGACTATACAGATGATGACCTTTGGCAAGTTCTTGACTTAGCTTTTGCAAGAAGCTTTGTTGAAAATATGCCTGATCAACTTAATACGGAAGTTGGTGAACGAGGTGTGAAAATATCTGGTGGTCAAAGACAACGTTTAGCAATTGCTCGTGCTTTCTTGAGAAATCCAAAAATCCTGATGCTTGATGAAGCAACGGCTAGTTTGGATAGTGAATCAGAATCAATGGTTCAAAAGGCTTTAGATAGTTTGATGAAAGGTCGCACAACGCTCGTAATTGCGCATAGACTTTCAACAATTGTTGATGCGGATAAGATTTACTTCATTGAAAAAGGTCAAATCACAGGGAGTGGTAAACATAATGAACTTGTTGCCACACATCCACTCTATGCTAAGTATGTTTCAGAACAATTGACTGTTGGTCAATAAACTAAAAAGCTCAACGATTTAAGTTGAGCTTTTTTTATTTTGACTTCTTATTGTCGCAATAATCATTTCTCCTGCTGTATAAATGAATACAAAAGGGGGATAGAAGAAAGTGATAATGAAGCTAATGACCATTCCAATCTTCCAAAAAGGATTCCGTAAATAGTGATAAACTTCCATTTGAGCGATTAGTTCAGCCTTTTCTTTAGGGTTGTCAGCAATAAAACAATCGGTCATATAACTATATGCAAATCCCCAAATATAAATCATCCCGATAAAGAGTAGGGCAGGTGCTTTTGGTGAGTGGATTCCGAAATCATGAAAGAAGTCCATTGTGCGTCCAGACCAAGCAGAAAGTACAGGAAGCATTGATAATGAGAGGACCCAAATCATGCAACTATGATAGATTCGACGAGTGATTTTCTCAGCCTGTGAAAGCATATATTGTTGATTAAACCAAGAAGTTGTAACATAGATAAAACTCAAAAGATAAGCAATCAGATAGACGAGATTATCTTTCAAAAAATCAAGAATTCCACCTGTTTTAGGTAATTCGAATTCTAATAACATAATAGTCATTACTACTGCAATAATTGCATCAATAAAACCGGCTAAACGCCCTTTAGATACCATAAAACCTCCTTTGTGTTACCAATTATAACAAAAGTTAATAAAATTTTATAAAAAAAATAAGCATTAAAGCTTATTTTTCTGTATCAGATGAATAGTTTTTATTTTTGGGGAAAAATCGTTTCTTGACAAAGATAAGAATCGCAAGGATGAAAATAATCCCTAAAATCACAACCACAACTGAAGAGTAAGAATCAAGAATTCCAGCAATCATCTCCCAGTTATCACCAAGAGCGGCTCCAAGGCACACTAGAACAATGTTCCAAATAAGTGTTCCCAAGGTTGTTAAAATAAGAAAACTTGGGAGTTTCATTTTAGCAGAACCAGCAGGGATGGAAATTAGACTTCTAATTAAAGGAATGAATCGGCAGAAGAAGATTGTTGCATATCCTCTCTTTAAAAACCATTTTTCAGCTTTTGTGATGTCCTCTGGTTTAAGACGAAGTACTTTTCCTAAACGTCCAGAAACTAATTTTTCTAAGCGTTCAACGCTTAAAAGACGACCGACGAAGTAGAGTATCAATGCCCCAAGCACAGAACCAATAGTGGCTGCGATAATCATGCCGATAATCCCCAGTTCGCTATAAGTAGTCATGAAACCACCGAAAGTTAAGATTACTTCGGAAGGAATTGGTGGGAAGATGTTCTCAATCATAATGAGAAAGGCAACACCAAAGTAGCCAAATTGGTTCATGACTTGGATAATTATTTCTTGCATTAATACTCCTTTTATTTGTCTATTACTTTAATTCTAACATAAGGCTGGAAGACCACCAAACAATATAAAGTACAAAAAATAGGCTTTGTCTTTTGGCAAGGTCTATTTTTTGAAATCATAGGTTTACTGACAGAGGCTGTCAGTAGATAAACTTCATCTACAAGTTCTGTCAGTCATTTGAAATGACTGACAGAAGAATTTGTATGTTATTCAGAAGCGAGGGCTTCAATTGTGTTCAAACGTGCTGCACGTCCACTTGGAGCTAAACTTGCGAGGAGAGCAATTAATACAGCAACGATAATCGCAAAGATAATGTGTCCACCAGAAATTTGAACGATACTTGCCCCGTCAAGGAAACTACTTAGAGCTTTATTGATGAGGAATTGTCCCAGGTAGGCAAATCCAATAGCGATAGCGGCTGATGACAGACCAAGAATCAAGCTTTCAGCGGTGAAGAGACGAGAAATATCTTTCTTACGTCCACCGAGTGCGCGGATAACACCAATTTCTTTTGTCCGTTCAGCAACAGACATGTAAGTAGTAACAACAATCATAAAGATTGAGACAATCAAACTGATTCCGGCAATAGCGGCAAGAACATAGCTGACGATATTTGTAATATTAGTGATGACATCGAGGAATGAAGTAACACTATATGTAACAAATGCTTTTGTTCCATCAATTTTCAAGTTTTGAATGTCAGAAGTTGCTGATTTGACATTATCTACTTTGTTAACTGTAACTACTGCATAAGTGGCATCACTATCTGCATTAGCAGATTCGAGAGCAGTTTTGACAGTATTGTAAGTGGCAATTAGGCTACTAGAAGAGCTTGCTGGGCCTTGAGGATTTTTCAAAATACCAGATACAGTGAATTCTTTTGTAACTTCAACACTTGTTCCAGCAGCTGTTTTAGCTGGAATTTTTAAAGTAATTTTCTTACCAACTAATGATTTATAATCTTTATTTAATTCTTTAGCATCACTAGCATAGATTGCGATTTCGCCATCAGCAGGTTTTGAACCAGCAACGTAATCATCATTGATATTTGATTGAGTCCAAGTATCAAGAGTCATTAAACCAGATTTAGATTTATCACTGGCAGTAAGTGTTCCTAAGCCAGAAATTGAATAAGTTGGCTCAACTTTTTTGACGTTATCAACTTTTTTCAATTTTGAAAGATGAGTACTGTCAAGGTTAGTAGCAGCATTTCCAAGTTCTTGTTGCGTTTGTTGGAGTGCTTGCTCATTTCCTAATTTATTATCAGTTGTTGTCCGCTTGAAGATGGTGACCACATTCGGATTGACACTTGAAGTAATGGTGTCATTCATATATTTGGTTGCACCATTTCCTAGTCCTAAGAAAAAGATGACTGAGAACAGGCCGATTGCTGTTCCGATTGCAATTAATAAATTAATTTTCCAAGAGTGAGTAAAGTGTTTAAAGGCTGTTCTGAAAGTATCACGATATGACAACGCTTTTGAGTTCATTCGTTGATGTGATTCAACAGGATAGGGTTCTTTTAGACGTTCGTCACCTGTGATTTGTCCATCGGCCAAACGGATAATTCTTGTACCGTAATCAGCAACTTCTTGTGAGTGAGTAACGACGATTACTGTTTTACCAGATTGAGCAATTTGACGTAAGAGTGCTAAAACTTCTTTCGTGTTTTGTGAGTCAAGAGCACCAGTAGGTTCATCAGCAAGAATAATTTCAGGGTCAGAAGCTAGGGCACGCGCGATTGCGACTCTTTGTTTTTGTCCTCCAGAAAGTTGTGATGGATTTTTCTTACGGTGTTCGTAAAGACCGACTTGTTTTGTGAGCTCAATCGCTCTTTCATGACGTTCTTTATCAGATAAGCTTGTCATTTTAAGACTAATTAAAATGTTATCTAATACACTCAAATAGCTAACAAGATTGAAAGATTGGAAGATGAAGCCGATAGTATCTCGACGGTAAGCATCCATATCTTTTTCTTTTTTTGTTTTTTGAGCAAGGCCGTCAACGATGACATCCCCCTCATATTTACGGTCAAGTCCTCCAATGATATTCATCAGAGTTGACTTACCTCCCCCAGATTCTCCTAGGAGACTGACGAAATCACCACGTTCAAACTCGAGGTTGATTCCTTTGAGGACAGGAAATTCTTCTTTTCCAAGAAAATAGGATTTCCTAATATTTTTTAATTCCAAAACGGCCATAAAGACTCTCTTCCTTTTCTTAAAGTATGTACTTTACATTATAACTTAATTTTCTTAAATAAAAATAAGACCTAAGTCTTATTTTCAAATTTATTGACTACCTAAGCTAACCGTTCAATAAAAAATCTAAAATATTCATTCCCGTACTCGTTTGTGCTTTGTAGAGTTCTGTATAACCACATTGAGAACAAGAAATAGTAATAAATTTCTTATTTTGAACATCAAAAATCTTTGAAAAATTTCCACCGGTTGCTTGAAGTTGATCTTCTTCAAAATTATGATTGCCACATTTGATACAAGTGTATTGTTGTTGATAACCGTTCATTTTAACTCCTCCTCGTTAGTAAAGTGAAAAATCGCTTGTCCTTAATCGTTTAAATTCATTATAACTCAAAAAAGTTGTTTCTTTTAGTCTTTTGAATCCGCTTCACTATTTAATATATTACTTAAATCTAGAATAATAAATAAAAAAGTGAAATTCAAACCATTATTGAAAAACAATGAAAATAATCTTTGTGATATAATTCTAATTATGGATAGACAAGTTAAAGAAAAACTGCGTATTGCATTAATTTTTGCATTAAATGCAGGTTTTATGGATGGTTTCTCATTCTTTCATTTTAATGACCGTTTTATTGGTGCACAATCAGGGAATGTTATTCAGGCGGGGATTAATATTGCTAAAGGAGATTTTGCTAGGTTTTGGGATTTTGCAATTCCGATTATCTTCTTTATATTAGGAGTAATGACTCGTGGTTTTTATTCTCACTATTTGATGAAACGTCGCCGTTTTGATGCCTCTTATTTGTTATTGGTTCAATGGTTAGGGGTGACAATTTTTGCCTTGGCTTATGGTTTGGGCTTGAAGATTCCTGTTTCCTTTTATGTTGGAATTTTCTCTTACTTTATGGCGATACAATATGATACTTTTACAAAAGTTCATGGTCGTGCTTACGGAAGTATCTTTATGACAGGTAATATGAAGTCCATGTCGGCAAATCTTGCTCAGTATATCATTACCAAAGATAAACAAAAACTCCGGTCAGTTGGTATATATGCCGCGCTTATCAGTATTTTCTTTGCTGGAGCAGCTATTGCAACACTTGCTGGAAATTGGTTTGGAAGTTGGACAATGATGGGCTCTACTTTCATGATAGGAGCCGTTTATTTAATTGTTCGTTTTGATGAAATATAAAAATCCTCAAATAAGAGGATTTTTTTAATCATTAAGACAGGATAATTTTTCCGATTGTATGATTTTCTTCAATGAGTTCATGAGCTTTTTTCACATTCTCAGCAGTAATTGGTCCGAGATTCTGAGTCATTGTACTTTTTAGAACGCCATTATCTAGCCATTCAGAAACTTTATTTAAAATATCATGTTGACTTTGTAAATCAGATGTATTTGAGACGACTTTTGTAAACATCCATTCAAAGTTAAAACGTGCAGATTTATGAGCTAGTTGATCTAAATTAATAGCTTGCCCTGGTTCAACAATATTTGCAATCGAACCTTGTGGCGCAATTAACTCATTTACTGCTGGCATATGTTCAACAACGGCATTTAAAATTAAAATATAATCTACAAACTTAAAGCCAAGTTCATGAACTTGAGGAACCAAATTTTCATGATGATTGACGGTATAATCGGCGCCAAAATTTTTGACCCATTCAATGGCTTGGGGATTTGATGCCGTAGCAATCACTGTCAATCCGGCATTTTTGGCCATTTGGATTGCTACTGAGCCAACACCCCCTGCACCATTAATAATGAGGAGTGATTTTCCTTTGGATTCATCAGTCACTTCTAGTTTTTCAAAGAGAAGTTCATAGGCAGTCAAACTTGTTAGAGGCATAGCGACTGCTTTTTCTTTGGTCAGATTTTTGGGAGCAAAACCAACAATTCGTTCATCAACGGCTTGGAATTCAGCATTTGAACCTGAACGAGTAACATCACCAGCCCAAAACACTTTATCCCCAACCTTAAAAAGTTTAGTTTCACTCCCAAGTTCGACGACAGTTCCTAAACCATCCCAACCTAGAATTTTTAGTTCTGCTAAATTTCCTTTAATCCCTTTTCTAACCTTTGTATCAACTGGATTGATTGAGATTGCCTCGACTTTTATCAATAAATCATGGGGTCTTAAGATTGGCTTTTCTATTTCAAAGTCAATAAAATTTTTGCTAGAATCAATGGTTCCAATTGCTTTCATCTCTCTACCTCTCTTATAAGTAAAAGTTTATACCAGTCTGACTCCTAAGTCAATCACTTGAATTTAATATTAAATATTTACATCATGTCATTGAAAATTTCTAAGACCAAAGAAATGACGCTTTGCTACAATGGAATGAGTTAAACTAATAGAATCTAGGTAATTTCATGACAAAAACTTATAAGCATTATCATTTTGACCACGTTGGAAGTTTTCTTCGTCCCCAAGCTTTAAAAGAAGCACGTTTGGCTTATTCAGAAGGGCAACTTCCATTAAGTGACTTTAAAAAAATTCAAGAATCTGAAATTAAGAGATTAGTGAAAGAAGAAGTGAACGTTGGCCTTAAAGCGGTGACAGATGGAGAATTTAATCGCTCGTGGTGGCACTTAGATTTCCTCTGGGGGCTTAATGGAGTTGGGATTTATGAACAAGAGGATTCTTATAAATTCCATGGTGCAAAAACAAGGACAACTAATATTGAATTGACTGGTAAAGTAGCTTTTAACCCAGAACATCCTTTTTTTGCGGATTTTAACTATTTAAAAAGTCTTTTACCAGAAGGAGTTGAACCTAAAGTTACTATTCCTTCACCTTCGTTAATTCCAAATCGTGATGGTCGTTCAGACCGTTGGCCAGAATTTTATGGAAGTTGGGAAGAATTCTTAGATGATTTGGCTCAAGCTTATCATGAAACTTTGCTCCATTTTTATGAATTGGGTGCGCGTTATATTCAACTGGACGATACGACTTGGGCTTATCTTATTGCCAGATTATTAGATGATCCAGAAAATCATGAAAAGTATGTTAAGATGTGTGAAGACATTGTCTATCTTGTTAATAAACTCTTGAAGGATTTACCTGAGGACTTGAGAGTTTCAACTCATATTTGTCGAGGGAATTTCAAATCAACTTATTTATTTGAGGGTTCTTATGAGCCTGTGGCAAAATACTTAGGTCAGCTTAATTATGATACTTTCTTTTTAGAATACGATGATGATCGCTCAGGTTCTTTTGCTCCCTTAGCAGAAATCTGGAATCAACGAAAAGATGTCTTGCTTGTGCTAGGACTTTTCACTTCTAAACATCCAGAACTTGAAAAGTATGAAGACATTAAAGCTCGCTTAGACGAGGCGCTTGAATCGATTCCACTTGAAAATTTAGCACTTTCAACACAATGTGGATTTGCTTCTACAGAAGAAGGAAACGATTTGACTGAAGAAGAAGAATGGGCTAAATTAGCACATATTAAAAAGATTGTGGATAAAATTTGGAAATAAAGTAAAAGTGGTGGATTCTACCACTTTTTTTGTTTGTCAGTAAAGTTTAAATGGCGCATAAGCTAAATTAGCTTTGCTTTGTTATAATAGACTTAAGCAAAAAAATAAAGAAAGCGAGAAAAAATATGAAATTAACAGCACTAGGTGTTTGGGGCGGATATCCTACGCGCGATGCCGGAACAACCTCTTATCTTTTACAATCAGAATCAGGTTTTAACCTGCTTTTAGATTGTGGTTCACGCGCGGTGACAGAACTTGAACATGAATTGCAACCAACTCAACTTGATGCAGTTATTTTGAGTCATTATCATGAAGACCATGTTGCAGATTTGGGGGCTCTTCGCCAATATCGTCAGCTTTATCCATTGGGTCAAGATGGTTGGGATGGAATGATGTTGCCTATTTATGGCCATGGGGAAAATGAATATGAATTTTCTAAATTAACTTTGGATAAGGTTTCTGAAGGTCATCTTTATGATGTCGAAAATGGAACAAAAGTTGGTCCTTTTGATATTACTTTTCTAAAAACAGTTCATCCTGTGGTCAATTATGCCATGCGCATTGTTGAACGCAGAACGGGACAAGTTTTGATTTACACTGGAGATACGGGTTATTTTGATGAATTGACTGACTTTGCCAAAGAGGCTGACCTTCTTCTTGCTGATGTTTATTTCTTTAAAGATAAAGCAAAAATGCCTAATCACTTATCATCAATTGAAGCTGGTCAAATTGCTAAGGATGCAAAGGTTAAAAAATTAATTTTGACTCATCTGCCACAATTTGGCGATTTGGATATTTTACTGACGGAAGCAAAAGAAGCAGCAGGAGATACTGTCATTACTGATTTAGCAGTTCCGCATAAAAAATGGCAACTTTGATAAGCCCTTTTAAAAAGCTAATTTTCCTCATTTCATTTATCATTTTACTGACAGGTATTTTCTTTGGTTTTGTCAGTATCCAAAATTGTGTGCTTAATTACAATCCACCAAAAACGAAAAGTCAGATTGAACAATTGGTTAAAGAAAGTGCTGATAGTTCTAAAATGAGGTTTGTCAGTGATGATAAGTACTATCAGCGAAATTTATTTGTTTCTGATATTCATGGACGCTTATCTGGCTTGAAAAAAACGCTGACAGAGATTCATTTTAGTAAAAATGACCGGCTTTTTGTCTTGGGAGATAGCATTGATCATGGCCGATTTGGCTTTGATGTCTTACTTTATTTATTAAAAACTTTGCCAGATGCTGGCTATCATGTGACAGTCATGATGGGAAATCACGAACAAATGTGGTCAGAACTTGCAAGTGACGGTAAAACGGATGAAGAGCAACTTTCTAATGCAATTGGAACGATTGATATTTATGAAGGGGCTCCACCAAATGGCTGGCAGTATTCAATTAAAAACTGGAAAAAACTGTCAGTTACTGACAGACAATTTTTACTGACAGAAATGAAAAATAACTTTGGTCAGCCAGAACAGTTGATTGAAAAAATTGGAAATAAGTGGGTGGTACTCTCTCATAGTGCAAAAATGAGCCTTTCTTATGAAAAAGAGAAGGCAAAAGATTTGTTTTGGGAACATTTGCCAGGTGATTCTTTTGAACGGCGAAATAGTGTTGCTAAAGCTGTGGGCGTACCAAACACTGATGTTCAGGTCTTTGTTGGTCATGTGAGTGGTTTTTTATTTGGGAAACATCGAAACTATATTTGTTTAGATGATACAATTGTCAATGGGACATTAGAACAATTTGAAGCAGTTCCAGTCAAAATATATTGTCTTGAACAAGAGAAATTTTTAGGATAAATGAATTTTACAGAAGAAGAAAAAGAATTTTTTATGAAGGAAGCACTCAAAGAAGCGCAGAAAGCAGCTGAAAATGAAGAAGTTCCGATTGGAGTTGTTATTGTCAAAGACGGCGAAATTATTGCGCGTGATTTCAATAGGCGAGAGCTTGATGGTCGGGCGACACATCATGCTGAAGTTTGTGCGATTGAAGCGGCAAATCAGGCAGTGGGAAATTGGCGACTTCTTGATTGCGCCCTCTTTGTCACCATTGAACCTTGTGTCATGTGTGCCGGAGCAATTGGGTTAGCGCGGATTCCACAAGTTTACTTTGGAGCGACAAATCCTAAATTTGGAGGAACGGTCAGTCTTTATCAGATTTTAGAAGACAAGCGACTGAACCATCGAGTCCAAGTAGAATCGGGGATTTTAGAAGACGAGTGTGCAAAAATCATGCAAGTTTTCTTTAAAAATAGACGAAAAAAATAAATTGTGTTATAATAGTTTTCGGAGCAATAAGTTTCTTACGAAGCGTGTCAGGACCTGACGGTAGCAGCACTAAGTATGGAGCTTATGTGCTCTTTTTTTTATCCTTATTTATGGTAAAGTATCATTATAAAGATGACAAAGGAGGAGTTTATGAAAAATGAAAATTGGAAAAATATGAAATGGGTAATTTTAGTTTTAGTGGTAATTTTGATTCCTTTGACAATTTTTAAATCTTGCCAGAGTTTGGTTAAAAGTCAAAATGAGAAGAAAAATAAAAAAGATTCGATTCATTTTTTGTATGGCGCTTGGATTTCAGATGTAAGATTACCAATGTCTAAAGAGCTCAAGGTACAATTTTATCGAGCCAATTTGGATAATGAGCCTCATTTTAAGTATGGTAAAGAACAAGTGGAGTTAATATTTAGAGAATTGAAAAATGGTCGAGGGAATATTGATGGGGAATTTGTAAGAGAAAATTCTGTTTATCGCCCATTGAATGAACGCGACAAAGATGGTTTTCGGCCAGTGAAAATAAATATTAATGAAAGAGGAGAAGAAGCTTTTTTCCGTTATAAAGTGATTAATAAAAATAAAGTAAAAATGAGAATTCTTCCTTCAGGAAGTGATAAGGTTGCTGATGAATTTGAGGTTTATTTTATAAGAGAAAATGGTTAACTTACGGCGTCTAAAAAAACTCTGACTATTTGTCAGAGTTTTTTTGTGGTACCAAAGCATTGACCACTGTGATTTGAGAAATGAGCGTTTCACTTTCGTCAGTGATTTTGATTTCCCAGACATGGTTGCGTTTGCCATTTTTGAGGAGAAGACCGCGGGCATTTACGAAACCTTCGCATTTTTTTGGATTGAGATGGTTGGCGTTAATGCTTTGACCAAGGGCAAAATATTGACCGGAGCCGATTGCATTACTTGCCATACCAGCTGTGATTTCAGCGAGGGCAAGACTTGCACCTCCATTTAAAAAGCCGTGCGGTTGAGCATGAAAATCGCTGAGGATCATTTTACTTGAGCATTTATAAATTTTACTGACAGACTTGTCAGAATTTTCGTCAGCAAAAACTTGAAAATCTGTGATATTGAGTTGGTCAATCATGTTCATTGGAAATCTCCTTAATAAGATGTGAGACCGCCCTAGGGCCTTAGCACTTTAGTGCACGAGCTTCGGGGACAGCAACAAGCAGTTTTGTCGCCGACTGTCTTGAAATGATGAAAAATGCCTTTTTGGCTGACGCTTGCCCTGCCAGCAAGTACTTGCGATTCTCGTTGCGCTTTAGCATAGACATTCGAGCGTAGCGAAGAACAGTACTTAGCTGGAACCGATAATGTAGCTAGCGACATTGCTAAAAGAGACAACGGAGCGGATGTAGGAAAAAAGTGGTTCTGCTTGAAGCAGAGCTTCAAGGTTGTGGATGAAATTTGCGAAGTAAAATTCACCTGTAAGTAGGGGTTCCAGTTTTTTTCTTTTTTCGTTCATCTAAAGTAGGTCATAATTAATTTATTGACAGTATAACCTTTGAGTAGCGTTTCATTAACTGACAGACCGATACCAATTCCAGTCGGGACGGTCATCCAACCGTTTGGAAATGCAATTTCTGGTTGAATGAGGTCTATGTCAAAATAATGCTTGGAATCGGATAAATCACCGGCCATAGCATTTCCAGAAAGCGCGGCGAGTTGGACATGGAGTATTTTTGAGATACCAGACTCAACCATACTGCCAATCCAAAAGCCAATCTGATGCTGTCTGCAAAATTCGATAGCTTTTTGCGTTTGATAAAGTCCACCTAAACGACCTATTTTTACATTGAGCATCGTTTGAAAAGGAAGTTCTGTCAGTATTTTTAGACTTTCCAAATCTTGAACGGATTCGTCAAAGCAAATTGGTGTTAAGAAGTTTTCTGTCAGTAATTTTAATTCGGATAAATCTTTGATATCAAAAGGTTCTTCGATACAAGCCAGACCAAGTTCGTCTAGCTCTTTGATGACTGACCAGTCTGTCAGTTGAAAACTTCGATTGGCATCAAGAGCAAATGTAATTTGTGGATATCTTTTTACCAGCTTTTTAATCAAGTCAGTCCCAATTTGTGGACTAATTTTTAATTTAATTCTTTTGACGCCACTGTTAATAAGTTGGTCAATTTCCTTAATGGTTTGCTCATCAGACATTTGTCCTAGCACAGCACCACGTGGGATTTTATCAGCTAATTTTTCTTGAAAAAGTCCAGCAATCAAATTTTCATTTTTTCCTTTAAAATACAAATCTAGAAGTGCATTTTCTAATCCAGCCAGTGCCATTGGTAAGGGATTTCTAAAAAATTCATGTATTTCAAAAGGGTGTGAGAATTCTTTTTGCAAAATTTCTGGCAGGTAAGTTTCTTCCAAGATTTTCCAAGAATCAGCAAAAGTTTCTGAAGTATAAAAAGGAGTCGTGAAAGCAACAACCTCACCAAATCCCGAAAGTCCGTTAGGACTTTCAACTTTTATAATAATTGTATCGCGGAGATTCAAGGAACCTTTGGCGGTCTTAAAATCAAATTTCATAGGGAGTTGAACATGAAACATTGTAATTTTTTCAATTATCATCCTTTAAGCTCTTTTCTTAAGATTTTTCCAGAAGCATTTTTGGGCAATTCATCCATGAAAGTGATGGATTGGGGGCGTTTGTATTTTGCCAGTTTTTCAGTGAGAAAGTTTTCTAATTTTTCTTGGGAAATATTGCCTGAAACGAAGAGAATTGGCACTTGTCCCCACTTGGCATCTGGCTTAGCAACAAGTGCACATTCCTTGATTTCAGGAAGAGAATAAACTAAATCTTCGATTTCTTTGGGGTAAATATTTTCACCGCCAGAAATAATGATATCTTTTCTGCGATTGAGCAGATAGAGAAAACCGTCCGCATCAAGGTAACCGATATCGCCTGTTTCAAAAGCAGTGCCGTAAGGCTTTTGGCCTAGGTAAGCTTTCATCAACATCGGAGATTTTAACCAAATTTCACCAACGCCAGCAAGGTCAGCTTGACGAATCTCAATTTCAACACCTGGTAAAGGTCGCCCGACAGAGCTTGTTTTATCAGGGAAATCTAAAATATTAAAAGTGACAGATTGTGAAAAACTTTCAGTCATTCCATAAGTTTTGTAAATAGGAAGACCTAATTCTTGGCATTTTTTGATTAAAGGTTGGGGAATAAATTCACCACCAAGTAGAATTAAACGTAAGTTATTGCTATGCAATTTGTCAGCAATTCTTGTAAGGAGGGTTGGGACGAGTGAAACCATGTTGATTTCCCCAGAATTGATCATTTCAAGAAGTTGGTTTTCATCAAATTTATCAACAACGGTCGCTGATGTTGCATTATATAAAGTACGCATAATAATGGAAAGCCCAGAGACATGAAACATGGGTAAGATGACAAGCCAATTATCATTGTCATAAGCGCCAAGCGTTTCCTTTGAGGCTTTGACGTGATTTGAAATCATGCCCCAAGTAATAGGGACAGATTTAAATTTTCCGGTAGTAGCGGAAGTGTTCATGATGACGGCAATTTTTTCATCAGGAAAATCTGCTGACAGACTTACAGGGCAAGGGTTACTAGTCCAAATTTCCGAAAAAGAAATGCTGTCAGCAATTTTTTCTGTCAGTGAATCCGATGTGAAGACTGTCTCAATCTCGAGTTCCTTGATTTGGTCAGCCAGTTCGTATTCGGTTAGATGCCTATTCAAAAGAAGAACTTCTTTTGACAAACCGAGCAAGGCAAACAAAACGACTGCCATTTCAACAGAGTTTTCTGAAAGGAGCGCAACCCGTGATTGATTGTCAATAAGAGGAGCCAAATGTTCAGCCATCTTATTGACTTCCTGATTGATTTGGGCAAAAGTATAGTCATTTAAAAATTGTTTTTGGGGATAAAGTTCCGCCTGTTTTTTTAACCATTTCATTATTTAAGCTGTGAGCGAACTCAACTTTCTCCTTTCTGTGTATTTTTTACTGACAGAAATTCTGTCAGTAACTTTTAAATCACAAAAAGCGTCAAAAAGACGCTTTGTCAGCAATTTTGGAAATTTTTATGGGAATTTTGGAAATTGGTCAAAATCAGGTTTGCGTTTTTCTTTGAAAGCATCGCGTCCTTCTTTGGCTTCATCCGTAGTATAGAACATAAGTGTTGCATCTCCTGCAAATTGTTGCAGTCCAGCAAGTCCGTCAGTTGCAGCATTCATTGAACCTTTGAGCATACGAAGCGCCATTGGTGAGAGGGCAAGCATTTCTTGGGCCCATTGAACGGTTTCTTCTTCAAGACGGTCAAATGGAACAACCGTATTAACCATTCCCATGTCCATTGCTTCTTGGGCAGTATATTGACGGCAGAGGAACCAGATTTCACGTGCTTTCTTTTGCCCAACCATAGCGGCAAGTAAACCAGCACCATAACCAGCATCAAAAGAACCAACACGCGGACCAGTTTGACCAAATTTTGCGTTTTCAGAAGCGATAGTCAAATCACAAACAATATGTAACACGTGTCCTCCACCAATGGCAAAACCATTCACCATGGCAATGACAGGTTTTGGTGTAATCCGAATCAAATGTTGCAAATCTAAAACGTTCAAACGAGGAATTTGGTCTTCACCAACATATCCACCATTTCCACGTACTTTTTGGTCACCACCAGAACAAAAGGCTTCTTTATCTTCACCTTTTCCATGATTTGCACCAGTCAAAATAATCACGCCGACATTGGTATCATCACGAGCGACACTAAAAGCATCAATCATTTCAACAACGGTTTTGGGACGGAAGGCATTGCGGACTTCAGGACGATTGATGGTAATTTTAGCAATTCCATCATAAGTTTCATAAATAATATCTTCGTAGTTACGGTTGAGAGCAACCCAGTTAAATTTTGACATGATTCTCCTTTAAGATGTGAGGACGAACGCTAGAAGTTGTGAAAATTAGAAAAATGCGGTTCTGGGCATAGCCCAGGTTCCATTTTATCTATTTTCATCAACTTCTGCGAGTCCGAACTCAATTAAAATTAAGATGTGAGCCCGACCGTTTTGAAGTGAGGAAAAATGCCTTTTTGGCTGTTGCTTTAGCGACATCGTCAAAACGGACAGCGTAGCAAAGCGTAGATAGGAAAATTTTATCTTTTTTCATTCACTTCAGAGAGGGTGAACTCAGTTAAAATTAAGATGTTAGGGCCCTAGGGTCTTTACGCTTTAGCGCTTAGACTTCAGGGTCAGCAACAAACTGATATCTCAGATTGTCGTTGAGTGTTTAGAAGTTATGAAATTCTATTATTTTCATTAACTTTCATAAGTCCACTTAGAAAAATTATTTTTATTGTATTTATTTCTGTCAGTAAAACTAATTCATCAGTTTTACTGACAGAAATGATATAGTCATTACTTTTCAATTATATCATAAAGCATTTTGACTAAGGTAAAAATTCCTCTAGTTTTTTTTGATAGGTGACCGGATTTTCTAGATGAATATTATGACCAGAAGCAGCAACAGAAATCCAAGTGACATTCGGATTTGGAGCAAAAATTTCTTTAGCAATTTTTGAATATTTTTCGTCTAAATCACCAGATAGATAGAGAATGTTGGATTTTATTAAAGAAATTTTATCGCCAACATAGGGAAGTTGGCCTTGACCTGTTCCATTCAAAGTTTGGGCAAGAGCTAAGGGTGAATTGCTTGCACGGCTTTCCCAAATTTCCTGTTGAATTTTTACTGACAGTTTTTTTTGTGATTCAAAAAGTGAAATATTAGCCCAAAAATCAGCAAACCAAGCAGACCCATTTAACAAAATCTTCTGTCCTAATTCTTCGTCAGCCAGTCGTCTTTTTTGGCGGTCTTCACTAGATAAAAGCCCAGGACCAGTTGACTCTAAAATCAAATATTTAACAGGAGCTGACGGATAAGCAAGGCAATAACGAAGCGCCAATCGTCCACCCATTGAATAACCAAGAAGTGAAAAAGCATTTCCGTCAGTAAATTGCGCAAATAGCAAGTGCAGATTTTTCAAAATCGCCTCAAGTTTATAAGGGGCAAGTGCCTTTGGCTTTGCTGATGAACCGTGACCTAACAAATCGATAGCAACAATTTTGTAGCCGGCCAAATGAAGATTTCGCCAGGTATTAGAACTTTCAGAAAAACCATGCAGTGCAAATAGGACCTCTCCAGTCCCCCAAATACGGACAGCATAATCAAAACCATCAATCGTAATTATTTTTTTATCAATTTTCATAAGTCGTATATTTTTGATGTAAAGCAAGACTTAAATCTTTATCCGTTTTAATTTCCAAAAGATGAATGCCAGATTGATGAAGAGAAGCCTCAAATTGCTGACCAAAATCAGCATAGCCACTGACCAAATGATAATCTAAACCAGTCAACTCAGCCAGTCCAGCAAAATTTAAACCATGAGGAGTTGAAAAAAGATAATCAAAATTCGGTACGCCTTTTTGAGCTAAATGATGAAAAATCCCACCACCGTCATTATTAAATAATACAATAGTCAGATTAAGTTGATGTGTTTTACCAACAATTAAACCATTTAAATCGTGTAGCATTGACAAATCCCCAGTCAACAAAACCGTCGGTTTACCTGTTGTAGCAATTCCGAGTGCAGTTGATTCAGTCCCGTCAATGCCATTCACACCACGATTTCCTAGAATTCTAACTTTGGCATCCGCTTTTTTCCACCAATAATCAATATCTCTGATTTCCATACTATTTGAAACAAGAAGTTGAGCATCCAGTGCTTCCAAATGTTTTTGTAGTTCTTGGACATAACGTCCTTCAAAAGCATTTTCTTCATAAGTCACTTTTTCAAGAAGTTGTCGCATTTTTTCTTGAGCATTTTGCCATTTTTCCAAATAAGAACTATCAGAATTTACTTTTTTAATTGAAGAAGCAAAAGGAAAAACATCAGACTGAACCATCGTTGTCGTTGTCAAACTAGGGTTGCGATAATCAAGAGCAGGGTCAACTTGAATAAATTCAGCTTCATTATTGAAAGCAACGAATTGTTGCAAACGTTTAGAAACAGGCATTTGTCCAAAAAGCAGAATAGCATCCGCTTTTAATTGAGTTTTTAAATCATTATTTGCTAAAAAAGCATCATAAGAATCTATGACCAAAGGATGATTATGATTACGCAGATTAGAAAGTGGGTCCGCTAAAATTGGAGCTTTTAATTGTTCCGCAAGTTTTAAAAGTGCTTCAGAATAATCTTTGTCAAAATTGGCACCGGCTAAAATTAATGTTTTTCCAGAAAGCAATGTTTCATCAAATGGAAGTATTACTTGTGCTTGTCCTTTATAGAATTTAAAGGCATGTTTAGAACGTCCTTTTTCGTAATTTTCACTTTTTAATTCTGGAACTAAAGGATCACGCAAGGGAACATTGATTTGCACAGGACCCGAAAGAGGGGAAATAGCTGATAAGACAGCTCGTTGTGCGACTTTACGTGGATAGGTCCAAAAGTTTTCTGTCTGAGACTGGGTTTGAATATGTGGAGCTTCAAGATTTTCAAAATGATTAACAAAATTTCCAAAAAATCTGGTCTGGTCGACTGTTTGAGGAGCTCCAACGAATTGAAGCTCAGCCGGTCTGTCCGCCGTTAAAATAATAAGGGGAACTCGACTCATTTTTGCTTCAAGAACAGCTGGGAAATGATGAGCCGCAGCAGAACCTGAAGTACAAACTAAAACAATAGGACGTTTTTTCGCTTTAGCAATTCCCAGAGCAAAAAAAGCAGCCGAACGTTCATCAATGTTGACATAAGTATCGTATTTTTTGTATTCCTCAAAGAGCATGGCTAAAGCCGTTGAACGTGAACCTGGACTAAAAACAGCTTCACGTACCCCTAAATTGAAAAGTTCATCAACGAAGGGAGCTAAATATTCATTGGTCATGACTATCTCCATTTCTAATTTAAAAATCTAAAATCATAAAATATTTTAAAAAGTTATAAAGCTTCTAAAATGGTTTTTAATTTTACCTTGGTTTCCCTAAATTCTTCTAAAGCATCAGAAGAAGGGATAATTCCACACCCTGCATAAGCATAAAGTTTCTTGTCCACAATCAAAGCCGAACGAATCCCGACAATCATTGTGCCATTTCCTTTGCTGTCAATTAAACCAAGAGGTGCAGCATATAGTCCTCGCTCATGATTTTCATGCTTTCTGAGGAATTCGAGGGCCTCATGACGAGGCTCTCCTCCAAGAGCAGGCGTTGGGTGAAGCTGTTTTGTCCAATCAATAAGTGAAAGCTCAGAATTTTTAGCACTTAAAATTGTCCGAAGATGATAAACATTTTTCAGCTCCATTAATTCGGTTGTTCCAACCTTAACTATCTCGGCTTTTTCAAGCAGATTTCTTTTTATTTTTTGGACAACAATATCATGCTCTAAAAGATTTTTGGGGTCTGTCAGCAATTTTTGCCCCGCATTTTCCATTGTTTTTGGAAAAGTTCCAGCTAAGGCATAACTAAGGAGTTGGTCATTTTCTTTTTGAACTAAAATTTCAGGCGATGCTCCAAGGAAAATTCTTTTTCCTTTTTGATAAGCAAAAATAAAAGCATTTGGATTATTATCTAATAAATTTTGGATGATACTTTCGAGTTCAAAAGAGGTTTGACTTGTAAATTCAAGTTCTCTTGAAGCGACAATTTTTCGACTCTTTCCGTCAGCAAAATTTTTTTGAATGGCATAAAAAAGTTCTTGCCAAGCCGAAAAATCAGAAGCTTTTTCAGTGAGTTGATGCTTAAATTTTGGAATAGTGATTTCAGGAATTTCTCGTGGGCTATCACAAGTGAGGGTGTAAGAATTTTCCTTATTGACAACGAAATAATGTTTAAAAGCAATGGTTTCGCCACCGAAATTTTCCCAAAGTTCTCCTTTAATGTCATCAAAAAAAGTCTGACTATGAAAGAGATAGGGATAGTCAGAAAACTTATCATGTTCAAGGTCAATGGCTTTCAAACGCTCACAGCCAATAACAAAAGTTTCTTTTTGAGGGTCAAACCAAAAGAAACGTTCGCTCTCTGAAAAGTTTGCCCAGAAAGCTAAGGGGTTATTTAATTTTAAATTGATTTTTATATAATTCATTTTTTCTACCATAAAAATTATAACATAGCTCAGCATAGGAGAGGAATAATGAGCCCTAAAATTACAAATCTTCATTCATTTTTCATAGACTTTCTGAAATAATGCCCATTAACCTTATCTTCACTGGCCGTGTACTTAGTTGCGAAGATTCGCTTCGTCAAAGCGTAGCTGTTGGCGCTTTATCACTTACAGATAGGCTTGTATTTCTATCAGGTCTTAATGATTAAATTTAGTATTAAAAACTATGATATAATTAAAATCATGAAAACATTCAAAAAGGAGTGCCATGAATATTTATGTCAAATTAGCTGAGTTTAGCATTATTGAAACAAAGCGATTGCTTTTGCGTTCCTTTGATTTAAAAGACGCTGAGGACATGTTTGACTATTCAGGTAATTCTGAAAATCTAAAATTTGTTTTTGCCCCGCATCTGTCACTTTCAGAAACACGTTTTTCAATTGCTAACGATTATATGAAAAGTCCTTTAGGGAAATGGGCAATTGAGTTGAAATCTGAACATCGGCTGATTGGAGATATTCATTTTGTGAAAATTTCTGATAAAAATCAGTCTGCGGAAATTGGTTATGTTTTAAATCAAAATTATTGGAATCAAGGGTTACTGACAGAAGCATTAAAAGTACTGACAGAATTTTCTTTTGAACAATTTGGACTTAAAAAGTTGATTTTATTGATTGATAAAGAAAATGTTCCGTCTAAAAAAGTTGCCCTTAAATCAGGCTATCACTTAGTTAAAAAATTTAAAGGGACAAATCAATACAGCAAAAAAATTAGAGATTTTGAACAATATGAACTTAGAAAAAGTGACGATGAAATTTATCAAAAAAATTCAGAGATTGGGGAAATTTGAAGTTTTATGTCAAAGCACGAAGAAATATTAAATTATATTGAAGGTTTGGAAATTGGTAAACAAGTCAGTGTACGTGGGATTGCCAATCGAATGAAAGTCGCTGACGGAACGGCATATCGCGCAATCAAAGAAGCAGAAATACTAGGTTTGGTAGCCGTAAATGACCGTTCTGGAACCGTTAGGGTGGCAGTTAAAGGACAAAAAGTAGCCAATCGATTAACCTTTGGTAAACTTGCAGAAATAGCTAATGCAGATGTTTTAGGTGGACTTGCTGGATTAGAAGTCGAATTCAGCAAATTTGTCATTTCAGCCATGCAAAGAGAATCCTTCAAGCGCTACCTCTCGCCCAATGGTCTAGTTATCGTTGGTGACCGAAAAGAGATTCAAAATCTAGCCCTCAGAGAGCAGAATGCTGTTTTAGTTACAGGGGGCTTTGACGTGGACCAAGAAGTTGTCAACTATGCTAATCAATTAGGGATTCCTCTTTTAAGGACAGCCTATGATACCTTTACCGTTGCCAATCGTATTAGTCACGCTTTAGCCAATGAACTCATCAAAAAAGATATTATTACGGTCGGAGATGTCTTTCATCAAAAAAGGGCAACCTTACGGGAAGAAGATACAGTCAAAGATTTTTTAGATTTAGTTAAAAAAACAAATGACAGTCGTTTTGCTGTCGTCAACACTTACAACGTTGTTGTGGGTGTAGTTGCCATGCGGGATGTTACAAATAAGAAAAACGATACTCCACTCAATAAAGTAATGACAAGGGCTAATGTTGCAAGAGCGAGTATGACAGTGGCAAGTGTTTCGCAAAAGATGATTTATGAAGGCTATGATATGATGCCTGTCGTTTACGAAAATTATACTTACGCAGGAATTATTACCAAATCAGACCTTCTCCAAAGCTTACAAAAAGCTCAGGAAGAAAGTCAGGTTGCTCACACTTTCAGTGATAATATTGCTAATTCTTTGGTAGAAAAAGGCTCAGCCTACACCGTGACGGTCGAACCATTTATGATAAATAGCATGGGAACAATCGCTAATGGTGTTTTTGCAGAACTTATTACGCAAGTTGTTCAACGTGTTTTTGTTAAAAAAAGACGACGGAATATCATCATTGAAGCATTAAATATGCATATGATGGGAGCCGCCGCTATTGACAATGTGCTAGAGATTTATCCAAAGGTGATTGGAGAAACACGAATTGGTGCAATGGTTGATTGTGAAATTTATCATGTCAATAACATCGTAGCTAAAGTTCTAGTCAATGTACAATTAACATAAAAATAAAAGAGGAAAAAATGAACGAAATTTTAGAAAAAATAAACGCCTATGAGCTTATTCTCATTCACAGACATAAAAATCCAGACCCAGACGCCATTGGTTCTCAAGCAGGACTTCGAGCAATTTTGAGAGAAAATTTTCCCGAAAAAAGAATTTATGCAGTTGGTTATGACGAACCAACCTTCACCTATTTAGCTGAAATGGATTTGGTCGAACTTAGAGAAGATGAAAAATATCTTTCTATTGTTTGTGACACAGCAAACACACCACGAATTGACGATGACCGCTACAAAAATGCTGATTTTCTAATTAAAATTGACCACCATCCAAATGATGATGCTTATGGAGATTTGTTGCTAGTAGAGCCTGAACGTAGCTCAGCATCAGAAATTGTTGCCGATTTTGCCTTTGAAACAGGTCTTAAATTGAATGCAGAAGCCGCCCGCCTCCTTTATGCAGGAATTATTGGAGATACTGGACGTTTCTTGTATCCAGCCACTTCGCCGAATACCTTAAAAGTAGCTTCAAAATTAGCAGAATTTCCATTTGACCGTCCAGCTTTAGGACGAGAAATGTCGTCATTTGATATGAAAGTTGCTCGCTTGCAAGGTTTTGTTTATGAAAATATGGAAGTTTCAGAAAAAGGAGCTGCACGTGTTTTATTAACTCAAGAAATTTTGAAAAAATTTGATTTACGTGACGCAGAAACTTCAAGTATTGTTTCTACACCTGGAAATATTCGAGGGATTGAATCCTGGGCAATATTTGTGGAACAAGCCGATGGACACTTCAGAGTAAGAATGCGTTCAAAAGTAAAGCCAATTAATGAAATTGCTAAAAGACATGATGGTGGAGGCCATGCACTAGCTTCTGGAGCTAATTCCTATTCTTTAGAAGAAAATCAACAAATTTGGCAAGAATTACAAGATAATTTAGAATAAAATTACTGACGAAAATAATTTATCAGTCAAAAATAAAAAATACTGACAGTTTAAAGCGATTGATTAATGAGCTTTAAATCGGCAAATAAAGGAATTGTCAGCAGAGCTGATAATTCTGTCAGTAGCGATTGATTAATGAGCTTTAAATCGGCAAATAAAGGAATTGTCAGCAGAGCTGATAATTCTGTCAGTAGCGATTGATTAATGAGCTTTAAATCGGCAATAAAGGAATTGTCAGTCAGCTGATAATTCTGTCAGTAGCGATTGATTAATGAGCTTTAAATCGGCAAATAAAAGAATTGTCAGTCAGCTGATAATTCTGTCAGTAGCGATTGCCTAATAAGCTTTAAATTGTTAAAAAAAGAGTCATCAGTCAGCTGATGATTCTTTTTTGTCAGTAATTTTTTTTAATTCTCCAAGAAATGCCGTAATTCTGATAAATCTTTCAAGCCAGCATTCAATGCAATAATCAATTTAATACGTGCTTTTTGAGAATTGACTTCATCAGCAAACATTACGCCAGCTTCATAAAGTTGTGAACCACCGCCTTGATAGGAATAGACAGGTTCAGCAATTCCGTTAAAACAACGAGAAACAAGAACGACAGGAACCTTAGCATCTAATAATCTTTGAAGCGATTGACTAGCAATAGGTGGGAGATTTCCCGCACCTAATGCTTCAATGACAAGACCATCTAGTTGTTCCAAATTGAGTAAATCTAAAATTTCCCCAGTCATCCCAGCAAAAGCTTTGACAATTGGCACCTTTCCATGAACAGTTGCAACATCTAAATGTTGATTTTCACTATCTTTATGGAAATAAATAATTTTATTTTTTGTCAGTAAACCGACAGGACCATGTGTAGGTGTTTGAAAAGTTGAAACATTAGTCGTGTGTGTTTTAGTGACATAACGAGCAGAATGAATCTCGTCATTCATTACAACAAGTACGCCACGGTCACTTGAATTACTGTCAGCAGCGACACGAATAGCTGTCAGTAAATTATAAATTCCGTCAGTTCCTAATTCATTACTTGAGCGCATGGCACCAGTTAAAACAATTGGTTTACCACGCGAAAGAGTAGTGTCAAGGAAAAAAGCTGTTTCTTCAAGTGTGTCAGTTCCATGTGTAATGACCACTCCATCAAAATCCTCAGCAATAAAAGCTGTTTTGATTCGATTTTTCAAAACCAACATATCTGATAAAGTGACATGTGGACTAGGTAAGTTAAAAATATCCTCTGTCACTAAGTTTACTTCATCAAACTGCATGCTCACAGCATTCATTGGATTGACTGCATTTGGGGAAACATGACCATTTTCATCTTCCGCCATCGAAATTGTTCCACCAGTGTGGAGAATTAAGATTTTTTTCATCATTATTTCCTTATCTATCTATAATAAACAATAATTAAATATTAAAATTAAAAGACTCCGAATAAAAGCCAGCATTAGCATTATATCAAAATTTAGTCCAGAAAAAAATAACTAATAAATGAAATAGAATTAAAATTACTGTATAATTTAGTTAATAAATGAAAGCTTTGCCAAAGCTAGAAAAGATTTGAGAGATGGATATAAAAGCAGTATTTTTTGATTTAGATGGAACCCTGTTTACTTCAACACGAGGAGTAGCAACAAGTACTCGTAAAGCAATACAAGAGCTACGTCAAAAAGATATTTTTGTCGGGATTGCCACCGGGCGAGGCCCAGCTTTTGTCATGCCATTATTAGAAGATTTAGATTTAGACTTTGCTGTAAGTTACAACGGTCAGTATATTTTCACACCAAAAGAAGTGATTTTCCAAAATCCTTTAGAACAAAAATCCTTAAAAAACCTGATAAATTATGCCACTGAAAACCATTCTGACATCTCTTTGGGAACAGCCCACGGTGTAAATGGCTCTGGCCTTTTAAAATTTGGCGAGACACGTTTAGCCAGTTTTTTGTCAGGCGTTTTGCCCTCAGGTACTTCCGGGGTGGCAAGAAACAGTTTTAAACACATTATTCGCAGAGTCTTACCGCAAAATTCAAATTTAGCTGATAATGAAGAAGAAGTAATTTATCAGGCGATGATGGTTGCAACAAGAAACGAAACGGCTCGCCTACAGGAGGCATTTCCAGAATTACTGGTGACACGAAGCAATCCTTATTCTGTTGACTTAATTTCAAAATCAGGAGGAAAATTACCAGGAATTCAAAGATTAGGAGAACACTATGGCTTTACTTTAGACCAAGTCATGTGTTTTGGCGATTCGGAAAATGATTTGACGATGATTTCTGGAGTTGGTTATGGGATTGCGATGGGCAATGCTGTAGCAGAAGTGAAAAAGATTGCGACTTATATTACAGATACCAATAATCAAGATGGAATCGCCAAAGCATTAGCTTACTATGGCTTAATTCATTATTCTGTTGAAAAAGACTTTGTTTCTAAAGACCAAAACTTCAATAAAGTAAAAGATTTCCACCGATTAATGGACGGAAAAACACAAGAAATTCCTAAAGCCTTTTCACCAACAGAAGCAAGTTTCCGGGCTGATTTCAAAGTCGAAGAAATTGTCGAATTTCTTTACGCCTCTGCTGACGGTAACCAAGAGAAATTTACAGAACTTGTGAATAATTTACATCAAGCCGTTGATAAGGCAGCAAATAAAGTGACTTTAAAAGAGCATAATGAAGACAGCTTGACTGGCCAAGTAGATGCTATGATTGATTTGCTCTATTTCACTTACGGCTCGCTTGTCCTTTCAGGAATTGACCCTTATGAAATTTTCAATGCTGTTCATCGAGCAAATATGGGGAAAATTTTCCCGGATGGACGTCCACACTTTGACCCAATCACACACAAAGTCTTAAAACCAGAAGATTGGGAAGAAAAATTTGCTCCAGAAGGACAAATAAAAAAAGAACTAGAACGACAAAAAAGAGTAGCCGCTAAAAAACACGAAAATAAATAAGAAAATAACAATTTTTTACTGATAAGCTTCTTCATAAAATGGTATAATATTAAGAAAGCGTAACAAAAAGCTTTCAAGGAGAATAAGGGATGCTATTTATTATTATTACTTTGATTATCATTGTACTCATCATCTTTTTAACAATCTTATTACTCCCAGGAATGGCATTTTTTAACAAAATGTCCGATCAAAAGTATAATGCGGATGAAAAAGATTTACTGACAGGAATTTTGACAACAGCTATCAGTTCAAAAGAGGCGACTGGCGAAGTTATGACGACTTTTGTCAATGAATCACGTAAAACAATGCCTGCAAAAATTTATCTACCAAATAAGGATAATATCGAGCAAATTGAATCAGGAGCGCAAGTTCTGATTATTGAGAGTAAAGCAGGAATTGCTTACGTGATTCCTTATCAACAAACGATTTATTAGCAATAGAGAACCTAAAAAATTGCTCAAATAAATAAAAATTTATTATACAAAGGAGACATTATGCCACTACTTTATATTTTGGCAATTGTGGTGATTGTTATTATCTTAATTCTATTAGGAATTATCGCTGCAAACTACAAAAAATCAGGACCTCAAGCGGCCCTTATCGTTTATGGTTCAGGTCTAGGTTCAAAAGGTGTCAATAAAGACTCACAAGGGAATCGATTAAAAGTGGTTCGTGGTTCTGGTACCTTTGTTTTACCAATCTTCCAAAATGCGAGATACCTCAGCTTACAATCTGCTGCAATCGATATTAAAACGGAAAAAGTTCTCTCGAAAGATAAAATTCCAGTAACGGTTGAAGCCACAGCTATGATTAAAGTAGGTTCTACTTTGCAAGATATTGCGACAGCTGCTGAGCAATTTTTAGGTAAAAGAGATGAACAACGTGATGCAATGGCTGACCAAGTTCTTCGTGGACATCTTCGGGCGATTGTTGGAACAATGACAGTATCCGAACTAATCGAAGACCGTAATAAGTTTTCAGCTGAAGTTCAAGGTCAAGCAGGGACTGACCTCTCAAAAATGGGACTTTCAATCGTTTCATTCGTTATTAATGATATTCGTGATGACCAAAACTACATCAAAGCATTAGGTGCTAAAGAAGTAGCGCGTGTTCAACAAGAAGCAGCAATTGCTGTTGCAAATGCTGATAAAGAAACTCGTATTCAAAAGGCAGCGGCTGATCAAGATGCCCAAAAAGCTGAAGCACTTGCCGCAACTCAAGTTGCCAATGCCCAAAAGGAAAAAGCAATCAGCTTAGCTCACTATGAGCAAGAACAATCAATTGCTGCTGCTGAAGCAAAAGCTCAAGCTGACCAAGCCCAAGCCTCTGCTGACCAAGCTTACGCGATTCAAGAAGCAATTTCTAAAAAAGAAACAACTGAAGCTGAAATGCAAGTTGAATTGATTAAAAAGCAAAGAGAAACTGACTTAGAAACCCAAGAAGTTCTCCGTAAAGCACAAGAAAATGAAGCCAATGTCGTAAAAGCTGCTGAAGCTGCCAAGGCTGCACAAATTGCTAAAGCCGAAGCCGATGCGCGTGAACGCGAAGTGAGAGCACAGGCTGAAGCAGCCGCTATTGAAGCTACAGCCAAAGCCACTGCTAAACAACGTGAAGTAACAGCAATGGCCGAAGCTACAGCTATTGAAGCAACTGGTAAAGCTGAAGCCGAAGCGATTCGCCTTAAAGGGCTTGCCGAAGCCGAAGCAATTGATAAAAAAGCCGAAGCAATGCAAAAAATGAATGATGCGGCTAAATTGAACATGGCACTTGAAATTCTTCCAGAAGTTGTTGCTAGTGTATCAAGTAATCTTCAAGCTGTCGATTCTATTAATATTTATGGTGGAGAAGGTTCGTCAAAAATTCTCGGAATGTCACAAGAAAGTCTTAAACAAGGCCTTGATGTCCTAGGAACAATGGGAATTGACGTCCCTGACTTATTAAATAATTTTAGCAGTCGTGGTAATTCCAATGAGACACTTGAAAAAGTCGAAAAAATAGAAGAATAAAAAACAGCTCTTAGAGCTGTTTTTTATTAACATATTTTAGTCAAAAAAGGCTGAATATATCGCTTTTAGAGCTTCTTTTTCGTATTTTTCTTTGACAATAAACATGACGGAAACTTCGCTTGAACCTTGCGAAAGCATAGCGATTGAAATGCCTTGTTTAGAAAGTGCTGCTGTTGCTCTAGCGGTAACCCCAACGTGTTCCTTCATATCTTCACCAACAATGGTGATAATAGAGAAATCACGGTCAATATAGACTTCATCTGGATGGAGCGATTCTGTAAGATTAGAAATAAGGGCTTTTGAAATGGGTTGAGTTAGATAGCGGCTACGAATAATGATAGACATGTCATCAATACCAGTTGGCATATGCTCAAAACGAACACCTAAATTTTCCAATACAGAAAGGACTTTTCGGCCGAATCCAACCTCACGGTTCATCAGATATTTACTGACATAAAGAGAAGAGAAGGCACTAGATGAAGCAATTCCAACGACAGGTGAGCCTTTAGTCTCTCTTTGAACAACAATTTTTGTTCCAGGATGATCAGGGTTATTTGTATTCTTGATGACTAAAGGAACATGGGCACGATAGGCAGGAACGAGTGCTTCGTCATGTAAAACAGAAAAACCAGAATAAGCAAGTTCTCGCATTTCACGGTAAGTTAATTCAGAGATATAAGCTGGATTCTTAACGATGCCAGGGTGAGCGGCAAAAATTCCATTAACGTCAGTAAAGTTTTCATAAAGCTCAGCTCGCACACCAGCCGCAATAATTGAGCCGGTAATATCAGAACCACCACGGGAAAAAGTGCAAACCTCACCCGCTTTTGTGATTCCAAAAAATCCAGGGATGATTAACGTTTCTTCAAGTTCATTAAGATATTTAATATGTTCATAAGCTCCACCAAGCAACCGAGCATTTCCAGGGTCAGATGAAACCATAATTCCAGCATCTGATGGATGAACATAGCGACTTGGTAAGCCAGAATGATTGAAAAAATCTGCGACTAATTTGGCATTATTATTTTCACCAGCGGCTAAAAAAGTATCATAAGTAAAAACATTATCTAAATCTAACTGGGCTAAATGGTTGATATTTTCTGCGATTTGATTAATGACTGGACTTTTTAAGCCAAGTTCATCATAGATTTCTCGAAATCTTTCAATAATCCAATTCTGATAATAGTGAATTCCTTTTTCATCAGCTGATTTATAAGCTTTATAATAAGCAATCAAAGCATCGGTAACTTTAGTATCAGCCCCCGAACGTTTGCCTGGTGCAGAAACCACAATAAATTTTCTTTGTTTATCGGCTTGAACAATATCAAAAACTTTTTTGATTTGCGAAGCTGATGCGAGAGACGAACCTCCAAATTTTGCAACTTTCACTAAATATTACCTTCCTTCAAGATTAAATTAAATTATAAATTGATTTATTATAGCTAATTTTCAGATAATTTTCAATAAATAACTCATTTATAGCCTATTTTAGTAGCAAAGTAATCAAAAAAACTTTTATTTTTTTTAACCAAATAAAAAACATACATAATTTAACGAAACAAAATAAGTGGTGACAGGAAAGAGAGAGTGTTTTATAGATTTTGAAAAGCTATCTACATTCATAAGCGGCTTTGAAACACATTACTTTTATAGTGAAGTCTATTGAACCATGCTTAGATACTGTGCTATAATGGTTCTATGAAATTTAAAGCAGTGATATTTGATATGGATGGTGTTCTTGTTGACACCGAACGTTACTATTTACAAAGAAGAGAAGAATTTTTTGGCGGACACGGAATTTCTATCAGCCACTTGACGCCTAGTGATTTTATTGGTGGAAATATGAAAGATATTTGGCCACGAATTTTGCAAGAGGCTTTTGATGAAGAAAAAGCGAGTGAATTGCAAGAAGACTATGAGCAATTCAAAGAAAATCATCCGATGCCTTATGCAGAACTTTTATTTTCTGATGTGCCTGATATTTTAGAATTTTTGCGTCAAAAAGAAGTAAAAATTGCACTTGCTTCAAGTTCGTCAATGTTTGATATCAAACAAATGTTAGATATTCATCAATTGAATTCTTATTTTGAAGTAGTGGTTTCAGGAAATGACTTTAAACAAACGAAACCAAATCCAGAAATTTATCAATCAACAATGAAGAAATTGGGTGTAACACCTTCTGAAACTTTGATTATTGAGGATTCTGAAAAAGGAATTCAAGCTGGAGAAGCAGCTGGTGCGACCGTTTGGGCAATTGAAGACAAGCGCTTTGGCATGAATCAAGAGAAGGCTGACTTAAAGGTAGATTCACTGACAGCTATTCAAAAATTACTGACAGAATCATCACTAAAGATGATAAAGGCTTAATAAACATTTTAGAAGAAAAAATCACTGACAGATCGGTGATTCTTTAAGTTTTTTCTGTCCTATGTTAAAATAGAGGAATATAGGAGTAATATTATGAATTTTGTCCGCCGGTTTTCACCGCTTGCTATTATTATCATAATGGTTATTGTTCAAATCATTGAGACTGTTGTTGTTCATGTTTCAGCAACACGTTGGTCAATTTGGATTTATTTGTTGATTTTGAACATAGCGATTACACTCATTTTACTATCACAAACTCAAAACTATCAATTGCGTCGTCAAGATTTTATTCGTAAAATTAATGATGAAGCAGAAAATTCGCTCAATGCTACCTTGGATAATATGCCAATCGGGGTCATCCGTTTTAATAGTGAAACCTTTGAACCTGAATGGTTTAATCCATTCATTGATATGATTTTTAAGGGAAATGACAAAGTTATCAATCGTGACGATATTAAAAAGATATTGAAAAATGCGAGCGAAGACCAGTATATCACCCTTGGTAAGCAAAAATATGTCGCAGAACTTGATTCTGATAAGAATCTTATTTATTTAATTGATGCCACAAAAGAAGTTGCTTTTAAATCAGAATTTAATGACAGCCGTGCGGTTATTGGTGCGATTTCTGTTGATAATTATGATGATGCTACAGATTTAATTACAGACAGCGGTCGAACAGCCATTAATAGTTTTATCGCTTCATTTTTAGAAGAATTTGCTGACAAATACGGAGTTTATCTTCGCCGTATTAATAGCAGTCGCCATTATTTTTTTTGTGATTATCGTATTCTTGAAAAAATGCTTAAAGATAAATTCGCTGTTCTTAAAGAGTTTCGTGAACTATCAGCTCAAAAAGATATTCCTTTGACTCTCTCTGTCGGCGTCGCCTACGGTTGGAATGATTTTCCAGCCATTGGTAAAGTTGCTCTAAATAATCTTGAATTAGCCCAAGTCCGTGGAGGAGATCAAGTTGTACTTAGAGAAAATACTCCTCAAGCTCGTCCCGTTTATTTCGGCGGCAATTCGGAGAGTAGAACGCAAAAAAGCAGAACAAGAGCGCGGGCTATTTCAACAGCACTTCGGACAATTATTGCTGAGGCAGAAGATGTCTTTATTGTAGGGCATCGCTTTACAGATATGGACGCGCTTGGAGCAGCGGTGGCTATGAAGGCATTTGCTAATATGTCTGGAAAAGAAGCCTTTGTCGTTTACGATCCTGAACAGTTATTGCCAGATGTTGAGCGTGCAATTAATAAAATGAATGAGTCGTCTGACGGTTTTACGCACATTGTTAAGTTAGAAACCGCTCAAAAACTGAAGAAAAAAGATTCATTACTTATCATGGTTGACCATTCAAAAACAAGTCAAACTTTAAATCTTGAATTCTATAAATCATTTGAGAAATTAGTGGTCATTGACCACCACAGACGTGATGATGATTTCCCAGAACATGCACTTCTTTCATATATTGAATCATCAGCAAGCTCTGCTAGTGAATTAACTGTCGAAATCCTTCAATTCCATGATAATAATCAAAGAAAAATGTCAACCATTGAAGCTAGTATTGTTCTTGCAGGGATCGAATTAGATACCAAAAACTTTACAAAAACAACGACTGAAAGAACATTTGAAGCAGCAGCTTATCTACGCTCTCGTGGAGCTGATAACGATTTGATTAAAATGATTATGGCTACTGACTTTGATAAATATAAGAAGGCCAATGAAATTGTTCTTAATGCAAAAATGGTTTTACCAGGAATTGCTTTAGGAGTTGGACTTAAACATCAGAAATATGATAATATTGCAACGGCAAAAGCTGCTGACACCCTCCTAGATATGGCAGGGATTACTGCTGCATTTGCGATTACACAACATAATAATGGCTATATTTCTATTTCTGCTCGTTCTCGAAATGGCTTTAATGTCCAAACGATTATGGAGCAAATGGGTGGTGGTGGACATTTTAATAATGCTGCGACCCAAATATATGAAAAATATATCGATGAAGTGCAAGAAGATTTAATTGAAATACTAAAAGAAAGAGAAAACGAAAAATGAAAGTTGTATTCTTAGAAGACGTTAAAGGACAAGGAAAAAAAGGTCAAATTAAAGAAGTCCCAACAGGTTATGCTCAAAACTTTTTAATTAAGAAAAATTTGGCAAAAGTTGCTACAGCAGCTGCTCTTTCTGAAGTGAAAGGTCAAGCCAAAGCTAAGGAAAAAGAAGAAGCAGAACTTTTAGCGGAAGCAAAAGCCCTTAAAGAAGTTCTTGAAAAAGAAGACACTGTTGTTGAAATTAAGATGAAAGTTGGACAAACAGGTCACACTTTTGGTGCTGTAGATAAAGCAGATATCGCAAAAGCCCTTAAAAGTCAATTTAATCTCAAGTTAGATAAACGCAAAATTCAATTGATTAACAAAATTCAAGCTTTGGGAACAAAAGATGTACCAGTGAAACTTCACCGTGATGTGACAGCCGTGGTTAAAGTCAAAATTAGCGAGGCCTAAACTAAATGCCCGAAATTGATTTAATAAAAGCCCCGCCTCAAGACCTAGCTGCTGAGCAGGCCGTTCTTGGGGCTGTTTTTTTAGATAGCGAACGCTTAGTCGAAATTAAAGAATTTTTAAGTTCAGATGACTTCTATAAAAACGCTCACAAGATAATTTTTCGGACAATGGAAAAATTGTCTGATGCTCGTGAAGCAATTGATGTCTTAACCATTCGTTCCCATCTTGAAAATCAAGGGGAGCTGGAGGCAATTGGTGGGATTGCTTATATTGCAGAACTTGCCACCGCAACCCCCACCGCAGCAAATGCGGCCTATTATGCCAAGATTGTTGCTGAAAAATCATTACTCCGTCAACTGATAAATCGTCTAACTGAATCAGTCGAAAAAGCTTATGAACAAGATTCACCAGCGGATGATATTTTAGCTCAAGCAGAAAAAAGTTTAATTGACGTTCAACAAGGACGTAATACAAATGGCTTTAAGAAAATTTCTGATGTCTTAGCGATTCACATGGATGACCTTGAGCAAAAAGCTCAACAAAAGTCCAATATCACAGGGATCGCAACAGGTTATCCTGCTTTAGATAACATGACAACAGGTCTTCATGAAGAAGAATTGATTATTCTTGCGGCTCGTCCAGCGGTTGGTAAAACAGCCTTTGCCTTAAATATTGCTCAAAATATTGGGACAAAGCAAGACCGAACCGTTGCAATTTTCTCTCTTGAAATGGGGGCAGAAAGTCTTGTCAGTCGGATGATTGCTGCCGAAGGTTCAATTGATTCACACAGCTTACGTACTGGACAATTAAATGACCAAGAATGGAATGATTATTTCATGGCAACAGGGACTTTATCAAGAGCAAGTATTTATATTGATGACACACCAGGGATAAAGATTTCTGAAATTCGGGCGCGTTCAAGAAAATTAGCCCAAGAAACAGGAAATCTTGGTTTGATTGTTATTGACTACTTGCAATTGATTTCTGGAACAGGACGAGAAAATCGTCAACAAGAAGTTTCTGAAATTTCTCGTCAGTTAAAAATTTTAGCTAAAGAATTAAAAGTTCCTGTTATTGCCCTTTCACAGCTCTCACGTGGAGTGGAACAACGTCAAGATAAACGACCAGTTTTGTCTGATATCCGTGAATCTGGATCAATCGAGCAAGATGCCGATATTGTCGCATTTCTTTATCGAGATGACTATTATGAACGTGGAACTGGTGAAGATGAAGACGGCGAAGAGATTCTGGAAGATAATAAAGTTGAAGTTATTATTGAAAAAAACCGTTCAGGAAGCCGTGGAACAGTCGAATTACTCTTTATTAAAGAGCATAATAAATTCGCAAGTATCGATAACAGATATGGCGACTAGATTTTTTTGACCAATTCGTGTTATAATATGAGTAATTGTCTAATTCTCTTTATTAATAAAAATGAATGATAAAGAATACACTATAAAATTTGATTCTTTTAATCAAAAAGAGAGATATAATCAAGGATAAAATTAGATTTATAAGGTAAGCGTTCGGAGAAATCCGACTTTTACGTCTTATTTGGAGGAAAAAATGGATAACCAAAATCAAGAAATAGGAAAAATCGTTGACATTCGTGAAAAAGTTCAAGCACACTTGGGTGAAACGATTGAAATTACTTCACAATTTGGTCGTAAACGCGAAAATCGTCATAAAGTGAACTTGATTGAAGCCTATGCAACACATTTCATTATTGAAAACATTCCGGCTCGTGGTCCCAAAACAACTGAGTCATATCAATATGCTGACATTTTGACTCAAACTATTTTAATTCACTATCCAAACGTATAAGTTTGAGGAATAAAGTAAATGGTTCAAATAATGATTAATCGATTTTTAAAGGAAAGGAGAAGATAAGGATGATGAAAGCCGATTGGGATATGACGCCTGTTAAAGGTGGCTCTGGCAATGCATTTTTTGGGAAAAGTGATCAGGAACGCGTTTTTATTAAAAAAAACGGCAGTCCTTTTTTGCCGAGTATTTATCTTGAGGGAATCACGCCAAAAGTCTTATGGACAAAACGTACGGCTGAAGGCGATACCTTATCTGCTCAACCTTGGATTGACGGTCATACACTAAGTCCTGAGGATATGGAAGACCGCCAAATTAATCATATTTTAGCACATTTGCATGACTCAAAAAAATTGGTTGAATCTTATAAGAAGTTGGGAAGTCAAATTATTCTTCCTGAACAATTATTAGAGGATTGTGTCCAAAATACTGAGGCTTTACGAACAAATCATTTTTTGTCAGGAATCATTGAAGAAATGCGTCAACAAGTTCCCGAAATCAAAAATGAAGAGGTCGTAGTCGTTCATGGCGATGTCAATCATAAAAATTGGTTAGTGGATGATAATTCAGGAAAAATTTATTTAGTAGATTGGGATACCGTCTTTTTATCAGATTCAATGGTTGATATGGCACATGTTTTATCACATTATATTAAACCAAATAATTGGTCTTTGTGGTTGATGACATCTGGTGTTAGACCTCGTTCAGATATTATGGATAAGGTGGCTTGGTATGGAAAACTTTCTTTTCTTCGCCAAATCTCTGAATATCTTTCTAGAGGAAAAATGAAAGAAGTAAATCAAGAAATCTTGGGACTTCGTAAATTTTGTGAATTATTTTAGTAAAAATAGGCTAGGGTTTGGACCTTCCTATTTTTTGGCTTATAATTGAATAATAAAAATAAAGAAATAGAAGATCACTTTTGCTGATTTTCTACAAAAATTAAAAAATTGAGGTAAAAATGCGCGTCAGAAATCGTAAAGGGGCAGGCGAAATGCTTGCTGAAAACGCACATATCGTAGTTGAAAATCCAGCGGACTTTAAAGGACGTTGGTCAGAACGTTTTGGAAATGATCATCCGATTCATATTGAAGTGGGTTGTGGAAAAGGAGCTTTCATCACAGGAATGGCAGCTCTTCATCCAGAAATAAATTACATTGCAATTGATATGCAATTATCAGTTTTATCTTATGCTTTAGATAAAGCAATTGAAGCAGATTTGCCAAACGTACAAATGATGCTTGTTGATGGAGCTGCTTTGAGTGAATATTTTGCTGATGGTGAAATTGACCAAGTCTATTTGAACTTTTCTGACCCTTGGCCAAAAGGCCGTCATGAAAAACGACGTTTGACTTATAAATCTTTTCTTGCAACTTATGAAAAGATTTTACGTCCTGAAGGTGAAATTCATTTCAAAACTGATAATCGGGGATTGTTTGAATATTCTTTAGTTTCTTTAGCTAACTATGGCATGGAACTTAAAAAAGTTTGGTTAGATTTACACCAAGACGAAGAATTTGCAACTCAAAATGTAATGACCGAGTATGAGCAAAAATTCTCACAAAAAGGTCAAGTAATTTATAGATTGGAAGCAAAATTTTTGCCTAAGAAGTAAATAAGTTGCTTTCTGTCATTAAAACTAATGAAAAAAGTACTGACAGAGTAAGAAAGTCTAAACCAATTTTCTGTCAGTAAAATTAATAAGAATTTATTATCTATTAAGGAGAATAAAATGAGATGTCCAAAGTGTTCTTCTGAAGAATCAAAAGTTGTTGATTCAAGACAAGCCGAAGATGCTATTCGCCGTCGTCGTGTTTGTGAATCATGTGGTTTTCGCTTCACAACCTTTGAACGTATCGAAGAAATGCCCCTTTTAGTCATCAAAAAAGATGACAAACGTGAACCCTTTAATCGTGAAAAAATTGTACGTGGTTTAGTTCGTTCAGCATACAAACGCCCAGTATCAAGTGAAGATATTGAAACAACAGTTGCAAACGTTGAAAGAAAAATTCGTCAACTAGACAGTAATGAAGTTGAATCAGATGTCATTGGTGAATTTGTGATGCAAGAACTAGCTGAATTGGATGATATCACCTATATCAGATTTGCCAGCGTCTACCGTTCATTCAAAGATGTCAGTGAATTAGAAGAGCTCCTTAAAAATATTACCAAAAAATAAATCCGTCAGTAAAATGCGACTGAATAGGGAGCATTTTATCGGCAAATAAAAGAAAGATCAGCTCGCTGAACTTTCTGTCATTAAAAGCGACTGAATAGGGGGAGCATTTTATCGGCAAATAAAAGAAAGATCAGCTTGCTGGACTTTCTGTCAGTAAAAAGTGACTGAATAAGGAGCGTTTTATCGGTAAATAAAAGAAAGATCAGCTTGCTGAACTTTCTGTCAGTAAAAAGTGACTGAATAAGGAGCGTTTTATCGGTAAATAAAAGAAAGATCAGCTTGCTGAACTTTCTGTCAGTAAAAAGTGAGGAAAAAAATGAGAGCAGGAGATTCATTTACAATGCTTAATCGAGGAAAGACCAGCTTTGACGCTGAGACTTTTCGTCTGCTCTATTTACCAATCATTGGCACGGATGCCTTTGCGCTTTATCAATTAATGCTAAGCTTCTCTACTGGAAGAATTTCTCACTTTTTGGAATATCTAAATCTCGGTCTCAATCCTTTTATTGAAGCATTAGATAAATTATCTGGCTTATCATTAGTTCGCGTTTATGATGATCATACCAGTCTTTATTTTGAAGTAAAAAGTCCGCTAAATTTTGAAAATTTCCTCGCAGATGATTTTTATAGACAACTTTTGATTTCAAGAATTGGTGAAAACCGAGTAGCTGCTTTAGCTAAAAGAATGGAACCAAAAGGAAAAGAAGTTTCCAAGAAATTTCATGAAGTTTATAAAGTTAGTTTTGACTCACAAGCTCAACAAAACCCTTCAAATACAAAGGAGCGTTTTGATATGGGGGCCTTTAAAAGTATTATGGAACGTCAAGGCTATCATTTAAACAATGAAAATCAAGACTCCTTAACGCTCTATTCACTAGCAGAAAAATTTGAACTCAATTGGTACGAATTATTCAAGCAAGCAGAAAAAACAGCCAATGCTGATAAAAGTTTGAACATGAATAATTTGATGAGAAGTCTTTCAGGAGCTAGCCAACCGCAACCAGCACTTTCAGCCTTTCCTAAAGCTTTTGCCGATTTGATTGTCATCAGTAAATCTCATGAACCAGATGATTTCATCCGACAGATAAAAGCGCAAGCTGGAGGCTTTGTCAGTTCGGAAGAACATAAGCTTTTAACTAATTTAAGTCGCCAAAATTTGCCAGCAGAAGTCCAAAATATTTTGATTCACTATGTTTTAGTACAGCAAAAAAATGCGTCGTTAAATCCAAATTTTGTAAATGCATTAGCCAATGACTGGATGAGAAATGAAGTATTTACAGCTGAAACAGCGGTAAAACGAATTTTGGAACGAGAAGAATTAGCTGCTGCTAAAGCTAAAACTGGAGCTGAAAAACTACCAATGAAAATCAAAAAAGAAGCACCAAAATGGTCAAATCCAGATTATGAAAATAAGACAAGCCAAGAAGAACTTGCAAAACTTGAGAAAATAAGGCTTGACTCTCTCAAAAAACTGAAAGGAGAGCAAAATTAATGGAATCTATCGGAGACATCTTAGGAAAACGTCAAGACATCCGTGAAAATTTTGAAAAATTAGTCACAGAAGTACTAAAAAATGCTGATGTGCAAGCTTTTATTGCCCAACATCAAATGACTTCTGACGAAATTCAACGCTCTTACTCCAAGTTTTATGAATACGTTCGTGAGCATGAAAAATTTGAAAAAGGTGAAAAACGGGCAGCTGACGGTTATGAACCTGTTTTAATCATGAATCACGGCTATGCTGATGTTTCATATCAAACGACAAATGAATTGGCGCAGCAACAAGCAGCTCAAAACCTTTTGCGACGTGTGAATATTATTGGACTTCCAAAAGATTTAAAACAAGTCACTTTGGCAGATATTGCCCTTGATGATGTTCAAAGAATCAAGCCATACCAAGCTCTAGTTGATTTTATTACTAATTTTCCCAAGAAAAAAGGATTGTATCTTTATGGAGATTTTGGGGTCGGAAAATCTTTCATGCTTGCGGCGATGGCAAACGAATTAGCTAAAAAAGGAATTTCAACCACGTTACTTCATTATCCCACTTTCATTTCTGATTTAGATTTTGACAATGCCAAGGTTTGGGTCAATGAAATAAAAGCCAGTCAAGTTTTAGTTTTGGATGATATTGGGGCAGAGCAAAATAACGCTTGGGTTCGTGACAGTATTTTACAAGTCATTTTACAACATCGCATGCAAGAAAATCTCCCGACTTTCTTCACTTCAAATTTAAGAATGGAAGAATTAGAACAGCATTTAGCCGAAACTAAGCGAGCTGATGAAATTTGGCCAGCAAAACGGGTTATGGAACGCGTGAAATATTTGGCAGAAGAAATGCGATTAGAGGGGACGAATAGACGTCATGACTGAAACAAATGAAACGATTGATTTAATGATGAACCACACTTCGGTCAGAAATTTTACAGAAGAAGCAATTGAGCCTAAAGATTTGGAAAAAATCTTAAAAGCTGCTCAAATGGCATCAACATGGAAAAATTTCCAATCATATTCTGTGATTGTTGTAGAATCACAAGCTCAAAAAGATGCGATTTATGAATTTCAACCACAAAAATCAATCAAAAATTGTGCAGCATATTTAGTTTTTGTCGGCGATTTAAATCGTGCCCAAAAGGCAGTTGAATTACATCAAGGCAATTTCCAACCGCAAGGAATTGAAAGTTTATTGATTACATCAGTTGATGCCGCAACAGCTGGACAAAATGCGCTTCTTGCAGCGGAATCTTTAGGTTACAACGGGGTGATGGTTGGCTTAATTCGAGACCAATCCTCAGAAATTTCTAAAGTCTTGAACTTGCCAGATTATACTTATCCTATTTTTGGCATTGCACTCGGTAAAGCCGCACGTTTGAACAAAGTAAAACCACGTCTTCCTTTGGAAGCAACAGCTTTTAAAGAAAAATATGTTGAGCAAACGTCTGAAACCATTGAAAAATATGACCAAGTTCAAGAAGAATATGCTGGAAATAGACGCTTAAACAAATGGTCTGAACGGATTGTTGACCAGTGGGGCCAACCAGAAATTTCAGCCTCAACAGAAAATTTAAAGGCGAAAAAATTACTGTGAAATTAAAGAAAATCTTAGAACCAAAACTTCCAGCCACCTATCAAGTAGCCACAAGTCAAGATTTTATTGATGGAGAAATCTATCAAGCAGAATTTATAGATGAAACTTTGACAATCAATCAAAGAACTATTTTTTCAGGCTGTTCTTTCAAAAACACAACCTTTGAATTTACTGACAATACGATCAGTGAATTTACAGATTGCCTTTTTGAAAAATGTGATTTTTCCAATTTAAACTTCAATAAAATTGGCATTTATCGCTCAATCTTTAAATCCTGCAAATTGCTAGGAACTGATTTTACTGAAAGTCACTTACAAGACCTTCAGTTTACAGAAAATCTAATGACTTATGCAAATTTTTCAGGTTCTACCTTAAAGTCAGTCCGTTTTTTAGAAAATGAAGCTAAAGAAACCTTCTTTACTGCCTGTAATTTTAAGAATGTGGAGCTTTTAAAAAATCAATTAGAAGCAGCAAATTTTTGGGAAACAGCACTTGCAGGAATTGATTTTTCTACGAATCAATTTGAACGCATGGAAGTTACACCTCAACTCGCTAAAAATATGAAGATAAGTCTTAGTCAAGCCCCATTTTTTACTAGCCTGTTTGGCATTGAAATTATCTAAAATGAACCTCGAAACCAAAGTCTAAAATTATATAGTCTATGGATTACAAACTCCTTCGCTATTATAATTTTTTATCCAATAAGTAAACAAAGAAAGAAATAAAAATATGAGCTTACCTACAGTAGCCATCGTTGGCCGTCCAAATGTCGGAAAATCAACGATATTCAACCGTATTGCAGGAGAACGCATCTCAATTGTCGAAGACATTCCAGGTGTAACTCGTGACCGTATCTATGCCACAGGAGAATGGTTAACCCGTAAATTCAATATCATCGATACAGGTGGGATTGAACTTTCAGATGAACCTTTCATGACTGAAATTCGTGCGCAAGCCGAAATTGCCATGACCGAAGCAGATGTTATCATCGCTGTTGTTGACGGAGAAACAGGTATTACAGATGCCGATGAAGCCGTTGCTAATATTCTTTATCGTACAGACAAACCAGTTATTCTTGTTGTCAATAAAGTCGATAACCCAGAACGTCGAATGGAAATCTTTGATTTCTACTCACTTGGACTTGGCGATCCTTATCCTGTTTCAGCCGTTCACGGGATTGGGACAGGGGATGTCCTTGATGCAATCGTTCAAAATCTTCCTAATGAAATTGAAGAAGAAAATGAGAATGTCATCAAGTTCAGCTTGATTGGCCGCCCAAACGTTGGGAAATCATCTCTTATTAATGCTATTCTTGGCGAAGACCGCGTAATTGCTAGTCCAATTGCAGGAACAACTCGTGATGCGATTGATACACACTTTGTCGATTCTGAAGACCAAGAATTTGTTATGATTGATACCGCTGGAATGCGTAAATCAGGAAAAATTTACGAAAATACTGAAAAATACTCAGTCATGCGTGCCATGCGTGCGATTGACCGTTCAGATATCGTTTTGATGGTGATTAACGCTGAAGAAGGAATTCGCGAATATGATATGCGTATCGCTGGATTTGCTCACGAAGCTGGTAAAGGAATTTTGATTGTTGTCAATAAATGGGATACTCTTGAAAAAGATAACGATACAATGAAAAACTTTGAATTAGAAATTCGGACAAAGTTCAAATTCCTCGATTATGCACCAATCGTTTATGTATCTGCTAAGACAGGACAACGTCTGAATAAACTCCCAGATATGATTAAAGAAATTCATCATGCACAAAACTTACGTATTTCAAGTTCTGTTTTGAATGACGTCATTATGGATGCCGTAGCGATTAATCCAACTCCGACGGACAAAGGAAAACGTTTGAAGATTTTCTATGCAACACAAGTAGCGATTAAACCACCAACTTTTGTTGTTTTTGTCAATGAAGAAGAACTCATGCACTTCTCATACCTTCGTTTCCTTGAAAATCAAATCCGTAAAGCCTTTGTTTTTGAAGGAACGCCAGTTCATTTGATTGCACGTAAACGTAAATAAAAAAAATTCACTGATTTTATCAGTGTTTTTTTATGCAAAATAATTGCAAAAATCCTAAATTTGAAATATAATATTAAAAAAATTAATTTAATTGAAAGAAGATTAAATGGTATATTTTAAATATGGGAAAGCCTTCCATGACCTTAGAATTCAACATGGTTTTTCGCTTTCAGCATTTGAGGAACTGGGAATTGCAAAGTCAACCCTCTCCAATTTTGAAAATGGTAAAAGCATGCTCTCCTTTGACCGACTTGACTTTGCCCTTCAAAAAATGAATGTATCTCCATCGGACTATAGCCTAATGATTAATAATGGCGAACAAGATAGTTATATTTCTACTTTTGATGAGATTGAACAATCTTATTATCAAAGAGATATTAAGCATCTCCAAGAAATTTATCAAGGAAATAAAAAGGGGAGTAAAGAACAAAAACTAGTAGCATATTCAGCCAAAGGACTTTATCAACATCTACTTCCGGAAGAAATTGATGAACTTGAAGATTATCTTAAAGGAGTACAGTTTTGGGGACTATTTGAACTTTCAATTCTTGCAAATATCGGAGATAAACTCAATGATACTTTAATAGATAATGTTTTAAAAGATTTTCTATATAATAAAGCATACTATGAGAATGATCTATATTATCGAGTGCTCATCTATCGTTTTCTCTATAAAGTAATTCTCAACTATGTTGATATTGGGGAAAAAGAAAAAGCTCAAGAAATTCTTGAAATTTCCGAGCAGTTTTTTATGCCTGGAGATGTGATGAGTCGCGTTATCATCAATTATGCTCAATCATTTTATTGTTATTATTATATTGATGAAAAAAAAGGGAAAAATCAACTGCAAGATACACTAAGATTTTTGAAGAGAATTGGTGCTATAGACTTTCGTAATACCTTAAAGATGCAATATGACAAGAGAATAACAAAGAAAAATCGTTCTGAATAATGAACGTTTTTTTTTTTTTTTTATCCTGGAATTTTAAAAATACGCATGCTTAAGCCACTTTTTTTAGTATATTTTATAAATGATAATATGATTTTTAAAAAATTAAGTACAATTACAAAACCTAAAAGTGCTATTTATATCTGTTTTAGAAATGTTTATGCAATGATATAATATTTTTGTAAACAAAAAGAAAAGAGGGAGGCAACAATGAAAAATAAAAAGTTTATTCTAGTAAGTTTAGTTAGTCTTTCAGTTTTAATAAATGCAACTCATACCGTTCATGCAGATTCTGCAAATTTTTCAGTCACACCCAAAATAGGTGAAAATCAAGTTGGACAAAACCTTGGCTACTTCAATCTTCTTTTGAAACCAAAGCAGACTCAAAACGTAGAGTTTACCTTAAATAATAATTCAAATCAGACGATTAAAGTGAAAACAACTTTTGGAACAGCCTTCACAAGTCAATCAGGAAATGTAGGCTACACTCCAGACTTAGTCAAGCCAGACCCTTCATTAAAAATAAATTTAAAAGACTATGTTAAACTTCCTCAAACGCTGACAATAAAGCCCAAAAGTACAACAACCGTAACCGCCACAGTAACAATGCCTGATGAAAACATCAAAGGAGTAATTGCTGGAGGATTTAACTTTGAAGATGCTAGCACTTCAGAAAGCACTCAAAAAAGTAGTGGCGTTTCTATCACCAACCGCTATCGTTATGTGATTGGACTTGTCCTGCAAAATGATATAGCAAAAGTTGACCCAACCCTTAACCTAGGTAAAGTTGGTCCAGACCAAGTAAATGGTCGAAATGTAATTACAGCAAACCTAACGAATAGCGCCCCTGCTTATCTCATGCAGATGAATACCGATGCTGTCGTCACAAAATATAATGATTCATCCATCAAATATACCTATAACAACGTCGCTATGGAAATGGCACCTAACTCAAACTTCAACCTAGCCATTCCAGTTTCTATCCCGGGTGCTCTCAATGGTAAAACATCTGAACCTCTCAAACCCGGAAAATATCATCTCAAGATGACCGTTTATGGTGGTAAAGATGACAAGGGTAAATATCAAACCATAGTCAATGGACAAGTCACAAAATATGATTACAAATGGGTTTTTGATAAAGACTTTATAATCACAGGAGCAAAAGCAAGCAGTTTAAATGCTAAAGACGCCACAATCAACCACAAACCTAAAATTGATTGGTTACTTATCGTAGGCTTTGCCGCTATCATACTTCTGCTGTTAATCATTATTTTCCTTCTCTTTAAACGTCGCAAAAAAGATGAAGAAGAAAATGAAGAATCTGTTGAGAATAAAAAAGACTAAAGGCAAATCAACAGATTAGGAAAAGAGATCCTTACTATGTTTCTTCGTTTTTATCAACAATGATAGAAACCAAGAAGCATAGTAAGGAAGCTTCAAAAAAAGAAAGGAGAAAACTAGAGTGAAAAAAATCATTGTTGCTCTTGTCCTCTTGCATCTCATAGGACCTCCGGCTCGTGCGGATGCTGTTATAGCAGATACAGTGACGAGCACATCAACAGTGACGTTTATCGCAAATCCTAATTTGCCTAAACCGCAAGCTCCAGGACTTTCCCCAGGAAATGGCCTGGAAGTTATTGTTCCAAAAGGAACCCTACCTAAGACAGGAGAAAGTGCAAACACGCTCCTCCCTGTTGGGTCATCTATTATTCTACTCGCGACTGTGCTTTATCTTGTCAAAAAAAGAGCAAAAGTCTAAAACAAAATAGTCTTTAATTTACTTCGAGAAAGGAAGTTTACACACTTTATGAAAAAAATAATCACATTCTCATCTGCAGCTTTGACTGCACTCTCTCTTGTCGCTATTGTCGCTCCAGCTTTTGCTGACACTGGTGCTGTAACTACTCCAGGTAGCTCAACAACAGCTCAACAATGGACTTCAAACACAGGAGTTACTTTCAATGCTCCTGGTCCTGATACACAATTGCCACCAATTGAAGTTCCAACAGAACCACCAGTTACCGTTAATCCACAACCAGGTGCTTTGACACTTGACTATGCGACTGACTTTGACTTCGGTGTGAACCAAATCGATGGTAGCACAACAGACTTTAAAGCGTTGACAGAAACAGATTCTTCAAAGAGCAATTCTCAAGCTTCTCCATTGGTTGCATTCCATGACTTAGATGGTGTATCAACAAACTACACAATCTCTGCTACAGCTTCAGGACTTTCTGGTCTTAATAGCTCTACAATTACATTGGGTGGCGCAACATTCTCAAACATCTCAGGTAATGGAGCAACAGATACTTCAGCACTTGCTGATGTTTCAACAAGCCATACGTTGACAAACCAACCACAAGTCCTCGTTACTTCTACTGGTACAGTATCTGGTTACTATGCTGATAAATTCAGCGATGCAACATTGACAGTACCAGTTGCTGATCAAGCAGCAGGTAACCACACAGGAACAATCACTTGGGATTTGACAGTCGCTCCTTAATAACAGCAGATTTATGAGTTGAGGGGTTTCTTTATTCAAGGAACCCCTTAGTTTTAGAGAGGAAACAACAATGGCAAATGTCAAAAACTTACTTAAAAAATCAACAAATCTTGGCGCAAATGCCTTACTTTTAGTAAGTACCTTGTTGCCAACTCTAAGTGTATTTTCAGCTCAAACTGTCTATGCGACAACTCAAGCACCAAGCACTGGCGGTCAAGCGCTCCAACCGACCGTTTACGATAATTACGATACGGGCGCACATAATTGGTCTGATTCTAGTCTTACCAATGTCGTAAGAGACAGTTCTAAGTGGTCAGCTTTAGGAACAACGCAAATCTCCGGAAACTGGTTTAATCTGACTCAAAACAAGAAAAACCAAGCAGGATATGGGATTTTTAATGCATCCATGGATATGAGTCAAACAACGTCAATCTCTGGGATGTTCAGAACACAAATCATTAATCCAGCAGCCGGTAATGATTTTAATCTGGCAGGAGATGCGGTTGGTTTTATACTGACGCCAACAAACAAAGCTCAAATCAATGCGAACTCTAGTAAACCCTCTTCGAATAATCGACCGGTTAATTTCCCAACGGGTGCAGGGCTTGGGATTGGTGGACTTCCAGGTTCAGTCTTTGTTGGACGTGACTTGTATTATAATGCTTCATCAGGTCTTGCAGATGACCCCACACAAGATATTGACGGAGCAAACCAGTGGTTTGGGCAATCTCCATCACCAATCTATGCGACGGTCATTCGAACGACTTATGATAGTAAGAATAACCAAATCCTTGCGACACCCGGCACGCTTTATGATCAGGGCGCTGGAAACCTGATTCCAGACCCTGTAGGCACTTACAATAATGGTTCGAAATATCCCATCGATAAATGGGGAGGAAAATCTTACTATTCAGCAGGTTCAGCTGCTGAAATTTTACAAGGGACTCTTGGGAAGCAGACAGAAGATGAAAAGGTCACAATGACCTGGACTCCTGATAGCGCAGGGGTAACAACGGCGACAATTTCAGGGACTTTGACTTATGTGGCGCAAGCTTGTAATTCTGATGGATCTATCAATACTGGAGCAGGTTCTGCAACAGTGTCTCAAAAGCTCGTTTTACCTCGCTCAATGTCTATTGGGGTTGTTGGTGGGACAGGGAGTAACTACGGAAACATCTCGTTCTCAAACAATACTTCAAATATTACAGGATATCGTGGAACAACAAATGCCCAAGTCAACTATATCAATGCGACGACAGGTAAAAAGATTGCCGCTTATCCAGCTTCTACCATCACTGCGAATGTCGGTGACCGTTTGGCGATTGGGGTGGCTGGCTCAGTGGCTGGTCTGCCCGGAAAGTACACATATAGTGCGCCAGCAGTACCGACTGGCTACACCGCACAAAGCAAAGTCACTTTTGGAGGAAGTTTTGATGCGAATGGAGTACTTTCAGGAGATGTTGACTCAACGAAGGATCCGAACGACTCGACCAATAGTACGGGCGGATTGACAATGATCAACTATGATGCGGAAGGTGCTAACAATCCAAATGAAATCAATATCTACTATACCCCTAAAAGTATCACTTCACACATCTATCAAGCTTTGAGTGCTGGATCACCCGGTTCATATACTCTGACCGATAGTCAATTGAAGACTTTAGGTGGTGCGGACTTTAGTGGTTTTGCTTCAAGCACTGACAGTATCGGTTGGGCAGGAGTAAATCCTGGTCTTGGGACTCAAGTGTCTGGGACTGATACGAGTGGTCTGAACTCAAGTGTACCAATCAATGTCAGTGGTATTACAGACAATGCTTATACTTATCCAAGTCTTACGACACCGACAGGTTACGTCATTGACAAAATCTACTATCAAAATGTGGACAACACTTGGGCGACTTACTCAGGGCAAGCAGGTTGGACTCAGCTCCAAAGTGACCATCCGAACATGAATGGCGGGACAAATGCTATCCTTGTGACCTATGCGAAGATGGAAAGTGGAACGGTGCATTTCCTTTACAATCCTGAAATCAGCCCCGGTGTTGACGAATCTGGTTTGCCCTCAGACAATCCAGAAATTGCTGGAAAACGACCACCAGACCTACCGAGTGATTATGCAATGAGCGGTCAGTTTGGTGCACACTATCCTTTTGAAGCTAGTAACATAAATAACGCTTTGACACCGGGCTACTATACTTATCAAGTTTATTACTCAGCTGAAGGTCTGAATTCAGATGCTCCAGGTGATGTTTCTGCACAAGCAAAACTTGATATATTTGCCGCTCAAAGTGGAGTAAGTGATTGGGCACATATGAGCTTTATAGATTCAAGTAACGATATAAATGTAATGATTTCTCCAATAAGCCAAAAGATAAATGTCAAGTATGTTGTTGATGATGATCCTAATGCGACTGTTCCTGATCAGTCAACGCTTAGCACGCAAAAAACGAATGCGACAATTTCACCTTCACTCATTACTAAGAGTGATACAGCAGTCAATACCGCTTTGGCTGGCTCGTCCTACATCGTTGGTTCTGTGACCGCGCCTGACGGAACGGTCTACTCTGCGAGTCCAGATGGCAGTGCTTCGGCGATGGTCAATGCGATGAACGGAACCAAATATGTCCTTCCTGGTGGAGAAAATGTTGCTAGCTATGATGGTGCCAATGACTATACCGTCCACTTGGTTGATGCGGGAACTCTTGAGTTGTCTGCACCAGACACGATTGATTTTGGGACACATCCCATCTCGGGGGCGACACAAAACCTGACGGGAAATCTTGATCAAGCCGTGGAAGTGACAGACACCAGAAGTAGCGCAAACTTATCGCCATGGACTTTGTCAGTGGCAGAAACATCACCTTTACAAGACGTGAGCGGTAAAATCAGCCAAACTTTTAGTGGATTGATGAGTTTTAACAACAGCACTTTGACGGATCAACCATTGGTGGTTCAAACACACAGTAATCCAAGCACAGGCGAAGTGACAACAGTTGTCTCTAAAAACAGTAGTGCCTTTCAATTGCAAGCACCAGAAAGCTTGCAAAGACAAGCGGACTACCAAGGACAGCTGACATGGACGCTGACCACAGCACCATAATCAAAGCCTACACTTAGAACGTTGATAAAACCTGTGAGACTTCTCACAGGTTTTTTGGTTAAAAAGATGATTACAAATAAATTACGTTATAATTTGTCATATATAAACCGTTCGTAAAACTAAACGTTTTTTTTTTTTTTTATTTTATTCTAAATAATACAAGCTTTTATAAGCTTTTATCAAAAGTCTTTTTATAAAAATTATTAGTTTTTCAAGTTTAGATAGATTGTTACATAGCGAGAAAGATTTTGATTACATTAAATACTTTGCTTTCGTTTAACTTGATGAAACAAAAATGCAATGTTAAAATAATAGCAAGATAATCAATTGAAAATTATATTCTTAAAACCCTCTTTTTAAATCAAGAGGTACAAATGAATAAAGAAAGTGAGGAATAAAATCCATGTACCATTCTAAGCATCAAAAAGGATATATAACCAGTCATCAAGTAAAAACAACTCGCTTTCGTACTTGGAAATCAGGAAAAAAATGGCTATATGGTGCCACAGCTCTATCACTCACGGTAACATCAATTCTTCCTGTTGGAAATTTAGCTTTTCTACCAAAAATTGAGAAAGCCCAAGCAGCAACGACTTCGTTGGGGACATTGGTAGCAGGACAAACTTATAATACAGGTGGTGGGACTTACAGCGGAACAGAGTTTGCCAATGCTAATAACTATACATTGTATGGAAGTCCTAAGCCTAGTGTAGCTGGAAATTGGCTTAATCTCGTATCAAATACGAAACCAAGTGTTGGAATTGGTATTTATAATGGTGCAGTTTCTACTGTTTCATCAGCGACAGCCTTTTCACTTTCAACAACTATTAAAGTTGACCCAGGAACAACCGGAAACTTTCAAAATACGGGTGATTCATTAGGAATTATCCTGACTGGTGTCTCTCAAAACCTCCTTCAAGCCAATGTTCAAAATGCAAATTCAACAGGGGCTGGTCTTGGCATCGAAGGTTTAGCAAACACCATCTTTATAGGGCGAGACCTTTATTCCAATTTATCCGCATCGACTTCTGGTTCAGTTGTTTTTAATGGCCCTGATGGGACTGTTTCTAATGGTTGGAGTGACGGAGGGGGAAACGTCATTGCAATACGTCAGACAGATTCCTCGGGACAATTAATCCAAGCAAATTATCCTAGTGGCACAACGAATAATAGCAATGGACAAGCTTGGATGCAAGCGGCAGATGATACAGCGGTCGGTACGATTGGCGCTGTTTCTGAACCAATCAAGATTTCTTGGGCACCGGATAATACGACAGCACCAGCAGGTTACACTCACGGAACTTTGACTTTTTCTTTAACCACTTCTAATAATTATGGCGGTGTAGCAGGTATTGGTGGTAGTCCAAAGACGTATACAATCTCTACTACGACTAATCTGCCCAATGCACTTACAGTTGGTTTTGTTGCATCTACAGGAGGAAATACTGGAAACTTATCCGTTTCTTTGAATGGAGCGACAATCACTGGTACTAAAGGGACTGCGAATGTTCCAGTTAATTATCTGAATAAGCTCACGAATCAGCCAATTTCTAATATGACAGCAAGTACGATTAATGCTAATGTCGGTGATACCATCGGAGCTATTCTTCCTGGAGCTACCACTAATCCAGCAGACACTTATGATTACACAATTCCAGCAGCACCTAATGGTTATCAAACCGTGTCAAGTACTACAACGAGTGTGAGTTCCCCTGTTACTGTTCAGAACTTTCTTGTAGGAACGATTAACCCAAATGCAATAAATGTGAGCTATACACCCAGTCAGCAAACCGTTTCATTCAACTGGGCGAAAGCTTCGGGAACAACACTTGCAATTCTTCCAACCAATCTTGCATACGGTGCAGCAGGAACAGGTGTAACAACGGATACATCGGTTGTAACCGACAATCCATTCTCAAACACGACTTCGCTATCCAATTATGCAACAACTCTTACAAACGCCGTCCCTGCAGGCTACAATATCACATCAATTAGCAACGGGACTGCAACCTATATAGGAGCGACAACAGCTGCAACACTAGCCGCTTTCACAGCTGCTAATCCGACGGTTTCAGCGACGAGTACCAACAATAATTATACTGTGACTTTAACAGCAAATCCTGCCAATATTGCAGGGAGCTTTACTTTTGTTGATGGGACACCTGGTTTTACCAATACAGCTGGAATTGCTGGACCAACAGGAAATCTGACTTTGAATGGCACAGGGACGACAGCGACAGTTACGGCAAATGTTGGGGATATCATTACGATTGCCAGAGGAACAAGTTTATCCACCACTGCGGGTGCAAATGTGCTTACCTCTTCGGTGACAATTAAGTCAACAACAAATACAAATCCTCTTACATATACAGCGCCATCAGGATACTATATTGTGGGTTATAGCTATGCAGGACAGATTCCTCAAGCTTTTACATCTTATAGCTCTGGAGGAGCTACTTTTACCGCTACTAGCCAAAGCAATAATACGATTCAGTTTTATCTAGCCCCTTTTTCAGGAGCTCACTATAAATCTGATGGAACACTTGATTTAACTCCTTCAACAACTGCTTATACTGATAGTATTTGGAAAATGTCAAATGCAGCAGGGACGACATCGACAAATGGTGTAGTTGCGACAAATGCTGCTCAACCAAAGGTATTATTGGAAACGACGACAGCGACTGGAACAACAACTTTGGGAGTCACAAGCGGTTCGAATACCTATAAGATGTACACGGGAACCGGATTAACGACAACCGCTCCGACATCAAATACGGTGAACGCTCCGACACAATTTATTGCTTCCCAAGGACAAGCATACTCTAGCATGCAGGGAGTCAGTGGAACCAACAAGTTTCCAACTACAAATGCGACACTTGCTATTCCGGGATATAAAATTGTAAGTGTTCGTCATAGTAATAATACGGGCGATATTAGTCAAACAACCGGAATTACAACATCGGGAATGACCGCGACGACAAACTTTAGCTCAATGGAAGTGGCTCTTGCTGGAAATAACGCTTATTATAATTTTCCACCCAATGCAAATAATTTCACAACAAATACGACAACCAATGCATCAATAGACCAGTTTGTTGTTCTTTATCAGCCCATCCCCGCGACAGTTAATGTCAATAATTTGACCTACACAGTGGGGAATATGCCGAGTACGAATCCAAGTATTTCTGCGCTTTTGACAGCTGCCCTTCAATCAAGTTCGACCAATAGTGATGGTTCAGCTGCGGCAGCAATTAAAATGACGATTTCTAATCTTACTAACGTGGGAACGGGTGCTAATCTTCAAGCTAGTCAATTGTCTAGTCAGCCTGCGGGACTCTATCAGGTGACCTATCAATATACCGACCCAATCAATGGGACGCAAACAACAGCTCTTGCTTACGTTAATCTCATTAATGGAACGACAACAAGTGTACCACTTATTGGTTCTGCAAACTTGACGAATACACTCAATCTTGGTCTTAATGGTTCTCTTACACCAACTAGCGAAAGTGTAACGAATATCAGTTATACAGACTATGAAGGTAATAGTAAGACAGTTGATATTACAGCAAACGATATTGAACTTGATAATCAAGGAAATGTGACGATTGCTCAGGGAAAACTTCATCAAGGAATTTATACTATCAGTGTGACTTATAGTTATGCTAGTGGGGGCACGGCGACTGTATCAGATACAATTAATGTTGCAGAACCTTTTAGCTTACCCTTTACAGGTGGAGAAGGAATTGCTGGAGTCGTGAGCTTAGCTGCGCTTACTGGAATGGGAGGAGTCTTTCTTAGAAAACGTAAAAAGTCAGAAGAAGAGAGTCTTTTAAAAGTTGATAATTCAGTGGCATTACGAAAGACTGAGAGAAATAAATCAAAGACTTTTCAACAAAATCGGAGAACGCGACCTTATCAAAAACTATTTCACACAAAAAATCGTGCTCATCTGGCGCAGTTACAGCGAAAGGGGAAATCATGTTGAATAATAAAATAGGAGAAAATTCTACTTAATCAATTTTTAGACTTGAGAACAAAGTAGGATTAGCTTTAAAAAGAGTAAATCAATCAAATAAAAATGGAGAAAAACAAATGAAACTTAATTCACTTAATAAAAAAATTGCACTGGCAAGTATCAACATTCTTGCCCTTAGTACACTTGCTGGTTTTAGTGGACTATTAAATGTAAATGCCAAAACAACAAATGTCACCGACCAAGTGTCCAATGGTGAAGTGGCCATCTATGCCCAATCAGCAGCTGGGAATCAGAGTGCAACACAAAATAACGGAGCTGTAGATTCCGATGGAAATCCTGTCAATGATAGTGGGATTGCTAATAATCAAACGGGAGGACAAGCAGGAAATACTGAGAGTACCAAAAATGATGGTAGCCAACAAACAACTCTTGAAGGCTCAACTCCAAGCACAATGGCAAATGTGACCTTTTCAGCAACAAAATATGTAGGGACAGGTGTTCCGACTGGTGTGACTGATCCTTCATTTACAGATACAACTTCTGTGGCCCCAGTCACTACAGATGCATCTGGTCTTGCTGATTTCACTGGATTGACCGATGGTTATTATCTGTTTCATCAAGTGACAACAGTCAATGGGATTACAACTGTTGGAGATTTTATCGTCCAAGTCAGCCACGAAGATAGCCAAGCGGGTATTGTTAACGTTTATCCAAAACTAGATATGTCAAGTTCAGCAGGTTTAGGAACGAGTGCGACAACAAATGCGGATGATAATTTCAATGGTCAAACACCAAATCAAATTGCTAATCCAAATGTGACGGGAAATTCTGACCAAACGCTCACAAATGTGGATGGTAATGCTGGTAACGAAAATCTGGCTAATGGAATATGGACGAATGGGGCTGATAATCAAAATACGACAACTGCGGCAGCTGGAAATACAGTGAATTGGAATGTGAATACAGTTTTTGATTCTTCACAAACGAACAACGGAAACGGGACTACAGGAGTTACAGGTACATATATTGTTACCGACCAATTGCCTAATAATCTGGTCAACAGCTCGACAGTAATAGCAAGTACGGTGATTGTGAATGTTACAAATGGAAGTGGAACAAAAGTAGGTACCTTGACTCCGACAACTGACTATACAATCACAAACGATGGCAATGGAAAAATCGTGGTTACTTTGACAATGGCTGGTCAACAACACGCAGCAAGCTTGCTTGGCAACGCAGATGGTGCTTTGAATATTATCATTCCATCAACGGTTAAAAGCGCCATTGGTAGTGCGACAGATTCAGCCACCACGACAATCACTAACGCTTATGGAGCAGATCTTTCAACGACGACAGCAGTTAAATCAACACTTAATGTGGGTGGTGTGGCAATGACTAAAGAGGATGTGAATTCTAATGCTCCTTTAGCAGGTGCTACATTCACTGTTGTACGTGCTGATAATAAAGAGGATGCTCAAGCCTTTGTTGAAGCAAATGCTGCTTACTTTAATAACTCAGCAGCTGGTGGAACGGTCACAAGTCTTGCTGGGAGCAATGCAGGATTTGTAACTGGGGATACTGAGGGTAATGCAAATACAAGTGCGACCACTCCTGTCACATTTACAACTGGGCTTGATGGTACTGCAACTTTCAATGGTTTGAACTTGGTTGATGATAACACAAATGGCAGTAACACAACGAATTACTATCTTGTCGAAGTTGCCGCTCCAACAGGTTATCAACTTCCTAGTGTTACTACAGCAGCTAACCTGACTGGTGCCGTCACCGCAAGCACAGCACCAGCTGCTACTGATACTACAATTACCAATAATAAACCATTTGCATTACCATTTACAGGTGGACAAGGTTTAGCGGGAATCATTGCTATTGCAACTGTTTCAGGGGTGATTGCTTTTGCTATTAAACGTCGTAAAGATAACGAAGAAGAAGTTGTGAAATAAAAAACTTTATCTTTAATGGAAGTGGTAAACTATCCAAATTGATATTGTAGATTAGGAGGGGATGATGGCAAAGAAAAAACCAAAAACCTCCCGTAAAAAGGGCTTCAGTTTCCGAAATTTACTGAGTATTATTCTTGGGATAATTGCTATTGGATTGTTGTTCTACCCGATTGTTGTTAACTATTTGGCAGGACAGCAAAATATCAAATCTGTTCAGAAATACGATGAAAATCTTTCAAATATAGGAAGTGCTAAAGTAAAGGAATTGCTTAGTCAAGCACAGCTTTATAACGCACAACTTTACAATGAATATATCTATGATGCAAGTCAGCATATTGCTTGGAATAAGCCAATTCCTAACTATAACAATGTCTTAAAAATTGATTCTACGGGAATGATGGGGTTCATCACGATTCCTCAGATTAAAGTTAATGATATTCCAATCTATCATGGAGATTCTGAAAAAATTTTGGGACTGGGGGTTGGACATGTGCCTCAATCCTCTTTGCCAATTGGAGGAATCAATAGTCATGCTGTCTTACCTGCTCATTCTGGGCGAGTGAATGATACTTTATTTACTAATCTAGATAAACTCAAAAATGGTGATATCTTTTATCTTCATGTTTTGAATCTCACTCTAAAGTACAAGATTAATGACATTCGCATCGTTGCTCCCAATCAAGTTTCATCTTTGAGTATTGAAAAAGGACGAGATTTGGTGACTTTAGTCACTTGTTATCCAACAGGAATTAATAACAAAAGATTACTAGTTACTGGTGAAAGAACAGCATTATCAAAGGTTACGCCACAAGAAGATATTCAACGCAATCAGTTTGGTTATAATTTTTGGGTGATGTTTGGGTCTGCTTTCTTAATGTTTCTTGGATTAGTCTATCTTTTATGGTTACTCTTTGGGAGAAAGCGGAACTTATATCATGTTGCTGCTAGAAAAATTGAAAAACCTGTTCTTTCTGATGGACAATTGGTAGGAGATTTTGGTGAAGGTTTTTATTTAACTGATTCTAAGAAACTAGCGTTTCAGTGGTTAGATGAATTTGCTCAAAAAGAAAAGCTGAACTCAGAAGAGCTTTTCTTAAATGTTTATCGATTAAAAAGAATTAAAAAGTTGTCCCGCTGGATATTTAAAGATAAAACGGAAAACTGGCAAAATTATATTAATGAGAAACAAGGTTATGGTGATGAAAAACATGCGCTTGTCGTAGGCCCTGCTTTTACTAGTGATAAGAAAATAATGCAGTATGTTTTGAAAACAGAAGAAGCATTGGGATATATAAAGTATATTAAATGCTTGAATATTAATAAATTAAAGAAAGGGGGAGGGATAATTGACAAAAAGTAGCAAGTTAATGGGGTTCTTAATAGTCACTTTGCTTTTGTTTTTGGGACTTGTCAGTCAAAAAGTTTTTGCTGATAGTCGCTTAATTATTGTAAAATATGGGCTAAGCCCTGGAGCGACAGGCTTTAGCGAGAATCAGACGACAAATGATGGACTACAGATTAATAACCTCCCCTTGGATAATTTAGGAAACGAACTGTCAGTTCTTTCTGGAATTCATTATTTAGTTTATGAAATTTCACCTACCGGGGATGGTTCAGAACTTAAGGCAACAAATCCACCGCCATCAAGTTATACAGTTTTAAAAGAGGTTGCTGATTTGGCGACTGACTCTAATGGAGTAGCTAGTTTATCTGTGTCTGATGGTTATTATTTGATTGAAGAACAAACTAACCCTCAGAAAGGTTTGCTGAAAGCAGCTTTACCTTTGGTAATCAAGGCTCCAGTTTCAGGATTAAATGAGGTTTATATTTATCCTAAATCTAGTGTTGATAAGGAAAAAACCGGACCTCCAAACAAACCTAAGCCTGCTCCTAAACCAATTGAAGTTCCTAAAGCTCCTAAAAGTAAGGATGATTCATCAAAAAAAGTTTTTGGATTATTACCAAAAACTGGTGTAGCTAGTCCTCTTTTATTAACTTCTTATGGTTTTGTCTTATTTCTGATGATTATCTGCTTAAAAAAACGCAGAAAAAAAGAAGAAGAAGTTAAATAAAATGATTAAATTTAGCTAAATAAATAAGGTTGGACAATTAAGTGTTCAACCTTTTTTATTTAGGAGTTTTTTAATAGCCAAGAATGATTTTGGCAATGATTGGAGCAAATATCACATACATAATACCAGTCACTCCGATACTAAGAGCTGCCATTGCACCTTGGGTTTTTCCAAGTTCAATCGCTGTTCCGGTTCCGACAGCATGTCCAGTTCCTCCGAGGGCAATCCCTTGAGCAACTGGGTCAGTAATTCTAAAGAGTTTTAAAAGAGGGCCACCTAGCACGCTTGTGAGGATTCCTGTAGCAACAACGACAACAACGGTAATTTGTTCAACACCATGCATTTTATCTGAAATTCCCATAGCCATTGCAGTGGTTACTGATTTAGGGAAAATTGAAAGAGAAGCGAGTTTACTAAGGCTGAAAAACTTAGCACAAAGGGCGGTGAAAATACAGTTGACTAGAGCCGCAATAGCAATTGAGCTAACAATTGAGCGCGCGTGATGCTTCATCAAGTGGAAAGTTTTATAGAGCGGAATTCCGAGAGCAACGGTACTAGGTCCAATAAGATCATTGATAATTGAACCTCCGATATAATAGTTTTTATAAGGGATATGAGCTAGTGAGAGAATTAGGATTATTACGACAGTCGCAAAGAGAAGTGGATTTGTCCAAGGTTTACGAAAGTTTTCATTAATTCGTACTCCAATCATAAAGACAAGAACGGTAAGGACAAAGCCAAAGAGAGGGTCGGTAGTGATAATATTCATGATTTTATATGCTCCAAATTATTGGTCTTCAGTGGAAGAAGTGACGGTAGTATCTGGGTTTAAAGCGACATAATCGCCTTCAAATTTAACTTTAATCCATTCAACTAATTTTCCTAAGATGAGCATATTTATAATGAGTGCTCCAACAACAATCAAGAGGATTTGTGCCCAAAAGTGGCTAATCAAATTCCATTTGGCCATAATTCCAACACCGGCTGGCAAAAATAAAATGGTCATATTATTGATAAGAAAGCTGCCGGCTTCATCAACATGACGAAATTCAAGAATTTTGAATTGTAATGCGAGGAAAAGTAGTATCATTCCTAGAATAGAGCCTGGAACTGGTAAACGAAAGACGTTTGAAATGACATTTCCAATAAAAGAAAAGCCAAAAATGATTAATAATTGCAGGTAAATTTTCATATTTGTTAACTCCCTAAGTTAATTACGGATAATTTTTACAACAATTTTTATTGTACTCTTCGAGATAGGCTTTTTCAAGGAAAAACTGGCTTTAGACTAATGAAAATGGCTTAATAAAAAATTTAAAATGTGTGCTTGACTTTTACTTGAAACGTGCTATAATAAGTATAAATAAACTATTAGAAAGGAGCGTTCGTAAGGGCGCTCCTTCTCTTGTGTTTTTAAAATAGAAGTTGACTTTAACTTTGTATTTTATGAAAGGAGAATTGCCTATGAATGATGTTGTTAAAATTGTAGAAGATTTCATTAGACCTCATATTCCTCAACCTTTTGAACTGTTTGCAGTTGAATGGGAAAAATTTGGTGGAGATATGATGCTTTCAATTCTGGTGGATAAAGAAGGCGGAATCGAAATTGATGAGACGGCTGAGTTGAGTGAAATCATTTCACCTTTGCTTGATACCATTAGTCCAGACCCGTTTCCAACAGAAGGTTATCTACTAGAGGTTGCAAGTCCAGGAGCTGAACGTCCTTTGCGTAAAGCTGAGCATTTTGCAGGTGCAGTTGGTGAGTATATTTTCGTTAAACTTTATCAAAAAATCAATAATGAAAAAGAAATTACTGGTGATTTGGTAAGCTTTGATGGAGAAACTTTAGTGGTAGATGTCTTGGATAAGACCCGTCATAAAAATATTGAAATTCCTTTATCTGCTGTTGCAAAAGCACAAACGATGATTAAATTTTAAAGATATGACAGGATTTATTGATTTTTCTAAAGAGAATCAATAATTAGAAGCTGAGTTCGATTTCCTTGAGTTAGGCGAAATGTAAAACTTCCTTGATTCAAGGTAGTCGAACTTAGCTTATATTAAAAATGAAATTTTCTTATAAAAAGAAAGAGAGAAAAAAATGAGCAAAGAAATGCTGAACGCCTTTGCAATGTTAGAAGAGCAAAAAGGAATCAAATCTGAGATTGTTATTGAAGCGATTGAGCAAGCTATCACAGCAGCTTATAAGCGTCAATATGGTCAAGCACAAAATGTTAAAGTTATCTTTGACGAAAAGAAAGGAAACTTCAATGTTTATTCGACTCGTGAAGTCGTGGATGAAGTTTTCGACAGTCGTCTTGAAATTTCACTTGAGGATGCGCATGAATTAAATCCTCACTATGAAATTGGCGACAAAATTATGTTTGAAGAAAAACCAAAAGATTTTGCTCGTACTGCTGCTGGAGCTGCTAAACAAGTTATCATGCAAAAAATGCGTGAAGAAGAACGCACAATTATTTATAACGAATATAGCCGTTACAAAGATGAAATCATCCAAGGAACTGTTGAAAAAGTTGATGCTCGTGCCGTTTATGTAAATCTTGGCCGTGTTGATGCGCTTTTGACTAAGAAAGACCAAATTCCACAAGAAAACTTCCATGTGGGAGATCGTGTGAAAGTTTATGTTACTGATGTTGTCTTGACTCCAAAAGGAACTCGTGTCTTCATTTCACGTACTGCGCCTGATATGCTCAAACGTATGTTTGAAAAAGAAATTCCTGAAGTTTTTGATGGAACTGTTGAAATCAAATCAATTGCTCGTGATGCTGGTGACCGTGCTAAAGTCATCGTTCAAAGTCATGATGAAAATGTTGATGCAATTGGTACAATGGTTGGGGCTAAAGGTTCACGTATCCAAGGAATCATTCGCGAGCTTGCGGGTGAAAAAATGGATATCATTGAATGGTCAGAAGATAAAGCAACACTTGTTGCCAATGCTTTAAAACCTGCTCGTATTGAACAAGTTTTGATTACTGCTGATGGTTCAAGTTTAGCAGTTGTTGCGCGTGACCAATTGTCACTTGCCATTGGTAAACGTGGTCAAAATGTTCGTCTTGCTGCACACGTTACAAACAGTAAAATTGATATTAAAGCGGCTGATGAATTCAATCTGGATGATTATGAATTCGTGGGTGAAGATGGGGAAGAAATTCCAACAACTGAAGTTGACGAAACTCTTGTAGTTGAAGAAGTTGTTGAAACACCTGAAGTTAGCGAAAGTGAAGAATAAATTTTAAAAGCTTGAAAATTTACTGACAGAAAATAATATTTTAGAAAAAGCATAAAGGTGCTGAAAATTTCTTTTTTATAGGTCTGTCAGTAAAATGGCTGATATTCTAGTGGTCAAGAAATTGGCTGTCAGTCATTTTTTCAACAGAAATTTTGAGGATTTTCGATGAAACAGAAAAAAACTCCAATGAGAAAATCTTTAGTCTCGAATGAACAATTTCCCAAAAAGGATTTGTTACGGATTGCTTATAATAAAGAGGGAGAAATTTCAATTGACCCTTCTGGTAAAGCACATGGACGCGGAGCTTATATTGCTATTTTGAATAAAGAAGCAAGAGAAGCTAAGAAAAAACGTGTTTTTGACCGAGCTTTTCAAACTAAAATTGCTGATGAGTTCTATGATGAGTTAATCACTTATGTTGAACACCTTGTTGCTCGACGAGAACTTGAATCTGCAACCTATTCCGCTGATTTAGCGCCGGACTACGACTAAAGATGGATAAAAAACAACAAATTTCAAATTTACTAGGAATTGCAAAACGAGCTGGAAAAATTATTAGTGGTGAAGAATTGGTGATTAAATCAATTCAAAGCAGTAAAGCTACATTAGTTTTTCTTGCCAATGATGCCGCAGCAAATTTGAGTAAAAGAATTACTGATAAATCAAATTATTATGAGATTGCTGTCTCAACACTCTTTACAGAAATAGAATTATCGCACGCCATAGGACAAAATCGCAAGGTTATTGCACTTGTGGACGATGGATTTGCAAAGAAAATGGAGAGCCTCATGAACAATTGATGATATAAGGAGGACAAAGATTGTCTGATAAAAAACGTATAAACCAAATTGCTAAGGAAACTGGATTAACAAATGCTGAACTTGTTTCGGCAGCACAAACTCTCGGTTTTGAAGTGAAATCACATTCAAGTTCTGTAACAGCAGAACAAGCAGAAAAAATCATTCAAAGTGCAAAAACAGGCACTGACCAAACTGCTAAAGTTGCTGAAAAGTCTGTTAAAAAAAGTCAACCAAAAGCTGATGAGGCAGCAAAGAAAAACAAGGAAGACCATCCACGCACTTTTGCTGGAAAAACAGTTGTTGAGGACCCAGCCATTTTAGCAAGAATTAAAGCTAAAGAAGAAGCTGAAAAAGCAGCAAAAGTAGAAGTTGGATCAACTGAACATCCTGTTGTTACAGAAAAACCTAAAGCTAGTGAACCAGTTAAAAAAGCTGAACCAAAAGTTGAAGCTAAATCTGAGCCAAAAGTTGAAAAAGTAGAAACAAAAGATAACACAGCAACGTCAAAAGCTGAAGTAAAACCAGAAAATGTTGCTGATAAAAAAGAACCAGTTGTTACTGAAGAGAAGAAAAAATCATTGACTCAAAAACCAAGAATTCAAATCAAAGTTATTAAACGTGCCGAAGATATCAAAAAAGAACAAGCGGCAGCTCGTCCTGAAAAGAAAAAATTCGACAAAAATCGTAATGACCGAAATAATCGTAATGATAATCGCCGTCCTAACCAAAATGGAAATGGTCAAGGTGGAAACCATTATGATAAGAACCGTTCATCTGGTCAAGGACAAAATCAAGGTCAAAAACGTGACAAATTCGCTTCATCAGGTAGTGCACCAGCAACAGATTCGTTTACACCAGCTACTTCTGGTAAAACAAACCGTCGTGACCGTGACCGTAAAAAATCTGATAATAACCGCGATAATACAAAAGATGGTAACCGTAAAGGTGGTCCACTTCGCGTAAATGATAATCGTAATCAAGTTCGTAATGCGCGTAACTCAAACTGGAATCAAAAAGGTGGTCGTGGTCGTCACCAAAACAACCAATCTTCAAGTGTTCCAGCAACTCAACGTAAATTCCATGAATTACCAGAAAGTCTTGAATATGAAGTAGGAATGAATGTTCAAGATATTGCTAAATCAATTAAACGCGAACCAGCTGAAATTATCAAAAAACTCTTCATGATGGGAACAATGGTCAACCAAAACCAATCACTTGATGAAGATACAATTGAGTTGATTCTCATGGATTATGGTGTAACACCAGTCAAAAAAGTTGAAGAAGACAAATCAGATATTGAACGTTTGTTTGTTGAAGATGGCTATCTTAAAGAAGAAAACATGGTTGAACGTCCAGCCGTTGTAACAATTATGGGACACGTTGACCATGGTAAAACAACCTTGCTTGACCGTTTCCGCGAATCTCGTGTGACTGAGGGTGAAGCAGGTGGTATCACTCAACATATTGGTGCTTACCAAATTAAATCGAATGGTAAGAAAATTACTTTCCTTGATACACCAGGTCACGAAGCCTTCACTTCTATGCGTGCTCGTGGTGCTTCTGTCACAGATATTACAATCCTTGTAGTTGCTGCTGATGATGGTGTAATGCCACAAACAATTGAAGCAATCAATCACTCTAAAGCCGCTGGGGTGCCAATTATTGTTGCAATCAACAAAATTGATAAACCAGGTGCCAACCCACAACGTGTAACACAAGAATTGACTGAACATGGTGTATTCCCAGTCGCTTGGGATCCAGAAAATGGTTCAGAATTCGTTGAAATTTCGGCTAAATTTAACCAAAATCTTGATGAATTGTTAGATACAGTTCTTCTTGTGGCAGAAGTGCAAGAACTTAAGGCTGACCCAACTGTTCGTGCCATTGGTACTGTTGTTGAAGCGCGTCTTGACCAAGGTAAAGGGGCAATTGCAACTCTCTTGGTACAACAAGGAACACTTCATGTTCAAGATCCAATTGTTGTCGGAAACACCTATGGTCGTGTTCGTACAATGACAAATGACCTCGGACGTCGGATTAAAGAAGCTGGTCCATCAACTCCAATTGAATTAACTGGTCTTTCTGACGTACCACAAGCTGGTGACCACTTCGCAGTATTTGAAGATGAAAAAGCAGCTCGTGCGGCTGGGGAAGAACGTGCTAAACGTGCTCAATTGATCAAACGTCAAAATACACGCCGTGTTAACTTGGACAATCTCTTTGATACTCTTAAAGAAGGTCAAACTAAATCTGTTAACATTATCATCAAAGCTGATGTACAAGGTTCTGCAGAAGCGCTTGCTGCTTCACTTCAAAAAATTGAAGTTGAAGGTGTGAAAGTAGATATCGTCCATTCAGCTGTTGGGGCAATTTCAGAGTCTGATATTTCACTTGCCGCAGCATCAAATGCGATTATCATTGGTTTCAATGTTCGTCCAACTGGTCTTGCACGTGAACAAGCGGCTCAAGAAGAAGTTGATATTCGTTTGCACAGCATCATTTATAAAGTGATTGAAGAAGTTGAAACAGCAATGCGTGGAATGCTTGATCCTGAGTTCAAAGAAGAAATCATTGGTGAAGCAATTGTTCGCGAAACATTCAACGTTTCTAAAGTTGGTACAATTGCCGGATTTATGGTTATTCGTGGTAAAGTTGCCCGTGATGCTTCTGTCCGTGTCATTCGTGAAGGTGTCGTGATTCATGATGGAGCTATTGCCAGTCTTAAACATTTCAAAGATGACGTTAAAGAAGTCGGAAATGCTCAAGAAGGTGGTTTGATGGTTGAAGACTTCAACGATGTTGAAATTGATGATACATTTGAAGTTTACAAAATGGTTGAAATCGAACGTAAATAATAAGAGGTGAGCTCGACTGTCCAGAAGCTATGATAATTGCTACTTCGACTAGCTGCTTTAGCGGTTTAGCGAGAATGGACAGTGGAGATAGAAAATGTGGTTCTACGCGTAGTGTAGGTTCCATTTTGTCTATCTACGCCACAATGTGGCTACGCTGTCGATTCATTCTAAGCGACTAAAGTCGCAAGATGAATCGCATTTTCACAGACTTCTAAGAAGGTGAACTCAGTTAAATAAAAGGTGAGGGCGACTGGTTAAAAATGATAAATTTATTTAAGTTTATTATTTCTGGGAGCTTTTGCTCATTTTAAATGAAAATGTGGAAAAGTGATTTAAAAATCATTTATCTACATTTTAAACGAAAAAAATAGGAGGAGAAAATGGGAAATTCTTTTCGTAGCGACCGTGTCGCTGTAGAAATTCAACGCGAAATCAATGATATTTTACGAAATAAAGTACGTGATCCACGTGTTCAAGATGTAAATATCACTGATGTTCAATTGACAGGTGATTTGAGTCAAGCGACTGTTTATTATAGCCTCTTGTCAAATCTTGCCTCTGATAATGAAAAAGCCGCAACTGCTTTGAAAAAAGCAACCGGACTTTTCAAAAGTGAATTGGCAAAACGCATGACCATTTTCAAAATTCCAGATTTAACTTTTGCAAAAGATGAATCTGTTGAATATGGTTCAAAAATTGATGAGCTTCTTCGTGGGCTTAACAATAAATCAGAATATTAATTAAAAAAGTTACTGACGAAAAAATGAGTGTATTCTTTAGGTTGAATACATTCTGACAGTTCTGTCAGTAACTTTTTTTGTCATAAAAATACTGACAGAATTGTTCTAGATAAATTTTGTGATATAATAGACATTGTGAAATGAAAGCGAATAAAATCTGCTCATTTGGAGGAAATTATGAAAGAACCATTGTTTTTGAACTCAGTTTTGCAAGAAAAAATCTGGGGCGGCGACCATTTGAAAGAGTTTGGCTATGATTTGCCATCAGACAAAGTTGGTGAATATTGGGCTATTTCTGCTCATCCACATGGTGTGTCAACAATTGCTAATGGCGAATTTAAAGGTCAAAAACTTGACCAATTATACGCAAGTCACCGCGAATTGTTTGGTGATAGTAAAAAAGAAGTTTTTCCCTTATTAACTAAAATTTTAGATGCCAATGACTGGCTTTCTGTGCAAGTTCATCCAGATGATGAATATGGACAAAAACATGAAGGTGAACTTGGAAAAACTGAATGTTGGTACATTATTTCAGCTGAACCAGGTGCTGAAATTATCTATGGACATAATGCTAAATCACGTGAAGAATTAGCAGAAATGATTAAATCTGGTGATTGGGATCATTTGTTACGTAAGGTAAAAGTGAAAACAGGAGATTTCTTCCATGTTCCGTCAGGAACAATGCACGCAATCGGTGCTGGAATTGTTATTCTTGAAACACAACAATCTTCTGATACAACTTACCGTGTTTATGATTTCGACCGTAAAGATGATCAAGGAAATCTGCGTGAATTACATATTCAACAATCAATTGATGTATTGAATATTCCGGGCGACAAAGTTCCTGAAAATCAAGTTAAAACTGAAAAATTTGCTGATGCAGAAATTACAACTCTTGTCAAATCAGATTTCTTTGATATTTATAAATGGCAAATTCATGGTGACCATGAATTTACCAAAGTTGCAGATTACACTTTAGTTTCTGTACTTGATGGTCAAGGAAAATTAACAGTTGATGGAAATGAATATCCAGTTGAAAAAGGAGCTCATTTCATCTTACCAAGCAACATTGAAAAATGGAATTTATCTGGTCAATTAGAAATTATTGCCAGCAATCCTGCCTAATGAATTCAAAAGTTACTGATGAAAACTTTAAATTTTCTGTCAGTAACTTTTTTTGTTGAAATTATTTCTGTCAGTAGTTTGGGAAGGCAAATTTTACTGACAGAAACTGATATTTTTTATAAAAATTGAGCAATGATGACGTTTTCTAAAAATTATTACTTGCAAATCATTCTAAAAAATAATATAATTTGATACAGAAAACCATTTGCAATATAAAAACAAATTGAGTTCATCTTGCGAGAAAAAAATAGAATAATAAATCAGGGGATAAGTTGATGATGTTTTTTGCATCAGTTTATCCCCTATCTAAATGTTATAATAAAATTTCATAAGGGGTTTTATTGATTTCAATTTCTTTTTTTTCGTAATGTCTAAAGTCGGACTCACATCTAAATAATGAAGAGGATGACAGATGAAAACAGATTTTGATAAGGTAAATGAATGGCTGATTCAACTCTTTCATGATTTTATGATATTAGAGGAGCAATTTTTAAAAGACTCAGCTTATTCAGATGTAACAGTAAAAGAATTACAAATTTTGACACTGGTTCATACGCTAGGAACTTGTCGTGCAACAGATATTGCCAAAAATCAAAAATTGGCCTTGTCAACAATTACAATTACCCTCAATCGATTAGAAGATAAGGGATATATTGAACGCAAGCGTTCTACAGCGGACAGACGAGTGACTCACATTATACTGACATCGAAGGGTGATGAGCTTTGTGCAACTCACCGTGAATTTTTCCATACGATTACAGATAATCTATTTGATAGCGTTTATGGAACTACTGAAAATAAATTGGCTGGTGAACTTGCAACCTTACACGATTCTTTGGAGAATATGAAATAATGACTTTTGCGAAAATTACGCAAGTGGCACACTATGTGCCTGAAAATGTGGTATCTAATGATGACTTGTCCAAAATAATGGATACTAATGATGAATGGATTTACAGTCGGACAGGGATTAAAAATCGCCATATTTCAACTGGCGAGAACACCTCAGACTTAGCAGCTAAAGTTGCTAAGCAGTTGATTAGCGATTCAAATTTAAGCCCAGAAACGATTGACTTCATCATTGTTGCTACGGTAACTCCGGACTCATTGATGCCTTCAACCGCAGCACGGGTTCAAGCTCAAGTAGGAGCAGTTAATGCTTTTGCTTACGATTTGACTGCCGCTTGTTCAGGCTTTGTCTTTGCGCTATCAACAGCGGAAAAATTAATTTCCTCAGGAGCATATCAACGAGGGCTTGTCATTGGCGCAGAAGTCTTTTCAAAAGTAATTGATTGGTCAGACCGATCAACTGCTGTTCTTTTCGGAGATGGAGCTGCTGGTGTGCTTATAGAAGCTGGCGCGAGTCAACCTCTGATTATTGCTGAAAAAATGCAAACAGATGGAAGTCGTGGGAACAGTTTACTTTCTAGTTATGCTGACATTCAAACTCCATTTGCCTCTGTTTCATACGAAAGTTCAAACTTGAGTATGGAAGGGCGAGCAATTTTTGATTTTGCCGTACGTGATGTTCCTAAAAATATCCAGGCAACTTTAGAAAAAGCTAATTTGTCTGCTGAAGAAGTAGATTATTATCTCCTTCATCAAGCAAATTCAAGAATCCTTGATAAAATGGCTAAAAAGCTTGGTGTGACGCGCCAAAAGTTCCTTCAAAATATGCAAGAATATGGAAACACATCGGCAGCAAGTATCCCTATATTGTTGTCAGAATCCGTAAAAAATGGTATATTTAGTTTGGACGGTCAAACAAAAGTCGTCTTGACAGGATTTGGCGGTGGCCTCACTTGGGGTACAGCAATTATTAATTTATAAGAGCTTCAAAGTTTAGCAAGTTTTTCTTAAGTTGTCTATATAAGAAAACATTATCAGCTAACTTTGACTGACAAGAAGTTTTTAAAAAATCTTCACTAACTAATGGTTATAAACCGCTTTGCGGATATAATATAAATATTTTCACTCAATTAAAGGAGAAAAAATTATGGCAGTATTTGAAAAAGTACAAGATATTATCGTTGACGAACTCGGTAAAGAAAAAGAAGAAGTAACACTCGAAACTTCATTTGAAGAGCTCGACGCTGATTCACTTGACCTTTTCCAAATCATCAATGACATCGAAGACGAATTCGACGTTGAAGTTGATACAGAAGCAGATATGAAAACAGTTGCTGACCTCGTTAAATACGTAGAAAACAACAAATAATTCGGGATGGGGGTGAAGCGAGCAAAGGAGTTGATTCTTTTGCGAATTTCGCCCCTTCTTTTCGTTGGACTAGTTCTATTTTCAAAATAGAATTCTAGTATAGGGGGCTCAGTAATGATATACTGAGCTTGTCCTATAATTTTCATATTGAAGAATGTCATTTTTTTTAAGATAAAAAACATTTTACAATACTAATAATTAACTTTATAAAAGAAAATACGAGGAATTCTAATTGACTGATTTTGAATCATTGATTCAAAAGGTTGATTACTATATATTATGACTAAAACAGCATTTTTATTCTCAGGTCAAGGGGCACAAAAGCTTGGAATGGCACGTGACTTATATGACCAATATGAAACAGTTAAAGCAACTTTTGATGAAGCAAGTCAAGCTTTAGGATATGATTTGCGAGCTTTGATTGATAATGATGAAGAAAAACTAAATGAAACAAAGTACACTCAACCTGCAATTTTAACAACCTCTGTTGCTATTTTACGTTTGTTAAGTGAGAATGGGATTAAACCTGACCTTGTTGCTGGTCTTAGTCTTGGTGAATATTCTGCCTTGGTAGCATCAGGAATCATTGATTTTCAAGAAGCAGTTAAGCTTGTAGCTAAACGTGGTCAATATATGACAGAAGCTGCACCGACTGGTTCTGGTAAAATGGTCGCTGTAATGAACACAGACCCAGCCTTGATTGAAGAAATTTGCCAGAAAGCGGCCGAATTTAAAGGCGGTATTGTGAGTCCAGCAAATTATAACACGCCCGCACAAATTGTTATTGGTGGTGAAGTTGAGGCGGTTGATTATGCTGTTGAATTACTTAAAGAAGCCGGAGTTCGTAAACTTATTGAATTAAAAGTTTCAGGACCTTTCCATACAGCAATTTTAAAAGCAGCATCTGAAAAATTGGCTTTGGAACTTGATAAAATTGATTTTAGACCTTTTGAATTACCATTAATCTCAAATACGAGTGCCAAAGTAATGGAAAATGATGAAGTCAAAGGACTTTTGACGCGTCAAGTCATGGAACCAGTTCGTTTTTATGAATCTGTTGAAACAATGCAAAAACTAGGGGCGACTCGCTTTATTGAAGTTGGTCCTGGGAGAGTACTTTCAGGTTTCATTAAAAAAATTGATAAAAATGCAGAAATTGCTAATGTTGAAAATTTAGCTTCATTTGAAGCTTTGATTAATCAGTAAAATTGAAGAAAGGAATTGAGTTTGTCCTTTTGAAATCTTAGTACTAAAGTGCTAAAACTTCTTAGGCAGGCTTGTCTTAAATAATGGAAATTAAAAATAAAAATGTCTTTGTGACTGGTTCAACACGAGGAATTGGTAAAGCAATTGCGCTTCAATTTGCTAAAGCGGGTTCTAATCTAATTATTAATGGTCGTTCAGCAATTTCAGAAGAATTATTAGCTGAATTTACAGCCTATGGGGTTAAAGCAGTTGGTATTTCTGGTGATATTTCAAAATCAGAAGATGCAAAACGAATGGTTGCAGAAGCAATTGAAACTCTTGGTTCAGTAGATATTTTGGTAAACAATGCAGGGATTACTCGTGATGGTTTATCTTTGAAAATGTCAGAAGAAGATTTTGAGTCTGTTCTTAAAATCAACTTGACTGGGGCTTTCAATATGACACAGGCTGTATTGAAACCGATGACCAGAGCTCGTTCTGGAGCAATTATTAATATCTCATCAGTTGTTGGGCTTATGGGAAATGCTGGGCAAGCAAATTATGCCGCTTCAAAAGCAGGACTTATTGGTTTGACAAAATCAATTGCTAGAGAAGTTGCGGCACGAAATGTTCGTGTCAATGCTGTGGCTCCAGGATTTATTGAATCAGATATGACTGAAGTTCTTTCTGATAAAGTTAAAGATGCAATGAAGGGGCAAATTCCAATGAAACGTTTTGGAATGCCTGAAGAAATTGCAACAGCAACTCAATTCTTGGCTGAACAAGAATATATGACTGGACAAGTACTTACCATTGATGGTGGAGTTTCAATGTAAATGATTCATTGATAAATTTTAAAATTAAGAGGATAAAAATATGACAAATAGAGTTGTTATCACTGGTTATGGCGTAGTTAGTGCAATTGGAAATAGCCCAGAAGAATTTTGGAACAATCTTAAAGCTGGTAAAACTGGAATTGGACCAATCACTCACTTTGATGCTGAAGCAACAGGGATTTCTGTTGCAGCAGAAGTAAAAGAATTTCCATTTGATAAATATTTCCAGAAAAAAGATGCACGACGCATGGATACTTTCTCACTTTATGCGGTTTATGCAGCACTTGATGCAATGGAAATGTCTGGTATTACAGAAGAAAATACTAATTTTGACCGTTTGGGCTGCATCATGGCTTCTGGGATTGGTGGACTTGAACAATCACAAAAAAATTCACAAGCCATTGTCGCTAAAGGACCTCGTAAAGGGGTAGCCCCACTCTACGTTCCACTTGCTATTGCTAATATGGCAACTGGTAACGTTGCTTTACGTACAGGTGCTCGTGGAGTTTCTCGTGCTGAAGTAACGGCTTGTGCGGCTGGTGCCAATTCAATTGGTTCAGCTTTCCGTGAAATCAAACATGGTTACGCTGATGCAATGATTGCTGGTGGTGCTGAAGCGGCTATTTGTGAACTTGGAATTGCAGGTTTTGCTAACTTGACTGCTTTGACTAAAGAAACTGACCCTGAAAAAGCATGTATTCCATTCGATAAAAATCGTTCTGGATTTGTAATGGGTGAAGGTTCTGGTGTATTGATTTTGGAAAGCCTTGAACATGCACAAGCTCGTGGCGCTAATATCTTGGCTGAGATTGTTGGATACGGAAATACAAATGATGCTTTCCATATGACAACTCCTTCAGGAGTGGGTGCTGAAAATGCGATTAAATTGGCTTTGGAAGAAGCTGGTGCAAGTCCAGCTGATGTTGATTACGTTAATGCACACGGAACTTCAACACATGCCAATGAAGAAACTGAAAGCAAAGCAATTCACAATGTAATTGGCGATAAAGCTTATGTTTCATCTACAAAAGCATTGCACGGTCATGCACTTGGTGCAACTGGTGCAATTGAGGCAGTGGCAACTGTGCAAGCACTTTTGAATCAATATGCACCAGTAAATGCTGGAACAACTGAACTTGATGAAGGAATGACAATTAATGTTGTTCTTGGTGAAGGTAAACCTGCTGAAATTAATCTTGCATTGTCGCAAGACTTTGGTTTCGGTGGACACAATGCTGTATTGGCATTCAAGAAATGGACTGGAGAGTAAACAAAAATGAACATTTCAGAAGTAAAAGATTTGATGAACCAATTCAATGGTTCTACTTTACGTGAATTTTCTTGGAAAAATGCTGATGGTGAACTATCATTTTCTAAAAATGAAGGTCAAGCCCTTGTTGGAGCTCAAAGTGCTGGACCTACTGCACCTGCATTTACAGCTCAACAAGCAACACCAGTTGCAGAAAGTACAGAAGTGCCCGTGGCAAGTGAAGTGGCTGTTGAAGCTGAGGGTGAAGCAGTGACTTCTCCATTAGTGGGTGTGGCCTATCTTAAACCTTCACCAGATAAGGCTGAATTTGCCAAAGTTGGTGATTCAGTTAAAAAAGGCCAAACTTTGCTTATTATTGAAGCAATGAAAGTAATGAATGAAATTCCTGCACCAAAAGATGGAGTCATCACGGAAATTATGGTTTCTGGAGAAGATGTCGTTGAATTTGGTCAAGATTTGATGAGAATCAAATAAAAAAATTACTGACAAAGCTCTGTCAGTTTATCTTTGATGTAAAAGTTACTGACAGCTCTGGTTGAGGTGCCAGAGAATTTACTGACAAGTTCTGTCAGTGAATCTCTAAAAGAAAAGTGAGAATAAATGACTGAAGTAAACATTAATGTAACTGAAATTATGGAGGCTTTGCCTCATCGTTATCCATTTCTATTAGTCGATCGTGTGATTGATATTGCTGAGGATGAAATTACAGCAATTAAAAATGTGACGATTAATGAAGAATTTTTCCAAGGACATTTTCCACAATATCCAGTAATGCCAGGGGTTTTGATTATGGAAGCTCTCGCACAAGCGGCTGGTGTTTTAGAATTATCTAAACCTGAAAACAAAGGAAAACTTGTTTTTTATGCGGGAATGGACAATGTTAAGTACAAAAAACAAGTCACTCCCGGAGATCAATTGGTCTTACATGCTAAGTTTATCAAACGTCGTGGTCCAATTGCAGTTGTTGAAGCAGAAGCAACTGTTGATGGAAAATTGGCAGCTAAAGGAACTTTGACTTTTGCCTTAGGGCGTTAGTGCTTTAGCACTTGCCTTTTTATCACTTGCTTTAGCAAGTAGAGAAAACGGACAGCGAAACGAAGTGGAGATAGGCTTATAACCATTACGACTAATCGCTTTAGCGATGTAGCGAGTATGGATAATCGAGCACGAAGTGTAAAGGTGGTCAAGGTGACCTGATATCGAAGATGTCATGTTGTATCCCGCCTTAGGTAAATAGCTCATCTTCATTTAAAAATAATCATATTTTTTATGATTAAGAAACAAAAATTTATTTTAACCATAAGATTTTTTACTTATGGTAAATTCGGACTTATTTTTATTTATCAAAAAATTGTTTTGTTGGGAATGACTTTCTTTTTTATCATTCTTTTCAAAACACCCATTGAGCAAAAGCTCGGGGTATTTTCCCATATGGAGAACATCTATGTTTAATAAAATTTTGATTGCCAATCGTGGCGAAATTGCTGTAAGAATTATTCGTGCAGCTCGTGAATTAGGAGTGGGTACAGTTGCCATTTATTCAACTGCAGACCGCGATGCTTTACATGTTCATTTAGCTGACGAAGCAATTTGTGTGGGCCCAGCTAGAAGTACTGAGTCTTATCTTAATATGAATAATATTCTGTCAGCTGCTGTGGCAACTGGCGCACAAGCGATTCACCCAGGTTTTGGATTCCTTTCTGAGAATTCAAAATTTGCTCGTCTTTGTGAAGAAATGAATATTAAATTTATCGGTCCGTCAGCAAAAGTTATGGATATGATGGGTGATAAAATCAATGCTCGTGCAGAAATGATTAAAGCTGGTGTTCCTGTAACACCAGGTTCTGAGGGCGAAGTTCATACCACTGATGAAGCAGTAAAAATTGCTGAAGAAATTGGCTATCCAATCATGCTTAAAGCATCAGCTGGTGGTGGTGGTAAAGGAATTCGTAAGGTTAATAATGTTGAGGAACTTGTTCCAGCATTTGAGGCAGCCCAAGCGGAAGCACAAGCTGCTTTCGGTAATGGAGCCATGTTCATCGAACGAATGATTTTCCCAGCGCGTCATATTGAGGTTCAAATCTTAGGAGATAGTCAAGGAAATGTGATTCATCTTGGTGAACGTGATTGTTCATTGCAAAGAAATAACCAAAAAGTTCTTGAAGAATCTCCGTCAGTTGCAATTGGACACACTTTACGTCAGGAAATAACAGCTGCGGCTGTTAAAGCTGCTCAGCATGTTTCTTATGAAAATGCGGGAACCATTGAGTTCTTACTTGATGAGTCTTCTGGTAAGTTTTATTTCATGGAAATGAACACACGTGTTCAAGTTGAACATCCGGTCACAGAATTTGTATCAGGTGTTGATATTGTAAAAGAACAGATTCGTGTAGCCAATGGCAATGAATTGTCTGTCAAGCAAGAAGATGTGACTTTTAGTGGACATGCGATTGAATGTCGAATTAATGCGGAAAATCCTAAATTTAATTTTGCACCAAGTCCAGGAAAAATTACTAATCTTTTCTTGCCAAGTGGTGGAGTTGGTTTGCGGGTTGATAGCGCTATGTACAGTGGTTACAGCATTCCACCATATTATGATAGTATGATTGCTAAAGTCATTGTTCATGGTGAAAATCGTTTTGAAGCACTGATGAAAATGCAACGCGCCCTTCTCGAATTTGACGTTGAAGGGGTCATTACAAATGTTGATTTCCAATTAGAATTAATTTCTGACCCACATGTTGTGGCAGGAGATTATGATACAAGCTTCTTAGGAAATGTTTTCTTACCAGAATATCAAAAAGAAGATTAATCAATAGATTAGTGACAGAATTGTCAGATGGCTTACAATTCATCTGTCAGTAAAATTTATAAAAAAATGAGAAAAGGATGCAAAGATGGCTCTTTTCCAAAAGAAAAAATACATTAAAATTAATCCAAATCGTTCCATTATTGAAAAGCAAGCCGAGCAGCCAGAAGTTCCTGATGAACTTTTTGCCAAATGTCCTGCTTGTAAACATACGATTTATCAAAAAGATTTAGGAAAAAATAAAGTTTGTCCTAATTGTGATTACAATTTCCGAATTACAGCCAAAGAACGGTTAGCAATTGTTGCTGACAAAGATTCTTTTGTTGAAATGTTCACTGGAATTGAAAGCAAAAATCCCTTGGATTTTCCAGGTTATCCTGAAAAATTGGCGGCAACAAAAGCACGGACTGGTCTTGATGAGGCAGTTATGACTGGGACGGCCACAATCAAAGGGCAAAAAACGGCTTTGGCAATTATGGATTCGACTTTTATCATGGCTTCAATGGGAACTGTTGTTGGTGAAAAATTGACACGCTTATTTGAATATGCAACTGCCGAAAAATTGCCGATTATTGTTTTTACGGCATCAGGTGGTGCAAGAATGCAAGAAGGAATTATGTCATTGATGCAAATGGCCAAAACTTCGGCTGCTGTGAAACGTCATTCAAATGCAGGACTTTTTTATATTACAGTTTTAACTGACCCAACAACTGGAGGAGTGACAGCTTCATTCGCCAGTCTGGGAGATATTATTTTAGCTGAACCCCAATCTTTAATTGGTTTTGCTGGACGTCGTGTCATCGAACAAACCGTCCGTCAAACTTTACCTGATGATTTCCAAAAAGCTGAATTTCTTTTGAATCATGGTTTTGTTGATGCAATTGTTAAGCGGACTGAATTACGTCAAAAATTGGCACTTCTTTTAGAACTTCATACGGAGGTGGAAAATGTCTGAAACAATTGATTCACTGACAGGTGAAGTTTCACAAAAAAATATTGCTGACATTATTAATGAAGCACGAGCGGCTGACAGAATTTCGGCAAGAGATATTATTGACAAAGTTTTCACTGATTTCTTTGAATTACACGGCGACCGTCAGTTAACAGATGATGAAGCGATTGTCGGCGGAATTGCTCGCTTTAATAATCAAGCTGTGACCGTTATTGGAATTCAAAAAGGACGTAACCTTGCTGAAAATTTAGCTACTAATTTTGGACAACCAAGTCCGAATGGCTATCGTAAAGCATTAAGACTGATGAAGCAAGCTGAAAAGTTTGGGCGTCCAGTCATTACGTTTATCAATACAGCTGGTGCTTATCCAGGAATTGAAGCAGAAGAACGTGGACAAGGTGAAGCAATTGCTAGAAACCTTTTGGAAATGTCTGACCTTAAAGTTCCGATTATTGCTTTCATCACAGGTGAAGGTGGTTCAGGAGGAGCATTAGCTCTTGCACTTGCCAATAAAGTATATATTTTAGAAAATGCTGTTTATTCAGTACTTTCTCCAGAAGGTTTTGCAACGATTCTCTGGAAAGATGGTTCACGTCGTGATGAAGCGGCTGAATTGATGAAAATTACAGCGCCACATCTTTTGGAAATGGGTCTTGTTGATGCTGTTATTTCTGAGGAAAATCTGATTGAAAATCTGAAAAGACAACTGACAGAATCACTTGGTGACTTGTCATTACTGACAGAAACAGAATTGGCAGAACAACGCTACGAAAGATTTAGAAAATATTAAAAAACGAAGGATGTCCTTCGTTTTTTTTATACATAAAAAAAGTTAATTCTGCTATAAAAAAATCTTATAGCACTGGGCACACTTTCGTGATATCTTTATATTAGATTGAAAATAGAAAGAAAAGGGCCAATGACAAGTTTAAAAACGAAAGTAATTCATGGTGGTATTTCAACAGACAAGACAACAGGAGCAGTATCTGTTCCGATTTATCAAACGTCAACTTATAAACAAAACGGACTTGGACAACCTAAAGAATACGAATATTCACGTTCTGGAAATCCAACGCGTCATGCCTTGGAAGAATTAATTGCAGATTTAGAAGGTGGTGTTCAAGGATTTGCATTTAGTTCTGGACTTGCTGGAATTCACGCGGTTCTTTCGCTATTTTCTGCAGGAGATCATATCATTTTAGCTGATGATGTTTATGGTGGAACTTTCCGTTTGATGGATAAAGTGCTGACAAAGACAGGGATTATTTATGATTTAGTTGATTTGAGTAATCTTGATGACTTGAAAGTGGCTTTTAAAGAAGAAACGAAAGCTATTTATTTTGAAACTCCTTCAAATCCTTTATTAAAAGTTTTGGACGTTAAGGAAATTTCAGCAATTGCTAAAGCTCATGATGCTTTAACACTGGTGGATAATACCTTTGCGACACCGTATTTACAACAACCAATTGCTTTAGGAGCTGATATTGTTTTGCATTCCGCAACGAAATATTTAGGTGGACATTCAGATGTAGTGGCAGGACTAGTTACAACCAATTCAAAAGAACTCGCCAGCGAAATTGGTTTTTTACAAAATTCAATTGGGGCGGTTCTTGGACCACAAGACAGCTGGTTAGTGCAAAGAGGTATTAAAACACTTGCGCTTCGGATGGAGGCTCATTCGGCAAATGCTCAAAAAATTGCTGAGTTTTTAGAAACTTCTAAAGCCGTCTCAAAAGTTTATTATCTGGGTCTTAATAGCCATCCGGGGCACGAAATTGCTAAAAAACAAATGTCTGCCTTTGGAGGGATGATTTCATTTGAATTAACGGATGAAAATGCCGTCAAAGATTTTGTTGAAAACTTGAGCTATTTTACGTTGGCTGAATCACTAGGTGGCGTTGAATCTTTAATTGAAGTGCCAGCAGTGATGACTCATGCTTCTATTCCAAAAGAACTTCGTGAAGAAATTGGGATTAAGGATGGCCTAATTCGTCTATCAGTAGGGGTTGAAGCAATTGAAGATTTACTGACAGATATCAAAGAAGCACTTGAGAAAAAATAATTTTACTGACAGACTTGTAAGCAAATCTTACGACTCCTTTCTCCCTCACTTTAACAGCTCACATTGGTCCTGTTGAACTGACAGAAAAATTAGACAGTAGAAATTGAAAGTAATTTACTGACAGAAGTGCATACAATTCATTTATCTCCCGCCTCAAGCGCTCATTTGGTTGACTTGAACTGACACAAAGCTGTCAGTAATTTAGGAATTAATTATGGTAAAAATTGTTGAAAATATTACTGAATTAGTTGGAAATAGTCCAATTATCAAACTAAAAAATGGTCCAGAAAATGGAGCAGAAATTTATTTAAAACTTGAATATTTTAATCCTGGAGGTTCAGTTAAAGACCGGATTGCTTTACAAATGATTCGGCAAGCCGAAGCAGATGGTCGCTTAAAAAAGGGAGGAACGATTGTTGAACCTACCTCTGGGAACACAGGAATTGGACTTGCCATGGCTGGTGCAGCTTTAGGCTATAATGTGGTTATTATCATGCCTGATAGTTACTCAAAAGAGCGTCGTCAGCTTATTCAAGCTTATGGAGCAGAATTGATTTTGACTCCAGCAGCTGATGGCATCAAAGCTGCCATTGATTTAGGTCAAAAATTAGTTGAAGAAAATGGTTGGTTTATGCCAATGCAATTTGAAAATCCAGCTAATTTAAAAGCCCATGAATTAACGACTGGTCCAGAAATAATTGAAGCATTTGGTGAAAATGGCCTGGACGCATTTGTTGCTTGTGCAGGAACTGGGGGGACAATTTCTGGCGTTTCTCACTATCTTAAAAGTCAAAATTCTAAAATCAAAACTTTTGTTGTCGAACCGGCAGAATCACCAATTTTAACAGGAGGTGAGAGTGGTCCACACCGCATTCAAGGAATTGGTATTCCATTTATGTCACCAAATTTAGATACGAGAGCTTATGATGGTGTAATTGATGTAACAAGTGATGATGCTTTAGATACCGCACGAAAAATTGGCAAAAGCGAAGGATTTTTAGTAGGTATATCTTCTGGCGCAGCAATTTGGGCAGCTTATGAATTGGCAAAAAAACTTGGCAAAGGTCAAAAAGTTCTCGCACTTTGTGCTGACAATGGTGAGCGCTATCTTTCAACAGAACTCTATGATTATTAAAACTTGGAATTTTCCAAGTTTTTTTTGTCTTATGAGCAGTTTTCTGTACTTTTTGAGCTACGGATGTTAGAATGAGAATAGATTAAGAAGATTAAAGGAGGGGAAATCGTAAATTATTGGTTGTCAGTCAATGATTGACAAATTTAACTGATTTAGTTTTTCTAACAAATTATTATGAAACTTTCATGATAATAAAAGAAAAAATCGCAATTACTAGGAGGATTTAAAATGGCTTTAAATGACAAACTTGATGCAACAAAAGATAAAGTAAGTGGAAAAGTTAAAGAAACCACAGGTAAAGTAACTGGTGATGAAAAACTAGAAGCTAAAGGTAAAACAGAAGGACTTATGGGAAAAGCTAAAGAAGGCTTGGAAAATATTAAAGACAAAGCTTCTGACCTAGCTGAAGATGTTGCAGAAAAATTTAATGATACGGTTGACTCTGTCAAACATAAAAACGAGAAATAATTGAATTTCTCAAAATTAAGAAAAACCTAAGTGATCTAAAACTTAGGTTTTTTTATTTGGAAATAATAAGCTTGACTTATATACCCTTGGGGGTATATAATTATTATAAATCAAATAATCAAGAGGTGAAAAATGCAAACAATTGACATAAGTGAATTAGAATTACTGACAGAAAGTGAAAATCTAGTAATTGTAGATGTCAGAGAAGATTTTGAGTATGATAGCGGTCATGTTCCTAATGCCAAAAATATTCCATTGAGTCAACTAGAAGAAAGATATGCAGAAATTACTGACGGAACTTATCTTATCTGTCAGTCAGGTGCTCGTTCGGCTAGGGCCTGTCAGTATCTTTCGACAAAAGGAATTGATACTATAAATATTTCAGGCGGTACCATTGCTTGGAATGGTCCCTTAGAATTTACTGACAGATTTTAGAGAGAGAACGATGTTTGAATTTTTTAAGAAAATAAAAAGTATCAGTCCAGCAGAAGTAAGTAATGAGTTAAAAAAAGGAACACAATTAATTGATGTAAGAGAAGCTCATGAATTTCAAAATGGACATATAAAAGGCGCTCGAAATATCCCTTTAAGTAAATTGGGAGAACATGTTCTAACCAAAAATAAAAAGTATTTATTAATTTGTCAGTCGGGAATTCGGTCAAAAAAAGCTTACAAAATATTAAACAAAGCTAATTTTGATGTGACAAACGTGAATGGAGGAATGAGAGCTTGGAGAGGAAAAATTAAAAAATGACAGAAAAAATATTAATTGTTGGCGGAGTTGCGGGTGGAATGTCAGCTGCAACCCGTTTGCGACGTCTTAACGAAAATGCAGAAATTATCGTTTTTGAAAAAGGTCCTTACGTTTCATTTGCCAATTGTGGCTTACCTTACTATGTGGGGGGAGAAATTGCAGAGCGAGAAAAGTTAATTGTTCAATCTGCTCAAGCTCTAAAAAAACGTTTTAACTTAGAGGTGCGCGAAAATTCCAAAGTCACTGCGATTGATAGTGAAGGAAAGAAAGTGACTGTAGTTTCAAATGGTGAAAGCTATGTTGAAAGCTATGATAAACTGATTCTTTCACCAGGGGCCAAACCCTTAATTCCTCAAATCAAAGGTTTGAACCAAGCGACCAATGTTTTTAGCTTACGAAATATTCCTGATGTGGATAAAATAATGGCCTATTTGAAAGACAAAGCTCCTCAAAGTGCGACAATTATTGGTGCTGGTTTTATCGGCTTAGAAATGGCTGAAAATCTTGCTAAACGAGGGTTAAGTGTCACAATCGTCGAAAAAGCACCACATGTTTTACCAACCATTGATCGCGAAATGGCAGCTTTTGTCAATGAAGAATTAATAAAAAATAAAGTTTCAGTAATGACAAATAGAGGAGCTGTCGAATTTAAAAATGACGAAATTTTGCTAGATAATGGTGAAAGTCTGCAATCGGATTTAACGATTCTTTCTGTGGGAATTCAGCCAGAAACGAGTCTAGCTAAAAGTGCGGGCATCAAATTAGGACTAAGAAATGCAATTCTTGTTGACGAACATTATGAAACATCGGTTAAGGATATTTACGCAGTAGGCGATGCCATTGTTGTCAAAAATCAATTAGGGCAGGATGCTTTAATTTCATTGGCTTCTCCAGCTAATCGTCAAGGGCGTCAGGTAGCTGATATCATTAGCGGATTACCAGTTAAAAATCGCGGGTCACTTGGAACGGCCATTGTCCGTGTTTTTGATTTGCAAGTGGCAAGTACAGGTCTTTCTGAGTTTCAGCTTAGAGGTTTAAAGATTAATCATAAAATTGTTCATGTCACAGCAAATAATCACGCGGGATATTATCCAGAGGCAACTTCTATTGTTTTGAAATTAATTTTTGAACCAGAAAGTGGACAAATATTTGGTGCGCAAGCAATTGGTAAAGAAGGAGTAGATAAAAGAATTGATATTTTATCTACGGCTATCAAAGCAAAACTAACCGTTTTTGATTTACCAGAATTGGAATTGACCTATGCCCCTCCTTTTGGTTCAGCCAAAGATCCAGTAAATATGGCTGGCTATGCCGCAATAAACCTTCTCTTGGGGCAATCAGAAAATATTCAGTGGCATGAACTTGCGGCTGAATTAGCAAAAGGGAAAGTCTTACTTGATGTGAGAAATCCAAATGAGTTGGCAAAAGGGAAATTTAAAAATTCTCAAAATATTCCGCTTGATGACTTACGTGAGCGGCTAAATGAACTGGATAAAAAGACTGAATATATTGTTAGCTGCCAGTCAGGACTTCGCTCTTACAATGCAGAACGTATTCTAAAACAAGAGGGCTACAAAGTGAAAAATTTAGATGGTGCCTTTGGATTATACAGCAAAGTTACCAAAGAATTACTTGATTAGGGAGCGAAACAAGAAAAGGATGACTAATGAAAAAATATGACAAAAAAATGGAAAATCGCTTGAAACGAGCGACAGGTCAACTGACAGGAATACTTAAGATGATGGAATCTGGAGAGGAATGTATTGATGTTGTGACTCAATTAACCGCTGTTCGCTCTAGCTTAGATAGTCTGATTGGTCTAATCGTAGCTGAGAATCTCAAAGAACTTTTACTGGACAAAGAAGTGACTGACAAGGAAGAAAAACTCGAACAAGCTATAAAATTAATCATTAAAAAATAGATTTTTCATAGAAAATTGGACCAAAAAATCCCTTTTTAATATGCTATAATAAAATTAAAGCATAAGGAGGATAAGATGTACGATTTTTATTGGTATCCAAAGTGTTCAACTTGTAGAAAAGCTAAAGCAAAGTTAGATGAACTTGGAATAGATTATCAAGCGATTGACTTGAAGGAAGCCCCACCGAGTCAAAAAAACTTTGAGAAATGGTTTAAAGAAGCAGATTTTCCCATCAAAAAGTTTTTCAATACAAGTGGTTTAGTTTATCGCGACTTAAATCTTAAAGACAAGCTAGCAACATTATCTGAAAAAGAAATGGCAGAACTTCTTTCGTCAAATGGAATGCTTATCAAACGTCCATTACTAGTGAAAAATGGTCAAGTTCAACAGATTGGTTTTAAAGAATCATCTTACGAAAAAATATAAAAAAATGAGTTGGTTAGACTCATTTTTTTATGTAATAATATTTAAATCTTAGGAGATTTCAAAAAAAGCAAAACTTTCAAACGAAAGTATAATTCTTTCTTATGAAGAAAATATATCATATTTTAGAAAATCTGTCAATAAAAAAATGGACATCGTCCATTTTCAATTAGATAGTAGTAACCTTTATTTTTTTCAAATCGAGAATTTTTTGACTTTCTGCATTGATTGACTTGTCAGTAAAAACTTGGGAAATTTCAGGGAATGAAAAACAGGTGACAGTTCCATTTTGGTTGAATTTAGAAGCATCAGTTAAAATAATCACTTCCTTAGCCGCAGCAGCCATGACATGAATGGCTTCACTACGAGCGAGATCATTACTTCTAAAACCGCGGACGGGGTCAAAACCATCAATACCGATAAATAATTTATCAACGTAAAATTCACCAACCACCTTTTTTATCAGAGGTCCAACGTTGACCTGTGAATTATTTTGATATTCTCCTCCTAATAAAATTACCTTTACCGAGTCGGATTTACGAATATAATTGGCAATAAAAACAGAGTTAGTGATGATAGTGACATTTTTTCGATTAAAGGCTAACTCTTCAGCAAGCAAAGCGCAAGTAGAACCAGATTCAATCATTACTGTATCCCCATCAAGAATATTTTCAGCAGCTTTGACAGCAATTTTTCGCTTTAAATCATAGTTTTTAGCTAAACGGAAATTGATATCATCTGTATTATTAATCAAAGCAAAACCGTGCTGGCGATTAATAATTCCTTTCTCTTCAAGTTTATCAAGGTCTTTTCGAATCGTTACGTTTGAAACATTAAGGAGTTGTGAAAGTTGATTGACTTCAATTTTTTTATAATCACTCACAATGCGAATGATTTCGTCAGAACGGGACATTTAGTAGCCTTTCGTCATCTTTTTTATATTTTAAGACTACCACAAAAATCTAAAAAAATAAACCTTTTTATTAGAAAACCTTTCGTTCGTAAGTCAATGAAGTAACTCATACTCATCTTTAGTAATTGCCCAATAATCTGTAAGAAGAGAATTTTTAAACTTAGGAAAGTAAGAATAAACCTTCCCTAAGTGTTTCATTCCTATTTTTTCCATAACCCGACCAGACTTTGCATTTTCTGTAAAATGTTTAGCTTGAATAACTTTAACTTCTAATTTATCGAAAGAAAGCGCCAAAAGGCATTCAGCAGCTTCTGGCATAAGTCCTTTTCCCCAATGGTCTTGATTTAAAATCCAACCCAGTTCGACTGTTTTTTCATTGATAGGATTAAGAAATATTTCACCAATGAGCTGACCAGAAGTTTTTTCAACAATCCCCCAATGATAGAGGCTGTTAGGCAGAAAAAACTTGGCAATTGTGGCTCTCGTTGTTTCTATAGAATCATGTGGTTCAAAGCTAGTAAAACGAGCAACTTCAGGATTAGAAGCATAGTTAAACATTTCTTGGGCATCCTCAAGTTGTAATTTTCTAAGAATCAAGCGCTCAGTTTCTAAGGTTTGATGCTCTGCTAAAACTAAATTTATATTAACCATAAACATGTTCTCCTCAACTATTTTTACTCAATTATAGTCTCTATTTGTTTTAATGACAATAAAAAAGAACCTTTAAGGTTCTTTTATTTTAGAGTTCAAATTCTAAGAGAATGGGGACGTGGTCTAAACGTTCACCAGAATCAAGGGGTTCAGAAACTTTAACTGCTTGTGCAAGACGATTGGAAACCAGCCAGTAGTCAATTCTCCAACCTGAATTATTTAGTTTTGAAGTTTTTGCACGTTGGGCAAACCAAGTATAAATACTGCGTCCTTCTTCATAAAATTTCTCAACTTGACCATGGAGTTGACGAAATGTATCAGTGAATCCAGCCTCTAAAAGTTGACCAAATTTTTCACGTTCTTGGTCAGTAAATCCAGCTGAGTTGTGATTACCACGGGGATTGGCTAAGTCAATTTCTGTATAAGCTGCATTGAAATCTCCGCAAGCAAAGACAGGTTTTTGAGCATCAAGGCTTGTGAGATAGTTACGATAGTTATCATCCCAAATTCCACGTAAATCAAGTCGTGTCAGGCCTTCTTGCGCATTTGGTGTATAAACCGTAGTGACAAAGAAATCAGGAAATTCAAGGGTGATGATTCGACCTTCGGCATCCATAGGTTCAGGAGCATCAATTTCAGGAAAAGTGATGGCTGGTTCTGGTAGAGTTTCTTTATAAAGAATCATTGTTCCAGAATATCCTTTACGAGCAGGTTCTACTGATGAACGCCAGACGATTTTATAACCTTTAAACAGTTCTTCCAAAACTTCCAAATGAGCTTTTTTAGGTCCAGTAGAAGGAAGTTTGGTTTCTTGAATGGCTAAAACGTCTGGTTGTGCTTGGGCAAGAGTTTTAACAACAGCAAGAGAAAGGGCAGCACGTTCTGAGGTTCCGGTCAATGCAGCATTGAGTGAGTCAATATTCCATGAGATAAATTTATAGTTCATAATCGTTCCTTTATTTTTTAAAAGAATTTCCAAAGAGCTGTGACTTAAAGGAATTCTTAACTTTTCTATGATAATTATAACAAACTTAATCAGACAATGCGATTTTAGAGGTTTTTTGGTATAATATTTAGATGAGAATCTTCTCAAATATCGAGCCTCATTTGCTCGGAAAGAGGAAAATATGACAGAAAATAAAACTTTTTACATTACAACCCCAATTTATTATCCATCAGGTAAGTTGCATCTTGGTAGTTCTTACACAACTATTGCTTGTGACGTGCTTGCTCGTTACAAACGTTTGATGGGCTTTGATACTTTTTATTTAACAGGGCTTGATGAACACGGAATGAAAATTCAACGAAAAGCCGAAGAATTGGGAATGACTCCTAAAGAATACTTGGACCCAATGGCGGCTGATGTTCAAGAATTATGGAAAAAATTGGATATTTCTTATGATAAATTTATTCGTACTACAGACACTTATCATGAAGAAGCCGTAGCGAAGGCTTTTGAACAGTTATTGGAACAAGATGATATTTATTTGGGAAAATATGCGGGTTGGTATTCTGTTTCTGATGAAGAGTTTTTCACTGAAACACAACTTGAAGAAATTTTCCGAGATGAATCTGGAAATATTACTGGTGGTATTGCACCTTCTGGTCATGAAGTGGAATGGGTTGAAGAAGAAACTTATTTCTTCCGCATGGGAAAATATGCTGACTGGCTTTTACAATATTATGATGAACATCCAGATTTTATTCAACCTGAGGTTCGTAAAAATGAAATGGTCAATAATTTCATCAAGCCAGGTCTAGAAGATTTGGCTTTGACACGGACAAGTTTTACTTGGGGAATTCCTGTCCCTTCTAATCCTAAGCATGTGGTCTACGTGTGGTTTGATGCTTTATTGAACTATATTACAGCGCTCGGCTATAATTCTGACAATGACAGTAATTTTAAAAAATACTGGCCTGGAATTAATATGGTTGGTAAAGAAATTGTTCGTTTCCATACGATTTACTGGCCAATTATGCTTCATGCTCTAGGTTTACCTGCTCCTAAAAAGATTTTCGGACATGGATGGCTCTTGATGAAAGACGGAAAAATGTCTAAATCAAAAGGAAATGTTGTTTATCCTGAGATGTTGATTGAACGTTATGGCCTTGATGCGGTTCGTTATTATTTGATGCGTGCGATTTCTTTTGGACAAGATGGAATTTTCACTCCAGAAGACTTTGTTGGACGGATTAATTTTGATTTGGCCAATGATTTGGGGAATTTGTTGAATCGTACCGTTTCAATGATTAACAAATATAATGACGGAAAAATCGAAGCAACTGGAGTTTCGACTGAATTTGATGCAAGTTTAGAAGAAGTGGTTGAAGAAACAATCAGTCATTTCCATAAAGCAATGGATAAATTTGAATTCAACGTGGCTTTGGCTGATGTTTGGACATTGATTTCAAGAACAAATAAATATATTGATGAAACAGCACCTTGGGTCCTTGCAAAATCAGAAGACGACAAAGCAAAATTGAATAATGTTTTGTATCATTTGGCAGAAAATTTACGGATTGCAGGTGCACTTTTACAACCATTTATGCGTGCAACATCAGGTAAAATCTTTGAGCAATTGGGAATGGATGAAAGATCATTTTCACTTGAAACTCTTGCTTTTGGCTATTCATTTACCCATCCTGTAGTAGCAAAAGGTCAACCTATTTTCCCACGTCTTGATGTGGAAGAAGAGGTTGCTTATATTAAATTACAAATGGCTGGTGGCGTATTGCCAGAAAAAGAGTGGGTCCCTGAAGAAGTTGAATTGAATTTAACTTTACCACAAATTAAATTTGATGATTTTGAAAAAATTGAATTAAAAGTTGCCGAAGTGCTTGAAATAGAACCTGTTGAAGGTTCTGATAAATTGTTGAGATTTAAATTGGATGCTGGTGATTCTGAACCACGTCAAATCTTGTCAGGAATTGCACAATTTTATCCAAATGAACAAGAATTAGTAGGTAAAAAATTACAAATCGTAGCCAATTTGAAACCACGTAAAATGATGAAAAAATACGTTTCACAAGGAATGATTTTGTCAGCCGAATTTGATGGAAAATTGCGTGTCTTGACCGTTGATGATGATGTTCCTGCTGGTTCATTGATCGGGTAAAATTAATTAGACAATAAAAAATGTGAAAGATTTGTTATCTTTCACATTTTTTTTACGTATAGTATATCAGGAGAGAAATCTTAGTGTTCACTTGGTTTCATGCACCCTGACAAATTCTCGATGGAGGAGGTGCCTATGAAGTCAAGATATTTCCTTGGTTATGGAGAGGATTTCATGCTAGCGGTACTTGGGATGATTATCGAAGTTTTGAACTTCGTAACTAATCTAGTCAGGCTCTGGCTTGAAATTAAAAAAACTAATCGCAATTAGCGATTAGTCCCACCATAACCAAGTTTGAACACGCGGTCTGTTAGCGCAGACCGTTTTTTTTCGCGTGTTGCACTTTGTTGAACTTATTATATCACAAAATTTAAGGGGGACAAATAGAGTATAATTTTTTGAGGACTATTTATTAGTTGAATCTATCGGATAATTAAAACTGGTTTTCATTTATCAAAAACCTCTCGAACTTTGTTATAATAAATTCAGTATGTTTTAAACAATATGGAGGAAAAAATGACTTTTGAAGAAGCATTAGCTTTACTTAAAGCTGGGAAAAAAGTAGTCAGAACACAAGGCTGGTCTGGTGCCGAAAATTATGTTAAACTCTATGACTCGATTGTTTTAGAATCTGGTGAGAAGCTGGAAGTTACCCCTTATTTCTTGATTAATGTCTCAGGAGAGGGTGAAGGTTTTTCAATGTGGGCCCCAACGCCTTGCGACGTTTTGGCTGATGATTGGGCCTTGGTTGAATAGATAGATAGGCTACAAAATGAAATTTTCTGGGAAAAAAGTGCTAATTACAGGTGCTGCCAGTGGTATTGGCTTGGCTCAAACAAAAGTATTTTTAGCCGAAGGCGCAGAGGTTGTTGCTGTGGACTTACAAGAATTTACTGACGAATCTGTCATTAATTCAAAAAATCTGTCAGTAAAAATTCTTGATGTTTCCGATGCTCAATCAGTTGAAAAATTGGCTGACGAAGTGGGAAGTGTTGATGTTTTACTCAATACAGCGGGCGTTTTGGATGCTTATAAAACTTTGGAAGAAACTGACTTTGCAGAATGGCAACGAATTTTATCAACGAATCTCAATTCGATGTATTTGATGATTTCAGCATTCTTGCCAAAAATGAAAGTTCAAAAATCAGGAGTAATAATCAATATGGCTTCGGTTGCTGGCTTGGTTGCCGGTGGAGGTGGCGTCGCTTATACGGCCAGTAAACATGCCATTGTTGGGTTGACAAAACAGTTAGCTTTGGATGAAGCGCAACACGGGATTCAAGTAGCAGCCATCGCTCCAGGTGCCATCAATACACCGATGAATGCGGCTGATTTCACTGAAAATAATGGTCTGATGGCCCAATGGGTAGCTGATGAGACACCAGCTAAACGATGGGCTAGTCCTCGCGAAGTGGCTGATTTGACCCTCTTTTTAGCAAGTCCACAAGCCTCTTATATGTCAGGAGCAATTGTCCCGATTGATGGTGGCTGGACAATCAAATAAAAGATATTAAAAGACTTACCAGCATGTTGGTAAGTCTTTTATTTATTGTGGGAAAGTCTGTATTAACTCCAAAAGTACTGAAAGACTTGTTGATTTTACTGACAAGTTGTTCAATTGCTTGTTTTCTGTGAAAAAATTTCTGTCAGTAATTTTTTGGCTTTTTGTTGGCAGGATATTCCGATGCTCCTTCTAGAATTTCTATCGAGTACAAAGAATGATTCCTTCGTTAGTGAAAAAAATGCCCAAATAATAATTAGATGAAAGCAAATATTTGTCAATCCTTTTCATTTCGCAAAAAATCTGCTAAAATAAAAACGTTGCTCAATAGTGAGTTAACCCTTGAGCCTTCATCCCTTTGCTCAAGCATATTATAGGCGAATTTTGTCGCCAAAGGAGAACCTTTTGAAAAAATCAAAAACTTATGATATTGTTACAATCGCAATTGTTGCGGCCCTGTATGTTATTCTAACGATGACACCAGGTTTGAGCGCAATTTCTTACGGACCTATTCAATTTCGAGTGTCAGAAATGTTGAATTTTACAGCCTTCTTCAATAAAAAATATATTATTGCGGTGACAATTGGTTGTATGATTTCAAACTTTTTATCTTTCACTTGGGTAGATGTGATTGTCGGTGGTTTGTCAACTTTAGTATTCTTAAGTCTTGGTGTTCTTTTGTTTGACCGCTTTAAAAAAGATTATTTTTGGAATGGTCAGTTAAATAAAGCATTTTTCTTTTTTGCAATTTTCTTTTCGATAAGTATGTTCACCATTGCTCTTGAATTAAAATTTGTCGCTGGATCACCATTTTTGCTGACCTGGGGGACATTAGCTCTAGGTGAATTTGCCAGCTTATTTATCGGGGCATTTGTCATGGATAAATTAGGTAAAAGAGTTGATTTGAGTCGTTAAATAAATGAAAAGCAGCTCAGGCTGTTTTTTTTTGAACCATTTTTAGAAGTCAGAATTACTTAATTTGTTATAATTAAAATAAATAAATAAGAGATTGGAGAGTTTTTTATGAAAAAAATCGCTGTAATTGCTGCTTCTGGTAAGGCAGGAAGTTTAATCGCTCAAAAAGCATTTGGGCGTGGTCATGAAGTGACTGCCATTGTTAGAAATAAAGCACGATTAAAAATTGAAGTGACTACTGTTCTTGAAAAAGATATTTTTGAATTAACTTCTGAAGATTTAGCGGGATTCGATGCAATTGTTTTAGCGCATCGGGCACCGGCAGGTCATGAGGAAGATTATTCAAAAGTAGCCCAAGTGATGATAAAACTTCTTGAAAATATAGATAGCCGTTTAATTGTTGTTGGAGGAGCAAGTTCTCTCTATCTTGATGAAAGTCACGAAAAACGCTTGCTTGATGTGACACCAACAGATTTACCTTACTATCCAACTCTTTTAGAGATGGCAAAAGCAAGCTTGATTTATGAAGCTTCAAAACTTAATGTGACCTTCTTCTCTCCTGCAGAATTTTTTGACCCAGAGGGAGCACAAACAAATAATTATACAATTACCGGCGATGTTTTAGAACATAATAAAGCGGATAAAAGTCGAATTTCATATGCTGATTATGCCGAGGCTGTGCTTAATATGATTGAGGATGGTAGCCATCAACATGAACATATCGGAATTTATGAAAACTAAAAATTAATGAATTATCAAAGAGAAAGAAATTAATTTCTTTCTCTTTTTTTTGTTTAAAAAAGTATAATAATACATAAAATTCTTGACAAATAAAAAATAGAGTAGTATAGTGTATAAAAATACATAGAAAGTGTGTAAATATGAAAAAAGTAGCAATTGTTGGAATCAGAGGTTATAGCGGCTTAGAACTGTTCCGAATTTTCTATTATCATCCAGAAGTAGAAGTAACAAAAATATATGCAACAAGTCATTATGGAGAAAAATTATCAGAGCTCTTTCCACAACTTGCAGGTTTGACTGACTTGGTTATCAGTGAATTTAATGAAGAAGAAATTATGGCAGAATGTGATGCAGTTTTCTTTGCAACCTCAGCGGGTGTTAGTCAAAAATTAGCTTTAACTTTTATTGATAATAATTTTCCTGTCATTGATTTATCAGGAGATTTTCGATTATCTGATTTAGAAATATACAATAAATGGTATAAAAATACAAATTTAAAAAATGAATATTTATTAAGTGCTCAATATAATCTGGCAGACATTGGTCAAGCAAAAGCAAACTATATCGCGAATCCAGGTTGCTATGCAACAGCCACACTACTTGCACTTTATCCGTTAGTTAAAAATAAGATGATTGATTTAGACTCAATCATTGTGGATGCCAAGTCAGGACTTTCGGGAGCTGGAAAAGGTCTGTCTGACGCGAGCCATTTTGTGAATGTTGTCAATAATATGTCCATGTATAAAATCAATAGTCATCAACATATTCCAGAAATTGCTCAACAATTGAAGATTTGGAATTCAAATTTTCAAGCCTTGCAATTTTCAACTTCTTTAATTCCTGTGAGTCGAGGGATTTTTGTTAGTAGCTATGCAAAAGTTGCGGCTGATTTTGATTTTGAAACGATAAAAAATGCTTATGAACAGGTCTATGCGACAAAAAACTTTGTCAGAATTCGACGACAAATGCCCCAACTCTCAGATGTGATTGGGACCAATTTTTGCGATATTGGATTAGCTTATAATCCAGTGACAAATGTTTTATCAGTTGTTTCGGTGATTGACAATCTTATGAAAGGTGCTGCCGGACAAGCAGTACAAAATTTTAATCAGTTATTTGGCTACGATGAAAGTTTAGGCTTGAAATTTATGCCAAGTCTTTAGAAGAGGAAGAAATGAAAGAAATAAAAGGGACAATTGCAAGTCCAAAGGGCTTTTTGGCAGATGCTGTTCATGCACAATTAAAATATAAAAACTTAGATTTAGGGTTAATACTAAGTCAAGTTCCAGCTGCGATTGCTGGCGTTTTTACAACCAATAAGGTTTGTGCAGCGCCAGTATTGATTGACCGTCAAATTGTCAAAAATGGACAAGCACGGGCCATTATTTGCAATTCGGCGGTTGCCAATGCAGTAACAGGCGAGCAGGGTTATGCAAATGCTTTGAAAACACAAAAATTGCTTGCTGAAAAATTTGAACTCAAAGCTGAGGAAGTGGCGGTTTGCTCAACAGGGGTCATTGGAGTACAGCTTCCGATGGAAAAAATTGCCACAGGGATTTCAAAGTTATCCCAAAATGAAGGGACAGCAGCATATTTTGCCAAAGCCATTTTAACAACAGATACCAAAACTAAAACAATTAACTTTGAAGCCGAAATTGGGGGTCAAATCGTGAATATGGCCGGGGTTTGTAAGGGGTCCGGGATGATTCATCCAAATATGGCAACCATGCTTGCTTTTATTACGACGGATGCAAAAATTGCTCAAGCTTTACTACAAAAAACATTATCAGAAATTATTGAAACGACTTTTAACCAGATTACAGTGGATGGAGATACTTCAACGAACGATACTGTTTTGTTGATGGCAAATGGCCAAGCCGAAAATAATGAAATTTTAGAAGGAAGTTCAGACTATCTTTTATTTAAAGAAATGCTGGCAAAGGTTTGTCAGTCCTTAGCCAAACAAATCGCCGCAGATGGCGAAGGTGCAACTAAACTGATTGAAGTGACCGTCAAAGGAGCGCCAAATGATTTAGCAGCACGATTTATTGCCAAAAAAATTGTGGGTTCAAGTTTAGTTAAAACGGCAATTTTTGGTGCAGACCCTAACTGGGGGCGGATTATTTCGTCAATTGGTCAGGTGGCTAATTTTGAAGTTTCTGATATTGAATTAAAACTTCAAGATGAACTTGTGCTTTATCATTCAACACCAGTTGACTTTGATGCAGCTTTTCTTTCTGAGAAATTAAAAGAAGATAAAATTGAAATTATTGCTGACTTGAATGCTGGAAGTGGCTTGGGTCAGGCTTGGGGCTGTGATTTGACTTATAAATATGTCGAAATTAATGCTTTATATACAAGTTAAGAAGGAGAAAAAATGACAAATTTATTTGAAAATTATGGTCGCCTACCATTTAGCTTAATCAAAGGAGAAAATCAATATTTATTTGATGACAGGGGAAATAAGTATTTAGATTTCACAAGTGGGATTGGGGTCATGAATTTAGGTTATAGTTTTGAAAAGGGAAGAGTGGCGGTGAAAGCTCAATTAGACAGCCTGTCTCATCTTTCAAATCTTTATCAAAATCCTTTGCAAGAAGATGTGGCTGAAAAGTTAAGTCAAAATCATTCTTATAAAGCTTTTTTTTGTAATTCTGGGACTGAAGCTAATGAAGCAGCTTTAAAATTAACTCAACTCATCAAAAAAGATCAGAAAATTTTGGCGTTTACAGATGGCTTTCATGGTCGTACTTTTGGTGCTATGAGTGCAACCATGCAAGAAAAAATCCAAGCAGGATTTTCGCCTTTATTACCAAATTTTGTGGCTAGTCCTTTTAATGATGTGGTGGCACTTGAGCAAATCCTTGAAAAAGAAAAAATTGGCGCGATTATTTTTGAAATTATTCAGGGTGAGGGTGGCGTTTTACCAATTTCTCCAGATTTTGTTGAAGCTCTAAAAACTTGTCAGCAAAAAGGAATTTTACTGATTATTGATGAAGTTCAAACTGGAATTGGTCGAACTGGAAAATTATTTGCTTTTGAACATTTTGATTTTGAGCCGGATATTTTTACTTTGGCAAAAGCATTGGCAAATGGGATTCCTACAGGTGCGATGCTCGCTAAGAATAAATATGCCAGTTATTTTTCAGCAGGAAAGCATGGCTCAACATTTGGTGGGAATCCTTTAGCTATGGCTTCGGCTAATGAAGTTTTAAAGGAAATTGACAGTGACTTTTTAGAAAAAGTGACTGACAAAGGCAATTTTTTCTTAAAATTACTGACAGAAAAGCTGTCAGTAAAAGCGACGGTTAAGTCCATCAGAGGTTTGGGATTGATGATTGGAATTCAATTAACTGACGAGAAAAAAGTTCCAGAAGTGCTTGCTTTACTGCGTGAAAATGGTCTCTTAGCCTTGTCAGCTGGTCATGATGTCATTCGCTTACTCCCACCGCTTGTCATGACGAAAGAAGAACTGCAAAAAGGAGCAGAGCTATTGGAGAAAATTTTATGAGAGATTCACAAAACACAGCTCAAACTTTGACCGAAAGTCTCAAATATTTTCTGAAATATCGTGACCAAACGGTTGTCATTAAATATGGTGGCAATGCGATGATTGATGAAAAAGTGAAAGAAAGTATTCTAAAAGATATTTTATTACTTAAAACGGTGGGAATTAAAGTAGTTTTGGTTCATGGCGGCGGACCTGCGATTGGAGAATTACTTGAAAAATATGAGCAAAAAAGCCAATTTGTTCAAGGTTTGCGCGTGACAGATAAGAAAACAGCTCAATTAGCACTGACAGCTTTAGCTGGAAAAGTAAATAAAAGTTTGGTTCAAGATATCATTCGTTTAGGTGGCAATGCGATTGGCGTTTCAGGAATTGATGGTAAATTGATAGAAGCCAAACCTATTTCTGAAGATTTAGGCTATGTTGGAGAAATTACAGCGATTCATCCGGAAATCATTGAGCGTATCAATCAAACGGATGCTGTTCCCGTCATTGCTTCGGCCGGCATTGGTCTTGATGGTGAAATTTATAATGTTAATGCTGATACCGCAGCCAGTCGAATTGCCGGTGCATTGAGTGCTGAACAATTTATCTTATTAAGTGATGTTCGTGGCTTATATGGCAATTTTCCTGACGAGGAGTCATTTATTGATGAAATCAATCTGACCAATCTAGAAAAGTTAGTCAAAGAGAAAAAAATTACTGACGGAATGATTCCAAAGATTGAAGCCATTAAATATGCCATGTTTGAAGGATTGGGCCAGGCTGTTTTATTAGACGGTCGTGTTCCTCACGCCTTGTTATTGGAATTATTTACTGACAAAGGGCAAGGGACAATGATAAATCATTGATAATTTAAGCAAATAAGAGGAGAGAGAATGTTTCAAGGAAGAAGTTTTTTAAAAGAAATAGATTTTAGTAAAGATGAATTGTTATATCTGATTGATTTTGCAATTCATCTTAAAAAGTTAAAAAAAGAACATATTCAACATAAATATTTATTAGATAAAAATATTGCCCTTATTTTTGAAAAAACCTCCACAAGAACAAGAGCAGCGTTTACAACGGCCGCTGTAGATTTGGGAGCACATCCTGAATTTTTAGGGCCAAATGATATTCAGTTGGGCAAAAAAGAATCTATTTCAGATACAGCGAAAGTTTTGGGTTCAATGTTTGATGGCATTGAGTTTCGTGGGTTTAAGCAAAGTGATGTGGAAATTCTCGCCAAAGATTCAGGTAGACCCGTTTGGAATGGATTGACTGATGATTGGCATCCGACACAGATGTTGGCAGATTTTATGACAATCAAGGAGCATTTTGGCCATTTGCAAGATTTAACCCTCGCTTATGTTGGTGATGGACGAAATAATGTGGCAAATTCTCTATTGGTGACTGGAGCAATTTTAGGCGTAAATATCACAATTATTTCGCCCGAGTCCTTGCAACCCGCTTTAGAAATACAAAAACTGGCACGTAAATATGCCATGAAAAGTCGCAGTAAAATAAGTATCCGAACAGATTTAAATGGCCTTGAAAATGCTGATATTGTTTATACTGATGTTTGGGTCAGTATGGGTGAGGAAGCTCAAACAGCCAAGCGAATTAAATTATTGAAGTCCTATCAAATCAATCAAAAAGTTGTTGAAAAAATTATTAATAAAAACTTTATTTTTATGCATTGTTTACCCAGCTTTCATGATTTAAACACGGAAGTGATGAAAGAAATTAAGGAAAATTATAACCTTAATGAATTAGAGGTTACTGATGAAGTTTTTAATTCAAAGAATTCGGTCGTTTTTGAGCAATCTGAAAATCGAATGCATACCATAAAAGCAGTCATGGCGGCTACTTTAGGGGATTTATTTATTCCTAAAATATAAAAAAAGAGAAAAAGCGTTAATTAAGGGGGAATAGTCCAGATTTAATGTTTTTTCTCTTTTTTATGGCGCAAAAGTCCCGTTCCACAGGGAAAGGCATACAAAAAACGTTTTTTTTGGTATAATAAGGGATAAAACTAAAAATTAAGAGAAGTTTTAAGTGAAGGAGATTTTTATGCTCAAGCTTCAAAAAAAATTAAAAAATGATTACGGATTAGTCTTCAATGATGAAGATTTATTAAAAACAGCTTTTACACACTCTTCATTTACAAATGAAGAACGGCTCCCAAAGATTGCAAACAATGAACGTTTGGAATTTTTGGGAGACGTTGCCCTATCTTTGGTTATTTCTGATTATCTTTACCGGACTTATCCTGAGAAATTAGAGGGAGAACTTTCCAAAATGCGATCAAGCATTGTTCGGACAGAATCACTTGCTAATTTTTCACGCTCATGCGGTTTTGGTGAGTTCTTGCGATTAGGTCATGGTGAAGAAAAAATGGGCGGTCGTGACCGCGAAACAACACTAGAGAACCTTTTTGAGGCTTTTTTAGGTGCACTTTTTATTGACCAAGGAATGGATGAAGTTCGTAAATTTATCCAACATGTAGTCATTCCTCACGTTAAAAATGATGACTATGTTAAAGTGATTGACTATAAAACAGAACTTCAAGAAGTGTTACAAATTGGTGGAGAAACAACGATTAGCTACAAGATTCTGAAAGAAGAAGGGCCAGCTCATGACCGTTCCTTTGTGGCCGCGGTTTTTAACAATGGTAAAGAACTCGGACGAGGGCTTGGAAAATCTAAAAAAGTTGCAGAACAAAAAGCAGCAGAAAATGCAATAAAAGGGCAAAACCATGTATCTTAAAAAAATGGAAATTGTCGGCTTCAAATCTTTTGCCGATAAGACTAAAGTTGAATTTGATAAAGGGATAACCGCAGTTGTCGGTCCAAATGGTTCTGGAAAATCAAATATTGTTGAAGCATTGCGCTGGGTTTTGGGCGAGCAATCGGCTAAAGCACTTCGTGGTGGGAAAATGCCCGATGTTATTTTTGCTGGAACTGAAAAAAGACGTGCTCTTAATTATGCTGAGGTTATTGCTCATTTTGACAACTCTGATCATTACCTGCAAGGACAAGATGAGAATGAAGAAGTTGTTATTACCAGACGTTTATATCGAAATGGTGATTCCGAATTTTTGATGAATGGTCGTAAATGTCGTTTGCGTGATATTCATGATTTATTTACAGATACTGGGCTTGGTCGTGACTCTTTATCGATTATTTCCCAAGGACGAATTGAATCTGTTTTTAATTCTAAACCGGAAGAAAGACGTGCCATTTTTGAAGAAGCGGCAGGCGTTTTAAAATACAAAAATCGACGAAATGAAACTGAATCAAAATTAAATTCAACCCAAGATAATCTTGACCGTTTAGAAGATATCATTTTTGAATTAAATAGTCAGCTTGTTCCCTTACAATCGCAAAGAGATACTGCACTCCGTTTTCAAGAACTAGAAGCAGAACGTTCAGACTTGTCACTTTCTGTACTGGTTGGTCAGTTGGAATCCAAAAAAGCCAAATATGATCAAACAGAACTTGATTTGGCGCAAGTGGCACAGGAATTAGCGAGTTTATCAACTCGTAAAAAAGTTTACGATGAGCAAGTCAGTCAATTACGTACAGAACGCCAAAAAGTAGAAGCCGAGCAAGAAAAATTGCAAGCTGACCAACTTAATTTTTCTAATCTAAAATCAGATTTAACAAGAAAAATTGAATTATTTGATGTTCAAAAAGATTCATCAGAAAAATCAGCTGCGGAACGCGAAGAACGTTTAGAAAACCTAAAAAGTCGTTTAGAAATCACTCAACAAAATTTGGCAGAAGTTCAAAAAAAATCAGAACTTTTACTGACAGAAAAAAATGACTTAGATAAATTACTGACAGAGCTGTCAGCAGATTTAGCGACCATATCTGAATCACCAGAAGTGGTCATGGAACGTTTACGTGATGAATTTGTTCAATTAGTTGAAGAAGAAGCCCAAATCTCAAATGAAATCGTTAGAAATAAAGCTGAAATTACAGATTTGAGCCGTAGACAATCTGAACAGGATGAGTCTGTCAGAGAAAATTTGACTAAATTTGAAAAAATCAGTCAAGATTTATCTGAAGCTCAGGAAAATTTAAATACTGTTAAAAAAGAAATCGAGACCCTTTTAGCGAAATTTGAAGAAGGAAATCAAGCAGAGAAAAAACAGGCAGAATTAGAACGTTTAGCCCAAAATAAAATGTATGATTATCTGCAAGAACTCAACCAACATAAGGCCCGTTTGACTTCCTTGCAAAACATCCGTGAGAGTCATAGTAATTTATTTGCTGGTGTCCGTGCAGTGATGCAAAATGCTTCGCAAATTGGTGGCGTGATTGGGGTTGTTTCTGATTTATTGACCTTCGACCCTAAATATACAACAGCCATTGATATTGCTCTAGGTGGCGGGAGCCAAAATGTAGTCACAGAAGACGAAAATGCGGCTAAAAGAGCAATTGCTTATCTACGTGAAAAAAGATTAGGACGGGCGACTTTTCTACCGTTGACAACGATTAAAGGACGGGACTTTAATGGTTTAAATCGTATTCAAAACATGACAGGATTTGTTGATTTAGCAATCAATCTTGTAAGCTTTGAAAGTCGGTTGCATAAGGCGATGAGCTCACTTTTAGGAACAACGGTGATTGTTGATTCTGGAGAAAATGCAACTGCTATCGCTCGAGCAATGAATTATAATGTTCGGATTGTTACGCTTGACGGAACACAGATTAACCCTGGTGGTTCTTATGCAGGGGGAGCTGGGAAACGTAATTCAACAACTTTTACTTCTGTTGAAATAAATAATTTAGAAAAACAAATTAAGTTATCAGAAGAGCAGTTAAAAATTTCAGAAAAAGAAGTTCAAAAAGCCCAAAGTGCTCGTCAAGAATTGCTAAAAGAAATTGAACTCTTGAAAACTCAAGGGGAAGAAAAACGTTTTGTTGAACAATCTTTGAATTTGAAAATTGAACAATTAACAGAACAAAAAGTTGCGCTAGAACAATTAACTAATCTGTCAGCAAATCAAGAAGCAACAGGTAATTTGCTTGAATTAACTAAAGAAAATGAACATAAAGTAGAAGTTCTTGCAAAAATTACAGAGCGAAAAGCTGAAATTGAAAAGCAACTTGAAGAAGTTAAAACGAATAGTCAAGCGCATAAAGCCTTGCAATCAGAGAAAACAACTGCTTTAAACCAGGCTCAACTTCGTCAATCAGAAGTCGTCAGTGAATTGAAATTCACCAAAGCAGATGAAAAACGTTTACTGACAGACTTGTCAGCCTTGACAGAAGAAAAAAATCAACTGACAGCACTTTTAAACCCTGTCCAATTTGATGAAACAGAAAGAAATAATTTCTCAAAACAACTGACAGAAGTAGAAGAACGCTTGAGTCAAATTAATGTCCGAATGATTAGTTTAAAATTTGAACGTGAAGATTTAGCAGCTCAAATGGAAGATTTAGAACAGCACAATCAAGAGTTTATCCAGCAAACGCAAGAACTTAACACGAAAAAAACGCGTTATGAAATGCAATTGGAACAAATCGAAGGACAATTGATGACACTTCAAGAAACGTTAAATAGTGAACATCAAATCAGTTTTGAAGAGGCGCAAGCCACTGCAAAAATAGTGGAGGATTTAGCGGAGGCTGAGCAAAAACTCAAAAATCTAGAACGTCAAATCAAGGCATTAGGACCAATTAACTTGGATGCCATTGCTCAATTTGATGAAGTCAATGAACGCTTTACTTTCCTTTCAAGTCAAAAAGATGATTTATTAGAAGCTAAAAATCTTCTATTGAGCACAATCGATGACATGAATGATGAAGTTAAAATTCGGTTTAAAACAAGTTTTGATGCGATTCGTGAAAGTTTCAAAATGACCTTTGCTCAAATGTTTGTCGGTGGGCTTGCTGATTTAGAATTAACAAGCGACAACCTTTTAGAAGCTGGGGTTGAGATTAAAGTACAACCGCCAGGTAAAAAATTATCAAGTTTAAATTTGATGAGTGGAGGAGAAAAAGCGTTGACAGCTTTAGCTTTAATTTTTGCAATCTTAAGAGTACGAACAGTACCTTTCGTTGTTCTTGATGAAGTCGAAGCGGCACTTGATGAAGCCAATGTTAAACGTTTTGGTGATTACATGAATCACTTTGATAATAGTAATCAATTTATTGTTGTAACTCACCGTCGTGGAACTATGGCAGCAGCAGGTTCAATGTATGGCGTTACAATGGCTGATGCTGGGGTTTCTAAGATGATTTCGGTGAAACTTGATTCGACTATTAATTGAAATTTAAGATAGTTTTAATCTATAAATGCTACACTATAAATTGATTTTTGAAGGACTGCCTAATTTATGGCTTAGTATATGATTTGCCTAAAAATAAGGAAAGTCGTATAATTTAAGCAACAAAAACATGAATTTAAAAAATTTCATTAATTAAAAAAATAATGAAATTGGCGTTTTTCGTATTCATTAATAAGTTTTATATTAATGAATTGACTGCAGTTTTTCTTTAAATTAAGGAAGAATGAGTATATTTTCTGGGGATAATAAATTGAAAAAATTACTATCTACTTTCAACACACGTGTTGGTTTGCTTAGTTTTATTGTATTTTTTGTATGGGTAAAATCGATGATTGCCTACTTCGGAGTTTTTAATCTTCGCGGAGTTGGTCCAGCAGAATTATTGCTGATGATTATTAACCCAATTGGTTTTACAGCTATTTGTTTTGCTGTTTTACTCTTTATTAGAAGAACTTCGCTTTTCTATTTAGCGACACTGGTTTTAACGATAGCTGCAAACTTTTTGCTCTATCTTAATATTCTCTATTATCGAGAATTCACCGATTTCATCACGATTGATACGATGACTGGTGGGGCCGGAATGTTCCAACATGGTTTTGATTTTGGCTCGGTGCCTGTTCATTTGATGGACTGGGTTTATTGGATTGACCTTGTAGTCATTATTGTTTTATTGATTGCTAAAAAAATGAAATTCGATCAACGACCAGTTGGTGCGAAAAGAGCATTTACTTATCTTTCAATGGGCTTGGCTTTGTTTGGTTTGAATTTCTGGTTTGGAGATTTTAATAAACACCAATTGATTTTGCGTAAGGCCCAATCAGATAAAACTTATATTGTTCGATATCTTGGCTTAGGCCCATGGATGTTAACAGACGGTTATTATACGAATTTAGCAAATACGCAACGGAAAGATGCCAGCAAAGAAAGTTTGCAAGAAATTCAAAAATACATTGCTTCAAATCGTTATTTAGCACCGAACTTGAAGATGTATGGAATTGCTAAAAACCGCAATGTTATTGAGATTCACTTGGAATCTTTCCAACAAGCATTGATTGATTTGAAAATTAAAGGAACAGACGGAAAAGAACATGTTGTTACACCTTTCCTAAATTCAATCTATCATTCAAATTCGACTTATTCATTCAGTAATTTCTTCAATCAGGTTGGACAAGGAAAGACTTCTGATGCCGAAAATCTATTGGAAACATCAACATTTGGTTTGCCAGCTGGTTCACTTTTTGCCAAATATGGTTCAACCCAAACTTTCCAAGCAATGCCGGCGATTTTGAATCAAACCGATGGTTATAGTTCAGCTGTAATTCATGGGAATGTTGGTGCTTTCTATAATCGATTGAATACATACAAACAAATGGGTTATCAAAACTTCTTTGACCAAAGTTTCTTTGATAATTCCGCATCAAACATGAGTCCTTGGGGAATTAAAGATAAATTACTCTTCCGTGATTCTGTACCATTGCTTGAACAAATGCAACAACCTTTCTATGTTAAGTATTTGACAGTTACAAATCACTTAACATATACAATGGATGATGAAGACAAAGATCCGAACTTTGCAACTGTTGATTCAGGGAATAAATTAGTTGACGGTTACTTTGAAACGGCTCATTACTTAGACCAAGCAGTTCAACAATTTTATGATTATTTGAAAAAATCTGGCTTATACGATAAATCAATTATTGTGTTATATGGTGACCACTACGGAATTTCTGGTAGTGATAATAAGGCATTTGCGCCTTATGTTGGCTATAATGCTGATACTTTCAATAGTTACGATAGTACAATGTTACAAAGAACACCATTCATGGTAGATATTCCTGGACAAACGAATGGTCATATCATTAACACCTACGTTGGGCAACTTGATGTCATGCCAACACTTGAGCACTTACTTGGGATTGACAGTAAAAAATATGTACAGTTTGGTCAAGATATGTTTGCTTCTGGTCGTCAAGATTTTGTTGCTCTAAGAAATGGTGGATTTGTTACTCCAACCATTACTCAACCAAGTTTGAATGGAAACTATTATGATACTCAAACGGGCTTGCAGATTGAAAAGCTTAATGCTCAACAAGAGCAATATGTTAAAGAAACCAAGCAAAAAGTTTCTGATCTCTTAAAAGCATCTGATAAATTAAATAATCAAAACCTCCTCAGGTTCTATACACCCGAAGGCTTTAAAGCTGTTGATCCTAAAGATTACAACTATACGGTTAAGGCAACTGAGAAGCGATTGAAGAAAGAAAATGAAGATTTAGCAGCTAGATCAAATAGTTTACTTAGTCAAAATCAAGGGAAATCAACTTTACCAGATTATTCGGTTGAAATTCCCGAAGTTGAAAAAGGACAAGATTCACCAAAGGTGAAAGATTAATAAAAATAAGATAAGTTACTGACAGAAAGCTTCAAAATGAGTTAATTTTGAGGCTGGTCAGCACTTTATATTAAGAGAGGAACCAATGAAAACAGGATATTTTCTGCCAGTGTCACTTAATCATCGATTAGTTTTGCTCTGGGGCATCATCATATTAAGCTTTGAGCGAACACTTTTTTATGAATTTAATAAAGAAGGCAACTGGTTTTTGACTATTTTGGCGATTGTTTCATATATTATCTTTATCACTTTGATTTGGCCACACCGTTTTTTCATTGCTGATGAGGAGCTTCACTTTACAACATTTCCCAGAGTGCGAATGAAAACAATTGAATTGAAATATATCACAGCCGTAAAAATAACTAAATTTGGTTTTGGATTTTCTTATGCTGGCAAACGTTATCAATTCTTCACTTTTGGAAAGTCTAAAGAAGCTTTAGCAACTTTGCATGATACGATAGAACATTCTGATAAAGTCAGTGATTTAAAAGCCTAATTACAAAGACGGCAGTTTTGTCGTCTTTTGATTTGTCATAAAAAATAGGACTAAAATTCATTGTTTTAGTCAATGAAAAAGGAAAGTTATGAATATAAAATGGATATTCAAGAAAATGCTACTTCCCATAATTTTTGCCATTGTTGCATTTTTTCTTGTGAGTCATGACCAATTTTTGTACAAGGCACCGGTTGGCAAAATTACGGTTGCCAAAACGGTAAGTAGTCACGAAGTGAGTGATGACTTTCAAAATAAAGACCGTCAAATCACGCAAGAATTGTCAATAAAAGTCATCAATGCAAAAGGAGCAGAGCCTGGCAATTTAAATTTAAAAAACACAACAACTCTCTCTCAAACAACAGGACAAATTTATCGTGTCGGTCAGCAAGTAATTTTAAAGAAAATATCGGGAAATTATCAAATTGTGACCTTAAAAAGGGATGCACTAATTGTTGGACTACTCGTTTTATTTATTGGTTTTGTCATTAGTTTTGAACGATTTAGGGCTTCAATTTTTCTTTTCTTATCTCTGGTCTTAAACCTTCTTTACTTTGTGATTGTCATCGCCTTTAACGTTGAATTTAATCCACCTGTCATTTTACTTTTTGGGCTTCTGTCAGTAATTTTTGCAGCTTCCTCCCTTTTATTTGTCTTGGGACCCACAAAACAGATGCTCTATACTTTTATAACTACCGTATTAACCACTGCTTTAACTTTTTCAATTGTTTTATTCGTTCTAAAAATGACAGGGAATTCGGGTATTCATTTTGAATATTTGGACTATGTCACCCAAAATCCATCAGAGTTTTTCTTTGTTGGGACAATGATTTCAGTTCTAGGGGCAATCATGGACGGTACAGGTGATATTGTTGCAGGGCTTTTTGGTATGGCTAGACAAAATAAATTGAACAAAATAAATATGGTCAGAAAAGATTACATTAAATCAGGAATTTCAATTGGGCAAGAGCTCATTGGAACTTTGACAAATGTTTTGTTCATGATTTTCATGGCGGAAACTTTGCCGATGACGCTTTTATTATTGAGAAATGGAAATTCATGGTCTTATATTGCGACTATTGGTCTTAATCTTGGGTTATTACAAACGATTATTTCGGCCATTGGAATCGTGTTAGCTGTACCAATTACCGCTGTTTTCACAAGTTTTGCTTTGACTAGAAATCATCAAGGAAAGGAGAGTTCTTTATGAATGCACTCTTGATCCTATTAATTTTACTGATTTTATTGATGCTTATCGTTGCCAAAAAAGATGGCTTACGAAATTTAATTGGTTTGACCTTTAATTTTATTGCTATTTTTGTGTTAATTACTTTAATTTCTTGGGGATTTAATGCAATAGCAGTTCTGATAGTTCTGTCAGTAATTATTTTGGCAATTGCTATTTTTATGTCTGCTGATGAAAGTGAAGTCACATTGATTGCTTTTAAAACGAGTATCATTGTTGTTTTATCTTTGCTCATTCTTGCTTTAATCATTCAACATTTTGGTCAATTTCAGGGATTTGCCACAGAAGATGTTGATGAATTGGAAAATCTATCATTAAATGTGGGACTTAATTTTTCAAATGTAGCCATTGTAGTCATGGTTATTTCCATGCTTGGAGCGGTAGCAGAATCAGCGATGGCTTTAGCAGCCAGCCTTTCGGAAGTTGTTGAGCAGGACGAAAATATGAGTCTTGACCAATTTAAAAATCAAAGAGAAATTATATCTCAACAAATTTTGGGAACGGCTGTCAATACCCTCTTTTTTGGAGTTTTGGGAGCAACTGTCGGTCTAATTCTCTGGTTTGTACGTTTAAACTATCGCTTGGCGGATATTTTTAATTCAAAATTACTGATGGCCGAAGTTGCCGCCATGCTTTTAGGAATGTTAGGGATTCTATTTGCAATTTGGCTTTCTGGTTATTTTGTTCAAAAATCTTTTGAGCAAAAAAATACTGACAAATAATTCTGTCAGTAAAAACAAAAAGACTTGATTAATTATCAAGTCTTTTTTATTAGTTTAAATTACTGACAGAATCATTCTTTTTTCGATAACTGATAAAGATGATGAAATAAAGAATTGCTGTGAAGACAGTCACACCAATTGGATTAGTAAATAAAATACCAATCAGAATGAGAAAGAGAGCAATCAGTGCTAAGAGACTCATTGTTCTACCGGATAATGATTTTGTTTTAAGAGAAAGACCAAAACCAGCGAGACTAATTAAAATCCAAACGGCTAAAACAGTGTAAGAAAGGGAACCAGCCAAGTAATTAAACAAACGATCACCAACAAAATAAGAAAGCACAACACCGATATAAAGTGTACCTGAACAGAAAATAACAGCTCTTTGAGGAACATGATGTTTATTTAAATGAGCCATTCTTTGAGCCATTTTGCCTTGACGATTTTTTAAACGGAAATAAAAAAGGCGAGATGAAGCATAGATTCCAGAATTAATTGATGAGAAGAGGGCAAGAATGATAATCAAGTTGACAATATCGCCAGCAAAAGGAATATGCATTTTATTAAAGACCATCACAAAAGGGCTCATTGAAGAAGTAGCCAATGTTTGCCAGTTATAAATTACAAGAAGTAAGAACATCGGAATAATATAAAATGAAATAATTCGACCGATTACACCTCGAATGGCTTTAGGAATGGCTCTTTTAGGATCTTCTGTTTCACTGACTGTAATAGCAATCAATTCAGAACCACCATATGAATAGATAACAATTAGTAAAGAATTAATGACCCCTTTAAAGCCATGAGGAGCAAAGCCACCATGAGCGGTCATTCCAGAGAAAGTAGTCACTAGATTAGTATTAAAAATTTGTTTTGCCACAAGAAAAACACCAAAAATAATCAACAAAATAACAACACTAATTTTGATAAATGCCAACCAGTATTCTGTCTCAGCAAAGAGAGCAACTGAGAATAAGTTAATAAGGGAAGTTAAAAGGGCAATAATCAAGACAAAAACCCAAGTGGGAACATTAGCAAACCAGAGCTGCAAAAAACTTGCAGCAGCAACAGCCTCAGCAATGATATTAATCATCCACATTGACCAATAAACCCAGTCCGTAAAATCAGCCGTATGATTGCCCAGATAAGGTTGAACAAGTCCGGACAAGCCGTGTGGATCTTTTGAACTTAGAACAAGCTTTTCTAAACTCTTCATTACAAAATAAAGAACGATTCCTCCGATAAAATAAGCGATTAAGACAGAGGGACCAGCGGCAGCAATGGCTGATGAGCTTCCTTTGAAAAGACCAGCACCAATTGCTCCACCAAGAGCAATCATAGTAATATGGCGTGCGGCCATTTTTTTCTTTAAGGATTGATTAGTTTCCAACGATAATTCCTAGCTTTCTAAATCAATAAGCAGAGACGTCTCTCTTTTATTGACTAATAAATTGATAATAAAACATTAAAAAAAGACGTCCTGAGGACGTCTCTTCGTCCTCGTTAATGACTAACGTCAAAGAGGACTCACACATTTAGCTTAAATTAGCTAGTGTGAGCCCTCCTTCAACAACAAGTTAAGAGAAGCTTGTGAATAAGTCATTTATTGGACCTCGTTTTTTTAATTATTCTAAGTGTAATCAAAAGATTTAGATTTGTCAAACATTTTTATGAATAATCTAAAAATATTAGTTAATGTTTAATTCTCCATCCGATCTTAGTGAGCATTATTGAACCTGACTGATACAGTGTGCTATAATTAAACAATGAATAAAGAAATTAAACTCATTGCCCTAGATTTGGATGGGACCTTACTCAACTCTTCAAAAGAAATTTCAAAAGAAAATCGTCTGGCTATTAATGCAGCAAGACAAAAAGGGGTCCATGTTGTTTTAACAACGGGGCGTCCTTTGATTGCAATTCAACCCTTTCTCAAAACGTTAGAAATGCTTGATTTTGAAGATTTTTCAATTACCTTTAATGGTGGTCTGGTCCAAAGAAATACGGGGCAAATCTTATCTAAAAAAAGTTTTTCACATGATGAAATTTTAGAAATTAAAGAATTGACTTCAAACCTTGGCATTCCTTGCGATGTTTTGAGCGAAGAAAAAGTTTATATGACGAAAAGTAAAATTGATTCGCAATATGACACTTTAAATAAGCTTTTAACTTTTATCAAAGTTGATTTTGATCAAGTTCCACTTGATGTGGTTTATAATAAGATTGTTTCTTGTACAGAAAAAGAATTGTTGGACGCTAGTCTTGATAAAATTCCTGAATCTTATTTTGACCAATTTGAGATTTTTAAAACTCAAGCGAAGCTTTTAGAATTTATGCCAAAAGGAATTAATAAAGCTTATGGTTTGACACAATTGATTAATCAGTTAAACTTAAAACCAGAAAATGTAATGGCTATGGGAGATGAAGCAAACGATTTATCAATGATTTCTTGGGCAGGATATGGTGTTGCTATGGCAAATGCTGTCCCAGCAGTTAAAGAACAAGCAAGAATTATTTCTGATTTAACTAATGACCAACATGCTGTTGCTCATATTATTGAAAAATATGTACTTTAAGGACTAATAATGAAAGATGAAGTTCAATTAAAAAAGTATTTGCCGAGTTTAATTTTTGCGATTATTTTACCAGTTATTGCCTATTTGTTTTTAAAAATGCTTGGGAATTCGGACACTTTAGCTTTAGGAATTGCAACAGCCTTTCCAGTTGTTCATATGCTCTGGTCTTTAATTAGAAAAAAAGAGTTAAATCCTGTTTCTCTAGTGGCAATTATTGGTTTTTTAATTTCACTCTTAGCTGTTTATTTGACGCATGGAAATAATCTTGCTTTCAAGCTCTGGCACCCGATTTTAACGGCTGCTATTGGAACGATTTTTTTACTGTCAGTCCTTCTAAATCGACCGCTTTTAGAGCTTGCTAGCGAGGGTGAAAATCACAGAAAAATGTTAATAATGACTCTTTTTATGGGCTTGGTTTTTATTTTTCATGCTTTGTCAGTCATTCTATTAGCCTTTTTTGTAGAGACCACGGCTTTCGTTTTGCTTTCAAAGGTAATTGATTTTTCAGCCGTCGGAGTCCTTGTTTTAGGGCTAGCATTTTTAAGAAAAAAATTAAATTAAAATCTTTCATTTTATGAATGAACTTTATCATCAAAATGTGATATTTTATTAAGGAGAAAAAATGGGACTTTTTGACCGACTCTTCGGAAAGAAGAAACAAGAGGAAACTAATCATGATGTGCCTGTCAGTGAAAATCAATCTAGTGAAATCACTGAAGCAGTCAAGAATGAAAAAGAAAATGAAACTACTAAACGGCCTGATGTAAATGAAGAGCCAGTAAAAGTAGAAAAAGTTACTGACGAGTCTGTCAGTAAAATGATTGTTGTTGAGCCAGAAATTACGGATGAACCTGTCAGTGAAAATGAACCTATTATTTTTGAAAAGGTTGAAGTAGAAGTTACTGACGAACAAATTGTTAAACCAAAAAATGATGAAAAATTAGAAAAAATTACTGACGAAAAAGTAATCTCTGAAACTACAGAAGTGACTGAGAAAAAAGTTACTGACGAAGATGAGGAAGAAGAGATTGTCATTGATATTGATGCTCTGGCTAATATTTTCACTCAATCACGTGAGGAAACTGAGAAAAAATATGAACAGTCATTAACTTTAACTCGTAAGACTTTTTCTGATGGCTTTAATGAACTTTTTGCTAACTTCCGGACAGTTGATGAAGAATTCTTTGAAGAACTTGAAGAAACTTTAATTATGTCAGATGTCGGTGTGGATTTGGCAATGGAAGTGACTGAAGAATTGCGCAAGGAAGCAAAATTAGTTAATGCTAAATCAACAGATGACTTGCGTCAATTGATTATTGAAAAAATTGTTGATAAGTTTGACGGTGAAAAATTACCGACAAAATTGGATATCCAAACGGATGGATTAAGTGTTTTCCTTTTTGTTGGGGTAAATGGTGTTGGTAAAACAACGACCATTGGTAAATTAGCTGCTCGTTATAAAAATGAAGGCAAAAAAGTACTCTTAGCAGCTGCGGATACTTTCCGGGCAGGTGCTATTGACCAATTAGTTGAATGGGGAAATCGTTCAGGCGTTGAAGTAGTCACAAAACCAGCTGGTTCAGATCCAGCGGCAGTCGTTTTTGACGCTCTCGCAAAAGCTAAAGCTGAAAATTATGATATTTTACTTGTGGATACTGCAGGACGTTTGCAAAATAAAGATAATTTGATGAAAGAGCTGGAAAAAATTGGTAAAGTGATTAAACGAGAAATTCCAGATGCTCCGCATGAAACGATTTTGGTACTTGATGCAACAACAGGCCAAAATGCCATTCAACAAGCCAAAGAATTTTCAGCAGTTACTCCAATTACAGGAATTGCTCTGACTAAACTTGACGGTTCGGCCAAAGGTGGGATTGTTTTGTCAATCGTTCAAAGTCTTAAAATTCCAGTCAAATTGATTGGTTTAGGTGAAAAGCTTAATGATTTACAAGATTTTGATGAAGAATTTTTCGTCAGAGGGCTTTTCAAAGAGCTTTTATAAAATATAAAATTAAGAAGTAAAAAAGTTTTGTTCAGTTTGGGCAATGCTTTTTTACTTGTCAACGGTTCCATTAAAATAAAGCCGATGAGCGTTTGAAAAAATTGAGAATTTAATGTAAAATAGAATTACATAAAATAGAACTGCTATGTTCTGTAGGAATTAAAGAAAGGCTCTTCATGTCGTATTCAAATTTGAAGTTGTTTTCGCTCTCTTCTAACCACGAATTAGCCCAAAAAGTGGCTAAAGAAATTGGAATTGAGCTTGGAAAAGTAAGTGTTGGTGCACATTCGGATGGCGAAACTGTCGTTCATATTGACGAATCAGTTCGTGGTGATCATGTGTTTATCCTTCAATCAACAAGTGACCCTGTCAATGATAACTTGATGGAACTCTTGATTATGATGGATGCATTGCGTCGTGCCTCTGCTGCATCAATTAACATTGTCTTACCTTACTATGGTTATGCTCGTCAAGACCGTAAAGCTCGTGCTCGTGAACCAATCACATCAAAACTCGTAGCAAACATGCTTCAAATTGCTGGTGCTGACCGTTTAATTACTTTCGACCTTCATGCACCACAAATTCAAGGATTCTTCAATATTCCAGTTGACCACCTTATGGGTTCACCATTGATTGCTGAATATTTCCGTCGTCAATTGGTTTCTGCTGGTGATGATATCGTTGTCGTTTCGCCTGACCATGGTGGAGTAGGACGTGCGCGCAAGTTAGCAAACTTCTTGAAAGCACCACTTGCTATCATTGATAAACGTCGTCCTCGTGCCAATGTGGCAGAAATTATGAATATCATCGGTGATGTTCAAGGGAAAAAATGTATCTTGATTGATGACATGATTGATACGGCCGGAACAATTACTTTAGCGGCCAATGCCCTTAAAGAACTTGGTGCAACAGAAGTTTACGCTTCATGTACTCATGCCGTACTTTCAGGACCAGCTATCGAGAGAATTAATAATTCAGCAATTACTAAACTCGTTGTTTTGGATACTATTGAAATGCCAGAAGAACGTCAAAGTGAAAAAATTATTCAACTTTCAATTGCTCACTTGCTTGCTGATGCGATTATTCGTATTCACGAACGCCGTCCATTGTCACCACTCTTTGAATTACATCTTCCTTCAGAACAAATCTAAACTAGTAATTGTTGGAATTCAAAGTGGATTTAGGATAAGACTTCAAGCGACCAGAGGTCGCTTTTTTAAAAAATGGAACTAGAAAAAATTAGAAAACTTTACGAGAAAGTTGACCCCAGTCAACTGACAGAACGAGAAAAGTTACTGACAGAATTGATTTTTACTGACAGAAAATTGAAGACTGATAAACTTCCTAATGGCCGCTATCGTATTTTACAATTTTCAGGAAATAATTTTGAAGAATTGGAAAATACTTTAAAGCTACTTTTACCTGATTTTGTAAAAAGTATTGGGGAAGAAAAAATTGTGATAGAAGCATTTTCAACTGATAGTCCCACAAACTCAGAACTTTTTGATATTTTTCAAACCCTTTCGCAAGATATGGGTGAAGAGGTGACGGCTTATGTTGGCCGTTTTGTCGAGAAAAATAAACTCTCTGAAGTATATTCTGAAGAATACAAAATTTTTGAAAGTCAGCAAACTTTTAGTGAATACATTTTATCAGAAAGTCTAAATCTATCAGAAAATAGAATTTTACAAGAAATCCGTAAAGAATTATTAGAAAATCCTGAAGACCAAAAACTAGTTGAAGCAATGTATAAAGCAAGTAGCAATCAAACGAAAGCAGCAAAAATACTTTATGTTCATCGAAATACGCTGATTAATAAAATCAAAAAATATGAGCAAAAATATGGCTTACAGCTTTCGGGAAGTGACCTAACTCTCGCTTATAATTTATTATAAAAGACAATTTACATTAGCAATATTATGAGAAAGGAACTGAGTTTAATAAAATTGAACTCAAATCTTTAATATGGAATACAATCATCAAGAAATAGAAGCCAAATGGCAAAAATACTGGGCGGATAACAAAACTTTCCGTACAGGAACAGATAAAAATAAACCAAAATTTTATGCTCTAGACATGTTCCCTTATCCATCTGGTGCAGGACTTCACGTTGGACACCCAGAAGGTTATACTGCAACTGATATTTTGAGCCGTTATAAACGTGCTCAAGGGTTCAATGTTCTTCATCCAATGGGCTGGGATGCCTTTGGTTTACCTGCTGAACAATATGCAATGGATACAGGAAATGACCCAGCAGAATTTACAGCTGAAAATATTGCTAACTTTAAACGTCAAATCAATAGCTTAGGTTTTAGTTATGACTGGGAACGTGAAGTTAATACAACTGACCCTAATTTTTATAAATGGACACAGTGGATTTTTACTAAACTTTATGAAAAAGGGTTAGCTTATGAAGCAGAAGTAGCTGTTAACTGGGTTGAAGAACTTGGAACGGCTATTGCCAATGAAGAAGTGCTTCCAGACGGAACTTCTGAACGCGGGGGTTATCCTGTTGTTCGTAAACCAATGCGCCAATGGATGCTTAAAATTACAGCTTATGCGGAACGTTTACTTGAAGACCTTGAAGAAGTCGATTGGCCTGAATCAATCAAAGAAATGCAACGGAATTGGATAGGGAAATCAGTAGGAGCAGATGTGACTTTTGAAGTTGCAGGAACCGACAAATCATTTGAAGTCTTTACGACTCGTCCTGATACCCTTTTTGGGGCAACTTATGCTGTGCTTGCACCTGAACATGATTTAGTTGATGCTATTACGACACCTGAGCAAAAAGAAGCTGTTGCTGAATACCGTCGCAAAGCGAGCTTGAAATCTGATTTAGCCCGTACAGACCTTTCTAAAGAAAAAACTGGAGCATTTACCGGAGCTTACGCGATTAACCCAATTAATGGCCGTAAAATACCAATTTGGGTTGCAGATTATGTTCTTGCTTCTTATGGACATGGTGCTGTCATGGCAGTTCCTGCTCACGACGAGCGTGACTGGGAATTTGCTAAGGTTTATGGACTTGAAATTTTGCCTGTTGTTGAAGGTGGAAATGTTGAAGAAGCTGTTTATACAGAAGATGGCCCTCATATTAATTCAGAATTTTTGAATGGACTTGACAAGGCAAAAGCGATTGAAAAAGCCATTGAATTTTTGGAAGAAAAGAAAATTGGGAAAAAGAAAATCACTTACCGCTTGCGTGACTGGCTCTTTAGTCGTCAACGTTATTGGGGTGAACCAATTCCAATTATTCATTGGGAAGATGGCACATCAACAGCGCTCTCAGAAGATGAACTTCCTCTTGTTTTACCCGTAACCTCTGATATCAAACCGTCAGGAACAGGTGAGTCTCCTTTGGCTAACTTGACAGATTGGTTGGAAGTCACACGCGCAGATGGCCTAAAAGGTCGCCGTGAAACTAATACAATGCCACAATGGGCAGGTTCGAGTTGGTATTACCTTCGCTATATTGACCCAAATAATAGCGAAGCTTTGGCAGACCCAGAACTTCTCAAAGAATGGTTGCCAGTTGATATCTATGTGGGAGGGGCTGAACATGCTGTTCTTCACTTACTTTACGCTCGTTTCTGGCATAAAGTGCTTTATGATTTAGGAGTTGTTCCAACTAAAGAACCTTTCCAAAAACTCTTTAACCAAGGAATGATTCTCGGAACCTCTTATCGTGATCATCGTGGGGCCTTAGTTGCAACTGATAAGGTTGAAAAACGTGATGGTGGCTTTTACCATATGGAAACAGGTGAAGCCCTTGAACAAGCTCCAGCTAAAATGTCTAAATCTCTTAAAAATGTTGTTAATCCTGATGATGTTGTTGAACATTATGGAGCTGATACTTTACGTGTTTATGAAATGTTCATGGGTCCACTTGATGCAAGTATTCCATGGTCAGAAGAAGGCCTTGAAGGGGCTCGTAAATTCCTAGACCGAGCTGTTCGAATGATTGAAAATTCAGAAATTAAAGCTGAAAATAATGGAGAATTGGACAAAGTTTACAATGAAACAGTGAAAAATGTCACTGAGCGTTTGGACTTGATGTACTTTAACACTGCAATTTCCCAATTAATGATTTTTGTTAATGCAGTTAATAAAGCAAAAGCTTTACCATTAGAATACGCTAATGGCTTTGTCCAACTTTTAGCGCCATTTGCACCACATATTGCTGAAGAACTTTGGGTAAAATTAGGGAATGAAGCTGGAATTTCTTATGTTGCTTGGCCAACATTTGACGAAAGCAAATTAATTGAATCAGAAGTTGAAATTGTTGTTCAAATTAATGGTAAATTAAAAGCAAAAATTAAAATTGCTAAAGATTTAGCGCGTGAAGAACTTGAAAAAATTGGTCGTGAATCAGTTGCTGAGGCTCTTGAAGGTAAAAACGTGGTCAAAGTAATTGCTGTTCCAAATAAATTGGTTAATATTGTTGTAAAATAAAGAGGACAATCTGAACATTTATCAGTTAAATCTTATAATAATTAGCTGTCAGTAAAAAGTGAGAGCTAAAGAATAAAAAGTAAAATAAGCTGGTTGACAATTTGTCGACTAGCTTATTTTACTCTGGAAGTCACAGAAGAGTTTAGAGTTGACCCTCAAAATTTTATCTGTCACTAAATCGGAGTACAGTTTAAAAATTCTGTCAGTAATTTATTTATTATATAAAAATCGGTACTGAAGAGTTTACTCAGGATAGCAAATAAATAATCAACAACATAAGAAAGGTTGGGTCAGTAAAATGATTGATTTCTTGCCCGAACAAGTTCGAACGCTCAATGAACTAGAAACTGCGACATTTAATTTTATCTTATCTAATTTATCAAGTATTGATAAAATGTCAGTCAGACAGCTTGCACAAGCTGTCCATGTTTCCACAGCAACAGTTATGCGCATGACTAGAAAACTTGGTTTTGAGGGCTGGGTAGAACTTAAATATTATCTTAAAAACCAAAATCAACTGACAGAAATTCCAGTTAATTACTATGAAAATTTATTACAACTCGACCTATTTTTACGAAAAATAACCTCTAAGGAAGCGGGAAGGAAATTAGAAGAAGCTGTCAAATTAATTCGAGAAGCTCGATATATTATTTTTATTGGAGTAGGTTCTTCAGGAGCTTTAGCTGAATATGGTGCCCGCTATTTTACAAATATTGGCTTAGAATCTTATGCCATTTCTGATCCTTATCAAGCCGTTAAAGGAAAAGGCGCGCCAGATGTTTTAAGCATTGTCTTATCCGCTTCGGGTGAAACAGATAAGATTATTGAACGAGTTGTCAAGCTAAGAGAGGAAGCACCAGCAAAGATTATTTCAATTACCAATCATCCAGAAACGACCTTATCCAAACTTTCAAATATAAATTTAACTTATGGATTCCAAACAGAATATTCCGCCTATGACCCACTTGAAAATTTGACTTCTCAGCTCCCAGTCATTGCTTTTATTGAAATACTAGCTCATCAAGCAATGGAAAAAGCTGATAAATGTAACTAATTCTGTAACAGGTAACAAAGATAGCAAAGCCCCTTGCAAAAAAAATTGTAAGGGGTATTATTATATTGTAAGCGGTTTAATTAAAAGAGTACAGTCTTCAAAGTACCTGAACTGCCTTAACAAATTGAGTTTGACCTTTTTGAAATGAGTGAAAATGCGATTCGCCTTACGACTTTAGTCGCTTAGAGCGAATGGGCAGCGTAGCAGCTTGATGCGTAGATAGATAAAATTTGAATCTGCACTGGAAAATGATGTTTGCTTCGCAAACTTTATCCACAGACTTGAAGTAGTGCTTCAAGCAGAGCCAAATATTTTCCTATCTTCTCTTTGTTACGTTGACCATTCCAGCTAAGTGCTAAAGCACTTGTTGGTGGGGCAAAACGTCAGCACAAAAGACAATTTTCCTCATTTCAGAACAGTCGGGCTCACATCTTAATCAACTGAGTTCGGACTCGCAGAAGTTAGTGAAAATAGATAAAATAGTCCAAAAACTTCGTTTTTCAAGTATTTTCTAATTTTCATAATTTCTAAATGCTCGTCCTCACATCTTAAAGGAGGTTTATTTATGAACGGCTTCATAAATAATAAAGTCTTACCGCCAATTATGAAATTCGTGAATACACGAGCGATGACGGCTTTGAAAAATGGAATGCTTTTTGCCATGCCATTTATCATTGTTGGGTCAATTTTCTTAATTCTGGCGAATATTCCAATTCCACCTGTGGCAAAATGGCTATCAGACAATGGCTGGTCAGCAATTTTTACCCAAGCATTTAACGTATCATTCGGTATTTTAGCGATTTGGGCAGCAGTTGGTATTGGCTATTCTTATGTCAAAGAAGCTGGATTTGGCGATGTTGCTTTACAAGGAGGATTAACTTCTCTCTCTGCATTTTTCATTGTTCAATCTCTAAGTATTGCAAATCCAATCACAGCGGCACTAGCTACTGGGAAAGAAGCTTCAGGCATTGGGAATCTCACAGGAACACAAGCAACGGCAGCTTTTGAAAAGCTTCCTCATGCCATGCAAGTCTTTCTAAATAATCCAGTGACAGGAGTGCTCAATTTAACTTGGAACGGTGGTCAAGGAATGATTGCGGCCATTATTATTGGTATTCTATCAGGCTGGGCTTATTCAGCAATGATGAAAGCAGGCTGGAAGATTACACTTCCTGAACAAGTCCCATCAAATGTTGCTAATCAATTCACTTCAATGATTCCAACAGGAGTAATTGTCGTCGCTGCTACGGTTGTCTATGCTTTATTTGATAAGATTGGACATACCGACGCAGTAACCTTTATTTATCATTGGTTATCTGTCCCTCTGCAAGGTTTAGGCGGCTCATTTGGTGGAATTATTATTATCTCACTCTTAGTTCCATTCTTCTGGTTCTTTGGGGTTCATGGTGGAATTATTATGGGAGCAATTACCTCTGCCTTTCTGATTCCAAATACCTTTGCCAATGCATCCCTTTATCAATCTCACAAATTGAGTTTAGCTAATGGTGCTCATATTGTGACCAATGAATTCTATAATAACTTTATTAATCTTTCGGGTTCAGGAATTACTTTTGGATTAATTATCTTTACGATTTTCTTTGCTCGTTCAGAACAGATGAAGTCAATTGGTAAAGTGGAGCTAGTCCCAGGTTTATTTAATATCAATGAACCTTTCTTATTTGGATTGCCACTTGTTTTAAATCCAGTCCTTGCTCTGCCATTCTTTCTTGTTCCAGTAGTCGTTTCGGCTACGGTTTACGGAGCGATTTTTTTCCACATAGTTCCGCCAATGAATGGTGTTGCTGCGCCTTGGACCACTCCACCAATTATTTCTGGCTTTTTAATCGGAGGCTGGCAATATGCAGTGCTGCAAGTTATTGCACTTTTAGAATCAATTTTGATTTATCTTCCATTTGCTAAAAAATATGACAAAATGTTGTTAGAACAAGAAGCAAATGCTGAGGCTGAATAAGTTATTGCTTAGTAATTGAATAAGGAGATTAGAAACTCCGGAGAAACTTTTTCTTCGGGATTTCTTTTTATAAAATTAAAGATAAAAGGGGACAAAATGGAAAATAAAATGCCAAAAGATTTTTTCTGGGGAAATTCAACTTCGTCAATGCAAACCGAAGGCGGCTGGAATGAAGGAGGAAAAGGACCCTCTGTCTATGATGTGAATACCGCTGGACGTTCTGCCAAAGATTGGCAAGTAACAAATGATAATTATCATCATTATTCACAAGATCTAGATCTTATGAAAGAAATGAATATGAATATGTATCGTTTCCAAATTTCTTGGTCACGAATTGTTCCTGACGGAGATGGTGAATTTAATGAGGAAGGAATTGTCTTTTATAATCGTCTGATTGATGATTTGCTGGCTCGTGGAATTGAGCCTATGATATGTCTCTATCATTTCGATATGCCATTAAATCTGGCTGAAAAGTACAATGGATTTTTGAGTCGAAAAGTGAAAGAAGCATTTGTAAGATTTGGGCAAGAAATGATGAAAAGATTTGCTGACAAAGTCAAATATTGGATTGTTTTTAATGAGCATAATCTTTATTTTGCTGACGGTTTTGAGCATTATTCGGGAGTTTTGAAAAAAGAGCTGACACTCTCTGACATGTACACTGTTTTTCATCATACCATGCTTGCTCATTGCGAATTAACCCAATTTTTGCATGAAAATTTTGAAGCAAAAATAGGAGGAATGTTGGCGACTACGGAAATATATCCCGCAACTTTTTCACCAAAAGATAATCTATATCTTAGAAAATTTGATGAATTTTATAATCGAAATCTCTGTGATGTTTATGCTTTTGGCCATTATTCGCATGAGGTTATGACCTATGTTAAAAATCAGAACATCCAAATGGATTTTCAAAAAGGAGATGAAGAAATTTTAAAAAATGGAATTTCTGATTTTATTTCTTTTTCTTATTATCGCTCAATTTTACTTGATGCAAGTCAGCTGACAGAAAATGATGCACCAAATTCTTATTTGACTAAAGGAATGAAATTAAATCCGTTGCTTGAACATAATCAATGGGATTGGTCCATTGACCCAGAGGGCTTTAGAAGAATTATAAGTAGATTATATAATGAATTTGGGTTGCCTGTTTTTCCTATTGAAAATGGCATTGGTCAGTCAGAAATCTGGGATGGGCAAACAGAAATTGCTGATGATTTGAGAATTTCTTATCATCAGAAACATCTTGAAGCCATGAAAAAGGCAATATTTACTGACGGAGTAGAAGTTATGGGTTATCTTGGTTGGGGATTGATTGATATTCCTGCTTCGTCTGGTGCTATTGATAAACGTTACGGTGCTGTTTATGTGGATCCAAAAAGTCATAAACGTATTCCAAAAAAATCATTTCATTGGTTTAAAAATGTTTTTGCTTCGAATGGTGATGATTTGGATTAGAATAATAAGTGATGAAAATGATATGATTATAGAAAACTTATGATTTACTCATATCTTTTAATTAAACTGATAGCTAGGCTGTCAGTTTTTAAATTCATCATTAAAAAATTTTACTGACAGAAATTTTTTTACTATTGTCAGTATTTTTATTTGCCGAAAAAATAATCAGTTACTAAAAATCATAATTGGTCAGTGCTGACAGAATTTTTGTTACAATGAAAACATTGGAAAAAGCTTGAGAGGAAACAAAAATGTCTTTTTTTACAACAAATGATTTAGTAAAAATAAATTTTCATGATTATGGCAATCAGTTAAATCAACCTCTGATTCTAATTGGTGGCTATTCGTCCAGTGAAGTGACATGGTTTGCCCAAATAGAAACATTTGTAAATGCTGGTTATCGGGTGATTACTTATGATCATCGCTCACATGGAGATTCACAACAAGTTGATTATGGCTTGACTTTACACCGTTTGGCAATGGACCTAAAAGAATTAATTGACTATTTACAATTAAAAAATGTTGTCTTAATTGGTCATTCAATGGGTGCGGCAACAATTATGGCTTATGAAGAATTATTTACTGACGAAAATGTATCAGCAATAATTACAGAAGATCAGGCCCCAACTTTCTTCAAATCGGCAGATTGGCTCAATGGTCAATATGGGAAAACACTGACAGAGCTGTCACTATTTATTGATGATTTTCCAAAAACTCGTTTGACACAAAAAAAGTTGTCAGATAGTGTAAAGCGAACACTGGGACATGGAATGAAACCTTTTGATTTCAAACGCTATCGTCCTTTACTGCAAAATGTCATTTTGCAAGATTGGCGTCCTGAGCTTGGGCAAGAAAAAAAACCACATTTATTTTTTGCTGGCGAGAAATCTCCGATTTTCCCAGCAATTCATGCTCAAGCAGCACGTGAATTACAAAACAATCCAAATTCAGAAGTTCAAATTTTTGAAGGTTGTGGGCATATCTTACATTTAGAAGAAATTGAGAAATTCAATCAAGCAGTCATTGATTTTCTCAACAAAATAAAAAAAGACTGATGTGATCAGTCTTTTTTGCTGACTATCAGTAAAATTAAAACTAGTAAGAAAGGCAGTATTATGCTCTTAAAAGTATTAAATAAATTTTATTTTCATATCATTTTTTTCTCATAATAAAACTTGATAAAATAGAATTAAGAAATGGAAAGGAGCTAAACCATGAAAAATAACAACATGGAACTTGCCCAAGATTTAAAAACTGATGATCAGCAAAAACCAAAGCATTTTAAAATTGAAACAACCGTAATGAAATTAGTAGTAGATAGCTATCTCCATGGCGCTCAAACCTGTGAAGTTCAAAAAGGAAAAATTTTAGGCGTCAGTATTCATCAAGGAGCATGTGATAGTATTCACCTTTTTATTAACGACGACCATAAAGTCACAGTAGAAGTTAGTCAAGGCATTAGCCGAATTTCACTGATGCAAAAGAAAAATATTGAAGATATTGATTATATACTTCCTTTCATGAAATGTTTAGGTGTATCTGAGGGGCAAGTCTTAAAAAATTATTCAATTATTTAAAAAAGCCGTATACTGCGGTTTTTTATTTTAAAAATTACAGAAAGTAAATTTATAAACAGAAAAATGTATATTTATTTCGATAAGAGGTATAATATTTTTTGGAATTATTATTAGTAGGAGGCCAAGAGAAATGGCTAAGAAAAAAATCGTTATTGTAGGTGCTGGATTTGCTGGAGTTTCAGCCACACGCTTACTTGCAAAAAATTTGAAAAATGATGCAGAAATTACAGTTATAGATAAACATGATTTTCAAACTTCAATGACCCAACTTCATGAAGTTGCAGCGAGTCGTGTTGAGGCAGATGCTGTTCAATATCATTTGAATCGAACAATTGGAAAATTTAATAACGTTAAAGTGGTAAAAGAGTCACTTGTTGAACTTGATAAAGCTAACAAAAAAGTGATTACAGATAAAAATAGCTATGACTATGATTATTTAGTCGTTTCAATGGGTGGAGAACCCAATGATTTTGGTGTACCAGGTGTTAACGAATATGGCTTCACACTTTGGTCACTTGAAGATGCTTTGAAAATAAAAGCACATTTGAAAGAAATGGTTCAAGCAGCAGCTAAAGAAGCTGATTCAGAAAAACGCAAAAAATTGTTAACCTTTAGCGTGGCAGGTTCAGGATTCACTGGAATTGAAATGGCCGGAGAATTGATTGATTGGCGTAAAAAAGTATCTAAAAAATACGGTATTCCAGAATCTGAATTTACAATCAATATTGTTGAAATGATGCCAACAATTATGAATATTTTAGACCGTAGTTTAGCAGATAAAGCACTCGTTTACCTTCAAAATAAAAATATCAATGTCCTTGTAAATCATGGAATTACAGCAGTAGCGCAAGATCATATCACTGTTAATGTTGGTGGGCGTGACGAGGAAAAAGTTGTTAAAGAAATTCCAGGAAATACCTTAATTTGGACAACAGGGGTTCAAGGAAATACAGAAGCAGAAGCTTGTCAACTTTCAGAAACAGAACGTGGTCATCGTCTTCAAGCAAATGAATACATGGAAGCCATTGGCGAAGAAAATCATGGCATCTATGTTGCAGGAGATGTATCAGGTTATATTGTTCCCGAAAATGGTCGTCCAACTCCTCAAATTGTAGAAGCAGCAGAACAAACAGGAAGCACGGCTGCTAAAAATATCATTGCAGATATTAAAGGTGGCGAAAAAACCAAATTTGTTGGAAATTATCGTGGAACACTGGTTTCTATTGGTTCAGGCTATGCGGTTGGGACAGTTGGAAAAACAAAATTAAGTGGTTTTTCAGCAACATTCATGAAACACATGGTTTATCTTGTTTATACCTTTGAAATTCGTTCTGGTCATTATTTCTTCAAATATATCAATGATCAACTTTTCCACAAAGGGGCAATTTAAGTTAAAATAAAATATAAATATAAAACTTTTCCTTAAAAAATTTGGAAAAGTTTTTCTTGTGTAACAGTTTACAAATTGCTCTAAAAAGGATATAATAGTGCCTGACGTTATTATTATATTACTAGTAGGAGAACCATTCTAAATGACTAAGAAACAAATCGTAGTCATCGGTGGTGGTGTTGCAGGAGTACATGCGACGCGTGAGCTTTCTAAAAAGCTCAAAGCAGATGCTGACATCACACTGATTGACAAACATAGTTACCACACAACCATGACTCAACTTCACGAAGTTGCAGCAGGACGTGTTCCATTCACAACTGTACAATATGATTTCCAAAAGCTTTTAGGAAAACGTAAAAACGTTAGTCTTGTCACTGACTCTGTCGTCAGTCTTGATAAAGAAAACAAACAAGTAATCACAAAACATGGTCGTTATAGCTATGATTATGTCATTGTTGCCCTTGGTGGCGAGCCAAATGACTTTGGAGTTCCTGGTGTTAAAGAACACGGGTTTACACTTTGGTCACTTGAAGATGCAATGCGAATCAAACGTCATTTGGAAAAAATCGTCCAATATGCGTCAACAGAAGTTGATGATGAAAAACGCCATGCTCTTTTAACAATTTCAGTTGCCGGATCAGGATTTACTGGGATTGAAATGGCAGGTGAATTGATTGATTGGCGTAAAAAAGTTTCAACAGATTGGAAGATTCCTGAAGAAGAAATCACAATCAACGTTGTTGAAATGATGCCAACAATCCTTAATACTTTAGACCGTAAACAAGCAGATAAAGCTCATGCTTATCTTGAAAAGAAAAATGTTCACGTTTTAACAAACCACGGTATTGTTGAAGTAGCAAAAGATCATATCAAAGTAAATGTTGGTGGGCGTGACGAAGAAAAAGTTGCCAAAGAACTTCCAACACACACATTAATCTGGACAACTGGTGTTCAAGGAAATACAGCTGCAAAAACAGACCTTAATGAAACAGAACGTGGACATCGTCTTCAAGCAAATGAATACATGGAAGCTGTTGGTTTTGAAGGAAAAGGGATTTATGTTGCTGGTGACGTTTCAGGATATATTGAACCAGATACTGGTCGTCCAACACCACAAATTGTTGAAGCTGCGGAACAAACAGCACACACAGCAGCGGCAAATATTCTTGCAGACATCAATGGTGGAAGCAAACATAAACATGAAAGTAAATACCAAGGAACAATGGTTTCAATTGGTTCAACTTGGGGAGTTGCCAAAATCGGTAGCATGCGTCTAACTGGTTTCTGGGCAATGTTGATGAAGAACATTGTTTACTTTATCTATACTTTACAAATTCGTTCAGCGCATTATTTCTGGCGTTATGCCTTGGATGAAGTCTTCCGCGTAAAAGATAATCGTAACTTTATGCGTGGTCATACTTCACGTCAAGGAAATGTACTTTGGGCTGTTCCACTTCGTATTTTCTATGGTGTGGTTTGGTTTACCGAAGCAATTAAGAAAATTGTCGGTGATGGTCAATACTTCAACCCAACGACTTGGTTTGGTAAAGGTTCTTGGTTTACAAATGACCTTAAATTCCCATTCTCATGGTTGCAAGAAGCACCAAAAGCCGCAGACGCAGCCGCAGGCGCTTCAACAGCCGCTTCATCAAGTTCTAGTGTAGCCGATGCAGCCGCAGGTGCTACAGGCGCAGCAACAACAGCCGCTTCAAGTGGTGGTGGCGAAGCTGCTCATAAAGCAACTGAATGGGGCCTCTCATACGCTTACGGTTCTGACCCAATGACTGTTTTTGACAAAGTGCCACATTGGATGGAACCTATCTTTAAGTTTATGATTCCAAACCGTGAAGTCGCATTGTTCATGCAAAAATTCATGTCAATTGTTGAAATCTTCCTTGCACTTGCCCTTATTTTTGGATTGTTCACTTGGATTGCAGCAGCAGCAACAGCCGCATTGACTGTTATGTTCTCACTTTCAGGAATGTTCTACTGGGTTAACATTTGGTTTATTCCAGTGGCAATTGCACTTATGAATGGTTCAGGTCGTTCATTTGGTTTAGATAAATGGGTTCAACCTTGGATTCAAAGATGGCTAACCAAAATATGGTATGGTCAATCGCGTTCAATTTACAAAGGACGTCAATAGAAAATAGCTCTGCGGAGCTATTTTTTTTTGCCTGAAAAAGCTTGAAAATTATGTTATGATATTTGAAGATAAAAGATAGTTTAAAAACTATCTTTGTAAGAACTGAGGTTTAAATGGATAATTTAAGATATAAAAGTGTCTTTGACATCATTGGTCCAGTGATGATTGGACCTTCAAGCTCGCACACAGCTGGTGCTGCTCGAATTGGTAAAATTGTACGTTCTATTTTTGGTGAACTTCCAGAAAAATTGGAGATTCATCTTTATGAGTCTTTTGCTAAAACCTATCGGGGTCATGGAACAGATGTTGCTCTTGTTGCAGGTGTTTTAGGAATGGATACAGATGATGAACGTCTGCCAATGGCGCCTCAGCTTGCTTTTGAACAAGGAATGGAAATTTCTTATGTGCCACATCCAGAAGAAAAAGCAGAACATCCCAATACCGCACGTTTAATCGCCAAAAAAGGGGATCGAACAATGACCGTGACTGGAATTTCAATCGGTGGTGGAATGATTCAAGTGACAGAATTGAATGGATTTGATATCGCAATTTCGGCTGGTGTTCCGACATTTGTGGTCATTCATGAAGATGTTCCAGGGATGATTGCTAGAGTTTCTAGCGTCCTTTCAGAACATCAAATTAATATCGCACAAATGAATGTAACCAGAGAAGCTAAGGGTGAAAAAGCGATTATGATTTTAGAAGTTGATACACCAAATGTTAAGGAAGTAATTGAGGAAATGAAACTTATTCCTCGTTTGCACGCCGTTAATTTCTTTAATTAAAAGCAGTATAGGAATACATATGTTTAAAAATATAGAAGAATTAATCGAGGATTCTAAAAATTATTCCTCGGTCACAGAATTAATGATTGCCATTGAAATGGAACAAACTGGACGGAATCGTGAACAAATTTGGGAAATGATGGAACATAACCTAGAAACGATGCTTGATTCTGTTAAAAAGGGGCTTGCTGGTAAAAAATCACTTACAGGTCTTACTGGTGGCGATGCAAAGTTGATGGATGATTATATTAAATCAGGCAAAGCACTTTCGGGTGAGCTCATCTTAGGAGCAGCTCGTGATGCGGTTGCCGTCAATGAAGTGAATGCACAAATGGGGCTCATTTGTGCGACACCAACTGCCGGATCAGCCGGCTGTTTGCCAGGTGTTTTAACTTCGGCTATTAAAACTTTAGACTTGAGTCATGAACAGCAAGTGGAATTTTTATTTGTAGCAGGAGCCTTTGGACTTGCGATTGCAAATAATGCAACGATTTCTGGAGCTGAGGGTGGCTGCCAAGCTGAGGTCGGTTCTGCTTCGGCAATGGCATCAGCTGCACTCGTTTTAGCTGCTGGTGGTTCTGCCGAGCAAGCAGGCTATGCGATTGCAATTGTCTTGCAAAACATGTTAGGATTAATTTGTGATCCTGTTGCTGGTTTGGTTGAAATCCCTTGTGTCCACCGAAATGCAATGGGGGCCTCACAAGCAATGATCTCAGCTGATATGGCTTTGGCAGGGGTTAAAACAGTGATTCCAGTTGATGAGGTGGTCAATACCATGTATAATGTCGGACGTTCTCTACCAGCTGCTTTTAGAGAAACAGCTGAGGGTGGTTTGGCCCAAACACCCACTGGACGTAAAATTATGGAAGAATTATTTGGTTAAGATTAAACTTAAAAATTCGAATGATAGAATTCGAATTTATTTTTTTAGGTTGAATACTTGACTTTTAGTGTTTACACGTGTAAACTTATCTTATGAAAATGAATAGGGAAAGGAGAAAAAATGAACGAAGTAGAATTTAATGTATCAAATGCCGAATTAATCGTTATGCGTGTAATTTGGTCTCTGGGAGAAGCGCGCGTTGATGAAATTTATGCGCAAATCCCTCAAGAATTAGAATGGTCATTGGCCACTGTTAAGACTTTACTTGGTCGACTGGTAAAAAAAGAAATGCTTTCTACCGAAAAAGAAGGAAGAAAATTTGTTTATCGTCCATTGATGGAAGAATGTACGGCTATAAATTTAATGGCCGATGGCCTGATCCAAAAAGTTTGTGAAACGAAACATGTCAATGTTTTGCAAGAGATGATTGAAAAATCGACTTTGACGGAAAAGGATATTGAACTTTTGCAAGCATCACTTAATGCCAAAGAAGTGGTAGGACAAAAACATTGTAATTGCTTAGAAACAAGTGGTCTTTGTGCTTGCAAACATGAACATGAGCAGATTTCTGCTTAAAAAGGAGAATAGAAAATGAAAGAAACTTTAAAAATTGAGGGAATGACTTGTGACCACTGTGTAATGCATGTGACAAATGCTTTGGAAGCTATTGAGGGTGTTGAAAAAGCGAAAGTCTCTTTGAAAAAAAATGAAGCACTTGTTAAATTTTCTGCCCCAGCAGATATGGATAAAATGGCTGTTGCCGTTGCAGAGGCTGGTTATAAAGTAATTTAAAAAACACTTCGTTTGTGAATTGAATTTAAATTTGCTAGAATGAAATTGGTAAAGCAAACCCCAAATATTGTTTTACTAAATAATAACAGGTCATCTTCATTCCCCAAATGAAGATGATTTTTTCTTGACTTTTTTCGTTTACAGTTGTAAACTATATTTAGAGATAAAATATAGAAGAGGTAAAAATGCGGAGTCAATCATTTGTAATTACAGGAATGACCTGTGCAAATTGTGTAAATACAGTTTCAAAAACATTGAATCAGTCAGATAAAATTATGGAAGCAACGGTAAATTTGGCGACTGAGAAAGCCAAAATTGTTGCTGACGATAATATTTCTGACCAAGAAATTATTAACTTAGTGGAAAAAGCGGGTTATGGAGCTATCGTTAATGACAAAGCTCATCAGGAAAAAATTGCACGTCAAGCTGCAAAAAAAGCAAGAAATTTGGCTTTGTCTTTTTGGATTGCTTTAATTTTGACTTTACCTTTAGTAGTTGCAATGTTTGCTGATATCTTCGGAGTACATGCAAATTGGGTCATGTTTTTACATGAACCAATCGTACAATTGATTTTGGCAACTCCAGTACAATTCGTTATTGGTTGGCGCTTTTATGTTGGGGCTTATCATGCTTTGCGAAATAAATCGGCAAATATGGATGTTTTAGTGGCTTTAGGAACTTCGGTTGCTTACTTTTCGAGTTTGATTTTGGCTGTTTTTATGAGCCAAGCGAATGCTTTGAATTTTGAATCATCGATGGTAATTATCACTTTGGTGGTCATGGGTAAACTTTTAGAACATAATGCAAAAGAGAAAACAACGCAAGCAATTACTGGATTAATGTCTAGTCGAGCAACTTTTGTTCATACGGAATCGACTGATTTAGCGATTGAAGAAGTTCAAATGGGACAAGTGATTCGCATTTTGCCAGGAGAGAAAGTGCCTTTGGATGCGATGATTCTTTCTGGCAAAGCATCTTTTGATGAATCTATTTTGACAGGTGAAGCCTTACCTGTTGTAAAAATGGATGATGAAGTCATTTTTGAAGGAACAATTAATTTAGATGGTGAAGTTAAAGCGGTTGTTGTTCATGATTTAAATGATTCAACAATTTCAAGAATGGTTGAAATGATGAGTGAAGCACAAGGCTCAAAACCAAACATTCAAAAATTAGCTGACAAGATTTCAGGGATTTTTGTGCCAGTTGTGTTAGTTATTGCTCTGATAACTTTCATTGCGACTTGGGCTGTCAGCGGAATTTTACTGACAGCAATCATGCATTCAGTAGCTGTTTTGGTCATTGCTTGTCCTTGTGCGCTTGGTTTAGCTACACCAACTGCCATTATTTCTGGGACTGGTTTGGCTGCTAAAAATGGTTTGTTGATTAAAAATGCCAATGCTTTGGAACTTGCCGGATTAGTTAAAACAGTATTTTTTGATAAAACTGGGACAATTACAACAGGTGAATTTGAACTGACAGATTTTAAATTGCTGACAGAAAGTGAAAAAGTTACTGACAGCTTTAATTCTATTGAAGAAAAACTAGCAAGTGATGAGTTTAAATTATTGGCTAGTCTAGAAGCTCACTCTAATCACCCCTTGGCTAAATCTCTTAGATTTCAAGGTGATTTATATAAACTGACAGATTTATCAGAACTTGCGGGACGTGGACTTTCTGCTAAAATTAATGGTCAGGAATATTTTGCGGGCAATGATAAATTAATGACAGACTTAAACCTGTCAGTCCCAGAAACAGATGATACGGTCATTTATTTGGCAAATAAAGAAAAATTATTAGCGATGGCTGTTTTTAGTTCAAGTCTCAAAGATGATGCGCTTAAGACAATTCAGACCTTGCAAAAACGTGGTCTAAAGACTGTTATGTTGACAGGAGATAATCAAAATTCGGCAGCAAAAATTCAAAAACTTGTTCATTTAGATGAAGTTAAAAGTGGTTTAAGACCTGAAGAAAAAGCAGAAATTGTGCAAAATAGCTCAAATTCAATGATGGTTGGTGATGGAATCAATGATGCTATTGCTTTAGCGTCAGCAACCGTCGGGCTGGCAATGGCAACTGGGTCAGATATAGCTATGGAAGCTGGTGATGTGACTGTTACTAGCGGTCAGCTTCATAAAATTTCCACTTTCTTTGAAGTAGCTAAAAAAACAATTTCCAAAATTAAGCAAAATTATTTTTGGGCTTTCGTTTATAATGTCATTGGCATTCCGCTTGCAGCTTTTGGATTACTCAATCCAATGCTCGCTGCAGCAGCAATGAGTTTATCATCAGTTTCTGTTATTTTGAATTCCTTACTTTTGACAAAAACAAAAATAAAAAACGTTGAATAATCAACGTTTTTTTGTTTAGAATTTACTGACAGAATTTTTTAAAGACAATCTGCCTTATTTTTTATACAATTCTGGGTCAAGCAAGCCACCTTTTTTGAAATTGACTTCAAAATGTTTGGTCTTTAAAGAATAAGAAACAGGGATGCTGACAGCAACTAGGATTCCGAGCGTAAAGGGGATAATTGATTTAGCTTTCATTTTTTGTTCCTCCAGATTTTTTAGGTTTATTAGTAAAATAGTTGTAACCAATAAATAACAGAATTCCTAAAATAAAGCAAATGATTCCTTCTTTTAGTCCATTAGGGAAGAATTTTAGTTCAAGACGATGACTGCCAGCAGGAACGCTAACTTTCATAAAACCAGATTGAGCTTTACTGACAGCCACTTTTTTTCCATCAACTTTTGCTGACCAGCCTTTATCATAAGGAATTGTCATGAAAATATCGCCCTTTTCTTTTTCCGTATAAGTCATGCGAACCCCGTTTTTAATCATTTCTGTTTTAGGACTACGAGATTGTAGAAGTGCCATTTCTTTTTGATAGGCTGCAGTGTCCAGACGCCAGAATGAAGTGGTATCAAAAGTAACTTGTGAATTTTCAGGAAATGCTAAGGTCACTTTTAGCTTAGTTTCCTTACTGAAACTTCCTAAATTCAAGAAGGAGCCAGTATCATTTGTACCAACGTAATAACTATTGAGAGAACGTGTCATTTTTGGATTGGAAACATCAGAAATAGTAATCAATGTATTCTCAGCATTACTATTTAGATAAGTAATATTGGGAACAGATAAATAAATTTGACTATTTGCCGCCACGGTAATTCCGTAGGTGACTGAAACATCAGTAGCTGTAGAAGTTTTTGGCCGAGTCAGAGTAACAGAATTGCCAGCACCCGTGATTTTATCAGCAGTTTCTTCACTTGTCGTGTAAAATGGAGTAAAGAATGTAGTTTTTGATTTTGTCAAAGCGTTAACTAAAGCTGTTTGATTATTAATAAAGCTGCTAGCTTGAGCTTTATCAGTAAATTTAGCATCTTCAAATCCATTGGGAACGAAGACACCAAGACCCATCGCATTTGAGTTTTTGCTCAAATTACTGAGCGCATTGGAAACGGGTGAAAATCCAAATTTTGGAGGTTGAGCTTGGCTTATATTATATTTAATTCCAAAAATCGAATCCATCAGTAATGTATTCCCAGGATAACGTAAATTCAAATAAGTACTGTCAGTGTGAAATCCTAACTGACGCATGATTGAACTGGCGTTGCTGTTACGAACAGATGAAAATTGGGAAAGTGCATTAAAATTGTACTTCATGCCATCATTTGCTGTATCAGGAACAGTGTTATCCATTCTGGCAAAACCAGAACCAGTAAGCTCATTTACCTTATTGGCAATCGGTTCTATAGAATTCACTTGGGTATTATAGTAATCACGACTAGCAAAATTCCACTCTTTTTGTATTCCTTGAACCTGATAAAGGGCATTAACACCAGCTTCAACAGTCATGAAAATAAAGAGAATAATGACAAATAGATGAGCTGAAATCCATTTCCTAACAGAATTAATAGACAAGATTAAATAAGCAAGACCGAACAAGAAAGTCAACATAACTTGAGAAGTCATTACATATTTATAGTGTCCAAAAATTAAAGTAGCAAGAAAACCTGTAATTAGAAAAAGACTAATAGTCAAAATATGCCAAGTCTTTATTTCCTCCCAGCGAGATAGAGTCTCCAAAGCCATTAAAACAAAAATCAAACTAAATAAGAAAGCATAGCGGTGCAAGAACATATTTGGTGAATGCATCCCTTGCCATAGTAAATCTAAAGCTTGAAGATAAAATGAAGCAACAAAGAAAGCAATAATTCCTAGAAAGGCAAATTTACTTCTGAGACGAATACTTTTAGTAAAAAAGAAGAGAATAGCCAGAGCTAAAGGCATCATTCCAACATAAATCATTGGAATGGCATTGAATTGAGTAGTATCATAAGTACCAACGAAATTCTTAGCGAAAAGGTCAAAAAGATGAGAATTTTCTGTAAAGACACCAGACAAAGTTGAAAGAGCATAGGAATTATTAGACTTCAAATCAAGATACATGGGTAAGAGCATGATTAAGCTGGACAGACCAGCTAAAGTAGAAGAAACCACAAAATCAAGCACTTTTGTCCAAGACCATTTTTCGTAAGTCATCCGTGCCAAGAAATAGAGCACTAAGAAAATAGCCACCATAAAGCCAAAATAATAATTTTGGATAAATAGAATCAATAAACTAACGAAATAAAGCCAGCGTTTTCGTTCATCCATTAAGCGATGAAGTCCCCAAATAATTAGAGGCAAGAGAATGAAAACATCTAACCACATCGTAATTTCAAGCTGTGAAGTTAAAAAACTCATCAGTGCGAAAGCTGTACTTATTGACAAAACAATCAATTTAGAAAGCTTTTGATACATGTTTTTGAAACTGACAAATGCTGATAGACCAATCAAGCCAAATTTTAGTATGGTCAGTAAATATAAAGCATCAGGCATTGATTTTACATCAAAGAAAAATGTAAGTGGCATGAGAAAACTTCCCATGTAGTAAGCCGAAAAAGCATAAAGATTGAGGCCGAGACCACTGGTAAAAGTATATAAGAAACCAGAAGAACCACCCGAATGTAAAATATTACGATAGAGAGAATGAATGGCGACATACTGATGATATGCATCCCCAGCCAAAATTGACCGTGAACTCCCCCAATAAATCCCAGTCATTGCAAGAACGATAACCATTAATAATAATGGAATAAAAAAACTTGCAAGAAGTGCCCATTTATTTTTCTTGATAAATTTCATACTTCTATTATACCAAAGATACAAAAATCAAACTTATATTAAGTGTATTAAAAAAATACTGACAAACCTGTCAGTATTTTTTATCTAAACGATTTCTAATCTCGTCAGCAATTTCTTCTAATGCTTCAATTCCATTGACTTGCGGGATTTTATAACCAATAAAATAAGGAGAAGTAATAAAGCGAGGAACAATTTTACAAATATATTTATCATCGAAATGATGGAAAAAGAGATTATAAGAATCACAACGCCCATTCATATAGTCTGTCATTAAATAAGAGGTAATCCCGTGAACATTGTCAGCCAATTTTTCAACATTTTCAAGTTCAGAAATAATAACATTAAATTCCACAAAGCCCATAATAGGTCGAGTAGACAAAGTAACAGTCAGACCATTCTTTTTGATTTCGACTCCTTCAAAATTTTCTTTTGCAATTTGAGCATAGCCGTCAGTTTCTTCTAAGCCAACAACTTGCAAATGAGGGTGACGCAATGTTCCGCCAGAGCGAGGCCCAAAATTTTTGAACATCAAAACGGATTGATATTTGCCAGATTGAATCATTTCATCCCAACATTCAAAAGCAAAAGAAAAAACCTCACGATTTTCTTCCACACCATAAGTAGAAATATCACCTAGATGTTCATCAGACTCAATAATCACAGTCATCATTGAATTTTTGAGTGTTGGAAATTTATTTTTTAACCAAATTTTATGGTCAGAAGTTTTTAAAATACCTGTCAGATTTTCCACATCACAAAAAGGACAAAGAACTTCCTTAGGTACAACTGTTTCATTACGTTTTTTTGTTCCAATAGCTGTATTGAAAACTAAAGGATTTTCACTATGTTTAATCATTATGACATTATACCACTTTTTTTGACTACTTTTTTTATTCAAAGGCTAGTTTTTACTTAGGCAATGTGTTATAATATTCCAGTTACCTATTAATGTTCAGCCTTCAACTGCAACATTTACAAAAGTCAGCCTTCAACTGATATTTTGTCTAACTTGAAAACAAAAAATTTACTGACGAAATCGTCTAGTTTTTTTCGTCAGCACTTTTATTTCTTTTCAAAATCAAAATAGAAAGAGATGGTGAAAAATTAATGGATAACACAAATACTCAACTTATGTCTGGTAAGAGTCCAGCACAAACACGTGTCGTTGTCGGAATGTCCGGTGGTGTCGATAGCTCAGTCACAGCTTTGCTTCTTAAAGAACAAGGTTATGATGTAATTGGCGTCTTCATGAAAAACTGGGATGATACCGACGAAAATGGTGTCTGTACAGCCACTGAAGACTACAAAGATGTAGCTGCAGTAGCTGATCAAATTGGCGTTCCTTATTACTCAGTCAATTTTGAAAAAGAATACTGGGACCGTGTTTTTGAATACTTCCTCGCTGAATATCGCGCTGGACGTACCCCAAATCCTGATGTCATGTGTAATAAGGAAATTAAATTTAAAGCTTTCCTAGATTATGCTATGGAATTAGGAGCAGACTACGTCGCAACAGGTCATTATGCCCAAGTTCGTACAGATGAAAATGGTATCGTGCATATGTTACGCGGTGCGGACAACAACAAGGACCAAACTTATTTCTTAAGTCAATTAACTCAAGAACAACTCAAGAAAACAATGTTCCCATTGGGACATTTGGAAAAGCCTGAAGTACGTAAGATTGCTGAAAAAGCAGGACTTGCAACTGCTAAAAAGAAAGATTCAACAGGAATTTGCTTCATTGGTGAAAAGAATTTCAAAAAGTTCCTTGGAGAATATTTACCAGCTCAACCAGGTAAAATGATGACACTTGACGGTATCGAAATGGGAAATCACGCCGGTTTGATGTATTATACAATCGGTCAACGTGGTGGTCTTGGTATCGGTGGACAACACGGTCAATTAACAAGTGACCCATGGTTTGTTGTTGGTAAAGACTTGACTACTAATACCCTTTATGTTGGACAAGGTTTCCACCATGAACACCTTTATTCAACAAGTCTTGACGCAAGCGATTTGAGCTTTACCAGAGAAATGCCAGAAACTTTTGACCTTCACTGTACAGCAAAATTCCGTTATCGCCAAGACGATACAGGAGTAACTATTCACGTTAATGGTGATAAAGTAACTGTTGATTTTGACGAACCTGTTCGAGCAATTACACCCGGACAAGCAGTTGTTTTCTATGATGGAGAAGAGTGCCTTGGTGGTGCGATGATTGACGTAGCCTACAAAGCACAAAAAGTAATGCAATATCAATAAAATATTGACCTGTCAAAGTTCTGACAGGTTTTTTTGAACAAAAAAGAAATGGTTTTCATAACTTGTTGATAATATTTCTGTATATAATAAAATACTTATAACTTTTTTAGTATAAATCGAGAAAAATGCTTTCCCTAAGCGATTTTTTATGGTATAATGTTTTGTAAGGCTGTGTACCAGCCAAATTGTTGGAGGAATTTTTTTTACAAATGAACGAATTTGAAACATTATTAAACAGCGTTGAAGACGTTAAAGTACGTGACGTCGTTAAGGGTGAAATCCTTTCAGTTGAAAACGGGCAAGCAACTGTTGCCATCGTAGGAACTGGTGTTGAGGGTGTCCTTACACTTCGCGAAATCACTAACGATAAAGATGCTGATATCAATACATTCGTTAAACCTGGAGATGTTCTTGATTTGCTTGTTATCAAACAAATCGTTGGTAAAGAAGCCGAAGGTGCAAACGTATATCTCCTTTCATTGAAACGTCTTGAAGCTCGTAAAGCTTGGACTCAATTGGAAGGCAAAGAAGGCGAAATCGTAACAGTTAAAGTTACTAAAGACGTTAAAGGCGGACTTTCAGTAGACTATAACGGTGTTCGTGGATTTATCCCTGCATCTATGATTGACACTTACTTTGTTAAAGATACTAAGAAATTTGTTGGCGAAGAAATCGAAGCTAAAATTATCGAAGTTAACGCTTCAGAAAACCGCTTCATCCTTAGCCGTCGTGCAGTTGTTGAAGCTGAAGCAATCGAAATGCGTAAAGAAGCTTTTGCACAACTTCAAGAAGGCGATATCGTTGAAGGTACAGTTTCACGCGTAACTAACTTCGGTGCATTCGTTGACCTTGGTGGTATCGACGGATTGGTTCACGTTTCTGAACTTTCACATAGCCGTATCAAACGTCCATCAGACGCAGTAAAACCTGGCGATGTTGTTAACGTTAAGATTTTGAAACTCGACCCGGAAGCTGGACGTCTTTCACTTTCACTTAAAGCTACACAACCTGGACCATGGGAACAAGTTGAAGAAAAAGCACCAGTTGGATCAACTGTTGAAGGAACTGTTAAACGCTTGACAGACTTCGGTGCCTTTGTTGAACTTTACCCAGGTGTTGAAGGACTTGTTCACGTTTCACAAATTTCATGGGAACGTGTTGAAAATCCAAAAGATGTTCTTAAAGTTGGTCAAGTTGTGAACGTAAAAGTTCTTGACGTGAAACCTGCTGAAGAACGTATCTCACTTTCAATCAAAGCGCTTGAAGAAGCTCCAGCTCGTCCAGCTCGTAACAACGACAACGACGGTGAAAAACGTGATCGCAAACCACGCGCACCACGTAAAGCAGCTAAACCTTCATACGATTTGCCTGAAACACAAGAAGGCTTCTCACTTGCTGATTTCCTCGGTGAAGACTTCGATATTAACGATTTGTAAGAAAAATTCAAAAATATCCTCTAAAAGACCCGCTGGGTCTTTTTTTGTACATATAAACAGTTAAACTAGCTTTGAATTGTTTGAAATATTTGCTATAATTTAATTGTTTAATAGTTAAGGATTATTTGTTTATTAAAAAGAGAGGGAAAAATGGAAGAAGGACAAGCGCATATTCAATTAAAGAAGACTGATGCTAGACTTGATGCAATTATTGTCGGTGATCCAGCTCGAATAGATCAGGTCGCAAAATTTTTGACCGATGTAAAAAATTTAAAATACAATCGAGAATTTCGCTCAATCTGTGGAACTTATAAAGGTAAGGAACTATTAGTTTTGTCAACAGGTGTAGGTGCACCGTCAGCTGCTATTGCGATTGAAGAACTTCATAATATTGGAGTTAAGAGAATTATCAGAGTAGGTTCTGCGGGTGCTTTACAGTTAGGGATTGATTTAGGAAGTCCAATTATTGGAGAAGGAGCAGTACGAGATGACGGTTTGACAAAAATGTATGTACCCGAACAATATCCAGCAGTTCCATCTACTGATTTGTTAAATAAAGCAAAAGAAATTGCTCCTGATGCTTTTTATGGAATTATTCGTTCTCATGATGGTTTTTATATGGATAATCATGAAGAAACTCAAGCATATTGGTCTAAATTTAGAATTGTGGGCGAAGATATGGAATCTGGTGCATTGTTTACAGTCGGACGTTTACGAGGAATAGAAACTTTATCCATTTTGAATAATGTTGTTGCTTACGGAGGAGATTTACAAGCGGGAGTCAATGATTTAGTTTCAGGAAATGATAAAGTTAATAAAGGTGAGCTCCGGACAATTGAGATTGCTCTAGAAATTTTAAATCGCTAATATAAATATTACTTTTAAATTGATTAGAATTGAAAAATAGAACTGAAATTACCATCATAGTTTAAATTAATAATGCCCTAAGCGATATTCTTGCCTGCATTTAAGCGTTAGGAATAAAAGGAGAAAAAATGACAAAAGATTCTTGGCTTTTTAAGCAACTTTTTGCAAATTGGAAGAAATTTGAAATCACATATATCTTAATTTTATTGTTCTTACAAGTGATTGTTTATATCATTGCCCCTGATTCTTTCATTGGAATGATATCTGGTGTATTTGGTGTACTTTGTCTCATTTATGGGATGAAAGGTCGTAAAATTAATTTTGCATTTGGTTTAGTTCAAACCTTAGCGATGACTTTAATTGCTTATCAGACTCACTCATGGATGAGTTTTGTTATGGGAATTTTTTATGTCTTATCTCAACCTGTGGGTTGGTTTTTTTGGGGACAGGATGATGCTATCCATGAATTTAGACCAAAAACTCGTCGTCTAATTTTTCTAGGTGCTTTTATTGCTTGGTTGGTCGTTTGGGGCATAGATGCCCTATTAAATGGGCAACTTCCTTATTTTGATGCTCTAAATTTAATTATTCCACTCATTGCACAAGTATTGTATATTTTGAAATATAAAGAAAATTGGTCGCTGTGGATTGTGGTTAACACGGCAGCAGTAATTTATTGGACAATTTTAACGATACAATTTATTATGGGAGTAAATACTCAAGGGCAGTTAGGAATGTATTTATCGCAAGTTGCCTTACAAGGAGCCCTGCTCTTCAATGCAGTCTACGCTAATCGAGTTTGGGCAAGTGGTGAAGCTGATAATGAAGGTGGAACTAAATAACAAGTGAAAAGGACTCAAATAAATGGGTCATTTTTTGTTTTATAAACGTCCAAAAGAAGAGCAGCTCCTACATTTTTTTGCTATAATAAACAATATGAATCAAACGATAAAAGCAAAGTTAGAACTATTACCAGATAGTCCTGGCTGTTATTTACATAAAGATAAAAATGGGACAGTTATTTATGTCGGAAAGGCAAAGAATCTTAAAAATCGAGTGCGCTCTTATTTTCATGGTTCTCATAATACCAAGACAGAATTACTTGTTTCCGAAATTGAAGATTTGGAATGGATTGTTGTAGGTTCAAATATTGAATCTTTAGTTTTGGAAATCAATCTCATTCAACGTTATAAGCCTAAATATAATATTATGCTTAAGGATGATAAATATTATCCTTTCCTAAAAATAACAAATGAAAAATATCCTCGTTTGTTGGTCGTCCGTAAAGTTCAAAAAGATGGTGCGACTTATTTTGGACCTTATCCAGATGTCAAAGCTGCCAATGAAGTTAAACGCCTTTTAGACCGAATTTTTCCATTTAGAAAATGTGGACTACACGAGAAAAAAGTATGTTTCTATTTTCATATTCATCAGTGTTTATGTCCAGTAGTTAATCATGTTGATCCTCAAGTTTATAAGGATATGACTCAAGAAGTGAAGGAATTTCTGACAGGTTCTGATAAAAAAATTGTTAAAGAACTTGAAGCAAAAATGATGATTTCTTCTGATAATATGGAATTTGAGCAAGCTGCTGAGTATCGGGATGTGATTAAGGCAATCGGAACTTTAAGAACAAAACAACGGGTGATGAATCAAGATTTGAAAGACCGCGATGTTTTTGGATATTATGTTGATAAAGGTTGGATGTGTGTCCAAGTATTTTTTGTGCGCCAAGGAAAATTGATTCAGCGGGATGTGAATATGTTTCCTTACTACAATGATGCTGAAGAGGATTTTTTAACTTACATTGGACAATTCTATCAAGATAATAATCATATGATGCCAAGGGAAATTTTTATTCCGCAAGACATCGATAAGGAATCTGTGGAAGCAGTAGTTGCAGCTAGCCAAGAGGGAAATTTATTAACTAAAGCTCAAGCTAAAGAAGTGGATGCAAAAGTTTTTACGGCCAAGACGCTTAAATTTTCTGATCAAAAAGATGTTGAGCAATCAATTGTTAAACTTGATAAAGAATTATCAGCCGAAAAACGTTTATCATCACTTTTAGCTAAAACACAGATTGTTCAACCAAGCCGTGGTGAGAAAAAACAATTGGTTAATATGGCAACTAAGAATGCTCAAAGTCAATTACAATTGAAATTTGATGTGGCTGAGCGTGATATTTTGAAAACGACTAAAGCAGTTGAAAACTTGGGTAAAATTTTGGGAATACCAAAACCTGTAAGAATTGAGTCTTTTGATAATTCAAATATTATGGGGACTTCACCAGTATCTGCAATGGTTGTTTTTATTGATGGAAAACCTTCAAAAAAAGATTATCGGAAATATAAAATTAAAACAGTGGTTGGTGCGGATGACTATGCTTCAATGCGCGAGGTGATGACGAGACGTTATTCACGAGCTTTAAAAGAAGAAACGCCTCTTCCTGATTTAATTGCAATGGATGGTGGAGCTGGTCAAGTTAACATTGCCAAGCAAGTTTTAAAAGAGCTTGGGCTATCAATCCCGGTTGCTGGGATGCAAAAAAATGATAAGCACCAAACGTCAGAATTACTTTTTGGTGACCCTTTAGACGTGGTTCCCTTGTCAAGACAATCTCAAGAATTCTTTTTGCTGACAAGAATTCAAGATGAAGTTCACCGTTTTGCGATTACATTCCATAGACAACTACGTGGTAAAAATACATTTTCAAGTAAATTGGATGGTATTGTTGGACTTGGTCCAAAACGAAAACAAAAGTTACTGACAACTTTCAAAAATTTGAAAGCAATTGAAGAGGCAAGTGTACAAGAAGTGGCAGAAGCTGGCATTCCTTATGAAGTAGCAGAGCGTGTGAAAACAACTTTGTCTGGACCAATTCAAGAAAATGAAAATTGGGAATCACTCAAGGATAATGTTCCTCTTTTAGAAGGTAAAAAATAAAGTAATCAAAAGAATTGTCAGTAAATCTGTCAGTTCTTTTGATTCTTGAAAAAACAAAAAAATTACTGACAGAAATTCTGTCAGTAAAATAAAGTAGTTATTGCAAATCTGTCAGTAAATATTTACTGACAAACTAGGAATTAAGAAAGTAATTGGAGAATCGATGGACTGGTCTAAGAATCAAATAAAGGAATTTCAGCAAGATTTACTTTCTTGGTATGATGATAATAAAAAGCCACTCCCTTGGCGAAAAACAACTGAACCTTACAAAATATGGATTTCAGAAATCATGTCCCAACAAACACAGGTTGAAACTGTCATGCCATATTATGAACGTTTCATGAAAAAATATCCGACGATTGAAACTTTAGCTCAAGCTGATGATGCTGAACTTCTAAAACTTTGGGAAGGGTTGGGCTATTATTCTCGCGCTCGTAATCTAAAAATCGCAGCGCAAGAAGTTGTTGATGAATATAATGGAAAATTTCCTGACAATCTAGCCGATATATTGTCATTAAAAGGAATTGGACCTTATACAGCCGCTGCAATTGCTTCAATTTCTTTTGGACTCGCTGAGCCTGCAATTGATGGAAATCTAATGCGCGTGACCAGCAGGCTGTTTGAATTAGATTGTGATATTTCTAAAAGCAGTTCAAGGAAAATTTTTGATGGCTATCTAAGAAAGCTCATTAGTAAAAAAAGACCAGGTGATTTCAATCAGGCGCTGATGGATTTAGGTTCTTTAGTTTGTAGCCCAAAGAGTCCAAAATGTGAAGCTTGTCCCTTACTAAACAATTGTGCAGCGGCAGCGTCAGGAAAACAATTAAATTATCCAGTAAAAACAAAAAAGATAAAACAAAAAGATTTGTATTTTGCAGCCTTTGCCTTAGAAAATTCATTAGGAGAATATTATTTAGAAAAGCGTCCATCAAAAGGCCTGTTAGCAGACATGTGGACATTTCCACTGACAGAATTACCAGCAGCAGATTTTGAAAAAATGGTTACTGACGGTTCTGTCAGTAAAAATATTATCATTCCAGAACTTCCGGAAAGTATTTCAAAAATGGAATATATAGCTAATTTTACTCACATTTTTTCTCATCAAAAATGGCATTTGGCAATCATTAAATTAAAACCAGAAGAGACCTTTGAAGGTGCTGACGAATTATTATCAGAAGACAAAATGTGGGTTCATTTTGATTCAAAAGTACTGACAGAAAATGGCCAACCAAAAGTAAGTCGTTCACAAATTCCACTTGCTGGGCCACAAGTGAAGATGTTTGAGATTTTAGATAAGAAGAATAAGAAAATTGATCTGCTAAAATAGTGGAGTAACCATCGAAACCAAATTTTTGGTATAATAGATAAATATACTACTTCAAGGAGAAGATTATGACAACTATTGATTTTAAAGCCGAAGTTGAAAAGCGTAAAGACGCTTTGATGGAAGATTTATTTAGCCTTTTGCGCATTGATTCTGCAATGGATATGGAACATGCAGATGCTGAAAATCCATTTGGTCCTGGTCCAAGAAAAGCGTTGGATGCGTTCTTGAAGATTGCTGAACGTGATGGTTATACAACTAAAAATTATGATAATTATGTTGGACATTTTGAATACGAAAATGGTGCAAGTGATGATGCAGAAGTTCTTGGAATTATCGGTCACTTAGATGTTGTTCCTGCAGGTTCTGGTTGGGATTCAAATCCATTTGAACCAGAAATTCGTAATGGAAATCTTTATGCTCGTGGAGCATCTGATGATAAAGGTCCAACTGTTGCATGTTACTATGCTCTTAAAATCTTGAAAGAACTCAATCTTCCATTAAGCAAAAAAATCCGTTTTATCGTTGGAACAAACGAAGAAACTGGTTGGGCAGATATGGATTACTATTTTGAACATTGTGAATTGCCATTGCCTGACTTTGGTTTCTCACCTGATGCTGAATTTCCTATTATCAATGGTGAAAAAGGAAATATTACAGAATATCTCCATTTTGCAGGCAAAAATGCTGGAGAAGTTGTTCTTCACAGCTTTAAAGCTGGTCTTGCCGAAAATATGGTTCCAGAATCTGCAACTGCAGTAATTTCAGGCGCTAAAGATTTACAAGCTGCACTTGAAAAATTCGTAGCTGAACATGCAAGCAAAAATCTTCGTTTTGACCTTGAAGAAACTGCTGGAAAAGCGACAATTACACTTTATGGTAAATCAGCACATGGTGCGATGCCAGAAAAAGGTGTAAATGGAGCAACTTACCTTACTTTATTCTTGAACCAATTTAATTTTGCTGATGGTGCTGCTGCTTTCATTAAAGTTGGAGCTGAAAAACTTCTTGAAGACCATGAAGGTGAAAAGTTGGGAACAGCTTATGTTGATGAATTAATGGGGAATACTTCAATGAACGCTGGTGTTTGGTCATTTGATGAGAATTCTGAAGGTAAAATCGCGCTTAACTTCCGTTTCCCACAAGGAAATAGTCCAGAACGTATGCAAGAAATTCTTGCTAAACTTGATGGTGTTGTTGAAGTTGAACTTTCAAAACATCTTCACGTTCCACATTATGTTCCAATGTCAGACCCACTTGTATCAACATTGATTGATGTTTATGAAAAACACACAGGCCTCAAAGGTTATGAAACAATCATTGGTGGTGGAACTTTTGGTCGTCTTTTAGAACGTGGTGTTGCTTATGGTGCGATGTTTGAAGGGGAGCCTGATTCAATGCACCAAGCTAATGAAATGAAACCTGTTGAAAATATTTATAAAGCGGCAGTAATTTATGCTGAAGCAATTTATGAACTTACAAAGTAATTTATAAAATTAAAGAGTTTAGTGACTAAACTTTTAAGGGTTTAAAATCTGGCATAATCTGCCAGATTTTAACCTTTTATTCCATAAATAGAGGTGGAAAAATGGTTTTTGGAACAGGTGTTGATAATGTAGAGCTTTCTCGAATTCAAAAAGCACTGACACGTTCTGAACGTTTTGTGGAACAGGTTCTTACGGCAGTGGAATTAGAAAAATATAATAGTTTTCAATCTACCGCTCGTAAAACTGAATTTCTTGCGGGACGTTGGGCAGCAAAAGAAGCTTTTTCTAAAGCTTACGGTACGGGATTTGGTAAGGCTTTGGGCATGCATGACCTTGAAATCAAAAATGATGAATTAGGAAAACCCTTTTTTACTAAACATCCTTTTGATGGACAGGTTCATTTATCTATCTCGCATAGTAATTTAGAAGCTGTTGCTTTTGTTGTTTTGGAAAAGAATTAAGAAGTAATAAAAATTTTTGCTTAAACTAGAGGAAGGTTTAAAAGATGAAAACTTCTCCACATCGCAATACGTCAGCCATTGTTGACTTAAAGGCGATTAGAAATAATATTGAAAAATTTAAAAAGCATATTCACCCTAATGCGGAAATTTGGCCAGCAGTGAAAGCAGATGCTTATGGTCATGGCTCGGTTGAGGTTTCTAAGGCGGTGAGCGATTTGGTAGGCGGTTTTTGTGTATCAAACCTTGATGAGGCAATTGAATTACGGAATCATTTGGTAACTAAACCAATTTTAGTTCTATCAGGAATTGTTCCAGAAGATGTTGATATTGCATCTGCTCTTAATATCAGCCTTACTGCCCCAAGTTTAGAATGGCTAAAATTGGTTGTTCAAGAAGAGACAGAACTTTCAGATTTAAAAATTCATATCGGTGTAGATTCTGGTATGGGTCGGATTGGAATTCGGGATGTTGAAGAAGCGAATCAGATGATTGAACTTGCTGATAAATATGCGATTAATTTTGAAGGGATTTTCACTCACTTTGCGACCGCCGATATGGCTGATGATACAAAATTTAAAGATCAACAGGCAAGATTTAACAAAATTATGGCCGGCTTATCACGTAAACCAAAATTTGTTCACTCAACTAATACAGCCGCTGCTTTATGGCATAAGGAACAGGTTCAAGCTATTGAACGCTTAGGTATTTCAATGTACGGCTTGAACCCAAGTGGTAAAACTTTGGAACTTCCTTTTGAAATCGAACCTGCTCTCTCTTTAGTCTCTGAATTGACTCATATTAAAAAAATAGCCGCAGGCGAAACAGTTGGTTACGGTGCAACTTATGAAACAAGTGAAGAAACATGGATTGGAACTGTTCCAATTGGTTACGCTGATGGTTGGACCCGTCAAATGCAAGGCTTTAAAGTACTTGTTGATGGAGAATTTTGTGAGATTGTTGGTCGAGTTTGTATGGATCAAATGATGATAAAACTTGATCAATCTTATCCTCTAGGAACAAAAGTTACCCTGATTGGTCGTGATAAGACTAATGAAATCACGACGACAGATGTTGCTGAATGGCGTGGAACGATAAATTATGAAGTGCTTTGTTTACTTTCTGATAGAATCAAACGAATTTATAAATAAAATGAAAAAAACTGTATTTTTGCAGTTTTTTTCATTTAGGTTAAAAATAAATTAATTCCTAATCTTTTTCTCATGATGCCCTTTACAAATTATCTTTTTATGGTAAAATGTAATTAAGAGATAAATGATAAAGCCATAAGAAAAAGATGAGGTGAACACTATGATAAAAATATACACAGTAGCATCTTGTAGCTCTTGTAAAAAAGCAAAAGAATGGTTGGAGAAACAAGATCTTGCTTACCAAGAAATAAATTTGGTTACGAGTCGAATTTGTAAGGAAGAGATATTAGAGATTTTAGCATTGACTGAGGAAGGAACTGGAGATATCATTTCTAGAAGAAGTCAAGCTTATCAACGATTAAATATTGATTTTGAAACGATTAAATTAAATGATTTGATTCAAATAATTGAAGAAAACCCAACGCTCTTACGTCGCCCTTTAATTGTCGATCATAAGCGACTACAAGTTGGTTACAACGATGATGAGATTAGAAAATTTTTACCAAGAAAAAAGAGAGAGATTCAAATTAAAGTCGCAACAGAAGCTTCTTATAATTTGGATATTGAAGAACAATTTCATGAAGGATAATTCAGTAGTTAGGCTACTGAATTTTTTTATATAAAGCAAAATAGTTTATTATTTTAGAGAAAAAAAGTAGAATTAAGCTAAAGTGTTATATCATGAGTACATTTTAAAGATTTAATAATATTTAGGAGGCTAAAGAATGTTTGATTATATTATTATTGGTGCTGGACCTGGTGGACTAGGATTAGCTTATCGTTTAAAAACTAAAGATAACAAAATCGGAATTATTGAGAATGATAAATGGGGAGGAACTTGTCCAAACTATGGTTGTGACCCAACAAAAATGATGATGGCAGTTGTGGAAGCCAAAAGTCGGGTTGAACAGTTAAAAGGGCAGGGGATTTCTGGTGAATTAAACATTGACTGGAAAGGGCTGAAAAGTCGTAAACTAAATATTACTGACCCTTATGAAAAATCAACTTTTACTGGTTTGAAAAATGCTGGGATAGAAACAATATATGGCAGTGCCGCTTTTAATGACCAAGGAGAGCTTGAAGTTGAAGGGAAAACTTATCAAGCTAAAACTTACATTATCGCAACCGGAAGCCGCCCACGTCTTTTAGATATTGCTGGAAAAGAATTTTTAAAAACAAGTAATGATTTTTTAGCGCTTGAAGAATTTCCCGCTCAAATCAGCTTTTTAGGAAGTGGTCCAATTTCTTTAGAATTGGCTCAAATTGCTAAAGCGGCTGGGAGCGATGTTACTATTATTTCACGTAAAAAAGCGAGTGTTGCTCATTTTGATGAAGAAATGGGGCATGAATTTATTAGTTACCTTAAAGCTCAAGGTATTAAATTTATCGAGGATATTTCTGTAGATAAAGTCGAAAAAGTTGCTGACGGATTTTTACTGACTGATGGGACTGATTTTGAACATAAAACAGATTTAGTGATTGCGGGAGTAGGCCGTCAGCCAAATAGTGATAAGCTAAATTTAGAAAAAGTAGGTGTCGAAACGGATGCTAAAGGCATCAAGGTAAACGAATATTTACAAACAAGTAATTCTAAAATTTATGCGATGGGAGATGTACTTTCTAAAAATCAACCTCATTTGACGCCTGTTTCTTCTTTTGAAGGAGCTTATTTAGGTGAAAATTTAGTTAAGGATGAACCACAAAAAATTGCTTATCCAGCAATTCCTACAATCATTTTTGGAACGGCAAAACTGGCTGAGGTTGGCCATATGTCAGGTGAAGGGCTTCATACTAAGGCTTTAGATTTAAGTTCTTGGTATACTTATAAAAGAATTAATGACCCCTTGGCAAAATTAAAAGTTGCACTCAATGAAAAGCGAGAAATCGTGGGGGCATCAACGGTAAGTTCAGTGGCTGATGAAGTGATTAATTTAATTAATATTTTAATTCAACAAAAAATGACTTTGGCGGATGTTGAAAAAATGATTTTCACTTATCCAACAGTGGCTAGTGATTTAGAATATTTTTACTGACAGAAAATAAATTACTGCTGATACTATAATAGTAGAAACAATGAGTTACGGCAGAATAAAATTTTTACTGACAGACTTTATTTCCAAGCTGTCAGTAAATTTTACTGATAGAAATGAGGACATTCATGATTGAATTCCAGAATGTGTCCAAGGCTTTTGCTGACAAAAAAATTCTTGATCATGCTAATTTTACAATTAAAGACCAAGAATTTTTTGTGCTAGTGGGGCCTAGTGGAAGTGGGAAAACGACCACTTTAAAAATGATTAATCAATTAGTCACTCAAAGTGAGGGAAAAATATTAATCAATAATGAAGAAATACCAACGGCAAATTTACGAAAATTGCGCTTATCTGTGGGCTATGTGCTGCAGCAAATTGCTCTCTTTCCTAATTTGACTGTCTCAGAAAATATTGCTTTAATTCCTGAAATGAAGGGGTGGGATAAAGCAAAAATTGCTGACAGAACCAATGAGCTACTTGATTTAGTTGGTTTGAACCCTAAAGATTACGCTCAACGCCAACCTAGTGAATTATCAGGTGGTGAGCAACAGAGGGTAGGAATTTTACGAGCCATTGCCGCAAATCCCAAAATTGTCTTAATGGATGAACCTTTTTCAGCACTTGACCCAATTTCACGGCGTCAATTACAAATATTTATCAAAGACCTACAGAAAAAAATGAATTTAACAGTGGTCTTTGTGACACATGACTTAGATGAAGCACTCTATTTAGCTGACAGAGTCGCTGTAATGAATGATGGATTAATCCAACAAATTGCTGAACCAGCAGATATCTATCAACATCCGGCAAATGATTTCGTTAAAACATTTTTTAAAGAATACCGTCAGAATTTATCAACGGTTTCTGTTGAAAATTTATTACTGACAGAGCTGTCAGTAAATCCAGAAGCCCAAGAAGTTGCTGACAATACAGCTATTTCGGAAATAATTAATCGTCTTTCTGATAAGGAAGTTTTAAAATACAAGGGCAAGTCGATTTCCTCAGATGATATTATATGCTATATCGCAGGAGGTGACAAATGAATCAGTTAATTTCAACTTTTCAAAGCCAGCAAGGCCAATTTTGGCAGGCGCTTTTAGAACATATCCAGATTTCATTAATATCAATTTTTATTGCAATTCTGATTTCGATTCCTTTAGCTTTATTGCTGCGACGTCTTCCCAAAATTGCTGAACCAGTTTTGCAAGTCACTGGAATTTTTCAAACTATACCAAGTTTGGCACTGCTAGGACTCTTGATTCCATTCATCGGAATTGGAAGTTTACCAGCAATTGTCGCTCTTGTTGTTTATGCGATTTTCCCTATTGTTCAAAATACTTATACTGGTTTAGAGCAAATTGAACCTTCTTTAATCGAAGCTGCAACAGCATTTGGGATGAATCGAAGAGAACGATTGATGAAATTTGAGCTCTCATTAGCGATGCCCTTTATCATGGCAGGAATTCGGACGAGTACAGTTATGGTCATTGGTACCGCAACACTAGCTGCTTTGATTGGTGCTGGAGGTTTAGGGAACTTTATTCTACTCGGAATCAATATGAATGATGTTTCATTGATTTTAATTGGAGCAATTTCGTCAGCACTTTTAGCGATTATTTTCAGTAGTCTTTTAAAATTTTTAGAAAAAGCCAAGATAAAAACAATTCTCATCAGTTTTTTCATTGGCTTACTCGTTCTTGGAGGCTCTTATTATCGACCTCAAACTTCTAATCATCCACAAATTACAATTGCTGGTAAATTGGGAGCAGAACCTGATGTTTTGATTAACATGTATAAACTAATGATTGAAAAAGATAGTAATATTCGCGTGAACTTAAAATCTAATTTTGGTGATACCACTTTCTTATATAATGCTTTGAAAGCTGGAAAAATTGATTTATATCCTGAATTCACAGGAACCATTACTTCAACATTTTTGAAAGATCCAGTGAGTTCAACTGATCCTAATGTCGTTTGGCAAAAGGCAGAAGAAGGAATAAAAAAACTTAATCAATTTACATATCTGTCCCCAATGAAATTTCAAGATACATATGCAATTGCCGTCAAATCTGATTTTGCTAAAGAGCATCAGCTCACCAAAATTTCTGATTTAGCGAATGTTTCAGGTTTAACTGCAGGCTTTGACGTTGAGTTTGCTAATCGTTCAGATGGAAATATTGGTTTGAGAAAGCTTTATGGTCTTGATTTAAATGTCAAAACCATGCAAAATAGTTTAATTTATAAAGCACTAAATTCTGGTGCTGTGAATGTCGCTGAGGTTTATTCTACTGATAGTCAAATCAAGCAATATAATCTGACTGTCCTGAAAGATGATAAAAATCTTTTCCCACCTTACCAAGCAGCACCATTGATGAAAGAAAGTTTATTAAAAAAATATCCTGAACTCAAAAAGATTCTCAATAAACTGTCAGGAAAAATTACTGACCAAGAGATGATTGAGATGAATTATGATGTTAATGTCAAACAAGAAGATGCTGCAAAAGTAGCAGAAAGATATTTAAAATCTAAAGGATTGATTTAAAAGAAAAGGTCATTTTATAATGGCTTTTTTTGCTTTAGATGATAAGAAAAAGCAAAAGCGCGTGTAAAAGTGCAAGAATATGATGATTTGGTGCTTTAGTGAAATAGCAGCCTACCACTTTTGGTGGGCTTTTTTGTATTCTAAAAGTCTTGTTTTTAAATTAAGTTAAAATAATTACTTTATTTTTACCAAAATTTCTAATTAAGCGTATAATGTTAAATAATCAGAAAACAAAAAATATTCACTAAAAGGAGGTTTTGCATTGGAAAATCAGAAAAAGCACTTTCAGATGAAGTCATCAAGTAAATTTTGGTTACTTAGCACTGGAATTCTTTTAAGTTTGTTTGTAACTAGTCAGCCTTTAGCAGTAAAGGCTGATGAAAATTTGGCTGTTAGCCCACCAAGCCAAACTGAAGCTGTCACCAATCCAACTGTAAATTCTTCTCTTGCCGCATCTGATTCGACAACCGAAGGAAATACAGGAAGTTCACAGGCAGAAACGCGAACTAAAGAGGCAAACTCACTAACTTCGCAGGCAAGCACAACCCTAAGCGCCAGTTCAGTTTCATCATCTTCAACCAGTTCGGCTCAGACTTCAAGTGAAGAAACAGGCTCTAATTCTTCAGAGGTTTCAGCTTCATTGATTTCAAAGGCCTCAACTTCAAAAGCCCCAAGTGTTCCCCTTGATTCATCAAAAGCAAACGTCACAATTGCTTCAAGCCTGTCGGCGAGCGGAACAATCATAAATCCTGCTCTCACAAATGGTTCAATTGCCAGTCAAGCCAATGGTCAAGACCCTGCAATAAGCACTATTGAAGCGACCGGTTCAGTCGCAAATGACATTACAGGACCAGCCACGCTAGATGGTATCAATATTACAATCAAGGCTAACAACCTTGTGCCCAATAACTTTTTAACGCCTGATGGTCTTCATTGGTCGGCAAATACAGAGGTTATTCCAATCACAGGTCAAACAACAGGTCAAATCAGTACTGAAAACTTTGGACAAACGGACGGCCCGACCATACCTGCGACCACTTATACTATGAATGCAGGAGATTCTGGACGAATTACTAATGTTGGAAGGACCCTAGCCGGAATGAATCTAGATTTGATCTACAAAGTCATTTCAACAGATGAATCAAGCTGGCAAGCCCCCGCAGAAAGTACGTCTGACTGTCCGATTGGATTGGCTTTTACAGGCGAACAAAACATTACCAACTCCGACGGAAACTCGATTGTCGCCCTCTACTACGGGGCAAATAATGTCACCCTCAATTATCAAATTGTCGCCCATAACACGAATTTTCAAATCCCTGTTCTCGCCTCTTTTATCACAACGGATATTGATATGGCACAAGGAGTCAAGACCAATCTTGCTAACCTTTTAACGGTCATTCCAAAGACCACTAATCTTGCGACCGATTCAAGTGGTGTTATTTATGATACGACAAGCCCTGATAGCGACTTGAATGGTCAAGCTAGTCTCCCTTATGGTGGTTATCTGGGTGTCGGTTTTCTCTCTAACTTTGACTATGATTTTTATAGTCCAGCACCAGTACGTAGTGGAGATTCTTATCAATATTCGCAAGGGGTTCGCTATGACCTCTTTGGTTCAGCGCTTCAAGCACATTTGACGACCCAAGTCAGAGATATTGTTTATCTTAACTATTATGATGCGGACGAAAACAATCAGCTTATCGTTCCCCAACATCAATTTATCTGGTTTCCAAATGTTTCTTGGAATGTTCCAGCCAGTAAATTCCCACATTATGCTTATGGACAAGAAAGTCAGCACAGAAATGGGAGCACAATAATAGTTGGTGATTATTATCATATCCAAAGTACCGTCACTTATGATTATTATGGTACGGACGGTATTTATCTAGGACAACAATCAATCACGGGGCTTTATAACAAGCCATATTCGGTCAATGTCCCTTATAACTTTGGTAATTACTACATCGAAGGAAGCACCACAGAGTCAGGACTTTATCCGAAAACTGATGAAACGTTAGATGTTTACTACAAATATGTGCCACCGATTGTTTACTATAACACGAGTAATCCTTATGCGACGACTTATTATGCCAATGGCTATGAGTATGTGCCAAATTATATTTTACCTGTGGTTTATTATGCACCAACTTATGATAGTTATGGTTATGGTGGAGGCTACTATTACTCTGGAGGTTATGCTTATTCATCAGGTGGATATAGTAGTTCTAGCGGAGCCTACTATCCAAATTATGTCCCACAATCTGCCTATTATTCTAAAGAAGCTCAACTTGTAGCAGAAGAAGGTGGGAATAATTCATCTAAAGTAAATTATTCCACGGATAAAGAAGATAACTCACTTTTGAATTTTGGAGAAAGTGTATGGTCTTCTAGTTTGGGAGAAAGCCTAAAAAATGTGACACGATTTGCTCCTTGGCAAATAAGTAGTTTTGTGGACTATGGGACACAGATTGTATCGGGAGAGGATGAAAATGATGCTCTAAATAAAACGGCTGTTCATGCTGGACTGAGTGCGGTGGGAGATGTAGCAGGTGGATATGTTGCAGAAGAAATTGGAGGAATGCTTGGGACTGCTCTTGCTCCTGGGGTTGGTACAATTATTGGAATTGGAATAGGTGCGGCTCTTGGTGTTGGTTTTGATTTTATTTACGATAAAATTAAAAAAAGAAGGAGGTAGATAATGGTAAATATAGAAAAGAAAAGTTCTATCTTTGATTCTCATAAACAATTTTTATATGAAGAAGTTGGGAAGAGATATTACATTGATACACAGACCTTTCAGCTTTTTTATATAAAAACTGAGATTAATAATTCTTCTTCAAATCAGAGGAAAAATTTTGCTCAATTTTCAGGGATTCTAGCAACTGTTCTTGGAGTGTTAGCACAATCGATTATTTCTTCACCAACTTATCTGGTAAAAATATCTTTAGTTTTAGGAATGGTTATTTTAACAGTTCTTATCACTTCTCTTTTATATTTTGTTGAGAGAATGTTTGATTATCCAAGATTTAAAGACTTGGATAGAGGATTAAAAGCTTGGAAATACAAAGCTATTGTGTTGGTGCCCGAAAAAAAGTTGAGGATACTTAGAGAAGTGAAAAAGCATATTAGGATAGTTATATTAATCTGTTTGTTTTTCTTAATCTTAACTCCAATATTTGGAGGACTATATGTTACAACTTCAGAACCTAGACTGTTTATTCTATATGGTATTGTATTTTTTCTGTTCACTTTACTCTTTCCATATTTAATTTTGGCAATTAAAAAAGCAAGAATTGTTGCTATATGGGAGAAAAAAACAAGAGAAAATGGTAATTTCAGAAAAAATATTTCTACTGACAAATGAGGGCGTTGACTATTTTATTGATACTGAAACTTACCGATTATTTACTGATTCAGAACAAAAGACTAACAATGTTCCTCAGTTAGTGGGTGTATCTGGTTCGATAGCAACTGTTTTGGGAATAATTTTTAAAGGAAATATTCTTATGATTAGCCCCACAAATAAAATTATAGTTGTACTGTCAATGTGGCTTATCATTTTTATTTCTTCCATTCTTCTGCCAATTTATCAAGCAAAAAGAAACAAGAAGGTTATTTCTAGTGGCAGGCTTGTTGTCAAAAAAAATGACAAAGTATATGACGCTTATCTGTTCAATAAGATTTATAAGGCATCAATATTTTATATAATCGCTTGGATTGCTCCTCTTATAATGATATTTATGTCAATTTATTTTATTGATTATTCTAATATTATTTTTTTAGTTGCACTTGTTGTAATGATGATTTTAAGTTCAATTTCGACGACATTTATCATAACAATTCCTAAACGTTACAAGCTGCTAAAAAAATGAAAAAGGAAGGAATTTTTTAAAGAGTTTTTTCCGAGAAATGAAAATGAAAGAAGAGAGTCTATTTTTAGGAAAAATAGACTCCCCATTATATGACTCTATTGGTGAAGAACTTTCTGAGGTTTTGTTTAGTGATTTTGAGAAAGTTGATATAGTCTCAGTTGAAGAATATTTAATGAGGCAGTATTTGAAAAAAATGTAAATATTTAGGTGGAAAATAAAAGATGTTTGAGCCAAAACTATGGATTAAACCAACAAACACAAAGTGGCTTGTTGAGGATAGGAGAAAAAGAGAAAAAAGAAAGCGGGCAAAAATAAGGGTAAGAAGAAAGAAAAAAAGAAGACACATGAAAAGAATGGGAAAGGAGTTTCAAAAAAAATGAATGAAGGATAGAAGAAATGAGAAAATGGCGTACAATGATAGCTCAGAAAATTTAGACGATATATTTTTGACCAAAGATAAAAATAAATCTCTTAAAAATAACGAGAAGACGAGTGAAGAAAAAGCCAAAAATGCTGAGCAGATTGTGGCCAATTTAAAAAATATGCAAGAGCCTATAAAGAGATGGAACGAAGGACATAAGAATGAGGTTCATTATGAAAGAAATGGACTCGTTAGCTTTGATAGTCTTACTAAACAAAAGCCAAGAAAAATTAAAAGAGGAAAAAGCTATCAAGTGTTTATGGAAAATATAGATATTTATCTTGATTCTAATGAGGTTAGATTAGAAATAAAAAAACTGCTTCAAGATACTAAAGATTATTTACTTCAAGGAGTCTTTGATGTTTTTGATGCTAATCGTTATCTTAGAGGTAATATTTATTTTTTAGTTCATCAAGGGAGTCAATTAAATGATTATGAACGAAAGATTCTAAAATCATTTAAAAATAAATCATATTTAAAAAATATCATTACAATCATTAGTATTTGTGTGATATCATACTTAATCTTTAAGTATATTTAAGTGATAAAAGTTTCATAATTAGTATGAAAAAAATAGAAGAGCATAGGCTCTTCTATTTTTTATCATACCTCAATCCCATCGCGTTGATTGAGACAATCACGGTTGAGATTGACATCAGGACTGCTGCAATGAGAGGGTCAATATAAATCCCTGTAAATGGATAAAGAATACCCGCTGCAACAGGAATAGCAATAATGTTATAGCCTGCTCCAAACCAGAGGTTTTGTTTCATTTTTCTAAGCATGCGTTTGGAGATATTAATCATATCCAAGACGTCACTTGGATTGGAGTTAACTAGGACGACATCAGCGGTACTGATAGCAACCGAAGTTCCTGCTCCAATCGCAAAACCAATCGTAGCAGTTGCAAGAGCTGGGGAATCATTGACACCATCACCAATGAAAAGCACGCCGGCTTTCTTTTGGTACTCTTTCACAATTTCTGCTTTATCTTCAGGTTTTAATTCCGCTCTAAATTCGGGAATATTTAGTGCACTAGCAATTTTTTGAGCAGTTTCTTTATTATCACCCGTGAGCATTACAGGGGTAATTCCTTGGGATAATAAACCATTAATAAAGGCTTTTGCGTCTGCTTTAGGAGAATCTCCTAAGGCAATAAATCCTAAAACATCTTCTTGTTCATTGATTAGGAAAGATACAGTTAAACCTAAATCTAAATATTGAGCAATCTTTTGTTCATCATAAGAAAGTTGATTTTCACGAAGATATTTATAGTTAACAATTTGATAAAAGTTTTGATTAACTTGCCCTTTAATTCCAACTCCTGGAATATTTTCAACCGCTTCAACTTTTAGATTTTCAAGAGGTTTAGCAGCTGAAACGATTGATTGAGCAATCGGGTGAGTGGAACTTCCTTCAAGTGCTGCCATGATTTGGAGAATTTCTGTTTCATCAGTAAAATCAATAACATTACGAACAATAAACTTACCGTCAGTTAATGTTCCCGTTTTATCCATTAAGGCATATTTAATTGTATTTATTTTTTCTAGAGAAGTTCTGTTTTGAATTAATAAACCATTTTTAGCAGAAATACTGGTTAAGCGAGAAACAACAAGTGGAACCGCAAGACCTAAAGCGTGTGGACATGCAATTACAAAAACAGAAACCGCAAGAAGTAGAGCAAAACTAAAGTTAGAGCTAACTGTCCAAAAAATTAATGAGAAGATACCGACAATAAGTGCAGTATAGAAAAGGTAACCAGCCACTCTGTCAGCCATATTTTCCAAATTAGATTTTTGAGCTTGGGCTTTCTTGACTAATTCGGCCACTTGATTGAGAAATGAATCTTTTCCAAGGGTTGTGACTTTCATCTCAAATGGTTGGTTTTGATTGAGGGAACCACCATAAACAAGGTCATTTGTTTTTTTATTGACTGCTTGGCTTTCACCAGTAATCATTGACTCATCAACGAGCGCTTCACTTAATATAAGGCCATCTGCAGGTATTTTCTCATTTTCTTTCACTAAAAGTAAATCGCCAACTTTTAGTTCTGAAAGCTCCACATCCTTCCCACTTTTTAAGTGAGCTTTTTTGGGAACAAGGCTTGCTAAATCTTTCAATGCATCGCCAGCACCCATGATTGCTTTCATCTCAATCAGGTGACCAATCAACATAATAACAATTAAAGTTGCCAGTTCAAACCAGAAGTTCATGCCCATATGTCCGTTAAGACTCATGATTGTGGCATAAACAGAATAAGCATAGGCAACGGTAATTCCCATTGTAATCAGCATCATCATGGCTGGCTTACGGCTTTTTAATTCACCTTTTGCTCCGCTAAAAAAAGGAGTCCCAGAGTAAAAGAAGATAATTGTACCAAGGATGAGTTGCAAAATTTCACTTCCGGGGAATTTAAGGATAGTAAAGCCAGCGATTGGTGAAATGAGTAGAAGGGGAATCATTAGAATGATAGCCACTTTGAGCTTTTTACTCATATCACCCATATGCATCATGTGTCCTCCATGATTCATCATATCCATATTGTCCATATCATGCATATTATCCATGCCATGCATCTCATGGTTTTCGTGCTTCATATCCACCATTTCATGATTGTGATGATGCTCAGACATCATTTCTTCGTGATTAGACGAATGAGTTTTATTTGACATATTTTCCTCCTAAATGAATGCTTTGAAATTTCTATCTATATATAGTTTACATTTGTAAACTATCAAAGTCAAGGAAAAAAGTTGTATTCTATAAATGTTACGAAATAACAATAGAAAGGTTTCTTTTGTAACTTAAATGTTATATCATGATATATAATCGTAGTGATACTTTATAAAAAGTATCAGCAAGGAGAGAATAAATGAAAAAAATACGGCCAGAAGTGTCTACTGTTATCTCCAAGTCCCATTTTAGAACCTGGAAATCAGGGAAAAGTTGGTTATTTGCTACTTCAGCATAGCTTTAATTATCGTTTCAGGAACGATTACTGACCAAAATGTAAAAGCGGACACAGCAGTTGATAGTAGTCAGCAAATTAGTGGTATTACAGAAGAAACAAGTTATTCAGCACTAGCTTCGTCGACAAATAGTGATGTTGCTGCTAGTCAAAATCAAGTTGCTTACGAACAAGCTAGTGACCAAAGTTCTAATAATTCACTGGCTAACACAGTAGAAACTGATACTGAGGGAATGACTTCAGATGTTTCAGATAGTAGCAACTCAATTAATGAAAGCCAAAATACGATAAGTACAGCGGTTATTCAAACTGCTACGAACAATATTGTATCACTTGCTGATTCAAGCTCATCAAATGATAATATCAGCAATTCTATATTAAGTTCTTCTAATGCTGCAGACAGCGTTGATTCGGCAGCTGTCTCTCAAAGTTCAACAAGTTCATCAGTAATTTTGAGTGAAAGTTCAGCAATTGATAGTGGTATTGGATCAACTTCTCAAAGTTCGGAAATAAATCTTGCGGAAAATAGTAGTGCCTAATGGTTCAAGTGCTGCTGTTGCTTCTTTTACAGCTATTCTAGCGACTAATTCGTCCGTGGTACCAATGCTTACTCAGGCACTAGCTGCAGCAGCGCCTGCTACAACAAGTGGTTCAGCTATTCTTAACACAACACTCGGAGATCTTGTAAATCAAGCAATTTCGACAGTGGGAATTAGTGGTTTAGAAAATATTTTAAACACTCTTGGAACTTTTAATATTCCAGGAATGACTACAGCCGCGTCAGCTCTTAATGGTGTTGAACAAATTGTCAATATTGTTGGAAATATTCAGGAAGCTGCTGCTAATCCTGGGGCCTTTCTATTAAATGGAATGAAATCTGCAGGTTTAGATGTTAGCCAAATTCCATTAGTTGGAGGGCAGATTGTGACGGCATTTAATGCCATCCCATCAATGAGCCCTGCTGCTATGCTTAATTTTCTTGAAAATCCAACAATTCCAGGACTTTCAAGTATTCCGGGGGCAAATCTAGTACTAAGCCCAGTACTTAGTGCAATAAGTACTGTAACAAGTGGGATTGTTAATCAACTTAATACGACAACTTCCAATGCCTTGGGTGGTGTTAATTTTGATATAGACACACTTGTCTCTCTTCAAGGAAATGATCTTGTCAACTACTTGGCTGGTTTAGTAGTTAATTCAGCAATTAATCGAGCAGGTCAAATTGCTTGGAGTCAATTATCTCCAACTATTAGTAATATTCCTCTTGTAGGTATTACAGTTAATAATGTTTTAAACCCAATATTAAATAATCTTACTGGAGCATCTTTGGGAGAAGTTGCGAATTTAACTGGAGTTTCCAGCCTTCTTGACCAAGTAAATAATAGTTTGGGTAATCTTACAAGCCTTGGTTCAACAGCCTTATCCACTATTGAGAACACGGTCCAAAATAGTCTAAACTCACTTGGTAATCTTCCTGTTGGTGCTTCGGATATTCTTAACCAAGTGGTCAATCAATTGCAAAATGCGATCAATAATATTGTTGAAAGTGCGACAGGGATTGTAAATAACTTACCAAGTCTTGGAGCTATCGAAAATGACCTTTCGAATACCATTAGTCAAATACAAAATTCGGATATTCTTAACCAAGTGGTCAATCAATTGCAAAGTGCTATTAATAATATTGTTGAAAGTGCGACGGGGATTGTAAATAACTTACCAAGTCTTGGAGCTATCGAAAATGACCTTTCGAATACCATTAGTCAAATACAAAATTCGGATATTCTTAACCAAGTGGTCAATCAATTGCAAAGTGCTATTAATAATATTGTTGAAAGTGCGACGGGGATTGTAAATAACTTACCAAGTCTTGGAGCTATCGAAAACGACCTTTCGAATACCATTAGTCAAATACAAAATTCGGATATTCTTAACCAAGTGGTCAATCAATTGCAAAGTGCTATCAATAATATTGTTGAAAGTGCGACAGGTATTGTAAATAACTTACCAAGTCTTGGAGCTATCGAAAATGACCTTTCGAATATCATTAGTCAAATACAAAATAATGTTAATAATTTTGTTAATAATGCACTTAATGGAATAACGACAATTATCAATTCTTTAACTCCAAGTGTTGGTGCTTCAACAGTTAATCCAAATTCTAGTGCTAATAGTAGCCAATCAAGCAGTAGTGCCAGTTCTTCATCAAGTGCAGCTAGTAGTTCAACTTCATCTTCAAATGTATCAAGCAACACGAGTTCTAATTCTAGTGAAGCAAATACTTCAAGTTCGACTTCTAATGATTCAAGTTCAACTTCCAGTGAAAGTGGTGTCCCAAGTTCATCCTCGGTAGAGTCAAGTCAAACAAGTTCTGCTGGAGTAAATAGTTCAAATTCAAGCTCAGAGAGTTCAAGCATTTCAAGTTCAACTTCCAGTGAAAGTAGTACTGCTAGTTCATCTTCGGCGGACTCAAGTCACTCAAGTTCTGTTGGGATAAGTAGCTCAGATTCAAGCTCAGAGAGCTCAAGTTCTTCAAGTTCAACTTCCAGTGAAAGTAGTACTGCTAGTTCATCTTCGGTGGACTCAAGTCACTCAAGTTCAGCTGGGGTAAGTAGCTCAGATTCAAGCTCAGAGGGCTCAAGTTCTTCAAGTTCAACTTCCAGTGAAAGTAGTACTGCTAGTTCATCTTCGGTGGACTCAAGTCACTCAAGTTCAGCTGGGGTAAGTAGCTCAGATTCAAGCTCAGAGGGCTCAAGTTCTTCAAGTTCAACTTCCAGTGAAAGTAGTAGTACTGCAAGTTCATCTTCGGTGGACTCAAATCACTCAAGTTCAGCTGGGGTAAGTAGCTCAGATTCAAGCGCAGAGGGATCAAGCGTTTCAAGTTTAAGTTCAAGCGAAAGTAGTATTACAAATTCTAGTGGGATAAGTGATTCAAATTCAAATACTGATCAAACTAGTACTACAAGTCCCTCTTCTGAAAATTCAAGTCATTCAAGTCTGAGTTCAAATGAATCAAGTAGTGCAAGTTTGACTTCATCTGAGTCAAGTGGTTCAACAACATCTTCAAGTATGTTGACTAATCCAAATTTACAAGCTAATGATAAAAATGGCTCAAGTTTAATTTCGAATAGTTCGTATACTTCAGAAATGAAACTAAATAACTTGAGTGACTCAAATTTACCTTCGAATGAAGCAAAAGTTTCGACTTTAATTTCTAAGGTATCAAGTAGTCCAAGTCTTTCAAATTCATTAAGCGCAACGAGCTTACAACTTGTACCAACTGTAACGAAAGAAGAACTTCCCAAAACAGGTGCTGATGACGATTTAAGTTTAGTATTAGCAGAATTGGGATTAGGCTTAGTGGCAACGTTAACTATTGGAAAAGTTAAATATAAAAAAGGTTTTGAGTAGTATATTTTAATTAAGGACTTCTTTTCTTTGGAAAGAAGTTTCTTTTTAATTTGGAATTATTTCTTTATTAAAAATTACGAACAATTTAAAATAAAGAAAGAAAAAGGAATGATAATGATTAGAGGATGAATGTTGGCTTATGGTATAATAGTTCTATGAACTTGATAGATGGAAAAGCACTTGCTGCTAAAATGCAAGCTGAGTTGAAAGTTAAAGTCGATAAATTAAAAGAAGCGGACAATGTTCCAGGTCTTGCCGTTATTCTTGTGGGCGAAGATCCTGCGAGTCAAATTTATGTCCGAAATAAAGCACGACAAGCCACAGCAATTGGATTAAATTCTAGTGTGGTTCGTCTACCAGAAACAGTGACAGAACAAGAACTGTTAGATTTAATTGAACAGTATAATCAATCAGAACAATGGCATGGTATTTTGGTACAATTGCCATTGCCAGAACATATTTCTGAAGAAAAGGTTTTACTAGCTATTGATCCAGAAAAAGATGTGGATGGTTTTCACCCAATGAATATGGGACGTTTGTGGTCTGGAAATCCTCTGATGATTCCTTCAACTCCAGCCGGTATTATGGAAATGTTCCGTGAATATAATGTGGAACTTTCTGGTAAACGTGCAGTTGTGATTGGTCGTTCAAATATCGTCGGAAAACCAATGGCGCAATTATTAATGATGGCTGATGCTACTGTGACAATTGCTCATTCAAAAACAGAAAACTTGCGCGAATTGACTAAGGAAGCTGATATTTTGGTAGTTGCTATTGGTCGTGACCGGATGATTAAAGCTGAGGATGTCAAAGAAGGTGCAGTTGTAATTGATGTTGGAATGAACCGTGATGAAGATGGAAAACTTCATGGTGATGTTGATTTTGATGAAGTAAAAAATGTTGCAAGTTTGATTACCCCAGTACCTGGTGGAGTTGGTCCGATGACGATTACAATGCTCATGGAACAGACAGTTCGTGCAGCAAGTAGAAAAATGAACGAAAATAAATAGTTAATTAATAAAAGAGTAACTAAGTTTATAGTAATTTCTAAGGACTTATTTTTAAGTTAGAAGTTTTTTGAAGATAAACTTTTTACTTTTTTTCGATTTTAGCAGTAGAAATCTTACTAACAGAATGATTAGTAAAAAAGTTTAATTAAGAACTAAAGAGTGAGGGAATGACAGAATATTTATCAGTATCAACCTTAACAAAATATTTAAAAGCGAAATTTGACCGTGATCCATATCTTGAACGGGTTTATTTGACAGGAGAAATTTCAAATTTTAGAAGAAGACCAAATCATCAATATTTTGCACTTAAAGATGAGGGTGCCGTGATTCAAGCTACGATGTGGGCGGGACAATTTCGCAAATTAGACTTTGAATTGGAAGAGGGGATGAAAGTTTTGGCTGTTGGTCGAATCAGTATTTATCCACCTTCTGGCTCTTATTCTATAAATATTGAAAGTTTAGTTCCAGATGGCGTTGGAGCTCTTGCGGTTAAGTTTGAACAGTTGAAGAAAAAACTGACTGCTGAAGGGCTATTTGAACAACGTTGGAAACAAACTTTGCCACAATTTTCTAAGAAAATAGCTGTGGTAACTAGCCCGTCAGGAGCGGTCATTCGAGATATTATTACGACGGTTCAACGTCGTTTTCCGATGAGCCAAATCGTTCTTTATCCGACAAAAGTTCAAGGACAAGGTTCGGCTGAAGAAATTGCTGAAAATATCCGTCGAGCTAATGAACGTGGTGATTTTGATGTCATGATTATTGGTCGTGGTGGTGGTTCTATCGAAGATTTATGGGGATTTAATGAAGAAATTGTGGTTCGAGCAATTTTTGAATCACGTATTCCAATTATTTCATCGGTTGGACATGAAACAGATGTGACTTTAGCTGATTTTGTTGCTGATAGTCGTGCAGCGACTCCAACAGCGGCAGCCGAATTAGCAACACCAAATACGAAGGTTGATTTAATAAATTGGGCGAATGAGCAGGAAAAACGACTTTTTAACCGCTTAACACATTTAATTAAAATAAGGCGTGAACGAGTAGATAAATTAAGCCAGTCAGTCGTTTTTAGACAGCCAGAACGCTTGTACGATGGACACTTACAAAAACTTGACCGTCTGTGTGAACGTTTGTCAGTGCTAACGGAAAATAAAGTTGCAAATATGAAACACCGTTATGAGCTGTCAGCTGGGAAATTAATTCCGACTTACGGAAAGATAGTTGAAGCTAAGAAGAATAAGACGGAGCAACTATATCAGTCTTTACTTTTATTAGATATCTCAAAAATAAAAGCCCGTGGTTTTTCCCTCGTTACTGACGAAAAGGGAAAGATTATTAAATCCGTAAGTGATGTGAAAAAAGGTCAGACTTTAGATGTTGAATTGACTGACGGAAAAGTAATTGTGGAGGTAAAATAATGGCAACAAAAAAAGAAGATGTAAAATTTGAAGATAATTTGGCAGAGTTAGAAAATATTGTTCGTAAGTTAGAGTCTGGTGATGTAGCGTTGGAAGATGCTATTGCTGAATTTCAAAAAGGAATGAAAATTTCGGAAACTTTGAAAAAAACACTTAATGAAGCGGAAGAAACATTAGTAAAAATAGTTGGAAAAAATGATCGGGAGAGTGATTTCTCTCCGGAACAGAAAGACTACTAAAATAAAAAAACTTTGATTTTTCAAGGTTTTTTTATTTTAAACAAAATTTTACTGACAAAAAAGCCTATTATTCTAATATCAATCTTATTTATTATATACTAATAGTAAATAGAATTGTGGTCAAGTCTTTTATAGAAAGAGTAGATTAAATGAAGAAAAAATTTGTATTAGCGCCAGATTCTTTCAAAGAAAGTTTGAGTGCGCTGGAAGTTTGTCAAGCAATGGAAAAAGGAATTAAAAAAGTATTTCCTGAGGCTGAAATAATTTCCATGCCAATGGCTGATGGTGGTGAGGGAACAACAGATGCTTTGATTGATGGAACGGGTGGACGACGGGTATATAAAAAAGTACAGGGTTCATTTGCAAATACAAATGTAGAGGCCTATTTTGGTATTTTGGGAAACTCAAATACGGCGGTCGTTGAGATGGCAAAGGCAAATGGTCTGGAATTGGTTGCTTTGGAAGATAGAAATCCATTGATTACATCAACCTATGGATCAGGACAATTAATTAAGGCCGCAATGGATGAAGGAGTAGATAAAATCATCATTGGCATTGGTGGGAGTGCGACTAATGATGGTGGTTCTGGCATGGCTCGTGCTTTGGGAGCTAGGTTTTTAAATAAAGACCAAGAAGAAATTCCGCTTGGTGGAGCTTTCCTTAAAGAAGTCAGAACAATTGATATGAGTGATTTTGACCCAAGAGTGGAAGAAATTGAAATATTAATTGCTACTGATGTCACCAATCCTTTAATCGGAAATAATGGCGCTTCTTATGTTTTTGGACCACAAAAGGGAGCAACTGAGGAAATGGTCAAAGTATTGGATGAAAACTTGAAGCATTATGCAGAAATTGTTCATAATAATCTAGGAAAAGATGTTAAAAATATACCGGGAGCTGGTGCAGCAGGTGGTTTGGGAGCAGGTTTGCTTGCTTTTACCAATGCAAAAATGCAATTAGGAATTGAGCTTGTTGCACAAACAATATATTTAGAAGATAAAATTAAAGAAGCTGATTATGTATTTACAGGTGAAGGTGGAATGGATTATCAGACAAAATTTGGTAAAGCACCTTATGGCGTCTGTAAAATTGCAAAAAAATACAAGAAACCTTGCTTTGCTTTGGCAGGATATATTGGGGATGGAGCAGAGGTTCTTTATGAGGAAGGTATGACCGCTATTTTTGGTATTTTGAGTCAAGCACAATCTTTGTCAGATGCCTTGGCTGACGGTGCAAAGAACGTTGAGCGAACAAGTGAAAATATTACAAGAGTAATAGCAATGAATGAGCAAAAGGCTCACTTATAAAAATGGAATGGATTTAAAAAATAAAAAATTTCCTCAAATCATCACGGTTTTTAGTCGTGAATTTTGGTATAATTAGGGTAATGGATACGAAGATACGAAAGTTAGAAGACTTTTTAACTGAATTTTATGAAAGCGCTGAATTTCCAACTGGCTTAGCCGAATCAGCAAAATATTCTTTATTGGCAGGCGGTAAACGAATTCGCCCTCTCCTTTTTTTAAACCTATTAGAGGCTTTTGATTTAGAACTGAATAAGACTCATTATCATGTGGCAGCCGCTCTTGAGATGATTCATACGGGTTCTTTAATCCATGATGACTTACCAGCAATGGATGATGATGATTATCGTCGCGGGCAGTTAACTAATCACAAGAAATTTGACGAGGCAACTGCAATTTTAACTGGTGATACTTTATTTTTTGACCCTTTCTTTATCCTTTCAACTGCTGATTTATCAGCAGAAATAATAGTAGCGTTGACGCGTGAATTGGCCTTTGCTTCAGGTTCTTATGGAATGGTTGCGGGGCAAATCTTGGATATGGCTGGTGGAGGAAAAGAGTTGACATTAGCTGAAATTGAGCAGATTCATCGCTTGAAAACTGGGCGACTTTTAACTTTTCCTTTCGTAGCTGCTGGAATTGTTGCTCAAAAATCAACGGATGAAGTTGAAAAACTTCGTCAAGTGGGGCAAATTTTGGGATTGGCTTTTCAAATTCGAGACGATATTTTAGATGTTACAGCAACTTTTGCTGAGCTTGGAAAAACACCAGGTAAGGATATTTTAGAGGAAAAATCAACATATGTTGCTCATTTAGGACTTGAGGGAGCAAAAAAATCACTGACGGAAAACTTGTCAGAGGTTAAAAAATTACTGACAGACTTATCAGTTACTGACAGCTCTGAAATTTTTAAAATTATTGAACAATTGGAAGTGAAATAAATGGATTTTCAAATCAAAATTTTGACAGAAAATGATAGAACTATCATTGAAAAATTTTTTGAAAAAGCGAGTGATTATGCAATTCTTGAGAGCGGTTTTTCAAATCCACAACTAGAGACGGAAAGTTTCATAAATGATTTACCACCTGCAAAAAAGCTGACTGACAAATTCAATTATGGTATTTTTGATAAAAATAATAACTTAGTCGGTGTGATTGATTTAATAAAGGATTTTCCAACAAAAGGGGAATTTATGCTAGGGTTACTTGAATTTGTACCCGCTGTCCGTCACCAAGGTTTAGGTAAAGCTGTTCATAAAATTTTGATTGAGAAAGTTCGTGATTTAGGAGCAAAGAGTTTACGAATCGGTGTCTTAGAAGTCAATAATTCTGCTATAAAATTTTGGAAATCCTTAGGATATATAAAATTCAAAGAAACAGAACAAGATTTTGGAAATAAAAAGCAAAAGATTGCCGTGATGAGATTGAAGTTATAATTTAAAAAAATGAAATAAAAAAAGAAATTATTAGTTACATTTCTAAGAAAAATACGTATAATTACTATAAAGAAAGATCTACATGAAAGAAAGAATTGACGTACTTGCCACGAATCAAGGTTTGTTTGAAACACGAGAGCAGGCCAAAAGAGGAGTAATGGCTGGTCTAGTTGTTGATAATAAATCAGGAGAGCGTTATGATAAACCTGGTCAGAAAATTGATGATGGAACAGAACTTCGTCTTAAAGGTGAAAAGTTAAGATATGTTAGTCGAGGAGGTTTAAAATTAGAAAAGGCTCTTAAAGAATTCCATTTAGAAATTGATGGAAAAACTTGTCTTGATATTGGTTCTTCAACTGGTGGTTTTACTGATGTAATGCTTCAAAATGGTGCCAAATTAGTCTATGCTTTAGATGTTGGAACCAATCAATTGGCTTGGAAAATTCGCTCAGATGAACGCGTTGTCGTTATGGAACAATTTAATTTCCGAAATGCTGTTTTAGCTGACTTTGGACAAGGAAGTCCGTCATTTACTAGTATAGATGTTAGTTTTATTTCTTTAGATTTAATTCTACCGCCACTTTATGAAATTTTGGAAGAAAATGGCGAAGTAGCAGCACTTATTAAACCGCAGTTTGAAGCGGGACGTGAACAAGTCGGAAAAAATGGAATTATTCGTGATTCTAAAGTTCACCAAATGACTATTGAAAAAGTTTTAAAAACAGCCACTCAACTTGGTTTTTCAGTAAAAGGTTTGACCTTTTCGCCAATCAAGGGTGGGGCTGGAAACGTTGAATTTCTTGTCCATTTACTTAAAGATGGAAAAGCAGAAATTGCTCAGCAGGTTAATATTGAATCAGTTTTACAAAAAGAAAGTGAAGAACTATGAAAAGAGAAGACCGATTAAACTTTATTGCTCAATTTATCCGTGAAAACGAAATTAAAACGCAAGAAGAACTTGTGAATACCCTCTTAACTCATGGAATTGACGTTACTCAAGCGACCGTTTCCCGCGATATCAAATCACTTGCTCTAATCAAGGTGCCAGCTGAATCTGGTGGTTATCGTTATGATTTACCAAAAAACAAGGAAGTTTTACAATCAAGTCTTCATAAAGCCTTAGCTTTTGAAGCAATTACGGGAACAAAAATCAAAGATAATATGCTCTGGATTCTTGCTAATCCAGGGACAACGAGTCTTGTGAAAAATTATCTTTTGGAAGAATATGGCGATGATATTTTTTCAATCATTATTGATGATAATAGTGCTTTAGTTATTTTTGAAATGGAAGAAGATGCTAAAAATCTTTATAATTTACTGACAGAATTTTAAATTTACTGACAAGAATATTGTGATAAAATTCTGCTGAATATTTTGAGCGAATTAATAGCTGTCAGTAAAAAAGAATCAAAGTAGGAAAAAGATAAGGTTATTAGTTTACTAATAGCCTTGTCATTTATTTTTGAGAAAGGAAATTTTGATGTTACAAGAGATTTCAATCAAAAATTTTGCAATTATTGAAGAAATTCATCTATCCTTTGAGAGTGGAATGACGATTTTAACTGGGGAAACTGGTGCGGGAAAATCAATAATTATTGATGCAATGTCTTTATTATTAGGTGGGCGTGCTTCGAGTGATTTTGTGCGGCATGGGGCAACCAAAGCCGAAATAGAAGGTCTCTTTTTCTTTGATAAAACTCCAGAATTGAAGGCGGTACTATTAGAACTTGGCTTTGAAGAAGTAGATTCTGAAATTATTTTAAGACGTGAGATTTTTGCCAATGGTCGCTCCGTTTGTCGAATCAATGGTCAAATGGTTAATTTAGCTACGCTAAGACAAGTGGGTGAATTATTAGTTGATATTCATGGTCAACACGATAGCCAAGAATTGATGAATCCGAAAAGCCATCTTCGTTTACTTGATGAATTTGGTGATGAAGCCTTTGATGCGATAAAAGATAATTACAAACTCAAATTTGAAAACTTCAAAAATTTGCGTCAACAGCTCAATTTACGACAAAAAAATGAGCAAGAATTTGCTCAAAGAATTGAAATCCTTCAATTTCAGGCTGAAGAAATTGAAGCGGCGGAAATTAATCTTGAAGAAGATGAACAATTAGTTAATCGCCGAGAAAAGTTAAATAATATTAAAAATATTGCTGATTCGCTTAGTGGTGCTTATCTAGCGCTTGATGATGAAGATAATGATTATTCAAGTCTTAATAATATCCGAACCACAATGACAGAACTGGATAAAATTAGTAACTTTGATAATGACTATCAAGAACTTGCTGACAAGACCGCTGAAAGTTATTATGTATTAGAAGAAGTTGCTAATCAAATTCAAAGAATCATGAGTGATTTAGAATTTAATCCAGCGGAACTTTTACAAATTGAAGACCGGATTATGACCTTGACTACTTTGAAGAAAAAATATGGCCCAGAACTGTCCGATGTGATGAACTATTTAGAGAAAGTCCAACTTGAACTCTCAGAACTGACGGGTTCAGAAAAGGACTCAGAAAATCTAGAAAATTCAGTTAAAGTTGCACAAGTTCAACTCATTGAAGCAAGTAAAAAACTTAATGAAGCGCGCCATAAAATTGCAAAAGAAGTTGAAAAAGATATTAAACACGAACTTTCTGAGCTTTATATGGAAAAAGCTGATTTCAAAGTTAGTTTTGAAGGGGCAAAGTTTTCGGCAAATGGAAATGAGCATGTTGAATTCTTTATTCAAACCAATCCGGGAGAAGGATTTAAACCACTGGCAAAAACGGCTTCGGGTGGTGAACTTTCACGTTTAATGCTCGCTATAAAATCAAGCTTTTCAAGACGCGAAAATAAAACAGCCATTGTTTTTGACGAGGTTGACACTGGTGTTTCTGGCCGTGTTGCTCAAGCGATTGCTAATAAAATATATAAAATTGCTAGACATGGGCAAGTTCTTGCAATTTCTCACCTTCCACAAGTTGTGGCCATTGCCGACAGACAATTTTATATTGAAAAAGCTTCAACCGATGATATTACTACTTCCACAGTTAGAAAATTAAACGCTGACGAACGAGTTAATGAAATTGCGAAAATGCTTGCTGGTGAAGATTTAACTAAAGAAGCCTTAGCTCAGGCTAAACGTTTATTGAGCAAATAAATCGAATATTATTAAGAAAAAGTCTTGATTTTTAATCAGGACTTTTTATCTTTTTGATGACAAAATCATAATCAGTGTAAAATTGAAACCACAAATATGTATATAACGAAATAATCAATGTTAAAATTAAATTGTAGTTACACTATTAAAAATATTGGAGTATATGTGAAAGTAAATAAAATTTGAATTTTAATCAATTTGGCCTGTTTTTTTTTTTTTTTTATGAGCATTATAATCAAAATTATTTTTTCTTGTTCGTAGGTATTGTTGGTGCCTGTGCGGGAATAATCTGTATGTTATGCGAAATGCTGATCCAAATTCTTAGAAATCAAAAGATAAAAAATAAATTAAAAAAACTAAGTATAGATAAATTTCTTTGATTTGTTAGCAAATGTTACTGACAAGCCTTTTGAAAAAGGCTAAAATATCTTTATATACTATGTGCCAACTTCCAAGTCAGAGAGCCATAGATAAAAACGCCTTCTCCTATATAAGATAAGGGCGTTTTTATTATAAATTTGAAGCCTCAATTTATTGGGGCTTTTTATCTCCAAAGGAAATATTATGAAGTAAAATTAGATTTTTTACCATTAAGAACTTCTGTTAAAGTTCTTTTATGAATTAAACTCAATATGTTATAATGAGATATCAACCATAGTACTGAAAGGAGAGGTTTGTAATTTAAAAACTGAAGTCGTATTTTATAATTTAGGAGTTAAAAATGAGTAAAACACGTTTAGAAGCATTTACGGATGCTGTCATCGCAATTATCATGACTGTCTTAGTTTTAGAATTGGTCCGTCCAGATTCAGATAGCTTACAAAGTTTTATTGCTTTACTTCCGCATCTGGGTGTCTATTTTGTAAGTTTTTTTATACTTGCTATTTACTGGGTCAATCACCATCATCTTTTTCAAAGCATCAAAAGAATTAATGGAAAAGTTCTATGGATAAATATTAGTTTTCTTTTTGTCTTATCACTTATTCCTATTTTTTCTAACTGGGTATCAATCTATCCTAATTCATTTATCCCAGAATTAGGCTATGTGATTATCTTTTTCTTAGGGAATTTTATTTATCTACTTTTGACAAGAGAGTTATTGAAAATCAATGGACATCGTAAAACGTCTGAGACAACGATTAGAAAAAATATCCTAAGTGTTGTGCTCAATATTGTCAGCATTTTATTAGGTTATTTTATAGCTCCAGTAATCATGCTTGTTGGTTCAGCCTTAATTTTTTCAATGTGGGTAATTCCAGATAAAAATATTGAAAAAATGTTTAAATAATCTTTTAATAAAAATATGAGTTTACTTAATAAAAAAGTTTGGAATAAATAACTGACCTTCTGTCAGTAAATAATATTATAAGTAAAGAGGAATAACAATGATTAAAGCATACATCAAATATTGGAAAAAAGCAGGAGATTTAAAATCTTATTCAAATCGTTCGGATTATTGGTGGGTTTTCTTGACTAATTCAATCATATTTGCGATTCTCAGCATTTTAAACTTTATGGTGACAATCCCCAAAGCTGGAAAAATAATGAGCCAATCTGCAACTTTATCACAAAAAGAAATTATTCAACAGGTGACAGACTTATATGCCAACCCCACGGGTGGAGCATTAGTAATAGTTATTGTTACAGCTCTCATTGGTCTAGCTATTCTTGTTCCTAATATCAGTTTGACAGCTCGTCGTTTACGTGATGCTAGGTTTCCTTGGTGGATTGCTCTTATTTTTGGAGTAGCTGCAATTTATGGGCTGGTTACAATGTTTATTCATCAAGATTTTCTAGCAAAAATGGGTTATTTTGTTGGATTTATCAATTTCATTATTTATATTCTTTGTCTTTTTCCAACTAAATATGGCATTGACGAAGAAGATGATTCAAGGACTTATGAATAATCATAAAAATAGAGAGGAAAAATATGGTTCAAGCTTATAAAAAATTTTGGCTAGGAGCTTTTACTTTCAATAGAAAAACTAGTCGTAAAGATTTTTGGTCAGCCTTATTAACTCATATCATAATATTTGTTATCTTGTTTAAAGCTTATCATTTTTTTAATTTATTAGATTTTTATCAACTAACGACTTTATGGCAAACTTTTGCTTCATTCTTTCAATTGGTATTTAACCTATATTTCTTTGGAAGTTTATTGTCCTTCATTGCTCTAACTGTTCGAAGATTAAATGATGCTGATTTACCTTGGGCACTTATTTTTCTTAATTTTATCCTTGGGTTAGGAACTCTTGTGCTCTTGGTACTTAACCTACTTCCAAGTTCACCTAGGGCTTTAAAATTCGAGGAATACAAGATTAATTCTTCTCAAGAATTTAATAATTTACCAGAGACAAAAACATTGTCAGGCATATTCAAGGACTATTTCAAAAATTACTTTGAATTTCGCGGAAGAACGACAAGAAGAAATTTTTGGTGGATGCAACTGTTTTGGGGATTGACCTTTATTCTTTTTCTGTTTTTAATTTATCTTTTCAATCAATTTGAACAAATAATGTTTGGCTACAATTTTATTGGTAGTATGGTACTGCGTTTATTCTTTTTCCTATTTATCTTAGGAACATTTTTCCCACAACTTACGATTCATGTAAGACGCATAAGAGATGCTGGTCTAAGTAATTTAGGACTATCACTTTTGTTAGGTGGAACAAGTGGAATATTAATTTTCTATCAAATGTTCACAAAGGCTTTAAAAATAACATATATAACCGGTCACTATCAATTAGTTCAATACCTCTTATTTTTACTAGTAATGATTGCAGTATTGAGTTTAATTATTGTAGAAATAATGGCGACAGGAGAATTAAAAACAAATAAAAAAAATTCTTTATTTGAAAAAATAGACTGATTAATTTCAGTCTATTTTTAGTATTAATTGTTAAACTATAAAAAGTCACGTTTACACAACTTGTAAATTGAATTGACATCAAAGAAGTCAGTAATAGATACAAATGCAGTTCATGTAAGCCTTTTTATTAAAAAAATCTTTACATAATCATGTAAACTACTACAAAAATAGAAAAAAAGTGATATAATAAACTGTAAGTATACAAGGAGGACGGCGCTCTTGCCAAAAACAATAGCATTTAAGCATGATACAGTCTTACTACATGAAACCGTAGATATGCTTGAAGTAAAGCCAAATGGAATTTATGTTGATGCGACACTAGGTGGCGCAGGACATAGTGAGTATCTTCTTCGTAAACTGACTGATGGTCATCTTTATTCATTTGACCAGGATGAAACTGCTCATGAAAACGCAAAAGTACGCTTAAGTGAGCAACTTGCAGAAGATAAAGTAACATTGATTAAAAGTAATTTTCGCTATCTTAAATCAGCTTTAGCTGAATTAGGAGTCACGAAAATTGATGGAATTCTTTATGATTTAGGAGTTTCTAGCCCACAATTCGATGATAGTCAACGTGGTTTCTCTTACAAAAAAGAGGCAAGATTAGACATGCGGATGGACCAAAATCAAACTCTTTCTGCTTATGAAGTTGTAAATGATTATCCTTACGAAGCATTAGTTCGCATTTTTTTCCGCTACGGCGAAGATAAATTCTCTAAACAAATTGCTCGTAAGATTGAACAAGCAAGAAAAATTAAACCTATTGAGACAACAATTGAGCTTGCGGATTTAATAAAATCTGCATTGCCTCAAAAGGAGCTCAAGAAAAAAGGGCATCCAGCCAAACGCATTTTCCAAGCGATTCGTATTGAAGTAAATGATGAACTTGGAGCAGCGGAAGAATCAATCGAACAAGCCATTGATTTATTAAAAGTTGATGGTCGAATCTCGGTAATTACTTTTCATTCTTTGGAAGATCGTTTAACAAAAACAATTTTCAAAGAATATAGTACAGTTAATGTTCCTAAGGGATTACCGATGCTTCCTAAAGATATGGAAGCTAAACTAAAATTGATTAATCGCAAACCAGTTCTTGCAAGCGAAGAAGAACTCGAATTTAATAATCGAGCTCATAGTGCAAAATTAAGAGTAGCGCAAAAACAAAGAGATTAATCAAATAACAAGTTGGTCTAATAAAGAGGGTTTTCCCACTTGAGGATTGTTTTTGGATGTCTTATATAAATGAAATAACAATATTTAGCTTTTCTCTTTTCAATAGTGAAGAGAGTAAGTTAAATTTCTTTAGTAAGATAAACGAGTGGAGGCAAAGATGGCAGCACAGCCTAAAGAATACTTCGATATAGAAACTGCGGCGAAAAAAGATAGTTATCTCATTGATACGGAAACTTTAGCGCCAGAGGTTCTAGCAAGTAAGTTTAAAAAGTTTTCTGGTGTTGAGAAGGTATTCTATCTGACAATGGTAGTTGCTGCTTTAGTGTTGGCTGTTGGTCTACTTTATGTTAAGACTAAGACACTTGAAGTTCAAGGGAATACAATGGACTTACGTTCAAAAATTTCTCAAGAAACAACACGAAAAACTGAATATGATCAACAAATTTTAGATTTAACATCAGGTACTAAAGTGCTTGATATGGCGAATAAAGCTGATTTAAAACAAAATCCTTCTAATGTATTGAAAGCAACGAAATGATAAAATTTTTAAAAAAACTAATTTTCTTTCCTTTTAGAAAAGTATCACGAAATGCCCGAAAAACGAATTGGAGTACAGAAAGAAATCGTAAACGAGTAGGTAAGAGCCTGTTTTTCCTAGCTATTGCGCTGTTTACGGTTTTTATATTTCGTTTTGTCTGGCTAATTACCGTCAATCATGTCGGTGGAACCAATCTTACAACAATGGCCAAGAATAACTACCAAAGCACAGTAACGGTTCAGGCGAAGCGTGGGACAATATATGACCGTACAGGTGCGGCTATTGCGGTAGACTCAAGTACCTATACAATTTATGCTGTAATTGATAAAACACAGGTTGATTCAAACGGAAATCCTCTTTATATTGATAAAAAAGATTTTACCAAAGTTGAAGATTTCTTGAATAGTAAACTTGGAATTGACCATGATTTAATTAAAAAGCAGCTCAATTCTAAATTGAAACAAGTTCAATTTGGCCCTAAAGGGAGTGATATCTCTCTTGAAAAAATGAAAGAGATTCAAAAAGCGGCTGAGAATGAAAAAATTGTTGGACTTGGTTTCACGGCAAATATTTCTCGTTCATATCCTTTTGGAAATTTTGCTTCTCAATTTATTGGTATTGCTCGTCCTAAAGATGAAAATGGTACTCAAGCTCTCAAGGGTGATATGGGCTTGGAAAAAGCCTTTAATAATGTTTTGAGTGGTGAAAATGGTAAAGAAACATATCAAAAAGATATCTATGGTCGCCCAATTCCAGGAACAACTAAAGTCATTGAACCTGTTAAAAATGGTCAAGACGTTTATACTACACTTGATGCACAACTTCAAAGAAATCTTGAAGGATATATGGACAAAGCGGCTACGGATACTGGAGCACAACAACTTTCAGGAACTTTAGTTGATGCTCATACCGGTGAGATTTTAGCAACAAGTCAACGTCCAACCTATACGGCAACAACGATCAATGACGCTGAGAAACAAAAGTATTTCACTTGGAACAGTTTGCTCTCACAATCAGCCTTTGAACCGGGTTCAACATTTAAAACTTTCTTGATGGCTGGAGCGCTTGATAGTGGAAAAGTAAATCTTAATGAAACTTACCAACGGAAACTTCAAGTTTATGATACAACGATTAATGACTGGGATGTAACAGAAAATAAAAGTTATACTTTGCCAGAAACAGTAACCTATGCTCAAGGTTTTGCTTTATCTTCAAATATTGGAATGAGTAAAATTGAAATGAACATGGGTAATGATTTATGGGGAAGTTATCTTAATAAATTTAAATTTGGTCTTAAAGTAAGAGCCGGTTTAGATGGTGAAAATCCGGGAGCCCTTCCTTCATCGAATGCCGTTACACAAATTCAATCTTCATTTGGTCAAGGGGTTGCGGTTACTCCACTTCAATTGATTAGAGGTTGGACGGCTATTGCTGGAAATGGAACAATGCTTGAGCCACATATTGTCAGCAAAGTAGTAGATCCGAATACAAAAACAAGTTTGACTTCTAAAGCAGAAGTTGTTGGACATCCGGTCTCTAATGATGCAGCAAGTGGTGTGCGTGATTTGATGTTAACAGTAAATACTGACCCTGTTTACGGAACATCTTATTCAACAAGTGGCGATTCTGAGCAAAATCTTGCTGCTGGTCCTTTATTTATGGTCAATGGTGAACCGGCTGCAGTTAAAACGGGGACGGCCCAAATTGCCTCACCAACGGGTGGTTATATGACAGGTTCTCAAGATTACCTTTACTCTGCTGTTGTGATGTATCCTGCTAAGAATCCTGATTTTATTTTCTATATGAATGTAAAAATTCCTACAGAAAGTTGGACACTTAAATATATTGCTCGTGTGGCAAATCCATTGTTAACAAGTGCTGAAGCAATGAAGAATGATTTATCAGTTAGTGCTGATACTGATACTAAAGCTGGTAAAGTGACCATTGAGAATTATAAAGGCAAAGATTCAGGAGATACTGCTGATAGCTTACGCCGTACTGTCCTTAGTCCGGTTATTATCGGGACAGGGGCAAAAGTAACTGCTCAATCGATTGCTGAAGGTGAAAAAGTTTCAGCAAATTCACGAATTTTACTTTTGACGAATGATAAAGATCAGGTGATGCCTGATATGTATGATTGGTCGAAAAAAGAAGTTGAGCAATTGGCTAATTGGTTTGGAATTAAAGTAACTTATGAAGGGTCAGGAAACAAAGTTTTGACTCAAAGTATCGAAACTTCTACCAATGTTAAAAAAGGTCAAACTCTAACTGTTAAAATGGGAAATTAAAAATTATTAATTGAGGCTCCACAGACACTAGTCTATGTGGAGCTTCAAAAATTAGGAGAAGAAAATGTTATTGAATGGGATAGTGGCGGCGGTAATTACAATGATTATAACAATCATTGGTATTCCTCGCTTCATTATGTTCTTCCACAAGAAAAAATTGGGTGGGCAACCAACCCTTGAAGATGTAAAACAGCATGCTAGTAAAGCTGGGACTCCTACAATGGGTGGCTTTGTCTTCGTTGTTGTGAGTTTAGTAGTTTCATTAATTGCCGCTTTGGTTTTTGGCAAATTTAGTCCAGCTTTCATTACTGCGTGGTGGGTCTTTGCCATGTATGCTGTCATTGGCTTCTTAGATGACTTTTTGAAAGTATTCAAACAAATTAATGAAGGTTTGACTGCCAAACAAAAAATGTTGGCTCAAATTTTAATTGGGATTGTTTCCTATTTCATTTATAGTCATGGGGAAAAATCACATATTATTCATCTTTTAAGTTGGGAATTTAATATTGGGATTTTCTTTTCAATTTTCATTATTATTTGGCTTGTGGGTTGGTCAAATGCGGTCAATCTTACTGACGGAATCGACGGTCTTGCTTCAATCACTGTTGCGATTTCACTGACAGCTTATGCAGTTATCGCAGTAGCACATCAACAGTACGATGTTTTGTTGATTATCTTGTCAGTCATTGGTGGTTTGCTTGGATTCTTTGTCTTCAATCACAAACCAGCAAAAATTTTCATGGGTGATGTTGGTTCCTTGGCTTTGGGTGGTTTTCTTGCCATTGTGTCAATCTTACTTCATGCCGAATGGACTTTGCTTTTAATTGGTGCGGTTTATGTCATTGAAACACTTTCAGTGATGCTACAAGTTGCTTATTTCAAGAAAACAGGTGGTAAACGTATTTTTAGAATGACTCCTATTCATCATCATTTTGAACTCGGTGGATTTTCTGGAAAAGCAGCTGGTTGGTCAGAATGGAAAATTGACATTGTCTTCTGGTTATTTACAGCAGTGCTGTCAGTAATTGCGCTTTGTATTTACTTTGCTTTTTAATTAATAAATTTACTGACAGAATGGTCAGTGAAAAGTCGCTCTTGTGAGCGACTTTTTTTATTTTTTAAAGTTAATATTTTACTGACAGAATACTCAAGAAAATATTATTTAACTTTTAGAAAAGCTTAAGTTTTACTTGGGTTGAAATTAAGTTTTAACAATTATAATCAATTTATCAAGAAAAGAAAGGATTCCAAAATGAAAAAAGTTCTTAAACTTTTAAAGGGGAAAGAAATTATTTTTGTTTCATTACTAACATTAATTGTTGGTGGAGTAGGTGGCTTTTTCATTGGTAAGGGCCAAAGTAATCAATCACAGCAAAATAATTTTCAAGAACAAATGCAACATCGCTTTGGACAAAATGGACGTAGTCCAGACACTAATAGCGGTGCGACTACGGGTGGTTCTAATAGTCAGTCAGGTAATTCAGGAACGACACAAGAAAGTAGTGACGAAAGTGGAACTGCATCAGCATAAAGGGCCAAGTGGTTTTTAAGGACGTTAAGCCAATCATTCTTTCTGTCTTTATTTTTAATAAATTGACTGACGTGCTTAAAATCGACTTACAAAAAAGAGTCTATCTATCAGAAGAAGACTCAGAAATGAGGAAAATATGGATTTTATAAGACGGGCATGGCTTTTCACTAAAGCCAAAATTGGACGGACGATACTTTTAATTGTTGCCTTTTCAGCAATTTTAATTTTTGTACTTTCAGGACTAATTATTAATAGTGCAGCTAATGTTTCTATTGATAATGCTAAAAAATCTGCTGGAGCAACCGTGTCACTCTCTGTTAACATGCAAAATGTTATCAAAGAAGCACAAAATAGTGCAACATCAAGTTCAAGTAGTAGTTCAAGTGATACTGCTGAAGCTGGTAAACGATTTAATATTGATTTACCAACGATTTCAGAAACAACTGCTGAAAAAATTGCCAAACTTGATGGTGTAAAATCAGCAAGTTTCACTTATCAGGCTCAAGCATCAGCAAGTTCTGGTATTGAAAAAGTTTCAACAAGTAGTAGTTCTTCAAGTTCATCAACAGATACGCAAGCAGCTGGTGGATTTGGTGGACGTGAAGGAGGAATGGGCGGAGCTTCCCAAGAGGACTTCACAATCAGTGGGACAAATGATTTAGCAGCAAGTACGAGCTTCACAGATTCTTATAAGATTAGTTCTGGACGTGCAATTAAGGATTCAGATGAGGGAACAAATAATGTTGTCATTGAATCAACCCTTGCTAGCCAAAACTCATTAAAAGTGGGTTCAACTTTCACAATCAAAGATAGTAATGACAAAACATATAAAATGACTGTTGTTGGTATCTATACAACAACAAGTAGCTCGACAGAAAGCTCAATTCAATACATGAATACAATGTATACTGCACTTTCTGTAGCAAATTCTATCAAAGGTACGACTGGCAAAGTATCAAATGCAACTTACAGCATGGAAAATCCTGCACAAGCAGATACTTTTGTAAAAGCTGCTAATAAATTAGTTAATGACAGTAATTTCCAAGTTTCTAAAAATGACCAAGCTTATCAAAATGTAAAATCATCATTGAATAATGTTGCAAGTTTTGCTAGAAATATTGTACTCATTGTAGCAATTGCTGGAGCAATTATCTTAGCGCTTATCGTGATGCTCATGGTTCGCGAACGTCGTTTTGAAATTGGTGTTCTGATGAGTCTTGGAGAATCAAAACTCAAAATTATTGGTCAATTTTTCTTTGAACTCTTCATGGTTATGATTGTTTCGGTTGGTATTGCATCAGCTGCTGGAAATGTAGTTGGAAATGTCGTTGGACAACAACTTTTAAAGCAAGAAACAACGCAAACAACGACAAGCACCAACAACATGCAAGGAGCTTCAGGAGAAAATGGAGGCAAAACCGAAGGTCAAAGACCATCAGGAAATGCTGGCGGATTTATGGGGCGTGCAGGTGGAGCAATTGGCTTTGGACAATCAGCTTCTGAAGCAAAAGCGCTTGAAAAATTGAATATTAAAACTTCTGTCAGTGAAATTTTACTTCTTGTTGCCATTGCGATTTTGATTACACTAATCGCTGTCGGTCTAGCAAGTATTGGAATTCTCAGATTGAATCCTAAACAAGTTTTAACAAATTGATTTCTAAGAAAAACCAGTCTAATAATTTACTGACAGCCTTCATTTTTTATCAAAAAATAATCACCAGATTCTGTCAGTAAATTTTTAAAATGAGAGGAGCAAAGATGACTCTAAAAGTTGAAAATTTAACTTATTATTATAGCAACCCCGATGACTATCTATTTAAAGATGTCACAGAAAGTTTTGAAAAAGGCACGATGTATGCCATTCTAGGACAATCCGGCTCAGGAAAAACTACTTTTCTTTCCCTGCTTGCCGGACTTGATACACCAAAATCTGGAAGTATGTCTTTTAATGATAAAACAATCAAATCAAGTAATTTAACAAATTATCGTAAAAAAACAGTAAGTACCGTTTTTCAAGCTTATAACTTACTGACCTACATGAGTGCTTATGACAACGTCAAAACAGCCGTAAAAATCTCGTCAGTAAAATTTGAAAATGAAAAAGCAGCAATAGAAGAAGCGTTGAATAAAGTAGGATTGAGCACAGACCTAATTTATAAACCTGTCAGTAAACTTTCAGGTGGTCAGCAACAAAGAGTGGCCATCGCTAGAGCCTTAGTTTTAAATCATGAGATAATTATTGCTGACGAACCCACAGGGAATCTCGATGAAGAAACAACAGCCCAAATTGTTGAACTCTTTAAAGAAATTGCTCATAAAGATAATAAAATTGTGATTCTGGTTACTCACGAAAATGAAGTTGCCAAAGCATCAGATGTTGTATTTACCCTTAAACATCGTAAATTTGAAAAGACAGCATAGAATATAAAAACCATTACAATAATTGTAATGGTTTTTTATCCAGTCAAAACAGATAAACTCAAGGTTTATGGACAATTAAACTAGAGTTGCTCAATAATACTTATGACACTAAGAATAATTACAAAATTATGTTAAAATAGCTTCTAGGAGTATAGCCATGAGTTTAAATTTAAGAGATCTTGAATATTTTTATCAATTGTCAAAATTGCGTTCTTTCACTAATGTTGCCAAACATTTCAGGGTTAGTCAACCCACTATTTCTTACGCAATCAAACGTTTAGAAACCTACTATGACTGTGATTTATTTTATAAAGATTCCTCGCATCAGGTAGTTGATTTAACTCCTGAGGGCGAACTTTTGGCAATGAGAACCAATGAAATTCTCTCTGAACTAAATCACACGAAAAAAGCTATTCATCGTTCGAGTATGAAAGATTTTAAAGTTGGTTTTCCGCCAATTATAAGTTCATATCTTCTGTCAAAGCAAGATAATTTGAACTTTTTGAATGCCTTACATATGATTTATGGTGGTTCTAATGAACTCTTGAGCCTACTTTTAAATGAAGAAATAGATTCGAGCCTTTTAGGAAGTCTAGAAAAGATTAAGCATCCCCAATTAGAAATAGAAGAACTCTTTCAAAAAGAATTTTTTATCATTATGTCGGATAGTCATCCACTAGCCAATGAAAAAGAATTAGGATTTAAAGACTTACTTAATGAAGACTTTATCTTATTGGGAGAGCATAATATCCACTTTAATGCCTTTAATCGTTTAAATGAAAAATATAATCAATCAGCTAATGTAGTTTTGAAATTAGATGATGCTCATACCATAAAAGAACTTGTCAGGAAAAATTTAGGAATCAGTCTTATGGCAGATATCCGCTTATCAGAAGATTTTAAAAATCTAGTTAAAGTACCATTTATTGAAGAAGATAAACAATTCTTTCATATTAATTATGCCTATCAAAAAAATTCTATTCTCTCTGAAAGTGAAAAAAACTTTTTAGAAATATTGAAAACATTAAAATAAATATTGCATAAGAGCATCAATGATTTGGTGCTTTTTTGATAGTAATTATTTACAGTAGAAAGCGCACAAAAAACTTTCAGGAAATGTTATAATTAGAAGTATGATGTGAATCATTTTTAGAGCAAATAGCATTATCCAGTCAAAGAAAAATATAAGGAAACTATATTATAATTTATTAATCACTAAATATTTGAGAAGAAATTAATAAGAAGATAAGACTAGATAGGAATTAAAGTAAAATGGAAAAAGATTATTTAAAAACAAGATTTGAACCAGAAGAATTTGAAAAATTAAAAAAGAAGCTTGTCAGATATGAGTGTGCTTTAGATGTTGTCAGAACTCAACTTTCTAATCTAAATACCTATTATAATAATTTTGAGGCAATCAACCCAATTGAGCATATCAAACATCGTTTAAAATCACCGGAAAGTATTGCGGGAAAGCTGAAAAAGAAAGATTTGCCTGTGACCGCCGACGCAGCTGATGAACATTTATCAGATATTGCAGGAATCCGTATTATTTGTTCTTATGCTAAAAATATCTATGAGATTGTTGAAATTATCAAAAGCCAAGAAGCTTTTACAGTTGTTAGCGAAAAAGATTATTTAAGAAACGTAAAAAAAACAGGCTATCGTAGTTATCATATGATTGTCGAAGTTAATTTAGGACATCTATTTAGTGAACAAACGTGTCGAGTTGAAATTCAGTTACGAACTTCGGCAATGGATTTTTGGGCAACGTTGGAACATAAAGTTCGTTATAAATATGATGGACAAATTCCTGAGCAACTCAGTGGCGAACTACAAAATTGTGCAGAGCAAATTCATGCACTAGATGAGAGAATGTATCTTATTCATAAAGTTTTGGATATGATTAATCAGTCTGAAGTTGATATCGAACAAATTGGTTACTGATAAAACTAAAAAAAGAACTTGTCAAAGGATGGATAATCTGTTATACTTATTGAGTATGTTTTTTGCATACTAATAAAACTGTTCATCCGCTGAGCTTAATTTGCTAGATGCTGCTTAATGATGGGCAAGAGGAGAAAAAAATGAACCTTATCGAATCTATCAACGCTGCGCAACTCCGCACTGATATCCCTGACTTCCGTCCTGGTGACACTGTACGTGTTCACGCAAAAGTTGTCGAAGGAACTCGCGAACGTATCCAAATGTTCGAAGGCGTTGTTATCGCTCGTAAAAACTCAGGAATTAACGAAACTTACACTGTTCGTAAAATCTCAAACGGTGTTGGTGTAGAACGTATCTTCCCAGTTCACACTCCACGTGTTGAACAAATCGAAGTTATCCGTCACGGTAAAGTACGTCGTGCGAAACTTTACTACCTCCGTGCACTCACAGGTAAAAAAGCTCGTATCGCTGAACGTCGTCGTTAAGATACACCAGTTTAACCGCTCTATTGAGCGGTTTTTTTATTTGTAAAGATTTATTTGCCATGCTAAAAGATTTAAGGATATTGTTTTATTGAATCTACTGAGCCGATTTAATGAAGTAGTTAATAATTTAAAACAGAAGAAGTTGAATAATAAGAGCCGTTTGATAATTTATCAGGACGGCTTTTTTTGTATTAAAATAATTACGCTTATGATGGATTTTGAAGGGGAAAAATGCGATAATTGGTTAAATGTATTTTATAATGTACAACGCTATTAAAAAGTTCAGAAAGGACTGAAATGAAAAAAAATATCAGCCGAGAAGAAGCAAAGAAATCTTTAGTCTATGACCCTTGTTTTGAAAAAGGCCATTATGGGAGTAAAATTTTTCAAACTATAATTGCTCTTTTAGGATGGTGTGGTGTTGTCATTCCATTTTTATGGATTAGTTTTCCCTTTGTTTTTCCAAATAGAGCAGATCTTAATCATATCATTGTTTATAGAGAAGAAAAAACTACACTTCTATTTCTTTTCATTTTTCTCTCTTTATCATTTGTTTTCCTGGCTATTTTATATATCATCTTAACTTTTTGGAATAATTATCGTTTTAAACATTTTCTACAAAAAGAAAAGCAGTACGATGCTGAACGTGTCGATGTAAGACGAAAATTAATTAATCAAGCTTATGATGAACGATTTGGCACAAAAGATTTTCGCCATAATGTTTGTTTTTATTCGGTCAAAGAAGAGCAAAATTTGGAAACAGATTTTGTGAAAAAACTTTATCAGAAGGGAGGAAACAATGATTAGCTTTGTTCAAACAGGAAATGGCATTGTTGACTTTATTCTGACATTGTTATTTCTGGTGTTAATTACTTACCCAATTTTAGGTGGATTCGCCTGGTTTATTGGTGTCTTATGTTATAGCTTTTTGTTCAAATATAAGCAGAAGGATTGGGATAATATTCCAGTAGAAGTTGAACCTTTTGTTACTATAATGGTTCCAGCTCATAATGAAGAAATAGTCATTGAAGATACACTTAATTATTTAATGACAAAAATTAATTATGAAAATTATGAGGTTCTAGTTACTGATGATGGTTCAACGGATCAAACTCCCGAAATTTTAAAAGAATTACAAGAAAAATATGATAAATTGCGCGTGATTAGAATTGAAAAAAATAAAGGAAAAGCGCATGCCTTTAATATTGGTTTAGGATTTGCAAAAGGAGAACTAGTTTTAAGCAACGATGCAGACACTGTTCCAGAACCTGATTCTTTAAATCGCTATATCAATTATTTCATTCGACAAGATTCTACTAACATCTCAGCAGTAACAGCTAACATGGATGTTCAGAATCGTGCAAAATTGATTGCAAAATCTCAAACAATTGAGTTTTCTAGTATTGTAGGAATTATTAAACGGACTCAACTTGGTGTGCTAGGGAGTATTTATGCCTACAGTGGTGCAAATACGATGTATCGAAAAGATGCCTTGATTGATGTAGGTTTGTTTCGACAAGATAGAGCCACAGAAGATATTAGTATTGCTTGGGATCATCAAATGGACGGTTGGTTATCCTTATTCGCGCCTCGTATTATGTTCTTTATGGAGGTCCCAGAATCTCTGAAAATGCTCTATCGTCAAAGGAAACGGTGGGCCAAAGGTGGAACAGAGGTTTGGTTGACTAATTTTAAAAAAGTATTTTTACACCCTTTTGACAATGTTGGCCGAACAATTATGTTTATTGACCAAAGTTTCAGCATTATCTGGTCATTCTTTTTCTGGATTTCGTCAGCAATTTTTATCTGGTCTTTATTTCATTTTGCCATTACCGGAAACTTAGAACGTATTTATCACATGTTAACGATGGCCTTTCTCTTTGTTTGCTTTGAAATGATTTCGGGAACTTTTCAATTAGTCGCTTCATTAATAGTTGATGACCGTGGAAGAAAAGTAAAATATCTATTATTTGCTCCACTTTATATGCTTTTTTACTGGGTAATGAATGCACTAACCATTGTAACAACTTTTGTTCCAGCAGTAAAAACTATTCTAGGTTTAGGGTCTGGAACCTGGAAAAGTCCGGAGCGTAAAGGGATAAAAGTGACAAATAAAAAAGATAATTGAAATTACTAACAATAAAAATTTGATTTTATGTCTTATCATTTGAAAATTTTTGAGGAGTTTAAGTACTCTTTTTTTTTATTAATTTTTTTAAGAAAACTAATAAAAAAATAATGACTTGTTTAAAGATAAAGAAGCGTAATTTTTTAATCATCAAGGACAAGATAATGTATTCATTATGTTATAATTAAATGAGAATTAAAGAATATTTTTTGGAGGTAAAGTTATGTTAACAGATTTTGAAAAACTTCGACGCGGAGTCGGATTTAGTGGAATAATTTCAATTATTATTGGTTTATTGATATTATTCTTACCTACAAAAACAGCAGCTATTGTCGCAGCTCTTGTAGGAGTAGCACTCGTAATTATGGGTGTCATTTATATTGGAGCAAATTTAGTCAAAAGAAGTGAAGAAAAAGGAAATTTCTGGAGAATTTCTCATCTCTTGCTGGGTTTTATCTACTTATTTGCAGGAATTTTTGTCTTTTCAGATTTGAATGCAGCCGCAGAATCACTATTTGTCCTTATTGGTATCTTTGTGGGGATTAGTTGGATTGTGGATGGAATTGTAACTCTTACAGTTTTAACTAATTTCAATAGTAAATTCTGGGGAATTTTCTTAAGTGTAATTAGTATCATTGCTGGTTTTACTTTAGTATTTTCTCCACTTTGGGGAGGGGTAACTTTGTGGTTACTTCTTGGAATTGAATTTTTAATTGTTGGGTTCATCAAAATGATTCACTATTACAGATGGGATAAATAGAAACGAAAAGGCCGATGAATATCGGCTTTTTTTTATTTATGCAACTTTATTAGAGATAAATAAAATTTTTATGGAACAAAATTGATAATGATTGGTCTCAAAAAAATCTAAAGAATATATTTGGAAGCGTCTGACAATTTTTTATTCGTGATATAATTTTTAATGGACGTTTTTTGACGTTCTTAGATTGGGGATGAGAATGAAAAATTATCTCAAATGGCTCAAAGATGAGCTAAAATCAATTAATACAGCCGGAAGCATCATGCTTTCGTTTATCATAGGAGTACAGTTGGCTTTCTTTTTAACGTCAACAATTACGGTCTTATCAGTTATCACATTGATTGCTACCTTAATGGGGTCGGCATGTACAGTTTACATGATGATTGGAAAACCAATTAATGGTCTTTTGGGGCTGATTAGTGCTTTTGGTTATATTTATATTAACTGGACTGCTGGTCACTATGCCTCCGTTTTAGATCAAATTGTTTTTGTTTTGCTGATTGACTTGCCATTGATTTTCACTTGGAAAACTTGGGGACATCGAATTGAAAATGGGGTCAAATTCATGAAGACAAAAGGATGGATTTTGACAATCCTCAGTATGTTGGTTCTTTGGTGGCCAATTACAGTCATTTATACAAAACTTGGAGACACCAATCCTTTATGGGATGCTATTACTTTAATTATTGGAGCTGCGGCTTCAATCTTGGTTGTTAGAGGTTATGGGGATAGTTACTCACTTTGGCTCTTATCTGATGTGGTCATGATTATTTTATGGGCAACAGCACTTATGGATGGCTATTCTGCAAGTTCTTTAGCAATGCTTCTAACAATTACTTTCTATTTGGTTACTTCTTTATATGGAAAATTCTTTTCGATTTGGAAGAATGAAAAAAAGGCAAGTGGAGAAGTAGTAACTGAGAGAAACTAAAAAGGGAGTTGCTCATTGAGCAGCTTTTTTTATTTAAAGTATAACAAAAGCACCTACTCTCAAAATTAAAGTAGATGCCTTTATCGATTGGGATACTCGCCCATTTTTTTCTCCTTAAACTAATTGTTCTAAGTTTTGTACAGCTTCTTCAATAGTATCTCCAGCACCATAAATATTTGAATCATTTACAAGTGATGCTCTAAAGATATTATGAGAAGTATCTAGAGTTACTGTATATTGGAAAAATTTGTTTTTGTTAGTGAATGTCATAGTACATTCTCCTTTCTTTATTTATTATACGAAAGGGAACCAAATTGGTTCATAACGAAATTCCAACTAAATTGTAGCATAAAGAAATCAGAATATCAAAAAAAGTGATCTAATATTTTCATAAAATTATATTTTTACTTCTAAGTAAAATTGGAAAAGAAGTCTCAAAAATAAAAGTTTCTTCTAAAAATATAGTGAGTGTTTAGTTGGACTTCTTAAATATTTTATCATAGAATATAGTAAAGGAGGCGTTTACAATGAGAGATGAATACAAGAAAATTTTAGTTGCAGTTGATGGCTCTGACCAATCGAAAGAAGCAATTCATGAAGCAGTCGCCATTGCCAAAAGAAATAAAACTTCATTATTTGTTTTACATGTTAAAGATGAAACAAGACTTCGGGGAACTCCTTATGCTTTGGCAATTAATTTGGATGATTTAGAAACAGAATCTAAAGAAATTATTGCTGAAGTTGAGGCTCTGATTAATGATGAAGTTGAGTTTGAAGTCCATGCCTTTACAGGGAATCCAAAGAAAGAAATCATTAATTTTGCAAAGCAATATGAATTGGATTTGATTGTGGTCGGTTCAAATGGTAAGGGATTATTAGACAGGATGCTAGTCGGTTCGACGACAAGTTATGTTGTTAATCATGCACCTTGCAATGTTATGGTTGTAAAATAACCAAAAAATCTTGGCGTAAGCTAGGATTTTTTATGAAGATTTATATGATGGCAAAAGAATTCACTAGAGTTAGTAAAGAAAAGGATGATAGGGGAATGTAGAAGATAGGAGCAATGAGTTAATGGCGTCAAAACAGGAGTTAATATTATGTAGAGCAGACGGTACAGAACTTTCAAAGTGAATGCAGCAAAGGCAATCAATGTCTTTGCTGCATTCACTTCCTATATTTCTGAAGGGACTCCCGTGCATATTTCAAATTTTGGAACTTTTGAAGTTCGTAAACGTGCAGCCAGAGTCAGTCATGATGTTCATTCAAGAGAAAAAATTTTAGTAGATGAACAAAATATTCCGGTATTTAGAGCTGGAAAAGCTTTAAAATTGGCTACGAAACAAGAACTATCTGATGAGGATATGGTGATTGAAACATTAAGCAATATGATTTTGGAAGTTCAGCATCATGATTAACACCTGTTAATGGCTATTATTTTCCAAATAGAATGATAAAAAAACGATTCTTCTAAAAGAACCGTTTTTTAATTGATGAGCTCAACTAATAGATTAGCAATTTGAGTGGGTGTTTCCTTTTGCTTTCGACGAATCCACGATTGAGTAGTTCCAAAAATAGCATTAGCATAGTAGGTTGTCGCATAAATTTCCCCTAATTTTCCTAATTTAAGATGTTTAGATTGAGGGAAAAAGGAACTTTGAATAAGTTCTTTGAGTTTTTGCAACATAAACTGGTGGATTTCTTTGCTACCATTTTCCGAAAGAAGAGCGGCATAGATTTGATTTCCTTTTAGAAATTCAAAAGTTTCAAGCATCGTTGCATGAATATTTCCGTTATTTTTTTCAAAGACATATTGAATAGTCTCAAAAAGTCGACGTTGATAGGCTTCAATCATGTCATATTTATCTTGATAATGAGTATAAAAACTACTACGACTAACTTTAGCTAATTTCACAAGTTCAGTCGTTGAAATTTGGTCAAAAGATTTCTCGCCTAAAAGTTGAATCATGGCATCTCGTAATTGAAGTTTTGTACGATCTTTTCTACTGTCATTAGACATTTAAAGGGGGACCTCCGTTCTTTTTAGAATGTAAGTGCTTTATTTGGACAGATTTAAAAATCTGTCCAAAACTGAATGGATAATAATTGTCAAATTTTCTAAAAAGTTTATAATACGTATTGTAACAGTTTTTGGACGTGTTGTCCATAAAGAAAGGGGAAAAGATGTTAAAAAAAGAATGGCAAGCCATTTTAAAGCACAAATTTTTTATTATTGTTATTATCGCTTTGGCACTTGTACCAGCAATTTATAACTATATTTTCTTAGGTTCTATGTGGGATCCTTATGGTAAATTGAATGACTTACCAGTAGCGGTTGTGAATTTGGACAAGACGTCTGAATTGAACGGTAAAAAATTCAAACTTGGTGATGATGTCATTGCTGAAATGAAAAAATCAAAGGATTTAGATTATCATTTTGTTTCGGAGGATAAAGCTTCTAAAGGGATAAAAAAAGGTGATTATTACATGGTTATCACTTTCCCAGAAAATTTTTCAGAAAATGCAACGACTTTAATGAATAAGAAACCAAAAACGGTCCAGTTAGATTATCAAACGACACGTGGTCATAACTATATTTCATCTAAAATGAGCGAAAGTGCGATGAATCAGCTTAAATCAGAGGTTTCTAAGAATATCACAGAAACTTACACCAAAGAAATTTTTGCTAAGCTTGGTGATATGAAGTCAGGAATGAAAGAAGCTTCTGACGGTTCAAATAAATTGGCTGATGGAACTTCTTCAGCATTGAATGGTTCAAAAGAATTAAGTAGTAATTTGAATACTTTATCTTCATCAAGTTTAACTTTTACTGACGGCGCAAATAGTTTGAGTTCAGGCTTAAATAAATACGTATCAGGAGTGAATCAAGCTGCCAATGGGGGAGAACAACTTTCTTCTGGTGCTGACCAATTTGTCAGTGGAACGCAACAATTAGCAGCAGGTACACAAACGCTGGCTGATAAATCAAAAGAGCTGTCAGCAGGAATTTCACAAATTTCTCAAGGGTCAGAAGCGGTGAGTCAATTGCAAGCAGGTACTCAAAGTTTGTCAGCTGGTTTGAACGAACTGGCTCAAAAAACAGACTTACCAGAAGATAAGAAAGCAAATATTACAACAGTACAAAATGGTTTGAACGAATTGAATGGACAATTGCAAAATGCGAAGGTTGATTCAACAACTGTCACTTCTGTGAAGAGTAATTTAGAGGAATTGTCAAAAAATCTAGAACAACTGGAAACTATTCAAGTAACAGAAGAGCAAAAAGCAGTTGCTTCTACAAGTGCTTTTACTAGTGGAAGTCTGACTGTGGATCAAAAAAATGAAATACTAGCTGCTATACAAAATTCAGCTAATAGTAGTGCAGTCCAAACAAATTTAAATTCAATTAAGAATAATGTGACATCGGTTGAAACAGGCTTAACTGCTGTGGAACCACTTTTAACAGAAGTTCCACAATTGAAAGCTTTAGTTCCAGGCGCAAGTCAAATAATTGCTGACCTTTCAGGTGGTTTGAACGAAGTAAACACTAATGTAAACACAAAATTTATTCCTGGTATCAATCAGTTAAATGCTGGTTTGACGAATTTTAATGACCAGTTAACTTCTGGAAGTCAAAAATTAACTTCTGGTTTTGCCCAATATGCTGACGGAGTTAATCAAGCAAACGCTGGCGCTCAACAATTAGCAAGTAAATCAAAAGATTTACAAAGTGGAACAATGCAATTAGTTTCTGGATTGTCACAATTACAAGCGAATGGTTCAACTTTAACTTCAGGTTCAAATCAATTGGTAGGGGGTGCTCAACAAATTTCCTCTGGTTCACAACAATTGGCAAATGGAGGTTCAAGTTTAACAAGTGGTTTGGGAACGCTAAATACGGGTGCTAATAACTTGTCAACAGCTTTAACCAAAGCAGATGATACTCTCTCAGCAACTAATAATTCTAATGAAAATGCTAAAAAAGTAGCTGCACCGTTGAAACTTAAACATACTGACCATGACAATGTACCAGAAAATGGTGCAGGAATGACACCATACATGATTAATGTTGCTCTCTTTATTGGTGCCCTTGCGACAAATGTTGTGATTGGAATTGGTTTCTCAGGTGAAAAATGGAAATCTGGTCGCGAATTTATGTTGGCGAAAATTGGTACAAATGGTTTGGTAGCACTTTTACAAGGAATCATCGTCTGGGGAGCAGTTGCTCTTCTTGGATTGAGGCCAAATCATTTGTGGGAAATGTTGTTGTCAGTACTTTTAATCAGCTTCGCTTACATGGCAATCAATACTTTCTTCTTAACGGCTCTAGGTAAGATTGGTGAATTCCTTATGATTGTAGTCTTAGTTCTACAACTGGCGACGAGCGCAGGAACTTACCCCTTACAACTGGCGCCTAAAATATATCAAGTCATCAGTCCTTGGTTACCAATGACTTATGGTTTAAAAATGTTACGCGAAACCATTGGTTTGAATGGAGCAATTTTACCAGAAGCAATTCTATTTGTGGTTATTATCGCTCTCTTTACTTTCATGTTGAGTTTCTTCAAGAAATTCTCGCGTTTTGCATAAAATAAATTACTGACAGAAAATTTTATGAATAAATTTTTCTGTCAGTAATTTTTTATCTAGAAATTTTAAAATAAATTTGGTAAAATAAAGCTGTAAAAAGAATTTGACAATTTGGATTTGTCCTAGAAAGCACATTCGTTCAACCTTTAAAGTTTTGCTTTTTATGACAGCCTAAGGAGATAAAATGGCAGATAAATACACAGAAGAGCAAGTGAATGAAATCAAGGACAAAATTCTCTCTGCCCTTGAAAACGTCATTGACCCAGAGCTTGGGATTGATATTATCAACCTCGGATTAGTTTATGAAATTAGCTTTGAAGATAACGGATTTACAGAAATTAAAATGACATTGACAACAATGGGTTGCCCTTTGGCTGACCTTTTGACTGAACAAATTCATGATGCTTTGAAAGAAGTGCCAGAAGTTGGTGAAATCAAGGTGAACTTGGTTTGGTATCCAGCATGGACAGTTGATAAAATGAGTCGTTATGCCCGTATTGCTTTGGGGATTCGATAGGCTTCTATCACTGGATTTAAGAGGGGGATGATAGAGGTTTTAATATCTTAAAAAGTACATTTAGTACGGTATCCCAGCCCTTTTTGAAAAATTATTTATTGTTGTTAAATCTACTAAAAAATAGAGGAAAACAACATGGAAATTTCAATCCAATCAGCAATTCAAGAAATGCTTTTTGATAATAAAGCAAGAGGGCTTTCAAAAAATACAATTATATTCAGAGAAAAAACATTGAGGATTTTCTCTGTTTTTTTGTGCCAAAATGATATTTTAAATATTAATGAAATCAAACCAATTCACATAAAAAAATATTTAGTTGATAGATTAGAATGTGGTTACTCTGAGACAACTGTTAATGGTCATTTAAGGGTTATTAGGGCACTATTTTCATATTGTATTAATGAAGAATACATTAGGTATGAGGAAGCGCCTATACACCGTGTTAAATGGATTAAAGAGAAGAAGACGATTGTAAATACATTTACAGATTCAGAGATAAAAACAATGCTCCAATATACCAGAAAAAGAACCTTTAATACCATCAAGAAAACTGGGAAGGGACGAACTGGATTTTGTACAAAATTTGTGAATGAGAGAAATTACTTGCTGTTACTTATACTTACAGATACTGGTATGAGGATAAATGAAGCATTGAGTCTAAAATTAGAAAATATTAATGATTCTCAAATTATCATAAAAAGTGGTAAAGGGAAAAAAGATAGAATTGTTCATTGTTCACCCCTTGTTTACAAACAACACCTGAAATATGTTAGAGCAAAAGAAAATTATTTTTCAAGTAATGGGATAATTCCCCTCGAAAATGTATTTGTAACTAAATTTGGAAAAAAATATGATTATAGGCTAGCCGAAAAAGAAATATATAAAATAGGAAAAGCGGTGAACATTCGTGACAGTATCCGTATCTCACCTCATACATTTAGACATTATTTTGCTCAAAAATTAGTACGTGAGAACGTTGATATATACATGATTCAAAAATTACTGGGACACGCTAGCATCAAGACTACTGAGATTTATCTTAGAAGTTTAAATATCGAGAATGAAATTAAGAAAGTCATTAAATACAGTCCTTTACAGAATTTAGACTGAAAAAAATGTAGATAGAAAAACCTCCTGTTGATTAGCAGGAGGTTGGTTGGTATTTTTTATATGGTCTATTTAAATTTTAAGTTCCGACAGGTTCGGTACGCTTAGTTCATAAACATCTTTAGCTGACAAAGTATGATTTTCGATTGATAAACTGCCATCTTTGGAGATTTCTAAACCTTGCCCAGTACCTGAAAGTGAGGATAGGCTTGCTCCCCATGCTGAAAACATATTTTTTAATATACTATTTTTTTCAACAAAATCTTTAGAGTTGTTAGTTCCAAGAAAACGAATCTCTTTGTTGTCAAAAAACAACTTCAATCGGAGGTTGGGCATCAATTCGGCTTTTACTAATTTAGGTATCATAAATCATCTCCTTTGATATTTTTTACAATTATTATAGCGTTTTCAAAACTGAAAGTCAATATTATTTATCAGTAATAGTAAAATATTTATAATTTATCAACTACACAAATTTACTTACAAAAGCTGACAAATGAACAATTAATAAGTAAGGCTGTCAAATTCAGTCCATTAAAACATTTAAAATAATATATCTTACAGAACATAATTTTAAACTTAACTATAACTTAATATATAAAATTATGTTTTTCTGATATACTAAATATATTATGAAATTATAGTTAATATCTAATAAATAAATTTAAGGAGTAACTCATGAGAAAGCTTACCAGTATTGGAGTTATTGCTTTATGTGAAATATCACTGAGTGCTTATTCTCAGGATAAAGACTCAGCTGAAACAAAAAGTACTACACAGAGCACAGTAAGAAATTTAATATAATTATTGGTTGAAAGGAAAAAATGAAAACGATAATTAAAAATAAAAAAATAGCCATAATTATTGCAATAATAGTTGTCTTAGGCACTATACTGTTAGGAGCATACCATCAATCAGTAAGCAGATATTCTTCTAAAATTGCTGTACAGATTGATAATGTTGAAAAATTGTCTGAAAACAATTTTGCACCACAAAATCATGTTAATGATTATGGTCAATGGATTGTATTGTCTAAAAATGCGAATAATAAGTCAAATTTATTTCAAATGATAAAAATGACTAGGGAATATGACAAAAAATTCTCTAAGGATGAATCTGAGGCTAAGAAAAACGAAAAAAAAATAACAGACGAAGTAAATAATAAATGGATAGAAATATATACACAATCCATGCTTAAAGCATCAGAATCAGAGTCTTATGGCAATAAAATCACTAAAGTCTGGAGAGATGCAATTTTTGAAAATTATGCCACTGTAAATGGAAAAAACTATACTGATTTTAAAGATGCTATCCATGCTTTTCAGACACAGTATAGTAATGAGTTTAGTGAATTGAATAGTTTCTTTCAAAACAATATTGACTCTGCAAACAACCTTTCGGAATTAATAAGAAAATATTTTCCAGAAAAATCAAATAGAGCTGATGATTTAGAGGAGTTCGCTCAGGATGTTTTTAATTTCAATGATGAAGCTATAAATCCATCTGGTTCATATTCAACTCGTTCATCTAAATTGAGCGAGTTAGATACTAAGGCTTTATCTAGTTCTAAAACTGTTGGAATGATTTTCTAAAAAGAGTTCTGTTATAAAGTTTAACAGATAATTCTTACTTAATTGTAAGAGTTTTTTTATTATCATAAACTAAAATAATCAATTTTTATATGTTAATGGAGGAAGGGGTAATTGAACGATATCGAAAGACAACTTTCTCAGACATGGGTAATTGTTTTATTGGAGATATTGCTTTTGTTTATGAGGAAAACGTTGTGAGTCTTTCATAAGGTGATATTCTCATAGAGATTACTAAGACAAGACTAGAAAAACTAATCTTTGGAAAATAAGAGTGTATAGTCTTTTTGGTATCTATCAAAAAGTACTAGATTATACATGCTTTTTTGATATATATCATTAACTTGACAAATGATACAAATTATGATATAATGGTAGCATAAAGTTAATTTAGACTCATAAAAGAAAATTAACTAAAAAAATTAACATTAACATAAAACTAAACATAAAACTAAACATAAAATAAACGTAAAATATTTTAGTAGTCCAGCCATTCTTTGGTTAGTCTTATATAAATATATTTTTTTGGGTTATTTTATGTTTTTTTGTTTCTATAATTTCTACAATAAAAAGAAAGCAGGTAAAAAAATATGACAACTTGGACAAACGAGATGAAAAAATCAGGACTAGTTGTCAAAAGTTATACATTATATGACCCAAACAAAAATATTTTACTTTACCATTCTTTTAAATTTAATGAACAGCAAAATAAAGCTGTGAATCGTGAAATTATGAAATACAGAAAAAAATATAATTTAAAAGTTGATTAATAATAAGGTAAAAAGAGACACGGTTTGAAAAGCTGTGAGCTATCGCTCACTCTGTCGCTTTTCTGGCACCGTCTACTCATTTCGCGAGACAAGCTCGTTCAAATCGTAGGACATGACTTTTCAGTTTTTAATGGAATACGGTTTTTTCCTATTAAATAATATATATAAGGTTATAACTAAGTCCTCTTTAAAATTAATAATAAATAGTTTTAAAGTATACATATCCGTTACCTTACTTAATTTCTTTTAAGGCAACAGACTTGTACACTTTAAAATATTTTAAAAACTTATTAATTTAGAAGACTAACAAAATTTGTCCTACGAATTGAACAGGCTCTGACTGTGAAATGAGTAGACGACGCCAGAAAAGCGCCCAAAGGCTTTAGCCTAGCTTTTCAAGTCGCAATCTTTTGACCTTGTGGTTATAAATATAAAAGAAAAAAATGAAAGGAAATAGAAATGGAAGATTTAAAAAAAGATATATATGTTTGCTACAGTACGAGACAATTTGATTATATCTATAGAGTTAAAAGTATAAATTATATTATTACTGGGCTTCATGTGAAAACAAAACAGCAGTTTTGGGCTTTTAAAAGAGATGAAGCGTTAAATAATGCACTAGCTAGTTACAAATAAAAATATTATTTAAAAATTATAAAGGATGGTTAAATTTATGAAATTAGAAATATCAGAATCTATTGAGGTGGATACAAAAAAACTTATTGAAGAATATGGTCAATTATTAACAGAAAGTTCAAAGCAATCTATAATTAAAAATAATTATAAGTTCAAAGGACTTACAACAGTTAAAGATTCAGTAATCGCTCAACTTGAAAATCAGTTTGAATCAGTTAAAGTTATTTCAAAAAAAGGTCGCTATGGTGGAACTAGCTTTAAACTTAAAGGATTTAAAGGTGTGGTTGAATATAATCCTTATAAAAATAATGGTGGTCAGTCTTTAGATTGGACAAACGAAATTCTTGTTATTCGTGAATTGATTAATCAAGAGGTGGCTCTTGGTCAGAATGAAAATTTTTATAAAGGGTTTACAGTAAATCAGCTTTTCGAAAAAATGGTTGGCTTTAACAAATATAAAATAAAAGCTATTGCTAAAGAAGAGGTTTCAAAGCATCGTATTTTTACATTAGCAGGCAAGCAAAAAGAGGATGAATCTGGTCTTAGAGATACTGTAAACAATCTAGTTAGAAATCAAAGACATATATATATGTCTTTGATTGAAGAAGAACTCTCAAAAACTAATCATAGAATTAGTTATTTAGATTCAAATAGAAATAAGATAGATGCTGAAAAATATGAAGAATACATGATTTTTAAAAAAGAAGTAGAAACAAAAATTAAAGCTGAAAACAATAGACTTAAGGAATTGAAAAACAAATATTTTAAGCTTGGTCAAAGTACTAAGGATTTTGATATTAAAAATGAAGTCCAATTGGTAAAAGAGGTTGATAATGCAGTTCAAGAAAAATTTGGCTTTAAATATGCTTATAGATTGTTTAATGTGTTTGATGAGATTCAAGTTGGTGGAGAAGGAGATATTGATAAGGTCAGAGAAAATTATTTCAACCGTATTATGAAAAACGCTAGTAGTTCACAAAAAAATCATCAACAAACAGAAGAAATAAATTATTCTGAGAAACCTTTTTATAGATTGGTTCATGCTGGATTGTATGTAGAAGTGATGAAATCAATTTTCTCTAAACTAGTAAATTTTGAATCTAAGACTGAATCTAATACGGGTGATGTGCTTGATAATTCAGTTGCAGAAGACGATGATGAAGCATACCAAGAGTTTTTATTTAACGTTGCACAGTATGAAGCAGAACAAGAAGAACACGATTATTTTTATAATCAAGATTATTATGTTGATGTTGAAAGAATTTTACATGAAATGAAAAATCCATTGTCAGATGAAGAATGTGAAGAGAGATATAAAGAATTGTTTGAATATTAATAGAAATTAGGAGAAAATAATATGAACAAACTCAAAAAATTACAAGAGTTGCAAGCTGAATCAGATAAACAAGCAGAGTTAATGAGTACACTTGAGGCAAGACTTGGACTAATAGAAAATAAACAGATATAAAAAGAAATTTATTTTTAAAATAGTATCGTTCTTTCTGATTTGGAATTAACCCATTTTGTCTGAATCAGGGGCTTCTGATTAATAATTCAGTAAGGATAACCCATCAATTGAGGGGAGGGGTTTTTACCAAATTAAGTAAATATAATACTTTTAAATATTATTACCACTATACTTGTTCAACTATACAATAAAACAGGGATTAGCTGATCCCTGTTTTATTATTATTTGTTTCCTTTAATATATTATATTGTTCTACAATTGATAGAAGCTGTAAAAAAAGTTGTTCTTGTTCCTCAGTTAGTCCACCCATTTTCAGTGAAAAATTGTCTGAGACTCCTAAAAGAAAGTCTGCGGAAATTTCTAATACCTGACAAATATTTACCAAAATTTCAATGGAAGAGTATTTTAATCCTTGTTCATAGGCAGATACAGTACCAGTAACAATATTTAATTTGTGAGCTAAGTCTGCTTGTGTTAAATTTTTGCTTTTTCTAGTAGCTTTTAAGCGATCGCTAAAAGTTCTAATGTCATTCGTAAACTAACATCTTATTATTGGTGAAGGAATTGTAGAGTTTTCTATACTTGTTGAGATTGAAATTAAATCTAAGACAGTTGATTTAGTTGAAGATGATCAAGCTTGAGCAGATTATTTATATTGTGTAGAACAGTATTAATCGGAACAACAACTAGAACTAGAAAACTATAAATATTGATGTAGAAAGATTTTTCTATGAGATGGAAAATCGAAAGAGAGTGATGCTGGGTTTTTCAATTATCATTATATTAACAGGTTAAAAAAGAGGAATACTTTCAACCTAATTAGTTAAATATGAGTTATAATTGGGAAATTAAACTTGATAGTGGCAGAGCTATACTCCAACTAGTGCGCAAGATTTTGGTGGAAAAATAAAAATAATGTTTTATTTACCCAATGCATATAAAGAAATTTTTGATAAACTATTGAATAAACATCATGTAAAAGTAGAGATTACTTATACAAATTATGATATAAGTAGAGAAAAATATTTTGTAATATGTAAAATATCTAAAGATTAGATATTTTAGAAAAAGGATAGGAGAAAATTATCATGGTTGATTTGAGTATAACTTTGGTTTTTTTATTAATAATATTAGTTGTTTTATACTTGTTCTCAAAAACTTCCGAAGGAAAAAAAGAAAATAGTAACAGAAAAAATATGAATATTAACTCTAATACTTGGATAATAGGTGCATTTATATTATATACTTTATCATTTGTTTCGGCGTGTGTCTCATTGTTTAAATTGTGGGTATATAGATCAGAAGATTTTGGTTCAAAAGTAAATTATTACGTTGGTGGGGATGCTTATAATTATATTATAAATGGAACTCATGCAACAGTATATATGCTATTATCTATATTGTTTACATTAATAGCTAGTGTCATATTAATCATCTTTTATTTGAAAAGAGCATTAAAATTGAAAGACACTGAATATTAAGGGAGAATAAATCATATATGGCTATTCAAATTAAAGAATGAAAATTCCAAGTATTATTTCTTTAAGTTCTTTTGCATAATTTTTTCCTTTGTGTAAATTTGTATTAATATCAAATAAATAAACACAAAGTTAAATATTTTTGGGTTTCTACATTTTGATCACTAAGCAGATAATGCCTATTAGTCTTGTAAGAATAATCTAAACATTGTCTTCTAATATCAATTAATTTAGGTTGTGGCACGCGCTTTTGTCCATTTGTATTCAATTATTTGTAAATAACCATGTTTCGCCCAACTATTCAAGAAATATAAAAAAGTAATCGAAAAAAAATACTATGTGATACATGGTATTTTTTATATATTTGTTTATAGCTATGCTAATTTTTTTATTAAAAAATGAGAAAAAAGTATGTAGCACATAGCTTTTTTTGATAATAATTAGTTGAATCAAAAATAAAAAATTTAAAAGTATTAGTTTTTGGGAGAAATAGTAATTTTGTAGCCGGAGTTGATCAATTATTATAGGACTTAACCAACAATATAAACCATAATGATTCAAACATACCTCTGTAAATAAAAATAGCTATATTATTTTTAGTAGATGCTATTTTTAAAGAACCCAGTTGTAAACTGGCTAATGTATTAGATTTAAAAAAAGTTATTGATATTTAATTTAGAGAAGATAATGATATGTTACAAAAGTTTCTACCGCGAGTTTTGTGGTGCGTATGGTAGTTGGTGGAATGCTAGCTGGGGGAATGGTGAAGATTGGGCAGCTTCAGCAAGTGCAGATGGATTTACAGTTGATAATAATCCTGTAGCAGGATCTACCATAGCAGTATTTGGACCGAATGTTCGAGGTGGAAGCTATGGGCATGTGGCAGTCGTTGAGAGTGTAAACAAAGCAGCAGGAACAATGGTGATCGGAGAGGCTATTGACCTAGGGAATGGTTATTTTAACACAACCAGTACAGTAAAAATAAGTGATGCAAACTATGGCTTTATACATGTTTAAGATTAATATTTAAATAAAAAACATTTAGGATATGGAATTTATCTCACATCCTAAATGTTTTTTTCTATTCAAAGAATTATAGGTATTGCTTAAATTAATTTGCAAGTGTAACTAGAATACTTATTAAACGGCAATAATCCTCCTAAATAACAAAATGAAACAAATAAGAAGGTGAAATCAGATAATATGCTTTGTACACTTTGTTGTTATAAAAATAAGCGTTCTCAGGTTGGAAAGGCTTTTACGTTTACGGTTGTAAACGATTTTCTTTACTTAAAAAAATTTAATTGATATACTTATAAATAATAGATAAAGAATTGAAGGACTTGATATGGATACAAAACCATTTATTATAAAGAAAATAACACTGAGAGCTTCTAATATTTCTGTAATGCGAAATTTTTATGAGAATCTACTACAATTTCATGTGATAAGTGAGACTGATAGTAGTGTTTCTTACGCTTTCAGGGAAAATGAAGAAGCTTTTCTCACTCTGGAATTTGGAGGTAGACTTAGAAAGAAAAATACAGCAGGTTTATTTCACTATGCAATATTGTTTCCTGATGTATCGTCAAAGGCGACAATAGTAGATAGAATTATTAAAAACAATTATCCAATAGGAGCTGGAGATCATTTAGTAAGTGAATCATTTTATATTAATGATCCAGAGGGAAATGGCATAGAGCTATATCACGATAGAGACTCTACTGAGTGGATTTGGGAAGATGGTAAAGTTAAAATGGGGACTTTACCAGTTGATGTTCAAGCTTTATTAGATCAAAAAAATAACCATTTAGATTATCCTAAAAATATGAAAATTGGTCATCTGCATTTCACGGGTAATTCAATTGCTAAATCAGATGAATTTTTTAATGAGCTATTAAATACCGATTTGGTATCATTTGTCGGGGATACGGCTCACTTTTATTCTCAGAATCACTATCATCATCATTTTGCCACAAATATTTGGGAGGGTGAAAATATAAATAAAAGAAATTTATTAGAAAATGGTATATTAAAATGGGAATTAGAAGTATCTAAAGATTACTATGACTCAATTTCACAAAGAATAATAGAGAAAGGTATTCCATTTAAAGATGATGAAAACTCAATCTCTATAGAAGATCATGTTGGATCGAAACTTATTCTATTTAAAAAAATATAGTATATTTATCATTCAAAAAAATTATTTATTGAACTTCTTATTTTATCTCTCTTATACAACAGTGGTGAATCCAAAACTTAACTATGAAAAAGTAGCACTAACTATATAGTGCCTCAATAGCCATGCTGAACAATAAGAGTCTAAGCATAGCAATGACATAAAAAAATACAATGATTGACTCTATATCAATAAAAATTTCATAAAATATTACTACTTCAAAAGTGCTATTAAGTAGTAATTAAATCTATTAAAATAAAAACAAAATAATTAAACTAAAATTTATTTTTGAATAATACGAGATAATCAGGGTGTGCATGCTTGGCTTTTAGTGAATTTTGTTATAATACATTACATAGAAAACCTAATAGTTTAACATTTGAAGGAGATGATTTATGAAAGATAAACAGTTATATCAAATAGCAAGTATTTGTTTTTTTATTGCAGGTCTTATATTTTTGATATTTGGACAAAGTCAACACACTATTTTCTTATTAGGTGTGTTATTTATAATTTTATCCATTAGTTTTATGGCTATTAGCAGAAATATACCAAAATGATAGGACTAAAATTGAAAGGCGCTTGTAAATATAAATAATATAAATACAAGAATTTTACTTTATTTTTGAGCGAGTTGTAAATCTGATTTTGTTTTAAAAAAATGGTAATGGTGAAAGTTAAAAAGACGAAATCGAATATTACTTATTACATGACACAGGTTTACTTTGATAGATAATCAAAAAAATTTCCTAGAGCCGGTTACATTGCAACGATTGAAGGTATTTTATAGGTTGATTTATAGTACATTTAGTAGATGCTTCAAGCCACATATTACTTGACTTTTAAAAATTTACTAGCCTATAATCATTGGTATAACAACAAATAAAAAATAACTTTCAAAAACCATCTAGCATGGACAGTTGATAAAATAAGTCGTGATGCCCGTATTGCTTTGGGGATTCGATAAATCTAATAAAAAACTCCTTAGTCAATACTGGCTAAGGAGTTTTTTATTTATTAACGAAATTCATTATTCCATTATAAGCTTTTTGTCTGTATATTTTAATCTTTGGTATTTTATTTTAAAAAATAGAATTTTTTCTTAGTTCTAATTTCTAAAAACTTAGTCATAACAAGAGGTTTAATCTAATAAAAAACATTTAAATTAGGTAATGCATTTGTTATTTGACTAAAAATATAGGTTATGTTATAATTTTTTTGCTTAGGAAATATTTTGAAAATTTAATTTAAGCAATTTTGGTTAGAGATTTTCTAACCATCGGTAGGTGAGGCTACCACAGGGATACGGGTTGCTGCCGCAGAGTCGTGGAGACACGATGAGAGGGCCAACAGTTCACGTCGAAAAAAGAAGGCGTGAAATAGTGCAACAACATCGCCCTGCGGAGCTAAAGCTTGAACGATACTGGGTACTTTAGTTCACTTGATAGTGTATCTTTTTGAAATCATACCTTGTCTACGTTCAACCGGCGTAGGCAATTTTTTTATAAAAAAGAAGGTGGTGAAAATGGATGGACAGAATAACAGTGGCTCAGACCCTGGGAGCTATAGGAAGAAAGATAGCATAAAAGTGGACAAGCATTTTTATCACTTCAATCTAATCTAGTTCTCTGAGTTGGAGCTATACAATCAAAATCTACTATAAATCAAAAATTGAGGTACAAGCCGATGACAAAAATGTTAATTCATAAAATAAAACAAAATAATAAAATAAGGGAGAAAAAGTTAGTAATTGATTTGCAACTAGAAATACTCTTATCGTTCATTTGGAAAATTAACAAAGGAGGATTCCTTTATGGATAAAAAAATTACAAAAAATAGTTTTTTAGATTTATCTATTTTGATTCCTTACTTGATTCTTTCAGCTGTTGGCTTACTCATGGTGTTTTCAGCAACTGTCCCCTATCAAATTAACCGAGGACTATCTCCTTATCGATTGGCAATTTCTCAAGGAGTCTTTATAATTATAAGTTTTGTGGCTTTAATTATTATTTATCGAGTAAAATTAAGAATTATAAAAAATGAAAAGATTTTAAAAATAATTTTTCTAATTATTATCTTGCTGATGATTTATTCAAGGGTTGGACCTAATACATCAGCGAATGGAGCACATGGATGGATTCCCTTACCAGGGATTGGAACCATTCAACCTGTTGAATTTGCAAAACTTTTTACTGTCTGGTTTCTTGCATCTATCTTTTCTAACAGACAAGAAGAGATTGAGAAAAATGATATTCAAGCAATTTTTAAGGGTAACAATCTCATAAAAAAAGTTGTAGGGGGATGGCGATTTCCGATTATCTTACTAATGATAGTGGAACTCAGTATGCCTAATTTAGGAAATACAGCAATTATTGGGCTCTTAGCCTTGATAATGATTGGTGCAAGTGGAATTTCTTGGCGATGGTTTTCAGGTTATGGGAAGATGTTGCTTACGATTAGTCTTAGTTTTTTGCTCTTTCTTTTTATCAGTGGAGGCGATTTGATTCCAGGATCTTATATTAATGCTCGATTTAAAGCATTCGTTAATCCTTTTACTGACTTGGCTTCTTCGGGTCATCAACTTGCTAATTCATATTATGCGATCGTAGATGGTGGCTGGTTTGGAAGAGGACTTGGGAATTCGATTGAAAAACAAGGATTTTTGCCTGAAGCTCATACAGATTTTATATTTTCAGTAATAGTAGAAGAATTGGGAATCATTGGTGGAATAATAATCCTAGCTGTCATTTTTTTCATGATTACCCGAATGCTTTTGGTGGGGATGCGGGCAAAAGATCCATTTAATTCAATGATTTCAATTGGTTGTTCATCTTTTTTGTTGATACAAGTTTTTGTCAATTTAGGTGGAGCAATTGGGTTGGTTCCAGAAACAGGAGTCACCTTTCCCTTTTTATCACAAGGTGGATCCTCATTTTTAATTTCAACTTTGGCAGTAGGACTGGTTTTGAATAGCTCGGCTGACGAAAAATTAAAGAGTTTAAGTAAGTTATAATTTTTAATAAAAGAAAGAAGTATTTTTGATATGAAAAGAAAAGAAATTAGACAAAAGAAAAAAATAAAAAGGTCTAAAAAAGTATATTTTGTTCGTTTTATGTCCTTTTTTGTTATTTTAGTCGTGGCAGTTAGTGCGGTTATCTACGTTCAAGCAGAAAAAACATTAACGAAAACTCATGTAAATACAAAAATAAAAAGTTCTAGTATATCTGCAAAGAAACCACTAACTATATTACTTATGGGAGTTGATACTGGCGATAATAGTCGAGGGGGTGCAGATTCATGGAATGGAAATTCAGATTCTCAAATTATTTTAACATTGAATCCTCGGACAAAAACAACCACTATTATTTCAGTGGAACGAGATACGATGACGAATATTGAAGATGCATCTGGAAAAATTCAATCTACTCAAAAAATGAATGCTGCTTATCCTTTAGGATTTAATAATGGTGGGTTATCTTCTGCTGTCACTTATGCTATGAAAACCATTGGTAATCAAGTAGGACTTAATCTTAATAATTTTATGATCGTTAATATGGACGGTTTAGTAAATCTCGTGAATGACGTTGGAGGAGTAGAAGTTGTAAATGATACTAATGGCTCAGATGTCTATCAGGGGACTGATTCAGGTAAAATAACTTTGCCTGGTTCAGATAAAACTGTAGATAGTGGAGCGATTTATATCTCAAATACAGAACCTGAATATAAAGCTTATGTTCCTTATCTTTCAGGAAATCCTAAGCAGCTCATCAACGGAGAACAAGCCTTAGTTTTTGCTCGAGATAGAGATACGTTAGCCAATGGGAATTATGGACGCGCCGCTCATCAACGAGAAGTTATGACTGAATTAATGAACAAGATGCTTAGTCTTAATAGTGTTTTTAAATATCAATCATTTTTAAATGATATTTCATCAGATTTTAAAACGAACATTTCGATAAATCTTGCTAATTTGACCGCACTTATGGCCTATAAAGATTGTCTTAACAAGGTAGTTTCTGTTCAATATCAAGGGGTAAGTCAAATGGTAGATGGCGGAAGTTATGAATTCATACCAGAAAATGTGGATTTGGCTATTCAAAATTTAATGAGACAAGCAAATGATGAGTCTGTCACTGATAAGCTTGATCAAAGTGTAATTACATATGAAAACTATTTTGGAAGTCAAACTGACCAATATTATATGCCTTCTGCGACGGTAACTATCAAAGGTGAAAAAAGTGAAACTTATGGAGTGGATACTAAAGGGAGTCTAGTAAAAATAAATAAGGAGAATGCCCAAGATTATGTTTCAAGTCAAGGAGGAGCTTTAGCCGCTAATTAAAATAGAGATAATAAAATAATGTTAACCAGTTGACATTGTTTTATTTATAGGATATACTTAACTGGTTAACTAAATTAATAAATGAAAGGATAATATTTTGGCGAAGAAATCAAAAATTGCTAAATTTAAAAAGCAACAAAAATTAGTTGCTCAATATCAAGAGCTTAGACAGGAACTTAAGAAAGAAAAAAATTATGAAGCTCTCCGAAAACTGCCTAAAGATTCTCATCCCAATCGAATGAAAATGCGAGATCGAATTGACGGAAGACCCAGAGCCTACATGCGAAAATTTGGTATGTCACGAGTTAATTTTAGAAAATTGGCGCATGAAGGTAAGATTCCAGGGGTTAAGAAGTCAAGCTGGTAGAAATCTTTTTGAAAAATTTTATGGGATATGATAAAAATATTTTTTATTAAGTAATTTAAAGAATACTTCATCTTAATGAATGGAGTATTTTTTCTCTATTTTTCTTAAGTAAAATTTAAGTCTTAAGTCCGAGAAAAAGTAAGCTTTTTTTTGGTACAATAGATTTATGAATAAAAAATTGAAAGCAATCTTTATTATAGAAATTTTTATTGTATTAGGATTGATTTTTCATGTGATTAGTACACCGCGTATGTGGGTAGTTCTAGCTTTAGCTATTCTCTTTACTATCTTGGCGACTCGTTCGCGTGCGCGTGTATTACGTATCATCAGTTTCATTTTTTGGGCAATATCGGTAATGATTCTCTTCACAGTTGGATGGTTCTGGTTAGCAATTATCTTCCCTACGATTGCTTGCATCGTTTTTTGGAAAAATAATCCACGAGAAGGAGGAGTAAGAAATTTTTCTTACGAAGATATTTCTCAAGATGAATCTGAGTCAATCATGAATGAAAATCAAAATGATATCATTGATCTTGATGATGTTACTTTTAAACCTTCTGGAAATAGTCTTTCTATTAAAAAAATGACAGGTAATACAAAAATTATTGTTCCTGATGACGTAGGAGTTTCGCTTGATTTAACAACAAATGCTGGGCTTGTAAAGATTTTCAATGAGGCAGCACAAATTAATGCGGGAAATGTTCGTTATTTTAGCGAAAATTTAGATCAGGCGGAAAAACGAATTAAAATCAATATCCGTGTTGATTCAGGAAATATTGAGGTGATTAGAGGATGAAAAAATCACTTTTCACAACCTTTTTAGCAGTTTTTAGTATCATCCTTATTATGTATCTTCTTCTATTTATAATGATGAATAGTGGTCAACCTTTAGGGGGACTAAATACCGCTAATATTATTAGGGAACTTCGAGATAATTTCTACGGTTTATGGATATTTATATCAGTTGCAGGATTACTTGCGCTGATTTTTACCCTTTTTAATCATATTGAAAATATGGCTATTCAACAAAAATTTCAAGATGATATTAAACTTTTAGAAGAAAATCAACAACCTGAATCTCCTGAATTACAAGTCGTTCATGATAAAATTATGAATATGTCAGCTGAACTCCAAGAATTATCTAAGCAAAAATCTGCTGACAAAGCTGAAATTATTGAATTAGAGCGTAAAAGAATTTCACGTGAACTTCATGATTCTGTCAGTCAAGAACTTTTTGCAGCGACAATGATTTTATCCTCTGTTGCTGGTTCGACACAAAATTTGACTAAAGAACAAATTGAAACACAGACACAATTAGTTTTAAAAGTGCTCCATTCTGCACAAAATGAAATGCGAGCGCTCTTACTACATCTTAGACCAGTAGAACTAGATGGTAAAAGTCTAGCAGAAGGCCTGTCAGCACTGACAGACGAGCTCCAAGCGAAAATATCAGCAAATATTACGGTTAAATTGGCTGATATTGAAGCAACAAGTAATGTTGAGGACAATTTATTTCGAATGGCTCAAGAGATTTTATCGAATACTTTGCGTCATTCGCAAGCCGAGCACATTGAAGTTTCTTTAAGAGAATCACTTGGAAACATTTTTTTGAAAATTGCTGATGATGGAGTTGGTTTTGATGTTTCTACTAGTGATAAGACGGTCAGTTACGGTTTAGCCAATATCAAAGAACGTGCTTTATTAATCGGCGGAGATGCCAAAGTAATCTCGGCACCAGGAGCGGGGACAACTGTTGAAATCATTATCCCTAAAGCGAAGCCGAGCCTTTAAAAATGATGCGTATTTAGAAAGAACAAAATGGAAAAAATTAAACTTTTAATTGTTGATGACCACCAGATGGTGCGACTAGGTTTATCAAGTTTCATGAATATTCAACCCGATATCGAAGTGGTTGGTGAAGCTGCCGATGGCGAATCAGGCTTTTTAAAAACTGAAATGCTTGACCCTGATGTTATTCTCATGGATTTAGTAATGGATCGACTTGATGGAATTGGAGCAACGCAAAAGATTTTAGCTAAAAATCCAGAACGAAAAATTTTAATTCTAACGAGTTTTATTGATGACGAAAAAGTTTTTCCGGCTTTAGCTGCCGGAGCTAAAGGTTATATTCTTAAAACATCACAAGCCGCTGATATCGCATCTGCAATCAGAAAAGTTGCCAATGGAGAAGATGTCCTTTCCGATGCTGTCAAGGAAAAGATTGCTCAACAAAAACATCGAAAACATGAATTATATGATGATTTATCAAAAAGAGAATTAGAAGTATTAAAAGTACTTGCGACGGGACTTTCTAATCAAGAAATTGCTGACGAACTTTTTATTAGTTTAAAAACAGTCAAAACTCATGTTTCTAATATTTTTAATAAGCTTGAAGTATCAGACCGAACTCAAGCAACAATTTATGCTATTCAACATCACTTAGTTTAAACTTGAGGAAAAACAAGTAAGAAATATGATATAATTAAAAATGTACAAATAAAAATAAAGTGAAAAAAAGATGGAAAAAATATTAGAAAAAGCTCAAAAAATAAAAATCATTTTTTTTGATATTGATGATACTTTGAGGGTCAAAGATTCAGCTTTCATGCCTGAATCAATCACTGAAGTTTTTTATAAACTTCGTGAAAAAGGGATTATTACAGGAATTGCAACGGGAAGAAATCTTTTCGGAGTTGTACCAGAAGTTCGAGCATTAAAACCAGATTTCTATGTAGCAATCAATGGTGCCTATGTCGAAAATGCACAAACGGGAGAAGTATTATATAAAAATACTTTTTCACCGGAATTAATTGAAGAAATAATCACTTGGTTGAAAAATGAACAAAGTGAATATTCTTTTGTAGCCGCCGATAGTTTGAAAATTTCAAAATGGGATAAAATTGCTAGCGATGCTATAGGACCAGTTTATGCAGAACTAGAAGAAAATCCTGAATACTATAAAACAAATGAAATTTACCAAATGTTGACAATTTCAGACCATGATGACCAATTGAGATTACCAGATAATTTAGCTGATAAAATTCGCTTAGTCCGTTGGCATCCAAATAGTTCAGATATTGTTCCAATGGAAGGTTCTAAAGCAATTGGCTGTCAAAAAGTCTTACAAGAACTTGGTCTAAAAGCTGAGAACATGATGAACTTTGGTGATGGACTTAATGACCGTGAACTCTTTGATTTTGCAGGTCTGTCAGTAGCGATGAAGGTTTCACATCCAGAAATTTTAGAAAAAGCAGATTACATTACTGATTCTGTTGAAAATGATGGAATTCTAAAAGCCTTACAAGCCTTAAAAATTATTGATTAAAGCTATCAGTAAAAATCTGTCAGTAAAAATTACTGACAGAAATTTATTAATATATAAAAAGAAAGGAAGGTATTTTTAGAAATAAAAATACTAACTAAAAAATATGAATTACCCACAACTTGAACTTGAAAACTACAAAGGTACTACAGCAATTATCAATACAAATCATGGAAAAATGACTGTAAAATTATTTGATAACCTTGCTCCAAAAACTGTAAAAAACTTTATTGAACTTAGCAAAGAGGGTTATTATGATGGAGTAATTTTCCACCGTATCATCAAAGATTTCATGGTTCAAGGAGGAGACCCAACAGGAACTGGTATGGGAGGTTCTTCAATCTACGGTGAAAAATTTGAAGATGAATTCTCAATGAACCTCTTTAATCTTCGTGGAGCTTTGTCAATGGCCAATGCTGGACCTAATACAAACGGAAGTCAATTTTTCATTGTTCAAAATAAAAACTTGCCTTATCCTAAAGATTCACTTATCCAAGGAGGGTGGCCTGAAGAAGTAGCTGAAACATATACTGGCGGTGGAACTCCTCATCTTGATGGTCGTCACACTGTCTTTGGTCAATTGGTTGATGAAGAAAGCTATAAAGTTCTCGATGAAATTGCAGCTGTTCGTGTAGGTGCGCAAGATAAACCAGTCGATGATGTCGTTATTGAATCAGTTGAAATTATCGAGCCATAATATGGAAAAGAAAAGTCCTAAAATCGGTGATATTGTTGAGGTTGAAATTATTGGAATGCAAGATTATGGTGCATTTGTAAAATTTTACCTGGATAATTCATCGAATAAAGAAAAAATTGAACAAAAAGGATTGATTCATATTTCTGAAATTCAATCTGGTTATGTCAAAAGTATTCATGATATTGCTAAAATCGGCCAAAAAGTGATGGCACAAATTATAGATATTGATGAATATAATGGCAAAATTAGCCTGTCAATTCGCAGTCTGGAAAAAAATCCGCAAGTTCACCATATTTACCGAAAAAAACATTTTACTGATTCTCGGGATAAAATTGGCTTTAAAACCCTTGCTAATTATTTGCCAGGTTGGATTGAAGAAAATGAAGCCTACCTTAAAGCCAAAAAAAATGCCCAAAGTGAGGATTTTCTTTGAATGATAACGTATTAAGATATATCAAACGAGTTTTTAATTTAATTACTATTCTTGGCTTTGTTGCGACAATTGTTGGTGGCGTTTATTTATGGCGCCTTGGTGCATTTCAAAATCAAGCGGTCTTACAACAATTGATTGTTGCACATCGGTTTTTAGGACCATTAATCTTCCTTTGTATGCAAATTTTGCAAGTCATCGTTCCAATCATACCAGGTGGGATTACAATGGCAGCAGGAGTCATGATTTTTGGACCAGTTTGGGGTTTTATTTATAATTACTTTGGAATTGTTGCGGGATCTTTTTTACTTTTTCACTTTGGAAAAAAATATGGATCTTCATTAGCCAAAACTTTTGTCAAAGAAAAAACATATAATAAATACATGGCTTGGTTGGATAAGGGGCAAAAACGTTTTAATATTGTTTTCGCGCTCCTCATTTTATCTCCGATCGCCCCAGACGATGCCCTTGTCCTAATTGCAAGTCAAACAAAAATGAGCTGGAAATTCTTCACTTGGAGTATCTTATTATGTAAACCATTGCCAATTCTCCTCTATTCTTATCTTTTGATTTTTGGAGGAGACCTTCTTGGGCACATTTTATAAAATGCTGAGAGTGCTTTCAGTGTTTTTTTATTGGAATTTTTGAGAAAGAATGCCCAAATCATCCAAAAAAATTGTATAATAGAATGGATTTATGATTTTAAACAGAAGTCACCTCAATAATAAAATTGTTTTTGTAAATTTGAAGCAAAAGTTAGAACTAAGTGATAGCAAATTGCCCCAAATGAATTGCCAAAACAAGATTAAACTGACTGGAGCTAGTTTTGAAAAACAAGAAAGCAAATAGATTTACATTTGATTCACGAATTGATTATGGGCTAATTTTACCAGCCTTTATGTTAATATTGATTGGTCTTTACGCACTTTATGTTGCAGTAAGTCATGACCACCCCACACAAGCAACAACAATGGTTGTTCAACAAGGAACATGGGTTATTGTTGGCCTCTTTGTTGCTTTAATCGTTATGCATATGGACTCAAGGTTTTTATGGAACTTAACACCGTTTTTTTACCTGCTAGGCCTTATATTAATGGTTCTACCAATATTTTTCTATGATAAAGCAACCTATGCTTCAACAGGTGCAAAAAACTGGCTTGCTTTTGGTGGACGTAATCTTTTTCAACCATCAGAGTTTATGAAACTTTCCTATATTTTATTTTCGGCTAGGATTGTGGTTACCTTCCAAAATAATCTAAAAAAACGAGTACTCAAAGATGATTTCCGCTTAATCGGACTTCTGATACTTGAAACAATTCCAGTTGCCATTTTATCAGTCTTTCAAAAAGACTTCGGAACTTTCTTGGTCTTTGCAGCTATCTTTGCTGGAATTATTTTAGTTGCTGGTATTTCTTGGAAAATACTTGCGCCAGCTTTTCTTTTCGTAGCAGCAGTAGCTGGAGGGATTGTTGCTCTAGTTGCTTCACCAGAGGGACAAAAATTTCTTGAAAGTACTAGTTTTGCTCAGTATCAGGTCAATCGTTTTATCGCATGGTTACATCCTTTTGAATATTCTCAGACCTTCAGTCTTCAACAAGCACGCTCATTAATTTCAGTTGGTGTTGGTGGTCTTTGGGGTAAAGGAGTTGGTGTAGCTAATGTCAATGTTCCCGTTCGAGAATCAGATATGATTTTCACTGTCATTGCTGAAGATTTTGGATTTGTTGGATCAGCCTTTTTGATTTTCCTTTACTTTATGCTGATTTATCGAATGATTCGAGTAACTTTCAAATCAAATAATCAGTTTTATACCTATATTTCAACGGGTATTATTATGATGATTCTCTTCCATGTCTTTGAAAATATTGGAGCAGCGATTGGTGTTGTTCCTTTAACAGGTATTCCCTTACCCTTCATTTCTCAAGGGGGATCGGCCTTAATGGCAAATATCATCGGCTTAGGGCTCGTTTTATCAATGAAATATAATCAATTACCAGAATTTGTCAAGGAACAAAGACAAATTCCAGTTAAGGGTGATAGTCGAAAAAATCGTCGAAGAAATAGACGTTAACAATTAATAAGAATACAAAAAAGTAAAAGTTACTGACAGAAAATTCAGTAGCTTTTTTATTACAATAAAATATTTAAAAGTCTATATATACCAAGGAAGAAAACGCTTTAATTTTTTGTAAATTATTAGAATTAATGATAGAATAAACTCGTGAGAGAAATCTCAAATACTAAATTTAATTGATTGCCTGAAACGACAACCATCCTATATAGAGGAGGCGTTTTTATGCGCGCAGCACGTTTTTATGACCGCGGCGATATCCGCGTTGATGAAATTAAGGAACCAATAGTAAAAGCTGGTCAAGTTGGCATTGATGTGGCTTGGTGTGGAATTTGTGGAACAGATCTTCATGAATTTTTAGATGGGCCAATTTTTTGTCCGTCAATAGAACATCCTAATCCAATTACTGGAGAAGTACCACCAGTCACTCTTGGACATGAAATGTCTGGGGTTATAAATTTTGTAGGTGAAGGAGTAAGCGGACTTAAAGTAGGTGACCATGTCGTTGTCGAACCTTATATCGTTCCCGAAGGGACTGATACAAGTGAAACTGGACATTATAACCTCTCAGAAGGTTCAAACTTTATTGGTTTGGGTGGAAATGGTGGAGGATTGGCTGAAAAAATTTCTGTTGATGAACGTTGGGTTCACAAAATTCCTGATAACTTACCATTGGATGAAGCTGCTCTAATTGAACCACTATCAGTTGGCTACCACGCTGTTGAACGGGCAAATTTAAGTGAAAAGAGTACGATATTAGTTGTTGGTGCTGGACCAATTGGACTTTTAACTGCTGCCGTTGCAAAAGCGCAAGGACATACTGTTATCATCAGTGAACCTAGTGGACTTCGCCGCAAAAAAGCACAAGAAGCACAAGTTGCTGATTATTTCTTCAATCCAATTGAAGATGACATTCAAGCTAAGGTTCATGAAATTAATGAAAAAGGAGTGGACGCAGCCTTTGAATGTACCTCTGTCCAACCGGGATTTGACGCTTGTCTAGATGCGATTCGTATGGGTGGAACAGTTGTCATTGTTGCAATTTGGGGTAAGCCTGCTAGTGTTGATATGGCAAAATTAGTAATCAAAGAAGCTAATCTTTTAGGAACGATTGCTTATAATAACACTCATCCAAAAACAATTGATTTAGTATCAACAGGTAAAATAAAATTGGACCAATTCATCACAGCTAAAATCGGTTTGGATGATTTAATTGATAAAGGATTTGATACGCTGATTCATCATAATGAAACAGCTGTTAAAATTTTAGTTTCACCAACTGGTAAAGGTCTATAAAATAATTAAATAAAGGAGAAAAAAATGTCTAAAATTGCAGCAGTTACTGGAGCAGGTCAAGGAATTGGTTTTGCAATCGCAAAACGTCTCTATAATGATGGTTTTAAAGTAGCTATTATTGATTACAACGAAGAAACAGCTCAAAAAGCGGCAAAAGAACTTGGAGAAAACTCATTTTCGGTTAAAGCTGATGTTTCCGACCGCGAACAAGTTATTTCAGCTTTGAATGCTGTTGTCGACAAATTTGGTGATTTAAATGTTGTAGTTAATAATGCCGGCATTGCCCCAACAACACCAATTGAAACAATTACACCTGAACAATTTCATCAAGTCTATGATATTAATGTTGGTGGAGTTTTGTGGGGGACACAGACAGCAACAGCACTTTTTAGAAAATTAGGTCATGGAGGTAAAATTATCAACGCAACCTCACAAGCTGGAGTTGTTGGAAATCCAAATCTAATGCTCTATTCTTCTTCAAAATTTGCGGTTCGTGGGATGACCCAAATTGCTGCTCGTGATTTAGCAGAAGAAGGAATCACAGTTAATGCTTATGCACCAGGGATTGTAAAAACACCAATGATGTTTGATATTGCGCATCAAGTTGGTAAAAATGCTGGTAAAGATGATGAATGGGGAATGCAAACTTTCGCAAAAGATATTGCCATGAAACGTTTATCTGAGCCTGAAGATGTGGCAAATGTTGTTTCATTTTTAGCTGGCTCTGATTCAAACTATATTACCGGTCAAACAATTATTGTTGATGGAGGAATGCAATTCCATTAATCTAAAAATGAACTGTCAAGTTTTTATCTTGACAGTTCATTTTATTTTGTGCTATAATTGTTTTAAATAAATGAACGAGGTAAGGTCTATTGAAAATCTAAGTTTTGAACTTTAAAAATATTCGTAAAAATCGAGTGTTTTTGTTGTCTTCATAACTTAGAGAGAATAGACTTTTATTATGTTTACAGATTGGGCAATTTGTCAGAATTTGTATCTTTTAAAGCTCTTTTCACCTAAGTTGTGAAAAGAGTTTTTTAATTTAAGGAGAAAATAATGAATCAAAAACAAAAAGAAATGCAAGCTAAACTAGAACAAATTAAGAAGAATAAACCGCAATTTGCTGGGAAAAATACTAATGGGATGACAGCAGTAAAAGCAACCAAGCAAAATCAACACGGAGCAAAAATTAATGCTCCAAGAAAAGCGGGAATTTGAGATTTATGAACATTCAGAGGAACTCACTCTGAGTTTTTCTACTCAAATTAGACTTCTTAATTCTCACAAATGAGAGGAGAATTAAATGTCAAATATTGAATTTAAAGACTTAACCTTTGGCTACGGGGATAACCTGATTTTCAATCATGCCCAAATAAATATTGATGACCGTTGGAAATTAGGATTAGTAGGGCGAAATGGCCGTGGAAAATCAACCCTTTTAAACTTACTACAAGGTAAAATAACTACTGACAGCTCGATAATTACTGACAAAAACTTTGTTTATTTCCCCCAATTACTGACAGAAGAAGATTTTAATGATAAAGATAAATCTAAAAAACAAAATACTGCTGATAAATACTCTGTAGAAAGTCTGTCATTAAAAATTACTGACAGAAATTCACAATTTACTTATTATGTGCTAAATGAATTAGCCGAATTTGAACAATGGAAATTAGAACGTGAATTATCTTTATTGAAAGTTGATTTAGAAATTCTTTGGCGTCCTTTTGGAAGTTTATCGGGTGGGGAACAAACCAAGTGCCTCTTGGCAATTTTATTTTTAGATGAGGACAATTTTCCACTAATTGATGAACCAACAAATCATTTGGATATAGAAAGCAGAAAAATAGTTGCTGACTATCTTCAAAAGAAATCAGGACTTATCGTTGTATCACATGACCGAAATTTTCTTGACGAAGTCTGTGACCACACCTTGGCAATTGAACGTCAGCAAATAGTTCTCTATCAGGGAAATTTCTCAACCTATGAACGAGAAAAGCAGTTGCGTGATAACTTTGAACTTGCTGAAGACGAAAAATTACGTAAAGATATTTCAAGGCTGAAAAAGACTTCGTTAGAAAAAAGAGATTGGTCTAATCAACGAGAAAATGTTGCCGGAGCAACCTTTGTGGATAAAAAAGTTGCCAAAAAACAGAATCAACGAGCAAAATCAATTGAAAAACGAATGGGACAGGAAGTTGAGAATAAAGAGAAATTACTCAAAAATATCGAAAAAACTGAACCTCTTGTCATGAATTTTCAACCTTCACATCATAAAAGACTGATTCAGTTTGAAAATTTTTCTCTTGGTTTTACCGAAAAATTACTTTTCCAGCCGATTGATTTTTCTTTGAAAGTGGGAGAGATTGCAGCGATTGTCGGACCAAATGGTCAAGGGAAATCAAGTATTATTAAATATTTATCTGGTGATTTTTCTGGTGAGCACAGTGGATTTGTTCAATTTCCTCAAGGGATAAGGCTATCATTTGTTCGTCAGATTTATGATAATCGTGGTTATCTGAAAGACTTTGCTACCGAATATCAATTAGATTATGAATTATTTTTAGCTAATCTCAGAAAACTGGGGATGGAGCGCAAGCAATTTAGCCAAAAGATAGAAACGATGAGTCAAGGACAACAAAAAAAGGTTGAATTAGCTCGTAGTTTATCACAAGAAGCAGAGCTTTATCTCTGGGATGAGCCGCTTAATTATCTTGACGTGTTTAATCGTGAACAAATAATTCAACTTCTAGAAACTTATCATCCAACAATGCTTCTGGTCGAACATGATCAAGCTTTTGTTGAAAAAATTTCTAATCAAATTATTAACCTAAAAGATACATAAATTTAAAAAATAAAAGTAGAGTGATTTTACTCTACTTTTTTAGAATACTTTCATATAATAGAAAATATGAATAAAGCAAAGCGCCCAATTTTTTTTATTTAAAAAAATGTATACTTTAGATACACAACCACCATTGACAAAAAATCTTAATCTTAAATTGTTTGAAAGCCCGATAAATTAGGAATAGTAATAGGAGAAGAATAGTTCATCATTTAATAGTTATAAGCTAATTATTACTATTATTTCTTTGATTAATATCATCTATTTTTATATCAAGCCTTTTAGATAAACATTGACATTATTTATGCGTTATAAATAAAATTTATCAACACCAAGGGATTTGACTATAACGATAAAAGAAGTTTATAGTAATAAAGTAATAACATTAATTATAATTTTTATGGAGGTTGTACGATGCGTGCACATGAAATTTTAAACAATCCTTTTTTAAATAAAGGAACAGCTTTTACTATGAAAGAACGTCAAGAATTGGGGTTGATTGGTATTCTTCCACCAACTGTTCAAACAATCGAAGAACAAGCTGAACAAACTTACGAACAATATTTGACAAAACCATCTGATTTAGAAAAACGTCATTTCTTGATGGAAATTTTTAATACAAACCGTACTTTGTTTTACTACTTATTTAACAAACATATTGTAGAATTTAATCCAATTGTTTATGATCCAACAATTGCTGATACAATTGAAAACTACAGTCATTTGTTCGTAGATCCACAATATGCTGCTTATCTTGATATTAACCACCCTGAAAACATTACTGAAACATTGAAAAATGCAGCAGGTGACAGAGAAATTCGTCTTATTGTTGTAACTGATGCAGAAGGAATCCTTGGTATCGGAGACTGGGGAACTCAAGGTGTTGATATCTCAGTTGGTAAATTAATGATTTATACAGCCGCAGCAGGTATTGATCCAGCGTCTGTACTTCCAGTTGTTATTGATGCAGGAACAAATAGAAAAGAACTTTTAGAAGATCATTTGTATCTTGGAAACCATCAAGAACGTATTTACGGTGACCAATACTACAGTTTCGTCGATCAATTTGTAGAAACTGCAGAATCAATTTTCCCTAAATTGTACCTTCACTGGGAAGATTTCGGACGTTCAAATGCTGCAACAATTTTAAATAACTATAAAACAAAAATCCCAACATTTAATGATGATATTCAAGGAACTGGTATTGTTGTTTTAGGTGGTATTTTCGGATCACTTGACATTACAGGTGAAAAATTAACTGATCAAGTATACCTTTGCTATGGTGGTGGTTCAGCCGGTGCAGGGATTGCTGGTCGTGTTCATGCTGAAATGGTTAGTGAAGGTCTTTCTGAAGAAGAAGCTTACAAACATTTCTTCATGATTGATCAACAAGGTTTACTTTTTGATGATATGGAAGACCTTACACCAGCTCAAAAACCATTTGCTAAAAAACGTGCTGATTATAAAGATGCTGGAGATATGACTGACCTTCTTAACGTTGTTAAGACAGTAAAACCAACTATTTTAGTAGGAACTTCAACTAATCCAGGTGCCTTTACAAAAGAAGTTGTTGAAGCAATGTGTGTTAATACAGAGCGCCCAGTAATCTTCCCTATCTCAAATCCAACTAAAAAAATGGAAGCTACAGCTGAACAAGTTATTGAGTGGTCTGATGGAAAAGCTTTTGTCGCTACTGGTGTTCCTTCAGGAACAATCAGCTACAAAGGTGTTGATTATCAAATTGGTCAAGCAAACAACTCACTTATCTATCCAGGTTTGGGCTTAGGAATGTTGGCATCTGAAGCAAAACTTTTGACAGATGAAATGATCGGTGCAGCTGCACATTCATTGAGCGGTTTAGTAGATCCAGGTAAACCAGGTGCTCCTGTTCTTCCTCCATTTGAATTTGTTGCTGACGTATCAATTAAAGTTGCAGAAGCAGTTGCTAAGAAAGCTCAAGAACAAGGTCTTACTGAATCTAAAGAAACTGATATGGCTAAAGCAGTTCGTGATCTGAAATGGTATCCAGAGTACTAAGGGGAATATCTTAAATGAAAAAACTTAAAGAAACGAAAATTTCGGGAATTAGTCTTCCCTTATATGCCTTTTTCGTAGCTGTCATCATAGTTGTAACACTATTAGGAAAACTTCCACTTGATATGGTAGGGTTAACTCTCCTACTTGTAACATTAGGTCACCTATTATACTTCATAGGAGAAAAACTCCCTATTATGAATTCATACTTAGGTGGGGGATCTGTTTTCACTTTAATTGGTGCTACTCTATTATCTTTCTTCCACATTGTTCCTTCAAATGTTATTGGAGCAGTTTCCAATTTTATGGGAGGGAAATTTGGATTTCTTGATTTTTATATAGCTGCACTTATCTGTGGATCTATTTTAGGAATGAACAGAAATCTTTTGGTTAAAGCTTCCAAGAAATTTATTCCGATTGCTTTAATCACTATGGTTATTGGTTTCTTCTCAGTAGGTCTTGTAGGAATGCTTATTGGTAATGGATTTGCTGATTCTGTAATGTATGTTTCTATGCCAATGATGTCAGGTGGTATGGGAGCCGGTATTACTCCACTCTCTCAAATCTATGCAGCCGGATTGGCTCATGGAAACCAAGCAGCTATCTTCTCTCAACTTGCTCCAGCAGTTACTTTTGGTAATATTCTTGCGATTATTGGTGCCTTATCTATCGCTAAAGTATTCAACAAATCTAAATATAATGGACATGGGACTCTTGTTGCAGCAACTAAAGAAGAGTTGGCTAAGCCTAAAATAAAATTAGATGCTCAACAAATCGGAACAGGAATGCTCTTTGCCTTTGCTCTTTTGATGGCTGGTGACATCTTGAACAAATTCTTCCCTAATATTCATCAATATGCATTTATGATTATTATTGTATTTATCTTGAAAGCAACAAATACTGTTCCTAAAGATTTAGAAGAATCTGTTGTAATGTTTAACCAAGTGATTATGACAAACCTTACTCATGCTGTTTTGGCAGGTATTGGTCTTGCTTTGATTGACTTGAATACTCTTGCTTCAGCATTTACATGGCAATTTGTTGTACTTTGCTTGACAAGTGTTGTTGTAATGGGACTTGCTAGCTGGTTCTTGGCTCGCCTCTTTGGACTTTATCCAGTCGAAACTGCCATTGGTGCAGGGATGATCAATAATTCTATGGGTGGAACAGGTAACATTGCTGTCTTGTCTGCATCAGATAGAATGGAAATGATTGCTTTTGCACAGATGGCTAATAGACTCTGTGGTGCAATTGTCCTTATCTTCGGTGGAATTCTTATCCGATTCTTTTATTAAAATAACCAAAAAACATTTTATATAAAATGTTTTTTTTTTAACAAAATTAACTGATTAAGGAAATAAAATAGTTGGGGCTATATCGCCTCTCGCATGAAGTAGTTCAACCAAATATAAAATTTGGAGCCAGATTGTTGGAGCCGTATTGAAAGTAAAATAATGTAAAGATTTAACAAATTTTTTGCTAAACTTTAAGATACACACTCCTTGTTTGATAAAATATTAAGCTATTCTTTTAGCTCCATTATGTCTTAAACTCACTAATAATCGAGAACGTAATATATAAAAATATAATGATGACTGAACCCTAATGAACCCTCTTGATGTATGGTATAATATAAAAATGAATGTAAAAAAACAAATTTTTAAAGGCACACTATATGCAATAGTTGCCGGTTGTATGTGGGGAATTTCTGGCATTTTTGGTCAGCTTTTTTTCCGTGATTATCATGGTAGCCCGCTTTGGATTACATCAACACGTTTAACGATTGCCGGTATTATTTTATTGGCCATGTCTTTTTCGCGAGACCATAAGCGTTTTTTTGATGTCTGGAAATCAAAAAAGAATATGCCAACCCTCTTTTTGTATGTTTTTGGTGGGGTATTTTCTGTTCAATATTTTTATTATGTGGCTATTCAACTTTCAAATAGTGCTACAGCGACAATTTTACAATATACAGCACCCGTTTTTATTATGCTATATTTACTCATTTTTCAACGTCAAGTACCAAAACCCAAATCGGTCTTATTCGTCATTTTAGCAATGATAGGTGTTTTTTTGTTGATTACGGACGGAAATATCAAACATTTATCAATCAGTCCCCTAGCTCTTGTAACAGGACTTCTCGCTGGTGTAGCTGTTGTTATTTACTCAATCATTCCTCGACCACTATTGGATAAATATGGCGCACTTAATATGACAGGGTGGGGAATGATGCTTGCGGGTATTGCCTGTAATATCTTCTATCCAGTTTGGCGTATTGATTTTCGAATTGAACCCTTGTCAATTTTTTATGTTTTAACAATCTCTATTGTTGGAACAGCACTGGCTTTTTTGTTGCTTTTAAGAGCCTTTCAATTGATTTCACCGCTTGTTGTTTCTGTTGCAACAGCTACTGAACCATTGACTTCTGTTTTTTTAAGTATTCCATTATTTGGCTTGAAATTAACCCCACTCGAATTACTAGGGATTGTTATGGTCATCGTGTCTGTTATTCTTTTATCAAAATCGGAACAAGCTTAAAAGAAACCCTGAGGTTTCTTTTTTTAAAACTATTTTATTAGAAAATTCTGATATAATGTTTTTATTAGGAGAGAATTTTTATGGAAGACTATTATTTACCATTGGAAATAAGAACTGACACTTGGACATTGGGAGGGTTATGGTCACTTTGTCTATTTTTACCTTCTATTGAGTATTTTTTGGTTTGGCAATCAATAGATTTCAATGTGCACCAATTTGTTTTATTGAGCCTGGTTATTGGAATACTATTTATTTATCTTTTGTTTTTTTTATTAAATCATTCACGTCGCAAATTAGCTGTCATTGATCAAGAAGGAATTTTATTACGATTATTATTTCGTAATGTTAAGATTGAATGGAGAAATATTCGGGGAATCTATGTTCGGTCAAATACCTTGTATATTTGCGAACAAAATTCTTTTGATTCTATTCATATTGAAAAAAAAGCTTGGTACAAACGTTTAAAATTTTATCAAAATTATTTTGAACCAGGTCACAATTTAAATATTAAATTGACGATTCACGGTTCTATAATTTCAATGGATATAAATGAGCTTTCTATTATTTGTGAAGAAGTGTGGTTTAAAAAAAGTGGCTTTGAACAAGATGACCTTTTTACAGAAAACCCTTTTGAAAAAATCGATAGATCTGTTCGAGCAAAAAAAGTGAATCCATGGAAAAAAGTTGTAATTTATATTGGGATTTTTGTATTCACCTTAGGAGGGTGGATATTCAAAGATAAAATTAAAGATACTTATAGCTTAGTAGATTCTCAAGTTTACTATGTTTTAGATTCAAAAACAAATAAAGTAGAATTTGCATTTGAAACATATGGGACCAAAAATAATCAAAAAGCAGTTGTTGTGACTGATAGAGTAATGCATGAATCTAGCATTTACTCTAAAGATGATTTTAAGGATATTGAGAATAGATATTATGATAATCAATTATTAGCAGGAGAAGGTTATGCAATTGTAGATGGTAAACATCCGGCATGGTGGAAACAAACCTTTGACTTCAGTAGATATGTTAAGAAAAATCAACTTCAAAAAATTACATTAACGAGTATAAAAAAACCACTTTTAAAGAATTATTTAACAGCACAGATGGAACTAACTCAGAATCAATTTAAAGGTAAAAAATTTCCAGTTAAAATTTTGAAAGCAAACTAAAAATATCCATTTCTGACAAAATATTAGCTACTAAAGTGTGTTATAATATTAACATGGACTACGAAAATTATATCTGGGATTTAGGCGGAACTTTATTGGACAATTATGAAAGTTCTAGTCATGCATTTGCTGCAACGCTTTGGTCAATGGCAGAGCGTGTTGTTTTGCGCACTGATGTATATGATGCGCTAAAAGTTTCAACGGCTTACGCTGTTGAAAAATATGCCAGTGATTTGCCAGGCTTTTTGGAAGAATACAAAAAGCTAGAAGCAGAAGAATTAGAAAAACCAATTCTCTTTTCCGGTGCTAAAAAAGTACTGACAGACCTATCAGTAAAAGGAAATAAGAATTTTATGATTTCACATCGCAATCATCAAGTTCTGACAATTTTGTCAGCAGCTGAAATTGATTCATATTTTACAGAGGTTGTCACGTCTGATAATGGCTTCAAACGAAAACCAGCACCAGAATCAATTAAGTATTTGTTAAATAAATATAAACTCAATCCAAAGAAGACAGTGATGATTGGCGATCGTCCTTTAGATATTGAAGCAGGAAATGCTGCTGGGATATCAACAATTTATTTTGATAGCTCAACAGATTCAACTCTGTCAGGACAAGCGATTAGCACTGTAAGTGATGGTTCGCTTAATAGCAAGCCAACTCACATTATTCATCAGCTGACAGAGATTATTTTGTAATCTTAAAAAAATGAATTAATGATAAGCAGATTTTTAGACAAAATTGCTTATTTTTTTTACAAGTTTGAGTGACAAAATACCATGCACTAGAGCTAAAATCGCTGATTTATGGTATAATGGTAGTAAGTTTTTCATAGAAATGAGAGTTAACTTTGAACGAAGAAAATAAAAATTTAGAAATGCTTGCAGACGAATATGACGCCAGTCAAATTCAAGTACTCGAAGGTCTTGAAGCTGTACGTATGCGTCCAGGGATGTATATCGGTTCAACCTCAAAAGAAGGTTTGCACCATTTAGTCTGGGAAATTGTTGACAATTCAATTGATGAAGCACTTGCAGGATTTGCAAGCCATATTGAGGTTTTTATAGAGCCTGATAATTCAATTACTGTTGTTGATGATGGACGTGGAATTCCGGTTGATATTCAAGAAAAAACGGGTCGTCCAGCCGTGGAAACAGTCTTTACAGTGTTGCATGCTGGAGGTAAATTTGGCGGAGGCGGCTATAAAGTTTCTGGTGGATTGCACGGTGTTGGTTCATCTGTTGTTAATGCTTTGTCAACAGTACTAGATGTTACTGTTCATAAAGATGGCCAAAAATATTATCAAGAATATCATCGTGGTCTCGTTGGAGATGATTTAAAAATTATTGGTGAAACTGACCGTAGAGGGACAACTGTTCACTTTGTACCAGACCCAGAAATTTTTACAGAAACTGTTGAATTTGATTTTGATAAGCTTGCAACACGTGTTCGTGAGTTAGCCTTTTTGAATCGCGGTCTTCGTATTTCCTTAACAGATAAACGTGAAGGAAATGAAAAAAATGAAGTTCATTTCCATTACGAAGGTGGAATTCAGTCTTATGTTGAATATTTAAATGAAAATAAGACAGTCATTTTTGAACCAGCAATTTTTACTGAAGGTGAAATGGATGGAATTGCTGTTGAAGTAGCAATGCAATATACTGATACTTATCATTCAGTAGTGATGTCCTTTGCTAACAACATCAACACTCACGAAGGTGGAACACATGAGCAAGGTTTTAGAACAGCCCTTACTCGTGTTATTAATAACTACGCAAAACAAAATAAAATTCTTAAAGAAAACGAAGATAATTTAACTGGGGATGATGTCCGCGAAGGATTGACAGCAGTTATTTCGGTTAAGCATCCTAATCCACAATTTGAAGGGCAAACCAAAACAAAACTTGGGAACTCAGAAGTAACAGGAATTGTTAACAAACTCTTTGCGGAAGCTTTGACAACATTTATGTTAGAAAATCCACAAGTTGCTCGGAAAATTGTTGAAAAAGGGATTTTGGCAAGTAAAGCAAGGATTGCAGCAAAACGTGCGCGTGAAGTGACACGTAAAAAATCAGGGCTTGAAATTTCCAACCTTCCCGGTAAATTAGCTGACTGTTCATCAAATAATCCAGAACAAACAGAATTATTTATCGTCGAAGGAGATTCGGCTGGTGGTTCGGCTAAATCAGGACGTAATCGTGAATTCCAAGCAATTTTACCTATTCGTGGTAAGATTTTGAATGTGGAAAAAGCAACGATGGACAAAATTTTGGCCAATGAAGAAATTCGTTCTCTATTCACTGCAATGGGAACTGGTTTTGGAGCAGATTACGATTTGTCAAAAGCACGTTATCACAAACTTGTTATCATGACCGATGCTGATGTCGACGGCGCACACATCCGTACGCTTTTATTAACACTCTTCTACCGTTATATGCGTCCAGTTGTTGAAGCAGGATACGTTTATATTGCTCAACCACCAATTTACGGTATTAAAGTTGGTTCGGAAACTAAAGAATACATTCAACCAGGTGAAAGTCAAGAAAAAGATTTACAAGAAGCTTTAGCACGTTGGGCACAAGGAAGAACAAAACCTACAGTTCAACGATATAAAGGTCTTGGAGAAATGGATGATCATCAACTTTGGGATACGACGATGGATCCTGAGCATCGGTTGATGGCACGTGTATCTGTTGAAGATGCAGCGGAAGCTGACAAAATATTTGATATGCTCATGGGAGACAGAGTCGAGCCTCGTCGTGAATTTATTGAAGACAACGCTCAATATTCTACGATTGATGCCTAATAAATAAAGAGCCCTTGTATATCAAGGGCTTTTTATTATTGTTTTTATAAAATCAAGGGAGAAGGGGCAGAAACTGTAAAAAGTATATTTTTTCATCTATTTTCATACGAAATATCATCAAAATAATTCCTTTATTTTAAGGCAATTTGAGATGTTATATACAACTTTCTACTATTAAATTGAGATTCTACGATTGATGTTTAATTTAATGAGCGGAATGTTAGCGCTTTTCTAAAAAGTGTAATATAATAAAAACAAGAAGGAGGTAGATTATGCCTGAAACAAATCCCAAATTAAGCAATGAGCAAATGAAGGAACTTGAAGATGAAGCACTCCGAAATGCAACAGTCGGTACGCAAACAGGAATTCAAGAAACCTTCGAGAAGACTACCAGTAAAGCCGATGAGCTATTTAGTGAAGCTTCAAAGGCACTTAAAGAAGTTGAAGATAAAGAAAAGTAGATTTTCTACTTTTCTTTATTATTTATTCCTTCAAACCGAATGACATTTTAAATGACTTATGATAGAATGTGAATATAAAATACATAAAAAAAAATTAATCCAATTATGAAAGAAAATAGATGAACAAAGGAATTATTGCTCAAAAAATTGTATTTTCCATGTAAATATTTATAAAATGATGAACTATATTTACATGGAGAAAAAAATGAAACAAAATAAATATGATAATGAACGTTTTTTCAAAAATTATGCATCAATGTCAAGATCCCAAAAAGGATTAAAGGCCGCTGGTGAATGGTCTGAATTAGAAAAACTACTCCCAAATTTTCAAGATAAAAAAATTTTGGATTTAGGTTGTGGATATGGATGGCACTGTAAATATGCAGTCAATCATGGAGCTAAAGAAGTAGTAGGAATAGACCTTTCACACAAGATGCTTGAAGTTGCTCTTGATATTAATAATGATAAAAAAATTACCTATCAACAATCCGCAATAGAGGATATTAACTTTCCTGCAGATACTTTTGATGTTGTGTTTAGTTCATTAGCTTTTCACTACATTTCAAATTTTGAAGACCTGGTCTGCAAAATTTCAAAGTGTCTTAAAAAGAATGGTGAATTAATTTTCTCTGTTGAACATCCCCTCTATACCTCATCAGGGAAACAGGATTGGTGCTATGATGCAGAAGGTAAAATTCTTCATTTTCCAGTTGATAATTATTATTATGAAGGAAAACGTGAAGTCAATTTCTTAGGAGAGCCAATTATTAAGTATCATCGGACATTAACAAGCTATGTAAGTTCTTTGTTAAGTTCTGGTTTTGAACTTGCTAATTTAATTGAACCCAAACCTCCTGTAGAAATGAGAAATCTTGAAGAAATGAAAAATGAGATGAGACGTCCAATGATGTTGCTTATTTCTGCAAGAAATAAAAAATCATAGTCATAAAGTAACTAAAATAAGAGTTCCTATTTGATTAAAGTGTGGGACTCTTATTTTTTATTTAGTTCTTTTAATGACATTAGTAGTTTTTTAATTACTTTTGAAGTAAAATTGTAGTTAGGAGAAGAAAAGATGAAAAAAATATATCTTGTTGCAATTTTTTTAGTAACAACACTTGGAATGTCAGCCTGTAGTTCAAAACAAAATTCTCAAACAACAAAAGAAATTTCCAAAAGTAGCCAAAGCTCGCGAAGCTCTTCAATAAGTCATAGTGCTTCGAGTACGACCCAGTCATCAAGTATTAGTAAAGAGTCCTCTTCATCAATAGAAAAATCAATTTCCCCCTCAACTTCTACACAAATAAGAAAATGGAACCCAGAGAAAAATCAACGTCTTGCAGAGTTTATGTCAGCGTGGGGGATAGAAATGGGACAATCTTACAGTAAGTATGATCCTAATCACAATCTTAATTTATATGGTCTCTCTATTCCTTGGTCAGTTATAGATAATAATTCAACTTGGAAAGCAGCAATAAATAATCAGCCTATTGAATTAAAATGGTCAGAAACGGGAGAAGATTCAGGAGGATATCAATTAGTTGATGTTTATTCAGATATGAATGAGAAAAACTCTGGTGTTAATCATGTTTATCTCTTTGTTATTAAATCAGGAAATCCCATGGTGCTTTATACCGCACAAAATCAAGGAAATACAAATAATTATTTATATCTAAAAGAAACAGAGAATAATGAATTAAAAAATGCCTTCGCACGAATTGTTGGATAATTTTTAAACTAAAAAAGCCTATTTTGGAATAGGTTTTTTTTAAATTAAAAACTAAAATTTTTATTCTTGACAAAAGATAGTGAACGGATTATAATAGTTAACGTCGTTAGTAAATATTACCGTTAGGGAGGAGTGAAAATGGATTACAATAAGGCAGCGGAGGTTTTCCTCACAACTGTTATCAAAAGAGGAAAAGCAGAGATGATGCACCGCTTTAATACCTACTCCCAAGGGGAGCATTTGGTATTGGGCTATCTTTATAAGGAAGCTGGTAAGCAAATTGTTCCAAGTAAGATTGCAAAATTCACGCATACAAGTACTGCAAGAATTGCGACAATCTTGAATAATCTTGAGAGTAAAAATTTGGTTACCCGTGAGATTTCAAGAACAGACCGTCGAAAAATTTTAGTAGCCATTACTGATAAAGGACGTCATGTTGCAGAAGAAATTCGAGTAGAAGCTTGCTCAAATTTAGCACGCGTTTTTGAAGAAATGGGTGAAGAACGAACAGAAAGTTTCATTGAAAATTTCAAATTATTTTTAGAAATTGGAATGAAGCTAGCTAAAGAAGACAAAGAAAAAGAGGAGGAAAAAAATGCCTGATACATACGAAAAAGATTACCATTTAGATATACATGGTAAACATTATAGCCGAATCGGAATGCTTATTTTGATTCTGGTTGGTACATTTGGAGCCATGTTGATGCAAACATCGCTCGGAACAGCAATTCCAACATTGATGAATGACTTCAACATCTCCATGTCAACAGCACAACAAGCAACAACATGGTTTTTATTAGCCAATGGGATTATGGTTCCTATTTCAGCATATTTAGCAACAAAATTCCCTACACGTTGGCTTTACGTTACAGCATACGCAATTTTATTTATCGGAATGTTTGTTGCTTACTCGGCTCCAACATCAAGCTGGTGGGTTTTCCTAGCAGGTCGGATTCTGCAAGCTATTGCAGTTGGGATTACAATGCCTTTGATGCAAGTTGCCCTTGTTAACATGTTTCCAGCTAAACAAATGGGTGCAATCATGGGGGTTGCCGGAGTTGTTCTTGTCCTTGCGCCAGCCTTAGGTCCAACATTTGCAGGTTGGTTAATTACTCATAAATTTAACCTTATCTTTTGGACATTTGCAGCAAGTTGGAGAACAATTTTCCTTATTCCAATGATTGTTGTCGGAGTTGTTTTCCTTATTTCAATCTTTGCAATGCGTGATGTTATTCCGAACCGTCCAATGAAATTAGACTTCTTGTCAGTTTTACTTTCAGTTGTTGGTTTTGGTGCTTTCCTTTGGGGATTCACTAATGTTGCAACTGACGGATGGGGCAAATTTAACACCGTTATTACCCCAATCGTTGGAGGATTGATTATTATCTTCCTCTTTGGTTTACGTCAACTTAAAATGGACGATCCATTCCTTGATATTCGCGTCTTTAAAATTAGACAGTTTACTTTGGTAACTCTTGCACTTGCTTTAAGTACAATGGCAATGATGGGTGTTGAAATGATGCTTCCTCTTTACCTTCAAGATGTCCATGGACTTTCCGCCTTTAATTCAGGTTTGGTTCTCTTACCTGGGTCATTAATGATGGCTGTTGTTGCCCCACTTGCTGGTGGAGTTTATGACCGAATTGGTTCAAAACGACTTGCAGTGATTGGTTTCCTCGTTTTGGCACTGGGAACTGTACCATTTATGTTCTTTACAGCTACAACTCCTGACCACTTTGTTACTCTTCTGTATGGATTACGTATGGTTGGTGTTGGTATGGTAATGATGCCATTAACAACTAGTGCTATGAATGCAGTTCCAGTTAATGAAGTCGCTCAAGCAACAGCTTCAAACAATACAGCGCGTCAAGTTGCGTCATCGGTTGTTGTTGCCCTCCTTTCTTCAGTCGCTCAAAATGTAATTACTAACAATATGCCTGCTTCATCATTAAAATCAACAAATCCATTGCAATTTGCAAATAAAGCAATCGAAGCAATGTTACAAGGTTACCACGCTTCATTCGCAATTGGACTCGTCTTTGCCATTATTGGTATCGGAGTTGCTCTCTTCTTGAAGAGTGGTCGAATGATTGCTGGTGTGCCTGTTGAAGAACAAGACTTGAAAGGAGAAAATAAATAATGCTAATTATATTATTATTGGTAGTGTTTATGATTGGAACTTTCTTTGGTTTCATGTTTATAAAAAACACAATCGCTCATTGGTTAGTTGGTGGAATTTCCTTTCTCTTATTAGCTGGTTCTGTGACCATGCTAACTATGCATATCAGAGATAACTGGGGAATGAAAGAAGTAACAACTTCAACTACTCACCAAATTTATACTGCTGGAGATAAATCAGCTCCTTATGGAATGATGATTAAAGCAGAAATCGGTAAAAACACTGATAATTATGTCTTTGTTTACCGAAATAATGAAAAATCGGAAAAAGCCGACACTAATTTTAAACCTGATGAAAAACACATTTCAGAAGCTGTTAAAAAATCAGCGACTTATAAATTAGTGGATGATACTAAAGCAACAGTTACAACTAAAACGACAAGACGCGTTTGGTCATCTGACTTTTATAAATTATTATTTAGTGTAGGTGGTGAACAAAATGAATTAGTTAAACAAAATTCAGTTGTTTCAGTACCTAAAGATACATGGTTAGTTTTGACTCAAGATCAAGTTAAAAAATTGGGTCAAGAAGCTCCAGCAATGCAAAAACAAATGGAAGCCCAACTTAAAGCTGACCCACAAAAAGCGGCTCAACTTGCTGCACTTCAAAAATCAAATCCAACAGAATATGCTAAAATGCAAGTAAAACAAATTAAACAACTTCTTGGAATTAATGAATAAATAATAAAAAGACTTCAAAATTATTTGAGGTCTTTTTATTACACTTGGGTTAGGTTTGTATAAATGACACAAAGAAAGTTACTTTTCGTTATTTTTCTTGACAATAAATGAAACTAATAATACAATTGATAGATGAATGCAACTTAAAGTTCATGTGTAGTAAAAAAAATAGTGATTGTGTCGCTAATCTTTGTTCTGCTTATAGCACTTATTGGTTTCAAAAAATATTTTTATGATAAGGCAACTGATATTTCTTCTGCTAATACGAATACTGGAGGACAGCTAGTTAAAAGAACGAGCGAATCTAATGGTTATTCATTTCAGCACTCAACAACAAAAAGTTCAAAAGAAATCTCTCAACCAGTAGCTCCAGTGGAAAATACTGGAACTGCCAGTTGGCTTCAGATAGTTTCTCAAGGAACTGGTGAAAAATTTACAGATCTTTCGAGTGGAGACTTTAAAATTTATAAAGCGCATAGTCCACAAATTTTGAAAACTGCCACTTCAGCTGAAAGCCCTGTGTTGAGTATGTCAGAAGTTATCAGTAAATATCCAAATAGTCTAATTATGAATGCCTCAGGATTTAATATGACTACTGGAAAAATTAACGGTTTTCAAATTAATAATGGAAAATTATTTAAGGATTGGAATTCAGATAAAAGAGCTACAAATGCCTTTGTTTTTAATAAAAATGGTTCGTCAGATATTTATAATTCAACCACTCCAGCAAGTGATATTTTGAAAAAGGGTGCCGAAATGAGTTTTAGCTTTGGATCAATTTTGATAAAGGACGGAAAAAGTTTACCGAGTGACGGGACGGTTAATTGGGAAATTCATTCTTTTATTGGAAACGATAAAGATAATAATATTTATCTCATTATTTCAGATACAAGTACAGGCTATCAGTCAATCATGGAAAAATTTCAAGACCTCCATTTAGAAAATGTCCAAGTAATGGATGGAGGAGGTTCTGGACTAATGTCAAATATTTAGACACAAAATGAGCTATATTTTCTTAAAATAATTTTCTTCTTTCTGATTTGGAGTTAAACCATTGTTGGCGGAATGAGGATTATAATTGTTATAAAATTGTTCGATGTATTCAAAGCAAGAGAGTTGAACTTCTTGAATGGAGTGATAAGTTCTGCGATTAATTTCTCGTTGTTTAAGATACTTGAAAAAGACCTCGGTGACGGCATTATCATAAGGATATCCAGGCTTGGAGTAAGAAGCAAGCAATTGATGCTCATCTAATAACTTTCTAAAGGAAGCTGATTTAAATTGGCTTCCTTGATCCGAATGAAAGATAATTGGTTCCTTAGGCTTCCTCTTATTTATAGCTGTTTCTAAGGTGTCACAGGCGAGTTTGGCATCAATCCTATCACTTACTTTCCACGCGATACATTTCCTTGAGTAGAGGTCAAGGATAGCACAGAGATAAACATGTCGCTTAGGTCCTATAGAGATATAAGTGAAATCAGTTGTCCAAACTTGATTCGGGGAGTTCGGGTTAAATTCTTGTTTAAGCAGATTACCAGAAGAAAATACAGGAGATTTATTTGATTTAAAACGAGGTTTGATGGTTGACATTTTAGGGAGTGTCATAGACTTGAGAAGTCTTAAGATACGGCCTTCAGAAATATTAACGCCATAATCACGCAGAAGAATGATTTTAAAAGCTCTCGTTCCAATTCTTTTCTTGGCTTTCATATAAATTTCAAGGAGTAATTTTCTCAAGCGTTGATTTTCTACTTCACGCTTCGAAGGCCTCTTGTTTATGAAGTTATAGTAGGTGGAACGATTGACATGTAAAACACGACAGAGCATAACTGTCGTGTGTTCAAATCGGAGTCGATAGACGGCTTTTAATCTCATTTGGAGTTTTGCATGAATATGGCACTCGCTTTTTTTAAGATCAGATTTTCTTCCTCTAGTTGGGCATTCCTTTTTTGTAATTCTTGAATCTGTTTAGCAGTCAACACCGTATTATCTTCAAGACGCACTTGAGAGTACTGCTTAATCCATTTTGCAAGTGCAGAAGAAGATACCCCATAATCTTTACAGAGTTCAGTTTGTGTTTTACCAGTTTGATAGAGATTAACGAGCGATTGTTTGAAATCCTCGTCGTAACGTTTAAAACCTGACATAAAAGTCCTTTCATTTTTGTGTCTTAATAGACAGATTATAACACACAATTTTCTGTCCACTTTTATAGTATAGCTCCAGTCAGAAGTTACAGCGATTTCGCAAGCAAATCTTGATTTGGCAAAAATACAATTTCAAGAAAGTTTAAAATAAAAGAATAAAAATCATTAGATAAAATTTCTAATGATTTTTATTCTGGCAATTATTAATCAAAAAGCAGATTTTAGAAAGAAAATTGTATTTTTTTAACAGCTTTGACTGCCCTTTTTGGAAGAGTTTATGTATAATAGAATTAGTTAGTTTTGCTATTGATATAGCAGCAGAAATGGAGAGATATAATGCCTAAAAAATTTGGTCGTATTCATCTTGTTGTAATGGACTCTGTCGGAATTGGTGCTGCACCAGATGCTGACAAATTCTTTAATCATGACGTTGAAACGCATGAAGCAATTAATGATGTGAACTCAGACACGATTGGTCATATTTCAGAAATTCGCGGGCTTGATGTGCCTAACCTTCAAAAATTGGGTTGGGGGAATATCCCGCGCGAAAGTCCGCTCAAAACGGTTCCAAAAGCTGATAAACCAGCAGCATATGTCACTAAACTAGAAGAAATTTCAAAAGGTAAGGATACAATGACTGGGCACTGGGAAATTATGGGCTTGAATATTCAAACGCCATTCCCAACTTATCCAGAAGGTTATCCAGAGGATTTACTTGAAAAAATTGAAGAATTTTCTGGTCGTAAAATCATTCGTGAAGCAAATAAACCTTATTCTGGAACAGCAGTCATTGAAGATTTTGGTCCTCGTCAATTGGAAACTGGTGAGTTGATTATTTACACTTCAGCAGACCCTGTTTTGCAAATTGCGGCACATGAAGATGTCATTTCTCGTGAAGAACTTTATAAAATTTGTGAATATGTTCGTTCAATTACCCTTGAAGGGTCTGGAATCATGATTGGTCGAATCATCGCTCGTCCTTATGTTGGAGAAGCTGGAAACTTTGAACGGACTGATGGACGTCGTGACTATGCTTTGTCACCATTTGCTGAAACAGTTTTGGAAAAACTTTATAAGGCTGGAATTGATACTTATTCAGTTGGGAAGATTTCAGATATTTTCAACACAGTAGGTGTAAAATATGATATGGGGCATAATCATAACGATATGGACGGGGTTGACCGTCTGCTTAAAGCAATGACAAAAGCTGAGTTTACTGAAGGATTTTCTTTCACAAACTTAGTTGACTTCGATGCTAAATATGGACATCGTCGCGATGTTGAAGGTTACGGAAAAGCAATTGAAGACTTTGACGGTCGTTTGCCAGAAATTATTGATGCAATGAAAGAAGATGATCTATTGATGATTACTGCTGACCACGGAAATGACCCTTCATACGTAGGAACTGACCATACTCGTGAATATATTCCACTCGTGATTTTCTCTAAATCATTGAAAGACCCTAAAGTTTTACCAGTGGGACATTTTGCTGATATTTCAGCAACTGTTGCCGAAAATTTCTCTGTTAAGAAGGCTCAAACTGGTGAATCATTCTTGCATGCTTTGGTTTAATAGGAAAAAATTTCTGTCAGTAAATTTTACTGACAGAGTTTAGAAAGAAAGATTTATTTATGGCTAAGAAAGCATTGTGTCAGTCGTGTGGAATGCCAATTGCTGATGATTCTTATAAGGGAACTGAAGTAAATGGAGAATTTTCAACAGACTATTGTATCTATTGTTATATGCAAGGACGATTTGTCCAACCCGAACTTACTTTTGATGAAATGGTCGAAATTGGGCGAAAAGGTTTAGATAATAATTCAATGCCCAAAATGCAAAAATGGCTTTTCAAAATGCTTTATCCAATGCAACTCAAAGGTTTGAAACGCTGGAAAAATTAAGTTCTTAACTTACTGATGGAAATTCTGTCAGTAAATTTGATAATTATATTAAAAGAAAAGGAAATTAAAAATGCCAACACCACATATCGAAGCTCAAAAAGGCGAAATCGCAGATAAAATTCTCTTACCAGGAGATCCACTTCGCGCAAAATTTATCGCAGAAAACTTCCTTGAAGATGCTGTGCAATTTAACCAAGTTCGCGGAATGCTTGGCTTTACTGGAACTTACAAGGGCCATCGTGTTTCTGTTATGGGAACAGGAATGGGAATTCCTTCAATCTCAATCTATGCTAATGAATTAATTACAGAATACGGTGTAAAAAGATTAATTCGTGTTGGGACTGCAGGTTCTGTAAATGAGGAGGTTCATATTCGTGACCTTGTCATTGGGCAAGCAGCTGCGACAACTTCAGCGATTATTCGTAATGATTTCCCTGATTTTGATTTCCCTCAAATTGCTGATTTTGATTTGCTTGATAAAGCCTATCATATTGCAAAAGACCTTGGAATTACAACTCACGTTGGAAATATTCTCAGCTCTGATTTGTTCTACGGTGGTCCAGATGCAGTTAAAGTTGGAAAACTTGGGGTGAAGGCTGTTGAAATGGAAGCTGCTGGCCTTTATTATCTTGGGGCAAAATATAAAGTTCAAACTTTGGGAATTATGACAATTTCTGACCATATTTTGACTGGAGAATCAACAACTTCTGAAGAGCGTCAATTGACTTTCACAGATATGATGAAAGTTGGATTGGAAACTTTGATTTCTGAATAAGTAGTTAAAGTTCTGTCTTAATGACAGGACTTTTTTATTTATTATCAATAAAAATGCATTTAATCATCTGCGCTTAAAAATTTTTGATATGATGGAATAAATAGGAAATTAAGTTTTCCTTCAAACAAAGGAGAAAAGATGACTTACGAAGATTTTATCAAAGAAGCAGGATTGGCAAGAGAAAATTTTAGGTGGGCTTGGGCATTTTGCAACGAGGTTGATGGTCCAATAACTGAGCCAGAATTGGCTGACAAACTTTTAGATTTAGTATTGGAGGGGAAAAAAAGGGCGACGGCTAGCGCTGTAGCTGAGTATGGTGAAGATGAACCATTTCCTTCAGTTGATGGAAAATTTGATATTTTACTAGATGGAAAAGGTCAACCAAGAGCTGCTATTACAACTTCTAAAGTTTATGTGCGAAATTTTTTTGATGTCAGCGCTGAGCATGCTTTTAAAGAAGGAGAAGGGGATCAAAGTTTAGACTACTGGCGGAAAGTGCATCAAGACTTTTGGAGTGACCTAAAAGTATATAGTCCTAATATGGAAGTGCTTTGTGAAGAATTTGAAGTTCTTTACCAAAACTAAAAGTAGTAAATAAAAAGTATTGACTATTTTTTAAGTCATGCTATAATTATTTTAAAATTATGTTTTATGAAAAGAGGGTTAAAATGGAAGAAATACTTATTGTGACTACAAATGAAGTGGCTGGTTATCGAATTACTGAAGTATATGGTGAAGTTTTCGGATTAACAACGCGTTCAAGAAATTTATTTTCAAGTGCTGGTCAACAAATGAAAACTGTTGTGGGTGGCGAAATAAATGGTTATACAAAACTTCAACACGAAACCCGTGAAACTTCGATTGATCGTATGAGAGAGGAAGCTAAAGCCAAAGGAGCTAATGCAATTGTTGCGATGCGTTTTGATTCATCGACTTTCCAAAATATTGATTCTGTCGCTGCTTATGGAACAGCTGTTAAAATTGAAAAAATTTAAAGACTGGCGAGAGCTAGTTTTTTATTTCCGAACAATTTTTAGCTAAGCCTGCCAAAATAAATACTATTAAAGGAAAATTGCTTCATTTTTTGTTAGAATAATATTAAAATTAGTATAATTAAACTCAAATATGAGAAGCCTTTAGAGGAGAATTATGAAAACGGATATTGAAATTGCTCAAGCTGCTGAGATTCAACCTATTACCAAAATTGCTGAAAAGATTGGACTATCATTTGATGATATCGAACTTTATGGTAAATACAAAGCTAAAATTCCTTTAGAGGTTTTAGATAAATTTGATAAAAAGTCTGAAGGAAAACTTGTTTTGGTGACATCAATTAATCCCACACCTGCTGGTGAAGGAAAATCGACAGTTACTGTTGGTTTGGCTGATGCATTTGCAAGACAAGGTGAAAATGTAATGGTGGCCTTACGTGAACCTTCTTTAGGGCCTGTTATGGGAATTAAAGGAGGAGCTGCTGGTGGTGGTTTTGCACAGGTATTGCCAATGGAAGATATTAATCTTCATTTTACAGGGGATATTCACGCGATTACAACTGCCAATAATGCTATTTCGGCATTTCTTGACAATTCGCTTCATCAAGGAAATCCGTTAAATATTGACCCAAGAAGAATCATTTGGAAACGTGTTGTTGATTTGAATGACCGTGCCCTTCGTCATGTCACTGTTGGACTTGGTGGCCCTTTAAATGGTGTGCCACGTGAAGATGGTTTTGATATTACAGTAGCCAGTGAAATTATGGCGGTTCTTTGTCTGGCAACTTCAATCAGTGATTTGAAAGAACGTTTAGGAAAAATTGTTCTGGCTCAGTCTTATGACCGTAAACCTGTAACTCTTGGTGATTTAGGGGTTCAAGGGGCTATTGCGATGCTCTTGAAAGATGCACTGAAACCAAACCTTGTTCAGACAATTGAGGGAACGCCAGCTTTGATTCACGGTGGGCCTTTTGCCAATATTGCACATGGTTGTAATTCTGTTTTGGCAACAAAAACGGCCTTAAAACTATCGGATATTGTCATTACAGAAGCTGGGTTTGGAGCTGACCTTGGTGGTGAGAAATTTTTGGATATCAAAACTCGTCAGCTCGGAAAACAACCTGATGCGGTAGTAATTGTGGCTACACTTCGTGCACTTAAAATGCATGGTGGCCTTGATAAAAAAGAATTGACTAAGGAAAACGTAGAGGCCGTTAAAAAGGGCTTTGCTAATTTAGAACATCATATTAAAAATATGCAAAGTTACGGTTTGCCAGTGATTGTGGCAATTAATGAGTTTGCATCAGATACTAAATCTGAAATTTCAGTATTAAAAGAGCTGACAGAAGCATTGGGAGTTCCAGTTTCATTGACCCAAGTCTTTGCTAAGGGGGGTGAAGGTGGTTTAGATTTGGCCGAAAAACTGTCAGGAATGTTACAAGAAAAATCTGATTTTAGCTATCTTTATGACCTAAAAGAGCCATTATCAGCTAAAATTGACAAAGTTGTGACAGAAATTTATGGCGGTTCCAAAGTCAATTATTCACCAAAAGCTAAGCGTCAGATGAGAGAAATTGAAGAAAATGGTTGGAATGATTTGCCAGTATGCATGGCTAAAACTCAATATTCATTTTCAGACCAACCAAATCTTTTAGCGGCGCCAGAAGGCTTTGAAGTTACAGTTCGTGAGCTACTTCCAAAAATTGGAGCTGGATTTATCGTTGCTCTTTTGGGGGACGTGATGACAATGCCAGGGCTTCCTAAAAATCCAGCAGCTTTAAAAATGGATGTCACTGATGATGGAAAAATCTCAGGATTATTTTAGAAATGAGTTTAAGTGGTTTTGTTACGTAAAGATTAAATGTAAATTTTTTCGGTAACAAATTTACAAAAAATTAAAAGCTTGTAAAACCGCTTGTCAGGCGGTTTTTTTGTGTTATACTTGCTAACAATGTTGAAAAAAATAATTATTTCTGCAGCACTTCTAACAAGTTTTAGTGCTGCCCTGATTGCGAATCCTGCAAAAGCAGATTCAGTATTTGATGATAATAAGGCACAAAGTTCACTGACAGATTTGTCAGCAGCAACAAATTCACTTGATGTTTTAACAAAAACAATGAATGATACTGTCAGTGCCGTTTCAAAAGTAGAAAAAACACAAAGTGCGGCTAAAGAAGTTCAGACAAGAGCTGACAAACTTGTCAGTACAGCCAAAAAATATTTAGGTGTTCCCTATGTTTGGGGTGGAACTACACCAGCTGGCTTTGATTGTTCAGGATTCACAAGTTACGTCTATAGAGAAGTTTTAGGTAAAGAAATTGGTCGTACAACTTGGGACCAAATTGCAAGTGGAAAACAAGTCGGGCTTGACCAAGCTAAAGTTGGAGATTTGATTATCTTTTATGGTGGAGACCATGTAGGGATTTATCTTGGAAATGGCCAAGTGATTCATGCACCACAACCTGGTGAGTCAGTTAAAATCAGTTCAGTTACTGATATGTCGGCTGATTTTGCATTAGAGTATTAAATATAATAGAAGGAAATAGCATTTATTGCTATTTTTTTGTTATTCTTATAGCTAAATCTGGCTATAAGTTTTTTTTATGGCAAAGGTCTTAAGTTCGTGTTAAGATAGGTCTATCAAATTTTTAAAGGGGAACTTTTATGAGAACATCACTAAAGGTCACATTTGCCGCTCTTTCACTTATCGCTGCTGGAACTTTGGTTGCATGCTCATCAGGTTCAAAAGATTCATCAGATAAAGCCACATCTGTTGTGATTGCGACAGATGGGGCAACAAAGCCATTTACATATTCAGATAGTCAAGGAAATTTAACGGGTTACGATATTGAGGTTGCTCGTGCGGTTTTCAAGAAATTGCCACAATATAAAGTGAAATTTCAAGTGACAGATTTTTCTGGGATTGCACCAGGGATTGATTCTGGTCGATACCAAATGGGAGCCAATGATTTTGGCTGGGAAAAAAGTAGAGCTGAAAAATATTATTTCTCATCACCACTTTCAAAATCAAACAATGCAGTTCTCGTGAAATCTGGGACTTATAAAACTTTGGCAGATTTGGCTGGGAAATCGACAATTGGTAATCCAGCATCAAATTATACAAAGTCAATTCAAGATTGGAACAAAGCCAATCCAGATAAAGAAATTAAAATTAGCTACTCAGCAGATTCTACTTCAATTAACACAAGATTCACGCAAGTAGAATCAGGAAAAATTGATTTCATGCTTTATGATAAGATTTCTTTAGAGTCTGCAGTTAAAGAACAAGGTTTTGACAATCTAAAAATTGAAGATATCAGTATGGATACTGGTGATGCTGAACATGACGGTTATGAATATTTCCTCTTTGGCAAAGATTCGCAAGGTAAAAAACTTCAAAAAGATGTGAATGGAGTTTTGGCAAAAATGCAGGCTGATGGTAGTTTGGCGAAAATTTCTAAGAAGTATCTTGGTGGGGATTTCGTGCCAAAAGCAGAAATGTTTAAGTAAATTTTACTGACAAGAAATTTTACCTAAAATCGAAGAAGTTGTCAGTAAAATATTTGTCTCTTGTCAAATCAAAATTTACTGATAGTTCAGTTCGTAAAAAATAGAAGAAAAAAAGACCAAAATTTTGTATAATAGTAGAAGTGATGGTCAGGTAAAAAATCGAACTTATAAGTAAAAATATTAAATGATAAGTTCAATAAATCCGAATAAACTCTGTCACTTTTTTACTGACAGAGTTTTCCCTATTAGAAAAATAAAAAATATGAAAAAAAATAAAAAAATAATTCTTGGGATTGTCTTGCTTTTGGCTTTAATTATCTTGCCAGCTCTTCCCTTTCTCTTAATCAAAGGCCAGTATAATTTTCATGATTTTTGGACCATGTTTTTCACAAAGATTTTTAGTTGGTCAGCATTTGTTGATGCCTTTTTACCAATTATAAAAATGATTCCGTCGTCTCTTGAAATGACAATTATTGCCATGGTCTTTGGTTTACTTTTAGGACTCATTCTTGCTTTGGTTCGTATTAATAAAATTCCGATTTTGAATCAATTGCGTGCATTGTTTGTTAGTTTCATTCGTGGGACCCCTATTTTGGTGCAATTATACCTTTCATATACAGGGATTCCGTTGATTTTAAAAGCAATCAATATGAATTATGGAACGAATTTTAATGTCAATACAATTCCAGCTATGCTTTTTGTCATTGTTGCTTTTGCACTCAACGAAGGGGCTTATAACTCGGAAACAATTCGTGCTGCAATTCAATCCGTTGATAAAGGACAAATCGAAGCAGCCAAATCACTCGGAATGACAAACTTCCAAGTTTTTATGCGTGTGACTTTACCTGAAGCAGCAACCGTTGCAACGGCACCATTAGGAAACGCTCTAATTGGACTTTTGAAATCAACTTCACTTGCCTTCGTTGCAGGTGTGGTAGAAATGACAGCTCGTGCTCAAATTATTGGGGGCTCAACCTTCCGTTTATTTGAAACTTATTTAGCCTTAGCTTTAGTTTACTGGCCAATTTGTATTATTTTTGAACTCTTAATTCGTGGATTAGAGCGTAAATTAGACGTAAGAATGCCAAATGACAAACGTAAAAATCGTGCACAAATTTCATTGAGCAAAAATCCATTTAACCAAGCCTAAGGAGGACGATAATGATTAAAATTACAAATATAAGTAAAACATTTTCGGGTAATCAAGTTCTCAATGACATTAGCTTGGGAATTGAAGAAGGAGATGTTGTTGCCCTTATTGGCGCTTCTGGTGCTGGGAAATCAACCTTTCTCCGCGCTTTAAATGATCTTGAAAGACCAGATAGTGGTCAAATTGAAATTGATGACTTAAAGATTGATTATTCGACAATCACAAAGCAAGAAGTACTTGAGCTTCGCAGAAAGACTGGAATGGTTTTTCAACAATTTAATCTTTTTGAACGTCGTACTGCCCTTGAAAATGTAATGGAAGGGTTGATTCAGGTTAAAAAATTATCTAAGGCGCAAGCAAAAGAGATTGCCGAAGCTGAATTAGATAAGGTTGGTCTAACTGACCGGAAAGATTACTATCCAAAATTTTTATCAGGTGGTCAAAAACAAAGGGTTGGAATCGCTCGTGCTTTAGCGATGCAACCAAAACTTTTACTTTTAGATGAACCGACATCTGCCCTTGACCCTGAACTAGTTGGTGAAGTTCAAGAAGTAATTTTAAATGCAGCTCAAAATAAGCAAACAATGGTTCTTGTCAGTCATGAAATGGACTTTGTTTATAATGTAGCAACAAAAGTGCTTTTTCTTGAACAAGGGAAAATCATTGAAGCGGGAACTCCTCAAGAAGTTTTCTACTCACCAAAAAATCCTCGTACACGAGAGTTTTTATCACGTCATGTCAAGAATTTAGAGGTTAATAACTAAAATGATGATTTTACAGTTTTATTTAAAAGGTCTATTAATTTCAGCTATCTTTGTTTTATTGGTAGGTGGATTATATGCTTTCACTTACCTTGTGCGAAATACGAAAAAACCGTGGACTGAAAGAAGAAACCGAATTTTTGATTTAATTTTAGTTGGTATTTTAACGACGCCTATCCTGAGTTTTGCTGTTTTAGGAGTACTTGTAATACTAAAAATTCGTGGACTTTGATTTTTATTTATGCTTTAAATAAATCGAATTAATGGAAAAATATCGTTTGACAATGTAAAATGGTGCTATAAGATTTTAGATATTAGAAAAAAGAGTTTTTAGAACTAATAAAAAGGGCTCAAGTTTGCTGAAAAAGCTAGCTTGAGTTTATGAATTTAAGGGGAGTTCTTTAGCTCTTAGAAAAGGGATTAAAATGACAGAAAAGAAATATGATGTTGTCATCATTGGTTCAGGTCCTGCGGGAATGACTGCAGCGATGTATACTGCACGTTCTGAAATGAAAACTTTGCTTTTAGAACGTGGTGTTCCTGGTGGTCAAATGAATAACACAGCTGAGATTGAAAATTATCCTGGCTATGAAACAATCATGGGTCCTGAACTTTCAATGAAAATGGCTGAACCTTTGGAAGGTTTAGGGGTAGAAAATGCTTATGGTTTTGTGACGGCTATTGAAGACCATGGGGATTACAAAAAAATTATCACAGAAGATGATGAGTTTGTCACTAAATCAATTATTATTGCGACAGGAGCTAATCACCGTAAGCTTGAAATTCCCGGTGAGGAAGAATATGGAGCTCGCGGAGTTTCCTACTGTGCCGTTTGTGATGGTGCTTTCTTTAGAAACCAAGAAATTTTAGTTATTGGTGGTGGGGACTCTGCTGTTGAAGAAGCTCTCTACTTGACTCGTTTTGGTCAATCCGTAACAATTATGCATCGTCGTGATAAATTGCGTGCACAAGAAATTATCCAACAAAGAGCTTTCAAAGAAGAAAAAATCAACTTTATTTGGGATTCTGTTCCTATGGAAATTAAAGGGGATGACAAAAAAGTTCAATCGGTTGTTTATAAAAACGTTAAAACGGGTGAAGTAACTGAAAAAGCTTTTGGTGGAATCTTCATTTATGTGGGACTTGACCCAGTTGCTGAATTTGCTGGTAATCTTGGAATTACTGATGAAGCCGGTTGGATTATTACTGATGACCATATGAGAACAAGTCTACCTGGTATTTTTGCCGTAGGTGATGTTCGTCAAAAAGATTTCCGTCAAATCACTACAGCTATTGGTGATGGAGCGCAAGCAGCTCAAGAAGCTTATAAATTTGTAGCTGAACTTGATTAAAATAAAAAAATTACTGACAAAATCGTCAGTAATTTTTTATTAAAGGATTCGGAATGACTTTTAATCGAAAATATGGTAAACTGTAAGTAACGCAATTTTGAAAAAGGAGATTAGGTTTATCGCCTAAGTAATTTATAAGACTATGGAAAAAGTAATTTATGACATTTTGCTTGTTGCAATGCTTGTAGTTTCAGCATTTATTATTATAGCGATTTTCATGCAACCTTCAAAACAAGATGGAGCAGCAGATGCTTTTTCAGGTGGAACAGGTGAATTGTTTGAACGTCGTAAAGCGCGCGGTTTTGAGGCAGTGATGCAGCGTTTTACAGCAATCATGATTGGCTTATGGCTAGTTATTGGATTTGCTCTTGTTGTTTTATCAACACGTTAAAATTGCGGGCTGAAAACAGTCCGTATTTTATTTTCTTATAAATGTTTTTCTAATTGTGTCAAATGTTTAGTTGTCCAAATTGTCAGTGGTAGAATTGATTCTATCAGTCGAAAATGTCTGATAAAATGATTAATACCACTGATAATCTCTTAAAATATTAGCTAAAAAATCAAGTTAATATTTGAAACAAAAAAAGAAAGGGGCTTTTTGTCCAATTTTTGTGGTCAAAAAGTTCATTGAGAGAATATAATGAGTATTAGAGAAGTAATCATGGACTATCTTGAGAATAGTTCAAAAAAAGCACTGTCAGTAGAAGAATTGTCAGTTGCGTTACATATGAATAAGGCTAAAGATTACAAGGTATTTGTCAAAACTTTAGCTTCACTAGAAGCCGAACATTTGCTTAATTTTACTGCAAAAGGTAAAGTTGAGCTAGCCGAAAAAGAAGAGGCAAAAGTTGTCATCAGCGGAATTTTCCGGGCCAATGCAGCTGGCTTTGGTTTTGTCAGTATAGATGCTGAAGAACCAGACGTTTTTGTCGCAAGAGGTCAAACTGCTTTCGCCCTTGATGGTGACGAAGTTTTTATTGAAATTGATAAAAATGCCAATGCGCTCAAAGGAACTTCTGCTGAAGGGCATGTTGTCGAAATCATTCGCCATGACGTCCATCAGGTTGTTGGAACTTTTGTAGGTTTGAATGATGATGAAAAAGAGCAAACAGGACTGATTGGTTTTGTTAAATCTCGGAATAAAAAAATTCCTTATCGTGTTTATTTAGGAAATGAAGGATTAATTCCTGAAAATAAAGCGATTGTTCGTGTTGAAATCACTCATTATCCAGATAAGGAATTTCCACAGACAATGCAAGGATTAGTCACTGAAATTATTGGTCAAGCAGATGACCAAGGAATTGATGTTTTGGAAGTTTTGGCTTCAATGGATATTGTTTCTGAATTTCCAAAAGAAGTTTTAGACCAAGCTGAAGCTGTTCCAGAAGAAGTTCCAGAAAATGAAATTGTGGGACGAGTCGATTATCGTAATGAAATCACTTTTACAATTGATGGAGCAGACGCAAAAGACCTTGATGATGCTGTGCATGCTAAACGTTTGGAAAATGGAAACTATGAATTAGGAGTACATATTGCGGACGTTTCACACTACGTCACTGAAAATTCTCCATTAGATAAAGAAGCTTACGAACGTGGAACATCTGTTTATGTGACGGATCGTGTAGTTCCAATGCTGCCCGAACGTCTCTCTAATGGAATTTGTTCATTGAATCCTCGAATCAATCGTTTAACACAGTCTTGTGTCATGGAAATTAGTCCTGAAGGTCGAGTGATCAACTATCAAATTTCTCAATCAATTATTAAAACGACAGAAAGAATGACTTATGATGCCGTTAATCAAATGATTGCAGGAGATGAAGTAGCACTTGAAAAATATGCTAAAATTGCAGATTCTGTAAAAATAATGGTTGAACTTCACCATATTTTAGAAGCCATGCGTAAAAGACGCGGGGCCATTGATTTTGATACAGTAGAAGCGAAAATCATTGTCAATGAAAAAGGACTGCCAATTGAAATTAGAAAACGAACACGTGGCATTGCTGAGCGAATGATTGAATCATTCATGCTTGAAGCGAATGAAACAGTTGCGACACATTTTGAAGCGCATGGCCTGCCTTTTATCTATCGGATTCACGAACAACCAAAAGCTGATAGATTGCAACGTTTTATTGATTTTGCAGCAACTTTTGGAATGCAGATTGAAGGAACTTCAAATGGTATTGATCAGAAGGTTTTACAAGCTTTCATGAAAAAAATTAAAGGTCAGCCTGGCGAAATGGTCTTGTCAACTATGTTGTTACGGAGTATGCAACAAGCGCGTTATTCAGAAAACAATGAGGGTCACTTTGGTTTAGCTGCGGAAAATTATACGCACTTTACTTCACCAATTCGTCGTTATCCCGATTTGTTGGTTCATCGATTGATTCGTGAAATTGGTGAGGGGAAAACACCAGCTAATATTTTACAAAAATGGGAAGATAAAATTCCTGAAATTGCAGAACATTCTAGTCATCGTGAACGCCGGGCGGTTGATGCTGAACGTGAAGTTGAAAAAATGAAAAAAGCCGAATTCATGGAAGAACATGTGGGTGAAGAGTTTGAAGGGATTATTGCTTCAGTTACTCGTTTTGGAATGTTTATTGAACTTGAAAATACGATTGAAGGTTTAGTTCATATTTCAACCCTTAAAGGTGATTATTTTAATTATCAAGAACGAATGTTGGCGCTTATTGGCGAACGAAGTGGACTTACCTTTAAAATTGGTCAGCCTATTAAAATAAAAGTTGTCAAAGCTGATAGAATGACTGGGGAGATTGATTTTGAATATCTACCTTCAGAATTAGATTTGATTGATAAAGCAGCAAAAGCGAAGAAAAAACCTGAACATAAAGGTCGCAAAAAATCAAATCAATCTCTTAAGGTTAAATCAGTAGCGCCAAAATCTACTGACAAATCTGCTAATAAATCAAAAAATGGCAGAAGAGCTGACGAGAAATCTGAATTTGATAAAAAGAAAAAGAAATCTGCCAAGAAACCATTTTACAGTAAAGCTGCTAAGGGCAAATTTACTGACAAAAAAGATAATGGCAAAAAATTTACTGACGGAAGAAAAAAGCCACATAAAAGAGGCTAAAATTTGAGAGAAAAAAATATGACAACTTTGAATTTAGAAAAAACAGCCTTGGTTATTATTGACCTACAAAAAGGAATTGCAGGGCGTGAGGGATTTGCTCCTTATTCTGCACAAGAGGTTTTAGCCAAAAATAAAGAACTTGTAACAAGTTTAAAAAATACAGGCGCATTAATTGTTTTTGTTCACGTCAAAAACTACGGTGGCGAAACTTTAAAACCAAAAACTGACAATCCAGCTGTTGCACAAGGACAAATTCCGGCAGATTTTGCTGATTTTGTCATGCCTGAAGCTTATGATAAAGAATATAATAATGTCATTCATGTCGCTAAACATAACTGGGGCGCATTTTACGGCACGGATTTAGATGTCCAATTACGTCGTCGTGGAATTGATGAAATCCTCTTGACTGGAATTGCTACAACTATCGGTTGTGATACTACGGCCCGTGAAGCTTTCCAGCATGGTTATCAAGTTATTGCTATTGAAGATGCAATGACAGATTTTAATGGACAACTCCATCAAGGAATTGTTGAGGGGATTTTCCCACGCCTTGGACGAGTTCGCTCAACACAAGAAGTTTTAAAAATGATTGAAGAAAGTAAATAAGTTTGGGATAAATATTTTACTGACAGACTGTTTAGGAATGGCTGTCAGTAAATTTTCCTAGAATTATTTAGTGAATAATATGAAAAATCGCTTAAAGTTAATTGGAAAAATTTTTGTCAGCATTATTTTAGTAGTTGCTCTGATTATTGTCTCTTATGTCATCTATGTTTATGCACAATATCATCGCCTTCCTAATGATATGAAGCAGACAATTAAAAACCCTCAAACTCAGCAAGTTGAGCTGGGGCAAGCCTATAAAATGATGACTTTTAATATCGGTTATGGATCTTACCCTCCTTCTTTCAATTTTTTCATGGATGGTGGGGATGATGTGCGAGCTTATAGTAAATCTGCTGTCAAATCTGCAATTCAAGAAGATATCAGACTTATTAATAAAGAGAAGCCAGACTTTGGAAATATTCAAGAAATCGATTGGCAAGGAGATCGTAGCCAACAAGTAAATGAACCTCAAATGGTTCGTGCTGGTCTTTCTGATTATAGCAGTGTTCTGACACAGAATTACGATTCAGCCTATCTTTTTTATCCGGTGACCAAGCCAATTGGAAAAGCTAAATCTGGAATTATGACTTATTCTAAATATGAAATTGAAAGTTCAACAAGATATAAGTTGCCTATCGAAACTAATTTTAATAAATTTTTTGATTTAGATCGAGCTTTTGCTGTCAGTATTTTGCCAATTAAGAATTCAGATAAAAAATTCGTCATCTTTAATACACATCTGTCAGCATTTATTACTGACCAAAAAATTCAAAAACAACAATTATTGACTTTATTTGATGAGATGAAAAAGTATGTTTCTAAAGGAGATTATGTCATTTGTGGGGCTGATTATAACCATGCCCTAGCTGGTAAAGCTCATCCAGAATTAACATGGATGAAGGAATTTCCCACGGAAAATTTGACAAAAGGAATGCGAGTGGTCGCACCAACCAATGCCCCAACTGTTCGTTCACTTGATTATGCTTATGATAAGAAAAATCCCAAAAATACATTTGGAATTATTGACGGATTTCTTGTTTCAAATAATATAAAAGACTTAAAAATACAAACCATTGATAACCAATTCAAATCATCGGACCACCAGCCGGTCGTCATGGATTTCTCTTTGGAAAAGTAAAAAAAGCGCTCAGCGCTTTTTTATTTTACTTAAAAATAATTCCCAGTAACAACGTAAGGGCAAGAGAAGCATTAAATAACATCAGATTGTCAATTTGAAGGTGGAAAGTCTCTGATTTACTTTGTTTGGCTCTAAATTTTTTAATATTAGGAATAACTTTCAAGGCAATGACGCTCATTAATAATGACCAAATTGGTAAAATTCCCAAAGCGATGGCAAGTAAAATACAAAGTCCAGCAAATAAATATAGTCCAGTAAATACTTTTAAACTGAGTGGAAGCTTTAGATAATAAGGTAAAGTATAACGTTCATTGCGAATGTCCTGTTCTAAATCGCAAATATTATCAGAAAACATAATATTAAAATTTTGAACGAAACACATCAGACCGACTAGAAGGATTGGTAAAAGAATTTTAAAGTCCCAAGTCCATGTCATGAACCAATTCCTGTCAAAATTAATGAAAAAATAGCCTTTATCATAAGAATTAATATAGACAGCAAGGAAAAAACCAAAGAACCCTTCGCAAAGACCCGCTAAAATTTCGCCCAAAGGAAAACGAGAAAAAGCAAAAGGACCATAAGTATAGAAAATAGCAATTAAGAAACAAAGTCCACCAATTGGTAAAATCGCAAGATTAGTCAAGAAAAGAACAATGAGTCCAACGACTACATCAATCGCTAAAAGTGCCAAACAAATGTTTAAAGCAAGTTTAGGATTAATCGATTTAGCAACGATAATATTCCATTTCTTATACTCAGGATCAAGTGCTTTTTGATAATCCATCAGATTATTCCAAGCCGAAACAAAAAGATTAATGCTTGCTAAACCAATAAAAAATAGAAGCGTAGGCCAAAAATGAAAACTTCCAAAGTACCAAAAGGCAAAAAGACAGCCAGCAATCGGTGATAATAATGCTGCGGGCAAGGTTTGAATACGTGTAAAATTAAAAAAAGTTTTTAAAGTCATGATAAGCTGATTATAGCAAAAACTAGCCAATAAATCATGAATGATTTTGACTGACAGAGCTGTCAGCAAAAGTTTATTTTACTGACAAGAAAATTGACTGAAAATTTAAATAAAAATGTTATAATAGGATAAAAATTTGAATGGAGAAACAAAATGCGCGCAGTTGTAACAGTAGTAGGAGCAGATAAAATTGGGATTGTTGCTGGAGTCACAGCAACATTGGCAGAACTTGAAGCAAATATCATTGAAATTTCACAAACCTTGATGAGTGGAGCTTTTACCATGATGATGGTAGTTGAAACACAAAATAGTGATTTTTTAGCCTTTCAAGCAGAACTTTCAAGAAAAGGTGAAGCCTTGGGTGTCAATATTCATGTTCAAAATGAAGCAATTTTTAACGCCATGCACAAATTATAATTTACTGAAAAAAATTAGCCAATAAATGACTTTTATTTAAAAGTATTTTTACTGACGGCACGAAAAAAATTTCTGTCAGTAAAATTTTAATCAAAACTAAGGAAATTAAATAATGGATATTCAAAATATCAAAGAAACAATTGCGATGATTGAAGAACAAAATTTCGACATTCGCACAATAACAATGGGAATCAGTCTTCTTGATTGTATCGATGCTGATATTGATAAAGCAGCTGAAAAAATCTATCAAAAAATTGTTAAAAAAGCAGGAAAACTTGTTGAAGTAGGTAACGAGATTGGACATGAACTCGGTATTAAAATTGTAAACAAACGTGTTTCTGTTACACCCATTGCAATTATCGGAGCAGCAACAGCTGCTGATGATTACACACCACTTGCTCTTGCGATGGACCGTGCAGCAAAAGAGATTGGCATTGACTTTATTGGTGGCTATTCTGCTCTTGTGCAAAAAGGCTATCAAAAAGGTGATGAAATTTTGATTAAATCAATGCCTAAAGCCCTAGCAGCAACTGAGCGTGTTTGTGCTTCGGTAAATGTTGGTTCAACTAAAACAGGAATTAACATGACAGCAGTTCGTGATATGGGTGAAACCATCAAAATCATGTCTAAAGGTGATAAATGGCTCAATGCCAAACTTGTTGTCTTTGCTAATGCCGTTGAAGACAATCCATTTATGGCAGGAGCTTTTCATGGAGTGGGGGAAGCAGATACGATTATCAACGTCGGAGTTTCAGGACCTGGTGTAGTTAAACGTGCTCTTGAAAAAGTCCGCGGAGAATCTTTTGATATTTTAGCCGAAACCATTAAAAAGACAGCTTTTAAAATTACTAGAATAGGTCAGCTTGTTGGTCAAATGGCTTCAGAAAGACTTAATGTTGAATTTGGAATAGTTGATTTATCACTCGCACCTACACCAGCAATTGGCGACTCGGTTGCACGCGTTTTGGAAGAAATGGGACTTGAGACTGTTGGGACTCATGGAACAACAGCCGCCCTAGCCATGCTTAACGACGCCGTGAAAAAAGGCGGAGTTATGGCAGCTGAACGTGTTGGTGGACTTTCAGGAGCTTTTATCCCAGTTTCAGAAGACGAAGGAATGATTGCCGCTGTCAATTCTGGGGCATTGAATATTGAAAAATTAGAAGCCATGACTTGTGTTTGTTCAGTTGGCTTGGATATGATTGCTATTCCTGAAGAAACACCGGCATCTACCATTGCAGCAATGATTGCTGATGAAGCCGCCATCGGGGTCATTAATCAAAAAACGACAGCAGTACGGATTATTCCAATGGGCAAAGAAGGCGAACAAATTGAATTTGGTGGACTTTTCGGTGTAGCACCAGTTATGAGAGTAAACAAAGCGTCGTCAGCAGATTTTATTGCTCGTGGCGGTCAAATTCCAGCACCAATTCATTCATTTAAAAACTAAAAATACTTTTAAAATTCAGCTCCTAAATATTTCTAAAAAATGATGAGCGTTTCCAAAAATGATATAATAGAAGAAGTGAAAAAATACGGAGGTTATTTTATGGCTTACAAAGTGAATTTTAAAGATGTAGAAACAGTTGGCTTGGAAACTTCGCCGGTAGCTGATGCTTTAGCAGGTTTACGAGCTAATGAAGCACGTTATTTTTGGAATAAGTATAAATTTGAGTATCTCACATATCCAGCTCATGAAAAAGCAGAAGAAGTCGCTTTGTTTGAGAAAATTTTACTTGAAGAACGTAATTTAAAATTTTCAGCAAAAATACTCGAAGTTGCTATCTATGAAAATGATGAGCTCTATTGGCCTGAATTCTATTACGAAGACGGTATGGTTTTAAATCTACTCTATGAAAAAGTTGGACAAGCGGGCAAAAAACCAAAACGGGCAGTTGGAATAAAGTTGTCAGTGGGTATGGAAATCCCCAAAGAACTTGAGGGAAAATTCAAATTTGCACGCCAACGTTCAAAACTCGCAGGTGAGATAAGAGGTTCCTACTTTACAATTAAACAGGAATGGCTGTAATTTTCTATATAGATAGAAATATCCTATCGTAATTTTTTTGTTAGAATCATTAAAAAGGGGAGTAGAAATGGTAGATATTTATTTAGTTCGACATGGGAAGACAATGTTTAATACAATTGGCAGAGCGCAAGGTTGGTCTGATACACCTTTAACCGCGGCAGGAGAACAAGGAATTATTGAACTTGGGCTAGGCTTCAAAGAAAAAGGCATTAAATTTGACCGAGCTTATTCATCTGATTCTGGACGTACAATCCAAACAATGGGTTTTATCTTGGCTAATTCTGATAATGAAGGAATTCCATATACTTATGATAAAAGAATCCGTGAGTGGTGTTTTGGTTCATTTGATGGTGGCTATGACGGAGAACTTTTTGATGGTGTTTTACCAAGAATATTTACCGAAACTGGAAATCATCATACCGACGAATTTCCTCCAGATGAAGTAATTGCTAATGCGATTTTTGAAGTTGATACAGCTGGCTGGGCTGAACCATGGGAAAAACTTTCAGGACGTATCATGGATGGTTTTACAGATATTGCCAAGGAATCTGAAGCAAAAGGGGCTAAAAATATTGTTATTGTCAGCCATGGAATGACCATTGGAACTTTTGTAAAACTCGCTCACCCAGAACTCCCTCGTCCACATGGTCTTGATAATGGTTCTGTCACTCATTTAAGTTTTGAGGATGGAAAATTCACCATTGGAAAAGTCGGAGACATGTCTTATCGAGAAATAGGAAGTGAAAAGTTAGCTAAATAATGAAAAGAAGAATAACATTTAGTTTAATCGTTCTTGTTCTTTTGATCGTTTGTGCTTTGGGATTTATTTTTATCACGAATGATAAATCAAATTCAACAAATGAATCAGTCAAAAAAACAAGTATTTCGTCATCTAAAGAGGCGGCAAAGAAAAAAGATTTACCTGACGCTAAACAATCAGATTGGAATTTAGTATTGGTGAGTCGAAAATCACCTAAAGATGAAATGAACCCAACACTGGCAACCGTAAATGGGATTCAAGTTGATCAAAGGATAGCATCAGCGGTTCAACAATTTTTAGCAGCAGCCCAACAAATATCACCGGCTGAACATTTAATCTCAGGTTATCGGTCAGTCTCATATCAAGAAGGGCTTTATCAATCTTATGTCCAAGCAGAAATGAATGGTCAAGGGACAGTAAATTCAAGTGGAAAGCCAATTTCAGAAGAAGAAGCGGTAAAAAATGTGCAAACTTATTCTCAACCACCAAGAAGTTCAGAACATCAAACAGGATTAGCGATCGATATGAGTAATATTGATAGCCTAAACGAGAGTCAATATGCAAAACAAATCGCAGAAATTGCTCCCAAATATGGATTTGTTCTTCGTTTTCCAGAAGGGAAAAAGGCAGAGACAGGAATTGGTTATGAAGATTGGCATTTTAGATATGTTGGTTTAGAAAATGCTAAATATATGACCGAACACAATCTTACTTTAGAAGAATATCTAAAACTATTACCAGCATAAAGGAAATGAAATCATGCTAAACCGAACTAGACTTTTACTCTATGTTAATGTTGCTCTATTTATTTACAGTGTCTCGGAAATGGTTAAAGTTCTCCTTGTTCATAATAATTTCTTTAGTCAATTTTTTAATAACTTATCGACGAATATAAAAACATTAACGACTAAAATTTCGTCAACAATTACGAGTTGGCAAAGTTTAATCTATTTATTGATTTTTGCTTTATTAATCTTTCTATTATTGAAATATTGGCGTTTTACTTTTATACTTTTAGAAATTATTTCGGCACTTTTGATTATAGATTATGCCATACTTTTCATTCAACATGAAGTAAAGTATGAAAGCCTTTTTGTCATTGCTGTAATGGTAATTACAGTCATGAATATTTGGCAAACATCCAAAGATTCCAATCTTTTATAAAAGAAATTAGCACTCTAATAAAAAGAGTGCTAATTTTTATGTCTTTTTTCTTGACAAGGTATAAACAAAGGGTTATAATAAATTTGTTAGCACTTAGAGATGAAGAGTGCTAAAACAGAAAAAAGCTTGTATCTACTAAACAGAAGTCAAAGGCTCAAGAAATTTTTGAGTTTGTGAAAGAAGTTTTGCAAAACTTCTTATTCTGTGGAGAAAGGAGTAGCCATGATTACAGAACGTCAAAGACAAATCTTAAATTTGATTGTTTCTCTCTATGCCAAAGAGCATACGCCAATCGGTTCAAAGTCGCTCCTTGATAGTATTCAAGCTTCTAGCGCTACAATCCGAAACGACATGAAAGTTTTGGAAAAACTAGGATTGATTCAAAAAGAACACACCTCAAGTGGACGTGTTCCAAGTGTTTCAGGCTATAAGTATTTTGTAGAAAATGTCATCCAGTTAGATGAATTTAGTCAAAATGACTTATTTAAAGTGATGAAAGCTTTTGATGGCGATTTTTATCGCCTATCTGACCTGTTTAAAACAGCAGCTAAAAGTTTATCAGAACTCACTGGTTTGACAAGCTTTGTTCTTAATGCTCCTCAACGTTACCAACAATTAGTTTCATTTGAAATGGTCATGCTGGATAGCCATTCAGTACTTTCAGTTATAACTTTAGGGACTGGTGAAGTAAGAACAAATCAATTTATTCTTCCAAAATCGATGACCGAAGCTGATTTAGCAGTCTTTAGTAATCTAGTTAAAGAACGTCTTGTTGGTAAAAAAGTGATTGATATTCACTATACTTTACGAACAGAAATTCCACAGATTGTTCAGCGTTATTTCAAAGTTACGAGTGAAGTTCTCCAACTCTTTGAATCAATTTTTGATGATTTGTTCAAAGAACGGCTGACCGTCGCTGGACGTAAAAATATTTTTGATTATGCGACTGACAATCTTGCAGAATTATACAAACTCTTTAGCGATGATGAACGGATGCTTCATGAAATTCGCGAAATCACTAATAACGATGAAATGCGTGCCGTTAAATTTGACAATGACGAAAAATACATGAAAAATTTAACGATTATTTCGCAAAAATTTGTTATTCCATATCGCGGTTTTGGTACTCTAACAGTCGTTGGACCTGTAGAAATGGATTATCAAAGGACGTTATCAGTTCTTGACTTAGTTGCTAAAGTTTTAACTATGAAGCTGAGTGACTATTATCGTTACCTTGATGGTAACCATTATGAAATTAGTAAATGATAAAAAAGTTATTTAAAAAAGGAGGGCCTATGTCCGAAGAAACTAAAGAAGAAATCAAAAATGAAAAAGTTGATGAAGAAGTGACTGAGGAGTTAACAGAGGAAGCACTTGAAGATATTGTTGAAGAAGAAATCAACGAACTTGATGAAGCACAAAAGTTAGCGACTGAGTGGGAAAATAAATTCCTTCGCGTTTCTGCAGAAATGCAAAACGTACAACGTCGTGGAAATGAAGAACGTTTGCAACTTATCAAATATCGTTCACAAGATTTAGCAAAAAAAATCTTATCTTCACTAGATAATCTTGAACGTGCACTTGCTGTTGAAGGATTGACGGATGATGTTAAAAAAGGTCTTGAAATGGTCCAAGAAAGTTTGATTTCGGCGCTTAAAGAAGAAGGCGTTGAAGAAGTTTCTTATGAAAGTTTCGACCATAATCTTCACATGGCCGTTCAAACTGTCCCAGCTGATGATGAACATCCAACTGATAGCATCGTGCAAGTTTTCCAAAAAGGTTACCAACTTCACGAACGTTTACTTCGTCCAGCAATGGTTGTCGTAGCACAGTAAATTAAAAAATAAATTGACCGCAAAGTCTTTAAACTATTCATAAGTAATAAGAAATAAAGGAGATTTAAAATATGTCTAAAATTATCGGTATTGACCTTGGTACAACAAACTCAGCAGTAGCAGTTCTTGAAGGAACTGAATCAAAAATTATTCCAAATCCAGAAGGAAATCGTACAACACCTTCAGTCGTAGCTTTCAAAAATGGTGAAATCATTGTCGGTGACGCTGCAAAACGTCAAGCGGTAACTAACCCAGAAACAATTATTTCTATTAAATCAAAAATGGGAACATCTGAAAAAGTTTCTGCAAATGGTAAAGAATACACACCACAAGAAATTTCAGCAATGATTCTTCAAAACTTGAAAGCTACAGCAGAAGCTTATCTTGGAGAAAAAGTAGAAAAAGCAGTTATTACTGTACCTGCATACTTCAATGATGCTCAACGTCAAGCAACTAAAGATGCTGGTAAAATTGCTGGTCTTGAAGTAGAACGTATCGTTAACGAACCAACAGCAGCAGCTCTTGCTTATGGTCTTGATAAAACAGATAAAGATGAAAAGATTCTTGTATTTGACCTTGGTGGTGGTACATTCGACGTTTCAATTCTTGAACTTGGTGATGGAGTCTTTGACGTCCTTGCAACTGCTGGTAATAACAAACTCGGTGGTGATGATTTTGACCAAAAAATCATTGACTGGATGGTTGCCGAATTCAAGAAAGAAAACGGAATTGACCTTGCCCAAGATAAAATGGCTTTGCAACGTTTGAAAGATGCCGCTGAAAAAGCTAAAAAAGACCTTTCAGGTGTAACAACTACTCAAATCAGCTTGCCATTCATCACAGCTGGTGCTGCTGGTCCTCTTCACTTGGAAATGGCTTTGACTCGTGCTAAATTTGATGAATTGACACATGATCTTGTTGAAGCGACACGTCAACCAGTTCGCCAAGCCCTTTCTGATGCCGGATTGTCAACTTCTGATATTGACGAAGTTCTCTTGGTTGGTGGATCAACTCGTATCCCTGCTGTTGTTGAACTTGTTCGTCACGAAACAAACAAAGAACCAAATAAATCAGTAAACCCTGATGAAGTTGTTGCTATGGGTGCAGCAATTCAAGGTGGTGTGATTACTGGTGACGTTAAAGATGTTGTTCTCCTTGACGTTACTCCACTTTCACTTGGTATTGAAACAATGGGTGGTGTTTTCACAAAATTGATTGACCGTAACACAACTATCCCAACTTCTAAATCGCAAGTCTTCTCAACTGCTGCTGACAATCAACCTGCTGTAGATATTCATGTCCTTCAAGGTGAACGTCCAATGGCAGCTGATAACAAAACTTTGGGTCGTTTCCAATTAACAGATATCCCTGCAGCACCACGTGGTATTCCACAAATCGAAGTAACATTTGATATTGATAAAAATGGTATTGTTTCTGTTAAAGCTAAAGACCTTGGTACACAAAAAGAACAAACAATTGTTATCAAATCAAACTCAGGTCTTTCTGATGAAGAAATTGATAAAATGATGAAAGATGCTGAAGCAAATGCTGACGCTGATGCAAAACGTAAAGAAGAAGTTGATACACGTAATGAAGCTGATGCTTTAGTTTTCCAAACTGAAAAAACTTTGAAAGATCTTGAAGGAAAAGTAGAAGAAGCTGAAGTTAAAAAAGCTGAAGACGCTAAAGAAGAACTCAAAAAAGCGCTTGAAGGTGAAGATATTGATGATATCAAAGCTAAATCAGAAGCACTTTCTGAAATCGCTCAAAACCTCGCTGTAAAACTTTATGAACAAGCAAATGCAGCTCAAGGTGAAGCTGGACAAGCAACTGATGCTCAAGAAGCTCCAAAAGATGATAATACATTTGATGGTGACTTTGAAGAAAGCAAATAATAATTTATAAAAGCACTGATTCTTTTGTCAGTGCTTTTTTTTTAAAACTGGACAAAATAGACATGTTGTCTAAAAACAATTTCAGATTCTTGCAATCATTTTCTTCTTGTACTATGATGAAATTAGTAAGAGATTGGAGGAGAATTAGAAGTAAAAAGACTAAAAAATTTAGTCAAACTGATGTTGTTTAGATTAGAGGAGGTTAATTATTATGCGTTATACAAATGGAAATTATGAAGCTTTCGTTCACCCAAGAAAACCAGAAAATGTTGATCAAAAATCAGCTTATATTATTGGGGCAGGCCTTGCAGGGCTTGCAACAGCAGTATTTTTAATTCGTGACGGTCAAATGTCAGGGGACCGTATTCATATTTTAGAAGAGTTACCGTTGTCAGGAGGTTCTCTTGACGGTTCCTTTATTCCACATGATGGTTTCGTTGTTCGTGGTGGACGTGAAATGGAAAACCATTTTGAATGTCTTTGGGACTTATTCCGAACAATTCCGTCATTAGAAGTGGACAATGCATCTGTTTTAGATGAATTTTATCGAATTGACCGGGATGATCCAAATTCATCTAACTGTCGTATTATCCATAATCGTGGTGAACGGGTTGATGATGATGGAAAATTTACCCTAAGTCCAAAAGCTCAAGAAGAAATAATCAAATTATTCATGACTAAAGAAGAACTACTTGTAGGTAAAACAATAGAAGATTGCTTTACTGATGAGTTCTTCGAATCAAATTTTTGGCTTTATTGGTGTTCAATGTTTGCTTTTGAAAAATGGCATTCAGCTATTGAAATGCGTCGTTACATTATGCGTTTCATCCACCATATTGAGGGGTTACCTGATTTTTCTGCCCTAAAATTTACAAAATATAATCAATATGAATCGCTAGTAAAACCATTAATTTCATACTTAAAAGATCATGGAGTTGATTTTAAATATGGAGCACAGGTTGAAAATGTTGAAGTTGACTTTTCAAATGGCAAAAAGGTAGCAAAAGCTATTGTATTTGCTGACAAAAAAATAAAAGAACTGACAGAAAATGACTTAGTTTTTGTCACAAATGGTTCAATTACAGAAAGTTCAACTCAAGGTTCACCAACACAAGCTGCTCCGAAAACTAGTGAACTTGGTGGCTCTTGGAAACTTTGGCAAAATTTAGCTAAACAATCAGAAGAATTTGGACATCCAGATGTTTTTTGTAAGGACATTCCAAAAGAAGCTTGGGTTGTATCAGCAACTGTCACTTGGAAAAATTTAAAGATTCAACCTTATTTTGAAAAATTAACACATCGTCAATTGCGTTCAGGAAAAGTTGTCACAGGAGGAATTATTACTGTTAAAGATTCAAATTGGCTCCTTTCATTTACAACTCACCGCCAACCTCATTTTAAAGAACAAAATGACCAAGAAACAGTAACTTGGGTTTATGGTCTTCTTTCAAATACACCTGGGAACTATATCAAAAAACCAATCGAAGATTGTACAGGTGAAGAAATTACTCAAGAATTACTTTATCATTTAGGAATGCCAGAAGAAGAAATTGAAGCATTTGTTAAAGAAAATACTAATACAATCCCAGTATATATGCCTTTCATCACTTCTTATTTCATGCTTCGTGAACCAGGGGATCGGCCTCTTGTAGTACCTGAACAATCAGTCAATTTAGCGTTTTTAGGAAATTTTGCGGAAACTGAGCGTGATACAGTCTTTACAACCGAGTATTCAGTCAGAACTGCGATGGAAGCTGTTTATCAATTATTAAATGTTGATCGCGGTGTTCCGGAAGTCTATGCTTCGGCTTATGATTTACGAACTTTAGCAAGTTCAGCCTACTACCTATCAGATAAGCAAAAATTAGAAGATTTAGAGCTCTCATTTATTAAAAAACAAGCGCTCAAAGTGGGACTTAAGAAAATCAAAGGAACATATATTGAAGAACTTCTAGAAGATGCGGGTCTGATTTAAAAATTAAATGAAGTCACAAGAAATAGCGAAGGAGCAACCTTCGCTATTTTTGATACAATTATTTTTATGATTGAAGAAAATTTATACCAAGAGCTTGTTGAAATTAGACATTATCTTCATGCTCATCCCGAAATATCAGAAAAAGAAGTTGAAACGACAAAATTTATTCGTCAAAAATTAGCAGATTGGCAAATTGAAATATTGGATAGTCAGCTTAAAACAGGACTTGTTGCAAAAATTGGCACAGGAAAACCGATTATTGCGCTAAGAGCAGATATTGACGCCTTGCCTATTCTAGAAGAAACAGGATTAGAATTTTCATCTGTAAACAAAGGAGTAATGCATGCTTGTGGTCATGACTTACATATGACTAGTCTTTTAGGAGCTGCTAAAATTCTAAAAGAGAAGGAAAGTCAGTTTAGTGGGACAATCAAACTTATATTTCAACCTGCTGAAGAAATTGGCGAAGGAGCCAAAGAAATTCTAAAAACAGGATTAGTTTCAGATGTTCAAGCTTTTATTGGCTACCATAATATGCCTACTTTGTCAGCTGGAGTAATTGGCTTACGTGAGGGTGGAGTAATGGCAGCCGTTGAACGTTTTGAAATTTTAATGAATGGTCAAGGAAGTCATGCGGCATATCCGCAAGAAGGTCAAGATTTGATTTTAGCTAGTGCTGCGATCGTTCAAAATCTACAACAAATTGTTTCTAGAAATATTTCACCACTGAGAGCTGCTGTTGTATCTGTCACACACATTGAAGCCGGAAATACTTGGAATGTTTTACCAAACAATGCTCGATTAGAAGGGACAATAAGAACTTTTGACAATGAAGTACGTTCCTTAACAAAGAGAAGATTCAGCCAAATTATCGAAGCCACAGCAAAAGTTTATGATGTTGAACTAGAGATTAAATGGTTAATGGAAGCGGACCTCACGTTCAACGATTTCGAGTTGACAGATGTTATCAGGAAAAAAACCGAGCAATGGCATGATAAAGTGGTATATCCAGAGCCATCAAGTGCGGGGGAAGACTTTGCTAATTATCAAAAGCAAGCGCCAAGTGTCTTTGCTTTTATAGGTTCAAATGAACAAGGGGCCTCTGGACTTCATTTTGCTGATATGGTCGTTCAAGATGAAACTCTAAAAGTTGCTGTTGACTACTATTTGGAAAGCGCTCATCAATTACTTGAACACTTTAAATAAAAACTATTATTAGATAGTTTTTTATTTTTGAATTTTTTTGGAAGAAAATGACAGTTAATGATTGATTTTGAAAGATAAAGGTGTTATAATGATTTTTGTAAACGAATTCAGGAGATGAAAATGTTAGCGAATGAAAGAAAAAGACGGATTGTTGACTATCTAAAATTAAAAAGAAGAGCAACGATTGAAGAACTTCTTACGTTAATGGATTGCTCTATATCGACGCTTAGGCGAGATTTGAATGAATTGGAAAAAGAAAAATCTTTAAGACGAGTTCATGGTGGTGCAGAACTTACACAAGACTTATCGGAAGAATTAAGTATTTCCGAAAAAACTTCCAAAAACATTCAAGAAAAAGAAAAAATCGCTCAAAAAGCATTATCGAAAATTAAAGATGGAGATATTATTTTTTTAGATGCTGGGACTACAACCGGTATCTTAGCTGAACTTATCAATCAATCTCATCTTTATTTAACGATTGTAACCAACTCTGTCAGTCATTTGGCGAAATTAACAGATGACCGATTAATCGTCTATCTGCTTGGTGGACGAGTGAAAAAGGTTACAGATGCAATTATTGGGAGTCAGGCTTTAGAACAACTTTCTGCCTATCAATTCAATAGTGCTTTTGTTGGAGCTAACGGCTTTGACAATGAACACGGAGCAATGACGCCAGACCATGAAGAAGCAGCAATAAAAGGACTAGCAGTCAAACAAAGTCAGAATGCTTTCATATTAGCCGACGCTTCTAAATTAGGACAAATGAGTTTTGTCAAATTTGCTAATTCTGAAGAAGTTGAATTAATTACCGAGAACAATTAGAGTATGTTTTTAAATGAATCGTGTGAAAAGATTTCACTAAAAGTTAGTATTTGTAAACCTACGTCTTAAATAAAGGAGAACTATGATTTATACAGTAACACTCAACCCAGCACTTGACTACTTCATGAATTATGAAGAGTTAGCACTTGGTGAGGTGAATCGAACAGGGAAAACTCAGATTTCAGCAGGTGGTAAAGGAATTATGGAAAGCCGCATGCTAAGTCTTATAGGTGCCAAAAGCAAGGCACTAGGTTTTCTAGGTGGATTTTCTGGTCAATATATTAAAGATTTCTTAAGTGAGAATCAGATTGATTCGGATTTCACAGAAATAGAAGATTTGACAAGAATTAATGTCAAGCTGAAAAGTCAGGAAAACGAAACAAGTCTTGATGCGGCTGGACCAAAACTTCAAGAAAGTGAAATTAATCATTTTCTTGAAAAATTTGATCATTTGAAAGAAGATGATATCGTTGTCTTTGCAGGTACAATTCCTAAAAGTCTTGGTGAAGATTTCTATGAGCGTTTGATTGCTAAAGTCCAAAAGCAAAAAGCAAGTTTTGTCATGGATGTTGATGGTCAAAAATTACTTGATTCGCTTCCTGCTCATCCCCTACTCATTAAACCAAACCGAGAAGAACTAGAAGCAATCTTTGAAACAAGCTTCAAAAATAATGAGCAAATCATTCCTTATGGTCAAAAACTTTTAGAAATGGGTGCTCAAAATGTTATCGTATCAATGGCTGGTGATGGAGCACTCCTCTTTACAAATGAGAAAGTTTATTTTGCTCAAGGGATTAAAGGAGAGTTAAAAAATTCTATTGGTGCTGGTGATTCGACCGTTGCAGGATTTTTAGCTGAATATAGCCAGTCTAAAGACCCACTATTAGCATTTAGACAAGCAATCGCTTGTGGAACTTCAAAGGCATTCTCAGATGATATGCCAAGCCGAGCATTTTTGGAAGAAATTTATAAAAAAGTTAATATTTCAGAGGTGAAATGATGGAAATAAAAGATTTACTTAAAACAGAGGTTATGATTCTTGACCTCCAAGCAACTAGCAAAGAAGCTGTTATTGATGAAATGGTCAATAAATTAGTTTCTGAAGGTTATGTCAATGATTTCGCAACTTTTAAAGCAGGAATTATGGCACGTGAGGCACAGACTTCAACTGGACTTGGTGACGGAATTGCAATGCCTCACAGTAAAAATACAGCGGTCAATGAGCCAGTCGTTCTCTTTGCAAAATCAAAAGTTGGTGTTGACTACGCCGCATTAGATGGACAACCTGTCAATCTTTTCTTCATGATAGCAGCACCAGACGGTGCTAATGATACTCACTTGGAAGCTTTAGCACAACTTTCCACTTATCTTCTTAAAGACGGTTTCCAAGATCGTTTGAGAAAAGTTGAGTATCCAAGAGAAGTCATTCAACTTTTTTCTGAAAAACAAGAAGAAATTAAGACTGTTGAAAATGCTGAACATTATATTGTAGCTGTAACGGCTTGTACGACGGGTATTGCTCATACTTATATGGCTGAAGAAGCGCTTAAAAAACAAGCCTTGGAAATGGGCGTTGGAATTAAAGTTGAAACCAATGGTGCGCGTGGAATTGATAATAAATTAAGTGCAGCTGATATCCAAAAAGCAGATGCTGTTATTGTGGCTGCGGATAAGAAAGTTGAAATGAATCGTTTTGCTGGTAAAGAAATGGTTCAAGTTCCAGTTGCACATGCCATCCGAGATACTGAAGAATTAATTAATCGTGCACTTTCAGGTAAAGCACCAATCTATGAAGCTGACGGATCTGATGAAGTAAAAGAAGAATCATCTGGTGGTTTAGGAAAAGCATTCTATAAACACTTAATGGGTGGGGTTTCTGCAATGCTTCCATTCGTTGTTGGTGGTGGGATACTTATTGCTCTTGCTTTCTTGATTGACCAAGCAATGGGAGTTCCTCAAAGTCAATTGGCTAATCTAGGAGTTTATCATCCTTTAGCAGCTTACTTTAAAAATGTTGGTGGTGCAGCTTTTGCCTTTATGTTACCTGTTCTAGCTGGTTTCATTGCCAACTCTATTGCTGATAAACCTGGTTTAGTTGCTGGTTTTGTCGCTGGTTCTATGGCATCTTCTGGTCTTGCATTTGGTCATTTAGATCCTGCTAAAATGATTCCGTCTGGTTTCTTAGGAGCCTTAGTTGGTGGTTTCCTTGCCGGTGGTGTCATTATCCTTTTGCGTAAAGCTTTTGCAAAACTTCCTCGTTCACTTGATGGAATTAAAGCTATCTTGATCTATCCATTAGTTGGAACATTTATCACAGGTTTCCTAATGCTCTTTGTTAATATCCCGATGGCAGCAATTAATACCGGTCTCTCTAACTTCTTGGCGAGTCTATCAGGAGCATCTGCGCTTGTACTTGGTTTAGTTGTTGGTGGAATGATGGCTATTGACCTTGGCGGTCCAATTAACAAAGCTGCTTATATCTTTGCTACTGGTACTTTAGCAGCAACAGTTTCAACTGGTGGTTCAGTAACAATGGCTGCCGTTATGGCTGGTGGGATGGTTCCACCACTTGCAACTACAGTAGCTGTTATCTTGTTTAAAAATAAATTTACCAAAGAAGAACGTAATGCTGGTTTGACAAACATTGTTATGGGGCTTTCATTCATCACTGAAGGGTCAATTCCATTTGGTGCATCTGATCCAGCACGCGCAATCCCATCGTTTATGGTTGGAGCAGCAGTAGCCGGTGGTTTGACTGGTATGGCAAACATTAAATTGATGGCACCACATGGTGGAGTCTTCGTTCTTGCTTTGACAAACAATCCTTTACTTTATCTCTTGTTCATCTTGATTGGCGCAATTGTTTCAGGTCTATTATTTGGTGCATTGAAAAAAGCAAAATAAAAACGAATGAGAATAATAAGAGCGGTTTAATACCGCTTTTTTTGATATAATAGAGGAAGTATACTGGGGGATTAGGAGAGATTATTTTGAGTTTTATTGCACTTTTTGAGCTGGCGCTTTTTTTCCTTAATGTTATATTATCCTTTGTCATTATTTTTAGGGAAAGAAAATCAACAGCGGCAACTTGGTCATGGCTCTTTGTTGTTAATTTACTGCCTATCATAGGCTTTATTTTATATTTACTCATTGGACGTGGCATTTCACATTATCGTATTTTTAAGGACCGAAAAAGGTTTCAGTTGGGTTTTGAAAAACAATTAGAACATGCTGAAAAATCTTACACAGATCGATTATTTGTTAAAAAAATGAGACAAAATCATGTAATTGGTCAGTTGATTCATATGCTTTATGTTGAAGAAAAATCAATTATTTCAACAAATACTGGTGTGAAAATCTTCAATGATGGACGTCAGAAATTTACTGCTCTGATTGATGATATTAATAAAGCAAAACATCACGTTCATATGGAGTATTATATTTTTCGGATGGATCGAATGGGTCATGAAATCTATGATGCTTTACTTGCAGCTGCAAAACGAGGAGTGGAAGTTAAACTTTTAATTGACGCTTGGGGTTCAAATAAAACAAAAATGTCCAGTTTTAAAGAACTTCAGGAGGCTGGGGGGCATGTAGCGCAATTTTTTCCATTAATTATGCCCTTAGTCAATCCGAGAACAAACTATCGTTTGCACCGTAAAATTGTAGTTATTGATGGAGTTATTGGATACACAGGTGGATTTAATGTTGGTGATGAATATGCTTCAATTACAAAGAAATTTGGATATTGGCGTGACAATCATTTGCGATTGACTGGTGATATTGTTTATAGCCTTCAGCATCGTTTCATTTTAGATTGGAATTCTCAACATCATTTTGAAGTAACCGAGGGAGAGCCTTATTTCCCAGATTCGATTGTTGAAGGTCATATAGCGACTCAACTTGTAACTTCGGGACCAGATGAGGACAAAGAGCAAATTAAATTAACTTACATGAAGATGATTTCAGGTGCAGAGCGAGAGATTATTATTCAAACCCCTTATTATATTCCGTCTGATGCTTTACATGAATCTATAAAATTAGCATTATTATCGGGTGTGCAGGTTAAATTATTGATTCCAAATAAGCCAGACCATCCACTGGTTTATTGGGCGACTTATTTCCATGCTGCTGATTTAGTTAAATATGGCGCGAAAGTTTATACTTACGAAAATGGATTTGTTCACTCTAAAACATTGATTATTGATGGAGAGTATGCTTCAGTTGGGTCGGCTAATTTAGATTATCGAAGTTTGCAATTATGTTTTGAGGCCAATGTTGTTATCTATGATTATGACATTTCTCAAAAATTACGAAATGATTTTATGAAGGATTTGAAATTGAGCCGTCCATTAACTTTAGAGCGTTATGAAGAACGTTCTAAGTTAGTTCGTTTTAAAGAAGGTTTAGCTCGTTTAATTGCACCAATGCTCTGATACCTATTATTAAAAATTGAAGTAGTAAGATTTATTGAAGAAAAAATTTAAAAGAGTAAGCTGAAAATGGAGGAGAGAAATGGAGAATAAACTCAATATTGTGATTATTACAGGGATGTCTGGGGCAGGTAAAACGGTTGCCATTCAATCCTTTGAGGACATGGGGTATTTCACGGTAGATAATATGCCACCAAATTTAATTGAAAAATTTGTGGGCCTTTTGAATACACCAGATAATAAGATTGATAAAGTTGCCTTGGTTGTCGATATGCGTTCACGCGCTTTCTTTGAAGATATTCAAAGTATTGTGACTGAATTGACGGATAACGGGTCTGTTAATTTCAAACTTTTATTTTTAGATGCAAATGATACTGAATTGGTTTCAAGATATAAGGAAACTAGAAGAAGTCATCCTCTTGCTATTGATGGTAGAACGCTTGATGGAATTACTAAAGAACGTGAAATTTTAGCTGATTTAAAAAATCTTTCAGAAGTGGTTATTGATACAAGCGAATTGACTCCAAGAAATCTTCGAGCAAGAATTTTACAAAAATTTGCTTCTAGTACGGAATCTACATTTAGAATTGAAGTTATGTCCTTTGGATTTAAGTATGGTTTGCCTTTAGATGCCGATTTAGTCTTTGACGTCCGTTTCTTGCCAAATCCGCATTATATTGCTGAATTGCGTGATAAAAATGGAACAGATAAAGAAGTTTATGACTATGTTATGGAACATCCACAGTCGGAAGAATTTTATGAAAATTTGATGAAAATGTTAGTTCCAATTCTTCCAGCCTATAAAAAAGAAGGTAAATCGGTTTTAACAATCGCTTTTGGTTGTACGGGTGGTCAACACCGGTCGGTTGCTTTTGCTGAAAGAGTCTCTGCGGCTTTGAAGGATAAATGGCATCTCAATGTCAGTCATAGAGATAAAGACCGTAGAAAGGAAACGGTAAATCGTTCATGAGCAATCCAAAAGTTGTAGTTATTGGTGGAGGAACTGGAATTCCAGTTGTCTTAAAAGCACTTCGTAAAGAAAAAATTGATTTAACGGCTATTGTAACTGTGGCAGACGATGGTGGGTCTTCTGGGCGAATTCGTTCAGCGGTGAATATTGCACCGCCAGGTGATTTGCGTAATGTATTGATTGCCATGTCAGATATGCCCAAGTTTTATGCTGATATTTTACAATATCGTTTTGATAAATCTGATGGTGAATTAGCTGGTCATCCTCTGGGTAATCTAATTATTGCAGCAGTTTCTGAAATGCAGGGTTCAACTTATCGTGCAATTCAAACATTAGCTCAATTTTTTCATGTGGAAGGGAAAATTTATCCTTCGTCTGATGCCGCGTTGACCTTACATGCTGTTTTTAAGGATGGTCATGAGGTCTTAGGTGAAAGTCATATTGCTAGCTATAAGGGATTGATTGACCATGTTTATTTAACTCAAACAGCTAGTGGTGATAGTCCAGTTGCGTCCAAAAATGTAGTGAAATCAATTATGGAAGCAGATACCATTGTCTTGGGACCTGGCTCACTTTTTACTTCGATTTTACCTAATATCGTTATTCCAGAAATCTGCGAAGCTCTTTGGAAAACCTCGGCTAAAATTGTCTATGTTTGTAATATCATGACTCAGCGTGGGGAAACAGAACATTTTTCAGATGCTGACCATGTTCGAGTATTAAATGAACATATTGGGACAAAAGTGATTGATACTGTCTTGGTGAATATTCAAGAAGTTCCTGAAGAATACATGAATACGAATAAATTTGATGAGTATCTGGTTCAAGTTGACCATGATTTTGAGGCATTAAAAGCAGAAGAGGTCAACGTTATCTCTAATAACTTCCTTGAACTTCGTGACGGCGGAGCCTTTCATAATGGTGAAGCTGTTGCTAAAGAAATTGTCGCAATTTCACAGAGGCAAGAGTTTAGACATTAAAATAATTTACTGACAGAATGTTTGTCAGTAAATTTTTATAAGAAAAAAGTCTGACAGAAAGAATAGAGCAGGAAAAAATATCCTGTCCTGTATAGAAAGAATTATGAGTTTCACAAGTGATGTAAAAAAAGAATTAACAAGTAATTTAGCAACAACTGGAGCAGTTTTGGCACTTGTCAGAATGAATGGCTCTGTGGGTATTTTTAATGGATTAACTTTATCGATTACGACTGAAAATGCTGGAACTGCCAAATATATTTATCAAATGTTAAGAGAACTCTACGATGTTCATGCTGAAATTCGTGTTCATCAAAAGACTACGCTCTCTAAAAATCGGGTTTATACGGTTTTTATAACTGAGGGTACGAGTGAATTATTAGATGAATTAAGTTTAGCAGATTCGTTGATGTTGGATAATGGTGTGCCAGAATTTGTTAAAAATGATGAATTTATCAAAAAGGACTATTTACGAGGAGCTTTTTTATCGGCAGGCTCTTTGCATAATCCTGAAAAAGGTGAGTATCAGTTATCAATTGCTAGTGTATATCAGGAACATGCGGAAGATTTACAAGAAATTTTTCAAGATTTTGGTTTAAATGCGCGTGTTATTGAAAGGAAAAATCGCTGGATACTCTATTTATCAAAAGCAGACGAAATAATGGATTTATTGACTTTAATTGGAGCGATGAAGGCAAGATTGAAATTTGAAGAGGCGAAGATTATCCGTGAAATGCGTGGTTTAGCTAATCGGCAGTCCAATTTTGAAAATGCTAATATTGCTAAATCAGTTATGGCGGCTCAAGAAGCAATTAATGCTATTCAATTTCTTAATGAGAGAAAAGAATTAGAACAACTTCCAGAGAATTTAAAGGAAATTGCTCGTGTACGTCTAGAAAATCCTGAAGCAACAATTAAAGAGTTGGGAGAGTTGCTTGAACCACCATTGGGGAAGTCTGGAGTAAATCATCGACTTAGAAAAATTGTTGAACAAGCTAATGAGTTAAGAAAAATTGAGAATTAAAAAACTAGCTAGATATTCTTGCTAGTTTTTTTATACTTTGTCTTATTTCCACCCATTGAGGAAAAAACGAGAAATGATTTCAGCTTTTTCTATAAGTAAATTCATTGATAAACCTTTCATTCCTGAATTGAAAATACTTAAAATCAAGAGAAAATCTTCTTGGCTATAATCGCTAGAAATTTTTCCTTCCGCCTGGCCTTTTTGAAAAAGTAATAGATAAATCTGCTTTTGTAAAGAAAGGACATCATCATCTAGTAATTCAGGACTATTTGTATATTGAGCCATCATGTTTTCTGAAAAAATCGGCTGATAATGTTCAAGTTGCTGAATTTTTAATTGAAGAATTGCTTGATAAGTCTGATTAAAATCTAAATTGCTTTCAATAAAAGTTTTAATTTCCAAAGACAATTGATTGAGATTTTGCCTAATAACCTGGTTAATCAATTGATTTTTGCTATGAAAATATTTAAAGAGTGTCACTTTTGAAACGTTCGCTTTGTGAGCAATTTCGTCAACGGTAATTTCTCTAATTGTTTTTTGGTTTAATAAGTGAAAAGTGGTTTCTAGAATCGCTTTTTTCTTTTTTTCTGTTTGATTCATAAAAGTTCCTTTCAACTTGATTGGATAGGGTATTTACTATCAAAAATTATAGCTTTTTTCTTGAACTATTTCAAATGTAAGCGTACAATATGAACTATAAGTAATGATTCAGTACATTTTATGATAATAGAGGATAAAATTCAGGAGGAAGAAAGATGGATAAGCTAGTTGAGGTAAAAGGACTTCAAAAAAACTTTGGTCAATTTCAAGCCTTAAAAGATGTTTCTTTTGAGGTAAATGCTGGAGAAGTTCTTGGCTATATTGGCCCTAATGGTGCTGGGAAATCAACAACAATTAGAATTTTGCTTGGAATCATTCGAGCGACCCAAGGAAAAGTTCAAATTTTTGGTAAGGATGTCTGGCAAGATTCAATTGAGATTCATAAAAAAATTGCTTATGTTCCAGGGGATGTTTACCTTTGGCCAAATTTATCTGGCGGAGAAACAATTGATTTATTTTTAAAACTTCATGGAGCAATCAATCAAGAAAAACGAGACCAATTAATTAAAAAGTTTGATTTAAATCCTAAGAAAAAAGTGCGCTCTTATTCTAAAGGAAATCGACAAAAGATTGCGCTCATTGCTGCTTTAGCAACTGAGGCTGAGCTCTATATTTTTGATGAGCCAACGAGTGGTTTGGATCCACTTATGGAAGCCTTTTTTCAAGAAGAAGTAAAAGGACTAAAAGCTGCTGGCAAAGCAATTATTTTATCAAGTCATATTTTATCAGAAGTTGAAAAATTAGCTGATAGGGTAGCGGTGATACGAAAAGGAGAGATTGTTGAAACAGGCACACTTGATGACTTGCGACATTTGATCAGATATCAGTATAAAGTTGAAACGGAGAAAGAAGCTGTTGGCTTAAAAGAATTATCTTCTGTTCATGATTTACAAATTAAAGAGAATGAAGCGACATTTCAAGCCGATTCAGATGCAATAGATGAAATTTTAAAAACACTCTTACTTTATGGGGTAAAGAAGCTGGAAGCCACACCGCCAACACTTGAAGACTTGTTTATGAGACATTATCAATAGGGGGCTTATTATGAAACAACCACTTTATAATACAGGAGTTTTATTTAAGACTTTAATAAAAAGGGATTGGTTTAAGTTAGTTTTCTGGATTTTAGGCATGCTTGCTTTTGCTGCTTCAGGGGCAGGGAAAATGGAAGTTGCCTCGAATCCAGCGACGGCTAGTACTCTTTATACAATGTTTGTCAAAAATCCAGCAATGGTCGGATTATTTGGACCAACGCCAATAAATAATCCAGTTCATTATAGTCTGGGGCCGATTTTTGGTCAAACTATGACTTTAATTACGGGGCTGACTTTCGCTATCATTTCGATTATTTATGTTGTTAATCGAAGCAGAAAAGAAGAAGATGATGGGATTACAGAACTTTTTCGGTCTTACTCTATTGGAAAATTGGCAAATACGACTGCTTTAGTCATGGAACTTTTGCTCTTACATTTAATAATGGCTGTCTTATTAGCTCTTTCAATAGAGGCCCAAAACGTGGCTGGCTTGAATCATTTAGAAAGTAATTTTCTATTTGCTTTCACAACAAGTGCTCAGGGTTTCCTTTGGGGAATGTTTGCTTTACTTTTCGGTCAAATTTTCTCTGAAGCAAGTACAACTAAAGGGATGATATTCGGTTTACTGGGTTTGCTCTATATTATCCGAATGCTAACAGATGTAACAAATCTTTCCATAGGTTGGTTCAATCCTCTGTCTTGGTCTTATCTAGCTTTTCCTTATGTTAAAGGTCATGAAAATTGGTTAGCTGTCTTTTTGACTTTTCTCTTAGCTTTTCTACTTTTAGGAATATCCTATCTCCTAGAGCTTAAAAGAGATGTGGGAGTGGGGTATTTTCCCGAAAGAAAGGCGCGACTTCATGGGAAAAAGGGACATTTCGGATTTCCTGGTCTCGTTTTGAATCTTGAAAAAAAGATGATTATCGGTTGGCTTTTGGCAAGTTTTGTTCTGGGCTTAGTTTATGGTTCAATGTTTGGACAAATAGACCAATTTATTTCAAGTAATAAAACCGTTAAGGCGCTTTTTGTTGGGAATGAAACGGCAGCGAGTGCGATTAGAGGAAACTTCATGGTCACTCTGTTTTCGATATTGTCAATCTTAATCGCAGCGTTTGGTGTAATTTTACTGACAAAAATGGTGAACGAGGAAAGAAAAAATCGTCTGGAAGCTCTTTATGCTTTACCACTTTCACGACTAAAAGTGTATTCCACTTATTTACTGACAGCTATTCTGTCAGTAATTTTAGCTCAGTTTTTAGCGCTTTTTGGAATATTTATTGAACAGTTGGGCAATAAAAATGCTTTGAGCTTCTTAGAAATGATGAAATCTGGCATGATTTGGCTTGTTGCTGTCATATTTGTTTTAGCAATACTTAGTCTGTTACTTGGGCTTGTGCCTCGTTTGGCAGAATTAATTTGGGTATATCTTGCTTTCTTACTTTTTATGACTTATCTTGGAAAATTATTATCTTTGCCAAAATGGCTTGAAAATTTAAGCATTTATAACTACATTCCTAAATTGCCAGTTGAGAAAATGAACCTTTCTACCGTTTTATTCATATTGATTTTATCTATCTTATTAATTTCACTTGGTTTTGGAGCTTATAGAAGACGTGATTTAATCACGGGTTAAAATAAATAAAAAGCTATCATAATTGATAGTTTTTTTTTGAAAATTGATATTTTATAGATTACTTTCAAAAGTGTAAGAATAGACTTTATTAATAAGAGTAAAATATTGTATATAAATAATAAAATTTAGGAGAGAAACATGAAAAAAATTATTATTTTTGCTGCGGCTGTATGTATATTAACTATGGGGCTTTTTAATTATTTGAAGAGTCCGGGAAATAATTTAGGAGATTTAGCAACAAAAGCTGTCACGCCAAAAATATTAAAGTCCCAAAATAATAAAGTAAATGAAAAATCTTTAGATAATTTTGCAAAAAATGATCAAATCATTATATCGTCACCTGATAAAGATAAAGCCAAAAATAGTGTGGTAAAAAAAGAATTATATAAAGCAGACAATAAATTTAGTAGAAAACAATTGTATACTTTATACAATGATTCTAAGGATTCAATGGAAGGCGCTAGCCGTTCAGTTACGGATTTTATCAATGATATATTAGGAAGTAAATAGGAAATATCTTGCCTTCTAAAATGTAAAATGAACAACAAAATGTCGTATAAGCCTGATTTTACAGTCTTTCTTAGCATTAATAAGAAATTTATGATAAAATGAATGAGTTATTTTATAAATACGCTTTCAGGAGAAAAAATTATCATGATGAATCCGGCAGAAATTTTATCTGCGACCATTCACCACGGTCAAGAAAAAATTAAACGTCCATTTTTAGAAAAAGCTGTGCTTGGTTTTATTGGCGGAGCAATGATTTCCTTTGGTTATTTACTTTATATTAGAGTAGTAGCTTCCGTTGCTGAGGAATTAGGAAGTCTTGCGAGCTTAATCGGAGCAAGTGTCTTTCCAATTGGCTTAATTGTTATCTTATTGGGAGGTGGTGAGTTAATCACTTCAAATATGACAGCTGTATCAACTTCATTATTTGCTAAAAAGGTAAGTTTGAGTGATTTGCTTAAAAATTGGTTGATTATTACTTTGTTTAATGTGATTGGAGCAATTTTTGTCGCTTTCGTCTTTGGACATCTCGTAGGATTGACTGGTACAGGAGATTATAAGACGGAACTTTTGAATTTAGCTCAAGCGAAGATTAATGCGAGTTGGTCACAAGAATTTCTATCAGGGATTGGTTGTAATTGGTTCGTTGGTTTAGCTATGTGGATGTGTTATGGAGCTAAGGATGCGGCAGGGAAAATATTGACCGTTTGGTTTCCAGTGATGGCTTTTGTTGCGATTGGTTTTCAACATAGTATTGCAAATGCTTTTGTTATTCCTGCAGCAATTTTTGAAAATGGAGCGAGCTGGCTAGATTTTGCTCATAATTTCTTGTTTGTTTATCTTGGAAATCTCTTAGGTGGATCAATTTTTGTTGCTGGTTTTTACAGTTTAGGGTATCGTAGACAGGCTAGAGAACAAGAAGAACTTAAAAATCAAGAATAAAAAAAAGTTACTGACAGAAAGTCAGTAACTATTTTTTTAACTGATGATAACGATTGTACCAAATCTCGACGTACTCTTTAGAAAAAGGTCCTTTTTCATTGTTAATCCAGTCAACAAGAATTTTGACATTTTCTTTTAGAATATGATCAATTTCTTTTGGATAGTGCATTTTGCGGCGGTGGCGTTCATATTCTTCAACATCGAGTAATTTTTTTTCTCCATCTTTGAAGACCTTCACGTCAAGGTCGTAATCAATATATTTCAGCGCTTCGTTATCGAGGACGAAGGGGCTCGCTAGATTGCAGTAGTAGCTAACGCCTTCCTCACGAATCATAGCAATGATGTTAAACCAAAACTTTTTGTGGAAGTAAACAATGGCAGGTTCGCGTGTCACCCAACGTCGGTCGTCAGATTCTGTCACTAATGTGTGATCGTTTACTCCAATAATTGAATTTTCATTTGTTTTTAGAACCATCGTATCGCGCCAAGTGCGATGAAGATTCCCATCATGTTTATAGCTTTGAATCGTGATGAAGTCGCCTTCTTTTGGAATTTTCAAGGCTATTCTCTCTTTCTCAATTCAAAGTTCTCATCTATTAATATACCATTTTTTAAATGAAATTTACAGTAAAAATGTTTAGTTTAAGCAATAAATTACTAATAATTGTTCGGATTTTTTTATTTTTATGTAGTAGAACTGTGTTTTTATACTATCAAGAAATATTAGTCATCCAAGTCAAAAATTGTCAAGGCAGACAGAAATTCTTCCCGCAAATGGGCTTTACGAAACTTTAACCAATCGGAACTTTTGCGAATCGCATTGTATCTTTTGCGCAAATGCCAGCTTTCGGAAATTTGATACTGCGGATATTCTTCTAAAAAGTGATTAATCATCTGCCACTCATAAGGATAACCTAGTGGATGAGCGTGATAGAGGACTTTGTCAATGGTTAATGGCAGGCGTCTTTGATGAAGATGACCAAAAACAACATCACTGATTTTGGGAAATTTCTTAAAGGTTTCATGAAAATGTTGCGAACCTAAGTAGGCATTGAATCGGGCAAATTTTTCATAACGAGTATTAATGATAAATTGCTGATGAGGAACGAAATGAGTACTGACAATAATTCTATCAATCTTAGGATTTGCTGATAGTTCTGTCAGTAACTTTTCTAATTTCTGTAATTCAAGATTTGTTATCTTGATATCATCAAATTGACGATGAATTTTTCTATCAAAATAAAATGAATTTTTAAAAGCTATGATTTTTTTTATATCAATTTTTCCAGTCATGAAAGAATAATCATACCAACCGTGGAAACTGACAAAAGCAGTAGAAGCAAAAGTTTTTACTTGAAAATTACTGACAGAAATTTCTTCTTCAGAAAGACCAACCATATCGTGATTTCCAAGATTGTAAGTGACTGACAGCTCTGTCAGTAATTCTATTTGCTTGAAAAATGGTTCGGAAATTCCATGAAAATCATTTGAAATATCACCAGCAAAATGTAAATCTGTAATCTTTAAATCCTTTAAAAGAGACAGAAAAATATCAATTTCTTCTTGAGAAAAATGATTAGAATCCATATGAAAATCAGAAATCACAGCCAAGCGTCTTTTTTTAGTCATAATAAAATTATAGCATGTGATAGAAGTTCTATCTAATAAATAAATTTTTGATGAATCATTATCTATTGAATAGCTTACTTTAGGCTTATAAGTGGTGAATATGGTATAATGCTACTATGGAATTATCAGAAATTAGAAATTTACTTGAAGGATATGCTGAGAAGATTAATGGCTTTCGGGAATCATTAGATCTTGAGCGTTTAGAAGAAGAAATAGCTCTTTTAGAAAACGATATGGCACAACCTGAATTTTGGAATGATCAAGCAGCGGCTCAAAAAGTGATTGATGAATCAAATGCTTTGAAAGCCAAATATGACAATTATCAAGCGATGAATAATATGCTTGAGGAAGCGCAAACGATGCTTGAGATGCTTCAAGAAGAAGCTGACGAAGAGATGCAAGCTGAGTTAGAGGAAATGACAATTGCGCTCGGTCAAAAAATTGAATCTTATGAGCTTGAAATTATGCTCAATCAACCTTATGACCACATGAATGCTGTTCTTGAAATTCACCCAGGTTCTGGGGGAACAGAGTCGCAGGACTGGGGCTCAATGTTGATGCGGATGTACACTCGTTGGGGCGAAGCACATGGTTTCAAGGTTGAAATTCTCGACTATCAAGACGGAGATGTTGCCGGATTGAAATCAGTTGCCCTTCGATTTGTTGGACGAAATGCTTATGGCTTTTTGAGAGGAGAAAAAGGAGTACATCGTTTAGTACGTATTTCACCTTTCGATTCAGCCAATCGTCGTCATACTTCATTTACCTCAGTTGATGTGATGCCTGAGTTGGACGATTCTATTGAAGTAGATGTTCGTGATGCCGATGTTAAAATGGATACTTTCCGTTCAGGTGGAGCTGGTGGACAAAATGTCAATAAAGTTTCTACTGGTGTGCGTTTGACTCACATCCCAACGGGAATTGTTGTGCAATCAACAATGGATAGAACGCAATATGGTAACCGGGATAAAGCGATGGCTATGCTGAAATCGAAACTCTATCAATTAGAAATGGATAAAAAGCAAGCTGAAGTTGATGAACTTCGTGGCGACCAATCAGAAATTTCTTGGGGAAGTCAAATTCGTTCATACGTATTCATGCCTTATCAATTAGTTAAAGATACGCGTACTGGCTATGAAACTGGACAAATTTCAAATGTGATGGACGGAGAATTAGACGGGTTTATAAATGCTTATCTTCGTTGGAACTTATAGATTATAAATTAAAGTTTCGTGTGTTTGAAATGTATACGAAACATTAAGGTTATTAATGAAAAGGTTATAAAATAAAAGTGCCACCTAAAGCACTTTTATTTTGATATAATTATAAGAGTTCAATTGGTGGATTTATTCTATGAAGCTGTCAGTAGGGCTAAAAGTTCTGTATTTTAGAAAAAAAGAAAAGGTACGTGTGTGCCCGTTTTCTTGTTTTTTTTGAAAGCAGGATTTTAAAACATCCATAGTGATTAAAAAAATGGATTTTACGGATGAGTCTAACGTTTGTTAGGACTTAGAAGAAAAATCTAGCATAGGAAAGGTACTATGAGTATTATAAAATTAAGCAACGTTTCCAAGAAATATTCTAATGGAACAACGGCTTTACGTAATATCTCGCTTGAAATTGAGCCGGGAGAATTTACCTATATCGTTGGTCCATCAGGAGCCGGGAAATCGACCTTTATCAAACTACTTTATCGTGAATTAAAGATTGACCGTGGTTCTGGAACAGTTGCGCAATATGATTTATCTAAATTAAAACGTCGTGAAGTGCCAATGCTTCGTCGCTCTGTTGGAGTTGTTTTCCAAGACTATAAACTTTTGCCAAAGAAAACTGTTTTTGAAAATATCTCCTACGCCATGGAAGTTATTGGGAAAAGTCCTCGTGAAATTAAAAAACGAGTGAATGAAGTGCTTGATCTTGTTGGTCTGAAACACAAAATTCGTTCATTTCCAAATGAACTCTCAGGTGGGGAACAACAGCGTGTAGCGATTGCTCGTTCAATTGCCAATGCACCAAAAGTATTGATTGCTGATGAACCTACAGGGAACTTAGACCCTGAAAACTCTTGGGAAATCATGAATCTGCTTGAAAAAATTAATCTTCAAGGGACAACCATTTTGATGGCAACCCACAATAGCCAAATCGTTAACACTTTAAAACACCGTGTTATCGCAATTGAAAACGGACGAATTGTCCGCGACCAAGAGGAAGGAGTTTACGGCTACGATGATTAGAAATTTCTTCAAACACCTTTTGGAATCGCTCAAAAACTTAAAACGTAATGGTTGGATGACAGTTGCGGCTGTTTCATCAGTAACAATTACTTTAGTTTTAGTTGGACTTTTCCTTTCAGTTATCTTGAATACTTCAAAAATATCTAATGGGATTGAAAACAATGTTCGGATTGTTGCCTACATGAAATTAGATGTTCATGATCAAGAGACAAAAATTCAAGATCCAAAAGATAATAAAAAAACAATCAATAATCCTGACCACCTTAAGATTTACGACTCAATCAAAAAAGTTCCTAATGTAAAAACAGTTGAATTTTCAAGTAAAGAAGCTCAGTTACAAGAACTAACAAAGGCTTTAGGAAATAACTGGAATCTCTTTAAAGGTGATGCCAACCCACTTTATGATGCTTATATTGTTGAAGCTGATAAACCAGCAAATGTAAAATCAGTCACTTCAAAAATTTCAAAACTTTCAGGAATTGAAAAAGCTACTTATGGTGGCGCCAATACTGCAAAACTGTTCCAAATTGCTCAGGGAATTCGAACTTGGGGAACTGCTGCCGCAGCTTTATTGATTTTCGTTGCTATCTTCTTGATTTCGAATACGATTCGTATTACTATCCTGTCAAGACAACGCGAAATTCAAATTATGCGTCTGGTTGGAGCTAAAAATGGTTATATCCGTTGGCCTTTCTTCTTGGAAGGCGCTTGGGTTGGACTTTTAGGTTCAATTATTCCAGGACTTATTGTTGCTTGGGCTTACCGCCTTGCGTTTGTTAGCTTGACACCAAGTCTTCAATCACAAAAACTTGAAATGTATGCGACAAATCAATTCATTCCTGCAATTGTTGGATTGATGGCCGTGATTGGTATTTTGATTGGTTCATTTGGAGCCCTCTTATCAATGCGTCGTTTCCTTAAAATTTAATAAAAATAAAAGAGAAGTTAAATCTTCTCTTTTTTTGCTAAAAAAAGCTGTCAGTAAATAAGCTTTTACTTATTTACTGACAGACTCTTAAATTTGTTTAATTAGATATCATAATCTTCATCAGACATGGCTTCCACTTCACCAAGAAGGTAGGAATTACCAACTTGTGAGAAGAAGTCGTGATTTGATGAAGAAGTTGAAATTCCATTCATAACCACTGGGTTAACGTCTGCTGCGGTATCGGGGAAAAGTGGATCTTGTCCAAGATTCATCAAAGCTTTATTGGCATTATAACGCAAGAAAGTTAAAACTTCATCAGTCCAACCGACTTTGTCATAAAGTAAATGAGAATATTTTTCTTCATTTTCGTAAAGTTGATAAAGCAATTCATACATCCAATCACGGAATTCACCTTGCTCATCTTCAGATAACTCATTAAAACCAAGTTGGAATTTATAACCAATATAAGTGCCGTGAACTGACTCATCGCGAATAATTAATTTAATAATTTCCGCTGAGTTAATCATTTTGTTATTTCCAAGATAACGTAAAGGGGTATAAAAACCAGAATAGAAGAGGCAAGTTTCAAGGAAAACAGAAGCCACTTTCTTTTGCAAAGGAGTACCAGATTCATAAATTTTATTGATGATTTCGGCTTTTGTTTGCATATAAACGTTGGTATCTACCCAATTAAAAAGTTCTTCAATTTCTTTTTTCGTGTTTAGAGTTGAAAAAATTGTTGAATAAGACTTAGCATGAACAGATTCCATAAATTGGATATTGTTGAAACAGGCAATTTCTTGAGGCGTTCTTGCATCATGTTTGAGTACTTCAGCACCATCAACAGATTGCAAAGTATCAAGTAATGTCAAACCAGCAAAGGCCTTAGCAAAGGTATCACGTTCCAATTGAGGAAGTTTGCGCCAATCATCTAAATCGTTAGATACAGGAACACGAGTATCTAACCAAAATTGACTTGTTAATTTTTCCCAAGTATATTTGTCAATAGAATCCTCAATAGAATTCCAGTCAATGGCACTGTAATAAGTGGGGACAGTAAGATTTTCAGTTTCAGACATATTTTAAGATATGAGCCTGCTTTAAAAAGGGCAAACTCAATTCCTTTCTCTCATTTATTTACTGACAGAAAATATTGTCAGTATTTTTAGCTTAGTCATAAATTCTGTCAGTAAATTTTCACTTACCAACGAAGCTGTCAGTAAAAATAGGGACTCATTAGACCAAAAACTTTCGATAATTTATCAAAAGTTAATGTCAATAATCGTTTTAAAACATTTCGCAAATGCTTACCCCATTTTCATTCATTGACGATCCTTCAATGAATGAAAACAAGTAAGACAATAGGAAGTCCGCCCTAGCGGCTTCCGTAGAAGCAATAGGTGCTTTAGCACTAATGCTTCTGTTGTATTAAATAACGCAACTTTCACATTGGTTGGCACCGACTTCTTCTTGGTCGTCAGTAAATGTACGAATGTAGTAAATTGTTTTGATTCCTTTTTTGTAAGCATAGTTACGCAAAATAGACAAGTCACGAGTCGTCATTTTATTATTTGCCACTTTCCATTCATAGAGACCTTCAGGTAAAGTTGAACGCATAAATAAAGTGAGTGACAAACCTTGGTCAACATGTTCTGTAGCAGCTGCATAAACGTCAATTACTGCGCGCATATCTGTATCATAAGCTGATTTGTAATAAGGAATTGTTTCAGTGGCAAGTCCAGCAGCTGGATAATAAATTTTCCCAACTTTCTTTTCTTGACGTTCTTCAATGCGATTAACAATTGGGTGAATAGAAGAAGAACAGTCATTGATATAAGAAATAGAACCATTTGGAGCTACTGCCATACGATATGAATTATAGAGTCCAGAAGTTTTTACTGTCTCACGTAAAGCAGTCCAATCCTCGATTGTTGGAACAGCAATCTCTTTGAAAAGTTCTTGAACTTTAGGAGAGACAGCTGCAAAATAATCATGTGTTAAATATTTATCAAAATAAGAACCATCAGCATAGGCAGATTTTTCAAAATTCTTGAAGCTAGACCCTTTTTCAACAGCTAATTTATTTGAAGCCACTAAAGTATAATAGTTCAACAACATGAAATAAACACTAGTAAATTCAACGGCTTCTTTGCTGTCATAATGAATTTGATTTTGTGCTAAGAAAGAATGTAAGCCCATTGCTCCAAGCCCAATCGCATGCATTTCATCATTACCTTTACGAACAGTTGGAACAGTATCGAGGTTTGAAGTTTCGGAGATGAAAGTTAAAGCGCGAACCATTGCTTCAATAGAAGTTCCAAATTCATTGCTAGAAGTCATCATATTCAAAACATTAGTTGAACCCAAGTTACAAGCGACGTCAGTTCCAACCACCTTATAAGTTTGGTCATCGTTCAAAAAAGAAGGCGTTTGGACTTGCAAAATTTCAGAACAAAGGTTAGACATTGAAATTACACCATCAACAGGGTTAGCTTGATTGACTGTGTCAACATTTACGATGTAAGGATAACCAGATTCTTGTTGAAGTTTTGAAAGTTCTTGTTCAAGTTCACGGGCATTAATCGGTGTTTTACGAATTTCTGGATTGGCTACCATTTTGTCATATTCAGCTGTAATATCGACTTCGGCAAAAGGTTTACCATAATATTTTTCAACAAAATATGGCTCAAAGAGATACATTGTTTCTCCCTTTTTAACCAATTCATAGAATTTATCAGGAACAGTAACCCCAAGAGAGAGTGTTTTAACACGAATTTTTTCATCCGCATTTTCTTTTTTAGTGGACAAGAATTCCATAATATCTGGATGGAATAGTGATAAATAAACAACACCAGCACCTTGACGTTGCCCCAATTGATTGGCATAAGAAAAGGCGTCTTCAAAAAGTTTCATGACAGGAACGACACCAGCTGCCACTCCATCATAACCTTTGATAGGTGCACCAGCAGCACGTAAATTAGTCAAGTTTAGACCAACACCACCACCATTTTTAGAAAGTTGCAAGGCAGAGTTAATTGTTCGTCCAATTGAATTCATATCATCAGTTAATTGTAGAAGGAAACAAGAAACAAATTCACCACGACGCTTACGTCCAGCATTTAGAAAAGTCGGAGTCGCAGGTTGATAACGACGATTAATCATTGCAAAAGCAAGATTATTAGCTAATTTTTCATCGCCGTCAGCCATGTATAAAGCATTCATTAACACACGGTCTTCAAAATCTTCAAGATAGAGAGAACCGTCATTGTTTTTCATGGCATATTGATTATAAAATTTGTAAGCAGCCATAAATGAATCAAAATGAAATTCAAATTTACTCAATTCTTTACGAAGATTGGTAATAAATTCTGGTTTATATTTTTCAAGAAACTCAGCTTCTAGATATTCTTCCTTAACGAGCCAATTGAGTTTATCGATATATGTATCGGCTTCATAACGATTAGGTTCGACATTTTCTTTAAAAAAAGCAGTGATTGCTTCTTTATCTTTAGCAAGAGGAATGCTACCATTAACGGGAATGTTAATCTCGTTATTGAGCTTGAAATAAGTTACATCTTTAAGTTGTTTTAGAGACATAAGTGACCTTTCTTAAAGCGTTCAACCATAAAAAACAGAGGGGTGAACCCGAATATTATAATAAGTTCAAACTAATTAATAGAAATAAAAAGTTAAAAATAAAGAAGCTTCACTCATTAGGGTGAAGCCATAAAATCACAGCGGATTTTTGAAGGTGACTTTCGCTCCTTTGTCAAGCTGTGTAGCGAGTTTTTCGACAGCAGCAACATCGGCTGGTGTACCATTAAACTCAAAATCATATAAAAGCGGAATTTGGTATTTTGCAGAAATTTCTTTAGCAGTAAAAATATAAATGCCTGCAAAATTACGATTTCCTGTACCAATAATTCCTAGACAATGTTTATAATTATCATTATAAGCCATAAAGTCAAAAACAGGGTCCATAACGTCTATTGATTTAGAAACTGTTGGAGATTCTTCGGCATAACTTGGCGTTATCAAAAGAAAAGGTTCATTCATTTCTATATCATCGTCAGGACTAATTTCGACATTTGGTAAGTTTGTTTTGGAAACAAAGCGACGTGTTTGCCCAGTCACACTGAAATAAGCAAGTTTCATATTAAGCCAACTTTGCTAATTCGCTAGGACGGAAACCAGAGAAGGCAAAGTCATCTTTAGTAATGACAGGTGCAGCACGAAATCCCATTTCAATCACTTTTTCAACAAATTCAGGTTGTTCATCGATATTGATTTCATCGAAGGCAATTTCATGTTCTGAGAGCCATTTTTTGACCATTTTGCATTGCATACAATTGTTTTTAGAATAGACTGTAACCATTTTAAATCTCCTTTGAGGACAAACGTATTTTATTAGTGAGAGTAAAAAGTCTTTGACTTTTTCTCAACTTTTTATAGTCTTATTTTATCGTAAAAAAAATATCTAGTCAAATTAAAGATACTAGATATTGTGTTGAATTATGTAAAATTATAAAAATAACACAACATATTGTGCTATTTTTCTTTTTGTTTTGATAAGTTTAAACCAAATGGGACAAGGGATTCGCAATGATTTTTGATTCTTTTGAGATTTGTTCTATGTCTTAAAATAATAATAATTGCTAAAACAAAAATAATAATTGAGAATAAAAGGTCGTAGGAAGTAAGAATAAATCCGATGCTAGGAAAAATTAGAATTCCTAATAAAGCAAATATAGCACCTATCACACTAGAGAGGCTAATCATGCTAAAAAGCCAGAGGACAATGATAAAGACAACAAGAAGATAAATTAAGAAGAGTGGACTAAATCCAAGAATCACACCAGCAGAAGTTGCTACAGCTTTTCCACCTTTAAAGCGGTCGAATATTGAAAAAGTATGTCCAATGACAGCAAGAAGACCGAAAATTAGAGGTGAAACACTATTGATATGGAAGAAAAGGGGTAAAAGAGTAGCAAGTGTCCCCTTTAGTAAGTCAAAAGCAAAAACTGAAATTCCTGCCTTTACACCTAGAATTCTAAAAGTATTGGTTGTTCCAGTATTTCCTGAGCCATAGTCATGGAGATTTTTTTTGAAAAAAATCTTGCCAATCCATAAGCCGAATGGAATTGCCCCTAAAAGATAGCTGGCAATGAGAAGAATAATAGTAAGCATAAGTTCTCCGAAGTTTATTTCGTTTAAAATCGATAATCTCTTTTAACTGTACAATTATATCATATTTTTAATAAAGATTACTGACAATATTGAAACATCTTCACTTACTTTTGGAAAAATTCTTACTATTAGATGAAAAAATTGTCAGCAGTCCTTTGACAAAGCTTTCTGAACAAGGTACAATAATCAAGATGAATATTTTTTATTAGCTCATTGTGGATAAAAAAATAGTGATTTAGATAGAAAATATAGGCTTTCGATGAGAGGGAAATAAATGGTAATAGATATTAATAACTATGATGACAGTGCGATTCAGGTTCTTGAAGGATTGGATGCTGTCAGAAAACGTCCAGGAATGTATATTGGCTCAACTGACGGAACTGGTCTGCACCATTTGGTTTGGGAAATTGTAGATAATGCGGTTGATGAAGCTTTATCTGGCTTTGGTAACAGAATTTCGGTGACCATTAATGCTGATGGTTCTTTATCAGTAGAAGATGAAGGACGGGGAATGCCAGTTGGGAAACACGCCATGGGTATTCCAACTGTGGAAGTAATTTTTACTATTTTGCACGCAGGTGGTAAATTTGGTCAAGGGGGTTATAAAACTTCTGGTGGACTCCATGGTGTTGGATCTTCAGTCGTAAATGCCCTTTCGACTTGGTTAGAAGTTGAAATTACTCGTGACGGGACTGTTTATCGTCAACGTTTTGAAAATGGTGGACATCCAGCGACTACTTTAGAAAAAATAGGAAAAGCACCAAAATCTAAAACAGGGACTAAAGTTACCTTCATGCCGGATTCTAGCATTTTTTCGACAACTGAATTTAAATATAATATCATTTCAGAACGACTAAATGAGTCTGCTTTTCTTTTAAAAGAAGTAACGATTAGTCTTGAAGATAAACGAACAGATGAAAAAGAAGAATTTCATTATGAAAACGGGGTTCAAGATTTCGTTTCTTATCTTAATGAAGATAAAGACAGTTTGACTCCAGTTCTTTATTTTGAAGGAAAACAAGACGGTTTTGAAGTTGAAGTTGCCCTTCAATATAATGATGGCTATTCAGAAAATATTCTTTCATTCGTCAATAATGTCCGAACAAAAGATGGCGGAACGCACGAAGCAGGTTTGAAAACGGCAATTACGAAAGCAATGAATGAATATGCTCGTAAAGTCAATTTACTCAAAGAAAAAGATAAAAATCTTGAAGGTTCGGATTATCGTGAAGGTTTGACAGCCGTCTTGTCAGTTTTAATTCCTGAGGAACATCTCCAATTTGAAGGACAAACCAAAGATAAATTGGGTTCTCCTTTAGCTCGTCCAGTTGTTGATTCTTTGGTTTCTGAGAAACTAAGTTTCTATTTGATGGAAAATGGCGAATTAGCGCAAAATTTGATTCGTAAAGCCATCAAAGCCCGTGAGGCGCGTGAAGCGGCTCGTAAAGCGCGTGAAGATTCACGAAATGGAAAGAAATCTAAAAAAGACAAAGGACTTTTGTCTGGTAAATTAACCCCTGCTCAAACAAAAAATCCAAATAAAAATGAACTTTATTTGGTCGAAGGAGATTCTGCCGGAGGGTCCGCTAAACAAGGACGAGATCGTAAATTCCAAGCCATTTTGCCTTTGCGTGGTAAAGTCATTAATACCGAAAAAGCTAAGATGCAAGATATTCTCAAAAATGAGGAAATCAATACAATGATTTATACCATTGGTGCTGGCGTTGGGGCAGATTTTACCTTGGCTGACCGTAATTATGACAAAATCATTATTATGACCGATGCTGATACTGATGGAGCTCACATTCAAACGCTCTTATTGACTTTCTTCTATCGCTATATGAAACCATTGGTTGAAGCGGGTCATGTCTATATTGCCCTTCCACCACTTTATAAAATGAGCGAAGGAAAAGGCAAAAAAGAAAAAATTGAGTATGCTTGGACAGATGGTGAGTTAGCAGAACTTCGCAAGCAATTTGGTAAAAATGCTAATTTGCAACGTTATAAAGGACTTGGAGAAATGAATGCTGACCAACTTTGGGAAACCACAATGGATCCAGAAACTCGGACATTGATTCAAGTGACCATTGATGATGCAGCTCAAGCAGAGAAACGGGTTTCAGTACTGATGGGGGATAAAGTTGAACCTCGTCGTAAATGGATTGAAAATAATGTGAAATTTACAATGGAAGAAGAAACAGTATTCTAAGTTACTTTCTTTAATAATTAACCTCGATTTTTCGAGGTTTTTTGCTTTAATTTATGATGTAAGCATCACTATTGCTCACTTTAGGTGTAACAACAAGCCTATTCGTAAGCCGCAAAGCTAGCAAGAGAAACTTTGTTTCATGTTGTCAGCTATGATATAATGGAAGAAATTCTAAAAGAAGATAAAAAATGAAAAGAGAAAAAATGCAAAAATCAGCTTTAATTATTATTGATTTGCAAGCATTCATTAAAAAATTAGCGAAAGATGCTGTTCCTTATGGCTGGGATAAAATTATTGAAAATAATCGAGCTTTAGTTGCTGCATTTGACCAAAAAAATCAGCCAGTTTATCTTGTGACTGTTGAACCAAAAATACTTTGGCAATCAGCTAAAAAAGCTTTTTCTCGGATGATTTTGCAAGATGAATTGGATAAAAATCCAAGATTACATCAATTAGTAAAATATGGGCCGTCAGCATTTAAACAATCTGATTATGGCTTAGCTGACGAGTTGAAAAATAATTCTGTCAGTAAAATTTATGTTTCTGGTGTGTCTATGAGTAATGGAGTATTAAAAACAGCCAGAGAGGGAGCGGATTTGGGATTTGAAGCGATGATAATTGAAGATGCCTGTGCTGACAGAAAGTTAAAAAACTTCCAGAAAACAAAAACTGACGAAGTACCAAAATTTGGGAAATTAATTAAAACAAAAGAAATTATCGAGGAACTGAATAAAAATGTCTGAGAAATATGTCGTATTTGACTTTGAAACTACAGGATTTTCTGCACAAAAAAATGAAATTATTCAAATTGGAGCGGTAAAATATGATGAGAATAATCAAGAGCAAGCTAGATTTAATCAGTTAGTAAAAAATCAACGTTCTTATGTTTCAACTGAAATCACACAATTGACTGGCATAAAACCAGCTGATTTGTTAAATCAACCAACGATTGAAGAAATCTTGCCTGAATTTTTAGACTTCATCAAAGGTTATTTATTAGTGGCTCATAATGCCCCTTTTGATATTTCTTTTCTTTATCAGGCCATTATTGATTGTGCCATTACTGATGTTGAGGCTTTTCGTGTCTATGATACTTTGGCAGAAAGTAAAAAGTTATTAACCATGTCTTCTTATGCTCTAGAAAATTTTAAAGACCTACTAGAAATGAATGATTTACGTTCGCATGACGCGCTCAACGACTGCTTAATCACGGCAAAACTTTATCAATATTTACAGAAAATTGAAGAAGTTGAGCTGTCAGTAGAATCAGAAGTTACTGACGAACTCGGTCAGTTAGATTTATTTGGTGACAGCTCTGATGAAATTACTGACAGCCTTCGCAGAAAGTTAAATTTACCAATCACCAAAGCTTTAGTCTATTATCAGCAAAATCTTGAGCGAAAATGGGAACGATTTGAAGTTCTTGGAATTTCGATTGAACGAGAATACTCCGTAGGTTCGAGTTTAAATATTCGTTTACATAATTCAGAGAAAGTGAAAATTCATTCTGATTTTCTAAAAGAAATGCAAAAAGCCAATTTTGTGACAATTATGGAGGAAGAAAAATGACAGCAATTTGGAAAGAAAAAAGTTTTAATCAACTTACATTAGATGAAATGTATCAACTTTTAAGCCTGCGTACAGCTGTCTTTGTTGTAGAGCAAAACTGCCCTTATCAAGAGCTTGATGGCAAAGACCAAGTAGCCAAACACCTCTGGTTAGAAAATGAAAATGGTCAACTGATGGCCCTTTGTCGCCTACTTCCCAAAGGGATTTCATTTGCAGAGGCTTCAATTGGGCGTGTCCTTGTCAATCCTGAATTTCGTGGACAAAATTTGGGAAGAGGACTCATTGAAAAAGCCTTAGAAGTCCTTAAAGAAGATGGGGAAGAAGCAGTAACAATTGAAGCGCAATATTATTTGCGTGATTTTTATGCTTCATTTGGTTTTGTTGAAAATTCTGAACCCTTTTACGAAGATGATATTAAACATGTCAATATGATTTTGAAATTCTAAGATGAAATAATTTACTGACAGCTTTGTCAGTAATTTTTTCACTTCAAATTAAGCTGTCAGTAGATTTTAAAGAGATAAACAATCTTATCAATTTTGACCAATAAATAATTTGTAAGTTTTTTTCGTTTTGATTTTGTGGTAGAATAGAAAAAGTGATTTTATATTGTAGAATGCCAAAAGCAGAGAACTGTCAGTAAAAAATCAAAGATTTATTTATAAATTAGCAAATAATTAATTAAAAAAGTAAACAAATTTTCTAAAAAGAAAGTTAAAATATGTCAAACATTCAAACCTTACCATTAGAAGATATAATGGGTGACCGATTTGGTCGATATTCAAAATATATCATTCAGGAGCGGGCCCTTCCCGATATCCGTGATGGTTTAAAACCGGTACAACGCCGTATTCTTTATTCAATGAATAAAGACGGAAACACATTTGATAAGTCTTATCGTAAATCAGCGAAATCAGTCGGAAATGTCATGGGTAATTTCCACCCACATGGAGATAGCTCAATTTATGAAGCAATGATTCGGATGAGTCAAGACTGGAAGATGGGCGAACCTTTAATCGAAATGCATGGTAATAATGGTTCAATGGATGGTGACCCACCAGCCGCTATGCGTTATACTGAAGCCCGTCTTTCAGAAATTTCAGGCTATCTTTTAGCAGATATTGAGAAAGATACAGTAAGTCAAGCTTGGAACTTTGATGATACTGAGAAAGAACCAACGGTTTTACCAGCAGCTTTCCCAAATCTTTTAGTCAATGGCTCAACCGGGATTTCAGCTGGTTATGCGACAGATATTCCACCTCACAATTTGGGGGAAGTCATTGATGCAACCATTCATATGATTGACCATCCTAAAGCTGATGTAGAAAAAATCATGGAATTCTTACCAGGACCAGATTTTCCTACTGGTGGGATTATCCAAGGAAAAGGCGAAATCAGAAAAGCTTACGAAAAAGGAAAAGGGCGCATCGTTGTTCGTTCAAAAGTCGATATTGAACCAATGAAAGGTGGTCGTGAGCAACTTATTGTTACTGAAATTCCTTTTGAGCTCAATAAAGCAAACTTAGTCAAGAAAATTGATGATGTTCGTGTCAATGCTAAAGTGCCCGGAATTGCAGAAGTCAGAGATGAGTCAGACCGTGAAGGTCTTCGGATTGCAATTGAATTAAAAAAAGAAGCTGATAGCCAGCTTGTTTTGAATTACTTGTTTAAAAATACTGATTTACAAGTGAATTATAACTTCAACATGGTTGCAATTGATAATATGACTCCTGTTCAAACCGGTGTCTTACAAATGCTCCGCTCTTATGTCAAACACCGTGAAGATGTCATCGTTAAACGTTCGCAGTTTGATTTGAATAAAGCAGAAAAAAGACTTCATATTGTTGAAGGTCTGATTCGCATGGTTTCTATTTTAGATGAAGTGGTCGCAACGATCCGTGCTTCAGAAAATAAAGCAGATGCCAAAGAAAATATCAAAGTTTCATTTGGATTTACCGAAGAGCAAGCCGAAGCCATTGTTACTTTACAACTTTATCGTTTGACCAATACCGATATTGTCACTCTACAAAATGAACAAGCTGAATTAGAGCAAAAAATTCTCGAACTTAAAGCGATTATTAATGATGAACGTACCTTGTTTAATTTAATGAAACGCGAACTTCGTGAAGTTAAGAAAAAATTTGCCAAACCACGCCGTAGCGAATTACAAGATGAAGTTCAAACTATTGAAATTGAAGCGAGCGAATTGATTGTGGCAGAGGATACTGTAGTTTCAGTAACTCGTTCAGGTTACATCAAACGCACTTCACCACGTTCATTTGCTTCCTCAGCACTTGAAGAAATTGGTAAACGTGATGATGATGAGCTCCTTTATTATGCCAATGCTAAAACAACTCAACATCTCTTACTTTTTACAAATCTTGGCAATGTCATTTATCGCCCAATCCATGAACTCTCTGATATTCGTTGGAAAGATATTGGTGAGCATCTATCTCAAAGTCTCTCTAATTTCTCAGCTGATGAGAAAGTAATTTTTGTTCAGATTGTGGACGAATTTGCTGGTGAAAATCTAGTTGTTGTCACAAGAAATGGACAAATAAAACAAATTGAACGTGAAAGTTTCTCCCCTTGGCGGACCTATCGTTCAAAATCTACTCCATGTGCTAAACTTAAAGGAGAAGATGATGAAATTGTTCTAATCACTCCAGTTCAATTTGCAGACCTCATGCTTATTTCTGAAAATGGTTATGCCCTTCGCTTTAATCTTGACGACGTTCCAGTTTTGGGTGCTAGAGCTGCAGGAGTCAAGGCCATGAATCTCAAAAATGGCGATAAAATTAAGTCCGCCTTCTTTGTTAACTCAAATAGTTGGTACCTTTTGACTCAACGGGCATTTATCAAACGTGTTAAGACGGATGATATTCCGGCCACCTCACGTGCTAACCGTGGCCTTCAAGTACTACGAACCTTGAAGACAAATAATCATACCGTCTTTGCAGCCGGTTTAATCAATTCGACTGCTGATTTATCAGCATTGACCGAAGAATTAGATTTGTTCAGTCAAGCTAAAGCACCAGCGACAAAAGAAACTGATGAACAAGTATTAGAAGTTATCAGTGAGACTGGCAAGAAATACGATATCAATTTGTGCGATTTATCATTATCAGATCGAACAAGCAATGGACATCCAATTGCTGATGATCTTGAAAAAATTGCAAGCGTAAAAATAAAATAAAAAAAATCAGCTTTGGCTGATTTTTTTATTGTCTTCGACCAATAATATAACGAAAAAGTGCCGCATAAAGTAGCCAAAGAATAATACAAGCTCCAATGATCCAAACCCAAGCATCTTTTTGGTTAGTAAGTGGAAGTGGTACATTCATTCCAAAAAAACCGGTGATGACTGCTAATCCTGCCAAAAGTACAGAAACAATTGTCAAAGTTGTCATATTATCATTCAAATTATTATTAAGGACATTATTATAAGTTCCTGCTAATTGTTCAAGAATTTGAGCATTAAGTTGTGTCATACTGGCAAGCTGTTGTGCTTCGATAATTGCATCTTCAAGTTGCTCTTTTTCAGTTTCATTGAACTGTCTGTAAATACTTTTAGTTTTGAGTTGTTCAAGTAGTAAAGTATTTTGGTTGGCACTAGATACAATATAAAGCATTCCTGTTTCAATATCAGAAAGGGCCAACAAATTTTTCTTTGTTGTTTTTTCACGCAACTTTTGATTAATTTCTTCTTTTGATTTATCAATTTTTTCTAAGTAAGGAAAGAAAGCCTCTGAAATCAAAAATAAACTGATGAAAAGAAGATGATAAACCGTTTCTGGTTCATTTTGGAAGCAATATTTTTTAATTTGATTAATTAAATATTCATTTTCTGGATGATAAAGAGTAATTAATCGATTTTTTTGTGCTACAAAAGTAATGGGAACCGTCTTATAATGGACTTCTGAATTGAGTAAATCCAGGCTGTTGAAAATCAGTACAAAGTCTTGACTATCAGGAATGAACTCCGTGTGAGGGCGTTCATTTTTATCTTCAGCATATTGAAGCGTTTCTAAGTCAATACCATAAGTAGCAAGTTCAGAAGTATTTCTAAGGTCTTCGACATTAAAAGAAAGCCAAGTGAGTTGAGGGTTTATTTTTATTTCTTGCATGATAAGATATCCTATGTTCTAATAGAGCCATTTTAGCAAAATTGTAATTTTTGAGCAAATAAATAAAAACAAAAATTTGATTAATAACTTCTATAATCTGCGCGTGATTTCGTTAAATTACAAAAACATTTCCTAGTTTTACAATTTGGTTTGGTTGTGATATACTGTTTGAATAGTCAGAATAGTAACATAATTAAAAATGGGAGATTTTAGCATTGGAAAAACAAAAACATCATTTCCGTACGTGGAAGTCAGGTAAAATCTGGCTTTTTAGTAGCGGAATACTTTTAATTTTTGTTATTGGAAGTATAGGATTGACTGCTCAAGCAGACGAAGTCCCTTCTAATACAGAAACAATGACACAAAGTAGTGATGTGACGACTCAAAGCAGTCCTGTAAGTCCAACTGTGAATTCTTCTCTTGCCGCTTCTGACTCGACAACTGAAGAACCAGCAGTAGTATCAAATATGGAAAATACAGCTCAAGCTTCAAGTTCCACAAATATTTTAACTACTGAAAGTTCAACCGTTGATACAAATTCGCCTACTCAATCGAACCAAAGCTCAATCGCTATATCATTAACAAAAGCAAGTAGTGAAAGTTCGATAAATGAACCTGCGTCAACGATTGCAAATGAAACTACTACAACAGCAGATGTCACTACTCAAACCACAGCGACACAAGCTCAAACGAGTGATCCAACGACGAGCTTATCATCAGAAAGTCAGGGAAAACCAAAAAATCCCTCACAATCAAAAAGTCCTGAAATTACAAACATTCAAGTTACAGGAGCAGTAGATAACAATGCCACAGGTTCTGCCGTTTTTGATGGCGTTAATATCACGCTTCAAGGAAAAGACATTACCGATGATAATCTTCTTGATCCTAGTGTACTACATTGGTCAGAGCAAACCCAAGTCATTGCCATAAAGGGCACAGCTACTGGACAACTCAATCAAGAAAATTTTGGAGTACAAGATGGTCCAATCATTCCTGCTACCACCTATACCATGAATGTCGGAGATAGCGGACGATTAACTTATATCGGAAAAACACTTTCAGGACTTGACCTCGATATGATTTATACAGTAGCATCAAGTGACAAAGACAGTTGGCAAGACAATGAAGGAGCAGACGGAATTCCGCAAGGACTTGCTTTTACTGGCGAACAAAATATCGCAGATTCAGGTGGAAATTCTATTGTTTGTCTATACAATGGGGCAAATGCGCTCAGCTTGATTTATCAGATTGTCAAACACGATACGACAACAGAAGTTCCAGTTGTTGCTTCCTTTATCACGACGGATATTGACATTGCACAAGGCGTTCAAACAAACCTAGCAAATCTCGTGACCATATTACCTCAAACGACCAATCTCAAACAAGATGGCGATACTATCTACGACGCTTCACCGAATTATCCAGGGTTAGATGGTGTGGCTAGTCTTCCTTATGGTGGTTATCTCGGTGCAGGATTCGTTTCAGAGTTTTACTATAACTACTATGCCCCTGCACCAGAGCGAGCAGAAGATTCTTATTTCTTTGCACAAGGTGTGCGCTATGACCTCTTTGGCTCAGCGCTCCAAGCCCACATGAATACTCAAATTCGGCAAAATTTTATAGTTAACTACTATGATGAATTTGGTCATAAAATCCAAGATACAGACCACTATATCGGATTTACTGGACAAGATTATAACCTGCCTATTCCAACCATTCCGTATTATGGTTTTGTGAATATGACGGAAAATGATAGTGTGAAGAACAATCCTGTAATTAACTTGATTTATACACAAAGTTTACCTAATTACTATGGCTATCCTCAAACTTCTAGCTATGGATATAGTGGAAATAATATCCAATATGCTGGTGTGAACTATAAACCAAGTTTCACTATTAACTATCAAAATACAGGTGTACCAACGGCTACAATTACCTATAGTCCGATTAATTCTTCAAAAGCGGACTCTGTAACGATTCCTTTGACAATGTCGGGTGGAAATACGGACATCATCTATCCATCAATGCAAAGCGTTGCGAATAAAAATAGTTTTTCTAATTCGATGAATGTTAACTATGAAAACATGGCAAAAAATTTTGGTATCACAAGTGACCAAGCAAAAGAACTCTATAATGACCTTTATGTTGCTTCTACAACTCTTGAAAAAAATCCTAATGATGGCTTTGCGGACTATTTGGCGGGAGTGCATTACAGCGATGGCTTTGCAGGGCTCTTACAGAAACCATTGAATAGTATTCCAAAAGGTTATGATTATAGTAAGATTTCAGATATACTTGGAGTCATAAACAAAAAAGGGAATGGAATTGATTTATCTCATTTGGGAACTTCGATGGGAGCCTATTATGAAACAGGAGCAATCAAAATTTCAGGTAATCTTCTTGCTGGCGGATATTCTCTTCCTGCACTTATAGAAAGTTTAACAGGTCATGATAGTAATTTGAGAGATACCAAGTTGATGACGGATACGCTCACAGGAGATGCCCTCACGAATCTTAATGCAAGCGATGAGGCTGCGGATATGGATGCTTATATTTTAACGCATTTTCCAGATTATAAAGGATTGACGACAGCAGAGGCTTTTGCCAAATATTACAGTCTTCCTAATTTGGACACGGCCTTACGTGAAAAGATGTATTTAGAATCTATGAGTGGTGGAAAGGGGGATTCAGGTGTTGCTATGGGCGGTTTTGCGGTCTTTAGTTTAGCATTTGCAAGTCTGGGGACAGCTTATGCGGCAGGTGGAGGTTTATACGGATTATTCAAAAGTCTTAAAGACCGAAATGCTGCAGCAAAAAGTCTTCAAACAACAGGAAAACTTGTTGGGCAACTGACCAAAATTTCTGGGGATGCTTTGAAGAGAGTTGTAACCAAAAAAGTCCAACAGCTATCAACAAGCATTCAGAAAGTTGTTAAGGTTGTTCAAAATACCGCTAATTCCTTAAAAAACAAAGCAATATCTGCTTTTAAAGGTGCAACACAGAGTGTCAGTCAAGTGTTTAACAGTTTTAAAGCAAAAGTAATATCTGTGGGTCAGAACGTTAAAAGTTTTATCAATCAAGGGGTCAAAGTCGCAAAACAATCCTTAAACACAGTTATAGAAGTTGCCAAACAAAAAGCTGCTGCGGCTGCACAAGCATTCCGTCAGACAAGCCAATGGCTTACGCAACAAGCTCGGAATACTGGGAATGCTATTTGGAATGGCGTTCAGACAGCCTATCATACTGTTAGTAATTTTGTAACTGGTGTATATAATAACTATGTTGCACCTACTGTGAATTATGTAACGAATACCGTATCAAAGGTATATAACAACTACGTGAAACCAGTTGTTAATAGTGCTATTCATGCTTATCATGCTGTCACAAACTTTATAGGTTCAGCTTACAATTCAGCTAAGAGTTGGGTTTCTAATAAAGTAAATGCCGTAGGAAAATGGTTCAAGAGCCTATGGTAAAAATAAAAAAGAAGCGTAAAGTTCTAATTATTACGTTTAGCGTTTGTTTCACCGTGATTTTATCCTTGGTTGTGCTATTCCAAGGATGGGTGAATCTTGGAAAATATTCTGTTTACTATGCCCAACATTTATCACATAAGGCAGGTACTAATCCTGTGATGGTGGCGGTATTTAATAATATGGAATATATTTACCTGCCAAATGAGCAATCCTATGATGCTGCAGGAATAAGAAAAATAAAAAATAATAATAAAGATGAAATTTATTTTCAGGCAGAAGATATACGAGATCCTGGAAATATTACGATATGGGCAGGAGAAAAGCTGAAACTTTATTTGTACAAAGGAGGGTGGGGGTATATTTTATCTGACTTCAATGGTCCAAAATATAATTTTGCTTCAAATGGAAAATTTATTTCTGTAACACCTGCTACAGAAACGGCACCTGAGACGATAAAACCCACACCACAAGATACTATTGTTGTTAATGAACAACTGAATGAGATGTATGGTCAAATTGTTGCACACCGTCAAGTCCCTGAAATAAACTTGCAATGGCTTTATAATTTATTGAACGAAAGGAAATTTAATTGACTTTAAGTAATCATGCATCTCAATCGCTTCGTCATGCCGTCACAAACTTTATAGGTTCAGCCTACAATTCAGCTAAAAAGTGGGTTTCTAATAAAGTGAGTTCCGTAGGAAAATGGTTAAAGAGCCTATGGTAAAAAGAAAAAAGAAGCATCATACTTTAGTTGTTGCAGGAAGTATCAGTTTTTCAATTATTTTCTTGTTCGTTGCTTTAATTTATGTATGGTTAAACCTAGGAAAATATTCTGTTTATTATGCTCAACATTTACCACATAGAATAGGAACGAATCCAGTTTTAGTCGCGGTTTTTAATAATTATGATTCACTCTATATTCCTAAATTTAATTTTGATACCAATTCAGCTCCCTTTGGCCAGTATGAAATATTCTATCATATGAGTACTCTTCATGGGAGATGGATATCTGTAAGTGACAGAGAAAATAAAGAGCTTGAATATACATTGGGAAATGGGCAAGATAGCATGTATTCTCTGGATGTTTTAAAGCCTAAACAAGGAAAACCAGATACTTATAATTTTTTGGGAAACGGAATATTAAGTTCTGTTATTTATTATGATTCTCCAAATTCAAAAGGCAGAATAGAACATTCGGATAAAGAAGATATTGAGGATTCTGATAAAATACTTAGCACAATGTACGGTAATATTGTTTCTCACCGTCAAGTACCAAAAATAAACTTGCAATGGCTTTATAATTTATTGAACGAAAGGAAATTTAATTGAGTTTAAGTAATTATATGAGTCAGTCACTTTATCTGTTTGCTGTCACGAACTTTACAGGTTCAGCTTACAATTCAGCTAAGAACTGGGTTTCTAATAAAGTGAATGCCGTAGGAAAATGGTTGAAGAGTTTATGGTAAAAAGAAAAAAGAAGCATTGTACCTTAGTTGTTGCAGGAAGTATCAGTTTTTCAATTATTTTATTGTTTATTGCTTTAATTTATGTATGGTTAAACTTAGGGAAATACTCTGTTTATTATGCCCAGCATTTGCCTCATAAGGTAGGGACGAACCCTGTGATGGTTGCGGTATTTAATAATCTGGATGCCATATACATTCCGAATGCTAACTACGATGTTCCATTTGGAGGAGTGCGGGTGAAAACTAGCGAGGGGGATATTGATTATCGCTTTGAAGGATTAAAAAATAATGATATTTCGGTTTTCAAGAAAGGAGAATTATCTTTTAGTTTAAAACCTGAGGCAGGTGGTCTCGATTTAATTGACTTTGTAACTCCATATACATACAATTTTAATTCAAAGGGTGAATTTATTTCTGTGACTTATTCTGAAGAAACGACACCTAAGACAATAAAACCTACGCTACAATATATCATCATTGTTAAAGAAAAATTGAATGAAATGTACGGTTTTATTGTTTCTCATCGGCAAGCATCAAAAATAAATTTGCAGTGGATATATAATTTATTCAATTATTGGAGGTTTAATTCATGAATACAGTAAAAAAAGTTGCTAAATCAGTTGTTAATTGGTTTAAAAATCTATGGTGAAAAAAAGAAAAGGGAGGTTTTTAAAAGTATTTTTGTCTATCATCATTTTTATTGTTTTTGTATTATTAATTAGTGGATATGGATACCGAAATTTAAGGGTTTATTCAATATATTATGCACAAAATATTTCTCATAAGTCAGGAACAAACCCTGTTATGTGTGCAGTTATCTTTAATTTATCAAGCGTCTATCTTCCACATGCGGATTGGAGCACAGAAATAGACAGATTCAAAGATAATCAACATTGGGTTCAGTCATATAATAGGCATTTCACATACAATTTTTCTCAATTTGATATAGAATATCACAGGGCAAATCAAGATTTTGTGAGTTTCAGTTGGTATTTTTTTGAGAATACATATAATTTAGTCATTTCTGATAAAAACAATAATATTTACAGGGCCTATGAATTTAATCGTTCGGGTAGATTGTTATCAATTGATATAGGAGATAAGAGTCGAACGATTCTTACAAATAAGGATAAAGAGATTTTATCCTATTGGAAAAATAAACTTTATGGTGATATCGTTCAAAAGAGAAAAAAGCCAATAATCAATCTTCAGTGGCTCTATAATTGGTTAAATTATAAGAGATTTAATTTATGAGAACAAAGGATGAAAATGATGAACAAAAATACACAGAAAATAGATACTACTCCGAAAAAGAAAAGAATTTTGCCATGGTTAATTCCTTTGATTGTGGGGATGATATTTTTATCTCTTGTGATTACCCTTTTTAGTGTTTCCAAAGTAGCGAAAATTTATCATCAGGTAGAAAAACAAGAGTTACTAGACGAGGTAACTCACTCGTTAAATAATGGGAAAAAGCAGCTTGTAACTTCTCAAGGTTCAAATCCATTTTATATAGATATTAAAGCAAGTGAAAGTGGCACAGATACCATTGTTGTAACTTTGATAGTCGAAAATGATTATGTTTCTTTTGTCAAAAATGATATGCCTATGATAAAAAAATCGATAATAGAGGGAATGGAGAGTGCAGAAGGAATAAAACTTACAAAATCAGAACATCAATGGGTTAAAGAGATGAATTTTAAAATGAGATTTGTTTTAAAGGACAAGACAGGAAAAATTCTTGGGGGCTTTGATTATAAAATTAAATAATATTTAACTATATTGGACTTTAATAAAGTAGGGTGATGTTCGCTTGTATTATCTGTCTGTGAACTTTTAATGTTTGATTTTAATTTGTTAACTTAAAGAACACGTTTTTATTTCTTGACAATCTTTAAATTTAAATGCTATACTTTAGCTACAATTGAATAAATCTTCAGGGCAGGGTGTAATTCCCTACCGGCGGTATAGCCCGCGAGCTGCTTGCAGCATGATTCGGTGAAACTCCGAGGCCGACAGTATAGTCTGGATGAAAGAAGATAATAAAACCATAATACTCTAGTCAGTATTATGTCTATTTAGCCTAAAACTCTGGAGTGAATTGATATAATTCACTCCATTTTTGGTTTTTTGAGCTGCGTTTTTGCTCGAAAAAAATAGAAAATTTATCAAAAGACCCTGAAATTTTATTTTAGGGTCTTATTTTTTATTAGAAAGGATGAATAGATGAAAAAAGACGAATACTACATGGATTTAGCAATTGTACTTGCAAAAAAAGGAGGTGGTAATGTCAACCCTAACCCTCAAGTAGGAGCCCTTATTGTCAAAGAAGGAAGAATTATTGGTCAGGGTTATCATGAAAAATATGGGGAAGCTCATGCGGAAATCAATGCTTTTAAGGATTGTAACGAATCTCCCGAAGGAGCCACGCTTTATGTGACCTTAGAGCCTTGTGCGCATCAGGGAAAACAACCCCCTTGTTTTGAAGCGATTATAAAAAATAGAATTAAGCGTGTTGTTATCGGGCATTTAGACCCCAATCCCTTGGTTTCAGGAAAAGGAATTAAAGCAATGAGAGAAGCTGGAATTGAAGTTTCTTTCAATGTTTTAGAAAAAGAATGTGAAGAATTAAATAAAATTTTCTTTTATTATGTTAGTCAAGGGCTTCCCTATGTCATGATGAAGTATGCAATGACTTTAGACGGAAAAATTGCGACATCAGCAGGTCAATCAAAATGGATTACAGGTGAAATTGCAAGACAGAAAGTACATCAAGACCGTTCACGTTTTATGGCCATTATGATTGGTGTTGAAACACTTATTTTAGATGATCCACAACTCTCTGTCAGGTTGGAAAAGGGGAAAAATCCGATAAGAATCATTTGTGATACTCATTTAAGAAGTCCTTTAGCTTCCAAGATTGTTTCTACAGCTACTGAAATTCCAACGATTATTGCTACAGCTGAGTCTGACCCCGAAAAACAAGCTCCCTTTCTTAAAGCGGGTTGTGAAATTATCTTAGTTTCTTGCCTAGAAGGAAGATTGAATTTGAAAGAATTGACCAAAAAGTTAGGAGAAAAAGGGATTGACAGTATTATCTTGGAAGGTGGAGGAACATTAAATGCTTCGGCATTAAAAGCAGGGATAGTTCAAAAAGTTCAAACTTATATTGCCCCTAAAATATTTGGTGGAAAAGAAGCACCAAGTCCAGTTGAAGGGCATGGAATCGAGCAACCCAATCAAGCCTATCTCCTAGAAAGGCCTCAAATAACCTATCTAGGAGAAGATATTTTATTAGAAAGTGAGCTTCTTTAATGTTTACAGGAATAATTGAAGAAATAGGGGAAGTGAGTCGCCTGCAAAAAAGAGAAAAATCCTTCAAAATTAGCATCCGTGCTTCCTTGATTTTAGAGGATATGAAACTTGGAGATTCTATTTCAACAAATGGTTTATGCCTGACCGTTTCTGAATTTAATCAAAAAGAATTTACGGCTGATATTATGCCTGAAAGTCTAAATCGTTCAAATCTTGGGACCTTAAATGCGGGTGCCAAAGTTAACTTAGAACGAGCGATGCCATTAAATGGCCGATTTGGTGGGCATATTGTGTCAGGGCATATTGATGGAGTTGGCCAGATTTTAGAAGTAAAAAAAGAAGAAAATGCCATCTGGTATGAAATCAAAACAAGCATAAATTTAATGAGATACATCGTCGAAAAAGGCTCAATCACGATTGATGGGATTAGTCTTACAGTTGCTCGGGTTAAGTCGAAATCTTTTAGTGTTTCCGTTATTCCACATACGCTCAAAGAGACGATAATGGCAGATAAAAAAGTGGGTGATACTGTTAATTTAGAAAATGATATTTTAGGGAAATATATAGAAAAATTATGGGGCGATAGTAGTTCTTCGATGAAAGAATCTTCATTAACTAAAGAAAAACTATTTAACAACGGATTTTTATAGGAGATAAAATGTTCCAATATAATAAAGTAGAAGAAGCACTTGCTGCACTTAAAGCAGGGGAAATGATTATCGTTAGTGACGATGAAAATAGAGAAAATGAGGGCGACCTTATCTGTGCGGCCGAATTTATCAGTCCGGAAATAATTAATTTTATGGCAAGTGAGGCCAAAGGATTGATTTGCGCACCACTCAGTGAAACTTATGCTAAGAATTTACAATTAGAGGCAATGGTAGAGAAAAATACAGATAATCATGGAACAGCTTTTACAGTTTCGGTTGATCATATTGAAACTAGCACAGGAATTTCGGCTTTTGAACGGGCCTTAACCATAAAAAAACTTGTTGATGCCGAGAGTTTACCAAGTGATTTTCGTAGACCAGGTCATGTATTTCCACTAATTGCCAAGAAAAATGGTCTTTTAGAGCGAAATGGTCATACTGAGGCTACGGTTGACTTGTTGCGTCTGGCTGGTTTAAAAGAAGTAGGTGTCTGCGTTGAAATAATGGACGAAGATGGAACAATGATGCGTAAGGAGAAACTGAAGGAAAAAGCGCAAGAGTGGGGCTTGAAATATATCACAATTAAAGCTATTCAAGAGTATCTTAAGCAAAATGAACTGCAAGTAGAACAGGTGACTAGAGCTAAACTACCGACGAAATATGGTATGTTTGATATTTTAGGATTTGTCAATAAAATAAATGGTGAGCACCATGTTGCTTTAGTTAAAGGAGATATTGGTGACGGTCAAGCTATTCTTTGCCGCGTTCACTCAGAATGCTTAACTGGTGATGCTTTTGGTTCCTTGAAATGTGACTGCGGTGAACAATTAGAAGAGGCATTAAAAAAAATAAATGATGAGGGGCGTGGCGTGCTTTTATATCTTCGACAAGAAGGACGTGGAATTGGTTTGATTAATAAACTTCGTGCCTACTCACTTCAAGATGAAGGACTTGATACAGTTGAAGCTAATTTAGCTTTAGGATTTGAAGAAGATGAGCGAGAATATTCGATTGGAGCACAAATTTTAAAAATAATTGGGGTGAAATCATTAAAATTAATGACTAATAATCCGCAAAAGATTAATGATTTTCAAAAATATGGTCTAGTAGTTGAAGAAAGAGTAGCTCTCCAAATCAAAGATAACCCCTTTGACCATGATTATTTAAAAGTAAAACAAAATAAAATGGGACATTTGTTTGGCTAAAGTAAAATAGAAAGTAAGGATAGAAATATGATAATTATTGAAGGAAATTTAAGAACAGAGAATGCAAAATATGGGATTGTAGTTGCTCGATTTAATGAATTTATCAATGCAAAACTTTTGTCAGGAGCATTAGATGCACTCAAAAGACATGGAGTCCAGGAAGAAGAAATTGATATAGCATGGGTTCCTGGGGCTTTTGAAATTCCCCTTATTGCCCAAAAAATGGCGACTTCCAATAAATATGAAGCAATTATATGTTTAGGGACTGTTATCAGAGGTTCAACTTCTCATTATGATTTTGTTTGTAATGAAGTTTCTAAGGGGATTGCTCATGTTTCCTTAAACTCTAATATTCCGGTCATGTTTGGTGTGCTAACAACTGAAAATATAGAACAAGCCATTGAGCGTGCAGGCACAAAAGCTGGAAATAAAGGTTTTGAAGTAGCGGTTGGAGCAATTGAAATGGTTGATTTGATGAGAAAGATAGGCTAATTTATCTATAAGTGCATTTATTTAAATGCGCTTTTTATTTTGAAATAGGATAAAAACTGTTCTAGCGAGCTATCAGATTGCGAAATATGCTATAATTAAAGCATGAAAAAACTACTGTCACTTGTTATTATCGTTGTTGGAATTGTTGCTGACCAAATTTTTAAAAATTGGATTGTTGCTAATATTCAGCTTGGAGATACAGAAAAAATTTGGCCTAATGTTCTTAGTTTAACTTATATCAAAAATGATGGAGCAGCTTGGTCTTCATTTTCAGGTCAACAATGGTTTTTCCTTGTCTTAACACCGATCGTCTTAGTTGTTGCCCTTTGGTTTTTATGGAAAAAAATGGCACAAAACTGGTATTTTATTGGATTAACTTTAATTATTGCTGGTGCTTTGGGAAATTTTATTGATCGAATTCGTCAAGGATTTGTTGTTGATATGTTCCAAACTGAATTTATTAATTTTCCAATTTTTAATATTGCGGATATCTTATTATCTGTTGGTTTTGTTCTTCTTTTCATTGCAATTTTGACAGACAAAGAAACAAAATAAATTGATTAAAAAATCACTGACAGAAAGTTTTATTTAACATTTATAAAAAGGAAAAAAATACTTGCCTATCATAAAAATTAACGAAGAAAACAAAGGCTTACGTCTTGACAAGGCGCTTGCCAATCAAACAGAATATTCACGAAGTTTACTGACAGAACTTATCAAAAATGATAAAGTATTTGTTAACAGTGAAGCCAAAAAAGCAAAGTATAAAGTAAAAGTAGGGGACAGGATTGAATTTGAAGTTCCAGAAGCGGAAGTTCTTGATATCGTTGCTGAAGATTTGCCACTAGAAATCATTTATGAAGATTCAGATGTTGCAGTAGTAAATAAACCTCAAGGAATGGTAGTTCATCCTGCAGCCGGTCATGCTTCAGGGACATTGGTTAATGCAATCATGTATCATATCAAAGATCTTTCAAGCATTAATGGTGTAATTCGTCCAGGAATTGTGCATCGTATTGATAAGGATACGAGTGGTCTTTTGATGATTGCTAAAAATGATAAAGCACACGAAAGTTTGGCAGCACAATTAAAAGATAAGACTAGCAAACGTCGTTATTTAGCGATTGTCCACGGTGAAATTGCTAATGATAAAGGAACCATTGAAGCGCCAATTGGTCGTAATCTTAAAGATCGCAAAAAACAAGCCGTAGTTTCTGGCGGAAAACCAGCCGTGACTCATTTTGAGGTTTTAGAACGATTTTATGGCTATACTTTGATTGCATTGCGCTTGGAAACTGGGCGTACGCATCAGATTCGTGTACATATGAATTACATTGGTCATCCTGTGGCCGGTGATCCACTCTATGGACCGAATAAAACATTGACACCTAATAAAGGGCAATTTTTGCATGCTGAAACATTAGGTTTTGACCATCCAACAACTGGTGAGTTTATGGAATTCCAAGTTGATGCTCCTGAGATATTCAATGAACAATTAGAAAAGCTTAGAGAACAAGTTTAAACTTGTTTTTTTGTATTTAAAAATGAACGATATTTACTGACAGGCTTTCTGTATTTGTCAGCAAATCAGACATCATTAAAAGATAGATGATGTATAATAGAGTTACTGATAGTTAGTAGGTTTTTATTAGTAAAAGGAGACTATTATGAACTTTTTTAATCAGATTTTTCATAATCAAATTTTAATGACAGCCATTGTGAGTTGGGCTCTGGCTCAGTTAATTAAAATAATTATCGAACTTATTCGGACACATCGTATTAATTGGCAATTAATTTTTGCAACAGGTGGGATGCCCAGTTCTCATAGTTCATTGGTTGTTGCTTTGGCAACGGCTACTGGATTGAGACAAGGATTTGATTCATCACTTTTTGCTATTGCTACTGTTTTAGCCTTCGTCGTCTTATATGATGCCCAAGGTATTAGAAGACAGGCAGGAAACCAAGCCAGAATTATCAATCGGATGTTACAAAATGTCGAGAATGCCGGAATCAAAGTAGATAAAAATTTAAAAGAATTATTGGGGCATACACCAATTCAAGTGATGGGTGGAACAATTTTAGGAATAATTGTTGCTTTAGTAATGAATTAAGAAAAAATTCTGTTGCAATTAGAGTCGTAAGCGTTAACTATAGTGTAGTTTATAAATGCGAAGTAAAAAATGAGAAATTATCATCTAAAAATTAAGGTTATTGTAAGAAACAAAAGCCAAGCTATGGTAAAATGGTAATATGAATAATATAGTATTTATTAAGTATAAAAAAGGATTCTGTCTTGCTTTAATGATAGGACTCTTTCTTTTAATTAACGGGATTGCTATTTCTTTGACGCAAGTGTGGAACGCAGATCACATCATTGCGCTTTTGTTAGGAAATATTCTTTTAATAGCAGCCTATTTTTATTTTGTTGGAATTTATAAATTATCAAAAAAACTTTTTGACTCGAAGGATAAAAATGAAACTACTGACAAGTCTGTCAGTAAAATTGAGTTACTGACAGACTTGTCAGTAACTCAATATTATCGAATAAGCTTTTGGGGAGTAGCTTTATTAACTTTTATCTTGCCGTTTCTTTTTATGATTCATGTGCCTGATAGTAAGCATGCTTGGGACTACTTCGTTATATTTAATTCTACGACAGAACTCCATGGTCAATCTTTTGGACTGTTACCTGAAACTGCTTCGCGTTTAGGATATTTTCTTCGTTATCCAAACAATCAATTTTTAGGGATTTTATTTAACCAAGTTTTCTCTCCTTTTGCAGGAAGTGTTGAACTAAAAATGTGGGTTGTGACAGCAGTGTCTGCACTATTGACAAGTCTCGGAGTTTTAGCTGGAACCTTAATTGTTAAGGCTTTGAGCGGGAAAAGACATGCGCTCTTATACAATGTTTGTGCCCTTGGGTTCCTACCTTTTTACGTTTATGGTGCACAACTCTATAGTGATACGATTACACTTCCTTTTGTATCCTTTAGTTTGTTGTTCTTTATCTATGCCATTAAATCACAAAAAATAACTCAACAAGTTCTATGGTACTTTTGGGCGACATTGTTGGCAGTTATAGGTTATGAATTTAAGCCAACAGTGTTAATTGTGCTTATTGCTGTTCTGATTTTCCTTGGATTTAATAAAAAATGGAAACAACTTTTGCTTTTACTTCCAATGTTTGCTATTTTATTTGTTGGTGGACATTTCATGGTTAAAGCAACTATTGCGACCGAGCCAGCCTTTTCTCATGAGGCTAATGAACGTCGTAATCTTCCAATGATGCACTGGATTGCTATGTCTTGGTCGCCAACTAATAAAACGGGTGGATTCAATAAGAAAGTGAGACTCTATTCTGAATCTTTCCCAACTTATGAAGCGAAAAAAGAGGCTGATAAACAACTCTTCATAGACAATCTTAAGAAGATGGGACCTGTCGGAGTTGTGCGACAAATTGGACGTAAGTTGGCCTATACTTGGTTTTATGGCGACTTGAACAGTTCGTTTTATACTTATCATCATGAAAATAAATTTATTAATCGTTACTTTGATTATTTATCAGGAACCTCATTTTCTTTGGATGGACGTGGTAATATAACAGGGTGGTTTATGCTAAAGGCTGTTCAAACTCTTTATTGGATTGGCCTAGTTGTTTTGCTGTGGCGTCAAATCTGGCGAATTTTAATTAGCAAGAGAAATTGGTCAAATCCCTGGTTTATTCCAGCTTTAGCTTTTGTTGGATTGAGTTTTTTCCTTATTCTATGGGAAACAAATTCACGTTACCTTTATCAATTTGCCCCGGTTATGATTGCTTTAGCAAGTTTAGGTTTAATAGATAAGCAGTTTAAAAAGAAAAAAATTAAGGAGTGAATATGAGTAAGATTCTTTATATGGTCGTGCCATGTTACAATGAAGAACTGGTACTTGATGAAACTTCCGAACGTCTCAAGGCTAAATATGAACAATTGATTTCAAATAATATTATTAGTCCAAAAAGTAGAGTTGTCTATGTTAATGATGGTTCAAAAGATAAGACTTGGGGAAAAATTCAAGAAAAACATAATGAAAATCCGATGTTTAGTGGGATTAATCTCTCAAGAAATCGTGGACATCAAAATGCTTTGCTCGCTGGTTTAATGACCGTGAGAAATTTAGCAGATTGTGTTATTTCAATGGATGCAGATTTGCAAGATGATATTAATGCAATTGATGAAATGCTTGAAAAATTTGAAAATGAGAACTGTGATATCGTTTATGGTGTACGGGATAATCGGGACACTGATACAGTTTTCAAAAGAAGAACCGCTGGAGCTTTTTATAAATTAATGCAAGGTTTGGGGAGCCAAAGTGTTCCTAATCATGCTGATTTTCGTTTAATGAGTCGTCGTGCCCTTGACGGTTTATCTCAATTTCCTGAACAAAATCTCTTCTTAAGAGGAATGGTTCCTTTGGTTGGCTATAAATCTGATATCGTTTATTATAAACGTGGAGAACGTTTTGCCGGTGAAAGTAAGTATCCTTTGAAAAAAATGATTAGTTTTGCGCTGGATGGAATTACTTCAACATCAGCTGCACCGATGCGTTTGATTTTTTGGATTGGTTTAGTTTGGTTTTTGCTAGCTATTGTAGGAGCAATTTATATTATTATTCGCCATTTTATTAATGGTTCTGACGTTGCGGGTTGGGCTTCGACAATGTTGGCTATTGTTGGATTTGGTGGGGCTAATCTACTAGCTCTAGGTGTAATTGGTGAATATATCGGAAAAATCTTCTTGGAAGTTAAACAACGTCCTCGTTATTTGATTGAAGACTTCATTAACGAAGAATAAAAATGATAAATTATCATTAATTATTCAGAAAAACCGTATGGTTTTTTTGTTTTAGGCTTGTTATAATGAGCAAGTAAATAAAAATTTATGATTACATTTGCAATGAAAGAAAGGCGAGGAGCCAAATGAGCTACCATGTTTTGATTGTTGAAGACGAACCGAGTCTCTCTGATTATGTCAAAAAAGAGTTGATTTTTGAAGATTATCAAGTTTCAACCGCCTTTGATGGTCTTTCTGCTTTGGAAATATTTGAAACTGCTAAGCCTGCTATTGATGTTGTTTTGCTTGATTGGATGATTCCAAAATTAGACGGCTTGACAGTGTTACGTCGAATGAAAAAAATTCAGCCCGATGCGCCAATTATCTTCTTGACTGCGCGCGATTATATTGGAGATAAAGTTGCCGGTCTTGATGCGGGAGCAGATGATTATATTACTAAACCTTTTGAAATTGAGGAGTTATTGGCTCGGCTGAGGTTGATTTTTAGGAAATGGTCAAATTCTTTTTCCAAGGTCTATGAACTTGATTACTTAAAAGTTGATTTAAGTGCTCATACAACGGAAGTGGCTGGTAAAACAGTCAATTTGACTCAAAGAGAATTTTCTTTGTTAAGCTATTTTTTAGAACATCGTGGTATAGTGGTAAGTCGAGCAGATATTTTGGATGATGTATGGGGCATGGATTTTGACGGTCAGGAAAATACCGTGGATGCTTATGTTCGTTACCTTCGTGCCAAAATTGATTTGCCAAATCATAAATCTCTCATTGAAACCGTTCGTGGTATAGGTTATCGTTTAAATAACGAAAACTGAGAGAGGAAAAGAGGGAGCCATGAATAAAGTGAAAAATAAAGAAGAATTATTAGATGTTAGTTTTAACACAATGCTTCTGGGTAAAAGTATTTTTGCTTTTGTTGAATTTATATCAGGTTTACTTTTAATCTTTGTTCCACTTGATTTAATTAAAGCAACTATTCACCATCTTGCACTGGCTATTTCTCTAAGCCCGCTCTCTACGATGATTACAAATGCAGGAGAAAGACTGACCAATGACGCTACTTTATTTGCTATTGTATATTTACTTTTACATGGTGCATTAAAGTTGGTGACGTTGGCTCTGCTCTGGAAAAAGATTCTATGGTCATACCCCTTATCAATATTACTTTTAGTTGGTTTTATTCTTTATCAAATCTTTGAATTTTTTAATCATGGGTCAATTTCAATGCTCGTTTTATGTGCGGTTGACGTATTGATGATTATTTTAACCTTATTAGAATACCGTAAGTTAAAAACACATATTTCAAAAGAGGGCTCATACTCTTCCTTAAAAAATAGTAAAGTAAATTAGTAAATGAAAGAAATAGAATCAAAAACAAGTGCCAAAATTATTACCGATACTTTTGTCCGTATTTTCTTAATTTTTAGTCTGTTGATTACAATCATTGTTTCCGGAATTGTTGCATTTACAAGTTTACAAATACGTAAGAGTGAGGGAGCGGCACTTTTAAATTCCGTTCAAACCGCAGCAACTAATGGGCAAGTGAATTGGGATGAATTTAAACTTGATAGTGAAAAAGACGAAAAAGCTACATTTGTTCGACTGACAAGTCCTTCAGGTCAAAGAGAAGAAAGTCAAGGAACAACAAATTTTTTAAAATCACGAAAATCTTGGGGGAGTTTTAGTCTATTAAGAGATGATATCTTTTTATATAGTTCAAAAGCTTCTAAAAATGGAACCAAAGCCGAATTATGGTTGAATATAAATGTTGTAGTTAAATCAATGATTAGAGCGATATTAGTTATTATTGCTGTCATGATTTTCCTCTTTTTCCTTGCTTTGATTTTAATTCAAAAAGCGGCCAGAACGATTAGTCAGCCTTTGACAGATATTGTGGTGGCAACTGATGGAAAGGATGTTAAACAAGTTCCTGTCAGTAAAAATCCTCTTGAAGTTCATCAGTTAAGTCAAAGTTTCAATCGTTTGCTCAATCGACTGAATCAAAAAATTGAGAATGAGCAACAATTTGTCTCGGATGCTTCACATGAGTTAAGAACACCAGTTGCTGCAATTCGTGGACATGTGAATTTACTCAAAAGACGTTGGCATGAACATCCAGAAATTGTTGATGAGTCACTTTCCTATATTGACGAAGAATCAATGAGAATGAAAGTTTTAATCGAAAATTTACTGACCATTTCTAGAGGAAATCATTTAGAAATGAAAAAAGAAAGAATTAACTTAAGTAAATTTACTGACAAAGTGGTCAGTGAAATTCAACCCGCGCTAAGACAAAAAATAAACTTTGATATCCAAACAGATTTATTTGTCAGCATAGATAAAATGACGCTATACAAAATTATTATTATCTTTCTTGAAAATGCTGGAAAATATTCACCTTCCAACTCAGAAATTACAATAAATATTACTTTGGAAAATCATCAAGTTGATTTTCAGGTTGCTGACGAAGGTATTGGCGTTCCAGAAGAAGAAAAAGATAATATTTTTGAACGATTTTATCGAATTGATAAATCCCGTTCAAGTGAAATTCCTGGAACAGGACTTGGTTTGGCAATTGCGAAGGAATATGCACAATTGAATGATGCCAAAGTCTTTGTTTCAAATAATTCTCCGAAAGGGTCAATTTTTCATCTCCTAATGGAGTCTATAGAAAACTAATTAATTATGAATAAAAAAATCTATTATATTTCGGGTGCTATTACCACCCTTGCCTTTTTAATTTTAACGCTCTTTGTTAAAATTGATTTTACTCATGGTCCATTTCCTTTTGATCGGCCAATTCAAACTTGGGCTTTTCATTTGCAAAGCTCCTCAGGGCTCACTTACTTTTTCTCTCATATGACAAATATTTTTGGAGATAAAGGTGGAATAATTGTCGCAGTTCTACTTGCTTTGGTTTTATATCTTCTCTTTAAACAGAAAGAAGCGACAATCTGGTTTGCGGTAACAGTTGTTTTAAGCCTTGCTTTAAATACTGTTATTAAAGTAATTATTGGTCGAGAACGTCCTGATATTCATCGGTTAGCGGCTTTTGCCAATGAAGCTGGAAAAAGTTTTCCAAGCGGACATTCCATTTTTGCAACAATTATTTTTGGAAGTATTTTCTTTATCTGTCTAGGAAAACTTAAAAATTGTTCTTCTAAAATTTTATTAGGCATTTTATGTATTATATTAATTGCGTTAGTAATGTTTTCAAGAATTTTTGTAGGGGTACATTATCCAAGTGATACAATAGGCGGATTTCTCGAAGGAATTAGTATTCTATTACTTACTTATCCCACATACATTAAGTATCAAGAAAAATCTAAAAAAACCAATTGATATCAATTGGTTTTTATTAATGTCGAAAATAAATTATACCAATTATCGTCTTTTTGAGTTTTATTAGAAGTTTTATACTTGACAATGACAAATAAGTGTAATATAATGCTATTTATAAATAAATATTAGAAAATTAATTAACTATACCAATTTCAAAGGTGAGTTAAATGGAGCTTTATTATGTGTGGGATTGTTGGTGTTGTAGGTAGTAAAAATGCAACTGATATTTTGATGCAAGGACTAGAAAAACTTGAATATCGTGGTTATGATTCAGCAGGTATTTTTGTAAATGGTCAAGAAACAGCAGCAAAATTAGTTAAATCTGTCGGACGTATTGCAGACTTAAGAGGAAAGTTAGGGATTGATGTTTCAGGAACAGCCGGCATTGGTCACACACGTTGGGCTACTCATGGTAAACCAACGGAAGACAATGCTCATCCACATACTTCAACATCAGGTCGCTTTATTTTAGTACATAATGGTGTGATTGAAAATTTTGTTGAACTTAAAAACGAATTTTTGATGAATGATACTTTTAAAGGACAAACCGATACTGAAATTGCGGTTCATTTAATTGCTAAATTTGCTGAAGAAGGATTATCAACACTTGAAGCATTCAAAAAAGCTCTAAGCTTAATTCAAGGTTCTTATGCCTTTGCTCTTATGGATCGCGAAGATGCAGAAGTGATTTATGTTGCCAAAAATAAATCACCATTATTAATCGGCCTTGGTGAAGGCTACAATATGGTCTGCTCAGATGCTATGGCGATGATTCGTGAAACGTCTGAATTTATGGAAATTCATGATAAAGAGCTTGTTGTGTTAACAAAGGATAATGTTACAGTTATGGATTACGAAGGCAATGTCCTTTCACGTGAGTCATACACAGCTGAACTTGATTTATCTGACATTGGGAAAGGAACTTATCCTTTCTACATGCTCAAAGAAATTGATGAACAACCAGCAGTTATGCGTAAACTCATTGCGAATTATGCAAATGAAGATGGAACAATGAAAGTCGATCAAGACATTATCAAAGGAATTCAAGAAGCTGATCGTATTTATATTATTGCCGCTGGAACGTCTTATCATGCAGGTTTTGGGGCAAAAATGATGCTTGAATCTTTGACAAATACACCAGTTGAACTTGGTCTTGCTTCAGAATGGGGCTATGATATGCCTTTGTTAAGCCAAAAACCATTCTTTATTTTCCTTTCACAGTCTGGTGAAACGGCTGACAGCCGTCAGGTTTTAGTAAAAGTAAATGAATTAGGACTTCCAAGCTTAACAGTTACAAATGTTCCCGGATCTACTTTATCACGCGAAGCAACTTATACAATGTTAATTGGTGCTGGACCAGAAATTGCAGTTGCTTCAACCAAAGCATATACAGGACAAATTGCAACTTTGGCTTTTCTTGCAAAGGCAGTTGGTGAGTCTGAAGGAGAAGTTAAAGCAAAAGAATTTGATTTAGTTAAAGAATTGTCTTTAGTTGCTCAATCAATTGAAGCCACTTTATCTGAAAAGGATGAAATTGCAGCAATTGTAGCTGACTTATTGCCAACTACTCGCAATGCCTTCTATATTGGTCGAAAACAAGATTATTATGTGGCAATGGAAGCTTCTCTCAAATTAAAAGAAATTTCTTATATTCAATGTGAAGGATTTGCTGCTGGAGAATTAAAACATGGAACGATTTCATTGATTGAAAAAGGAACTCCAGTACTTGCTTTAATTTCTAATAATGAAGAAGTAGCAGCTCATACGCGTGGAAATGTAATGGAAACAGTGGCTCGTGGAGCCTCAGCTATCACAATTGTTGAAGAAGGAGTGGCTCGTGAAGATGATACAATTGTTGTCAACCAAGTTCATCCTTATTTGTCAGCAATTTCAATGGTTATTCCAACACAATTAATTGCTTATTATGCGTCAATGCAACGTGGACTTGATGTTGATAAACCACGTAACTTAGCTAAAGCAGTAACAGTTGAATAAAAGTTACTGACAGAAATTTCTGTCAGTAAAATGATAACTTAAAATAAAAAGTTCTGAGATTCATCAGAACTTTTTTGTTTAATTAATCTTTTGTCAGTGACAAAAGCCGTATTTTTCCGTATATAATAGTATGTATGAACTAAGAGAAAATCAATATCCGATGCAACCTAGAGAACGCTTAGAATTTTTAGGAGAAGAGTGCTTATCTGATGTTGAGCTGTTAGCGATATTATTGCGGACAGGCACTAAGAAATACTCATCATTAAATTTGGCCTTAGAAATCCTTCAACATTTTGAAACTTTGGATAATTTGCGCAAAGCTTCGATTAATGAACTCAGAGAAATTTCAGGCATTGGACTGGCAAAATCCATTGAAATTCGAGCGATGATTGAATTTGGAAAAAGGATACAGACCACTAATAGAAAACGTTATGGTCAAGTTTTGAGTTCCAAAGAATATGGCTTGAGTCTTGCTTTTGAAATGCAAAATTTTGAACAAGAGCATCTTGTGGCGACTTATTTAGATGGTCAAAATCGAATTATTGAAAAAAAGACAATTTTTATAGGGGCGGTTAATCATGCAACTGCAAGCCCTAGAGAGATTCTTTATCATGCAATAAAAAATCTCTCAGTAGGACTGTTAGTTGCACATAATCATCCCTCAGGAAATTTACGACCCAGTCAGGCTGATAAAATATTTACTTACAAAATAAAAAAATCTTGTGAGGATGTGGGAATCAATTTTATTGATCATATTATTGTAGGGGCTGGTAATTATTTTAGTTTTCGGGAAGAAGAAATCCGAAAATGAAGGATTACATAATAAAAAACCATTTTTCAATTAAAAAGAAAGGAAAAGAACAGCCTATAAAAACTGTTCTTCTATTTTGTACTAATCTAGTCTTCTTGAGCTCCCATGAAAAATAGCAGTGTTTGCAGCTCCTTAGTTAAGTCAATTGATTGAACAACCACATCTGAAGGGACTTTCAAACGAATTGGGGCAAAGTTTAGGAAACCTTTGATACCAGCTTTGACTAGAGTGTCAACAACTTCTTGGGCATTTTCTTTGCGAACAGAGAGAATTGCTGTTTTGATATCCGATTTTTTAACATTTTTTTCTAAATCAGAAATATTATAAATTGGAATTCCATCATCTGTTTGTGTTCCAACTAATGGATTGCCAGAAATATCATAGGCTTGCGTGATTCTCATTTTGTTTCTATCTTGGAATTGATAATGGAGTAATGCACGACCGAGATTTCCGACACCAATTAGAGCGATATGCGTTTCTTGGTCTTGGCCAAGAAGTTCTCCAAAGAAATCACGGAGCACTTTCGTTTCATAGCCGTATCCACGTCGGCCTAATTCACCAAATAAAGAGAAATCTCGGCGAATTGTGGCAGCATCTACTCCGATTTTTTCTGAAATGAGTTGTGAATTTGTGCGTGTCACATTTTCTTCGACAAGACTTTTGAACAGTCGATAATACTGTGGCAGTCTTTTAGCAGTTGCTTTAGGCAAGCTTTTACTTGATTTATGATCAGTCATTGTTATACCTCAAAAATTTAATTCGATTTTATTAAAACTAATTAATATTTAGTTTCTTTGTGATAATTTTATCAAAAATTTGTGAAATTATCAAACAAAAGAAATGGAATAGTTGTCCAAAATGAGAAAATAATTATAATTCTAAAAAAATATTTATTTCCCCCTTTTAATTAAGGCGCTTTCATGTTAGAATAGAAATATGAAAAAAATAGATAGGGAGAAAATATGATTAAAATTTATCTTAGTGGTTCATGTTCATCTTGTAGAAAAGCTAAAAAATGGTTACGTAAACATCACATTGAATTTGAAGAAATTAATTTATCAAAAGATGTTATGGAAAAAGATGATTTAATCAAAATTTTATCCTTGACTGAAAACGGATTTGAGGATATAATTGCGACCCGAGGGAAAACATATGCCTCTTTAAATTATAATTTCGATGAATTAGGACTAGAAAAAGCTTTTGAATTAATTCAGGATAATCCACGTATTCTAAAACGACCATTAATTTTTGACGAGGACTGTCTATTGATTGGTTTTAACGAGGATGGAATCAGAGCGTTTATTCCACCAGAAGTTAGGAGAATTGAATTGCGTGAAAGATTAATTTTAGTCTAATATTAATTTTATTTTAGCTTATCAAATTTGGTAAGCTTTTTAATTTCAAGAATTTGGAAGAACTACAAAAAACTTGCCTTAAATGCTATAATAGAAGGACTGCTTTTCTATTATATGAAAAGGAAAAACGAAGTATTAAAAAATATGCTTTGAGATTTAACGAAGAGGATAAATATCATGATTTTACTGCAAGGGAATGGAATTGCACGCACTTTTGGTGGCGATGTTTTATTTGAAAATATCAATTTTAGTTTACAAGACCATTCAAGAATTGCCCTAGTTGGCCGAAATGGAGCTGGTAAGTCAACCTTGCTTAAAATTATTGCTGGAGTTGAAGAAGCGAGTCGCGGAACTGTATCCAAGACCAAAGATTTGACGATGAATTATTTAGCGCAAGATACTGGGCTGAATTCCTCAAGGACAATATTTGCCGAAATGCTCTCTGTTTTTGATTCGCTTCGCCAAATGGAAAAACAATTGCGCCAGATGGAATTGCAAATGGGAGAACTTGCTGGGGATGAATTGACAGCTTTGATGAAACGGTACGATGCTTTATCAGAAGAATTTCGGATGAAAAATGGATTTACTTATGAATCTGAAATTAAGTCTGTCTTAAATGGTTTTCGCTTTGATGAAACAATGTGGGAAAGAGAAATTTCAAGTTTATCGGGGGGGCAAAAAACGCGTTTGGCTCTTGCTAAGATGTTGCTTGAGAGACCACAACTTTTGATTTTGGATGAACCAACTAACCACTTGGATATTGAAACTTTAGCTTGGCTTGAAAATTACCTTAAAAATTACGAAGGTAGTTTATTAATTGTCAGTCATGACCGCTACTTTTTGGATAAAGTGGTTAATGAAGTCTTAGAATTATCTAGAGGAGAATTGACTCGTTTTTCTGGAAATTATTCTCGCTATGTTGAACAAAGAGAGCAAAAACTCTTGTTAGAACTCAAAAATTTTGAAAAACAACAAAAAGAAATTGCTAAATTAGAGGACTATGTTGCCAGAAATTTAGTTCGTGCTTCGACGACTAAAATGGCGCAATCGCGTCGTAAAAAGTTGGAGAAAATGGAGCGTTTAGACGCACCAACAAGTGATGACAAATCAGCCAATGTTACTTTTACTCCTGAAAAAACGTCTGGAAATGTTGTTTTAACCGTTTCAGAAGCAACGGTAGGTTATGAAGATAATCGTCTCTCTGGTCCGATTAACATTGACGAGCGTAAAGGTGAGTCCCTTGCTATTGTTGGGCCAAATGGAGTAGGTAAAACAACATTAATTAAGTCGATTGTTGGACAGATTCCATTTTTAGCAGGTCAAGCAAAATTGGGTGCCAATGTTACTTTGGGATATTATGACCAAGAACAAGGGAGATTGACTGCTTCAAATACTGTCTTAGACGAATTATGGAATGAGCATCGCTTACTTAATGAAGTTGAAATTCGCAATATGCTTGGAGCCTTTCTTTTTAGTGGAGATGACGTAAAGAAAACGGTTGGGATGCTTTCTGGTGGTGAAAAAGCCCGTCTTTTACTTGCTAAATTAGCAATGGATCATGATAACTTTTTAGTTTTAGATGAACCAACCAATCACTTGGATATTGATTCACGTGAGGTCTTGGAGAATGCTTTGATCGATTTTCCAGGAACAATCTTGTTTGTTTCTCATGACCGCTATTTCATCAATAGAGTAGCTACCAAAGTTTTAGAAATTGCTCCCGAAGGAAGTACAGAATTTTTGGGAGATTATGATTATTATGTTGAGAAAAAAGAAGAAGTACAAGCTGAGAGTAATTCTTCAGAAAATGGGGAGCCGATAGAAAGTTTAGCTCAACAAGATTTTACAGCTCAGAAAGAAGCTCAAAAGAATCGACGTAAAGTAGAGCGCGAAATCAAGGCTTGTGAAGAGAAACTAGCCGATTTGGAAGCAAAAATTGCAGCACTATTATTGGAAATGCAAGAAAATACCGCTGATTTTGTTAAATTAGGAGAGTTACAAGCTGAAATTGACCTCTTTAATGATGAAAAAGATGAGATAGAAATGACTCTTTTGGAAGCGATGGAAGAATTGGAAAATTTGTAAGTATTGTGAAGAGAATTTAGTGTAAATAAGCTAAAACGCGAAGCTTGAAAGCTTTGCGTTTTTTTTATCAAAAAAATTCCGAGATTTCGGAAAAAGTCTTTTCGGACATTTTGATTTGATATAATCAGTTTAGAAAATGATTCATGAATAATGAGTGTCGCTCACTCAGAATGGTAAAAGGAGGGTTAAAAATCTTGAAAGAAGAAATGTCACCGTAACAGTGATGCAAAATCTCTATTGATTTGCATCGCATCTCAAAAAGGAGAAAAATATGTCACATTTAAAAAATAATCTAGTATTTTCAAGTCTAACCATTTTACTCGTAACGGGTGGAAGTCTTGGACTTGCCCAATCTACACACAATAAGGTCTCATCACAAAAACTCGAAGCTAAAAATGTAAATCAAGTTTCAAACTATTCTGGTGATATTGACTTGTTGACAGTAAGCCAACCAACTACGCCAACGACGAATAATGGTCAAATTAATCAATACTTTATCAATCGTTTTGATAATGCTATATCTCTTTTAAATGGGAAATATGTTGTAAATCATAATGTGTTACCTCAAAATACAAGTGGTGAAGAAATAAATAAATTAAATGAATCAGTTAAAATTGCAAATCAACAACTTATCGTTGGAGCTCAAAAAATCGAAAAATCTGATATTGATGTTAAGGTTGTTCAAAAAGGAAATTCCATTATTTTAGCTGAAAACCCAACGACTTTGAAGAATTCTGCTACTTCTATGGCTACTAAACATGTAGGAGTAACAAAAGTTGAATTTCACTGGTATGGTGTGCGTTTGTTTTTAAGTAAAAATGATGTAAATAAAATTTTGAAGTATGGTCCTACATCTGTTTCAATTGCTACGATTTGGATGCCAACGACTTGGGTGGTTAAATTGGCAGCATCAGCCGCTGCAGCTTGTGGTTGGATGTCAAGTGTTAATGGAGAAATCTGGATTGACTGGGGACTTATTCCAACTAAGTGGGGATGGCAATGAAGGAGGTTTATGATGAAAAATAATAACAAGAAAAGATTTGTTGCTATAGCTCTCGTTCGTACAATTTTATTTTTAGGTGGTGCTATTCTAATTAACAATTCCGAGAAATGGAGCTTTGGTTATATTTTAGGGTTTGTAATTGCACTGTTTGTTTTAGTTTCAACTTTCTTTGATAAGAGTTTGAGAAAATAACTAAGATTTCAGTGGAGGAGTCTGGGGGTTTGAATGGCAATGATTACTAAAAAGAGTATAAGAATCGTACAATATCTGAGTAGTATATTTGCCGTAATACTCGGTGTTTTAATTTTTATTTTTCCAAATGACCTTAGCATACTTAAATATATTTTTGCAAGTATTGCAGTAATTCTTAGCATTTTAAGTCTTATCATGCAAACTTTTCATAGAAATAAATGATAGGGGTTAGGGCTGAGGGCTGAGGGCTGAGGGTTGATAGAAATGGTTCAATTCCAATAAGCATTTGGAGGTTTAGCTATGAAAAGAATTTTACCAATTTTTAAAGGAGTACTTGTAATAAGTGCAAGCATAAGTATATTTTTCTTTCATCAAAATATTTTAGTACAAATATTTTATATTGTTGTTCTACTTTTTATTATCATACCAGAAGCAATTAAAGCTTATAGAAGAGCTAAATAAATGACAAGAGAGAAGAGCTTATGGGCGTAGAATTTACTTTTCAATCATTGAGGAAATCTAATGAAAAAATTTATATTTTTAGCAGATATCATTTTAAGACTTCTTTTTATGGTTTTGGCTTGGTATGTTTATACAAACTATTGGGCTGATAATAGAATGAAATGGGTTGGCTTGTCTATGGTTGAATTCAATATTATTACAATGTTTTTTGATTCCAATTATCATAAATCGAAAAAATAAGACTTGCAAATCTGGCTCAAGTTTGTTAAACTAATAAACAATATAACTTTTAAACTAGTCCAGAGAGGCTAGCAAGGTTGAAATCAGGAAAAATTGATTCTATTTTTACTGACAGGATTTTCTGTCAGTAAAAGTGAATTTGTTTTGATACTTTTTACACTTGCTAGGATTCTTGGCAAGTGTTTTTTATTGCTGACAATTACCACTATTGGGTTGCACGTTATCCATGCTCGCTACGGTAGTGCTGTCAGTTCAATATGACCAAAGGGAATTATTGAATCGGTAGAAAAATGAACTGTCAGCTTTGCTGATGGTTCTGTCAGTAAACTAGAAGGAGAAATTATGTCAATATCAAAAGCCATTGCTGCAGATTTATTGGAAATTAAAGCGGTCAGTCTCTCACCAAGTCAACCTTTTACTTGGGCTTCAGGAATTAAGTCACCAATATATACTGATAATCGGGTGACCTTAGCTTATCCGGAAGTTAGAAGCCAAATCGAAGGTGCTTTTGCAGAATTGATTAAAGCGGAATTTCCAGAAGTTGAAGTCATTGCAGGAACTGCTACAGCAGGAATTCCTCATGGTGCAATTATTGCTGACTATCTTAAATTACCATTTGCTTATATTCGTAGCAAACCCAAAGACCATGGAGCAGGAAATCAGGTTGAGGGACGTGTGGCAAAAGGCCAAAAAATGGTTGTGGTTGAAGATTTGATTTCGACTGGTGGTTCAGTTTTAGAAGCTGTTGCAGCCGCAGAACGTGAAGGTGCTGACGTGCTTGGTGTGGTTGCAATTTTCACTTATGAATTAGAAAAAGCGAACAGTAAATTTGCTGATGCTGGTGTTAAATTAGCCACATTGACAACTTATTCTGAGTTGATTGAAATTGCTAAAGAAACGGGTTATGTGACAAAAGAAGAATTAGAATTACTTAAAAAGTTCAAAGAAAATCAAGAAACTTGGCAAAATTAATTTACTGACAGAAATTCAAAGAGCCTGTCAGTAAATAATTAGGTTCTGGAATAGCTGTCAGTTCAATTCGACCAAAGGGAGACATTGAATCGGTGGATAAATGAACAAGTCAGCAAAGCTGAGTGTTCTGTCAGTAATTTATGAAAGGAAGAAAATGACTTTATTAATTAAAAATGGACGACTTGTTGACCCCAAATCAAATCGAGATGAAGTGTTAGATATTCTGATTGAAAATGACAAGATAGTAAAAATCGGCTTAAATTTGTCAGTAGAAAATGCAGAAATTGTTGATGCAAGGGGATTAGTCGTTGCCCCTGGTTTAATTGATGTTCATGTTCATTTTCGTGAACCAGGACAAACACAGAAAGAAACGATTCATAGCGGTGCAAAATCAGCTGCAGCTGGTGGTTTTACAAGAGTAGTTATGATGGCAAATACAAAACCTATCTTATCTACGCCAAAAGTACTGACAGAAACTTTAGAAATTGCTGACAAAGAAGATATTAAGATTCATGCAGTTGGGTCAATTACGCAAGATTTTGATGGAGAGCATTTAACAGATTTTGATGAACTCATTAAAGCAGGAGCAATCGGATTTTCTGATGACGGTATTCCGCTGACAGATGCTGGTCTTTTACGTAAAGCTCTGCAAAAAGCGAAATTAACTGACAGCCTGCTTTCAATTCATGAAGAAGATCCAAAATTGATTGGAACTTTAGGAGTGAATGATGGCGAAGTGGCTCATAAATGTGGCTTCACAGGGGCACCGACTGTTTCAGAATACAGCATGATGGCGCGTGATACTATGATTGCTTACGAAACAGGCGCTCGCTTGCACATTCAACATTTATCAGCTGGAGAATCTGTTGAAGTGGTGCGATTTGCCAAAAAGTTAGGAGCAAAAATCACAGCAGAAGTGACTCCACAACATTTTTCGATTACAGAACAAATGATTTTTGAGCAGGGGACAAATGCTAAACTCAACCCACCATTGCGTAGAACTGCTGATATCGATAAAATAGTTGAGGGATTGAAAGATGGAACGATTGATGTCATCGCCACAGACCATGCCCCTCATACTCATGAAGAGAAAAATGTCAGCCTTGATAAGGCACCTTCAGGAATGATTGGATTAGAAACTTCATTGCAACTTGGCTTGACAAACTTAGTCGCAAAAGGCCATTTAACACTCAGTGAATTACTGACAAAAATGACCGTTAATCCAGCTAAACTTTATAATTTTGATGCAGGTTACCTCGCAGAAAATGGACCAGCTGACCTCGTCATTTTTGATGCTGAAAATGACTATCAGGTCGGCGAAACATTTGATTCCAAAGCGACCAATTCTCCATTTATTAAACAGAAAGTTCAAGGGCAAGTCAAATATACAATATGTGATGGAAAAATAGTCTATCAAGCGAAATAATAAAAAAAGGACCATAAGAAATTAATTTTCATAGGTCCTTTTTTGTGTTACTTTACATCAGTATAAAGAACCGTTGTAGAGTAAGTCATTAAGTGAGTGGATAATTTCTAAATTATCTTTGATTGATTTTTCATTTTCTACTTTTTGAGTAATTTTTTCTATTTGTGTTTTCATTGTTTATTTCCTTTCAAATGTCCTTTTGTTTATAAGTATAGTATATCAAGGATTTGCTTGCTAATTTCTTACAAAAATGTAATTGAAGAAAATAAATACTTTAGGAAATTAAGGTCTGAAATTTAATAGTATAAAATAATTGATTAAAAATTTGCTAAAGTTTAACTGATTTAAGTAGTTTTTATGTGAAGTTCATTGAACCATAATGACGCGATATGCTATAATAGTTCTATGAATTATTACGATGAATATAGCAAAGGGCATCTTGTCTTACCAAATGTGATTTTAGCACATTTTAGTAAGCTTTTCCCTTCTGCTTTTGATTTTTTGATTTGGTTATACTTTTTTGAAAATCAAGATATTGCACCTAGTGAAATTGCTGAAAAAACAGGTAAAAAATTATCGGAGGTTAATCAGGCCATTGATAATCTGTCCAAATTTGGAGCAATGAAGGTGACTTTAATTGAAATTGATGGAGAAATGGAAACTTTCTTTGATATTAGCCCGGCCTTTAAGCACTTAGATGAAATTTTGGGTGGTGCTGTTGCGAGTTCAACTCCAGAGAATGAAAAAGTTCAGGAAGAGGGGCAGCTTAAAGAATTAGTTAGCATGTTTGAAGCAGAAATGGGCATGATTTCTCCTGTACAAATGGAAGAATTGAGAGCTTGGCTGTTTGAAGATGGTTATGACTTTTCGTTGATTAAACAAGCTTTGCGTGAAGCAGTTCTCAATCGTAAGGTATCTTTAAATTACATTAAAGCTATTTTACGAAATTGGAAAAATGATGGGGTGAATTCTCTTCAAGCGATTGAGAGTCGACAAATGGAACGCGAAGAAGCTAAGAGAAAGAAACCACAAGAAGATTTTTATATTCCTTTGGATGGACCATGGAATAGTTAATAGAGATAATGGACGTGCACGATGTTAAGTAAAAAAAGATATCTTGAAGCTTTAGAAATTATTGAAGACATGTTCCCGCAAGCTCACGGAGAATTAGAGTGGGAAACTCCTTTTCAACTATTGATTGCGACGATTTTATCTGCCCAAGCAACTGACAAAGGAGTTAATAAGGCGACGCCGGCTCTTTTTGCGGCTTTTCCAGATGCACAAACAATGTCACAGGCAAAAGTGGAAAAAATTGAGAAGCTGATTCGGACAATTGGTCTTTACAAGACTAAAGCTAAAAATATTTTACGGACATCACAGATGTTAGTGAGCGACTTTGGGGACTTTTTGCCTGATTTGCCAAAGGATAAAAAGGTTTTACAAACTTTACCGGGGGTGGGTCGAAAAACAGCAAATGTTGTTTTAGCAGAAGCTTACGGAATTCCGGGGATTGCAGTTGATACACATGTTGAACGAGTTTCTAAACGTTTGGATATCGTTCCCCAAAAAGCAACAGTTTTAGAAGTTGAAGAAAAGTTGATGAAGCTGATTCCGCAAGAAAAATGGGTACAAGCACATCACCATCTCATTTTCTTTGGGCGTTATCATTGTACAGCCAAAAAGCCGAAATGTGCAGACTGTCCTGTTTTAGATTATTGTAAATTTGGAAAGAAATATTTAAAAAATGAATGAAATTAAACTTTCAAAACGTTTGAAAGCAGTAGCTGACTATGTTGATAATGGAGCAAGACTTGCTGATATCGGCTCAGACCATGCTTATTTACCAACTTATTTGATGCAAAAATTGGTGATTGATTTTGCGGTAGCGGGAGAAGTGGTTAAAGGGCCTTTTGAAATTGCTAAAAATCATGTAGAAGAAGCTGATTTAAGTGATCGGATTGTGGTTCGATTGGCCAATGGCTTAGGTGCTATTGAAAATACTGACAAGATTGATACAATCGTGATTGCTGGTATGGGAGGAATATTAATTTCCGAAATTTTAGAGGCAGGTAAAGAAAAGTTAGGCCATGTTAAACGTTTGATTTTGCAACCTAATAATCATGAGGAAAGCCTCCGTCAGTGGTTAGTGAATCATCAATTTGTCATTAAAAAAGAAGAGATTTTATTGGAGGTAGGTAAGTTTTACGAGATTATTGTTGCCGAACCACTCTCAAAATTAATGACAGAAAAGTTGTCAGTAAATGATTTAACATTTGGCCCTTTTTTATCTAAAGAAAAATCAACTGTTTTTCAACAAAAATGGCAAAAGGAATTAAATACTTTGAATAAAATTATTGCTCGTTTGCCTGAAGAACAAGCTAAAAAACGTCAAGAGGTTTTAAATCAAATTGCGAGAATTGAGGAAGTGCTTCGATGAAAATTTCTGATTTTATGCTTGAATACGAAAAATTTTGCCCCAAAGAATTAGCCGTTGAAGGTGATCCTGTAGGTTTACAAGTTGGGAACCCAAACGATGAACTAACAAAAGTTTTGGTAACCTTGGATATTCGTGAGCAAACAGTGGCAGAAGCAAAAGCGCTGGGTGTGAATCTGATTATTGCTAAACATCCTTTGATTTTCCGCCCCCTTTCTGCATTGACTTCAATGAATGATCAGGAAAAATTAGTTTTGGATTTGGTGCGAGCTGGAATTGCTGTTTATACCAGCCATACAAATATTGATGTGGTTACTGGTGGTTTAAATGATTATTTCAGTCAGTTACTTGGAATGACTGATATTGAAGTGCTAGATGAAGAAGAAGGATTGGGCCGTGTTGGAAACATTGAACTGACAGAATTATCAGTGCTGACAGAAAAAGTGAAAGCAGCATTTGGTTTAGATAGATTACGTCTTATCACTTATGACCATAATTTGACTCAAAAAATTAGAAGAATTGCAATTTGTGGTGGTTCAGGTGGAAAATTATGGCCTACAGCTTTGGAAAAAAAGGCAGATATTTACATAACAGGAGATATTTATTATCATGTTGGTCATGATATGCTTTCAGCTGGTTTATTAGGAATAGACCCTGGTCACTATATTGAGCATGCTTTTATTGGATTAGTTGCTGACAAGCTTCGTTCTTTTGATTTGGGTGTCAAGATTTATGAAAGCCAAGAAAAGACAAATCCATTTTATGACATATAAAAAAGACCCTCTTGGAGGGTCTTTTTGGTTGGAACTAATTAGCTTGCTTTTTGTTTACCACGGAAGTCAACGATTAAAAGATTAGGGCTGAGCAATTCAGCTGTACTACGCAATTCAATCAAATTATATGAAGGATTGATTTTGGTAGACATTTCATCTTGGAAGAAGTAAGAACCATAACCTTTATAATAAATTGGTCCAAATTCAGAATCAATACTTGCATCAAAAACTTCGGGAACATTTCCTTTTTCTACGGCAACAATACGATAGCGAGAAATTCCACCTGCACAAGCGTCAACTTCAGTATTGACTTCACTCAAAGTATGGTCAAAATCAAAAACTAAATCAACATCTCCAAATGCTTTAATTTTATTAGCTGTTTTTTCATCAAATGTAATTTTCATCTTATTACCTCCACTGTATATCACAAGATGATTTGTAAATTCATCTATTTGTTATCTTTTTATACTTATATTATAACGCTAAAAAGTTCAGTAGGGAACAATAATGCTCATAAATTTTTAATTAATCTTGGTAATCTTTCAAAACCCATTCATTAATTGCATAAGCAACGCCTGATTTAGCATTTGATTTAGTTACATATTTAGCAATTTTTTTCAATTCCGATTTTCCGTTTTCCATCACTACAGGGCAACCTGCAACTTCAAGCATTGAACGGTCGTTTTCTTCATCTCCAATAGCCATTACTTCATCCAAGTCAAAAGAAAGTTTCTCAGCCAAATGTTGAACTGCTGACCCTTTACTTGCTTTTTTATTCATGAATTCTAAATAAAACGGTGTTGATTTCACTACATTATAACGTTCAAAGAATTCAAAGGGGAGATAAGCAATTCCATCATCAAGAGCCGCAGGCTCATCGACCATCATTACTTTAGCAATTTCTAAAGCAGCAATATCTTCGGGTTGGCGAATATAAAGTGGCATTTTAACCATTTGGGCTTCTTGGACAGTATATCTTCCGACATCATGATTTGGAGTATAGATTCCCTCACGAGTAATTGCGTGAATTGGTAGACCAATTTTACGAGCAGCAGCATCTAAGTCAAGCCAATCTTCAGAACTCAAAGTTTCTTTAATAAATTCTTCCCCGGTTGCTCGCTGAACCAACCCACCATTATAAGTAATAACATAATCACTTTGGTCAGTTAATTCAAGTGATTTTAGGATATCAACAACACCAGGTAAAGGTCGACCAGTTGTAATGACAATTTTAACGCCAGCCGCTTTGGCTTTTTTTACAGCCGTTTTTACTTCGGCAGTAATTTGGCGATTAGGGTCAAGTAAAGTTCCATCAAGGTCAATAGCAACAAGTTTAATCATAAGAATTTCTCTTTCTATTTCTTTCAATTTATTAAATATTTAGCAATTATAGGTTGTCATCAAGTGATAATTGTTTGCTGACAGAGTCGTCAGTATTTTCAGAGGCAGTAAAATTTCTGTCAGTAAAATTTTGATTAATCACCAAGCTGTCATTAACAATATACTTTGTAAATTCAGGATTTTCTAGCATAATTTTTGGAAAATAGAATCGGCTATTTCCATGAATTGTACCTGTCAAACTTTTAATAAGTGGAGAAAGTACTGACAGCTCTGTAAGCGAACCATTTTTTTGTAGAATATTAATTTCAGTCCGCGGTTTTTCAGAACTTGGTCGATAGAAATCATAAGGTAAATCATAATTACTATGAATACCAGTGTAATAATCAGGATTAAAGCCTGCTTCTTCAACTAAAGAAGATAAAATTTCTAAATCTTCCAATTCTACAGTCTTGGGGTCAAAAGTAATCGATTTGAGTAAATGACGATTGACATAAGCAGAAGCTAAATCAGCGAGAATTTCATCATCATGACTCATCCAAACTTGAAAATAAGTATTCATAACGCCATCATCAAGTCTTAAATAATCTTGTAAATTATGATTTTGCTCGAAAAAGGGAACGAGACAAGGACTTGATATCGCAAAATAATCCGGCTGACTGGCATATAAAAACTTAGCCCGTGCGAGTAACTTTTGCAGTAAAACTTCCATTGAGCGTGAAGAAGCATGAAAATAAACCTGCATATACATTTGGTATCGACTGACAATATAGTCTTCAACTGCATGCATTCCTGAGTACTTAAAAGCAATTCCATTTTCCGTAGGAACAATCACTCTTAAAATCCAAGTTAAATCAAATTGTCCATAGACAGCACCAGTAAAATAAGCATCTCTAAGGAGATAATCCATGCGGTCAGCATCAATTTGACTTGAAATCAATTGAACAACTTGAGGATTAGAATATTCATGAGAAATAACAGAAGCTACCTTTTCAGGAAAATCAGGAGAGACCTTGCGCAAAATTCCATTAATTTCTGTATCAGGAGAAGTAATTATTTCTCGAGTGACCGCCTCGTGGTCTGTATTAAATAAACCTTCAAAAGTATGTGAATAAGCACCGTGTCCAACATCGTGTAATAAAGCTGCACACTGAGTTAAAAGATTCTCATCAGGATTCCATTCCAAAGGGAAATTCCGACTAAAATAATCAGTAATCCTTTTGGCAATGTGGTAAACACCCAAGCAATGAGAAAAACGGGTATGTTCAGCTCCATGGAAGGTAAAACTTGATGTTCCAAGTTGTTTAATTCGTCTTAAACGTTGGAATTCAGCAGTGTCAACCAATTCTGATATTACAGGATGGTTCACCGTGATATAGTCATGAACTGGGTCACGAAAGACTTTTTCCAAAATAAAAACCCCCTCTAAAATTTAAGGTCTATTCTCTATTAAAAATAAATCAGATTTTCCCTTATTTTATCCTAATTATACCCTATTTTCTCCTAAAATGCAGACCCTCATCACTTAATCTTTTTAGCACAGACTATGTTTTAAATATTCAAGGAATTATAGTAAAATATGATTATGGAAATTATAATTAGGAATAGAATTAAAATTGACCAGCAAGAAGAGTTGGTCAAAGAAATATATCAGGGAGAGTTGAAAAAAGGAGAACATCAGACCTTACTCAAGTATCAAAATGCTGCAAATGAAAAAGTTTTACTTAAATTTGATGAAAAAGAAGTGATAATGACCCGCTTTGCAAAGCGACCTATCAAAATGCATTTTCATCCAGAAATTCCAGGTTTAACTGAATACGAAGGTTTAGGAGAACTATCAATTCTGACAAATGCTTTAAGTATTGATCATGAGAGCAGGACAATCAAAATTAATTACCAACTTTCGCAAGGTGCCCAAAAAATAGCCGATTATCGTTTGAGAATTGACTGGAAAGAGCAAAATGTGGAAGGAGAAACAAATGGATAAAATTTATCTACCTAAAGAAATATATGAACGATTAGACCTTAAAGAAAACGAAGAAATTGAAATCGTCGATTTAGCGGCTGATAGTTTTACCATTCGAAAAATCAATGCTAGAAAGTCAGATAAGGCGCCTAAGTGGTTTATTATTCCAACGATTATTTCTGCATTTATCTTTATTATTTTTGCCTTTGTCCTAAAGCATCCTCATGTCATTGCGCTTTCTGGAAATGAATCTTTGGCAACGGCGGTTATTACAATTGCCAATGCAATAGGGATGCTGACTTTTATTTCTGCTTATTTCTCTCGCAGAAAAGAATTTTATAAACAGATGACCAAAAGAAGTTACTGGCGGACATTTGCCACAGTCACTTTATCTGTTTTACTTATTGTCATTTTAGCATCTATGGGTTTATTTTGGTTTTTAGGTCAAATTTTTTATGGTGTAAGTTTTGGACTCTTTACTTCCACCCTAATCTTTACTATTTTTTCTGGAATCATTAATTATGTCATGATTTTTGTTGTAGATACTTTTTCAATTAATATGATGGTAACAATGCTTTTAGTGGTTTCTGTTGGTGGTTTCGTTTCAAGTATGGCAACTAATGGGAATCAGTACTGGTGGCAAAGGAATTTTAGTTTGCTTGGAACTCAGGCTTCACGTTCAAGCTGGCAATTTAATCTGACGTTAATTGTTTCGGCAGCCTTATTTGCAGCATTAATTGATTATATCTTTGTTTCATTAAGACAAAAAGCGGGCAGTCATTATCGACAAAATATTTTGCAAGTTTTATTGACACTTTGTGCTATTTCAATTGCTTTAGTTGGATTAATTCCCAATGATCCAGGTTGGATGCATATTGCTCATGACATTGTTGCTCAGTTAATAGTCTTATTTATGGCTATTTCGATACTAGGAATTCGTTGGTTTTTACCAAATGCTGATCCAAATTTATATCGTATGTCTTATTTTATTGTAGGTCTTATCTTAATCTCTTATGTTTTATGGCATCCTATTCATTATTTGACATTAACGGCTTTTGAAATTCTTTCTTTTAGCTTGTCTTTTGCATGGTTACTCTTACTGGTAAATACTTTGATTAATATGCTTTGGAATACGAAAAAGATTTATAAAGTCTCGCTTAACTCTATAGAAGAAAAAAATGAAAAATAAGACTTGAAAAGTAGAAAAAGAAGTAGTATAATAATATAGTTGTCTTTGTGAAGTCTCATAAAGTGCAACCGCACGAAGTTTCGTATTAAGTGGCATACGCCCACGAACTAAGGCGAGTCTAACAGTCGCTTGACTTAAAAGCGATGAAATCTAACAAGGAGGAATCACAATGTCAAACTATGCAATCATCAAAACTGGTGGTAAACAAGTTAAAGTTGAAGAAGGTTCAGTAATCTACGTTGAAAAACTCAATGTTGAAGCTGGTCAAACCGTTACTTTCGACGAAGTTATCTTTGTCGGAGGCGAAACAACTAAAGTTGGTGCACCACTCGTTGAAGGCGCAACTGTTGTTGGTGAAGTCGAAAAACATGGTAAGCAAAAGAAAGTTGTTACTTTCCAATACAAACCTAAAAAACACTCACACCGTAAACAAGGTCACCGTCAACCATACACTAAAGTTGTTATCAAATCAGTTAACGCTTAATTATGATTGAAGCTTGTATCAGGACAAAAAGAGACAAAATTGTTTCTTATGAAATCTCAGGACATGCTGAATCTGGCGAGTATGGACACGATGTGGTTTGTGCGGCGGTCAGCGTACTATCAATTACAACAGCAAATAATATCTACGAGATGGCTCACATTAAACCTGTGACTCAGATGGAAGATGGTTACTTGTTTGTTGAAATTCCTTTGAGCATACCTGAAAAACAAGGCGTATTGGCTCAAACTTTGCTCGAAGCTTTTGCAAATTCGATGAAAGCAGTTGAAAAAAGCTATGGTCAGTACATTACACTTAAATTTGAAAATGGAGGGCAATAACATGCTTGAACTTAATCTGCAACTCTTCGCCCACAAAAAAGGTGGGGGTTCTACTTCCAATGGACGTGACTCACAAGCTAAACGTCTCGGTGCTAAAGCATCTGACGGTGAACTTGTAAGCGGCGGTTCAATCCTTTTCCGTCAACGTGGTACACATATCCATCCAGGTACTAACGTTGGCCGTGGTGGCGACGATACTCTCTTCGCTAAAATCGAAGGAACTGTTAAATTCGAAATGAAACGTGGTAAAAAACACGTATCAGTTTATCCAGTAGTGGCTAAATAAGAATTTTGAAACCTGTCTTTGACAGGTTTTTTTATTATATATTAATGAATAAAGCCCTCTTGAGGGCTTTTTTTGTATCTTTTTAAATATATTTATAAAGACGTGCTAAAATATTTGAAAAAAAGATAAGGTAGTGCTATAATATTTTTATTATCAGTTATAGATTAAAAAGTTTGATAATTTCTTTAATCAATAATTGATTTATTTTAATTATTATAAAAATATACTTAACATAATGGTTGTTGAATTTTATTCAACTTAGAGCTAGGAGAAATAATGAATGATAAAGAATATCAACGTCATCGATTGATTTATCATACGAATGGAAAATCCTTAGAGGAAATAAATGGGACAGTAGAAGTACCTAAAAATGTTGGTTTTTTCAAAATGTTGCTAACTTATTCAGGACCGGGTGCCTTGGTTGCAGTTGGTTATATGGACCCAGGAAATTGGTCAACCTCAATAACTGGCGGACAAAACTTTCAATACTTACTGATTTCAGTCATTCTAATGTCGAGTTTAATTGCAATGCTCCTTCAGTATATGTCGGCAAAATTAGGTATTGTCAGTCAAATGGATTTAGCTCAAGCTATAAGAGCAAGAACAAGTAAATCTTTAGGAATTGTTTTATGGATATTAACTGAACTTGCCATAATGGCAACGGATATTGCGGAAGTAATTGGGGCTGCTATCGCTCTTTATCTTTTATTTAATATCCCATTAATTTTAGCGGTTTTTATTACAGTTCTTGATGTCTTTTTGCTTTTGTTATTGACGAGAGTAGGTTTTAGAAAAATTGAAGCCCTTGTTATCTGTTTAATTTTAGTCATTTTGGTCATTTTTGCTTATCAAGTTGCTTTATCAAATCCAGATTGGAAGGGAATTATTGAGGGATTTATCCCCAATAGCCGGACGTTTGCCTCTTCACCAACAGTGGCAGGGATGTCTCCTTTAACAGGGGCCTTAGGAATTATTGGTGCTACAGTTATGCCTCATAATTTGTATCTCCATTCATCTATTTCACAAAGTCGAAAAATCAATCATCAAGATAAAGCAGATGTTGCTAGAGCGGTAAGATTTTCAACATGGGATTCTAATATTCAATTGACAGTGGCTTTTGTTGTGAATTCCCTCTTGTTAATCATGGGAGTTGCTGTATTCAAAACGGGCGTGATTGATGATCCTTCATTCTTTGGTTTATATGATGCCCTCTCTAATCCAACTGTTTTAAGCAATGGACTGCTTGCCGATGTAGCAAAAACAGGAGCTTTATCGACTTTGTTTGCCGTAGCTCTTCTTGCTTCAGGACAGAATTCTACTATTACAGGGACTTTAACGGGTCAAGTTATTATGGAAGGCTTCATTCATATGAGAATGCCAATGTGGGCCAGAAGATTAGTAACACGTTTGCTTTCAGTTGTTCCAGTATTGATTTGTGTCTCTATGACAAGAGGACAAACTTTGAAAGCACAACATGAAGCAATTAATAATTTGATGAATAATTCTCAAGTTTTTCTAGCCTTTGCTCTACCTTTTTCAATCATTCCTTTGTTGATGTTGACTAATAGTAAAAAGGAGATGGGTGATTTTAAAAATAATTTCATTATTAAATGTTTGGGCTGGTTTTCAGTTATTGCTTTGACCTATCTTAATTTGATTGGTTTGCCAGATCAAATTGACAACTTTATGCCTCATCATCTTGGACTATCTCATCTTATTTCTGGTTTTCTTATTTTTGGAGTTCTCCTTTTATTAATTTGGACAATCGTAGAACTTTATCGAGGAAATAAAAAAATGATGGCTTACTAAAATTGATTTAACTCTATTTTAAAATAGAGTTTTTCTTTATATTCAGTAAGGTGTGATTTAAATTAAAATATGAAATGTGCTATAATGTAAGAAAATGATTAATGGAGATTGTGTATTTGACTAAAAATTCAATTGAATTTAAACTAGAAAATCCAGAAGATGCAAGTCTACTTTTTGGGGTACAAGATAAATATTTGAAGTTAGTTGAATCTCAACTAGGGGTTGAGATTAATTATCGTGGCGAAACGGTTCAAATCGTTTCTGAGGATGAATTGACAAGAGAGCGAGCTCGTAAAGCCCTCCAAGCTCTACAGGTATTAGTAGGTCGAGGAGTTCCAGTTCATGCGTCAGATGTCATTATTGCAATAAAGATGGTTTTAAATGATGATATTGAAAATTTCACTGCACTTTATGAAGTTGAATTGACGAAAGATGCAGCCGGCAAGTCAATTCGACTAAAAAATCTGATTCAAAAAACTTATGTTGATTCTGTCAAACATCATGATATTGTTTTTGGGATTGGACCAGCTGGAACAGGGAAAACATTTTTAGCTGTTGTGATGGCTGTTCAAGCATTACGTAATGGTCAGGTGAAACGAATTATTTTGACAAGACCAGCTGTAGAAGCTGGTGAAAGTCTTGGGTTCTTACCAGGCGATTTGCAAGAAAAGGTTGATCCTTATTTACGACCAGTTTATGATGCCCTTTTCCAAATTTTAGGAAAGACGGCAACTGAGCGAATGATGGAACGAGGAATTATTGAAATAGCTCCGCTTGCTTACATGCGTGGACGTACGCTTGATGATGCCTTCGTCATTTTGGATGAAGCACAGAATACAACAACGATGCAGATGAAAATGTTTTTGACTCGACTCGGTTTTAATTCTAAAATGATTGTTAATGGAGATATTTCACAAATTGATTTACCTAATAAGGTAAAATCAGGTTTGATTGATGCCAAAGATAAATTAAGCCATGTGAAATCAATTGATTTTGTTTATTTCATGGCAAAAGATGTCGTTCGACATCCAGTTGTTGCTGAAATTATCAAAGCCTATGGTGATGAATAGTTTGGGACTTTTGTTAATGTCAGATTGATCAAATTTCTAGATAAGAAGGAAATAATAATGGCCGAAGGTTATGTCATGGATTTGCGCAAAAAAATTGGGCATGTCCCAATGGTAATTGCATGTGCAAGCTTGATTATTTATGATGAAAATCGTGGAATTTTACTTCAAAAACGGGCAGATAATGGGAAATGGTGTTATCATGGTGGGTCAGTTGAACCGAATGAAAAGGTTGAAGAAGCAGCGAAACGTGAACTCTTTGAAGAAGTTGGCTTAAAAGCTGGAAAAATAAATTTGTACACTGTCGCTTCTGGGACAGAACAACACTTTTTCTATCCTAATGGGGATGAAGTTCATATTGTTGATACTGTTTTTACTTGTAACGATTTTTCTGGAGAAATTCTTTTAGAAGAATCAGAGGTTCTTGACTGTCAATGGTTTGCCTTTGATAATCTGCCAGAAGATATATTAATTGCCACAAGAGGTCCCATTTTGTCCTTTTGTAAGGAAATGTTGCAAAAAAAGGCTGCCAGAAAGTAATTGTTGATTGTAAGTGACAGATTGAATGAGAAATTCTCTGACAGTTCTGTCTGTCATTAAAATTTACTGACAGAATAATAGAAATAGCTAAAATATTGAGCTACCTAGGGCTATTTTATGAATTATTGTCAGTCATTAAATAAGGAAAAAAATGTACGTAGAATTAGTTGATGAAACAGGCCAAGTGCCAAGTGAGATTATTGAACAAACCAAAGAAGTTTTAGCTTTTGCTGCTAAAAAACTGAACTTGAAAGAATCAACAGAAATGTCAGTAACTTTTGTTGATAATGCTCGTTCACATGAGTTGAATTTGCAATATCGCGAAACTGACCGTCCAACCGATGTTATCTCATTAGAATACAAACCTGATGAATCAGAATTTTTCTTTGATGAAGATATGGAATTACCAGAGGAACTGTTGGAAGAAATGGATCCATTTATTGGTGAATTGTTTATTTCAATAGACAAGGCTGCTGAACAGGCTGCTGATTATGGTCACTCGATTGAACGTGAATATGGTTGGTTAGCTGTTCATGGTTTTTTGCATATCAATGGTTATGACCACTACACACCAGAAGAAGAGTCAGAAATGTTTGGTTTGCAAGAGGAGATTTTAACTGCCTATGGACTCACAAGATAAAGATGTAAAACTCTTTAAGAAAAAGGATTTTAATAATGGGAAAAGACCTGTTCAAGAGGATAGAGCCCGTTGGAAAAATCCTAATTTACTTTCTAGTTTAGATTTTGCACTGTCTGGAATTTGGACAGCTTTTAAAGAAGAACGTAATATGCGTAAACATGCTTTGGCCGCTTTTTTAGCCATTGTTTTTGGTCTCGTTTTTCAAATTTCAGAATTTGAATGGCTCTTTTTACTGTTGTCGATTTTTCTAGTTTTTATGGCAGAACTTTTTAATTCTGCTATCGAAAATGTGGTGGATTTAGCATCAGATTACCAATTTTATATGCGTGCTAAACGAGCCAAAGATATGGCAGCTGGGGCAGTTTTAGTTATTTCGGGATTTGCATTGATTGTTGGTCTGATTGTATTTTTACCTAAAATTTGGCATCTTTTCTTTTAGAGGATAAGCGGAAATGGATAGAAAAAATAATTTTCTAAAAATATTGAAAAAGAACTCCGAATTGATGTCCATTTTGGATGAAGTTTCTGTCTTAAATTTGCCTAATTATTATCTAGCCGCAGGAAGTGTCTTTCAAACGGTTTGGAATTATTCTGACGGAAATAATTTAATGACAGGAATTCACGATATTGATATTGTGTACTTTGATAAAGAGATTTCTGCTGACAGCTCTGCTAAAAATGATAAAAAGTTAGAAAAAGTTTTATCTGAAAAATTTCCCTATCAATTTGATATTCATAATGAAGCATACATGCACCTTTGGCATAATGGAAATAAAGCACCGTATAAAAACATAGAAAATGCGATTGAGCGTTGGATTGCTACGGTTCATGCTGTAGGCATAAGTGGTAATTCAGGCAATATTGAAATTTTTGCTCCGTATGGCTTAGAAGATATTTTCACTAAAACAATTCGGCCAATTTATCATGTTGATAATAATCGAATACTTTATGAAAATAAGGTTGCTAGGTGGCAAGAAAGATTTAGTAATTTAAAAATTATTGAATGGTCAGATGAAATTAAGAATTTATAAAAAGCTGAAAGGCTTTTTTTATTTGATTTAATGATTAACGGCAGAGAGAAAAGCTCCTTATTTCATGAACACCAGCTTCTTTTAGAATTTGTGATGCGTGATATAAGGTGGTACCTGTTGTATAAATATCGTCAATTAATATAACTTTTGTAGGGACTTTTAGCCCTTTTTTTAATCGAAAAGGATTTGGACTTTCCAATCGTTCTTTTCGATTAAGGCTAGATTGTTTGACGGAATTCTCTTTTTCAAGAAGTTCAATAAAATTCTCTTGTGAAAGAAAAGCAGTCACTTGATTGAAACCACGTTCCTCTAATCTTTTGGGTGAAATAGGAATCGGAACCAAAGAGAATTTTGGGGAAATATTTTTAAAATAAGGCTCGAAAATTTGGTATAATCGATAATCTCCCACAAATTTATACAGACTAAAATAATCTTTCATTGCTTGATTGTAGTGAAAAATTGCCTGATGTCTGATTTTGTATCCTCTTTTTTCCCAATTTTGACAATCAGTACAGATCTCATGGACGTTTGGCTTGCAGCAGCGAGGACAGTGAGCTTCAGGGATTTTTTCAAAATTTTTTTGACATTGAGAACATAAAAGATTTTGAGGACTTTTAAGTAGGAAAAGTTCACTAAATAGAAAGTTTTGAGCAATATTTCTTGAACAAAGCAAACACTTTATCATGAAAAACCTCCCAGTTGGTTCATTTTTTTGATTTCTCTAACTGCCTGACACATTGCTTTGGATTTTCCGTAATGAAAAAAACTAACTAAGCCTGTTGGACGCTCAGGACTACGACCTACACGTCCAGCCATTTGTATCAGTGCAGATTTAGTGAAGTTTGGGTGCTCACTGTTGATGACAAAAACATCAACATTTGGAAAAGTGACTCCCCGTTCAAGAATTGATGTCGCTATTAAAATAGTAATTTCTTTATTTCTAAAAGCTTTAACAATTTCCAATCTATCTTTTGTTGTTGAAGCAACGAAAGCAATTTTTTCTTTAGGAAATTTTAGTTGTAGTTGTTTTGCAAATTCTTGTCCAGATTCAATTTCAGCAGCAAAAATTAGAAGTGGAAAGCCACTATTTCTTTGTTCAATTAATTTCTTATCAAATTTATTTTTCCAAAAAAATTTAGGCACCACTAAAGGAAAATTGTGAAAACGACGCGGCAGAAACAAAGGATAGAGTTTTTGCTTTTTTATATCTTTTTCAAGTTTGTCAGTAGAAGTTGCGGTCAAATATATTAAATTCCCTTCTATTTTTCTTGCTTTTTCTGCCGCAAAATAAAGCATTTCATTATCTCTAAAGGGAAAGGCATCAACCTCATCAATAATCAGCAAATCAAAAGCTTCCTTGAAGCGTAAAAGCTGATGACTGGTCATTATTATTAATGGAGCTCGGAAATAGCTGTCGCCATCATGATATAAGAGTGGAATCTTACAGGAAAAATCACGTGATAATCGCTGATGAAGTTCAAGACAAACATCAATTCTTGGACTAGCTAGACCAACAACTCCACCTTTTTCTAAAATTTGCTCAATGACTTGATAAATCATTTCAGTTTTTCCAGCCCCAGTCACAGCTTGGACAATTATTTGCTGATGAGAATTAATTTCCTGACAAAGGGCATTTGAAATTGATTTTTGATTCTCTGTCAGTTTTCCAGACCAGTTTATATATGATTTCTTTGGGAAAATCTTTTGTGGAAGAAAGTACAAGAATTCATCGGAGCGGACTCGACCTAATTGAATACAACTTGGACAGTAAAATGCACCAATTGGAAGTTTGACAGCATTTTTTATATGAAAAGTCCCACAGCGGTTGCATTTTATTTTATTGGAAGTAATTGAAGTCATCCCCAAAATTGATTTTACCGTTGTTTCTATCAAAAAATTACTAAAAATTTTACTGACAGAAATCTTGTCAGTACTTTTTATAAGTTGTAAAATATCATTTTTTAATAATAAACGGCCAAATAACTTTTCTTGATTAGTGCTCATACTATTCTATACGAAAATGCTGTTAAAATGTAACAAAATTTGTTAAAATCAGTAGCATGACTATCACTATAAAAACTGATTTTATCAATGAAGAGGAAATCAAAAAATCACGATTTATTTGCCATTTGAAAAGAATTTCATCTGAAGAAGAAGCGCGTGATTTTATTGCGAAAATCAAAAAAGAACACTGGAAAGCCAATCATAACTGCTCGGCCTATACATTAGGTGACCGTCAAGAAATTCAACGAACAAGTGATGATGGAGAGCCGTCAGGGACTGCTGGTGTTCCGATGCTTGAAATTTTTAAGAAAAAAGAAATAATCAATGTTTGTGCCGTTGTTACTCGGTATTTTGGTGGAATAAAATTAGGTGCTGGTGGTTTAATTCGTGCTTATGCGGGCAGTGTAAATCATGCCATCGAAGCTGTTGGTTTAGTTGAATTTATCAACCAACGTGAGCTTATTTTAAATCTTGATTACAGCCTCTATGACAGCTTACAGCGTTTTTTAATTGACCAAAAAATCAAAATTTCGGATAGTGAATTTTTGTCGGATATCAAAGTAAAATGTTTTATTGATGAAGAAAAGGTTGACGAAGTCATGAATTTACTGACAGAAACTTTTAATGGAAAAATAAGCATGAAAAAAGGGGACAGTCAACAAGTAGAAGTTGAAGTTCTGTCATAAAATATTGATTTTAAAAAGGGAAAATTCCCTTTTTATTTATATCATAACTGATAAAGGTTTCTGTTTAAGTTAAATCAGTTAAAATACTAAAAGAACAACAATCGAAAACCTATTTTCTTAAGAAAGGAGAAAAATGACAAAAAAATTAGCACAGCTTTTATTTTTCATTTATATATTGGGACTGATTTGGCTGGTATTATTTAAACTTTCTTTTCATCCCCTTGCTTTTCTTGAAATGACGAATACAAGAAGTCTTAATTTGACACCTTTAGCCATGTCCGGCGGTCGTCGTGAAGTTTTATTTAACATTCTAGCTTTTATTCCTTTTGGTATTTTATTGACTATGAATGCACCAAAAATCTCCTTTTTAAATAAATTGGCAATTTCCATTTTATTAAGTTTTTCATTTGAAAGTCTACAATATCTTCTTGCCATTGGTGCAACGGATATTACTGACCTCATCACTAATTCACTTGGAGCCTTGCTTGGAATAAGTTTCTATTATTTACTCATAAAAGTCTTTTCAAAAGCAAAAGTGGACCTTGTTTTGACAATTTCTTTTACGATTTTGCTCATTTTTACGATAATCTTTATCAGGCAAAGCATAGTTCTAGGCACAGTGAGAGGCTAAAAAGTATGTTAGAATAGATAAGAAGATTATTTTAGAAGAGGAGACCTATGAAAATATTCAGAGGCTCATTTATTGTTAGTTTAATTGCCCTAATTATCGCATTTATTTATGCTGGGTGGAATGGACTTTTTATCACGCTTATTCTTGCTGTTCTAGAAATTTCCTTATCTATGGATAACGCTATTGTGAATGCACGTATTCTCGAACGAATGAGTTCTGCATGGCAAAAGGCTTTCTTAACCTTAGGAGTTTTGATTGCAGTCGTTGGAATGCGTTTGATTTTTCCACTCTTGATTGTTGGAGTGTCAGCTCAAATTGACCCTATCAGTGCTTTAAAATTGGCCTTAGAAAAAGGAAATCCCAATACAGTAGGAACCTATGGTTATATTTTGCACCACGCTCATCCACAAATCGCAGCTTTCGGTGGAATGTTTCTATTGATGCTAGCCTTAGGATTTTTCTTTGATGAACGGGCACATACGTGGCTTAAAATACCAGAGAAAATCCTTCAAAAAATTGGAAATTTTCCGGCAGCAAATGCAATTATTTCGATTATTTTGCTTTTAATCACATCGGAATTTATTGCTAAAGATGCTCACGCTGTTTTATTTGCTGGAATTTTAGGAATCCTAACTTTCATGCTTGTTGACGGTTTTGGAGAAACTATGAGTCATAGCAAGGCTGCAAATACAACAAGTAGTGTGGTTGCGACTGGTAAGGCTGGACTTGCTTTATTCTTATATTTGGAAGTAATAGATGCTTCGTTTAGTTTTGATGGGGTAATAGGTGCCTTTGCAATTACAGCAGACCCGATTATCATTCTTTTAGGATTAGGTGTGATTGGAGCGATGTTTGTAAGAAGTCTTACACTTTATCTTGTTCAAAAAGGAACATTGAATGACCTTGTATATCTTGAACACGGAGCACATTGGGCCATTCTCACGCTTGCATTTTTAATTTTAGCAAGTATCAAATGGGAGATTGGTGAGGTTGTTACAGGACTTCTAGGAGCTGTATTCATTATTCTTTCCTTTATTTCGAGTGTGATTTATAATCGAAATCATTAAAAAGATGACGCGAGTCATCTTTTTATTTTTTAAAAAAAGTTTAAAACACAATATATTGTGTTTTTTGTGATAAAATATAGATATTAAATACTATATATAGGTTTGGTTGTGATAATGAAACTTAGCATTTTACATGTAAATAATACTCATCTCACCCTTGATAAGGATTTTTCTTTAATTAATAAAATCAAAGAAAAGAATAAAAAAAGAGTCATAGAAACTTTAGTTTTGGGAGATGGAAATAGCATTTTTAATAACATTGGGCACAAAAATGATGAACAAAACCTCCTGAATACCTTTCCTTTTGATGCGACGACATTGGGAAGTCATCAATTTGATGAGGGTTCAAAAGGAATAGTGGAAAATTTAAATAAAATAAATTTTCCAATTTTAGCCGCTAATGTTAATTTTGAAAATGATAAACTTTTAAATCCTTTAGTAAAAGAAGGAAAATTTGTTCCTTATCTTCTTAAAAATACAGCATCAGGTAGGAAAATAGGAATATTTGGTTTGACAACAATGGATATTGTTTATCGCTCACATCCGAGTGCGGAGACTATTTTTTCTAACCCTTTTGATAAGGCAGATTTTATAGTTAAAAGATTAAAAAAACTTGAAGTTGATGTTATTATTTTATTAAGTCAACTTGGAGAAGAAATGAACCAAATGTTAGCTCAAGAATTTTTAGAAATTGATATTATTATCGATAAACACGTAGGGACATCAGGAAAAAAAGTTGAAAAATGCGGAAATACACTCATTATTCAATCTGAAACTGATAACTATTCTCTTATAGAATCTGAAATCAATATTGATAACGAAGGCAATTTACTTTTTATTCAAGAAAATAATTATATTTGAATATAATGGATAAACCAGAAAATTGATACCAAATAAGATAGAAGTAAGGTCATCAGTTTATTTTGCCTTGACAAAATGGAAAAATAGAGCTAGAATTTATAGGTAGCGACTCGAAGATAGTGAAAGTTCGAGAACAATAATGGCTTAACTTAAAACTGTAATGAACACAAATAAAGTAAAAAATAAAGGTGGAACCGTGCATTTGCACCCTTTGTCTCTTTTCGGATTTTTTCGAGGATTGATGAGTGTGTGAATTGCGGTTTTTTGAATTTCGGAGGAAAATAATGGCAAATAAAAAACTAGCATTTCAAGATATTATCTTGACCCTACAAGGCTTTTGGTCTAAACAAGGGGCAAACTTGATGCAAGCTTATGATAATGAAGTAGGAGCAGGAACAATGAGCCCTTACACTTTCTTGCGTTCAAACGGACCTGAACCTTGGGGAGCCGCTTATGTGCAACCTTCACGTCGTCCTGCTGACGGTCGTTATGGTGAAAACCCAAATCGTTTGTTCCAACACCACCAGTTCCAAGTTGTATTAAAACCATCTCCAAAAAATATCCAAGAACTTTATCTTCAAAGTTTAGCTGAACTTGGAATTGATGCTTTAGAGCATGATATCCGCTTTGTTGAAGATAACTGGGAAAATCCTTCAATGGGATGTGCCGGTATTGGATGGGAAGTTTGGATTGATGGGCAAGAATGTACTCAATTTACTTATTTCCAACAAGTCGGAGGAATTGAAGTTGATTCCGTAACTTCAGAAATCACTTATGGTTTGGAACGTATTGCGACAGTTATTCAAGAGGTTGATTCTGTTTATGACCTTGAATGGGGGAATGGCGTAGCTTACGGTGATATTTTCAAAGAACCTGAATACGAACATTCTAAATTTGCCTTTGAAGAATCAAACCAAGAGCTTTTACTTAAACTTTTTGGAGAATATGAACAAGAAGCGCTTGATTTATTAGATAAAGGCTTGGTTCACCCAGCTTATGATTATATTTTGAAATCTTCACATACTTTCAATTTACTTGATGCACGTGGAGCAGTTTCTGTAACTGAGCGTGCAGGCTATATGCATAGAGTTCGTACAATGGCACGTAAGGTAGCAAAAACTTTTATTGAAGAACGTGCAAAACTTGGTTTCCCGCTCTTAAAAGACGAAGCTTTACGTGAAAAATACCTTGGTAAAAAAGGAAAATATACTAAGATTGTAGAAGGAGAAGAAAAATAATGACAAATTACTTACTTGAAATTGGTTTGGAAGAAATTCCAGCACATTTGGTGACTCCTTCAATCAATCAATTATCCGAAAGAGTGGAAACTTTTCTTAAGGAAAATCGTTTAGAATTTGATAAAATTATTAAATTTTCAACTCCACGTCGCTTAGCAATCATTGTTGAAGGTTTGGCAGAAGCGTCAGAAGCGATTGATGAAGAAGTTAAAGGTCCATCTGCTAAAATTGCTAAAGATGCGCAAGGAAATTGGTCAAAAGCGATTCAAGGTTTCTCAAGAGGACAAGGAGCTACTCCAGATGATTTAATCCTTAAGGGTGATTATTATTATGCTAAAAAACATATTGACGGAGTAAAAGCAGAAGAAATTCTGTCTAAAGTTGGCGATGAAGTCATCGCAAAAATGACATTCTCAACTTATATGAAATGGGGAAATAATGATTTTCTCTTTGTTCGTCCAATTCAATGGATTGTTTCACTTCTAGAAGATAAAGTTGTTGCTTTTGATTTATTAGATGTAACAGCAAATCGTTTTTCACGGGGCCATCGTTTCTTGGCAAATGTTGAGGTTGAACTCAAAAATGCAAATGATTATGCTAGCAAAATGCCAGAAAACTTTGTTTTAGTTGATGCTGAACATCGTAAAGCAGAAATTTCAGCTCAAATTTTGGCTCTTGCGTCTGAAAATAAATGGCAAGTTACTTTGCATAAAGATTTATTAGAAGAAGTAAATAATATTGTTGAATATCCAACTGCCTTTGTTGGTTCATTTGATCCTAAATATCTTTCTGTTCCAGCAGAAGTTTTAGTGACATCAATGCGTGATAATCAACGTTATTTTGAAGTTTATAACCAAGAAGGTCAACTCGCACCAAACTTTATCTCTGTCCGTAATGGGAACGCTGAAAATATTGAAAATGTAGTGCTCGGAAATGAAAAAGTTTTGGTTGCTCGTCTTGAAGATGCAGAGTTTTTCTGGAAAGAAGACCAAAAACTTAAAATTGAAGATTTGGTCGCTAAACTTGCTAAAGTAACTTTCCATGCTAAAATTGGTTCAATTACTGAACACATGGCACGAACAAAAGAAATAGCCGCTAAATTAGCTGATATTGCTGGTTTGACAGATGAAGAAAAAAGAGACGTTGCTCGTAGTGCTGAAATTTATAAATTTGACCTTTTGACAGGAATGGTTGGAGAATTTGATGAATTACAAGGGGTAATGGGTGAAAAATATGCACTTTTAGCTGGTGAAAATGCAAATGTTTCTGCAGCAATTCGTGAACATTATATGCCAACTTCAGCCGAGGGAGAATTGCCTGAAACAAAAGTCGGTTCAGTGCTTGCAGCAGCTGATAAAATTGATTCAGTCCTCTCTTTCTTTAATGTTGGTTTAATTCCTTCTGGTTCAAATGACCCTTATGCCCTACGTCGAGCAGTACAAGGCTTGATTCGTATTATTGAAAAAATGAATTGGCATTTCGATTTATCTTTATTTATCGACCAATTTGAAGGTGAAAATCATCTTGAAATTTTGGATTTTGTCAAAGCACGTATTCAAAAACTCTTGCTTGAAAAACTCGATCGTCATGATATTGTTGAAGCGGCAATTAATAGTTCAAGCTTTGATATTACAAACATGATGGAATCAGCTTTTGTCATTGATGGCCACAAACTTCACGAACCTTTTAAACCAGCAATTGAAAATGTTTCACGTTCAATTAATTTGGTTAAAAAAGCAAAAGATATTAAAGAAATAAATCCAACACTTTTTGAAGAAGATGCAGAAGAAGCACTTTATAATGTTGTTATTTCTCTTCAAAATCAATGGACTTATATGCCTGGTGAAGAAAAATTCAGAGCAATTGTTCATTCACTTGCACCTGCAATTGAAACTTTCTTTGAAAGTGTAATGGTAATGGCTGAAGATTTAGCAGTTCGTGATAATCGTATTGCGTTGTTGTCAGAAGTTGTTGCATTAACAAGCGTTATGGCTGATTTTTCTTTGATTAATACAAAATAAAATTGATAAATTTACTGACAGAAAGTTTATTTATGACTCTAAAAAGCTGTCAGTAAAATTTGAGTTCTGTCAGTAATTTTAAAAATATTCATGAAGAAAGGAACTAAGAAATGGCAATTACAAATGAACAAGTAGAACGTATTAATGAATTAGCGCGTAAGAAGAAAGCAGAAGGATTATCAGAAGCTGAGCTTGAAGAACAAGCCCTTTTACGTCGTGCTTACCTCGATAGTGTTAAAGCAAATTTCCGCTCACAAGTTGAAACCATCAAAGTTATTGATGAAAAAACAGGAGAAGATGTTACTCCGGATAAACTTAAAGAAATTCAACGTAAGAATGGGATGCGCGACTGAGCTTTTTCTTGCAAATATTTCATAAAATGTTAAAATAAATATTAATAAATGATGGGTATGGTGCACACCCGAAACCGCTTTAAGAATAAAATCTTAAAACTAATGGCGCCTACAAACAAAAGGCTATCTCCAAGTAGTCTTGTTTGTAGCGCCTTTTGTTTTGTAAAGTATTATAAAGTGAGTTAAACTCACAAACAAGGAGTTTCAAAAATGAATTTTTTTAAAGTAGGAATTTCAAGAAGCGCAATTTTATATGTCTTCTTAGCTGTAATTATTGGGGGATTGATTGGTATTGTTGATGCTATATTTGGTCGAGGGCTTATCTATATTACTGAATTTAGAGATAGTCATGCCCTATATTTAATTCCATTTTTAACCTTAGCTGGTCTCTTAATCGTTTATATTTATAAGAATTTTGGTAAAGACAGCCAAAAAGGAATTGGCCTAATTTTTGAAGCGGGGAATCATGGGCGAGAAGATATTCCAAAACGTCTTGTTCCGCTGATTGTTTTCTCGACTTGGCTTTCTCATTTGTTTGGTGCCAGTGTTGGTCGTGAAGGAGTTGCAGTTCAAATTGGTGGTGTGATTGGACATGCGATTGGTAAAAAACTCTCAGCAAAAGAAGCTAAAAAAATACTTTTGATTACTGGTATGGCTGCTGGTTTTGCAGGGCTCTTTCAAACGCCAATCGCGGCAACTTTCTTTGCTATTGAAATTTTAATGTTGGGTAAAATTGAGTATAGAGCTTTAATCCCAGCTTTGGTTGGTTCATATGTTGCAAGTTGGACTTCAAGCAGTTTGGGATTAGAAAAATTTTCTTTCGCAATCAATACTAACATTCATATTGACCCTTTGGTTCTTTTAAAATTGGCTGTCATTGCCGTTTGTTTTGGACTTGTAGGAAGATTTTTTGCGGAATCTTTAGCTTTTATGAAAGCAACCGTCGCTAAAAGAATTGTTAATCCTTATTATAGAATTATTTTGATGGGAATTGTCATCTCAATTGGTTTACTTGTTATTCATTTGGACCGTTATGCTGGTCTTGGGACAAATTTGATTTCTTTAAGTTTTAATGGTGGACATATCAATGGATATGATTGGATATTAAAATTAATCTTTACGGTTTTATCAATTTCTGCTGGCTTCCAAGGTGGGGAAGTCACACCACTCTTTGCTATTGGTTCAACATTGGGTGCAGCTTTGGCTATGCTCTTTGGTTTACCTGTCGAATTTGTGGCTGCTGCGGGTTATGTTTCAATTTTTTCAGCCGCAACAAACTCTTATTTTGGGCCAATTTTTATTGCTGCGGAGGTCTTTGGCTTTGGTTCGGTTCAATATATCCTACCAATTATGACAATTGCCTACGTTTTGAATGGAAATTCATCCATTTATGCGCAAGAAGTTCTAAATTTGGAAGTTTAAACAAAAAGACGACCTCTCTGGGTCATCTTTTTTTATATAATTTTTCAGTTTTAATGTAATCAATAACGTTTTGAGGTAAGAAGTAAGTGGGTTCAATATTTTTGGCAAACATTTCCCTTAGCATTGTACTAGAAATTGGTAACAAGGGAGCATCAAGCCAAGTAACAGGATAAGGACTTTTGGAGATTGTATCCGTTCTTCTTAAGGCAATGAATGTCACAAGTTTTAGGAGTTCATCAATTTTGTACCATTTGGGAAGATATTCCACCATGTCGCTACCAATAATGAAATAATAATCGGTATCAGGATTAGCTTCAGTCAGGAGTTTGAGCGTGTCATAACTGTAAGATTTTCCACCACGTTCAATTTCAATCAACTCAAGACCGAGTCTAGGATTTTCTTTGATTGCTAACTCAAGCATTTTAACTCGATGTTTTGCAGAAATGGTTTCTTTTTCATCGACATGAGGTGGAATATTTTCAGGCATTAGTAATACCTTATCCAAATTCATTTGTTGGGCAACTTGGTCAGCCATCATTAAATGAGCATGATGAATTGGATTAAAATTTCCTCCTAATAGACCTACTTTTTTTCTGTTCCCTTTATCCATAAGGGGGCTTTCTCCTTAATTTTTGAAATTATTTAATCTACCAATATTTTGAATCAGTCATTTTATATTGTACCATAGCTTGTCGCAATCTATGAGACTAAAGAAAAACTCCTCAAGGGAGTTCTTTATTTTAAGATTCGATTTGGACAATGTATCTACTGTTAATATAATGCTCGGTGTTATCCTCATCAATTACAAGGCAATTTCCGTTGCTGTAACCTTTCTTGAAATGTAAGGCAGAGACGACACTTCCGTCTATTAAGTGGATTTTTACACTATCATTTTGTTTAAGTAGTTTCTTTAAATAACTAATCATAATCCTCTCCTTTCTCCATTACTTCCATTGTAGTACAAAAAACATAAGTGGAGCAAAAATTGAGACTAGTTTTATATAAAATACATGGCAAAATTTAAATTATAATTTATTGTATAATTATAAAGGGTTCCCAGTACAAATTTAGGGCAAAATTTGATAAAATAAAGATTAGAATTGCGTTAAAATCGGTATGATTAGCGGAAGTGAATATGGGAGAAAAAATTATGCCACATCTATATCAAGACGACAGTCTTACATTACATACGGACTTATATCAAATTAATATGATGCAAACTTACTTTGAGCTTGGACGACATCAGCGTCAGGCGGTCTTTGAGGTTTTTTTCCGTGAGATGCCCTTTAAAAATGGTTATGCTGTTTTTGCTGGTTTAGAAAGAATGGTTGATTACTTAAAGAATCTTAAATTCTCGGAAACAGATATTGCCTATTTGCGTGAATTAGATTATCCGGAAGATTTTCTAAATTATTTAAAAGAATTGCGTTTTACTGGAACAGTTAGAGCGATGCAAGAAGGACAACTTGCTTTTGCTAATGAACCTTTAGTGCAAGTTGAAGGTTCGCTTGCGGAATGTCAGTTGGTCGAAACAGCTATCCTTAATATTATAAATTTTCAAACTTTGATTGCTACTAAAGCTGCTCGTATCAAATCTGTAATTGGGGATGACCCTTTGTTGGAATTTGGGACAAGACGAGCTCAAGAAATGGATGCAGCCATCTGGGGAACACGAGCAGCAGTCATTGGTGGTGCTGATGCAACATCAAATGTTCGTGCAGCTAAAATCTTTGGTTTGAAGGCTAGTGGAACACATGCTCATGCTTTAGTTCAATCTTATGGAAATGATTATGAGGCTTTTAAAGCATATGCACAGACACATAAAGATTGTGTCTTCCTTGTTGATACTTATGATACTTTAAGAGTTGGAGTTCCTTCAGCGATTAAAGTGGCGCGTGAATTTGGCGATAAAATTAATTTCCAAGGTGTACGAATTGATTCTGGAGATATGGCCTATATCTCGAAAAAAGTTCGTCAGCAACTTGATGAAGCAGGATTTACTGATGCAAAAATCTACGCTTCAAATGATTTAGATGAAAACACAATTTTAAGTTTAAAAATGCAAAAAGCAAAAATTGATGTTTGGGGAGTAGGAACTAAATTAATTACGGCTTATGATCAGCCAGCGCTTGGTGCAGTTTATAAATTAGTATCTATGGAAGATGAAAGTGGTCAAATGCAGGATACCATTAAACTTTCAAGTAATGCTGAAAAAGTTTCTACACCAGGTAAAAAACAAGTTTGGCGAATCACCAAAAAGGCAGATGGCAAATCAGAGGGGGATTATATTACATTTTCTGATGAACGGCCGGATGTCTCAGAAGAAATTTATATGTTCCACCCACTTTATACCTACATCAATAAAAATGTGCGAGACTTCAATGCCAATCCACTTTTGAAAGATATTTTTGTGGATGGTGAATTGATATATGAATTACCAAGCTTGCAAGAAATTAAAGAATTTGCTCGTGAAAACCTTGAGGAACTTTGGGATGAATATAAACGTGATTTGAATCCTCAACCTTACCCAGTAGATTTGTCACAAGAATTATGGAATCATAAAATGCGCCTAATTTCACAGGTGCGTACAACAGTATCAATGACGAGATTGGATGATGAATGATGAGAATAAGACGAATAGACCTCTGTGATGCAAGACTTTTCTGGGATGTCCAAAAGCAATTAGATACAGAAAGTAAGTTCATGATGCTTGAACCAGAGGAGCGAAGATTTGATTTTAGCCGAACAATTGGTCGAATTTCACGTTTTGATTTTTTAGTTGGTGCTGATGTTGATGGGAAATTTGTTGGATTTCTGTCAGCCAAAAGAGGAAACGCTAATCGAATTAGAAATACGGCTTATGTTGTTGTAGGAATAATTGAAGAATTTCAACACCAAGGAATTGGTTCTCAACTTTTTGAGGAATTAGAAAGATGGGCAAAAGAAAAAGCAGTAAAACGGTTAGAATTAACGGTAATGATTAATAACTATGCTGCGATTGCCCTTTTTCAAAAACATGGATTCACAATAGAAGGCGTTCGTCGTGAGGCTATGTGTGTTGATGGAAAATACATTGATGAATTCTATATGAGTAAAATTTTAGATTAAAAATAGTTAATGACAGAGCTGTCAGTAAAATATAGAAACTGTCAGTAAAAGGAAGATAAAATGACATTACAAAATGAAATTATTAAAGAACTTGGTGTGAAACCAGTCATTGATCCTAAAGAAGAAATTAGGGTGTCAGTTGATTTTTTGAAAGATTATCTAAAAAAATATCCTTTCATTAAGTCTTTTGTATTAGGAATTTCTGGTGGTCAAGATTCTAGTTTAGCAGGTCGTCTGGCTCAAATTGCTATCGAAGAAATGCGTCAAGAAACTGCTGATGAGACTTATAAATTTGTAGCAATTCGCCTGCCATATGGTGTTCAAGCTGATGAAGAAGATGCCCAACGTGCGCTTGCTTTCATTCAACCCGATGTCAGTTTGACAGTAAATATTAAAGCTGCTGTTGAAGGACAAGTGGCAGCCCTCAATGAAGCTGGAATTGAAGTATCAGATTTCAACAAAGGAAATATTAAGGCACGTCAACGTATGATAACTCAGTATGCTGTGGCTGGTCAATATCAAGGAGCGGTTCTTGGAACAGACCATGCAGCAGAAAATATTACTGGATTTTTCACAAAATTTGGTGATGGTGGAGCAGACTTACTCCCACTTTTCCGCTTGAATAAACGTCAAGGAAAAGCACTCTTGGCTGAACTTGGCGCTGACCCGGCCATTTATGAAAAAGTTCCGACTGCAGACCTTGAAGAAGGAAAACCAGGACTTGCTGACGAGATTGCATTAGGTGTGACTTACAATGATATTGATGACTACACAGAAGGTAAAGTGATTTCTGAGGATGCTAAGGCTAAAATTGAAGCATGGTGGAATAAAACACAACATAAACGCCACTTACCAATTAGTGTTTTTGATGATTTTTGGAAATAAAAACAAAAAGATACTGACAGGATTTCTGTCAGTAATTTTTTTATTAAAAATGATGAGGACTTGAATAAGAAGTAAAATGTAATTATGATATAATTAACTAAAACGTTTACAACAAAAAGGAGGAATAAGATGACATTTATTGAAGTGATTAATGAGTCTAAAATCTATCAATCAGGACAAGAGAAGATTTATGCTAATGACCAAGTAAATTTTGAAATTGAAAAAGGAGAATTGGCTGTCATTTTAGGTTCCTCTGGGGCAGGTAAATCAACAGTCCTAAATATTTTAGGAGGAATGGATACAAATGATGAGGGAGAGGTTATTATTGATGAGGAAAAAATCTCTAATTTTTCAAACAAAGAATTGATTACCTACCGACGTTATGCCGTTGGTTTCGTTTTTCAATTTTATAATCTTGTCAATAATTTGACAGCACTAGAAAATGTTGAATTAGCTTCTGAAATTGTCGAAAATGCTCTCGATGCTAAAGAAGTGCTGGAAAGTGTCGGTCTGGAACATCGGCTTCATAATTTTCCTTCGCAACTTTCTGGTGGCGAGCAGCAAAGAGTAGCGATTGCGCGTGCCATAGCCAAAAATCCAAAAATCTTGCTTTGTGATGAACCAACCGGTGCCTTGGATTACCATACAGGAAAACAAATCTTGAAAATTCTTCAAGATATGGCCAGAAAAGAAGGGAAAACAGTTATTATTGTCACGCATAATGCTGCAATTGCTCCAATTGCCAACCGTGTCATTCAAATGCATGATGGAAAAATTAAACAAATTGATAATAATAGTCAACCAGAAGATATCGATAGAATTGAGTGGTAAGCTATGCGAAAAAAAACTTTAAATAAAGAAATTCGCAGGTCAATTACGGGTTCATTAGGTCGCTTTATTTCTATTTTTTCCTTGATGTTGTTAGGGACTTTCGCTTTTGTCGGACTAAAAGTTTCTGGACCCGATATGAGAAGAACAGCGGAAGATTTTTATGCTCAACATCATTTAGCAGATTTAACGCTAACTTCAACTTTGGGATTGGACCATTCTGACCAGCAATTAATTAACGAAAACAAGGGTGTAAAAAAAGCAGAATTTGGCTATTTTCAAGATTTGGTAATCAAAGGAAAAGAAAACAGTCTGCGTTTATTTTCTAAACCAGATGAATTGTCAACTTATGAGTTAATGTCAGGCAAGTTGCCTCAAAAAGATTCAGAAATTGCTTTAGATTATTTATATGACGGACAATATAAAATAGGACAAACCATTGATTTTACCCCTCCCAAATCTAAGGATTCTGATTTGATAAAAAATCATTCCTTTAAAATTGTTGGATTTGTGAAATCAAGTGAATATGTCGATAAAAGTGATTTTGGCTCAACGACAGTCGGAACGGGTAAACTTAATGGGTATGCGCTTGTTACCAAGGAAGCCTTTGATTCTGATGTTTATATGATTGCTCGCCTATCCTATAAAAACTTACAAAATATCTCCATTTTTGATAGCAAATATGATAGCCGTTTAAAAACCGAACAAAAAACCTTAGAAAATACTTTTAAGAATCAACCAGAAAAACGCTTGGCAGCACTGAAAACAGCCCCAGAAAAACAGATTAATGAAGCGAAAACTCAAATAGTTGAGGAAGAAAATCAACTCACTCAGCAAGAAAATCAATTAATCGCTCAGAAGAATGAAATTGGGGAAAATGCATCCGCTCAAGTGATTGAGCAAATCAATGCAGCCCAAAATCAAATTAATGCTGGAAAAGAAAAGATTGCTAAAGCTAAAGCAGAGCTTGCAAAGCAGGAAACAGCCCTAAACCAGCTTGAAAAACCGACTTATCAAATTAATAATCGTAAAGAAGGAAATCCGGGTTACAAGACATTTTTAGATGACTCAACAAGAATTGACAGTCTTTCAAATATTTTTCCAGTAGTCCTTTTTGCGATTGCTCTATTAGTGAGTCTGACAACAATGACTCGATTTGTGGAAGAAGAGCGAGGGAATCTTGGGTTACTGAAGGCTTTGGGATATTCAAACCGTGACATTCGTAAGAAATTTATGGTCTATGGATTAGTTTCTAGCGGTTTAGGAGCTTTAGTAGGAACAATTATTGGACATACCTTTTTGCCGATAGCGGTATTTAATGCTTACACCGCTTCATCTACCTTTATCAATTTACGGTTAACATTCTCTCCTTTATGGACAATAGTTGCTTTTGCGATAGCTATAGCTTGTAGTCTTTTGCCAGCATATTGGGTTGTCCGAATGGAACTAAAAGAAGTACCAGCCAGTCTCTTTTTAGCAAAAGTACCAAAAGCAGGCTCACGGATTCTTTTAGAGAAAATTAATTTTATTTGGGAAAGAATGAGTTTTACTTATAAAGTGACGGCTCGAAATCTATTTCGTTATAAAAAAAGAATGTTAATGACTATCTTTGGTGTCGCTGGCTGTACCGCTTTACTTGTCATGGGATTTGGAATTCGAGATTCCATTTCTGGCTTATCAAATAAACAATTTGGTCAAATTTTGCACTATGACATGATTGCTATTGAAAAAAATAAAGTAAATGATAAAGAAAAAGAAGAGATAAATAAAGAATTAGCCTCATCAGAAATTGAGAATTATTTGCCGATTGCCTTTGAAAATTTAACAAAAGAAGCCAGTGGCAAATTAGAAAAACAAGAGGTTAACTTAATTGCGACAAATCGTTCTGATGATTTATCAAAATACATTAGCTTAAAATCTCGTAAAAATAGTCAAAAAATTGAATTAAATAACTCTGGAGCAGTCCTTTCAGAAAAATTTGCTGAACTTTTAGACCTTAAAGTTGGTGATTCTCTGACACTAAAAGATAGTGAAAATCAGCCTCATAAGATAAAAGTAGCAGCAATTACTGAAATGTATATGGGCCATTATATTTTCATGAATCAATCGGTTTACCAAAAGGTTTTTAAAAAAGATTTTGTGGCAAATGCCCAATTGATTAAGTTGAAAAATGCGTCTACAAATAATATTCAAAAAATGTCAGCTCAATTTATGCAAGAAGACGGAATTCAAGCAGTTTCACAAAATAGTGACCTCAAAAAGGTGATTGAATCCTTTATGTATGGCATTAATAGTGTCATGATTGTTTTGATTACTTGTGCCATTTTACTTGCGATTGTTGTCATCTATAATTTAACAAATATCAATGTTTCCGAGAGAATTCGCGAATTAGCCACAATCAAAGTTTTAGGATTCTATGACCGTGAAGTCACACTTTATATTTATCGGGAAACGATTTTATTAAGCTTTTTAGGAATTCTGGTTGGTTTTGGTTTGGGGGATTATTTCCATCAGGTGATTATGAACCAATTGTCAGCTGACCAAATTATGTTTGCACCGGGATTACTTTGGACAAATCTTTTATTATCGGCAGCAATTACTTTTGCGACTACTCTTTTGCTAGCTATTGTTGTTCATTTCAAATTAAAAGCCGTGGATATGCTTGGGGCTTTGAAATCAGTAGATTAATCATTAAAAATTTTACTGACAGCTTTTTAAGAAATAAAAAATTACTGACAGAAATTTCCGTCAGTAATTTTTTTATTATTTTTCAACTTTACGTTTGAGGTCCCCAATTTGTTGGCCTTTATCTTCGTCAGCTAAAATTTCTTCAAAAGCAGGGAGTCGAATTTCTTCCCCATATTTTTGGTAAAGAGCAGTAGTCACTAAACGATAAGCTAGACGTGCATTTCTTGAAAGAATTGGCCCATGGAAATAAGTTCCAAAAGTATTTTTGTAAATTAAACCTTCGGTTTGGTCATCTGGATTATTTCCACCACCGTAAACAACGGTTCCTAGTGGCTTTTCGTCATCAGAGAGATAGGTAATTCCTGAATGATTTTCAAAACCATAATAAGTTTCACCAAATTCTTCATTGTGAGTTTCAATATCACCAATAAAACGGTCAGTTCGTAAATTTTCAGTATAATGTCCAAGAATTCCCGTTCCTTGAATTTTTGTCCCTTCGGAATTAACATAGTACTGACCGAGCATTTGATAACCACCGCAAATTGCAAGAAGTGGTTTTTCAGATTCAATGTAATCTTTTAAAGGTGCTGACAAGTCATTCAATGATTGGTCAGCAATAATTTCTTGCTCATAATCTTGACCACCACCCCAGAAAACAAGGTCATAATCTTCTTTTGCAAAAGTATCACCTAAAGAAACGATATTGAAGGTCATCTCTGCCCCTAATTTTTCTCCGACATACTTGAGCATGAGAATATTTCCATTATCACCATAAGTATTCATTAAATCACCATAAAGATGAGCCACATTGAGGGAATACTTTGGATTTTCAAGATTTGATTTTAAAGAGATATAAGCCATTTAACGCATTTCCTTTCCAAGATAATGACCCTCAGCCAATAATTCACGCATTTGTAACATGGCAGTGTAAGTTGCCAAAATATAAACATGCTCTTTTGGACTCTCTTTAATTGCTTCTAAGACTTCTGAAAGTTCCTTGCGTTCAGAAATATTTTCGGCATTAAATCCTGTCACACGCATTCTTCTAGCCATTTCAGATGAACGAACACCACCTGTGATAATTTGATCAATTTCCATATCATTAATTAATTCAAAATTAGCATCCCAAATCCAACTTGTGTCAATTCCGTCAGCATAATTGGCATTTAAAAGGCTAACTAAAGTGAAAGGATAATTGGCTAATTTCATCATTTCAAGGGCTTGATTAGCACCTACTGGATTTTTAATCAAAACAATGGTTACTTTTTTTCCATCAATTTCAAGCGTTTCTTGACGACCAAAAACTGCTTTGGAAAGTTCAAAACCAGCCGCAATTGTTTCTTTTGGCACATTGAAATATTCAGCGACAGATACAGCAGCAAGAGCATTATAAATATTATAAAGTCCGCCAACATTAATTTTATAATCTGTCCCATCAATGACAAATTTAGAAGAAGTATTTGTAATCTCTGATAATTCTGTCAGTTGATAATCTAATTGTGGACGACTAAAGCCACAATTTTCACAGATATAATTTCCTAAGTTAGCATAGGTATTCATCTTGTAAGCCAAAATATGATGACAAACCGGACAAACAATCCCCTCAGTATTGTAATGAGCATGAGTAGGTTCATGGCTTTCATGGTTGAAACCATAGTATTTTACAGGATTAACTAATTTTTTTGAGTTGAAAAGTGGACTATCGCCATTTAACAAAACCGTCCCTTTGGGACTATTTGCCGCACCCTTGACAATAAAGTCATAAGTAGTGTAAATCTCGCCATAGCGGTCCATTTGGTCACGGAAAATATTAGTAAACACAAATAACGAAGGTTTGATATATTCAGTGATTTTTGGCAAACTCGCTTCATCAATCTCAAGAACAGCAAATTTCTTCCCATTCGCCGCCTGAACGCTCCCTTTTCGGTCGCCTCCAGCTTTGGGAGCTTTCAAAAATGTGGATACAATCCCCGTAATCATATTAGCCCCAGTTGGATTTGTCACAACCGGTCCAAAAGCCTTTTCTAAAATCCCCACGGTCAGTGCTGTGGTCAATGTTTTTCCATTTGTCCCAGTCACAACAATGATTTCATAATTTTTTGTCAGTGATTTAAGAATTTCAGGATCAAATTTTAAAGCAATTTTTCCTGGTAAAGTTGAACCGCGCTTGAAAAATTTTTCCAAGACAAAGCGTGATGAATTACCAGCAAACTTTGCAAATGAAGTTTTTATTGTCATAAGCAATATTATACCAAATACAGGGATTTTTTGCTCTATAAAATTTGAAAAAAATTTATAAAACATATTTGATACTACTAACAAAAAAAAGTGATAAAATAATATCATTATGAATAGCAGAATATTCCAACACAATACTTTTACGACACTTTCTAGTGGTTTTTATAAGGGGACGATTACCCTCAAAGAAGCACTAGAACACGGCTCAGTCGGTATCGGCACACTTGATACTGCAAATGGAGAAGTGACCATTATCAATGGAATCGCTTATCACGGGGACTCAGAAAATCATGTTCGATTAGTTGAAGAAGATGAGACAATGCCTTATGTGGCAATGGTCGAACATCAGCCAATCGCAAAATTTACTGACAGCTCTGTCAGTAATTCAGAAGATTTTCTGTCAGCACTGACCAAGCGATTTCCAACAGCAAATACCGCTTATACTATTGTTATGACTGGTCAATTCAAAGAAGTGACAGTTAGTAGCAAACCAGCCAATAACACTCGTCCTTATGACGAAATTATGGCTGACCAACCTTATTTTACAAAAGAAAACATTTCTGGAATTATGGTTGGAGTTTGGGCGCCAAAACATTTGACTGACCTTTTTGGTCTTGGTTTTCACTTACATTTTGTCAGTGATGATAAAACTTTTACCGCACATGTCCAAAATTTCATTACAGAAAATCTTGAGATTGAAATTGGTAAAATAACCAAAATTGACCAAGAATTTCCTGACAATGATGAAAACTTTGACCAGCACTTATTTCAATAATTTTGTCTGATATAGAAGACGGAGTTCTCAAATTTCATTACTATTTAATTGAGAATCCAATAATTTGATTAAAATGTAATTTATAGAATATTTTGCTATAAAATAAAAGTAATTATAGCTCTCACAGAACCGCTCTCTACATAATAAGAGCGGTTTTTTATTGCAAAATATGCTATAATTATTCTAACTGATTTTTAGTTATAAAAAAGCAAAAAGAAAGTTCAGTGGATGAAAAGTAAATTTCAAACCAGTTTAGGTCCACAAGAACTCTTATAAAGGAATCAAAATGAATCTACAAGAAATGAACGCGCGTAAGGAAAAAATTCGTAATTTTTCGATTATCGCCCATATTGACCACGGAAAATCAACACTTGCTGACCGTATTCTCGAGCAAACTGAAACTGTTTCAAAACGAGAAATGCAAGCCCAACTTCTTGACTCAATGGACCTTGAACGTGAACGCGGAATTACCATTAAATTAAATGCTATCGAGTTAAATTATAAAGCCAAAGATGGTGAAACTTATATTTTCCACCTCATTGACACGCCAGGTCACGTCGATTTTACTTATGAAGTTTCACGAAGCCTCGCTGCCTGTGAGGGAGCAATTTTAGTTGTTGATGCCGCACAAGGAATCGAAGCCCAGACCCTTGCAAATGTTTATCTTGCTTTGGATAATGACCTTGAAATTTTACCAGTCATCAATAAGATTGACCTACCAGCTGCTGACCCAGAAATGGTCCGTCAAGAAATTGAAGATGTGATTGGTTTAGATGCTTCTGAAGCCGTTCTTGCTTCAGCCAAAGCTGGGATTGGGATTGAAGAAATTCTTGAACAAATCGTTGAGAAAGTTCCTGCCCCTCAAGGTGAAGTTGATGCTCCGCTCAAAGCTTTGATTTTTGACTCAGTTTATGATGCATATCGAGGCGTTATTCTTCAAATTCGGGTCATTGACGGCTCGCTTAAAGTTGGGGACCGTATTCAATTGATGAGTAACGGTAAAGAATTTGATGTCACAGAAGTTGGTATTTTCACACCAAAAGCTGTTTCTCGTGATTTCTTGATGGCTGGAGATGTTGGTTATGTAGCAGCATCTATTAAAACCGTTGCGGACACACGTGTCGGAGATACCGTGACCCTCGCATCAAATCCAGCAACTGAGGCCCTAAAGGGTTATAAAGAAATGAACCCAATGGTGTTCGCTGGGATTTATCCAATTGAGTCAAATAAATTCAATGACCTCCGTGAGGCACTTGAAAAACTTCAATTAAACGATGCTAGTCTTCGTTTTGAACCTGAAACATCGCAAGCGCTTGGTTTCGGATTCCGTTGTGGCTTCCTCGGTCTCTTGCATATGGATGTCATTCAAGAACGTTTAGAACGTGAATTTGGTATTGATTTGATTATGACCGCGCCATCCGTTGTTTATCATATCAATACAACAGACGGTGAAACCCTTGAAGTAGCCAACCCATCAGAATTCCCAGATCCTACGCGCATTGAAAACATCGAAGAACCATTTGTTAAAGCTCAAATCATGGTACCAAATGATTTCGTTGGTCCGGTTATGGAATTAGCTCAACGGAAACGTGGAATTTTCCTAACAATGGATTATTTAGACGCAAATCGGGTCAATATCATATATAATATTCCATTGAGTGAAATTGTTTTTGATTTCTTTGATAAACTTAAATCATCAACTAAAGGTTATGCCAGTTTTGATTATGAAATTTCTGACTATCGTCCATCAAATCTTGTGAAAATGGACATTCTCTTAAATGCCGAAAAAGTCGACGCCCTAAGTTTCATTGTCCACAAAGACTTTGCCTTTGAACGCGGAAAAGTCATTGTTGAAAAACTTAAAAAACTCATTCCACGTCAACAATTTGAAGTGCCAATTCAAGCGACTATCGGAAATAAAATCGTTGCTCGTTCAGATATTAAAGCTCTTCGTAAAAACGTATTGGCCAAATGTTATGGTGGTGATATTTCCCGTAAACGAAAACTCCTTGAAAAACAAAAAGCCGGTAAAAAGCGAATGAAAGCCATCGGTTCAGTAGAAGTCCCTCAAGAAGCCTTCTTATCTGTGCTCTCAATGGATGAAGAATAAAACATCTTAAAATCACCATCAAGGTGGTTTTTTGTTACAATAAAAGAAGTAGAAAAGAGGTAGAAAATGAAAATATTTATCGTTGGAAGTACCGGACGTGTAGGTAAAAGTTTGCTTAAATCTCTCTCAACAACGGACCATCAAATCTATGCTGGAGCAAGAAAAGTTGAGCAAGTTCCTCAATATAATAATGTAAAAGCGGTTCATTTTGATGTTGATTGGACACCAGAGGAAATGGCCAAGCAATTACATGGAATGGATGCTATTATTAATGTTTCAGGCTCAGGTGGAAAAAGTTTATTGAAAGTTGACTTATATGGGGCTGTCAAACTCATGCAGGCAGCTGAGAAAGCAGAAGTGAAACGATTTATCTTACTAAGTACGATTTTTTCTCTTCAACCAGAAAAATGGATTGGTACCGGCTTTGATGCATTAAAAGATTATTATATTGCTAAACATTTTGCTGATTTATATCTTACTAAAGAAACAAATTTAGATTATACAATCATTCAACCTGGAGCATTAACAGAGGAAGAGGCAACAGGATTGATTGATATTAATGATGAGGTTTCTGCAAGTAACACGTTAGGCGATGTGGCAGATACTATCAAAGAATTAGTGATGACCAATCATTCAATTGGAAAAGTCATTTCAATGCACAATGGAAAAACACCGATTAAAGAAGCTCTTGAAAGTCTTTAAACTTTTCTTAACATTTAAAAGATACTTAAAAATTTATGTATCTTTTTTGATTACAGTAAAAAATTGACAGGAGAGTCTGTAATATTTTATAATTTTAATGACGCTTAAAAGAAAGCGCTAAACAATAAATTGTCAATGTCCGCGATTTATTCAAAAAATTTAAGGAGTTTTATGGACACAAAAAAAATTAGATGGTTTACCGTCGCATTCATTGCCTTTAACATGGTTTGGGGGATGGGGAGTGTTGTTAATAACTTTGCCCAACAAGGAATTACTGTTGTTACCTCATGGCTGTTAATTTTGGCTTTGTACTTTATTCCCTATGCACTTATTGTTGGTCAACTGGGTTCAACTTTTAAAGATAGTAAAGGTGGGGTCAGTTCATGGGTTGAAAATACCAGTACAAAACGCTTGGCTTATTATGCCGCATGGACTTATTGGGTAGTTCACATTCCTTATTTGGCTCAAAAACCACAAGCGATTTTGATTGCTTTTGGTTGGGTGGGTCAAGGAAACGGAAATCTGGTTAATCAGATGTCAATGACCGCTGTTGCTCTGGCTTCCTTAGCAATTTTTTTAGCTTTCTTATGGTTGTCAACAAAAGGGTTAAATACTCTTAAAGTGATTGGTGGGCTTGCGGGAACAGCAATGTTTGTTATGAGTTTACTTTTCATTGTCATGGCGATTGGAGCACCTTTTATCGCAAAAGATTTCCACATTGCAACGCCTGACATGGGAAATATTAAAACTTATATCCCTAAATTTGACTTCAGTTATTTCACAACTATCTCAATGCTGGTTTTTGCTGTCGGTGGTGCTGAAAAAATTTCTCCTTATGTTAATCAAACGAAAAACCCAGCAAAAGAATTTCCAAGAGGGATGTTTTTACTTGCCGGAATGGTTGGTATCTGTGCCGTCTTAGGTTCGATTGCCATGGGGATGATTTTCTCAAGCGGTAATTTACCAAATGACTTGATGGGTAATGGTGCTTATGCCGCATTCCAAATTTTAGGTCAACACTTTGGTGTCGGAAACTTTTTAATGATTGTCTATGCTTTAACTAACGGTGTAGGACAAATTGCTGCCTTAGCTTTCTCTATTGATGCGCCATTACGCATTTTGCTTGCTGATGCTGACCCAGAATTCGTTCCAGCATGGTTGCGTAAAAAAACGAACAAAGGAACGCTTAAAAATGGTTATACATTAACAGGGATTCTTGTAAGTATCATTATTCTTTTACCATTACTTGGAATCGGTGATATGAATGAATTAGTCAAATGGTTGACTAATTTAAATTCAGTCGTGATGCCAATGCGTTATCTTTGGGTCTTCTTTGCCTTCATTATGTTAAATCGGGCAGTAAAACATTTCCAATCTGAATATAAATTTATCAAACAAAAACGTCTCGCCATGATTGCTGGTGCTTGGTGTTTTCTCTTTACACTCATCGCCTGCGTGTTAGGAATGGTTCCAAAATTAGACTATGCTGCTAATCCATCTGCATGGTGGTTCCAACTTGCATCGAATATTTTGACACCAATTGTCTTAATTTTACTTGGTATGCTTTTACCTTTCATTGCTCGTCGTGAACAACGCAAAGCAAATGCTTTTGATTTAAATCCGCTCAATGTGGAATAAAGCCAGATTATCCCTGATTTTTTCAGGGTTTTTTTGATGTTTTTTTAGATTAAAACAAAAGGATAAGTATTCTTAAAAATATCTAAGGATTAATTGTAAAAACTAGTCTAAATCTATGAGAAAAGCTGACTTTTCGTGTGAAATTTGGTATAATATAGTTAATCTGTTTGTCAATTGGGGCAAACTCTTCCGAAAGCAAGAAAGGAAAGTAAAATTTCATTTTAATGAGATTTTACAAGGCAAACATGCAAGACAAAAATGTTATCAATGTCAATTTAGTTGAGGAGATGAAGACGTCATTTCGTGACTATGCAATGTCAGTTATCGTTGCACGGGCACTTCCTGATGTACGTGATGGTTTAAAACCCGTTCACCGTCGTATTCTCTACGGAATGAATGAACTTGGAAATACTCCAGATAAACCACATAAAAAATCGGCACGTATTGTCGGTGAAGTTATGGGTAAATATCACCCACACGGAGATAGTTCAATCTATGAAGCAATGGTACGTATGGCTCAATGGTGGTCTTATCGTCATATGCTTGCTGACGGACACGGTAACTTTGGTTCAATGGACGGAGACGGTGCCGCAGCGATGCGTTATACCGAAGCTCGTTTAAGTAAAATTGCTATGGAAATGTTGCGTGATATCAACAAAAATACCGTTGATTTCATGGACAATTTCGACGGTACTGAACGTGAACCGCTCGTTTTACCTGCTCGTTTTCCAAACCTTTTAGTTAATGGAACTACAGGGATTGCCGTTGGGATGGCAACAAACATTCCACCACATAATCTGGGTGAAACAATTGATGCAGTAGATATGCTCATGGAAAATCCAGAAGCTTCAGTTACTGATTTGATGTCTGTGATTCCTGGTCCTGACTTCCCAACAGGGGCTTTGGTTATGGGGAAATCCGGTATTCGTCGTGCTTATGAAACTGGTAAAGGTTCGATTACATTACGTGCAAAAACCCACATTGAAGAAATGGCTGGTGGGAAAGAACGTATTGTTGTGACTGAATTACCATATATGGTCAACAAAGCACGTTTGGTTGAACATATTGTTCGTTTGAACCATGAAAAACGAATTGAAGGATTGACTGCGGTTCGTGATGAATCCAACCGTGAAGGAATTCGCGTGGTTATCGAAGTTCGTCGTGACTTATCAGCACACGTTATCTTAAATAATCTGTTCAAACTAACAAGTTTGCAAACTTCATTTGGTTTCAATATGTTGGCTATCGAAAAAGGAATTCCTAAAATTCTTTCTTTGAAAGAAATATTAGTTGATTATATTGAACATCAAATAGAAGTTGTTGAACGTCGTACAGCCTTTGATAAAGCACGTGCAGAAGCACGCGCACATATCTTGGAAGGTTTACGTATCGCTCTTGATAATATTGACCGTATCATTACAATTATCCGTGAATCACAAACGGATGCCATTGCACAAAAAACAATGATGGATGAATTCCTCCTCTCTGAAAAACAATCGCAAGCTATTCTTGATATGCGTTTGCGTCGTTTGACCGGATTGGAACGTGATAAAATTGAGGCGGAATACCAAGATTTAGTTGCTTTAATCGCTGACTTAGCCGATATTTTGGCAAAACCTGAACGTGTTAAGAAAATTATTCGTGAAGAATTAGAAGAAGTTAAACGTAAATTTGCTGACAAACGTCGAACAGAATTGTTAGTTGGTGAAGTTCTTACTCTTGAAGATGAAGATTTGATTGAGGAAGAAGATGTATTGATTACTTTATCAAATAAAGGATATATCAAACGTCTAGCTAATGACGAATTCCGTGCCCAAAATCGTGGTGGACGTGGTGTTCAAGGAATGGGAATGTCTGATGATGACTTTGTTCAACATTTGGTATCTACATCAACACATGATCATTTACTCTTCTTTACAAATCTTGGACGTGTTTACCGAATGAAAGGATATGAAATTCCTGAATACGGTCGGACAGCAAAAGGATTGCCAATTGTCAATCTCCTCAAGCTTGATGATGGTGAAAAAATTGCAACAATTATCAATGTTGACCGTGATCAAGCGGCGAAATATCTCTTCTTCACAACACGCAACGGAATTGTTAAACGAACTTCAACGAGTCAATTTAGCAATATTCGGACAAATGGTTTGAAGGCATTGAAACTTCGTGATGGCGATGAGTTGATTAACGTGCTTAGAACTTCGGGTGAAGATGAGGTGATTATCGGAACTCATTTGGGATACTCAGTTCGCTTTAAAGGTGCAGTTGTTCGTGATATGGGACGTGCAGCAGCTGGTGTTAAAGGGGTTAACCTCAGAGAAGGCGACTATGTTGTCGGAACTTCACGAATTGATGACAGTCAAGAAGTCCTTGTTATCTCAGAAAATGGTCTTGGTAAACGAACTCAGGCTTCGGAATATCCAACAAAAGGCCGTGGTGGTAAAGGGATGAAAGTCATGAATGTCACAGAAAGAACTGGTAAATTAGCTGGTTTAACTGCTGTCAATGGTGACGAAGATTTGATGGTTATTACAGATACAGGGGTTATTATCCGTACAAATGTGGCTAACATTTCTCAAACTGGTCGAGCTGCCCAAGGGGTTAAAGTAATGCGACTTGATGATGAAGCACAAATTGTAACCTTTGCACTTGTAGATCCGGTCATTGAAGATGAAGAAGTTGATGCACCAGAACTTACTGATGAAACAATTTCTACTGACAATAACGAAGAATAATTGAAAAGAAAGTCTGCCAGTTACTGACAGACTTTCTGACTGAATAAGATGGTGCTGACAGCTCTGTCAGTAAAAATTAGAGAATGAAAAAAATAATAATTTGGGTTCTAGCAGCACTTAGTTTAATCAGCTTAAGTGCTTGCGCTAATGGAAAATCAAGTCAAAAAGATAATCGTAATTTATTAACGTCACCAATTAATGAAGACGTGACGACAATGGGAACTTACATTAAAATCACTGTTTATGACAAAGGAAAAGAAGCTGCAGTTGAAAAGGCTCTAAAACTTCCTGTTGAATATAATAATTTAACAACCGTTAATCAATCAGGTTCACAAATTGATGAGATTAATCAAAGTGCAGGAATTAAACCTGTCAAGGTGAATTCAAATGTATATGAATTGGTTAAAGCTGGTTATAACTATTCAGCTAAAGATTTAGGTTATGATATTACAATTGGTTCGCTGACAAGTCTTTGGAACATTGGAATGGATAATGCTAGAAAGCCTGCTCAATCAGAAATTGATCAAGTTTTACCTTTAATTAATTATCATGACATAAAGTTTGATGATAAAAATGAAACAATTTATCTGACAAAAAAAGGTGTTCGTTTGGACTTGGGTTCCATTGTCAAAGGGTTTGTTGCCATGAAAATGGTTGATTCACTCAAAAAAGATGGTGTTACCACAGGGATTGTCAACTTGGGTTCTAGTTCGATTTATGTGATTGGTCATTCACCGAGAGGTGCTGACAGTCCGTGGACAATCGGAATTAAGAATCCAAATGATCCAACTGGGACTCAAATGGGGATTATTAAAGCTTCTAATGAACACGTCAATACTTCAGGGATTTACGAGCGATATTTAGAAGTCGATGGTCATAAATACAGTCATATTTTAAATCCTAAGACAGGCTATCCTTTTGAGAATGATATTGCCAGTATCACCTTGTTAATTTCAGGAAAAGATAAGACCAATGGTGATGGTTTGTCAACAATGATATATGCCATGGGAACCAAAAAAGGTTACGAATACGTTGAAAAGTTGAAAAATGTTGAGGCTGTATTTGTCGATAAAGATAATAAGGTTTATATTACACCTGGACTGAAAGACAAATTCCAGCTTTCAGATAAAAAAACATTTGAAGTTGGTAATATTACAAAAATAAAATAAATGTTTGAATCTTGCTATATGCAAGATTTTTTTGTAAAACAATTAAAACTTTTGACTCAGAACTTAAAGCATGGTACAATAAATAAAAAGAGTACACAAAAAGACAAGGTGGGCAAAAATGGCAGAGCGTAAAAAAACTAAAAGAGGAAAATATAATTGGCTGTTAAATACATTTATTGTTCTTTTATTTATAGTGGGATTAGTCTTAATTTTTAATAAGCCAATTCGTAACATGTTGATTGCAACAAATAGTAATAAATATCAACTTCATAATGTTTCACAAGAAAAGATAGAAAAAAATAAAAAAGCTGATGTAAGTTTTGATTTTGCTGCGGTAAAATCAGTGGATTTTCAATCAGTCCTTACTAACCAGTTTAATAGTCAACCTCTACCTGTAATTGGTGGTATTGCAATTCCCGAATTAAATATCAATCTTCCTATCTTTAAAGGGGTTGGAAATACTTCACTTTTATATGGAGCGGGAACAATGAAAGCTGACGAAGTCATGGGTGAAGGTAACTATAGTTTAGCTGGTCATAATATGACTGGATTTACTTCTGACTTATCTATCTTATTCACTCCGTTAGAGAAAGCAAAAGCAGGCATGACAATTTATGTGACTGATAAAGATAATATCTATCAGTATAAAATTGATAAGATTGATGTAGTGACGCCAGAACATGTTGAAGTCATCAATGATAGCCCAGGTAAAAAAGAAATCACTTTAGTAACCTGTGCCGATGCTGAAGCAACTCATCGAATCATTGTGCATGGAACTTTTGTAGATAAGACATCTTATGATAAAGCAACCGATACCATGAAAAATTCATTTGAAACCAAATATAATCAAATTAAAAATTTCTGATTTAAGAAATCTAAATCAAAAAGTTCCGTGAAACTCACGGGACTTTTTTTATTTCAAAGTAATTGATTAAAAAAGAGAATAGGAGTATAAAATTATTGTAAAATAAAGTAAAAAAAGTAATTTAAATAACATATTGAGAGTGAAGATATATCTTACAAAATTGTAGTTCAAATCGTAAAAGCAAATGCAACAGTTATCATAAATTAAACAAAAAAGGGAAAAACAAAATGAATGAAGATTTATATAATTTTTTACTGGGAAAAATATTTTATTTTTGTCAATTGCCAAGCTATACAAAATGGGGAATCTGGTCATTTGAAGCTGATGGTAAGATAAAAGGAATGCATAGTGACTTTGAACAAACATGGAAAATTGAAAATGAGCGGCTATTAATTTTAGATAGTCAAGGGCACGTCACTTGTATTTTTGAAGGTCAGATAGAAAAAATGCAAAAAAGTCATTTGCTTCGTCCAGGAATGGAACATTTTCAAGTTGCTTTGATTGCTACTGATTTAATCGGTTATGATTATTTTGATAGCCTTTGCCCGATTGAAAATGATTTAGTTGCAGCATGTATGGAAACAGAGTCAGTGGCAAATGAAAAACTACGTCAGCTTCTTTTAGAAGATAAAACCATTGACGGTTATTATGCCGGTCGAGCTTACGCTGTTAAGAGAAAAGATTTAGAAATTGGATTAAAGCAATATAAAGGAGTTTTTTATGACTTAGAAATTCCACGAAACCAGCCTGATTTTTTTACTAAAAAACTTTTGGTTTGGTTTCCAGGACTATTAAGCTACAATCACGGGAATGCTCGGGAAAACTTCTTTCCTAACCCTTTTGAAGGAATTACAGGCTCTATTGCTAAAAATACAGTGGTATTAAGAATTGCAGATAGTAATTTAATTAATGGCTCTTATTATCTTAATACCCCAAATTTTAAAGATTACGAGCAGAATATTCAAGAACTCATTGAAAAAACAGCCAAAGAAGAAGGAATACTTAGAGAGAATATACTATGTGCTGGTTCTTCCCGTGGGGGTATGGGTGCACTTTATCATGGATTACTTGGAAATTATGCACTTGTATCAATGGATCCTGTCGTAGATCGTAGTCCCTGGTTGCAATCTGCTGATGTTCAATTAATGTTCGATTGTATTCCTGTTTCATTCGTAGATAAACTTAATCAATTATTGGAAAAAACAAATTTATCAGCTGAAAAAATACAAGTAATAACAAGCCCTCAAGTTCCGATTACTTATCCATTTATTATTCAGTTAAAGATTTGGAAGTTAGCACTTAAAACTTATCGTATGAAGTTGACAGATGAACAATTTGATTATCAGCCCTATGGTGGGAAAATGCATGGAGATTTTGTAAATCGTAATATCCCCCTGCTCTTGATGAAAATTAATGAATTTCTTTATGGATGCGATTCAATAGAGAATACGATAGATGAAAAAACCTTGTAAATAATCAAGGTTTTTGATTATCCTCCGAATATAAAAATGGATGAAAAAATATTGAAAAAATGATATGATAACGACATATATTAATTATTTTTGGATAAAAGTTATTTGATAGAAGGAAGTTATGAAAAATAAAAAATCAGCTAAAGTTAAGCAAGATAAGGTAAAACAAAGATTAAAACGAGTAAAACCATGGCAGGATAAGTCTGCAAAACTTCTTGGGCATTTATTACAATTTGCCTCAATTTACGCTTTAATAGTTGGGATTGTCGGCTGGTTGATGCCTCCTGTTCAAAAACTATTATCCGGTTTCCTCTATCTTTTTGCCCTTCCTACCGATTTTAGTATTTTTAATGCAATTGTTCTATTTATTTTAGCAAGCTCAATTCGACACCGGAGAAGATTGGCCCTTTGGATAGAAATTATCTATTTCCAATTAGCTTTTGTTGCATTTGGTCTTATTTTCTTATTGGCCTATTTCTTTGGACTTGTGACCAAAGAAGCACTTGATATGTCACAATTTTCTATCTTCTCACTGTTATTTGTTATTCTGGGGGTAGTTGTTTCTCTTGCGACAGCGATATTAATGATTCTATCTCGTAATGCTTTTCCAACAAAAATTGTGAATGGTACTTGGTGGAAAGGTATAATTATTGCAGCTGTAGGATTTGTCTGCTCTATCATTGGTGGAGTGATCGTTTCATTTTTAACTTTCCATGGTTCTGTATCTTTAGCTCAAAGAATTGCTTACGTTTTTAGAGAATCTGTCAGTGATTTCCGTTATCTTCTTCCTTTTGGTCAGGAAATTTTCCCATATAGTTCAGGGAATAATATTTGGGTAAGTAGTACAATTTCAGTCATTATGCTTCTTGGTTTTATTAGTGCATTTCTCAGTTTTACGCGCTCTACTCAAAAAGAACTTTCGGCAAATGCGAAACAAGAACTAGCAATCCGTCAGCTAATTCTAGATTATGGTGATAATGACTCGCTTGCTTACTTTGCGACTCGCAGAGATAAAAAAGCTATCTTTTCTAAAAATAAAAAAGCTGCCATCACTTATCATCTTTTTGGAGATGTTTTGTTAGCCAGCGGCGACCCAATCGGAGATGAAAAATCATGGAAAAGTGCGGGAGAAGCATTTCTCAACCTTGCACGAGCACAGGGCTGGACACCAGGCGTTATCGGCTCCTCTGAAGCAGGAGCAAAAATGTATGCTCAATTAGGGCTGAACGCAACTGTATTCGGGGATGAAGCGGTCGTTATCGTTCGTGACTTTTCTATTGAAAATCCAGCCATGCATGATGTGGCACAAGTTATGCGTCGTGCAAAAAGAGAAAACTATCAAGTCAAGATTCGTCGCCAGGCTGAAATTCCTACTCCAGAACTTAGTAATTTAACCAAATTAACAGAACAATGGCGAAATGGTGATGAACGTGGTTATTCAATGGCTTCAAGTCGATTTGGTGATCCAACAGACCAACAATTAATGATTGTAACAGCATCCGATGCTGCTGGAAAAGTTCAAGGAATTTTATCCTTCGTTCCAGTGGGGTCAGATAAACTGTCACTTGATACGATGAGACGTTCCCCTGAGGCAATGAATGGAGCTGTCACTTTCATGATTAGTAGTTTGATAGAAGCAGCTAAAGAAAAAGAGATAAGTGAAATTAGTTTAAATTTCGCGGCAGCACGGCAATTCTTCATTAACGGAGAAACATTGCAAGCCAATGCCTTAGATAAAGCGGCACGAACAGTAATGAAATTCTTTTCGCGTTGGTACCAATTGGAATCACTTTATCGTTCAAATGATATTTACTTGCCAGAATGGCGAACGCGTTATATTTGTTATGATAATGGCGGTTCTCTTACTTCAGTTCTTTTTGCAATTGGCCAAGCTGAAGGATTTGTTCCGACGAATATCTTTTCTAAAATCAAAAGTTTCTTTTCACGAGATTATGACCCTAGAACAGAAAATGGCTGGTGGAAAAAATCAGATTTCATCAAAAAGGTTCATCGGCTTGAAGAAAATAAACGATTGGAATTATTGAATGAAACTGGTCATGATGACAGTTATCTAAAAAAATTAAATGATCTTAGAGAAAATGGCATTCCGCCATTTAGTCTTCCCGATAGCGAAACAGAATCAGTAGAAACTCTTAGAAATAAATTTGAATCAGTTGACGAATTTGATGAAAAAGAATATAGCATTCATGGGAAATTAATTAGTTTGCGTGGCCGAGGCGCAATGCAATTTGCAGATTTGGTAGATAATCAAGCAAAAATTCAATTGGTTATAAAACGTGACACTCTTAATGAATATGCTGAATTAGAAAATCGTTTAGAAAATTTTGCAATATGGAAAAAAGATGTGACCGTTGGTGATAGAGTATTGGTTAAAGGAAATCTGATGCGCACGCAAACAGGTGAATTGAGTTTACGGGTTAACTCATGGAAAATGCTTTCAAAAACCCTAAGAGAACTGACAGATATCGAAAAAATAGACCATACAAAATTTATTGAACGGACAGAATATTTATCAAGAATTAGAAGAGATTTGCTATCAAACAGATTTGTTGAAGTAGATAAGCAGGATTATTTGGCATTGGCTGCGGGATATGATAAGGTATTTTCTATTCAGAATTCAAAAGTAACAGTTTTATGGGCTTATCAATCAATTGAATCCTTAAAGAACCTTCTTAGTAATCTACTTGAAGATGAAATTCTAATGGATTTATCAGAAGTTTTTCCAGACCCTGAAGCTAATGAAGATGCTTTGCCAGAGTTAAAAAGAGCGCTCAGTTATGGTTTGCCTGCTTTTGCAATGGCAGAGTTCTATTTACCAACTGAAGCAGCTGATTTAGGAGTAGATTCAGAAAATGAAAAAAAGTAATTACTTAATCATTATTGCTATTTGTGCTGCCTTATTGTACAATGCTTGGATTCTTGCATTTTGGTTAAATCCAACAGTAGTTAACTCAAGTCTATTGAGTGGACTTTCTGCACTTAATCAACCTTATCATCAATTATTCACCTTAACAGATATTCTTTTCGCTTGTTTTTCTTTGATACTTGCGTGGGGACTTTTTAAACAAAATGAAAGAGAAGACAAACGTCTTCTCATAATTTTTCTTTCAATTGCGGGATTTGGTGCAGCAACAGGCTTAGCTACACTTTTTCCTTATGCTGATATTGCTCACAGTGAGGGAATTCCCAATCCCCTTAAAGCACCTGAACTCTTTTTACATGACGGATTGAGCGTTTTAGCCTTATTATTTATTCTTACAGGAGTGATTTTTTCACTTTCAGTTTATCGAAATAAATTTGTTTTGCTTTTGGTCATTGCTTTTGTAATTACAACTTTACTTTCTTTCATTGCGGGTGCAATCCCTCAGTTAGTAGGCCCTCTGGGTCAGCAGATTAATGGGGTACTTGCTGGTGTATGGTTAGTCTTTATTTGTTGGAGAGTTCTGAACGGCACTTCAAAAGAAGTTCGTAAGGAGAACTGACCGTACGCACAGGTGATAATTTAAGGAGTAATCTAGCAGAGATAAAGCCAAAGATAGTTGCGAATAAATGTCCTGTGTCCCAAATGCTGTGATCAATAAATAAAGGAAGTAAAATGAAAAGACCAATGGCTACTAAACCAATATAGTGTAGCCATTTTTTCATCAAGAGAATAGCAGCAGCACATCCAGCAACCATAATATATGAAACACCAACATCAGTTGCCATTGCTAAAGAACTGGGAGCACGTCCGCTATTTATTGCCCAAAGTTCAAGAAAAATAGTAGTGAGACTGGCTAAAATATGACCGGATAATGTAATGACAATCATTCTTGGTGAACCATATTTTCGTTCTGCCCAAGCAATAATCGTCCAAAAAATGGCTACATAAATGAGGAGACCTGCTCCATTATCCGCAACCCAAAAAGCACTATCAAAAAAAGTAGAAATTGGCTTATCAGATACCCGAGCTATACTTGTTGAAGAATGATTCGTTAAAATATTAATCAGGTGTTCTGGTGCAGTTCTTTGAACTAGTGTAAAAGCGCAAAAAATGGCGGTATAGGTAAATGTTGCAGGTGCTGACTGAAGCCATTTTGAAAGAAAATGAGTATAGACAGATAATTTTCGAACCTCATCATGAATTTTAGGAGAAAAATGGGCTAAAAACTTAAAAAAATACCAAAGACAGCATAAAATTAGTACAGTTGATAAAAAAATCATTTAATTTTTTCCTTTTCCTTTTATTATATCATTAATGTTTTATGAGTGGGGGCTATTTTGATACTTTATAAGCACGGTTAAGAAAAAAGGAAACTCGCATTAAGTGATTTACTTATGATATAATTAATAATGATTTGCAGCTAGGAGAATAAAATGAATCCACTATTACAAGGAATGAACGAAAAACAAGCAGAAGCGGTCCAAACTACGGAAGGGCCTTTATTGATTATGGCAGGAGCTGGTTCGGGTAAGACTCGTGTCTTAACTCATCGAATTGCTTACTTAATTGATGAAAAAATGGTTAATCCTTGGAATATTTTAGCGATTACCTTTACAAATAAAGCGGCAAAAGAAATGCGGGAGCGTGCTTTATCACTTACTCCAAGAGCACAAGATACATTAATTGCGACCTTTCACTCAATGTGTGTAAGAATTTTGAGACGTGATGCCGACCATATTGGTTATAATCGTAATTTTACAATTATAGATCCAGGGGACCAAAAATCGTTGATGAAACGAATTTTGAAAGAAGCTAATTTAGATCCAAAAAAATGGGAACCCAAAGGGCTTTTAAATGCGATTTCAAATGCTAAAAATGATTTATTAGATGAATCAGCTTATGAAGCTCAAACAAGCGCTAGACATCCATATGAAATGGTTGTTGCGCGTGTTTATAAGATTTACCAAAAAGAATTACGAAAAGCAGAATCAATGGATTTTGATGATTTAATCATGCAGACGTTGCGCCTTTTTGATGAAAATCCGGATGTCCTTTCTTACTATCAAGGAAAATTTCAATATATTCATGTTGATGAGTATCAAGATACCAACCATGCACAATATCAGTTGGTTAAACTTTTAGCCAGTCGTTTTCAAAATATCTGTGTCGTTGGGGATGCTGACCAATCAATCTATGGTTGGCGCGGAGCAGATATGCAAAATATCTTAGACTTTGAAAAGGATTATCCAAAAGCTAAAGTTGTTTTGCTTGAAGAAAATTACCGCTCAACAAAAACAATTCTTGATGCGGCAAACAATGTCATAAAAAATAATTTAAAACGTCGACCAAAAGAACTCTGGACGCAAAATGATGCTGGAGATAAGATTGTTTATTTCCGCGCTGGAAATGAACAAGAAGAAGCAAATAAGGTTTCTGAAATTATCACATCAGGCATTCGTTCCGGACGTTCTTACGCTGACTATGCTGTGCTTTATCGGACTAATGCTCAGTCTCGGACAATTGAAGATTCTTTTGTTAAATCTAATATTCCCTATACAATGGTTGCGGGAACTAAATTCTACTCACGTAAGGAAATTCGAGATGTTATTGCTTATTTAAATGTAGTAGCAAATCCAGCAGATAATATGAGTTTTGAACGAATTGTTAATGAACCTAAACGAGGAGTCGGTCCGGGGGCATTAGAAAAATTACGTCGTTTTGCTGACAGTCGTGGACTTTCTTTAGCAGATTCAAGTTTTGATATTATGTTATCCGATATTCGTGGAAAAGCGGCTGGTGAGATTTATAATTTGGCAATGGTCTTTGATTTGTTGAGAACCCATAGTGAAAGTTCAACAATCACAGAATTAGTTGAAGAAATGTTAGAGCGTACTGGCTATGTCAAAGCTTTGCAAATGATGCCAAGTATCGAAAATCAAGCACGAATTGAAAATATTGAAGAATTCTTGTCAGTAACTAAAGGGTTTGATGAAAAATCAGAAATTCCTCTAGATGAAGAAACGGGAGAGCCAATTATTGAAACTGGTTTAGATAAGTTGAGCCGTTTCCTTAACGAAGTTAGTTTGCTTTCTGAAACAGATGCTTATGAGGAAGAATCTGACCAAGTAACAATGATGACCCTGCATGCAGCAAAAGGTTTGGAATTTCCAATCGTTTTCTTAATTGGAATGGAAGAAAACATTTTTCCTTTATCACGGGTAAATGAAGATATTGATGAGTTGGAAGAAGAACGTCGTTTGGCTTATGTTGGAATTACACGAGCAGAAGAAACGCTCTACTTAATGAATGCCAATCAACGTGTGCTTTATGGTAAAACGAATTATAATCGTCCCAGCCGTTTTATTTCGGAAATTGCTGATGAATTACTAGAATATGCTGGGATTGCTCGTAAAGCAAATTCAAGCTTCAATGCTTCTTATAAATCTGGTGGTTTTGCCAGTGGGATTTCGATGTCAGATGCGCTTCATCAAAGAAAAGCAGTCATTAATCCAACTGTAGCTCAAGCGACGATTAATAATTCTGAAACAGAAGATTGGCAAATTGGCGATACAGCGATTCACCGTAAATGGGGCGAAGGTATGGTATTAGGAATTTCTGGTTCTGGTAAAAATATGGAACTCAAGATTAATTTCCCAGAAGTTGGAATGAAACGTTTATTAGCAGCAATGGCTCCAATTGAGAAAAAATAGAAAAAGTAGTGAAAAACAATGACTTATCATGAGTTAGAACAAGTTGAATTGACAAATATGTGTGCCATTATTGACGAAAAAAACCATAAAGTTCTTGTTCAAGAGCGGAAAAAATCATGGACTGGAATTGCTTTTCCCGGAGGACATTTGGAAAAAGGTGAAGCTCTTATTCCGTCAACAATAAGAGAGATTAAGGAAGAAACCGGTCTTAATATCACAAATTTAAAACTTTGTGGAGTTAAGGATTGGTTTGAACCTAAGAAGAACAGAAGATATATGGTTTTTCTTTATTCAACAACAGAATTCTCTGGTCAATTGATTAATGAAACGGATGAAGGGAAAGTTTTCTGGCAAGATATTAATCAATTAGCAAATTTGAATCTTGCAAGTAGTTTTCTTGAAATGGCAGACATGATGCTTCACTCAACTTACTCAGAATTTGTTTATGAGATTGATGGAGAGCATTGGGAAAAGAAATTTTATTGATTTTGCATAATAACTATTATGTAAAGTGATTGGATTGAGGTAGGAAATGACTGAATTAAGAAGATGTAATTGGTGTTTGTCAACTGATAAAATGATTCATTATCATGATACTTATTGGGGAGTCCCTTTACATAATGATCAGGAACTTTTTGCAAAATTGGTCCTTGATTTAAATCAAGCAGGTCTTTCTTGGGCAACAATATTAAATAAACAAGAAAATTTTTATGAAGCTTTTGATAATTTTGAAATTGAAAAAGTAGCAGTATATGACGAGAATAAAGAACAAGAACTTTTACAAAATGCGGGAATTATCAGAAATAAATTAAAGGTTAAAGCTGCGATTGTTAATGCTCAAAAAGTTTTAGAAATTCAAAAAGAATTTGGCTCCTTTAATAAGTACATCTGGTCATTTACTGACGGAAAAGTTTTACAGCATCAAGTTAATGATGAGTCAGAAATTCCAGCAACAAATGAACTTTCTGACAAAATGAGTAAAGATATGAAGAAACGTGGTTTTAAATTTACAGGTTCAACGGTTATCTATGCTTTCTTGCAAGCTGTAGGAGTGATTAATGACCACGCAGATTATTGTTATAGACAAGCAGAATTAATGGATTGAAGCGCTTTCTTGTGGTAAACTGGTTATAATATTAAAGTTGTAATTACTATAAAATTTTATCAGAAAAGGAGCTTACTATGGCTAATATTCACCCTTATCTTGCTTTTAATAATACGAAGGAAGCATTGGATTATTATAAAGATGTTCTTGGAGCGACAAATATTTCACGACTGCCTCTGGCTGAAGAACAAGCTGAACAATTTGGAGTTCCAATCGAGAAGGCTTCCGATTTAACAATGCATTCTCAATTTGACATTCTAGGTTCAACCATTATGGCTGCGGACAATTTTATGAAAGTTGATCCTCTTGTTTATGATTCCATTTCAATTTTAATTGATTTAGATTCGGAAGACGGACAAGCGGTCTCACAAGCAGATGCTTTTTGGAACAAGGCTGTTGAATCGGGGGCAGTCACTGTTAATTTACCTTTTGAAAATCAATTCTGGGGTGGAAAAATGGGTGATTTTACTGACAAGTACGGAGTGCGTTGGATGCTACATGCTCAGCCTTATTCTAAGTTACAATCGAACTCATAAATCTTTATAAGTAAAAATGGAAAGTACTGACGATTCTGTCAGTACTTTTTGTGATTTATTCTGAAAATATTTTTAATGACAGCTAAAAATTTTATAGATATTTGGAAAGTTGCTATAAATTTGTTATAATAACTATGTGAATTTTAACACAAAAGGAGTAATTTATGAAAATTTGGACTAAACTAGGCTTGCTAACGCTTGTGGGCCTCTCTTTGACTTCTTGTGGGAGTAATACAAAGAATACAAAAGGACAATCAAGTTCGTCTCAGAAAGTTGAAACCTCGGCTGGTGCAAGTAAATCAAACATCTATGCTGACCCTTCTACTTTAAGTGATAAATACGATGTGATTATTGTTGGTTCTGGTGGAGCTGGAATGACTGCTGCAATTGAAGCAAAAGATGCTGGAATGAATCCAGTCATTTTAGAAAAAATGCCAATCGCTGGCGGAAATACTTCAAAAGCCTCAGCTGGTTTGAACGCATCAGAAACATCAGTTGAAAAAGCACAAGGTGTCGCTGATTCAAATGATAAATTTTATGAAGAAACGCTCAAAGGTGGCGGCGGTACGAATGACAAGGCACTCCTTCGTTATTTTGTTGACCACTCGGCTGGTGCTGTTGATTGGTTAAATACAAATGGAATTGTTTTAGATAATTTAACTACGACAGGGGGAATGTCAGTTTCAAGAACTCACCGACCACATGATGGTTCAGCAGTTGGTGGTTATTTGGTAAAAGGTCTTGAAGAAAATATAACCAAACGAAATATTCCCTTATTTATAAACAGTGATATTACCAAAATTACTGAAAAAGATGGTAAAGTATCTGGAGTTAAAGTTAAGATTGAGGGAGAAACTAAAGATATTTCTTCTAAAGCAGTCGTTGTTACAACAGGTGGATTCGGTGCCAATAAGAAAATGATTGCAAAATATCGTCCTGACCTTAAAGATTATGTGACAACAAATGCCGCTGGTTCAACTGGTGACGGAATTACTATGATTTCAGAACTTGGTGGGCAATTAGTTGACATGGATAAAATTCAAATTCATCCAACTGTATTCCAAAAAACAGGTTATCTTGTTTCAGAATCAATTCGTGGTGAAGGGGCGATTCTTGTAAATCAAAAAGGAAAACGTTTCTTTAACGAAATGGATACTCGTGATAAAGTTTCTGCTGCTGAACTTAAACAACCAGGAAAATATTCTTATGTTATTTTTGGAGAAGGAACTAAAGATAAAGTAAAAGCGGTTGAACAGTATATGTCTAAAGATATGGTCGTTGAAGCTGACAGTATCAAAGGACTTGCTGACAAGCTCGATATTAATGAAAAAACATTGACTTCAACAATTGATGGTTGGAACAAAGCTGTATCAACTAAAAAAGATGAAGACTTTGGTCGTACAACAGGAATGACTACTGAAATATCAGGTAAGTATTATGCCATTAAAGTGGCTCCAGGAATTCACCATACAATGGCTGGGGTAAAAATTAATACAAATACTCAAGTCTTGAAAAAAGATGGTAGTCCAATTCAAGGATTATATGCTGCTGGAGAAGTTACAGGTGGCCTCCATGGTGGTAACCGCATTGGTGGTAACGCTGTTGCTGATATTGTTATCTTTGGACGACAAGCTGGAACTCAATCTGCGGCCTATGCTAAAACAATCGATTAATTATATAAATGACTAATCAGAAAAGTTACTGACGGAGTATTTGTCAGTAACTTTTTGTATTATTAAGATTGATTAAAGGTAAATTCTTTGAAATAGATAAGAAATTTAAGTATAATTTAATTATAAAAAAAGTATTTTTCAAGCTTATTAAGGAGGCTTTTTATGGCAAAACATTCAAAACCGAGTTCAAAAAACAGCAAAAAAGTCATTGCAATTGCCAGTTTGTCAGTCATTTTAGTAGTTGCTCTCGGAATCATTGCTTATCAAGTTTTTTATCCTCATAAAACTTCTGATAAGTCAGCCTCTTTTGCGCAAACAAGCTCGACAAAAGTAAGTAAGAGTACAAGTAGTAAGTTACAAAGCGCTAGTACAACGAGTGATTCAACTCAAGAATCAACTTCCGCTTCAAGTAGTTCAAAAACTTCAGCGTCTTCAAGTGCTGACTCTCCAAAAAGTTGGTCAGCTCTAACTGGAAAGCAGCAAGATGCGGTTTATGCTCAATGGGTTAATAATGCTCAAGGTAAATTTGATGTTTATACTGGAGAATCTTACTTAACTTATCTTGTTAATGTAGGTTCAAATGGTGTATCAACATATTCTGATCCTGTCAATGTTATCCAAAATACAGCACGTATTCAACAAAATGCTGATGGAACCTATTATTTACAAGTTCCTGATCCAACCCAGACAGGTTTAAGAATGGCACAGGATCCATGGCCAATGGTTAAATGGCAAACTAAAGAAACACTGACAGGTGCGCAACTTATAGCTAAATATGGTTCTGACGCTTCGCTCAATAGTGGTAGTACACAAATCAAATCAATAAATGCCACAAAAGTTCCAACAGGAAATTAGGTATAATAAAAGATTGACTTTGGTCAGTCTTTTTTAGTCAGAGAAATTATTGACATTCTGTCAGTAATTTTTTTATGGAAAGGACCAATCATAAAGACTGTAAGTGATTTTTTAGTCAAAAAATGCTATAATTTTCAGGATGAATGAAAATTTAAATGGCATTTTAAATGTCTATAAAGAAGCGGGTTGGACATCTTTTGATGTTGTTTCCAAACTTCGTGGTATTTTAAAAACAAAAAAAATTGGACATGGTGGAACTTTAGACCCTTCTGTGACAGGCGTTTTACCAGTGGCCGTTGGAAAATCGACGCGGTTATTAGAATACATGGAAGCGGCAGGTAAAATTTACGAAGGTGAAGTTACGATTGGTTTTTCAACGGAAACCGAAGATGCTGACGGGGAAGTTGTCAGTAAAACGCCAGTGGAACGAGAGCTGACAGAGTCTGAAATTGACTCAGTAATGAAAAATTTTATTGGAAAAATAAAGCAAATTCCTCCAATGTATTCAGCCGTAAAAATTAACGGAAAAAAATTGTATGAATATGCCAGAGCTGGTCAGACAGTTGACCGTCCGGCAAGAGAGATTACAATCAAATCATTTGTCAGAACAAGTCCCGTGATGACTGATGAAGCGGCAGGTTTGGTAAGATTTTCTTTCAAAGTTGAGTGCAGCAAAGGAACCTATGTCCGAACATTAGCAGTAGATTTAGCAAAGCAACTTGGTTATGCAGGACATATGTCAAAATTGCAAAGAACAGCAAGTAATGGACTGATGATTAAAGATGCCGTCAAACTCTCAGAAATTGAAGCAGCAATGGAGGCAGGAGTGCTTTCTAGCTTAATGTACCCAGCAGAATATGCTGTCAGTGATTTGCCAAGAGTAATTTTGACTGCTGACCAGTTTGAAATGGCACGAGTTGGAAAAAAATTTGCTGAGGATGATTGGGTTACAGATGAAACTACTGACAGCCCTGTCAGTAAGTCTAATAAAAGTGAATTTTTACTGACAGACTTGTCAGAACTGACAAGAGATAAATTTGCAGCCTTTTATGATGATAAATTAGTTGCTGTTTACATGAAACATCCAGAAAAAGCAGGAATTTGGAAACCAAATAAAGTATTGGTTTAATTCTTAGCAATATGAGCCAAAGTGAGAAAAATGGAAATATTAGAATTTAATGATGAACTAAAATTTGATGAAGAACTTATCCTTGTCCTCGGTTATTTTGATGGATTACACCGAGGACATCAAAGTCTTTTTACAGAAGCTAAAAAAATTGCGGCGGTATTGAATTTAAAAATAGCTGTTTTTACCTTTCCGGAAAAACCAACATTAACCTTCAACAAATTTGAGCCTGAAATGCTTTTGAAATTAACTTCAGATGAAAAACGAGCAGAGCTTTTTGCTGAAAATGGAGTAGATTACCTTGTATTTAAAGATTTCACTTCTAATTTTGCTCATCAAACTTCAACTGAATTCGCAAAAAGTGTCGTCAAAAGATTTAATCCCAAAGTGGTGATTACAGGATTTGATTATACGACAGGTTCTGATATGAAAAATCTTGAATCAACGGAAGACTACCGTGTGGTCATCATGCCGGAAAAAGCGGATGAACATGGAAAAATTTCATCGACACGGATTAGAAAAGCAGTTGAAGAAGGTGATATTGCACAAGCAAATGAACTTTTAGGTTATTCTTATGAAACAAGTGGCCTTGTTGTTCATGGTTTTGCTCGCGGAAGACAATTGGGCTATCCAACAGCAAATCTAGTAATTAAAGATTACGTTCATTTGCCAGCTGTTGGAGTTTATACCTGTGATGTCATTTTTGCTGGAGAACGTCATCGTGGCTTTGCTTCAATTGGATATAATGATACTTTTAACGGGACTGAAAAAACAGTTGAAGTTCATATTTTTGATTTTAATGGAGATATTTATGGTGAAAAATTGACTGTTTTATGGCTAGATAAAATTCGCGATATGATTAAATTTGATGGGATAGATCAGTTAATTAAACAAATGAAAGAAGATGAGCAAATTGCTCGTGATTTCAAAGCGTAAATAGACTGTAAGTAAATTAGGAAAAGAGATTTGGAAGGGGAGTAGAAAAACAACGCGAGTCAAAATGACATTCGCTGTTTTTTTATGATGAAAAGAGATGAAAATTAATAACAAAAAAGTTGTAATTGTTGGAGCTGGAGCCGTAGGGAGTACTTATGCTCATAATTTAGTGGTTGATGATTTAGCAGACGAAATTGCAATAATAAATACCAACAAAAGTAAAGCTTCAGCCAACAGTTTGGACTTGCTTCATGCGCTTCCTTATTTAAATGCAGCTCCTAAAAATATTTATGCTGCTGATTATTCAGATGTTTCTGATGCAGATATTGTTGTTTTGTCTGCCAATGCTCCGTCAGCAACTTTCGGAAAAAATCCAGATCGCCTACAGTTATTAGAAAATAATGTCGAAATGATTCGTGATATAACTCGTAAAACAATGGATGCAGGTTTTGATGGTATTTTCTTGGTCGCATCAAATCCAGTTGATGTCCTTGCCCAAGTTGTTGCAGAAGTATCTGGCTTGCCTAAACATCGTGTGATAGGAACAGGAACGCTTTTAGAAACTAGTCGGATGCGCCAAATCGTTGCTGAAAAACTCCAAATTAATCCTAAAAGTATTCATGGATATGTTTTAGCTGAGCATGGGAAATCAAGTTTTGCCGCTTGGTCAAATGCGACAGTCGGTGCGATTCCATTAACAACGTGGCTCAAAAAATATCCTAATCCAGAGTTTCCAACCTTCGATGAAATTGACCAAGAAATTCGTGAAGTAGGTTTGGATATCTTTATGCAAAAGGGAAATACCTCTTACGGAATCGCTGCTTCATTAGCTCGTTTGACAAGAGCAATTTTTAGAAATGAAAGCGTGATTCTACCAGTTTCTGCCTATTTGACAGGAGAGTATGGCCAGTCCGATTTATATACAGGAAGTCCTGCAATCATTGATAGAACAGGTGTTCGAGCGGTCCTAGAGTTAGAATTATCTCAAGAAGAGCAAGAAAAATTTAAAGCTTCAACGGTTCTTCTTAAAGAGAATTTTGATTCAATTAAAGAAAAATGTACTTTGTAAATATAATAAAAAGAATAAATTCCTTTATTCTTTTTATTATACAAAACAATGAAATAATATTTCAAAATAAAAAAAGATTAAATTAATACTTGAAACAATAATTCTTTTAGGTTATAATGAATACGTTATCAGGAAATAATATTTCGGAAGGATAAAAAATGTACGGTTTTTCAATTTTTATGAATAGGGACTTAAATGAAAAGGACTATTTATATATTGACAAGATGACTAATCATGGTTTTAAAGGGATTTTCACATCGATGCATATTCCCGAGGATGAAGCAAGTCTATATAAAAAAAGACTAAGAGACTTAGGAACGGCTGCTAAAAAGAATCATTTGAAACTTATGGTTGATATTTCAGGTCAAGCTTTAGAAAAAGCTGGATTTTCTATTGATAGAGTAGAAGAACTTCAAGAACTTGGAGTAACTGGTCTCAGAATGGATTATCATATCAGCAATGAGACAATTGCGAAAGTCAGTCAAAAAATGACAGTCAGTCTAAATGCCAGTACGATTAGGCAAGAAGATATTGACGAGTTAAAAGAATACAAGGCAAACTTTAACCAGCTTGAAGCCTGGCACAACTATTACCCAAGACCAGAAACAGGTCTTTCTCGGGAGAGCTTTCTTAGAAAAAATGAATTTTTGAAAAGAAATTCATTTAAAGTTATGGCCTTTATTCCGGGAGACGATTCTCTACGTCATCCTTTATATGAAGGATTACCAACCCTTGAAGCGCACCGCTATCAATATCCACTCTCTTCCTTACTTGATATGGAGTCTATAAATATAGATCATATTTATGTTGGGGATGGAGGCTTAAAAGAAAGAACAGCTTGGCAGATTAACCAATATCTTCAAGAGAGGGAACTTGTATTGCAAGCAACCCAAGTAACTAATGATTTTGCTAAAGTCCTCGGTGAGCATGAAAATAGACACGATGATGCTAGAGATGTCGTCCGCAGCGCTCAGGCCCGCTTCAATGAAATTTCTGAAATAAATCCAGAAAATACAATTGAGAGAAAAAAAGGCTCGATTACTATTGATAATTGTGAATATGGTCGTTATATGGGCGAAATTCAAATTACTAAAAGGAATTTGCCAGCAGATAAAAAAGTAAATGTTGTGGGAAATATTATTAAAGAAGATTTAGAACTTATTTCTTTTATTGGCCCAGGACAAAAATTTAAAATAGAAAAAGAGAAAAATAATGATTGATTTATCAACACTAACAACAGAACGACGAAATAACGAAACTTTTAACCTTGACCAAATGACTGTCGCAGAAGCGCTTGTTAAAATGAATAATGAAGATAAAAAAGTTGCTTTTGCAGTTGAAGATGCACTTCCAAGTATTGAACCAGTTATTTCATCAGCGATTGAAGCTTTTAACAAAGGGGGGCGTTTGATTTATATGGGTGCTGGAACAAGTGGTCGTTTAGGTGTGCTTGATGCCGCTGAATGTGTTCCAACCTTTGGCGTACCAGCTACACAAGTAATTGGTCTAATTGCTGGTGGTGACAAAGCAATGACGGTTGCTGTCGAAGGGGCTGAGGATAGTCTTGAACTTGGAAGACAAGATTTGATTGATTTGAATTTGAATGAGAACGATCTTGTTTTAGGAATCGCTGCTAGTGGTCGGACTCCTTATGTAATTGGAGCTTTAGATTACGCTAAAGAAATTGGTGCTAAAACGGCAAGTCTTTCTTGTAATCTTAATGCTGAAATTTCAAAACATGCTGAATTTCCAATTGAAGTTGATTGTGGACCAGAATTTTTAACAGGCTCAACAAGATTAAAATCGGGAACAGCTCAAAAATTAATTTTGAATATGATTTCAACAATTTCAATGATTGGGATTGGTAAAGTTTATAATAACTTGATGGTCGATGTTAAACCAACAAATGAAAAATTAGTTGAGCGTAGTAAACGCATCATTATGCAAGCGACAGATTGTAGTTATGAAGAAGCCGAAGAAAAATTCATTGAAGCCAATCAAGATGTTAAACTTGCAATTGTCATGTTATTAACTAATTGTGCAGCAGAAGAAGGAAAAACCAAGCTTGTTAGAGCAAATGGTTTTGTGAAAAATACTCTGAATTAAGAATTTACCTTTTAAGGTGGGAGAAGGAGCAAAAATGGCAGAAGAAAAAATAGCTCGTATTGCACGAGAGATTTATGAAAATGTTGGTGGAACACAAAATGTAAAAAAATTGATTCATTGCATGACTCGTGTTCGGATGACCATTATTGATGATTCAAAAGTTAACTTAGCTGGTTTAAAGGCAATTGATGGAGTGATGGGTGTCGTTGAAGATGAAACACTACAAGTTGTCATCGGACCTGGAACTGTAAATAAAGTTGCTCAAGCAATGGTTGAGACAGTTGGGGTAAGGTTAGGAGAAACTTTCCCAAGTGCTGAAGGTAAATCAATTGATGATTTAATGGCAAAAACAAAATCGGAAGCTAAAGAAAAGTATAATAAGCCTTCAAAATTTAAAGCGGTTCTTAATACGATTTCTAAAATATTCGTTCCATTGATTCCTGCTTTTGTTGGTGCCGGTTTGATTGGTGGGCTGGCCTCTGTTTTAGGTAACTTAGTCACTGCTGGTACCTTAGATGCCGCAACGTGGACCCAGTTTATTACCGTCTTAAAAATTATTCAATCTGGAATTTTTTCTTACTTAGCCATCTATGTCGGAATTAATTCAGCTCAAGAATTTGGAGCGACACCTTCGCTTGGTGGTGTTATTGGTGCGGTTTCCTTGCTCACAGGAATGAACCCAGAAGCACCATTAAAAAATATCTTTAATGGAAGTGCACTTTCGGCAGGACAAGGCGGGATTATTGGCGTAATTTTCGCTGTTTGGTTACTATCGATTTTAGAAAAACAACTACGTAAATTTATTCCTGACTCAATTGATATTATTGTGACACCAACCATTGGTTTATTGGTCATTGGTTTTGCGGAGATTTTTGCCATTATGCCGGTAGCGGGAGTTATTTCTTCAAGTTTAGTCGGGGCAATTAACTTTATTCTTCAAGTTGGTGGTGGTTTCTCTGGCTTTGTTTTGGGTGTACTTTTCCTACCAATGGTTATGTTTGGTTTACATCAAATTTTAACCCCTATTCATTTAGAAATGATTGCTAAAACGGGTTCAACACAATTATTACCAATCCTTGCAATGGCTGGAGCTGGTCAAGTTGGTGCTGCGATTGCGCTTTGGCTTCGTTTGAGAAAAGATAAAGAATTTGTCGAACTTGTTAAAGGTGCTCTTCCAGTAGGGATTTTAGGAATTGGAGAACCTTTAATTTATGGGATTACCCTACCACTTGGTCGTCCATTCATCACTGCCTGTATTGGTGGTGGGATCGGTGGTGCAATCATTGGTTCATTAGGTCAAGCTGGAGCTATTGCTATTGGTCCTTCAGGACTTGCTCTCCTTCCACTTATTGCTAATGGCAAATGGTGGGTTTATCTTCTTGGACTATTGGGTGCTTATATTGGTGGTTTTATTGCTACTTATCTTTTCGGTATTCCTAAAGATGCAAAAGAAAAAGCAGATAATTACGGAAAATCAGTCCAAATGGAAACTATTCAACCTACTTTACGTGTTGTGACAACTCCAGAATTTTCTAGTTCAACAATCGCATCACCACTTGAGGGGAATGTGAAAGAACTTTCTACAATTGAGGATGAAGTTTTCTCAAGCGGAATGTTGGGTAAAGGAGTAGCCATTGAACCAGATAATGGAGATGTCGTTTCGCCCGTCAATGGACTTGTTACTACAGTTTTCCCAACTAAGCACGCGATTGGTTTGACTAGTGATGACGGTGTTGAAATTCTTATTCATATTGGAATGGATACTGTTGGCTTAAATGGTGAAGCTTTTGAAAGTTTCGTTAAGCAAAATGACCGTGTCAAAAAAGGAGATTTACTGGTAAGAGCAGATCTTTCAAAAATAAAAGCAGCAGGTTTATCTATAATTACACCTGTGGTTATCACAAATTCAGATACTTATCGAGAAATTGTTATCAGCCATGATGGAAAAATAAGTAAAGGTCAAGAGATTATAACAGTAAAAGCATAAAAGTTAGAGGTTGGTTTATACCAACCTCTTTGTTATAATTAAAGAAGAACGGAGAGGTTAAATGGATACTTTACTTATCATTAGGCAAAATTATTCTAGCTTTACGACAGTTGAGAAAAAAATAGCTGACTATATTTTTGAAGTCGGAGAGAAAATGCTAGAAAAAAGTGCGCAAGAAGTGGCTGGAGAAATTGGTAGCTCCTCTGCAGCTTTAGTAAGATTTTCCAGAAAGTTAGGTTATGATGGATTCTCCCAGTTTAAACAAAAATTGAGTGCCTCATATGCTGCTCATGTAGACGATGAAGAATACTACAAGGAAGTAAATGATTCAGAAACGCCTACTTCAATCAAGAATAAACTCAAAGTCCGGGTAAATCACATGGTAGAAACGACAAACTCTGCTCTATTGGATGATGAAATTATGGAAGCTGTGTCTTCAATTGATGATGCTGAGAATATCTTTGTTTTTGGAATTGGAGCATCTTCAATGGTTGCTCAGGATATTTTTCAAAAGTTTAGTCGAATTGGCAAGCAAGTTATCTTTATTCAAGATGCCCATTTATTTGTTTCCTCTCTTTCTGTTTCTAATAAAAAAACAATCTTCATTGGAATTTCAATGAAGGGGGAAACAAAAGAAGTTCTGGAACTTGCAAGCGTGGTGAAAAATATGAAAATCCCCATTATTGCAATTACTTCTCGGGAAAATTCAAGCTTAGGACAAATGGCTGATTGTATTCTTCATTCTGTTTCTGGTGAAGATTATCAAATGAGGACTGCTGCAACAATGAGTTTGATGGCGCAACTTTATGTTGTTGACATTCTTTTTTATATGTATGTTTCAGAGCATTTTACAGAAAGTTATGACAAGTTGGAAAAAACACGTGATGCTATAAAATTATTGGAAAAAAAGTGACAGGATTGAAATTTATTAATGATGAGTTGATTTCTGCAATTTTTTTCACAATGTGATAAAATAGACCATGTAAAAGATGGACTGAAGTCCAAAATTTAAGAGGCTTAAACGCCCTATAAGGAGAATTAGAATGTCACGTAAACCAATTATCGCTGGTAACTGGAAAATGAACAAAACTTTGTCAGAAGCGCAAGCTTTTGTTGAAGCTGTAAAAAATAACTTGCCTTCATCTGATAAAGTTGAATCAGTTATCGGTGCACCTGCACTTTTCCTCGCTCCTATGGCTTACCTTCGTCAAGGTTCAGAATTGAAACTTGCTGCTGAAAATAGCTACTTTGAAAATGCTGGAGCCTTCACTGGTGAAAATAGTCCAGCTGCTATCGTTGATTTAGGTGTTGAATACATCATTATCGGTCACAGCGAACGTCGTGAATATTTCCACGAAACTGACGAAGACATCAACAAAAAAGCAAAAGCAATCTTCGCTGCTGGAGCAACTCCAATCCTTTGTTGTGGTGAAACTTTGGAAACTTTTGAAGCTGGAAAAACAGCTGAATGGGTTTCAGGTCAAATCGAAGCTGGTCTTGCTGGCTTGAGTGCTGAACAAGTTTCAAACTTGGTTATTGCTTATGAACCAATCTGGGCAATCGGAACTGGTAAAACTGCAACAAACGAAATCGCTGACGAAACTTGTGGTGTTGTCCGTTCAACAGTTGAAAAACTTTACGGAAAAGAAGTTTCAGAAGCTGTACGTATCCAATACGGTGGTTCAGTTAAACCTGAAACAATCGAAGGATTGATGGCTAAAGAAAACATCGATGGTGCCCTCGTTGGTGGAGCTTCACTTGAAGCTGATAGCTTCCTTGCATTGCTTGAAATGTACAAATAATTTTATAATTATGGGTTGAATGAAAGTACTGACAATTGCGTCATAGGATAACCGTTGCGAGTTCACTTGCTTACGGATATGCTAGCAGTTTCTGTCAGTACTTTTTTTGTACATTTTTTAGTTTCTGTCATAGGATTGAAGTTTACAGATCTGCTAGTATCTCTATCAGTAAAACTTTTGATAAAATAAGGAGATGACAAATTAATTAAGGGGAGAAAAATGTGTACCAGTTTTCAACTAAAGTCAAGTGATGGTGGATTAGTCTTTGCTAGAACAATGGATTGGCATACTTTTAATGCTACTGCCCTTGTTCTACCAAGAAATTATGAATGGACAAGCGTTTATAACAATCAAAAAATGATTAATCCATATGCTATCCTTGGCGTCGGAAATAGCGAAATGAGATTACATGCTGATATTTCAGATGGTGTAAATGAATATGGCTTGGCGGCGCAAAAACTAACTTTTTCAAATCAGTCAGACTACGCTAAAGAAGCCGAGAAGGGAAAAGTTCAACTTGCGGCTTTTGAGTTTTTGCTTTGGTTGTTGGGGAATTGCCGTTCAATTGAAGAAGTTCGTCAGAATATTGATAATGTACAGTTGATGACTGATGAAAATGCAATCTATAAATTTGGGCGTAATGATTTACATTTTTCTGCGACAGATCCAAGCGGCCAAATGATTAATATTGAACCGCATGGTGGACGATTGGTCATTTCAGATAATCCAATTGGTGTGGTTACAAATGCTCCTAAATTTGAGAAAGAAGTTGAGAAATTAAGGACTTATATGGATATCAATTTACTGACAGAAAGTGAAAATACTTCTGTCAGTAAAAATGAGGACAATCATTCATCATCAGGAAATCTGTCAGTAAAAAATGATAATCCTAACCAAATTTCGACAGGAAGTTTCAATGGGAAACCAGTTTTTCCTGGAGGATTCACACCAACAGCTCGATTTATTCGAGCAGCTATTTACAAAGAAAGAGCGGTGTATCCTAAAGATGAACAGCAAAATATTGTTGAGGCATGGCATATTTTAAATGGTGTCACAGTTCCAAAGTCTGAAGGCCGCTCAGGGACTTACACTGTTTATCGCAGTGCTGTGGAAGTGAACAGTCGCAGACTTTACATACAAACGTATGATGATTTAAGTATACAAGTCTATCGTTTCCCAGATGAATTATAATCTTAAGATTTTGTTATAATGAAAACAAAATTATTTTAGGAGAATTTAATGCATCTCATCGTTATTTTAGGCGCACTTATTTCAATATCTTTTACAACTACTTATCTTATCGCTAGTCTGCGTGGTCGAGTTAAACCGAATAGAATTACTTGGTTAATTTGGGGAATTGCTCCATTGATTAGTACAGCAGCATCCTTATCAACTGGTGTTTCTTGGGCAAGTTTACCCGTATTTATGGCTGGCTTTGGGCCAATTTTAGTTTTTATTGTTTCATCATTTAACAAAGCAGCTTATTGGAGAATTGAAAGATTTGATTATATTTGTGGCCTTGTTTCTATTTTGGCCTTAGTAGCTTGGTATTTGACTAAAAATCCTAATGTTGCAATATCTCTTGCGATATTATCAGATGCTTTAGCCGCATTACCTACCATGTTAAAAGGTTGGAAGTATCCCGAAACAGAAAATGGTTTCTTGTTTTTAGGTAGTCTTTTTTCTGCATCAACAAGTTTTACAGAGATTCATCATTGGAATTTCGCAGAAGTTGCTTTTCCAATTTATCTCATCTTGCTTAGTTTAACAATGTTATTCCTTATTGAAGGAAGAAGAAAATACTTGAAATAGAAAAAAGTACTTGTTCAAGTACTTTTTTCTAATTTAAGCCTTAAGATAAGGTGCGATGCTAATGTAAAATTGCAAAATAAAGTAATTTATAATAAAATATAAAAATATAAACGTATTTTATATTTAATTTTTGTATTTTAAAATAATAAATATGGTTTCAATTGGAAGACCTAAACTTTAATAGGATTTAAAAGTTTTAAGTTCAATGAGTGAAATGTTAAAAAAGTTATGCGAAAGGTAACGAATGTGAGGAAATATCAAAAGGAAAATGTTTACGAAGCTTTCAATAAACGACTAGATTATATTTGTAATTATTTCGACCACTTAATTGTCTCCTTTTCTGGCGGGAAAGATTCTGGATTGATGCTAGAACTTGTTCATCGTTATTATGAAGAAAATAAACTTGCTGACAGTGAAATAGCAGTTTCTGTTTATTATCTTGACTATGAGGGGAATTATCAAGAAACCAAAGACTATATAGAACGGTCAATGGGGAAATATCCTGATTTTGATTATTATCATATTTGTATGCCTGTCTCTGCTTCTTGTGGAATATCGATGTCACAATCGACTTGGCTTCCTTGGGACCCTGAACATCCCGAACTCTGGTTGAATTCAGTTCCAGAAGGAGCAATTCATCTTGAAAATCACAATTTTCCTTTTTTTGAAATAGGAATGTCTGATTATGATTTTCAAAGCAAATTCTGTCAGTGGCTTCATCAAGAAAAGAAAGCAGAAAGAACAGCAGTTCTTGTCGGAATTAGAGCTCAAGAAAGTTTAAATCGCTTTAATGCTGTGACACGTGATGAAACTTTTTCAAGATTTGGAACTACAAATTACAGTCATCGAATTTTTCATAATGTTTTCAATTTTTATCCGATGTATGATTGGTTGTTTGAGGATGTCTGGGTAGCAAATGCTAAATTTGGTTTTGATTATAATCATTTATATGATTTATATTTTCAAGCAGGAGTACCCTTTAAAAGTATGAGAGTTGCCAATCCTTTTCATCAATGTGGCGTCTCATCTTTGAAATTATATCAAGCATTGGAGCCTGAAACTTGGGGAAAATTGATTGGTCGTGTTAATGGTGCCAACTTTGCAGCTCTTTATGGTGGAACAATTGCTCTTGGTTATCGAGGGGTTAGCCTGCCTAAAGGACATACTTGGGAGAGTTACGTTAATTTTCTACTTAAAACTTTACCAGAGGATATTCGAGAAGTTTATTTAAAAAAATTCCAGAGTTCTATGACTTATTGGACAAAAAACGGGGGAGCTTTGCCTCAGAAAGTTGTCAGTGAACTAGAAGAAACAAATTTGCAATTTGAAAATTTAGGTACTCCAAAAAATAATCGAAATTACAAACAGGAATATGAATTAGTTCGTTTCAAAAAATATCCTGATGATGTACCAATTAAGAATTTCAGATTAGTTCCCTCTTATAAAAGAATGTGTATCACCATTTTAAAAAATGATACTTCCTGTCAATATATGGGATTTGGTCAAACGAAAGATGAATTGCAAAAGAAGAAGGAGGCAATGAAAAAATGGGAGAGCTTTTTGTAAGTCCAGCTTATCAGGTGAGAAGGGTTTCAATTGAAAAGATTAGAGCAAATTCGTATAATCCTAACAAAACTGCGCCAACTGAATTTAAACTTTTAGAACGGTCGATATTAGAAGATGGTTATACCATGCCAATTGTCTGTTATTATGACAAAGAAAATGATACTTATGAGATTGTAGATGGTTTTCACCGCTATCTTGTAATGAAAAATTCTGAAACGATTGCGCAAAGAGAAGGAAACTGTTTACCTGTTTCTGTGATTGATCGTCCTTTAGAAGATAGAATAGCCAGTACTATTCGCCATAATCGTGCCAGAGGGACTCATTCAGTAGAATTAATGACAGAAATTGTTCAACAATTGGTTGAAGCAGGTTTAAGCGATCGGTGGATTATGACAAATATAGGAATGGATAAAGAAGAATTACTAAGGCTCAAACAATTAAGTGGCCTTGCCTCTTTGTTTAAAGGAGGAGATTTTTCACGGTCTTGGGAATGGGAAAAAGAAGACAAGAATGTAGTTAAAGCTACCCTCTTTTTTATCTATATTTTCCGTTTTGTAAAGTCAATTGCTATCCATAGGTGTGTTATAATAGGTCAAGTATTTGTGATTTTTATTGGTAAGATTAATTTTAGGGTTAATCCTCTCACTATCTTTCATTAAATAGGAAAAATTTTTGAAGGGATTTATAAATGTTGCAAAAACCTAATTCGGCTTATTTTCACATTCCTTTTTGTTCTCATATTTGTTATTATTGTGATTTTGCTAAAGTACTGATGACAGGACAGCCGATTGATGCTTATATTGAATCGCTCATAGAAGAATTTCAAAGTTTTGAGATAGAAAAATTAAGAACAATCTATATTGGTGGTGGAACGCCAAGTGTTTTGTCAGCCCAACAACTTGAACGTTTACTGACAGCAATTGCTGAACAGTTAGATTTAGAAGTTTTGGAAGAATTTACTGTTGAAGCAAATCCAGGGGATTTATCAGATGAGGTCATTAAAGTTTTGGCTGATTCAGCAGTCAATCGAATTTCATTAGGTGTCCAAACTTTTAATGATGTTTTGCTCAAAAAAATCGGGCGGACACATACAGAAGTTCAAGTCTATGATTCAGTTGAAAGACTGAAAAAAGCTGGATTTGAAAATATTACGATTGATTTAATCTATGCTTTACCCGGGCAAACGATGGAGATGGTTAAGTCAGATGTTGAAAAATTTTTAGAATTAAAACTACCACATGTGGCTTTATATAGTCTTATTTTAGAGGACCATACAGTTTTTATGAATCGACAACGTCGTGGTCTTTTACGCCTGCCAAGTGAAGATAAAAATGCGGACATGTATGAATATATCATGGATATTTTAGCTAAAAATGGTTATAATCACTATGAAGTTTCAAATTTTGGCTTACCAGGATTTGAGAGCAAACATAATATAACTTATTGGGATAATGAGGAATATTATGGAATTGGTGCTGGAGCGTCAGGATATTTAGCAGGGATTCGTTATAAAAATCTTGGCCCAGTTCATCATTACCTTACAGCTGCTCCAACTGAAAAAAGGGTAAACGAAGAAGTTTTAAGTAAAAAATCTCAAATAGAAGAAGAAATGTTCTTAGGTCTTCGGAAAAAATCGGGAGTTTTGGTTGAGAAATTTGAAAATAAATTCAAGTGTTCATTTGAAAAATTATACGGTGAACAAATCACAGAACTTATCAATCAAAAATTATTATATGACGATAGACAAAGAATTCATATGACAGACAAAGGTTTTGAGTTGGGGAATAATGTCTTTGAGAAATTTTTACTCGATGATATTAATTTTTAATGCTATAGCGATGAATTTTTGTGAAAGTTATGTTACAATATAATTAATGAAACCTAAAATGAGACGTAAACTTAAAAAAATGGGAGCTTTTATCTTTATAGCATCCATGATTGCAATGATCGCCTTACTTGGTTTAGTACGAATTCGACCGGTAGAACCTCCTAAAAAATCAGCAACTGAAAAAATTGTTGTAAATCATATTTTGGATGAGAAGGTTTTGGATTTGAACAAACCAGTTGTTGACCTTTCGGGTTGGCAACGTCCAGAAGATATTGATTACAACACCTTAAGTCAGCATGTGATTGGTGCGGTTATTCGTGTCAATGGTTCTTATGGTCATGCTGATAATTCAGCAAGCAAGGATGGAGAAGATACTGCCTATAAACAGCACATTAAAGCTTTCCAAGAGCGGGGAATCCCGACGGCGGTTTATGCTTTTGTGACTGGAGAAAACACTTCTGAAATGAAGAAGCAAGCAAGAGACTTTTATCGTCGAGCAAGCCCTTATAAGCCGACCTATTATTGGCTTGATGTCGAGGTAACCAATATGAAAAATATGAACGAAGGGATCGAGGCTTTTCGTTCTGAATTAGAGAAACAAGGAGCTAAAAACATTGGTATCTATGCTCAAGATTGGTTTTTGCGAGATAATCAAATAAAAGTTGATAAATTTAAAGCGATTTGGATTGCTGCCTACGGACGAAATACAGGTTCTTGGGATGCTTCACCAGAAACGACTTTAAGTTATAAAATGCAACAATTTACTGACCAAGGAACTTTACCAGGTTACTCGGGAAATGTTGATTTGAATATGGTTAACAATCAAACCAACTATAATGAATTGTTTAAAAATCAATAATAAAAAAACTTTCAAGTTAATTTATGATTCTCTTGGAAGTTTTTTTATTAAGCCTGAAATAAATAAATTTGCTATAATAAATCAAAAAGCAATTAAGGAGTTCATGATGTCAGAGAAATTTACAAGACCAAGTAAAGATGAATATTTTAAAGAAATTGTCCAAGTGGTTGCAAAACGCTCAACTTGTAACCATGCTCAAGTAGGAGCTTTATTGGTCAGTCCAAATGGTCAACTTCTCTCTACGGGATATAATGGGGCGGTTTCAGGGATGCCACATTGTACAGATATTGGTTGTACTGAAGATAAATATGGACACTGTGTAGCAACGGTTCATGCAGAACAAAATGCGATTGCTCAAGCTGCTAAACATGGTGTTTCACCAGAAGGAGCGATTTTATATACAACTTTATTTCCTTGCCTTGCCTGCCTGAAATTAGTTGTTGCTGCTGGTGTGAAAGAAATTAAATACATTGATGAGTATCATGCTAAAGATCCTTATGAAGAATTATTGATTGATACTTTAGAAATCGCTTGTGAAAAAATTTAATTAGCTTTGAGAACTTTAAAAACTCTGGCTAATAGATGAGCAATTTATGAAAATTGCTCTTTTTTTTGCTAAAATAGAAGGCGAGGTTATCATAAAATGGGTATAAAATATCAACAAAATTATCAAGTTCCTTTCTATGAAAGTGATGCTTTTAAAAAAATGCGAATTTCAAGCCTTTTAGCTGTGGCTTTACAGATTTCTGGTGAGCAATCAACGGCACTTGGACGCTCAGATGTCTGGGTATTTGAGAGATATGGCCTCTTTTGGGCAGTTATTGAATATGAATTAACGATTCATCGTTTACCAGAATTTAATGAAAAAATAACAATTGAAACTGAAGCGACTAGTTATAATAAATTCTTTTGTTATCGTAATTTCTCATTTTTAGATGAAAATGGAAAAGTTTTAGTTGAAATTCGTTCAACTTGGGTTTTGATGGATAAGGCAACGAGAAAAATTGACCGTGTATTGGATGAAATTGTTGATCCTTATGAATCTGAAAAAGTATCAAAAATTTCACGTCCTCATAAATTCCGTAAAATTGACGAATTTAGTGATGCTCAAAAAATTGTTTATCCTGTCCGTTTTTCAGCGTTAGATATGAATGGACATGTTAATAATGCGAAATATTATGATTGGGCAGCTGATATGGTGGATTTTGAATTCCGTAAAAGTCATCAACCCAAACATGTATTTATAAAATATAATCATGAAGTCCTTTATGGTGAAGAAATTAATGCTTTAATGTCTTGGGAAGACGAAGTGAGTCATCACAATTTTAATGACGGAAGTACTCAAATTGAAATTCACTGGGGAAAAATTTAATGGCAGCTCTGTCAGTAAATTTTAGTGATAAAAAATAGAAGAGAATAAAATGACAAATAAAAAATATGGTGGTTACTTAATTGACCTTGACGGGACAATTTACTTGGGAAATAAGCGTATTCCTGCAGGCGAGAACTTCATTCATCGCCTACAAGAGGCCAAAATACCTTATCTTTTGGTCACAAATAACACAACAAAAACACCGCGCGTGGTACAACGCCGTTTGAGTCAACAATTTAATATTGATACTCCTTTGGAAACAATTTATACTGCAAGTCTTGCTACTGTTGATTATATGAATGATTTAGGCTTAGAAAAAACAGTTTATATCATTGGAGAAGATGGTCTTAAAGAAGCAATTTATGAGGCAGGTTACAAAAAAGATCGTGAGAATCCCGCTTATGTTGTGGTCGCTTTAGATACTGATTTAACTTATGAAATGCTTGTCCTGGCTACTCTCGCAATTCATAAGGGAGCTAAATTTATCGGAACAAATCCAGATTTGAATTTGCCAAACGAACGTGGTTTGACTCCTGGAGCTGGAGCGCTGATAAAAATGCTTGAAGCAGCAACACGAGTTGAAGCAACCATTATTGGTAAGCCAGAAGCTATTATAGCCAATAAAGCGGTCGAAAAATTAGGGCTTCCTAAATCTGATTTATTAATGGTTGGCGATAATTATCTGACAGATATTCATACGGGCATTAATAACGGAATTGATAGCTTGCTTGTCACAACTGGATTTACAAGAGCTGAAGAAGTACCAAATCTTCCAGTTCCTCCGACTTATGTTGTAGCTAGTTTAGATGAGTGGGAAGTTTGAAAATATTACTGATAGGTCTGTCAGTAAATTTTAGAATACTTTGGGAGCGCCTATGAGAGATAAAGTCATTTTTGGATTTAGTATTTTATGGATTATTGCCTTGTCAGTAACTTTAACTATTTTTTTGGCGGTTCCCTTATTTTTTGGTGAAATTTTTTGGTATCAATTAACCGATTTAGTTCAAATGACTGCCGGTAAAATAGGGCATAATTTTTTAATTCTGATGAATTATTTAATTAATCCTTTGGAAACGAAACTATCTATGCCTGATTTTCCTTCGTCAGCAAGTGGTCTTCACCATTTCGCAGAAGTGAAAAATTTGTTTATGCTTGTTTTCTTTCTGACAATCATTTTGATTCCTTTCATTATTCGATTTATGAAAGAAAATCTTTCGCTTGTTTTCCATAATGCGCTTAGAGTTGTTATGCTATTTCCTTTAGCAATTGGAGTTATTGCTTGGCTAATTGGCTTTGACCAATTTTTTGTAGCTTTTCATGAAGTACTTTTTCGGGATAATAGTTGGCTCTTTGACCCAGCGACTGACCCGATTATTAGCGTTTTGCCTGAGCAATTTTTCATGCATAGCTTTTTAATCTTTTTACTCATCTATGAATTAATCTTTTTTGTCATTTATAGACGTGGAACTTTATTTTTAAAGAAAAAATACTGACAGAATGGTCGGTGTTTTTTATTGTTTGTTATTTCCGAATGATATAATGTGTTTTTTGAATAAATAGAAGTAAATAACTAAAAAAACCGTTTAATTGAGATAAAATGAATAAGGAAGGTTGAGCAGACAGAGATTTTATAATCGTTCAACTAGTGAAACCCGAAGGGTTTGGTCGGTCTTTTCTGTAAATCAAATCATAAATGAGTTCACAGGCTAGAAATTTATAAAAGCCTACTCATTCTCAAGGAGAAATTGCAATGAATAATCTAAACTCAGTATTTGACTACGAAGACATCCAACTTATCCCGAATAAATGTGTCATTAACAGCCGTTCGGAAGCAGACACAAGCGTAAAACTGGGAAATTTTACATTCAAGCTCCCTGTTGTTCCAGCGAATATGCAAACCATTATTGATGATAAGATTGCTGAAATGCTTGCAAAAGAAGGTTATTTTTATATCATGCACCGTTTTGAAGCAGAAAATAGAGCGGCATTTATTAAAAAAATGCACCAACAAGGCCTGATTGCCTCAATTTCTGTTGGTGTTAAAGCAGATGAACATGCTTTTATTCGTGAAATTTCAGCAGACGCACTCATTCCCGAATTTATTACAATTGATATTGCTCATGGACATGCAGATTCTGTTATTAAAACGATTCAATTGATTAAACGTCTGATGCCACAAACTTTTGTTATTGCTGGAAATGTTGGAACGCCAGAAGCTGTCCGTGAATTGGAAAACGCTGGAGCAGATGCGACTAAAGTCGGCATTGGTCCAGGGAAAGTATGTATCACAAAAGTTAAAACTGGATTTGGTACAGGTGGTTGGCAACTTGCAGCGGTAAAATGGTGTGCTAAAGCAGCAAGTAAACCAGTTATTGCTGACGGCGGAATTCGTACCCATGGCGATATCGCAAAATCAATTCGTATGGGAGCAACAATGGTAATGGTCGGTTCACTTTTTGCTGCACACGAAGAATCACCAGGACAAACTGTTGAACGTGACGGACAACTTTTCAAAGAATATTTTGGTTCGGCTTCAGAATATCAAAAAGGTGAACACAAAAATGTCGAAGGAAAGAAAATTCTCCTTCCTCACAAAGGCTCACTTAAAGATACATTGAAAGAAATGGAAGAAGATCTTCAAAGTTCAATTTCTTATGCTGGCGGTAGTGATTTGTCTGCGCTGACAAAAGTTGATTATGTTGTTGTTAAAAACTCAATTTGGAATGGTGATGCGATTTAGTAAGCATTTTCTTTCCCATTGTTCGGGAATACCAAAACTTATGCTTGAAAAACTTTAGCATTTAGTCTATAATAGAACAATCTTATTTATACCTAGAATATGGCTGGGCGTTTCTACATCGTACCGTAAATGCGAGACAATAAGGAAATTCGATTTTTCAGTAAATTTAATTTCTTTTTTGCGTATTTGAAACGTCTTGTTATTTTTATAACGAGACGTTTTTCTCACCTGTGGGCACAGATGAGAAAAAATTTTTTTAAGGAGAGAATAATGAAGTTATTAGAAGACCGCATTCATACAGACGGTCAAGTATTAGGACAAGACATTCTTAAAGTTGACCGCTTTTTGACACACCAAGTGGATTATCAATTGATGAAGGAAATCGGGAAACGTTTTGCACAAGTTTATGCAAATTCAGGAGTTACAAAAGTCGTAACCATTGAAGCAAGTGGGATTGCCCCTGCTTTATATGCTGCTGAATCACTCAACGTTCCAATGATTTTTGCTAAAAAAGCAAAAAATGTAACCATGAATGATGATTTATTGATTACAGAAGTTTATTCTTTCACTAAAAAATTAACTTCAACTGTCCAAATTTCAAGCAAACTCATTGAAGAAGGCGATAAAGTCTTGATTATTGATGACTTTTTAGCTAATGGTCAAGCAGCACTTGGTTTGGTTCATTTAATGGAACAAGCTAAAGCAGAAGTTGTCGGTTTAGGAATGGTGATTGAAAAATCTTTCCAAGATGGCCGTCAAAAACTTCTTGACCAAGGAATGAAACTTACCAGTCTTGCCCGGATTGAAAAATTTGAAGATGGTAAAGTCATCTTCGCCCCAGCCGATGATAAAGATTTCGACTAAGCTTAAGCAATAAGAAAATAAAAAAAGAAAAATTTAAGGAAAATCAAAATGTCTCAAAAAAATGAACAAAGCCAGGAGCAAAGTAACTCAAAATCTGCTGTTTTAGGATTACAACATCTGCTGGCCATGTATTCAGGTTCAATTCTTGTTCCAATCATGATTGCTGGAGCTTTAAATTACTCAGCGACTCAGTTAACCTATTTAATTTCGGCAGATATTTTCATGTGTGGTTTAGCCACTTTCTTGCAACTTCAACTACGTAAGCACTTCGGGATTGGCTTACCGGTTGTCCTTGGAGTTGCTTTTCAATCTGTTGCTCCATTAATTATTATTGGTCAAAGACATGGCTCTGGAGCAATGTTTGGTTCATTGATGGTTGCAGGGGTTTTCGTTATTTTGGTTTCAGGAATTTTCTCTAAAATCCGAAAACTATTTCCACCAATCGTTACTGGTTCAGTAATTACAACAATTGGTTTAAGCCTTATTCCTGTTGCTATTGGCAATATGGGGAATAATGTTGACAAACCAACAATCCAAAGTTTAATTTTAGCTGTTTCAACTATAGTGATTATTCTTTTAATTAATATCTTTACTACTGGATTTATTCGTTCTATTGCTATTTTAATTGGACTTATTGCTGGAACAATTTTGGCTGCTAGCATGGGCTTAGTTGATTTTTCCGTTGTTTCTCAAGCACCATGGGCACACTTGCCACAACCTTTTTATTTCTCAGCACCTAAATTTTATTTGGCTGATTCATTAATGATGATTATTATTGCTATCGTGTCATTGGTTGAATCAACAGGAGTTTATTTGGCTCTTGCTGATATTACCGGTGAAAATCTTGATGAAAAACGTTTGCGTAATGGTTATCGTGCGGAAGGATTTGCTGTATTTCTTGGTGGTGTTTTCAATACTTTCCCTTACACAGGTTTTTCACAAAACGTTGGTTTAGTACAACTATCAGGGATTAAAACACGTAAACCTATTTATTTCACAGCTGGATTTTTAATTGTATTAGGACTTATTCCAAAATTTGCCGCTGTTGCACAACTTATTCCGACTCCAGTATTGGGTGGAGCGATGTTGATTATGTTTGGTATGGTTGCCACACAAGGAATTAGAATGCTGGCAAAAGTTGAATTTGAAGGAAATCAAAATCTTCTGATTGCTGCGGTTGCTATTGCGATGGGTGTTGGTTTTAATTCAACAAACTTATTTACAGCACTTCCAAGCTTTATTCAACCTTTTGTTTCTAATGGGATTGTGATGAGTACTGTTTCAGCAATTATCCTGAATTTAGTATTTAATCATGGAAAAAAAGATGAATTAGTTACTGACGAAACAAAATAAAATAAAAACCACCGTTGAGGTGGTTTTTTTATTGAATTTTTTCTAATTCTCGCTGAAATTTCTTTTCAGAGTAAATTTCAAAAGAACCATCAGGTGCTACTAGAAGGTACTCTCCAAGTCGTCCAAAGGCTGGGATACGTACTTGATTGACTACAAGATAAACATTATCCGGATAAGCATTACTCAGCTTATTTGGCGAAATATAAAGCCCTAGCCAGTCCAAATGTTTTATTTCTTTAGAAAGGGTATCATGCTCAGCTGGATTTTTTGTAGACATTCCGTCAGCAAGTAATTTTTCTTTGGTCTCCTTATTCATTGCAAATTGACCGGACCATGAGAGCTGTCCTTTCTTAAAAGCCTCTAAGACCCACGATTCGTTTGCGGGTTTAGTCAGGCTGATTTGCCAATATTCAACAATTTCATTGCCTAGTTTAGCCTTCATAAAATGCTCCTTATTCTTGTATTCCCCTCTTATTTGTCTTCATTATAGCACTCGCTAAATAAAAGAACAATAAAAAAACGCCTGTCAGTAACAGGGCGTTTGTCTATTTAGAAATACAATTATTTTAACTTATCTTTTTCATAAGTATGAACGAGTTCTAGTCCACGGAAATCTTGTTGCTTTAAAGCTTCATAGACAATCATACAAGCACAATTTGATAAATTTAATGACCGAACATGTTCGTCATTCATTGGAATACGAATGCATTCATCACGATGTTCATGCATAAATTCTTCAGGTAAGCCAGTATCTTCACGGCCAAACAAGAAGTAGTGATCTTTTTCATCATCGGAGTAATCAACGTCAGAATAAACATGCTCAGCAAATTTACTGACCAAATAGAGTTGTCCTCCGTCATTAATTAAATTCATAAAATCATCTAAATTTTTATGATAGACAATATTTACCTTATCCCAATAGTCTAAACCAGCACGTTTAAGATGCTTATCAGAAATTTCAAAACCAAAGGGTTCAATTAAATGTAAAACGGTATTAGTAGCCGCACAAGTGCGGGCGATATTTCCTGTATTGAAATGAATACGAGGTTCAAAAAGAGCAATATGATTCATGAAATACACTTTCTTAATAACAAAAATTTTACTGACAGCCTTATCAAAAAATCTATGAGTAAAATGTAATTATTTAAGAACATTTTACCATAAGCAGAAGAGCTGTCAGTAAATTAATTAAAGTAAAAAACAAAAAAACTAGACCCCTCGGAGTCAATCTCAGCAAGAAGTCTAGTTGGGGGACTAATTTGCTTTAATCATAACAGGAAAGATTGAAACAAATTAATATAATTGATATCATACCACTTCTTTTGTATTTTGTAAAGAGAAAACTAAATTTTTTTGATAAAAAAAGAAATTATTTTAAAAAATGAGTGACCAATATCAAACTTGTCAAAGCGAAAACAGCAAAAATTTGCTATAATAGTAAAAGTAAAAATCAATGAGAGGGGTTGCTATGATAATTGGAATATGGGCAGAAGATGAAGCAGGTCTTATCGGTGAAGCTGATAAAATGCCTTGGTCTTTACCTGCTGAACAACAACATTTTAAAGAAACAACCATGAATCAAGTGATTTTGATGGGACGAAAAACGTTTGAAGGAATGAATAAACGTGTATTGCCAGGGAGAATAAGTATTATTTTAACTCGCGATGAAACTTATCAATCAGATAATGAAAAAGTGCTCATCATGCACAGCCCTAAGGAAGTTCTAGATTGGTACCATAAGCAAAATAAAGACTTATTTATCACAGGAGGAGCTGAAATTTTAGCCCTTTTTGAATCTGAACTTGAATTGCTCTATCGAACAGTTGTTCATGAAAAATTTAAAGGAGATACTTATTTTCCAAGTACATTTGACTTTGGGAAATTTAAACTAGTCTCTGAAAAACTTCACAATAAAGATGAGCGGAATTCTTATACTTTTACAATTAAAAAATATGAAAAAGTGAAACAACCATGACAAAATCAATTTTTGGGCTTTTCACAGCTCTCCTTTGTTGGATTAGCATTGTCATCGCGATTCAATGCTTTAGAAAAAAACGTTGGGGTCTGGGAGTATTGTTTTTACTCAATGCTTTTACGAACCTCGTAAATACAATTCACGCTTTTTCTGGAACTTTATTTTAAAAAATAGAAAAAGTGCCTTTTAAGTAAGCCAATAATACTTACTTTTTATGTTAGTGAAATCAGGAATAAAATAACTATGTCAAATACACAAAATCCAAATATACATTGTTCTTTCTGCGGAAAGAGTCAAGATGATGTAAAAAAAATGATTGCCGGTTCAGACGTTTATATTTGTAATGAATGTATTGAACTTTCAACTCGAATCTTAGAAGAAGAATTAAGAGAAGAACAAGATTCAGAAATGCTTGAAGTTAAAACACCTAAAGAAATGTTTGATCATTTAAATGAATATGTGATAGGTCAAGAAAAAGCAAAACGTGCACTTGCAGTTGCTGTTTATAATCATTACAAACGAATTAATTTTACAGCAAGTAAAATTGCTGAAGATATTGAACTACAAAAATCAAATATTCTATTAATCGGACCTACTGGTTCTGGTAAGACTTTTCTCGCTCAAACTTTAGCGAAATCACTCAATGTTCCGTTTGCGATTGCAGATGCGACAAGTTTAACTGAAGCTGGTTATGTTGGAGAAGACGTTGAAAATATTCTCTTAAAACTTTTACAAGCGAGTGATTTCAATATTGAACGTGCAGAACGCGGAATTATCTATATCGATGAAATTGATAAAATTGCTAAAAAATCTGAAAATGTATCAATTACTCGTGACGTTTCCGGGGAAGGTGTTCAACAAGCCCTTTTGAAAATTATTGAAGGGACAGTAGCTAGTGTTCCACCACAAGGTGGACGTAAACATCCTAATCAAGAAATGATTCAAATTGATACCAAAAATATCTTATTTATTGTTGGTGGAGCTTTTGACGGGATTGAAGAAATTGTCAAACAACGTTTAGGTGAAAAAATTATTGGTTTTGGTGCCAATAATAAAAAATTAAATGACGATGACTCTTATATGCAAGAAATTATTGCCGAGGACATTCAAAAATTTGGATTAATCCCTGAATTTATTGGTCGTCTACCAATTGTTGCTGCTTTGGAACGTCTGACCGAAGAGGATTTGATTCAAATTTTGACAGAACCTAAAAACGCTTTGATTAAACAATATAAACAACTCCTTTTATTTGATAATGTTGAACTTGAATTTGAAGATGAAGCCCTCATGGCAATTGCTAGAAAAGCAATTGAGCGCAAAACAGGAGCGCGTGGACTTCGTTCAATTATTGAAGAAGTAATGATGGATATCATGTTTGAAGTTCCAAGTCATGAAGAAATTACCAAAGTTATTATTAATGAAGCAGTTGTTGACGGAAAAGCTGAGCCACAAATGATTCGAGAGGCCAAGAAAAAATGACCATAAATACAAATAATCTGACAATAACAATTTCAGCAGCATCAAAAAAACAATATCCAGAAAATGATTGGCCAGAAATTGCCTTAGCTGGGCGTTCAAATGTCGGTAAATCAAGTTTTATTAATACTTTACTTAATCGTAAAAACTTTGCCAGAACTTCTGGTCAACCTGGTAAAACACAGTTGCTCAATTTTTATAATATTGATGATCAACTTCATTTCGTTGACGTACCTGGTTACGGCTACGCTCGTGTTTCTAAAAAGGAACGCGAAAAATGGGGTAAAATGATTGAGGAATATTTGACAACAAGAGAAAATTTAAAAGCAGTTGTCAGCTTAGTTGATATTCGTCATGAACCCTCAGAAGATGATTTGATGATGTATGAGTTTTTGAAATACTACCATATTCCAGTGATTTTAGTTGCGACCAAAGCCGATAAAGTTCCACGTGGTAAGTGGAATAAACATGAATCAATTATCAAAAAAGCAATGAAATTTGATAGTACAGATGATTTTATTATCTTTTCTTCTACTGATAAGACAGGATTTGAAGAAGCTTGGGAAGCGATTTTAAGATATCTCTGAAAATAGTGCTATGAAGAGATTCATAGCCTTTTCTACACTTAAAAAGAGGAAATATGTACAAAATAAAACTTAATAATATAAAATTTAGGGCACATATTGGTGTTCTGCCAGAAGAAAAAGTTCTCGGACAAAATCTCGAAATTGATTTAATTGTGGAAACAAATTTTGATTTTTCAGGAAAAGACGAATTAGATGAAACTTTGTCTTATGTTGATTTCTATGAGGCAACAAAAGCAGTTGTAGAATTTTCAAAAGCTGATTTAATTGAACATGTTGCCTTTGAAATTATTCAAGCAGTAAAGGCTACTTCAGAGCGTATATCAACGGTTGAAGTCCATCTTAGAAAATTAGCCGTACCGATTGAAGGAATTTTTGATTCAGCTGAAATTGAGATGAGAGGCTAAAGCTGGTTTTTAAGATAAATATTTTAAAGAGATAGAAAAGAAACAAAATCATAAAAGATTATGTTTAAATGGAGGACTTATGCAAACAACTTATTTAAGCATGGGAAGTAATATTGGTGACCGTCAGTATTATTTACATGAAGCCATTCGTTTATTGGGAAAACACCCTAAAATTATGATTGAAAAAGTATCAAATTTTTATGAAAGTACTCCAGTCGGCGGCGTCAAACAAGATGATTTTACTAATTTGGCATTAAAGGTGGCAACGCTACTTGAACCTTTGGAATTATTATCTTTTATTCATGAAGTTGAGCTATCTTTGAACCGTGAGCGGAAAATTCATTGGGGGCCAAGAACAATCGATATTGATATTATTTTCTATGGTGACTTAGAAATGCAAGATGAAAACTTGGTTATTCCACATAAAGAAGCTTTTAATCGTCTTTTTGTCTTGAAACCTATTTTTGAATTGATTGATAAAGACTTTAAATATTATGCGTCAATAGAAAAAGCAATAGCCGAACTTTCAGTAAGTGAACAAGAGCTCCATGTGATAAAAGAAGAAAAAACACCAAGAAATCGTATTGAAGATGCCGTTAAAGAGATTCTCTTTGCAGTAGGTGAAAATCCAAATCGAGAAGGATTACTTGAAACTCCAGCGAGAGTAGCTAAAATGTATGAAGAAATTCTTTCATCACAACGCTTAAGCAAGTTTAATGAGTATAAACTTTTTGAAATTGATTCTTCTAAAACGGATTCAATTGTGTTGATTAAAGATATTCCTTTTTATTCAATGTGTGAGCATCATATGTTACCATTTTTCGGGAAAGCACATGTTGCCTATATCCCAGCTGATGGAAAAATTATTGGCTTGTCAAAAATTCCCCGTTTAGTTGATTATGTTTCGCGCAAACTCTCGGTTCAAGAAAATATCACTCATGATATTGGAGATATTTTGACTGATATTTTGAATCCTAAAGGAGTGGCAGTTCTTGTTGAAGGACGTCATATGTGCGTTGAAATGCGTGGAGTAAAAAAAGTAAATTCTATTACTAAAACTTCTTATTTTTTAGGTGAATTTAAAGAAAATAACGAAAAAAGAATGGAATTTTTAGAAAGTCTTTTATGAAAATCTTAGAACTTAATCAAGAATCTTTTTCTCTTAAAAATATTATCCTAAAATTTGATGAGTTAAATCAAAATGAATTGATTTCTCTTCAAAAAAAACTTTATCGAAATGGTAGTTTGACAAGACTGACTCCAGACTCCTTGTTAGTAGTTTTAACAATTGATGACTTAGCAAAATTGATTAATCTTTTTGAAAATGATGAAGATAAAAAAATGCTTGAAGTGATTTATAAACGTCATCAAATCATTTGGTCAGGTAAAAATTTCAATTTTGATTTATCTAGAAAGTCAATTGTCTATTCAATCGTCAATGTTACACCAGACTCTTTTTATGATGGAAATCCAGATAATTTAAGCCTCTCTCATATTTTAAAAAGAGTAGAAGCTGATTTAGAAAATGGAGCTTCTGTTCTTGAGTTGGGAGGGAAATCGTCGAAACCAGGATATGACGATATTAGCCCAGAAGAGGAATGGAACAGACTGAAAGAACCTATTCTTGAGTTGAAAAAAAACTTTCCTAAAGCAATTTTTGCTGTCGATACGGATGAAGCTTATGTCATGGAACGAGTTTTAGACGCTGGGGTTGATATTATTAACGATATTGATGGCTTTGATACAGGTGATAAATTAAAAGTGCTAGAAAAGTATCAACCGGCTGTAGTTGCTATGAATAATGGGCGAGCTGGTTTTAGTTATGCTGAGAATGTTTATGAAGAACTTCCATTATTTTTTGAAAATAAAAAAGAAGAGTTACTTCAACTTGGTTTAAAAACTGAACAAATCGTTATTGATCCTGGAGTTGGTTTTTTTAATGGAGATTCAGGTTCAGATAGTCTCGAGCGGGTTAAAACAACTGAAATTTTAAGTAGAATAGGTTTACCTCTTATGATTGCAATCTCCCGTAAGTCATTTATGGGAAAACTCTTCAATGCCCAAGGAGAAGAGCGGCTTTTTTCAAGCCTTATCCTAGAAGCGCAAATGGTTGCTGACGGGGGACGGATTTTGCGTGTTCATGATGTTAAGGAGACCAAACGTTTACTTGATGCAATTGAAATTTATAAGGAATTTTAAAAATGAATGAAGACCTAATTGCTGAAATTCAAGCTTTATCTGCTATTGGAAGTGAAGAAAAATTTTCCGAGATTATTCGATTATTGAAAAATTCGACTTTAGAGCTTCGGGGGAAAAAGAATCCAGATTTACAATTGTCAGCAAGTGCATTAGTTTTTAAAAATCATAAATTATTTTTTATTGAACACCCTTATCAAAAAGAGCTTTTGCTTCCGGCAGGTCATGTTGAACTAGGAGAAAAGCCATTGGAAACTGCAATTCGTGAGTTCCATGAAGAAACAGGTTTTTCAGCGTCAGAATCAGGCAAGTTGGTAGATGTTAACTTGATTAATATTCCTTACAACAAAATTAAGAATGAGAAAGAACATCAACACATTGATTTTCGATTTCTATTGGAACTAAAAGAAAAAGAAGCAGACCTTGCTGAATTGCCTTTTTTCCTTCTTGATAGGACTGAAGCTCCTGATGAATTTAAAAAATATTATCAATACAAAAGATAAAGTAGAAAAGGTCACAAAATGTCTATAGAAGAAGCATTGGAATGGATACATTCACGTTTAAAATTTAATATTCGCCCAGGCCTAAGTCGTGTTTCGGCCCTTTTAGAATTGCTTGGTCATCCAGAAGAGTCTTTGTCAATGATTCACGTTGCTGGAACAAATGGGAAAGGCTCCACAGTCGCTTTCACACGCTCAATCTTTATGCAGGCAGGTCTGAAGGTTGCTTCTTTCACAAGTCCTTTCATCACCACTTTTGGTGAGCGGATGTCGATTAATACACTCCCGATTGCTGATGATAAATTAATTTATTATGTAGAAATGATCCAGCCTCTTGTTGCTGAACTTGATAAAGATGCTGAACTGACTGGAATTACCGAATTTGAAATTATCACGGCAATGGCTTTTAAATATTTCGCTGATGAGCAGGTTGATTTAGCGGTTATTGAAGTTGGTTTAGGTGGACTTCTTGATTCAACAAATGTGATTAAACCTGTTGTTTCTGGAATCACAACAATCGGTTTAGATCATATTGATATTCTTGGTTCGACGATTGAAGAAATTGCAGCTCAAAAGGCTGGAATTATTAAACCAGGAATTCCAGTAGTTGTTGGAAATATTGAGTTAAAAGCACTTCGGGTTATATGGGAAGTGGCTCGAAAAAATACAGCGCGTGTTTATCAATTTCCATATGATTATCGTACGGAAGTGGAAGAACACGAACATTTCAATTTCTTTTCTGGTCAAGAAGCAATATTGGATATTGAAAAATCTTTAGTTGGCTTACATCAAATAGAAAATGCTGGTATGGCTATTGAACTTTCTCTGGTTTATGCAAGTAAGGTTGGGATTGAATTAACTGAGGATGCGATTCGCTCTGGAATTCGTGAGGCTTTTTGGCCCGCTCGTATGGAAAAATTAGGTGAAAAACCACTCATTTTACTGGATGGTGCTCATAATGTTCATGCGATGAATCGTTTGCTTGAAAACCTTAGCTCTGAGTTTCCAGATAAAAAGATTACAATCATTTTTTCAGCTATTACTACAAAAGATATTAGTCAAATGATAAAAATGCTTCAAACTGTGAAAAATTCACATTTGATTTTGACAACTTTTGATTATCCAAAAGCTTTGAATTTGGGAGATTTTCAAAACTTGGAAGAAGAAGGGGTTGAATTGGCTCCAAGTTGGGAATTAGCTTTAGTTCGTGCGCAAAAAAATTTAGCTGAAGATGATTTGTTATTAGTTACAGGCTCTCTCTATTTCTCATCTCAAGTTCGTGAGTTTTTGAAAAAAGAGAAGTAATAACTAAAATAATTTTTTAGTTTTTAAAATTAATAAATAGTTGTAAATTTAAAAAATTCGGCTATAATAAAATAGATTTATAAATTCATTTCTTTCTTTTGAAGAAATGACGAGGAGGAAAAGACAATTTTGATCGTATTAGCAGGTACAATTGGTGCAGGGAAGTCGAGTCTAGCAAAGGCTTTAGGAGAACATTTGAAAACGGATGTTTTTTATGAAGCGGTGGACAATAATCCTGTTCTTGATCTTTATTATCAAGATCCTCAAAAGTATGCTTTCTTGCTACAAATCTATTTTTTGAATAAACGTTTTGAATCAATTAAAATGGCTTATCGTCAGGATAATAACGTGCTTGACCGTTCGATTTTTGAGGATGAACTTTTCCTAACTTTGAACTATAAAAATGGAAATGTAACCAAAACTGAATTGGAAATTTATCAAGATTTATTAGCAAATATGTTAGAAGAACTTGATGGAATGCCTAAAAAACGTCCGGATTTATTGGTTTATATTGATGTGTCATTTGAAACAATGCTTTCAAGAATTGCACAACGTGGACGTTCATTTGAACAAATTGAAAATCAAGAAGGACTAAAAGATTATTATGCTCAAGTGCATGATGAATATCCTGATTGGTATAAAAATTACAACATTTCGCCAAAATTGAGAATCGATGGTGATTCTATTGATTTTGTCAATAATCCTGAACATCTTGATGAAGTTTTGGGACAAATCGACAATGAGTTGAAAAAACTAGATTTGCTTTAAAAAATAGTGAAATTATTATTACTGACAAGGCTGTCAGTAATTTTTATTCTTTTAAATTTACTGAGCTTTCTGTCAGTAAATTTTTTTCGATAAAAATGGTATAATATTAAGAAATTAAGCGAAAGTTATTTTTTGAATTATCTTAAAATTTAATTTTTTGTTTGAAAAGGAGAAGTGATGACAGTAAATATAGCAATATTGGGGTTTGGGACAGTTGGAACTGGGCTTCCAACTTTAATTTCTGAGAATAAAGAAAAATTATCAAAAATTTTAGATGAAGAAATCGTCATTTCAAAAGTTTTGATGAGAGATGAAAAAGCAATTGAAAAAGCTAGAGCACAGGGTTATCAATATGATTTTGTTCTAACTTTAGAAGAAATTTTGGCTGATTCTGAGATTTCAATTGTTGTTGAGTTGATGGGACGGATTGAACCAGCTAAGACCTACATTACTAAAGTGATTAAAGCGGGTAAAAATGTTGTCACAGCTAATAAGGATTTACTAGCTGTTCATGGAACTGAATTGTGTGCTTTGGCAGAGAAACATCATGTTGCTCTTTATTATGAAGCGGCTGTTGCTGGTGGGATTCCAATCTTAAGAACTTTGGCCAATTCGTTTTCATCAGACAAAATCACACATCTTTTAGGAATTCTTAATGGAACAAGTAATTTTATGATGACAAAAATGTCAGAGGAGGCATGGACTTACGACCAATCTTTGGCCAAAGCTCAAGAACTTGGTTATGCTGAATCTGACCCAACAAATGATGTTGACGGAATTGATGCCAGTTATAAATTAGCGATTTTAAGTGAATTTGCTTTTGGAATGACGCTAAGTCCTGATCAAATTTCTAAATCTGGCCTCAGAACGATTCAAAAAACTGACGTTGAGATTGCTCAACAATTTGGCTATGTTTTAAAATTGACAGGTGAAATTAATGAGGTTGAATCAGGAATTTTCGCTGAGGTTAGCCCAACTTTTCTTCCAAAAAGTCATCCATTGGCCAGTGTCAATGGTGTTATGAATGCTGTTTTTATTGAATCGGAGGGAATTGGGGACTCAATGTTCTATGGGGCGGGAGCAGGTCAAAAGCCAACCGCTACGAGTGTTTTAGCTGATATTGTTCGAATTGTTAAACGGGTAAAAGATGGAACAATTGGGAAGTCATTTAATGAATACGCACGTCCAACGAGCTTAGCTAATCCTCATGATATTGTAAATAAATATTATTTTTCCGTTGAAACACCAGATTCAACTGGGCAATTATTGCGCTTGGTGGAGTTATTTACAAGTGAAGATGTCTCTTTTGAACAAGTTTTACAACAAAAAGGTGATGGAAATCGCGCAGTTGTTGTAATTATCAGTCATCAGATTAACCGCGTTCAACTTTTGGCCATTCAAGATAAATTAAAAGAAGAAGTAGATTTTAAATTACTTAATTATTTTAAAGTTTTGGGGGACTAGGAAAATGAAAATTATTGTACCAGCGACATCAGCAAATTTAGGCGCAGGTTTTGATTCAATTGGTATTGCGGTCAACTTGTATTTGACAGTGGAAGTCCTTGAAGAAAGTAATGATTGGAAAATTGACCATGATTTAGGAAATAATATTCCTACTGACGAAAAAAATTTATTACTGACCACGCTGTCAGCAGTTTTGAAAGCTAAAAATTCTAGTCTGTCAGAAAAATATCATTTGAAAATGACTTCGGAAGTTCCTTTAGCAAGAGGTTTGGGTTCATCAAGTTCAGTCATTATTGCTGGGATTGAATTAGCTAATCAACTAGCAAAGCTAAATTTGACTACAGAAGAAAAACTTGAACTTGCTTGTGAAATTGAAGGACACCCTGATAATGTTGCACCAGCACTTTTGGGAAATTTAGTTATAGCAAGTACAGTTGCTGACAAAACGAATTATGTTAGCTCAGGCTTTACTTCATGTAAACTTCTCGCTTTTGTTCCAGACTATGAGTTAAAAACTGTAGAAAGTCGAAAAGTTTTACCTAAGGAGTTGGCTTACAAAGAGGCCGTTGCTGCCAGCTCTATTGCAAATGTACTGACGGCTAGTCTTTTGACAAAAAATTTAAAAGTTGCTGGGCAAATGATAGAGTCTGACCGTTTTCATGAAAATTATCGCGCTTCTTTAGTTCCTGAACTGAAAATTTTGCGAGAAATTGGCCATGAATTTGGTGCTTATGGAACTTATTTATCTGGGGCGGGGCCAACAGTAATGCTGCTTTTACCCGATGATAAACTGGATTTACTGACAGAAAAAATTAATGAGCAAAATTTATCTGGTCAACTTTATTCCTTGGAAGTTGACAGCAATGGATTACAAGTAGAAGAGTCTGTATTATAAATACAGATTTTTTTCTTGATTATTTTACTTATAAAATGATATAATCATTAAAGCAAAAAAGAATGTAAAGTAGTTCACTAACTTTCATTTTATTTGTCAGAACAAGGTTTTTGATTGATCATTTTTTTAAAGTTAAAAGTAATGAATAATTAAATTTCTTTTATTGACAGGAAATGTGATTTAAATGAAAAACCATTATTGCCCTACTGTCCGCTTTTTTAAAGCAAGAGTTTAAAAAGAAAAGGAAACTCAAATGGCTCAAACAAAAAAGGCAAAAGTCAGAAATCTGATTATTGCTGCGATGCTAACTGCACTTGGAATTTTAATTCCAATGATTATGCCGGCTAAAATTATTATTGGTCCTGCATCATTCACGCTTGCCTCACATGTTCCTGTAATGGCTGCCATGTTTTTCAGTCCATTAATGACCGCTTTTGTTGCTCTAGGAACTACCCTAGGATTTATGATTAGTATTCCGGTACCAACTATTTGGTTGCGTGCCCTTATGCATCTCCCTGTAATGACAGTGGGTGCTTATGTCCTAAAGAAACATCCTGAACTTGTTCATCAAAAAGTTAAAATCCAAATTTTTAATTTTATTCTCGGTATTTTTCATGCTGGTTTGGAAACTTTAGTAGTTTATGTTTTTTATTCTTTAGGATTTGCAAATATTGATCAAGCTGCTCTACTTAATCTTCTATTATTGATTGGTTTTGGTGGTCTTGTTCACAGTATGATTGATTTCAATTTAGCGCTTGGTTTGTGCAATGTTTTGAGCAAAGCCTTCCCAATTGATATCTTCGATAAGGCTAAAGGTTTCTTGAATAAAAAGAAAGTTAAAGCCGAAATTTAAGACAAAATTGTCATCTTTAATAGAAAATGATAAAATAAGGATATGATAAAAGAAACTGACCTTGAAAATATCCCAGATTTGCTGGTTAAATTTAATGAACCATTATCAAAATATACTTATACAAAAGTAGGTGGACCAGCAGATATCTTAGCTTTTCCAGCTACAATTGAAGCACTGACAGAATTATTAGTCAAAGCAAAATCAACTGACACAGCAGTTACTGTGCTTGGAAATGCTTCAAATTTGATTGTGCGTGATGGTGGAATTCGTGGCCTTGTGATTTTACTTGAAAAATTAGAATCAGTAAAAGTAGCTGGCTATACGATTGAAGCTCAAGCTGGTGCAAAATTAAAAGAAGTAACACAAGTGGCACAAGCAAATTCACTGACAGGTTTTGAATTTGCCTGCGGAATTCCAGGTTCAATTGGCGGTGCTGTTTTCATGAATGCTGGAGCTTATGGTGGCGAAATTTCTCAAGTTTTGGTAAGTTGCAAAGTTATGGATACTGACGGAAACGTTTCGATTCTGACTGCAAGTGAAATGCAATTTGGCTACCGTCATTCTGTCATTCGTGACAAAAATTTGGTTGTTTTGTCAGCAAAATTTGAACTCCAAGCAGGTGATCCGACTCAAATTCAAAATGAAATGAATCGACTCAATTTCCTGCGTGAAAGTAAGCAACCCTTGGAATATCCAAGTTGTGGTTCAGTTTTCAAACGCCCAGTCGGTCATTTTGCGGGACAATTAATCCAAGAAGCTAATCTACAAGGCGTACGCATTGGCGGTGTTGAAGTTAGCAAAAAACATGCAGGTTTCATGGTTAATGTTGCAAATGGAAATGCGACAGATTATGAAAAACTTATCGCACATGTTATTGATAAAGTGAAAGAAAACTCAGGGGTCACTCTTGAACCTGAAGTTAGAATAATCGGTGAAAAATAAGACAGGATTTTCCTGTCTTTTTCAAATTTCAACTTGATAAATCATCTAATTTAAGCTATAATTAATGATGTTCTGTGCATATACAGAAGATTTGACCGCTCAATTTTACTGACGAATAAGCCGTCAGCAAATTAGACCTTTCTATCTGCCAATTTAATGGTTGAATTCTGGATTTAATTTACTGATAGAAATTTCAGCAAAGCTGAAACTTCCCTTATCCACCGATTCAATGACTTCCTTTGGTCGCATTGAACTGACGAAACTAAAAATTTCTCAAAAATACTTTTCGTCAGTAAAAATAACATCTCGTCAGTAAAATATTGACGATTTGTCAGTAAAAATTGAGCCAAGGCCAGACGGACAGCCGGGTCAAAAGCCGAAATTGGCGACTTTCGTTGCCTTATTGATTAACTCTTTTTAGGAGTTATGGGGAATATAAAAGCCCCACCCAAGAAAAACACGCTTTGGCGCATCAATAAGAGTATTAAAAGTTCTTCTGCTGTATAGACTCTGCACTAGAATTTTCTGTTTGTCCTTTTGGAATCAGAAAACTTAAATTGATGATGAAACCAAGCGTTGGCTTGGTTTTTTATATTACTTACAAGCAATTTTACGGCTTATCACATCTTTATATTCAAAGGAATTAAAAAAATGTCAAAAACAATTATCGAATTTAAAAATGTCAGTAAAACTTATGCTGACACTGATACAACCGTTCTTAAAGATATTTCATTTGAACTAGAAGAAGGGAAATTTTATACTCTTTTAGGCGCGTCAGGTTCAGGTAAATCAACAATTTTAAATATTATTGCGGGGCTTCTTGATGCAACCGATGGTGATGTTATTCTTGATAATAAAAGAATTAATGACTTACCCGCAAATAAACGAAATGTTCATACGATTTTTCAATCCTATGCTCTTTTTCCAAATATGAACGTTTTTGATAACGTCGCTTTCGCTCTTAAAATTAAAGGAGTAGATAAAAAGGAAATTGCCAAGCGTGTCTCTGAAAGTTTAAAACTCGTGCGCTTAGACGGCTTTGAAAAACGTTCAATTACTAAATTATCAGGAGGGCAAAAACAAAGGGTAGCTATTGCCCGTGCCATAATTGATCGCCCTAAAGTTCTCTTACTTGATGAATCTCTTTCAGCACTTGATATGAAACTCAGAAAAGATATGCAATATGAATTAAGAGAGCTACAACAAAGTCTTGGAATTACATTTATCTTTGTTACGCATGACCAAGAAGAAGCGCTAGCAATGTCTGATTGGGTCTTCATCATGAATGAAGGCGAAATTGTGCAATCAGGGACTCCAACTGATATTTATGATGAACCAATTAATCATTTTGTTGCTGATTTTATTGGAGAATCAAACATTCTAAACGGAAGAATGATTGAAGACTACCTCGTTGAATTTAATGGTCAGAAATTTGAAGCTGTCGATGGTGGGATGCGTAAAAATGAACCAATTGAGGTTGTTATTCGCCCTGAAGATATCTGGTTTACACTTCCTGACGAAGGTAAATTCAATGTAAAAGTAGATACTCAACTCTTTCGTGGCGTCCATTATGAAATTGTAGCCTACGATGAATTTAATAACGAATGGCTCATTCATTCAACACATAAAGCCATTGTTGGAGAAACAGTTGGACTCGATTTTGACCCAGAAGCCATTCACATCATGCGTCTTAATGAAACCGAAGAAGAATTTGACGCTCGTATTGAAGAATATGTTGAAGAAGAAGAAACGGTCGGTTTAGCTAATGCTGTCGAAGAAGAAAATGCCGAAGAAGAAGCTGCCATTCAAGAAGCCGTTAAAGAAGCGCTTGAAAACACGATGGAATTGACAGAACTTGCTGAAACAGTGAATGAAATTTTACAAAAGCAAGAGAATGAACCTGAGTCAGAAAATAAAGAAAGTGGGGCCAATAAGTGACCAAAAGAATTTATTCTGTTCCCTATTTTCTCTGGATTATTTTCTTTGTTATCGTCCCTTTGGCCATGCTTTTATGGCAATCATTTTTTGATTTAAATGGTCACTTTACCCTTAACAATTATATCCTCTATTTTTCTAGCGGAACTTACCTCTTAATGACATGGAACTCTATTCTCTACGCACTGATTATTACTGTAGCGACCCTTGTCATCTCCTACCCCGTAGCTTATGTTTTGACCAAACTAAAAATGAAACAATTTTGGCTCATGCTTATTATTTTACCGACTTGGGTTAACTTGTTACTCAAAGCTTATGCCTTTATTGGAATTTTTGGTAAATATGGTTCAGTTAATAACTTTTTACAGTTTTTGGGAATTGGACGGACACAGATTTTATTTACTGACCTAAGTTTTATTTTGGTCGCATCATATATTTCCATTCCCTTTATGGTTTTACCAATTTTTAATGCTTTAAATGATTTAGATGATAATTTGGTAAATGCGAGTGCCGATTTAGGCGCCTCACGTTTCCAAACTTTTACTCAAGTGATTTGGCCACTTTCATTAAACGGTGTTAGAGCTGGAGTGCAGGCTGTCTTTATTCCTAGTTTGTCACTCTTCATGTTGACCCGTTTAATCGGTGGGAATAAAGTCATCACACTCGGTACGGCCGTTGAAGAACACTTCCTAACGACACAAAACTGGGGAATGGGTTCAACCATTGCCGTTGTCTTAGTTGTAGCCATGTTGATTGTCATGAGAATGACGAAAGAAAGGAGAGATTGATTTGCAAAAGAAAAATTCGCTTGGTAAAGTTTACCTCACCTTTGTCCTCATCCTTTTATATGCACCTATTTTTTACCTTATTTTTTACTCATTCAACTCCGGAAGTGATATGAGCAAATTTACAGGTTTCACATTAGATAATTTCAAAACGTTATTTGCTGACAGTCGTCTAATTCTGATTGTTGTTCAAACTTTCTTTCTCGCCTTTTTAAGCTCACTGATTGCTACAGTTATTGGAACAATTGGTGCTTTGAATCTTGTTAAATTCAAGAGAAGACGTCGTGAAACTTTATTGGGTTTAAATAATGTCTTAATGGTTTCCCCAGACGTTGTCATCGGTGCTTCCTTCCTGATTTTATTTACAATTGTTGGAATGAAACTTGGTTTTATGTCTGTTTTACTCAGTCATATTGCCTTCTCTATCCCTATTGTTGTTTTGATGGTAATGCCGCTTTATCAAGAAATGGATAGTTCACTCATTGACGCCGCAAATGATTTAGGGGCAAATTCAAGTCAAATAATGCGTGAAATTACCCTGCCCTATTTAACACCAGGAATTATTGCTGGTTTCTTTATGGCATTTACTTATTCTTTAGATGATTTTGCCGTGACTTTCTTTGTCACAGGAAATGATTTCACAACCCTATCAGTTGAAATCTATTCTAGAGCTCGCGCCGGAATTTCTTTAGAAATTAATGCCCTTTCTACCCTTGTATTTCTCTTTTCAATTCTATTAGTTATAGGCTATTATTATATTATGAGAGATTCAGAAACTGTTGGGAAATCTTCAAATCTGACTTAAAACCATTTTACTGATACTTTGTAGCTCAAAGTATAGAAAGGAGAAACTTGAAAAAATTATTATACTTCTTTGTAGGAATTTTGATTATTACTGCCTCGTTAGGACTGATTACTAATAGAATGAAAGCTGCTGATGGAGTCAAAACTCAAAATAATAGCCTGACCATTTTTAACTGGGGAGAGTATATCGACCCAGACCTGATTAGTAAATTTCAAAAAGAAACAGGTTATAAAGTAAACTATATGACCTTTGATTCCAATGAAGCCATGTATTCAAAAGTCAAACAAGGAGGAACAGCTTATGACCTGATTGTTCCTTCCGATTACATGATTGAAAAAATGGCCAAAGAAAATTTGCTCATTAAGCTAGACCATAGTAAAATTAATGGTTTAAAAGATGATGACCCTAAACTCCTCAATCCGGCTTTTGACCAAGGAAATCACTATTCTGTTCCATACTTTTGGGGAACATTAGGGATTGTTTATAATTCAAAAACAGTAACAAGGCCACCAAAAACGTGGAATGATATCTGGTCACCAACTTACAAAAACTCAATTTTACTGACAGACAGTGTACGTGACGTTATGGCAATGGTCCTTAGTAAACATGGATATTCATTAAATACAACCAACCAAAAAGAGCTAGATATAGCCTATCAAGATCTTCTAAAACTTACGCCAAATGTAAAAGCCATTCTGGGTGATGAAATCATGAATTACATGATTAATAATGAAACACCTTTGGCCGTTGTTTATAGCGGACAAGCAGCAGAGATGACCTCTGAAAATAAAAATTTGAAATACGTTATCCCTGAGCGGACAAATATTTGGTATGACAATTTGGCCATTCCAAAAACAGCTAAAAACGTCAAAGCAGCTTACGCTTTTATTAATTTCATGCAAGAACCCAAAAATGCAGCCCAAAATGCACAGTGGATTGGTTATGCAACTCCAAATTTGAAAGCCAAAGCCCTCTTGCCCAAAGAAATTCGAGATAATAAATCCTTTTATCCAGATGAAGCAACCATCAAAGACGATGAAGCCTACAAAAACCTTAATCCATATTGGACTGGAATTTATAATGATTTATATTTAGAATTTAAGATGAATAAATAAAAAGAATCATAAGAATACTCTCTTATCGTTATTCATTGAATTTAGCTTTATCAGAAGAAGTCACTCAAAATTAAAATAGTTTTCGATAACCGATAGAAATGAACGATTTTTTCAATGCATTTCTGCCGGTATAAAAATTAATATGTTTTAACATTCCTTAGGGAATGTTTTTTGTTTTATAGAAAATTTTATTATCGTCAAATGAGTGACATTGAAGATTGTCATATCATTAATTCAGAGCTAACTCAAGAAGATGAGTAAGCAAATAAAAATGTAACAATTAGTTTAGAAAATGTCATTCAGTTTAATGGTTTGATTGAACCATATATCACATGTGTAAAAGTAAAGTAAACAGAAGAAAATATACGAGATGAATTTTGAAAATTTGATATTGAAAGAAAAGATGTGTATATTGCGGATGGGCTTTCTTTTACTACTGTAAAGAGGTACGAGTCAAAGAAGAGGCCGAGATAGCTTTTTCAGAGTTAGTTTATTATAGTGGTATATATAAGACAAATACATTAATAACTAATGAAATAATAATACTTACAAAAATAACTTTGAACTTTGCTTATATAAAATACGTAAAGTATCCAATGAATTTTGATATAATTAGATAAATAATAATATTTTATGGAGATTATGGAGAAATATTTTATGTCACTTGCGACAATTTATAGTTTGATGGGAACACTAATAACGATTAACACATTGCTTGCCCTTGTGACAATTTTTCGAAAACCTAGGTCTATTGCCAGTATTTTTGCGTGGTCTATGTTCTTGTTCTTTTTACCAGGGATTGGTTTCCTTGGCTATCTTTTTTTAGGAAGAGGGCTTGATCGAACGACAACAAATCGTTTTGAAGAAGAAAATAAATATAATTTGTCTATTCTTGCCCAAAGAGTGCGTGAAAATAATGAAAAATTTGAGCCAAAAGAAATGGCACCCCATGAAAGATTACTGAAAAGATATTTTAATAATATGGAACGTACACCACTTTGTCGTGGGAATAAAGTGAATTTTTATCTGAATGGAGAAGATAAATTTTCAGCCTTGTTTGATGACATAAAGAATGCTAAAGATAATATTCATGTAGAATACTATGCATTCTTTAATGACAAAATTGGAACTGCTTTTCGCGATAATCTAATTGAAAAAGCTAAAGAAGGGGTGGAAGTTAGAGTAGTTTACGATCCATGGGGAGGAAAAACGAGAAAGGATTTCTTTAAACCTTTGGAAGAGGCAGGAGGTAAGGTCACAGCCTTTATCACATCGCGTAATACACTAACCAAAACCCGACTTAACTATCATTTACATCGTAAAATTGTAGTGATAGATGGTCAAATTGGTTGGACTGGCGGTTTTAATGTTGGTGATCAATATATTTATAACAGTAAAAAGTTTGGCTTCTGGCGTGATACACATGGTAGAATTGTTGGTACAGCAGCTTTTGGTCTTCAAGAAACATTTATTCGAGATTGGAATGTTTCAGTCAGAGATCCTAAAGATAAGCTTGAACGAAAAGATTCATATTTTGTGGTACCAGAAGAAGAAGGCAACATTGATATTCAAATCGTCGCTAACGGACCAGAGAGTGATAATAAAACCTTAAGAACAGGTTTTATTAAAATGATTATGGATGCGGAAGATTATATTTGGCTTCAATCGCCTTACTTGATACCTGATGACTCTATGATAACGGCGCTTGTAGCAGCGGCGAATTCTGGTGTTGATGTAAGAATCATGATTCCCAATATGCCAGATCATCCGTTTATCTTTAGAGCAACACAATATTACGCAAACTATCTGCATAAACACGGTGTGAAAATATACAATTATACAAATGGTTTCATACACTCTAAAACCCTTGTAATGGATGGAAAATTAGGCGTATTTGGTACAACTAATCAAGATATTCGCAGTTATGAATTAAATTTTGAGATAAGTGCCTTTTGTTATGATGAAACTATAGCAAAAGAGATGAGCAGGACCTTTGAGGGAGACTTAATAAAATCAAAGCTACTTACAGATGAAGAAATTGCCCAACAATCTATCTGGCTTAAAATCAAGCAGAACTTTTCGAGATTACTTAGTCCGATATTATAAATGGTCATGTATATAGGACATATTAATGATGATTTGACTCCTTTAAAATACATAAGTATTGAAAAATAAAAACCACTTGAAAATTTTAGTGGTTTTTATTTTGGAGTAATTCTTCCTATATTCAACTGAAAGTCAATTTTATACTAACTAAGACCTTGGTTGTCTACTAAAAGTCAAAATGCTTGCTGAACTATACGAGCATTTTTATTAATATCAAACCAGAGAGTTAATCTCTAAAAGACAAATTTGTCAGAAAAACGTCTTTTAATGCTTGCTTTTTCAGCCACTGCATGAGGCGACTATTTTACTTGTTCGATATTAAACAAATAGAACTCTTTTATAATCAACAAATAATTTAAAAACTAAAAAGTTATTAGCTTTCTAATAACTTTTTTGATAAAATAATTTTTCGAATACTTTCAAAAATGTAAGAAAAAAAGGTAAAATTTTAGATATAATAATAATTAAAGAAATTAGTTTAGGAGGAAAAGCAGATATTGAATAAAGTAAACATGACCGAAGGACTGTCAAATGCAGAAGTCGAAGAACAAAAAAGACTTGGAAATTTGAATATCATGACGGTTAAAGTTGGGAATTCAAATAAAGATATTATCATTAAAAACTCAATGACCTTATTTAATTTACTCAATCTAGTACTTGCGGTTGTGTTATTTATCATTGGTTCTTATAAAAATATGCTGTTTATTTTCTCAATTATTTCTAATACCTCAATTGGCATCTATCAAGAAATTAAAGCGAAAAGAATTATTGAAAAACTTTCTTTTCTAAAACAAGATAAAGTAGAAGTGATAAGAGCAGGTGAACAAGTAAGTATTGAAAAAGAAGAACTTGTTTTAAATGATATTATTTGTCTAAAAAAAGGTTTTCAGGTTCCAGTGGATGCGATATGTTTGGAAGAGGGACTAGATGTTGATGAATCCATGATTACCGGAGAATCTGATTTTATTGAAAAACATGTGGGTGATTTTATCTATTCAGGTAGTCTTGTCATGCAAGGTGCTTCAAAAGCACAAGTTCAGGCAGTCGGGAATCATACCTTTATCAGTAAGCTCACAAAAGAAGCTTCAGTTTTAAAAAAATCAAAATCAAAAATACAACAACAAATTGATAAAATTCTAAAAATTATCGCAATAGGAATTATTCCTATTTCAATTCTTGTTTTGCTCAACCAGTTCGTTTTTTCATCATTAAACTTATCAGTGATTCCTCAAAGAAAGATGGCGATTGTTGGAACAGCAACAACGATTACAAGTTTAATTCCTGAAGGATTAGTCTTGCTTACATCAGTTGCTTTGGCCTTAGGTGTCATTAAACTTTCACAAATGGATGTTTTGACTCAAGAATTATCAGCAATTGAAACATTGGCTAGGGTTGACGTTTTATGTTTAGATAAAACGGGAACAATTACCGAAGGACAAATGAATGTTGAAAATGTTCTGTACTATAATGATAAAGCTGAAACAAATGATATCATTTCATATATTATCTCCTTAGATAAAGAACAAAATTCCTCAATGGAGGCTTTGACAAAATATTTTACTAGTGGTCAACAAAATACCTTTGAATTAGTTTCATATCAACCTTTTAGCTCAGAAACCAAATATCAATCTGTAGAAATTAAAAATAAAGGAAACTATATTTTAGGAGCTTTTGATTTAGTAGCAAAAGATGTTACTCCTAAACAAAAAGCTGATATTGAGGAAGCCTTGGAAAAAGGTTATAGAATTCTCGCTCTCTCTCATAATATTTTGGGAGAAAAAAGCCAACTCCTTTGTCTTATTTTCTTAAAAGATAGACCTAAAAAAGAAGCTAAAAAAATATTAGAATACTTTGAAAAACAAGGGACTCAGATTAAAATTATTTCGGGTGACCATCCAAAAACAGTCTCGCTAATTGCAAAAGAGGTCGGTTTAGAAGCGGATTATATTGGTCTATCAGAACTTCCTGAAAGTGAAAAAGAACTACAGGAAGTGGTAGAAGAAAAAACAATATTCGGTCGCATAACTCCAGAAAGAAAACGTGATATCATTGCTGCTTTACAGGAAAATGGTCATACCGTGGGAATGATTGGAGATGGGATTAATGATATCCTTGCCCTTAAAAAATCAGATTGTCCAATTGCCTTAGGGAGCGGTAATGAAGCTACAAAGTCAGTTGCTCAATTTATTCTGTTAAAAAATGATTTCTCTGTTCTTCCAAATATTCTCAAAGAGGGAAGAAAGGTAATTAATAATATTACACGTGTCGCTAGTATGAATCTTTTAAGAGTGATATACATCTTTACCTTAACAGTTCTATTATTAATTACACGTCATCTCTTCCCATTAGAATCAATAAACTTAATGATGATGGGTATCTTTACCGTCGGAATTCCTAGTGCTTTACTTGTGCTAGAAAAAGATGAAAAAAGAAATGAAGATGATATTCTTCAAAAAATTAGAGACAACGCTCTACCTACGGGAGTCATTATTGGGATTGCTATATTTATAATGTTCAGTTTGGCCTATAAATTTCCAATCTATACGACCTTTACTGATGGAAGATTTGTGACTCATTATAAGGAGTTTATCAGTGATGTAACTTTGGTTATTGGTAGTGTTCAACTCTTTTCGCTCTATCTCTTATGCCGTCCGTTAAGCCGCTTTAGAGCTATTGTCATTGTCGGAATGACAGCACTCTTTTATGGAACTTACTTTATTTCACCAGTAACTAAATTTTTAGGAATTGCACCTTTCAAAAGCTTCAGATTTGTTATACCAACAATTATCTGTATCTTAATGATTCTTATGGTTAGAGCTTTATTCTCTAAAAATATAAAAAGAAAAACAAAAAATATTACTATACTCTTTGTAGGTTTAGCCTTAATCAGTGGATTTTCATTTACCAAATTAAGACAGTATAATGCAAAAGCAGCGATTGAAAGACCTCAATATAAGAAGATATTAGTCGATAATTGGGAAAGATCTCAGGTTAATAAAGAAAATGTAAACGAGAGATAAGCATAAAAAAAAGACACCATCCTTTTTGGAGGTGTCTTTTTTTATTCCGATGAATGGGCTGTTATTTTTCACTAATTGCTTTTATAAATCGTGTGGCAATCTCAAAAGGTCTGGTTATTGCTCCCCCGATAACCATGGCATCAACACCAATATCATAAACGCATTTGGCTTGTTCTGGACTATGAATTCTTCCCTCTGCAATGACTGGAATCTTCTCCTCAACTAGTTTTTCAAGTAAGGCAAAATCAGGTTCATCTTGTTTTGGACTTTCATCTGTGTAACCACTAAGCGTTGTACCAACAAAATCTACCCCAGATTCATATGCATTTTTACATTCTTCAAAGGTTGAACAATCTGCCATCAAAAGTTGGTTTGGATATTTTTCTTTGATTGATTTGATAAATTCATTAATAGTTAGGCCATCATAACGTTCTCTAGAGGTACAATCCAAGGCGATGACTTCACAAGAAGTGGCTACTAACTCATCTATTTCTTTCATGGTAGCAGTAATAAAAGGTTTTTGTGGTGGATAATCTCTTTTAATAATACCAATTATTGGTAAATCAACTATTTCCTGAATTTCTTTAATATCTCTTACAGAATTTGCCCTAATTCCAACGGCTCCCGCTTGCGCAGCTGCTTTAGCCATCAAAGGCATGATACCACCTTTTTCAGAATATAAAGCTTCACCAGGTAAAGCCTGACAGGATACAATAATACCATTTTTTACTTTGTCTAAAAATACTTCTTTATTCATTCTACGATTTGCCTCCAATAAAAATTAAAGTGGAGATATTCTCCAACAACGAATATAGCATGCGCTTACATTTTTGTCAAATGACATAAATTTTTAATTGCTTTTTTAAAAATATAGTAAGAAAATGATAAATATTTAAGTTTTTCGGAATCTTATGCTATGATATTTATTGAATAAAAATGAAAAAGGAGTATTTTCTCAATGGCAAAATCAAAAAAGGAAATTGAAAAAATAGTTTTAGAACAGACTAATTTTGTTCCACACAATGAGAAAGGACAAGAAATTTATATTACATTAAAAGCCAAAAAAAATGGTAAAAAAAATTTAAAGCACAATGAAAAATTTGCTAAAAGTGCGGAATTTGATAAATTAGTAAAACTTTTTGGAGAAAATAAAGTGAAACTCATTCATGCAAGTGCTCAACGTAGAATAGAGATTTTGCGTTAATGTAAATTCATAATAAAGACTACACTTTCTTTATTAGATAAATTAGAACTACTTACCTTGTGAGTGGCTTTTTTATTGTCGAAAAATATTTGACTACACTTTTAACTATATTTTAGGTGAAAGAATCCGGGAATTATGGAGTATATTTTTTCAAAAATTTAAATACTCTTCATTTATAGGAACCAAATGATAATATGTGTTATAATATGGACATGACAAATTTCAAGAAAAACGATATATTTGAAGCAGAAGTCCTTGACTTAACACATGAAGGACAAGGGGTTGTTAAAATCGACTCTTTCCCTTTCTTTGTGGATAATGCTTTACCTGGGGAACGTATCAAAATGCATGTGCTTAAGGTTGGGAAATCTTTTGGATTTGGGCGTGTGGATGAATTTATAAGTCAGAGTAAACATCGTGTTACTCAGCTTAACCTTGATTATTTGCGCACCGGAATCGCAGATTTTGGTCATCTATCTTATGATGAACAAGTGAAATTTAAACATAAGCAAGTAGTAGATATTTTGAGAAAAACAGCTGGTAAATCTGATTATCCAGTTTTACCAGTAGTTGAAGCAATTAAAACAATTAATTATCGAAATAAAGCACAAATTCCTGTCCAAATGGTTGACGGGCTTTTAACTACAGGATTTTATCGAAAGAATTCTCATACTTTGATTCCTGTGGAAGATTTTTATATTCAACATCCTGAGATTGATGCTGTGGTTCTTTTTTTGCGCGATGAGTTTCGAAAGATTAACTTACAAGCTTATGATGAGAAAACGAGAAAAGGCTGGTTGCGAAATATCGTTGTCCGTCGAGCATTTCACACGGGTGAAATGATGATTACTTTAGTCGTTACAAGTAAAAAACTTCCAGAAAAAGTTGAACTTGTGATTGATCATTTGGTTGAACGGTTTACAAATATAAAATCTGTTCAATTAAATATTAATTCTGGAACGGGTTCATTTATTTTAGGAAAAGAATTTATTTTATTATATGGCAAAGATTTCATCACAGATTTGATGCTAGATAAAACTTATCAAATTTCAGCCCCTGCCTTTTATCAAGTTAACACACCTCAAGCTGAAAAACTTTATGAAACTGCCTACTACTTTGCGGGTCTAAAACCAGGCGATGTTGTTATTGATGCATACTCTGGAATTGGAACAATTGGAATTAGTATGGCTGATAGAGTTGCAAAAGTCTATGGTATGGAAGTTGTTCCAGCAGCTGTTGAAAATGCTAAACGTAATGCTCAATTAAATAAACTTGAAAATACACATTATGAGGTTGGAACTGCTGAAAAAATCATGCCTAAATGGCTCTCAGAGGGAGTAAAACCCGATGTCATTTTTGTTGATCCACCAAGAAAAGGGTTGGATGAAGGGTTTATTAAAGCAGCAGCAATGATGAATCCTCGACGTATTGTTTATATTTCTTGTAATCCAGCAACTTTTGCTCGTGATGTTGTTCGCTTTGAAGCTGAAGGGTATTTGTTGGATAAAGTTCAACCAGTTGATTTATTCCCACAAACGCATCATATTGAATTAGTTGCTAGTTTTAATAAAAAATAAAAGAGGATAATAAATCCTATTCATAGAAAGAAAATCATGATTCGCATAACACAAATCAAAATTTCAATTGATGAACCTGTCAGTAAGGTTAAAAGTCTTGTTTTGAAAAAACTAAGACTACAAGAATCTGACTTACTGGATTATCGAATTTACAAAGAATCAATTGATGCAAGACATAGAGGCGAAATTGATTTTATTTATACTGTTGATATTAAACTTAAAGATGAAGCAAGAATTCTGTCTAAAAAAATAAAAAATGTTTCCTTGGCACCTGAATTAGATTATGTCAATCCAGTTATAGGAAATAAAAAAATGCTTCATCGACCTGTGGTCATTGGTTTTGGTCCCGCAGGAATGTTTGCGGCTTTATTATTGGCTCAAAATGGTTATCGTCCAATTGTTCTTGAAAGAGGCCAAGCTGTTGACGAGCGTGTAAAATCAATTGATAAGTTTTGGCTTGAAGGAAAACTTAATCCAAAATCGAATGTTCAATTTGGTGAAGGTGGTGCAGGAACTTTTTCTGATGGGAAATTAACGAGTCGTGTTCGTGATTTACGTGGTCGTAAGGTTTTGGAGGAGTTTGTACAAGCTGGTGCCCCAGAAGATATTCTATATAAGGCACATCCTCATGTCGGAACTGATTTACTTCGTGACATTGTTAAAAATATCCGAAAACAAATTATTGAGTTGGGCGGAGAAGTTCATTTTGATGCTCAAGTTGAAGAATTTTTAATTGAAGATGAACAATTACAGGCTGTAAAACTTGCTGACGGAAATATTATTAAAACAAATCAGGCTATTTTAGCCATTGGTCATTCGGCACGTGATACTTTCTCAGAACTTTATGATAAAGGGGTAACGATTACAGCTAAACCCTTTGCTGTTGGAGTCAGAATTGAACATCCCCAATCTTTAATCAATAAAGCACAATATAAAGAATTTGCTGACCATCCACGTCTTGGAGCAGCAGAATACCGCTTAACTTATAAGGCATCATCAGGCCGTGGCGTTTATACTTTCTGTATGTGTCCAGGAGGATTGGTTGTCCCAGCTGCATCAGAAGAGGGTGGACTTGTGACTAATGGGATGTCTGAACATGCTAGAGACCAAAAAAATGCAAATTCTGGACTTTTAGTCCAAGTTTTTCCAGAAGATTTTCCAACTGACCATCCCCTTGCTGGAGTAGAGTTTCAAAAGGAATTAGAACATAAAGCCTTTGAATTAGGTGGTTCTAATTATCAAGCACCAGCTCAACTTGTTGGAGATTTTCTTGATGGAAAAGCCTCTAAAGCAATGGGATCAGTTGAACCTAGTTATGCTTTGGGAGTGAAACCAACTAATCTTGAATCACTATTCCCAGACTATGTTACACAATCGATGCGTGAAGCAATTATTGGATTAGATAAAAAAATGCATGGCTTTGCCCTTTCTGATGCTGTAATGACAGGAGTTGAATCTCGTTCATCTTCACCGGTCAGAATTAATCGTGATGAAGAAAATTATCAATCTGTTTCGACAAAAGGAATCTATCCTTCAGGTGAAGGGGCTGGTTTTGCTGGCGGAATTGTCTCAGCAGGTATTGACGGTTTGAAATGTGCTGAGAGCATGATTGCAGAATTCGCTAAACCTTTGATGGAGGACTAAAATGGCTCAAAAGACTCATGATTACGAAAGAGAATCTGAAGACTTTTATGACCATATTGCGAGTCGTTTTGATCATAGTTTTGATGGATTTTTAGCCAGTTTTTTCAAGAGATTTATTATAAAACATTTAAAAGTTGAAAAAGATTCAAGAATCTTAGATGTTGGTTGTGCTAATGGAAAGCTTTTGGCAATGTTAAATCAAAAAGAGAAAATTTTTGGAAGTGGCTTAGATATTTCGTCAGAAATGATAAAAATTGCTCAAGCTAAGCATCCTAATTTTACTTTTAAGCAAGGTTCTGCTCAAAAAATTCCCTTTGAGGATGCTAATTTTGATTTGATTATTTGTTCAGCGAGTTTTCATCATTTTCCTTCACCTGAAGTTTTTTTAGCAGAAGCTAAACGACTGCTGGCACCAGAGGGGAAACTGGTCATCGCTGAGATTCATATTCCATTTATTACAAAAGCCTATAATTGGCGACTTAATAAATTTTCAACAGAAGGAGATGTAAAAGTCTATCAGCCAAAAGAACTGACAAGAATTTTTAATCACAACGGTTGGAAAATTACTGACAAAAAGAATTTTTTACAGATTCAATATTATGAACTAGAAAAAAGTTACTGACAGAAAAACAAAAAGACTTTGAACAATATCTGTCAGTAATTCTAAAAAAAGAATTAGGAAAAAAATATGGAACAAGAACAACACCGAGGTTTCAAAGCCTCTTGGTTTTTCAAGTGGTTTATTAATAATAAAGTAGTTGCAGCTTTAGCAATCGTCCTTCTCTTATTACTGAATATTCTCTTACTTAATAAAGTTGGATTTATTTTTAAACCTGTTGGAGAATTTATAACGGTTATCTCGCTGCCCGTTATTTTGGCAGCTGTATTTTATTATCTTCTTAACCCAATTGTTGATTTTTTGGAAAAGAAAAGAGTCCCACGAGTTGTTACGATTATTGTTCTTTTCTTAATAATTGCAGCTTTGATTGCTTGGGGCTTAATTGTTGCTATTCCTAATATTATCAGTGGAGTAGATAATTTTGCTTCGTCAGTCCCTCACTATGTGAATACAGCTCAAAAAGAGATTAATGCTTTAGCAAAAAACCCACATTTTGAACAATTTAGACCACAAGTTGACCAGTTTGCTAAGTCAATTGGTAATCAATTGATTGATTGGTCAAAAGCTTTCTCTGTTAATGCTGTTACGACTCTTTCACATCTCATCAGTAAAACAACAAGTATCTTAATTTCATTAATTGTATTCCCATTTGTTCTTTTTTACTTATTGAGAGATGGTCAAAGATTAAATGGTTTTGTCACTCATTTATTGCCAAATGATTGGCGTAAAGAAACTTCAAAAGTTTTGCACGAAATTAATAGTCAGCTTTCAAATTATGTCCGTGGCCAAGTTTTGGTCGCAATTGCGGTTGCTATCATGTTTATGATTGGTTTACCTATTATTGGTTTGCGTTATGCAGTTGCTTTAGCAATCACCGCTGGATTTTTGAATTTAGTTCCATTTTTAGGCTCATTTTTAGCTGCTATCCCAATGGTAATTGTTGGTTTAGCAATTGGTGGACCTTTGATGCTTGTAAAAGTAATCATTGTCCTTATTATTGAGCAAACACTTGAAGGAAGATTTATTTCTCCTTTAGTTCTTGGAAAACAAATGTCAATTCATCCAATTACAATATTATTTGTTTTACTGACAGCAGGTCAAATTCTTGGTGTCTGGGGAGTATTACTTGCTATCCCATTCTATGCAACTTTGAAAGTTATTATTGTCCATGTTTACGAATGGTATCGTGAAATTTCAGTTCTTTATCGTGAAGAAACGGCTACAGAAGAAGCAAATGAGTAATTAATAGAATAAAAAATAAGGAGAAAAATGTCTTATTCAGAAGATACAATTGATTTCTTACATCAGGGAGATCTGATTGGAATGCAAAATTCACTTGCTAAAGCATTAAAAAATGATAATAGTGAAATGTTGGCTGACCTAGCCGAATATTTGCAAATGATGGGTTTCATTGATGAAAGTCAAAAAATTTATGACCAAATCATGTCAGAAGATCCGGAAACAACTGATTACCTGATTAACTTAGCAGAAATTGCAGAAGATAACGGTAATTTGGATGAAGCATTAAATTACCTTTATCAAATCCCGGTGAATGATGAAAATTATATTGCTGCTTTAGTCAAAATTGCTGACTTATACCAATTTGAAGGTGATTTTGAAACAGCAATTTCTAAGTTAGAAGAAGCAAGAGAATTATCGGATTCTCCTCTGATTACTTTTGCTTTGGCTGAGTCCTACTTTGAACAAGGTGATTATTCAGCTGCCATTACCGAATATGCAAAACTTTCAGAACGCAAAATTTTACATGAAACAAAAATTTCTATTTATCAAAGAATTGGTGACTCTTATGCCCAATTAGGTAATTTTGAGAATGCCATATCATTTCTTGAAAAATCACTAGAATTTGATGAAAAACCGGAAACCTTGTATAAAATTGCTCTTCTTTATGGAGAAACTCATAATGAAACAAGAGCCATTGCTAATTTCAAACGATTAGAAAAAATGGATGTCGAATTTTTGAACTATGAATTAGCCTATGCCCAAACCCTAGAAGCTAATCAAGAATTTGAAGCTGCACTAGAAATGGCAAAGAAAGGGATGAAAAAAAATCCTAATGCCGTTCCTCTCTTACACTTCGCTTCAAAAATTAGTTTCAAACTTAAGGACAAAGCTGCAGCAGAACGTTATCTCATGGATGCTTTAAATTTACCAGAATTACATGACGAAACAGTCTTTTTGCTTGCTAATTTATACTTCAAGGAAGAAGATTTTGAAGCTGTCATTAATCTCGAAGAGCTTTTAGAAGATGAACATTTATTAGCTAAATGGCTTTTTGCAGGAGCGCATAAAGCTTTGGAAAATGATTCTGAAGCGGCTGCTTTGTATGAAGAACTCATTCAAACCAATCTGTCAGAGAATCCAGAGTTTTTAGAAGACTATATTGATTTTCTTAAAGAAATTGGTCAAATTTCTAAAACAGAACCAATTATTGAACAATATTTGGAACTTGTTCCGGATGATGAAAATATGAGAAATTTACTGACAGACTTAAAAAATAATTACTGACAAAGCTGTCAGTAATTATTTTTATTGTAAGCTAGAAAATTCACAAACTTGCGTCAAAATAATTGTAAAAGGTCCTATTATCTGATAAAATGATTGTGAAGTAATCCAAGAGATTATGAAATATGAATTAGAACAAATAGAGGTAAAATAAAAAATGTCTGAGAAACAATTTGGGGCAAACTTGGTTGTCGATAGTTTGATTAACCATAAAGTGAAATATGTATTTGGGATTCCAGGAGCAAAAATTGACCGGGTTTTTGATTTATTAGAAAATGAAGAAGGCCCTCAAATGGTCGTGACTCGTCATGAGCAAGGAGCTGCTTTCATGGCTCAAGCTGTTGGTCGTTTGACTGGCGAACCTGGTGTAGTAGTTGTTACGAGTGGGCCTGGTGTATCAAACCTTGCGACTCCGCTTTTGACCGCGACATCAGAAGGTGATGCTATTTTGGCTATCGGTGGACAAGTTAAACGAAGTGACCGTCTTAAACGGGCGCACCAATCAATGGATAATGCTGGAATGATGCAATCAGCAACAAAATATTCAGCAGAAGTTCTTGACCCTGATACACTTTCTGAATCAATTGCCAATGCTTATCGTATTGCAAAATCAGGACATCCAGGTGCAACTTTCTTATCAATCCCCCAAGATGTAACGGATGCCGAAGTATCAATCAAAGCGATTCAACCACTTTCAGACCCTAAAATGGGGAATGCCTCTATTGATGACATTAATTATTTAGCACAAGCAATTAAAAATGCTGTATTGCCAGTAATTTTGGTTGGAGCTGGTGCTTCAGATGCTAAAGTCGCTTCATCATTGCGTAATCTATTAACTCATGTTAATATTCCTGTCGTTGAAACATTCCAAGGTGCAGGGGTTATTTCACATGATTTAGAACATACTTTTTATGGACGTATCGGTCTTTTCCGCAATCAACCAGGAGATATGCTTCTGAAACGTTCTGACCTTGTTATTGCTGTTGGTTACGACCCAATTGAATATGAAGCTCGTAACTGGAATGCAGAAATTGATAGTCGAATTATCGTTATTGATAATGCCATTGCTGAAATTGATACTTACTACCAACCAGAACGTGAATTAATTGGTGATATCGCAGCAACATTGGATAATCTTTTGCCAGCTGTTCGTGGGTACAAAATTCCAAAAGGAACAAAAGATTATCTCGATGGCCTTCATGAAGTAGCTGAGCAACACGAATTTGATACTGAAAATACTGAAGAAGGTAGAATGCACCCTCTTGATTTGGTCAGCACTTTCCAAGAAATCGTCAAAGATGATGAAACAGTAACCGTTGACGTAGGTTCACTCTACATTTGGATGGCACGTCATTTCAAATCATACGAACCACGTCATCTCCTCTTCTCAAACGGAATGCAAACACTCGGAGTTGCACTCCCTTGGGCAATTACAGCCGCATTGTTGCGCCCAGGTAAAAAAGTTTATTCACACTCTGGTGATGGAGGCTTCCTTTTCACAGGGCAAGAGTTGGAAACAGCTGTACGTTTGAATCTTCCAATCGTTCAAATTATCTGGAATGACGGCCATTATGATATGGTTAAATTCCAAGAAGAAATGAAATATGGTCGTTCAGCAGCCGTTGATTTTGGCTATGTTGATTACGTAAAATATGCTGAAGCAATGGGAGCAAAAGGTTACCGTGCACATAGCAAAGAAGAACTTGCTGAAATTCTTAAATCAATTCCAGATACTACTGGACCAGTGGTAATTGACGTTCCTTTGGACTATTCTGATAACATTAAATTAGCAGAAAAATTATTGCCAGAAGAATTTTACTGATAAGAAACAAGAAATTTGTGAAATAACAAAAACAATAGAAGAAGTCCCTGAACCTCTAAGCGTTCAGGGACTTTTTTTGTGAAAATAACAGATGAAATCTTAAACAATTTTTGTGAAACTCCCCCTCAGTTTGTGAAAAATTGCCTATAATTTCCGAATAAAATAACATTTTACCACTCTAAGAGATGCTTCAAATTAGCCAAATACCCTTTTTAGAGGATGTGGAAAACAACAAAAGAGGATGAGTATAAACAGATAAATTTTTTATCGGCTGAAAGAATTGAAGGTAATATAATATGTAGGTATTGTACAATAAATATGTCCTTAACATCACTCATATTCATATACATAATATAATTATATTTATATTTATATCAAAACCCATGATATATTATTTATGTTTGCGATAACTTTATATTTTAAATTTACTATTGAAAAATAGTAACATAAGCCATAATGTTTCGTGCACTATCAAAAAAATTAAACAGATTTATTTATCAATCTAAGCTTAGTGATTTAGTTAAGTGGAAATCTAAAAAATAATTTTATAAGATAGTAAAATTAGGAAGGCCAAAAAGTTTATGTCATTAATGGACTACGTTTTTTATGCTATAATATGGACAAGAAAATTTAGAGGCAACCAATGAAAAAGGGAAAACTAAAAATATATTTTGGCTATGCTGCTGGTGTTGGAAAAACATTTGCTATGCTCGAAGGGGCGCGTGAGGTTCAGGAATCTGGAATTGATGTTGTTTCAGGTTACATTGAACCTCATAATCGACCAGAGACCTCAAGATTAATTGAAGGGCTGGAAACCTTACCTTTAAAAAAAATAAATTATAAAGGAATTCAATTAAAAGAGTTCAATTTAGAAGAAGCTTTGATTCGTCGACCTCAGGTTATCCTAGTTGATGAATTAGCCCACACAAATTGCCATGGTTCAAGGAATAAGAAGAGATTTCAAGACATTGAAGAACTTTTGAAAGCAGGAATAGATGTTTTTACAACAATAAATATTCAGCATCTTGAAGGTTTAAATGATGTAATTGAAAAAATAACTGGGATTATTGTTAATGAAAAAATTCCTGATTACATATTTGAAGAGGCTGATCAAATTGAGCTAATTGATATTGAACCCGTTGATTTATTAGAACGACTAGATAAAGGAAAAATTTATCAGTTAAACAAAGTAAATCAAGCAAAAGAAAATTTTTTTACATTAGAAAAACTTATCGCCCTTCGGGAAATTGCTTTACGAAAAACTGCTGACCAAGTCAATAAGAGCGCTATTCGTAAAGCTCAAAATAAAAAAAGCATTTATGCAAAAGAACATGTTTTAGTATGTGTTTCAGCTTCACCCTCAGCCTCTCATGTTATTCATGCAGCGGCGAGACTTGCAGTTGCATTTAAAGCAGAATTTACGGCATTGTATATTGGTGATTTAGAAAATTCTTCCAAAGAAGAAAAAGATAGATTGAGACAGAGTTTACGTTTAGCTGAACAGTTAGGTGCAAAAATATCTGTCCTTTACGGAGATAATGTTTCTAAGCAAATTGTCGAATATGCTAAAATTAGTCAAATATCAAAGCTGGTAATTGGTAAAAGTGTGCAAAGTTCATTTTGGAATAGGGAAAATATTGTAGATCTTATAAGTCAGGAAGCACCAGAACTTGATATCTATGTCATTCCTAATGCAAGGGGACAACAAAAAAATACTTCTGAAACTTTGTATAATTTTAAAAAAATCCGGTTTTCATTAAGTGATTTATTGAAAACAATACTGATGCTAGCTCTTGTCACTTCATGTGGGTTAGCCTTCAAATATTGGAACTTCAATGTTGCTAATATAATTATGCTTTATATTCTAGGAGTTCAGATTAATGCTATTTTTACAAAAGGAAGAATTTTTAGTCTCATTTCCTCAGTCTTATCTGTACTTTGCTTTAATTATTTTTTCACAGAACCTTATTACACTTTTGTAGCTTTTAGCTCTAATTATCCAATTACTTTCTTAATTATGTTGGCTGCTGGATTAATTACGTCGACATTAATCAAAAGAATTCAAGAACAAGTTCGAGTCTCTACGGAAAAATCATATCGAACAGAAGTACTTTTACAAACGAATAAAGATTTAGCACAGGTTGATTCGGTAGCAGAAATTCTAGAAGCAACAGTTCAACAGTTAAAAAAATTACTTGATCGAGATATTGTGATTTATCCAATCAAAGATAAAGTTTTAGGAGATGAATCATATTTTTCAACTGAGTCTTCTAAGTATAATTTAGAAAAATACCAGAATTTTAATGAGAGAGGTGTAGCTGAGTGGGTAATGCACAATAATAAACGTGCAGGAGCAACGACCAATACATTATCATCTGCTAATTACTTATATTTGTCAATTCGTGGGAAAAATCAATCTTTTGCGGTGATCGGTATCTTAATGAAGGATAAAAATGAGTTGGAAACATTTGAAAAATCTATAATTCTTGCTATATTAGGTGAAGCGGGATTAGCTTTAGAAAAAGAAATTCTTCGAGAAGTCCAACAAAAAAACGAAATTCAAATTGAGCAAGAACAGTTACGTGTAAATTTGTTACGTGCTATTTCGCATGATTTAAGAACTCCACTAACTAGTATTTCTGGACATGCAAAATTACTGATGAAAAATGATAGCACAATAAACAAACTTCAAATTCAAGAATTATCAGCTTATATCTATGATGATTCAATGTGGTTGATTAATTTAGTTGAAAATCTTTTATCTATCACAAGATTGGATGAAAAAATAGAATTAAAGTTGGAAGCAAATATTATTGATGAAGTAGTTGAAGAAGCCCTTAAACATGTAGACAGGCATTTTGAACAGCATGAATTTAGTTTAAATTTAGCCGACGAACTCTTAATGGCAAAAATGGATGTGGCTCTTATGATACAAGTGATTGTAAACTTGATTAATAATGCGGTGAAATATACGCCAATTAATTCTAAGATAAAACTACAAACCAAAAAATTTAATGATGAGTTAGTTCTTGAAGTTTCTGATAATGGGCCTGGGATTACTGATAAAGCCAAAGAAAGAATTTTTGATTTATTTTATACTGATGAAAATCGGCAAGTTGATTCTAAGCGTGGTTTAGGTTTAGGACTTTCTTTGTGTAAAAGTATTATTTTAGCACATGGAGGACAAATTTATGTTAAAGATAATCAGCCAAATGGAGCAATTATTGGTTTCAAATTACCTTTGGAGGAGGTTTTAATTTCTGATGAACAATGATGATATAAAAATATTGATTTGTGAAGATGATTTGTCAATTAATAAACTCTTATCTTTGACAATGGAGGTTGAAGACTATAATTATGTAGCCGTTCAAAATGGAAAGGAAGCGTTAAGAGAAATTATCTCTCAGCGCCCAAATTTACTAATTTTAGATTTAGGCTTACCGGATATGGACGGAAAAGAAATTATTTCTAAAGTTCGTGGATTCTCTCAACTTCCAATTATCGTAGTCAGCGCCAGAGGAGAAGATGCTGATAAAATTTCAGCTTTAGATGCTGGTGCAGATGATTATTTGACAAAACCATTTAGTACTGATGAACTTTTGGCTCGACTTAGGGTAAGTTTGAGAAGAGCTAAGTTTTCTGGAAATAATCAAAATTTACTGACAGAAGTAACAACTTTTACTAATGGCTGGTTGAAAATAAATTATTTATCAAAGTGTGTTTTTGTAAATGAAAAAGAGATTCATCTCACACCTATTGAGTACAAACTTCTTTGTTTATTAGCAGAAAATTTGGACCGTGTAATGACCTATAACTATCTTGTCAAAGAAATCTGGGGGTATTATGAGGAAGATTTTTCAGCACTTAGAGTATTTGCAAATACGCTACGTAAGAAGATTGAACTTGATTCCAATTATCCAAAGATGATACAAACACATATTGGCGTCGGCTATCGTATGATAAAAATTGACTAAAAAGTACTGACAGATTTGTCAGTACTTTTTTTATGAGAATCTTTAGATTATCTTTATACAAACAAGCTAATCTTTACACTCTTTTTATTTTTCAAGTGTTAAAATAATTTCAACATCAAGGAGGAGGAAAATATTTTGATGGATTTATTAATGCTTGGAGGACTAGTAGTAAGTTTTTTACTAATTCTGGCTCTAATAGCTTGGTGTGACAAGCAAATTAAAGAAAATTAGAAAGAAGTTTTTAAAATGTTTATTATTTTAGGGATTATTATCATGTTATTGGCGATTTATCTCTTTTATGCTCTGATTTATCCAGAGAGGTTTTAGGGGGAACAAATGTTACAAATTATTTTCGTATTGGCAGTGGCCATATTATTAATGATACCTACAGGTAAATACCTTTATCACATAGCGACAGATCAAAAGACCTTTGCAGATCCGGTCATGGATAAATTTGATGGCTTTATATATAAATTGATTGCTATGAAAAAACAGCCCATGACTTGGAAAAAATACGCGCTATCTCTAGTATTAACAAATGCTGTAATGGTTTTTATTGGTTATTTAATTTTGAGAATTCAAGAAATTCCCTTTCTAAATCCTAACCATATTGGGGCAATGGAGCAAAGTCTAAGTTTTAATACAGTAATTTCATTTATCACTAATACTAACTTACAAAACTATTCTGGAGAGTCTGCCCTTTCCTATATGAGTCAAATGATTGTCATTACCTTTATGATGTTCACATCAGCAGCTTCTGGTTTTGCAGCCTCAATGGCTTTCATTCGAGGATTGTCTGGAAAATACAAAGATATGGGAAATTTCTATTATGATTTTGTACGAGTAATTACTCGTGTATTACTTCCATTTTCTATTATTGGCGCTTTATTATTGATATCACAAGGCGTACCTCAGACATTAGTACATAATTTAACAATTACAACCCTTGAAGGGAAAATGCAAGATATTGCTCTAGGCCCAGTGGCAGCTCTTGAAATCATAAAACATTTGGGAACAAATGGTGGCGGATTTTTTGCGGCAAATTCGGCAATGCCTTTTGAAAATCCAAATATTATTACAAATATAATTGAAATGCTATCAATGATGCTATTACCTGGTTCGATATTATTTGCTTTTGGATATATGGTTTCAGATAGTCATCAAGAAAATAAATTATTAAATTCTCAATTAAAAAGTAAAAGAAGATTTTTCTTAGGAAAAGAGGCTCGACCATTATTTATCGTAATGAGTGTTTTATTTTTAATCGGGCTTACAATAATTATTTGGGCTGAGTCCAAAGGTAATCCTATTTTACAGCACCTAGGCTTAAGTCAAGCTATGGGTAACATGGAAGGGAAAGAAACTAGATTTGGCACAAATATGTCAGCCTTATTTACCGAAATTACTACTGCTTTTACAACAGGTTCTGTAAATAACATGCATGATAGTCTGACTCCATTAGGTGGTGGTATTGCCATGATTAATATGATGCTTAATCTTGTTTTTGGAGGAAAAGGCGTTGGATTAATGAATATGATTCTCTACGTTCTTTTGACAGTATTCATCTGTGGTTTAATGATTGGCCGAACTCCTGTTTACTTAGGGAAAAAAATTGAAGGAAAAGAAATGAAATTGACTGCTCTAGCAATTATCATTCACCCTTTAATTATTTTAAGTTTTACGGCACTAGCCGTTTCTGTTTCCGCGGGTATTGCTGGAGTATCCAATCCTGGCTTTCACGGTTTATCGCAAATTGTTTATCAGTATACATCTTCGGCGGCGAACAACGGTTCGGGTTTTGAGGGGTTAAAAGATAATACCGCTTTTTGGAATATTACGACTGGAGTTGCTATATTTTTAGGCCGCTATCTCACTTTAATTATTCAACTTGCGATTGCTTCATCATTAATGATGAAAAGGTCGGTAAATAATTCTGTAGGTTCACTTAAAACAGATAGTGGAACTTTCACCGTCGTTCTATTTGTAATAGTGATTGTAATATCAGCATTAACATTTTTACCAGTTTTGGTTCTTGGACCAATCGCTGAATCTTTAACATTATGAGGCTTATGATGATTTCTAAAAATAAAAAACTATTGAATCAAGAGATTCTAAAAAGTTCTATCAAAGGAGCTTTTATCAAACTTAATCCGGCATATATGATGAAAAATCCAGTCATGTTTGTCGTTGAGGTTGGATTTACTATTACATTAATTCTATCTATTTTTCCTAACTTATTTGGGACAGTTCAATCGTCAAGTCAAATTTATAATATAATTGTGACTTTAATCTTATTCTTAACAATTCTTTTTGCTAATTTTGCAGAATCTGTCGCTGAAGGCAGAGGAAAAGCTCAGGCGGAGAGCTTGAAAAAGACGCAAAAAAATATGAAAGCAAGAATTATTAATAAAGATAAAGCTACTAATCAGATTAAGGAAACTATTATTGATGCAATTGAGTTAAAAAAAGATGATATAGTTCTAGTTAAATCAGGAGAATTGATACCAAGTGATGGGGAAGTGATTGAGGGAATTGCTTCCGTTGATGAATCAGCAATAACAGGAGAATCTGCTCCTGTTGTAAAAGAATCTGGTGGTGATTTTGCCTCAGTAACAGGAGGAACAACTGTTTCAAGCGACTGGCTCAAGATAAAAATCACTTCTAGTTCAGGAGAATCATTTCTTGATAAAATGATCTCTCTTGTTGAAGGAGCCTCACGGAAAAAAACGCCGAATGAAATAGCATTAAATACTCTACTTGTGAGTTTAACTATTATTTTCTTAATAGTTATTGTGACACTCTACCCCATTGCTTCTTTTGTTCATGTGAAGTTAAGTGTAACAACACTCATTGCCCTTACGGTCTGCTTAATTCCAACAACAATAGGTGGTTTACTATCGGCAATAGGGATTGCTGGAATGGATAGAGTCACACGTTTTAATGTGATTGCAATGTCTGGTAAAGCAGTTGAAGCCAGTGGTGATGTGGATACTATGATTTTAGATAAAACGGGAACAATTACATTTGGTAATAGAATGGCCGCAAAATTTCTTCCAGTAAACGGTGTATCTTTAGAAGAGTTAACAGAAAATGCTGTTTTAACTTCATTGAAAGATGAAACACCAGAAGGCAAGTCTATTATTAGATTGGCAGAAGAACAAGAAGATAAGGATTTTATGACTCCAGCTGAAATGACTTTTGTAGAGTTCACAGCTCAAACAAGAATGAGTGGAGTTGATTTTCTGACAGGAAAAACAATTCGCAAAGGAGCAACAGATGCTGTGATTGATTATATTCAACAACAAGGAGGGGCAGTTCCTAATGATTTGAAGAGAATTACCGATGAAATATCTTCAGTAGGTGGCACCCCATTGGTAGTTTCAGAAGATTCAAAGATTCTGGGAGTTATCTATTTAAAAGATACAATAAAGCCAGGATTGGTAGAACGGTTTGCTCGTTTACGAGAAATGGGAATTAAAACAATTATGTGTACTGGTGATAATCCTTTGACGGCCGCAACGATTGCTCAAGAAGCTGGGGTTGATAGTTATATCGCTGAATGTAAACCAGAGGATAAAATCAAAGCAATAAAAGTTGAACAAAACGATGGAAAAGTTGTTGCAATGACAGGGGATGGAACTAATGATGCACCAGCACTAGCACAAGCTGACGTTGGTATTGCAATGAATTCAGGGACAAGCGCGGCCAAAGAAGCAGCAAATATGGTAGATTTAGACAGTGATCCGACTAAAATTCTTGATATTGTAGAGATTGGTAAACAACTTTTAATTACGAGAGGAGCATTAACAACATTTTCTATTGCCAATGATATCGCCAAATATTTTGCGATTATTCCCGCAATGTTTATGCTTGCTATTCCACAAATTCATGTTTTAAATATCATGAATCTTGCAACGCCTTCCAGTGCAATATTATCAGCATTAATTTTTAATGCAATAATCATTCCACTTTTAATTCCTCTAGCGATGAAGGGCGTAAAATATAAACCACAGCATTCGGATAAAATGCTGACACATAATATGTTAGTTTATGGCTTAGGGGGAGTTATTGCTCCATTCATTGGAATAAAAATTATTGACTTAATCATTGCTCCGTTACTGCACATGATTGGTCTTTAATGCTGAAAGGAGAAGTGATGAGAAAAATATTTAAAGAATTAAAAACACCTTTTCTAGTTACAGTAGTTTTTACAGTGATTTGTGGTCTTTTCTATCCATTGCTCATAACAGGTCTGGGACAAAGTATCTTTCCTTATCAGGCTAACGGTAGTCTTATCGTTAATAAGGGGAAAGTGATAGGATCTCAATTAATTGGCCAACAATTTTCTGATGAAGGATTCATGAAGGGACGTCCCTCAGCCGTTAATTATAATACTTATACCGCAAAAGAAAAATCTGAGGATAAATATTTGGGAGTGGCTTCAGGTTCTCAAAATTTATCACCTAGTAATCCCTTACTAAAAAAACGAGTAGAGAGTGATTTACAAAACTTTCTAAATAATAATCCGAGCATAAATAAAAAGGATATCCCTACAGATTTATTGACATCATCAGGATCAGGCCTTGATCCTAGCATTAGCCAACAAAGTGCCCTGATTCAAATTCCTCAAATTTCGAAGTCTACAGGTATAAGCGTGGATAATTTGAGAAAAATTATTGATAAAAATACTCAAAATAAAACTTTAGGATTTCTAGGTGAAAAAACAGTTAATGTATTAAAAGTTAATCTTGAAATTTACAATCAATTAAGTGAAAAAAGTGATTAATAACGGTAAAAAAGAAAAACTATAAATCATAATAATTTATAGTTTTTTTGTAGATATTTTTTCATTATTAAAGCTCTATTGAAAGATTTTTAAAATACTTTTTCGGTTGTAAACTTTTAAAAATAAGCATATACTGACAGTAGGATAAAGAAAAGAAAGGGGTATCAAATGAGTTACAAATTAAATCAAAGTGACTTGGAATATACGCTTTTAAATGGTACTTATTTAGTTTTAGGACTTCTTAACATGGATAAAGAGGTAGAAACGATTCCGATGATGTATGTTTGGGATAAGGAAAAAAACGTTATATATCTCCATACTTCTAGTAAAAAGAAAGTTGTTAAATATCTCCAAAAGAATGCGAGCGTATCATTAAATATTGTTGATGCAATAAAATTGGATAAGGATAATTTTACTTTGCATTATAAATCGATTATCATTCACGGAAAACCAAAGGAAATAATAGATGAAGTCACTAAAAGAAAATCAATGGCCTTAGTTTGTAAGAAATATATTGGTGAGGATTATCCTATAGAACACTTTCAAAGAACCTACAAAAACACTAGTGAAGTATTGATGGTTTTTGAAATTTCTATCGAAGAAATTAGTGGATTGGGGCATGAAACGGAATAAAGGTGTTCTGACGGAATTAATGTATATAAAAAACATGTTGGCAAAAATAATAAAAAAATGTATAATATAGAGTACATGTAACTAATGTAATATTTTTATAATTTAAAAAGAAAGTCTAATAAAGTAGATATTTAAACAGTCTGTTGTATAAATATCATGATGCTTTGTAAAATACCATAAAAAGACTCCGAAAAATTAAGATTTTTCGGAGTCTTTTTATGCCGACAAACACTTAATAAGCCACTTATAATTCTTTAACATTCTTATATCATGACTTTTGTTTACTAAAGTATGTTATTTTAAATGCTGTATTTTATATACTGTTTTAATAAATGTTAGTATTAGTGAATTTTCCATAAGTGATTATAACAGAATAATCACAGTACTTTCAGAAAAATCTTAATTTTTCTGAAAATTAGATTTTGATATTTTGAAAGGAAAAATGATGGAAGAAAGTATATTTTATAAGAGAATTAAAAAACTAGCAAATGAGTTAGGAAAGTCATTCAATCAAATTGAAAAAGAATTAGGGTATTCTCGCAATGCCTTGAGCAATTATAAAACACAAACGATTCCTTCAGCTATTCGTTTATTAGAATTAGCAGAGTATTTTGATGTAACACCAAGATATTTATTGGGAATGGATAGTATTTACTCAAAAAAACAGGATAAAGCAAATTTTGCTGAGTTTCTTTTTAAAAATCTTGATAAAAATCAAAAACTTGAAATATGTAAGTTTTCGCAAATTTGGATGTTGCAAGAGCTAAAAGAGGAGCAATCTCAAAATTAAGAGAAGCATTACTTTTAGTGAAAAAATATTTTACAGATTTTATGGAGTTTATTTATTATGATTAAAAAAGCCAAAATGGAGAAGATGATGACAAAAAAATTAATCAGAGACTTATTTATATCATTGTTATTTGCAACAATAATAGCAGTGTTTGGAGTTGGAAAAGTATACGCTCAAGGTTCAGTTTCGAGTAAGAGTTTGCAGGTTTCTGCAGATGGATCAGACTATTATACTTTAGGTTCTGACTTTTATAATCACTTTGTTAAACCTACAACTGTTGATTTAACGAAGAATAAGATTGTATATAATAAACAGACACTGATAGTATTTAATGGCAGAATTGATAAATGGAAGATGTCCTTTATAAATCAGGATTCATCAGGAAAATCTTGGTTCAAATTTTTATCTTATCCAGAAGCAACTAAAGGAGACATAAAAATTACTTATACAACGGATGGGATGAACTATTCTGATAGTAAACCAAGTCTAGACCAACTCAAAGGCTATATGGTCGAACTTCTTAAACCAATTGTATATCCAGATGATGCAAATAACCAAGAGAATGATATAGAGGTCTCTTTTCAACTTTCTCCAGATACTGATTACATATTGAGTAATTTCAATTTAAATAAACAGTTTATTCCTTTTAGCGGAGAGTCATGGTTACAAAATTATAGTCCTGATCCCTTCTTTACTGATCGAAATCAACTCCAATTCATTTATCCCAATTATTCTAAAGGAGTGACAGTAGAGTACGTTGATGAGGAAGGAAACAAAATTCATAACTCACAAACTATTAGTGGTTCAAAAGGAGACGTTTATGACGCCAGTACAGAACAGTACAAGTTGGCATTGGATGGTTACACATTAGACACAACTAAACTACCACAAAATAGTACAGGAAATTTTGAAGAAGAGCTTCAAACGGTTACTTACGTATATTCTAAAAATCCAGTGGTTGCAGCTGATGTGACAGTAAGGTATGTAGATATAAAGAATATTCCCATTTCAGAAGACATCATTTTACAAGGAAATATTGGTGAAAACTATTATACTGATAAAAAAGATATTAAAGATTATACTTTAAAAGAAGTTCAAGGAAATTCATCAGGTCAGTTTTCAGAAAAGGCACAAACAGTTACTTATATATACAAAAAAAATGAGTTACCTATTGCTACAGGAAAAGTTGTTATAAAATATATAGATACAGATGGAAAATCAATTTTAAAAGATGTTATTAGAACTGGAACTGTTGGGGAAGATTATATAACTGAAGAAAAAAATATTTCTGGTTATACTTTTCAAGAAATTCGAGGTAATTCAAAAGGTAAATATACGGATAAAATTCAGACCATAACTTATGTTTATACTAAAAATCATATTATAAAACCAAAAGATAAAAACTTCAGTTCGGAAAAATCCCAAAAACTACCTGAAACTGGTGAAAACAAAAAAAGGAGTATATTGTTTTTTATTAGTGGACTCACTCTTATAACTTTAGGATCAACTATTATAGTATTTCGACATAAAAAAGAATAAATAAAAGGCTATCAAAGGCCTTTTTATTATTAATAGTCGAATATTGCTTACTGATTATGTTATGATAGAAAGATACAATTGGAGGAAGAAATAAATATATATGGTTCAGCTATCAGAATTAGCATCAGCACTTAATCAAACAGAAAGTAAAGGAGTATTTTCTAAACATCCTAAAGGTTTCGGATTTGTTCATCCAGAAGACGCAACAGATAAAACAAATGATATCTATATCGGTAAAAATGATACTAAATTTGCGATGGATGGGGATAAAGTTACTGTTAAAGTTACCTATCCTAAAACTGAAAAACGCGGTGCAAGTGGACAAATTACTAAAATAAATGAACGAGCAGTAGTTGATACGGTCGGGACTTACCGTTCTTTGTCTAATCGTCAAGTCAAAGCATTAGGATACAAAGGGAGAATCGAACTCTATAATGACCGAATTTCCGATACTTTATATATCAAACAACCTTTATCAGGGGTTCAAGAAGAAGATGTGGTGAGTCTTAAAATCACCCAATATCCAACCGATACGAAGACATTTGAAGGGAAAATTACCGGTATTATTGGACATAAAGGTGAAGTAGGACTAGATATTTTAGAAGTGCTTTGTGCTATGAAAATTCCACAAGAATTCTCTTCTGAAACTATAGCTGAGGCTGAGACATTTTCCGAAAAATTAACTGATTCAGATCTGCACAATCGTGTAGATTATCGGAATGAAATCACCTATACCATTGATGGAGATGATTCTAAGGATTTGGATGATGCCATCCACGTTAAAAAATTATCAAATGGACATTTTGAATTAGGAGTCCATATCGCTGACGTCAGTCATTATGTGACTGAGGGTTCTTCTTTAGATGAAGAAGCCTACTCACGCGCAACATCAGTCTATGTAACTGACCGAGTTGTTCCGATGTTGCCTGTTAGGTTATCCAATAATTTGTGTTCACTCAATGAAGCTCAAGAGCGACTGACAATGTCTTGTCTAATGGAAATTGATGACAAAGGTAAGATTGTCAGTTATAAAATATCACCTTCAGTCATAAAAACAACTTATCGAATGACTTATAATAATGTCAATAAAATGATTCATCAAGGACAAGAAGGTCATAGAGAAGCCCTTGAAAACTTCACTAAAATTACCGATTCGATTAAAGTGGCCGTTGAACTTCATGAAATTCTTGAAACAATGCGAAAAGACAGAGGAATGATTGAATTTGACGAGAGTGAAGCAAAAATTATTTTAGATGAAAAAGGTCATCCAATCGAAATTGTAAAACGCAATCGCGATACTGCAGAACGAATGATTGAATCCTTTATGTTGATGGCAAATGAAACTGTTGCCCTTGATTTTCAAAAGAAAAAACTACCTTCCTTATATCGAGTTCACGATAACCCTAAAGAGAAAGCTTTTGCTAAATTGATGGAAGCTGCTGCTAATGCTGGCTTTTCCTTGAATTCAGATTCTCATCAAGCCATTAATTTCTTTGCTGATGAGATTAAAGGAACAAGTTCTGAAAAGGCATTGACTTATCAACTTCGACATACGATGTCAACAGCTGTTTACTCTGAAAAAAATACAAAACATTTTGGGCTCGCAGCGACTAACTATACGCATTTCACAAGCCCAATTAGACGTTATCCTGATTTAATTATCCATCGTTTATTACATTTATATCCTTCTGACCATTCTAACCGTACTAAAGACGAATGGAAAGAACGTTTACCTGAAATTGCTAACCATTCTTCTGATATGGAACACCGTGCGGTCGTCACTGAACGAATTATTGATGCAATGAAAAAAGCAGAATATATGTTAGAGCGAATCGGAGAAGTTTATACAGGTACAATTACAGGTGTTCAAAAATTTGGAATTTTTGTTGCATTAGATAATACAGTCGAAGGTTTAGTTCGTGTGCCTAATTTACATACTGGGACTACGGAAGAACTTGAATTTGATGAAGAAGCAAGTATTTTTAAAGGAAAAAAATCAGAAACAGTCTATCAAATAGGACAAGAAATAAAAATTCGTGTTATTGCTGCTAATAAACGAAAAGGAACAGTTGATTTTGAACAAATTGCTCCTGAATAAATCCAGTCTACTATTATGTCGAATAAATAAAGGGCTAATAAGATAAATTAAACTATTGAAATTTAAATATTTTCGAGTAAAATACCAGTATTTTCTGGTATTTTTATTATGCTAAATAACAAGATAGATATCTTATTAAAATAAATGTTGACTTTTAAAAATATAAGTATTATAATTCAGATAATTAAGAATTAACAAACAAGAGATGAAAGAGTAGTCTTAGGTATCAGTTGAGAGAGCCTTGTTGCTGAGAAAAGGTCTGATAATGGGATGAACCACACTCATCGCTATCTTACTCACATTATTATGTGAGCGTTAGCTGCGTTAATGCTAAGTTGTTATAACTTACCGAGGTCACTTTTGTGAAAAAGTGATAAATTAAGGTGGAACCACGATTAAACCGTCCTTTAAGCCAAGTGCTTTTAGGCGTTTTTTTATATTATCTTTCTATTCTCGAAAGGAGAAATCTATGAGTTGGCAAAATAACCTTCGGTCAGTAAGTCCCTATATTGCAGGTGAACAACCTGAACTTACTGACATGATCAAATTAAACACTAACGAAAATCCATATCCGCCCACTGGTGTAGCTCAATTATTTAATGAACGTTATAAGACAAAAAATTTGCGTCTTTACCCAAGTACTGACGCGAAAAGTTTAAGAAAAAAATTGGCCGAATATCATCATTTAGAAGTTGAACAGGTTTTTATTGGAAATGGCTCTGACGAAGTTTTGTCACTTAGTTTTCTGACTTTTTTTAATAGTCAAAGTCCTTTATTAATGCCTGACATTACTTATTCTTTTTACCATATTTATTGCGAACTCTATCGAATTCCCTTTCAAAAAGTCCCTGTGGATGATGATTTTAAAGTTTCAATAAAAGATTATTGTATTGAAAATGGCGGAATTGTGATTGCAAATCCTAATGCTCCAACGGCTTTGGCACTAAATCTTAAAGATATAGAAGAAATTCTGAAAAAAAATCAAAACTCAATTGTCTTGATTGATGAAGCCTATATTGATTTTGGCGGTGAAACATGTCTTCCTTTGCTTAAAAAATACGATAATTTAGTAGTGGTTCAAACTTTTTCTAAATCACGGAGTTTGGCAGGAATTCGTTTGGGTGTAGCTTATGGCTCTGCTGAAGCAATTTCTCATTTGTATGATGTGAAAAATTCATTTAATTCCTATCCAATTGATAGTTTGGCACAAATTATTGGAGAAGCAAGTTTAATGGATGAACATTATTTTCAAAAAAATATTCAGAAAATCATTAAGACAAGAGAAGATTTTAAAGATAATCTGATTAATTTAGGATTTGAAGTGACTGATTCAAAGGCTAACTTTGTTTTTGTTCATCATCCAAAAGTAAAAGCAGAAGAACTTTTTAAGGCACTTTATGAGGCAAAAATTATTGTCAGGCATTGGAATCAACCACGGATTGATGATTGGTTACGGATAACTATTGGGACTAATAAAGAAATGAACAAAGTGATTGAATTTTTAAAAGGCTATTTAAAAAAGAATGAGGAAATTGACGAATGGAAAAAATAAATTATCTGCTTCCTGAAGAATCGGCAGAAATGACCTTGAATCAAGTTAAAAGTCTACGGCAGATAGAAGGTCGTTTAAGGAAATTATTTGGCTTGAAGAATTATCAGGAAGTCATGCCCCCAAGCTTTGAATATACACAACTCTATACAGCACTTGAAAGTAATGGAAAAACTTTTAATCAAGAAAAAATGTTTCAGTTTATCAATCATGAGGGACAATCAATTACACTCCGTTATGATTTTACACTTCCTTTAGTGAGACTTTATTCGCAAATCAAGGATTCTACTAGTGCTCGTTATTCATATTTTGGAAAAATATTTAGAAAAGAAAAACGGCATAAAGGTCGTTCAACGGAAAATTATCAGATTGGTATTGAACTTTTTGGTGAATCAGCCGATAAGTCAGAATTAGAAATTCTTAGTTTAGCCCTTCAAGTGATTGAACAGTTAGGTTTGAATGAAACTGTCTTTGAAATAGGCTCAGCAAAATTTTTTCAACGTTTATGTCAGTTAGCTGATGGTTCAACAGAGTTACTTACAGAACTTTTACTCAAGAAAGATTTGAGTGGCCTCAATGCTTTTATCGAAAAACATAATTTTTCTAATGAATTAAGAGGACTTTTCAAAGAAATATTTATTACTAATGATTTATCAAGGTTGGAAAATTTAGTGACAAATACAAAAGATGAAGTGCTCATTTCTTCCTTTGATCAGCTCAAAGAGTTTTCAGAAAAACTTTCAGTGATCAAACCAGTTATCATTGATTTGGGTATGGTTCCTAAAATGGATTATTATACTGATTTGATGTTCAAGGCTTACAGTTCAGCAACTAATCAACCTGTTTTATCAGGAGGAAGATATGACCAGCTATTAAGTAATTTTCAAAAAGAGGCGGTTGCCATTGGTTTTTGTTGTCATATGGACACCATTCTAAAGGCTCTGGAAAGACAAGAATTGGAGGAAGACAATGATTAAAATTGCCATAACTAAAGGACGAATCCAAAAACAAGTCACCAAACTTTTAGAAAATGCGAACTATGATGTTGAACCAATTTTAAATCTAGGACGTGAACTACAAATTAAAACGAAAGATGATTTACAAATCATTTTTGGAAAAGCTAATGATGTCATTACTTTTTTAGAACATGGAATTGTTGATATTGGCTTTGTTGGTAAAGATACGCTTGATGAAAATGATTTTGATGATTATTATGAATTATTGGATTTAAAAATTGGGCAGTGTATTTTTGCTCTTGCTTCCTATCCTGACTTTTCAAATAAAAATTTTCAAAGACGTAAACGAATTGCTTCAAAATATCCAAGAGTGACAAAAAAATATTTTGCTCAAAAGCAAGAAGATATTGAAATTATCAAGTTGGAAGGTTCTGTTGAGCTTGGACCAGTTGTTGGTTTAGCCGATGCAATTGTTGACATTGTCGAAACAGGAAATACTTTATCTGCAAATGGTTTAGAGATCATTGAAAAAATCAGTGACATTTCAACACGGATGATTGTCAATAAATCTAGTTTCAAATTTAAAAAAAATAAAATTATTGAAATGGTGGAGAGGATAGAAGATGCTCAAACAAATTGATTATCAAGGAAAGCTTGAAGAAATTGCTGAAAAATTTCAAGGTCGAAAAACAGAAGTATCAAAAGAAGTTAATAAAACAGTTCAACAGATTGTAGAAGATATTCAAAAAAATGGAGATACTGCCTTATTTAACTATGCTAAAAAGTTCGATAGTTATGATGTGAATACTAGTAATTTACTCGTCACGCTCATGGAACGTGAAACAGGACTAGAACAAATTGATGAGGATTATTTTAGAATTCTTAGACGCACCAAATCACAAATCGAAAAATTTCATAAACATCAACTAGGAAATTCATGGAATATTTTTAAGGAAAATGGTGTTATCATGGGACAAATTGCACGTCCTCTGGAACGCGTTGCTCTCTATGTTCCTGGAGGAACGGCTGCATATCCCTCAACAGTCATTATGAATGCTGTTCCAGCACTTTTAGCAGGCGTCAAAGAAATTGTTATGATTACTCCAGTTAAAGCTGATGGAAAAGTAAATCCTAATATTTTAGCAGCTGCTGAAGTTTGTGGAATAGAAACAATCTATAAAGTGGGTGGAGCACAAGGTGTTGCTGCCGTCGCGTATGGGACAGAATCTATTCCTAAAGTTGATAAGATTGTGGGACCCGGAAATATTTTTGTAGCTACGGCTAAGAAAATTTGTTACGGAGTGGTAGATATTGATATGATAGCCGGTCCGTCAGAAGTTCTAGTTATTGCTGACGAACAAGCCAATCCAAAGTATATTGCTGCTGATTTAATGGCGCAAGCAGAACATGATAAACTTGCGTCAGCGATTTTAGTGACGACTTCTGAAAAACTTGTTCAACGAGTAGATGAGGAATTAAATAGACAAGTTCAAAATTTGGAACGTCGTGAAATCATTGAAAGTTCCATCAGTAATTACGGTGGAGCCATTGTTGTGAAAAATATTGTTGAAGCCTTTGATGTTTCCAATCAATTGGCTCCAGAACATTTAGAAGTTTTGACTAGTGAACCTTTAACCCAGCTTCCAAAAATCAAAAATGCTGGCTCAATTTTTCTTGGAGAGTATACGCCAGAACCGTTAGGCGACTATATGTCAGGAAGCAATCATGTTTTACCAACTGGAGGAACAGCCAAATTTTACTCTGGTTTGGGTGTCTATAATTTCATAAAATATTCGACTTATAGCTATTATCCTAAAGAAGTTTTGGCTGACTTTAAAGAGGATGTTGAGACATTTGCTAAATCAGAAGGGTTGACGGCTCATGCTAACTCAATTTCTGTGAGATTTGAGGAGTAGTAATACTTGAGAAAAGATTTTATAAATTTATTGGTCAAGGCGTGAGGGGCCACATGGATTTTAAAATATTGAATAAGAAAAATAGTAGGGAGAAAAACATGACAAAACAAGAAAATTATTACGCAGAAGTTTTCGAAAAACCATGGGGTCGGATGTTCTATGACTTACTTTTTCCACAGCTCCTACCAAATTTGACAAAAGATTCAAAAATTCTGAGTTTCGGCTCTGGATTTGGACGGACGGAAACATTTTTGATGGAACAGGGATTTGAAGTCACGGGCTATGAGCCTGACGTAGAAAAACTCGAGATGATGTCTGACCAAACTTTTCGTCAGTTGACAGGAACTTTTGACGACTTTGCAGAAACTGTTAAAAATGAGCGTTACGACGTGATTCTCATTCACAATGTTCTAGAATACCTCCCCGACCGAAAAGTCGTGTTGGAATTGCTCTTGTCACTTTTGACAGATGGCGGCACGCTTTCTATTGTCAAGCACAGCAAGTACGGTAGCATGATAGAAATGGCAGCAGGACGTGATAATCCGCAGGCAGCGCTTGATGTTTATGAAAATGAAGCTGTCGCTTCTCACAACCACGGCGATATCCTAGTTTATGACGATGATTGGCTGACAGATTTTGTGGCAAATTACAAACTGAAACTCCAAGAAAAATTTGGCATTCGCCATTTTTACGGTATTTCACAAAACGCAGAAATCAAAGAAACAGACAACTGGTATCAACCCATGCTTAAGTTAGAGCAAAAAGTAGCGAAAGACCAAACGCTGTATCCAGTCGCACGATTACACCATTTGATATTAAAAAAAACTAAGGAGAATCTGTTATGACACGCATATCACACATCACGCGTAAGACCAAAGAAACACAAATCGAACTTTCCATCAATCTTGACGGCACAGGTCAAGCGGACATTAGTACAGGTATTGGTTTTTTCGACCACATGCTGACACTTCTCACCTTTCACAGCGATTTTGACTTAAAAATCATAGGACATGGGGATCATGAAACAGTAGGGATGGACCCGCACCATCTCATTGAAGATGTTGCGATTGCTCTTGGCAAATGTATCAGCGAAGCATTAGGTAATAAGCTCGGTATTCGACGTTATGGAAGTTTTACCATTCCAATGGATGAAGCTTTGGTGACTTGTGATTTAGATATTAGTGGACGACCTTATTTGGTATTTCATGCTGATTTATCAGGAAATCAAAAACTTGGTGGCTATGATACAGAAATGACCGAAGAATTTTTTCGTGCCCTTGCTTTTAATGCTGGGATTACGTTACATCTGAACGAACATTATGGGCAAAATACGCATCATATTATTGAAGGCATGTTTAAATCTACAGCGAGAGCGCTAAAACAAGCTGTAAGTATTGATGAAGCGAAAGCTAATTTAATTCCGTCATCGAAAGGATTACTATAAATGATTGTTATCATCGACTACAATATCGGAAATCTTCAAAGTGTACAGGCCGCATTTTTACGATTGGGACAAGAAACAGTGATTTCAAGAGATTTAGAGGAAATTCGTAAAGCAGATGCACTTATTCTTCCAGGAGTTGGGGCTTTTCCTACAGCAATGAATAATCTAAAAAAGTTTAATTTGATTGAACTTATACAAGAACGAGCTGCTGCTGGAATACCAATATTGGGAATTTGTTTAGGGATGCAAGTACTTTTTGAAAAAGGATACGAGATAGAAGAAAAACAAGGTCTTGGACTTTTAAAGGGAGAGGTAATTCCAATCAAAACTAATGAGAAAATTCCGCATATGGGATGGAATCAATTAAAACTGGCTAAAACCAGTCCAACAACTCATTATTTGTCTGATAATGATGAGGTCTATTTTGTCCATTCTTATCAGGCGACTTGTCCTGATGATGAACTCATTGCCTACACCACTTATGGCGAAGTAAAAATTCCGGCAATTGTTGGAAAAAATAATGTGATAGGCTGTCAATTTCACCCTGAAAAGAGTGGAGTAATTGGCAGAAAGATACTAAAAGCATTCTTGGAGGAAATTTAATGAAGATTATTCCAGCAATTGATTTACAAAATGGAGAAGCCGTGCGTCTCTACAAAGGTGATTATGATAAAAAAACGGTCTATTCAAAAAATCCACTTGAAATTGCTCAAAAATTTGAAAGAATGGGCGCGACTGACCTCCATTTGGTTGATTTAGATGGTGCTAAGGTAGGACAAACTCGCAATTTAGAGCTTGTGCGAAAAATAAAAGATGAAACAAGATTGAAAATCGAAATTGGTGGTGGGATTAGAGATTTAGATACAGTTAGACTTTATCTTGAACAAATTGGTGTGGAACGAGTAGTTTTAGGAACCGCAGCAGTAGAAAAGCCTGATTTTCTTAAGGAACTATTAATTAAATATGGCCCAAGCAGAATCGTTGTTGGGGTTGATATTAGAGAGGGGTTTGTATCAACAAGTGGTTGGTTAGAAAAAACGAGTCTTCCTTATCTGTCATTTTTAAAAAAATTAGAGAGAATCGGGGTTAAAACCACTATTGTTACTGATATCTCCAAAGACGGAACACTGACAGGTCCAAATTTTAAACTTTATGACGAAATTTCAAAGGAATGTTCTCTAAACGTGATTATTTCTGGAGGTGTAAAGGATAGTTCTGATATTCAACGTGCAACTCGTTCTGATTTCTATGGGATTATTGTTGGGAAAGCTTACTATGAGGGGAAAATAAATCTTGAAAAGGAGTTCAGGAATGCTAACTAAAAGAATTATCCCTTGTCTTGATATTAAAAATGGTAAGGTTGTTAAAGGAATCAATTTTGTGGGTTTAAGAGAAATAGGTGATCCAGTGGAATTGGCCAAAATATATGAAGAACAGTGTGCAGATGAAATTGTTTTTCTTGATATTACGGCATCTTTTGAAGAACGTGAAATTATTGGTGAATTAATTGGTCGGGCGGCGCGTGAACTTTCAATTCCATTAACCGTTGGTGGAGGAATACGTTCAATTGATGATTTTAGAAGAATTCTTGCTAGAGGAGCTGATAAAGTATCCGTCAATTCAGCTGCAATTGAAAATCCTGAACTTATTCGTCAAGCGGCTAACGAATTTGGCGTTCAATGTGTTGTTGTTGCTATTGATGCTAAAAAACGAGCAGACTATAGGGGATATGATGTCTATATCAAAGGTGGGCGTGAAAATGCAGGTCTTGACTTAGTTGATTGGGCTAAAAAGTGTGAAAGATTAGGAGCAGGTGAAATTTTACTAACCTCAATGGATAAGGATGGAACAAAGACAGGCTACGATTTGGAAATGCTGGATGTCGTTTGTACTGCTGTTAATATTCCTGTTGTAGCAAGTGGCGGTTGTGGGAAGATTTCGGACATTGTTGAAGTTTTTCAAAAAACAAGAAGCGATGCTGCCCTTGTTGCTTCATTATTTCATTATGGCGAAGCAACAGTTGATGAAGTTAAAGACGAACTTATAAAAAATAATATTCCAGCAAGAATTATTAAGAAGGAGACATTATGAGACCAGATTTTCATAAGCAGGAACTTATTCCTGTTATTGTTCAAGATTATCAAACAAATCAAGTATTAATGCTTGCCTATACAAATGAAGTGGCTTTTGAGAAAATGCTTGAAACTGGTGAAACTTGGTTTTGGTCACGTTCACGACAAAAGCTTTGGCACAAAGGAGAAGAATCAGGGCATTTTCAAAAAATAAAAGGAATGCGTTTGGATTGTGACCAAGATACTTTACTGATTTTTGTTGAACAAATTAGTAATGCTTGTCATACTGGTGCTTACTCTTGTTTTTATGATGAACTTATTCCTTTTGATGACTCTGATATTTTTAGTGAGTTGGAGAAGCAAATCATCGACCGAAAGTTACATCCAGTCGAAAAATCTTATACGAATTATTTGCTTGAAGAGGGCATCGATAAAGTATTAAAAAAGATTGGTGAAGAAGCAAGCGAAGTAATCATTGCTAGTAAAAATTCGGATAAAGGAGAACTTTTAGGAGAAATTGATGATTTACTCTATCATTTGTTTGTATTAATGAATCAGCAAGGTATTTCTCTTGAAGAAGTACGACAAAAAGCAAAAGAACGGCATCAGCTTGAGGGAAATAAGAAGGAATTTCATACAAGGACGGCAGATTAAATGAAAAAATTAGATTATCATTTCCACTCTCATTTTTCGGCTGATAGTGAGGAGCTTCCTAGAAATCATGTGATAGAAGCTATAGCACATGGTTTAGAAGAAATTTGTTTTACAGAGCATCGAGATTTTTATTTTCCAGGAATGGATTTTTCACTAAATCTACCTGAGTATTTTCAAGAAATCAATCGATTACAAGCGGAATTTAAAGATAAAATTAAAATAAAAATTGGCTTGGAAATGGGAATTGATTTACGTTTTAAATCAGAAATTAATCAGTTTATTGATTCGGCTCCTTTTGATTTTGTGATTGCCTCTGTTCATGAAATTGGAGATATTGAAGTTTATGACGGAACAGAATTTTATCTACAGAAAACAAAAGAAGAAGCACAAAGAGAATATCTTTTAGCTTGTTTAGATGTTGTTCAAAATTTTGAGACTTATAATTCATTTGGTCATTTAGATTATGTTGCTAGATATGGACCTTACACGGATAAATCTATAAAGTTTGCAGAGAATCGGGAGATTTTATTTGAAATCTTGCGGGCTTTAGCTTCAAAAGAAAAAGCATTAGAAATAAATACTAGATTGTTTGATGATCCGAAAACTGGACAATTTTATAGTGATTTATTGATTAATTTTAAAAAATTAGGTGGAAAATTTATAACTTTAGGAACGGATAGTCATATAGCAAAGCGTGATTGGCTTTCAATTCATAAAGCAAGAACTTTAATTAAAAAAGCTGGTTTTCATGAACTAGCAACTTTTAGTGGGATGAAAATTGATAAAAATAAAAAGTCTATTAAAGAATAATAGACTTTTTATTTTATGAGGCTAAATCTTTCTCAAGTAGCGCAAGACGTTCTTGAACTTCTTGATTTGATAGTTGGTGGGCTTTGATGTAACGGTTATTTGGATGAACTCGACATTCATGTGAACAAGCACCAAGATATTTTGCTTCGTTTTCCTCTGAAGCTAACATTTGTCTGTTGCATTCTGGATTTCCGCAATTGATGTAACGTTCACATGGGCTTCCATCAAACCAATCACGTCCGACAATGACATGTTCTTTTTGGTTGATTGGAACTGCGATTCGGCTATCAAAAACATACATTTGTCCGTCCCAGAGATCTCCTTGAACTTCTGGGTCTTTTCCGTATGTGGCAATTCCTCCGTGAAGTTGACCAACGTCTTTGAAGCCTTCACGAACGAGCCATCCTGAAAATTTTTCACAACGTATTCCACCGGTACAGTAGGTTAAAACACGTTTTTCCATGAATTGTTCTTTGTTATCTCGAATCCACTGTGGAAGTTCTCTAAAACTTCTTATTTCTGGACGAATGGCGCCACGAAAATGTCCTAAGTCAAATTCATAATCATTTCGTGCATCAATTACTACAGTATTTTCATCAAGCATGGCCTCACGAAACTCTTTTGGATCAAGATAAGCCCCAGTAAGTTCCAAGGGATTGACATCATCTTCTAAACTTAAATTGACTAATTCAGGGCGATAACGGACATGCATTTTCTTAAAAGCATTTTGCTCGGCTTCATCAATTTTGAAAATTGTTGAGCTAAAGCGAGGGTCATTTTTCATCAGTTCCATGTAGGCATTTGTTTGCTCGATAGTACCAGAAACAGTTCCGTTAATTCCTTCGTCAGCGACTAAAATGCGTCCTTTTAAACCTAATTCTCTACAGTCTGCGAGGTGTTTTTGGGCAAAAGTTTCTCCATCTTCAATTGGGACATATTGGTAATATAATAAAACTCGATAATCTTGAGTCATAATTTCTCCTTAATCTTATTAGTACATTAGAATCCATTATAATTTAATCATTTTCTGTCTATCAAAAGCAACAAAATTGCTTGTATATTTTCTAACAAGCTTAATTATTGTGGATTTAATTGAATATTAAAGGGAGAAGTTGTAATCTATTTGTTGTTAAATTCTTGTTAATAGAAATAAATGCATTAAATATTATTATTTTATTGACAATTTAAAATATTAAGAGTATTATAATGTAAATTAACAAAAAAAGAGGAACTTGAAATGACATACACACAATTTTCATTGTTGTTGATCAAGGTGGACCTACATTAGCTTTTGTGGCTAAAAGATGTGGGTCCTGTTTGGCGATAGTCATTTCGAGGACCGAGAGACGTCCTCACGGGCGTCTTTTTTGTTTCTTAATAAAAAATAGAGGTAATATTATGCGAAAAATTGAATTCTTTGACACAAGTTTGAGAGATGGCGAACAGACACCAGGCGTTAGTTTCTCCATTTCAGAAAAAGTAACGATTGCTAAACAACTGGAAAAATGGGGGATTACTGTCATAGAGGCTGGTTTTCCCGCGGCAAGTCCAGATAGTTTTGAAGCAGTAAAGCAAATTGCTGATTCTTTGAATGATACGGCTGTCACTGCATTAGCTCGTTGTGTTATCTCAGATATCGATAAAGCGGTTGAAGCGGTAAAGGGGGCAAAATATCCGCAAATTCATGTTTTCATTGCCACTTCACCTATTCACATGAAATATAAACTTAAAATCAGTCCCGAAGAAGTTTTGAAAAATATTGATAAATGTGTGAGATACGCACGTGAACGGGTCGAGGTTGTTGAGTTTTCTCCAGAGGATGCAACAAGGACAGAGTTGAATTTTCTTTTGAAGGCTGTTCAAACGGCTGTCGATGCAGGAGCAACTTATATTAATATTCCTGATACTGTCGGTTATACGACGCCAGAAGAATATGGAAAAATTTTTAAATTTTTGATTGATAACATTAAGTCTGAGAGAGAAATTATTTTTAGTCCACATTGTCATGATGATTTAGGGATGGCTGTAGCTAATTCATTAGCTGCAATTAAAGCTGGGGCTGGGAGAGTTGAAGGAACTGTCAACGGCATTGGAGAGCGAGCTGGGAATGCTGCTCTTGAAGAAATTGCTGTGGCACTACATATTCGTAAAGATTTTTATCAGGCACAAAGTCCTTTAAAACTTTCAGAAACTGCTGCAACGGCAGAACTAATTTCGCAATTTTCAGGAATTGCTATTCCAAAAAATAAAGCAATTGTTGGTGCTAATGCTTTTGCACATGAATCAGGAATTCATCAAGATGGTGTCCTTAAAAATGCTGAAACTTATGAAATTATTACACCAGAACTTGTCGGAATAAAGCATAATTCGTTGCCTTTAGGTAAACTTTCTGGTCGTCATGCTTTTAGTGAAAAATTGACGGAACTTAATATTGCTTATGACGACGAAAGTCTTGCAATTTTATTTGAAAAATTTAAAAAATTAGCTGACAAGAAAAAAGAAATTACTGACGCAGATATTCATGCCTTGTTTACAGGAGAAACGGTAAAAAATCTGGCTGGATTTATACTTGATAATGTTCAAATTGATGGGCACAAAGCACTGGTGCAACTAAAAAATCAAGAAGAGGAAATTTATGTTAGTCAAGGAGAGGGGGCAGGTTCAGTGGATGCAATTTTTAAAGCTATTGATAAAGTCTTTAATCATCAACTAAAATTAATTTCCTATTCAGTTGATGCTGTAACTGATGGAATTGATGCACAAGCAACGACTTTGGTTTCTGTTGAAAATCTATCTACGGGCACTATATTTAATGCTAAAGGTGTTGATTATGATGTATTGAAAGGAAGCGCCATTGCTTACATGAACGCTAATGTTTTAGTTCAAAAAGAAAATTTACAAGGAAAGGTTGAACAAATTTCAGCTCATGATGGAATTTAAGGTGAAAAATATTGTCTAAAAAAATTGTGACACTTGCGGGAGACGGAATTGGGCCAGAAATTATGTCAGCTGGTTTAAGTGTTTTAAAAGCTGTCAGTAAAAAAATTGATTTTGAGTATGAATTAGAAGCCAAAGATTTTGGAGGAATTGCAATTGATAAGCATGGTCATCCTTTACCAGAAGAAACTTTGCAAGCAGTTAAAAATGCGGACGCAATCTTGCTCGCTGCAATTGGTCATCCTAAATACAACGATGCAAAAGTTAGACCAGAACAAGGGTTACTTGCTTTACGGAAAGAATTAGGACTTTACGCTAATGTTCGTCCATTAAAAATTTATCCGGCTTTAAAAAAACTTTCTCCCATCCGAAATGTTGAAAATGTTGATTTCCTAGTGATTCGCGAACTGACAGGGGGAATCTATTTCGGTCAGCATGAATTGGCAGATGATAAAGCACGAGATGTCAATGATTATTCTGCTGATGAAATAAGAAGAATTCTTCATTTTGCTTTCAAAAGTGCTCAAAGTCGGCCCAGAAAATTACTGACTTCGGTTGATAAACAAAATGTCCTTGCAACTTCTAAATTATGGCGAAAAATGGCTGATGAAATTGCTGACGAATATCCTGATGTACGATTAGAGCACCAATTGGTCGATTCTTGCGCGATGTTACTGATTACTAATCCGCAACAATTTGATGTAATAGTCACTGAAAATCTATTTGGTGATATTCTCTCTGACGAAGCGAGTAGTTTGGCTGGAACTTTGGGAGTGATGCCATCGAGTTCACACGGCTTTAACGGTTTGTCACTTTATGAGCCAATTCACGGTTCGGCACCAGATATCGCAGGAAAAGGAATTGCGAACCCTGTTTCGATGATTTTGTCAGTTGCCCTGATGCTAAGAGAATCTTTTGGGCAAGAAGAGGGGGCTGCGATGATTGAAAAAGCCGTAACTCAAACTTTTACTGACGGAATTTTGACTAAAGATTTAGGTGGAACCGCGACAACTGAAGAAATGACAGAAGCAATCCTGAAAAATTGTCAGTAAAATGCGATTGAATAGTGAGCATTTTAGTTGTAGATAAAAGAACCGTCAGCATAGCTGACAGTTCTGTCAGAATTGCGATTGAAGAATGAGCATTTTAGTTGTAGATAAAAGAACCGTCAGCATAGCTGACAGTTCTGTCAGAATTGCGATTGAAGAATGAGCATTTTAGTTGTAAATAAAAGAACTATCAGCGTAACTGACAATTCTGTCAGTAAAATGCGATTGAGCAATGAATATTTTAGTTGCAGACAAAAGAACCGTTAACAAATTTGAGAGATCTGTCAGTAAATATTACTGACAGAAAGTACAAAATTACTGACAGAATTTGTCAGAATAAATTTTTAAAAAAGGAAATAAAAAAATGTCAAGTAAAACAATATTTGATAAACTTTGGGATCAGCATGTGATTGCTGGAAATGAGGGAGAACCTCAACTGCTTTATATTGACCTTCATGTTATTCATGAGGTTACGAGTCCGCAAGCATTTCAGGGCTTACGTGAAGCAGGACGTCGTGTTCGGAGAAAAGATTTGACATACGGAACTCTTGACCACAATGTTCCAACACAAGATATTTTTAATATTCAAGATTTGATTTCTAAAAAACAAATTGATACTTTTACTAAAAATGTCAAAGAATTTGATGTTCCAGCGGAGACTCATGGTGGAAAAGGACAAGGAATTGTTCACATGGTAGCACCTGAATCTGGCAGAACTCAACCGGGGAAAACAATTGTTTGTGGCGATAGTCATACCGCAACAAATGGAGCATTTGGTGCAATTGCATTTGGAATTGGTACAAGTGAAGTTGAACATGTTCTTGCAACTCAAACCATTTGGCAAGTTAAACCCAAGCGTATGAAAATTGAATTTCAAGGTCATCCACAAAAAGGAATTTATAGCAAAGACTTTATCCTCGCATTAATTGCTAAGTATGGTGTGGATGCAGGTGTAGGTTATGCGGTTGAATATAGTGGGGATGCTATCAGTGATTTAAGCATGGAAGAACGGATGACAATCTGTAACATGTCAATTGAATTTGGGGCAAAAATTGGCCTGATGAATCCTGATGAAAAAACTTATGACTATGTCAAAGGGCGTGAACATGCACCTGAAAACTTTGAGGAAGCTGTCAGTAAATGGGAAAAACTTGTCAGTGATTCTGATGCACAATACGATAAGATTTTAAGTCTTGATGTCAGCCAGTTGAAACCAATGGTGACATGGGGAACAAATCCCGGAATGGGCTTAGAATTTGGCGAAAAGTTTCCAGAAATTAATAATGATTTGAATTATGAACGTGCTTATCAGTACATGGATTTAAAGCCAGGCCAAACTGCTTCTGACATAGATTTAGGCTATATTTTCATTGGCTCTTGTACGAATGCTAGACTTGGTGATTTAGAAGAAGCTGCAAAAATTATTGGAGACAGACATATTGCTGATGGACTGACAGGAATAGTCGTCCCCGGAAGCAGACCTGTGAAAGAAGCGGCTGAAGCACAAGGGCTTGATAAAATTTTTAAAGAAGCTGGTTTTGAATGGCGGGAGCCGGGTTGCTCAGCCTGTCTTGGAATGAATCCTGACCAAATTCCAGAATACGTTCATTGTGCTTCAACCTCTAATCGAAATTTTGAAGGACGTCAAGGACATAATGCAAGAACGCATCTGTGCTCTCCAGCTATGGCTGCTGCCGCCGCAATCGCCGGTAAATTTGTAGATGTTAGAACGCTCGTAACAGATTAGTCTGTAGAAAGATAAAAAGATGGAAAAATTCACGATTTACAAAGGGACAAGTGTTCCAGTCATGAACGACAATATTGACACAGACCAAATTATTCCTAAACAATTTTTGAAAGCAATCGACAAAAAGGGCTTTGGAAAAAATTTATTTTATGAATGGCGTTATCTTAAAGATTACGATGAGAATCCTGATTTTATTTTGAATGCTCCAAAATACAAAAAAGCTTCTCTGTTAATTTCAGGAGATAATTTTGGTTCTGGTTCTTCAAGAGAACATGCAGCGTGGGCGCTATCAGATTACGGATTTCGAGCAATTATTGCTGGCTCTTACTCAGATATTTTTTATAATAATGCTTTAAAAAATGGCTTGTTACCAATTAAACAACCAAGAGAAGTTCTAAATCAACTGACAAAACTGTCAAGTCAAGAAGAAATTACAATTGATTTACCCGATCAGCTAATCATCACAAGCCTTGGTGACTTTCATTTTGAGATTGACCCCATTTGGAAAGACAAATTAATTAATGGATTAGATGATATTGGAATAACTTTGCAATATGAAGAAGCAATCTCAGCTTACGAACAAAAAAATCAATAAGAGCGAGCCTAAAATGACAATTATTAATTTGAAGAATGTAAATCTTACTCGAAATAAAAAAGAAATTCTTAAAGATATTACTTGGAAAGTAAATCCCGGCGAAAATTGGGTTATTCTGGGCCTCAACGGCTCTGGAAAATCAAGTCTTTTGAAATTGATTTTAGCAGAAGAATGGAAAACTTCTGGCGAAATCACTGTTTTAAATACTCAATTTGGAAGTGGAGAAATTCCAAAGTTGAGAAAAAGAATCAGCGTAGTTGGCTCATTTATTGCTGAAAGATTTCAACCAAATATTAAGGCTGAAAACCTTGTTTATACTGGGAAATTTAATTCGAGCATGCTCTATAAACCCTACACAGATCAGGAACTTGATGAGGCACGTCAGCTTTTAAGACAAATGGGCGCAAAATCACTTATTGGCCGAAATTATGCCAGCCTTTCTCAAGGAGAAAAGCAAGTTCTTCTTATTGCTAGGAGCTTAATTTTAAAGCCTGAGCTTTTAATTTTGGACGAAGCAACGAACGGCTTAGATTTATTTGCTAAAGAAAAATTATTAAAGCAACTGCAGCAGATTAATCAATTAAAAACCGCACCAACACTCATTTATATTTCTCATCATCCCGATGAAATTACTGATATTTTTACTCACCTTTTACTTTTAAGAGAAGGAAAAGTGATTCAATCAGGGAAAAAAGAAAACTTATTAAATGAAAAGATACTTACAGATTTTTATCAAGAAAAAGTAGAAGTTCACCGTTTTGAGCAGAAATATTTTGTAATTCCTGCTAACTGATAAAGGAAAGCAAAAGTATTTTATATACTATATAGAATATTCTGACAAATTATTGTATTTTCATTTTTTTAGTGATAAAATAGCTCTATGTAAATTTACGGGGAGGTCAAAAAGATAACATATGGAATTCAAATATAACGGAAAAGTTGAATCAGTGGAACTCAATAAATATTCTAAGACATTGACGCAAGATCCAACGCAGCCAGCAACTCAAGCGATGTACTACGGCATTGGTTTTAAAGATGAGGATTTCAAAAAAGCTCAGGTCGGAATCGTCAGCATGGATTGGGACGGAAATCCATGTAATATGCACTTAGGAAACCTTGGGAGTAAAATCAAAAGTTCTGTCAACCAAACTGACGGATTGATTGGACTTCAATTTCATACAATTGGAGTTTCTGATGGAATTGCCAACGGAAAGCTTGGCATGAGATATTCTTTGGTCAGTCGTGAAGTGATTGCTGACAGCATCGAAACCAATGCTGGTGCTGAATATTATGATGCCATCGTTGCCATTCCTGGTTGTGATAAAAATATGCCAGGGTCAATTATCGGAATGGCTCGCTTAAATCGTCCGTCAATTATGGTCTATGGTGGAACGATTGAACATGGCGAATATAAAGGTGAAAAATTAAATATTGTTTCGGCCTTTGAAGCTCTGGGACAAAAAATCACTGGAAATATTTCTGATGAAGATTATCATGGCGTCATTTGTAATGCCATTCCAGGACAAGGTGCTTGCGGAGGAATGTACACTGCCAATACCCTGGCTGCCGCTATTGAAACTTTGGGAATGAGTTTACCTTATTCCTCTTCCAATCCAGCAGTCAGTCAAGAAAAACAAGAAGAGTGTGATGAAATTGGTTCAGCCATCAAAAATTTATTAGAAAAAGATATTAAACCAAGTGATATCATGACCAAAAAAGCTTTTGAAAACGCCATAACAATGGTCATGGTCCTTGGAGGCTCAACCAATGCTGTGCTTCATATCATTGCAATGGCAAATGCCATAGGCGTAGAAATTACGCAAGATGATTTCCAACGAATTTCAGATATTACCCCTGTTCTTGGCGATTTCAAACCGAGCGGAAAATATATGATGGAAGATTTGCACAAGATTGGTGGCCTTCCTGCTGTTTTGAAATACCTGCTTAAAGAAGGAAAACTTCACGGTGATTGTTTGACCGTCACAGGTAAAACTTTGGCTGAAAATGTTGAAACAGCATTAGATTTGGACTTTGACAGTCAAGATATTATGCGACCACTCAGAAATCCAATTAAAATAACTGGACATTTACAAATTTTGTACGGCAATCTTGCCCAAGGGGGTTCTGTTGCAAAAATTTCTGGTAAAGAAGGCGAATTTTTCAAAGGAACTGCTCGTGTTTTTGATGGAGAACAACACTTTATCGATGGCATTGAGTCTGGCCGATTGCATGCCGGTGATGTTGCGGTCATTAGAAATATTGGCCCAGTCGGAGGTCCGGGAATGCCAGAGATGTTAAAACCAACTTCAGCATTAATTGGAGCAGGACTTGGAAAATCTTGTGCCCTCATTACTGACGGAAGATTTTCTGGTGGTACACACGGCTTTGTTGTGGGGCATATCGTCCCTGAAGCAGTTGAAGGTGGGTTGATTGGTTTAGTTGAAGATGATGATATTATCGAAATTGATGCGGTGAATAATAGTATTAGTTTAAAAGTTTCTGATGAAGAAATTGCTAAACGACGTGCTAATTATCAAAAACCAGCTCCTAAAGCAACGCGTGGTGTCCTTGCAAAATTTGCCAAACTTACACGCCCCGCTAGTGAAGGTTGCGTTACAGATTTATAGAAAGGTTTGAATGAAAAAAATAAAGTTAGAAAAACCTACTTCCGGTTCCCAACTTGTTCTCCAAACCTTAAAAGAACTTGGAGTAGAAATTATTTTTGGTTATCCTGGTGGGGCTATGCTCCCATTGTATGATGCAATTCATAATTTTGAAGGAATTCAACATATTTTAGCCCGTCATGAGCAAGGAGCAACACATGAAGCTGAAGGTTACGCTAAATCGTCTGGTAAAGTTGGTGTCGTCGTTGTTACTTCTGGACCGGGAGCGACTAATGCAGTAACCGGAATTGCTGATGCTTATCTTGATTCAGTCCCATTGTTAGTTTTCACAGGTCAAGTTGGCCGTCAGTCAATTGGTAAAGATGCTTTTCAAGAAGCAGATACTGTTGGAATTACAGCCCCAATTACAAAATATAATTATCAAATTAGGGAAACCGCAGATATTCCAAGAATTGTTACAGAAGCCTATTATTTGGCAAGGACAGGACGTCCTGGACCAGTAGAAATTGATTTACCAAAAGATGTTTCCACCCTTGAAGTCACTGAAATTAATGACCCAAGCTTGAATCTTCCTCATTATCACGAAAGTGAAAAAGCGACTGATGAACAATTGCAAGAATTACTGACAGAACTTTCTGTCAGTAAAAAACCAGTCATTATTGCTGGCGGAGGAATTAATTATTCTGGCTCAGTTGATATTTTCAGAGCATTTGTCGAAAAATATCAAATTCCAGTTGTTTCTACATTACTTGGCTTAGGAACATTACCAATCAGCCACGAATTGCAACTAGGAATGGCAGGAATGCACGGTTCATATACTGCAAATATGGCTTTAGTTGAGGCTGACTATATCATTAATTTAGGATCACGATTTGATGATCGAGTTGTATCCAATCCGGCAAAATTTGCCAAAAATGCTGTCGTTGCTCATATTGATATTGACGCTGCTGAACTTGGCAAAATTGTAAAAACCGATATTCCAATCCTTTCTGATTTGAAAGCGGCTTTAAGCAGACTTTTGCAATTAAATAAGGTTAAGACTGATTTTAATGATTGGATTAAAACTGTCATTGAAAATAAAGAGAAAGTACCATTTACTTATGAGCCACAAAACCATGATATCCGTCCACAGGAAACAATTAAATTAATTGGAGAATACACTCAAGGAGATGCAATCATTGTGACCGATGTTGGGCAGCATCAAATGTGGGTGGCGCAATATTATCCTTATAAAAATGCAAGGCAACTGATTACTTCTGGGGGAATGGGAACGATGGGCTTTGGCATTCCTGCAGCAATCGGTGCAAAACTAGCACAGCCAAATAAAAATGTCATTGTTTTTGTTGGCGATGGTGGCTTTCAAATGACTAATCAAGAATTAGCATTACTTAACGGCTACGGTATTGCAATCAAAGTTGTTCTGATTAATAATCATTCATTGGGAATGGTACGTCAATGGCAAGAATCATTCTATGAAGAGCGACGTTCGCAATCGGTTTTTGATGTTGAACCCAATTTTCAATTGTTAGCCGAAGCTTATGGCATCAAACATGTTAAGTTAGATAATCCAAAAACTTTGGCTGATGATTTAAAGATTATTACTGAAGATGAGCCAATGCTTATTGAAGTTCTAATTTCAAAATCTGAACATGTTTTACCAATGATACCAGCCGGATTACATAATGACGAAATGATTGGACTTCATTTTACTGATGAGAACGAGGAGGTAGATAATGCGTAGAATGATTATCGCAAAACTTCATAATGTGACAGGAATTATGAATCGATTTACCGCTGTTCTCAATCGGAGGCAAGTGAATATTCTCTCAATTACCGCTGGAGTTACAGAAAGTCAAGACTTAACACATACCACTTTTGTTATTGAAGTTGATCATCTTGATGAAGTAGAACAAATCATTAAACAATTAAATCGCTTAATCGACGTGATTGAAGTAGCTGATATTACAGATTTGCCTCATGTAGAACGTGAAGTCGTCTTGATTAAAGTATCAGCTCCACCGACCATTAGGGCAGAAATTTTTACAATGATTGAACCTTTTAGAGTAAATGTAGTTGATGTCAACCTGGAAAATGTCACCATTCAATTAACGGGTGATTCAGCAAAAATCGAAGCACTTATTGATGTTGTTAGTCCTTATGGCATTCTTAATATGGCTCGAACAGGTAGTGCAGGTTTTGAGCGTGGCTAAATTAAATAAGTTAACAAATAAATAGAAAAATAGAGGAAACAAAAATGGTAGTTACAATGTATTATGAAGATGATGTAGAAGTATCAGCGCTTGCTGGAAAGCAAATTGCAGTAATCGGTTATGGTTCACAAGGACATGCTCACGCACAGAATTTGCGTGATTCTGGTCACAACGTTATCATTGGTGTGCGCCACGGAAAATCTTTTGATAAAGCAAAAGAAGATGGCTTTGAAACATTTGAAGTAGGAGAAGCAGTAGCTAAAGCCGATGTTATTATGGTTTTGGCGCCAGATGAACTTCAACAATCTATTTATGAAGAGGACATCAAACCAAACTTGAAAGCAGGTTCAGCACTTGGTTTTGCTCACGGATTTAATATCCATTTTGGCTATATTAAAGTGCCAGAAGACGTTGACGTCTTTATGGTTGCACCTAAGGCTCCAGGTCACCTTGTTCGTCGGACTTATACTGAAGGTTTTGGTACACCAGCTTTGTTTGTTTCACACCAAAATGCAAGTGGTCATGCGCGTGAAATCGCAATGGATTGGGCCAAAGGAATTGGTTGTGCTCGAGTGGGAATTATTGAAACAACTTTTAAAGAAGAAACAGAAGAAGATTTGTTTGGAGAACAAGCTGTTCTATGTGGAGGTTTGACAGCACTTGTTGAAGCCGGTTTTGAAACTCTGACAGAAGCTGGATACGCTGGCGAATTGGCTTACTTTGAAGTTTTACACGAAATGAAATTGATTGTTGACCTCATGTATGAAGGTGGTTTTACTAAAATGCGTCAATCCATCTCAAATACTGCTGAGTTTGGCGATTATGTGACTGGTCCACGGATTATTACTGACGAAGTTAAAAAGAATATGAAGCTTGTTTTGACTGATATTCAGTCTGGAAAATTTGCTCAAGATTTCGTTGATGACTTCAAAGCGGGGCGTCCAAAATTAACAGCCTATCGCGAAGCGGCTAAAAATCTTGAAATTGAAAAAATTGGGGCGGAACTGCGTAAAGCAATGCCATTCACACAATCTGGTGATGACGATGCCTTTAAAATCTATCAGTAATTTCTCTTATTGATTGAACAAAAACATAAAAGCATTTTATGGAGGAATGACATAAATGATAAGTGCCAAAGAGGTTGAAGATGCCTATGATTTGTTAAAACCAGTTGTCACTAAAACACCTTTACAATTAGACCCTTACCTTTCCAATAAATATCAAGCAAATATTTACTTAAAAGAAGAAAACTTACAGAAAGTTCGTTCTTTTAAATTACGAGGAGCTTATTATTCTATCAGTAAATTATCTGATGAGCAACGCTCTAAAGGTGTGGTTTGTGCCTCTGCAGGTAATCATGCACAAGGAGTTGCTTTTGCTGCAAACCAATTAAATATTTCTGCGACAATTTTTATGCCGGTTACAACACCTAATCAAAAAATTTCACAAGTTAAATTTTTTGGCGAAAGTCATGTAACAATTCGTTTAATTGGTGATACTTTTGATGAATCAGCCAGGGCAGCAAAAGCTTTTTCTCAAGATAATGACAAACCATTTATTGACCCTTTTGATGATGAAAATGTAATTGCTGGTCAAGGGACAGTGGCTTTAGAAATTTTTGCTCAAGCTAAAAAACAAGGAATAAGTTTAGATAAAATTTTTGTACAAATTGGTGGAGGTGGTTTAATTGCAGGAATTACCGCCTACGGTAAGGAACGATATCCAAAGACTGAAATTATCGGAGTTGAAGCAAAAGGGGCAACAAGTATGAAAGCCGCTTACTCTGCTGGTCAGCCCGTCACCTTGGAACACATTGATAAATTTGCTGATGGAATTGCGGTTGCGACTGTCGGTCAGAAAACTTACCAAATTATTAATGACAAAGTGAAACAATTGCTTGCGGTTGATGAAGGTTTAATTTCTCAAACCATACTCGAATTGTATTCAAAATTAGGAATTGTCGCCGAGCCAGCAGGTGCAACATCTGTTGCCGCACTTGAACTTATTAAAGATGAAATCAGGGGTGAAAATATTGTCTGTATCATCAGCGGGGGAAATAATGATATTAGTCGAATGCAAGAAATTGAAGAAAGAGCTTTGGTTTATGAAGGTCTAAAACATTATTTTGTCATTAACTTTCCTCAAAGACCAGGAGCCCTACGAACTTTTGTCAGTGATATTTTAGGGCCAAATGATGATATTACCCGATTTGAGTACATCAAAAGGGCTGATAAAGGTAAAGGGCCTTGTCTTGTTGGGATTTTACTTTCAGATGCTAGTGATTATGATTCATTGATTGATCGGATTGAAAGATTTGATAATCGTTATGTTAACTTACATGGAAATGATAGTTTATACGAACTTTTGGTCTAACTAGCCAATTGGTTTGAGCCATTTTCTAGTTTCAATTCTCTTTAAATCACTAGAAATTTGATATAATTTAATTAATAAATTATTTAAATTTAATGAGATAGAAAAGAGAAATATCATGACAGAAATCACACAACTTTTTCAATATAATACCCTTGGAGCTTTAATGGCAGGCCTTTACGAGGGGACAATGACAATTGGTGAACTTCTGAAACATGGTGATTTAGGAATTGGAACTTTAGATTCTGTTGATGGAGAATTGATTGTTTTGGACGGTAAAGCTTACCAAGCTAAAGGTGATAAAACCATCGTCGAATTAACTGACGACATCAAAGTTCCTTATGCTGCGGTTGTTCCCCATCAAGCGGAGGTAGTTTTTAAACAAAAATTTACGGCCAGTGACAAGGAATTAGAAGACCGAATTGAAAGTTATTTTGATGGGCAAAACTTATTTCGCTCAATCAAAATAACAGGTGAATTTCCAAAAATGCACGTTCGTATGATTCCACGGGCAAAATCAGGGACAAGATTCGTAGAAGTTTCACAAAATCAACCCGAATACACTGAAGAAAACGTCACAGGAACAATTGTTGGGATTTGGACTCCAGAAATGTTTCATGGTGTGAGTGTTGCTGGTTATCATCTCCATTTTATTAGTGAAGATTTTACTTTTGGTGGACATGTCCTTGATTTTATTATTGATAATGGTACTGTTGAAATTGGTGCAATTGACCAATTGAACCAGTCATTCCCTGTTCAAGATCGCAAATTCTTGTTTGCTGACCTTGATATTGAAGCACTAAAAAAAGATATCGATGTAGCTGAATGATAATCACTAGATTTCTTTAGCTATATTAAAGGAGAAATCTATGAAAAATATTGCAACATCAGATGCACCAGCCGCTATCGGTCCTTATATTCAAGGCAAAATTGTCAATGGTTTACTCTATGCATCAGGCCAAATTCCGTTGAATCCATTGAATGGAGAGATTGTTGGAGATAGTATTGAGGCTCAAACTGAACAGGTGATGAAAAACATTTCTGCTATTTTGAAAGAAGCGCATTCTGATTTTGACTTAGTCATCAAAACAACATGTTTCTTGAAAAATATTGAAGATTTTTCACGATTTAATGCAATTTATTCAAAGTTTTTTGATAAGGACTTCCCAGCGCGTTCCGCTGTTGGAGTCGCAGGATTGCCTAAAAATGTCCTTATCGAAATAGAAGTCATTGCAGAAGTTAAATCCTAAAATTAAAACATATTAGCTATAAAAATTACTGACAAAATTTCTGTCAGTAATTTTTTTGGTTACAAATCACTCTTTTTTACGTATAGAAAATTATAAGCCAATTTTAAAATTGCTGACAAAGCTGTCAGTAAAAAATGGAGGAATTATGATAACAAATTTTGATTTATATCGTTGGAAAAAAGCTGGCATGACCAATTTAGAAGTAAATAAACTTTTAAAATTTTTTCATAGATATGATAAAAAAATAAGTTTAAGACAAATGGGACAAGTAGCACAACTTAAATCTATTCCCAACTTTATTGAACAATATAAAAATCAAGACGTAATTAAACTGAGAGAAGAGTATAAAATATACCCATCATTTTCTCTTCTGGATGAAATTTATCCCGAAAGGCTCAAAGAAATTTACAATCCACCGGTTCTATTATTTTATCAAGGAGATATAAGTCTCTTAAAAACTCCTAAATTAGCTTTTGTTGGTAGTCGACAAGCAAGCTCGCAAGGAATTAAAGCCGTCCAAAAAATTGTGACAGAGTTGAACCAAAATTTTACGATTGTCAGCGGACTCGCTAAAGGAATTGATACAGCAAGTCATCTTTCTGCCATTAAAAATAAAATCCCTACAATTGCAGTTATCGGTACAGGCTTAGATATCTTTTATCCTTTAGAAAATCGAAAAATTCAAGAGTATCTTGCTAAAAACCAACTAATTCTATCAGAATATCCAGTCGGAGAAAAGCCCCTTCGCTATCATTTTCCTGAACGTAATCGCATCATTGCGGGACTTTCACATGGAGTAGTGGTGATAGAAGCAAAGTTACGAAGCGGTAGTTTAATTACTTGTGAGCGCGCTCTGGAAGAAGGAAGAGACATTTTCGCTGTACCAGGAAACATAGCAGATGGATTTTCAGATGGCTGTAATCATCTAATTCAACAAGGAGCAAAATTAATTTATCAAGCCCAAGATATCTTAGAAGAATATTTGTATGATTAAAAAAAGCCTTTATCACCTTGCACCACAAGACTTAAGTCAGTTTTTATAGTACAAAAAAATATCAAGTTCTACTATAAGAAAACTAAATAACTTGACATATTGAAGAAAAGCATTTATTATGAGAGAGTGAATTTAATGTAAATAAGAGCATTAACACCTCTTAAACTATTATTTTACTTCCACATTCGATATATACCTCTATGAATTAAGATACAATAACTAAAAGATAGTGGATACCAAAAAGAATAAATAGGAAAAATTATGCCAACTTCAACTAAAAGTAAAACAAAAACAAAAACAACCACAAAGAAAAAAACAACACGAAAAAGAGTTACTCCAGGTAAAAATCTGGTTATTGTCGAATCGCCAGCAAAAGCTAAAACAATTGAAAAATATTTAGGGCGAAACTACAAAGTGGTAGCATCAGTAGGTCATATTCGTGATTTGAAAAAATCAACAATGTCTGTTGATATAGAGAATGACTATGAACCTCAATATATTAATATTCGTGGGAAAGCGCCATTAATCAACTCTCTCAAAAAAGAAGCAAAGGCTGCCAAAGCCGTCTATCTCGCAAGTGACCCGGACCGTGAAGGTGAAGCAATTTCATGGCACTTAGCACATATCTTAAATCTTCCCCTTGAAGAAAAAAATCGAGTGGTCTTTAATGAAATCACTAAAGATGCTGTTAAAAATGCCTTTAAGGAGCCACGTCAAATCGATGTGGACTTAGTTGACGCTCAACAAGCACGTCGAGTCCTTGACCGTTTGGTGGGCTATTCAATTAGTCCTATTCTATGGAAAAAAGTCAAAAAAGGACTCTCAGCAGGTCGAGTTCAATCCATTGCCTTAAAACTAATTGTTGACCGCGAAAATGAAATTAATGCTTTTATTCCAGAAGAGTATTGGTCAATTGATGGTGAATTTAAAAAAGGAACTAAAAAATTCAAAGCATCCTTCTGGGGAATTGACGGAAAAAAACATTCTTTAAAAACCAATGAGGATGTCATCAAAGTCATGGAACGTTTAGACGGGCCTGATTTTAACGTAGATAAAGTTGAAAAGAAAGAACGTCGCAGAAATGCTCCTCTTCCTTATACAACTAGCTCAATGCAACAAGACGCGGCTAATAAACTTAACTTTCGTACCCGTAAAACAATGATGGTTGCTCAACAACTTTATGAAGGTCTTACTTTAGGAAGCCAGGGCCATCAAGGTTTAATTACCTATATGCGTACAGACTCAACACGTATTTCTCCTGTCGCACAAAGTGCAGCTCACAATTATATTGCTGATCAGTTTGGAGAAAAATATAGTAAACACGGTTCAAAAGTTAAAAATGCCTCTGGAGCCCAAGATGCTCACGAAGCAATTCGTCCTTCAAATGTTTTTAATACTCCAGATGCCATTGCTAAATATCTAGACAAAGATCAATTAAAACTTTACACACTCATCTGGAACCGTTTCGTTGCCAGTCAAATGGTCGCAGCTATTTTTGATACTGTTAAAGTAAATCTGTCTCAAAATGGTGTTATCTTTATTGCGAATGGTTCTCAAGTAAAATTTGACGGTTATCTGCGAATCTACAATGATTCTGACAAATCAAATATGCTCCCAGAGATGAAAGAAAATGAAACTGTCAAAAAAGCGAATGTTAAACCAGAACAACATTTTACTCAACCACCAGCTAGATATTCCGAAGCAACACTCATCAAGACTTTGGAAGAAAATGGAGTGGGACGTCCCTCAACTTATGCGCCTACACTAGAAACAATTCAAAAACGTTATTATGTGAGATTGTCAGCAAAACGTTTTGAACCTACAGAGCTTGGAGAAATTGTCAATAAGCTTATTGTTGAGTTCTTCCCTAACATTGTAAACACTGAATTTACAGCTGAAATGGAAAAAGATCTTGATGAAGTTGAAGAAGGAAAACGTCAATGGATTGAGGTTGTTGACCAATTTTACAAACCCTTTGCAAAAGAACTTGAAAATGCCGAAGAAGGTATGGAAAAAATCCAAATTAAGGATGAACCTGCTGGCTTTGACTGTGATGTTTGTGGAAGTCCGATGGTAATTAAGTTGGGACGTTTCGGAAAATTTTATGCTTGTAGCAACTTCCCAGATTGCCGAAATACTAAGGCAATTGTCAAAGAAATCGGCGTAAAATGTCCGCTTTGCCATGAAGGAAATATTATCGAACGCAAAACAAAGAAAAATAGAATTTTCTATGGTTGTGATCGTTACCCAGAATGTGAATTCACAAGTTGGGACAAACCTATCGGACGTGATTGTCCTAAATCTGGACATTTTCTTGTTGAAAAGAAAGTTCGCGGTGGCGGTAAACAAGTGGTATGTTCAAATGATGAATGTGATTATCAAGAAGAAAAACAAAAATAAAAGGCGCTTCCGCGCTTTTTTATTATATTAATCAATGGCAAAATTTACTAAATTTAGATATAATTGGGACTATGAAAAAAACACATATTAACGTTATTGGAGCGGGACTTGCTGGTTCTGAAGCTGCTTATCAAATTGCTAAGCGTGGCATTCCCGTTAAACTATACGAAATGCGAGGCGTTAAACAAACCCCTCAACACAAAACAGATAAATTTGCTGAACTAGTCTGTTCAAATTCTCTTCGTGGAGCTGCAATCACTAACGCGGTTGGTCTCTTAAAAGAAGAAATGAGAAGACTTGATTCTGTAATTATCAAGGCAGCGGAAGTGACTCAAGTACCTGCTGGTGGAGCCTTAGCTGTTGATAGAGAAGATTTCTCTGATTTTGTCACAAGAGAAGTCTCTAACCATCCATTGGTTGAAGTAATTCGAGAAGAAATTACTGATCTTCCAGAAGATGAAATTACAATTATTGCTACTGGACCTCTAACTTCAGATAAATTAGCAGAAAAAATTCATGAATTTAACGGTGTGGATGGCTTTTATTTTTATGATGCAGCAGCACCGATTATTGACGCCAACTCGATTAATTTTGAAAAAGTCTATAAAAAATCTCGATATGATAAAGGTGAAGCTGACTATATCAACTGTCCAATGACCAAGGAAGAATTTCAAGCCTTTCAAGAAGCTTTAATTTCGGCCGAAGAAGCTCCTTTAAACTCTTTTGAAGATTTAAAAGTCTTTGAAGGTTGTATGCCTATTGAAGAAATGGCCAAACGTGGTTATAAAACAATGCTATTTGGCCCGATGAAACCTGTTGGATTAGAATATCCTGAAGAATATAAAGGTCCCAGAGACGGTGATTTTAAGACTCCCTATGCAGTTGTTCAACTTCGCCAAGATAATGCTTCCGCATCTTTGTACAATATTGTAGGATTTCAAACTCATTTAAAATGGGGAGAACAAAAACGAGTTTTCCAAATGATTCCAGGTCTTGAAAATGCTGAATTCGTTCGTTATGGAGTCATGCATCGTAATTCTTACATGGATTCTCCAAATCTTCTTAAACAAACCTTCCAATCTCGCAAACAAGAGAATCTGTTCTTTGCAGGACAAATGACAGGAGTAGAGGGCTATGTAGAATCAGCTGCTTCTGGTTTAGTTGCTGGAATTAATGCTGTCAAACTCTTTAATGACGAAGAAGTAGTTATATTCCCAAAAACAACGGCGATTGGAAGTTTACCTTACTACATCACCCATACTGACAGCAAACATTTTCAACCAATGAATGTAACCTTCGGAATTGTTGAAGAATTAGAAGGCCCACGAATTCGTGATAAAAAAGAACGTTATACTAAGGTAGCAGAGCGTGCTTTAAACAACTTAACAGACATTATTTCAAAAGATAATCTATAACAAATAAAAAACACTTGATTCAAATTCCAAGTGTTTTTTATTTGTTATAGATTATCTAAAGCATTTTTTTGCTCTTCATTGATAATATGAGTATAAAGGTCTGTAACTTGAGTTGAAGCGTGCCCTAACTGATTACTCACCAATACCTGAGAATTTGTTTGAGCATAAAGTCGAGTCGCAAGTGTATGTCTAAGTTTGTGAGGGGTCACTCGTACTTTAAAAGCTTGAGAATATTTAGCAACTAATTTTTCAACACTAGAAGGATCTATTCGACTAGGAACATCTCTATAAAGTGTCACAAAAAATGCCGTATCTTTCGCTGTAGTCTTATAACGTTGACTTCGTACTTCCAAGTATCTTTCAAAATAAGTTTTGGCAAAAGGAGCAAAAGGAACAGCATCCCTTTTTCCTCCTTTCCGAGTTACCTCAACAACCATAGTAATAAGATTTAAATCTCTTAAATCTACATTAACTGCCTCAGAAAGACGAATACCAGAGGCTAAAATAAGTGCGATAATTGCTAAATCACGTTCTTTATTTTTGAAAAAACTAGAACGAGCTCTATTTGATAATGTTTTTTCGTACTCATTGTCAATATAGTCAAGAAAACCTTGAGTTTCATCTCCCAAAAAAAGTTTCCCTTTAATATTCTCCGCACGAGAAGCTAAAGTTTCGGATTTTTTTTTAGTCTGTACTTTCTTCATAACATTACGATAGAAGTAAGGCTCACCATCTTCATTTTCAACCTCTTCAGTAAGGTATTTATAAAGACTAGAAAGAGCAGAAAGAGTACGATTAATTGTTGTTTGACTAACCCCATAACGAGTAGAGCGCGTATTTAAACGGGGTCTCTCCCTAAGATAGAGGATAAAAGACTCCAAATCTCGTTTAGTTAAGTTTTCTAAGACAGAGAGGGAAACATCCGTAATCTTATCAACATCAGCAACTCCAGAATCGACCAACCAACTAAAGAAACGTTCATATTCTTTAAGATATTCATAAAGTGTATTCAAACTATAAGGGATAGTAAGTTTAGATTGATAATATTCTAAAACATAAGAAGGCATGATATGTTTTAGTTTTTCAATATTTTGTATTAATTGTTCACGTTTCATAGATTTAAGTATACCAGAAGAGATATACAATTGTCAAGAAAATTACAGTTTTTCGGAAAGATGTTACTTAAAACATATAGGAGTTCTGTATCACACCTTTCCAAAAGGTTTCGTAAACCTTGCTATTATAAGGTTTTTGTGACACGTTGCTCTCCTGCTTTTTGTTTTAATTATCTTTCAAAATAGTTTTTCCGAAGTTTTTTGTTTTTCCATAAAATAAGACTTATAATAGTTATCATAAAGACTCAGTTACTCACAAAAAAGGGAGATTCCGATTAAGAATCTCCCTTTTACATCATTTGACTTGACTTTTTATGCATATTTATTTATAATATCATTAAGTAAGTCGATTGAACGGAATGGGTTCTTAATCGGCAGGTCTGATAAAGTTGGTGCTTTATCAGACCTTTTTTAGTTGCCTTAATTATAGCATAAACTATTCTTGCGTGCAAGGATTTTTTTGTTATGCTCTATTATGCTAATTAATCGGCTTTTGGTGGGTATTTAACTTCCATTGTTTTTCTGTCAAAGAATGCTAAAACTTCCTGTTTAACTTCAAATTTGTGCCAGGTATCTCCGTTTTTCCAATACAAAAATCCATCCTTTGAGGTAACTACGGCAACAATTTTAACCCTCTGTGGCCCACTTTTAGTTTCAACAGCTGCCTCGTCGCCTTTACGTAGTCTAATCGGTTGTAGGTGGTCTGGTACCTTCCAATAGCGTTTATGTTTGTCAGTTCCGTTAATATGGACGGCTTGAATGATTTTCATGATTACTCCCCTGTCATTTAATTACGTTAACTTGATTATATCAAAAATTCTACAGTAAATAAATTTCAGATAGTTTGTGAATTTTATAACTTTCTTAACGCATCTTTAGCTTCAGCACTGACAATATGGGTATATAACTCAGTTGGTTTGGTTGAAGAATGTCCTAATTGGTTGCTGACAAGGACTTGAGAGTGACTGACATTATAGAGTCTTGTTGCGAATGTATGCCTTAGAATATGAGGGGTTACTCTAACTTTATAGGCTTCTGAATACTTTGCGACTAGCTTATTTATCGATGCGTTAGAAATTTTTCTAATTGTTTGATTATAGTCCGTGATAAATAAAGCTTCTACATCAGTATTTAAGCTACTTCTTGCCTCATAATAATCTGTTATATATTTATGCGAAAAATGAGCAATAGGCACTACATCCTTCTTGCCTTCTTTTCGCATCACTCTTACTTTTCCAGTTTCAAGGTTTAAATCGTTAAGATTGATTCCTACAAGTTCCGCACAACGTAATCCAGATGATAAAAAAAGACTTAATATAGCTAAATCCCTGACTTTATTTTTCTTGAAACTTGTTTTCGCTCGATTACTGATAGACTTTTCATACTCATGTTCAACAAACTCTAAAAATGCTTTAGTTTCGTCTCCTAGGAATAGTTTACCTTCCAGTTGTGCTGCACGGTAATGCAAGGTTTCGCTTTTTTTTCGGATACGAATTAAACGGCTAACATTTCTAGTCATGTAAGTATTGCCATTACTATCTTCGGTTTGTTCACACAGATAGTTATATAGGCTCTTAATCGCAGCAATGGTTCGAATTAATGCTGATGTATGTGTATTAGAGCCACATTTTGATTCTAAACGGAGTCGTTCGTGAAGTACGAAGGCTTCTAGCTCACGTTTCGTTACGTTTTCCATTTCTTTCAAAGTGATTTCTTTGATGTTAGCATGGTTCGTTATGTTATTTTCACTCATCCATTTCAAGTATTTCCTGAACTCTAGGCAGTAAGAGTAAATAGAGGCAATACTCAGCGGTACAGTGTCCTTAGACTGGATAAACTCATTGACGTAGTAGGGAAACTCAAGCATGAGTTTATTTACATTATAACGATAACCATGATTTTCTGACATCTCTTTTTATTGTTCCTCAACATTTTCTATTCAAATTAGAATATATTGTAGTTAAATATTAAAGTATTGTCAATTTTTGTATAAACTCAAAACTTAATACTTTGCGGTCTGTTTTTTCCTGACCGTTTTTTGCTTTGGACTTTTTTTATTATTTTTTTCATCCTCATCTATTCAAATATTTTTTTGTAAAAGATATTTATTTTATTACTATTTTTAGTTTGTTAATAGTGGGTAATTTGTAGTGGCTGATTTAACGGAATCTGGAAAAACCGTAATCCGATAAATCCGGTTTCTGGAATATCCGTAATACGGAAAAGGCTTTCTACGGTTACCGAAATACGGATTTTCAGTATTACGGCATTTTGTCCGAAAAATGGGTTTTCAGTATTTCGGTGTTTAAACCTTAGAAAGAGGCTTCAGCATTTTATAAATGGATTAAAATTACATAGCAGGTACGAACATTTTAAAATGATATATATCTTTCCGAAAAAGTTTGCTTTTTCTCAAAGTAAGGCTATAAATTATTGTAAGTCCAGTATCAAGAACGATGACACTTTTCAATACTGACCCTAATACTGACCCTAATACCGCCCCTGATACTGACCTTAATACTGACCTCAATACTGACCCTAATACTGACCTCAATACTGATATCTTTTATTTCAATACAAAAAGCCCATTTCTGAAAAATCATGTGAATTCAGAAACGGGCTTTTAGGGCTGTTCAAGTTCTCTAAAATAACTTTCTCAAATTTTAAGAATACCCCTTTTGGTTTGGGTTCAATTTCCAAGTGGAGTTCTACATATCCCGAAATTAATATTCTCAATTATAGAAATTTCGTTTTTTATTAAAGGGAGTGGTGAATCTTCAAATAGTTTATCAATTTTATTTTTTAATAAATTATAGTCTTGAGTATCTTCTTTTTTTAATAAAGAATCAAACCATTGTTTGACTTCTAATGGATATAGATTCCCTGCAATAGAAGATAATCCATTATACCCTAAACAGATTTTTTTCTCTAACTCCTTTTCACCTCCAGCAAAATAAATAAGCGGACTATCAATTACCTCGTTCAATTCTGATATCTTTTGTGGATTACCAGCTTCTTTTATTCCAGATATATAATGATTATCTATCAAATCTTTATATGATTGTATAGACAAGTCAAATCCAGTTCTTAGCGGGTTGTTATATATTATTGCTTGTTTATTTACCCTTTCAATGATTGAAGTTGTATAATTCAATGCTTCTTTTTGAGTAGGTAATATATATGGAGGGTATCCAATTAAAACACTTGATATTTGAGGACCCTGCTTATTTTCGATGCAAGCTGTTTGGCTTCAATTTGTCTTATACTTGATATTCCAAACAGAATTTCAAAATCAGAACTTACATCTAAACGTTCTAAATTTTCAACGAGTTCAATCTTTCCACTTAAATTTAAGGAATGTTGCTCGCCTGTTGAGGCACATAGCAAAACAGAGTTGACTCCTAATTTTTTCAAGAAGCGAATGTGCTCAAGAGTTGCGTCAACGTTTAAATCTTCATTTTCATGAAAGGCAGTGGGTACTGCAATGTGATAGTTGTTAGTTAACGACATATTGTTATTTTGCTCCTTTTTTATCTATTATATCTTAATTTTCTCAGTACATTTGATTGCCAAAATTTTCTTCTTTTTCACTTTTAATCTGAAGTATTATATTTTATTTCAAAAGTAAAAATGACTACAAACGAAATAAACATTATGATGCTTATTCCAATATAAGTTTTATAGCTTAAGGAATCTATAAAATTAGAAAATAAGAGACTTCCCAGGGGTTGTGCACCATCAAATGCTAGAAAAGCTAATCCGAAAACTCTCCCTAAGTATTTGCTATCTGTTTCTTTTTGAATAAATGTCGGTATACTCCCAAATAATTGAGCTTGGACAAATCCAAATACGGCAACCATTCCTAACCAAGTATATTGATTAAAATAAGAAACTACTCCCAATAATATTAGTGAAAATATTACTAACTCAAGATATATTTTTGAACTGTTGATACTTTTAGTTTGTCTTGCAAGATTTACGCCTCCTGCCAATCCTCCTAATGACATTAATAATAAAGCTATACTATATATACTAACATTGCTTTGAAAATAGTTTTTAGCTAAGTATGGAATCAATAATATAAACCCTGAATAACATAAATTAAAAATTCCCATTGCAGAGATTAATAATATAAGTTTTCTAGTTCTCCTAATATACTGAAACCCCTCAATGAGATTCTCTATAAACTTTCCGCTTATATTTATTGAATAGGACTTAGGAGAGTCAATTCTATTATTTATTAATGCTGCAAACAAAAAAAGCAGTCCATTTACCAATAAGAATTGATTAAAAGAGAGTTTCCCTAAGGAAAGGAGAATACTACAAATGAGTGGTGCAAGAATACTAGCAAATCCATATATTGTATTAGAAATTGCGTTAAATCTTTGAATTTTATTCGATTTAATAACACTAGGAACTAAAGCTTTTACAGAGGGGTAGTTAATTGCCAACATAATGTTTAGAGAAAAGGTAGTTACTATTAATAGTAAGGTCTGTGGGTGATTAGAATTTACAAGTATTGCTCCTCCAAAATTCACTAGAGCCGACAATAAATTTGTCAGGAGGATAAGTACTTTAGGGTTATATTTATCAACTAATACTCCGACAAACACATCAGTAATGATAAAAGCGACACCGCTTACTGCCTGTATAATTCCTAACTGTTTTGTTGTCCCTGTGGCCTCTACAATTAACCAATTCAGTCCAATTAAATAAACTGAGAGCCCTAATTGTGATACAAAAGGGCTCATCATTAAAGGAATATGTTTATTTTTGAGGTTTTGTAAATACTTCAATTTGCCCCTCTATGCCTAATATATTTTGAATACGGTATTTTAATTCGAGTATAGCTTGCTCACTTATTATTTGTTGCTCTTCATTAATTGCTTCAATTACCATAATTGCATCGGTTGTATTTTCAGTCAACATTGTTCTTTGTGCTTCACGCCAGTTAAAGCTCCGACAAATTGCTCCCTCATTATCATAATATATAACTTCACCTGGTAATGCTGGGTCATCTTTATCTGAACCCAAAGGTCTAAAAGCCTCACCTCCATTAGCAGTTCCTAAATGCATGATATCAGATATCTTGTTTAAGTCTTCACCACCACACGGAACACCATATTCTAAAGAAATACTGTTGTAGATGTCTACTAAAGGGTTTATTGAATTGAATTTTTGACCTTGACTCACTCGTTTTAATAGAGCCTCAATTGATGAACGTGCTCCTTTTTTCTTTTTAAACTTTGTAAAAGCTTGTCTCCAGTCTTGAATGATTGCATTTGAAGAAAAAGTGTCCTCTGTTAAATGTTTTTCAGATTTTATCGTGGAACTATCCAATAATTCCTGCGTTCTGGCAATAACTGCTGACTGAACTTTATTATCAATTCCTTTTATCGTTAAAACACTTATACTCGCATCAGGAAATATATCCCAAAAGCTATTATCTACTTTTAATTTAGAATCCATATTGTTCTCTCCTTTATTTCACTTATTTATGATTAACTTCATGAGAATATCTCTTTGCTTTTCTCCACCAAGTTCAAATACATGTTCACTAAAGCAAACGAAATTCATTTTTTTATAGAAATTTAGTGCATTTATATTTTCTTCCCATACACCAAGCCAAGCACTCGTTTTGTCTAGCTCTTTTGCTTTTTCGACGGCATAGTTCAAGAGGTATTTTCCAAGTCCCAAACGTTTGAAGTTAGGTTTTATATAAATCCTCTCTATTTCTAAAGCATTTATGTCATGTTTTTCCGTTTGAGCATTAGAGACGTTTAGCTTTAAATATCCTGCTAATTCTTTTTTGTAGTAAACAAAATAAAAATTTGAATCAGAATCTGAAAGTTCCGATTCCAATTGCTTAATATTATAAGCACTCTTTAAATATTCTTTTAGATCTGCTTCATCATTGCCATCTTTAAATGTGTCGGAAAAAGTTTCAATACTTATTTTTTGTAATTGTTTAACGTCTTGTAGGGTTACTACTTTTAATATTATTTCTACTTCTTGTTCCATTTAATAATTTCTTTTGATTCCTTTCTTGACATCCAACCAATTTTGAGAGATATTATCAGCCATTTTATTTATTACTTCAACAAATACTTTCATTTTTTCAGGTGAAATATTTTCTGTTGCAACTTTTGTCGAGTATTCATTTTCACGAATAATAACTGGATAAATTTCCTCCCCTTTTTGGGTAATAAAGAGATGCTTTTCTTTTTTATTCACTAAGTCATCCTTTTTAGTGATTAATCCTTTTTTTTCTAACTTATTGATTGCTCTATTGGCAGTAGATTTGTCTACACATAACAGTTCTGATAAACGATGTTGAATGATGCCTGGATTTTCTTTAATCCGACTCAAATAGAGATATTGACCTTTAGCCAGATCAAATTGTGCAAATTCAACGTTACTAATCGAATCTAAAGAACGAGAAATTGTTCCGATTTGTCTTAATATTTCACTTTCCATTTTTAAACTCCTTCGTTAGAAAATATTATACTTCTTTTTTAGTGCATTTGCAACTATATTTTTTGATAATAAAAAAGCTGTCTTTTGACAACTTAAAATCTAATAAAATTGAAGAGACTCTCTAGTTATATTTTTAAGTGTTTCAAAGACGGATTGATGACTAGCAAGATACTTCTCCTTCACGCTAGAGACTCCACATCTTATTTGAACAATTTTCAAAGCAACCTTGCCTGATACCAACCTAATATCAACGTTATTCCTAAAAAACTAAAAAAACACCAAAATATGATGTTTTTAGTTTATTTTTTCAATATTTCTAACAACAAATGATTTTTTCTCATCATCAGTTGTTACAAAACCAGAATTATTAGCTACATATTGAACAGCTGATTTCATATTAATGAACTCTTTAATAATATATTCTCCACTTTTTTCACCCGTGTAATTATTGATAGAATTCTCTTCAGCCGAAGAAAGAGATGTGAATTTAAATTTCATAATACTCCTTATACGGATTCTTTAGTAAAATAGATTTTTTTAAATTTCAAAGCCACATTAACTAAAGCAATCATAACAGGAACTTCCACTAACGGACCAATAACTGCCGCAAAGGCTTCTCCTGAATTAAATCCAAATACACCTACCGCAACTGCTATCGCAAGCTCAAAGTTATTGCTTCCTGCTGTAAATGATAAAGATGCTGTAACAGGATAACTTGTTCCTAATTTTTTAGAGAGAAAGAAGGAAACAAAGAACATCAATACGAAGTACAGAAGCAATGGAATTGCTATTCTAACTACGTCAAATGGAAGCTCTACTACCTTTTCACCCTTAACCGCAAACATGATAATGATTGTAAACAAGAGAGCGACCAATGTTATACGACTAATTTTTGGAATGAATTTTTCTTCAAACCATTCTTTACCTTTTAATTTAATCAAACCAAAATGAGAGATAATCCCTGCAATAAATGGAATTCCCAAATAGATGAATACTGAGGTAGCAATCTCACCAATTGTTATATGCACTGCAAAATTTCCTAAGCCTAACCATTTTGGAAGCAAGGTTACAAAGAAATAAGCAAAGATTGAGTAAAAGAATACTTGGAAAAGTGAGTTGAAGGCTACAAGTCCTGCTGTATACTCACTATCACCATGTGCTAAATCAGTCCAAACAATAACCATTGCAATACAACGTGCAAGCCCAATCATGATAAGCCCAATCATATAGCTTGGATAACCTTGTAAAAATACGACTGCAAGAATAAACATTAGTATCGGACCAATAATCCAGTTTTGAACTAATGAAAGCAACAAGACTTTCCAATCCTTAAATACTTTTCCCATTTCTCCATATTTTACTTTTGCTAATGGAGGATACATCATGAGAATTAGTCCAATGGCAATTGGAATTGATGTTGTTCCTACTGATAAGTCATTAATAGCGGTTGCAACACTAGGAACGAAGTACCCCAAAGCGACTCCAATTCCCATTGCTACAAATATCCAAAGCGTCAGATAACGGTCTAAAAACGACAGTTTCTTTGTGACTTGATTCATAATTGAGTTTTTCCCCTAATTTTTTTCTTGTTTTGCAATTTCTTGATAATTTTTATTTCCGCCTGATAAATTGTATACTTCTCTAAATCCTTCATTTCTCAAGACATTTTGAGAAGCATTACCAGTGACTCCCTTATTGCAGTAAACGATTGTCAATCTATCCTTATCAAGGATAGATGATTTTTCACGAAGTTCTGCCAGCGGAATATTAATTGCATTTGGTATATGTTTCTTTTCATAACTTGCTTTTGCACGTGTGTCAATAATTGTTATATCTGCACTATTTTTTTGAAGTTCCATCAAATCATGAGGCGTTATTAATGGCGCAGTAGTTAAGGCATTGGTTAGTGCCATTCCTGTATATGCGACAGGGTCTTTAGTTGTTGAAAATGGTGGGGCATAAGCTAAATCCATATGGAATAAATCTTCTGCAGTAACCCCTAATGTTATTGTTGAGGCAAAAACATCTATTCTTTTATCAACGCCTTGAGGACCAATAATTTGAACTCCAAGAATTCGATGTGATAACTTATCTGCGACTGCCTTGATAACCATTTCTTTACCATGCATGTAATCAGGTTTGTCTGGTTTAATATTGAATAATACTGCTATTTCGTAACCTTCTTCAATCGCTTCTTTTTCAGTTAATCCTGTTTGAGCAATGGTTAAATCAAAGAAGCGTAAGATTCCAGTCCCAAGCACACCTTGAAAACGAAGTGGTCCACCAGTCATTGCATCTCCTGCAATTCTCCCCATCTTGTTTGCAGTTGATGCCAAAGGTCGGTATGTCGCTTTCCCAGTAATCACATGGAAACTTTCCGCGACATCCCCAACGGCATAGACACCTTCAATATTAGTTTCCATCGTTGTATCTGTAGCAATCGCTCCAGTTTCACCTAGTTTCACACCGATTGATTCTGCGAGTTGAGTATTTGGTCGAACACCAGTAGCCAATATATACAAATCAGCGCTAAGGACATTGCCTTTACTTGTTGTGACACTTTTTAGTGTTTGTTCTCCCTTTGTTTCAGTGATTACTTCCTCAGATAGAAAATGAACATTTTGCTTTTCCATTTCATCTTCAATGCGAATAGACATATCCCAATCTAGGTGTGCCATTGGGTGTTTTCCACGTTGAAGCACAGTAACATCAAGTCCTCGTTCTTTGAGTTGTTCGGCAACTTCAAGACCAATATAGCCTGCTCCTACAACAATTGCTGTTTTTGGTTTTTTATCATCCAAGAAAGATTTAATGTTTTTACCACTATTAATATTTCTTACTTGAAATACATTATCGAATGATTTACCTTGAAAAACTTCGGGTCTATGATAAGTTGCTCCAGTTGCAAAAACAAGGATATCATAAGAATCATCAAATATTTCACCAGTCAAAAGGTTCTTAACTTTGAGAGATTTTGTTGAATGATTAATATCTAAAACTTCATGAGAAGTATGAATATCAACATTGTAACGTTTTTTAAACCATCGAGCATCACGAGGAGTTAACTCATCAAAATCATCAATTTCCCCACCAATAGCATATGGAATACCACATACTGCGTAAGAAATATCAGTGTCTTTATCATAAAGAGTAATCTCTGCACTCTCTGTATTTCTACGTGCCTTAGCAGCAACACTTGTTCCTGAAGCGACAGAACCAATTATAATAATTTTCATAGGATAATCATTTCCTTTATTTTTCAAAGTCAGCTTGCCATTTAGCTACTGCATAGTGTTGATTAGAAAGTTTGGCAACTTTATTAATCCATTCTACTTCATTTGATGCACGTGCTTTCAAAACTTCGTTCGAGGTATGAGTTGCACTCATACTTTGGTTTACTAACCACCAAGTATGTACAATATTTGCTCTATCTAAATCATCTGCTAATCGCATTGATTCATAAACTGGAGTGGTTTCTGGTAGAGTCACCATCAAAACTTCTGTTTCATCAGAGTTTTGTAATCTTGGTAAAAGTTTTTGAATTGATTTTGGAACTTCACCACTTGTCCGTTCAACTTCTTTCGCATAGCTTTGAGTTGATTCAAGTAATAAGAGGGTATGACCAGTTGGCGCAGTATCAATTACTACAATCTCATCATCTGCTTTTTCAACAATTTCAGCGAAAGCACGAAAGACTGCAATTTCTTGCGTACATGGTGATTCCAAGTCTTCTTTAACATAGTCAAAATCATCGCCTGACATAGTTTCTCTTGCTTTGCTTAAAACTTCTTCTTTATATTCTCGAAGTTCCTTTTCTTCATCAATATGACTTAATGAGAGCCCAGAAGTATCTCCCAAGTAGAAATTAAGATGGTCCGCAGGGTCTGTGGTAGCCAGATGAACTTTTTTACCTTGCTTTTGCAAAGCTTGAGCAACTTTAATCGCTACAGTAGTTTTTCCAACTCCACCTTTACCCATTGTAAAGACAATTTTTTTACCTGTTTTGACAAAATTATCAATCACAGTTGAGAGTTCTGGATATTCTCTCATTTCTGAATCAATCTCAGGTAATTCGGGTTGAACTGTATCTAAAAGGATGCGAAGTTTATCTAACCCAGTCACATTATAGGGTCTGAGTGGAATAAAGAATAGTTCATACTTACTGAGAGAGTTAGGCAAATGCTCTAAATCATCTTCTTGTTGATTGGCAATAATCTTTGATACTTCATCATCAGCTTGAGTTAAAAGTCCATTAATAATTAATTTTTGATTATTTATTCCAAGTTCCGCAAGTTCACCAGAAGCTCTATTGGCTTCCTCAATTGATGCTTTTTGAGGACGTGTTACTAACATAAGCGTTGTTAATTCACCGTTAGCTAATGTTTCTACTGCTCGTTCGTAACTTTCCTTTTTATCTCCCAGTCCTGAAAGTTGACCTAAGCACGAAACACCAGTATCATTTTCATCCAGGTAGTTAGACCATGCGGAAGGAAGAGCAAGCATTCTGAGGGTATGTCCAGTTGGTGCGGTATCAAAAATGACATAGTCAAATTCATTTTCAACATCCTTATTTGTTAGGAAACCTGCAAATTCATTAAAAGAAGCAATTTCAACGGTACACGAACCTGAAAGTTGTTCTTCCATATTTTCTACAGCTGAGTCTGGCAGAATTCCTCGATATGGACCAACAATGCTTTCTTTATAATCATTTGCCGCAGATACTGGGTCAAAATTTGCGACTTTTAAATTAGGAATTTCTGGAATTTCTTTTGGTTTATTGGTTAATTCTGTTTGAAATACATCTTGTAAATTAGAAGCAGGGTCAGTACTGACAAGAATCACTTTATGACCTGAATCCGCAAGACTTACTGCAGTTGCACAAGCAGAGGTTGTTTTGCCAACCCCACCTTTTCCTGTAAAGAACAGGTATTTAGTCAATTCTAATTTTTTTGGATCGTAAGCTTTCATCATTTCTCCCTATTAACAACAACCAGTATTCCCACCACAACATGAAGCATTTGCCTCTACTTTGACTTCTTCTTGAGAATTTGAGCAACAAGCTCCTTTTTCAGAATTAATATTGCTTAGTCCGAGTTCTTCAGAAGTTGGATAGCTTTCGGTTTTGAGAATTTCTCCATCAATTAATGTGATTGGCAAAATATCATTTCCTTGATTTTGTATGAGATTCAGAACTTTTTCGTTAACCACAAACGCTTGAGGATTACTTGTAAGATTATAACGATAAGCTTTCACCTCCTCGTTCTCTTTCAACGTATCAAATAGGTTTGTAATACGAAGTAACTCTGAATCAACTGATGGACCACAAACTCCAGTAGAGCAACACATCGCAGCTTCAAAAATTTCAATTTTTTTCATTATAGTTCCCTTTCTTAATTAGAACAATTACATTTTTTATCAGTACCACAAACACAAGTTTCTTCATTATGTGAGAATAGAGTCATACACATGCTTTGGAATTCTTTAGCAAAATCATCACTTAAAGTGTAATAATTCCAAGTCCCTTTTTTCTCAACAGTGATAATTTCTGCTTTTTCTAAAACCTTCATGTGATGGGACAATGCAGGTTGTGAAAAATCAAAATGCTCTAATAGGTCGCAAGCACATTTTGTTCCACATGACAGCAGGTCGACAATTTTTAAACGATTTGGCTCAGCTAATGCCTTCAAACTCATTGCAATTTTTTCGTAATTCATAAAATCCTTTCTCAAACATAAACATACGTTTATATATAATATAAACAAATGCTTATGTATTGTCAAACATAAACGACTATTTATGTTTTGATTTTTATTGTAAATTATAGTTTATGTGTCAACAGAAGCCTTTAATCAGATAAAAAGAAGTTGTAGGTTAAGACAACTTCTTTTTTATCTTTAATTATAATTAAAAAATTGGAGTGACTTTCTAGTTAAAGTTTTTAGTGTTTCAAAGATGGTTTGGTGTTTTTTCTACAGGCAAGTAAGGCTAATTAACGATATGAGAGTAATAGTACTGACAATTTTTTAGCTTCTTCATGTTACATAAAAATAGTCTTGGAGGATAAATTAATGATAAAAGCAATACTTATATCTGGTACTTAAAACGCAGGAAAAACAACAGCAATTAATAATCTTTATGATTACTATACATCAAAAGAGGGGCGAAAAGCTTACGATATAAAATATATAATTTATTGATAAAATTAAAAAGCCAGCAAACGCTGGCACTTATGTTTAAGGTATTCCATTATAACATATCTCTCTATTTTTGACCTTAAGACTATCTATATGATATTATTAATTTGTATGTTTTAAATATTAACTTCTTAATCTATGAACATGCATCAAAAAACTACCTATCATTATGTGCTGTGATAGGTGTTTTTTTATAAATCTTTTAAATATTAATTTTAATTAACAGATATTGAAAAAACCACTCTATATTAGAGTGGTCCTAATTTATGCATGGGAAGTGTGAGTTTCCTCTTGCTGGCTAAGTATATCATACCCTCTCATAATTGCAACTGAATATAAAAAAACTGAAGTAATGACTCCAGTTTTTGCACGATTTTCAGATATAATTATGCTTTTGTGATGTTAACTGCTTGAGGTCCACGTTGACCTTCTTCAACATCAAATTCAACTTTTTGACCTTCGTCAAGTGATTTGAATCCATCAGATTGGATTGCTGAGAAGTGAGCGAACAAATCTTGACCATCTTCAGAGGTAATAAAACCAAATCCTTTAGTAGCGTTAAACCATTTTACTGTTCCATTTGCCATAATATATTTATTTCCTTTCGACAAAATTGTAAATCTTATTTTGCGAAAAGTGAATCTATAAAACATTTTACTCATGACAAAATCTACTTCTTCATAGTAACACTAATTATACTCAATGTCAAACTACTCTCTCATTAATAAAATCCATATCGTAATGACATGGATTTTATGAACTGTAGGGAAAGCAACTAATCTTTCCCTCACTCAGTATAACATTTTAATTCATTTTTGCAATAGCAATAAATAAAAAGCACAGGACATCCCATGCTTTAAATCATTTATCTTTTATGTACGTTTGAAGCATAACGCCCACGAGACGTCATTTTGATATCAAAGGTAACCTTTTGACCTTCATCGTATTTTTTAAAATCATTTCCTTGAATAGACAAGAGGTAAGCAAACACATCTTGCCTATCATCTGCCATAATAAAACCATAGCCTTTGTCAGCGTTAAACCAATTTATTGTTCCTTTATTCATATAATACATCCTTTCGCATCATCTGTAAATCCTATTTTGCGAAAAAGTGCATTCCTAAAACATTTAAACTCGAGACAAAACCTACCTTTTAATAGTAACACCTATCTATACTAAAGTCAAATTGGTCTATTTAAAACTTTTTAATTTTCTTATGATTCCCCAGATTTTCATGCGGATTTGCTTTAGCAAGTGTCAATGTTTCTCTATCCACAACCCTGACATCATGGTTTTCTAATTCTACAATTAGTGCATTCTTATAGAGATTAATGTCTCCAGAAACGACGATTGCTTGTTCCCCATTTGATAATGTAATTTTATCTCCTGTTTTCATTTTTCACTTCCATTCTAGGCGCTGCCTATTTCACGAAAAAATTTTACTACTTAAGGGTGAGATCTATATAAGAAAAATAAGGGCTCCCTAAAGCCCTTAAAATATTGCGGGAATAGGATTTGAACCTATGACCTTCGGGTTATGAGCCCGACGAGCTACCTAACTGCTCCATCCCGCTTCGCAAGTATAACACTAATATCAGTTAAAGTCAATTTAACCCTTAAACTTCGATAATTATTTAACTAAAAAGTGTTTTTGTGAACATAACTCAAAATTTTTCTCACATCAGAAAACTTATTACTAGATATATAACTAATATACTTACTACAAACCCAAAAAATAGTAAGCTTATAATCGCTTTTTTCTCTTTATTCTTATTCGTTAGACGTTCCTCGCTCCTTATTACCGACTTAATTCATTATCACTGCACATTATTTTAAAAAAGCTACTCACAATTGAGCAGCTAATGATGAAGGTGTGGTGCTTTCGCTAAACCACCCATGAGCTAAGTATATCACTTTAATTCGAAATTACAATAGTAATCAAAAATAGAAACCAATTTTGGTTTCTATTCTACAACAGAGACTGTGATCTCATAAAATTAAGTATAGCACCATATAAAAGTTAATACTAACTATTAGTTTATTAATGAGTACAACTACAAGACTAACTCCTGCAATAATATTGGAGACAATGCTTCCAATAAGTTCGATGAGTGTAAAAAATATATTTTTATATTGATTTATATATCAAATTTCTCGTTCTTTAACAAGTTTTTCAAAAAAGTCTACAGTCTTGGGATCATCATGATCAAAGAACTGGCTACCAGATGTTTGTAAAGTACCAATTTGTTCCTTATCTTCTGATGTTAAGCTGAAATTAAAGATATCAATATTTTGTTTCATGCGATCTTTCTTTACTGATTTAGCAAGACTGACAATCCCTCGTTCATATAACCAACGTAAAATGACTTGTGCGGGACTTTTGCCGTATTTTTTGCCAACAGCTAATAAAATTTCATTTTTAAAAATGCCATTTTTCCCCTCTGCAAATGGTGCCCATGCCTCTAATTGTACATTCCCACGTGATAAAGCGTTTTGCAAATCCTCCTCTCTTTGATGAAACGGATTGATTTCAATTTGATTTATCTGTGGTACAGTATCTTGAAAAGCAATAATATCTGCTAAACGTAGTTCATTAAAATTAGATACACCAATAGCTCGTATTTTACCTTCTTTTTGCAAATCTACAAGTGCTTTATAGCTCACAAATACATCCCCAAAAGGTTGATGAAGTAATACTAAATCAAGATAATCAAGTTTCATTTTTTCTAGTGATATTTTAATAGAAGTTTTCGTATTCTCATATCCATAGTTACTGAGCCATACTTTAGTGGTGATAAATAAGTCTTCTCGAGGAACAATGGTTTCGGCAATAGCATCACCAACTTCTTCTTCATTAAAATAAGATTGAGCTGTATCAATGTGTCTATAACCTACCTCAATTGCATCTAATACAGCTTGTTTCGTTTGTTCCTGTGGAATTTGGAAGACTCCAAAACCCAATACAGGAATTTCTACCCCATTGTTTAATTTAAATGTTTTCATTTTTTATCTCACTTTCTTAAATTCTGTTATTTTTTTCAAATTTGACTTTTAATAGATGCAATTCTCTCTCATTAGTAGCTGCACCTTCCCAAATCATTTCTGTTTGAGTTGCAAATCTTCCCATAGTGTAGAGGATTAATTCCTTTGAAAGTTCAGTCGGAGCTGAACCTTGGAGGAAAAAGTATAGATGTTTCCCTTTGAAGGGATTTTCCAGACTGCTTTCAGAACTTCTATCTATGAACGTTTTTAATGCACCACTCATATAGTGCCAATAAACTGGAGTTCCAATGATTAGTACTTTACTATTTTTAATTTCAGTAAATATCTTGTCTAACTCATCATTATTATCACTTTGCCCTAAAAATCCGACTTTATAATTTATTAAGCTCAAAGTTTTGTAATCATATTTTTTTAGAAGTCTCATCCCCATCTGGACTGTATTTCCGTTCAGGTGCTGACTTGAATTAATAAACAATATTTGATTATTCACATCGCCCTCCGTTCATTTTGATTGACCTAATATAGCAAGCCACTTTACTTAATGTACCCAAGCTGATGAGGTCATTATAATTAAAATACCTAATAATATAAATAAGTGTATATCACATCTCCTTGTTTATATTATTAATTTCTGGTACTATTTAAGTATACTACTCGTGTGTAACACCCGGTCAAGTAATAAATATTATTTTAGGAGATTTTTTTATGTATACTATGAAAGAAGTTTGTGATTTATGTGATATGACATATGATACACTCAAATTTTATTGCAACAAAGGATTGATTCCTAATGTTAAAAGAGATAAAAATAATTATAGAGTTTTTAGTAAGCATGATGTAGATTGGATTAATAGTCTTTCATGTTTAAAACAGTGCGGAATGTCAATTATAGAAATGCAACAATACTTGGAATACTGCCTTAAGGGACAAGATACAATTAATGAACGAAAAATTATGTTGGCTAAGAAAAAACAAGAGCTTTTGGCTAAACTTAAAACAGTTGAGGATTCAATAGAATATATTGATAATAAGCAAAAGTTCTATAATGATGTACTTAATGGTACTATAAGATATGAGAGCAATCTCATAGCCGAAAGTAAAGAGTAAAAAATTATATTTAAAAAAATGACTACAATTATGCAGTCATTTTTTAGTATTTTAAATTATTTAGATTTGTTGAATTTAATAAAAAATATAAATAGATTTTCTCTAAGTAGTTCTTTAAAGTACCAAAGATAGATTGGGACTTTCCGAGTACTTCCTTGATACGAAAGATTCTTATCTTATTTTTAACGATTAAAATAATAACGCTCTCTCATTTTTTGGTATATCTTTCCGAAAAAGTTTGCTTTTTCTTATTGAACGACCAATGAATGGCTAATAATTTTTTTAAATACAATACTGACCTCAATACCAGATTTTAATACTTAAAAAAGCCATTATAATAGTGGATTTTTTAAGTTAAGTTCAAGCTAAAATAGTTGAAAGACCATTCTCTGATAGTATTAGCTAGTATATTTTTTGCTACTATTACTGCTGCGGCAATGGAATTCTTACTCATAAAAATATAATTGTTTCTTCAAGATTTAATACTTAAAAATCGTGAGCAATCTTCACTAAAGATATTCTCACTCAAAATCTTACTTAATTCTTGACTCACATTTCGATAGATGAGTGATGGAGTATTAGGAACAACATAATAGTATTTTCCATCATTTTCATAGATGGGGTCATCCATACTAGTAAAATGCGTTCCTTCAATTGTATTTCCGGCATCAGCTGCTACATCAATAATAAATGTCCCTTTTTTCAATGATTTTTGTTCTGATAAACTTAAAATTGGGTCATCATCTTTCCCAATTTCAATTCCATTGATAATGATGTCGTACTTTGTATAATTTTCTTTGAAAATTGACATTGTTTTTCGATAATACATTCGGATGTTTGAGGAATATTTTGAAATACTACTAAAGGCACCCTGCGCAATATTTCCAGAACCTAAAATAGCTATTTTTGTCTCTTCAGTTGGAATAAATCCATATTGCAACAAAGCGTCTATAACCCCTGCATAGCCTGCGTAAAAACTATTTTTATATAATAGACCCTTCGGAATACCTGATTCAAATATCTCATTTTCATAATAAATGCAAGGTGAGTTACTATCTAAGTCTACTACAATTAATTTTTTAGGCAGAGCTTGGTCTTTCATGAACGATTGCCCTGAACCAAAAGGGTGTGTCCAGCCTATAATCATCTGTCCCTCTCTAAGATAGGAATAATCAGTAGGCTGGATGAGTTTTAGCGAGAAGATTGCTTCTGATTCCGCAAAAACTTCAGCTCTTGATAAAATATGACAGCCTTTATCAATGTAATCTTGATCATCAATATCTAAAAATTTACCAAACCCCTCCTCTACCAATATTTCATTTTTAAAATCTTTAATGTCTTTTGGTAAGAGTGGAACTCGTCTTTCTCCAGGGAAGTTTGCTTTTACTAGGCCAATTTTCATAGTTTTTCCTTCTTTTCTTTATAATTTTATAAATTTTTCTAAAGAGATTTTTTCTTTTTTAACCAGTACCAAACTAATACACTGATTAGAAGTGAAATAACAATTACAAGTAACGAACCATAAGGGACGCCTTGAAAAGGCAACTTGAGATTTATTCCCCAAAACCCATAAGTAATTGTTGGTATTGTTAAGACAACTGTAAGCTCAGTTAACGTTTTCATGATATTGTTCAACTGAAAGGAACTATTATTATTTATAATTGTATCCAAGCTAGAAAGGTACTTATTATAAGCTCTTACCAAAGAGTCTAAGGTGTCCATCCTCTCTTCAAGAAGAGTTACTTCAGTTTGCATATTAATTTCTTTAATATTTTCCATTTGTTCTCTTTTTATAAAGCTTAATATTTTTCTATCGGAATCAATGATAAAATCTAACAAGATAAGATATTTTTTCAGTCACAAAATTTCATTAAATATTGTCTCTGAAGGTCCTAAACTTTGTATTTGTGTTTCCAACAAACTAATTTCTTCTCTTTTCTCTTTAACATCTTCAATCACTTTTTGGATGCTCACATTCAAAAGCTGGATAAAATTCACCTCACTTCTTTCAACACCTTCTCCTGTATTTTTAAAAAAATCAGAAATGAAATCTTCTTTCTTACTCGTTACAATAATGAGCTTTTTCTCTAGTTTTAAGATAATTAAAGCCTTTATTTTCCGATTCAAATCATTTTTCAAGTTTTGGTGAGGTAAAATAAAAAGTATCTTTAATTCTTTTTTACCTGTCTTTGTATCAGATATCTCGTGTATCACTTCCTCCTCTTCATACAAAAGGTTTTCCAAATCAAGCTGATACTCTTCTTTAAAAAAATCGTAGATTTTATCTTTAGGGTTAAAAAGATATACCACTGAGTGTAAAGAATTACTGTTTGAACAGTTAAGCTCCTTTAAATTACTATTTTCCCCGTCCACTTCAATATAATCTATCATGAAAGATCTCCTTATACTTATTTGACTCGATACTTCTATCTAAATAAAAAACTATATAATTGAAGTCACTTACTAAAAAAGCCTCATAATAGAGGCTTTTATTTCTCACGATTTATCTAGAAATTTATTTAACTCTAGCTTCTTTATCTGTATTGTCTTCTACTTTGTCTTTTACTTTATCAACTTGATCAGAGGTGAATTTTCCAGTTGTTTGAGCCGCACTAGTCACTCGATCTTGAATACTTACATCATCTTCTTTTTGTTGTTCTTTCGTTTTAATATCTGTGACTGTTACGTTAACTTCAACAACTTCTAATTCTGTCATTGCCGCAACCTCTTTACGAATGACTTCTTTAATTTTTTCATAAATATCAGGCACATTCTTACGATATTCTGTAACTACTTTCAAGTCTACTGCAACTTGTGTTTTCCCAACTTCTACGTCAACACCTGTTGTAACATCATCAGTATTAATAAGTTTTCCTGTTAGATTTGAGAAGAATCCGCCTTCTACGGAAAGAAGTCCATCCACTGATTCTAATGCTAGTCCTACAATCTTTTGCACAACTTTATCTTCATAAGTTAAAGCACCCTTAATTTCTGGTTGGGTTTCCTTTGTTTTAGGAGTTTCTTTTTCTGCCATTGTTCCAAATGCTTTCATGTTTTCTTGTACCATAATATTCTCCTTTTATAATGTTATTTACGATCTATAAATTGATCAATGATTCCTGATTTTTTTAAGAATAGACCAATATAAATTCCTAATCCTATTAAAAATAAAACCAAAATCATTTTCCAAAATCCAATAGTGAAGATACACACAGCAATGAGTGCACCTACGATTCCCCCTATAATCGGGTATCGATTTTTTTCGAAATAATCCATTGATCCCTCCTACATAACACGTTGTCGTTTAGGGTTATCGTCTTTACTTAATGTGTTGACTTTTACTTTAAGTTTAACCGTATGTTCCAACCCAAAGAAGTTTTTTAACCCTTCAATGATTTCCTGTTCCAGAACTTGGGCTTTTTGGGCCACTTCAACTCGAGGAACAATCTCACCTTTTATATCAATTTTTATCTTATTTTTAAAAAGTGAAACAGTAATTTTTGAGTTTTTAAGGTAATCATTTTCTTCTACTTTTTCACCTACAAAACCCTCAATGGCAGACTTTTTTAAAGTTAAATCTCCATTATTTGAAGTGAGTTGTACATCCATATAGGTTCGAGGGTAAAAAAGAATTACAATCAAGGCGAGAATTAATATGACTGTTAAAACGATGTTCCCCCAAAACAAATAGTCTGTCATATATTTTCCTATGAACGGAATGTTACTAGAGGTCGTTGTCATCCAATCATATTCCATGAAATTGTAATAATCCCAAGTCATTGGTAAAACAAGCGTAAGTAAAACGAGATCAAGGATAATTAATATTATTTTCTTTCCAGTTGCCAAAATTCCTCCTTTCTTGATCTTAAGATATTAAGACCTACTGATTCATTCTAGATAAGAAGAAAGAAACTACAGCAACCACAATTACTGCACCAACAATTGATGGTATTAATGCCATGCCAGCAAGCGATGGCCCCCAGGTCCCAAGTAAAGCTTGACCTACGAAAGACCCAACTAACCCTGCTAAGATATTAGCAATCCATCCCATTGAACTTCCCTTATTTGTAATCGCACCAGCGATTAATCCGATTAATGCACCAACAATTAATGACCAAATCATATGTCACCTCTTTCTTTAGAATACAATTTATGATCTAAACCTAATCTAACACAATTAGAAAGCGCATTCAAATGATATGACTCATTTTATAATTTATTAATACTATATGTACCTTCAACTATCTCAGAAAGACTATTAAAGAACTAAATAATGTCCTTTACTTAACCCAATTTTTATTATATCTCTCATTTTTTGAGCACAATAATATTATATGCTACCATCAAATTGCATGTTTTAAAGATCATTTTTTAATATCTAAATTTGCATCCAAGATTTGCTCCTGGTATGATAAAACTTATACAATAGAGGTAAAGCCTATTGGAAAAACAATTATAAACATATTATTTCACAATTGAGTATAGTTACGTTAAACTTTGTACTATACAGTTAATGGTTAGATATTCTGTTAACTTGAAAGCCTGCAAAGGTTTAGTATTATTGACATAATATTCATAAACTTAAACGACCAGAAAGGAAAATAGAACAAGAAAATGATTGAACAAGAAAAACACACGCTTAATGATGGACATTTGATTCCTAAAATAGGGTTAGGAACATTTCAGATTCGTGGATATGAAGGGGTGGAGCAAATTTTAACGGCTATACAAAGCGGTTATCGTTTACTTGATACCTCAACTAATTATGATAGCGAAGGAGCAGTTGGAGAAGCAATTCGTCGTTCTGGCATACCTCGGTCAAATTTTTTTGTGACAACTAAGCTACCTGGTAAATATCACCATTTTGAAGATGCTTTGAAGATGATTGAAGAGTCTTTATTACGAACAGGATTGAGCTATTTTGATCTTTACTTGATCCACTGGCCATTACCAAAGCGAGATAATTATGTTGAAGCTTGGAAAGCACTAATTGCAGCAAAAAAACGGGGTCTTGTAAGATCAATTGGGGTATCCAATTTTGAGGAAGATCATCTCGATAAAATAATTCAAGAAACTGGTGTTATACCAGCAATTAATCAAAATGAGATTCACCCTTACTGGCCTCAAGAAAAGCTTTTGAAAATTAATAAAAAGTATGGCATTTTAACTGAGGCATGGAGCCCTTTAGGCCGAGGTAGTAAAGAGCTTGAGGAAAGCCTGATTCAAAACATAGCTCAAAAATATGGTAAGGATACTGGGCAAATCATTTTAAGATGGCAAGTTGAAAGAGGTATTATACCTGTTGTTAAAGCAACTTCTCCAGAACACCAAAGAAGAAATATAGATATTTTTGATTTTTCACTTTCTTCTGAGGAGATTAATAAAATCACAAGCTTAAAACGAGAAGATGGCAGGGTAGATAATCAAGATCCCAATGAGTATGAAGAATTTGTTTAATTGTATTACTATGCTCTTGAATAATTAATTTCAATTGAATATAGGAAGAATTGCTTCCAAAAAAAACCACTAAAATTTTCAAGTGGTTTTTTGCTTCTATAATGAATTATTTTAAAGGAATCTAACAATATTCCCATATTCGAAATAAAAAATATATGACATGCACAACTAAACAATATCTCCCCTTACAGAACATTTATAGTGTCATCATCAAACATCTCTATGGAATGGCCTTAGATGACTACCGATACCAAAATGTATAATCTAACAACAGAAATCAAGTACAAGTAGGAAACACTTGAACATGCTGGACAGGCTTTCCATCATCATCAAGAATTATATTTGAATTAAATTTTTTCTCAATTGATTATGTGACTTTGATTATAGAAAATTTTTTCTTATGGCTCATTTATTTAAAAAAAAAAAAAGAGTTAGTACTGTTTCTAACTCTTTTTTTGTATATTATTTTAGTTTATTTACTTGCAAATTGAATAACCATATTAAAGAGAAGGGCACCTAAGCTACCGCCAATGATTGGACCTAAAACAGGTATCCATGCGTAAGACCAGTCTGAATCTCCTTTACCTTTGATAGGTAAGATGGCATGCATGATGCGAGGACCTAAGTCACGTGCGGGATTTAGAGAGTAACCTGTCGTTGCACCAAGTGATAAACCAATGGCTGTGATAATGGCACCTACTAAAAGGGGGGAGACACCCGAAGTTTGCGTAATAGCGTATTGACCGAAGGCGAGAATTCCTGTCGTCAATACTGCAGTACCTACAATTTCACTAATCAAATTTGAGCTTGTCTGACGAAGAGCAGGACCTGTAGAAAAAGTGCCCAAGATATCTGCTGGATTTTTTGTTTCAGCATAGTGAGGGTAAAACATTAGGTAGAGGATAATGCTAGCGACCATTGCACCAAGCATTTGCGCAATAATATAAGGAATAACCAAACTCCAGCTAAAGCTCCCAATCATTGCCATTGCAATTGTTACTGCTGGATTCAAGTGGGCAGGCGACATAAATCCAGAAATGTAAACCCCCATCATTACTGCAAATCCCCAACCGAGAGTGATAGCAACCCAACCCGCTCCTGTTGCTTTCGTTTTGTTCAGGACAACGCCTGAAACGACCCCGTTACCAAGAAGTATTAAGATAAATGTTCCTAAAAATTCACCAAGTAGCTGTACCATTTCTGAGTGCATATTGACTCCTTATTTCTATTTTTTATTTGTTTCAATTATCTTCGAACTCTTTTTATTTCTTCAAGTCTGACAAGTCAGATTCACGAAGCGCTTTTTCCAAAGCTTTTTCTTGTTCTGCTTTTTCTTCTACAGACCAACCGAGGAAGTCCGCAATGACATTGACGACATGAACTTTGATTGTATCTATACTTTCACGCATAAATAAAATATGGTTAGTGCGACGAAGCAAGTAGTCTACCGGTGTCAAGATCATTTCATCCTCAAGCGCATAGCGCAGACGGGCTGATTCTGCTAAAGATAAGCCTTCATAAGGTTTCATTTCAGAAGCATAGGCAAAAACTTGGAGTGAGTTCATTCCATAAAAGTCCGCTATGTATTTCGCTTCCTCTTCTGTAAGACCTGCAACAACACCGATTTTCATGTTTTCAGCAACAACTTCTTCAACCTTAGTTGGATCAAATTCACCACCAGAGATCTGGTATTTTTTAGAGTCGATTGGTTCATATTTCAAATCAAAGTCCTCAACAAGTAGTTGACAAATAAGCTCCATCGCACCTGCTGCCATTTTACGGTAGTCAGTGATTTTTCCACCAGCTAAAGTAATCAAACCATCGCTCTCACGTTCAAGTGAACTCCCACGAGAAACGGAAGATGGTGCATCTGCTTTCTCTGAAAGACTTGATTCCATATTGCTCAATAAATGCTCTACTTCAGCTTTAGTTGCTGTTTTATTTTTATAGCGAAGCACAGCCTCTACGACAGCGTTAAAGCTAGTCTCAGAAACTGCACCGTTATCACCTCCGTTATAGTCTGAACCCGAATTCCCGCCTAGCAATGGACGCAATCCAGCCCATGAAGCTTCAATATCATTAATCGTGATATTTGCTCCAGGATAACGGAAATTGATGACATCTAAAAGGTAGTCCACATCTTCTTGAGTAACCTTTGGATCGTTAAAGTCACCATGATAATCCGTATCTGTCGTACCAAAATACGTTTTACTTTCACGTGGAATGGCAAAAACCATACGTTTATCATGTTTTCCTGTATCAAAATATGTTGGTTGAGGCACAGGTAATTTGGCAGCATCAACCACGAGATGGACTCCTTTTGTCGGACGCATTTTTGGCACAATCGGACGAGTGAAGTTCAAGTAACGTATCTTATCTACCCAAGGACCACTTGTGTTAATCACAAGTTTAGATTTTACTTCAATGACTTCATCTGTCAATAAGTCACGCGCCCGAACACCAGAGATTTGTCCATCAGTATAGATAAAATCAATCACTTTCATCTTGCTGATGGCTTTTGCGCCGTCTTCTACAGCTTTTTTAATATTGTCAATCACCAAACGTGAATCATTGTTACGGTAGTCAAGATAAACCCCTGCACCTTGCAAACCTTTTTTCTTGATCAGTGGCTCACGGCGTAGCACTTCTTCTGGTGAGATGGTATAGTTGGCATATGGAGAACCTTCATCAATACCTGCCAACCGATCATACAAATCCATGGCGATTTTCACAGAAAACATATCAAAAGTCGTTTTGCCTTCATCATTGTAAATAGGAAGTAACATCGGGTCTGGCTTAGGAATATGTGGCGCAATACTTTGAACAACAGAACGTTCTGAAACAGTGTCGGAAACGACTTCGACATCAAAGTTTTTTAGATAACGGATACCCCCATGCACGAGTTTCGTTGAACGTGACGATGTTCCTTCTGAAAAGTCCTGCATTTCAAGCACAGCAACTTTCATGCCAGTGGCTGCCGCTTGTAAAGTCAATCCAGCACCAGTAATACCACCTCCGATAATGAGTAAATCCATTTCTTCATTCTGTACTTTGGTGATTGCTTCTTGTCTTGTTTTTTTAGAAAAAGCCATTTCTATTCTCCTTTATGTTACTGTCTAATTGATTATTATTTGAAAGCGCGTGTTGCATTCACAGCTTTTTTCCAACCGGCATAGAGTTCTTCTCTACGTTCTTCTTGCATCTGCGTTTGGAAAATTTTGCCAGGCTCATAAGATTCTTTGAGTTCTTCTAAATCTTTCCAAAAACCAACTGCAAGACCTGCTAGGAAGGCTGCACCGAGCGCTGTCGTTTCCAAATCTCCCGCACGTTGAATAGGGATATTCAAGATATCGGCTTGGAACTGCATCAAGTATTCGTTATTTGCTGCGCCACCATCTACTTTGAGTACAGACATATCGATTCCTGTATCTTCTTTCATGGTGCTTACTACATCACGGACTTGATAAGCTATCCCTTGTAAGGTTGCTTTCACAATATCTTCTTTTGTTGTTCCACGTGTTAAACCAAACATTGCACCACGTGCTTCTTGGTCCCAATATGGTGCGCCAAGGCCGACAAAAGCTGGAACCACATAAACTTCATCTTGACTCATAGACTGGAGTGCAACTTCTTCAGAATCACTGGCACGATCCAACATCTTCAAACCATCACGTAACCATTGGATTGATGAACCTGCAACAAAGATACTTCCTTCTAAGGCATAATAAACTTTTCCGTTAATACCGTAGCCAATTGTTGTGAGCATGTTATTTTTGGAAATATGTGGTTTCTCACCCGTATTCATCACGATAAATGAACCTGTACCATAAGTATTTTTAATCATCCCTGGTTCAAAGGCCATTTGACCAAATAATGCGGCTTGCTGGTCACCAGCCATACCTGAGATTGGTACTTCAGATCCGAAGAAATGAAATCCTTTTGTCACACCATAAACTTCTGAGTTAGATTTAACCTCTGGAAGCATTGAAGCCGGGATATTCAGAATTTTCAGGATTTCTTCATCCCATTTTAACTCGTGAATGTTGTAGAGCATAGTACGACTGGCATTAGAGTAATCTGTATAATGTACATCGCCATCTGTCAACTTCCATAAAAGCCATGTATCAATTGTTCCAAAGAGCAGCTCGCCTCGTTCCGCCCGCTCTTGTGCTCCTTCAACATGGTCAAGAATCCAACGAATTTTTGTAGCTGAAAAGTATGAGTCGACAATGAGTCCTGTCTTTTTGTGGAAGAGTTCATCATGCCCTGCATCTTTAAGACCATTTGCAATATTGGAAGATTGACGTGATTGCCAAACGATAGCATGGTAGATTGGTATACCTGTTTTTTTATCCCAGATAATGGTTGTTTCACGTTGGTTAGTAATACCAATACCAGCAACCTGCACAGGCTTAATACCAGATTCGATAAATGCTCCTGCGATAACAGATTGAACAGAGTTCCAAATTTCGTTGGCATCATGTTCCACCCAACCTTCTTTAGGAAAGTACTGTGTAAATTCCTTTTGGGAGCTGCCGATATGTTTACCATGTTTATCAAATATAATAGCTCTTGAGCTTGTTGTACCTTGGTCAATTGCCATAATGTAAGAAGTTTCTGTCATGTTGTTTCTCCTTTGTAAACGCTTTCTATGATTTATATTATAGCATTTTAAAACGAATAGAAACTTTCATTTTTTATCAAATTCAAAAAAAAATTGGCAGTCGAAAATAAACAACAGATTCGAATAGAAAAATTACTTGAATTTGGGCAGTTTGTGCTTACTAAGAAATAATGAGAGAGGGAGTCTCTACCCCAATTTAATTTTAACCTTATTTGAGTTGCTATTCTTAATTCTTCATCTATTCTTTAATAAATTCAGTGAGAAAATGCTAAATAATGGGAACGCAGTAATATATTCATAAATGTAAAATAATATTCACGTGAAAACATAAAAAAAGAGGAGAGCACCCCTCTTTCGTGTTTCATTCTTAATTCAAAATTGCTTTTTTTTGAAATTTTTCTTTTTTTAAGCTTTCAATACGCGACAATAATTCTTCAAAATCATAATCACTGGAAAACTCGGAAAGTATATAGACAAGCTTTCGACTATCATTTCTTTTACTTGAGATAAGCAGATCATAGTTCTGGCTTTCTTGGTAATGCTCCAATTTTATCTTTTCAACAGATCTGAGGTGATTTTTCAGATATTGTTCCATCGGGATTTGATAAGCAGGTGTATCAGACAAATCATAAGCCACCGTCAATTGTTGAGCAGATAAGAGCTCCAGCAACATCAAGGCATTGCGATAACCAAAAATGAGTTCTGGCAAATCTTGCTCTTTGGGTATATAACTTAAAGCAATATCTTTGAGGTTATCGAGTAAATCTTGAAAACTCTTATCGACCCAGTTTTGTTTATGTAGCATCAAATCTTCTTGAATTTTGGTAAAGAGGCTACCTTGGAAAAAGGTGAATTTATTGTTTACTTGAGCTAACTGATAACTGATGGATTTCTCCTCTTCGAAACCTAAACGATGGGGACGATAGTGGTTTAACATTCGCTCTCTTAAAGAAATATTCAAGAGAACAGTTGGAATTTTTTTACTGCGGTAAATATCAAAACGGTAATAACTTTCTTTATCTAGAATGAAAAAAGATTGGAGAAAACTGTAGAAAAAAATTGTTTCACAGTTATCTTTGCTTTGATTGTCATAAATATGTTGATAAAAAAGAGAATCCAATAGTTGATAGAGATGATCATCTTGGTATATTTTCTTCATTTCCAAAGATTTAGTAATTTGAATATCTGTAATTTTCCGCCTTTTTTCTGTGATTGCGAACCACCGATAAAGTTTATCTTTGCTACTTTCGGAAAAATTTACTTTTAATGTTTCTTCAAGTTGCCGTACAAATTCAACCTGAAATTTAGTGACTTGCAGCAAATCTGGTCGAAATTTAGGATGAAGCGAATCAAATAGCAGATAGTAAAAATAGCGAATTTGACTTTCTTCTCCAATCAATTTATTATTTTTGATTTGAATATCAAATTCCAATAAAAGTTTATTGAGTTCTTTGATTTTGCGAAACAAAGTAGATTCACTGAGTAGCAAGAGTTCTGCTAATTCAAAAATCATGTAATTTTTTTGTTCTAAAAATAAGAGAATCAGGCGATATTTGATACTATCTTGGATTAAAAAACTGATGACTTCATCTAAGGTTTGTGATTCCGACATGTTTAGAACGAGTTTATTGTTCTGACGAATAACTTCCATGGGTTTCCCAATCATCCGTCCTATATAAGATATATCCTCCAAATAACTCTGAACCGAAGGTCGAGAGAGGTTTACCCAATCACACAGTTCCTGCGCAGTTAGTTTATCATGTTTGAGGAACAACTGACGTAAAATCTTAACCTGTATTTGTTCTTTCTTTTCAAGTAAAACTTCAATATTCACAGCTGTTCCTCTTTTTCTAAATTAATATTTTTTGTAGGAGTTTTCATATTCTCATTCTATTTTATCACTCCCCTATATTTTGTTATTAAAAATTGCTCAGTATGAACATAGTAAATTGGACACTAAAAAGAATATGACCAAAAGCCTTATTCTTCTTTTAAACTTCTATATTTTGCGACTAAACTATAAAAGTGATTAGATAAACTTAGATTATAATCTGTTTATCAAACACTAAACATGTTTTATATTAATTCACGATAATATATAAACTAATATAACCAAATCCCTTTTAGTAAATATACCAATGAATCAATAAAAAAATAAATACCAATACCTAATATAAATAATGATATTATTATTCTAGTGACATTACTTAATTTTTTTCTTCGGTTATTTTTATCTAAATACCTACTTGCTATTTTAATCAATTTTTCATAGACATTAAATATTAATGATACTACTAAAGTATATAAAGGAATCTGTCCTAACAACATCCAAATTGTTAAACATAATGTTGTTAATAGTATATTCCCCTCTTTTGCACTTAGTGCAACCACTGCCCAAAAAGTCGGATCTGACATAGCCCAAAACCCAAAAATAAAACCTGCAAGTGGCATACTTCTCTTTGCAAATTTCATAAATTTCGATTCTTTCTGATCATCTACTCTTTCTTTATTTCCTTTTAGTAAGGTAGATCTTATAAACCAAGCTACACATACAATGGATATCAAAAAACCGGTAAATACATAAGCCATATCTGGAATATGATTCATTATATTTATAAAATAATTCAAGCTTATACTAGTACCGTATGAAAATATTAATCCGAAAACGACCGTGGAAAGTAGAGCCATTAAAGAAAATAAATATACTTGTTTTTTCTTTGTTCCATTTGCTAGTGCAGCCATTATAAGCACTGCTCCCACTGGATCAAATCCACCGAATCCTAACAAAATTGATGATAGTATTAATTTCATCTATCATTACCTCCATGTATCAATTTCTCTAGCAACAATCTTTTAAATTTTTGTAAATTCATTAGGCATCCATTACTAGTTACAGACTGATTTTATTATTATCAATGAAATAATAAAGACACTCCAACATCATAAGCTCTTGTCCAACACAAGCATATTCTAGCAAATAGAATTGATAATTACCAGTAATCAACTGAGTTCTAATAAAGGGGGTAACGATCCAACGGCTGTTTGTTGGAACATAATCGTTTATCGTTGCTATGAACCATGCGAATCAACTTTATTGGTAATATATTTAGTTACTTTAGAAAAAAGCCTCAATAGGCTTTTTATTGTTTCTGTAATTGTAAAACTTGAGCATTATTTATCTCTTTAAAAAGTTTATTACTTGTTTCTTTAGAAATTACATCAGTTTTTACCTGGTTCAATACAAATTGATATTCAAGTTGAAAAGCCTCTATGAGTAATTCGTTTGGAATAATTGTATCTTCTTGAATTTCGTTGCGAATACGATAATGTCTGTTTTCCAAAATATGTTTTACTTCTTCTATATCACTAAAGTCAGTTATCTTATTTTCTAATCGCTCTTTTTCAAGAGAACTTAATTTTTCGATTGTTTGTTGATATAAACTACTTTCTAGTCGGCTTATATCAGTTCTTATTGTCGCAAATTCTTGCATTTCTACTGAGTCTATTCTTCTGCCACGTCGTCTTTTAGAGAATAATCGTCTTATTTTCTTACTAGTTGAATGTTTACTACTGTTTTCTAGATAAATTCTAAAATAGTCAATAACTTTAGATGAAAATTGTGCTTTTATAGTTGTTGTATCAAGTAATGTTTCCTGCCAACTTATTATCTCGTCCATTAATTTACTACTCTTAGTGTGGTCAGGGATTTGTAATCCTTTTTGTGATTGTAGTTGTTTGGTAAGACTACTACGAACTTTACTATCCTCAATTTCTTCTACCATATGAAGAATCGCATAATCAACCATATCGTTACGAACCTGATTGATATTATCAGTACTTTCACCTCCAAGTGCCGGTAATAATTTTGGCAGAATCAGTGTTGGTACAATAAGACTTAAAAGAATAACAATAGCGGCCATTGTAATAATAATTTCCCTATTCTCGTTGCTCAAAATACTAGTATTCAAAGGTAAAGAGAAAGCCATTGCTAATGTCATTGTTCCATGGGCTCCTGACAAAGCAAAAATTGTTGAATCACTATTACGCTCTTCTTTTACATCAGAGAAGAAGTGTTCGATTGATCTATTTCCTTTTCTATTAGTCCAAAATTTTCTTATAAATAACATTAGCAAATAAACTAAAACGCTTATCAAAAATAGTACAATTGATTCTTTCCAACCAAGTGATTTAAAAATGTCCAAAATTCCAAATAGACTTACACCCAAGAGAATGAAAACAAAGTTATTCAGAATATCGCTTAAAATCTCCCAGATTGTATTATTCGTTAATTGAACATTTGTTGAAGTCAGTTTGAGCATATCTCCTTCAAAATTATGAATCAACCCAGCAGCAACTACAGATAGAACACCGGAAGTTCCAAAATGTTCTGCTAACAAATAAATAAAGAAGGGGGTTAGAATTGAAATAGGAATTATGGTAGCTTCTGGCCGAGTTGCTCTGAGATTGATTGCCGTCCTAATTCGTACCAGTAGAGCACCGACAACTAAACCAATTATAATTCCACCAATTGAGACAAATATAAAGCGACCAAGTCCTTCCCAAATACTGAAATGCCCACTCTCTAAAACAGATAATCCTAAGCTCAATAAAACTAGCCCTGTTGCATCATTAAATAAAGATTCAAATTCAACGGCTTCATTAACCCCTTCGGGCATTTTCTTTCCAGAAATTATTGATTTTACAGCAACAGCATCTGTTGGCGTTACAATTGCTGCAAAACAGATAGCTAAAGGAAAAATCCAACTCCCCATTATATTATTCGTAAGCACTGCTACTAAAAGTACAGTCACCACTGCTAAAGTAATTGATAGAAAAAATATTCCTCTAAAATTTTTTCGTACTTTTTTTAATGAAGTTTTACTTCCCTCATAAAACATTAATGGAGCAATGATTAACATCATAAAAAACTCTGGCTCCAATTCAAAATTTTGAAATTCTGGTAGGAAACTCAAAATAAGGCCCACACCAATCAAGATAAAAGTTTCTGAAATTTGTGGAAAAAACTCTTTGATTATATTTGCCCCGATAACACCAATCATCATCACAGCAATAAAACTAATAGCTGACATAAAACACCATTCCTAATTTTTATACTCTTACAGTATAACATGTTCAAGATTGGGTTTCCAAGACTAGTATTAAAATTTATGAAATATACAAGACGATTTGTCATTTTCATAGTATATAAAAGTGATTTAGATTATTAATATAATGATAAAAAGACATCTATTTTGACGTCTTTTTATTTATTTTGATTTGGTCATTAGTAATTTTGCTGAACATTTTAACCATCCAGTAAACTATCACGATATTCAATATTCAGTAATTCTTTTTCAGGAAATAAGAATCTGTCAAACCAGTTTTGGCTTTCAAAAAAATTGATTTTATCATGTTCTAGCGGATGATAGTCTTTTTCCAAAAAATTAGATAAGTTCTCTATTGAGTCCTCTCCTAAAATAAAAATATTATCAGGATGATAAAATAGGTAATGCTTGATGGCTTTATTTGTTGTAACTAATTTTTTCTTAAAGAAAATAGCCTCCATTGTTCTCAAGGTCAAACCTGTCTGGTTTTCTTGCATAATTTCAAGAATACCATTACTATTAATTAAGAACTCTAAAAATTTTGGATAGGGTAAATATCCTTTATTTTTAAAACCTTTTTCTCCATTAATGATATAAAGTAATATTGAAATATCTAAACTGGCACATTTATCTAAAATAACATGTGCAAGTTGAGTTCTTCCTTTATCATTTCCTCCAAAAAACAAATCATAATCTGGTATTTGAAGAGGTAAATTTATACAAGGAGTATAAAAAGTAGAATTATGATAGAGCCCATATTTTTTTGCTTCAATAGGGTCAAAACTATAGTAGGAATCAATTACTCCTATTTCTCTAGAGGTGTGTAGCAAATCAATATATTTTTGAGTCAAATGATTCCAAAAAAATAGAATCATCTTTGCCTCGGTAAAATCCTTTATAATATTAGGATAGTTAGCTTTAAAACCAGAATCTAAAAATATAATAAGCTGATAACGGGCAAGCCGGTGCTTTCCTAAATCACTTTTTATAAAATGGACTAATCGGCGTCCTGAAATTACATCAATATTATTTAAGGAATCGAAAAAATAAAGATGTGCATTTTTAGCTACTAAGAGTATTTTGCTGTAAGAAATTTCTTTCATGTTCTAACTCCTTTCAATTCAGTATAAATTCATTGTATGATTAAATTTCAGAATATTCAAAAATATCGTCTTACAAAAAATACATTCACCAATGATGATAGTATTATATTTTTGAATATTCTAATTAATTCTAAAACATTCTGCTGTCCTTCAGATTCCTTTTTGTGTATACTAATTATTAATAGCGCTAGTTTTTAGAAAAGAATTGTATCAATTTTAAAAAGGAGAAATGATTTTATGAAAACAATCCTTCAAGCTTTTGAATGGTATTTACCCTCAGATTCTCAGCACTGGAATAATATAAAAGAGAATATTCCTGACTTAGGAAAGTTAGGATTTTCAGGATTGTGGTTACCTCCAGCTTCCAAGGCAGCTTCTGGAGTTGAAGATGTTGGTTATGGGACCTATGATTTATTCGACTTAGGGGAATTTGATCAAAAAGGGACAATTCCTACAAAATATGGGACTAAAGATGAATATCTTGATTTAATTAATACACTACACCACAACAATATTGAAGTGTATGCGGATATCGTTTTTAATCACATGATGGGTGCTGATGAAACAGAAACTATTGAAGCTGATATTAAAGCAGAAGATAATCATCTTCATAACATCGAAAATAATAAAACTGTTGAAGTTTGGACCAAATTTACATTTCCAGGAAGACAAGGAAAATACGACAATTATATATGGACCTGGCACAACTTTACGGGAATTGATTATGATGAAAGGAAAAATCAAGAAGAAATTCTTGAATTTGAAGGACATGAATGGGATGAGAATGTAGATTCAGAGAATAATAATTTTGATTATTTAATGGGGGCTGATCTTGATTTTAGTGTTTCGGAAACGGTAGAACAGCTTGAAAAATGGGGACATTGGTTTTCAGAAATGACAAAAATTGATGGTTTTCGATTAGATGCAATTAAACATATTGATTTCAAATATTTTGATAAATGGCTTGAACAGAGAGCAAAGCAATTGGATAAAAAACTTTTTATTGTTGGCGAGTACTGGTCTGATGATCTTGGCAAATTAGAGTATTATCTAGAACAATCCGGTGATAGAATACAATTATTTGATGTACCACTACATTTTAATATGAAAGAAGCCTCTTCAACCAATGGAGAATTTGATATGCGTACTCTTTTTGATCACACACTCACTGCCAGCCAGCCAGAACTCTCGGTCACTTTTGTTGACAACCATGATACTCAAGAAGGACAGGCTCTTCAATCTTGGATTCCAGCTTGGTTTAAAGAGCACGCTTATAGCTTAATTTTACTTCGAAAAAAAGGAACTCCTACTGTCTTTTGGGGAGATTTATATGGAATACCCTCACATAATGTTAATCCTGTAGGTGATAACTTAAGAACTATGATAGTATTACGTAAGGACTCTGAGTTTTTAAGGGAAAATGATTATTTTGATCATCCTGATATTATTGGATGGACAAATATTTTAAAAATAGATAATAAGGAATATGGATTATCATGTATTTTAACTAATAAAAATGGTGGCTCAAAATATATGATAATTGATAAGGCGTATGCAGGTAAAGTTTATATAGATTTATTTGGAAGACATGAAATACCTATTACGCTGGATCAAAATGGTGGAGCTGAATTTTACGTCAATGATGGAAGTGTTTCGGTTTGGGTAGATAAGGAAATTGTTTCAAAAATTGATCAAATGAACTTTCAAAACTAACTACTTTATCAAATAGGATAAAAAAAGTATCTCTAATAAGGTACTTTTTTATTTGAACTATTAGTCAATCAATGAGGTATGTTTGATTTCTTCAATATTTTTTGTTCCAGCAAGTTGCATAGTAATACTTAGCTCTTTGTTTAAGTGTTCAAAAACAGATTGAACGCCTTTGGCTCCCCCTAAATTCAAACCATAAAGAACTGGACGACCTACCGCAACAACATCTGCTCCTTGTGCTAAAGCTTTGAAGACATGTTCCCCACGTCTAACTCCACTGTCAAAAACAATAGGAACTCGATGATTAACACTTTTAGCGATGAGGGGTAGGACATCAATTGAAGCAGGTCCTCCATCTAATTGTCGTCCCCCATGATTTGAAACCCAGATACCGTCTGCCCCAGCGTTAATGGCATCATCTGCATCAATAGGAGATTGGACCCCCTTAACAATTACAGGAAGATTAGTTATTTTTTTAATTTTTTGAATATCTTCTAAAACAAGACCTTGTTTTGCTGCTGCATAAATTTCGCTGATTCCCTTGCCAGTTCCATCACTTTCTGAAAAAGCAGCTAAATTAGGCATTGGTAGAGGAAATTGAAAGTGATTGATAACGTCTTCTTCTCGATAGCCACCTAGTGTTGAATCAGCGGTTAAAATAATCGCCTTAACTCCAGCTGATACAGCTTTTTTCAAAAGAAATTCATTAAATTTGTCATCTTTACTCATGTATAATTGGAAAAATTGCGGTGCACCTGGTGCTGCTTTTGCGGCGTCTTCCACTGATGTACTTCCGTAAGTACTAATTGAAAAGATTGAGCCAACTTCAGCCATCGCTTTAGCAGTTGCAACTTCTCCTTCTTCATGAGCAAGGCCTTGGGCGGCAACTGGTGCTTGGATTATCGGTGTTTTTAGCTTTATACCAAAGAGTGAGGTACTTAAATCTGCAGAATCAACTCCTCTTAATACTCGAGGCATAATTTGTTTTTTGTTAAATGCTGATGTATTTTCATTCAGTGTCCACTCATCTTCAGAGCCACCACGAATGTAGCCAAAGGCACCTTTATTTCCCGCAGCCTCCATACTTTGTTTCACTTTACCTTCAAGTGATTTAACATTTACAATTTCTAACGCTTTGTTTTCAGTACTAGTTTTATAAGTCATCTTAGTTCTCCTATTTTTTGTAAAGTTTACATCTGTAGATGATAAATACATTATACATCTTATTTTTAAAAAATACACAAATGAAAGATTTATTTTTTTATAAACTAAAACTTATATAAAAAGATAAATTAAAAAAGTAGCAAAACTACTCTTTTATATTATTATTTTAAAAGGTGGTACGATAAGGTTTGGTTCTTTACTTTTGATAGAAAAATTCATTTTCTATCTGAACAGAATATGAAAATATTCTATTAAGTTTCTCACTCATCCCTTATCATTTTACAATCACGAATTATAAATTTCATTAATAAGTTCTTCTGTTTTATCCCAACCCAAACATGGGTCAGTGATTGATTTTCCAAATACTTCTGGTTTGTCTTGACGACCGTCTTCAAGATATGATTCAATCATAAATCCTCTGACGTATTTATGAATTTGTTCATCCCAATTACGATTGACTAATGTTTGACGAACAATTCTTATTTGTTCCATATACTTCTTCCCAGAGTTATCATGATTAGTGTCAATAACAATAAACGGATTTTTTAAGCCCATTTTTTCGTATATTTCAATACTTTCAAGAAGATTATCTGTATAGTAATTTGGATGGTTTTTACCATTTTCATCTTGTCCACCACGAAGGATGGCATGAGCTAATGGATTTCCTGATGTTTCTACTTCAGCATTCCCAAATAGAAAATCTTGAGATTGTTGGGCTGCATACATTCCATTAAACATAACTTTTAAATTCCCTGATGTCGGGTTTTTCATTCCTGTTGGGGCATCTATTCCTGAGGCAACAAAGCGATGTTGTTGATTTTCAACTGAGCGTGCGCCAACCGCATAGTAACTTACTAAGTCATCAACTAATGGTAGATTTTCTGGGTATAGCATCTCATCAGCCGTAGTCAGACCAGTTTCAGTAATTACTTTATAGTGAAGGTCGCGAACCATTTTTATCCCATTGATAAGATCTGTGTGTCCATCTGCATCAGGTTCATGAATGAGACCTTTATAGCCATCTCCGTTAGTCCGTGGTTTTGCAGTGTAAACACGCATCACAATAAAAATTTTATCTTCTACTTCTTTTTGAAGTTTTGACAATCTGTGAGCATATTCTAAAACTGCAGCTTCATTATCTGACGAGCAGGGACCGATGACTAAGAGGACTCTATCGTCTTCACCCTTAATTATCGCTTCAAGTTCCTTGTCACGTTTTTCTTTCTTTTCTCGTTGCTCATCATTTAAATGATTTAGCTCTTTTACATCTTTAATGTTAATTTTGTTACTGAGTTCTTTAAAAGTCATCTTTTACCTTTTTTCTATAGTTTTTTTGTAAAAATACCTAATAATATTTTACTGCAATAAATTTTTTTTTTACTTTTTATGTGCCTCCTTTATAATAAAAAAAGACGTCCCAAGGGACGTCTTCTTTATCCCCTAGATGATTAACGAACATCAAAGAGGACCCACATTTTATTAGCCAAAAAACTAATGTGGATCATTCATAAAGAAAAAATAAAATTTTTTAAAGTTGTTAATCATTTTGGAACCTCGATATTTAATATTACTAGTTAGTATAATTAAAATTTTTTGATTTGTCAATTATTTATCTATTTTTTCTTAATTTTATTTTAAAATTTTTTTACATAATTTTTATTATGTATTAAATGGTGAATAAAGAGGAAATTGATGAATGAATGGAGTGTGCTGTATTTGCATTATTCATCGTATAGAGGTGAATTCCAGCAACATCCTCTGTTACTAAATCAACAATTTGGTCGATGGCAAAAGCAATTCCAGCATCCCTTAAAGCGATAGGGTTATGTTCATATTTTTCGAGTATTCTAATAAATTTTGCTGGTAATGGTGTATTACAATTTTTTAATAGACGAAGAATTTGATTTCGATTGATTACTGGCATTATTCCAGCGAATATTGGAGTATTTATCTCAGCAATTGCGCAACGTTCTTGAAAATCATAAAAACTATCATTATCAAAAAATAGTTGCGTGATTAATCTGTCACAACCAGCATCTACTTTTTCTTTCAAATAATGAAAATCACTCACTCGATTTTCTGATTCGGGATGAATATCGGGATAGCAAGCACCCAAAACTTCAAAACTATCATCATAATCTTTGATGAACTTAACTAAATCACTTGCAAATCTAAAATCTTCTTTCCTAGATTCATCGCTGATATCACCTCTTAAAGCAAGAATTTTTTTGATTTGTTTATCTTTTAACCGTTTCAAAATTTCGATCACTTGAGCTTTATCTAAATATGCGGCAGGTAAATGAGCAACTGCTGGAATATCTAGTGTATTGTTTACATAATCAGCAAACTTTATAGTTGTATCTCCAATATTATCATAATTATTGTTACTACAAGTTACACTGATAAAATCTGGCGAAAGAGTTCTTAGGCTATCCAATGTCTTTACCAAGTTGCTACTTCCAATTTGAGTTGTAGGTGGAAAAACTTCAAAAGAAAGAATTTTGGAATTACTTGTCATATTAAACCTTTTCCTTTCTTGACTCCTTTGTTGCCTCAACTAAGTGTCTTAAACTTGGAATGGTTTCGGAATTACCACGTGTTTTAAGACCACAATCAGGATTTACCCAAACTTGTTCAATTGGTAATTTTCCCAATATTTTTTTTAATTGATTTTGTATTTCTTTTACGCTAGGTATTCTTGGAGAATGAATATCATAAACTCCAGGACCAACCAAAGTTTGAAAATGGTGAGCTTTTAATGCATCGATAATTGATAGCTCACTTCTACTTGCTTCAAAAGAAATTACATCAGCATCCATTGCGTCAATGGATGAAATAATATCTTCAAATTCAGAATAACACATATGCGTATGAATTTGTGTTTCCGGTTTTACTTTAGAGTGAACTAAACGAAAGGCAGGAATTGCCCAATCTAGATATTCTTTATACCAATCACTTTTGCGCAGAGGTAACTTTTCTCTCAATGCTGCCTCATCAATTTGAATAATCTTAATGCCAGCTTTCTCCAAGTCAAGAACTTCTTCTTGAACAGCTAATGCCAATTGTAAAGTACTTGCTTTTAACGAAATATCTTCTCGCGGAAAAGACCAATTTAGAATCGTTACAGGACCTGTCAGCATTCCTTTTACTGGTTTAGATGTTTGAGATTGAGCATAGGCTGACCAACGGACGGTCATAGCTTCTGGTCTAGTGACATCAGCCCACACGATTGGAGGTTTTACACAACGTGTCCCGTAAGATTGAACCCATGCTTTTTGAGTAAAAACATAACCTTCTAACTTTTCTCCAAAATACTCTACCATGTCATTTCGTTCAAATTCACCATGGACTAAAACGTCTAATCCAATATCTTCTTGGAGTTTAAGACATTCTTTTATTTTTTCTTCTAAGAATGCATCATAATCTGCTTGGCTTAATTCTCCTCGCTTATTTTGTAGCCGAACTTTTCTCACCTCCGCCGTTTGAGGAAATGAACCGATGGTTGTGGTTGGTAAAAGCGGTAAATTAAGCGATTGAGATTGACTTACTCGTCTTTCGACTAGTGACGGTTGCCTAGTGAAGTCTTTTTCTGTTAAATGATCAAGTTTTTGCTTAAGTAGAGAATTTTCACGAACTCTTTCATTTTCAAAAAGTTCGATATTCTTCTTCAAAAAAGAAGTGTTTTTATTAAAATAAATATCGGAAATTTCATCAATTTCATTTAATTTTTCTGTGGCAAATGAAAAGTGTTTAAGAATTTCTTTTGATAATTTAGTTTCATTTTTAACTGTTACTGGAACGTGTTGTAAAGAGCAGCTTGTGTTAATTACGATATCTGCTACATCATCTAAAGAGGCCAGCAGCTCAAGTGTCTTTTGATAATTATTACGCCAAATATTCTTTCCATTTACTAGTCCTGCAAAAAGTATTTTCTCTTTGGGAAAACCATATTTTTGAATAAGAGCTAAAGAATCTCTTCCTTCTATAAAATCAAGACCAATACCATCAAAATCAAGCTTTACTATTTCTTTATAGCTATCACGAACATCTCCAAAATATGTTTGAAGAAGTATCTTAAGGTTGTTTTTACTCTTAAGTAGTTCTTCATAAATTGTCACAAATAAATTTTTTTCTTCTTCAGTTTGGTCTAAAACAAGTGCTGGTTCTTCAATCTGTAACCATTCTACTCCTAGTTGATTAAGTTCTTTTAGTAGTTTTTGAAAAGCTACAATAACATCAGATAATACTGTATCTTTCGTGGCTCCTGACTTGTAATCTGCTAAAACTAAAAAGGTATATGGGCCAATAATTGTTGGTCTGGTTTCAAATCCAGCAGATTTTGCTTCCTTATATTCATTTAATAATTTTGAAAAATTTGCTTTAATAAACGTATCTTTGTTAATTTCTGGAACTAAATAATGATAGTTTGTATTAAACCATTTTTTCATTGGTCTTGCTTTTACGTCATTTTGCTCATCTTGGAAACCACGCGCTAATGCAAATAAAGTATCTAGTTCATTTAATTCTAAATTTTTATAAGACTCTGGAATTGCACCAAGAGCAATTGATAGATCTAAGGTTTGGTCATAGAAAGAAAAGTCATTGGAAATAGGTGTGTCAATTCCAGCCTCTTTTTGACTTTTCCAATTTTCCAAACGAATTTCTTTAGCCACTGTTTGTAATTCTTCTTCTGTAATTTCTTTACGAAAATATTTTTCAAGAGCAAATTTTAATTCACGGTTTGAACCGATACGTGGGAAAGCAATAATTGATTTTTTCATAGTCATAGTCTCCAATTTTTAATAGGTCTATCTTATCAAATTTAATAAAACTTTAATAATACATTTTTAATATGATGACCTATAGTTTAAAACTATAGGTCAATCAGAAAATAATAAAAAGTCCAAGTAAATTTCTTGGACTTTTTGCATTTCATTATCTTCTTTGCATTAAGTGAATTTTATCCTGTAAAAATGGTGGGATAACAATTGAACTTTCTCTATCTTCTTTAATAATTATTGATTTATCTTCTAATATATCGATTACTTTAATAAGATGTGGAAGAGAAATTTCTAATTTTTTGAAAAAGTTTTTTCCTTCTTCTTCTATTGCAGTAACATGGTAGGTTTGCTCAACTTGTGTCTCATCAAGAGTCAGTTCCACTTCATTTTTCAGCCAAAATGATTCTGTAGGAATTTCTGAGCCGTGAGGGTCAGTTGCTGGATAGCCCATTAAGACATATAGAGATTCTATCAATCTAGGCGATGAAGCATGTTCTAAATTTTCGGCTTCATCGTGCACTTCCTCCATTGTGTATCCAACCTTCTCAAAAAGAAAAGTTTCCCAAACTCGATGACTTTTTAAAATAAATCGTGCTTCGTGATTTCCTAAGTCTGTAAGTGATACCCCATAATAAGGTTTATGAATAACAAGTTCTTTTTTAGCTAACCGTTTAATCATTTCAGTAGCGCTTGGAGATGATACTGATAATTTTTGGGCAATGGCATTGATACTAACAGATCCATTGTCTTCATTTTTCAGGCTATATATAGCCTTTAGATAGTCTTGTTCATTTTTTGATGTTTTCATTTTTTTACCTTACTTTTCTTGATTTAATTATAGCATAGACTATACCAAAGTAAAATAAAAGTGGGATAAATTATCACCACTTTTATTTTTTATTTAAAGTAATTCACCGTATTTTGCAACAAATATTTTTTTAAATATGGTAACAAGAATCATATACATCACTACTGTTAAAAATAGCCATGGAAAAAAGTTAATTGGTAAAGCCATTAAACCAATTGATTCTCCAAAGCTTGTGAATGGAATGATTGTGAGTCCAATGATTCCCATGAAAGTTAAGATTGTTAGTGGAGCCGAAGCACGACTTTGTAAAAATGGAATTTTAGGAGTCCGAATCATATGGATAACCAAGGTTTGAGTCCACATTGATTCAACAAACCAGCCAGTATGGAAGAGCGCAATAAATCCAATATATGCTGCACTTCCAGGAACAAGAGAGCTAAATGGTCCAAATGTCGCTGGACAAATCACAAAGAACATTAGAAGATAAGTTGTAATATCGAATACGGAACTTGTTGGGCCAATCCATAACATGAATTTACTTACAGAACTTGCATCCCATTTTCTTGGAACAACCAAATATTCTTCATCGACATTATCCCAAGGAATAGCGGTACAAGAGAAATCATAAATTAAATTAAGTAAGAGAATATGAATAGATAGCATTGGGATAAATGGTAAAAATGCACTAGCGATTAGAACCGAGAACATATTACCAAAGTTAGAACTTGCTGTCATTTTGATATACTTAATCATGTTAGCATAGGTTTTTCTTCCTTCAATAATTCCTTTTTCAAGAACCATTAAATCTTTTTCTAACAAAATAACATCAGCTGACTCTTTGGCAATATCTACAGCACTATCTACTGAAATTCCAACGTCAGATGATTTCATTGCTGCTGCGTCATTAATACCATCTCCCATATAGCCGACACTATTGCCTGAATTTCTAAGTGTTGTTACTATTCTAGCTTTTTGTTGAGGTGATAACTTTGCAAAAACAGAAGCTTCCTTAGCAACCATTGCCAATTCATTATCATCTAATTGGTCGATATCAGAACCTAAAATAGTTTTATCAACTGGAAGTCCTACTTGTTTGCAAACTGAACGAGTAACTTTATCGTTATCACCAGTCAAGATTTTAACTGAAACACCATATTTATTAAGTGCTTTGATTGCTTTTGCTGTAGATTCTTTGGGTGGATCAAGAAAGGCAAGATAACCCATTAACACCATTTCAGATTCATCTTGAACCGAGAATGTATCTACTGGTGAAGGATTTGTTTTTTGAGCGACTAAAATCACGCGCATTCCTTCTTCGTTAAGTTCATCAACTTTTTTCAGAATGTATGCTCTGAGTTCAGGAGTTACAGGAACAACATTTCCCTTATCTTCGACTAAAGTACAGATGTCTAACATTTCTTCAGCTGCACCTTTAGTAATCATTTGCGTTTTTGAAGTCGCTCCATTAGTATTGCTTTTTACTACGACACTCATCCGCCGTCTTTCAAAATCAAAAGGAATTTCATCAACTTTTGTATATTTACTACTTAGACCACCCAGTTCAGGATTTTTATCTTGCTTGGCTTCGGCTCCTTCGATAATTGCCAAATCCATTAAATTCTTTAAACCAGTTTGGTAGTAACTATTCAAAAATCCATGTCTTAATACTCGAATATTTTCTTGCCCATGAATATCTAAATGACGCATTAATACTACTTTATCTTGTGTTAATGTTCCAGTTTTATCAGTGCAGAGAATATTCATTGAACCTAGATTTTGAATAGAATTTAGGTTCTTGATGATTGTTTTTTCTTTTGACATTGTGACTGCACCTTTTGCTAGGCAAGTTGTCACAATCATTGGTAACATTTCTGGTGTTAAACCAACAGCAACTGCTAAAGCAAATAGTGCGGCTTCCATCCAATCACCTTTAGTGAAACCATTGATCAATAAGACAAATGGAACCATAACTAACATAAAGCGAATGAGGACCCATGAAACTGAGTTAACGCCTTTTTCAAAAGTTGTTTGAGTTGAGTCTTCGGTTACACTTTTTGCCATTTCACCAAAAATGGTCGCATCTCCAGTTGCAATTACAATTCCATAAGCACTACCAGAAATGACATTTGAACCCATGAAGGCTAAGTTTACTGACTCTGTGATTGAATCATCTTTTTCATCAGTAGCTAAATCTAATTTTTCTACTGGTTCGCTTTCACCAGTTAAAGAGGCTTGGCTGATAAATAAATCTTTTGCTTGAATAATCCTAAGGTCTGCTGGAACCATGTCTCCAGCTGATAGATGGATAATATCGCCTACGAGAACTTCTTCAATAGGAATCTCTTGACTTCCTGATTCTAATCTATGAACGTTTGTCGTCGTCGTAATCATTTTTAAGAGATTCTCAGCAGCATTTCCACTTCTAGTCTCTTGAACGAAACGCAGAATTCCTGAGATTAAAACCATTGTAGTAATGATAATGAGTCCTTGTGGATTTTTCTCACCAGGGGCTGCTAAGATAATATCTGTAAAAGCTGAAACTAATGCTAAAACAAATAATATAACGGTAAAAGGATTGATAAACGCTTGATAAAGCCGTTTTATGAGTGAAGTTTTTTTACCACGCGTAATCGTATTATTTCCATATTGTTCACGAGAGATTTCTACTTGTTCTTCACTTAATCCTTTATTTGATGTTTTAAATTTTTGAAATAGCTCTTCTTTTGTAGACTTTTTTGCAAATTCTAATCTTGCTTTTATTTCGTTGTTATCTACAAATGTTGTGGCTCTTTTTGTATTTTCGAGTGTTTTTCTAATTTTTTTCATTGGTCTGTACCTCATATTCTATAATATTTTTGTGTGTACAGTCCCAAACTTTAGGCGCTTTAAAGAAGGTGATAAAAACGGAAAACTGCTCTTATCACGTTAATTATCTTCGGCCTATCAGGCTCGGGACTATTAATGGTCTGGGATTCCATTTCCGTTTTCACCTCCTTTTTAAATATAAAAAAACCTTGCCTACAAAACTTAAACGTAGGCAAGGGAATAATTCCAAAAAAGATACCACTACTATAGAGTGAATCAGTTACAAGCTATCGTTCAAGCTTTAGCTCCGCAGGGCAATGTTGTTGCACTATTTCACGCCTTGTTTGTCGACGTGAACTGTTAGCCCTCTCATCGTGTCTCCACGACTCTGCGGCAGCAACCCGTATCCCTTGCGGTAGCCTCACCTACCGACGATTATGTCATTGACATAACCTTTATTATTATAACTGACATATTCTTTTTTGTCAATCTTTTTTATTTTTAATTTACTATAGACTCTGTTGCACCATTCATTGCCCAATCTTTTGATAAAAATAACGAATTATCAATATGATAGTTGACCTTACTTGGTGTCTTCATGAATTTTTCAATCGCTTTGTCTGTAGCTAGCCAACCTTTAGTACCAAAGTGGACAGTATCACCAGAGGCATAAGGCGTATTATACATATCTGTTAAGTCAGCAATTTGATAAAAGCCTTGACTACGCAATTGTGTTTTAATTTTAGAGCTGAAATTTTCGAGTGTTGCTTTTGATACTCCAGTGTAAGATGACCATGACCCATTTACTGGTTGAATAACAAATAAAACATCATTATTATTTTTGGCAAACACATTTAAGAGCTGTTGGAAATCCTGATACTCTGGACTTTCTAAATAAGAAACATGTTTTTTGAAATTTTCAAGATGTTTGTATTTAGATTTTATTTTCTTATCCCAAACTTGGTTATTGATTTGGAAAGGATTGTTATTTGAACTATCTTTTCCTTGGTCAATCGCCAATTTTTCTAAGTTTTCAGAGGTTGGATCATTGGGTAATTCTTTAGCAAACTTATTAATTTTTGGTGTAAGTCCAAGAGGTTGTGCTGTGAATTGTGAAACACTTGAGAAGAGTAAATCTTCTTTTCGCCAAAATTGAAGATTGGTCGCCACAGTCATTTTTTGTAGAGTGGTCAATGGTTTTTTATCTGCTAAACGTTCAAGAGAATTATAAATCGTCTCTTCAGATTTAAGCGATCTAAATCTTAATAAATGTTTTGCAAGTTGAGTGGTTGTATCTGCTTTAGGGTCTACTTCTTTTAACCAACCGTAAATCTCACCTTTGGATACAAAGTTTTTCAATTCACTTTCAACAATTCCTTGTTTTGAAAACCATTGTGGACTAATGACAAAAACAATTTTACGATTTTTTAACTCATTTGCCACAGAGTTCATATAGAAAAAGTGGGTTAAAGTAGTTGTTCCTGGTTGTCCTACTAAGAATGGCGTAAAACCAGAATTGTATTTTTTGAAATAGGCACTTGGGTGAAAAGAATCCACATGTTCCATTTCTGATGAACCAAGCACTGGTAAAAACTCGGGGTCTGAATAGGCTTGTTTTTTAATTGAATAGCCTGTAAAGCTTGGAGTATTTAGTGGTGATTGAGCAAATTTAACAAGTTGGTCTTTTGAGTATTTCATACCAACATTTATTGGAAGAAATATCAGTAAGCCAACAAGGGCTAAAGCTGCTATTAATGGGCCAATGGCTCTAAAAATTTTAATTTTCATCCTTTTTTTCCTGAACGCGTGCTGCTATTTTATTTGCTGTATTCCAATCTTCACGGTCCATTTCTGATGGTGGAAGACTGATATCAAAAGCGCCTTCTAATTCAACAATGAGCATGATGGCTCTCATTGAATCAAGAATTCCTTCTTCAAATAAATCCATGTCTAAGTCTTCACGGAATTCGTCTGTGCCTGATACGGTTTCGATAATATCAAAAATTTGTTCTTTCATTTTGTTTCTCCTAATGTTTTTTTATGATATGCCTAACGCCTTTTAGAAGTTAGGAAGTGGGAAATGTGGATCTATGCAGTGCATAATGATGTGATTTGGTATTCCTGAGAAAATAAGGAAACTGATAAATACTAGATTAAATGTAATGAAAATACTTATGGCACTTGTCCATTTATTATCTGGAATTTTCCAGTTTTTACGTTTCTTCAGACGTTTCCATGCGTCATACCCAATCATTAACATGGCGTGGTAGAAACCATAAAGGATGTAATACCAAGTTAAACCATGCCAGAATCCCATGAGTAACATATTTGCGAGGTAACCAATATTTGAGATGGTTACCATATTTTTAGACCATTTTTTAACCATGAATGTTTTCACTAATCTCATGAATACAAAGTCACGGAACCAAAAACTCAAGGTCATGTGCCATCTTTGCCAAAAATCATGAATATTTTTTGCTAAGAAGGGTTTGTTAAAGTTATGTGGGAGGTCATATCCCATTAAATTGCTGACACCAATGGCAAAGAGCGAGTAGCCAGCAAAATCAAAGAATAGATAGAGTCCGTAAGCATACATTGATGATGAAACATTCAAAAAGCTTGGGTGTATCGTTGCAGAGATTGCAATACCATGTAGCCAATATTGGTCAATCAAGTATCCGATGATAAATTTATAAAGGAAACCTTGGAAAATTCTAAAGACTCCTTTATTTAATAAATCAAGGTATTTTTCAGTGACAACTGGCGCTTTTAGTTCTTTAACAAAACGTCGGAAGCGGTCAATTGGTCCTGATGAAATCGTTGGATAAAAATAGAGGAAATATAGAAATTCTTTAAGAGGAACGGCTTTAATAAGTCCGTCTCGTATTTCCATAATCATGGCTACTGTCTTAAAACTGATGTAAGAGATTCCTAAGAATCCAAGAATTGAACCTGGTCCAGGTCCTGGATTGAACAGAGGATGCACTTTGACAATCACTAATGGCAAAATAGAGAGCAGAACGATGAGGTAGAAAACAAAACTCTGATTCTTATTTTGTTTTACTCGATACCACTCATAGAATTTTACAATGATAGTCTGGAAGACTCCGAAGCCGATTAATGCCCAAATTGTCACTGTTCCCGAAAATGTCAGCCAAAGAAAAGCGATGGTCAATAGGACTTGATACCACATGAGCTTTTTGCCCAGAAGCTGGGCAATAACGATAGGAATTAAAGCAAGTCCTAAAATCACGAAGTAAAAGGGTGTGGAATAGGGTTGCACTAGTTGTCACCTCGCTCTTTTTGGGCGAGTGCCTTACGGTCAACTTTGCCATTTTGATTCAATGGGAACTTTTTAAGATAAACAAACTTAGTTGGCATCATGTAATCCATAATTGTTTTTGAAAGTTCAGCTTTGAGTTCTTTTGTGAAGGCGCGTTCGGCTGCACGGTCTTCAAATGTTTTTTCTGTTTCTAAATAAGCGATTAATGCGGTGACTTTATGCTGGTCATTCGTTTTCGGTAAGACTACCGCTTTTTCAATCTCTCTTAAGTTCTGAATATTGGCTTCAATATCTTGAAGTTCAATACGGAATCCGTTAAATTTAACTTGAAAATCAATTCGCCCTTGGTAACGAAGCATTCCGTCAGTGGCAATTGAACCGGCATCTCCTGTATGATAAGCGGGTTTTCCGTCCACTGTGAAAAAGGCTTGCTCAGTTTTTTCTGGATTTTCAAAGTAACCTTTGGCTACCGAATCACCAACAATGATGATTTCCTTATCCATAATTTTTAAGTCAACACCTGGTTTGGCAAAACCAATTGGGACACGGTCATTTTCTGTCAGTAATTCTTTCGTGATTTTTACTGACGAAATAGCTCCAGTCGCTTCTGTTGGACCATAGGTATTGTATATATTTGCTGACGGAAAAGCTGTCAGTAATTTTTCTGCTGTTTTCTTTGTTAATTCTTCACCGCAGAAAATAAATTGAACTAATTGAGGGTGTTCTTTCTCAGTGAACGAAGGGTCCAATAAGCAAATATCAACAAATGATGGTGTTGAAATCCAAGTATTAATGACCGTTTTGTTCAAACGTTCAAAAAGTAATTTGAAGTTGGTTGTTTCATCACGTGAGAGTGAAATTAATGTTCCGCCAGTTGTAAGACTTGGGTACAAACTGAAAATTGATAAATCAAAGCTGTAAAGGGCTTGTGACAAGATCTGATTATTTTCAATTTTCATAAAATCATTGTTCATCCAATTGGTGAAAGTCACAAGATTATCATGACTGACTTCAACACCTTTTGGTACTCCTGTTGTTCCAGAAGTATAAATAATATAATTGCTGTCATCTCCAGAAACTGCTTTAGAAAAATCAAGTGCTGGAAGTTTGTCAGTCAAAATCTGGTCAGTAAGTTCAAGAGAAATTCTGTCAGTAAAAAGTGCTTCAAAATCTGCTGACAGCTCAACTGTTGTGAGTACCGCCGCTGGTTTTGCCGCTGATTTAATCATTTCTGTCCGCTCAAATGGTGTGTGAGCATCAACAGGAATATAAGCGTGACCAGTTAAATTTGTCGCAAGCATGGCTGCTAAAGTGATAAAATCGTTTTTACCGAAAATCAAGATTGGACGCTGATTCAAATTACGTTCATTGATTTGTTCTGAAATATGTGAAACCGCGGTAAATAATTGACGGTAAGTAAATTTCTGCTCACGCTCGGCAAGTACGATAAGGTCTGGTTCATTTTTTGCAATTTCAAAAATTTGTTCTAATAATTTCATAATTAACTCCTTTGATAATTCTCTCTAAAATTCGTTATAGATAAAGTGCGCTCCGCCAGTATGACTGTAGGAATAAAGATAGAGCAGAATTAAAATAATTATAAAGTAAAATACTGTTTTAGCCAAAAATAGACGAATTTCTTTTTTCTTGTCCATTGGAACTCCTTTTAAATATAAAATAATAAGAGATTTTTAGAATGCTCAGTTAATCTCATATCATTTACGACTCTGATTATAACATTAATTGAACAAAAAAAACTTACATTTCTGTAAGTTTAAACTTTGTTTAGAAAAGAAAACGGGTTCATTTTTTATTTGTGTATTTTTAAGGGTACGTCAGTCTTTTTGCATAATTTTTTGCTTAATAATTTTAACCACTTTTTCAGGGTTTTCGGCCTCTGTCAACAAAGAAATTACTGCAACACCACCAAGTTTAGTTTCTGATAATTCTGTCAGTAAACTTTGAGTAATTCCACCAATTCCAACAGTGGGTAATTGATTATGCTCAAGCATTTTTCTTAAATGGTTAATCCCAATTGGTTCTGCTGCGTCGGACTTGCTATTCGTTGGATAAATTGGACCAATTCCCAAATAGTCAGCCCCACTCTTTTGTGCCCTTTCTAATTCCATGTCATTACTGACAGAAAGTCCTACCCACATTTCTTGGCCAATCAGCTCACGAATTTTACTGACAGAATCATCGTCTTGCCCGACATGAATCCCGTCAGCTGACAATTCGCATGCCAATTCAACATCATCATTCACAATAAAAGAAACAACCGCTTTCTGAGCTACTTCTTGTAGTCTTTTCGCTACTTCTAATCGTTGATTTTTATTTTTATAAATTGTTCCCTTATCACGAAATTGATAAACCGTTACTCCACTTTTTATGATTACAGAAATTTTATTGACTGAATCATCAATTGAAAGTTTTGGAAAATCTTGTGGGCCAGCAATAAAATACGCTCTCAGGTCTAAAATTTTATTTTTCATTAATTGTCACCCAATGGTTCAACGGTCCATGACCGTGACCAACATTAATTGTTTGTGAAATAGCTTCAGTAATAAATAATTTAGCTTTTGGCATCACTTCTTTTAAATCATCTCCTAAAGCTAAATGAGCTGTAATATAAGAAGAAAGTGTATCTCCGGTTCCGTGTGTCCTTTCTGTCAGTAATCTTTTAGAGTCATAAGTACTGACAGAACCATCTGTCATCAATAAATAATCTCTGACCAGTTCTCCATTACCATGTCCCCCTTTAATCAGCACATTTTTAGCACCTAACTTTTGAATATCATGAAGGGCTTTTAAAATTTCCTTTTCGTCAGTAATTTTATAGCCACACATAACCTCTGCCTCTTCCAAATTGGGAGTGACCAATTCTGCTAAAGGTAACAATTCATTTTTTATCAAATCAATGGCTTCTCTTGTCAAAAGAATTGCCCCGCCTTTAGCCACCATTACCGGATCAACCAGCAAATGCTTCGGTTTATATTTTTTCAAGCCTTGAATTACCGCTTCAACTTGAGCAGTATCAAAAAGTGCCCCCGTTTTAGCTGCCGAAATTTCCAAATCAGAAAATACTGAGTCAAATTGAGCCAAAATAAAAGCCTTATTTGTCGGTAAAATTTCTTGTACCCCATAGGTATTTTGCGCTGTCAACCCTGTCACAATCGTTGCCGAATATACTTTTTGATTATGAAAAGTTTTCAGGTCGGCATTTATACCAGCCCCACCAGAAGAATCAATTCCAGCGATTGTCACAACTTGAGAAACATCAATCATTTCTTTTTCTCCCTTACATAACCTCTTGCGTCGCTTGATAAATTTTATCAAGAAGACGATTCACAAAATTTCCTGGTAGATTTTCTACTTGCTCAGTAGCTTTCACACCAGATTCACCGAAGAATTCTGTCGCTTCATGAGCGGCCTTAAATAAATCATCAGATACGGCCGCAAAAGTTCCAACAATTGCTGACAACATATCCCCACAGCCAACATTAATTTTGAAAAATGGACTATCAGTTTCAACAAATAATTCCTCAAACCCATTAGAAATAACATCAACTTTTCCAGTTTGAACAATGACTGCACCTGTTTTTTGAGCAGCAACTCGCGCGTGCTCAACTCCTAAATTTGACTCAAGTGCATCAATTCCTTTGTTCAAGCTCTCTTTATCAGCAAACCAAGCAATTTCTGCTGAATTCCCACGAATGATATCAAATTTCACCTCTTGCATTAATCTTTTGACAAAATTTGCTCTAAAAGGGACATTGACAGCAACTGGGTCCAAAATTAAGGGTTTGTGCTTTTGATTTGCTAACTGACAAATAGTCAGAAAAAGCGGATAATCCTTTTCTGAAATGGTACCAATATTAACCACTACAGCATCTGCAATTTCAACTAAAGTTTCACTTTCTGAAATTTCTGCAGTCATTAATGGTGAACCACCAGCAAAACTAATCGCATCTGCAACTCTTTGTGGAGTTACAAAATTCGCTAAATTTAAGATAAGTGGTTGTTTTTCTTGAATCTTTTCTAAAATTGGCATCAAAAAACTCCTTTATAGACACAAGGAGGGCTCTAGTATGATAAGAAAGTAAGCTAAAAGATTTTCATAAAGAAAATACAATTAAAACTCGGACACATTCTTACGCAGGTCTTAACCTGTTCAAGTCTGATGGTCTTTCTCAACCGGTAATTTTAGTTTTTACCAGTACCCATTGTGTGATAGATTTATTTTTAAAACTACAACTACTCTAACATATTTAAACTAAAAAAACTAATTTCGCAAATCTACAAAAGAAAAAACCTAGCCCAAAAGGCAGGTTTTTCTTATTTTTTATGCTCATCAATATGAGGGTCAACACTTTCTTCTTGACGATTAGTTTTTACCCAATCATTTTTAGAGTTGAAATATCGAATGGCTGACTGCGGATAAATTTGAGTTAAAATAAGTAGAAATTTCGTCAGATTAACCGTATCTTTCACTAGATCCCACACCCTTGTTTTTTCTTGAGATTTTCCTTTGTTATAAAGAATAGCCCATACAAAATTCACAAAGATAATATAAATTGACATCACGATAAAAAGCACAACAACAATTTTAAGTGATTGAGTAATCCCTGATAGGATAGCAGAATTAACAATCATAATCAGTGTATAAATTACAATGATATATTCAATTCCCATTAGCCAAGGTTTCAGTAGGGTCATCAATAATTCAAACTTCTGTTTATTCTGCAATTTTTTTGACCGAATCGTCGGCAAAATATATTTTGAAGATTGAATATTTCCCTGTGCCCACCGCACTCGTTGTTTAACCAAAGCCTCATTATCATTGATAATCCCTGTTTGTTCAATGTAAATATCATCGAATTGAGCATTTTTAACTTCAATATCTGACAGAAAGAGACGAGTTGATAAATCAAAATCTTCAACAAGTGAATCTGTCCAAGGCTCTTCATTCAATGCCTGAAGAGTACTTAATTTACAGAACTGCCCATTTCCACCAAAAGCAACTGTATTGGTCAAAGTCCGAAACATCTGTGTCGCATTGATAATTTCAGAAAATTCCAAGTCTTGTGAAGCATCTTTAAGCAAATTGGCAACACGAACCTTGGATTGTAAACCAGTAAGCTTAGCATCATGATTGAAAGCCATATTTACTTTTTCAAAATAATTGTTATCAAGTTTTGTATCGGCATCAATTATCGCAATAAGAACATCCTCCGGAGCAATTCCAGCTTCTTGAATTTGCTCACTAATTTGATAATAAGCCCAATTCAAAGCCGTCCCTTTTCCTTTTTGCGCATTAGGTTTAATACGTCTTAGAACATTCAATCGAGAATCTTGAATTTCAGAAATTTTTTCTAAGGTCCGATCATCACTTGCATCATCAATAACAGTCACTACCAAATTCTCATAATTATTTTTCAAAATACTTTTCAAAGTCGTTTGAATAACCGATTCTTCATTCAAACACGGAATCAAAACATAAATATGAAATTGTTTTTTTATTTTCTCATCTTTGAAATCTAATGCCGTTATCTTTTGTCTTTTATTGTATGAATACCATAAAATAACGACTTCTACCGTATAGTAAAGAAATACGAAAACTGAAAAAATAAAGAAAATATAATTGATACGGTCAAAAATATCAAAAACCAAATAACTTTGTTTCCAATAATGATATCTTACAATATATAAATAGAGGAAAGGCAAGCTTGAACCAATATATAGCAATATCTTGGTTCTTGGTCTGATAAATTTTTTCAAACCTGTATAGATTGTCAAAAGCATAATCACAACAACTTCAAAAATTTGTAGTGCAAAATAACTATTGAAGATTTTGTTATTAAAATGAATAAAATTAGTCGGTGGATTAAGAAGGAAAAGATAAGCATAAACTCCCAGAACAACCAGTATTAATACATAAATTGGTTTTAATGACAGTATCTTTTTCTTTGATTTTTCTCCCTTATATCCAATAACTAAAGCAAAAGCAATAATTGGTAGGACGAATTGAGAAAATACAGTCAATCCTTCTATCCAGTGAGCCAAAAAGACATTATAATTAAGCTCAATACTATTAAAGAAACCTTCTTGAGCAAAATTAAAGGTAATATTTACTTGAGTTCCTGAATAAACGATTAATGCAACGATGTAGACAACTAAGAGCACATAAACCGTGTATTTGATATTCTTTCCTAATTGTTTGGCATCAATCCCACTAAATTTACAAAAACTCAAATACATGATTGGCATAAATGGTACGATAAGATACCTGATATCCATATTACTGACAATCGAGAAATCAAACCCCTGATGTTCAACCAAGAATTTAATAATGAATTGAATCGTTATAATTGGCAATGTAAGAAACCACAAAGAAGCAATCAATGTTGCTAATTTATAAATTAACCTCTTCTTTGTTGAAACATAATAAGCTAAAGCACAACAAAGTAAAATGAAGAAAGCAATCAAAAATCGGAAGGAAAATAACTGCGGAACAGCATGTTCCCCACCTATGAGGTAAGTTAAGGAAACGATTAAGCGATTGGAACCATACATCAGGAAACCAAAGACACCGAGAATACTCAAATTTCTGACTGAATTCGGAATTTTTTCGCTATCCATAATGATAAAAAATGAGCTAAGCATCAATGGAGCCACAAAAAATAGAATGGTATAGAATTTTTCTCTAGATGTAAAATTTGATAAGCGAAAAATGAACTCAAAATTAAAAAGAAAGATAAAAATGAGACAAACAGACTGGAAAGACTTTAGATTAATTTTTTTATTTTTCATTTAGGATATTAATAATCTGTAAGGAAGTCGTACCATCACCATAAGGATTCTTACTCCCTGACATCCTTTCATATTTAGTCTTGTCTGTCAGTAAAGTCCGAGTCTCATTAACAATATTTTCTTTTGAAGTCCCCACAAGTTTTAAAGTACAAGCCAGTATACCTTCGGGTCTTTCAGTTGTATCACGTAAAACAAGCACTGGAATTCCTAAGAAAGCCGCTTCTTCTTGAATTCCACCAGAGTCAGTTAAAATCAACTCGGCATGACGCATCACATTATGAAAGTTAATTGTATCCAGCGGGTCAATGATTTTAATATTACTATGTTGCAGTAATTTTTGCGCTTTTTCACGAATGATTGGATTCATATGAATTGGATAAATGATTTTATGTGTTTCTTTAAATTCATCAGCAATCTCTGCAATTCCCTCAAAAATTTCTTCTAAATCACTCAAATTTTCACGACGGTGAGCTGTCACTAAAATCATTTTCTTGTCGGCTTGCCATGATAAAGCTTCATTCGTATAATCACCCTTTAAAGTATACTGAAACATATCTATAGCACTGTTCCCAACTACAAAAATCTGATTTTTTGGCTTACCTTCTTTTAAAAGATTTTCTTTCGTCATTTTTGTTGGTGTAAAATGATAATCAGCCATCAAACCAACAATTTGACGATTCATTTCTTCAGGAAATGGTGAAAATTTATTGTAAGTTCGCAAACCTGCTTCAATATGTGCCAACTTTATCTGATTAAAATAAGCAACCAAACTTCCAGCCAAAGTAGCTGCAGTATCACCATGAACTAAGATAACATCTGGTTGTTCCTTTTTAATAATTGGGTCAAGACCGCTAATTGATCCTGCCACAATTTCTGATAAACCAGAATATTTTTCCATGATTTTTAAATCGTAATCAACTTCCACAGAAAATTCATCTAAAAGTTCATTGAGCATTTCTTTGTGCTGCCCTGTGTTAACCAGAACAATTGGATTCCCTTGTCTTTTCGCTTCTTGAATTACCGGATAAACTTTAATAAATTCTGGTCTAGTTCCAAAAATAAATAGTAATTTTTTCATCTCCACCTCACTCATATATTATTATTAATTTTATTACCTATATGTAATATATCCATTAAATGTACATTATATACTACTTCATTTATATTCTAATAAATATTAGACTCAAGAGCAAATATATTGTATGAAATAAGATTAATTTAGAAACTATTAGCATACTAACCTATTATAAAAATACCAAAATCAAATAAATTTTGTAATTATTTGCTGACATTTATTGATTATATCTGACAAAAAATTTTTATTAGTACTTAATTCATCTTTTGTAGACAGTCATTGTCAAAAAAAAAAGAGATAAATTCTCTTTCTTTAAAATATATTCAATTGAAATTTTGTGAGTTTTGATTTATTTTTAAGTCTGAAAATACAAGATATTCTTTAATCTCAAAAAAAATTAACAATGAGCTCTTCACTTTAAAGATACACAAATCATTATCGATTATAATAAAAATATTATAAAATAAGATTATAGTTATATATCATGGTTTACTTTTTAATTTTTTAATGATGAGAAAGGAGTCTCCTATGAATACAAACAAGCAATCAACAACTTTTAACTATTATTTCAACATCACTGATAAAATGAAAAACTTTATTAAAAATAGTGGCACTAATCCATTTGTCGAGTTTGAAAATAGACAAGATTATCAGCCTATTTTCGATAATAAGCGACAAGTCGGATTGACAATCAATTCAGACACTAGTCAAACAGAACATGAAATTGCTAATTTTTCACTCACCTTACCAGGTTACCACTTTGAAGGTTGGAAAATTGTTCGCGATAGTCATTATGTGATCCCGCATAATATCTCCCGCGAGCAAGCTGCACTCTACGCTGGTGAAAATTCTGCCTTGCACAAAACAGGAATAAGCCCCGATTTCCTTTGGACTGCAGGTGATTATCTTCAAAATGTTGGTAAAGAATATGATATATATGCCCAGTGGACTCCTTTAGAATACGAAGTTCGCTATTCTTCTCGTACAATAAACAAGGTCGAACTCTCCTGGACCCACCCCTCAGATGTACGAACAGTTGAAAAAAATTTGATTCCCTATCTAAAACCCGAGTTGCGTGGCTACGACTTTGCCGGCTGGACAAGCATCATCGATTCCACTGAACAAACAATTTTTGAACCCTATACGATTATTCCTGCTGGTATTGGGCCAGTAAAACTTATTGCTCTATTTGAAGAAGTATTTTGAAAATTTGAGACTCATAGATAGCAAAAAAAAATACTACCAAGAAAAGACTTGGTAGTATTTTTAATAGAAAATCGATAATATTCGATTTTCTTTTCAAACAAGAATAAAATTCTTATTTAAGTGTGATTGAAGCACCAGCTGCTTCAAGTTTTTCTTTAACTTCGTTAGCTTCTGATTCAGAAAGACCTTCTTTGATCATTGTTGGTGCACCATCAACGAGTTCTTTAGCTTCTTTAAGTCCAAGACCAGTGATTCCACGTACTTCTTTGATTACTGCAACTTTTTTGTCGCCAGCTGATGTCAATTCAACGTCGAATGAATCTTTAGCTGCTGCTGCATCACCAGCACCTGCTGCTGCTGCAACTGGAGCTGCTGCTGTTACGTCAAATTTTTCTTCGATTGCTTTTACAAGTTCAGAAAGTTCAAGGATTGTTGCGTTTTCAAGTTCAGCAACGATGTTTTCAATGTTCAATGCCATTTTAATATTCTCCTATTAATTTTTTAGTTTGTTGCGTAAATCCGCCGATATAAGTAATGTTGCTTATAATTAAGCAGCTGATTCTTCTTTTTCTGCAACAGCTTTGACTGCAAGAGCCACGTTGCGGACAGGTGCTTGAAGCACTGAAAGAAGCATAGAAAGAAGTCCATCGCGGCTTGGAAGAGACGCAATAGCTTGGATTTCTTCTTTAGAAGAAACTTTACCTTCGATAACACCAGCTTTGATTTCAAGATTTTCAGCATCTTTTGCAAAGTCAGCCAAAACTTTTGCTGGTGCTACAACATCTTCGTTAGAAAATGCTACTGCTGATGGGCCAGAGAATGCTTCTGACAAACCTTCAAGACCAGCTTTTTCAGCTGCACGACGCAAAACTGAGTTTTTAACGACTTTGAATTCAACGCCTGCTTCACGAAGTTGTTTACGAAGTTGAGTATCTTGATCAACTGACAAACCACGTGAATCTGCAACAACGATAGATGCTGCTTCAGTCATTTTTTGTGCGTAAACATCAACCAATTCTGCTTTCTTAGCAATTGTTGCTTCATTTACTTTGTAATCGCTCATTTTTTTACCTCCATTTTATTTTGGTTGTAGAAATAAAAAATCTCTACACACAAAAGACATAGAGAGTTCAATTATCATTTTGATATTTGTCCTCGGTAGGAAGTTTATGACTTTCGTCCCCTACTGTCTTCGGTCAGTTCTTTTAGAACCGTAAATAAGTATATCAAAATTTTTCTTAAATTGCAAGACTAAACTTATTCTTTTTTCTTTTTTATTTTAGTTCATGCAATATTCTTTTGGTTTTTTGAAAGATGAAAAAATTTGACATTAACAATCTTTTTTTCATTTTTTATTTTCTCTTTGCTATCATTTTCTATCAATTTCTGTGAAAGCCATAAAACTAATTCATAAGTAATTGCAAAAATTGATCCAATTCCCAGTATTGGTAAAATTTCTCTTATCCAATTCATTTTTAAGCCCTCATTTTAATCTATAATCTGTGATTCTTCAATTTCTTCAAAATTATCAACCACTGGTCCAATAATTCGGAAATTATCTTCCTGTCCTAAATAAAAATCCTTGTATTGTGGATCTGGATTGAGTGAATGAATTCTAAACTGTCCATCTTCTTCTTCAAATACTTGTTTGATATACAAACGTTCTTCGCCCAAATCTCCTTCAGCAATGGCGTAAATATCACCACTCCGACCAAAACCAGTGTGTAAGAATGTTGCAATAGAAAAATTAGGGAATTCAGGTTCCATCGATTCCCCTTTTACTCTGGCTGCACCATCATATCGACCAAGAGTTTCAGAGGTGTAAGCTTTGTAGTGGCCACCTGTATTGCTTTGAGATTGACCAAAACCTGCCGATAATTCTTCATCTTCAACAATGGCGTAATCTAAAGAAGAACGTCTGTAAGTCTTCAAATTAATAAGCTCTGTTTTATTTTGTTCAATGAGAAAATCCGTAAAATTAATAACTGATTCTTGTTGTTCTCCTGTCAGTGAACGATAATTATCGATTAATTGTTTTTCTGCATTATTATCAGTTTCTTTGATTAATTCTTGAATAGGTAAATCATAGATATCTGCTAGTTTTTCTAATAATTCTAACGTTGGGTTGGTTGATTTTTGTTCCCAAAGGACATAAGCATTTTGCTTCATTCCTAGCTTTTCTGCTAATTGACTCTGTGTCAATTTTGCATTTTTTCTTAATTTTTTTAAGTTCTGACCAAAATTCATAAACTCTCCCTCCCGATCCTTATCAATCTTTCTTATATTATATCGCTTATTTTATTTTTTGTCAATATTTTTTATCAGGAAAACTGATAAACAAAAAACCGCTGCTATCAGTGGTTTTTCATAGTTCTTTTTGTAAAGTTTGAATTCGATACATGTCTGCATAATAACCATTAAGTGCTAAAAGTTGGTCATGATTTCCTCGCTCAATAATTTCTCCCTTGTTCAAGACTAAAATTTGGTCAGCATCTTTAATCGTTGATAAACGGTGAGCAATTGCCATTGTCGTTCGATTTTGTCGCATATTTGTCAGACCTTCTTGAATAAGCGCTTCAGTTTCAGTATCAATATTGGCTGTTGCTTCGTCTAATAAGAGAATTTTCGGATTACGCACAATCGTTCGAGCAAAGTTAATTAATTGACGTTCACCGGCCGAGAAGGCAGCCCCGCCTTCAATTACTTTGGTATCGTAACCATTTTCCAAATCCTTGATGAATTTGTCAGCTTGGACAAATCGAGCCGCTTCTTTAGCTGCTTGGTCAGTAATCTGTGGATTCATCATTTTGATATTGTCAGTAACTGACGCAACAAACATAAAGGAATCTTGCAATACTAAACCAATTTTTTTCCGAAGTTCTTCTTTTGAATAACTTCTAATGTCCTGATCATCAATCAACACTTGACCTTCTGTGAATTCATAGAATCGCATAAAGACATTGATAATACTCGATTTTCCTGAACCTGTATGACCTACAAAAGCAAGCGTTTCTCCAGGATTCACAATGAATGAGATATTTTTCAAAACTTGATGTTCTCCGTCGTATGAAAAACTGACATTGCGAAATTCAATTTTTCCTTCTTGAATGATTGGAGAATTGCTGACAGATTTTCTGTCAGTAAATTTTTCATCAACATTTTTACTGACAGAAGTTGAAATTCCTTGTTGTGGCGCAAATTCTTTTTCTTCCATGATTGTCTTGATGCGACTAGAGGCCACCAATCCATTTGAAAAGTTTGATAAAGAATCCATCAATCCTGAAATAGGATTAAAGTAAATTTGTACATTACTGATAAAAGCATAAATTAAACCAGCCTCAACCACTGCATGTAGACTACGATTAGAATACATCAACAAGACAACAACAATTGAGGTGGCCATCAAAAAATTAACCAAAGGGCTCAACAAAATCCCATTAATCTGAATCACTCGTTTTCGATAACCATAATATTCATCATTTGTTCTTTCAAATTCATTGCCTAGTCTGCTCTCTTGACGAAATTGTTGAATAATTCTCATCCCAGAAATGTATTCATTTAATTTCGTATTCAATTCTGAACGCTTAGCAAGCATGGCTTGATAAACTTTTGTACTCACTTTTTGATAAATCAGTACTGCCAAAATCAAGAGGGGAAGAATCAACAACATCACAAGCGCAATTTGGTGGTCAATAATAAACAAAGCAATGAAGGCAATGATAATAGAAAGCAAACTTGTTAATGCATTAAACAAAGTCTGCCAGAAATCAAATAAATCAGTGTCATTTGTGATTCTGGTGATTAACCAACCCGTCGGTTTTTGGTCAAAATATCGCATGCCTAGCTGATGAATTTTTCGATAAACTTTCTTACGAATGTATTGATTAACAAAAATTGAACCATTTTGCAGATAATTCCATTTGAAAAAGAAAGCAATTGAATTGATTATTGCTAAAATCAAATAAAGACTTGCAAAATAGAAAATAATCTGGTCAGTCGCTTTCATGGGTGTCAAATAAGAATCCATAAAAACGGACAAAACAAAAGGCATAAGTGAAGCCAGAGCAGTTGTAATTACACTAAAAACAAAAGCCCAAATAAAATACTTTTTGAAAGGTAATAAGAATTTGAAAATAAATTTAAAAACTTGCCAACTTTCTCTGACAGACATTTTGTCAGTAGATTTCTCCATTTTCTTCTCCTCCCCGATTTACTGACGAACCTGTCAGTAAATTCTCATCTTTATCATTCTCTGCCAAATGACTTTCAATCTGTTGCATTTGCCACATTTGAGCATACCAACCTCCAGATTTAATCAAAGCTTCATGCAAGCCACGCTCAATCACTTTTCCTTCGTCTAGCACGAGAATTTCATTAGCTTCCATTACTGATGACAATCTGTGACTGACAACTAACGTTGAACTTTCATGACGTAAAGCCTTCAGATTTGACAAAATTAACTGTTCAGTCTTGGCATCAACAGCTGACAGCGCATCATCTAAAATCAATAATTTAGGCTGAATAAGTAGCGCCCTCGCAATAGATAACCTTTGCTTTTGTCCACCAGAAAGTGAAACGCCACGCTCGCCAACCAAAGTATCATAACCTTCAGGAAAAGCAATAATATCATCATGAATTCCAGCTGCTTTAGCTGCAATTTCAACTTCTTCTTGACTCGCTGACATCTTAGCAAAGCGAATATTATCTCTGACAGACATCGAAAATAGAAAATGCTCTTGCGGAACATAACCAATCGCTGGCAAATATTCATCTAATTGATAATCCATAATATCATGGTCAGCAAAAGTAATATGTCCTTTGTAATGGTCAAACTCTCGCATTAAAAGTTTAATAATCGTTGATTTTCCTGCACCTGTTCGTCCAACCAAACCTAAAACATGACCTTCTTTTAAATCAAATTGAACTTTCTCCAGATTGCGCCCTTCATTCTCATTTGGATAAGTAAAACTTTCAATGTCAAAAAGGAGTTGACCTTCTTTTGGCATTTTCAAAGTACCTTCAGAAATTTTTGATTCCGCTTTTTGAGCTAATAATTTTTCTACTCGACTGTATGAAGCTCTTCCACGTTCAATAACATTAAAAAGAACACCAATAGCAAACATCGGCCAGACCAAATTCCCGATATAAGTCATAAAAGCAACCAACTGACCAATCGTTAAAACATGGTGAACAACATAGTAACCCCCTAAAAGAATGGTTAAAGTATAAGATAAACCAACAATTAAAGTGATTAAAGGATCGTACATTGAGTCAATCCAATTGACCCTGATAAAGGCTTTATCAATATTATCTAGCTTAACTTGGAAATCAGCCATATCCTGTTCTTCTTCACCAAAAGATTTGATTGCTTTCATTCCTGTAATCGATTCTTGGACCTTCTCATTCATTTCAGAGAAGGTTTCTTGGGCATGTTCAAAACTCACGTGAATTTTATCCCCTAAAATTTTAGATACTAGCGCGAGTAAAGGCAAAGGAAGGAAAGCAATAATCGTCAGGCGCCAGTCGATAAATAAGAGCATAGCAATGATTGTCATCCCGCCCGTCATTAAAGAATCTGCCCAAGTCAAAACACCAAGTCCAGCAACACTCTGTATCGCTTGCAAGTCATTAGTTGCATGAGCCATCAAATCGCCAGTCCGATTTCTCTGATAAAAAAGGGTATCCATTCGCAAAAAATGCCTAAAAAGCCGACTACGGATCATTTTTTCTAGTTTAAAAGCTTCACCCCAAATATTTGTCGACCAAAGAAAACGAAAGCCGTATTCAACGAATGCAGTAACCAATAAAATACCAGAAAAACTCAAAATTAAGGGTAAAGTCAAGTTACGCTTAACAATATGGTCAATAATTTTTCCGATAATTAAAGGCGGAATCAAGTGAGTTAACGAAACAATAAAAAGGGCTAATAGACCAACGCCATAACCTTTTTTCTCTGCCTTAAAAAACCACCATAAATCTTTAAAAATTTTCATACAGTCTATTCCATTTTATTTTATAATATTCTAAACATTAGTATACCATAAAGAAAGCGTTTAAAACAGACTATATGAAGTGAGATTCCCACTTATTTACTATTTAAATAAAAAAAGAAACTTCAAATCAATGAAATTTCTTTTTTTATTAAGCATTATAAAATTTTACGACTTTGTTTTTCTTGAACACTGCAACAATCAATCCAAATACCAGAGCAAAGATGATGTACTGCAAAGCATTAAAAGGTAAAACTACTGTTAAAAGATAAGTTGGATTCATAGTAACTGATAGAGAACCCATATTAAAAAGATGAGTTGCTCCAACAAAAATCTTATCAACATCGAAGCCAGCAGCTAAACGATAGAGAGGGAGTGCGTAGAAAACATTCAATACCATCATCACAAGAACTGATGCGATGGCTGCTAAAACCACACCAACTGTATAGTTTTTGATTGAGAATTTTTTCTTTGTAAAGAACCAAACAATTGCCATGAAGATTCCCAAAGCAACGAAGTTCATCGGCACACCAATCCAAGTTGATGGCCCTTGATTAAATAGGAGATACCATAAGATAGAGCGAATAAAGAGGATAATAAATCCATCACCCAATCCCAAAGTAAAGACTCCAATAAGTACTGGAATGATTGAGAGTTCAACTTTCATAAAATCAATTCCAGGCAATAGCGGAAACTGCAAAATCGGCAATAATAAGATTGTTGATAATGCAGCAAGCATGGCAATTAATACCATCCGACGTGTTTTAGACATAAAAAAACCTCCAAATATGAGAAAATAATTCTTCAAATTTCGAGGAAGTTGATAGACATTTTTGGTTTGGCTAAAAACAGTAATCCAACCGAAGTTGATTACACTACAAAAATTGTTCATCTTCTTCCATCCAGACTTTACTGTCGCTAGCAGATTCTCACTGCTTCAATCGCCGTAGCGAATCGCGGAGTCATAAGGTCAAAGCCCTATTTACCGCCGGTCCCGAATTACACGGTGCCCTGAAGATATTTTTATTATAGCACAAAAATAGTTTGCTTATCAAGAATAATATTTGCTTAAGAAATAAAAAAACAACTCTTTACAGAATTGTCTTTTATAGTAATCAAATTAATTTCCTTGGGCTGCATTAATCAATTGAGAAACTTCTTTTTTACTCAAACGACGAAATTGTCCTGTTGGAAGTCCATCTAATGTAAGAGTACCATATTGAATACGACTCAATTTTTGTACTGGAAGTCCTGCAGCTGCAAACATTTTTTTAACTTGATGATTTTGCCCTTCATGGATAGTTAAACTAACAATCGAATGATTTTTTGTTTTCTCTTGTTTAATAATCTCATAACGGGCGGGACTAACTTTTTTACCTTCAATAGTCATACCTAAAGTTAAAGGACGCAAGTTTTCTTTGTTCGCTTGGCCTTCTACCTTAGCAACATAGACCTTATCAACACCATGACGTGGGTGAGTCATCATATTCGTAAACTCACCGTCGTTTGTAAGCAAAAGCAAACCGCTTGTGTCCCAGTCCAAACGTCCCACAGGGTATATCCGTTCTTTAACTTGAGGCATTAAATCCATTACCGTTTGACGTCCTTTGTCATCGCTAACTGAAGAAATATAGCCTCTTGGTTTATTTAGAAGATAATAAACGGGTTCTTCGTTATAAACTGCTACTCCATTAACTTCAACGATATCTCCAGTTGAAACTTGATACCCCAAGTTTGTCATTGGAACATTATTTACCGTTACTTTTCCCGCTAAAATTAGTTCTTCTGCTTTACGTCTGCTTGCCACACCTGCATGGGCCAAATATTTATTGATTCTCATTTTCTTCACTTTCGTTAAATAAGGTTTGTTCTTCTCCGATAAATCTTGATTCATCTATTTCAGGTAATTCATCTAAATGATTAATCCCAATATAGTCTAAGAAAAATTCAGTTGTTGCATAAAGACTTGGACGTCCTGGTGCTTCAACTTGCCCGACCTTTTCAACCAAATCAAAAGCACGAAGTGTTGAGAGAACACCTGAGGAATTCACTCCACGGAGCTGATCGATTTCGAGTCGAGTTAAAGGTTGCTTATAAGCAATAATTGATAAAACTTCAAGAGCTGATTTTGACAACGATTGATTAAGAGGAGTTTTGGCATAGTTTTTGAGAATTTCTGCAAACTCTTCTTTTGTAGCCATACGATATTTACCTGCAGTTTCAATAATCGTTAAAGCAGATTCTTCATCAGAATGATATTTTTCTTTTAAATAATCAATTTGTTGCTGACAAGCTTGTTTAGACATTTCTGTCAATGCTGACAATTCTGCCAAAGTTAAACCAGCTTCGCCAGATACAAAAAGTAAGAGTTCACAACTTGCTGTCTTATTCACTAGTTTCTTTTCTTTCTAAAATAATTTCTCCAAAAAGCTCTCCTTGAGAAAAAGAAATCTGTTGATTTTTGATTAATTCTAAAAGAGCCATAAGAGTGGTGACGAGTTCATCTTTATTAGTAGAGCTAGAAAACAAATCTGAAAATTTACATATTTTTTGTTCTGTAAACCTTGTGCTTAATTCTAAAATCTTATCAGCAATTGTAAATTTCTCAGCTGCTATTTTTGTATTTTCATCTTGAAAATGTTGTCTTTGCAACTCAAGAATTTTGGTAAAAGCTAGAAATAAATCTAAAGCAGATTTATCCTGCAAAAGTACAGTTTCATCAGTGATAATTTCTGTCTTAGCTTTTGAATAAAAGTGACTACGCTCCTGATGAAGTTCATCTAAATCATGTGACAACATTTTATATTTCCGATATTCATCAATTTGAGCCAACAAATCATACTCAAGTTGTTCTGTATCTTCAATAAAAGTTTCGGTAACTGTCGGTAAAAGTCTTCTTGATTTAATTAACATCAGTTGACTTGCCATTAACATGTACTCTCCAGCTACTTCCAATTCAAGTTCTTTCATGGTTTGAATATAGATAAGATATTGCTCAATAACTGGTACCAATGGAACTTCAAAAATATCCATTTCATACTGACTTACCAAATGCAATAAAAGGTCGAGAGGGCCCTCGAAGTTTTTAATTTTTATATTGATTTCTTTAATCATATTTTACATAATAAAAATGGTGTAAATTCCTATCTATAATATTTTTCAAGCGTTGTAATGGTTGTTAAACCAAGTAGAGTTGCCAATTCATAAATTGACTTCCCTGTTTTAACTTGATGCAAGATATACTGTTCTCTAATTTCTTTGGAAGAATAGTTCGTAAATTTTTTCAATTCAGTATAAAGAAATTGACGAGATTTTGCGAATAATTCATCAGCATTATTTATAGCTTTAACTCTTATGGCAAATTTTTCTCTAATTGGCAAAACACGTTTTATTCCAGCTTTTTCAATCGTGAGATATTTAAAGTTCCAATTAAAATTTTCCCATTTCAATTTTTGTATCTCAGCAAAATTTAAACCAAATTCTAAAATTAATAAAGCTAAAAATTGTCCTGGACAGGTCAAAGGACCATAGAACTCAGGAAATTCCTTAATCATTGGATGATAACTTTGATCCGTCTGTGATTTTTTTTGAACGACTTGTTTAATTTTAAAGTACTGATCAACTTTTTGTCTTTGATATAGGAAAAGCAAATATTGATTTGCACTCGAAATCTTCCTCCGTTGTGCTGCTGGCGAAAGATTACTAATTTGAATTTTGTAAAGTTCTAAGTTTTCTGTTGTGAGTGACTTATCTTCAAAGAAAGCCTGCAAAGAAACTAAATCATAATGGTAATTTGAACGAGTATTCTCTGAAAAATTTCTGCTTGCTAAATACCCGTCAATCTCGTTTGGTAATTTCATAATATTTTGTAAAGTCGTGAGCAAAGGCACTAAAGGCCTTTAATATTTCTTGCCTAACAACAATCCCCATAAATTCCTGTCTTTTGACTACTGGGAGAAATGGCTCCTTAATTAATTTGTGCATCATTTCTTCCAAAGTTACTGATGGTCCAATTGTTTGAACCTCTTTATTAACTATTTCCGAAATTGATGTATTATGTAATTTTTCAAAAAAGAAATTCTGTTCCATTTCAAATTCAACGATTTCTGTTAAACCCAAAACACCAACGTATTCCTTTTTTTCATTTAAAACTGGAACTCGTGAATACTTATACTGACTAAGCATCAGTTTTGCATGAGCAATATTATGCTCAGCATAAAGTACAGCAACATTTGAGGCAGGAATCATAAAGGTTTCACTTTGATTCAAGATAAAATCCTCAATCTTTTTATCAATCATGCAAATTACTCCTTAAAGAGCTTTGTAGACTTAGAGTCTGAACTGTAGTTCCGGGATAGGTTCATGTTGCAGATTTCGATAAGAAACATTGAACTCTTCTCCTTCAATCTCAATTATAGCATACATTTTGATATCATACTTCCCTCTAGGTTGTGCAACTGAACCTGGATTTACATAAAGTATATTATTTATTTTTTGTGCTACTGGTTGATGGATATGTCCAAAAAGCGCGATATCTGCGTTCTTTTCCTCAGCAAAATAAGAATAACGGTCTAATCCTAAACCAACATAAAAAAGATGACCATGTGTAATTAATACCTTTTTTCCTTCAACTTCTTGAGTAAGAAAATCATGATATCCACTATCATAATCACAGTTCCCAGCAACAACAGTTATTCCTTGCCAAATTTCATCAGAACTAGAAAGTTCAGAATCTCCACAATGAAAGATAGCAGTTGCTTCATTCAAATATTTTGATTTTATGGATTCAACCACATCGCGATCATAATGTGAATCAGACATTACTACAAACATAAGCATCCCTCTTTTACATAATTATAGTTATGTTAATTTATTTAAACTTATTTGTCAAGCCACTCAGGAAGTTCAGCCATCAATTTTCTCAAGGCCTGTCCGCGATGAGAGACTTGATTTTTTTCTTTTTCTGATAATTCTGCAGCTGTTCTAAAGGCATCAACCATGAAAATAGGATCATAGCCAAAACCATTTTCTCCTTTAGGAGCGAGAGCAATATAGCCATTCCAATCTGCTTCTACAACTAAACTCTCACGGTCTGGTTTTGCCGCCACAAGCGTAGTATGAAAATGTGCGCTTCTACGTTCTGGAGTAATTGCCGTTGGAGCCAGTTCGTGCAAAAGTTTTGCGATATTTTTCTCATCAGTAGGATCTGGAGCTGAGAAACGATGCGACCAAATGCCAGGCAAACCACCAAGGACATCAACACAAAGTCCTGAATCATCGCCAATAACTACTTGCCCAGTAATTTCAGCGATTTGTTCTGCTTTTAAACGAGCATTTTCTTCAAAAGTGGTTCCAGTTTCTTCAATTTCAGGAAGTTCTGGATAATCTGTTAAATCTTTGATTTCATAACCGAAATCAGCAAATAATTTTTTAAATTCTTTTGTTTTTCCTGAATTTCTTGTTGCGATAATAAGTGTTTTTTCCATTTATTTTTCCTTATTGAAATTCTCTATTTCAGTATGTTCAATCTGAAGTTGTCCGATGTTTAACCATTTTTCTGCAATTTCTCGAAATGAATTAACGCCCGCAGTAGTATAGAAACGATGCTCTAATGATTGACGTTCTTGTCCATTTATTGAAAAATAATTGAGCAAAACAGAGATGTCTCGTACAGCTTCTGCTCCAGAATCAATCAAACGCACCTCTTTTCCCATTGTTTCTTGGATTAAGGAACGTAAGAGAGGATAGTGAGTACATCCGAGAATTAAGGTATCTACTTTTCCAATTAGTGGAACAAGACTTTCTGATACAACTTTTCTAGCAATTTCAGATTCCATTTCATTTGACTCAACAATTGAAACAAATTTTGGACATGCTAGGCTATATACTTCTACTGCTGATGATTTACGAGCAATTGTTTTATGATATTCATCTGAACGAATCGAAGCTTGAGTGGCGATTACACCAATTTTATTTGTTTTTGTTTTTTGAATTGCTGAGCTTGCTCCGGGTAGGATGACACCAATCACCGGTATATCTAGTTTTTCTTTTACAATTTCTAAGGCCATCGCTGTTGCTGTATTACAGGCCATTACAATCATTTTCACATCTTTTGATAGTAAAAAATTAACCATGTCCCAAGTGAACGCTATGATCTGTTCACGACTACGCGGACCATAAGGAGCTCTTCTTGTATCTCCTATGTAGACAATTTCTTCATTTGGGAGTTGTCTAAGGAGTTCGCGAGCAACAGTCAGTCCACCAACACCAGAATCTAAGAGGCCGATTGGTCGATTGTCCATTTTTCTTCACCTTTTTAAATATCTAATTCAAATTCTTTCTTATCCAAAATCTGTATTTTTTAATATAATGGATACTTTATTTATGATGATAAAAGCAAACGCTGAGAGAGTTTAGAACTTGTGTTCTACTGCTTCGCTCAGCGTATATAATAGCTTATTTTTTGTTTGTGTCTGATTGCTTTGCAGCAGCACGAATTTGGCGAAGAACTTGTTGGACTTGAACTTCACTTGGTTTACGTCCCATAGATCCCATCATAAGACGAACAGCATCTTCATTAAGGGGTGGGTTATCCATAAGTAATTTTTTTGTTTGGCGTTGTGAGAACCATGTTCCCAAGAAAAAACCTGCCAAAAGGCATACAACCATAAGCAAAATTGCTAAGATTAAATTCATTTTGAATCTCCTAATTTTGGCGAAACGCTTTCGCCATTGATGACATCTTATTATATCAAATTTTAGTCCTTTTGTCAGCACTTTATATTACTGATAGAAAGGATAAATGAGGCAAAAGTTACTGACGGAGCTGTCAGTAACTTTTTATTTCTCAAATTGTAAAATCAAAACCATCTAATGTTGCAAAATAATCAGCTGGCTTCTCTGCTCGACGAATTAAACGAGTCTTTCCATCTTCTTGAAGCATAACTTCGGCACTTCTTAATTTAGCATTATACTGGTAACCCATTGAGAATCCGTGCGCACCAGTATCATGAATCACTAATAAATCTCCTATTTCTATTTGAGGAAAGGCTCTTTCTTTTGCAAATTTATCATTATTCTCACATAAAGAACCTGTAATATCATAAATTTCAGTCGCTTCATCATTTTCTTTTCCAGCAACTGTGATGTGGTGGTAAGCACCATAAAAGGCTGGACGCATTAAGTTAACTGCTGATGCATCAACGCCAACATATTTTCGATAAGTTTCTTTAAGATGCAAAACTTTTGTAATCAAATGACCGTGTGGAGCAAGCATAAAACGTCCCAATTCGGTATAAATTTTTAGATTTTCTATTCCATTAGCGCTCAAAACTTCATCATAAGCTTCATGAACACCTTGTCCGATTTTTGCAATATCATTTGCCTCCTCATCAGGACGATAATTCACACCAATTCCACCTGATAAGTTAATGAAATCAAGGGTAATTCCGGTTTCTTCTCTAATTTCTAAAGCAAGCTTAAAGAGCTTGCGGGCAAGTTCTGGGTAATAATCATTGGTTACTGTATTTGAAGCCAAAAAACTATGCATTCCAAATTTTTTCACGCCTAATTTTTGCAAATCTTTAATTCCTTGGATGAGTTGGGCTTTTGTCATTCCGAATTTAGATTCTTCTGGATTATCCATAATTTTTGTTCCCATAGCAAAAACTCCACCGGGATTGTATCTCAAACTCATTGTTTCCGGAAAAATAAAATCTGTCAGATTTTTCAAAAATTCAATGTCTTCATAAGCATCAAGATTGATTGTCGCACCCAATTGATTAGCAAATTGAAATTCTTCAGCTGGAGTATCGTTTGATGAAAACATCATCTCAGAGCCGTCAAACCCACATTTTTCGGAAAGTAACAATTCGACATAAGAGGCGCAATCAACTCCACACCCCTCTTCATGAAGAATTTTTAAAATAGCTGGTGTGGGTGTCGCTTTCACAGCAAAAAATTCTTTAAATCCTTTATTCCAAGCAAAGGCTTTGTGAAGGTCACGCGCTTTTTGACGAATTCCTTTTTCATCATAAAGATGAAATGGTGTTGGAAATTCCTTTGTGATTTGTTCTAATTGTTCTTTTGTTACAAATGGTGTCTTCATCTCTCACCTCATTTTTAGATTATTTATAAGTATAGCATATCATCAAAAGCTTGGACACAAAAAAGTTCCTGCCATTTTTACTGACAGAAACTTTTTTTACTGACAGAATGATAATTTATGCTGTAGCCACTTTTATTAATTGTTCATCGACAATTTCAGCTGTTTTTCTTCCTTCACGGATTGCCCAAATAACCAAAGACGGACCTCGTCTGGCATCGCCTGCGACTAGAACTTTGTCATTATTTGTTCGATAATCATCATAGATTTCCTGAACACCAAATTTATCCAATAAGCCTGTGTCAGTGCCAACAAATCCCATAGCAAGTAAGACTAAGTCCGCTTCAATTACTTGTTCTGTCCCTTCTACTGCCTTGAAGTCAGGTCCAACTTTGGCTACTTTTAAACCTGTAAGTTGACCTTCAGCATTTGTTTGAAAAGCTGTTGCAGTCATTTGATAGGTTGTCAAATCAGTATTTCCCACAAATTCTGCTTCTTTTTGACCATAACCTGATCTCAAGGTCATTGGCCACTCAGGCCAAGGGTTATTATCTAAACGATTAGTGGGTAAACTTGGTGTGATTTCTAATTGAGAAACCAAAGCTGCTCCTAAACGAACTGCCGTTCCGATACAATCGTTCCCTGTATCTCCGCCACCAATGACTACTACTTTTTTTCCTTTTAATGATTGACTAATATTATCTTCGCCCTCTTCAAGGACAGTTTTAGTCGTTTCGGTCAGAAAATCAATGGCAAATCGAATTCCAACTGCTTCACGACCTGAAATATTTAAATCACGTGGAATCCCTGCGCCAATCGCCAAAATAATTCTATCAAAATTTACTGACAGGTCTTCGTAACTGATTGTCTTTCCAATCTCAGTATTCGTGACAAAAGTCACACCAAGTTCTGTCATTAAATCAATCCGTTTTTGAACGACTTTTTTATCCAATTTCATATTTGGAATGCCGTACATCAATAAGCCGCCCAAACGATCTGATTTTTCAAAAACAGTAACGCTATGTCCCAATTGATTAAGACGCCAAGCAGCTGACAGACCGGCAGGTCCAGACCCAATAATCGCTATTTTATAACCTGTCGGCTCCGCCGCTTTGCCAATTTCAGCCACCCATCCTTCATCATTTCCTAAATCACCCAAGAAACGTTCATTATCTTTAATGGTTACTCCTGCACCGTTTAAGGCCTCGGCACAAGATTTTTCACAAGGAGCAGGACAGACTCTGCCAGTAAATTCTGGAAAAGGATTGGTTAAAATCAAACGTTCATAGGCTTTTCTTTGTAGTCCTCGATAAATCAAATCATTCCACTCTGGAATATGATTATCATTTGGACAACCTGAGACAGCCCGTTTGCCCCCATAAAATATCCCTTGATGGCAAAAAGGAACATCACAATGCATACAACGTGCCGCTTGTTTTTGTCGTTCTTCAGTAGATAAGGGAACTTGCAGTTCAGCAAAATCCTTTATCCGCTCCGCTAATTCACGGTAAGGATTATCATTTCTTGGATAATTTAAAAATCCATTTGGATCAGCCATTAGCTTACCTCCGTTACTTTTTTAAAGGTTGTCATCGTAAGTGCTTCGCCTGACAATCCCGTTTTAACCAAATCTTCTTCAACATTTTTAATGTGATGATATTCTCTTGGATAAACTTTGACAAATTTTTCGCGTTCTGTTTGCCAATGTTCTAAAATGAATTTTGCTTTCGCTGAATCAGTATAATTCAAATGTTTCTTCAATAATTCTTCTAAAACTTCATCACCTGAAGTTTCATCTAAAGCATAAAGATCTACCATTTCCCGATTCACTTTATTTTCAAAATTGCCAGCGACATCATAAACATAGGCGATACCGCCAGACATCCCAGCCGCAAAATTACGACCTGTTGTACCAAGAACAACAGCGATACCACCAGTCATGTATTCACAACCATGGTCACCCGTTCCTTCCACAACAAAATGTGCTCCTGAATTTCGGACACCACAGCGCTCACCTGCACGACCTCGGAAATAAGCTTCGCCACCGATAGCCCCAAAGAGCGAAACATTCCCAACAATAGAAGTATTTTCAATATCATAAGCGGCATCTAGAGGTGGTTTTACAATCAAACGCCCACCTGACAATGATTTTCCAATATAATCATTGGCTTCGCCAATCAGAGTAACCTCCATACCAGCGGTTGCGTAAGAGCCAAAGGACTGGCCAGCAACCCCTTCGTATTCATAGCAAACAGAAGCATCTTTTAGACCAAAATTACCATAACGTTCAGCAATCCAACCTGCCATCCGCGCGGTCGTTGTTCGATTAATATTTTTAATCGTGCCATGAACCGTTGCCTGAGAACCATTATCAAGTGTAGCCTCCGTGAATTGGTCTAACTCTTTCCAAGCACGGGGATTAGCAAAAGGATCACTATGTCTTGTTGCAATCGGTAAGGCATGACCAAGCATACGGCTAAAGTCCAAACCTCGCATTTTAGCCGGTAAATCTTCTTTAGCTTGCAAGAGCTCGGCATGACCTACCAATTCATTGATTGTTCTAAAACCAAGTTCGGCTAAAAGTTCTCGAACTTCCTCAGCCATAAATTCCATTAAACGCACAATGTGCTCTGGTTTTCCAGCAAAGTTTGCTCTTAATCTAGGATTTTGTGTGGCAATACCTACGGGACAAGTATTTAAATGACAATTTCTTGTCATGATACATCCAATCGCAACCAAAGCTAAACTACCAAATGAATATTCTTCAGCACCTAGCATTGCAGCAATCGCAATATCTCGACCTGTGACTACTTTACCATCAGTTTCCAAAATCATTCGGTCACGTAAATTGTTCAAACTAAGCGTTTGGTGTGCTTCTGCCAGTCCCATTTCCCAAGGGAGACCTGCATCTCTTGTTGAGTTTCTAGGACTTGCTCCAGTTCCACCATCATAACCAGAAATAACAACTTTATCAGCTCCGGCTTTAACACATCCTGTAGCAATTGTTCCAACACCAGTCGATGAAACCAACTTAACGTTGATTTTTGCATAAGGATTGAGTTTTTTCAAGTCAAAAATAAGTTGCGACAAATCTTCAATGGAATAAATATCATGGTGAGGCGGCGGTGAAATTAAACTTACCCCAGGAGTTGAGTTTCGAACTTCTGCCACCCAAGGAAAAGCTTTTTTACCTGGCAATTGCCCCCCTTCACCTGGTTTAGCACCTTGTGAAATTTTAATTTGAATTTCTTCGGCAGACATTAAATAAGCAGCTGACACACCAAATCGGCCAGAGGCGACTTGTTTAATTTTAGAATTATTGATTGTGCCATAACGTTTTGCATTTTCACCACCTTCACCCGAATTGGATTTTGCACCAATAGAGTTCATGGCTTGAGCAATACATTCGTGAGCCTCTTGTGATAATGAACCAAATGACATGGCCCCAATTTTGAAACGTTTAACAATTTCACGAGCTGGTTCTACTTCGCTCATCTGAATGGACTTTCGATCAGATTTGATTTTCCAAGTGTGACGTAAGCTTGTCGGCGTTTTTAGAGCAATGTCATTTAGATACTGACTATATATTTTATATTTTTCAAAATCATTTTGACGGACAGCATTTTGAATTTGGTAAATCATTTGTGGGTCATAGATATGATGTTCTCCCTCATCCGCCCGGTATTGGAAAGAACCGCCTGTTTCCAATAAATCCTGTGCCCGATGTCCATAAGCTTTCTCATATCGTAAACGATATTCGTCCTCGATTTGGGCAAGAGAAAGTCCACCAATTCTTGTACTCGTACCTGTGAAGTACTTGTCAACGACTTCTTTGGATAAACCAATTGCTTCAAAAAGTTGAGCCCCTTTATAACCGACAATTGTTGAAATTCCCATCCGGCTCATGACCTTAACAATACCTTTTTCTGCCGCATGACGGAAATTTTCAAGTTGTTCAGGTGCTCCCATACCCCAGTCTGAAAGGGTTGCGTATGCACCATAAGGATGAATTCCTGAAACGCCATAACCTACAAGCGCTGCAAATTGATGAACTTCACAGACCTCAGCTGTATCTACAATAATTGCAAATTTAGACGCATTATGACGTCCTAACATATAATGATAAAGTCCTGACAAAGCAAGTAAAATAGGCATTGGTACTTTATTTTCAGCAAAGTCACGGTCAGAAAGCACGATAATAGTTGTTCCTTGATTAATCAAACTTTCTGCCTTATAAAAGAGTTTGTTCAATGCATTTTCTAAAAGGTCATCCTTATCATATAGGGTGGAAATCACTTCTGTATGATAATGTTCTTCCTTCAATGCTAAGATTTTTTCAAAGTCAGCCGTTGAAAGGACTGGACTGTCTAATTTTAACTTACGGACATTTTCACCTGTAATTTTTGCTGGATTCCCATCTTCTCCCAAATAGGTTTCTGTTCCAATGACAATTTGTTCCCTAATCGCATCAATTGGTGGATTGGTCACTTGAGCAAATTGTTGTTTGAAGAAATTATAAAGTGATTGAGCTTGGTCAGATAAAACTGCCAAAGGAGCATCAAAACCCATTGAAATTGTAGGTTCATTGGCTGATTCCGCCATTGGTAAAAGCACTGTCCGAATGACTTCGTCAGTATAACCAAATAATTTCCATAGGGTATTCATTTTTACTGACGGAATTGGATTTGTTTTTTCACTTTCTGTCAGTGCTGACAGTTTCTTCAAACCTGCTGACAGAAATTCTTGGTAGGGATATTTATTAGCATAATAACTCTTAACTTCTTCATTACGAATAATTTTTCCTTCGTCAGTATTTACTAACAACATGTTACCAGGTCCAAGAACTGATTTTTCAATGATTTCATCGGCTGGAATATCAACCACACCAGATTCGCTTGACAGAATGATAAAATTATCCTTTGTCACAAGATAACGACTCGGTCTTAAACCATTCCGATCAAGTCTTGCCCCAACGGTTTTTCCGTCAGTAAATACTAAAGCTGCCGGTCCATCCCAAGGCGCAATATGAGCAGTTGAATATTCGTAAAAAGCTTTTAATTCTGGGCTTAAGCCAGTTTGTTCTCCCCAAGCCTCAGGAATCATGGTCAGTAAACTTTCTGGAAGTTCTCGACCATTTCGATAGAAATACTCCATACAATTTTCTAATTTGGCGGAATCAGAATTTTCTTCATTGTACATTTCAATATCGTTGACTTTCATCCAGTTTTCAGCTCCACGAAGCGTGTTAATTTCGCCATTATGTGCTAGAAAACGAAAAGGTTGAGCCCGATTCCAAGAGGGAAAAGTATTGGTAGAAAAACGGCTATGTGTCAGTGCAATATGACTTTTGAAATCTTCATCAGACAAATCAGGATAAAAGAGTTTTACTTGATAAGCATGAAGCATTCCCTTATAAACGACCGTCTGACTAGATAATGAACAAATATATAATTCCTCTTCGTCAAAACGTTTTTCAAGATTTCGTCTGATAATAAATAAATCATTTTCAAAATTAGAAATTTCGCTGACAGCTTTTTCAGATGATTTTTTCTCAATAAAAACTTGAACAAAAGACGGCATAATTCCTTGAGCCGTTGCTCCACATGCTTCAAAATTAAAAGGAACTGTGCGCGTGAATAAGACTTCATATCCTTGAGCCTTAACAGCTGCCTTAATCGCTTCTAATTCTTGATGTTTTTTATTTTCCTTACGCGATAAGAAAAATTGCCCTACGGCATAATCACCAAGTTTTGGTAGTTCTACATCATGTTCTTTTGCAATCTTACGAAAGAATTCGTCAGGCAAAGCAAGTAAAATACCTGCCCCATCACCAGTTTCTGGTTCAGCACCCGTTCCACCACGATGATTCATCCTTGTTAACATGGTCAGCGCTCTCTCAACTAAAAGGTGACTAGCTTTACCGTCAATTTGGGCAATGAAGCCCATTCCACAAGCATCCGATTCAAAATCAGGCTGCCAAAGTGTCGTTTTCATGGCTTGTTTAGCTTTTTTATTCATAACACAACCTCTTTTATTTTACAATTTGGTTCTTTTATTCTACTAAAATTTCGATGAAATATCAATATATTCTGACAATTATATATAAATGTAATCTTTAGTAGCTTTATCAAAATTATAAAACCCCTTACAATTGACAAAAAGAAACTAAAATCATAAGATAAAAGAATGAATAAGAAACAATTAAAGGCACTAATTAATTCAGGAAAAACATACGATGACGCCGATTTAGACTTATCTGAATATCGTAACCATGCCCTTTTTGAAAGCCGCCGTTATAATCAAAAAATTAATAACAATGAGGGTTATCATCCAGAAATCTTAGAGAATCTTTTTGAACATTTAGGTAAAAATCCTTATATTGAATCTAATTTTCGCTGTGAATTTGGCTTCAATATAAGAATTGGCGATAATGTCCTCATTAATCATGATATGATTATTTTAGACTGTAATCAGGTCACGATTGGCAATAATGTTTACTTTGGCCCCCGCTGTGGTTTATTTGCTGCCAATCATTCGGAAGATCCAAGTTTAAGAACTGCTGGTGGGGTCTATTCAAAGCCAATTACGGTCGGGAACCAAGTTTGGCTGGGGGCAAATGTCAGCCTTCTTCCTGGTGTAAGCATTGGTGACAATAGTATTATTGGTGCAGGAAGCGTCGTTACCAAGGATATTCCAGAAAATGTGATTGCTGCTGGTAATCCTTGCCAAGTGATTCGTCCAATTCGAACAGAGGATCAAGAATGGATTAAAAAAGATAAATTATTTATTTCAAAATAAAAAAGCTAAAGAGTATTCTTTAGCTTTTTAAATTAATCAATTTTAACAATCCAGCCTTCTGGTGCTTCAACATCACCAAACTGAATGCCAACCAATTCATCATATAAACGTTTAACCGTTGGTCCTACTTCTGTTTCTGAATGGAAAATGTAAGAATCTTCTCCATCGTCAATACGACCAATTGGAGAGATAATTGCTGCTGTCCCACAAGCTCCTGCTTCAACAAATTTACCTAAATCTTTGGCATAAACTTCACCCTCAATCGCTTTGAGTCCCAAACGATGTTCAGCTAAATAAAGAAGAGAATATTTAGTAATTGAAGGTAAGATTGATGGACTCAATGGTGTGATAAATTCATTATCGGCTGTAATTCCAAAGAAATTTGCTGCCCCGACTTCTTCAATTTTAGTATGTGTACTTGGGTCAAGATAAATTGCATCTGCATAGCCTGAAGCTTTGGCACCAACTTCTGCTTGTAAAGAAGCTGCATAATTTCCTCCAACTTTGGCACCACCTGTACCAAGTGGAGCTGCCCTATCATAATCTCTTGAAATTACAAATTTTGAAGGAGCCAATCCGCCTTTAAAATAAGAACCAACCGGCATAGCAAAAACGGTGAAAATATATTCATCAGCAGGTTTCACACCAATAACATCACCAACCCCAATCAAAAGTGGACGGAGATAGAGCGTTGCACCCGTCCCATAAGGAGGCACAAAATCTTCGTTGGCTTTCACCACTTGTTTAACTGCATCAATAAACATTTCAGTTGGAACTTCTGCCATGCAAAGTCGACGCGCCGTGTTTTGCAAACGAGCAGCATTTTGGTCAGGACGGAAAAGTTGGATTGAACCATCCTTTGTTCGATAGGCTTTTAATCCTTCAAAACCTTGTTGACCATAATGCAAAGCAGGTGATGATTCACTAATATGAAGTTGATTATCTCCTGTTAGTTCTCCAGCACTCCATTTTCCATCTTTAAAACGAGCAATATAACGAAAAGGTAAGTTCCGATAGCTGAATCCTAAATTTTCCCAGTCTAAATTAATTGCCATAACATCCTCCAAATTTTTTTGTTATAATAGATTATATTATTTTCTGTAACATAAAACAAGAAAATATTCATGAAATTCAGTAAAAGTTCAAACAATTTTTTCAAATATAGTCAATTTCTCTATAAATGAATTTATAAAATTACTGAACAAAGGAGCAAAAATGAACTTTTTAAAAACAAACTGGGAAGACTTTGGTTTATTTTTATTAGATAAAGCAATTACAATTTTATTAATTAGTATTCTTTTTTTTATTCTCTATCAAGCCGGCTCTCGTATCGTTAAACGTTTATTTAAAAATTATAGTGAGCAAAAATGGACAGATACTTCGAGAATTTTAACCCTCTCTCGACTGACAACCAGTGCCATCCATTATCTTACAGTTTTTCTTTATATCTATACTGTCCTAGGAGTCATCGGAATTCCTGTTGCAAATATCCTTGCTGGTGCTGGTATTCTCGGAGTTGCTCTAGGTTTTGCTGGGCGAGATTTAGTCGCTGATATTATCAATGGCTTCTTTATCATCGTTGAACATCAAATCAACGTTGGAGATACTGTGGCTTTTGCTGGCCTTGACATCGAAGGGGTAGTAAAAACTGTAGGAATTCGTTCAATTACAGTAATTGGCGCTGATGGCGCAACGACTTTTATTCCTAATCGAAATATTGCTGCCCTCAAAAACTACTCATACAAAGAAAGAACTGTTAATCTTGATGTGCCAGTAACAAGTGAAAATCTGATTGAAAGAAAAAATCAGATTATGGAAGTTAATGCAAATTATCCTCAACTTAAATATTTAGGAATTATCAACATTGAAGACAAACTCTTCTTAAGAACAAGTTTAACAGCCCCATTATCTAAAATTACTCCTTTAAAAATGGAGATTTTAGATAAATATTATGAAAAATAATCACTGACAAACTTATGACTAAATAGAAAAAAACAAAATTTATCATCAAAATAAAAGCGATATAGATTAACGATATCGCTTTTGATTTTTCTTAAGATGAATATCGGTTTTTTTAGTGAGTAAAGCCATATGTTTTATTTTCAGGTTCTTCATGATATAGAATATGAGCCTTATTTAAAGCATCAATTGCTTCTTGCATATCTTGAACATAGTTAAATGCCATATTCATCCCAAAATCTGCTCGAATCACTAAACGTTGAATGATTTCATTTTCCAAATTTTGGGGAAGTGGATAAGCAGGCACTTGCCATCCCTTCATTAATAAACGGTCCGCCAAATCATAAAGATTCCAACCTCGATTTGAATCTTCTTTTAATTTATAGCAGACAATTGGCAATTGTGAGCCATCGTTCATAATTTCAAACATTCCAGTTTTTTCAATTTCTTTTGCTAAAAACATGGCTACTTTATGTGTTCTCTCATGAATAGCTTTATATCCATCAAATCCATAACGTACAAAATTATAATATTGACCAATTAATTGAGAGGCACTATGAGAAAAATTAATGGCCATCGTTGGTAGTTCTCCTCCAAGATAACTTACTTTAAAAATTAATTCTTCTGGTAAATATTTTTTGTCACGCCACAAAACCCAACCTACACCAGGATAAACTAAACCATATTTATGGCCTGAGGTATTGATTGAAATGACATTTTTCAAACGGAAGTCCCACTCAAGTTCTGGCTCAACAAAGGGAGCATAAAGCCCTCCTGAAGCAGCATCTACGTGAATATAAACTTTGTAATCTGTCTGTTTATTATATTCTTCAATTAAATTATCCAAAGCTTTGATATCATCATAACGACCAGTATAAGTAATCCCCATAATACCAACTACACCAATCGTGTACTCATCAACATAATCCATCACTTTATCCAAATTGATTGACATATGTTCTCTATCCATTGGCACTTCTCGCATTTCAATATCCCAATAAACACAGAATTTTTCCCAGCAAACTTGATAACCAGATGAAATAACTAAGTTTGGCTTTTTCGCATTAATGTCTAATCCTAATTTTTCTGCTCGCTTGCGCCAAGAAAACTTCATGGCCATTCCACCAAGCATACAAGCTTCTGAAGAACCAATTGTTGAAGTCCCCATAAATTTTTCTTTTTCACTCGCATTCCAAAGGTCAGCGATCATGTTGACGCAACGGTTTTCAATTTCAGTTGTTCTTGGATATTCCGATTTATCAATCGCATTTTTCTCCAAGGTCTGACTCATTAGTTTGACTGCTTCAGGTTCCATATAAGTTTGACAGAATGTGGCTAAATTTAAACGAGCATTCCCTTCATCTAACATTTCATCTTGGACTAACTGATAGGCCACTCGAGGCTCAATTGATTTTTGAGCTAATTTATATTTAGGCAAATCCACTTGTTCACTTTCTGAACCAAAAATTGGTTCCAAGAACTCTGCTTCATCGCGATTTTCTTTTCCGTATAACATAGGTACATCCTCCAATTTTTTAATGTTTTAAGATATGTTCTTCTTTTTTAATAATATGATGCTCACCACGAGCTGCTGGATAAATCGCGGGGTTCACATCTCTTGCTTTAAAGTGCCTTGGTTCTTCAATAGTATCATGTCCCCTTTTATCATGCAATTCATAAACAATAAATGGCAAGATAGCGGTCACAACAAAACTTATAAGAAGTATCATTTGGTAAGTATGAGTCTCATTTTTCGCAATTGATGCTGGAGGAACAAAGGAAATAAATAGAGCAAAAATTGATAATAAAAATCCAATTCCCGCAATGATTGTTTTTCCAACTCTTTTACCTGGGACATTATAAGTACGCTTTAAATTTTGTTTTTTATAGATTAAAACAAAGTAACCAATAAAGAATAAGAGATAACCTACCAAATAGATCACTACTGTCAGTGAAATGGCAACTAAGAAAGATAAATTATTTCCTCCTCCTCCAAAAGTTAATACAGCGCCCCAAAGTGTAACAATGATTCCTTGAATCATAACTAAAGGAACAGGGACTTCATGCGTATTTGTTTTACGTAAAAATTTTGGTAATAAGCCTCTTTGTGCTGCTGCAAACATCCCTCTAGAAGGGCCAACAACCCATGAACTCACTTCTCCCATAACCCCAAAGGCAATCATTAGTGCAATTACTTTAACTAACCATCCCAAATGATGATTAAAATGTAAGATTAACGTTTGAAAAGTTTGAATTACCCCTGCACTTAATGATAAGTCTTTTTGAGGAATAACCGCTGCTACAGAAAATCCACCTATGGCATCTAAAGAAATAGCTAAAATTACTAATAAAATCATTGCTAAGGGATAATTTCTCTTTGGGTTTTCAAGTTCATTAATGTGCGAAGCTGAAGCTTCTACCCCCATATAAGCAAGAATAAAAGAAACAAAAACTACTAAAGTTGATACTTGTGAAAAATCTGGTACAAAAGCATGCTTATTAATTGGTATCTCTATAGGGTTACCTCCGATAAAATATGCCGCTGCTAATCCAAACAAGACAATCGATGGAATCACTATTCCAACTATGAAACCTGCTTTTACTAATTTAGCAGTCCTTTGCGTCCCACCTAACTGAGAAAATGTCAATCCCCAAAAAATGATTAGTAAACCAATAAATTTAATCAATGGATCTGTATTAAGTGCCTGAAAATTTAACACATAAGAGAGGGCCCCTAAAATGAAATAGATCATAGTGACAAATCCAACTGTAATTTGGAACCACTGAAAAAATATGGCTGCAAAACCAAAGCGCTCCCCTAAAGTTTGGCTTACCCAACTAAAAATTCCACCATTTTTCCAACCTTCAACCGTCGCCATTTCTGCTGCACAGAGCGCTACGGGCAAAAACCAGAGTAGTCCTCCGAGAAGTAAAAAGAACACCAAATGTAATTTTGACGTGGCAAAAGTTGGATACTCATAGACAGTCAAAACCATTGAAGCGGTTAATGCAAAAAAACCGAATAATGATAATTTTTTTTGATTCATCATACCTCCTTATATTTATGATTGAATTTTTTAAAAGACTTGTTATATAGCCTCATACAACTCATCTTCATTTTCTAGTATATGCTCCAGAATAAAAAAAATCTCTTTTAAACTGTTGCTTTAAAGCAACAGCTCAAAAGAGACTAAATTGACTTTTTCAAATACTTTTCCATTTTTTTCTGATAGAATTCTTTTATCTTCATTCCTCCAAATTCTTCCAAAGTTTCAAGCGCATAATTTATTTTTTCTTCTCCCGCTTCTGCATTTTCAAAATTAAAAATAATGATACCTCTGGCAAGATGTCTTAATACTTCAGAATATAAATCGACACCTACAGTTCGATATTTTTTAGTCATTTCTAAAATATTTTCGGCTTTTGTTCTTTCTCCATTAGCCGCGTATATCGCAACGCTTTTATAGGCTATTTGCAATAGTCTCCTTCTATATTTTAAAACTCTACAGTAGTTTTCACATCTTTTGTCAAAGTTAAAGAGCAACAATTCCAATTGATTGACACTGAGATAATCAGATACAAAATAGAATAAAGTTAGTTCAAAATATCCCCACTCTTCAATATTACAAAGATAAGTTTCAATTTCCTTAACTTCTGTCTGACTAATAGTCCCAAGCTTCGTTTTAACGGTAATCGTCAGTAAATGATTCCCTGTTTCTTTAACCTCAGAATATAACTCTTTTATTTTATCTCGATTTTGACTAAATTCAGCTTTTTCCAATTCTAATATAAAAAATTCTTGAAAATTCGGCATATAATTATTTACTATCAATTCGTACTCAGCTAATGGAACTTGCATTTCTTCTAACATCAAATCTATGCGCTCAAAACTCATCATACACTTTCCATGTTCAAATCTAGATATATTTGAACGGTCTATTCCTAGTTTACTAAAGTATGATAATCCTAAATTCTTTTGGTTTCGTAACTTTTTAAAACAATCTCCATATTTTTTATACAATCTCAACATCCCCCAAACTATTATTTTTATTGTTTTTCAAGATTTATAACAGTTCATTAGCTATACTCTTTAATCAGTATATCAATGTAGCTGTTATTTCTGGATTTAAGAAATTACGCAATTGAGATTATAACTTATTTAAGACTTAATCGTCAAATTTATACCCGTTCATACAACAAGTATATCTTACATAATTTATAATAAAAAACATTTATATTACTTTATATTTCTCTTAGGATATTAAAGAAAATAGTGTGAAAGCTTATACTTGACTCATCATCTGCTCTGCCAGAATTTTAATATAAGTCTTTTGTTAAAATAATTATTATTAAAAAATATTGGAAATTATAACAGATGTAACTATACCAATTTCGAATATTTTATTAGTAACTAATTCTATAAAAAACTCTCTTTATTTATTATGTCATTTAGGTTAATATAAAATTAGTTTTTTATTAAAAAAGGAATAGTCTAAATAATTACTGACAGACCTGTCAGCAAAAAAACGTGAACAGATAACGTTCACGTTTTACATATTTTTACTGACAGAATCTACGATTTAAAATTGACCATTGTTTTAATCGGCTCATAGGACTTGCGATGAATTCTTGTGATACCATACTTTGTTAGAGCTTCAAGATGTTTTGCAGTTCCATAACCTGCATTATGTTCAAAATCATACTCAGGAAATTCACGAGCAAACTCTTTCATCATTTCATCACGGGTTACTTTAGCAACAATTGAAGCCGCCGCAATCGAGGCTGAGCGAGCATCTCCGTGAATAATTTTTGTCTGTGCAATAGGTAAATCCAAAACCATAGCATCAATTAAGAGGTGTTCTGGTTTAACAGATAATTTTAATACTGCCTGAATCATTGCAATTTTTGTTGCTTCATAAATATTTACTTCATCAATTTTTTCCGCATCAACAATCCCAATTCCTATTGCTAAAGCTTTTTCTTGAATTTCAGATAGGATAGCATGATGTTTTGATTTTGGCACTTTTTTACTATCATTTAAACCCCGAATTTTACAATTTTTAGGTAAAATGACTGCCGCAGTCACTACAGGACCTGCAAGTGGTCCACGACCAACTTCATCAATACCTGCAATTAACTGAATTCCTTGACCGTAAAGTTCTTTCTCAAATTCCAACATTTGTTCCAAACGAGCCGCTTCTGCTAACTCTGCTAAAATTTGTTTTTTCCTACTTTTAAGTGCTGCTTGAACCCCAGCCCGTTCATCAGCTTCATATTCCAAGAATTCTTTTGCTGACAAGTCTGTCAGTTTGGCTAAGGTCGCTTTAATTTCTTTAATGGTTTGTCCCATTTTACTCACCAACTCTCAAAAATTACTGACAGCTTTTCTGTCAGTAATTTTACATAATATTATTTATGTTATTGATACTGAAAATCTGTCAGTAATCACACAATCATAAAATCAAAGTCCGTCAACTCCGACTTCGTCCAAACAGAACAAGCCCAGTTTTCCATCTCGAACATCTTTGACAAACATATTATAGAAACGATCATAATCATCACGGAAACCAAATCTTGCAGTCAACTCCATAATTAAGTCTGGAATTTCAAGCTCCAAATCTTCTTCTGTCATTCGATATCGTTTCATTGTGACTGTTCGATAGTTCTTCAAAAAATAATTTAATCCAAAAATTGTTACCTCATCCATTGGCAATAAATCATCCTTAATTGCCCCAGTCAAAGCTAATTTTAAACCAACAAGTTGATCTTCAAATTTTGGCCAAAGAATACCTGGTGTGTCCAATAATTCTAATTCTTTATTGGTTCGAATCCATTGTTGACCCTTAGTTACCCCTGGACGGTTTCCAGTCACTGCAACTTTTTTACCTGCTAAGCGATTCATCAAAGTTGACTTCCCTGCATTCGGAATTCCGATAATCATTGTTCGCAAAGTAGTATGAGCAATGCCGCGCTCCTTATCATGAGCGACCTTATCAGCCATCAATTTTTTAGCAGCAACAGTTAATCTTTTTGCTGTATATTCTTCTTTAGAATTAATGGCTAAAGTTATAAAACCTTGTTCATCAAAATATTCAATCCATTGTGCTACCGCATTAGAATCAGCTAAATCAGCTTTATTTAAAGCAATAATTCTTGGTTTATCCCCAATAATTTGCCCCAACATCGGATTACGTGAAGAAATAGGGAGACGAGCATCAACCAATTCAATCACAAAATCAACATATTTTAAATTTTCTTGCACCTGACGACGTGCTTTGGACATATGCCCAGGAAACCATTGTATCACCATATTAATACTCCTCAAATCAACTGTAATCTCTACAGCTTTTATATATTTATAATTTCACATTCAGATAAGAATCAAGACTTAGCTGAGTTTTTATTCTACTAAAAGAATACAAATTTGAATTCTAATTTTTGCCCTCTTTTAAACCCAAAAGAATATAAAAAATGGACAAAGATTACCTTATCCATTTTAGCATTTTTCAACTTTTTTTGTAATCCTCAATTTTCAGGATTCAGATTTTCCGATTTTTAATAAATCAAGACCCAAAGTTAATTCTCTTAAGACCTTTTTAAAAACCTCTACAGAGAAAGAGGGTGATGTTGTCAAAGTTAAGAAAGTTTCTCCCCGATCAGTAATCGTGTAGTCTGTATCATAAAAACCATTCTTTTTATAGAATTTTAGACGTTTTACTCTCTGTTCATAATTATCTGCACTCGGATCAAGTCTCTCAATGTTTAAAGTAATATTTGTACCTGAGAATTTTTCTTTTAAAGTCTCTAAAATCGCTGAACCATAACCTTTAGACTGAACCTGATTATTAACTGCTAAATATAAAACAAAAGTCATCTCTTCATGACTCACAAGGTAAGAAATACCACAAAATTCATCATTTTGATAGTAAGCCCAGAAATGTACATTTTTCTTCAAGGCCCAAAGTTTTAGCAGACAAATTGGATATTGTTCTTCTTTAGGAAAAGAATTTTTAACTAAATCTATGGCTTGACGATATTCCGGTAAAGTTTTAGATACATTTTTTATTTCTAAATTCATCATTTCTCCTCTACTTTAAGGGTAATATATCGATTATATCAAAAAAGATTTAGAGGTCATAATGAAGTCCTTTTACTATTAGTATAAAATATCTAATCTAGTCTTATAAGCCAATTATTTAATGTTTGAAAGATGGCTTCTTGCTGTTGAAGATTAGAAATTGACGACTTTTTATCTCCTTTTTGAAAACCATAGCTCCCAAATCCACTATGGTTTCCACCTTCTATAGTAATATATTTCGTTTGTTGTGGAAGATATTGTTTCGCCTTTTGATATGATGACCAGTTTAGGACCCCATCTTGAGAACCAACTATAGATAATATTCCTCCATTAAAATTAGTTAGACTTCCTTTTTTATCAGGATAACTAGCTAAAAAGAAAACTCCTTTTAATGATGAATCAGATGTTCTTTTTTCTGCAAACCGACTTGCAATTACCCCACCTAATGAATGGCCACCGACCACATAATCATTGATTTTATTTGCTTTAATAATTGAGGAAGCTTTATCTGGATTAAACACTGCTAAATTTAAAGGTTCTTTTATTAGATAAACCGTATATCCTGATTTAGCAAGTTTATTTGCCCAAATACTATAACTCTTATTATCTACTAGAGCCCCCTGATAAAAGATAATGCTTGTTTTGTTAGGATTTCCTTTAAATACAAGGGTATCATTCTGAACTTCAGCTTTTTGTGAAATTTTTAAAGCTTCAGAAGTGGGATAGTAGCTATTCGTCTTAAGGTAAAAAAATATAAAAGTAGCAATTATCAGTATTACCACTCCCGAAAAACCTAAAATTTTCTTTAACTTACTTTTTTTCATTCTTACTTCATTCTCCATATTGATATTATAATTATTATAACATGACAACAAAAACTAAAACGATTATATATTTACAATAATAAGATAAATAAACATTTTGCATTAATTTGCATTTTTGGCATATTTTTGATTAAACAATTGCAACTTATTGCTTAATTTCATGCGCTATGTTATGATAGTTAAAAAGGAGAGAGAATGTTATTAGAAGAAAGACTATCCAAAATTAGCCAAATCGTTGATAAAGAAGGTAGTGCCACAATTGATTTTCTAGCTCAAAAACTTGAAGTTTCAAAAGATACAATTAGGAGAGATTTAATAAAGTTAGAATCCAGAAAAAAATTGCATCGAGTTCACGGTGGAGCAATTCCAATCGGCAAAGAGGCTGAGATTTTGAATTATGAAGAACGCTCAAATATTTCCAGCAGTTTAAAGAAAAAAATAGCAAGTAAAATAAAAAATCTCATAAAAGATCATAGCACTCTTATTTTTGATTCATCAACAACCGTCGAAGCTGCTATAAAACAACTTGATAACTTCTCTATCTCAACCATCACAAACTCCCTCACCAATGCAATATTACTTTCGAAGTATGAGAAGGCAACTGTACAACTTCTTCCCGGAAAATTAAACAAGAATCAACTATTCTTGTACGGCGCGGAAACCGTTGAAAAACTCTCTCAATATCAAGTTGATTTTACAATTTTAGGCGTTTTCGCTCTTTCTAATAATGGTTTGTTTATCCATACTGAAGAGGAAGGCCTCGTCAAAAGAAAAATGATTCAACAAGGAAAGCAAGTCATAGCCTTAGCAGATCATACCAAACTTAATAAAGAAGGATTCTTTAAAATTTGTGATTTAAAAGAAATAGACTATCTCATCACTGATGAAAAAATTGAAGGTGAATTGATGAATAATTTAAATGATAATAATGTGAAAGTGGTGACTATAAATGAATAAAGAAATTGTTTACGAAAAAATAAACGAACCAAAGCTCTTTAATAATGTTCCACCGGTTACACTAACGGACAAAACATTAAAGGACCGAAAAGAAAAGCTTTTAACAATAATGGCTAAAGAACAATACGATGCATTAATTATCTATGCAGACAAAGAACATGGCAGCAATTTTGAATACTTTACTGGATTTATTCCACGTTTTGAGGAAGGATTACTCATTATTGATAAAAATGATAAAGCCACGCTTGTTTTGGGTAATGAGAATTTAAAAATGTCTAAACACTCAAGAATTGAAGCTAACCTTATTCATTACCCTCAATTTTCTTTGCCAAATCAACCCATGGATAACGAAAAAAGTCTAACTCAGATTTTTAAGGAGTTAGAACTTTATAAAAACAAAAAAATCGGCTTGATTGGCTGGAAGATGTTTACCACACAAAATGAAGAGCCTTCAGAATTATTTGATCTTCCCTACTTTATCGTAGACGCAGTAAAGAATTCACTCTCAACAGATACAATTGTAACTAACGCTGCTCACCTCCTCATTGGTCCAAAAGGAATTCGGACGATAAACAATGCAAACGAACTCGCGCATTATGAATATGGAGCTAATCTTGCCTCTCGTTGCATTCTAAATGCCATGAATCAGCTTAAAATAGGAGTGAAAGAAAGTGAAATTGGCGCAATACTCTCGGACGAAGGGCAAGCCCATTCTGTAATTACAATTGCAGCTTCTGGAGAAAGATTTAAAAAGGCCAACTTCTATCCCACTTATAAAGAAATAGACTTTGGAGAACCAATTTCAATGACAACAGGTTTCAAAGGAGGCTTGTCTAGTCGAACTGGTTTTTTAATTAATGAAGAAAAAGAATTGCCAGATAATCAAAAACATTATCTTACTGATCTTGTCATTCCTTATTATAAAGGAGTCGTTTCTTGGCTAGAAAATATTTCCATCGGAATGTTGGGAAATGATTTCTATAAAATGATTGATGAAAATTTGCCAAAAGCAAAGTATAATTGGCATTTAAATCCAGGGCACTATGTCGCTGATGAAGAATGGATGGCCTCTCCTTTCTATCAAAATTCAAAAGTGAAAATTGCTAGTGGAATGATTTTTCAAATTGATATTATTCCATCTGTAGAAGGTTTAGCAGGCGTAAGTGCTGAAGAATGCGTAGCTATTGCTGATCAGTCACTTAAAAATGAGCTTAAAAATGAATATCCCGAACTATGGCAAAGAATTATAACACGAAGAAACTACCTCATAAATGAGTTAAACATCAATTTAAGTCCAGATGTGCTTCCTTTATCAAATACAGTGGGCTACCTAAGACCTTTCCTCTTAGAAAAGTCGAAAGCCTTGAAAGTCAAATAAAGTTAATACTTATAAAAAAGAAGAATTCTATTCGGTAGAATTCTTCTTTTTTTCTTCACATAAAACTATCTTTCATTTTTTGAGCAAAGAAAGAATTGACTAATCCTATTTTTAGAATTAGTACAACATATTTGGGAAGGCATTAAAGTAATCAAAAACATCGCTGAACTTATAACGATAAGAAAATCAATAATTATATTTTGTTTCAGATGAATTATAAAACCTAGAATCATAATCAGTACCAATAAACAGAATATCAAAATTATGCCACTTGCTCTTAACCCGACATCACGCCATCTTCTAACAGTCATCGTAATAACTGGGACAAGTAAAAACAAATAGATGATTCCAATAATAAAGATTGGTATATTAAGAAATGTACTCTCCATTATTTCTTGAACATTTCCTCCACCTGAAATATTCATTAAAGAACCAAAAATTAAGTAAGATAAAATGACTGTTGGAATGATCGAAAGTATTAATAAACTTAATATGACATACCAAAAATCCAGCCGACTCGTTTTACCTTTAAAATTAAAATATTCTCTAAAAAATTTTTTATAGGCATTGACTAAAACAACTTCTCCAACCATTGCCCCTCCTTTTTTATCAATATTAATTAAAAAAGAGCTAAGAAAACAAAGCTCTTATAAAATAATTGTTATAATTAATCTACTTTTCTAAATCGAATAAATAGCACAAGTGAACCAAGTATAAGTAAGAAAGAACCAAACAAAGTAATTTTTTTCATTCCTTGTTCTTTATCACCTGTTTCAGGTAGATTCTTTTCTTTAGAAGTTACAACTGATTCTTTATCTTTAACAGTCTTAGACCCTTTCGTTGTTTCATTCTCCCTAGAGTCTGGATTTACATTATTTTTACCACTAGAATCTGTAATAACTTCTTCTGGTTTATTAGGATTAGCATTTTTCTCATAAACGTAAGTTACTGTTTGAGGGCTATTAGTATATTGGCCTGAGGCATTACCAATTATATTCTTGAAAGTATAACCAGTTAGTTCTTTCTTTTCTGTATGATAAGTTTCACCAATATTCCCTGTCTGAATAACATCACCGAAAAGTGATTTACCATCTGTATCTATATACTTGACCGTCACTTGACCAAGTATCTTAGCATCTTTCTGATAAATATAAGTTATTGTTTGAGGACTATCCGTAAATTTACCGGTTGCATCACCATCCACTTTAATTAAAGAGTATCCTTGGAAACTTAGTTCTTTTGAATTATAAGTTGCTCCTACATAACCATTTAAAACCTCTGACGGTGCTAGTTCTTGACCATTTTCATCTTGATACTTAACCGTGACTGGTGCTCCATCATCAACGACATCAAATTGATGTAAATAAGTACCTGAGGATATTGCATAAAACGTATAGCCATCGGGAACTGCATACGTTCCTGCTGGGTTATTTAAACGAGCATTATACTCAAAAGATTTTATCCCTTGATATTCTTCAGGACTAACTGAATTGATAGTGATTCCATTGTCATCTATTTGCAAACGACTGGCTGGAAGTTGAGTTCCATTAAAATCAAAATAAGTATTACTGGCAGAGTTTGAAGTTGAAAAAGGTGGAATATAACCATCAAAATTCGTCATTCGATTAGGCATCATTGAAAATGGAATATAAACACTTTGCTCAGCTTCATTATATTTCAAGCTCGATCTTGTCACCGTAGTTGGAGGATCATTTCTTCCAGTATTTTGACCAAATGCTGCCAAGTCAGACATTATTGGAAAATCTTTAATGACAGTAAAATCTGTGATCCCACAAAATTGAACACTAAGACTCTTTAGGTTTGGAAGAACTTTTAATGGCTCAATGGTTGTAATATTCATATTACTATCCATATAAAGTCTTACTAAAGCTTTTAAATTAACAATTTTTGCTAATACAGAATTATCCACGCTAGTTCCACCAATTGACAAATTTGTCAAACCCTGACTTGCTGTAAGATTTGGAAAGTTATCACTGGTTAATGAACTAGTCTGTAGGGTAACAAATGTCAGTTTGGTTAATGATTCTAATGGTGTAAAATCTGTGATTTTGTTATTGACGTTAATATAAATTGATGAAAGATTGGTTGCATGTTCAAGTCCAACTAGGCTATAAATATCTACTGAATTTAAAGTTAAATTCGTTAATTTATCCATATCTGTCTGAGTCAGTTCAGCAGTCGTTGCAAGCCCTAAAGTTGATAAAATTGTTTGTTTTAAATTTGGGTCTGGCACAGAGATTGTGGCACTTACTGCTGCTTTTGGTTCAGCAAACGTTGTTGAAGCAACTACTTCCTCTTTTTGCGCCAATTTTTTTGAATCAGAAGTCAGACTTTCAGAAGGCGCTAAGCTAGTAGTAGAAGAACTTTCTGGTAAAGAAATCGTTGAATTGCTTTGGTTTTGATCATTAGTAGAGGATTCCACCGTTTGACTTTCAGATGTAGTTTCAGAAGCATCTTTTTGACTTGTTGGTGCTGTTTGTTCAGATTCTGTTTCTGTTTCAGTTGCCGAGACACTTAAGGGTGTTAAGGCCAATGGTAAAGACAAACAAAACAGCATAAGATAAAGACTACTCTTATGTTTCCATTTATTTAAATGTATCTTTTTCATAATAACTCCTTGTGTAATGTTTAAGTTACAGCTTATCACACAAGCGTTTTCATGTCAATGCATTTCAAAACTGTTAAAACATATATATTTCAATACTATTTTAGACTATTCATTACATTTAGTGCTTATGCCGTCATTAACTTTATCTATTGTTCACTTTACCCCTTTTATTCTTAATGGTAAACAAATTAATTAATTTATTGCAATTTCTAATTTGTAGTAAAAAAAAGTTTCTCAGTTTGCTCTGAAAAACTTTTTTACGATTTAACAACATTTAATTATCATTATATTACACGCTACTAATGTGCAAGCATTTCTTGAGCAATCTCAAAGCCCGTCAACTTTTTCGGATAATAAGTTGGCCAATTTTCTAATTCAGATAAAACTTTTTCTTGGCTCTCTCCACCATGGAAAATATGAAAATGACTTGTCTTTACGGGGCTAATATTATGATCACTAAATTGAACATATTTAAATTCACCAGCTTTGGGATCATTTGATTCAAATAAATATCGAACCCCTCGGTTTCCTTTACTATAGTTTAGAATTTTGAAGCCTTTATATTGATATGTATAGCTCTCTTTTACCCCATTTTTAACGAAACTCATCGTTTTATCATCTATTAAAATTTGGTCAACATCCGTTTTATAACCCTTTGTGTAATAATCCTTATAGTCAGCAGCTGACATATCTTTATTAATCTTTGATTTAAGCTCAAACACTTGGTCTAATGTTCCATTTTCCAAGAGAGGATAGACTGATTGCCAATTTCCACTATAATCACTTAAGGAACGGTTTTTCACATCAGCATCAGAAAAATAACCATTGGCAACCGTTTTTACTTCTTTACTTTTCTCTTCTGCTTGAATGTCTTTTCCCTCAGTATCTGTTGTTTTCTTCAGGGCTATTAAATTTTGTTCCATAACTTTGATATAATTCCCGCCTTCTGAAAGTTCTTTCTTCGTCAAACTTTCTAATGGATTAAGCACCTCAACGTTTACTTTTGCTTCTTTGGCGAGTGTTTTGGCAAATTTATCATTAGCATTTTTTTCAAAATAAATATACTGAATACTGTTAGCTTCAACATATTTTTTTAATTCCCCCAATCTTTTAGCTGAAGGCTCTTTGTCAGGATTTAAACCTGCAATAGACACTTGATTAAGACCATAGTCCAATGCTAAATAGCGGAAAGCAGCATGTTGAGTCACAAAATTTTTCTGCTTAGCATCTTTTAGTTCTTCGCTGTATTTTTGATCAAGTTTACTTAATTTTTTAACATATTTTTCAGCATTTTCACTGAAAAGATTAGCTTGTTTAGGATAGAGTTTTTTTAATTGAGCTTCAATTATCTTTACTTCTTTAATCGCCATCTTTGGTGAAAGCCAAGTATGTGGATCATACTCATGATGATGATCACTTTCGTTTTCTGAGTGTTCATGCTCATCATCAGAACCTGGAAGTAAAACAATTTCTCTTGTTCCTTCGATGATCTTGGGCGATTTTTCTCCCAAAGTATTTTTCAACTTTCCTACCCAAGTTTCCATATTATCATTATGATAAACAAAAAGATCTGATTGATTAATTTTCAACATATCTTTTGCTGAAGGCTCATAATCATGAGGCTCTGTACCTGCTGGTACTAATAGTGATACTTCTCCAGCCTCACCCACAACATTCTTTGTGAATTCATAAACGGGATAAAAAGTGGTAACAACTGATAGTTTTGAACTGGCGTTTTTTTCATTTTCTTTTGAATTTGTATTCTGACAAGCAGCTAAAAATATTAAAGCCACTAATCCTAAACATACACTAATAATCCATTTTTTCTTATACTTGATTAAGTTCACTCTTAAAATCCTCCTAAAAATAATCATCTTTACTCATTTACTCTAGAGATAAATATCAAACCAGTTAGTAGTTGATTAACCGGTTAACTTTATAGTCAAAAAAATATTTAATTTCTATTAAATTTCACTTTTCAAAAGACACCTCCTTATATAGTTAACCAGTTAAGTATATCTAAAGTTTTATAATTTGTCAACCGGTTAAGTAATTTAAGTTTACAAAAAAAGACTTAATTACAAAGTCTTTTTAGATTATTCATTTAATTTCTTCATTGACCTGAAAGCACCTTTTTCAAATTTTCATTGATAACAGAGGTATCTTCAGGATGTTGATTGACTAATTCATTAGATTTAAAGATTGCGGCAGATTCAGGTGATTGAACTGCCTGTTTGATATGCGGATCACTTATCGAATTAATGTAATCTAATTCATCCTGCCACGCTTTTTTTAATTGAACATAGTATATATTTTCTGAGCTTTGTTGCCTACTACTGCTACTCAGTTCTGTTGAACTAGCTTGTTTTGTTTGATTCTCTTTGGAAGACTCTCTTATCAATTTTGTCGTACTTTGACTGCTATCTTTTGATGAACTATTGGTCTTACTGCAAGCCGTAACTGTAAAAGTATGAGTAGTGAAAGTATCCCAATAAAAAATTTTTTCATTCATCCTTCTCCTAATAAATATTTTATTAATTTTTATCTTCCTTAAACCCTAAAAGTTTCTCCATATTCGTATCAGTTAACAATTTTGCGAGCTCAAATCCTGTATTAATTTTTGAATAAATAGAACAAACTACAAAGATATTTTTGTTAGAAAATTTGACCATTTTTGATTGACCTGATGAGGCTGGAATGTGATGGTGACCATGAATGTCTCCAATAATATTAAAATCTTCGAATAAATCCAATATGCCTCTATGAGCACATTTATAAGATTTGTTATAGGAGCTGCTCTTTGGTGAAAGCATACTTAATTCATTAAATAATGGCGCATGAGAAACAATTACTGTTGGAATTTGTTTATCTTGAGCAAGAAGTCTTTTCAGTTCAATAGCAATAAAATTTTGCAGTTCTTTCTTTCGCTTTACAAGAGCCACTGGTATGGTTAAGCCAATATAACGTACTCCCTCATAAATCACCATTTCATTATTTAATATCTTCATTTTGGGATAATTTTGCGCTAACTCCTCTTTTATGAGTTCATAAAAGGAATTATCCCCTATTGGTAATTTTGGCCATGCCTGATCTGGGTCTAAAACTAAATCCTTAAACCATTCTTTTTCTCTAAAATCATCCCATTGACTTTTAGAAAAAATCTTTTGGTCTGAAAGAATATCTGATAGCTCATGATTTCCAATAACATAAATACCTTGTATTTCTGAATCCAAAACTACAGAATCAGAAATATTTCCTACTAAAATATTGAAGTTAGGATTAGAGAAAGGAAGTTTTCCATCCTGACTATCGATATCTGAAATAACATTAATTTTATTATTGTTTTCAGTGGAATGGACATTTTCAAAGTACTGCTCAAGGTCTTTAGGATTTTGACTATGTGCAACATAATTTTTCCGTAAATTCCTCAATTGATTACCCACATTTGATTTCAATAATGGTTTGGTCACCACTTCTTTAATAGGTTCAGCAATTTGAATGTTTTGAATTTCTACTTTAAGTGGGGCAGGAAGATTTTCTAAACCAACTTCCAAATCTGACTGACTTGAAAGTGCTAAATTCTTGCTTTGGTCAAGATAAACATTTTCTTTCGGTTCTTCATGATCAGAATCAAGCAAATGAACATTTTTACCATCCGTTGAAATCGGTAAATTTTGTGTCACTTCAACAACAAATTTCAAGTATTCTGCTAAATAAGGCGAGATTCCGGTTTTTCTATTTTCACTATGTAAGAATTTACCTGCCAAATTAGCAGAAAGAGGACCCGTTTCGTCATGTTGCATCATCCTTCCCAAGACTTGCATTTCAAACAAAGGGTCCGCAAAAATTTGTTGATAAGCCCGCTCAACTTCATTGGAATCAAGTGCAACTCTTTGTCCTGTTAATTGAAAAATAGATAAAGCCAAATATTTTTTTAGATTATTTTCATGACTTTCAATATATTTTCTTGTTTCATTCGGATGCAAAATTGCTTGAATGGAGGCTTTTTGAATATAATTTCTTCCCGTATCATAAGGAATTGCAGAGTAGATTAAATCCCCCTTACTCTCAATTGCTAAAGATTTGTGATTTAGATTATAAACTAATTGAAAATACTGGCTCTGATAAATAACTTTATTGACTGAACGACGACGATTTTCTGGATAAAGTTCAAATCGACCTTCTAATAAATTTTGACTGATTTCAAGATTATTTTGTTTGATTTCTATCGCAGTTTCTACGGTTTCTTTTCGCTCTTTAGAAATTTCATTTTTAGCCTTCAAGTCATCTAAACCCTTCTATTTTTTTAACTAACCTTAATAAATTTAACTCTTTAACATCAGTAAAATTTTATTAGATTTAATTAAAGATTATGTCCTGTTTTTATCTAAATCCATTATATCAAATAAACTATTTAAAAATGCTTGTAAAATCAATCGTATAAACTAAAAAATAGCTAGTATATCATACTAGCTATTTTTCTAAAATCATTGATAAATTTCCCGACCTTTTTCATCTGGAATACCAGACATTCGATAAAAATAAGTATTAACTTGATCTCGCCAATTTCTGGCATTTTCCAATTGTAGATTTAAGCGTTCGAGCACATTATTATAAGTTGGCTCATCAATTTCTCCAATCAATGTCTGCCAACTTTTAAGATAAGACTCTACTCGCTCAAAGCCTTCAAAATGCTGGTCATAAATGGTCTGAATCAATGTTTTTCCACTTTTTAAAAGTTGTAAATATTCGACATAATGGAAAAAGAGTAAAATTTCATCTGGAGTTTTACTTTTATCTTCAAAAATCTTGGCCACTTCCGAGGCATAAAGACTCGCATAGCCAGTTCCTGTCGCACTTGTTCGGTCAATACCAAGACCATTGCGATCTGCAAAATGATAGGCTCCCCAACGATCATACTCATAACCATTGACGGAAGGGCCATAGTGATAATGAGGAACCATCATTGAACCCACACCAAGTGGCGCATTGTAGAGTTCATATGTCCGATTAGAATCAATCATGAGCTCAAAAATCTCTTTTCCTACTTCTTCTTTTACTTCTGGAAAAGTCAATGCAATCCATTCTTGCAAAATCTCAGCTGCTGTCAAATCATTGGCCCAACACATTCGACCAAAACCATAAAAATTTGCTTGGGCTAGCTTGTTTCCACACCAATTTTCATCCATTCCCACGTTACCAATGGCTACAAAACCTGAGTTTGTCGCTATAGGAGAATTTACTCTGATTGTGTCCTTTGGCTGACCATAGTTATCAAAATGAATCATTTCTAACCATTGAGGAAGGACATAATTCAGATCAATTTGATGTCCTAAATACTCGGCCGTGATTTGAAATTCTATTAATTGATTAGTCTTTTTAAGTGCACCAAACAAGGGCATCAAAGGTTCCCTCACTCCAAAATCAATAGGACCAAATTTAATCTGTAAAATCACATTGTTTGCAAAATTACCATCAAGGGGCATAAAGTTTTCATAAGCTGCCTTAGCTCGGTCATTCTTACGATTCCGCCAGTCCGTTTGCGAATTATATACAAAAGTTCGCCAAATGACAAGTCCTCCATATTTTTCAAAAGGCTTAGCAAGCATATTGGCTCCGTCCGCATGATTTCGGCCATATTGATAAGGACCAGGTTCACCCTCAGAGTCTGCTTTAACAACAAAACCACCAAAATCAGGAATGACATTATAGATATGGTCAATAGTTTGTTGCCACCATTCAGACACTTTTTCATCCAAGGGATCTGACGTTTTTAGCCCACCAATCAATTTTGGTGCTGCCCAATTAATAGCTAAGAATGTCTTGAGACCAAAAGTCGCAAAAAGACTAGCAATCTCACCTACTTTTTCAATGTAAGGCGAGATAATCAGATTTGTTCCCAAAGCTCTAACATTCACATTATTTAGTGAAATTGCGTTAATTCCAATGGAAGCAAGAAAACGAGCGTACATTTCTAAGCGCGTGAAATCATTACGAAAAATATCTGTTCCAATATCTTTGACAGCAAAGGATCCTGTGTCTGTGTTATCATTTGAACCAAAGCGACCAAAGAAAATAGACTCACCAGCATAACCACGCTCAATAGTACCATCCACTTGGTCCCAGTGATTTATCATCCTCAAAGCTTGATTAGGTGCTGATTTTTCAGATAATTTGGCCCCTGTTAGTTTTAAACGCAAATAAGCATAAAATCCATAAAGCAAACCAACTGACGAAGCTCCAATAATCTCATTTTCTCTGATTTCATAAGCTTCTAAATTATCATCCAGATCACTTTTTACTGACAAGACCACTCTTGCTTTTGACTTTTCGCCTGTCAGTTGAAAGCCTAACCATTCACTGATTTCTGAGCGCAAACGAGGCGTGATTTTATCTTCAAATGCCATATCAACATAAAAAATCTCCTCGGTCAGCCGTTCTTTCAAGACTGAAGACTTCAGCCACATTTCATCAATCGTCATTTTCTCCCTTTCTTTCTAAACTTACGGTCAAATATCTTTAAAACCGACTTTTGCTCGTTTATCCCTTGAGTAATAGATATAAGCTTCATCATTAAGTTGAGTCCCCAAAAGCTCAGGAATCGATTTAAAAGTAAACTCCTCTTCTTGTAGGTAATCTAAAATAGCAGACAGAGCAAAAACATCAGCTTCTTGAAAATCATGCATCAAGACAATATCGCCGTCTTTAGCATTATGGATAGCTTCAAGACATTTAGCAGGATCACCATGATTCCAACTCATTGTATCCAAAGACCAACAGATTATCGGACGGTTAATGAGAGATAAAGTATGAGCATCACAATCCCCAAATGGCGGACGAACAGAATCAAAAGTCATACCTGTCAGTCGATAAAAGAGGTCATCAGTCTTTTTAAGCTCAGACAAAACTTCTTCTTCCGATAAGTCAGTCAAATGAGGATGACTATATGTGTGATTTCCAAAAGTAAAAAGATCATTTTCTACCGCTGCTTTCATAATTTCAGGATATTCTGCCATATGCTCACCCCAAATCATGAAAGTTGCTGGAATTTGTCGTTTAATGAGTTCATCATGCACCCAAAGCGTTCTTGCTCCCCAAGGTCCATCATCAAAAGTTAAGGCAATTTCTTTTGTCACTCTCTTCTCCTTTCATGACCATTCTTTTTGATAATTTCCAGATAAAGCAAGAAGAGCAAAAAGGTAAAGCAGATTATCATAGTAACGATACTTCCCTCTTCTAAGTTTCAAATTCCAGAAGTATTTGAGGTATTTCAAAGCTAAAGTGGAATCAAAATCATTGGTGACAAGCGAGGCTTGAGCTAAAGTTGACCAAAGACCAATCGGATGATGAACTTTTAGCGGTGGAAAGCCTTCCGCGGTCTGTTCTTCTTTCCTTAAAGGCTGACCATCAATTTTAAAAACAGGAATTTCTTCATCATTTTCAAGATAAGGCTCAAAGAATTTTTGGATATTTACGGCAATCTGACTTTGTCCAATCTCTTCGTGCTCCCAAAGCCAATCTAAGCCAATATTGGCAACTGTCCGATAAGCATCACTAAAGAAGGTCCAATGGCCATCAATATCATAAGGTTGTCCTTCATAATCTGCATATTCTGGTGTAAGTCCGGTCTTAGCATTTGCTGATTTAAGCCAAAACTTACGAGCTTCCTCTTCAGCTTTGAGAAAGAAATTCGAGTCTTCTGGATTGCCATATTTGGCATAAAGTTGATAGAAATGAGGTAAATGATAGGAAGGGTCAGTCATATGAAGATGAGCCACAAACTTAATATAAGTATTTTCCGATTCAAACATAGGATAGCCATCGTTATTTTCCCCTTTATGAACCATCGCATGGAGTAAAGCTCTCGCTTCATCCCCATATTCTTTGATTCTCCATCTCTTTTCAGCCAGTAATAATGCTGCCGCAAAATATTCTTCCCCATCTGGAGCCGGGCCGTCACTATTAGCTTGACCATTAGGTGCACAAGACCAGATAAAATATCCCTCGTTTTCATGACCCTTAGGCACTGTCATATAGGTTTTTACCCACTTCCATAACCGAGAAAACATTTCTGGTTTGTCCAACTGCAAAGCAATCATCATCCCATAAGACATTCCTTCCGTTCTGACATCATCATTGCCCGTATCAACAATATATGCCATATCCCCTACTTCAAAATAAATACGTTCAGGAGAATCTTGTCCAAAGAGTGTTTCAAAGACATTTTCCAATTTTTTATCTATTTCTTCTTTTGGTGCAACTTTTAGTAATAAGTTTTTCATGTTACCCCTTAACACCTCCGGCATTTCCACCACCTATAATAAAGCGTGAAAGGAGCAAGTAAGCGAGAATAGTAGGCGCAATTGCAATCGAAACGCCGACATATACTGCTCCCCATTCTACGACGTGACCACCACCACCATTTGCGGTTAATACCTGTATTTGCATCGGTAAGGTATATAGTTTTTGATTAGTAATCAAAATTAATGGCATCATAAAGTTATTCCAAGAGAAAATAAATCCAAAAATACCCATTGTTGCTAAACCCGGTTTCATCATTGGAAGCATAATTCTATGGAAGATTTTCAACTCGCTGGCACCATCTAATCTGGCTGAATCAGTATAATCTTTGTTATAAACTGTACTCATATATTCACAAAGGAAAAAGATGGATGCTGGCGCACATATTGCAGGTAAAATTAATGGAATATAATTATCAAGTAAATTTAACTGAATCATGAATTTATAAAAACCAATCATTGAAACTTGCCCCGGTATCATAATCAAAGCAATTATAAAACCATAGATTATTTTCTTTCCTTTAAAATCATAAGCCGTTAGTGCATAAGCTGATAAAGCTGAAAAATAAACAGAAATAGCTGTGGACGTAATGGAAATAAAAGCTGAATTTCCCATTCCTTGCCACATATTCATCCCATAACCTTTTAATATTTGTAAATTATGAGCCAAAGAACTTCCAGGTAAAAGCGATACACCTGAGGTAATTTGAACTAGAGAGCGCGTGGAATTCACTAACATATAAATAAATGGAATTAAACTTAATAAAGTCAGGATTCCAAAAAAGATATAAATCAATGTTCGACGCGCTCTTAATTGCTTACTCATACTTTTAGGTTCCATTATTCTTCACCTCCAATATTTACTCTTTCTCTAAATCCACGGAACATAAGAATAGAAACAACAGCGGAAATAATCAATAAAAGTACAGAGGCTGCTGAAGCCAAACCATAGTTACGATAAGCAAAGGCTTGATTATAAATAAAGATGGACAGAGTATAAACTCCATTTTGTGGGCCACCTTGGGTCATAATAAAAGGAATATCAAAGACCTGCAAACCACCAATAAAGCTGGTAACAAAGGTATAAAGTACAATTGGTCTCAGCAAAGGCAAAGTAATTCGTCTAAATATTTGAACATCACTAGCTCCATCAATACGAGCTGCCTCAAAGAGCCCTTCATCTATTGATGTAATCCCTGCAATATAAACAATCGAGGTTTGACCATACCACATCCAAAATTGAATGAAGATTACAATCCCTCTTGTCCCCCAAACCGATTGAAAGAAATTAAAAGGATGATTAATGAGATGCAGATTTTGTAAGAGTAGATTTGCAAGACCTGTTGGATAGCCAAATATCCCACCAAATAAGGCTGCAATAGAAGCTGCCATTATCATGTTTGGTAAATAAAATACTGTTTTAAAAAAGCCACTTCCTTTTAAATTTAGTTTTCTATTCGTCCACCAAGCTGCTAAAATTAAAGCTAAAAGCACTTGCGGAATAAAAGTAAAAATCCAAAGCATTACTGAATTACCGAGTGCTTTCATAAAAAGCGGAGTGCTTGTCAGTAATGTTATAAAGTTCTGTAAGCCAACATTAGTCGCATCTGAAAAAGATTGCCAACCATTCATACTGGTAAAACTAATCGCAATTGAATAAATCATTGGATAAAGTGTAAAAAGTAAAAATCCCACAAAAAATGGAATTAAGAAATAATAACCAAAACGATTATATTTCTCGAAATTTGATTTTTTCTTTCGAACACTCTTTTTAGTGTTTTCCATTTTATCTCCTTACTATAAAAAGAGAAGCAAACATAGTCCTTGCTTCTCTTATGTTTTCTAAATGTACTTATTTCACTTCAATATTAGGATAGGCAGACTTAACATCTGACTTGAATGTATCGAGTGCTTTAGATTTAGTGACTTTTCCTGTAGCATAAGGATTAACAACATCATTAATCCAAATTGATTGAATACTTTGGTCGTATTGTGTTTGATTTTTACCATTAATGGTATCTGCAACTTTTGACCAAACAGGATAAGGATTTTGTCCACCAATCAAACTGACCTTGGCATCTTTACCTTGTTCTTTATTGATTGCTTTCACTGAGCCAAAGTCATTTTGTGTTTTGACATCCCATGTTTGGAATTCTTTGTTTGTTCCCATATAAACAGCGAGTGCTGAAGCTGCATCAGCATTTTTAGAACCTTGAACTCCTGCAAGCCAAGTTCCACCCCACGAATAAGACACTGGCCCTTCTGTCACGCGCCATGCTCCAGCTGTATCTTTAGCATAGTTTTTTAACCAATAAAAGAGGCCCCAAGATGGCATTGCATAAGCCCCAATCTTGTTAGATGAAATTCCACCATACCAGTCAGGAGTTTGAGGAGTTGTATTTTGACACCAACCTTCTGAAACAGCTTCTTTCATCAAATCTAATGAATCAGTCATTGAACTATCAATTTTAAGTTTATTATCAATCACCCAACCATCTTTTCTTGCACCAATAACTGGATTATAAATTTCTTCAAGTGAGCTAAAAAGATAAGCTTGTCCACCAGATTTTTCTTTGATTGTTTCGCCAGTCTTCTTAATTGCATCCCAACTAGACAAAGCTTTCTGAGCAGAAGCTACGTCATTTGGAGCAATACCTAAATATTCTTGGAAAACATTAGTATTATAGTAGTAAGCCCCCGGAGCTGCTTGGTAAGAAACTGCTACTTGTTTTCCTTTGCTATCTTTCCCCATATCAAGCGTATATTGGTAATTCCCCTTGGCGGCTGAAGCAACTCCGTAATCTCCAAGATTTGTTAATTTACCTGATTGAACATATTTTTCAACAAAACCTGCATCTAACGCCACCATATCTGGCGCTTTATCTGTTCCCAAAACAGAGTCTAGTTTTGTTTGAAAGTTAGCATAGGGAACAACAACTTGTTTGATGGTAAGGTTTGGTTTTTCCTTTTTTAATTCATCAATCTGTGGTTGCATCGTAGTAAATGACCATAATGTAATAGTCTGTTTTTTGTTCAAATCAGCATTGCCAGCAGATTTTTTCGAACTACTTGTACTTGTACCACAAGCAACTAGGGTTACAGTTGCAAGTAAAGCAACAGAGCCAAGGCAAAGCTTTTTCCAATTTTTTGTGAGATTCATTTTGTTTTTCTCCTATTATGAGTTTTTTATTGAATATTTAATTCGAAGGGAGAAGCTGGATATCCCTCTTCATTCCAAATAAATGCTTGCGGAGCATTGCTCCAGTTGTACCTGATTTTCACATCAGGTTGAAGTGATAAGGTTGCAGGAAGCTCTAAAATAATTTGTTCCTCAACTTGACGATAGTCTCTTACTTTATAACTATGCCCTCCTTGAAAAAGTTCAAAATCCTTATTTTTCTCAACGTTAAATTTTTTTCCAAAAGTTTCAAATGAAAGGATAATGACATTCTTTTTCGCTTGTATAGCTTCTTTAGCAAGAGGACCTATACAATAACCATTTGGGAATAATTTAACATTATGATAAGCGTTTAATAGTTTATGAGCGACATCTTTTTTATTTAAAGGGTGGAGATCATCATCTTCTCCATCTCTGATTGTCACGACCATGGCTGTTCGTGATATTTTTAGCCCCTCTTTTTGTTCTTCACGAAGTCTTGCCCAATCTGCCTCTTTTTCAGTATCACAATTTGGTAATTGGACATAAAGAAAAGGTAAAGTTGGTTGCTTAAAGAGTTTTCGCCAACTTTCGATTAATTCGCGAAAACGTGGGCCATAATTTTGCGGACTACCTGCATCACTTTCACCTTGATACCAGAGAATAGCTGCAAACTTTAACTTTTGTAAAGGTGCAATCATACCATTATATAAACCAGTTGGTTCATAATTAATAAAGTATTCCTTATAACGTTCGGGTAATGTACTGCTTCGCCTAATTTTCCAGCCATGATTTAAATCTAAATGATTCTCTCCAACTAAGAGAATATGAGGCTTACTATGAGTAATTCCACCAGGAGCATTATAAATTTTAAGACGAATTGCAATCGTAAAACTTTTTGTTAACTTAGATATTTTGTAATTTCTAGGTGGATACTTGTAGTCAGTATTGCCTATTTTCTTTCCATTGACATAGATAACATCAGCATCAGTCATTATTCCAAAGCGTAGCTCTCCCATTTTTCCAATAAATTCGTCTGAAATTTGAAGTTTTTTTCTTAACCAAAGTGTACCTGGAAAAGTATATTTTTCAATCCAAGTCTCATTCAATGAAATTTCAGCCCAATTCCTATCATCAAAGTTAGGGTCTTGCCAAGATTGATGTAAACCTTCATCTGTTTCTTCGCAAAGTTTCTGATAATTGTCTTGATAGAACTTATCAAGATTTTGAATTTCTTTTAGATATTCTTTATTTTTTAAAGCATTATAGGATGGTGGAAGAGAATTAAATTTGGTTAAAGACTCTTCACTCAACCAAGCATTAAGCGGTGTCCCACCTGCTGCTGTAGCAATCAAGCCTATTGGTACACCATCTTCTAAAAATTTTTCTTTAGCAAAAAAATAACCTATCCCTGACAAATTCTTTAAATCTTCGCCAACTGCTCTTTTCCATCGTCCTGAGGTTAATTCTGTTTTAATGTTATTGAAAGAAGGTTCTTGTGGTACCTCAAAATAACGAAGCAAAGGATTTCTGGCTTGTTCTATCTCATCAGGATAGCGCGTTTTGAGACGTTCCATCCAAAGTTGCATATTTGATTGACCACCAAGTAGGAACACATCGCCAAAACAAATATCTTTGAGAACAATTTCTGCATCAACAGTTGAAACTTTAAAGTCAATGCTCTCACTTACTTCGTGTGCTGGAAGAATAATATCGAAATAACCTTTTTCATCAGATTTAGTTTTTAAAATTATCTCTTCATACGACAATATGACTTCCTGTTCTGAACCCGTATATCCCCAGAAACGGTTCTCTTGATTTCTTTGTAAGATTGCGCCATCTCTTAGAAGATATGGAATAAAGATAGATGATTTCATGGTTTATCTCTTTCGTTTGTTACAAAACTTATATACAAGTTTTTATCTAAAAATAAATATAGCGCTCTCATGGTTTGGTTTTCTGATTTTTCTTGCGATGTGAACTGGGAAATGTTGTGTTTAAGTTTGTTAGTAATGAAACATTAAAAACAAAAAGCAAGATAACTCTCGCTTCTTTTATTTTATTAGCATCTCTACCTTTAAATTAATGCTTGGGAACAGCGTAAGTTTCAATGGTTAATTGATCAAAATATTATAGATTCACCGATAGACGGTAATCACGGTGAAAAACATCCAAAATCAAGTGATTATGTAGAATCAGGGATTCCATTTTTAATGGCAAAAGATATCAAAAATAACAAGGTTGATATAAAAAATTGTACTTTTATTTCTAAAGAAACTGCTGGGGCTTTGGATAAAGGATTTGCTAAAAATGGTGATATTTTGCTTACTCATAAAGCTACAATCGGTGAAGTAGGGATTTTAGAGGGGGTAAATACAGAATATGCCATGTTAACTCCACAAATAACTTATTATCGTATTCTAGACTTTTCAAGATTAGATAGAAATTTTTTTTCATCTGTATTAAGATCTTCAGTATTTCAAAAAAATATACACAAAATAGCTAAGCAATCTACTAGACCTTATGTAGGAATTACCGAACAACGTAAATTAACAATATATTTTCCTATAAAAATAGAAGAACAACAAAAAATCGGGTCATTCTTCAAACAGATAGATGAGACTATCGCTCTTCATCAACGTAAGTTAGACAAACTTAAACGGCTCAAACAGGGTTATTTACAACGATTGTTTCCTCAAAATGGTGAAAAAGTGCCAAGGCTCAGATTTACTAACTTTGAGAGAGATTGGAAATTGTGTGAAGTTGGAAATTCTGCATTTTTACGTGGAAGAATTGGTTTCCGTGGTTATAAAAGAACTGATCTGGTTCCACCACATCAAGGAGCTATAACATTTAGTCCTTCTGACATTGATAATGATGGCAATCTTACTATTGATGATAATGATTATATCTCGCTTGATAAATATTATGAATCTCCTGAGATCAAAGTTAAATCGGGTGATATTTTATTTACAAAAACAGCTTCAATTGGTAAGATAGCCTATGTTCATGAACTTAAGGAAAAAGCAACTATTAATCCACAGTTTGCTCTATTGACACCAAATAAAACAGTTGATAACTACTTTCTATTTCAATCTTTAAGACACCCAGATTTTTTAAAAAAAGTTAAAGGTATAACTGGAGGATCCAGTGTACAAACAATGTCTCAGGAAAAACTTAAAGATTTGGTGTTCTTTGTACCAGCTTTAGATGAGCAAATAAAAGTTTCTGATTTGCTACTCAATTTAAATAGGCGTATTCTTCTTCAACAGTCTAAAATTGCTAACTTAAAATCTATAAAACAAGCATTGTTACAAAAAATGTTCATTTAAAAAGGCGTATTATGGCGCCTTTTTATTTTAAGCTATAATTGACAAATGTCTCATAATTTTATCATTATCTTGATTTTCAAGCTCTTGAATAATATGAAGATAAGTTTCCTGGGTGGTTGACATACTTGAATGACCTAATCTTCTAGCCACACTGGCAATAGAAACGTCAGCAAATAAAAGAAGTGACGCATGCGTGTGTCTTAATCCATGGATTGAAATAGAGGGAATATTTGCTTTTGTGCATAAAACTTGAAGTCTATTGTTTACAGTAGAATTAAATATTCGTCCTTTTACAAAAATCGGTTCTTCGTTTGGAAAATTTTTGATTAATTGTGAAAATTGCATAGCGGTTTGCCAATCTAACTGTATCTTTCGCTTAGATGACTTGTTTTTAGTTGGTTGAAATTTTCCAACGGAAGACTTGTAATCCCAAGTTTTATCAATTGTTAATTTTTGATTTGAGAAATCAAAATCATCTGGTGTAATAGCTAATGCCTCAGAAAAACGTATTCCTGTTTTTAAAATCAAGAGTATAAACCAATCCCAATTAATTTCACTCGTAAGATTCATTTGTTTAACTAGTGCTTGAACTTCATATAAATTCAAAAATTTTGGTCTTTTTTTCCTCGGAGTTTTTCCTTTTATGATAATTTTTCTTGTTGGGTTTTGCATAATTAAACCATCATCTACTGCATCTAATATTGCTCCTTTAAGGTGGTGATGAAAGTCCATTGTTGTTTGTTTTTCGTGTGAAAGAGCGTAATCGTTCAATAGTTTTTGATAACTTCTACGAGTAACATCACAAACTTGTAAGTCAGGTACAAGTTTTTCCAAGTGTTGCTTACTAATATAGTATTTTTTCAATGTGATAGGGCGCACTGCACCAACTTTATAAAGCTCAATCCATTCCTCAAAATACTCCGAAAATAATTGCTTTGCTTTTTTGTTTTTTACCAAAATAAAAAATCTCCTTGATTAAATAGTTTAGAAAGCTAACTTTCCATACCTATTCTATCAAGGAGATTTTATGTTCTCAATAATTATTATATAAACATTTTTTGGAGAAGGGATTGTTTTATTGATTTTAATTTGTCAAGTTTAGACTGATGAAGAGCGATGCTGTCGTTTAGTTGTTCAAAGAATTCACCAATCTTTTGTTGTTCTTCAAAACAAGGATAGTCTACAAAAAATTCCTTCATCTCTGAAGATAAAATATGTTTTATAGTGTTACCTGTCGTTATTGTATCTAGCTTTCTTTTAGATTTATGTGTTTGGAACTGATAATTTAAGAAAAATGGATCAGTGTCCTCTTTATAATCTGTAAACATAATAAGAGCATGCGCAGCAGTTCCATCAAGCTCTGACGGGATTACTGCTGTATGGCCAACATGACCTGACTGAACCATTACAATATCTCCGGTATGCAGTAATTTATCAGCCTGTTTATTGTAAAATTCATCATTAATAAACACTTCAGTATCTCTATTAATTTCACCATTTTTAACATTATTTGATTCTAAATAGAAGTGACCACTATCAATATAATAAGGAGTAGCAGTTCCAACAAATGCATTTCTAATTTTTTTAAATACGTTACCTAACTTACGCAGTTCCCATTCATGCTCAAAGTTAGTAAATCTAACTCTTGGGACTTTTTCATCATTTTTTGGGAATAATTGCTGTAAGTATCCTTGTTTAAGCAATTTCAGTTTGTCTAACTTACGTTGATGAAGAGCGATAGTATCATCTAATTGTTTAAAGAACACACCTATTTTTTGTTGCTCTTCTAAACTTTTAGATATTACTAGTTCAGTTTTAAAAAAATCAGTTGCTGCGATATTTAATAGCCCATGATTTCTTGCACCTTCAGCAGCATGTTTTGAAACCTCTTTATACCAATTAGTGGTATCATAATATTTCTCTAAAAAATCAGTATCTATATTCGTAGGTTTGAATACAATATACAAAGTGGATAATACTCCTATGTTATAACGATTCAATCGTTTCACAGCTCCCCATGGGTAACCGTTTGAATAGGATTTGTTATAAGCAAATTCTCCATTTTTAATAAGATAATATCCGCTAACATCTCTACTAGCAACCGTTTTATTGAAAAACTCATTTTGATCTATCAATCCCTCTTGGGCTGAAATAGTAAGAGGCAATGTGGATTCTAAGTTTTTATTTTTACGTATGACTCTTTTTGTTACATCACTTAACTTACGCAGTTCCCAAGCATCTATAAACCCTTGAAATCTAAGCTCAGGAACATTTTTAGAGACATCTACTTTATTTTTTTCGACATTTAAATTATTATCACTTGTCATATCATTCTCCAAAAATTCGTTTAGTAGCTTCAATAATCTCACGACTATCATCTGTTACCGCAAGTTGATTTAACATTGAGAGGAATTCTTGTTCTGTATTACTAATCTCTTGATTAATGTCTACAATTTCTTGACTTAGCGCAATAATATCAATAGGTTCTTCTTCTTCAAAAGTATCAACATAGCGTGGAATATTAAGATTGAAATCATTTGATTCTATCTCTTCAAAACTTGCTAAATGGGCATATTTTTCAACATTCTCACGTGATTTATAAGTTCTAATAATTTTTTCAATATCACTATCTCTAAGTATGTTTTGATTTTTTTGTTTTTCAAAATCATTTGAAGCATCAATAAACAAAACGTCACGATTATCACGATTTTTCTTTAAGATAATTACTGTTGTTGGTATGCTTGTTCCATAAAAAATATTTGCAGGTAAGCCGATAACCGCATCGATTGCACTCATTTCAAGCAAGGCTTTACGAATCACACCTTCTGCTGCTCCCCGGAATAATACACCATGGGGTAAAACAATTCCCATTGTCCCAGTATCTTTCAAGTGATAGAATCCATGAAGTAAGAAAGCGAAGTCTGCTTTCGATTTAGGTGCTAATTTTCCATAACGTTCAAAACGTGCATCAGAGAGGAACTTTTCAGCCGCAGACCATTTTGCTGAGTAAGGGGGATTCATGACGACAGCATCAAACTGATGAGGCTCTTCTGTTGGCCAGTCACTATCTAGAGTATCCCCGTTTTTAAGACGCATTCTTCCTTTGTCAACACCGTGCAAAATAAGATTCATTCGTGCTAAGTTGAAAGTTGTTGTATTCAACTCTTGACCATGATAATGAATTTTATCTTTATCATGAATGTAATTACGAATATTCAACATGAGTGACCCAGACCCCATCGTTGGGTCATAGATATGAAAAGGTGCTCTACTTTCTTGACCAATTGAAGTGATTTCTGAAATAATGCGAGAAACAGCTTGAGGAGTATAAAATTCACCAGCTTTTTTTCCTGCTCCTGCTGCAAACTGACCAATCAGATACTCATAAGCATCACCTATTACGTCACCATTATGTTCGAAAAGATCTATTTCATCAAGCGCTTTAATCACTTCAGTAATCGTAACATTTCTTTGTTGGTCATTAGAGCCAAGTTTTGTTGAATTTAAATCAATATCTGCAAAGAGGTTACTGAACTGGTCCCCTTGTCGCTCCAAGCCGTTAAAGCCTGATTGCAAGTCGACCAATCTAAACTCATAAGCATCTGCCTTTTGGCGAAAATGATAAAAAAGCTGTTCGGGAGCAATGAAATAACCCCTTTGTAGACGCATAATTTCTTCAAGATCATCTTTATCTTCGTCATACCAATCTTTCAAGATTTTGAACTGTTCCTCACGCTCTGGGAACTCTGTTGTCTGACCATTTTCTTGTTCATAAACTTCACGTAGTTCAACATCTGATAGATATTTATAGAAAATTAAACCTAAGAGATAGTTTTTATACTCGCTAGCATCCATCTTTCCACGGAGAATATCCGCTGATGCCCAAAGTTGATTATTTAGTGTTGTTGACATTAAATTTCTTCTTTCTATAGTTGTAAATTTTTGATATAAGGATAAAAACTTGACTTATATACCCAATTTGATATAATTAAAGTATTAAGGCTGAGGCGTAAGCCAAGATTGCCACTTGAGGCTCGAGATTATTCTCGAGCCGATTTTTTTTACTCAGGAAACTGGTTTCTAAAGCAAGTTATAATCTTAACAAAGTTATCATTCGACATTTTATATTTGAATCTTCTTCTAAATCTGTGAATATCAATTGCCCGTGCTTGAGAAATTGCAGCAGACCGTTTTTTTCCATTGATTTCATACGTTACAAAGCGTTCATCATTTTCTCTAATCGTACTCGTTAAGGGAACTACAAAGGCGGAAATTGCGCTAATTTTTTTAATGACCAACACTGGACGTTCAAAATACTCATGTTTACCATCAATCTCACTCCCAATATTTACACCAATTGACGCCCACCATATATCCCGTTTCTTAAAAAAAATCCGTCGCTTACTTGAATTAAGTTGCTTTTGCACTTCATTCCAAGTATCAAAATTTTTAATATATTCGCTCATAACTTTTCACCTTCTATTAACTGCTGGTTAATTCCTTTTAAGAGAGCTACTTGTAATTTTTGTTTTCTTTTAAGTTGTTCCACAAGCATCAGAGAATTAATATATCCTGTACCTATTAGCTTTTGCTGTGTTAGATTAGGTAGAGAAATCGTCAATTCCTTCAAGCTATTAGTTGATAATTTAATAACTGTTGTCCCTTGCTTCATTTCAAAAATTTGCTTTCTTGATTCAAAAAGTTCATTGAACCAAAATACAAAGTATGCTCTATCAAGTTTTTCTTCGTCTGGTAATACTTTTACATAATTTGGAGAAAGAAGTAAAGGGGTTCCATGGTTTCTTACAATTGTAGCCAACTGTGTTACAGGAGAGATGACAATATCTCCCGTTAGGACACTGATGAATTTTTGTGGGAATTCTATATATCTTTCATCACCTTTTGCGTCTCCCCCCAAATACCTATCATACTCAAAGACAGCAGGACTATAAAGATAGCACAATTCTTTTTTGAGTTCCCCATCGTTGAGAGATGTGTCTTTTGGGAAAACATTACCATTTTCCATTGATACTAAATCACGAAGTTTTTTGAACATCACTCCTCCTTTTCAATAAATAGAAACCTATTGATTAATATCTTACAATAAAAAAAAGGAACTGTCAAGAAAAAAACATAAATAGACATCTATTTATGTTTTTTTCTTATTTCTATATTTCTTCTTTTAATTTTTGTAGCTCTGTAAAGACGTCTTTGAGACGACTTCCCATAACTTTTGTTCTACTTCTATATTTTTTACCAGTTTTCTCTTCAAAATCACTTTTAGATAAAGACATATTATCAACTATATTAGCTAAATATGGAATTTCTGATTTTTCTGGTCGATATTCATTAAATGCTGATTTGACAGAATCCTCTGGAAGAGCGTAGTTGCGCACCTCTTCTTGAATACGATTACTAATTTCATTTGTAAACATTTTAGCTTTAATTTCCGAGATGTCTATGTCTTCAATTGAATTTTGAATCTGACGTTTTATCTCATGATAAATAGGTTGAACCATTGGATCTTTTGACTTTATTTCTTCATCAAATTTTTCTTCAGCGCCTTCTATTTTTTCTTTAAGATTTTTTAGTAACTGATTAATGTAAAAACTGTCTACCTTATCCTGATGTATCGCATTTAACTCTGAAGAAAATTCAACATCTTGTAAGAGTTCATCAATATCTGGCTTATCGCCTTCATCAGGTTCTAGCTCAGACTTGATTTCCCCACGTAAGTTTTCTGCATCTCCACGATAATCATCTAAGTTTTTTTCAAAGCTTGTGTAACTCTCTGCTTCTTCTTCATACTCATCATAGCTTTTTAAGGCTTTATAAACCTTATCCATCTTCTGGAAGGCCTGCAGTTTATTAATCTTAGTTTTTAAATCATTAGGGCTTTCTTCCAGTTGTTTTTTTGCCGTTTCATAAGCTTTCTTCAAGTCTTTAAAGTTATTTTTTACCGCTTTATATTCAGGAGGAAGTAATTCAATCCAATCTTGAGCCTCATTTGAGAAAAGCTCAAAAGTGTCAGCAACATTTTGTTTCATTATTTCAGGTTTTCTGAAAGTAACAATCATCCCGTTATCTTTTCCCGGATAGAGACGATTAGTACGTGAAAAAGCCTGTAGAAGTTTTTGGTAGTTCATTTCTCTATCAACATATAGGGTTTGAATAGTTGGTGCATCAAAACCTGTTAAAAGTCGATCAACAACGATAACCAAATCAAGCCATTGTCCATTTTTTTGATATTGAGCTTCTTTTCTTGCTAAACGTTTATTGATATTTTGATTATAGAGCTTTTCATCTGTATAAGCAGTTTGTTGATACATTTCGCTATACTCTTTCATAATATCTAAAAGTTCATCATCTTGTTGATTCTTTTCAAGTTGATCTGGATTTGTTGAGAATGTAATTGCTACCCGAGGAAAATCTTCGTCAATAAGTCTTCTTTTTTCATCGTAATCTTTTCCAGAGAACAGAGATCCATCTTTCTTCATTTGCATTAACTTATGATAAATATTCTTTGCCTGTGCGATAGAATGCGTTGTTAAAATCGCCGACATTGTTGGGTAGCCATTTTGGACATTAAATTTTTTAACTAAACTACGTCGATTAAAAATCTTATGAAGCATTGCCTCAATGTGTTTATCTGATTGATAAACTTCATTATTTAAAAGTTTTTCCTGTTCTATAGGTTCACTTGGAACTTGTTCTGCCAATTTTTCAAGAAACGCTTCTTGCTCATCGGAAGATAATAATGAGTGGTATTCAACTTGAAAATTAAGTACTGCTTTGTCATCCATTGCATTTTTTGTTGTATAGGCATGCAAGAGATTGCCATATTGTTGTTCAGTTGTTCTCGCAAAAGTTCCATTTTCTTGTTTTTTATTTTTATCAAAAATAGGAGTTCCTGTGAGTCCAAACCAAGTTGAATTTGGAAATAATTTTCTTATTTTCTTCATTTCCTCATCACTAACAGCTCTATGCGCTTCATCAACAATAAAGACAATATGTTCACCACGTAATTTGGCAAAACGTTCTGTTCCATCCTTTTCTGTCTCTGCTTTAGCTGCTCTCATAGCCGCAGATAATTTTTGAATCGTAGTGACCAAAATTGTATTATTATTTTTCTTCGAAAGGAGACTTCTCGTTAATTGATGTTGGTTTTTTATTCCAACAATCAACGTATTAGATTTTGCAGTTCCACTTGTTTGACCAGTATGAAATTCTGATGCAAATTTTGTAAACTCATCTTGTGTTTGAGCATCAAGATCCGTTCGGTCTACTACCATGATTGTACGATCTACCCCAGTTGCATTTTGTGCCAATAACTTTGTTGCTACGAAGCTTGTAATTGTTTTCCCGGAACCAGTAGCATGCCAAATAAATCCACCTTTATGGTTTGAAGCATTTTTACGAATCTCTTTAATCGCATGGATCTGATATGGACGTAAAACCATTAAAAATTTCTGACTTTTTTGATCATCTACCAAAACAGTATATTGACTAATCAATTCATGAGCTGCTGGAATACGCAACACCTGACGAGTAAAATCAAAAAGATTATCTACTGCATCATTATCAGAAGTTCTCCAGTTAAAAAGAAACTTCTCCATTCTTCTATAGGCTTTTTCCGTATTCTCGCTTGGTCTAGCAAAATACTTTGTTTGAACCTTATTAGAGACAATAAAAATTTGTGTAGTAGCATATATCCCATCAAAAAAGCCATCTAGGGCATAGCGTTCTATTTGGCGATAAGCTTGCATATAACCATCTTTTGCAACCTCATTTTTTAGCTCAACATGGATGATGGGCAATCCATTAATCAAAAGAGTTACATCTCCTCGCGTCATTCGATCAGAATCTGGAACGATTTGATTAACAACCTCATAAGAAGAAATTCCTCCAGCCACATCCTTATTTCTGAAAAACTCTAAAGTAATTTTAGAATTATCTTCGCGTTCCAGTGTAATTTGAGCCACACCATTCTCCCCTCTTAACCATTGGGAAGCCTGAAAAGGTGTTGCAGTTAAACGGCCAAATTCCACTCTTATACGTTCAAATTCTGTATTCGTCAATTGAGTTCCAGAAAGTTGTGCCTGGTTTATTCGATTCAAGTGAACTCTAAGATTTTGCCAAAGCGCTTCTTCTGTGCGTATATCATTACGATAACGCCACTGATTTTCAGCCTCACTTAAAATATGAATAAACTGATCTTCTATTTCTTTTTCTGCAGTCATAAGTCACTCCTACCTGATTTTAACTACTTTAATTATAGCAAAATGTTCATAATAAATAATAAATTGAAAAAATATTAACTCTACTAATTTGGAACAAATCTAAATGTAGAATAAAAATGGCAAAGAGTAAAACACTAGCCGTTATAATATTATTTTTTTATAAAATACTTTTCATTTTTGGTAAACCTTATAGGAAGTAGCTTCCAAATTAAATGTCTCACTACTCACTGGACCTTCAAATATTTTAATTTTACATTCTCTTGTTTTTATATTTAAATCATAAACTCTATAAATAAAATAATTTGCATTTTTCGAAGTTGATGCTTTTATTTCGTTTCTGGACATCTCAAATCCATCTGAAAATTTACTTGTAGAAGTTTTCACTTCTATGTAACACTCTTCTCCAAGCTCATTCCAACACCGAATATCATAACCTAATCCATCTCCTTCAACTTTAGATACGTGAATCGGTAGTTTATTATTATTTTTTTGTGCCTTTTTAATAAGAAGTTCAAATACAATTGCTTCTCCGAGTGCGCCTATTTTTTGTCTTTGCTTTTGAATACTTCCAAAGTCAATTGGTTTTGCAATAATTTGGAGCTATACTATAAAAGTGGACAGAAAATTGTGTGTTATAATCTGTCTATTAAGACACAAAAATGAAAGGACTTTTATGTCAGGTTTTAAACGTTACGACGAGGATTTCAAACAATCGCTCGTTAATCTCTATCAAACTGGTAAAACACAAACTGAACTCTGTAAAGATTATGGGGTATCTTCTTCTGCACTTGCAAAATGGATTAAGCAGTACTCTCAAGTGCGTCTTGAAGATAATACGGTGTTGACTGCTAAACAGATTCAAGAATTACAAAAAAGGAATGCCCAACTAGAGGAAGAAAATCTGATCTTAAAAAAAGCGAGTGCCATATTCATGCAAAACTCCAAATGAGATTAAAAGCCGTCTATCGACTCCGATTTGAACACACGACAGTTATGCTCTGTCGTGTTTTACATGTCAATCGTTCCACCTACTATAACTTCATAAACAAGAGGCCTTCGAAGCGTGAAGTAGAAAATCAACGCTTGAGAAAATTACTCCTTGAAATTTATATGAAAGCCAAGAAAAGAATTGGAACGAGAGCTTTTAAAATCATTCTTCTGCGTGATTATGGCGTTAATATTTCTGAAGGCCGTATCTTAAGACTTCTCAAGTCTATGACACTCCCTAAAATGTCAACCATCAAACCTCGTTTTAAATCAAATAAATCTCCTGTATTTTCTTCTGGTAATCTGCTTAAACAAGAATTTAACCCGAACTCCCCGAATCAAGTTTGGACAACTGATTTCACTTATATCTCTATAGGACCTAAGCGACATGTTTATCTCTGTGCTATCCTTGACCTCTACTCAAGGAAATGTATCGCGTGGAAAGTAAGTGATAGGATTGATGCCAAACTCGCCTGTGACACCTTAGAAACAGCTATAAATAAGAGGAAGCCTAAGGAACCAATTATCTTTCATTCGGATCAAGGAAGCCAATTTAAATCAGCTTCCTTTAGAAAGTTATTAGATGAGCATCAATTGCTTGCTTCTTACTCCAAGCCTGGATATCCTTATGATAATGCCGTCACCGAGGTCTTTTTCAAGTATCTTAAACAACGAGAAATTAATCGCAGAACTTATCACTCCATTCAAGAAGTTCAACTCTCTTGCTTTGAATACATCGAACAATTTTATAACAATTATAATCCTCATTCCGCCAACAATGGTTTAACTCCAAATCAGAAAGAAGAAAATTATTTTAAGAAAATATAGCTCATTTTGTGTCTAAATATTTGACATTAGTCCAAATTTAGTTGTTTTTTTTCTTTTAGAGTGGGTTGTGTTATCTTCTTCATAGGAAATTGTAAAACCTTTTTCGACAAAAGTTTTAATTTCTTCTTCAGATATTTTTTCGTCTTCAGAGGCAGTACTTTCAGCAGGAACGCATTGGACAGCATTTACTAATTTTTCGAATTCATCAATTTTTATTTCATTCATTTCATACTGATTCCAGAAATTCGCCCAATTGTTCGATTTTTTCTTTTTACTACTCCATTTAAAACTTTCTATAAAATCGTCCCCTTGTTTTATGGGTGGTTCAATATTAAAGGAATGTGTTATCAATGCCCTTACATTTCCATCTTCATCTGGTTTAGAAATCTGTTCGACATACCCTCCAGCGTAAATCTCAAACTTCTTATCTTTCGATAGTTTACTTGGATGACGATTAAGAACAAAAGCTCCCTCTTTTAGACGATTATAACGTTTGATGTTCCAGCCATAACTTGTTTGATCATCAGCATATTTTAATTTTCCTTCTTCGATTTTACCATGATCGAGAATAAAGGCTTGTTGTTTCTCTTGCTTTTTTGGAAGAATTTTATCAATTTCAGTCATCACATCCCTTTCAAATTCATCAAAAGATTAATTTTTTGTTAGTCAGTACTATATAAATATCATTATATCAAATAAATAAACATTTTTTGTGAGATTCATAACAAATATAATCTTTTTATTAAAACAGTTAAATCTTGTAGTTTTAAAAATGATAGCAGATGTTAGTTTTATGCTAAAATTAATTAAAAATAACTTCCTGATGGGGAACTTTCATGGCTACTACTCTAAAACGTATTTTTTCTGATAAAACCTTTTTATTTACTTTCGTTCTGGCGATTCTTTCTTTAATTTTTGGAACGGTCAGAGCTTCTGATATTGATTTGAAAACCATTTTGGCTCTTTTGAGCTTGATTATTCTTATTTCTATTTTTGAAATTCTTGGTATTTTAAAATATTTTGCGGCCTTTATTATTGATAAATGTCAAAACTTGAGACAAGTGGCTTTAGTGGTGCTACTCTTGTCTTTCTTTGGTTCGATGTTTTTTACGAATGATGTGGCGATTTTAACTTTGGTGCCGATTGTTTTTAATATCAACCGAAAGGTGAAGTTACCTAAAATTGGCTTGATTAGTTTGATGACCATTTATGCCAACTTAGGTAGTGCGATTACACCTATTGGAAATCCTCAAAATTTGTATTTGGTCTCTTATTATCATTTAAAACTTTTAGACTTTTTCAAACTCTCCATACCTTTAGGATTGGTCAGTTTATTGACTTTATTTTTATGTGCCTTATTATTTTCAAAGAGAGCTGTCAGCCAGATAGAAAACAAGGCATTTTCTATCAAAAAACGAGACCTTTACTTGTTAGGATTCACGACCTTAATTGTACTTTTGGGTGTATTAGCTCTGATTCCTGTTTGGATTTCTTTAATGGCAAGCTTGGTCTGTGCTTATCTTATCGAGAAAAAAGTTTATCAAGAAGTGGATTATGGAATCATCTTAACTTTTATTAACTTCTTTATTATTGTTGGCGCGCTTGGACGCATTCCTTTGATTCATGACTGGCTTCATCAGCTAATGAATAATGACCTCACTATTTTCTTTACCTCTATCTTATCTAGTCAGGTCATCAGCAATGTTCCTGCTGCTGTCTTACTATCAAAATTTACCGGGCAACTTTCTCCTTTATACTTGGGAGTGACAATCGGTGGTTTAGGAACTCTAGTGGCTTCTTTGGCTAACTTGCTAGCCTTAAGGCAATATCAATTGAATGTTAAAGACAAATCTACCTTGAAATTTTTCGGTCTTTTTACGCTTTTAAATTTTCTTTATCTACTTGTTTTTATCGGAATTGGGATTTTATTTCTTCGATAATATTGATAAAAAAATCAAATCAGGAAATGATTTGATTTTTTATTATTAATAGTGTGCTGTAGAGTTTAAGAGCTTTAATTTTGCTTTTTTATTTTCTACTTCTATAATGCTTAATGATGTCGAGCTAAGGTCCATCTCACCATAAAGTTCTTTGTTGTTTAATAAGAGAGAAATCAGCATTCTAATCGTTATTCGATGAGAAACGATTGCGATTTTGCCTGAACGCTCCCTAAGTCCTTCTTCTTTGATAAAAACTTTTAGTCGAGCTTCTAGTTGAGCAAATGATTCACCATCTTTAGAGGGAAAGTAATTAAAGGGATGATTAAAGAAATTATTCCATTCTAGAGGGGCGAGTTTTTCAATTTCTTGATAAGTTTTTCCTTCCCACGCGCCCATAGCGATTTCACCTAGCAAATCTGATGAAGTTTTCTTTTCATCACCAAATATTATTCGAGAAGTTTCCAGAGCTCTAGGACTCGTACTTGAGTAAATATGATCAAAATAGTATTTATTAAGTTCTTTACCTAATGATGCTGCTTGCTCAACTCCTTCAACTGTCAAGTCAGAATTGAGTGAACCTTGCATTTTCTTTTCGAGATTCCACTTTGTTTGTCCATGTTGTATTAAATAAATTTCTAGCATTTTTTCACCTCAAAAATTATTTTAGTAAAATAAATAGCTTTTTTAAAATACATTTTAATTAAGCAGATATAAGTAAAAGTTATGAGTCTTGCTATCAAAAGTAATGTAGTAGATAATCTTTAATAATAAAACATAAAAAAGGACAATAGGTATTATTGTCCTTTGCATTTTAATCAGTTAACTTAGACCTATGATTCCTTTCATTTTTGTAAAAGTAACAACTTTTCAATTGTTTGAAGGACGCCACTCTCTTTATTTGATTTTGTTATGAAATCAGCTTTTTCTTTTACGATGTCAAAAGCATTATTAACGGCAAAGCTACAGCCAGCGGCTTCTAATAGTTCAATATCATTGAGTCCATCGCCGAAGGCAATTGTTTCTTCTTTCGTTACTCCAAGAATATGTTGTAGTGCTTGAACGGTGGTTCCTTTGTGGACATTATAGTTGGAAATATCAATCCATGCTGCTTCTGAGGCCACGATATAGGCTTGCGCTTCAAATTCGGACAGCTCTTTAACATTTTCAAATGCTCTCAGTTTTTGATCAAAAACGGTTATTTTTACAAAGTCTTCCTCAATATTTTGTAAATCTTCCTGCTTTTTGACAACAGCATATGACTTTCTTATTTTTTGAGCATCCTCTTCAGAGACCGTTGACTTGATATAGGCAGCGGTTGGGGTACAAGCGATAATAATATGATCTGATGCAATATTTTCTAGTTTTTCAATGATTTGAAGTCCTAACTTGTTTGGTAATAAGGATTCATAAATATATTTACCTTCATGTTTAATTCGTGTTGCACTATCGCCCAATATCCAGATATTTTTAGAAATATCGGTATCAAAGAGTTCTTCAACCCGTTCACATTGTTTACCAGTACAGGGGGCAAAAATAACATTATTCTGATCCATTATTGTCTTAACTTTCTCATAGTAAGACTGATCAAAACTACCGCTTTTGTTTAAGAAAGTACCATCTAAATCTGTAAGTACAAGTTTAATCATATTATTATCTTTCTTTTATTAGTATTTCTTTGTTCAGGAATCTGAGTTAAGAACTAGCCACTTCATTTTAAGACAGTAAATCAAATTGAAGACAAGATTTATTGCTACTTAGATCATTATAATGTGCCTTGTGCTTGGTGAGAGCTCTACAATCATGTTTCTATAGGAGGTCAAAATTATTGTTGTTCATTATAATATCAATTATTTACTCTTGAGTTTACTGCCTTAGAATGAAGTGGTTTTTACTTGTTCCTTCCACTTCATAAAGTTTTAGCCTAATTTATCAAATAAAGCATTGATAGTAGAAATTACTCCATTCTCATTATTTGATGGTGCTTGATATTTTGCTACTCGGGCCACTTGTTCACTTGCATTAGCCATAGAATAACTATAGCCTGCGAGCTCTAACATTTCTAAATCATTATTGCTATCACCAAAGGCTAGAAATTGTTCGGGCTTGATTTCCCATTGATTCAATAATTGCTTAAGTGTGTTCCCTTTGTTTACTTCGTTTGCAATCAAATCAACACTCCCATGTCCACTATATACGGCTTTTAGTTGAGAATTATTCTTTTCATTCATTAAATTAATAATCGAAAAAGCATTTTTATCCTCTAATTGAAGGGCAATTTTTACCCATTCATCATCTGGAAGGTCTTGAAATGAATCGATTTCTTTGAGTGCAAAATAGTATTTTGCTGCTTCCTTTTTCAAATCAGTGTTTTCGCTCTTGAGGATATAGGCAGATTGTACACCACAAAGAATAATTCCAACTTTGTAGGAAGTCTTTTCTAAAAGAGTCAAAGTATCCTGAATAATTGGTTTGGCAATGGTCTTTTTTATTAATAAATTTCCCTTTTCAAATACGAGTCCGCCATTTTCTGAGACAAATGTTATTTCTCGCCAAATTTCTGGGAAAAAAGAACTTATTTGAGCGTACTGATTTCCACTTGCTACCACAAACCTCACTTCTTTCGCTTTTAATTTTTTAAAGAGCTCAAGGAATGCTTCTCTGTCGTAGTCATTATTTGAATTAAGAAAGGTCCCATCCATATCCACGGCGATTGCTTTAATCATATATTATCTCCAATTTAAAAAATATATTGATTTATTTCTATTTTTCTTTTAATCTTGATTGATATTCTTCTTTTTTCTTGTTCCAATAGCGCTTGTCCTCTTCATTGATTGCTCGGATAAGCTGAGCTGGATTTCCTCCGACAATTGTATTGGCTGCAACATCTTTCGTAACTACTGCGCCCGCAGCAATGATTGAGTTTTTACCAATGGTCACTCCTGGAAGGATAGTGGCACTCCCACCAATCCATACATTATCTTCAACCGTGATAGGCAATCCAAATTCAAGTTCTTCTATTCTAATTTGAGGATCTATTGGATGACCTGCCGTATAAAAACTGACACGTGGACCCACCATAACATTATTGCCAATCTTTATTTTATTAACATCTAAGAAAATACAATCCATATTTGCATAGAAATTATTTCCAATTTCTACGTGTCGGCCATAATCCACCTGAAATGGGGGAGTTACATAAAGGTTGTCCCCTGTTTTCCCAAAAACTTGCCGTTCTAAAGCAACGATTGTTTCTTTTTCTTCAATCGGAGTATTATTGATTTTTTGGATAATCTTCTTGCCGTGGATGGATTTATTTTCTGGTAAAATATTTCCAGCAAGATATAAGTTGCCTAACAACATCTCTTGATAATCAAAATCAACTTCCAAAGCTCCTTACCCACTCTCTATTTTTTATGTTCTTCATCTAGCGTTGTCGTGAGTTCAATCAAATTCCCTTCAGGATCTTGAATAACTGCTTCATAATAGCCATCCCCCGTAGTACGAGGGCCGTTGAGTAATGGATATCCATCTTTTACAAATCTTTCAGCATATTTATCTACTGCTTGTTTATCACCTACTGCAATGGCGATGTGGGCATATCCTAAACTCTCAGCAATTCTATTTGATAAGAATTTTTTTGTTGTGACTTCCATTCGACTTCCTGAGTCAAAGGTTAAAAAGTAAGATTTGAAGCTTGTTTTTTGATTATGGTATAAATCACTTGAAGTGACATTAAAATATTTTTCATAAAAAGCTTTTATTTTTTCAATATCCTCAGCATAAATCGCTACGTGTTCGATGTGCATTCTGTTTCTCCATTTTCTAGCTAGCTTTATCCAATTGCTGGATAATCTTTTAAAAATAGTGGTATAATGATTCTAATGGCAATGATTGCTCCTTTTATTAAGAATAATAAGAGCAGGCCGATTTTTTTAAATAAACTTTATTAACAAACTTTAATAAGTTGATTTCATTATATCTTTTTTATCAAAATTAGTAAAGCGTTTTTATTTTGAAAAATGATCATATAAGGAGAATTATGAAAGCCTATAAACCTAAAAATATCAAAGAACACAATAAGGAACTAATTTCTGATTACATTAAAAATGCTCATTTACCACTTACAATTCGTCAAATATCAGACGGGACTCAACTAAGTGTTGTTACAATTAATAAACTTATTGTGGAACTGATTGAAAGTGATACCATTAAATCTCTTGATAAACATGCTAAAACTGGCGGTCGCTTCGCAACAGCCTATGAATTTAATACTACTAAAGAATTAATACTAATCCTTCAATTTATCGAAAATGATAAAAATTTAGTGGTCAATTATCATATTGTCGATCTTCTGGGAAATGTCATTGAACAAAAAAATTTAAAGACTAATAATTTAGACGAACTTCTGCTTAATATTAATCATTTTAGAAGTGTTTTTCCTCAAATCGTTTTAATTACTTGTGGTATTACTGGAGTTGAGATTGATGGAGAATTACGAATTATGGATTTTTCACCGCTTAAAAATATTAATCTCGCTAAAGAAATTAGAGATTCAACTCAGATTGAAACCATTATTGAAAATGATATTAACGCCGCTACACTAGGTTATGCTTTAGAGGATAATGAGGTTTTATCAGGCGTTTATTTTCCAGAAAAATTTCCGCCGGGTTCTTCTTTAATTATTAATCAAACTATTTTTAAAGGAAGCAATAATATTAGTGGGGAAATAAAATATCTTCCTACTTTTAGAAATGCTGAATTTCCATTGAGTCAAAACGAGATTTATCTAAAAGTATTTGATTCGATTCAAACAATTATCGCAATGTATGCCCCTCATCAATTAATCATCTTTATTCCTCAGGTTTGGGAGAAACTCTTAAATATAGACAAGATAAAGGATGAACTCAGAGAGATTTTTCCTAAAGGAACTCTTCCGCAAATGGAATTTTCTTCCAACTTCTCTAGTTTATATTTGGCAGGCTTAATTAAGTTGTCTTTGAGAAACTAAGGTTTTCTAAAGAAAGAGACAATTGATTTAGTCAACAAAAAAACATTAGGTATTTCCTAATGTTTTTTACTATTTAGAAATTATGATTTATTTTGTTCAGCAAATAGTTTGCCCATTTTTTTCAGTACTTTTGGTGCATCTTCTTTTGCCAAAATTAACTCAATCCAGTACATTCTATTTGGATCTGCTTGAGCTTCTTTCATGACAGACACAAATTCATTTTCAGTTCTAACGATTTTTGAGACTACTCGATCTTCTGTTGCCCCAAATGATTCTGGTAATTTTGAGTAATTCCACATTGGAATATCATTGTAGCTTTGATTTGGTCCATGAATTTCTCTTTCGACTGTATAACCATCATTATTGATAATAAAGCAAATTGGATTAATTTTTTCTCTAATTGCTAATCCTAATTCTTGCACAGTAAGTTGAAGTGAACCATCACCAATAAATAAAAGGTGTCTGCTTTCTTTATCTGCAATTTGGCTTCCTAATGCTGCTGGGAAAGTATATCCAATTGATCCCCATAAGGGCTGACCAATAAAATGACTCTTTGGTTTTAAGAAAATTGATGATGCGCCAAAGAATGATGTTCCTTGTTCAGCAACGATTGTTTCATTGCTTTGAGTTAGGTTTTCAACTGCTTGCCATAGGCGGTCTTGTGATAAAAGCGCATTTGATGGAACAAAGTTTTCTTGCTTTTTATCAATATATTTTCCTTTGTATTCTATTTCGCTTAGGTTTAAGAGAGAGGAGATGAGGGATTCAAAATCAAAATTTTGGATGCTTTCGTTAAATATTTTTCCTTCATTTATATTCAGTGAAATCATTTTATTTTCATTTAAATGATGAGTGAAGGCTCCTGTTGAAGAGTCTGTGAGTTTAACTCCAAGCATCAGGATGAAGTCGGCTGATTCCACGAATTCTTTAAGATTAGGCTCTGAGAGTTTACCATTATAGATTCCTAAAAATGAAGGGAGAGTTTCATCAACTGAACTTTTTCCAAAGTTTAATGTCGTAATAGGGAGTTTTGTCTTTGAAATAAATTGAGTGACTGTTTTTTCTAAGCCAAAACTAATTATTTCATGTCCTGTAATCACGATTGGTTTTTTGGCATTTTTCAAGCTTTCTTGAATTTTATTCAAAATCTCTTGGTCACTTGTATTTGAAGTTGGATTTTCTTTTTTCAAAGGGAGTGAGGGTTTCTCTGCTTTTGCAGCAGCAACATCAACTGGTAAGTCGATATAGACAGGTTTTCTTTCTTTTAATAGTGCAGAAAGTACTCGATCAATTTCAACGGTTGCATTTTCTGCTGTCAGTAAAGTTCGAGCTGCTGTAACAGGTTCGTGCATTTTCATAAAGTGTTTAAAATCGCCGTCAGCCAGCGTATGATGAACAAATTTTCCTTCATTTTGGACTTTTGATGTAGGTGATCCCACTATTTCTACTACTGGTAAATTTTCGGCGTAGCTTCCTGCTAATCCATTAACTGCACTCAATTCACCTACTCCAAAGGTTGTAAGAAATGCGGCAGCTTTTTTAGTACGAGCATAGCCATCAGCCATATATGAAGCATTTAATTCATTAGCATTTCCGACCCATTTCATATCCTTGCGGGAAATAATTTGATCTAAAAATTGTAAGTTATAGTCTCCAGGGACTCCAAATATTTCTTCAATTCCTAACTCGTGTAATCGGTCTAATAGGTAATCTCCTACTGTATACATCGCATTCCTCCATATTTTATTATATATTGGTCAATCAACTTGACATTTATAGAATAACGCTTTTCTTTAAATAAGTCAACGATATTGACTTATTTAAATTATCAAGTATAATAGACTAATAAAAGGAGTGGGTTATGACTAAAGAAAACTCAGAAGTAAACGATAACTTAAATTTTACTAGAGATTTGGCTTTATTTTACTTCGGATACCGTGCATTTATTAAACAAGAGGACGACCTAGTACTTTCTTACGGAATTCGTCAAGTGCATCGACGAATTATATTTTTCATTGGAAGACTTCCTGGCTTGACCGTTAATGAATTACTTGAAGTGCTTGATATTTCTAAACAAGCTTTGAACGGTCCTATGAATGATTTGAAAGAAAAAGAATTGGTTCATTTCAAGCCAAATGAAAATGACAAAAGAATCAAACAGCTTTATCTGACCGAACAAGGAAACATGTTAGATGAACGTATGAATGAAAATCAAATCAATAAAATGAAGCAATATTTTAGTGAATCTGGCGATAAAGAGGGCAGTTTTTGGACTAAGGTCATGGAATTATATGCCAATGAAATTGGTGAAAAATATGTCAATCGTTTATAAGGTCTTAATCAGACTTCTATCAATTACAAGTGAAAGTTAAATAGACATCAATGAATACACATCAGCTTGAAATTTTTTATCATGTCGCAAAATTTCAGTCAATATCAAAGGCAGCCGAGGCACTTTATATCAGTCAGCCAGCTGTCAGTAGCCAAATCAAAAAACTTGAGTCTGCTTATGGCGTTCACCTAATCGAAAAAAATGGTCAGGGAATCCAGCTGACAGCTCTTGGAATTCAGCTTTATGAAATTATTCGCTCCTTTTTTGAGAACGCAATTGTTTCCGCAGAATCGCTCTTAAAAAATTCTTCTGTTCTCCGGATTTCAGGAAATTTTTTAATGACAAATTTTGTGATTCCTCAAATTTTCGAGCATGAAACTAATCAGGCTAACATAATTATCAAAAGCACTTCTTCTTTTAATGCGCTGACAGAATTGAAAAATGGTTACTGTGATTTGGCACTTATTAGTGCTTCTAGTCAGCCCGTTCTGTCAGCAGATATTTCGGTCAAAAAAATCTTTGATGACGAAATTATTTCTGTCAGTAAAAATCCACTAGAAAGAGAAGTCACTTCTCTTATTGTCAGTAAAAGTAAAATTGATGTTTACAAAATATTAGTAAAAAATAATCCATTATATTCACATTTACCTTATACTGCAGTTGAGTCAACTCAAGATGCCCTCTCAAATATTAATATTAATAAAAATAGTGCAACTTTCATTTCTGCTCGTTTTCTAAAATATTTTGAAAAAGATTATAACTATCGCTATACTGGAGTTAAAAATGGTTTTTATGCCCTCTATAAATCAAATAATTTTCATACCGATGAGATTTTAAAGCTTATCGAAATGATAAAGTCTTCTACTAAAGAAATAAAAAAACAATCAACTACTGAGTTGATTGTTTTCATTATTAGATATAACGTTTCAAAAAGTTCAAAAGATTAGGCCAAATGTCATCAATATAAGCCTCTCCATGTCGTGAACCGCTAAGTAGGCAAGTTTCTACGGGAATTTGCTCTTGTCGCAATAGTTCTGCTAATTTTTGATGTTCATAAGCAGGAACAAGCTCATTCATTGAGTTGCAAAGCAAGCCCGGTCCACTCTTTTTAGTTACTTTAGAAAAAATAGAGGCCTTTTCTAAACTATCGTCATTTATTGACGTCAGTAAGTTTTCGATAATCCACTTATAGTAAGAATCATTGGCTCCTGCTTGGTCAATCTTCTTACTGGGTAAGTCTGGAGCAATGATTAATTGTTTAGGAATCGTTTCCTTATGATTTTCATAGAATCCCTTTAAATCTAAAAGTCCTGACAGGCTGACAAAGGGGCGACCTTTTGTCAATCCCAAATAAGCAGCTAAATGTCCACCTGTTGAGCCACCAATAAAAGCGATGTTATCAGCCTTGAAATCTGGGATATTTTTAAGAAGCCAAGTGTAGGCGGCTTCAACATCCTCATCTTGGGTTGGAAAAAGATTTTTAGCTTGTATGGCCAAACGATAATTCAGAGCTGCAACCTGATAACCTTCAGCAGCTAATCCTGTGGCACCTTCTTTTTCTTTACCTTTGTCTCCTTGCCACCAACCGCCGCCATGAATCAATACTAAAGTTTTTCCGTTCCATTCCTTTGGTTGATAGAGGTCAAGCGCTTGTAATTCATCTTCACCATAATTAAAAGTTTTCATCTTATTTCCTCCTAAATAAATTGTATTTTCTAATTTAACTATCACAAGACCTCCCCAAAGTTAGTTTGAGAAGGTCATTTTGTTTCTTAATTTCGTTTGTAAATAGATTATTTGTTTAATTTGAAGTACAAATCAGCAATATTTCCTGTAAAATCATAAGGTTTTTCATCGATAAGAACTTCAACTACTTTTGCAGAATCATCAATTGCTGGAATTTCAAGATTTTGTTGACGAATAAAGTCATTAGCATCAATAAATTCTTTGTTCAATGTGCGACCATCCAAAGTTTTAAATGTAATTTTCATTTTATTACCTCTTTCTAATCGATTATATTCCTAAAAAATGATGGAGTCAAATAATTACGAATATCTGGTTTGGAGAGAATATCCAACTAAATCTATAAGAAAATTATCGATAAGTTCTTGTGAAAATCTTAATTTTGGCTGTCATTTTGAAAAGGCATTCAAAAATGATAAAATATACTTAATATATTCAAGGAGGGATTATAATGGCAAGAGCTCAATCCAAAGAGGAATTAATTACTTTTTCTGAAGAAAGTTGGCAGAAATTATGTTCACTAATCAATTCACTAAACGAAGAAACAAAAAATGCAAATTTTACTTTTAATGATGAAGATAAAAAAGAAAAGCATTGGGCAAGAGATAAAAATCTAAGAGACGTCATGGTTCATCTCTATGAGTGGCATCAGTTATTAATCAACTTTGTCGAAAAAAATAAAAGAGGAGAGAAAACGTCCTTTCTGCCCTCTCCTTATAATTGGAAAAATTATGGTGAAATGAATGATAATTTTCAAATAAATGGGCAAAAAAAATCATTATCTGAGATAACACAACAACTTTCTGAAAGCCATATGAAGCTAATCACCCTCATTGAAAATTTTTCAAACAAAGAACTGTTCACCAAAAAATATTTTGATTGGACAGGTTCAACTAGTCTGGGGCAATATTTTCAGTCTTCTATGTCATCGCATTACGAGTGGGCTTATAAAAAAATTAAATTACACAAAAAAACCTCAGAACTATGAGGTTTTTTATCTTTATTATTAGTTTCTTGAATTTAATCATTTCTGTCAGTAAATTTTACTGACAAGAACAGTCCTGACAGTCTTCTTCACATCCAAGATTTTGAAAACTTAAGCCCGTGATTTCTGTCAAGTCTTCCACCGTTGGATAGTCACCAATCAATGTGATTTCTCCATCTACAAGGGTCAGAGGTAAAACATCCTTTTTTTCCAACATCTGTGTCACTTGAGGATAGTTTTGAAAAATTTCTGACTGATTTTTTAAATTGTAACGTGCCATTTGCAAGTCTTCACCACATTTAAAAGTGGCAAAAACTTGGGTTAATGTCATCATTTCATTACTAAATTCGGGAATATCTTCCTCAAAAAGTTCAATTTTCATCTTAATGTCCTGTCTTTTGTCATTAAAATTATTATATCAAAAGAGCAGGTCAAATTCACTAACGGAGACGCCAAGGAATAAAGGTCCGAATATCTTCGTTATTATAACCTATAAGTAAACGACGGTCATCAAAAGTAATTGGTGAACGTAATAATTGCTGATTTTTCAAAATAAATTGAATCATTTGCTCCGTCGAAATTTGGTCCATATCACAAGAACTTCTTAATTCTGAATAAAGTTTGGGTGCTTTTGATTCAGAAACAATAATTTCTTCAAAACCTTTATTTGAAAGCTCTAAAACTCTGACAATATCTTCTTTACACAATGACGTTTTGGAAATGACAACATAAGGAATATTTCGCTTTTTAAACCAACTGGTAACGCGCTCAGCTGACTGGTTTGAACTTGATTTTTGGTAGATTTTAATCATCTTCACGCTCCTCTCCTTTATAAAATCTATTGTAACTCATTTTTGCGATTAAAAATTCAGACTTGAGATGTATTTCTTAATTATAATTTATTTTTGTCAGTAAATTTTTAGAATATTTTTACTGACAGATTCTGTCAGTAATTTTTGTCCCAAAAAAGCCCTTGGTCAGTAAAACCAAGGCCTTATATTAGGAAATTCCGTCAATTTTAATTTCAACTAATCCTCTGACAGCATTTGTCATATAAAAACGGTCGTAAGTTTTCAAATCAGAAATCGCAATATCTTTATATATTAGCGTATGATTTTTCGCAAATAAATCTAAAAAAGTTCCTTTTAGGGCATATTTGGCTGGCGTTTCGTACTGATTCCCCTTTTTTGCCACAAAATTTCCGATTGATAATTCACTGACCAAACCATCTGTATGAAATAGAATATCTTGAAACCCTTCTTTTTTCGCTTCTAAGACTTCCTGACGAAAGACCTTTTGAAAATCTGGGCCTGAAAGTTTAAAGTTAGACAAAAGACTAGGTTTGTCATTAATTGACGACAGTTTAACTCGATAGACCTCATTTGAATGCGTCAGCTGACGAATCTCAGGGTTCAAAGTATCTCCGTCAGTACTGACACGTAAAACTCCGTCAGTAACATTTTGGGCAAATATTCTCAATTTTTCTTCCAAATCTGGATGATGGTATTGTTTTTTCAAGCGATTGACATGACCCTCTAAATTTAACAATTCACCATTTTTAACAAGACCTGTTGTAAATAAAATACTTGGAACATCTTTCAGGCCTAAAATATCTAAAAAGGGTTTTGCTTTTAGTAAGATCTCTGAAAACTCTGCTTCTGCTTCGCTCTCGAACGTAATTCCACCGCCTACACCAAGCTGATAATGCTCACCGTCATGAACTAATGTCCGAATCACGATGTTCATATCCAAATCCATTTCTCGACTTAACCAACCCTGCATCCCTGTATAAATTCCTCTAGGTTGTTTTTCAACTTCCTTAATAATCTCCATTGCCCGCTTCTTAGGTGTACCTGTGATTGACCCTCCCGGGAATAAAGTCGTCATAAATTCTGAAAAAGTCAAATCTTCTTTAATTCTACTTTTTATTGAAGTCACCAGTTGATGAACATGAGAAAAAGTTTCAATTTCTGCAAATTTAGGGACTGACAAAGAAAAAGGTTGGCTAATTCGGGCAATATCATTACGCAATAAATCCGTCACCATCAGTAACTCAGTCCGTTCTTTACTACTGTTGGAAAGTATTTCCTTTTGTAATCTATCAGTTACAACATCTTCTCCTCTGGCAATTGTTCCTTTAATTGGTTTTGAAATTAATGCTCCATCATGAATAGAAACAAAGCGTTCCACAGAACTTGATATTTGCGTCATTTTCCATTCAGGATATTGTAAAAATGATGAGAAAGGAGCAGGAATTTGTTTCCTTGTTTTCTTAAAAACATCAATAGGTTTTTGATCGGACCAAATTTCAAATTGTTGCGTCAAATTGGCAACATAAATATCGCCGGCCTTCATATAGTCTTGTAATTTTTTTATTGAAGCAATATATTCTTGCCTCGTTTGGTCAATAAAAACAGCTCCTATGCCATTCTGACCATCAAACTCAATCTCTGAATCCACTTCAATTTCTTCCGATTCAGTCAGCCAATATTGGCCATCAGTTTGTTCAAATTGCACGACACGTAACAGTTTTGTTCTATGGTCAAAAAGTAAAACTTCATCATAAACTGCAAAACAAGCCGGATCTTGCTCATAACTTACAAAACCCAATAATTCTGGATAAAAAGGCCAATTTTTAGGCCGTTCAACTCTCTCATCCTTCAGCAAATCTACCGCATCTAAAAAACTCAACTTCTTTTTTTCACCATTAAAAAACACTTGCCCCTTATATTTTGAAACCTTTTTATAAGGTTTATGAGCTAAAATACTATAATGCTCCTTTTCGGTCACTTGACTACTATGTAAAAAAACAATTTCTTCATCTGACCGATAATATTTTAGGAAAATTTTCCAAATATCCGTATTTTTTATTATAAATTCATTCAAAAGACTACACCACTTTCAAAAAATTATTTAACATTTCATGACCATATTCAGTAACTAAACTTTCTGGGTGAAATTGTAAAGCCCACAATTTTAATTTTGGCTGATGAATGGCCTGAATAACACCATCCTCACTCTGCGCATCAATTTCAAAATCATTAGGTAGTTTGTCAACAATCAATGAATGATAACGTGCAACTTTCAAATTTTGTGGAAGTCCTTTAAAAATTCCTTGACAATTATGACGAATGACAGAAATTTTTCCATGCATTGGCCTCTCACCAAGAACAACATTTCCCCCAAAACATTCAGCAATGACTTGCTGACCCAAGCAAATTCCCAACATAGTAATTTTTCCAGCGTATAGTTGAACTACATCCCTACTAAAAACGGCTTCTTTTGGTGTTTTTGGACCTGGAGAAATGATAATCGCATCATAATTTTCACAAATAAAATCCGGAGAAATTCTAATTTTCTGACTCATTTTATCTTGGTCATTAACCACTGTTACACTACAATCTAATTCCTCGAAATACTGTACCAATAGATAAGTAAATGAATCATAATTATCAATTAAAAGCAATTTCATTTCAGCCTCCTTCTTTAATTATACTAAAATATTTATTAAGTTAAGTATTTTAATCAGTCTAATTTCAAATCTATAAAGCGAATATTTCTTCATAAATTAATTAATTTACATATTTCAAAAAAGAACTTAAATAAGTTCTTTTTTGAAAGTATATGAATTTTAAAGACTATTTAGCAAGACCTTTATAAATTTGATCTAAATTCCATTTCATCATACTATAGTAGCTATCCCCATTTTCCCCTTTTTTCGCCACTGAATCTGTAAATATTGTTGAATAAATTGGAATTCCTGTATCCTTAGAAACAGTTTTCATTGGTCGATTATCAACACTACTTTCTACAAAAAGCGATTTGAGTTCAGTAGCTCTTAACTTTCTAACCAGATTTTTTATTTGGTCTGGCGTGCCTTCTTCTTCTGTATTTATCTCCCAAATATAAGCAGAGGGAATATTATAAGCCTTAGAAAAATATTTAAAACAACCTTCGCTCGTTACAATCATCTTTTCATTTTCAGGTATTAAAGAAAATTTAGATTTTGCTTGCTGATTAAGATCAGATAATTTTTTAACATATTTATCTAAATTATGTTTATAAAAATCCTTATTAACTGGGTCTTTTTTAGATAACTGTTGTTCAATATTTTTTGCATAAATAATCCCATTCTCTAAATTGAGCCAAGCATGCGGGTCTTCTTTTCCTTCAGTGTTCTTTCCTTCAAGATAAATGACCTCAACTCCAGTACTTACAGGAAAATAATCAATATTTTCTTTTTTATTTGCATTATTCACTAGTTTTGTAAACCATGCATTTCCACCTGTTTCCAAGTTTAAACCATTGTAAAAGATTAAATCTGCTCTAGAAGTTTTTTGAACATCTACAGGCAAAGGCTCATATTCATGCGGGTCTTTGCCAACAGGAACTATACTATGTAAATTGATTTTATCATCAGCAATATTTTTTGTAATATCTGCCAAAATTGAATTAGTCACGACCACATTTATTTTTTTATCTGTGACTTGGTCTGTTTTTTTATTTGAGCAACCTACTAGAAAAACGATAGCAGCTAGTGCTATAAAAGTTATCAATATGTTTTTATATTTTTTGATCATCAATTTTAACCTTCTTTTTTATAAAATTTTGTTTTGGTGAAACTAAAAAACTAATTGCAAAAATGATAGATGAAGTAATGACAATGCTTGAACCGACAGCAATATTAAAGCTGTAACCTATAAATAAACCTAAAACGGAAGAAACTGCCCCTAGTGAAGAGGAGAGAATTATCATTTTCCTCAAGCTATTTGTATATAAATATGCTGTTGCTGCTGGCGTAATTAACATAGCAACAATTAAAATAGTTCCGACGCTTTGCATCGCAGTTACGGATACTAACGTCAATAAAACCATCAAAAGATAATGATAAAAATTCACTTTCATTCCAATTGCTTTTGCCATCAATGGGTCAAATGATGTAATTAAAAGTTCCTTAAAAAAAAGAATGATTACTATTAAAACAATTCCTGAAACTCCTATTGTCAGCCATTTATCAATATCTTGTACAGCTAAAATATTTCCAAAAAGAATATGGAACAAATCTGTTGAACTATTGGCAACTCCGATTAATATAACACCTAAGGCTAGAAACGAACTAAATGTAATTCCAATTGCAGTATCACCTTTGATAATACTATTATTTTTTATGAAAGTAATAATTATTGACGACAATAATCCAAAAATAATTGCCCCTACAAAGAAATTTATTCCTAAAATATAGGAAATAGCAACACCAGGAAGTACTGCATGAGAAATCGCATCACCCATTAAGGACATTCCTCTCAAAATGATGAAACAACCAACTGCTCCTGAAACTACGCCTATCACAACTGCTGTAACTATAGCATTCTGTAAAAAATGGAATTCATATAAACCATTTATAAAATTCTGTATCATTTGATTCTTAATCTCCTATAAATATATTATCTCCATATGCCGCTTTTAAGTATTTTTGATTAAAACTATCTCTTACTGAACCATAAGAAATTAATTCTCTATTTAAAATAACAATGTCATCAAAATACTCTCTTACTTTACTTAGATCATGATGTACTATTAAAATAGTTTTCCCTTGACTTTTTAAATCTTGAAGAATATTCATAATAATCTTTTCACTTATTGAGTCTATCCCTACAAATGGTTCATCTAAAAAGATATAGTCTGCTTCTTGAACTAAACACCTTGCCAACAAAACTCTTTGAAATTGACCACCTGATAGTTCACCTATCTGCCTATTTTCATATTCTGATAAGTTAACTTTTTGTAAAGCGTTAGAAACCCTTGACCATTCTTTATTTCCAAGTTTTTGAAACAGCTTTAATCCCGTATAAGTACCAAGAGATACGCACTCCTTAACTTTAATTGGAAAAGTATGATCAATATCACTTTTTTGCTCTACATAAGCTATATTTTTCAGTTCCTTTTTACTTACCTTACCATTTATTAATATTTTTCCAGAATGTGGAACAATATTGAGAATAGCCTTGATTAAAGTAGATTTTCCTGCACCATTTGGTCCTATAATACCAGTGATTTTCCCAGGTTTAACTTCTAGTTGAATATCCTTCAGGACTTTATTTTCATTATAGAATACATCTAAATGTTTAGTACTTATCATCGTTCTCTCCTTATGCTAGTAAATAAAAACTTATAAATCTTTTCACAATTATAGCATATGCTAAATATTTAATCAATATATTTCGTCCAGGCTATTCATCTTTTAATATTAATTAATATATTTGAAAACTCACAGTTTTCTTTCCATACTAAATTGCAGATTTCGTTCTCAAAAAGTTTAAGTCATAAGTTTGGATTCCTGCACTATTATCTGTTATACTTCAAGTAAGATTGTTTAGAGAACGTTTTCATTTACACAAGGAGGCAAACAATATGACAACTATGGTTTTTGTAAATTTTCCAGTATCTGATATTGAAGCATCAACTAGTTTTTATGAAAAAATAGGTTTTAAAAAGAATCCCAATTTCTCAGATGAATTGGTTAGTTGCATGGTTTGGGATGAAAATTTTTTTATCATGCTACTATCACATGCTCGTTATAAAACATTCATTGGTGAAAAAGAAATTGCGGATACAAAATCATCAAGTGCTGCATTAATTTCATTTACTTTTTCAAGTGCGCAGAGTGTAAAGGACTTTGGTAAATTGGCAGATGAAAATGGCGGAAAAAGCCTTTATTTAGATAATGGTATTTCTGAAGAAATGATGTATGGTCTTGAAGTCCAAGATCTAGACGGCAACTGTTTAGAGCCTGTTTGGATGAATTCTGAGATGGGAAAAAATTGATTTCATGAAAAAATTTCTCTAACTAATAAAAAGGCTCTCACAAACGAGAGCCTTTTTTTTATTTTAAAAAAGAAATCTTATATTTTATTTTCAAAAGAAACTAGTTAATTATCTTTCAAATTATTCTTTCTCCATGCAATTCCTCCAATTGTCAATACTGAAAGCAAACCTAAGCCAAGTGCCATCAACTCTGAACTCATTAATTCATCTGAGCCTGTAGTAGGAAGTGAAGCTCCAAACGGCTCCGATACTATAGGCGTACTAAGAACATTCACCTTGTTACGAAGAGCTGAATTATTACCAGTTGATGTTGTAGGAACAGAGAGTGCAGTGTTCCCAACTTTTGAAAATGGTACTTTTTCTATTACTTTTACGCTCATATTATTTCCAAGAGTGTCATCTGTATTCACTCCATCTTTACCATTTTGACCATTGGCACCATCTTTACCCGCTACACCTGCTGGCCCTTGCGCTGAAACTCCCGTATCTTTTCCATTGATAAAGATATCTCCATTATTTCCAATTGTAAGTGTTGGACTTTCTCCATCTTTACCATTTGTTCCATTTTGACCATCAGCACCATCTTTACCTGCTACACCTGCTGGCCCTTGCGCTGAAACTCCCGTATCTTTTCCATTGATAAAGATATCTCCATTATTTCCAATTGTAAGTGTTGGACTTTCTCCGTCTTTACCATTTGTTCCATTTTGACCATCGGCACCATCTTTACCTGCTACACCTGCTGGCCCTTGTGCTGAAACTCCCGTATCTTTTCCATCAATATACCAATCACCATTTTCTCCAATGCTAATATCTGGCTCTTTACCCTCAGGACCTGTTGGACCAGTTACTCCTGGATCTATTGTTCCGGTAGGAGGGACAACCGTGAGTGATCCTTCACCAGGAAGTGTTACACCTCCTGTTGCAGCTGAACTACTTATAGAACTTGAGGAACTACTAGCCATACTTGAATTATTAGTTGCACTAGAACTTTCAGCACTGTTATTAGAACTAGATGCAACATTACTGCTATTACTTGTCGAGCTAGAACTATTTGAATTGTTTGGTGCAACAACCGTCAAGCTTCCTGATCCGGGCAGAGTAATTGGGTCGGCAAAAGTAACTGTACTTGTCAATATGTCTCCCACAGGAATACTTGAAGCATCAAAGCTATAAGTCAAAACAACATGACCAGCACCGATATTATCAACTACCATATTTCCATGGGCGGTAGCAATAATTTTACCTGTATGGGTGTCATAAAGGGTCCCTTCCGTAGGTTGAGAAGTATTTGCGTCCATCATATCATTTTCAACTTGAACAAAATCATAGGCTAGTTGGTTTCCATCCGCATAAATTTGTCCTTGTAAATACACTCCCGCAAGTTGGTGATTACCAGAAGCAACATAAACTGGCGCAGATGATTTATAAATTTTACCAGTTATAGGATCAATGTAACTATAATCTACTGTATAAGTTCCGACTGAGTTTGTATTAACGTATCCAGATACACTGAGTTCATCCAATGATAAACTATTACCTCCAGTGATAATTGCAGAAACGAAGCCAGCATCTGGAGAATATTGATCCCCAACAAATACGGTTTGAGATTGGGTCGTAATTGTTATAGCACTAGTTGGAGCAATTATAGGGTTAATATTTTCATTGTTCATTTGATAGACAATTGTTGTATAACCAGCCTGTGTAGGAGCGCTGTTTAAACTTACTCCCGCAGTATTCCCTCCTTGCGTAGATGCTGCAGCAGTCCCCATTGTTGTAGTTGCTCCATTTAAAGTTGGTTTAACTACAAACGTTTCGGGTACAAACATACCATCCTGATTTGATCCTGTAACAGCTTTTTGACCTTGATAATAATAGTTTTCGTATGCAAGGTTTTGACTAATCTGACTGCTTGGGTCTTGTGCTGTAAACCCAACTGTCATAGTTGCAGATGCTGTTATTGTAGGAATAGCAGCTGTTCCTGTACCATTTGCACCAACATTCCCACCAAGGCTGAGAACACCATCAATCACACCAATACCAAATTGGATAGCATCAAGTGGGCTGCTTAGATTTCCTTGTATTGAACCAGCAATAGCAGAATTTGATAAATTAGCAATATTGCCTATTCCTGCTAAAGTTTGACCTAAAGAATACCCTATACTATTAGTTCCGCTTGTTAAACTATTTGTAATATCTGCTTGTAATCCTTGGACAATAGAATTATATCCTTTTAAAGCGGTACTATAAGCTGCCGTGGTTGTATTGAGTATACCATTCAAAAAGTTATCTACAATAGCAAGCCCTGTATAAGAAGTATTACTTGAGTAATCATCAAATAGATTTGTAATCGAACTTGGTAGAGTAACAATCGTTCCCAGTTCATTACCTACTGATTGGGTATAATTTGTCACAAGATTAGTTGCCCAGTTAGCTACAGCTGTAATAAAGCCATGACCACTTCCTTGAACGGTAAAGGTACCATCACCGTTATCAACAACTGGTGCAAGATAATTTTCAGTAAATATTCCGCTCGTTGGGGAGCTAGCATTTGCCAATACCTTTCCAGATTCATTAATAGAATTTATTGCAAACTGAACATTATTACCATACTGTTGTAAAGCTGTCGCTGCAACTGTAGTTATAGACTGAATCTGAGTAGCAACATTATAAATTCCTTGTTCAAAACTAGTAGGATTAATTTTTAAAAGTTCACCAATAGTAGGTCCAGAGAAAAGTGCTCCTCCAGTAAGTGGATTTGGAATAGATATTTCAGTACCTAAAACTGTAGTAATTAAATTATTAAGTTGTTGTTGACCGCCATTTAAAATAGAATTAAATGATAACTGGTTAAAAGGCGAAAGAATAGTAGTTACTGAACTTGAAATAATTCCATTCACATAATCTGTTGCTGAGAGTCCAACATACTTAAGGACGTTGTCTGGAACACTTACAGCTGGATCAATAACAGCCTCTAAAGCACCAGTAAAATATGTTGCAAGAGAGGAAGCTAAGTTACCATTCAAAATTTGATTGATTGTATCAGTAGTTGAAACCCAAGCAGAGCCTGCACCTGCAGCTATATCATTTACAAGGGAAGCCACACTTCCTACTGCACCTCCAAGAGTATTAGCTAAAGCTTCTGTCGTACTTGAGTCAGCAGTATATTGAATGCTAACCATTGCAGTACTTGCTGCTGAAGTGACGATATAGCCAGTTTCTTCTGCGCTCATCATATTTTGCATTGAAGCAATGGCTGTACTATTTGCAGTAATACTAGTCAATAGATTCGTCATCTGTGTAAGTAAAGAAGCTGCACTTGCATTAAATCCACCCGCTGCAATTGCTTGTGATTCTGCGGCAGACAATGAAGCATAATCAATCGCCATAGAACTAGTAGTTTTTGACAAATCAGCAATTGAGGATGCAATAGCAGAATTTTTTGCAGTTGTAGAAGTTGATTGAACAAACCCTTCACTTCCCACCACATCGTTCGGATAGTAACTTTGAGCTCCTTCATTTATTATTTGATAAGAACCACCAATTGTTTGTGCCGTTGCATTATTTTTTACAGCGAGAGTTGTTGTAGTCCGTTGTAAATTAGCTGTCGATTCCTGATTTGCTACATAAATTACTTTGGTATCTGCTACTGATAGACCAGCCTCTACTAAATCAGAAGGGGCTTCAACTGTCCATGAATAATTTCCCCCAGACAGAATATCATTAGCTGGTTCTCCTGAAGGTATTATTTGAGTTTGCTTAATATCAAATGATGTTGAAGAGTTTGCACTACTACCAGCTTGTACTGCCCCATTATTATTCAAAGCTGTGCTATTTGTAACTCCTAAAGCTGGTGAGGCTGAGGAATCAACTCTGTTAACAGAACTATTAACACTATAAGTTCCGTCAGTATTAGTTGTATTTTTAGTTTCTGGAAGTCCTGTTGGAGCTGCAGTAGAGCCTAAAGTGTTTGAAATGACTGAAGTTCCATCTTGTCTTAAAACAACGTTACTCGTACTCGTTACAGTTGTAGAACTAGCCACACTTGAGGTAGCTGCTACACTACTTGCAACCACCATATTTGAAGAAGTGATTGAACTTTGCAATGAATTAGCATATGAGGCATTATCAGCGCCTGCGGTGGCATTAGATCCTAAACCTCCGGTTGCGGTATTTTCCGTCCCAGTAGCACCCGCTGAACTAAGAACTTGTCCATCTGCATGTACGTCTAGTTCAGTTCCTAAAGCACCTACTAATATAAATGCAATAACTGCAGAACTATAAAGCCAAGTTTTACCAGATTTCCAAGTACGAAATTGAGTGTTTACTTCTTTGAGATTTTCTTTCTTAAGTTTCTCCATAGTTTATTCCTTTTCGTTTAAAATAAAATTGTTTCACAATAACATAATACATTTAAATTAATAATAATTCAAGTCTTTGGAAGTATTATTCATGATTCACTTTTATAAATAGTTTCCTTTTTTGATATTTTTTCAAGACAAAAACCTTCTATTATAAACATTTATATATAGATTACACTATAGACAAATAGTTTCTATTCATCAAAAAACCCCACTTTCTATAATGTATAATTATTCATAATTATTAAAAAATCGAGTAACAGCCTAATATCAACCTAATAGTTGCTATAAACAAATTATTTTCTTTCATTAAGAATCCAATAGTACTTGTTGTATTTTTTTTAAAGCGAAATAAAAAGATTTCGACATACAAAAATTCTTATTTTTTGCCATCAACAGTAATTGTAGACAATGAAAAAAGCAAAAGATATAAAACCTCCTGCCTTTTCATAGAACTAACTCCATAATCTTTTCAATTAATTATCTAAAAAACCCATTTGAAAAATATAAACAACTTCTTCTTGATTAAAATAACGAATCGATTTGAGATTTTTATATCCTTCTGGTATTACTATTGCTGAATAGTCCAGCTCACTATTTGAATCTAACCCTACTTGCTTATAACCAATGATCATCAATTTTTCACTTCCCCCAGCAAGTAAAACTACACTCCCAAGTGGCAGAAAATCCTTTAACTCCCTCATAATTTACAATTTCCCTTATTGCTTCTTCCTATAACTCTTATACCTTAGAGTAATTATAACATTTACTTGAACACAAAGCTACAACTGAAATAGAAATATTACATCATTTTTAGTTAGCATAAAAAAATTATTTAATGACAGGTTTAATATTACTTCTACCATCCCCCATTTTATTTATGATAATTTGTTGTCCAATAGTTGCTTTCATTTCCTCTACATGGCTAATTACTCCAACTAATCTATTTTCACCAATTCGTTCAAGAGCTTGCATTGCTTTTTGTAATGTTTCTTGATCAAGAGAACCAAATCCTTCATCAATAAATAGTGCCTCTATTTGGACACCATTAGCTGTATTTTGAACTACTTCACTTAAAGCCAAGGCAATTGACAATGCAGCTATAAATGTTTCTCCACCCGATAAGGTATCAGCTGAACGAGCCGCCCCTGTTTCATTATCATAAATATTAATATCTAAGCCATGATCCATTCGTCGATTATTTCCTTCGCTAGCAAGTTCAAATCGATATCTATTGTTTGACAACTGATTAATAAAATGAAGGTTAGCATAATCAAGAATTTTTTCTAAATAATTTTGGACCACATATGTTTCAAGCCTTAGTTTATCTTCGGAAGCTCTACCTGAAATTGCATTATAAAGCTTAGTAATTGCAGCTTTTTTGCTAGCATCCTTATCTTGTTCTTTTATGACTTTTTTTAATTCACTAAGAATCAACTTCGCTTGCTCTACTTCATTTTCAGCAGATACCAATTTTTTTTGCAAAAAAACATAGTTTTCATTTGTCTGTTTCTTTTCTTCTTCAATCAATGCAAGAATTGGTCGCTTTTTATTTTGAATTATTTGTTGAATATTTTTAATTTCGACTTTCAATCTTGCTTTATCTGCTTTATACTGTTCGACTTCTTGGGAAATCTGGATTAAATCATCATCATAAGCCCACTCTTTTAATACTTGAAATTCTGTCGTGAATGCCTCTTGCTCAGAAAATTTTTCTTTTATTTTTTCTTTATTGGTGCTTATCCTTTCAAGTAATGTTGCTTCTTGACTTTCCAATGAATTTAAGCTGGCCGTTTGTGAAGAAATTTTTATTTTAATATCCGTAAGTTGGGCCATTAGTTCTGACAGATTTTTTTCAAATAAATCAGTTTCTTCTATTAGCTTATCTCGCTTCCTTATCAAATTATAACTTGTTTCAATAATCCCTATCTCTGTTATTTCGGCGATTAAATTTTCTATCTGTCTATTAAACTCTTGAGTACTATATTCAAAGTCTTTCACCTTTTCCTGTAATTCAAGTTTTTTTGACTCCAAATCAGCAAGCTTTGCTTTTATTTCATCATTTTTTACCTCTTCCAACTCTAACGATTTCGTTAAATTTAAAAGACTTTCCTCAATAGATACTTCATCAAAGGAATCCGGAAATATTTGTGAATAATCAGCAATAAATTCACTATAAAGAATTGAAAGTTCTTTTTCAAACTCATCTGCCTCTATTTTTTTCAAATCAAGACTAGTTTTAAGTTCACTCTTTAATTGTTGTAATTGTTTATCTTTCTCCAAGAGGACTGTTTGTTTCTTTTGTGATTCATCAATCTCTTTCAATAAATTTCCAAGTTCTTTATAAGAGCTTTCTTCAATAGTTTCTGTAAACGGATGTTCTAATGCACCACACACGGGACATGCTTCGCCTTCTTGCAACTCAGATTGCAACTGTGCGATCATCAAGCGCCTTCTACCTTTTAATTTTTCATTATAAGCAAATTTAGCCTTTTCTAGATTGTCCTTATTTTCAGAAAGCGCTATTGTGTTTTCTTTTAATTTTAATTCTAACCTAACAATATCATCTTTTGAATGTTTCACTTTCTGAAAGGTCGGAATTAATTTCCCACGAAATGTCACTTCTAATTGATTTCTCTCTTCTCTTTTATTAATAAAGTAATCATCAGAAATAACATCATTTTGAAGAGTTGAAATATTTTTGGCTGCTTGTCCCAAGTTAGCTTTAAAACTTTCTAGTAGTGTGAGATTATCAGCTTGCTCTAACTTTAATTCCTCTACCTTTGATTGCTTTCTTTCTACCTGAAGTGATAGCTGAATCTGGACAAATATTTTTTCTGCTTTTTTTTTATTCTCATTAATATTTTCTTGCTGTTTATTTAAGTCCTCTTTTTCTTTTGTTAATTTTTTCAAAAGAATTTCATCTTTTGCTTTTTCAGAAATTACCCCAGCAATATTACTTTTCAAGCTTTTTGACTGTTTTATATCTTGTTCTAATTCATGAATACTTTCTTTTAAGGGGGAGGCCCATTTCAATTTTTTTAAATATTCGGAATTTTCTTCAAAAATAGCTGACTTTTCAATAATATTCTGCTGGTAATCTTTTTCTAAATTATTTAGATTTTTAAACTGATTTTCTAATTCCAACGCGGATTTATAAGCTATTTCTAGCGAAGTTACTTTTTCTTCTTGTTCAAAAGTTTGACCTTCTATCTCATTTTTTCTCGCAACACGATCCTTCCATAGAGACGTGACTAGATCCAGTTTTTCTTGTTCAGCTGCATCTTCTAGTTCTTTTAACTCAAAAGGGTTCCAAATTGATGACTCATATAAATTTTGTTGTTTTCGATCATGTTCTAAATATACCGCGTTCATCTCTGAATTTTTAGCCTTTATCTCATTGCTAAAAGATGTAAAAATATAGGTGCCAAATATTCTTTTTAATATTGCCTCTTTATCTGGAGTAGAAGACTTCAAAAATCTCGAAAAGTCATTTTGTGGTAGAAGAATTATTTTTTTAAATTGTTCGGCATTCAGATGTAAAAGACGAGTGATTTCTTCTCCAACGTTTTTAGGATTTATTGCAATATTATTTTTCTCAATCCCTTTTACTCTATCTACAATAGCTAATTTCGCTGTTGATTTTTGAAGAGTTGATCCACTGCCTCGTTTCTTTGAGAGTTTTTGTTCAGGACTTCTTTCAATTCTGTATAAAAGATTTCCTTGTTCAAAATAAAAAGTCACGCTTGTCCTATCATCAGCTGTTGCAAACTGACTTCTCATTTCTTTGGCATCTCTATCACCCGTTGTTGTTCCAAACAACGCATATGTCATCGCGTCAAATATCGTGGATTTTCCAGCGCCTGTGTCCCCACTAATTAGAAATATAGGAGATTCATCTAGCAGTCGAAAATCTACGACAGAATTCTCATGGGGGCCAAAATAATTCATTTCCAAATATATAGGCTTCATTTTTATTTTTCTCCTTCTAATTCATTAAATGTACTTTCGATGATTGCTGTTTGTACATCATCTAGCGTTTCCCCTGTAGTAAATTTATAAAAACTAGAAAGAATTTCCACATTATCTAACGTTTCAATATCTTGACTCCTACTTCTTTTTAATTGTTTTTTTTCAAATTGATAGTCAAGTTCTATAATTGTTCCATAAATCTTTTGGAGTTGGGCACGTAAATTTTGTCCCACGAGTTTCGTCCGATCAAAATTTTTAATTGTAATCGCAAACCAAGATTTATTTAGTGGTTGCTTTTCATAAAAATCACGGTTTATGAGTTGCTCCCATTCTTCTTCAAGAACTACTAAATCTGTTTTTACTTGTAATGGAAGAAAGTTAGAGTTGAGCATTTTTTCTTTAATTTCAACAACAAAGATTCCTTTTTGCGTTGACGCTTCTTTGGTATTAAATTTTACTGGACTCCCCGAATACTGTACTTTATCACTTGGGGAAGCTAACCTAGTATGAATATGACCTAACGCAACATAATCAAAATCTGAAAATTGTGAAACATTTAAGGTCGATAATCCACCTACTTTAGATGGGGTTTCACTTGTTAAATCAATTTCTTCTTTATGAGGACTCACCGCAAAATGAGTGACTAAAACCTGATTTTTCTTATTATTGAACTGACTTTTCATCTTAGAAATTACCAACGTCATCGCATCATCAATTGTCTTAATTTGCTTTGTGTCTTCTTCATCTAATCCCTGATTCGAAAAATATATTCTTGCATCCATTGGGTCAAAAAAGGGGAGTAAAAAAATCTGAGTTTCTTTTGTTTCCACTGGAATAAAGGCTTCCTCAAGAGATGTTCGTAGATGTAAATTATTAAAATCCAACCAGTCCTTAGCGTAACTTAGTCTTTTGGCTCCATCATGATTCCCTGAAATCATATAAATAGGAAACTTTTCTATAATATTCATCTCTCTCAGCATCTGATTGAATGTTATAACTGATTCTGCACTCGGAACTGTTCGGTCATAAAGATCTCCAGCAATGATAATTCCATCAACTTGATTTTGTTTTGCCAAAGATAAAATTTGCTCAAATGCATATTTTTGTTCTTCCAATAAAGAAAAACCATTGAGTGTTCTTCCAATATGCCAGTCTGATGTGTGTAAAAATTTCATATCTCTATCCCCCAAAAATAATCTTAATCCTTGTAATATTCATCTTTCATTATAACATTATCAAATAGTTTTATATCATTCATTGATAGAATATCTGATAAAACAAAAATACTAGCATTAACACTAGTATTTCAATGAATCCAATTATTTATTATTTTGCTTTTAATAACTCTTCTTTGCTGTGAACTAATTGTGTTAAAAAATCACAATAAGGTGTGGCTACCTTATATTTTTTACCTTTACGTGAAACAGCACCATTAATATAGTCAATCTCTGTCAATCGATTATTTTTAATCAAATCCTGATACATGGAAGGGTAATGTAATCCAATTGTGTCACGATCAAAACAGGTTTCAACATGCTGAACTACTTCAGCAACATCAAGGTTTACATTCTCAAATTTTGCTACTGCTGAAAATTCATTAACAATAGTAACAACCATATCATGTGCTGGTTTTGTTTTACCTAATCCGGCCATATTAGTGTCTAAAATAGTACAAAGTCCATTCATTGTTCCATTAACACAAGCTTTTCTATAAATAGAATAATGAATATTGTTAGAATATTTAGCATTCAGTTTCGATTCTGATAATATTTCTGCTAACTTTTTAGCCGTTTCTTCCTCACCTGAAATAAGATTTTGCAGCTCAACCGAACCATTACCAAATAATTTAGCTTTACCTGGACCTTCTAATCCAGCAGTCCACATAGTATTACCAATAAATATATTATTTTTCGAAACATATTTTTCAATAGTATCTTCGTGGCCAATTCCATTTAGTAAGCAAAGTACCTTGGTATGCTCGTCAATTAACGGTTTAATATCTTGTAGCATCTTATCTAATTGCATGGCTTTTGTAAACAAAATAATTAAATCTGTTTTTTCTTTAGAAGAAATCTCAGATTGTAACTCAACCGATAGATGTGCGGTCAGTTCTTCTCCGTTGTAATTAGCATGCAAACCATGCTCTTTAATCGCTTTAACGTGTTCAGGCCATCCATCTATAAGGGTTACTTCATTGCCACCTTTATGAAGCATTAAACCAAAGCGACTCCCCATCGCTCCTGCACCGGCAATTGTAATTCTCATTTTTTCTCTCAATCTACATATTTTCCATAAAATAACTGAATTCGCTATTTTAAACGAGTTCAGTTATAGTAATTTATAGATAACAAATTATTTATAGTTAAAATTGTAGCTTTTTATTAGTCAAAAATCAAAAATTAACTTTTAAAAAATAAGATAGAGATATTCAGAAAATCCAACAAACCCTCACTAGATATTCTTATTTTGCCTGATCCCAAATTCGAACATTTTCAATAGCGGTCATCAGGCCAAGCTGCCTAACTTTTCGTGGAAGAAATTTACGAATATCATCTTCGTTATAGCCTACTTGCAACCGATGTTCATCCACCACAAGTGGACGACGCAGTAATTTTTGATTCTGAACAATTAGCTCTACGAGTGAATTTAGAGTGAGCGCATCAAAATCAATGGTTTTTGATAGTTTTTTATAAGCACTACTTCTTTTAGAAATAATTTCCTCAACTCCATTTTCCGTTAATGAGAGTATTCTTAAAATATCTTTTTTTAATAAAGTATTTTCTAAGATACTTATTTCCTCAAATTCTAATTTGTTTGTAATTAACCATTGTTTCATTTTTTTACTTGAGCTACAGTTTGTCGAAGAAAATAATTTAATCATGGCATAATTTCCTTTTTTGTTTTTTTGTTATTTTTTTCTCATTTATAAATATATTATATTAAATATTTAATTTTTTGTCAATATATATTATTTTTATTTAATTTTTTTGTTATTTAACTAAAGTTTGTATGCATACCCTATTAAATAATAAAAGCCATCATTTTGATGGCTTTTGTTTAATACTTATTTTCTCCCCCCAGAAGTTAATGTCTTAAATTTATGCTTCCATTCGTTTTGGAACCATCGATTTTCAAAGGTGTCTGCAAGCAGAGTATTTCTCTCTGTTTGTTGTTTACTATTTTTGACCACTTTTACTGATATTTTTTTAGACAATTGATTTCCTCCCATTAGTGCTCTTAGTTGATTAACCGAACAGGTCATCTCTAAAACTACTATATAGCTTAAAAAAATCTAAAGGATACAGAGAATCATTTCATTCTCTTAACGTAATTATACCAAAAAAATAACATTTTATGAAGAAAAAAGTTTACTTTTTGATATAGATAATTTGAATACCCCATTAAACAAAAAAGCCAGTCGAATGAACTGGCTCAATGTTTGTAATTTGAAAAGAATTTCAGAGATGTCAAGGTTGGATGTGCCTCGACTCTTTTATTCTATCGTATTTTATAAACTTTAACTAATTATTTGTTTGAAAAATTTTATTGATGTTAGCTTTCATCCTTCTTTTTATTCTTACGCCAGAACAAAAGACTACCAAGCAGAGATTAAATGACTGTTCCAATTACACCAAGCCAGCCAGTATTTGCATCATTTGTTACTGGTAATTTACCACTTGAAAAACACTTACTTCCATATTATTCCCAGTATTACCTATTGTCATTCTAGAAGTCAAGACCGGAATAATAAAGTTTGTTGGATCACTTACATTTCCCGAAGTATCAGTTGTGATACCTGAAAGTTAGGTCCTCGATTTAATCTCCATCGGAAGTTTGATGCTATAGTTTCCATTTCAAAATAAAAAAATACTAATGATAGCATTCTTTATTTTTGTATTTTTATTTTAGTTGATTTTATTTTGTATTTTATTTATTTCTCGGAACTTTCTTCTAACATTTTCATTCTTCGTAAAAGTTGATGTTCTCCAAATAAAATTAGCAATAAAACCAAGCTCCAACCTCCAATCAGTCCTGCCGAATCGATGAGCGGTCGCCCAGTCTTTGAAATAAAAATACGAGTAGGATGGTCTTCAACCACATATACTTTAATCTTTTCACCGGCGTTTCCTAATTTTCGAAAATAAACATCTAAAGGCCGCTTTTGATACTCTTTTCCTTCAAAAACATATGACACTTCATGAATGGCTTTAACCTCTGTTCCATATACAATTTGTCCTGAAACAGCTGTCTTTTCTAAGTTTTTATTCGTTTGATGAATACCTATTAAAAAGAGAGCTCCTCCAAGCATTGCTACAGCAACGACAAACATGACAATCCGTAGAATACGCTCAACTATGCCGACAATTTTATTCATTTAATTATCCTATATTTTCTAATTTACTAATTTTCCTGAACTTATTTCTATTTTATTTTAACATTTTTTACTGATAAAAGTTACTTTATCACTTATCCAAAGTTTTTTCAAAATTTTTTAAAGAAATACTAGCCCTTCTTCAATAATAGAAGAAAAATTATTTTTTTTTTGGTAAAATTGGCATAGAAATAATTATAAAACTCATCATATTTACTGACAGGTTTGTCAATAAATTGAAAAGATATAATCACTCCCTAATTAACAGTGAAAACTGCTTATAAGAATTATAAAACGAAAGAGGCACTTAATGTCCTTTGATGGTATTTTTTTACACCACATGACGGCTGAACTTCAACCGTTGGTTGGTGGACGTATTCAAAAAATTAATCAACCTTTTGACCAAGAACTTGTTCTAACAGTTCGGTCAGCTGGTAAATCTCATAAAATTTTACTCTCAGCCCACCCTGTTTTTGGTCGTGTTCAGCTGACCAAAACTGATTTTCAAAATCCACAAAATCCAAATAATTTTGTGATGATTTTACGCAAATATTTGGCGGGCGCTTTTATTGAACAAATTGAACAAGTGGGCAATGATCGTCAGATTATTTTCCATATTTCAACCAAAGATGAAATTGGTGACAGTTTAAAAATTGCTTTGATTACAGAAATTATGGGTAAACATAGTAATATTATTTTACTAGAAAAAACCTCGCAAAAAATTATTGAATCCATTAAACATATTGGCTTTTCACAGAATCAATATCGCACAATTCTACCAGGTTCAACTTATATTGCACCACCTTTAAATACTGCTATTGACCCTTTCAAAGCTACTGACGAAGAAATTTTTGAAGCTTTACAAACTGAACAATTACAACAAAAATTACAAGGAATCGGACGTGATTCTAAAAATGCGTTGACAGGTCTGTCAGTAAAAGAATTCAAAGAAAAATTACTGACAGTCACTCCATCAATTTATCCTAACGATACTTTTTCCAGTATCAAACTTGCTGACGAATTTGTAAGTTTTGACAGTCTCTCTGAAATGCTTGATACTTATTATGCGGATAAGGCCGAACGTGACCGTGTTAAACAGGTTGCTGCTTCTGTCATTAAAAAAATTCAAAATGAACTGAAGAAAAATCGTGATAAATTAAAAAAACAAGAACGAGAATTACTTGCGACTGACAACGCTGAAATTTTCCGTCAAAAAGGTGAACTGCTTAATACATTTTTAAATCAAGTTCCTAATGATAAATCAAATGTAACTTTGGAAAATTACTATACTAATGAACCAATTGAAATTGCTCTAAATCCAGCTTTAAGTCCTGTTCAAAACGCTCAACGTTATTTCCATCGTTATCAAAAATTGAAACAAGCCGTCAAATTTTTAGGAGAGCAAATTGCCAAGACCAAGGAAACGATACATTATTTAGAATCTGTTGAATCAAATCTTGAAAATGCTGACGTGGCTGAAATTGCTGATATTCGTGAAGAATTAATTCAAACAGGCTATATTAAGCAAAAATATCGTAATAAAAAGCAAAAAATGCTCCCACCAGAAAAATACCAAGCTGAAGATGGAACAATTATTTTAGTAGGTAAAAATAACTTACAAAATGAACAAGTCAGTTTCAAACTTTCACGCCGTGGCGATCTTTGGTTTCACGTTAAGGATATTCCGGGAAGCCATGTTTTGATTACAGGAAATACAAATCCATCTGATGAAACAATTACTTTTGCTGGGGAATTAGCAGCCTATTTCAGCAAAGCACGCTATTCCAACCTTGTCCAAGTGGATGTTTTAGATGTAAAAAAATTACACAAACCAACAGGAACAGCTCCAGGGTTCGTTACTTACGACCGTGAAAAAACGATTCGAGTGACTCCTGACGAATCTGTCATTAAATCTCGCAAAATTGGTAAGTAAATTTTACTGATAAAACTTAATTTTTATATTGGAGAACAAATGTCTGAAATCATCAGCTGCCCTGTATGCAGCCACTTGCTCATAAAGGAACAAAATACTTATAAGTGTGAAAATAACCATACTTTTGATTTAGCTAAGGAAGGTTACCTCAACCTTCTTTTAAATGCTAAAAAAACTTCTGGCGACTCAAAAGAAATGATGGCAGCCAGACGCGACTTTCTCGCCAAAGGCTATTATGAAAAACTATCAGATAGAGTTAATCAAAGACTTAAAAAATCTCATTCAATTGACCAAGCTATCCTTGATATTGGTTGCGGCGAGGGCTACTACCTTTCACGCTTCCAAAAAGAAATTGCTCCGGGAGCTTCTAATTTCTATGGAATGGATATTTCTAAATTAGGAATTCGCATGGCAGCTAAAAAAAATCCAATGATTCATTGGTTAGTCGCTAATTTTGCCAAACTTCCTTTCAAAGAAAAATCTGTCAGTACCGTTTTATCAATGTTTGCCGAATACTCTGTTCCAGAAATCGACCGAATCCTTACTGACGACGGAAATATTATTATTGTCAGAGCCGCAAACAATCATCTTATCGAATTAAAAAATATTATTTATCCTGAAATTCATGAAAAAATAAAAACTTCTTCTATCAAATCTTTTCCCGGTTTTTCCGTTGAACAAGAAAATTTTTCATATAATGTTACCATCCAATCTATCGAGGATTTATTAAGTCTGCTATTGATGACACCACATTATTGGAAAATCAAACCAGAAGGAATTGAAAATTTAAAGAAATTTGAATCCTTGGAAGTAACAATCAGTATTGAAATTGATTTATTAAAGCGACAAAAATAAATCTTTTTAACTGAAAAATAACTGTATTTTAACCAAGGATTTTTAAAAACCAATTATTAGGAAAAACACTCTCATTATTGGAATGACGGGGCTTTCATAAATTGGACAAATTTGATATAATTAAATTTGTAATTTTTACAATTTACATTATTATATTATTTTATAAGAAGGAGCCAATATGGCAAATGAAACTGTCATTCAAATGATTGATGTCACCAAACGTTTTGGTGATTTTGTCGCTAATGACAAAGTCAATCTTGAGTTGAAGAAAGGTGAGATTCATGCTTTGCTCGGCGAAAATGGAGCCGGTAAGTCAACCTTGATGAATATTCTCTCAGGACTCCTCGAGCCTAGCGAAGGTGAAGTCCACGTTAAGGGAAAGCTCGAAAATATCGACTCTCCGTCTAAAGCAGCAAACCTCGGTATCGGAATGGTTCACCAACACTTCATGTTAGTTGACGCCTTCACAGTTACTGAAAACATCATCCTTGGTAATGAAGTTACTAAAGGAATCAATCTCGATTTAAAGACTGCTAAGAAAAAAATACTTGAACTTTCTGAGCGTTATGGTCTTTCTGTTGAACCTGATGCGCTCATCCGTGATATTTCTGTCGGTCAGCAACAAAGGGTTGAAATCTTAAAAACACTCTATCGTGGAGCTGATATCTTAATTTTTGATGAACCAACAGCGGTTTTGACTCCAGCTGAAATTTCTGAATTGATGCAAATCATGAAGAATTTAATTAAAGAAGGCAAGTCAATCATCCTCATCACACATAAATTGGATGAAATCCGTGCGGTTGCTGACCGTATCACAGTTATTCGTCGTGGTAAATCAATTGATACTGTTGAACTTGGTGACAAAACAAACCAAGAACTTGCAGAATTAATGGTTGGACGCTCAGTTTCATTCATCACCGAAAAAGCTCCTGCTCAACCTAAAGATATTGTCCTCGAAATTAAGGACTTAAATATCAAAGAAAGTCGCGGTTCTCTAAAAGTTAAAGGATTATCACTTGATGTTCGTGCCGGTGAAATTGTAGGGGTCGCCGGAATTGATGGAAATGGTCAAACAGAATTAGTGAAAGCTATTACTGGTTTGACAAAGGTTGATTCAGGTTCTATTAAACTCCGCAACAAAGACATTACCAATCAACGTCCTCGTAAAATCACGGAACAATCTGTCGGGCATGTCCCAGAAGACAGACATCGGGACGGTCTTGTTTTGGAAATGACAGTAGCCGAAAATATTGCTTTGCAAACCTACTACAAACCACCAATGAGCAAATATGGTTTCCTTGATTATAACCAAATAAATAGTCACGCTCGCAAACTCATGGAAGAATTTGACGTTCGTGGTGCTGGTGAATGGGTTTCTGCTGCTTCTCTTTCTGGTGGTAATCAGCAAAAAGCAATTATCGCCCGTGAAATCGACCGAAATCCTGACCTCCTAATCGTATCACAGCCCACTCGTGGACTTGATGTTGGTGCGATTGAATATATTCATAAACGTTTAATCCAAGCTCGTGATGAAGGAAAAGCAGTTCTTGTTATTTCTTTTGAACTTGATGAAATTCTAAATGTTTCCGACCGAATCGCTGTTATTCACGATGGTCAAATTCAGGGAATTGTAAGACCTGAATCAACCACAAAACAAGAGCTCGGTATTTTAATGGTTGGAGGAAACATAAATGAATAGTAAAACGAAAAAAGTCCTTGTTCCTCTGGTAGCCATTGTTTTTGGTTTCTTATTGGGAGCAATTATTATGCTAGCCTTTGGCTACAATCCAATTTGGGGTTATGAAGACCTCTTCATTTCTGCTTTAGGAAATGCAAGAGCAATCGGTGAAACCTTACAAACAATGGGCCCACTAATTTTGACAGCTTTATCTTTTGCGGTAGCAATGAAAGTAGGGCTCTTCAATATCGGAATGTCTGGTCAAGCACTTGCTGGTTGGATTAGCTCGATGTGGTTTGCTTTGAGTTTCCCAGATATCCCACGTCTATTGATGATTCCTTTAGTTGTAATCATTGGAATGTTCTTCGGAGCATTTATGGGATTCATACCAGGTATTCTTCGTGCTCTCCTTGGAACATCAGAAGTTATCACCACAATCATGCTGAACTATATCATGTTGTTCTTCTCAACATTTATGATTCATAGCATGTTCCAAAAAAGTATCCTGATGGATAATACTACTGACCAAACAAAACTAATTAGTGCCAATGCTTCTTTCAGAACAAATTGGATGTCGTCATTAACTGATAATTCAACCTTAAATATTGGATTAATTATCGCATTGATTGCCCTTGTGATTATGGCGATTATCTTTACAAAAACAACTCTAGGATTTGAAATCAAAGCTGTTGGTTTAAATCCTGATGCTTCGGAATATGCTGGTATTTCAGCAAAACGTACCCTTATCTTATCTATGGTTGTTGCTGGTGCCCTTGCTGGTCTTGGTGGTGTTGTTTACGGATTTGGATACATGCAAAACTTTGTTTCTCAATCGGCATCGCTTGATATCGGATTCAACGGTATGGCTGTTGCCCTTCTTGGTGGTAATAGTCCTATCGGTATTCTCTTTGCCTCTCTTCTTTTCTCAGTTCTTCAAACAGGTGCTCCTGGTATGACAAATGATGGTATTCCACCAGAAATCGTTAAAGTCGTTACTGCATCAATTATTTTCTTCATCGCGGTGAAGTTTATTATTGAAGTCATGTTACCAAAAGCTAAAGAAATCAAAGCATCAGAAGCTGCTAAGAAGAAAGGAGAAAAAGCATGAATCTTGTAAATACTTTACAAATCATTGTCGCTAATATGCTCATCTATTCAACTCCTCTGATCTTTACAAGTATTGGTGGTGTCTTCTCTGAACGAGGCGGTATCGTCAATGTCGGTCTTGAAGGAATAATGACTATCGGAGCTTTCAGTTCCGTTGTATTCAACCTAACTACTGCCGGAATGTTTGGAAGTATGACTCCATGGCTCTCAATCCTTTTTGGAGCTTTAATTGGGGCACTCTTCTCTTCTCTTCATGCGGTGGCTACAGTAAACTTAAGAGCAGACCATATCGTATCTGGTACTGTACTCAACTTGATGGCTCCAGCACTCGGAGTTTTCCTACTTCAAGTTTTCTATCAACAAGGTCAAATTAATATCAATGAACAAATCGGTTATTGGAACGTTCCACTACTATCAAATATTCCTGTCATTGGTAAAATCTTCTTTAGTCAAACTTCTCTACCAGGGTTTCTTGCAATTGTTGTAGCCATTCTCGCTTGGTACGTTCTATTTAAAACGCGGTTCGGTCTTCGCCTTCGTTCAGTTGGTGAAAACCCACAAGCAGCTGATACCCTTGGAATTAACGTTTATGCCTACCGTTGGGCTGGGGTGCTTCTCTCAGGTGTCCTCGGTGGTGTAGGTGGTGCAATTTATGCTCAAGCAATTTCTGGTAACTTCTCAGTTTCAACAATTGCTGGTCAAGGGTTCATTTCACTTGCAGCTATGATTTTCGGTAAATGGAATCCTATTGGAGCAATGTTATCATCACTTCTCTTTGGGCTTTTTACCTCACTTGCTGTTGTCGGTGGTCAAATCCCTGGAATCAAAGAAATCCCTTCTTCATTCCTACAAATGGCTCCGTATGTCTTTACAATTATTGTCTTGGCACTCTTTCTTGGAAAAGCAATTGCGCCTAAGGCTGATGGTGTTAACTACATCAAATCTAAATAAATTTACAAAAATAAAAAAGTCTGTTCATCAACAACAGACTTTTTTATTATATTTTTAGCTTAAGAACAAATTTAATTTAAAATAAAAAAAGAACTAGTTGAAATCTCAACCAACTCTTTTTATTTTTAGTTTTTAACTGCAGAAGCAAATTCTTCTTTAGCAAAAGCTTCGTCAATGATTGCTTTCAATTGAGCACCAGAAGCTTCCATTTTTTGCATTTCAGCATCGTTCAATGGAATGTGGATTGGGTTAACAACACCCTCAGCACCAACTACTGCTGGTTGACCAAGGTAGCAGTCGCTTACGCCATATTGTCCATCTTGGAATACTGATACAGGAAGTACTGCATGTTCATCATCAAGAATTGCTTTAGTAATACGAGCAAGAGCTACAGCGACACCGTAGAATGTTGCACCTTTTTTAGCGATGATTGAGTAAGCAGCATCACGTACAGATTCAAACAATTCAACAATTTCAGCTTCGTTAAGGTAGTCATTTTCTTGGAACCATTGTTCCAATTTAACACCCGCAACGTTAGCATGTGACCAAACGGCAAATTCTGAGTCACCGTGTTCACCCATGATGTATGCGTGGATTGAACGAGCGTCAACATCAACTTTTTCTGCCAATGCTTGACGGAAACGTGCAGTATCAAGTGAAGTACCTGAACCTACAACGCGGTTTTTAGGGAAACCTGAGAATTTCCAAGTAGCGTATGTCAAGATGTCAACTGGGTTAGCAGCAACAAGGAAAATTCCTTTGAAACCTGAAGCAACAATTTTAGTGACAACATCTTTAGTAATACGAAGATTTTTTTCAACAAGGTCAAGACGAGTTTCACCTGGTTTTTGTGGAGCACCAGAAGTCAAGACAACGAGGTCAGCGTCGCTTGCATCAGAGTAGTCTGCAGAGTAAATCTTTTTAGGTGAAGTAAATGCCAAGGCATGAGAAAGGTCTTCTGCATCTCCTTGAGTTTTTTCTTTAAAAAGGTCAACAATTCCCAATTCTTGTGCAATCCCTTGGTTTACAAGAGCAAAAGCGTATGATGAACCTACAGCACCGTCACCTACAAGGATAACTTTTTTACGTTGTTTATCAGCCATGATTTTCTTTAATTCCTTTCAAATTATAAACGAGTATTTTATAAAATATAATCTTTTCAACAATAGGGCCTGTCGATAGCGGCAGGCATTATTGTTTTAAGATTCTTAATTGACAAATTATTTAACAGTACGGATACGCATTGTATTTGTGCGACCAGTACCAACTGGAACACCAGCAACGATGATGATATTGTCACCAGATTCAACTAAACCTGAAGCCAAAGCAACTTTTTCAGCGACTTCAAACATGTCATCTGTAGATGAAGGTTTTTCAGTCATCGTTGGGATTACACCCCAGTTAATCATCAATCCACGTTCAACTTTTTCGTCAAATGTAATAGCCAAGATATCAGCATTAGGACGGTGTTTAGAAATCAAACGAGCAGTGTTACCAGATTCAGTCAAAGCAACAATCAATTTGATATCCATAGCTTCTGCAGCATTTTTAACTGATGCAGCAACTACTTCTGTTACAGTTGATTTGTCGTAACGTTCTGGGTGAAGACGTCCGTATTCTTTCAACATTGTTTGAGCGTTTTTGTTAACAGTAGCCATTGTACGAACTGATTCGCGTGGGTATTTACCATTAGCAGATTCACCTGAAAGCATTGTTGCGTCAGTTCCGTCAATAACAGCGTTGAATACGTCTGAAATTTCTGAACGTGTAGCACGTGGATTGTAAGTCATTGATTCAAGCATGTTTGTTGCAGTAACAACAATTTTACCTGCTTTGTTAACTTTGCTGATGATCAATTTTTGGTAAACTGGAACCATTTCAAATGGAACTTCGATACCCATGTCACCACGAGCGATCATGATACCATCAGCTGCTTCGATGATTTCATCAAGGTTTTCGATACCTTGTTGGTTCTCAATTTTAGCCAAAAGTTGTACGTGTGGATTTCCAGTTTCTTCACAAATACGACGTACTTCGTTAACGTCATTTGCAGTACGTACGAATGAGATAGCGATAAAGTTGATTCCACCAGGTTGTGAAAGTCCGAAACGGATATCCGCATCATCACGTTCAGCAAGAGCTGGGAAAGGAATTTTAGTGTTAGGAATATTAACACCTTTTTGTTTACCAATAACACCATCATTTTGTGCTTCAACTTCAAATTCACGAGTTGCTGCATCTTTACCAGTCAATGACAAACCAAGCTTACCATCGTCAATCAAAATAGTTTGACCGATTTCAACATCATCAAAGATATCAAGACCACCAGCTACGTTCAAAGCAATCAATTCAGGAGTTGATTTAAGACCTTGTTTAGTTGCAACGCGGAATTTATCTCCAGTAACAACGCTGATTGCATCAGCACCGTCAGCAAAGAGTTCTGTACGCATTTCAGGACCTTTAGTATCAAGCAAGAAACCTACTTTATGACCAGCGATTTCTTCAGCGCGGTGAACTGTTGCCATACGAGCACCTTGTTCAGGATGGTCACCGTGTGAGAAGTTGAAACGGAAGACATTTGCGCCTTCTTCAATCAAAGCTGCAATGTTTTTTGCTGATGCTTCGACGTCAAGAGATTCTCCCCAATAGCCGCTTTCACCAAATTTTTTGCCACCACGAATTTCGACAGCAGGTCCAAGAGTTGAGACGATTTTTACACGTTTATTCATTTTGTGTTTTTCTCCTATAATGATTAATTATATATCTCTGCCCTAATTATGCGTTTAACACTTAACTAGAAACAGATTTGCAGTAACTTAGTTAAGGTTAAGATTGTTGAGTGCTGAGTTAAGACGGTAAAGTTCAAGACCAGCTTTATGCGGGTTATTTACTTTGATTCCACCTTCAGTAGTCAAACTAAAGAGTGCTCCTTCTTCAGCTGTTCCGAGAATTGGACTTTCTACAAGTTCTTCATTGCGGATACCAACGGCTACACCACCGATTCCATCACGAAGCAATTCAACAGCACGAGCACCCATACGTGAAGCAAGAACACGGTCACGAGCGGTTGGTGAACCACCACGTTGGATGTGTCCAAGGACAGAAACGCGAAGGTCTCCTTTATAACCAGCTTCTTTAAGTTTTGTAGCAAATTCTTCACCAGTCATTACACCTTCAGCAAGAACGATGATGTGGTGATTTTTACCTTTTTCGTAGCCTTTGTTAATGTTGTTAACTACGTTTTCAAACTTAAATTCTTTTTCTGGAATACAAATATCATCTGCACCAGCAGCGATACCAGCATTCAAAGCGATATCTCCAGCATTACGTCCCATTACTTCTACAACGAAAGTACGGTTATGTGATGATGAAGTATCACGGATTTTATCCAAGGCATCTACAACTGTTGAAACAGCTGTATCAAATCCAATTGTAAAATCAGTTCCTACGATATCGTTATCAATTGTTCCTGGAAGTCCGACAGCTGGGAAACCATGTTCTGTAAGACGCATAGCTCCATGATAAGAACCATCACCACCAATTACAACGACACCTTCGATACCGAATTTTTTAAGTTGCTCAATCCCAGCAAGTTGTCCTTCTACTTGAGCAAATTCTGGGTAGCGTGCTGAGTACAAGAATGTACCACCACGACCGATTTTATCACCAACTGAAGCTGACGTAAGCGGGAAAATATCTCCCGCAACCATGCCCGCATATCCGTGATTGATACCGTAAACTTCGATACCTTCAGAAATTGCTTTGCGAACAACTGCACGAATAGCCGCATTCATTCCTGGGGCATCACCACCAGAAGTCAAAACTGCAATGCGTTTCATTTAAATCTGTCCTCCGAAATTGAGATACATAGCAAAAATACGTAAACGTTATTAATATTTCTACCATGTTCATTTGTTGTCTAGTTCATTATATCACGTATTTATAAAAAAATCTCTTTACAAACTGTATGAAACGTTTTCATTGTTTCTTTTTTTCTAAGCCTTATTTTGCAAGGGTTTTCTAGCATTTTCAAATAAAATTTATAGACTTCATTTGCTCTTAATTCTTCTATAATATGACATAATAATAGCTATTCTACTCTTTTATATTTTAACAAAAAAGTAAATAATATTTTACCTTTTTGTTTATTTTTCTGATTATTCAACTTGAAAAATGAAATATTTTCATAAAAAAAATGAATTCCTTGCGAAATTCATTTTTTATATTACGCTTCGTAGCGTTTTTCACCATCAAGGTAAGTTGCAACTAAATCAAAATCATTGTCTAAAACGATAAAATCAGCTGACAAACCTGGTTTTATTTGACCACAAACATCATCAATGTTTACAGATTTTGCTGGTGTCAATGAAGCCATCATAATTGCTTCTGCTGGTGTGGCAATCCCCCAGTCAATGACATTTTTAACAGCTGTCTTAAGTGTTAAAATTGAAGCAGCAGGACGTCCTGTTGGAAGCCATGCGGCTCCATCACGAACTTCTACTTCGTATTCGCCAAGCATATAAGGTCCATCAGGAAGTCCTGCGGCACGCATTGAGTCTGTGATCAAAACAACATGGTCAGCGCCTTTCATTTTCATTACAATTTCAGCTGCTTCTGGACGAACATGGTGACCATCACAAATTAACTCAGCATAAGTGTTTGGTGTATTTAAAATTGCTCCAACCATTCCTGGTTCTTGGTGAGTCATCCCAGACATTCCGTTAAAGGTGTGAACCCAAACAGATGCTCCAGCTTGAACACCAGCAACCGCTTGTTTGTAAGTCGCATTTGAATGTCCCAATGCAATAACAACACCTGATTCAGTCGCTTTACGGATGAAGTCTTCTGAACCATCACGTTCTGGGGCAAGACCGATTTTTTTGAGCATTCCATGCGCTGCTTCTTGCCAATCTTCAAGTTCCCACATTTTGGCATCGCGCATGTATTTAGGGTTTTGAGCCCCTTTCTTTTCTTCTGTAAAGAATGGACCTTCAAAGAAAATACCACGTACTTTGGCTCCGCGAGCTTCTTGGTAATGTTCTCCTACGACCGTACAAACTGCTTTCAATCCTTCGTGGTCATCTGTCAAAGGACTTGGTAAAAATGAAGTAACCCCTGCTGACAACAAACCTTCTGACATTGTTCCCATAATTCCTTCAACTTCAGCATCTTGGGCATCAGCTCCTCCAAAACCATGGATATGTGTTTCAACAAGACCTGGGGCAATTGATTGACCTGAATAATCTAAAACATCAGCTCCTGCTGGCGCTTCTTCTGTCCACTCTCCAAATTTTCCATCAGTAATTTCTAAGAAACCACCTTTTTTTGTTTCATAAGCGTAGAAAAATTGATCTGCTTTAATATAGTAAGTCATAAATATCTCCTCTTCTTTTTCTTTAATTTTAGCACCCTTTATCTTTTTTGTCAATAAACAGTATATACCAATTAACGCTATAAAAATTACTGACAGATTTTGCCTGAGCCTATACAAATCATACTTTAGCAGATGAAAATAGCGCTCAATTTCTGTCAGTAATTTTAAAATTTAATTTAATTGTTTATTATTTGATAATTGTAACAATTTTTCTTTAATTTCTTCTTCCATTTTAGAAAGTTCAACTTCACCTTGTTGACGTTTTTGACGTCCTTCAGCCTGAATTCTCATAGTTTCTTGAATAGTATCAACTAAGTTTTGTTGAGTTAATTTTAATGTTTCAATATCTACTAAACCACGTTCATTTTCAGTTGCAGCCTCAATTGTTGATGCTTTAAGCATTTCTGAATTTTTACGCAACAAATTGTTGGTTGTTTCTGAAACAATACGTTGACTTGTCAAAGCATCTTTTTGCTTTAATAGGGTCAAAGCAATCGCAACCTGATTTTTCCATAGTGGAATGGCAGTGTTAATTGAAGTTTGGATTTTCTCAGCTAATTCTTGATTGGTATTTTGAATGAGACGAATTTGTGGCGCTTGTTGAATTGTCAGCTGACGAGCAAGACGCAAGTCATGAGCTCGTTTTTCTAAGCGATTTTTATATGATTCTAAATCATTCACTTTTTGAACAATCAAGGCATTGTCAGTAGAATCTTGAGCTTCTTTTCGAGCTTGCGGAATAATTTCTGTATCTAATTCCTGGACTTTTAATTCAGCACCAGCAATATAAACATTCAAAGCCTTGAAATAATTCAAGTTTTCATCGTAAAGTTTATCGAGCATTTCATTATCTTGCAAAAGTCCTTGTTGCTCATTGTTCAATTTTGCAGAAATTTTATCAATACCTGCTCCAATTTTTTGGTATTTTTGCGTCACTTCAAAAATTGAACGTTTAACTTTACCAAACATTTTGGTAAAAATCCCTTTATTTTCAGCTACCAATTCGTTTGGATTGGCTTGTTGTAAGTTAAACATCAAATCTGTCAGTGAAGAACCAACTTCACCCAAATCTTGTGCCTGAACTTTATTTAAGACACTTTGTGAGAAAGCCGAAATCTTATCTTGGGCGCTTGCTCCATAGTTAATGACAGATTGAGCACTTGATTCATCCAACTGTTTTGATAATTCTTTTGCTTTTTCTAATTCTTCAGTAGAAAGAACTTCTACTGCTGCTAAAGAGGCTTTTTCGTGCATTTTTACAATTTCTGACTTTTGTTGTTCATCTAATTGCTCTGCCTCTTTAATGACTTTATCATTGGTCATCAAATCATCTAAAATTGGATTATCCATATCTTTAATTTCCTTTGCTATACTTATATTTCTTTACTCTTAATTATAAATGATTCCTGCCAAAATTGACAGGAATATTTGTTTTTTTACTGACAGAATCATCAGTTTTACTGACAAGAATTTTAAAAATGTCTGTCAGTAAAATTATTTGTCAAAATCAACTTGATGTTTGATGACATTGACATCGTCCATCAAAATTTCATGGTAGTTTTTAGAAATTGAATGTGAGAGTGTTTTTATCAAAAGTAAGGTTTCATCTAAATCACGATTGATTTCTTCTGTCCTTACTGATTGTTTTTTCATTTCAATGAATTTCTCTGACAATTTGACCATGTTTGGCAAGTCTTTATATAGAAACTCATTTTGTTTTGTGAGTTCTTGTGGATTTTGAACAATATATTTAAACGTTTGTTTGCTGGCTTCTAAACCACCTGTCACTGATTCAACAACTTGTAAATCATCTTCTTTTTTCAGTAATTTTTCCCAAGTTTTGATATTTTCTTTTGCTTCTGACAAGTTTTCACGGAAAATTTTAATATCCGTATCTGAGAGTCCTGCTTCGTGGTAACGTTCAATATTTTCTTTTTTGCTCATTCCTTTATCCTTATATCCTTCTTCTCTTTCATCGGGGTTTTTTCGCATAAAACTAATTCCGATAATCATTTTTATAATTAAGAAAAAGAGAACTAATCCAAAAATCACATTCACGATTCCTAGATGACCATAACCGAACATCATGTCCTGATGATTCATAAATAAACTGACTGGCATATTTTTTTCCTCCCGCTTGCGTCCTGTTCTCACAAGTTTCTAATTTTTAAATTTCATTTTTAAGAATAACCTTTCGGATATATCTCTATTTTATCATAATATTTGAACCCTAAATCATACTTAGGGCTGATTTTTATTCTTGCTTATGTTAAAATGTAAAGGAAACCAAAACGAAAGAAAGGATCATTTCTATGAATCCACAAAAAATTGCAGTTTTAGGCCCAGGTTCGTGGGGAACTGCACTTTCACAAGTTCTTAATGATAATGGTCATGAAGTTCGTATCTGGGGAAATAACCCAGAACAGATGGCTGAAATTAATGAAAAGCATACAAATACACGCTATTTTAAAGATGTTGTTTTGGATGAAAAAATAAAAGCATTTGATCGTTTAGATTTAGCTTTAGAAAATGTTGACGCCATTTTATTTGTTGTACCAACTAAAGTGACACGTTTGGTCGCAAAACAAGTAGCCGAAGTCCTCGAACACAAAGTCCACATCCTTCACGCTTCTAAAGGGCTTGAACAAGGGACACATGAGCGAATTTCTACTATTCTTGAAGAAGAAATCCCCGCTCAATTTCGAGGAGAAATTGTGGTAGTTTCTGGACCTTCTCATGCTGAAGAAACAATTGTTCGTGATATTACTTTAATTTCTGCAGCTTCTAAAGACCATGACGAAGCGAAATACGCTCAAGCAATCTTTAGCAACGACTACTTCCGTCTGTATACTAATACTGATGTTATTGGTGTTGAAACAGCTGGCGCCCTTAAAAATATTATTGCCGTAGGCGCTGGTGCTCTTCACGGTCTTGGTTTTGGTGATAATGCTAAAGCAGCAATTATTACGCGTGGTCTTGCCGAAATTACTCGTTTGGGTGTGGCAATGGGAGCTGAACCTTTAACTTATAGCGGTTTGTCTGGTGTTGGTGACTTAATTGTAACAGGTACTTCAATTCACTCACGAAACTGGCGTGCGGGTGATGCTCTTGGTCGCGGCGAAAAGTTAGCTGATATTGAAAAAAATATGGGAATGGTTATTGAAGGTGTTTCAACCACTAAAGCTGCTTTTGAGCTTGCTCAACAGTTAGGTATCGATATGCCAATTACCGAAACAATTTACAAAGTTCTCTATGAAAATCTAGATGCAAAAACTGGAATTCTTGATATCATGCGCCGCGAAACTCGTGCGGAAAATGAATTCATTAATAATAAATAAAAAGTAAATACGATTTATCTAACTATAAAGGAGTTATTATCCATGAAACAAAACACTATTCCAACTAAAGCCAGAAAAGTACGTAAAGCTGTTATTCCTGCCGCTGGTCTAGGAACTCGCTTTTTGCCAGCAACTAAAGCGATAGCTAAAGAAATGTTGCCAATCGTTGACAAACCTACTATTCAATTTATCGTTGAAGAAGCCTTGAAATCAGGAATCGAAGATATTTTGATTGTTACTGGTAAAGCAAAACGTCCTATTGAAGACCATTTTGACTCAAACATTGAGCTTGAACAAAATTTGCTTGAAAAAGGAAAAACAGAATTACTTAAACTTGTTGAAGAAACAACAGATATTAATCTTCACTTTATCCGTCAATCTCATCCAAAAGGATTGGGACATGCCGTTCTTCAAGCTAAAGCTTTTGTTGGAAATGAGCCTTTTGTAGTCATGCTTGGCGATGACTTGATGAATATTACCGGAAATGAAACTCCTTTAACTAAAGACCTAATCAATGATTATGAAAAAACTCACGCTTCAACAATTGCGGTTATGAAAGTTCCTCATGATGATGTTGATAAATATGGTGTCATTGACCCTAACGGTGAAGTTTCTAAAGGCCTTTACAATGTTGAACGTTTTGTCGAAAAACCAAATGTTGATGAAGCTCCTTCTGACCTTGCAATTATCGGTCGTTACCTCTTAACTCCTGAAATTTTTGATGTTTTAGAAACACAAGTTCCCGGTGCTGGAAATGAAATCCAATTGACTGATGCTATCGAACGTTTGAATAAAACACAACGCGTTTTCGCTCATGAATTTACTGGAAAACGTTACGATGTTGGTGATAAACTTGGTTTTGTTGAAACAACAATTGAATATGGTTTAGAACACCCACAAATCGGTGCGAATTTGAAAAACTACATCATTGAAAAAGCAAAAGAGCTTTCTAAAGATGACTCAAAAAATATCACTAAAAAATAAGAAAGAGCCGAAAGGCTTTTTCTTTTTGATTTCGTGAATTTTTTCATTAATTTTGCTATAATTAATCTTAATGAACTTCTTTAAAAACACGGTTAATTTTTTTAAAAGCATAAAGACAAAACCGCTTGATTTTGTTATTATTTTTCTACTGTTCATCGCTTCTTTTTCAACTTTGTTCTTCTTCGCTACTGGTTCCAAAGGAGCTCAAGCCGAACTAAGAATTAGTGGTAAGGTGATTAAAACTTTTGATTTAAATAAAAATCAAACTTGGACCTACCGTGATAAAGATGGCGATTATAATAAAATACAAGTTAAAAATGGTGAAATTGCGGTTGTCGAAGCCAATTGTAAAGACCAAATTGACGTCCAAAGGGGCTATATTTCTAAGACTGGGGAAACTATCGTCTGTTTACCTCATAATTTAGTGATTGAAGTTATGAGTGGTCAAAAGGATGAACAGGTAGATTATAAAGTATGAATATTAAAGAATACGTTTATGTTTCTCTATTGACAGCTGCTGCGGTAGTTATGGGAATTATTGAAAGCTCTTTACCTCCTTTTTTTGCTTTTGCACCTGGAGCTAAAGTGGGCCTTGCCAATTTGGTAATGATTATTGCAGTTTTCACTTTAAGATGGCGACAAGTTTGGGTCATGCAAATTCTTCGTCTATTAATTACAGCACTTTTTACTGGTTTTTCCGTTTTTCTGTACTCTTTTGCAGGCGGAATCTTATCTCTATTAGCCATGTATTTGATGAAGCAATTTGGACCAAAACTGGTTTCAATGATTGGAATTTCGACTGTTGGTGGATTTTTTCATAATTTTGGCCAATTAGCAATGGCTTCTCTTTTAGCTAAGACAACTTCTGTTATGCTTTATTTGCCTTGGCTTGCCTTTTTTGGAATACTTGCTGGTTTTGCAATAGGCATTGCTGGAAATCAATTAATTACACGTGTTAAACCTATTCAAGAACTATTTATTAAAGAAAGTAAACAATGGACTTAAAAAATAACTTTTGGAAAGACTATCCAGAGCTTGAAAAAGAATTGGTTCAAGTTCAACAATTAATGAAAAGCCACGTTACCATCAAAAATTCAGATGTTAAATCGGCTATTTTTGATATATTTGATGCAGGCGGAAAAATGTTGCGTCCAGCTTATTTACTTTTATTTTCAGGATTTACTGATCTTTCTGAAAGTGAAAGATTGGCACTTGCGGCTTCTGTCGAAATGATGCATACAGCGACTTTAGTTCATGATGATGTCATTGACCACGCAGACACACGGCGTGGCGTAGCTACTTTGTCAGCAAAATACGGACCAGAAATTGCCGTCTATGCTGGGGACTATTTATTTATTGCTGTCTTTCGTCTAATGTCTGAACACTCATTAGAATTATCAAATTTAACCAAAAATATTGGTTCTATTGAGCGTTTATTAGGTGGTGAGCTTGGTCAACTTAATCATCATTTTAATCTGCAACAAACTTTAGATGATTATATTGAAAATATTTCAGGAAAAACAGGAGAACTTTTTGCGCTTTCTGCTTCTGTCGCTCCTTTAATTTCTAAAAATAATACATTGACCAAACGAGCTTATAAAATCGGAATGAATATTGGGATTTCTTTCCAAATTATGGATGATTATTTAGATTATGCATCGACTGCTCAAACGCTTGGCAAACCAGTACTTGAAGACATTAAACAAGGCATTTATTCTGCTCCTGTTCTCTTTGCTTTACAGGAAAACAATGCTCTTGTTTCTGAATTAATTAAAAATAAAAAATTTGATGAAGTTTATGATTTTATCAAAATTTCTGATGCCCTTGAAAAAACCAAAGCACTTGCGAAATCTTACACCCTTTCAGCATTAAATTTAATTGATAAATTACCAAAAGGTAAAAATCGTGAGCTGATTGCTGAAATTACTAGAAAACTTTTGGAGCGAACTTTATGACCCCTGATGAATTTTTGTCAGCACTGACAGAATTTGATATTCAACTCTCTGATAAACAAATCAAACAGTTTGAACGCTATTTTGAACTTTTGGTTGAATGGAATGAAAAAATTAATCTGACAGCAATTACTGAAAAAAATGAAGTCTATTTAAAACATTTTTATGATTCTATTGCACCAATTTTATATGGATTGATTACTGACCAACCTGTCAGCATTTTAGATATTGGTGCTGGAGCTGGTTTTCCTAGCTTACCAATGAAAATTATTTTCCCTGAATTAAAAGTGACTATCATTGATTCTCTCAATAAGCGAATTAATTTTTTAAGTTTACTGACAGAGGAATTAGGTCTCGAAAATGTGACTTTACTTCACGGACGAGCTGAAGATTTTGGTCAGGATGCTAATTATCGTGGAACATTTGATTTTGTTACTGCCCGTGCGGTTGCTAGACTTTCTGTTTTGACTGAATTTACGATTCCCTTTCTCAAGAAAAATGGTATTTTATTGTCATTAAAAGCAGCTCAATTTGAAGAAGAATTGAATGACGCTAAAAAGGCAATTGCTACACTTGGTGGAAAATTTATCAAAGAAGTCGCTTATGAATTGCCTAACGGTGATGAGCGTCACATTGCTCTGATTGAAAAGAAAAAAGAAACCCCTAAAATATACCCACGCAAAGCCGGAACTCCTGCAAAAAATCCAATAAAATAAAAAAATCGGCTAATCTTTGCCGATTTTTTTGCTGAGATTAATCACCAATACTGAAATAGAAACAATCGCAGTAAAACTATTCATGACCATTGCAGGTGCCGTCAGTGAAAGGCTAGTAAAGATTGAGAGTAAGATAAAAGTAATATGTATTGACCGATAGCGAAACCAAAATTTAGTAAATTTATTCTTCCACACTTTTTGACTTTGTTTTTGACTTTTATTTTGAATTTTAAACCATGACCTTACGACGACAACAACAATTAAGTCTAATAAAATCATGTAAGCAAAAACCATCGCAAAAGTAATCCCAACTGATAAATAATCAATCTCAGCTAAAACTTTATAGAGGGTGATTGTTTTATTATCAACTTGTAAATAAACATCACCAACAATCGTATAAATTTCTATGAATAATCGAGCCAGTATAAAAGCTACAAATATTCCAAGTAACACAACCAAAAAGTGAAGTAATTTTTTCATTTTATTGATTCCATTCTGCTTTTATCGCATGATAGCTAGCTACTGGATCTTTTGCTTGGGTAATTGGACGGCCGACAACAATATAATCTGAACCAATTGTTCTTGCTTCTTTAGGTGTCATTACTCGTTTTTGGTCGCCTTTACTTGCACCTTCTGGGCGAATTCCTGGTGTGAGACAAATGAATTCTTTCGATGTCGCTGCTTTAATTTTTTCAACTTCATGTGCCGAACAAACGACACCGTCAAGTCCTGCTTGAGCGGTTTTTTGTGCGTAATTAATAACCGATTCTTCAAGACTAGTCATAATTTTTTGGTCATTTTGCATAATTTCCTCAGAAGTTGAGGTTAATTGTGTAACCGCAATTAATTTTGGTCTTTGCCGTCCAAGAGGTGTTCCAGCTTCTAAACCACGTTTAGCTGCAACCATCATTTCAACACCACCAGCGGCGTGAACATTAACCATATCCACTCCCAATCGTGCTAAAACACGCATTGAAGATTCAACGGTGTTTGGAATATCATGGAGTTTTAAATCAAGGAATACACTGTGACCGAGCGATTTTACATAGTAAACGACTTGGGGTCCAGCCGTGTAAAAAAGTTCCATTCCTAGTTTAATATACAATTGTTCTGACGGGTCAAATTTTTCGAGAAAATCTTTTACGTCTGAGAATTCAGGGAAATCAAGGGCAATGACAGGTCTATTTTCTTGCATTTTTTCTACTTTCTTTTTTAATATTTACTGACAGAATTGACACTTTACTGACAAAAACTATATCTTATCAATTAATTACTGACAGAGCTGACGATGTTTTTAGCTACTGATATTTCATTCTCTAATTATTGACAGAATTAATTTTTGGATTTTTTAACTTCTTGAATCAAGTTTTCTAAGCTATCAATTCCATATTGGTCCATCACTTCTGGTAATTTTTCAATGATTTTTGGACAGACAAATGGATCAGCAAAATTGGCAGTGCCAACGGCAACGGCTGAAGCTCCTGCCATATACATTTCTAAAACGTCTTGAGCACTTTCAACCCCACCCATTCCAATGATTGGAATGTCAACCACTTGAGCCACTTGATGAATGAGTTTGAGTGCAACTGGTTTAATTGCAGGACCCGACAATCCACCTGTGATATTTGCTAAAACAGGTTTTCGTGTTTTCAAATCAAAACGTACACCCATCAGTGTATTTATCATTGTCAATCCATCTGCGCAAGCATGCTCAACTGCTTTTGCAATCGGAACAATGTCGGTCACGTTGGGTGAAAGTTTCACATACAAAGGCACCTTACTGACCGCTTTACAAGCTTTGACTAGCGCAGCTGCAACATCTGGATCTGTCCCAAAAGCTTGTCCGCCGTGTTTAACATTAGGGCATGAGATATTTAATTCAATGGCTTTCACATTGGGTGCATCTCCAATTTTTGCACAAACAGCCACATAATCATCTTCTTCAGAACCAGCTACATTAGCAATAATCGGAAGGTCTGGAAAATTTTCATTGAGCCAAGGCAATTTTTCGGCCATTATAACTTCTAATCCTGGATTTTGTAGTCCAATTGCATTAAGCATGCCACTCGATGTTTCAGCCACACGGGGTGTCGGATTGCCAAAACGAGGATGAAGGGTTGTTGCTTTGACCATGATTGACCCTAATTTGTTCAAATCATAATATTTGGCATATTCTTCACCAAAGCCAAAACAACCTGAAGCTGGAATGATTGGATTTTTTAAATCAAGTCCGGGTAATTTTACTGACAGACGATTATTTTCGGTCATTTTTTCTCCTAATTTTTTGTGACAATCATCAGCTCTACTGATGATTATTTCACTGATTGAATAGTCCAATTATAGTGATAGTTGTTTTCCTAAAAATACAGGACCATCTTCACAGACTTTAAGGGCATGATTCTCATCTTCTTTATCATGTTCAACGCAAGCATAACATGCTCCGATTCCACAAGCCATCCGACTTTCCATTGAAATATAAAGTCGTTCCAACTGGTCATATTTTTTTGCAACAGCTTTGAGCATGGCTGGCGCACCACAAGTATAAAGAGCATCAACTTCAAAATCAACTTCTTCCATTAACATCCCAACATGACCTTTTGTTCCATAAGAGCCATCGTCAGTTACAATTTTCAAGCTTACATTTTTTAATTCAGCAAATTTCTTCTCTAAAATCTTGACCTTTTCAGAAGCAAAACCCAGCAAAATGGTCATTTGGCAGTTTTTTTCTTCAAGTTGTTTAGCCAATTCATAGAGAGGGGGAACTCCAATTCCTCCGCCGACAATTAAAATTTTATCAGTCGAAACTACCTCATCTACTGGAAAACCATTTCCCAGTGGGCCCATTACATCAATTTTTGCACCTGTTTGTAATTTTGAAATTTCATAAGTTCCACTTGTTTCGTCACCACTTCGATAAAGAATCGTACAAGTTTTTGCGACTTTATCCCAACTGGAAATAGAGATTGGGCGACGTAAAAGCATACTAGCATTAGGTACAGCAAGATGTAAAAATTGTCCCGGCAAATTCATCTCTTCTACTAACTCTCCTTTAAGAACCATCTCGAAAATATTAGAAGCAACCTCACGTTGGCTGACAATCGTCATCATCTCTTGTAACTTAGGCATTATTTCTCCATTCTTTATTCGGACAGAAGCTACAGCTTACTGAACCTTCTTTTATTCACCAATAAAATGCTCATGTTAATCGCATTACTGACAGAAAGTTCAGATTGCTGAACCTTCTTTTATTCATCGATAAAATGCTCATGTTAATCGCATTTTACTGACAGAAAGTTCAGATTTACTGACAACTCCTTAATTGACACAAAAAAACACTTGTAAGAGAACTTACAAGTGTACTAAAAAACTGGTAATTTACTGACAGAATAAATGCGCTAAAGAGTAGTTCATCTTTAAGCTGTCAGTAAGCCAAATTAAATTTTCCGTATCCTTGCAAGCCTCTCTGGACTTAGTTAAAGGTTTTAAAATATTATAACGAAAAAAGTGTCATTCGTCAAAGATTTTTTTAATGATTGGCTCTAATTTTTTTCAAATTTGGGAAACTGACAATTAAACTCACGATAATCAAGATGAAAAATAGAGCTAAAATAATTGAAGTTCCATGACTCGTTCCAACTTTGAAGCCATTGAGTCCTTGGAAAATTGAAAGTGTCGTTGCGACAACTGCTGTTGCCACCGCACCGATAAATTGTTGCAAAGTATTGACCAAAGCATTTCCATCAGAAAGTTGGTCAGTAGCTAAAGTGCTCAAGCTACAAGTCATTAAGTTACTATATGAAATCCCAAGACCTAACATCAAGACAATATGTGCCACCAAGAGTAAAGCAAGACTTTTTGTTGGTAAAAAGATGAAGAGCAATGCAAGACCAAGAGCTGCTAAAATCAAACCAGTCGTAATTGGTTTTCTGGCACCAATTTGGTCCAAAACTTTCCCAGAAATTGGTGCTAAAACTGCGCCAATCAAAGCTCCAGGAAACATAAATAATCCCGCCACTGATGAACTAAATCCAGCAGAAACTTGAATAAAACTTGGTAAAACAAAAGATAGACCTAATAGCAAAGCTTGATATACCAAAAGACTGAAAATCAGTGCCACAAATCGGTGATTTTGCAAAATTCCTAAATCAATTAAACTTTCTTTGCGGTTGAATCGAACAAACAAGAAAGCTCCAACCAATCCTACAATAAAGAGTAAGGCGAAAGTCATTAAATGCTCTGCACTTAGAGCCGAAATGAAAGCAAAGAACATGATTGATAATGCAATAACTGGACGAAGCGCCAATTTCTTTGGCGTTTTTGCCCCTTCTCTTGGAAGACAAGCCAAACCAAGCACTAAAGAAATTACCACCAAAGGTAAAAGGAAAATATAGATATAACGCCAATCAAGCGAATTAGAAATAATTCCTCCATAAGTTGGACCAATAGCCGGAGCGATGGAGGTCGTTAAAGTCCCAATTCCCATCATCATTCCTCTTTTATGAAGTGGTGCTTTAGTCAAAATCAGGTGGAACATCAGAGGTAAGCCAATCCCAGTTCCCACCCCTTGTAAAAGTCGGCCCAGTAATAGCATGGCAAAATTTGGTGAGAAACAGTTGGTCAAAACCCCAACTAAAAAGATAAGATTAGCGACCAAGAAAAGTTTTCTTGCTGAAAATCGCTCATTAAAATAAGAAGAGAGCGGAATCGTAATCGCAATCACAAGCAGATAAATCGTCGTTACCCATTGTATTTTTGAGGTAGAAAGTCCAAACTCATTAATCAGCGTTGGAAAAGTCACATTCATCGCCGTTTCAATCAAAACGCCAGAAAATGACAAAATCCCTGTAGCAATCACTGCCCCTAATAAGTGGAAATGGTTGTTTTTATTCATGCAATAAAATCTCCTAAAACTAAACAAAAAGAGACGAAATTATTATCCTAAAATAATAATTTCGCCTCTGTATAATTCAACATAATTTATGTTATCTGTACGAAAGTTATAACTTGTCTATTATATCTATAAATCTGATAAAATGCAAGCCTTAACTTAAATTTAGTTTTTATGCATTAGAACTGTTTCAAAAGCGTATTTATCATAACGATGAACATTCGTCGAAAACTCAAAAGTTCTCCCATCTGATAGATAACCAACCTGTGATACTAAAACAATTGGATCTCCAGACTTTCCTCCTAACTCAGACAATTCTTCATCAGTCCCTTTTCGGGCTTCAATTTTACGATGAGCACTTCCAATCGTTAAACCAAGTTCATCTTCAATATACTCATAAATTGATCCTGAACAAATTTCAAAAGTTAAATTTTTGATTAAATCAACAGGCATATAGGTACTCTCAATAACATATGGATCTTCGTCTATCAAGCGAGTCCGAACGACATGGTATAAATCGCTAACTTCGCTTAGCCCCAATCGTTCCATTATTTCTGGCTCAGACTTTACTACTTCAAATACTAAAATACGACTTTCTACCACTTTATCAGCAAAGAATGCACTTGAACCCTGAAACTGATTGACCACCTTTAATTTTTCAATGTCCTCAGTACTTAATCCTTTAACAAATGTTCCACTTCCTCTTCGCTTAACAATTAAACCTTCATTGACAAGCTCATCCATTGCTTTTTTTATCGTTAATTTGGAAGCACTATATTTCATGATCATTTCCGATTCTTTAGGGAGCAAAGTTCCAGGTTTATATTTTCCAGAAATAATTTTATTTCTTACATCGTTTCGGATTTTTGCGTATTTATTCAAATACCTCTCCTTTCAAAACCTTCTCTATTATTAACCGAATTATAGCACTATTTACCTCAAAAACGAAATGTTTTATTAAATTTATCAAAGAATTCCTCAGAGAGCTCTAATCCCGAATTTTCTGTTAAATTTTTAAAGAAATGAGCCGATTTTTTCAAAGTCTTTTCTTGTGTATGAATATTCACCGAAATCAAACCATAACGATTACGATAAGAATTACGCCAACTAAAACAATCAATTGGTGTCCATAGATGAAAGCCAAAACAAGAACTTCCCTCCTCGATTGCTTGATGCAACCAATACAAATGTTCTTGAATAAATTGAATCCGATAATCATCATCAATCTGTCCCTCTTCATTCAAATATCGCTCCTCATTGCTAACTCCCATACCACATTCTGAGACAAACCAAGGAATATTATCATAATTTTTTTGGATATTTTTAGCAATTTCATATAATGCTCGAGGATAAATTTCCCAACCCTTATCAACATTCATTCGCGCACCATGCATTTGATAATTAGCAAAATATTTATTAGGTAACCAATCTACAGCTAAGCTATTTGGTGAATAATAGGGCTTTTGTGCTCGATTTGGATGATAATAGTTAACTCCAAGTCTATCGACTTTATTATTTTTTATAATGGCTAGTTCTTCTTTAGTTGATTCCCAAATCACTTTATCTTTAGTCAAGAGTTCAACCAATTCCTTAGGAAATTCTCCTTTGACAGAAGCATCCATAAATAGCTGATTTTGCCATAAATCCGCAATATGAGCCGCAGCAATATCTTCTTTAGCCTGTGACGCTGGATAATTTGGACTTAGATTTAATACAATTCCTATTTTACCATTAGGATTTTGATTGATTTCATGAAATTTTTGAATTGCTAAACTTGAAGCTAATTGCAAATTATAAGCTACTTGTACTGCAAGTTTTCCATCAACCAAATCTGGATAATGAAATTGATAGAGATAACCCCCTTCAACCACTACCATTGGCTCATTATGGGTAAACCAGTCACTCACTCGATCGCTAAAGAGTTTAAAACATTGCTCAGCAAATTTTACATACAATCCAATCACATGTTTATTTGTCCATCCTCCATATTTATGAAGCAAATCAACTGGTAAATCAAAATGATGTAGATTGATGACTGGGCAAATCCCATTGGCTATAAATTCATCAATGACAGCATTATAAAAGTCGACTGCATCTTGATTTACTGTTCCCTCTTCTAAATCATCAATTAAACGTGACCATTGAATGCTTGTTCTCACCGAATTTAAACCCGCTTTTTTCATCAACTTAATGTCTTCTCGGAAATCATTATAAAAATTACTAGCCATATCAGGACCAATCTCATGCCAAAAACGTTCAGGATTTTTTTCAAAATCATAATCAAAAATATTGGCGTGTTTCTTTTTAAAACGGCCTTCAGTCTGTGGACCACTTGTCGCCGCTCCCCACCAAAATTCTTTTGGAAATATTATTTTAGTCATTTACTTTCACTTTCTTTTTATCTAAGTGTTTAAAGGAAATATCAATCATTTTAAAGAATAATCCAGGAACAAAAAACAAGAACCAAACTCGATTAAAACCAGTCAAAAAAATGGCTAACAAAATGAGCATTAAGCTATAAATTGCCATTGACCAATTTTCCATTAGTTTTTGCATGACATCTGTAAATTTTTCAAGTCTATAATAGGTCTTGAAAATAATATATATCAAAGTCAGAACAAAATAAGCCGAACTAACCAAAATTAAAAATGTCCCTAAGTTACTTAAAGGAAAATGGCTAGCCAAAACAAAAACTCCAATTATAAAAAGAAGAATCAAATTGCTCCATTCAAATTTTAACTCAACCTCTTTTGTCCTTTCACGATATTTGTCATAATAATTCCCTCCAAGGTAAGCAAACGTCCTTTTAAAAGAAAAAGTTGTCCCTAAAAAAACAAAACCAAGCAGAATATTTAACCAGAACATTAAAGAGGCAATAATTATCATATAAACCTGTTGAATCAACCAAATAAAACCTGATACTTTCATTTAACAGCTCCTGTTACCCCATTATAAATATATTTTTGTAAAACGATAAAGACAATCAAAATCGGAATAATTACAATCATAACTCCGGCCAAAATGACTGGCCATTGCACAACTGATGAACCTTTGAAAGCAAAAAGTGCCGTCGAAATGACCTGTAAGCTAGGGTCAGGCATATAGAGATAAGGATTATAAAAATCATTATATACACCAACGCCAGAAATAATGACCATAGTCACAATCGGTGCTTTCAGATTTGGCAAAATGATTGACCAAAAGATTCTAAAGTATGATGCTCCATCTAGCAAAGCAGATTCATCTAAAGAATAAGGAATTTCTTGTAAAAATTGGAGAAAAATGTAAAGTGCAATCACATTTGTCCCAATATAAAGGATAATCACTGACCAACGTGTCCCTACTAAACCAAGTTTATTAACCAATTGAAAGACTGCAACTTGAGAAGTAATCGCTGGAATCAACATAGCTATTGTAAATAAAGCTAAAATAAGCTTTTTAAGCCGAAATTCAAACCGATTCATCACATAAGCAAATGATGAGGAAATCAAAAGTTGTCCAACCATTGATACCACGAAAATAATCACAGTATTCTTAAAGCCAGTCAACATATTCCCTTCGGTAAAAGCTTTAGTATAATTATCTATTGAAAAATGTTTTGGCAAGGTCAATACACCAGAATTAGTAAATTCTGTCATTGATTTAAATGACCCTATAAACACGACTAAAAGCGGTAAAACTGCTACAATAGCAGCTAAAACTAATGGAATATATTTTAGAACGTCACCAATATGAAAGACTTTCTTGTTCGTTTTATTCATCATGCACCTGCTTTCTTTTTAGCATCACTTCTGTCTTGCGTTAAAATAAATTGAGCTGCCGAAACGAGGACGACAATAATCAAAAGAATAACAGCCATTGCTGAAGCTAGTCCCACTTGATTATAATTAAAAGCTGTTTGTACCGTTTGAATGACGAATGTCATTGTCCCATTTGCACCTCCTGTCATGATGTATGGCACTTCAAATACTGAAAGTGATCCCGAAACAGATAAAATAATATTCAAAAATAAGATATTTCTGATTGCTGGAATAATGATATATCGAAATTGATTCCAACGATTCGCACCATCAATTTCTGCTGCTTCATAAATTTCAGGGTCAACTGATTGAATGGCACCAAGAAAAATTAAAAAATTAAATCCCATATAACGCCAAATAGATACAAATGATAAAGAAATATTATTGATTGATTGATTTCCTAACCAGAGCGGAAGGTGATGGATTCCAAACAGATGTAAAAGAGAATCTAATGTTCCACCAGTTTTATAAAAATATAAGAACATAAAACCAATCGCTACCCCATTAAGTAAGTAAGGGAAAAATAAAATTCCTTTCCAAAAATTTGTAAATTTAACTTTGAAAGATAAAATTGTCGCAAAAAGTAGGGCAAGTCCAAGTTGCGGAAAACTTGATAAAAAATAATATAAACTTGTCTTAAAAACACCAAAATAATTGGGATTTGAAAAAACTTTTTCATAATTAGCAAATCCGACATAGTTTGAGCTTGGCGAAATTCCGTTCCAATCGGTCAGCGAATATTGAACCATTTTCACCAAGGGATAGTAGGAAAACATTAAAAGCAAGACAATAGGGACAATAGTAAATGAAAAAATAATTAATCTTTTCTGCGCTTTTTGCGATAACTTACTCAAGATAAGAACCTCCAAAATGAAAGGTTGGAAAATAAATTTCCAACCCAGCACCTTTCTTTTTTCTAAAAATATATTTAAATTATGAAATTTTCTACTTTTTATCCGGATTATATTGTTTTACATTTTGTGACCAAGCAGTATTTAATCCATCCATAATAGAGGAAAAAGACTTCTTAGATGAGCCAACTCCTGAATCAATAATTTGTTGTTTAACAGTTTGAGTTGTACCAATTCCGACTTGCGAACCATTATTAATATTTGAGAATAAGTCTGCTTTATCTGCTGGTGTGGAACCTGCTTCAAAGAAGACGACGCCATTTTTCTTAGCATCATTTAAATCTGTTGGGTAAGGTTGATTTTTCATAGCTGTCATTCCACCATTATCTTTAGCGAAGTCAGATTTATCTACCAGCCATTTAACCCAATCCTTAGCCGCTTCTTGATTTTTACTGTTTTTATTAACTCCCCAGTTATAGTCGCCGCCAACAAGCATATATGTTTTACCATCAGGAGCAGTTTGTGGGAAGGGTTCGACGTTAATCGCATCTTTATTTGATGACATTTGAGCTTGAACTTGAGGAACAGCCCATGTCGCAAGCATCATCACTGCAACTTTATTTTTAGCCATTTGCGAAACTGAAGTATTCCAATCATCTGTCGTTGGATCATGATTAATCAAGCCATCTTTAGCCGCGGTGTAAAGTGTATTGTAAATCGTATACATGGGCTGACCTTCTGTGAAAGGTTTATCTGTTTTGGCAAGTGCTAAATCAAAGTTTGGATCTCCAGCTACTGATGAACGTTGGAAATCCCAATCAACTAATGCCCAACCACAAGCATAGTTGGTATACAAAGGAGTAACATCAGGTAATTTTGCTTTAATTGTTTTTAAATCTTGGATAAATTCATCTGTGGTCGTGGGCCATTTATCAATACCAGCTTTTTTGAAAACATTCCAATTGACGACAAAACCATTGGCATTGACTTCTGAAGGAAGTCCGTATTGTTCTCCTTTGTAAGTACGGTCTTGTAGACTAGTATATTTCTTTTCTAAATCCTTGGTTTTACCTAGTGAGCTAAAGAAATTAGGATAGTCTTTTGGTGCAACTGCTGCTGGAATCGCAACGACATCACCAAAATTTTTCGATGACATCCGTGTTTGCTCTGTTTGGTCATAGTTATTTAAGGCTTGTTCTTTAATAGTGATATTAGGGTATTCTTTATTAAACTCAGCAATATACTTTTTCCACATTCCATTGGAGTGCATGTCGGTTTTTTGATTAACAAAAGTAATGGTTGCCTTGATATTCTTTCCAGTCCCCGACGAAGAGGTTTTGCTACCGCAAGCTGCAAGCGTTAGTGCTGCCAGACCTGTAATAGCGAGTGAACCAAAAATATACCGTTTTTTCATGATGACTTTCTCCTTATCCGCTTATTTTGTAAGCGTTTTTATTTTATGGTATAAGTATATACTTTTAAAATATTTTTGTCAACACTTTTTTTGATTTTATTACACTATTCGTTCTTTAAGGTTTATCATAATAATCTTTGATTAATTTTTCAGCTGGTTTGTTGTAAAAAGCATAATCTTTGTCAAATCTTGCCTGATCCTCAGAATAAACTTGAGCTTTCCAATCCCAGAGACCAAAACCTAAGACAAAATCTACCTTGGCACAAGCGGTGAGCATTCCTTTATAATACCGCGTTTGAGCTTCAAGATTTACTTCTCCTTTGATGGTCCAATCATTTGGCAATAAATCTCCACCATCAATACTGGGAGCACCTGCTTCACAGAAGAAAAATGGTTTATCATATTTTTTTATGACTTTTTCGATTCGCCTTAGCTCTTTATCCCATTGATCAAAGGGATAATATCCAGAACTTGAAATGACGTCAACTGCATCCCACCAAGTCAAATGATTTTCTTGGTATTTGTCACAATTATAAGTAATCAAACCTTTATAAATCTCACGAACATCGTCAATCAACTTCCGCCATTCTTTTTCTCGATGGTCTGAGCTAACGAGCTCACAGCCTACAACAAACATTGTAGCTCCACATTCTTGAGCGATTTTAGCATAATGAAGCTGAAATTCAGTATAAGCTGCAAACCAATCTGACCATTTTGGCTCACAAATAACATCAATATCAAAAAAATTAATATAAGCTCGCCAAGTGCCATCAGTACAATTAATCATTGGTTTTAAAATGACGTCTAGTCCCAGACTTTGAGCATAGCGAATTGTCGCTTTTACTTCCTCATCTTTTGGTGGCATAGTCTGCCAATTAATGCTTGTTGTGTGAGCATTTGCTTGCTCAGCTACAATGGTTAAAACAATCGTATTAATATTTGTTCGTTCTTTCAGAATTTTCATCGACCGCTGAGCATTGCAATTATTTAACTCTCCTGGTTTAGCATAGTATCCAAAACTTGCTGCTTTGATTGCTTTCATTTTTCTTGCCTTTCTCTCATCAAAAGTATATACTTATATTAAACAAAATAAGCGTAAACCTTTTCAAAAAGAATTGCAAGACTAAATCGGAGAGTATTATGACAAAAATAAACAATTGGCAGGATTATCAAGGAAGTTCACTTAAACCAGAGACTTTTGAAAAATTTTGGGATGAAAAAATTAATTTGGTTTCGAATCATCATTTTGAATTTGAATTAATAGAAAAAACCCTTTCCTCTAAGGTAGCAAAGTTTTATCATTTATGGTTTACAGCTATTGATGGAGCTAAAATTCATGCTCAATTAATTGTTCCCAAAAATATGAAAGAGAAACACGCAGCCATCTTACAATTCCATGGTTATCATTGTGATAGTGGAGATTGGGTCGATAAAATAGGGATAGTGGCCGAAGGGAATGTAGTTCTTGCGCTTGATTGTCGAGGGCAAGGTGGTTTAAGTCAAGATAATAGTCAAACTTTTGGAATGACGATGAAAGGACTCATTGTTCGAGGAATTGATGAGGGATATGAAAACCTCTATTATGTTCGTCAATTCATGGACTTGATGAGTGCGACAAAGATATTATCCGAGTTTGATTTTGTTGATGAAACAGATATCAGTACACAAGGTGCTTCTCAAGGCGGGGGACTTGCAATTGCTTGCGCCGCACTTTCTCCACTTATTAAAAAAGTAACTGCCACTTATCCATTTCTTTCAGATTATCGTAAAGCTTATGAGGTTGGTGCCGAGGAATCTGCTTTTGAAGAGCTCTCCTATTGGTTTCAGTTTAAAGATCCACTTCATCTAAAAGAAGACTGGTTTTTTAATCAGTTGGAATACATTGATATTCAAAATTTAGCACCAAGAATTAAGGCTGAGGTCATTTGGATTCTAGGCGGCAAAGATACTGTTGTTCCTCCGATTACGCAAATGGCGGCTTACAATAAAATACAAAGTAAAAAATCTCTCTATGTCTTACCTGAATATGGACATGAATATCTTCCAAAAATTAGCGATTGGTTAAGAGAGAATCAATAAATTCCGACTTTAGTCTGATTTTAGTAAATTTTCAAATAATTGATAGGTTTCGTCAGAGAAATTTGATATAATTAAGTCAAATAGCTGAGCTATTCACTAAAGGAAAGGAAGGCAAATTCATTCTCTAAAATTTTGTTTTGAATTGAATTTGTTTGTAAAAGAATACATGGGAATTATTAAAGCTGCAACAGGTTCACTCGGTGGGGCGTTGGCTGACCAATGGCTTGAGGTCATTGAGCCAAATGAAATGTCAGACCAAACGGTTTTCACTAAGGGAATTAAAGTAAGAAAAGATGCAAAACGTGGTTCTAATCGTAAAGGAACCGAAGACGTAATTACTGACGGTTCTATCGTTCACGTTTATGAAAATATGATGATGATTCTTGTGGATGGTGGTAAAATTATTGATTACACCGCTGAACCTGGATATTATACTGTCAAAAACGACACTGCGCCAAGTCTTTTTAATGGTGATTTGCGTGATTCAATTCAAGAAAGCTTCTTCCGTTTCAAATTTGGTGGAACAACTCCTCAAAAACAAGAAGTTTATTATGTCAATCTTCAAGAAATTAAAGGCATTAAATTTGGAACAGCAACACCTCTACAATACTTTGATAATTTTTATAATGCGGAACTTTTCTTGCGCACACATGGAACTTATTCAATAAAAATCACCGATCCTCTTGCTTTTTACGCAAACGTCATTCCTAAAAATGCTGATCATGTCGAAATTCAAGAAATTAATGACCAATATTTGGCTGAATTTTTAACGGCTTTAAATACATCAATTAATCAATATTCTGCTCAGGGCGAACGGGTTTCATTCTTAACTTCAAAAAGTATGGAGCTCAGCAAATACATGGCCTCTGTTCTTGATGAAGACTGGAAACAGTTGCGAGGAATGGAAATTGTTTCTGTTGCTGTCGCTAGCATTTCTTACACTGATGACAGTCAAAAATTGATTAACATGCGTAATCAAGGCGCAATGCTTGGTGACCCTTCTATCCGTGAAGGTTTTGTCCAAGGAGCTGTTGCTCGTGGTCTTGAAGCCGCTGGTTCAAACACTGGTGGTGCGACAAATGCATTTATGGGAATGAATATGGGTGGACAAAATCTAGCTGGTTTTTCACAAACTAATCAAGCTCAAATGCAATCTCAAGCAGAGAACAAGGCCGATACTTGGACTTGTCCTGAATGTAATACTAAAAATACCGGTAAGTTCTGTTCAAATTGTGGGCAAGCGAAACCCTCAGCAACTCCTGTTATGCCTGAATTAAATATGGCTTGTAACGAGTGTGGAGCAGTCGTTAATTTGGCGAATGGTGTTCCAAAATTCTGTCCTGAATGCGGTAAACCTTTTGTGGCCAAAGCGCTCTAAAACATGTAAATAATGATTTAAGATAAAGTAGTTCTAAATTAGGGCTGCTTGTCTTTGCGTATTTTTAAGAATTTATTTCTGATGAAAATTCTTTTAGTTTCTAACTGAATTTCCCCTGCTAAAAAAGCAGGTTTCATAACTTAAAAGTAAGGAGTAACGATGAGCGAAAGCCAAGTTCTTACACATAAATGTCCCAATTGTGGAGGCCCACTGCTTTTTGAACCCAAAAATCAAAAATTTCACTGTGAGTATTGTGGTTCAACATTTACGGAACAAGAAGTTTCTGATTTCGAGGCCAAGCAAGAGGCAGTAAAAGTTACTGACAGTCCTATCAGCTCGGTCAGTAACGCTGAAACGACTGACGAAAAGGAAAAAATTACTGACAGCGACCAAAAAAAAGCTGACAAAAACACTGACGAAGAAATTGGACTATTTCTCTGTCCATCTTGTGGTGCAGAAATCGTCACTGATGCGACAACTGCTTCAACTTGGTGCTATTATTGTCATAATCCAGTTGTTCTGACCGAGCGATTGTCTGGTAAATTTCTTCCTGAAAAAATTCTCCCTTTTCAAATTGAGAGAAAAGCGGCTGAAGAACAATTTTTAGACTGGGTGGGCAAGAAAAAATTTGTTCCCAAGGCCTTTTTTGACAAAAAACAAATTCAAAATCTGTCAGGTGTTTATTTTCCTTATTGGGCTGTTGATGCTGAATTATCTGGCGGTATTTCGGCGCAAGCCACCAATTTACGCGTTTGGATAGTTGGAGACACTGAATACACTGAACATTCTCAATATGAGATTCAGCGGGGTGGAGAGACAAAATTTAAGAATTTAATCAAAAATGCCTTGAAAAAAAATCTGTCAGACAAAATGGTTGGCGCTGTTCAACCTTTTGATATGACTGCTGCTATTCCTTTTAAAAATCAATATCTTTCTGGCTTTTTAACTGAAAAACGAGATATTGAATTCCCTGATATGAAAGAAAATGTTGAACGGGAATTTCGGCAATATGCTGACGGATTAATGGAATCAACAATAGTCGGTTATACTTCTGTCAGTAATTTACAGAGTAATCAGCAGATTAAAAATATCGATGAAGATTACGTTTTACTCCCAATCTGGCTGGTTACTTATAAAGAAGCTGGCAATGACCGTCTCTTTTATTACGCGATGAATGGTCAAACTGGTAAAGTAGCCGGACTTCTACCCATTGATAAGAAAAAACTTTGGACAGTTGCCATTGGAATCTTTATTCTAGTGCTTCTTCTTGGAATTATTGTGGGGTATTTGCTATCATGAGAAAAAAATTAGTTATTCTTTCTTTATTTTTCTTAAGCTTCTTCTTTTTACTCATTGCACCAAAAACATCAGCGGCGACGTTCTCATCAGGAGTTGAAGATAATCTTCAACTTTTAGGTGGAAATGTAACCCTCCTTGAACAAGAAGCTCAGAAATTGGCCAATGAAACAAAAGCGGGTGTCTATGTTGTCACGACAGAAAGCTCTACCCCTGCTAGTCAAATGGCAAAAACTTATTTAGCTGATAAAGTAGGCGCTAAAAACAACGGTGTCGTTTTGGTCATTAACATGAACTTACGTAAAGTTTATATTTGGGCAACAGGAAATCTTAAATACTACCTGCCTTCAAGTCGAATTGAAAAAACCTTAGACATTGTCCAACCCGAATTGACTGACAATAATTATTATCAGGCTGTCAGTGGATTTTTTGACCAAGTTTCTAAGTATTATCAAGCAGGAATTCCAACATCAAGAAAGTATTCTATCAATTCCGAAACAGGAGCTGTAACTTTCCATCGCAGCTTTCAACCCTTATCAATTTTGATTGCTCTTATCATTTCTTTGCTTGCAGCTGGCGGCTTCGTTTGGACCATCTATCGTCGTTATCAAATGAAAGACGCTCATGCCGTATGGCGCTACGATTACGGCCGAAATGGTAATTTAGAACTCCATCAACGTGAAGATATTTTAGTCAACACATTTATAACTACAAGAATTATCCCTCGTCCTTCTTCTGATAACAATAATTTCAGTGACGGTTCTGGTGGCGGACGTTCTTTCTAAATAAAAAGGAATCACAAAATGATTCCTTTTTATTTTTGAATAATTTTATATTCCCCAGATTTTATATTTCCCAGTGAATATTGACCAATTGACCAACGAATTAATCGAAGCGTTGGGAAGCCAACCGCTGCCGTCATTCTTCTAATTTGCCGATTTTTTCCTTCTTTGATTGAAATTTCAACCCAGCTTGTCGGAATTGCCTTTCGCTCACGAATTGGTGGAGTACGCTCCCAAAGCCAATCCGGTTCATCAATTAATTTTACTTTCGCAGGCAATGTTTTTCCATCTTTTAATAAAAGACCTTTTTGCAACTTTTGCGCTGCTTCTGACGAAAATTCTCCCTCAACTTGAACCAAATAAGTCTTGTAAGATTTTGATTTTGGGTCTGTCAGTAAATGATTAAGCTTCCCATCATCTGTCAGTAAAAGTAGACCTTCACTATCTTTATCCAATCTTCCAGCAGCATAAACATTTGGTATTTTAATATAATCTTTTAAAGTTTTCCGACCCTCTCCGTCAGTAAATTTTGTTAGTACATCATAAGGTTTATTAAATAATATAATCATAATTTTTTTGCAAAAGTTCATCTTTCTCAAATCTATTTCTATTAATTATTTTACCAAAAAAAATTATTATTAGCTTACAAACAGAGTCATAGCTAAGACTGATGGAGGAATTTTAATTGATTTACTGCTTTAAGACCAATAATAGAATAAAATATTAGAATGTTTAATATTAATATAAGCCCCTAATAAAATAATAAAAAACTCTCCTTTAAAATGAAAGTTTTTTATTTTAGAGTAAAAGGAAGTTTTTTTACTAAGCATTCGTTTCTTCTCTTTTTGAGTTTTTTATGTTTCCACAACAAAATAATGAAAATAAGACAAGTAGTAATAAACTGACGACTAATAATCTCCTTGTTCAGGGATAGTAATCCTTAGAACATTCTTTCTTATAATGGTTTTGTTATAGACAAATTAAATTTTGAAACTTTTTATTCGTTAAATATTTTTTGTTGTGAAACTCCGGCTTTGCATCACTTTTAAAATTGCAGCAACAGTATCTAGTGATGTGAAAAGTGGAATACCGCGACTAATTGCTTCTTGACGAATACGGAAACCATCGGTAGCCGTTGTTAATGAGGCACGAGTATTTCCCATTGTGTTCACAACTGCTTGAACGCGTCCCTGACGAATATCTTCAACTAATGTTCCTTCTTCATCTTCTCCACCAGCTAGTTTTTCAACTTCACGGACATAAAGTCCATTTTCCTTAAAGAATGCAGCTGTTCCTTGAGTTGCTACTAGTGAATAACCTATTTCTGCGAAATCTTTAGCAAGTGCAAGCGTTTCTTTTTTATCTTCATCAGCAACTGTAAATAAGACCGAACCATAATCTGCCATGTGCAGTTTAGCGGCTTCAAATGATTTATAAAGTGCTTTTTCAAGGGTCACATCTGAACCCATTGCTTCACCTGTTGATTTCATTTCTGGACCAAGTAAACTGTCAACTTTTGCTAGTTTTGTAAAGCTAAAGACTGGTGCTTTCACGTGAACCATATCAGGAGTTTCCGCTAAGCCCTCTGTGTAACCTAAGTCCTTCAAGTTTTTCCCTAAAATCATTTGTGTCGCCAATTGCGCCATTGGAATGTTTGTCACTTTAGATAAAAAGGGAACAGTCCGTGACGCACGTGGATTTACCTCAATGACATAAACTTGTTCTTCAAAAATAACAAATTGAATGTTCATCATTCCGATGCAGTTCAAACCAATTGCTAATCGTTTAGTGTAATCAACAATTGTATCAATAATTTCTTGTGAAAAAGTTTGTGGTGGATAAACAGCCATTGAGTCACCTGAGTGAACCCCTGCTCGTTCAATATGTTCCATAATTCCTGGAAGAAGAACTTCTGTGCCATCACAGATTGCATCGACTTCGCATTCACGTCCTTGTAAATAAGAATCAACGAGTACTGGATGTTCAGGTGAAGCTTTTACCGCACGATTCATGTAATCACGCAGGTCTTTTTCATTATTAATGATTTCCATTGCTCGACCACCCAAAACAAAAGATGGGCGAATAAGGACTGGATAACCAATTTTATTAGCGTTAGCAACAGCTTCTTCTTCATTTGTTGCTGTAGCTCCTGGTGGTTGTGGAATCTCTAAATCTTGTAATGCTTTTTCAAATAAATCTCTATCCTCAGCACGGTCTAAATCTTCAACTTGCGTTCCTAAAATTTTAACTCCAGCTTTAGAGAGAGGTTCCGCTAAATTGATAGCTGTTTGACCGCCAAATTGAACAATCACACCTTCCGGTTGTTCTAGGTCAATGATATTCATCACATCTTCAAAAGTTAGTGGCTCAAAATAGAGCTTATCTGAAATTGAGAAATCTGTCGAAACGGTTTCTGGATTAGAGTTGATGACAATGGCTTCTTTTCCAAGGGCTTGAAGTGCTTTTACACAGTGAACTGTCGCATAATCAAATTCAACTCCTTGTCCAATACGGATGGGACCTGAGCCAAGTACAATTATTTTCTCTTTGCTTGAACGTTTAGATTCATTTTCCCATTCATAAGTTGAATAGAAGTAAGGCGTTGAGCTTTCAAATTCAGCTGCGCAAGTATCAACCATCTTGTAAACTGGAATAATTTGATTTTCTTGTCTACGACGTCTTACTTCTTCTGGACTAACGTTCCATAATTTGGCAATCTGACGGTCAGAAAATCCATTTTTCTTAGCCGTTTTTAAGAGTTCTGGTTCAAATATATTTACTTTTAATTGATCTTCAATTTCGACGATATGGAGTAATTTATCAAGAAAGAAAATATCAATCTTGGTTAAATCAGCAATTTCTTCAATCGGAATTCCACGACGAATCGCTTCTGAAACATAGAAAAGTCGGTCATCTTGTGTTTTAACCATTTTTTCATAGAGGATTTCATCATCTGCATCTTGTGCTTCTTGTAAATCATTATGAAAAACACCAATTTCTAATGAACGTACGGCCTTTAGAAGACTTTCTTCGATGTTACGTCCAATTGCCATGACTTCGCCTGTTGCTTTCATTTGTGTTCCTAGGTGGCGGTCACCATTTTCAAATTTATCAAATGGGAAGCGAGCGATTTTTGCTACAACGTAGTCAAGTGCTGGTTCAAACATGGCATAAGTTTTATTAGTGACTGGATTAATGATTTCATCTAACGTCATCCCAATCGCAATTTTAGCAGACATTTTTGCAATTGGATATCCTGTTGCTTTAGAGGCTAAGGCTGATGAACGACTTACCCGTGGGTTAACTTCGATTACTCGATATTCATAAGAGTGTGGGTCAAGGGCAAGTTGAACATTACATCCCCCTTCAATTTTTAGGGCACGAATAATATTTAGTGAAGCGTCACGAAGCATTTGATATTCGTTATCTGAGAGCGTTTGGCTTGGTGCGAAAACGATTGAGTCACCTGTGTGGACTCCAACTGGGTCAAAATTTTCCATATTGCAGACAACAATTGCATTGTCAGCAGAATCACGCATAACTTCATATTCGATTTCTTTATATCCAGCAATTGATTCTTCAATTAGGCATTGTGTTACTGGAGAAAGTTTTAGTCCATTTGCCACAATCTCACGAAGTTCTTCTTCGGTATCACAAATTCCTCCACCTGTTCCACCCATGGTAAATGCTGGACGGACGATGATAGGATAACCAATTTTGTCAGCAATTTCAACTGCTTCATCAACCGTTGTTGCAATATCACTGGCACAGAGTGGCTCACCAATTCTTTCACATAATTCTTTAAAGAGCTCACGGTCTTCTGCTTGGTCAATGGCGCTTAATTTTGTTCCAAGAAGTTCAACATTAAGCTCTTCAAGAATTCCTGTTTTGGATAATTCCATTGCCATGTTAAGTCCTGTTTGTCCACCAAGTGTTGGCAATAAGGCATCAGGACGTTCCTTACGCAAAATTTTACTGACAAACTCTAAAGTAATTGGTTCAATATAGACAGTGTCAGCTATTTCTCTGTCAGTCATGATTGTTGCCGGATTTGAATTGACTAAAACAACTTCGTAGCCTTCTTCTTTAAGTGCAAGACAGGCTTGTGTTCCTGCATAATCAAATTCTGCGGCTTGACCAATAATGATTGGTCCAGAACCGATAATCATGATTTTTTTGATATCATTGCGTTTTGGCATTTGTTTTCTCCTTTGTAGTAAAGCATAACTTCGTTGCAAATGATTCACAACCCGCTTCGCTCCTTGCGCACTTTATTTTCAACATTAAAATGTCATAAATAAAGCAAAAACATCTGCCAGAAACCTAGCAGATGTGTCCTAAAATGCCTTAGCAACTTACTGACAGTTCTGTCAGTAAGTTTTAAGGGTAATATTTCTTGTTCACAACCTTGCTAGCCTCTCTGGACTAGATTAAAAGTTTTATTGTTTATTAGTTTAGCAAAATAATTGAGCTTTTACAAGTTTTAAAACACTTTTCATTAAGAAATTAATTAAAGTAATTTTTGGATTTCTTCTTCCATTTCTTTAGGTTCCGTTTTTGGTGCAAAACGTTCAATAACATTTCCTTCTCGGTCAATTAAAAATTTTGTGAAATTCCATTTAATGGTCCCGCTAAGTGCCCCTTTTGCTTCTTTTTTCAAAAATTGATAAAGGGGATGTGCTTCTTTACCATTGACTTTAATTTTTTGAAACATGGGGAAAGTGACCCCATAATTTAATTGACAAAATTCATTGATTTCCGAATTTTCGCCAGCGTCTTGATTTGCAAATTGATTACAGGGAAAACCTAAAATTTCCAATCCTTGGTCTTTATAGTTTTCATACAACTTTTCAAGTCCTTCAAATTGCGGTGTAAAGCCACATTTACTTGCAGTGTTGACCACAATTACAACTTTGCCTTTAAAATCAGACATTGAAACAGTTTCGCCGTTCATTTTAACGGCACTAAAATCATAAAAATTCATTTGATTGCCTCCATGGCTTTTATTTAATTATTTATTGACAATACCGATTCTGTCAGTAAAAATTTATGGCTGTCAGTAAAATTTTACTGACAGAAATTTTATCGCTTACTTCTTAACTAATTTTAGTATAACAAATATTGATTTTTAAGCCAAGAACTTGAATTTTATGTTAAACTATTTTTATGAAATATAAAACTCGACGAAGAAAACCAAATCGACGTCAATCCTTGTTAAAACAGCTCATCTTTATTTTCCTAGTTATTTTAGGAATCTTAGTCTATAATAAAATTTTTAATAATCAAGCACAAAAGCCGTCTGAAGCACAACTTCAAGAAATTAATGAACATAAATTCATCAAAGAAATTGCTCCACTCGCTCAAAAATCACAAAAAGAAAGTCAAGTACTCGCTTCTATCACCATTGCTCAGGCCTGCCTTGAGTCTAATTTTGGCAAAAGCGAACTTGCAAGCAAATATCATAATCTTTTTGGTGTCAAAGCCTCTGGTGATGTGCCAAAGGTTTCGCTTGCTACGCAAGAATATGAAAATGGTCAGTGGGTCACTGTCCAAGGTGTTTTCCGTGTTTATCCTAATTTTGCTGACTCAGTTTCGGCTCACACCCAGCTTTTCCTTTACGGAACAACTTGGAATTCTAAACAATACGCTTCGGTTCTTAGTGCAACTGATTATAAAACTGCTGCTAAAGCCGTTCAAAACTCTGGCTATGCAACAGACCCCACTTATGCTGACAAACTTATCAATATGATTGAAACTTATCATTTAAATCAATATGATAAAAGTTCAAGTATTTAAAAATCACTGACAGATTTTTGTCAGTGATTTTTTTTAAAATTTTAATGTTTTTCAAAAACGCCTTTAATTGACTTGAGAATTTCCATACAGATTACAGCAATTACGGCAAGCCCTGCTGCTACAACCCATTGAGACCAACCAAAAGAGGCTGGAATTGAGAAAATTTCTCTGAGGAATGGAAGAGTAGTCAAGCTGTATAAAGCAAGACAGAAGGTCACAGCCATCAAAACATATTTATTCGTTGTAAAACCAAGTTTTAAAATATTTTGTGAATTTGAACGTGCAGCAAAAGTTTGCAAAGTACGTGCCAAAATCAATGTTGTAAAGGCCATAGCCACACCCATTTCAGGTGATGTTTTTTGTCCAACATATTGCGAAATAATCGCCGCAATCCCAATCAATGAACCCCGAATCAAAATAACCCGCATTAACCCATTGGCAAAGATTCCTTCATTTAACTGACGAGGAGCTTTTTCCATAACATCTGGTTCTGCTTTTTCCATCCCTAAGGCAATTGCTGGGACAGAGTCATTGACCAAGTTAATAAATAAAAGTTGCAAAGCAGTAAATGGATTGACCCAGCCCACGACCAAAGCAAAGACAATCGCAATAATCGCTCCTAAGTTTCCAGAGAAAAGGTAACTAATTGATTTTTTGATATTATCATAAACCACACGACCAATTGATACAGCAGAAACAATTGATACGAAATTATCATCAGTCAAAATCATACTTGACGCATCTTTTGCTACATCTGTCCCTGAACCCATTGCAATCCCAATATTAGCTTGTTTCAGGGCTGGAGCATCATTTACACCATCACCGGTCATCGCGGTTACTTGATGCTCATTTTGCCAAGCACGAACAATCCGAATTTTATTTTCAGGAGACACACGAGCATAAACTGAAATCTTTTCTAAGTTTTCACGAAGTTCTTCCTCAGTCAGTGCGTCAAGTTCTTGACCAGTGAGCGCCATATCTCCTTCGTTCATCAAACCAATATCTTTGGCAATGGCTTGTGCTGTCGTTTTGTGGTCACCCGTAATCATAATCGTTTTAATACCGGCTTTTTTTGCTTCAGCAATAGAATCATAAACAGCCTCACGCGGTGGGTCAATCATTGCTGACAGACCAATCAGAATCAAATCATTTTCGTCATTAAGTGTGAGTTCAGTCTTATCATCACTGACAGGTTTGTAAGCATAAGCTAATACACGAAGCGCTTTTTGACTGAAAGCTTCATTTTGAGCTTGAAATTTCTCTTTCAATTCAGGAGTAAATTCTTGCACTTTTCCATCCAAGAAAACTTGATTACAGCGATTAAAGAGTACATCTGGGCCACCTTTAACAAAAATTGTTTTCTGACCTTCAAAATCATTGATTGTACTCATTAATTTACGTTCTGAATCAAATGGAAATTCAGCCAGACGTGGTGATTTTTCTCTTAAATCTTGATATGGATAGCCGATTTTGTCACTGTAAGCAATTAAAGCCACTTCAGTAGGGTCACCCAGTGCTTGACCTTCTTGTGAAAATGATGAATCATTACAAAGCACCATTGCATTAAGTAACAATTTTTGGTCTGCCTGTGTTAAATCTGTCAGTTCTTTACTGCCTTGCGTTGGTAAGTAAGAATCAACAACGGTCATTTTGTTTTGAGTCAAAGTTCCAGTTTTGTCAGTACAAATGACCGAAGTTGAACCCAATGTTTCTACAGCTGGCAAATTACGCATAATCGCATGCTGTTTTGCCATTTTATTTGTTCCAACAGATAAAACAATTGTAACAACAGATGAAAGAGCTTCAGGAATTGCAGCAACCGCAACTGCAACTGCAAACATGAATGAATCAAGAACAGCCTTTTGCATATCAGCCGTTTGATTTGTCGTAAAGAGTCTCAGAATTTGAACAGCAAAAATTAAAGCACAGAGCGCTAAAATTGCCCAACCTAATTGTTTCCCAAATTTTTCCAATTTTTGTTGAAGTGGCGTTTGTTTAGCTTCTGCAGTCTCCAACATTTGAGCAATTTTACCAATCTCGGTTTGCTCAGCAATTGCTGTTACAAGAAAATCTGCCCGTCCATAAACAACAAGACTTGAACTGAAGACCATATTCTTGCGGTCACCAAGTGCAACTTCTCCCTCAATGACATCTGAAAATTTTTCAACCGGTTCAGACTCACCTGTCAGCATTCCTTCTTCAACACGTAAGTTTTGAACATCAATTAAACGTCCATCTGCTGGAATAAAATCACCGGCCTCAAGTGAAACAATATCACCGACAACAAGCTCACGCGCAGGAATTGATATTTTCTCTCCATTACGTAAAACTTTAGCTGAGGGTGCCGACATCTGTCTCAGAGCATCTAAAGAACTTTCTGCTCGTTTAGTTTGCACAACCGCAACCACTGAATTAATCATCAAAACAATGAAGATAACGAGTGATTCAACAAATTCCCCCAAGAAAAGTTGAACAAACGCAACTAAAAGTAAGATGATAACCATTGGGTCTTTCAAAGTGTCAATAAAAAGTTCCCAAGTTGAAGTCTTTTTCTTTTCTTTCAACTCATTAAAACCATCTTTAGCTTGACGATTTTCAACTTCTTTTGGACTCAAACCTTCGAATTGACTTTTAGTTTCCTCTAAAACTTCATTTACGGATTGATTGTAAGACTGCATAATGATTCTCCTTTATTTCTAACTGATATCATGAGAGGTTTTACAAAAAAAGACCTCTGCCAGATATCAAAACTGGCAAAGGTCTTGCTAAACATACATAAGTATGTCAACAAAGCCGGTGAGAATCTCACGAATTGACGACTTTGTTTCGGTCTTACCGACGCTACTCCCCTTTGGAATATTTAAGTTATTCCCATTTTATTAAAAATGGGACTTTTTGTCAAGTTATTTTCTTATTTTTTAAATACAAATCTATGATTATGTTTGATTTCTAATAAATTTAATAGCTTCTCGATTCTGTTCTTTTAAATCAATCCCTTGAGCTTTAGCCGCAAAAATACATCCACAATAGCATTGACGATAAACATCGTATTCTTTACACATCTCTACAGAACGTTTATAGCCATTATTCTTCTTAAAATCACTTGGAAGATAATTCACATCATAAATCTTTTGAATATCAAGACCAATTTCATTAATTAATTGACTATTCTTCTTTGGCGATAAAGTCAAAGCACTACCAAAATAATCAAAACCAAGTTCTAAAGCCTTCTCAGCAACTATATCCAATCGCATTTCAAAACAAGAGGTGCAACGTTTCCCACCCTCAGGTTCATTCTCTAAATGTTTTTGACGAACCATTTGTAAAAAGACATTTGGTTCATATTCGGCAGCAATAAATTGAACATTATTTCCTGTCCGTTCATTAAAATCTTTTACAAATTGTTCTTGAACCATCTTTCTTCTTGTATATTCAGTTGACGGATGAATATTTGAATTAGCAAAATAAATCGTCACATCGGCTGATTGTGTAAGGTATTCTAATGAATAAGTACTACAAGGGGCACAACAAGAATGAAGTAAAATTTTGGGACGAACAGAATCTCTTTCCCAACTTTCGCGAACTTTTTGAAAAACACGATCATAATTTATTTTTTGATTAGGATTCATTTTTTCAATGATATTTAAACTGTTTTCCATCATTACATCCTTAAATTCTCTCTATTTCTGTCAATTATTATATCATATTTTGAAATAAAAAATGGCCTCATTTAAGAGGCCACAATTGGTTATTATATCTGTTACATCAAATTCTTGGAAATTTGAAAAATCTAAGAGATATTGGATAAGATAATTCTACCCATTTTCGACTTTGCTTTCAATACCATTTATTGGTAACTTTTGTTAATCACAAAAATAATCTCCTCACTAAAAGAACTATTTTTTCTTCTTCTCGCTAAACTTTTTTCTAATTTTTTATTTTTACTTTTTATAAAAGCAGTAAAAGTTAAACTTGAAACTCCTGTTATTAACCAAATTTCCCAACCATCTTTAGCATTAAATCTGGCAAATATTGAAATTTCTTTAACTATTTCTTTCCAGAATTCCGTCACAACTTCTTCCACTTCCATGTGTGAATTTGAAAAAATGAGCACCAATTATATAATTCCGGTCTGGTAAATTTTTCAACTTCAAACAAATGTTTCGATAACCTAAAATTCAAAACGCTTCTCGAACTTTTGAATGATTCTCAGAAAAAATAACCTTAAATAATTTATGAAAATCTTAAAAATTATTTAGGTTATTTAAAAAATATTATAATCTATCAGACCGTAGAAGTATCCATATAGACTTTAGAAATAATTCTGTAACCAGCATCACTATTTACATCTTTAATTTCTAAATTACCATCAGAATTAATTCTAAATTCGTTAACTAATGTTTTATTAGCATTATCAGCACCACCATTAGACGTTGGTGAATAATCTATTTTAAAAACCTTCACATTTGCAATATTACCATCAGTAGCCGTTTCTAAATCATAGACCACATCAATCCCAGGTTTCAACCCCTTTTGTTCAAATAAAGCATCTTGAACAGCTACTACCCACATATTTATTTGATTCGTTGTTAATTGATTTTGTTTAATATCTGGAAAACTTTGTGATACAACTTTCATTGCCGGATAATGTTCAAAGTCAATCGCTTCAAGTTCTCCTGAACTATTAACTTCATAAGCGTTAACGGAATCAATTTGCGTCGCAGTATAATCTATTTTTGCTTGATACAAATTATTATCATTTTTAGAAACAGTAATTCGAAGAGGATGAGTATCTTTCATTTGATTGCTCTGTGTGATTGCTACCCATTGCTCAAATTGATTTTCAGTTAGATTTTTTGTATCCACACTCAACTGACTTTGAGTTGTTTCTTCTTGACTGCTACTTGATGGTTGGCTGCTTGAACTTTTCTGGCCTTCATTTATTTCACTAGTTTTTGAAGTGATTTCCTTTTTTGAGCTATTTTTTAAACTAGAAGCATTTGTTTTTACTCCACCAGTTTCATTATGTTTTACTAATGCAAAGCTTAGTCCACCAATAATTAAAACCGACACCACTCCAATAGCAGCAGATTGCCTTTTTGTTAACTTTTTCATCTAATACTCCTCCTAAAATCATTCTAACTTAAATTAATCTAAAAATCTATCATTTAGATGTATTTCTTTGTATTTCTTTTGATACAATTCTTTTAGTGGGACTTTATCAAGTTTTGCCAGATGGGAATTTCTATCTAGTCACTCGCGGTTCAACTAACAACACCTATATAAGATATTAATAAAAAGCTAATAAGCTCTTTCTATAACAAAGTTTATTAGCTTTTTTTTGCTATAATTATAAGTATGAATAAAAGCAGAATAGAGGCGCTTACCGACGGAATATTTGCCGTAGTAATGACCCTAACAGTTTTAGAATTTAAAGTTCCAGAAGACGGAAATCTTTTTTCACCAAATGTATTACTGATGCTCCTTATTTATATCACTACTTTTGTTGCCCTTGCTTCCATTTGGAACTCACTACACCATGTAATGACATTTATCAAATCAAATAAAGTTGATGAGTTAATTCTCTGGTCTAATCATTGGATTCTACTTATTGTTTGTCTCTTCCCCTTTTCAACTGTTGCACACGCAGAACATCCAAACTCTCTGACTGCAAGTTTAGCCTATGTTTCAACTTACTTAATTCCTTGGATTAGTTTGATTGTTTTCAGTCAAATGATTTATAAACAATACAATGGAAGTGCAACTCTTCGAAAGAGAAATCTGGAGAGAATTAAAATCTTTCTAGTCTTTTTACTACCTGGAGCTCTGATATCACTGGTTTGGTTGTATGCTCTACCAATAGTGACTATTTTAATGTCAATAAATTGGGGGAGACATAGTAATTTTGATTAAGCGTCTAAACAACGTTTTTTTTATTTCTGTTTTACGATTTATAGATTTCTTGACTCCAAACAATTTATTTTTGAAACATAAATGAGTATTTCTTCAAAACTGACCTTGCATAAACGTAAATTATCCCTTTTATTTTCCATGTTAAAATTGATAAGTAAAATATATTTTTGTGAGGTACTTTTTTGAAAAAACATTTTGGTTTATCTGGCTGTCAACTTAAAATAACAGCAATTGTAATCATGCTACTTGACCATATTTACCTAGAAGTTCTTCTAGGACTTCTTGGGATACCCGAAGTCGAAAAATAATAACACGCCTTCTAGTTGCTGGAGCAGTCATGACCCTAGGAAATTTAGTCATACATTATCTCATGAATGTCTCCATAAGCTTTTTTACTATCCTTAATCCAAATATCTTTCTGAGTTTAGCTTGTGGTTTTAATGCTGTATGGCTCCTTGATACTATTATAGAAAAGAAAAAATATTGCTAATTTTTCCGCTCATTTTCGTTTCAGCTCTTTCAATATTTACAGAAGCAAGTTTAGTTGTGCTAATCCTTCCATCTTTAATGTACTCATCACGTAAAAATAGAAAAGGTTGGATTCTTTATATTGGTAAAATACTTTTATCAATCTTATTTCTTCTATAGGTTTTTTCTTTTGATACTTCCATGTCGCTCTGGCAAAGTATTTCTCTTAACCCAGAATTCCTAATCATCACCGGTCTACTTTTTATTTACCTATACAACGGCAAAAAGGGTGGTCGCTCTTCAGCCTTTGAAAAACATTTTTTCTATGGTTTTTATCCAATTCATATCTGGATCTTGTTTATTATTGGTCACTTACTAAACAACAAAATAGATTTGAAATAAAAAACGCTAATCTAAGCGTTTTTTATCTTTAAAGAAGTTAATTTTAAGTTCAAAGCGATAGCAAAAGAGCTATTAAAGTTACAAGAGCCGGCAAAGCTTGGGCAAATAATATTTTTTTCGTCACTGTCAAAGCACCATAGATTCCAACTAAGATGACAAAAAGCATCGCAATAATAAAAACGGTAGTAGCTGCATTCATTATGGCTAGCACTATAATCATCAAACCAAAACCAAGATTATAAATTCCTTGATTGGAGAGCGCAACCTGCAATGTCTTATTTTTTAATTCAGATTCATCAAAACCAAAAGCATCAGCTTGTAACTTTGTTCCTCCAAACATCTCAATAAATCCAAACAATAAATGCTCTATTCCCACAATAATTATTAAAATAAGTGATATCATAAATTTCTCCTCAACTAGATTATATCAGCATAAATTAGATATAAAAAACAAAAAGAACTGTCACTAGTGATAGCTCTTTTTTTCAAAAACTAATTTTTATCCTTGTACAATAGTTACACCACAAGGTGCATGATTTACAACGTAGTTAGTCGTAGATCCTGCAAGTAATCTATCAAATGCTCCTGCACCAGTAGCTCCCATAACAATCAAATCAATATCATTATCTTTAGCGTACTGAACGATTTCTCGCTTTGGAGAACCTGATAAAATTTGAGTTTTAAAATTAAACTCAGCTGGAATAATAGAGCCTACTTTAAGTAAAATATCACTTGCCAATTGATCCAAGCCTGGTGTTTCAACTATACCATAGTTTGCAATACCATAATATCGCACCAAATCTTTAACAGTCAACACTATTAATTCTGCTTCGGACCACTGAGCTAGCATAACTCCTTCTCGAACTGCATTATAAGCTTGGTCAGAGCCGTCAACAGGGACCAATATTTTTTTATACTGTTTCGCCATAATAAAACCTCCACCTATTCTTATAATTTTATTATAATACTAACACTAAAAAAATGAAAGCGATAAACAAAATATTTTATGAAAAAAGAGCAACAAAAAATCCCTGATAAAAATCAGGAATAACTTATTTATTTTTTGTACTCTTTAAGTTCTTCTTCTTTGAGATATGATTGTTAACTTCCATTAGTTCTAACTAAGTTTCATGCTTTATTTTCAATGATTACCGTACCGATAATTCCTTTATATTTCGCATCTAATAAACTCAATAATTGTCCGATTTTATACTTCATTTCCCGTTTTTTTATAGATGAAACAAATCACTTTTGAATCATTTTAACTTGTTCTTTATTAAATCTCTTGTTTTTCCAAATTCAGACAAAATTACTGCTTCTGTTCCTAGAGCACTAGCTTGATCTTCTGAAACACAATGTTCATTCAGGAATCATCAGACGTTTATCCAAAGCATCTCTACAAAGAGCATTAATTAAATCACTCTCATTAAAACACTTCACATCAATTAAATCTGATTAATGGTTAGAGAGAGATCTACATCATCCTCAGCCATCACCTGGACTGCACGAGAGTTAAATCCATGAGTTTCTATCCTCACAGAATGAACTTCCCATCTTTTAGAAATTTATACCCATAGCCTTCTGCCATCTGAGAATGATAAGAATTCCCTGTCCAAAAAAAATAAACCTTTTTCAAAATGACGCTCCACTTCCTTTTTACTAACTTATTATATACTATTTTTATTTATCTATGTATAACTAGTTTTTGCTTACTAATTTTAAAAATTTAAAAATTAATACCCATTTATATTGATCCTCACTTTTTTATTTTTTCATCATCAAACTCTTGAAGTATTTTTTTCTTATTTTTTTAAATGATTCTATCAGAAGAAGACTGAAGAAAATTGGAAATAACTCCACCATGAACTGATAAAAACCTATTACTGAGCCCAAATAATTTATTCCAACACCAATAAGTGCCACACCAAAAATTAAGCCTGCGATTGATACTACTATACTTCTTTTTTCAGAATCATCTTCCATTAAATTTCTCTCCTTGTTACCTAATTATGTAGCAAAGTTTTACTATAATTCAAATCTCATAAACTTCGCTTTTGCTAACCTGCTGAACATGATAAGTTTGGCTTTAACTTGTTTGAGACCTTTTTAATCATTTAGTGTTTGGCAACTATTTTTATTTCTGTCTTTAAATATTATCTATCCACCAAACGGATATCTTTATATTATAAAATATAAAGATACCAATAAGATTAGGGCGACTACCACAAACCAAGCAAAATTATATTTTGTCGACATCAGTCAAAATTCAACCTGTGAGAATTTTTATTTGGTTACATTTAATTCAGAGAATTAAAAAAACCACTCCGAAGAGTGGCTAATATGAATAAATGGGAAGAGCCAACCGAAGCTCATCCTTGTAAAGAACTGACAGGACTGTGAGGACTTTACAGCATTTATGTAAGCGATTAAATTATACTATAGTAACCTATTTTTGTCAACCTATAAAAACGTCATCCTGTCTGAGGCATTTCTATCTATTATATCAATATCACTCGCATAAAATGATATGACCCTTGTTAGTATTTCCATTTATTTTGTCGTAAGCAATAATATTCGTTAACAAATTATTAATTGATAAAAAGAAAATATCAATGGACATCAAATACTCGAAGCAATAACAACAGCTCAATGATGGTTAAAGTATTTTCGAAATAATTAGCGTGAAAATTATAAAATGAATCATCTATTTTTGAATTTATAGTCTTCTTTTCTTCTAAATTTTTACACAATGCATTTCTTTTGACACCGTTATCATTTATTGGTATTCTTAAATTATCAATTAAGAAGGAAACCCGAAAATGGTTGGGAGAATATTAATATTTAGTGGGTTCAAATCCCACCTCCTTCATTATATACTCTGAAGTACTTTGCCATAATTACCCATTTAGATTAACCTACTAGTCCACAACTAGTAGGTTTTTTTGATAAAAAGAAATACCCGACGAAGCGAGGGTGATTCCTATAAAAAATTAACTTAAACTAACTAAATTAACTCGACAGATGGAGTTACATAATTTCATTTTTTATGCTTTTATAACTGCTTTAATCTGGTCTGGAGTATCATAGTGGTTACATGGAAATAAACAAATACAAATTGATGATGAAGCATTGCTAATATATTTTATTATAGTAAGGACATCGACAATTGTTAAAGCCCTGACCGAAGTCGGGATTGAATACCAACTACTATTTTTTATTCGAAACATCTTTTGCTGTAATCTTCTCCGACTCTTTTCTATCTTATTCTTTTTTGCCTCTTTTCCGCTTTCATAAATCGTAACAAGTACAAAAAAACTAGGAATGACATAAATATATCTTTAAAATTAAATCCTAATGTCCACTCCTATAAAAAGAAAGCTAAAAGCTCAGAAATATTATAGGAAGGATAGAACCAGATGTTTATTTCCAATATATCCACAAAATGTTTGAATAGCTATAATAGCAACAATTATTAAAATTTCTACTCAATTTTCATCGTTACTCTACTTATATTTTCTGACAGTTTTATCGTTTAAATAAATTTATTTACCTATCTAAAGATTTGCAAAATCATGTAAAACAACTTGGTAAGAATAAAATTTATGTGTATATGATTTGACAGCTGGGACTACATTAGTAATAAGCGTTATTGATTCTTCTATCAGAAGGATTAGAATCCTATGAATTTAGCTATGCATTGGAGGACTGGAAAGGAATGAATCATCCAACTGAAAATGTAAAATAATAGCCAACCTATAGAAATAATCCTAAGTCAATATAAATTTTTAAAAATAACCCTAACATAGTGATATACCTCTAATAACTAGACTTTTAAGTCTATTTATTAGGGGTCAAATCACTATGTCAGGGCTTTAATCATATGTTTTATTGTGCATCTTTAACAGCTTGGTCTGACTTTGCTCTAGTATCTTGTACCTCACGTAAAGCTTGGTCATTACTTTGACTGGACTGTTGACGCAAATCATTAAGTTGTTGATTTAATTGGGCAATTGTTTGATTTGCTGAATCAACTTCTTTTTGTTTATCGGCTACTTTTTGATTGCCTTCTGCAATTTTAGCATTGATTTCATTAATCTTAGCTTGAATTTCATTTTGTTTATCCACATTTGCTTGTGCTAACTGAGCTTGAAGTGCACTTACTTGTGAATTTTGAGAATCAACTGAACTTTTTAAGTTTGCAATTGTATTATTTAAATCAGAAATTGTTTGATTTTTTGTCTTAACTCGATTTGAAAGTGTATCGATGTTATTGTTAATGGTCTGAATTTCTCCATGTCCAGTCCAATAATTGTCTGCTAATGTTTTAACACCGATAGTTGCGCTAAATACAATAGCAAATGTTGCTGCTGCAATGATAATCTTTTTGATTTTCATTTTTAAAGTTTCCTCTTTTTTTCAAAATTTACACACAAAAAGTATTGTAGCATATGCATTACGTTTTAGCAATACCAATTATTAAAAAAACTGTATTTTTTAGTTATATAAAAAAACTATACCCCCAAAAACCGCTTAATAGCCCAACTTATCTAATTCATAGAATGAATAATTATCTTAATATACCAAAAATCGATTTATACAAGTGTAATAAAAAAATTACTAAACAAAAATCAAACTTAATTCATAATATTTGTAAGATTTGACCAATATAGAGTAAATTAGAATTTGAAATGCTGTTCTTGGTGAAGAAAAATTGTAGAATCTTTTTAAATTTGCAATAACATACCCTAAATCAAAACAAATTTTTGATCCGAAAATGGCTTTCAGAGATAACTACAGCTAAATATATTGCACTTATTAGTATTCACGCATTAAGACATACCCAAGCAAGCTTACTTATTGAATCTGGCATGAGTTTGAAATAAGTTTAATATCGCCTAAGCTATGAGAATTTAAAAACTACAGTGAACATTTAAACTCACATTACTAAATTTTCTAAAGATAAAAAAAGGACAATAATTTTCCGATTATATTGATTTTTAACCAGTGTATATAAACCGTTTTTTTATTTTCCACCTCCCTTTTATCAGATTGTATCGTATCATATCGGATTAGAGAAAAGAAAAACCGCTCTGTTGAGCGATTTCTAATACTATAGGATTCTATAAAATCCATTCAATGGAGGCGAGGGAAGTTTTTTATATAAGATAAAAATCATTCATTACGGTTTTTGGGTCTGTAATCTTCTATTTTGTGGTTTTTGCTGGTCTCAAACCAGGGACCGGTTATTTTTCAACCTGTTCAAGTAATTGTAAAAGAGACATACGTTCATATTCTCTTCCTTCTAATTTTCTAATTCCTTCTTTATAGTAAGTCATAACTTCCTCAAATTCTTCATCATTTGTATATAAATAGTCATCACGGTTAGGTTGGTCCGCATCCACATAGTCGATAAAGATATCCGCTTCTTCTTTACTCTTGATAGCAAACACTTTAAAACTTTTACCGTAACAAGCCATATCTTCAATTATATGCACTATTAAATTCCTATTACACATCACAGTACCTCGTGTTAAATTATAGTTTAATATGCTCAAAGAGGGACTTGAACCCTCACGGTTTAAATAACCAACGAATTTTAAGTCCGCAGCGTCTGCCAATTCCGCCATTCGAGCAAATCTCCGTCTAGACACTAAACGGAGACATTTATATTATAGCATATTATGTACTTAATACATTTATAAGTAAACGCATACAAAAAAACTTGACTATGATTAATTTTTCTGATAATATTACTTTTGTAGGTAAAAGATTTGGCTTATCCATTTCTTGGAATACGTTTACATTCCACTAGCGCTGGGCTAGTGGTTTTTTTGTAATCAAAAAGCTACTCCAAAGAGTAGCCATCATCTAATAAGGAGAAAACCTCCTCGCTTGTCCTGCTTCATTATATCATTCTTCGTATCCGTTTTCAATACTAAAAAACGCCTCCTAATAAGGGGAGAGACGTTTAAGGAAAATTTTATTATGAGCTTCTCATGGATGAAGAAAGCTCAAGGAAATAAAATATCAGGATGATTTATTATAGCGCTATCATTAATTTTTGTCAAGAAAAAAGCCGCTCCGAAGAGCAGCTTAACTCTAGAAATAGGATGAAATCACACAAACATCCCAAATATATTATAGCATATCTATATTGACAATTGTGTATAAAATTGTTAATATTATAACAGTTAGTGCAAGTTAATCTAGTTTTATACTATATTATTCATACCTTGTTCTAATCACGTTCCGGCACTGGCTTAATGCTAGTGCTTTTTGATATAAAAAAACCACTCCGAAGAATGGCTATACGAGGTGAGCAGGAGTTCTAAACCGCTCAAATTTATTATAGCACAAAAAAGCGCCCCAGTTAGGAGAGGGACGCTCGGAGTAAACTTTATGAAAGTTTTTTCGGAATAAATGTATTATAGAACTTATTTCTTAAACGAATAATAAAAAAACACCGTCACTTAATCAAAAACGGTGTTAGTTGCAAAACTACATACAGTATAACCTTTAATCAGAATTTTGTAAACAAAAACACCCTGCATGGCGGCAAGGTGTTCAAGCGTTTATAATTTGAATGTATTATTACTATACTCCTTGTATAATATAGTGTAAACTGAAACGACTTGTGAAATAAAAAACTACTCTATAAAAGAGTAGCATGAAAGTTATTATGAAAAAAACTTATTTTAAGGGGGAGACTATATTATATAATTTATACTTTTTGCTGTAAAGCAAAACGTCCCTAATTAAAGAAACGCTAACTCTAGAAAGTCACCTACAATATACCATAATCTCATTTTTTTGTAAATATAAAGAAGCCGCAGCGCACGACTTCTATAGTTATGAATAACAAGAGACTGTGACCTCTTTAATACAAATATACCAACAAAAAGGAAATATTACTAATTATTTGTTCCAAAATAAGAAGGCCTTACTTCTAAATAAGAAATGGCAGCTCAGCAATATATAGCGTTTTCACCTCTACTTGTCAATCTGCCAATCGTTTTAATCTAGATTCTAATAAAGAAAAACACCTTCGCCAAAAGGTGCTTTCTGAAACACTATTAAAATACTACTCGTAGAATTATTATATTACCATCACGTTATTTTGTAAAGAATATTGTTTTGATTAAAATACCTTGCATAATAATTTACATTTTGATATTCTTTTTAAAAATATACTTGGAGAACAATATGAAAAAAATATTATTTACAATTTTAGCTTTAGGTTTTAGTTTGATCGTATTGAGTGGTTGTCAAACTAGAGAAGATAGTTCGGATTGGTTACAAGGCGACTGGTATAGTAAGGACTGGAATGTAACTTACACTATCATTATGCAAAATGATGATGACTGGGTAATTAAGGATGGAGAGCATACCATTGCTAGATGTTCACAAGAATACACTGACGAAAACAATAAAAAAGAAATCGAACTTGTTAGTAAGAAAGGAACTGAATTTCATATCACTCCTATTGATAAAACTCATATAAAATTTCAACAAGTAAGTAAAGATGGCACATTAGGGACTACCGATGCAGTCGAGTTTGTAAAAAAACAATATTAGAAGACAGAATCAATCCCTGCTTTTTGTTGTAAAGAGGAACAGTGATTTATTTATAAAATATATCAATAATTCATATATACCAACCTTTCGTTGGTATTTTTTTCTTGTTAAAACGCACAAAAGAGTCAAAATAAAAAAACTCCTTTTAAGGAGTTTCTACTATGTATTCATGGTTCTTGCTGGACTCGAACCAGCGACCGAACGGTTATGAGCCGTTAGCTCTGACCAACTGAGCTAAAGAACCAAATCTCTGTATTATTGATCAATTTCTTTTGTATTTTCTAATTCATCATCAATCTCTTGAAGAAGTTTTCTTCTCTTATTTCTTTGTTTAAAAGATTCTATTAAGAGGAGACCAAAAATAACCATAACAGATAACACCATTACACATTGATAAAAATCTATAACTGAACCTAAATAAAATATATCAACAATAATAAATGCTACACCAATAATTAAAACTAAAATTGATACTAATATATTTCTTTTTACATCATCATCGTCCATTAAATTTTTCTCCTTATTACCTAATTATGTAGCAAAGGTTTACTATAATTCCAATCCCATAAATTCTGCTTTTGATAACTTAGTGAAATTATCAAGCTTAACCTTGAACTTTTTCGCTACCTATTCAATTCAATGGGGGAGTGACATTTATATTATAGCATATTTTGTATTGACAAAAATATTAAGGAAAATAAAAAAGCCACTCCGAAGAGCAGCTTAACTCTAGAAATAGGATGAAATCTCACAAACATCCCAACTATATTATAGCATACTACAATAAATAATTGACAATTATCTGAAAACTTGATAATATTTGAATAGTTAGTACATCCTATTTTTGCATATACGAAATTTTTTTCTGAATTTGTACTAACCCTCATCATCCTCTAGTTGGACTCCTTGAAGTCATCCAGCTAGAGCTTTTTTTATTTGAAAAAGCCACTCCAAAGAGCGACCATATGAGGTGAGCCGGAGTTCTAAACCGCTCGAAATTATTATAACATAAAAAACGCCTAAATTAATAGGCGCTTAGGAGTATTTATATTAACTCGAATTATCCTAAACTAAGGAACTTTCTAATCCCAATGTTTACAATAAATTTACTATTATGTTGTGCCTTAGTAGGGTAACCTATCCTATAAGCAAAAACAGTATTCTTCCCATTGATTTTTAAACCTAATATACTAGTGCTCGTCATAATTCCGAGAGTTTCAGATAAATTAGGAACTAATTGAAAACTAGTGGTATTGATATAATTTACTAATTGTTGTTCAGTAAAAGAAACATAGCCACGAGCTGAAATAATATCAATTACTTGAGCAATAGCTTCTTTATCTTGAGATATCGATAATTCATTAAGGATTTCATTATAAAACCATTTTGAATATTTCTGCTCAACCTTTAACAATTTTTTAATTATAATTTTTTCATCTTCAGGAAACTCATCCTTGTAGAGATTCAAATATTGGATAAGATCTCTGGGTCTTCCAAAGCTTCTATCCATTAGAAACTCAAATACATTTCTATCAAACATTTCTGTATAGATTTCTTCCAAATTCTTTGTATTATTTGGCTGACTTTTTTTTATTTTATACAAAATCATTTGCATGAGCGGGTGTTCCCAAGGTTCTGAATAAGCCGTATCAAACCAACTAATTTCTACTTTTGAGTCAGTTATTTGTTTGTTAAGATTATTTGCCTGGGCATTCATCATTTCAACAATATCTTCTCTAAAAACCAAACATATTTTAGAGGATTTAAAAGAGTAAAGCTCATGATTTAATTTATCAGCTGAATAAATCATGTGTTTCATTAGAGATTTGAAAGATAATAAATCCATAAATTCTTCAAATTGATCCATATCATCATAGAATAATATAATTTTTTGCTTCGATTTTTTTAAAAGCTCAAATACTAGTCTTTTTAGGTTAGGTTGTTCCTCATAGTAAATTGCTCTTCTTTTACTCAAAGTTTCTGAAGAAGTATACTTAGATTTCCCATTTAGTGTTAGGCTTGATTTTTTGCCAGCAGTAAAACCACTACTTACTTCATCTTCATTAGAAGTACTCTAAGTAATATTGTCAGTTCGAGTTTGTTCATTTTTAAGGATTTTTTCTAACTCTTTTATCTTATTACTTTGCACCAACTTATTAACTGATAAAAAACGTCTTTTTCTATAAAACTTCACTAACTCTGCTCCTAAATCAAGTAAGAAAACATATTCCCAAAATAATGAGGCTTCATCTTTGTTTATATCTTCTTGCGCAAAATTTAGTAATTTTTTTTGACTAAAGTCATTCGCAAATCGTTGGTCACATAATTCATTTTTATTTAGATTGGATTTATATTTATAATAGGAAGCTAATGTGGTCTTACCTGTCCCCTTTCTTCCGATAATAATATAATTCCTTGAATCTAATAATTTTTGATAGCTACCAGTATCCTCATAAAACATCTCGGAAAAATTAGGTTCTAAGGATTCATTATATCCATCTGATTTTCCAAAAGTTACATCTCTTAATTTCATTGAATTTCCCCCAAAAAAAACACTATCATCTACATATTGCCCTAACTTCGTTTAAATACTAACTATTTAACCTACTGACAACACGTATTGATAGTGCCTCAATACTCTAATTCTATACTATATTTATATTTATCTGTTCTATCATCTTTCATTCCAATAGTCAACAAAAAAACCCTGACCGAAGTCAGGGTTAATTTATTTTCTACTACTTAATTCTTCCAAAGCTGCTACTGGTACTTCTGATTTTTTTACTTCCTCCCAGCTGATCACATTTTCCTTCTTACTGTATGCTGCTTTTAGATATGCATCATGCTTGAGGATTCGGGATTCTATTAATTTTACCTGTTGGCTTTTTCCACTTTTGTCGTAACCTGTTAAATTATAACGATAGATAGTACCAGAAGTTCCGTCATTGTAGGTTATTTTCTCGCTCTTACCATCTTGGGTAATTTGAACATAATATGGAGTAGTCCCATAATTCACTTTATACCAACCACAACCAGCCCCAATAATCATTACTAACACTGCAACTAAACCAAAGAATATTTTTTTCATTGCTATTTACCTTCCCAAAAAGAATTATATTTAAATTTTAATGTAATTTTATAAGCATTTCCCTTAAAATTTTGTAGTAGTCCCCAAAGAGTTGGGGTTAATTTATTCTTTGATTTTGCGATAAGTATAGTAAACTATCCCAAATATAAAAGACATTATTATCCAAATAAATATCACTGTAGATATTGAAACAAATAATGCTAATACTAAATTATCAGTGGAAAATAATTGATGAAAATAATTCTTAGTTTCAGCATAATTAAACAGTAATTTATGAATCATTCTTAACACAAGCAGAGTAGCCGCAGCTAAACTCGAATCTTTTAATGACTTTTTAAATGTTATTGTATTGCTCGATTTTTCCATAAGTCTACTCCCAACCCTTTACAATTAGTTTATCAAAAAATATTAAACAAAAAAAGCCTGACCGAAGTCAGGGTTGATTTTATAGCTTATTCGAATTTAATAGATATTGAAATATTTATTTTAAGAACAAGACCATCAAATCTTCATCAAAATATTCGTCCCCTTCTTTCAAGGCATTTATTTCAACTCCATATTTTTCAAAACCTAAGTTACTATATAGTTTTCTACCCGAAGTATTATTTGAAACAACTGACAGCCTTATTTGTTCTAAATCCGGATAATCTTTTTTTACTTTATTAATTAAAGTAGACAATAAAAGTTTAACTAAACCTTTACCTTGGTAATCTTCATGAATGAACATTCCATATATATCGCCCTTATGTCTTTCCTTTTCTCCAATTTCTTTGTGAAATGAAACCATCCCTACTAATTCTTTTCTGTCAAAAATTCCCATAAAGAATTTATTTGAGTTTGGTGATATTCGTTCTATAATTTGCTGCTCTGTAAACTGTACTTCTCTTTCATAAGTAGAGCCGAATGATTCGTGGGCAACCTTTAATGCACTTAATCTCAATTTTTGATATGAAAACCGATTGCTTTTATCAATTATTTTTATTTCCATGCTATACCTCCTCAGCCTTAGAAGTATTTTAACACAAAATAAAAAGCCCTGACCGAATTCAGGGTTAATTCCTATAATAAATTAACTTATGCTATACTTAAAATAACTAAATTAAATCTATAGGTGGAATTATTTATGTTCATTTTTTCTCTTTTTGTTTCTGCTCTAATATGGGCTGGAGTGTCATACTGGTTACATGGGAATAGGCCAATCAAAAATGTTGATGAAGTACTGCAGATATATTTTATTATAGCAAGCGTATCGGCAATTATTATCGCATTAATTATTCTCATATTTTTTATTTACGTGATGATATTCAGCAAATCATTAGATAACTTACCATGGGCTATCATTTGTATATTAGTTATCGCTGTTGCCGCATTATTTTTCAAAGAAAATAAAATTTAAGAAAGCCCTGACCGGAGTCAGGTTTTTTTATATATTATGATTGTGATGTACTTGTAGAATATTGTGAGAAAATTGAAGAGAAAGATTTATTTTTAACTTCTACATCATTCTTTTTAAGATACTTAGTAATGACACTGTTGTTATATGTGGTATCGCTTTCTTTTTCAGTTTTTATAACATTTTGAAGTTCTTTTTTGTACTTGTTCATGTCAGTTCCCTTTTCAGATGTTTTTACCATTTCAACAATATAGTAAGAAGTAGCACCTGTTGATGAACTTGTAGACTCAATGACATCTGAAAACTCACCATTTTTCAATTTGAACGCAGCTGTTTGAACTTCAGCAGGAACACTTGTTGAAGCTGAGTTAAATGTTACTTTGCTTTCAGCATTTGTTTTTTCAAAGCTTGCTTTACCAGCATCATCTTTTTTAGCGGCATCCAATGCTTTTGCTGCTGCATCTTTTGATGTTTCAGAAACAACATAAGCCGTCACATCTGGGTGATAAGATTCCCAAGCTTTTTTAAGGTTAGCATCAGTGTACTGAGTTTTTTTGATATCATCATCAATTGCTGCATGTTCAAGCATTCCTGTACGAAGATACGCCTTTAAGTTCTCATTTGTTAACCCTGATTGTTGTAGCATTGAAGAAAATTGATCTCCGTATTGAGATTTTAAAGTATTTACTTGTTTAGTAAGCGCCTTATCATCAGCTTCTTTAGCAAAATCTTTACTCAATATCTTATCAAAAGTAAGGTTTTGAACTAAAACAGTTGATGATATATTAGGGAAAGTTTGCAACTCTTTATAAAGATCAGAAACTTTTACTGAATCTCCCTTCATTGTCACAATATCTTTGTTTGGCACCGCATTATTACTACTAGAGCATCCTGATAGAATTACTAACGTAGCCCCTAAAATAATTGTAGTTGCAATAACCAAACTTTTCTTTTTGAAATTCATTAAAAACCTTCATTCTTTTTTTATAATAATATTATTTATCTTATATTTTACTTCTTAACTTTCCCTTAAGAGTATCAAAAAAATCCTGACAGAAGTCAGGGATAATTTATTCATATATTTGGATTTTCATATTGTATTATCCAATGAATCTACAAGACATTTATCTTGTTCTCAAAGCATAAAAAGCAATTTTTTCATAACGCCACCCTGCAGATACTAAAGAATCTTTTTCGTAAGAACTTACTGTGTAGGCATGGCTCTCTTGAGTTCCTTTAGCATTTGGATTAAATAGACAGTAAACTGGTACAGTACCACCAGAGTAAAATGATACTTGTTCATAATTCCAACCTGCTTTTACCAAACTGTCTCTTTCATAAGAACTCATTGTGTAATAGTGTTCCCCACTAGTCTTATTGTACAATCGATAAACCGGTGATCCAGTAGTCGGTGCTACCCATCCACCTTTTTCTTCGTAAGTCCAACCTGCTTTTTGGGTTTGTGTCGCTTCATAAACGCTTGTCATATAAACATGTTGTCCTGCATTAGGATTATATAATCTAAAGACATATTGTTCTCCCGCTTTTTGACCGTCATTATTTGGAGTTGGAGCAGGTGTTGATGATAGAATTCTTCTAGCAAAATCTGGATAATAGTACTTTATATCAACAGTTGTAACATTTTGTCCAGGCTGTGGTGCATGTATCATTTTGTTATTGCCAATATAAATACCAACATGTGTAGTATTACCTCTCATTCCATAGAAAAGAAGGTCTCCTGGTTGCAAACTATTTAGTGATACTTCACTTCCCACTTTTTCCTGCGCAGTAGTCACTCGTGGTAGCGAAATATTCACTGCATGAGAATATACATATTGGGTTAAACCTGAGCAATCAAAGCCAGCAGGTGTGTTTCCACCCCATACATAAGGGACACCAAGGTACTTATTCGCTTCCTGAACCACCTTTTGTTGTTGCACCGTTTCCGCATGAACTTTTGAACTAAATATACTTATACCAAAAATAATACTAAGTAATGTGAGTAGAGACAACAGCCTTTTTAAATTTTTTTTCATAAAATCTCCAATGGTAAATTATTATATATCCTATATGTCATTCAAAAAGTTAGAATACAGGAAGATTATATCACTACATTTCAAAGAAAACGTTAACATTTGTTAACGATTTAAACTAACCATAGAAGTATTTTTTTATCTTACAATTTATTCGCATTTAATCGCAGTTGTAATTCTCTGACAGAATCAGAAACTGGACTAATTGTTCCATCTTGTGTGGTTCCAAGATGTTTTTGTAATGCTTTAATCGTAGCTTGTCCAAATAAGCCATCTTGTCCAATTCCCAAGAATCTTTGTAAGGCTTTAACTACGTTTGAGCCTGTCAGTGATAAATCAAACTGTGCAGCATAAATATTTTGATTAAAGCTTTGTTTGTACTGGTGACTAATTACTCCATCTTTGCCAGCTGTATCAAAGTATTCTTGCAATCGTTTAACAGTCGCATTTCCAAATTGTCCATCAACATTTAAGGTAACCATTTGAGGTTTGTTGTCAGTATTTCCTGAGCCTGAGCCAACGATTCGATAAAAGTGATGTGGTAAGCGAGTGCTCATGTATGCATCATTCGTATCAACCACAATTCCATTGTGAGTGTAAGAACAGTGAATGAATGAACCATTGCTTAGGAAAATACCTGTGTGTCCGTCTGAACCAGCCGAACCTCCTGGAGTGCCTGAGATAAAAATATCACCACGTTGTACTTCTCCACGACTAATTTCTTTGAGTTTCGTTCCTGACATTCCAAACAAAGTTTCAGTATTACCCATTGAGCTTGCTGACAGAAATCCTCCAGCAATCATGGCAAAGAAGACTGATGAGCTGCAGTCATAACTATCGGGCCCCATTCGTGAAGTCATCGAGTAAGTAACTTTGCCTTTTCGTGCTTGCATCCAAGCAATCATATTTTCAATACTTGACATTATTCGCCTCCTTTGACGTTTCTAGCAACTCCAGCATTAGCCCACATTACCGCTTCTTCAATCTTTGTTTTGGCCAATGATTGTTCACGACTAGCAGGAACAAGTTTATCAACTAGCTCTGAAAACTCTCGTGCTTTTGCACGAAGTTGGGTATATCTGTCTTCTGTTTTTTCATTTGGCTTATGATAAGTAAAAATATTATCGTTGTTATTTCCCATATTATTCGCCTCCCTCTGTGAATTCATGGTCAGAATCAGATGCCTTAACTACTTGAACACTATCTCCATTTTTTAAACTTTTTGTAAGTTCAGTTCCTTTTTTGGCTGCATGAGTGAAATCATTGTTCTTCCACCATGCCCAAAGTGCAAAAACTGTTGTGATGACTGTGCTGACAGTATTATCATCAAGAGGCAATGGGTTCATGTTTAACGCTGTTAAAATTTGATTTAAAATTGCTAACCAGAGTAAGATTGTTCTTGTAAGTGTTCCTTTATCAATTGTTTTCATGTTTTTTCTCCTTTATTTAAAAAATACTTTGATTATTTCAGTTAATGCTGCAAAAATTGCTGCTGCAGAACCTCCGATTCCAAGCGCCAACTTCCAAAAGTTTGTTTTATCAAGTAATTTCAACTGAAACTGACGTTCATCTGAGCTTTCATTCCCCTTGATAACAGCTTGCAAAATTTGCGCATTCTGTTCAGATTGACGAGTATTTTGCTCTCGCAAAAAGCGATTTGATTCATCAACACGAGCCAATCCCTCACTCATTTGCTTTTGCATTTCAACAGACATGTCACTAAGCCGAGCAATTTCTTTGCTGTGCTGTTTTATTTCCTTACTTTGTTGTTGAAGCTGACTTTCGTGCTGCTCAACAATTTTTTCTAACTCCATTACTCCTTCTTTCTAAATATCATACTTAAACTGTAATTAGAATCATTTAGTAATCATTTTTGTCTTTCTTTTTATACTGAAAATGTAAAGTGGCCTGTGTATCGTGTATTTGCTGCAGCGTTTAGAATACCAACTAAACCAGTATTTATGCTACTGTTCAATCCTGTTAACTGTAAAACTTTACTTGATGCCGTTGTGGTAGTCCAGTTGACAATAACAAACATGACGTCATTAGGTGGAATAAATCCATCTGGGAAAGTACCGACTATAGCAGTTCCAGATGCTGTTGTTGTGAAGTCGAACCAAAAACTAACAAGTCCATTTTTCTTTTTATAATGCAAGTTTTGAAGTGTGATCCATCCGTTAGTGTCATTAGGTAATGTAATGCTAGAAGCCACTAAATCCTTAATAATAACTTTTCCAGAATCATCAGCCATTACAGCCTTTGATAACTTTGTATCTATTTCCTGTTTTGAGTAAGCCCCAACTTGGCTTGCGGTTACTGCATGGGGGTTAGCTTTATTATTGACATGAGAATCCATTGCTTGTTTCTGAGTTGCTAGTTTGTCATCTGATTCACTTTTAGAATAAGAACCAACTTGTGAGGCAGTAACCTTATGTGGGTTAGATGCATCACTTGTATGAGAATCAAACTCTTTCTGCAGTCCCAATATCTCCTAGATAGGATTCTGCTGTCTCATAAGCTGGCGTCAACCTAAGGCCATCCCTCGTAACATGAGCCGCATTTTTTGAGCCAATAACACTTAAATCACCACCTACGGTTAATTTACCAAAGATTTCTGCTTGGTTTACCATTGTAGTTCGCCCAAACATTATTATTCTATTTGTCCCATATGTAGTGGTCCCAAGTTGTATACTAACAGTATCACCTTCCAAATTTAGATTTTTTGCACCTTTTAAATAAATACCAGGATTATCTTGATAGGCCCAAGGTTGCACGAAACCTATTTCTGTTTGATTAACATCATAAAAGGTAAATCTTCCGTATTGAACTTTAAATCCTGAACCTCCAGAACTAAATGACTGAAACAAGCTGTTATTTAAATCAAAGCGAATTAGATTATCTGCACCAGCAATATATCCCTTTTGAAATTGAACGGCACCAGTGTCAAGATTTATAGATAAATTTTTTCCACTAATAGTCCCTGCGCTCAAAGATTTAGCGTTCAAATTAATTACATCTATTGTTGCCGCATTCAAAGTTCCAGCGTTGATTTTCGAGGCACTAAGACTTCCAATCATAGCGTCCCGAATGATGGCATCATCTATTTTTGTTTGATCTGTCAACCAGATTTTGGCACCAGTTATCTTTAACCATTCTTTACCATCCATCTCTTGTGATAAATTGATTGTTTTTACAATTCCATCAGAAGGAACGGAATTATCAATTTTTTCTTGTATATCATCTGGTAATCGAGTAGAGGTTTGAAGCACCCAATCATAAGTTCCGTCCACGAGTTTCGTATAAACCCATATTTCATCATCTGGGCCATTTTTTTTGAACCAAATATCTCCTTCTTTAGGATAAGGAGGTTCTTCTGTTCCATCATAGACTGAATTTTTACCAGCTGCATCAACACGAGAATTAATATCTTTAATGATTTGATTAAGTGGTGGAGAATAAGCTGAGACTGTTTGAGCTGAAGAATTGGTATTAGCTGAGCTAGTTGCTGTCAACCCTCCTTTAAAGTTTAGAGTATAACTTAAATTAGGAGTCTTAAATGGTGTCCCATATCTATCAGTAAGCGTTAGCCAATCCCCTGTTTCTAAAGCTGGGTTGCCTCTCCAATTTAAAGTAAAAGGATAAAAATTGATATCTTTGACTTTCTGATAAATATTATCAAGTAAATCTTGGGTCATTACTTTATTTTCTAAAACAATCTGTGGCCCAGTATTACTACCAGCTGTATAAGTGACTTGTTCACTGCTATTCTCGCTTTGAACAGGTACTGTACAAGAGATACCACCAATTTTGTACATTAATTCATTTTTTGTTAGCCCCTTTTGAAAATATTCTGCTGGTGAAACTGCAAACTTAGGGTCAATTAATTGCATGATTTCTAATTGATTAATCCGGCTAAATCTCGCATAACCTGCTTCAAACTGTGCAATTAGCCCAATAGCTTTTCTGAAAGTATAACCCTCGAGTTTATTTATTTTCGAAGTGCTAATCATTAAAAAATTTGTTTCATTAATGATAGAACCACTTTTATTTGCAATTTCTAACGCAACATCTCGAATAGACGCAGGATAGGGCAGTTCAGAAACATATTCACTTTCCAAAAAAACAAAACGATCACTTGCTTCAAGTGTCGTTTTATTTTCGTTTCTATCTGGGTCACACTTAGTGACATAAAAAGTTCCAATTGAGACGTATTCATAAACCGTTGGTTTATAATGAATCAATTTAGCGTATCATATCGGAATATAAAAAACAAAAACCGCTCTGTTGAGCGATTTCTAATACTATAGGATTCTATAAAATCCATTCAATGGAGGCGAGGGGAGTCGAACCCCTGTCCAAACACCTTGCTACATCAACGTCTACAACCATAGGACTTTCTCAAATTTAACAAAATGCCAAAGCCAGTCTCAAACAGCGACATTTTGCGGGGCTTTAAATCTCTTTTGCTGCGTCAAGCCTCCACAACAACGTATCTGACTAAAAGTTTAGGCCGTCAAGTTGCCATCAGTGAGCAAAAATCAGGCACGCATGGTGCTGTTTAGGCTGCCATTGCGTAAGTTTGTGTATTATTTTTAGCAGTTATATTTATCTGCGGATGATTATCCTGATCCCTCAGCAGTTGCAGTTCATGCGCGACAATGCCTGTCGAATCCGTAACGCCCCCAAATTTTAGGAGAGAGCTACTGATTATTTTGTCAGTAAATCTTTGAACCTTGAAGTCTAATTATAGCATATTTCAACTTTTCTGTCAGTAAATTTTCATTAAAGTATGTATTTTCTATGAGAAAGGTGAGCTGACAGATTCCTTTATCATTTGATTCAAAGCTGTCAGTAATAAAAAAATTTCTGTCAGTAAATTCTTTAAAACTCTTCTTCATCAATTTGTTGAATTTCTTGTAATTTACTGATTAAATATTGGTCAGTAGAATACTTTGTCATCAGTTCTTCTAACAATTGATTACGAACCACATAATTACTAAAAAGATGTAATTTTTCTTCGTAACTTTCAAGTACTTTTTCTGTTCTTTTGATATTGTCATAGACAGCTTGACGACTGATATTAAATTCTTCAGCGATCTCTGCCAAACTATAATCATCAGCGTAATAAAGTTCAATGTAATTCATTTGTTTATCAGTCAAGAGTGTCGCATAAAACTCAAAAAGAGTATTCATCCGATTCGTTTTTTCGATTTCCATAAACTCTATTATAACAAAATTTATATCATTTTTTATGTTTATTCATTATTTTCTAATTGATGATTTAAAATAATAAAATGTAATTTTTTTATCTTTATCAAAGTCTAAATATCCATTATTTTTTTAGCTCAAAATAATAATTTATTCTATACAAAACTCCTTGTTTTCGTTATAATTGAAAGTATGAAAAAAATTTTAATTGCTGATGATGATCGGGCAATTTTGACCCTTTTATCTTATAATTTTCGGCAAAATGATTACGAAGTAACTATTGTATCGGACGGGAAAAAAGCTTATGACAAAGCTCGTAAAAATCCCTTTGATTTACTTCTACTTGATTTAATGATGCCCGAATATTCCGGAATTGAAGTCACCCAAAAACTTCGTAAAGAAGGTAATTTTACACCAATTTTAATTTTAACTGCTCGAGAGGATGATGAAATGAAACTGACAGGGCTGTCAGCAGGTTCTGATGAGTATTTAGATAAAACGACTCCAATGAAAGAAATCATTGTCAGAGCCGATGCGCTCATTCGCAGAAATCAAATGTATAACCAAGCACCCTCCGAAACTGTCATTGAATCTTTAGATGAGAGTCCTTCATCATTAGTTACTGACAGATTGGTCATTGATTTTATAAAAAAAGAAGTCACTTTTGACGAAAAAGTTTTAGATTTAACCAAACGAGAATTTGAAATCCTTGAACTCTTAGCTAAAAGAGAGGGGAAAATTGTCAGTCGTGAAGAACTCCTACAACATTTTTGGGGAATTTCAGACACTGCTGAAACCCGCACCATTGATGTGCTCATTTCTAAAATTCGTAAAAAATTAAATAATCATTATATCAAAACAAAACGAGGATTCGGATACTATTTTGAAGAAAATGAAACTTAAATACATCATGCTTATGACGGTCCTATATATTATTGCGACCTTAAGTTTGGTGATTCTATCGAACCAAAATATCTTAGAAAATGATACAAATCGAGTATTAAAAACAATAGATAAAATACAACTCTTTTTAGAAAAACATCCTGATAATCCTCTGCCAGATAATTTTGAACATCTTCCAAAGAGTACAGTAAATTCGGATACTAAAAAAATTAAAAAGGGTGCGACTTACGCACGTAGTTTAGATTCTCAAGAAATAACCGTGACTAGTCCCATATTTAGCGAGGGTCAAATTAACGGTTATCTAAAGGTTACAGAAAATCGTACCTCTACTTTCTTTACCGATTTTGCCATTATCATTTTTGCAATTTTATTTTACTTGGCTGTCGCCATCCAAGTTTTACGTTCTGCTCAGAGAGCTTATGTTTTTCGAGAAAATACCGTTGCTAAAATTAAAAATATCGAGCGCAGTCCATTAACTCAAAGCTATTTGATGAATGAGAACGACGATAAAATTACAACTGAGCTCAATAAACTGGGCGAAAAAATTCAGAAACAAGCACTTTCTCATACTGAAAAGAAAGAAAATCTCTACGAATTTATTGAATTTTTCCAATTTCCGATTTTCATTTATAATAATAAAGGAAAAATTCGTCGGACCAATGCTTCTTTCAAAAATGAATTTTCAGATACTGAAAATCTAGATATTTTCAGCCCCTATGCTGATTTCTTAAATTTTCTTGTTGATAAAATTTTACATCCTGATATTCAGGAAAAACTTTTCTATTTTGAAAAACTTGGGGCTTATTATCAAGTCCGTATCACTCCTTTACCTGATTTGGATAGTCGATTTATGGTGACTATGATGGATGTTAGCTCTTATCGTCGAACAGTGGATGCCCACAATGCTTTTATTGCTAACGTTTCTCATGAATTAAAAACTCCCCTTACTTCTATCAAAGGCTTCGCTGAACTTCTGGAAACAGATTCAATTTCAAGTTCTGACACCAAAAATTTCGCATCTATTATCAATAAGGAAAGTTCACGCCTGATGAATTTAGTTCAGGATACACTGCTTTTGACCAAACAAAATCATCGAATTGATAAAAAGAAAATTAATCTTACAGCTTTGATACAAAATATTCTCCAAAGCTCAGGACCACAAATTAATGAAAAATCACTTCATTTAGAATCCCAAATTGAAGAAATCACTTTTAAAACCAATGAACAAATGGTTCATAGCATTTTTGAGAATTTGATTGAAAATGCAATTAAATACACTCCAGCAAATGGGCAAATTTTTGTCAGCTTACATCTTGAACAAAATAAAATCATTTTCAGTGTAACTGACAATGGTCCTGGTCTTAGTGAAATTCAAAAAGAGCGAATTTTCGACCGCTTCTACCGGGTTGATGAAAGTCGAGCAGAAGTTAATGGAACAGGTTTAGGACTTGCTATCGTCGAGAAGAATGTTCAAGAGCTTCACGGAACAATTGACGTTGTATCCATTCTTGGAAAAGGAACAACTTTCACCGTCAATCTTTAATCGAAGCCTTCAACAAATTTACTTATCAAATTAAAAAAATATTATAACCAAAACTCTCCAATTAAGATAAAATCAATTTATCAAGATTGGAGAGTTTTTATGGCTAAATATACATTTCAGGGCATTCCTCGCCCACTCGTGCGTACTAATCAAACTTTTATTGTTCTCAGTGTCATTTTGGCAGTCATCACTCATTTCTATTGGATTCTACTACTTCCTATTCTCGCTGGACTATCTGGCATTCTTTTCGAGAAAAATTTTATTATTTTAATCGCCAAAAGCTTTCTAAAGAAGAAAGCTTCAGAATATGTGCTCGAAGATAAATCAGACCTTCGCTTCAATCAAATTATCGCTACTGTTCTATTAAGTGCTAGTTTGATTTTCTCAATCACTAATCATCCTACCTTAGCAATAATCTTTGCAGCATTTGTTTTTCTAGCCGCTTCCATTGCTTTAAGTGGTTTTTGTATAGGATGTTGGATTCATTTTCAACTTCGTCAGTACAAATATCGTCGGCAAGTAAAAAAAGGACTTCACTAAGTCCTTTTTATCTTTCCAAATAAAATTCAAAACGGTCACCGACATATTGAGATAAGACATATTCAAAAGCTGTACCGTCTGTTAAATAAGAAACCTGAGTTAAGCCAAGAATAGCAGCTCCAACTCTTGTTTTTAAATACTCTGAAACCTCTGTACTCACTCTTTTAGCTGAAACAATCTGTTCACTACGACCAATCACATGTCCATGACTCTCCAAAGTTTTAAAGAAGTTACTCGTAATTTCTTTTTTATCAAATGATTTGACCAATTTGAAAGGAATACTTGCCACTTCATAACAAATTGGAACATTATCCGCATAACGAATCCGCTCCATTCGGATGATGGAATCCTTTTTGGTGATATTTAGTTTTTCACATTCAACCTCATTTGGCGCCGTTCTAATATAACTCAAAACTTCTGTTGAAGGAACTTTACCTTGTGAGCTGATAATTTCTGTAAAGGAAGTTGTTCCACGCATTTTTTCACGAACACGTCGGCTAGCAACATAAGTTCCAGAACCTACTCGACGGTCAAGAATTCCTTCATCAACCAAAGCTGTTACCGCTTGTCTTGCAGTCATTCGACTGACAGTAAAGCGCTCGGCCAAATCACGTTCGCTTGGAAGACGTTGTCCAATTTTCCAGATGCCTTTTTCAACTTCATCTTTTAAGGCATCATGTATTTTTACATAATTCGGTACTGATTTTCTTACCATAGTTCCCCCTAACTAAATAATAACAATATATACCACTTTAATATCTGTCTACCATTATATCACAGTTCATATGACTTACAAATAAAGAACATTTAAAATAATCACAAATCTTATTTTCTATTTACGTTAAATTTATAAAAAAAGAATTAGCTAATATAACTAACTCTTTTTTATCTTTTATCAGTATTCAATTATTTTGAAGGAACAGTGATTTTTCCATCAATAATATCTGCTTTTGCTTTAGCAACTGCATCTTTGATTTCTGAATTTGCACTGTCAAGTCCTAAGTTAACCCCACCATTTTTAAGGTCATAAGTAACGATTGTTCCACCAGGGAATTTACCATCTTTAGTCTTGTCAGCGATATCTTTTACAACATTACCAACTTCTTTGATTGTTGATACAAGTACAAAGTTAGAATCTTTACCGTCTTTAGATTTGTATTTTCCAAGATATTCTTGGTCTTGGTCAACACCGATAACCCAAACTTTGTCAGCCTCATTTTTAGTTGAGTTCAATGCTTTAGCTTCACTGAAGACACCAGTTCCTACACCACCGGCACATTGATAAACTACGTCATCACCAGCACCGTACATAGCTGCAGCAATTGTTTTACCCTTGGCCGCGTCAGAGAAAGATCCCGCATATTGAACATCAACTTTAATATCTGGGTTTACAGATTTAGCTCCAGCTTCATAACCTTTTTCAAAACGTGTAATAACATCTGATTGCATTCCACCGATGAAACCAATTTTGTTAGTTTTAGTTGCTTTTGCTGCAGCTACACCAGCAAGGTAGGCACTTTCGTTATCAGCAAAAGTTGCTGATGCCACATTTTTTTGGTCTTTGATGACTGAATCAACGATTACAAAGTTAGATTTAGGATTATTTTTTGCTGCAGCTGATGTTGCATCTTGTAAAGAGAATCCGATACCAAACAAAAGTTTGTAGCCTTGTTGTTCCGCAGAGTTATAGTTAGTTGTATAATCTGAAGCAGAGTTAGATTGGAAATAAGTGTATCCTGTACCTTTTTTCAGGTTATTTTCTTTCCCCCAGCTTTGAAGACCTTCCCAAGCGGATTGGTTAAATGAACGGTCGTTTACACCACCAGTATCGGTGACGATTGCTGCTTTAAGGTCAGTTTTTGCTTTACCTGATCCGGCTGCGTCATGTGAACGGCATCCTGCAAGGACTGCGACTGATGCAAGTGCGAGAGCACTAACTGCGATTACACGTTTTTTCATGGAAAGGGTATCCTCCGAGTTTTGTTTGGCTAAATATAGCTTAAGACTATTTTAAGATATATTTAGTCTTTTTGCAAGTCCAAATAAGCTGAATATCCCTTTTTCTCACCAAACGTTCGGAAATAACCTATCAATTACTAAGAATTATTCATATTTATCAGTAATTACCATTTTTACGTTTTTTAAAAGAAAAAAGTTAAAGCGCTTACTTTAGTTACAAATTAATATGCTACCTGTTGATAGCATATCAATTTTATTTTAATCAAGATTTTTGAAAGAATATGGTAAAAGTTCCTCAACTGAAGTTTCTTTTACATTATCATTTTTGGAAATCAAAAAAACTGGCATATCTGCTGGACAAAATTCTGCAATAACTTGTCTACAAGCACCACAAGGACTAATTGGTTCTTCTGTTTCTCCGAATACATAAAGAGCATCAAAATCTTTCAGGCCTTCTGATATTGCTTTAAAAATAGCTGTTCGTTCAGCACAATTAGAAAGTCCAAAACTAGCATTTTCAATATTACAACCTGTGATAATTCGACCATCAGTTGTATGAAAAGCTGCTCCTACAGGAAAATGAGAGTAAGGAACATATGCCAAACTTGCCGCTTCGCGTGCGGCAGCAATCATTTTTTTAGTAGTTGTCATTTGAAGTCAGACCTTCCATAATTGCAACACCAGCCGAAACACCAAGACGTGCTGCACCAGCATCAATCATTGCTTTTGCTTCTTCAAGATTATGAACTCCACCAGAAGCCTTAACTCCCATATCTGGGCCAACCGTTTGACGCATTAATTTTATATCATAAACAGTCGCTCCACCTGTTGAGAAGCCTGTTGAAGTTTTGACAAAATCAGCACCAACAGCTTTAGCAATTTGGCAAGCTTTAATCTTTTCATCGTCAGTTAAAAGGCTTGTTTCAATGATAACTTTAAGAAGTTTATCACCTTTTACTGCGTTGACAGCTGCAATATCTGACTCAACAAGATCCCAATCCTTAGATTTGGCTGCACCAATATTAATGACCATGTCAATTTCATCAGCACCATTTTCAATAGCGTTTTTAGCTTCAAAAGCTTTGACTTCAGAAGTATTTGCACCTAAAGGAAAACCAATTACTGTACATACTTTAACGTCTGAGTCTTTAAGTTCTTCACTGGCATAATTTACCCATGTTGGGTTAATACAAACGCTCATGAAATCATATTTTTTTGCTTCATCAATTATTTGTTGAATTTTAGATTTTGGAGCATCGGCTTTAAGAATAGTATGGTCAATATATTTATTAATTTGCATTTTAAGTTCTTTCTATTTTTTTAATCTTAAGTAAATCATTCCAACGATGAGATAGACTACAACGAAGATAATGATAAAAGCAATAAGTTGAATAAGCCAACCAAAATTTTGTAAGTACAATTTGGTCGCTGCTCCAGCCAAAGCTGACAAGATGACTTGCAAGGCCTTGACAGGTGTTGGGATTTTTAAATCATTTTTCATCTTATCTGATAATTTCTAGAATTTCTTTTTGATGAACTTGTTGATCACTAATGACCAAGCTGTCACTAAATTCAGCAACTAATTCGTCAGTAATTTCGCGATTAGAATAAAGATGAGCAATGACTTCACCGGCACTCACTTTATCTCCTACCCTTTTCGTCAGAGTAACGCCTGCTTCAAAATCAATATCATCAGTCTTAGTTGCACGTCCTGCTCCTAATTTCATAGCAAGAAGACCAATTCCTAAGGCTTTTTCTTCACTAATAAATCCTGATTTATCTGCTTTAATTTCCACTTGATATTTTACTTGAAGAGGAGCTGTCAAATAATCAAAGGCAGTTGGGTCACCACCTTGAGCCTTGACCATTTCAACAAATTTTCCGTAAGCTAAACCATTAGTAAAATGCTCTAAAATTTCAGGAATTGATTTTTCAAGTCCCGCAAGTTGCAGCATAATTTGGGCGAGTTCCGCAATAAATTCTTGGAATTCCTTTGGCGCTTTTCCTTGTAGAGTATGAACTGCTTCAGTCATTTCATTTCGATTTCCGATAGCAAAACCAAGAGGCTGACTCATATTTGTGATGACAGCGACGGTTTCTCGTCCTACAGATTTACCAAGGTCAACCATTGTTTGAGCGAGAAGGCGAGCATCTTCAACTGACTTCATAAAAGCCCCATCACCTACAGTTACATCTAGTAGAATGGCGTCAGAGCCTGCGGCAATTTTTTTGGACATGACAGAACTAGCAATTAGAGGAATAATATCAACAGTTGCTGTGACATCTCGAAGAGCATAGAGTAATTTATCGGCTTTAACAAGTTCATCGGATTGCCCAATTATGGCAATTCCTGTTTCTTTGACCTGATCAATAAATTCTTTTTCCGTTTTTTCAAATTTGAAGCCAGGAATTGACTCCAATTTGTCCAAAGTTCCTCCCGTATGTCCAAGCCCACGACCAGACATTTTCGCAACAGGAACCCCAAATGACGCTACAAGCGGAGCTAAAATAAGTGTTACTTTATCACCCACTCCACCAGTAGAATGTTTATCAACCTTGATTCCGGCAATATCAGTCAAATCGAATTCTTTTCCTGAATGAACCATTGCCATCGTGAGATGAGCAGTTTCTTCTGTTGTCATCCCTTTAAAATAAATTGCCATCGCAAGTGCTGACATTTGATAGTCTGGCACGATTCCTTTGACATAATTTTCAATCATCCAATCGATTTCAGCTTGGCTAAATTCACCACCATCTCTTTTCTTTTGAATGAGATCAACCATCCGATAGGTCATAGGCTCCTCCTCGTTTTATCTTATCAATAATTATATATTTTTATAACTTCTTAAAATAAAGTATCCTTTATCTCTGGCTACAAGCTGACAATTACCAAATACTTCTTCCATTTTCTTTTGAGCAGACGGGGCACCCTGTTTCTTTTGGATAACAATTGTCAAATGCCCTCCATCATTTAAGTGACTAAAAGCACCAGCTAAAATTTTATGGACCACTTCTTTACCGGCCCTAATTGGCGGATTCGAGATAATCGCATCATATTTTTCACTGACAGACTCATAAATATTTGAAAGTTCAATTTTACTGTTACTGACAGCATTGTTAATCGCGTTTTGACGGCATAAATCAAGTGCACGACTATTAACATCAACCATTGTCACATCTAAATCAAACTTTTTAGCTAAGGTTAACCCTAATGTTCCATAACCACACCCAACATCTAAAAGACTTTTTGCACTTTCAGGTTGATAGTTTTCTAATAAAACACGAGAACCATAATCAATTCCATTTTTTGAAAAGACACCACGATCCGTTTTAAAACGCATTGACTGACCTAATAATTCAACTGTTAAGGTCTGGAAGTCATGCGATAAATCTTGATTGTCTTCATAATACATATTTGTTTTAACCATTAATTTTATTTTAACATAAAAGCCCTTTTTTATCTTAAAAAAATTTTTAGAACTTCTACTTATTTTGTAATCTCTTACACTTTTACTGACAGAAGTGTAAAAATCTTGTCAGTAACTTATTTAATACGCTTACAGATTTATTAGTTTTTTTACCTTGATAAGCCAAAAATATGATAAAATATTTGTCATGAATGAATTCATTAATTTTGACGAAATTAGCCGAAAAACATGGCAAAATCTTTATAATACTTCAATTGCTCCCTTAACACATGATGAGTTAGAGTCAATCCGCTCACTCAATGATGAAATCAGCTTACAAGATGTGGAGGACGTCTATTTACCACTGATTCATCTTCTTCGCTTATATAAAAAAAATTTAGAAGACATGAGTTACTCTAAGGGACTTTTCTTACAAAAAATTGTCAAAACTCCCCCACTCATCATTGGGATTTCTGGCTCAGTCGCCGTTGGAAAATCAACGACTGCAAGGCTTCTCCAACTTCTCCTTTCACGTGCCTTTCCAAAATTAACCGTTGATTTAGTGACAACCGACGGCTTTTTGTACACGACTAATGATTTAAAAAATATGGGGATTCTCGACCGCAAAGGTTTTCCAGAAAGCTATGATATGGAAAAATTAACAAGTTTTCTTTATCACGTCAAAAATGGTGAAAAATTTGAAGTTCCGATTTACTCACATGAAACTTACGATATTTTACCCAACCAAAGTCAAATCATTGACAGCCCTGATATTCTCATTGTAGAAGGAATTAATGTGCTTCAAAATCCACAAAATCAACTGCTTTATATCAGTGATTTTTATGATTTTTCAATTTATGTCGATGCTGACGAAAAACTCATTGAAAAATGGTACCTCGAACGTTTTGACAGCCTTTTAAAATTAGCTAAATATGACCAGACAAATTTCTATCATCAATTTACAAAAATGCCAGAAGATAAAGTAATCAATCTAGCCCGTGAAACATGGGCACGTGTCAATCGTGTCAATCTCAGAGAATATATTGAGCCCACAAGAAATCGGGCAGAAATTATTCTTCACAAAACAGAAAATCACTATATTGACAAAATTTACCTGAAAAAATTCTAAAAAAAATACTGACAAATCTGTCAGTATTTTTATTGTCTTCAATTTTACTGACAGAACTGTCAGGCAAGATTAGAAATAATCTGCTGTATCATCATTTGGAAAAACAAATTTCTTTAAGACAAAGACACCAATAATTAATATCAGAATAGCACTAGCAATCAATAATACTCCAACCAATCGTTCATGATAGGTTAACAACAGTCGAATCAGTGAAGTAATCCCGAGTGATAAGAGGAAAATTAATGACACATGTCCTTTATTTCTCAATGAAGTGATAATCAAAGTTAAAAATTCAAAGAAGATAAAGAAGGAGAGAATACTTTCCAAAATATCATAATAATGAACCTCACTCTCAGAAAGAAAAGCAAGTAAAACAAGATTATAAACTTCTCTAAATAGAAAATAAACCATCAAAAGCCCTACTACCATAAGCAACATAAAACTAATTTTCGATAGTAGATTGGCAAATTTCAGTTCAATATGATTAAAAAAATTTTTCATAGGCGCTCTCCTTCTTGTCTCATCTTTAAAATATTTCTGTCAGTAAATTAGGCTTATAAATCTGAAGATTGGACATAGCCCTGAACGAATTCGTCAATTTCAATATAAATATAGCACTTCTTATCACTAATTTTTTTTCTGATTTCCGCTTCAATTTGATTAATAATTTCATAATCTTCTAAGACAAGTTGACTCACCAAATCAATTTTTGCTGCAATCAAAATCTCTGTTGGGCCAAGGTGAACTGTTTTAACATTAATTACTCGTTCTACTTCAGGACGCTCAAAAGCTATCAAAATCTTTTCTAAATCACTATCTGTCACACGTTCACCAACAATTAAACTATAGAATTCTCTTGTCAAGAAAATCGCTGCTGCCATAAGCAAGAACCCAATCAATAACCCACTAATTGCATCAAAAACAGGATTTCCCGTCACCATCGTCAAAACAGTTCCTAAAAGCGCTAAAAGTAAACCAATAATTGCGCATAAATCCTCAGCAAAAATAACTAAAATTTCACTGTGACGACTTTCATGTAAAAACTTAAAGATTGGTAATTTTTCTGTATTCAATTCACTAATTTCTTTAAAAGCCACTCTTAATGATGAACCTTCAATTGCCATCCCAATCAACAAGATTCCAATAACAATGCCCGCATTTTCAACACTGTGTGCTGGATGAACCAACTTATCATAGGCCTCCATTACACCAATGACACCCCCACCAAAAAAGAGGAATGTTGCCACTATCATACTAAAGAAATATTTTGCCCTAGCTTCGCCAAATTGATGGAGATTAGTGCTCGCTTGTCTTGAACGACGGTCACCAAACAAAAGTAAAATCTGATTCCCACAATCCACCACTGAGTGAATACTTTCGTTAAGCATCGCTGCTGAGCCAGATAAACCAAATCCAATAAACTTACTGATTGCAACCAGAACATTAGCCCCAAGTGCCGCAAAAACCGCAAACATCCCTGAAGATTTTTTCTCTTCCATAACTTTCTCATTTCCTATTCAATATATCTTAATTATAACATAAGCCCTTATTTAAGATTTAATTTGTAACTTTTAAGTCAAAAATAAAGAAAACTAAAAGGCTCTTCCTACAAAGAAAGAACCTCTAAGAGAATAAATCATCAAAATCCATTCCCTAATACTATGTAAGAAAAGACGTCAAATAAATTTCAGTAATTAATATTCATTCAACTAGAATAATAATACAACATTTACAAAAAAGTGTCAATACCTTAACGCTAATGTTTTAGTGAAAAATTATTTCTAAAATTTCTTATTCTTTTTGACCCTCTAAAATCAAAATTTCAAGTTCTTTTTTCTCACGATTCAATTTTTCTAAACGATAAGCTAAACTATTTTTATTGTCTTTTTCTTCGATTCCTAACAAAAATTCAATTGACACATTAAAATAGTTTGCCATTTCAAAAACACGACCAACACTCGGTTTTTTCTTATACTTATAATTTTTCAAAGTATTCCGAGGATAACCAAGTTCCCGCTCAACTTGATTAAAAGATTTATGAGCATCTTTAATCAACAACTTTAATCTTGAGTAAACAAACAAATATTCATGTTCCATAATAATAATCCTTCTTTTTTAATTTTTTATAGATAAGTTTTCAATAAGTGAATAAAATAAATTCAAAGAAACATTCAAATTCACTCTTCACTAATTTCTTCATCCTCTTCCCAATTCCAAGCCCGAGAAAATTCCTGATTTTGGAAAAGTGAAGCCAAACCACTCAACTGTTTTAAACGAAGCAACTCTTCTTTATCCATTCCAATATGTTTCATAATCCACTGGTCACTCAACCCCGATTCTACCAATTGTTGAACAATTTCCGTCATCAATTCGATTGAATGTGTTCCCCTAGCACGATTATGTCGAATGGTACTAGCAATTCTATCTTCAAGTGGACGATCAATAATCGACACAGGTAAACAATTGCCTTCTCGTTTAGCAATTTCTTCAGAGTTTTTCATAACAAGATAACGATGAAAACCATCCACAATTTCATAAAAATCCTGTTCTTTATCGTAATAACAAACGATAGGCATTGTATAACCATCTTCCAAAATCGACCGTTCAAGTAGTTGAAATTCAGGAGGTGCTGTTCGGTTTGGATTATAAGCATTTGCTCTAATCTTCTCAATTGGTACTCGCCTGATATCATAAGCTGGACTTATAAAAATGTCTCCCATTTTTCCATTGCCTCTTGTTTTTTCTGTAATTCATCCTTTGTTTGACCAAACCCCATATACTGACAAGAAGTATCATTCTTTAAAATCGTGATACACATGCGTTTGTATGAAGGAACCAACCTAAAATTTTTAATTGGCACATCATCTGGATAATCTTTAAAACGAATCACTTCGTATCTTTGCTTATATTTGCGCTTATTTGTTGGTGGACCCAAACGTTCAAAGTCCGAGCCAAGCTCCTCTAACTCATCAATCACATTTTCTGGTAAAGCTCCCCCAGTTTTCATCCAATAATCCATTGAAGATTTAAATTTTTTAAGATAAACCTTTCGAGTTTCCTCTGGCAATGTCTTAAGTAAAAATTCAACATAAGATTTCCAAGTATGTCCTTTAGGGAGCACAGCTCCCCGGTAACCCATTGCTGCAGTTCCACCATAAAGCGCTGCAAAATTTGCTCCATTAACACGACCAACTAATTTTCCCCAAGTTGCTGGTTCTAAAGCCTGATAGAGTTTTAATGAATGCACCCCACACTGATGGAAAGGATTAGCAACCCTCATTGATTTATAAGGAACTCCCGCCTGATAGTACAAATCATAAAGATGATTATAATCAAGCTCAAATTTAGCATTAGCTCGCCAGATATCTTCAAATAACCAATCATACATTGGATAAAAATTAAAGACATCTTGACTAATACGATGGCTATAATTAGTCGTTCCAAAACGAGAAAAAGTCTCCTCGCGCGTCACCGCATTATAACGATTTAAACTTTCCTGAGCACGAATTCCTACCAAAACAGCCGTTCGTACGACCTCTTTTTCTCGATGAAGCCATTGGCAAAACTTACTTTGAAACTCATAATCAGACATTCCAACTTTAAAAAATGGAAATTCTTGATTTTCTAAACAAATAGCTTCTGGAGGAATTGAATTCAACCAAAGTTCATGATGTTCTGGGTCCCAAGGCAACCAAGTTGATTGTGACATCGAAATTCCACAAGAAGCCGATACAGGAAGACATACGTGATAGTAATCAAATTCTGGATATTTTCCCATTGAACGTTCAATATAATCTTTAGTTTCTTGATAATTTCCCTCATAATCCAAATAAAAAACAGAAACTTTTATCCCTTTTTTTATCCAATCATGACTTTCATAATAAAGCCGAACCAATTCCAACATCAAACCCGAATCCTTACCGCCAGAAAAGGAAATAATCAGATGGTCAAAATAACCACAAATATATTCTAGTCGATGATTAAATGCTTCATAAACATTTTCATTTTGATAAACTTTCACCTCGTCTTTCCTTTCCATTATTGATTTCATTTTCCCAAAGCGCTTCGTTAAAACTATCAACAATTATATATTACAAGAAAGCAAAGACTTTGTAAAAGTTTTTATGAAACTAAAAAATAATCAAAACAATTAATTTCTTAATAAAATAATGATATACTATTTCAAATACTAAAAAAATTATCTATAATAGATTATTTTTAATTATTGCCTATTAAGCAAATAATTTTAAAAAGAAAGGATTTTATACTCCTCCAAGTATAAAATAGAAGCATCATGACAAAAGATACGAAAGAAATTATTATTCGCACTCTCTTAAATATCGCCTCCGAATCTCAAAAAGTAACTATTGAAGAAATCTCTAAACGGTCACACATTACCCGTACAACGATTAAAAATAATTTTAAAACGGGCGTTCCCGGAATTGTCGAATACATCTATCTGAATATTGTAGATGAAGTTAATGAGCGTTTACTTCAATATAACTGTGAAGATGTTACTATGGAGCTATACTATAAAAGTGGACAGAAAATTGTGTGTTATAATCTGTCTATTAAGACACAAAAATGAAAGGACTTTTATGTCAGGTTTTAAACGTTACGACGAGGATTTCAAACAATCGCTCGTTAATCTCTATCAAACTGGTAAAACACAAACTGAACTCTGTAAAGATTATGGGGTATCTTCTTCTGCACTTGCAAAATGGATTAAGCAGTACTCTCAAGTGCGTCTTGAAGATAATACGGTGTTGACTGCTAAACAGATTCAAGAATTACAAAAAAGGAATGCCCAACTAGAGGAAGAAAATCTGATCTTAAAAAAAGCGAGTGCCATATTCATGCAAAACTCCAAATGAGATTAAAAGCCGTCTATCGACTCCGATTTGAACACACGACAGTTATGCTCTGTCGTGTTTTACATGTCAATCGTTCCACCTACTATAACTTCATAAACAAGAGGCCTTCGAAGCGTGAAGTAGAAAATCAACGCTTGAGAAAATTACTCCTTGAAATTTATATGAAAGCCAAGAAAAGAATTGGAACGAGAGCTTTTAAAATCATTCTTCTGCGTGATTATGGCGTTAATATTTCTGAAGGCCGTATCTTAAGACTTCTCAAGTCTATGACACTCCCTAAAATGTCAACCATCAAACCTCGTTTTAAATCAAATAAATCTCCTGTATTTTCTTCTGGTAATCTGCTTAAACAAGAATTTAACCCGAACTCCCCGAATCAAGTTTGGACAACTGATTTCACTTATATCTCTATAGGACCTAAGCGACATGTTTATCTCTGTGCTATCCTTGACCTCTACTCAAGGAAATGTATCGCGTGGAAAGTAAGTGATAGGATTGATGCCAAACTCGCCTGTGACACCTTAGAAACAGCTATAAATAAGAGGAAGCCTAAGGAACCAATTATCTTTCATTCGGATCAAGGAAGCCAATTTAAATCAGCTTCCTTTAGAAAGTTATTAGATGAGCATCAATTGCTTGCTTCTTACTCCAAGCCTGGATATCCTTATGATAATGCCGTCACCGAGGTCTTTTTCAAGTATCTTAAACAACGAGAAATTAATCGCAGAACTTATCACTCCATTCAAGAAGTTCAACTCTCTTGCTTTGAATACATCGAACAATTTTATAACAATTATAATCCTCATTCCGCCAACAATGGTTTAACTCCAAATCAGAAAGAAGAAAATTATTTTAAGAAAATATAGCTCATTTTGTGTCTAAATATTTGACATTAGTCCACTTTGGTTAGAAGCCGATATTCCCATTGCATATGAAAAATTCCGTCCAAAATTTATCTTTTTTATGAGCACTTCAATCAATGAGCTTATTTTTAAAGGAACAAAATAAAAAACGTAAATCTTTCGATTTACGTTTTTCTTATTATGTTTGTTAACTTAAGGGGCAATCCGTTTTCTGGCTGCTCGTTTTCTACCCATTTCAATTTGTTCTTCTTTTTTCTTGATAGGATTGATAACTTTTGTTTTAATGCCAATAGCAGTGGCAGCAAGTCCAGCTATCAAAAGTGCATTCCCTGCCAAAAAGCCTTTAATAAATGTACGATTCATTTGTCTCTCCTCCTAGTTTTATAGATAAACAGCCAAATAATAAAACTTTAGTAAAATTTCCTCATTCGACTCTACAAAATTATTTTAACATAAATGTTATAAATCTAAAAATAATAAACTTAGAATGAAATAATAAAAAACCTTCTAACTATAATGCTAGAAAGTTTTCATTAAATCTAAATCTTCGTTGATTATTTAAACCATTTATCAACTTCTTTTTGATGATCTTTAATCCAATTTTTGGCAGCTTCTTCTGGTGTTTTACCATTTTGAATATCAAGCATGACAGCTTCCATATCCTTAGTTGTCCAATTAAATTTATCTAAAACTTTATAAGCTTCTGGATTTTCTTTCTTCAAACCTTTACGAACAATGGTATTAATATTTTCTGAAGTTCCCATTGTTCCTTTTGGATCAGCCAAATATTTCAAATCATATTTGTTAAACATCCAATGAGGTGACCAACCAGTAATGACAATATCTTTATGTTGTTTGATTGCTTCACCAAGAGCTACAGTCATAGCACCTGATGATGAAGGAACAAGTTTCCAATCTTTAAGATTATCATAGCTATTAAGCGTTTTTTCACTCGCAGCCATTACACCTGCACCTGGTTCAATACCTGTGATTGTCTTATTCGCTTGATTTGTTAAATCTTCAATTGAATTAACATTCATATAACTTGGAACAACAAACCCAACTTTAGCGCCTTTAAGGTTAGGACCTAACAAATCAACAGATTTACCATATTTTTGCCATTGTGTTTTATGAGTATTTGGTAACCAAGCAGAAACCATTCCATCTGCTTGACCATTGGCTACCGTTTGCCAAGCCACTGCATTATCTAAAGCTGTCGTTTTTACATCAAAGCCATGTTCTTTCATCGCTTGAGTCAAAACATTGATTGATGCAACTTCTGAATCCCAGTTCATATAAACTAAGTCAACTTTTTTATCAGAGGCTGTTTTTCCAAAAGACATTCCTGAAAAGGCACCAACAATTAAAGCTAACAATGAAACTAAGGCAATTCCACGTTTCCATTTTTTAACTGTAGGATTTCCCTGTTTTTCAAGAGGAGAAACATTAAGTTTTTGTGTAAAGCGGTCAATAATAATAGCCAAAATAACTAATGAAATCCCACTTACAAACCCTTTACCAATATCAGCTGATTGAACGGCTGCAAGTACACCACGACCTAAGCCAGGCGCCCCAATCATAGAAGCGATAACAACCATAGAAAGAGCTAACATAATCGTTTGGTTAACACCGGCCATAATCGTTCCTTTAGCCAAAGGAAATTCCAATTTAAAGAGCTTTTGACGGGCAGTTGAACCAAATGAATCTGCCGCTTCAACTAATTCTGTTGAAACTTGACGAATTCCCAAGTTAGTCATTCTGACTGTTGGTGGAAGTGCAAAGATAACAGAGGCAAATACCCCAGGAACAACTCCAATTCCAAAGAATGCAACCGCTGGAATCAAATAAACGAAACCAGGCATTGTTTGCATAAAGTCCAAAATCGGTTGAACGATCTTAGCCACTAAATCAGATTTGGCCATCCAAATCCCTAAAGGAACTCCAATGATGATTGACAATAAACTTGAAAGTAAGACAAGTGTGATTGTACTCATCAAATCTGACCATAAGCCCTGGTTAGCAATTAAAGAAAGACCGATGAAAGTGAATAAAGGAAAGGCAATTTTTTTACCTGAAACCAAAATGGCAAGGATAGTAACAACAGCAATCATCAACCAGAATGGAACAGCAGTTAAAGCTCCCGTAATTCCATTCATCAATACTGTTCCGGATTTTTGAATCACATCAAATCCTGAACTAAAAGTACTAGTAATCCAATCTGTTGCCGATGACACCCAGTTTGCTATGGGTACTTGTCCAATAGCTAAATCAATCATTTATTCTCCTCCTCTTTTTCAATCTCCTCTACTTCGTCCTCATCAGGAATATCAGCTAAGGCCTCTAAAACACTTCCTCGAATCAATACACCTTTAAGGAATCCATTATCATCAACAACTGCTAAAGGCGTTGGGGCATCATAGATAATTGGCAAGATATCTCTTACAAGCATTTCTTTAGAAACTGTTCCAACATCTGTAGTCATCACATCTTTTAATGGTTGATTATTTTTTCTAGCAGCAATAGCTTGTTCACTCGTAACAACACCACGGAATTGACGCTTTTTGTCAACAGCCATTAGAGAGCTGACCTCTTCAGTCTTCATCTTCTTCAAGGCAACGCTAGGTCCATCAACATCAATGTTAGTAGTTAAAGCTGGAATCATAATATTCTCTGCTGTAATAACTTTTGCACGATCTACATCTTCTACGAAAGTTTTAACATAATCATTTGCTGGATTGGTCAAGATTTCCTCACCAGTACCAATTTGCATGATTTTACCATCTTTCATGATTGCGATGCGGTCACCAATACGAAGGGCTTCGTTCAAATCATGAGAAACAAAGATAATTGTTTTTTGAAATTTTGCTTGAAGTTCAAGTAGCTCATCTTGCATTTCGCGACGAATCAAAGGGTCAAGAGCAGAGAAAGCTTCATCCATGAGCAAAATCTCTGGGTCATTAGCTAAGGCACGCGCAAGCCCAACCCGTTGTTGCATCCCACCAGATAATTGTTTAGGATACTGATCTTTAAAGTCTAACAAGTTTGCATTTTCTAAGGCCTTCTCCGCACGTTTGCGACGCTCATCTTTTGGTACATTTTGAACTTCCAAACCATACTCAGTATTTTCTAAAATTGTTCGATGTGGAAATAGACCAAAATTTTGGAAAACCATACTCATTGTTTTACGACGAACTTGAAGCAAATCTTCTTTATTTAATGTAGCAACATCTTGGTTGTCAATAAATATTTTTCCGCTCGTTGGTTCAATCAATCGGTTAAGCAAACGCAACAAAGTTGACTTACCTGAACCAGATAGACCCATGATGACAAAAATTTCACCCTCATTGATTTCAAAATTTGTATCATAAACCCCTACAGTTGCACCGGTTTTTTTCAAAATTTCATTTTTGGGCTCACCTTTTTCAACCATTGTTAATGCGGTTTTAATCCGTTTGCCAAAAATTTTAGTTAAATGTTCAATTTTTATTTTTACTGGCAAAATAGCTCTCCTTTACTCTAACACAAGGAAGCTTAAAACTTTTTTAGAAATATAAATTCTAAATAAATAAGTTAATTAATAATTAGAAGTTTTAAGTTTCACAAGTGATTTTCTTATTTAAAGTGACCACTCAATAATAACAATATGTAGTCACTATGTCAACTAACTAAACTTGAACTTAAAAAAAGGCATCGTTTTGTAAACGATGTCTTAGTTGCCATAAAAGAAATTTTGGACAATTTGTCCTGTATCAGAAGCACCCACAAAATATAAGGTATCTCCTTGATTTAAAGTTGCGTACGGTCCTGGCGAAACAATTAATTCTGCATTTTGCAAAATGGCAACAACTGTCGCCCCTGTATTTTGCCAAAGATTCATTTCTCCTAGGCTCAGTCCGAACTTTTCAGAGCCTTTTTCCAGTTCAAATTCAATAGGAGTTAAAGGATTTGTTTTTTGAAAATGCTCAGTTTGGTCAACCAATTTATCCAAAATGGATGAAAAATTAGCTAATTCTCTTCTCTGACTCTCCACACTCTGCATGATTTGTGTCCGTAAATCTTGCATTGTTTCCACTTCTTGATATTGAGCCAGATATTCCTGTGCCTTTTGCTTTGAAGCAATATTCACTCCGCTCCCATGAACAGGGTCAACTATTCCCAAGTCACTTAGAACATTGATTGCTTTACGTGCCGTTTCGGGTGAGACAGCAAAAGTTGTTGCAAGAGTTGAACGAGCGTATATTTTTTGTCCAACTTTAAGTTCATTACGTACAATTCTTTCAGCAATTTGTAATGCAATCTGCTGATATCTTGGTTGTCTCGCTATGCGCATCTAATTCTCCTCATCACAAGTCATTAAAAATCTATTATTACCTGAACAAAATGAAATTCTTTCATATTATAGCGCTTTATCATTTATTTTTCAATCTATACCATTTAGTAAGTTTTCTCAAACTCCTAAGCCAAATATATTTTTAATAATCCTTTTTTTGCTGAAATTTTTAACAAAAAGAAGCTATAACAACAATTGTTATAACTTTTCTTTTTCTATTTAGATTTTTTTGCAGAATATATCCTTTGATCTCCTATTCCCTCTGTAATTGGAGAACGATAGTCAATATTCTTTTTGTTTGCATCGTCAATAAGGGCCTGCCAAGCTTTCCAGACATTTTCTTCAGAATAGCGTCTAGCTAATTCATAAGACTGAGTAGACATTTTTTGTAGTTTATCTTCCTGTGTAAACAGTTCAACTAAACGGTCAGCCATTTCTTGAATTCCCTCATAAGGTACAACAAAACCATTTTCTCCATCCACTATCAACTCATTTGGGCCATAGTTTACATCATAAGTGACACCAACCATCCCATGGCTTATTGCCTCCATGAGAGATAAATTAAACCCTTCCATGATTGAAGCTAAGGCATAGACTTGGAAATCTTTTTGCAGCTCCCCAACATTATTAGCATACTCGAATTGATGCACTGCTTCTTCCATATGATATTCTTTTATTGCAGCATTAATGGCCTTTTGTGCAGAATCATCATCTCGATGATCAACATAACCATAAAAATCTAGTGTAATATCTGGAACAGTTTGTCTTGCAATCCCTATCGCCCTAATAATATGATCAATTCTTTTTTCAGGTGCAACACGTGCAGTAACTAAAACGCTATGCACTCTACGCTCCTTCATATCAATCCGCTTTTCTGAAAAAACTTCATTTGGAACTACTCCAACAGGAATAGTAAATAATTTGCTTTGAGGATTAAATCGTTTTGAAACATCAAGTGTTTGTTTTTCTGTTGCTGAAACAATAGCATCGTAACCATTTGAATTCATCAATCCAAATTCATAAAAGTTATTCATAACCGAGTGCATCGGCTCTTGAGCATCACCAGCATGTGAGTTATGCAAATGAAGAACCGTATAGGCAGGACGATCCAAGTTCAATAAAGCCCAATCCGCCAAATGTGTTCTATCCATGATAAAAATATTTGCTTTATCATCTTGCCAATACTCTTCGTTTAATAAATTAAGAAAATGGAGCGTTAACTCATCAATATTAGTAAAATTATAAATTGCCCCATCAGCACCATTCAGACGCCAACCACTTTTGGTATACTTGTGATTTCCATCATATTTATTAAATGTTTCCAACACTGGCTTGCCGTTGATATCCATCCAAACTTCTGTGCCAATCTTGTTATCAGGTGTATACCATTGACTTAAACTCAAAAAACCTCGAAAATCATAAAAGTCAACTCGATAAAGATTTCCAAACCCATCGAAAAATTCTACAGCACTTACTCGTTCAAGAGGATCTTCGCCAAAATATCGAACACGAGCAATAAGTTGTTGTCCTTGAAAGACAAGATATCTAAATTGATTAGGTTCCTTATTATAAGTTAAAGAATCGACTCCAAAATCTAAATCTTCAACATGGAGGATTTTTTCCTCTACAAGTTCTGCTTTCTGAAAAAAATCAAACATACATAAAGTTTCTGAATTTGAGATGCCTACTTCACCTAAAAAGCGATGAATATTAGGATTCCATTCTCGAAAAACAAGTTTAAAAGCCTCATTATTTTTTCGAAATAATGCCGCACGTTTAAGCTGTGCATGCTCTATCCCAGAATTTTTTTGATTAAATGTTGAGTTAATAAAAAATAACATGATTCCTCATTCCTTTATTTGATTATCTTATGAATAAATTATCAGCAATAATCTTCTCATTAAGCCACTGTCCCCAAACAGCTTCTTCGCTATACTCTTTTGCCTTTTCGTAAGCAGAGCGAGAAAACTTGTCCCAATTTGCTTTTGATTGAATAATTTCTGCAATAGAGTCAGCAGCAGTTTGAATTGCTCCATAAGGAACGAGGTATCCATTCTCCCCATTCTCTATCTGTTCAGTCAGCCCATACTTAACCTTATATGCTACAACTGGCACCCCATGATTTAAAGCTTCTAAAACGTTCATCCCAAACGCTTCTCCTTCCGAAGTGTTAAGTAAAAGTCCTGCATTATTTAAAGCAATTTCTAGCGCTTCCTCTGATTGGTAACCTTTAAAGTTAACAACATTTTTTAAATTATTAGTTTCTACAAGTTTTTCTAAATCTTTTTGAATCTCTGAAGGAGATGAATAGCCATAAAAATCAAGGCTTGTTTCCGGTAATCTGCGATAAACATTCGCAAAAATTTCTACAACATCAGCTGGTTTTTTCTCTGATGATAAACGCCCAACATAAATAATCTTATTTTTATTTCGAGAAGCTGATTTTTTAACTTTTTTAGCAAAAGTATCAGTGAGAGCTATGACCTGCTTAAAATCATAAAATTTAGTGATTTCATCTTTTTGTTGCTTAGTAGCAACAATTAACCCATCAAAATTATCTTTATACACAGTAAATAAATCATTAAGGTAATCCACCACTGATCTTGAAGCTCCTGCTTGCTGATTATTTTTTGAATGAGAATTATGTAAAAATTGCCATTTTCCTACTGCACCTTCCACACCTGCAACAGCGGGGATGAGTGATGGTCGATCATTTATAAATACGCTTGCTTCTTGACTTGCTATCTCATTCATGAAAAAAGTAAAGAGTTCTTCTTCTCGATTAAATCGTCTATTCTTACCTTTATAATTCAATAATTTATACATTGTTGGATTTAGAATCCCTTGAATATTCATATGTATGATTTCCAATTTAGGAGTTCCATTGATATCAAAAAAGATTTGCGGCCCTTGAGTTCCGTCTGGATGAAAGTATTGTGTAGAAGAAAGAAAACCTCTACGATCCCAAATATCTTTAGCTACTACATGATTCATCGAATCATTATATTCCATTGAACCAACTAATCCAACTGTCGCTGGTGCAATCATTACTTTAGCAATAGTTTTTCCAGCATGCTTAATCAGTGATTCATTAGCATCAATTCCTTCAATATGATATTTTCTTTTATTAATCTTGTTTGTGTAACGCACATCAACATCTCTTCCAGAAACATTTATTACATCTTGAAAATAATCATACATATTTATGACATCATCATGAGTTAAACCTACCCTCTTTAAATCTCCAGATAGTTGAGGATTGTAATTTCTTGTCAAAATTTTAGCTTCAACACGATGATTTTTGAACATTTTCAATCGTTTAATCGCTGAAAATTCTGTCCCAGAATTCAGGGTAAAAATATTCTCATTTACAAAATAATTCATTATCAATACCTTTCAGTTAGATATATTATTAAAACTGATATTAAGCAAGAGCTTTTAGCGCTTCTTTTTTTTCTATGTTTTGGTGTTGCTTTTCTATTTTCTCTATTTCAAGAATATCTTCGATAAAACTTGGTTTCTCACTGAGAATATTTGGTTGTTCTGGCGTTGGATAAGAAGAAACCAACTTTTCTACCTTATTCGGAGCTTCAATATTTTTTACGCTAGCTACTACAAGTGAAAATTCTAGTTCCTTTGGATTAAAATTGATTGGTACTTCTGGAAGAACAATTGCAATTCCTCCTTCATTAACAGATAAGAGATTTTGAACTCGTTTAAATTGATTAACTTTTTTCACGCTATTAATAAATGATGAACTTCCAGTAATCGTAGAAAGTAATTGTTTTACATTATCATCTAATGCACTTTTAAAGTAGGTTTTTAAATCAAGATCATTTGGTAGGGAGCTTTCTATTACAATTTTTCTTGTCGGAATACCTGTCATTTTTTCCATTGAATCCAATCGTTTTCTTAAATTACTAATACTTTGATCGTAACTGGAACGAATTTTGGTAAAATGTGTAATTGTATCTTCTAGGTTTTCATCAATCAAAGCTTGAATATGCTCAAGATAAACTTTATGAATTGTCACTTTTAATTCATCAACACTTTGTAAATGCGTTAAGTCTGAAACCTCACTCCCAAGACTATTCGCCAACACTTCAACATTGCGGTAAGAAGCACTATAAATATCCATGTAATTTGGAAGTGAATTAATTGCATTCATAATTTCTTGCAAACCATTCTTAGAATCTGACATTTTAGCAATGTTCTCATTTAATTTAATTGATTCATCCAAATATTGACGATAATCTTTAACTAATAAGGCGAAAACGTGCTCTCTATTTTCATATTCTATCTGCCACTCCTTGAAGTTGGTTAATAGCCTATTTAAGTAGTTTTCAATGTTTGTTCCACGATAAGCTATATCACTATTTCCCAAATCGATAAGTCTTTTCCCTCCAAGTCGTATAAAAATTGAAACCTGTTTTTGATATTCCGCCAATGCTTTAACAAGATCCTTAGCTATTACCTCAGTTTGGGAATAAAATCTGTGAAATGTTTCTGTCCATTTTGATAGTTCGAATTTTCTGGTTAATCTTATTGATGATTCATTAAACTCAATTTCAGGAATATTAAATTCATCTATAAAATTAGAACCGGTTGCTTCATTAATTGGGAAAGTAAACATATCATTTTTAAAGATAAATTGATTCAAATTATGCAAAGCAGTTTCAAAGTCATTATCTTTTTTTAGAACAATATTTCTTAAATCTAAACAATGATTAAATTCTTGAGTCAATCGATTATATAATTCCTGATTGGAATTATATTTTCTCATTTCTTCTTGATATTGCTTTTGAGCAGCCTCTCTAGATTTATCTAAAAATTGATAATCACTATAAATAACTTTGTATTGTTGATTTAGCTTTTCGAGTTGATTACTCATATTTGTATACTCAGATAATATTTTTTTATAAGAACTATTATACTGAGGATATTCGTCATGCCAATTTTTTGACTGTTCTTTTAAGCGTAAATAAATTTGCTCACCATTTTGGTAAGTTTCCTCTAAAGCTGAGAAATTATTTTCTACTTCAAACTTTAGTCCATCTTTTATGTCTGTCAACTTCTTAAGTTCTTTTTCAGATTCTTTATAGTTTACTAGAATGGATTCTTTATTTGCCGTTGCAATTCTGAGGAGGCCTGCAACATCAGAATATGCTTTTTTAACAATTTCAATATTCTCCTCGCTTTGAGCAAGCTTTTCTTTAGCAGTATCATAAGATTCCTTAGTGGAGTTATACCGAGTTTCAAAAGCTATATAATCATCTTTTATATTTTTGAAAGACGTTTGCTCTTTCTGGAATTCGAGTTCAAGTTTATCGTACTCCTGAGAAATAACTTTAAATGCTTCTTGTGATTGTCCCCGTTGGTGGTTTAGAAGCCCATATTTTGATTTCAACACTTCTAAAACCATTGTAATTTTTTTCTGAGCAGCCAATGTTTGTCTCAAAGAATCATTATAAACTTTTGACTTATCTTTCTTCTCTTCAACAAGGTTTTTCACTAGTTGATAGCTAGCACTGACTTGCTCAAAAACGCTTTTTTGTAGTTTAAACTTTTCTTCCAAAGGATAAAAATCTTTCGCCAAATTATCCACCCTACTTTTGGCTACATCCCTGTCACGGGTGATATAACCAATGACAGCCTTACTCGGATTTTTCAGACTATTCATTTCTTCTAGATTTTCTTTAAGTTCAGCATACTTACCATACTCTGTATCATAGCTTTTTTTGGAAATATTATAAGCAATAGCTACTGCTTCATAGTTTTTTTTGTGTTCTTTATATTTTTCTTCCATTGCAGCCAAAGAAGGCTCAACAAAACTATAAATTTCTTTTGAGGTTTTCGCTTCTTCTTCTGTATTCTTTATTTTTTTATCAATAGATTGAAGGTTTTGCTCGAATTTCTGTTTATTAGCTTTAGTTTTTTCAAAATCTTTGACTAGCATCTCCCAATCATTTTTTATGGTATTTGCATGGTGATATTTCTTACGTGATTCTTCAAAAGTTTCTTTCTTTTCCTGATAATTTTTTTTAAGTAAATCATAGACAGAGACAATCCCGTTCAAACGACTTTGTGTTGCTTTAAATACTTCTCTCTCTATCACCAATTTACCCTTTAACTCAACAAAAATATCGTTTTTTTCAGACTTTTTATCAATTAACTCTTGTACCTCATCGTTAATTTTTTTTAGAGCTATAGAGTGTTCTTCAAACTTTCTTTGAACTACTTCTCTATCTTGAATAATATTTTCATATTCTTCAGTGATTTCTTGATATTCCTTAAGACTTTGCTCATACTTTTGCTTTATTCCTTCGTATTTGACCATTTCAGAAGTATACTCTTCTTTTTTATCAGCCATCTTTTGAGAAAGTTGATTAAAATCTTCTAAACTACGATTTAATACTAGATATCCTTTTTTATATTCAGCTAAATCATTAAAGTATTTTTCTGAATGTTGTAGATATTTTTCAAGTAGTTGTTTGTGTGTTCTCAATTCTGAAGAATAGTTACTCCTTCCCACCATATTACTCACTTCCTTTTGCCGTATTGCCACTCCTAATTCTTTACTAGCTTTCAATTCAATTTGACTGTCAGGAATCTCCCTTGACGACGATTTTTGCTCTTTCGAATTTTTCAAGAACAAACTATTCAAAATATTAAGTTGTCTGCCTTGTTTCTTCATTAACGAACCCAACCTCTCTAATAAATAAAGTTTAAAAAATAATAATAATAAATAATAACATTAGGCAGATAGATATTTTTATCTATCCGCCTAAAATTGGAAAGGATTCGTTTCAAAAGATTAACTTAACTTTTAAAAATCCTTTATGTTACCAGGGAAGAGTTTGAGCTATCCACTCCTTAAAACCATCAGTATTAATTCCATACCACTGATTATTAATATCGGCGCTTTTCTCATTAACCTGTTTTTGAAGTTCTGGAGTCCAGCCAGAGAAAATATCAGAAACATTTTCGATCAGTATACGCTGTTCCTTTAACCATTTTTCCTCATCTATTGGCGAAAATTTTTGGGATTTCAAATACATATCTGTTAAATAGTTTTCAAAATCAGATTGTAACCTTTCAGGCTTCCATTTACGAATCATTTCAAACCAATGCCTGTTTTCTCTTGCCCAAATATGAGCTTGATAATTAAACATATTTTCAGAATTTCTTGTAATGGATTTAGGATTACATAACCACATGTAAACGACTTCTTCAAGGTAACATTTATCAGTTGATAGTATACAAGCCAAACCAACAAAATAAGTATCTTCATAAATTGGTAAATCAACCAAAAATCTTAAATTTATCATTTCTAAGTAAGTACGTTTATACCACTTTCCATAAACAGCTTTAACATCTTTATTATTATGAACTATGTAAGTATAGGGATTTCCGGCAACTTGTTCCCAATAACCGGCCAATATCATTTGATGGCCTTTATTAGCCGCATTATAAAACGGCCATAGTGCGCCCACATAGTAGAGAACATCATCAGCATCAATAAACATAATATATTCACTCTTAGAATGATCTATACCGTACTGCCTAGCAACACCCGGCCCACTACTTGATATTTCATGATAATTAATTTCAAGTTTGTCTGCTAAAACATCAAACTTTTTTAAATTAATTGGTTCTCCCCCATCATTAACAAGATGGATATCCAGTTGTGAAAGATCAATTCCAATCTGATTATAAATAGATGCTAACGGAAGCATTAGTTCCGATTCCGTCTGCCCCTTGAAAGGAATGATAATACTTACTTTTTTCATATTTTTTAGTTTCTTCCCTTTATGATTTTCAATGGTATAATCTTTGAAATTTTAAATTTGCGCTCATAAACTATCTGCTTTAATCATAAGCAAATTAATTTTCTTTACGACGTTTTACCTCAGTAAGAGTAAGTACACCAAGTAAGGCACCAAATCCTAGAGCTAACGCTTCTTCGCTACTTAAAGAAACATCACCAGTTTTTGGTAATTTAGTATTACTTGTGCTGATTCCAACAGGAGTTCCAAGAGGAGTCAATGTTGAATTTTGAGTCTCATTAGAAGTATTTATTTTAGTATTTTTACCAGTAATGGTACCATCTGGATTAATTATTTCACCGTTTGGAAGATGAATTGTGCCATCTGGGTCAATAACAGTACCTTCAGGAAGATCAATAGTTCCTCCAGGCGTTTGAACTGTACCACCGCCAGGGAGCGTAATGCTTCCATCTGGGTTTGAAATAGATGGACCATTTGGTTTAACCTTACCGTCATCACCTGTGCCAGTTTTACCGTCTTGTCCAGGTAATGTAATAGTACCATCTGGGTTAACGACATTGCCACCTGGGAGATGAACTGTGCCATCTGGGTCTACGACACTTCCTCCTGGAACATTAATCGTTCCTCCAGGCGTTTGAACTGTACCGCCGCCAGGGAGCGTAATGCTTCCATCTGGGTTTGAAATAGATGGACCATTTGGTTTAACCTTACCGTCATCACCTGTGCCAGTTTTACCGTCTTGTCCAGGTAATGTAATAGTACCATCTGGGTTAACGACATTGCCACCTGGGAGATGAACTGTGCCATCTGGGTCTACGACACTTCCTCCTGGAACATTAATCGTTCCTCCTGGTGTTGTAACTGTACCTCCTCCGTCTGGGAGAGTGACGCTTCCATTATCACCTGGAATAATTGGGCCGTTTGGTTTAACCTTACCGTCATCGCCTGTACCAGTTTTACCGTCTTGTCCAGGTAATGTAACAGTACCATCTGGGTTAACGATATCACCACCTGGGAGATGAATCGTGCCATCTGGGTCTACTATTGTTCCTCCAGGAACATTGTATGAGCCATCAGGACGATCAACTTTTCTTCCATCACTTGGAAGTGTAACACTTCCGTCTGAACCTGGTGTCAATGGTTGATCCCCAGTTACAGTAACATCATCATCTGTACCTGGCTTACCATCTTTACCTGGTAAGGTAACGGTTTTACCGTCACTAGGAGTAGTTGGGTTTGTTGTTCCGCCTGAACTTGAGCCACCATCTGTACTTGATGTTGGGTTTGTTGTTCCGCCTGAACTTGAGCTACCATCTGTGCTTGATGTTGGATTTGTTGTTCCGCCTGAACTTGAGCCACCATCTGTGCTTGATGTTGGATTTGTTGTTCCGCCTGAACTTGAGCCACCATCTGTGCTTGATGTTGGGTTTGTTGTTCCGCCTGAACTTGAGCTACCATCTGTACTTGATGTTGGATTTGTTGTTCCGCCTGAACTTGAGCTACCATCTGTGCTTGATGTTGGGTTTGTTGTTCCGCCTGAACTTGAGCCACCATCTGTACTTGATGTTGGATTTGTTGTTCCGCCTGAACTTGAGCCACCATCTGTACTTGATGTTGGGTTTGTTGTTCCACCTGAACTTGAGCCGCCATCTGTGCTTGATGTTGGGTTTGTTGTTACGCCTGAACTTGAGCCACCATCTGTGCTTGATGTTGGGTTTGTTGTTCCGCCTGAACTTGAGCCGCCATCTGTGCTTGATGTTGGGTTTGTTGTTCCGCCTGAACTTGAGCTACCATCTGTGCTTGATGTTGGATTTGTTGTTCCGCCTGAACTTGAGCCACCATCTGTGCTTGATGTTGGGTTTGTTGTTCCGCCTGAACTTGAGCTACCATCTGTACTTGATGTTGGATTTGTTGTTCCGCCTGAACTTGAGCTACCATCTGTACTTGATGTTGGATTTGTTGTTCCACCTGAACTTGAGCCGCCATCTGTGCTTGATGTTGGATTTGTTGTTCCGCCTGAACTTGAGCCACCATCTGTACTTGATGTTGGATTTGTTGTTCCGCCTGAACTATCCGAATTAGCGTTTGAAGAAGCAACATAGCTTGAAGCTGCTGAAGCATCTGATTCAGCTTGACTTGCAGCATATGATGCGGCTTCAGCTTCACTTAATGCTTGTGAAGCAAGACTTGATGCTGCTATTGAGTCTGCCATAACTTCTGACCGATAAGAATCAAAGTCAGGATCACTACTAATAGCTGCAGATCCAGCTTGATTTGCTTCTGAGCTTGCTTTATCAACAAGTGATTGCGCTTGACTTGCATGATCGCTTGCTTGACTCGCTAATGAGCTTGCTGTGCTTGCTGATGTTGAGGCATCTGAGGCAAAGCTTTGGAGATTAGTATCATCTGGATATTGACTTGCAAGAGAACTTGCTGTTGAGGATCCAGATGAGGCTTCATTTGAAGCTTCAGATGCAATACTTACTGCAGATGAAGCTGTACTTTGTGTTTCATCCCAAAGAGGTGAGACATAAAGACCATTTCCTGAATTACCAGTCAAAGGATCCCCAACAGAAAAGTCAGAAGTCAAGAATGCATTTGCATATTGACTCAAATCAAGTCCAGAGAATTTAAAGATATTTTCTTTAGATACGCCATCAGCTCCAACTTTGATAGACACATTGATAGTGGCAATTGCTTTACCATCTGCGTACAAAGTAGCAGTTCCATCTTGAGTAGAACTTGGCATATCCGCATTCCAAACATCAAGAACAGCATAAACTGTTTGATTTGTGCTTGCTGGAAGATTTTCTCCTTGTTCGTAGGCAAGTGTATATCCATAAGAACCTGTGAACTCTTGACCAGTAGATGGATCAGTTGATTCGTAGGTAAATGTGATTGGGCTTCCAGCTGTATCAACTGTTGCCGAACTTGCAGTTCCAGTTACAAGTGCATATCCTGAAATTGTAGGTGCTGAAACTGTTTCTCCAGCATACTTATCATAGGTATATGAACCGATTGATGTACCATCAGAGGCTACAGCATTGATGACCCCTTGAATATCATCTGTATTTACTTGATAAACAACTGAAGTATATTGGGTTTGGCCTGGTGCTGCTGATACCCCTTGAACTGCTCCTAAAGCGTTTGCAGTAATTACTGTTGTTTCTGGAACAAAAGTATTATCTAATTGTCTATCAGTTATAGCTGCAGATTGACCTTCATAATAATAATTAGCTGTTTTTAAATTCTCTAAAATTTGTTCTGTTGGATCATTAAATGTCAAACCAACTGCAACTGTCGCAAGTCCAGTTGCTGAATAACCTGAACTTGTTAAAATTTGTTGAATAGCTGAAGACATAGCAACAGACATTGCACTAGAAGCTCCTGATAGAATGCCATTAGATTGAGTAACTACATTCATGGCGGACGTGTCAGCTGCTACTGAACCTGTTGCATTATTTGCAGTATTCAACATATTTTGGAAAATCGTGTTAATATTTCCTTGAGCCGTTGCAATATAACTACCTGCAACAGAAGCTGTATTAGTATTCGTTGATAAACCGTAAATTGCGAGGGCGCCTGATAATGCAAGATATTTTGCATAGGCAAGATTTACTCCAAGGTTAGATTGCAAATCACCTGCTGCAATTGCATTAGAAACTGCTGCAGAAAGATTGATTGGCATTAATCCAGCAATATTGGATGAAGATAAGGCTGCTGCGGAAACTTTTGTTGAAGCTTGGCTTGCTTGTGCTGTAGAAACAGCAATAGGAAGTGTAGATACGGTATTGGCTGCCAATGTCGCCTGACTAATTAAGTTAGCCATGATATTTGAAATATTTTGACTAACCGCTGTTGTATATGAAATCCCATCGGCATTGATCGTTAATGTACCATCAGTATTCATTGTTACAGGTGCCAAAATAGATTGTGTATAAATACCATTTGTTCCCTTAACTACAGCTTTAGCATTTGTTGCTAAACCATCCAAAGTCGTTTGTGCTGCATTTACTGTTTGTTGATAAGAAAGTAATGCGTTAATTAAAGCAGATAAGGGTTGCTGTGCTTGAGTTGCTGCTTGAGCTATCGAATTTCCAAGCACTGCTGTTGTCGCTTGAGTAATATCTTGATAGTTATTTAGTCCTAGGATATCGGAAATTTTAAAAGAGCCAAAAGTAGGACCTGTAATTGGGATTCCAACGTTCACAACATAATCCATCAAAGCATTAAGTTGATAGGTTTGCAAATCTTCTGAATAGATATTATATAATGCACCATTATTATAAACAGTAACTTGAGTCGTTCCTGTTCCTCCAGCTACTGGCGTTACATTTCCATTAATATCGATATTAAATGTGGTAGCATTATTTACTGCTCCTAATAGTGAATATGTTGGCGTTCCAATCAAAGCTTTGGTTGCTTGAGATGCTGCAACAACTGCTGCGGAATTCATCAATTTATTTGCTTGGGAAGCGCTCAATTGAGTTACAAGTTGTTGAGTATTGGTTGTATCAATTAATAGATTTGATGCTCCAACCATTTTAAGCATGTTATTTTCTGCTTGTTGAGCTGTATAAAGCTGTAATGCAAGGCTAAGTAATGTCGAATTCGTTGCCGTCGCTAAAGAGTCAACTGCTACTGCTGCCGCAGCATAAGAAGCAACTCCTGAACTAAAGGCTGTATTTACAAGTGATGTTGCTGATGAATTACCTGTAAACTGAACAGAAACTAAGGCTTGCGAATCTTGGGTCGTTTGATAATTTTTTCCATAAGTTGTTGTCAAAGCATTGTTAGAACCAAGCGAAGCAATTGTTTGATTGTTTGCAACTACAGCTGAGGATAGCGCAAGAATATTACCTAATTCAAGAAATTCAAGGGTTGACCCTGTTTGAGCAGTAATTAAAGCTGAAAGACTTGTTAAATTCGTGTTATTAGTGAAAACTGCAGTTGACGCGGTAGCTGCCGCTGTTGATGCCATATCATATAAAGATTGCGCAGTTTGTTGAACTGTAGCCAAACTTGAAGCAATTGTACTATAAGAGTTAGCAATATTAGCATATGATGAAGCTAAGCTTGTATTCGATTGTGTTTGATATGAGGATGCAATTATTGAATAAGAAGTTGCTAAAGAATTTTGCATTGCAATTCCAGCACTTGCAGAAGCTGCTACAACCGAAGCTGAGGAAAGTATCTCACTCTGTTCATCAAAAGTAGTATTTGCAGTAGACGCATTAGATGCAAATGTAGAAGCGTTAGCAAAATCATCTGCTTGTGATTTTTGTAAATCATTATATGCCGCTACAGATGACGCAATTGCTGTACCTGAATTATTAGTTGCAATGGAATCTGTAATTGAAGTAGCGATTGAGATATAAGCAGACTGTGCTCCATCAAGTAAGACTGACTCTGAATGAATAATAGTAATATAAGAGTTAGCAATACTATTAAAAGCCGATTGTGCTGCCGAAGCTGAATTCAATAGTGAAGTTGCCGAAGTTGCTACTGAAGTTGCAGATGAAACAATAGAACTCATAGATTTCATTGTGGCATTCGCTGAAGAATATGCATTTGAAGCTTGTACATAGGCCCCAGAGGCATTAATTGCTGCTGTACTATATGAATTAGCTATCAAACCATAAGAACTTGCAAGGGAAGCATAAGAAATATTGTTAGGATCAGAATCAGCGGCTACTTGGGCAGTTTTACTCGTGCTAGATCCTGTAATAAGATCTGATGGGTTGGGAATATAGACACCGGCAACAATGGTACCCCCTGCTGCTTTATAAGCGGAATCATAGGCACTTTGGGCGTATGATGAAGCTACGCTTGATGTATAGCTTGAAGCCAAACTTTCCCAAATATAATTACTCGTTGTTGCAAGATTTGCTGCCGATTGACCTGCGGCTACTTGAGAAGTAAAAGTGCTAGTAGCTGATGAAGTATAGCTTGATAAGCCAGCAGAGTTAGCCCCAATTGCTGCTACTGAAAAAGCAGATTGTTTATTCATTTCAGATGAATTCGAAATGGCATTTGAAGAAGCTACTGATGCTGTTGAGGTTGCTGATGAAACTACTGAACTTGCAGAAGAAATCGTTGTTGTAGCATTTGATGCAGCTATCGCATAAGAACCTGCAGAAGACATATTTTGTAATGCAAGCAGTGAACTTGCTGTATAGCTGGCTTGGATAGATGTCAGGGTTGCACTCAGTAGAGAATAAGCAGAGCTGTAGGTTAATAAATTATCAGATGTCGCTACAGCTGAAACCAGCGCAAAAGCTGATGAAACATTACTAGCTAAAGAAGATAATACTGTAGTGGCACCATCAGAAATTAATACTGCTGTTTCTGAGTAATATGCAGATTCGATAGAAGCATTTGATTTACGAAGTGCATCAATCATTGAATTATTTGCTGCTACTGAAGAAGCTGTAATTGTATTTGCTGTTGAAGTTGCTGTAAAACTTCCGGAAGATGGCTGACCGCTTGTAAGTTTTGTGTATGTCCCACCAGCAAGTTGAGCTGTCGCTCCTCCTGCAGAGGACTGACCAGAATCCGTACCTGGAGTTGTAATTGTTACAGCAGCTACAGAATAACCTGCTTGTGTTTGGTCAGTCGATGGCGAAACAGTCCATGAATAAGAACCATCAGAAAGCGTAGAACCTGAATTTGAAATTGACTGAGTTGCTTTAATATCAACTGTTGTTTGTGAAGCTGCTCCAGAACCAGCTGTTACTGCTCCATTTGAATTCAAGTTTGTCGAAGAGGTTGTATTAATCGTTCCTCCACTTGAAGCAGTAGATGAACTATTGATACCAATTGTTGTTGCTCCGCCAGTACCGTTTGTGTTTTGTGAGTTACTCGCTTCTGGTGCGCCAATTGGATTTCCAGAATTATTATCTTGCTTAAGTACAGCACTTGAAGAATTTACTTGTGCATCAGTATAACTACTCGGATTTGCTGAAGATTTTGCCACTGTATTAGCTGAATTTGCTACAGAAGCATTATCAGCCCCAGCTGTAGCATTTGATCCAAGTCCACCAGTTGCAGTGTTTTCTGCTCCAGTTGTTTTACCTGTTGAAGTTGAAAGAACTTGGTCAGCAAAAACGCCATGGGAAGAGGAAGCAATTGCTCCACCTGAAACTACTAAAGCAAGGATAGACGAGGCATAGAGCCATTGTTTTCCTGATTTCCAAGTTCTAAAATTTTCATGAACTTGCGCATTTTCAGGAATTTTGAATTGATTGTTTTTCATCAGTTCTCCTTTGTTCGTCATAATATTTTTTAGAGTAAATATTTTTATTATGACTAGTGAATATTCCAATAATTTAACATATGATAAGTTTCAACTAAAACTACTAAAAGTCATTGTGACTTCTTTCAATAAACAGGGAAGCCCCTAATGGTAACATTACTTATTCTCATCTTCACGCCTCTTTTCTTTTGACTTAGTTCAATGATTATTTCCATGAATAAATGTAAAATGATGTATTTTCAGCCTTTATGAAAGAATGAAAACCTTATCAGGAATATGTACAAATTCCTTTTGATAAATTATACAACTTTCTTTCTTTCTTTTATTTCATATATTTCTTTTAGATTTTTTGTTTTTGTTTTAAATAAACATAGTATTTCATAGAATACATTTTGATTTTACCTTTCATTTAATTATCTTTTGAGTTAACAATTAAAAAAACCTCATCATATTGATGAGGTTTCTACCTTTTACATGTTAGTACCGTTTGAAGCAATTACTTCTTTATACCAATCAAATGATTTTTTCTTAGAACGTTTTTTTGTTCCATTTCCTTCGTCATCTAAGTCAACGTAGATGAATCCATAACGCTTACTCATTTCTCCTGTAGATGCTGAAACTAAATCAATACAGCCCCAAGGTGTGTAACCCATTAGGTCGACACCATCTTCAACTGCTTCATTCATTGATTGAATGTGTTTTTTGAGATAATCAATACGATAATCATCTTGTATCGTTCCGTCTTCTTCTACTTTATCAATTGCACCTAAGCCATTTTCGACAATGAAGAGCGGGACTTGATAGCGACCGTATAAATCATTAAGGGCGTAACGAAGTCCGTCAGGGTCAACTGCCCAACCCCATTCGCTTTCTTTTAAAAAGGGATTTTTAACTCCTCCAAGAACCATATTTCCTGAAGCTTGAACGCCTTCCCCTGTTTTTGATTCTACAGTCGACATATAATAACTAAATCCTATATAATCAACTGTTCCTTCTTTTATTATCTTTAGATCTTCTTCGGAAATTTCAAGTGCATCTGCATTTACTCCATGTTTACGATGAAGTCTATTGGTAAATGCAGGATATGCTCCTCGAACTTGTACATCATTACAGAAATAATTAAACTCTTGAATGCTTTCTTGTGTTGCTAATTGATTTACTGGGTTTGCATCGAACGAATAAGTTGTTGAATAAATACTCATACAACCAATTTGTAAACTCTTATTCAAGTCATGCCCAAATTTTACAGCTTGAGCACTTGCAACAAATTGATTATGCCAAGCTTTGAAAACATTAGTTTTATCATCTCCACCATTAGATGGAACAAGTCCTTGACTTAAGCCTGAAAAGAATGTTGCTGAATTGATTTCATTAAAAGTCATCCAATATTTCACTTTGTCTTGATAACGTTCTAACAAAACTTTTGCAAAACGGACATAAAATTCGATTAGTTCGCGATTTTTCCATCCTCCATATGTTTTAGCTAAATTAAGTGGCATTTCATAGTGGGAAATTGTAACCACTGGTTCAATTCCATATTTCAAACACTCATCAATTAGTTGATCATAAAAAAGCAAACCTTTTTCATTTGGAGTTGTTTCATCTCCCATTGGAAAAATTCTTGACCAAGCTACCGAAAAACGGTAAGCTTTAAATCCCATTTCTGCAAATAATGCAATGTCTTCTTTAAAATGATGATAATGATCAATTCCATCATGATTTGGATAAGTAAAATGTTCAGTATCAATCGTCCAATCAAATTCCGGACTTGCAAGAATTGCCAATCTTTCTTTACCTCCTGGCATTGCATCTGCTACTGAGAGCCCTTTGCCATCTATATCATAAGCACCTTCTAATTGATTTGCTGCCGTTGCTCCACCCCATAAAAAGTCTGTTTTAAATGTCATTTTATAATTTTCCTATCTAATTTTTAAAGTTTTTCATCAATGCTATTTTAAACTGGATTTGCCACTAATTCAGTTGTTTGTGCATTAACTGCAGTTAGTAGCACTTCATTTTGATGAATCGTCGATTGATTTGTAACTAGAATGTCCATATAATCCTGAGTATTTGTTACAATGATTGGAACTTGAGTACTGTATCCCGCATTTTGAATACGCTCAATATCAAACTTGAGGAGTAAGTCACCTTTTTTTACACTCTGTCCTTGTTTTACAAAGGTTTCAAAGTATTTTCCTTCAAGTTGGACAGTATCTATTCCGATATGAATGAGAAGTTCAGTTCCCTCATTTGAAATTAAACCTACTGCATGTTTAGTTGGGAACAAAATCATAACCATTCCATCAAATGGAGCACGAACCTCACCTAGTGTTGGTTCAATCGCTGCTCCTTTGCCCATTACACCTGCAGAAAAGGCTGCATCTTTAACTTGTGATAGTGGAATAACTTTTCCTTCAAGAGGGCTTCCAATTATTTCTTTATTCGTTTTTTGTTTATTAAATTTTTTGTCAGGGATTGGATTTTCAATAACATCATCTTCAAATCCCACAAGATAGGTTACTACAAAGCCTGCTATAACTGCAACAGCTGATACAATCATCATTTTAATCGCGCCTGAAACTTCACCTGTAAGGGTAATATTAGATGTAAAACTGAAGATTCCCAAAGCTCCCATTGTATAGGCTTTAATTCCCAAGGCCATGGCAACAGCTGATAAAATTCCACTTACGATACATGAAACCCAAAATGGACGTTTCTTAGGGAGGGTAATTCCGTAAATTGCTGGTTCTGTAACACCAAACCAACCAGAAATAAAGGCTGGTATTGCTAATTCACGAAGTCGTTTGTCTTTTGTTTTTAACATCACTGCTCCAACAGCTCCAGTTTGCGCAAACGATGCAACACTTGCGGCAATTAAAAGCGCGGTTGGTTCTCCTTTTGCTAATGCGATAATTGCAAATGGAACAATTGCCCAATGTAATCCAAACATGACTAAGACTTGCCAAGCAAATCCTAGCACTAAACCAAAGATAATAGGATTAAATCCTTGTAATGCTAGTAAACCTTTACCTAAAGCATCTGAAGCAAGATTCATTACTGGTCCAATAACTAGGAAGCCTAGAGGAATTGAGATGATTGCCGTAAAGAATGGTGTCAAGAAAAGCTTTACTACATCAGGAATAATTTTCTTTAACTGGTGTTCTAAAAATGCTGCAAATGCTGTAATGGCAATAATTGGCATTACAGAAGACCCGTAGCCAGCAGTTGGTACTGAAAAAGGAATTCCAAAGAGGCTTAATCCACCACTTTCTGCAAATGTTTTTGCAACTGTTCCGTCTACGAAACCTGGGTAAACAAGTGCTGCGGCAATCATCATTCCAACAAATGGTGAGCCATTAAATTTTTTCATTGAAGTATATCCAATGAAAATTGGTAGGAAGAGAAATAGACCATCACCCATTGCATTAAAAACAGCATAGGTTGCAGACGCTTGAAAACTTTGTCCCAAGGCAAAGGATAAAATTGCATTAACCCCTTTAATCATACCCGCTGCTGCTAATGGAGCTAATATTGGTTGGAAAATTCCTGAGATCAATTCCACAAATTGATCGAAAAGATTTCCTTTTTGTGCCGAGTGTGATGGTGAGGTATCAAGTACCCCAAGGACAGCATCTACATCTGCACGCACTTCTGGTACATGATTCCCAATAACGACTTGGTATTGGCCACCAGATTGCATTACTGTAACTACACCATCCATATTTTTCAGGACATCGGTATTTGCTTTTTTCTCATCTCTGAGTTTAAAGCGTAACCGTGTAATACAGTTAATCACTGAGATGACATTTTCTTTGCCACCTACATTTGCTACAATGTCTTTTGCAAGAGCTTCATATTTGCCCATTACAAACCTCCAAAATAATATATTTTTTAGAGGTTTCGCCAACTTAATGTCACGATCCAATTGTTACCATAGTTGATGATGACTAAAGTCATCTTAAAAATTAATCTTGTATTTTTTCTAAAATACGTGCTAGATGAACGGTCATATATATTTGTTCATTTTGAGAAACTTCGTACGACCTTGTCTGTTTAAGAAACTCACTGACTTTCTTTGTTCCTATGTATGCTCTTGGGTATTTTCTGGTTATTAGAAGGAATAAATCTTCATCGGTGCTTTCATCACTTTTTGTATTAGAAAGTATTCTTTCGGTGAAAAATTTAAGGTGAGTAATGAACCTTTGAAAATAAATATCTTGCTCATTAAAGTTTACTTGTAAAGTATACTTTAGAGTTGTTAATATTTCTTCCATTAATTTTGTTAATTCCGTTGCATATTCATGACCACTTCCCAGGGTTCCATTAACAATGTGCATGGCCAGAAAACCTGCTTCATCTTCTGGAAGTGAGATATTAAGTTTTTCTTGAACTTTTTGAAGTGTTTCAAGACAAAGTGCGAATTCTTCTGGAAAAAATCTCTTAATATCCCATAAAAGAAAATTTTTAATAGTTATATTGTCTTTTTCACGAATAATTGCTGCATTTAAATGGTCAGCGAAAGCAACCAGAACGGTATCAGAAATTGTTTTATCAAATTTTGTTTTTGCTTTTGCTAAAGTTAAAATCGAAAGTTCTACAATTCCACTTGGAATTTCCGAAAGTAATTCTGAAAAATTCTGTTGCTCAGAAGTTACTTTCAATGCAAAAATTTTTTCAATTTTTTTGTCTTCAACAACTTCACCTGCTTTTTTCCCAAATCCTAAGCCTAATCCCATAAGAATGGTTTCTTCATTATCATTTTGAGCAATGACTACATTATTGTTCAGAACTTTTTTGATTTTCACATTCTTCTCCATTTCACAAAAATAGACCTTATCCCCCTATGACTATAGGTTTGATAAGGTCTAGCTTAACTTAATAATCACTATCCAATTTTTGTAACCGTTTTATTTAATAAAAGTATACCATTTGTAAAGTGGACTGTCAAGGATATATGGTTTTATTAATTTTTCAATTATTTTAAAAATTGATTGCGTTTTCAATAAATTTAATAACTTCGTTTTCTTTACCTTCATGTAAATCACGAACAATTTTTGAACCAACAATAACTCCTGAAGACACTTTATTAAAACGGTCCACATCAGATAATGTAGAAATTCCAAATCCTGTCAAAACAGGAACATCCGTCAATGAAGACAACGCTTTTAAATGTTGGTCAAGTTGGTTACTATAAGCATTTTCTTTCCCAGTTACTCCATTGATTGCAACGGCATAGATAAATCCTTCGGCCTCGCCTACAAGTTCTTTTTGACGAGAAAGTGGCGTGGTTAATGAGACCAGAGGAACTAAACAGATATCTTTATCATTGATAAATGGTTTGATATAGTCCTCATGCTCTTTAGGCAAATCAGGAATGATAAGGCCTTTAACTGGTGTTTCTTCAAGAGCCACAACAAACTTTTCAATTCCAAACTGATAGACGGGATTGAAATAGGTCATAATTACCAGAGGAACTTTTGTATCAAGTGTTTTTAAGGTTTCAAGAATACTTGAAAGTGACACTTTTCTTGCTAAAGCACGCAAACCTGCTTGTTCGATGACTGGGCCATCAGCAACCGGATCTGAAAATGGAACGCCAATTTCAATAGCGGAACTCCCGGCTTGTTCAAGAAGTTGAATGGTTTCTTTAAGACCTTCTAAGCCTTTTTCATGGTCGCCAGCCATGATATAAGGAACAAAATTATTTTTTTTATTGCTTAAAGTCATTTGTAAAGTTTTCATTTTTTCACCTCTTTTTCTGCTTCAAGTCGTTCTTTTACTTGAACCACATCTTTATCCCCACGTCCTGAAAGACAAACAATCATTGATTTATCTGCTCCTAATTCTTTTGCTAATTTAACTGCATAGGCGATAGCATGAGAACTTTCTAGTGCTGGGATGATTCCTTCAGTTCTAGATAAGATTTTAAAACCTTCAAGTGCTTCTTTATCTGTAATATCAACATATTTTGCTCGTCCAACAGCATTGAAATAAGAGTGTTCTGGACCGATTCCTGGATAGTCTAAACCGGCTGAAATACTAAAGGCTTCTAAGATTTGACCATTTTCATCTTGAAGGACGTCCATGAGTGTTCCGTGAAGAACACCGGGGCGCCCTTTAGTAATTGTCGCTGCATGATGTGGTGTATCAATTCCAAGACCAGCAGCTTCAACACCATACATGGCAACTGATTCATCATTAACGAAGGGATAAAAAAGTCCCATCGAATTTGAGCCTCCACCGACACAAGCTACTAAAGCATCTGGAAGTTTATTTTCTTTTTCTAAAAATTGGGCACGCGCCTCATTTCCAATAACAGCTTGATAATCGCGCACAATTTGTGGAAATGGATGTGGTCCAAGAACTGAGCCCATTACATAATGCGTGTCTTCAACTTGAGCAACCCATGCTCTAAGTGCTGCATTAACCGCATCTTTAAGTACGCGTGAACCATCAGTTACTGAATGAACTTTTGCTCCGAGTAATTCCATGCGAAAGACATTGAGAGATTGTCTTTTAACGTCTTCTTCACCCATATAAATCGTACATTCCATGCCAAAGAGGGCAGCAGCGGTTGCGGTTGCGACACCGTGTTGGCCTGCCCCTGTTTCAGCAATGACTTTATTTTTTCCCATTTTTTTGGCAAGGAGGACTTGTCCGAGGGCATTGTTAATTTTGTGTGCTCCTGTATGGTTTAGGTCTTCTCTTTTAAGATAGATTTTTGCTCCGCCCGCATATTCTGTTAAGCGTTTTGCATAATAGAGTGGGTTTTCTCGTCCAACATAGTCTTTAAGTAATTCTTTAAGTTCTGCTTGAAAGAGAGGGTCTTTTTTACTATCTTCGTAGGCTTCTTCTAATTGTTTTACTGCTGTCATTAGTGTCTCAGGTACGAATTGGCCCCCGAATTGGCCGTAAAATCCTTTGTTGTTAGGTTGGTTGTAGGTCATGTTGTTGCTCCTTTTGATTTTTTTATTTATTTTTTAGTTCTTCTCTTAAAATTCCATATTTTATTGAATCATACCAAGTTTCTTGCCAATATCTAACTTTTCTGATTTGCCCTTCAAGTTTCAGACCACTTTTTTCTCCTAGTCTCATCATTCCTTGATTTCCTGACCAAGTTGTAAATCCTATGTGCTGAATCCTCGGATAAGTTTCAAAAAGGTGCTTCAACCAAAAAGATAAGGCATCCTGTCCAATTCCACGTCCCCACAATTTACTATCATAAATCACTATACCAAACTCAAGCCATTTTTGTAATTTACCGTCTTCCCAATAAGCTGACAGCATTCCAATGATTCGATTTTGAAAGATAATAAGTGCAACATTTGGTTGATTTATTTTAAGAGATATTTTTCTTGAAAATTCTTCCCAACTCAGGATTGGCTCCTCAAAATAGGGAGCGTTGAAAGACATCCAATGTAAATCAGATTTAGGTCCATAACTAATTTGCCAAAGCTCTAATATATCTTCTTTTTGAATTGACTTAATAATGAGATCATTTCGAATCTCTACACCCTCTTCGATAATATTATCATTCATTGTCATTCCTCTTCTATTTCTTTATTAACTTATCTAAAATAAAGGAATCTTTTTGCTTCCCTCCTCGCCACTCATCTCTATTTGCTGCCTGATAGATTTTAAGGGATTGTTCTACATTTGGAAGATAATATTCTTCGCCATTTTCCATTCTTTCTTGTTGAATGGCCAAATAGTCAACCCCGGCATAGTTTTTAAGGGTCTCCACACTTGCAAAGCCAATATGAATGCTATCTTTTTCAAATTTATGCTCATGTAAGTCAATGAGCTGATAACCTAATTCTTCCATTAAACTTGTTAATTGCTCAAAATTTTCAAAATCAGGCGTTTTGAGTTGAATATCAATGTCATCAGGATTTGTTGGAAAATTGATTATTTGCTCAACTGCTAAACTTCCCATTAAATAAGGGATAATCTTATTTTCATTTAGCTTTTTTGTGATTCTTAAAAATTCTATAAATAATTGCTTTGATGAGCCAAGGCTTGCATTTTGAACAAAGTTTTTTATTTTTGTAAGGTTTTTAATTCCGTCAGTTTCTACTTCAGAAGAAACATCCACACCGTAGGCATCTGGAAAATGTTGAATAGCAGCTGCTACATTTTCTGGATTAAGTCCACCAGCGATGAAAAATTTATTTTTCAGACCACTAGTCACCAAAGAGTCCCAATCAAATGCTTGACCACTTCCAGCTTGTGGACTATCAAATAATAAAATTACATCTTCGTATTCTTTAAATTCTTGGTCTGGTCTTATTGCTTTAATAACCGAAATATCTAGTTGATTAATGTAATTCATATCTTCATTTCCGTGAAGCTGAACCAGATCAAGTTGAGCAACTTGAATGGCTTTTTTTACAAAATCAATAGGTTCATCAACAAAAACTCCTACTTTTTTGACTGTTTTTGGGACATCGTTTGTGATTTGAAGAATTTTTTCTGGTGTAACTTGGCGTTTTGAGGGACTAATAATAAAACCGAGATGTGTGGCACCAGACTCTACGGCTGTATCAACAGCTTCTTTTGTAGATAAGCCACAGATTTTAATTTTCATTCGTTTTCCTCTTGACTTTTAAATCTTTCAAAGATTTTTTGAGATTTTCTGATTGCATGAGTGCTGTTCCAACCAATATTCCATTGAAAGCATCGGAAACTTTTTGGGCTTCGTTTGCGCTAAAAATGCCTGATTCGGAAATGTAGATATTGTCTTCTTTAAAGTAGGGAATCAAATCTACTGAATTTTGTAAGCTCACTTCAAAGGTTTTTAAATTACGATTATTAACTCCAATAATTTTAGCCCCAAGCTGATGAGCAATCTCAAGTTCTGCTTTATTATGTGTTTCAACAAGAACTTCAAGTCCTAGTGAAAGTGCGTAGTTGTAGAGGTTTTGGAGTTTGGGGTATTGATTTTCAAAAACTGCGACAATGAGTAAAATAACTGTTGCTCCCGCATTAACTGCCCGATTGATTTGTTTTTTATCGATGATAAAATCCTTGTTCAAGGTGGGAATTTGGACATTTTCTGAAATTTCACGGAGATATTCAATATTTCCTTTAAAAAATACAGGGTCAGTTAAGACGGAAATCATAGCAGCACCGGCTTGTTCGTAATTTTTAGCTTGGTCAACGATATCTACTTCTAAATTAATATCACCTAGACTTGGCGAAGCTTTTTTTACTTCGGCAATCACTTGGAGTTGGTCAGTATGCTTTTTTAAGTAATCATAAAAATTATAAGTTTGACGAACTTTTTCTACTTGTTCTTCTGGCATTTTAGCAATTTCAAGTTTTTTTTCTGCTAGGATTGTTTCTAGAAATTTTCCTTTTTTTATGTTCATGTCTATCTCTTACTCTTTTCTTGTGTGGCAGACTGCCTCAATTCGATAACCGTCTGGGTCAATTATAAATGTTGCATAGTAAGTTTCTCCCCGATAAGCTGGTGCTCCATTATCTTTCCCGCCATTTGCCAGTGCTTTTTTATAAAATTCATCAACTTCACTATTTGTTCTTGCTTGAAATGCAAAATGAAAGGGATATGGTTTTCCTATTTCAAACCAAATATATCCGTCAGCATTTTCACCTGTTTGATAGGTCAGGCCTGAATTACTTTCATCAATTAAGTGACCGCCAAGTGTTGATAAAATAGCTGTATAAAAATTTTTTGTGCGTGACAAATCTTGAACGTGAATGTCTAAATGGTCGATCATTTTTCTCTCCATCTTTTCTCAACGAGCGTCAACCAGATTTTTAACCAATCTGTTCTGCTTGTAATTCATGCAACTTGGTAAGAGCTGCTCCTGTACTAATTACCTCTCTTGCAAGGTCAACTCCGGATTTTATGGAATCAACTTTTCCATTGGCATAAAATCCAAGTCCGGCATTTAAAACGGTCGTTTCTAAAAAGGCTGACGGTTGATTTTCAAGGACATTTTTTAAAATTTCAGCATTTTCTGGGGCCTCTCCTCCGCGAATATCATTGAGTTGAACTTCCGGAATACCAACGTCTGAGGCTCTAAATTCATGCAAAGTCACTTTGTCATTTTCTAAAAGGGCGTAATGATTAAGTCCAAAGGGTGTTGCTTCGTCCATTCCGCCTTCACCTGTGATGACTAACGCTCGCTTACGGCCCAAGCCTTTCAAAACATTTGCTGTTAATTCAAGTAAATCTGGACGTGAGGTACCAAGAAGTTGCGTATCAAGTGGAATTGGATTGATTAGTGGCCCAGTCAAGTTCATAATTGTTGGAATTTCGAGTTGTCTGCGGACTGGCGTGAAGTATTTCATCGCTGGGTGGAGATTTTGGGCAAAAAGGAAAACTAAACCAACTTTATCAAAAACTTGAGCTAACTTTTCTGCTGGTAAATAAAGATTGATTCCTAAGGCCTCAAGAACGTCTGCGGAGCCAGATTTACTGGTAATGGAGCGATTTCCATGTTTTGCCATATTAACTCCACCAGCTGCTAAAACAAAAGCGGCTGTGGTTGAAATATTGAAACTGAATGAGCGGTCGCCTCCTGTTCCACAATTGTCCATCGCATTTGTCAAATTTGTTGGGATAGGAATCGCTGCTTTCTGTAAAGCTCGAGCCAAACCAGTCAATTCGCTTGCTGCTTCACCTTTCATTTTTAATGCTACTAAAAAGCTGGCAATTTGGACCTCGCTTAATTCACCTTGGATAATTGAATTAGCAAGCATGTTCATTTCATTTTCAGTCATGTCACGGCCTGACATCACTTTTTCAAGTTCATTTTTCATTTGATGACTCCTTGTTTTCATTTACTTGGTTGACAAAATTTTCAATCATGGTCATGCCATCCAATGTGCCAATGGATTCTGGGTGAAATTGTAATCCATAAATCTGTTCTTTTTCATTTTCAATAGCCATAATCTCACCATCATCTGTCGCGACTGCTGTGATTGCAAAATCTGGTAAAGCGACTGCCTCGTCCATGACGATTGAATGATAGCGCATGACTAGAAATTTTGAGGGAAGATGATTGAAAAGTAAATTTCCTGAAGTCTGACGGACTTGTGAATTTTTGCCGTGCATGACTTGATGGGCTAAGCGCAATTTGCCACCAAAAACTTCAACGATAGCTTGAAAACCTAGACATATTCCTAAAATTGGTTTTTGACCTGCAAATTGCTGAATAAGTGTTTCCATTTTTCCAGCATCCGCAGGCCAACCAGGACCTGGTGAGAATATTAAGGCATCTGCTTTTTCTGCCATATTTTTTAAAGAATCATCGTCATTTTTCACAACTGCTACATCAGTCAAAGCACCTACATACTGCACTAAGTTGTAAGTGAAACTATCGTAATTATCTATTATTAAAATCAATTTTGTCTCCTATTTTTAACGACAAGGCCTGTCAGTAATTTTTTATTTTCTGTCAGTAAAAAATTACTGACAAAATTATCTGATGATGTTAAATTTTTTATCTCTACATCTTTTTGGGTCTATTTATTGACCAACTTTCAATAAGCCTTGGGCTTTGTTTAAGGTTTCTTGATATTCATGTTCGGGTACTGAATCGTAAACAATTCCGGCTCCTGCTTGAACATGTGCTTTCTTGTCTTTCAAGACCATTGTCCGAATGGCAATTGCAAAATCGCAATTTCCATTTTTCGTTAGATAACCGATAGCTCCTCCATAAATTCCTCGTTTTTGCGTTTCAAATTCATAAATTCTTTGGTAGGCTCGATGCTTCGGTGCTCCTGATAGCGTCCCCGCTGGCAATGTGGCGCGTAAGGCATCCATAGCTGTAAATTCAGGACGAAGCTCGCCGGTCACTTCACTTGTAATATGCATGACGTAGCGATATTTCTCAACTTTCATGAAAACAGGAACTTCGATTGAACCATATTTGGAAATTTTACCAATATCATTTCGTCCTAAATCAACAAGCATTTTGTGTTCAGCCACTTCTTTGGGATCACTTTCTAAATCTTCAATAAGAGCTTGGTCTTCAAATTCATTTTGCCCGCGTTTTCTTGTTCCAGCAATTGGATTGGTTGAAACTTGATTTCCATGAACAGCAACCAAACGCTCTGGTGAGCTGCCAATGACATGAAAATTATCGAATTCCATAAAGTACATATACGATGACGGATTTTCAACCCGAAGCTTTCTGTAATAATTAAAGGGGTTGTCAGTAAAATCGGCTGTTAAACGTTGTGATAAAACAATTTGGAACATGTCACCATTTCTGATAAGTTCCTTTGCTTTAGCAACTTTTTCTTCAAAAAGTTCTTGAGACATATTGCTGACGAAATTCAGTTTACTTAATTCTGTCAGTTCATTTTCTGCTTCTGTCAGTAAAGACAATGACTCAATATTTGCTGACAGCGCGTTTTGTAACTTTTTTTCTGAACGTTGACTGTAAGTATTGTCTTCAATAAAAATCAGTTTTTCACGTTTGTGGTCAAAAATTAGGGCTGATTCGTATAACATAAAATACATATCGGGTGTTCCAATCGAATCTTTCAGTTCAGGTTGAATGCCTTCAAAAATACCATAGGTATCAAATCCAGCATATCCAATCGCTCCACTTGTAAAAGGCAAGTCTAAATTTTCGTCAGTACTTTCTGGCTGACAAACTAATTTTTCCAGAAATTCCATTGGATTTTCATCGCTAATGATTTCGTCATTAACGCTTAAAATTCCGTCAGTAAATTTGATGTGCTTCACAGGATTTAACGCAATAATTGAAAAACGTGATTGGTCATTTTCTCTGGGAATGGATTCTAAAATTACTTTATTTTTCCCTTTCAGGCGAAGATAAACCGAAATCGGGGTCATGGTGTCTGCTGAAATCTCTTTAATTTTTCTCATGTTTTCTCTCTATCTATAGGTTTGAGGAAGTCTTTTCCATTGATACTGATTAGTTAAAATTTAAGCTTCGCCATCGTTGGTTCATTTTAGAAATCCTTTCAAAAAAATACAAAAAAGCCCGTAGAGTATTTGATACTCTACGGGCGTATGTCACGCGGTGCCACCGTAATTTAAGAGTCCCTAAAAGTATTACAAAAATACTAGAAAAAACTCTTCTTTTCCTCGTCTAACAACAAGTTGCTTGGTATCGGGAGCATCCGTGATTTTTATTGTTTCAAATCAAATTGCGAAAAACAAATCGTTCTCGACTTTCAAATCAGCCCATTCGCTCTGATGAATTTATCTGCTCGCACAACCGCAGACTTCCTGAAAAAATTCTGATATAGAGTTACTTTTCTGATGTTGAAAATAATTGTAAAACTTTTTATGAGACTTGTCAAGGATTTAAAAATATTTATTTAAAAAAATGAAGAAATGAGAGCTAAAATGGCTAAACCACCTTGGGTGAGAATAATCTTTTTATTACTGCTCAAAGAGCCATACAAAGCCACTAAAATAATATAAACAAGCAGTAATCTAACAATTTCAAGTGGAGCTGACGAGAAGAATATTGCATAAACTAATCCTAAACCAACCAAACCGTTATAAATCCCTTGATTTTTAAAAAGCGTTTGAACTGAAGAACGTTCTAGCTCCTCTTTTCCCATATTAAACACACGACTGGTGGTTTTTGAGCTTGTAGCAAAGGTTTCTAAATACATAATGTAGAAAAATTCCAAAGCAACCAAAAGCGACAGAATAATTGTTAAAATGGTCAAATTACTTCTCCTTTTTATTTAAAAGTAGTGATTTTATCAGCATTCATGCGGACAGATTCATAACCCTCTTCAACGGCTTTACCAATTGATAAAATCATAACTGGTACAAAACGTTCTTTGTCTAAATCAAAAGTTTCTGCTAATTGGTCTTTTTCAAAACCACCAATTGGATTTGTCTCATAACCGTGAGCTCTTGCCACCAACATCAATTGCATTGCTGCCAAACTTGAGTCAATTTTGACAACATCATTCATTTCTTGTTTAGAAAAACTCTTGTAATAAGGAATAATTGCTCCAATTTGTTGATCTCTGACTTCCTGAGGCATTTTTCCTTCAGCAACTGCTTGGTCATAGATTTCTTCACCTAATTCATAATTAAGCATGTCACCAAAAATTAAAATCATGGCTGATGAAGTATCATTTTGACGTGTGTTAAAGCGAATTAAAGGTTTCAATTTTGCTTTTGATTCTTCGGTTTCAGCAATGATAAAACGCCAAGGTTGCATATTTACTGATGAAGGTGCGGCTGTTGCTTCTTGAATCATTTCAAGCATTTCTTCGTGAGAAATTTTGTAGTTTTCATCATAAAGTCTGACAGATTTTCTACCAAATGTAATATCTGAGAAATCATTATTTTTAAAGTTCTTATTCATTTTTTCTTCTTTCATTTTGTTAATTTTGTGAGTAATTCTAAAAGTTGTTCTTCTTCTAAATCGCTGAGCCCAATATTTAATATTTGTTGACTTTCATCTAGAGAACCATCATGTTTTTTTGCACAAAGTGCTAAATCATTTTTAGCTTTTTCGGTAATTTCGACAAATACTTCTCGATTATTCTCTTTATTGCGCTCTCTTCTAACAAGATTTTTTTCTTCAAGTAGTTTCAAATGTCTTGTTACAGCAGCACTATCTATTTTCAATTCATTTTGTAATTGACTTTGAGAGCAACGACCTTTACATTTTAAAATCATCATCAATTGATAACGAGTAATACTATAACCCGTTGCCTTCTCAAATTTTGCCGTCATTTCTTGATTTACAATTTTGAGCTGATAGAGTAACTGGCTGACTTTTTCAAGCTTCATAATTTATTTCTCCTTTCTTAATTGATTGGTCAATCGTTGATTAGTCAATTATAGTACTAAAATAAATAAATTACAACTAAAAGAATTGAGAAATAAAAAAACTAGGATTCAACCTAGCATTTTTCCCAATATAATAACTCAAATATCACTAATCTTTCCATTTCTCGAATTTCTGTTTCACTAAAAAATAATTGCGTCAAAGCCGCTAATTCTGTAGCTGAAAGCTCATCAGAGAAATAATCAGAGAAAAACTGTGAACTTACTTTTTCTGATAAAAAGAATCTAAATTTCTTACTTTTAAATTCCCAACCTAATTCCTCTAACCATGCCTTATAAAGCAACATCTGCGTTTCTTTATTCTGTTCTTGATTGGGTAAATACAATTGTTCGACCTGACTAAAGAGATTATCCTCATCAAAAATCAAACGTAAAATTCCAACATTTCCATTGGCAATCCGATTTAATTCTACTAAGGCTTCTTTTGACTCCAATGCAGGATTCATGGCTGAAAACACAAAATCATAAGTATTTTCTTTTGTATTCTTTAAAAATTTATTTTGTTCTTGATGCGTAAAAGTGATTTTATTTGAATCAGCAGACTTATTCTTGGCAAATTCTAACATTTTTGCTGACAGATCAACAAGATGATAGCTGTCAGTAAAATTTGAAAAGTGTGGAATATATTTGCCGGTCCCACCAGCTAAATCTAAAAATTGACTTGTTGGTAAAAGTTTTTCAATCACCAAAAATTTCTGTAATTGCTGACCAATATCAACCAAGCTTTCATTTTGAATTTCTTCATATTCTTGAGAAAACTCATCCCAATATTGTTCTAATTCTTTAGTATTATCATCCATTTGTCAGCCTCTTTCTCAATAATTATCAGTCCTATCTATAATTATAACAAAAGCTTTTAACTAAGCCTAAATTCATTAACCTAAAATCCGACCAATAAAATAATGAATAAAAATTGTTAGTAAACCAATAATAATATTTCTAAGAATTGCTTTAATTACCAAGCCATCAGAAAGCTTAGCACTAATCATTCCAGTTAAGGCCATTGCAAGCATTGTTGCAAAAATTGTTGCTGGAAATTGCCAAGCACCCTTAACTAAAATCATGGTTAGTAAAGGAAAAAGTCCACCAATCGTGAATGAAATTAATGATGAACCTGCCGCTTGCCAAGGATTCATATAATGTCCTAAAGCAATATCATATTTTACTGACAGAACAGTTTCCAAAGGTTTTCGAGCAAGTAATTCATTAGCAATTGCTGTTGAAGTTTCTGGACTGATTCCTTTTTCAATATAAAAATCTTTCACTGCTGCTTTTTGATTTTTAAAATCTTTTTTCAGTAATATTTTTTCTTCTTGAACCACAACTTTCTCACTATCAGATTGAGAACTGACACTTGCATACTCACCAGAAGCCATTGAAAAAGCACCAGAAATCAAATTTGCCAAACTAGCAATCAGTAAAGCAAAGCTACTTCCAGAAGCTGCGGAAACCGAAAAGAGCACACCAACAACTGTAAGAATTCCATCATTTGAACCCAAGACTCCCGCACGGATACTATTTAATTTTTCATCTATTGTCATTGTTTGTTTTTTCATCACAAACCTCCTTGTTTAAAGAGCAAACCCACTACATAAGTAACAAGCATCGTTAAAATCCCAGCAATAATATTTCTAAAAGTTGCATGTTTTTTATCAGCACCATTTAAATAAGCGGCAGCATAACCTGTAAATCCTAGAGCGATTAGTACGGAAATAAATGTTGCCAAAGCACTCCAACTTTTAGGAATTAAAGAAATGGCTAGCATAGGCAAAAGCGCTCCAGTTGGAAATGAGAGCATTGAGGCAATTGCCGCTCCTTTAGCACTCAATTCTTGTCCAATTGTAAACCCGTGTCTTTCACGAACCGTTGTTGCTAAAGCATCCTTTTTCATCATCTCATCCGTTGCTTTATGAGCTAGTTCATTAGAAATCCCATCTGCTCTATATTTTTGATAAACAAAATCAAATTCATTTTGATAATTAGTAGCAAGTGCTGCTTTTTGTTCTTGGATAATTTTTTCCTGAGCATCACGTTGCGAACTGACCGAAACATATTCTCCCATTGCCATACTGACCGTTCCTGCTAAAGTTCCGGCAAAACCTGCCAGCAAAATTGTCCCAATATGAGAGGTTGCGCCAGAGACACCAATGACAATCCCTGCAATCGAAATAATCCCGTCATTTGCTCCCATAATACTTGCCCTGACAATATTATTTCTTTGAATTAAGTTATTTTTTTCTTTCATTATCTCACCCTTTTAGAATCATTCTAAACTATATTTTAGAATGATTCTAAACAAATGTCAAGTCATTGAAATGATTTTCTGTTGATGATATAATAAAATAAATAATAAAGATAGGAGTGCTGATTTTGGAACAAGACTTAAAAGAACTATTACAATCACATGGTTTAAAAGCTACACCACAGCGTCTCATTGTCTTAGAATACCTGATAAAACATCAAACTCACCCAACGGCAGAGCAAATTCACGAAGATTTGGAAAATATTAGCTTAGCAACGGTCTATAATACCCTTGATAAATTGGTTGATAGTGAGTTAGTGATTGCTATAAATGACGGTAGTAAAAGAAGATATGACTACTACGGAGAGCCTCATTATCATGTTGTCAATAAAACGACAGGTGAGATTATGAATGTAGATAATTTTGATTTTCGTCCACTGATAGAAGCTGCTCGAAAAGCTAGTGGTCTAAATATTACTGGTTACAAAGTTGAAATTTATGGAGTTGAAGATTAAAAAAAGCACTAATCCAATTAATTAGTGCTTTTTTTATTCTTTTATACCATTCCCAGTGAATATTTTACTCTGCCTTGTAATTTATATATAATGATTATAGGAAGATAATATATTTAGAAATTGAGGATAAAAATGTCAAAAACAAAAGAACTCAACACATGGTGCATATATGACTAAATTTAAAGGAATTATTTACGCTTCTTTGGGAGCCGCCTTTTTTGGGATTAGTAGTATTATTGCTGGACTCCTCTTTAATCGTTGTTCTATTGAGCCAGGTTGGCTAGTTACCACGCGCATGCTCTTTTCGGGCTTGTTGTTACTTGCTTGGTTAGCAATTACTAAGCACAACATCTTTAGTGTCTGGTCTTCTGTAAAATCAAGTCTAAGAATTGTAGCTTTTGGAATTTTCGGAGTACTTTTTGCACAATCTTCTTTTCTATTATCAGTTTATTACGGAAATGCAGCTATTGCGACTATTTTACAATCTCTAGGTCCCTCCATCATTATTATTATTTTAGCTATCAAAAGTAAAGCAATTCCACGTCGACTTGATATTATTGCCATTTTTCTTTCTTTAATTGGTGTTTTTCTGCTTGTGACTAATGGAAATATTGGAGAGCTTAGTTTTTCAGCTTCTGCTCTTGTTTGGGGGCTTTTATCCGCCCTTGGTGTTTGTGCTTACACTCTTATTCCATGTCCACTTATCAAAGAACACTCTCCTTTAAGCCTTGTCGCCTGGGCCTTATTAATTGGTGGTGTCATTTCTAATTTCTTACATCCAGTCACAAATTTACCTAAAAATTTTGATCAGACTGATTTACTTTTGGTCAGCCTCATCGTTATTGTTGGGACACTCTTAGCTTACTCTCTTTATATCAATAGTCTAAAATATACAGAACCTCATATTGTTGGTATGCTTGGAATGCTTGAACCTGTCACCGCTATTGTAATTTCCACTTTATTCCTAGGCGTTTCATTTTTAGGATTTCAACAGTTAGGTATTTTTATCGTCTTTCTGTCGCTATTTCTCATAAATTTTCCAGCTAAGAAAAAATAAAAAAACAAAGCGTAAAAAATACGTTTTGTTTTTTTAATATTATTTGAAAATATCTCTTATCTCTGGTTTAACTTGTGTTGTTCCCGGAATAAAGTGGATACTTTCAGTGCCTGCTTCTGCTGCTGTTTGATAGTACCAAATTTTCCATCTTAAAAAGGCCAAATTCATTTCTAAAACTTTAATTTTTTCTTCTAATTGCTCTTCGTGTGTTTTCATAAAGTCTAAACGTTCATCAAGTGTTGAGTCACCCTCCATACACCAATCAATAAATTGAGCAATATCTTTTATGGGTATACCTGATTTTTTTAAACAATCAATGACTTCAATATAGCCAAGATCGTCATCTGTAAATTCTCTTCGACCAGCTTTATTTCTTTTAGCAAAAGGGAGCAGACCCTCCTTATCGTAATAACGTACAGCATCGTTAGAAACGTTTAATTTACGTGAAATATCGCCAATTGTATATTTTGTCATTCTTTCTCCTTGACATGGAGTTAACTCCATGTTGTATAATCAGTATATCAAAAAAATACTCTTAAGGAGAAATAAAATGTCTAAACCACTTATTGTTATAACAGGAGCAAGTTCAGGATTTGGTGCTGAAATTGCAAAATTATTTAATGCTGATGGATTCCCAATGTTGCTTTTAGGTCGTCGTACAGATAAAATCAAAGCCTTGCCCCTTGATTTTACGAATGTCCTTGTGGAATCTGTAGATGTCACGGACAAAACATCATTTGAAAATGCAATTACTAAAGCTGAAGAAAAATATGGCAAAACTGATCTTCTAGTCAATAATGCAGGTGTCATGTTATTAGGAAATGTTCTAAATCAAGATCCAGCAGAATGGAAACAAATGATGGATACTAATGTTTTGGGTGTACTTAATGGAATGCAAATTGTTCTTCCACAAATGGTTGAACGCCAAGGAGGAACAGTAATTAACATGTCTTCTCTTGCTGGTAAAAAAACTTTTACCAACCACGCCGCTTATGTCGCTTCAAAATTTGGTGTCCATGGTTTAAGTGAAACTATCAGAGAGGAAGTTTCTGGTAAAAATGTTCGAATTTCACTTGTTGCACCTGGTGCTGCTGAAACAGAATTATTGACACATGTTACTGACGAAAGTGCCCTAAATGATTATAATCTTTGGAAAGAATCAATGGGTGGTACAACACTTGCTCCTGAAAGAGTGGCCCAAACCGTGAAATTCATTTATGATATGCCTCAAACGGTTAACATCAGAGAAATTGATATTGCTGCAACCAATCAAAATGCTTAATATTTAATATTTTAGATAAGAAAGACACTATTTTAAATTAGTGCCTTTTTTGTTTGCGGAAAATTCTGAAAATTCTATCTTTTTGTTGACAAAATAATTTAAAAATTGTATCATGTAACAAAAAGTGACATAAAAATATCTATGTTATCAAAAAAATCACAAAGATATTTAAATATGCCATTTCTAAGAAAAGGGGATAAAGTGATGAAAAAAATTATAATAACTAGCTTGTCTATTATCTGTATCTTGACCATTATTGTTATTTATCAAATTAGAAAACCAAAAAATCAACTCAATCTAATTATTTGGTCTTCTTATATGCCCCAATCCGTCCTTGATAATTATGAAAAGAAAACCGGAACTCATGTTAATATGACTACTTATTCTTCTCCTGATGAGATGATTGCTAAAGTTAGGGCAGTCTCTCCAGGAACTTATGACCTTGTTGTTGCTCCTGGAAATGACGTAGAAATTTTGAAAAAAGTTGGTTTGCTAGATAAATTAGACAAAAGTAAAATTCCAAATAGCAAAAATTATGCTAAAGATTGGCTAGGACTTTCATATGACAAGAAGAACAGCTATTCCTTACCCTATCTAGGTTCTTATTTGGCCCTTGCCTATAACAAGAAAAAAGTTTCACCAATCAACAATTATTCTGATTTACTTAATCCAAAGTTCAAAAATTCCGAGGTTGTTGTTTCCGATGCCCGAGCTGTGATTGATTCTGCTCTCATTAATTCTGATTTGAATGTTAATCAACTTACTAATGAAAATTTGAGAAGTGCAACAAATTTTCTAATTGCTTTACGTCCCAATATAAAAGCACTAGATTCAGATTCTCCTCATACATTATTGGCAAATGGCGAGGCTTCTGTCGGATTAGTCTATAATGCCGAAATAACAATGGCAAAAATGGCTAACAAAAACATTGTTGGCGTCTATCCAAGCTCTGGAATTGATTTACAAGTTGACAATTTTATGAAATTCAAAAATGCTAAAGGGGGGAAAAATGTCGAAAAGTTCATCAATTATGTAGAAAGTGCAAAAGTATTTTCTAGCATTGTCAAAGAATATCCCTATCTCAACCCCAACGAATCTGCATGGACTTATCTTCCCAATTCTTGGAAAACTGACCCTATGAGAAATTTGACAGCTCAACAATTACAAAAGGCTCAAATGCCACTTGATATTGGAAGTAAAACAAGAGTTTTAGATAAAATGTGGAACAATTTTGTCAATCAATAAAGGCAACTATTATGTGTATTCAGATTAAACATATTTGATAGGAGAATACGATGAAAAAGCGGAAAAGGCAAAAAATACCCTGACTTATCTCGAAAAACCAGAACAAGAAATAAGAAATGAGGACAATAATATGAAAAAAATGGAAATTACAATTCGTCCAGAATCACTCGAAAAATTAAAAGATATTCTTGCTAAAAATGGAGTGCATGGAATGACCGTCTACTCTGCAATGGGAGCCGGTAATCAAAATAGTGATATCTCCAAAATTGTAGAATTGAGTGGCGGACAATTCCATGTCAATCTTTTACCCAAAATTGCTGTAATCACCTATATCGAAGATGAACGAAGTGAAAAACTTATCTCAGAAATTGTAAAAGAACTTTCAACTGGGAATGTTGGGGATGGAAAAATTGCTCTTGTTCCGCTTGAAACCATCGTCCGTATTCGAACTGGCGAAAGTGGTTCTAAAGCCCTATAGTATTTGCAAAGTGTCAGGAGGAAAATTATGGCATCAATCATAAAAATCCGTAATCTCGACAAGTACTACGGAAAAAATTATATTCTAAAAAATTTGGATTTGGACATTGAAGAAGGAGAATTTATCTCAATTCTTGGACCTTCTGGTTCTGGAAAAACGACTCTTCTTCGGATGATTGCCGGCTTTGAACAGCCAACGTCGGGTCAGATTTTTCTGGATGGAAAAGATATTGCAGGTGTGCCAGCTTATGAACGTGCGGTCAATACTGTCTTTCAACAATATGCACTATTTCCCAATTTGACAATCGCTGAAAATGTAGCTTTCGGTCTAACCTTGAAAAAAGTTCCTGAAGCTAAAAAAAGAAAACAGGTCTCCGAAATGCTTCATCTCGTCCAACTCTCTGGTTTTGAAAATAGAATGCCCAGTCAACTTTCAGGTGGGCAAAAACAGCGTGTTGCAATTGCTCGCGCCTTAATCAATGAACCAAAGGTCTTAATTTTAGATGAACCTTTATCGGCCCTTGATCGAAAGTTACGCAAATCAATGCAGCTTGAACTTCGTAAAATTCAAAAAAATCTTGGATTAACCTTTATTTTTGTCACACATGATCAAGAAGAGGCGATGACAATTTCTGACAGAATTGCTGTTATGAATGGCGGAATGATTGACCAAGTCGATTATCCTTATAAGATTTATGAAAAACCCGCAACTGAATTCGTCTCCGATTTTATCGGTGAAAGCAATGTTTGGAATGGTTTAGTTAAACGTATTGAAGATGAATTTGTTTCTGTTGCTGTTGAAGCTGGCGAATTTATTATCCCAAGACCTGAAAACATTCGTGTAGGTGATTTAGTCTCCTTCGCCGTTCGTCCGGAATATATCGAAATTTCTCAAGACTCCGGTATCCCTGGAATTATTTCTGACCAAATTTTTGTCGGTGGGAGTACCCAATTGATGATTACAATTGCCAATGGTTATGTCCAAAAAACAATGACTGGTCATGTGGAAGACTATAAAACAGGTGAGACGGTTCTAGTTAATTTTAAACCTGAAAAAGTGGTAACTCTAAAAAATGAAGGTAATGATATCTATAATGCAATCTCCCATCCAGAATTTAGCTTTCTAGGGGGTAATCTATTTGGTAGATAAATCTAGATTAAAAAAGCCTATTGATTGGTTTAAATATATTTTAATTTTACCTCTCATTGTTTGGCTTGGACTTTTCGTTGTTTTTCCTTTGTTAGATGTTGCAGTCATGTCTTTTATGAAGTCAGGAACTTATGGTGGTGTGGAAGTTGGTTTTTCGCTAAATAATTATTTTAGCCTCTTGTCACCGCTCTATCTAAAAATTATCTTTCTCTCCTTTCTTTTAGCATTGATTGTCACTGTGATTTCAATTTTAATTGCCTACCCTTTTGCAATGTTTGTCTCAAAAAAATCTAATGCAAGTCTTTCTGTTTTGACGGCTTTAATTACTACTCCTTTTATGATTTCATCTATTTTAAGACTTTACGCTTGGATTATGATTTTACGAACAAACGGAATTCTTAATTCTTTCCTTATGAAAGTTCATGTGATTGGTAAACCTCTCGATTTAGTTTACAACAACTTTGCTGTTGTTCTTGGTATGGTCTATACGCTGATTCCTTTCATGCTTTTACCTCTGATTTCTGGTTTTCGTAATGTCGATGTAAGTTTGGTAGAAGCTACGCAGGATTTAGGGGGTAAAAAATTAGAAATATTTAAATATGTCTATCTTCCGACTACCTTGCCCGCAGTATTTTCAGGCTCTATCATGGTTTTTATCCCCACTCTTGGTTATTTCTTCGTTTCAGATATCATGGGTGGTTCAAAATCTATTCTCATTGGGAATTTAGTCCGTGACCAATTTATTTCTGCACATAACTGGCCTTTTGGTTCAGCTTTGTCAGTTTCAATTATTGTTTTCACCTTCCTTGTTCTCTCGCTCTATAAGAGAATGGGCGGTTCCCTTGATGATTTAGGAGGTAACTAATATGAAAGAAAAAACTTGGTACAAATCCTTTTATATTTGGCTTGTTTTTATCTTTTTATATCTGCCAATTTTCGTTATGGTCTTCTTTTCCTTTAACCAATCACGGCAAAATATCTTTTTTACAGGCTTCACTATTGATTGGTACAAAACTTTATGGTCAAATCAAGCTTTGATTAACGGTCTGATGAATTCTTTGATTGTCGGAATATCAGCAACTTTTGTCGCCACAATTATTGGGACTCTGGGTGCTGTAGGTCTCGCTAAATATGATTTCGTAGGAAAATCATTGATCAATCAAATTCTTTATGTTCCAATAGTTATTCCAGAAGTCGTTTTAGGTATTTCCTTACTTTCGATTTTTGCCTTCTTTAATATTCCATTGGGACTTTCAACATTATTTATTGCTCATGTCACTTTTTCCGTTCCTTTTGTCCTTGTATCAGTCAGGGCCGGATTCACGGAGGATACGCTCGCATTGGAAGAGGCGTCTATGGATTTAGGGGCAAATAAAGTAATTACTTTTAGCAAAGTAACAATTCCCGCTATTTGGCCTGCAATCATTTCTGGAGCTTTATTGGCTTTCACACTTTCACTAGATGATGTCATCATTTCCTTCTTTGTTGTTGGTCCTGACTCACAAACACTTCCACTAGCCATTCTTAGTATGGTTAGAGTCGCAGTGACACCTGATGTTAACGCTCTAGCAACACTAATACTCATAGTTACTGTCCTTCTTATCTTTAGTAATACTGTCAGAAATGTCAGGAAGATACAGAAAAATAAACTGTGAGTACTAAAATATTCAAACATTTAAAACTTAGAAAAGAGAAAATTTATGTCACAAGAACAATTTAATTTCGATAAAGAAGCAACTATTGCAAAGCTTGATGAAGTGATCGGCTATATCAAAAAAGATAAGTTTGATAGCGAAACAATTAAAAAAATCACCGATGATACTCTTGAAGGATTTGATAATTATGTCAGTCCTGGCTGGCTAAAATATCGTAAATCTGTCTCAACTGATGCTGCCGTCCTTGAATGGCATGACGAAGGAAGTATCGATTATGGTTTAAATGATGAAGAATTCATTGACTTTTTAGGTGGATTTGGAATTTATACTTTCGGTCACCGTAATCAAGAAATTTTAGAAACGGTAGAAGCTCAATTGAAACACCAAGCGCTTCATTCTCAAGAACTTCTTGATCCACTTCGCTCTTATCTTGCTAAGGCGGTCGCAGAAATTACTCCCGGCGATTTACAATACTCTTTCTTCACAAATGGTGGAGCCGAAGCTGTTGAAATGGCTTTAAAACTGGCACGTATCGCAACAGGTGGACGTTGGTATATTTCAACCGTTGGTGCCTTTCATGGAAAATCAATGGGAGCAATCTCAGTCGGCGGTAAAGGAAGCTATCGTGAACCTTACCTGCCAATGATTCAACAAGTGCAACACGTTGAATACGGAAATGCTGAAGATATGAGAAAAGCGATTGCTAATTTGCAAGAAGTCGGCGAAAAGGTAGCAGGAATTATCTTGGAGCCTGTCCAAGGAGAAGCAGGAATTAAATTACCACCTGAAGGCTATTTGCAAGAGGTGCGTAAAATTGCTGACGAATTTGGTGTAGCCTTAATTTTTGATGAAATTCAAACTGGAATGGGACGAACTGGAAAAATCTGGGCTTCGGAATGGTCTGGAGTTACCCCTGATATTATGACTTTTGGGAAATCATTTGGTGGTGGTATTATGCCAATTACAGGGATTGTTTTTACAAAGAAAATGTGGGTCCAACAGCTTATTGATAATCCTTGGCTTCTTGGCTCTCCAACTTTTGGTGGAAATCCACTGGCTTGTTCTGCTGCTCTTGCCGCAATTCGTTATATGATTAAACATGATATTCCTCAACAAGCTTTTGAAAAAGGAGAATATTTGATTCCAAAACTAAAAGAATATGCAAAAAAATATCCACAGCTTATTCAAGAAGTTCGCGGAATTGGTTTAATGATTGGTATTGAGTTTAATACAACCGATATTGGCTATGCTGTATCAAAAGGACTTTTTTCAAGAGGAGTGATGACCGCTGGAACTCTTGTTAATGCTAAAACAGTTCGAATGGAACCACCAGCAATCGTCACTTATGAACAAATTGATACTGTTTTAAAACGTTTTGGAGAAACACTTGAAGAAATTTCAAAAAGTTTATAATAAATATTTACTTTCGATTTTAAAGACACTAGCTAATCGCTAGTGTCTTTCTTATAAATTGTCATCTATTTTTTCTAAGAATCTCAAGAATTCAGCTTGTTCTTTCTCGGTCAAGGGTTCAATCAATTTCTTTTCAGATGCTTCAAATATTTGATTAATCTGATTAATAATTTTTAGCCCTTTGGGCAAAATATAGATATTTTTTTGACGTTCATTCTCTTTAGGAATTCGTCTTTCGATATATCCTTTTTTTTCCAACCCTTGGAGCATACTTGTAATACTTGCTCCTCGTCTATTAAATACTTCTGCTAAATCTTTTTGGATGAGACCTTTATCTTGATTTTCTGCAATATATGCGATTACTCTAGCTTGTTGATGATTCACTTCTAAATCTTTCATCATTTGACTAGAGGTCATCATTGATTTTTGTGAAATAGAACGAAATAAATTTGAATAGATTGTATCGGTCATCTGGGCTCCTCTTATTTGATTTACTGTTTCTTATCTTCTAGTATAGAGTTCTTTAGAATATTTGTCAAGACCTAATAATTAGAAACCTAACAGTTCGAGCTTGACTTTTATTTTATTTCGAGTTACAATAATTTCTATCAATTAGAAACCTAACTATTAGGTTTCTAGATTTGTAAAAACAGAAAGAAGAACAATAAAAATGAGTAAAAAATCCAACTCTTATTATCTTAAGGAAGCGCCCATCAGAAAAGCAATTGCTCACTTATCAATTCCCATGATGATTGGAATTTCCGCAACAACAATCTATAACTTAATCAATGCCTACTTTATCGGCCTTGTCCATGACACAAATATGATGTCAACAATCACTCTAGGTTTAACAATAACCATTGTTTTTATGGCCATCGGAAACCTTTTTGGTGTCGGAGGTGGAACCTTTATTACTCGTCTGCTAGGTTCTGGCGACAAAGAAAAAGGAAAGAAAATCGCTGGTTATTCTTTCTATATGAGTTTAATCATTGGTTTGCTTATTGGGCTTGTTTCTCTTTTCTTTTTAAGTCCAATCGCTCATATTTTAGGAGCAGACGCCGCAACTCTTACTTATACTAAAGAATATGCTGGAGTTTTATTAGGTGGTGGTTTTAGTATGATTTTAAACTATGGACTGGAACAATTAGTTCGTGCAGAAGGTGCCTCAAAAGAATCAATGTATGGAATGTTCGTTGGGGTTGCGACTAGTATTGTCTTAGATGCCCTCTTTATCCTAGTTTTAAATCTTCATGTCATTGGGGCTGGACTTTCAATGGTGATCGCAAATCTAGCTTCTACAGCTTATTATGTCTGGTTTTTAGAAAATAAAAGTGAATCGCTTAAAGGATTTTTAAAACATTTTAAAATCAGTTTAAAAGACCAATTTGAAATCTACAAAATTGGGATTGCAGAAGTTTTCAAATCAGCATTTATGATTGTCACAACACTTTTGTTAAATCACTTTTCTGTTCAATATGGTGATAATGTTCTTGCTAGCTTTGGGATTGCCCTTAGAATCACTCAACTGCCTGAATTTTTGACCATGGGACTCTTTTTGGGGGCCATTCCACTCTTTGCCTATAGTTTTGCTTCAAATAATACTCAACGATTAAAAGAAGCGCTTAAAGAGTTAACTCTTTGGATTGGCGGAATTTCTATTCTCTTTGCTTTAATTGTCTATCTTTTTAGAGTTCCTGTCATGCAACTCTTTACTGATGATAGTGCAGTAATCAAAGTGGGCTTAATCGTACTAGCCGCACAACTGGTTTCATCTGTCTTCAATGGTTTTTCTGGATTATTTACTGGAATTTTTGAAGCTTCTGGTCTAGGTGCGCAAACTGGGGTAATGTCAACTATTCAAGGGATTCTTTATATCCCAATCGTCATTATCTTACATCATTTTTACGGATTAACTGGCCTCATCTGGTCAATGACCCTAACTGAAGGAATTGCCTTTGTAGCAGGGCTCATCATGCTTATCCCTTATTTATTAAAATTAAACAATGGTAAACTTATGGAAAATCAACCTGAATTAGCTGTCGCTGAATAATATATTAAAAAACGAGGAAATTTATGTCCTCGTTTTTTAATATATTATTTTCCAGTCCAGACGAATTTATCATAATTTAAGCCTGATAAATTACAAGTTAATGGAATGAAAAAACGATAACAGTAATCTGCTATCGCTTTTTATTCTATTGCCACTCAACAGTTGCTGGTGGTTTGCTCGTAATATCGTAGACGATACGGTTGACGTGGTCCACCTCATTAACGATGCGTTTTGAGATTTTTTGGAGAAGATCCCAAGGAAGTTGGGCAAAGTCAGCTGTCATTCCATCGATTGAAGTGATGGCACGAATAGCTAATGTATAGTCATATGTTCGTTGGTCTCCCATGACACCGACTGATTTCACGTCTGTATTTACTGTGAAATATTGCCAAACATCACGTTCAAGGCCTGCAGCAGCAATTTCTTCACGAAGAATTGCATCTGATTCACGAACAGTTTCTAGTTTTTCTTCTGTTAAATCACCAAGGACACGAATGGCAAGTCCTGGTCCAGGGAAAGGTTGACGCCAAACGATTTCATCAGGCATTCCAAGTTGTGTTCCAAGCGCACGAACTTCATCTTTAAAGAGTGTGTTCAATGGTTCAATCAATTGGAATTGCATATCTTCAGGAAGTCCACCAACGTTATGGTGTGATTTGATTGTTTGAGCTGTATCTGTTCCTGATTCAATGACGTCGGTATAGAGTGTTCCTTGGGCAAGGAAGTCAACACCTTCTAATTTGTTTGCTTCATCATCAAAAACATAAACAAATTCGTTACCGATAATTTTACGTTTTGTTTCTGGGTCTGAAAGGCCAACAAGTTTGTCCATGAAGCGTTTTTGAGCATCTACTTTGATGATATTAAGACCAAATTTTCCGCCCAATGTCTCCATGACTTGGTCAGCTTCGCCTTTACGAAGAAAACCGTGGTCAACAAAGATTGATGTCAATTGGTCACCGATGGCACGTTGTAAAAGTACACCTACAACTGATGAATCAACACCACCTGAAAGTCCAAGAAGAACTTTTTTATCGCCAACTTTTTCACGAATATTTTTGATTTGCATATCAATGAAGTTTTCCATTGACCAGTTCCCTTTTGCTCCACAAATGTTAAGCGCAAAGTTTCTGAGCATTTCTGTCCCGTGAACTGAATGACGAACTTCTGGGTGGAATTGGATACCGTACAAGTTGCGTTCTGTATTTTCAACAGCAGCAAATGGACTGTTTGGTGAAGTTCCGACAACGTGGAAACCTTCAGGAATAGCTGTTACACGGTCACCGTGGCTCATCAAAACATCTTGAACTTCGGGAGTTCCTGCAAACAATGCTGATTTTTTAGTAAGTTGAAGTGGGGCAACACCGTATTCGCGTTCGCCTGCTGCTTCTACCATACCGCCGAGCTTGTAGCTCATTAATTGCATTCCGTAGCAAATACCAAGCACTGGCAAACCAAGTTCAAAGATTTCAGGATCAATATCGAATGAACCTTCATCATAAACTGAATTTGGACCGCCTGAAAGAATAATACCGATTGGATTAATCTCACGAATTTCTTTGGCTGTAACTTTATGACTCATGAGTTCTGAGAAAACACCGATTTCTCGGATACGACGCGCAATAAGTTGATTGTATTGTGAACCATAGTCGAGTACAATGATTTTTTCAAGTGTAGTGTCGGACAAGGGACCCTCCTCTAATAAGGTGCAAAAGTCCGAATTCCTGTTGGAAAGTTCGAACTTTTGTTCAATTATTTTATTAGATTTATTCTATCATAATTTATTGTTTTTTGCAGAGATATTTGTGAATAAATAAAATAAATTTTAGAAAAATCGTATGATAGTGATTACATTTATTTTTACTGACGAAAACGAAAAACTACTGACAGAGCTGTCAGTAATTTTTTTCATCTAATTCTTTTGCCAAAGCAAAATTTCCAATCGTTGCCGAACCATTATTTGCGACTGACGGAGTCATAATATAATCTGTCAGTAAATAGGGAACGTGGACATAACCTGCCATTAATTTTGTGAATTCCTTGCGCACGCGCTCAATCATGTGCGTTTGAGTCATAACGCCACCACCAAAAACAATTTTCTCAGGTGCAAGTGCTAAGGTTGTATTAACGGCGATTTGTGCAATGTAGAATGCTTGAATATCCCACACTTTGCTGTCAGCTGGAATATCTTCTCCACGAATTCCTAAGCGGGCTTCAAGGGAAGGACCGGCTGCCACTCCTTCTAGACAATCACCATGAAATGGACAAACGCCTGCAAAATTAAGATCGTCTGGATGACGCTTCACATATTGATGACCCATTTCTGCATGAGAGAATCCTCCAATAAATTTCCCATCTTGTACGGCTCCTCCACCAATTCCTGTTCCAATTGTGAAATAAACCAATGATTTTCCGCCAGTCACAATCATTTCACCGTAAGCCGAGCTATTGACGTCGGTAGTGAAAACCATCGGAATATCAAGTGCGGCTTTGAGTTTTCCTAATAAATCAACATTTGCCCAACCAGCTTTTGGCGTGGTTGTTATATAGCCATAAGTTGCACTTTCAGGCTTGATGTCAATAGGCCCAAAAGAACCAACTGCCAATGATTTAACAGGATTCTCCTTAAAAAATTCAATGGTTCTAGTAATTGTTTCTTCAGGACGAGTCGTTGGAATTTGATTTGTTTTTAAAATGTTAAACTGCTCATCACCAATCGCAAGTACAAATTTTGTTCCGCCTGCTTCGATTGAGCCATAATGATTTGTCATAATTTTTTCCTATAATTTGTTACTTTTTATGTTTTATTTCGTAGAGTATTAGTGAAGGAATTTTCTGTCAGTAAAAAATATTACTGACAGAAAACTTCTAGCCTATTTGTCAGTCTTATTTGCGTAAGTTTGTGAAAAATCTACCGCTGCACCAATTAAGTTGGCAGAATTTCTGAATTCACAAGTTACAATTTCTGGCATAAAAGTCGCTACTTCAATAATTCCCATGATTTTTTGAAGTTGTTTTTGCAATTCTGGAATTAACCATTCAGCTTGGGAAACTCCTCCGCCAATAATCACTAATTCTGGATCAAAAGAATAAGTCAGATTAAAAATTCCTTTTGCGACATTGTATAGAAAAATATTTTTTTCTTCATTAGCTATTTCATCACCATTAAAGGCTTTTTCAAAAATTTCGATGGCATCAAGAGTTTCTCCTGTGCGTTTATTATAGCGCTCAGCCATTCTAATCGTTGTTCCTAATGTCGAAAACGAATGTTCATCATCCATGAGCATAAAGCCAAATTCACCGCCAAAAAGATGTTTCCCATGATGAACTTTCCCATTCATAACTACAGAACCGCCAACACCTGTTCCAAGCACAAGGAGCAAAACATCTGACAAACCTTTTGCCGCACCAAATTTCACTTCGGCAAGCGCTGCACAATTGGCATCATTTTCGATAGAAACAGGTAACCCAAATCGTTTTTCTAATTCAGCATGAATATCAAATTCATGAATATAAGGGAGAGCACTTGCTCCTTCAATGACACCAGTCGCTTTATTTACTGCTCCTGGGGAACTAATAGCAACACCACAAACATCAGAATTTTCCTTAAATTGTTCAACGACTGCTGTCAGTGATTGATAAAATTGATCCAGATTATCCGGAGTTCCGAAAGCACCTTCTTCTCCTAATTTTCCGTCAGCAAATCTTGCATATTTAATGCTTGTTCCACCAATATCTATTGTTAATAATGACATATTTCTCCTCCAAATTTTCTTATATTTTAACAGAAATCATTGATTGTATTTTTCTAAAATCGAATCTGGAACTTGTAAAAGTGATGAGTCTGTTAAATTTTTATACCAATAAGCTGATTTTTTTAAAGTTTTCATTTGGGTATGGATATTCAAACTAATCAAACCATAACGATTTTTGTATGAATTCCGCCAACTCCAACAATCAATTGGTGTCCAAACATGGTAACCAAAACAATTTGAGCCTTCTTGAATCGCTTTATGGAGCCAAAAAAGATGTTCTGTTGTAAAAATAATTCGATAATCATCTTGGATTTGTCCATCAGCATTTTTGAAACGTTCTTCATTTTCTACGCCCATCCCATTTTCAGAAATAAACCAAGGAATATTTCCATAATCTTCTTGAATTCTCTTGGCAATTTCGTAAATGGTTTGTGGATGTATCTCCCAACCTCTGTCAGCATTCATCCGCACCCCACGTTTATTGAACGATGCGTAATATTTGTCGGGACGCCAATCTTGAGCCAAACTATTACTAGAATATTCAGGTTCTTGTACTCGACTCGGATGGTAGTAATTTACTCCCAAAAGGTCCACTTTGTTTTCCTTAATTCGTTTCAAATCTTCTGCTTCCGACTGCCACAAGACATTTTCTTCTTGTAAAAGGCTGACTAATTCTTCTGGAAATTCTCCCTTTATTGATGCATCTAAAAAGAGGCGATTTTGCCAAAGGTCTGCCATTTCTGCTGCTTTTAAATCTTCGATTTTTTCAGTTGCTGGATAGGACGGAGTTAAATTTAAAATGATTCCAATTCGTCCTTCAGGATTTTTATTGATTTTTCGGTATTGTTCAATCGCAAGAGATGAGGCGAGTTGCAAATGATAAGCCACTTGAACAGCTTTTTTTCCATCAACAATATCAGGATAATGGAAACCTAATAGATAAGCACACTCAACGACAACCATTGGCTCATTAAAAGTAAACCAATCACTCACTCGGTCGCTGAATTCAGCAAAACATTTTGCTGCAAAACCTGCATATAAATCAACAACATGACGACTTTCCCAGCCTCCATATGTTTTTAAAAGTTCAACTGGTAGGTCAAAATGATTTAAATTAATCATCGGACGAATCCCTTGCGCTATAAATTCATTAATTACAGCGTTATAGAAATCAACCGCTTTTTCATTGATCGTATTCTTTTCTAAATCATCTATCAAACGCGACCATTGAATACTTGTCCTTATTGATTTTAGACCAGCCGCCTTCATTAATTTTATGTCTTCTCGAAAGTCATTGAAAAAATTACTGGCTGTATCAGGTCCAATTCCGCCCCAAAAACGTTCTTGATAATGGTCAAAATCATAATCAAAAACATTGTCATGCTGCTTTTTAAAACGTCCTTCAGTTTGTGGGCCACTCGTTGCTGCTCCCCACAAAAAATTTTCTTGGAATTTTAATTCCATTTTCCACCCCTCTCAGTAACTCTTCTTTTTTACTCTGCTAACTGTTCTTCGACTTTCAAACGCCAAGTTTTTGTCACACTTAAAGAATAAACTTGTAAAAGGCCAATCAAACCAAAGAGAATCATGCCTTTAAATTGCCAAGTCAAAACAAAGATAAGGACAATCCCAAATAAAAGTTTTAGATAGGTTTTAAAACTAATAAAATTTGAAATAAAGCTCATTTTTAATAAGTTTCCAAAACTAATTTCAAATTGACTATCAAAAATCATTGTATATTCAAAAGCGGTCATAAGATAAGTTAAACCAAAGAATAGAATGAAATCAATCACCAAGAAAAGTAAACCTTGGATTTGTACTGAAAGATATAAATTATAAGCGAGCAAAAGGCTCAAAGACGTATAGAGCCAAAAAATGATATTTGCTCTTAAAAAGTCTCGCTTGAAAATTTGATAAGCCTGTTTCACTGAGATTGACTTATAGTCAAAACCATGTTCCAAATACAACTCTGTTACCACTTTAAAGGCAGGACCAAGTCCTAAAACAAACAGCCCTGTGAGCGCTAAGAGCCAAAATATCAAGGTCAATTTAACAACGACCCAAATTCGAATAAAGAATTCTTCTAGTGCTTTTCCAATCATTTTTCTATAACTTTCTAACTTTTATTACTTCATTATAACACTTTTCCAATGAAATGTTAGGGTTTTCATGATAGCCTTTTCTTTGCTTTTATGGCAAGTTTTTACAGTTCTTTGTCAGCTATTTTTTTGTCCTAATACTTGTATTTCATATAAACGAACAGCGGTATCTGCTCCTTGTGTTGGTTTAATGGCTGTGATTCTAACGTAACGCGCTTCTGTCTGTTTGAAAGAATCTTTGGTTTCTCCCAATTTATTTTTCTTAACGTTGACAACTTCTGTCCAATTTTGATTATCCTTTGAAATCTCAATGGTGTAATCAGAAGTATTCATGTCAGGCGATTCTCCTCCTTTTTGCGCATGGTCAATCAGGACTTGATTGATTTTTTCTGATTTTCCAAGGTCAATGTTAATATTGTGTTTACCTGGGCCAACGGCACACCATTTGGTATTTAATTTTCCATCAACTGCTTTTGGTCCTGATTCAGATTCATTAGTGAAACTGTCTACTTGAACGGATTGGTTTAATGCAAAATTTGTTAATTCTACTGGATGATCAATTACAGTAATCAGTTCAGTTTGAGTGACTGAATCTTCTTGTCCTTTTTCATTGATGACCGTTAATTTGACGGAATAATTCCCTGCTTTATCAAAGCTTACTTGAGGGTTCTTTTCTGTAGAAGTAGCGGGACTTGCACCGTCAATTTCCCATTTATATTTGACGGAAGCTAGATTAGATTGATTCATTAAAGTTACTTTTTCACCAATCGTAACTAGGGTTTTATCTGCTACAAATGCCGCTTTAGCTAATGAATTATCTGCCCATTTCACAGAGGTCGTAACTGAATGTCCAGATTCTCCAGCCTTATTAATTGGGACAATTTCAAATTTTGTTGAATTGATATTTTTGCCGCGTTTTAAGGCATTAACAAAGAAGGCATTGATATTGCTTGCTCCTAAAAATTCTTTACTTCCATCATTATTCAACTGATAAATTTCATAAGTAGAAAGATTATTTTTATTTGAATCTGATTTCCAAGAAAGTCTAAAACCACCTACTGTTCCTTCTTCTTCAAAAGCTTCATCAGTTACTTTTGCATCTGAAAGTGTGATTGGAGCGACTTTTTGACCATTGGTCAAAGTCATTTCTCCTAGATTAATGGCTTTAAAATCCATTGCTTGATCAGATTTTATGCTTAAACCGATTTTTTTGATTATTTGGCCTTCAAATTTCTTAACATCAAAACTTATTTCTGACCAATCCTCAGTCAGGCTATTATCTCCTGCAATGCTAACTTTTTGACCATTTGCCAGTTCTAAAATTGCTGAAACCTTAAGCGCTTGGTCTGAGCGCATACTAACAGAGAATTTTGCTCCCTTATCAATTTTCAAATCACTAGCAAACAATGTGATGTTTGAGCTTTTGCCTGCATCTAAATGTTCAGCCATAAATTTCAGTGAATTTCCACCGTTATAAGCATTTGCAAAGTCGAAGCTTGGACTTATTTTATTTTTTCCTTCGTTGTCAATAATCCAGCGGTAAGATGGTAAAATATCCGCTAAACTTCGGTCATTCCAATCCATTTCTGAGATTTTTTGGCCAGCTTTAAAATAGTTATAACCATTTCCTAAATTAAAATTAGTATTAAATTCATTACCGCTTATTGCTGATTTTTCCAGAACATATTTGGAAAGTCCTGTCCATGATTCATTGACGGAGTGATCAACTTGACGAGGGTCTGCTTTTTGATTGACCCAGAATGCTGATTCACGATTTTGAAAATCATCCCAATTACTTGCGTTAGTGTAGGTAGCGCTTGCTGCATAGAGTCCAATTGATGTTTGAGTGGCTTGATTGCCTTTTTCTAAAAGGTTCCATTTAACTGGAGTTTGGACGTCTTTGGCTTGCACATCTATTCCGGCATAAATATTATAAGGGTCAATATTGTGATTTTTAGCATAGAGATTCGATTTTTCAAGTAATTTTTGGTCTGCCAAATTATTTTGAGTCCACCAGAAATTTAAAAACATCGCGTCTGCTGCTTTATCTTGTACAAATGTCGCATTTTGGTCATTTAACTGATTTTGCCAATCCACTTTTCCATCTTTAGTCATGGCATCATACCACATGATTTGAAGACTAGAATCTTCTTTTTTTACTTGTTGAATCAAGGCTTTCATGTTAGCTGCATCATCAGCATTTAGCCCTTGGGTTTCTTCATTGATAAACCAGCCCTCAAATCCATAAGTCTTGGCAACCTTAACCATTTGACTGGCAAATGGATATTGTCCTTGCTCATCTTTTTTGAGCATTGTTTTGACCCAATCTACTTTTCCACCGTATTCTTTAGGCGGTAAGAAAATTGTTCCAAGTACCGGAATACCATTGCTGTGTGCTTCATCAATAACATCTGCTGATGGAGTTACAATTATTCCTTCACCAGATGAGCCACCCCAATAAACCAGTGTGTCAATGTATTGCCAATAATCAAAAGTATAGCTCTCAAATTTTGTTGTGCCTCGCGAAGGATTCCCAGAAGTTTGTGAGTTCATCATCGACAAGGCGACAATTTTTGTCTTTTTGTTTTGATTTTGATTGGATGGACTTAGTTTATCAGGAGAAATTCTTTTGGCAAGCGGCACTCGGGATTGATTGTAAACTAAATCTTTGTCATTTTCCGCTGACCATTCTAGAAATTTATCAGGCATCCAATAAGATGAAATGGGAGCATTCTTACTTTGGTAATCTGGAATTGCTTCTGCTGTCACTTTATAATTAGCTTTCACATGTTTTGCTGAAGTTCCAAAACAAGCTGTCAGTAAAGTTGCAGATGCCAAAATTCCTGTAGAAAGGCATATTCTAATAAAAAATTTTTTCGATTTTTTCATAAAATCCTCCAATAAAATTTATTAATCAAGATTTTTTATTTCTAAAGCAAAAGCTTGCCAAGGTTGAATTTCTATGTCTGTCAGTAAATTTGGAAAGCGGTCATTACTGATGATTTCATTTTTTTTGACAAAAGAACTTTCAAAACGTTGGCTTGAATTTGATAAATTGGCGACCACCAGAAAAGTTCTTGTTGTCGTTTTTCTCAAGTATGCGAAGATTGCGTCAGCACTTTCAAGTAATTCAAAATCTGCTTCTATCAGCCAATTTTCTTGGTGACGAAGTTTGATTAACTTTTGATAAGTATAAAATACAGAGTTAGAATCACTGACAGCTTGGTCAGCATTTATTATCTTAGTATTAGGATTGATAGAAAGCCAAGGTTTCCCTTTTGTAAAACCAGCTTTCTCATCACTGGTCCATTGCATTGGCGTCCTAGCATTATCACGACTCATTTCTCGCAAAACTTTGATAATTTCTTCTTCTGACTGTCCTTCTTTTTTTCTGTCAGTAAAATATTCATGTGATTCTACGTCATTTATTGCTGACAGATTTTCAAAAGGAAAATTGGTCATTCCTAATTCTTCGCCTTGATAAATAAAAGGAGTGCCACGCATCAAATGAAAGAGAATTGCAAAAGCTTTGGCTGATTTTTCTCTATATGTTCCCTCATCTCCCCAAAAAGAGACAATGCGTGGCAAATCATGATTGCCTAGAAAAAGAGAATTCCATGCTTCATTTGGCGTCAATTTCTGCCAAGCGGTCATTGCTTCTTTTAGCTTTGGAACATTTAAGGGGAGTTTTTTCCATTTGTCCCCGTTTCCTGCTGATGTCAATAGATGCCAGAAGCCAAAAACCATTGAAAGTTCATGACGATTGGGGCCACTATATAACTTTGCTAATTCTGGTGAACTTGACCAAGCTTCACCAACAGTGAGATAATCCTTTTTACCAAAAGTTGCTAAATTCATCTCTTTTAGATAATCATGCAGTTTTGGACCATTAACCGTGATTTCTTGATCTGGTTTTTTTCCAATCAAATCAATGACATCTAATCTAAAACCAGAAATTCCCTTAGCCAACCAAAAATTCATCATCTTATGAATTTCCTTACGCACTTCTTCATTTTCCCAATTTAAGTCAGGCTGCTGTGGACTAAAAAGATGAAAATAATATTGTTGAGTGCTTGAGTCATAAGTCCAATTTTTAAATTCTCCAATCGGTTGATCCCGCCAAATATAAAAATCTCTTCTCGGATTATTTTTAGATTTTTTGGATTCTTTAAACCACAAATGTTGGTCAGATGTATGATTGACAACCAAGTCCATAATGACACGAATATTAAGTTGCTTTGCTTTTTCTATGAGCGCTTCAAAATCAGCCATTGTGCAAAAAAGTGGGTCAATTTTATAGTAATCACTAATGTCATAACCATTATCAACCATCGGGGATTGATAAATCGGAGATAGCCAAATGGCATCCACTCCTAGTTTTTCAAGATAAGTTAATTTCTCTATTATTCCATTGATGTCACCAATTCCGTCATCATTTGAATCCTTAAATGACCGGGGATAAATTTGATAAATGACTGCTTTTTTCCACCAATTATTCATCATTTCCTCCATAAATTTTCATAAATACCGGAAGTATCTTGCTAAGATCGTCTAAAATTTCACTGACAGACTTAGCTGCAGCATTGTCAGCCCAAACCGAAAAGTAAGTTCCTCTGACAGCTTTCATCTCTTCTTGATTTAAATATTGCTGACCAGAAAATTTTTGAATTTTTCCTTCCCTTTCCAGTTTTTCAGCCGTTGGATAAGAATAGCCTGCTTCTTCACCTAAAACATAATAAAGGTCATTATCACAAAAATTTATTAAGGTATAACCCTTAGTTAACCATTCTTTGACTTCTGCCATCCCTTTGTCCCAGTTTGTCCAATAACAAACCTCCACATTTTTATTCAAAGGAACCAATGACTGAAGGTCTTTTCGTAAAAATCCATCATTCCAAATACGAACTTGTTTTCCTTTTTTCTGCAAATGCTCGGTCAATTGATTAACATAGTCATAATAAAACTCTAAACCACTTGCCTTATTTCCATATTTTTCCCGAGTTTTCTCCACTAAATAAGGATATTTTTCAATTTGCCGAAAATCAATAAATTCATCAGCCCCGATATGAAAAGTATCTGAATCTGGGAAAATATCGACTATCTTATCAATTATTCCGATAATCCAATCAATGACTGCTGGATTAGTAACATCTACCGCTTGTTGATTGCTGTCAGGTAGTGCAAATTCAGGATTTTGCTCTAACAAGGAGCCCATGTGACCTGGACTATCAAAATCAGGAATCAAAGTGATTTCGTGTGTTTTTGCAAATTCTTTCAATTCTTTGAGCATATTTTCTGAATATTTTTTACTGACAGGGCTGTCAGTAAAATTTAGCGCAAATCCTTCATTTTCATTGAGATGAAGTTGTAAATGAGTCAGCTTATGCTCTTGAAGTAAAAGAACTAATCTTTTTAACTCTGCTATTGACCAATATTTTCGTCCAATATCAACTAATAATCCTTTTTCCATAATAATTCCAATAAAATAAGACCTCCAAACTAGTTTCAAAATGAATTTAGAAAGGAGATCTTGGATTTGTTTACCTCTTATTTATTTTTTAGATAAGTATCATATTGACTTTGCATTTCTTTTTGAACTTTATCATAACCTGCTTTTTTCAATTCAGTTTTGAGTTTTGGTAAAGTTTGAACTGGGTCAACAGATCCTGTGTTCAATTGATCCAAATATTGACTCATGACATTTGATAAGTTTGAAATTTCAGATTTCACTTTTGATTGGTCAAAAGTAAAGCCAAGCAATGGTGAAACTTTTGCGTCTTTAATTGATTGGTCACGTTTAGTAATCATTTCATTGGTAACCGCATCAGTTGTATAAAGAATGGCATTATTTCCTGTATTCCAAGCAGCCATATGTTTTACCCCTTCACTGTATGAAGGAAGTAATTTAATTTTCTTATCACCAGTTTTTTCCCATTGTTGTCCTTCAACACCATAAACTAAACCATTTAAAAGTTCAGCGTCACTATTGATGATTCCAAGTGCTCTAACCGCTTCTTCTTTATGTTTAGAGGTATTTGAAACAACGAAGTTAGCCATACGAGCTTGGTCAGTTGTAATCAATGGATTAGTTACTGCTTTAGAGACAAGTGTTTGTCCTGCTGCTTGAGTCAAAATAGTATCGCCGTAATCGTAAGGACCTTGTGTTTCGACACGAGCGAACCAGTTATTTGAATTCAAGTCAAATGCAGTATTTGAAGTAGCTGCATCGGCCGGAATTAAACCTTTAGTATAGTAATCATGCATTTTCTTCAAATTATCAATATAGGCAGGAATGTCATAAACATTTTGGATTTTTTTACCATCCCCTGTTGTATCTACAGCAAATGGCAAACCATTTCCAAGGACATAGTCAACATTACCTGGTGTTTTGAAACCTTGACCAATGGCAAAAGCTGCAACATTAGGATCTTTTTTATGGAATTCTTCAATCACTTTTTCAGCAGAGGCAAATGAATCAACGCCGTCAATTGATAAATTATATTTATCCAAATATTGTTTGTTAAAAGTAATCACTTGTTGAGCATAAATATTACCATTTACAGGATATCCATAAAGTTTTCCATTGATTTTATTTCCCTCAATGTAAGCAGGATTAAGTTCATTATAAGCTGTCTTGGCATATTTAGGGGCTAAATCAGTTAAATCAGCAAAGGCACCTTTAGCGGCATTTGTTGCATAATCTTGGGCAAAAGCAATGTCATAAGCTTCACCAGATGAAACGATGACATTCATTTTTTGAGCGTAATCCCCCCAACCAATATAGCTAATGTCCAATTTCACACCAGCTTTTTTCTCAAGAATTTTATTAGCGTTAGCCATCAATTCTTTGTAATTGTCTGGCTTATCACCAATCTGGTACATGTGTAAAGTTGTTTTACCAGAACTACTTTTTGACTTCGCAGATGAACCACAAGCAACAAGTGTAAAGGCTGCAAGCACTGATACGGTACCGAGTGCAACTTTTTGATAATTTTTCATTAGAGTATGCTCCTTTAGGGTTTCCCCAATTTTTTTAACTTTATTAATGTTTGCGCTTTCTTTAAGCGTCTAAATTTACTCTGCTAAATAAGCAGAGACTCTTATTCTTTAACGCCACCAATGGTTAAACCTTTGACAAAATAACGTTGGAAGAATGGATAACTAATTGCAATTGGTAAAGTTGAAATGATAACAATTGCCATACGTGCTGATTCACCAGGGAGAGCCGCTAAACCTCCGGCAATTTGTGAGCCTGCTCCTGCATTTTGTGTTAAGAATTGTAAGTTGTTTTGAACTTTCATCAGCAAATATTGCAATGGAATCAATTTATCATTTGAGATATAAAGAAGAGCATTAAACCAGTCATTCCAATATCCTAAGGCTGCAAAGAGGGAAATGGTTGCAATCCCAGGTACTGCTAAAGGAAGAACAATTTGAGTGAAAATTCTAAGTTCACTTGCTCCGTCAATTCGGGCAGATTCAATAATTGAATCTGGAACTGAACGTTTAAAGAAAGTTCTCATAACAATGATGTTAAATGGCGAGACAGCCATTGGCAAAATCAAAGCCCAAATTGTGTCTTTCAATTGCAAAAGATTAGTCATTACCAAGTAATTCGCAATCATCCCAGGTGAGAATAACATTGTGATTAAACAAAAGATTGTGAAGAAGCGACGGAAAGGAAAGTTATTTCTAGAAATCGCATAAGCATAAAGTGAAGTTGCTGTAGAATTAATTGCAGTCCCTAGAACCGTAACAAGTACTGTGACAAACAATGATTGCAACATTTTATCTTTCATTTGGTCAAATAAGAATGTATAAGCATAAAAGCTCCATTCTCGTGGCCAAAAGCTATAACCGAATTGTTGCAAAGCCGATTCTTTTGTCAGCGAAATAGCTAAGACAAAGAGGAAAGGTAAGACACAAGAGATTGCAAAAAGTGCAATGACGATATTAAAAACAAAGTTAACTGGACGATTAAATCCTCGAACAGATAATGAGGCTATTTTTTTCTTTTTCATATATTATTAGCTTTCAAGTTTGATAAAAGGCTTGACCTACTAGCTTCCTCCTTTCTTAGAATAATGCTGAATCACTATCAAGTCTACGGGCAAAGAAGTTTGTAATCATTAGAAGAATAAATCCTACTACCGATTGATAAAGCGCTGCTGCCGTTGCCATTCCTAAGTCACCAGTGTTAGCCAATCCATTATAGATATAGGTATCAAGGACTTGCGTTACTGGTGTCAAAGCACCTGATTGTCGTGGAACATTATAGAAAAGACCAAAGTCAGCACGGAAAATATTTCCAACGGCTAAGATTGTCAAAATCGTCATCAGTGGAACAACTTGAGGAATGGTAATATTTTTAATCTGTTGCCATTTTGTTGCTCCATCGACCATTGCTGCTTCATAGTAAGTTGGGTTAATTCCCATTACTGTTGCAAAGTAGATAATCGAATTATAACCAATTCCCTTCCAAACACCAATGAAGAGGATGATGAAGACCCAATATTTTGGTTCTTGATACCAATTGACTGGCATTCCACCATTATGCATAATCATTTGGTTAAAAATCCCTTTGTTTCCTGGTGCCAAGAAGGCATAAACAAAGTAAGAAATAACGACCCATGAAAGGAAATAAGGAAGAAGTGACATTGTTTGATACACTTTTACCAACTTTTTATTCCGTAATTCACTCATGATAATTGCAAACGCAATAGAAATAATCAAGTTCAGTGTAATAAACCCAACATTATAAAGAACCGTATTTCTTGTAATATCAAAAGCAGCACCGGAAGAAAAGAGGAATTCAAAGTTTTTAAATCCTACCCAAGGACTATTGGTCAAACTGGCCAAAAATCCATCTGGGTCAATATGAAAATCTTTAAAAGCCACCACATTTGCAAATACTGGAATATAAAAGAAGAATATCATCCAAATTGCACCCGGTAGAGCCATAATTATCAGTGCTTTATAGCGCCAAATATTCCGAAAAAATTTTTTCATTGATTTTTCTCCTTAATCAACAAAGTCCGGATTTCGTGAGCTGCAATTTGTGTTTGTGAGTCTGCTTCAATTTCATCTTCGAGTAAATTAAGTAATTTCGCTTCTTCTTCAAGCGCTAAACTTAATGACTGACCAGACATATTGTAGCCTCGTAAAACTAGACCATTATCTGATTCGCGACGTTTCAATGCCGTGATAGCAAATTTATCAGTATCAATTTCTAATATTCTCCCAGCTGACGGTAAAGTTTTTTCTGCTGACGGATTTGTCAGTTCTACCGTTGAAAATGGAACTTGTGCAACATAAGCATGTTGATAAGTTTCATAACGTTCGTAAGCCGGTCCATGAAATTCTAAACTATAGTTAAAAGTATGACGTCCTAAAGTTTGAGCCTCTGGTGTTGGGAAGTAACCCCAATCACCAAGTTCTCCAACTCCTCTAAGTAAAGTTAGGGCAATATTTGCGCTGTCAGTAATTTCATATTCATTTAAACCAAAATTACCAACAGTTAAACCATATTCTTCATTGTGAAGATTAACGAAAGCTTGCTGATGCTGTGGATTTGTTGGATTTTCCCAAGTTTCAGGCATAACATTAGGTCTTGTCACTACTTCATAAATACTGTCAGCTTCGTGATTTTCGCTTGTTAATCCCGCTGGGAATAGTACACGAAGTCTGTGATCTTTCATTTGATTATCAATGCTTGTTTCAAAATCAACTTTTTTTGAATTTTTACGTACAGTGATTTTGCTTGTTACCTCTAAAGGCAAAAGTTTATCAGAACGACCAGCATTACGATAACGGAATTCCAAAACCTTTTTTTGTTCCTCATCCAATAATTCGTCAGCAGATTCAGGAATCATCAGCACTTGTTTAAGCTGAACTTCCGCAATTTCTGCTCTGTCAGTAATAATTGAAAATTCAACAGGACTGTCAGTAGAAAAAATTGCTTTGGTATTTTTAGGTTGGAAATAGATATATTCATTTCCAATATCACCAGTGTCTTCAAAGACAAGCAAATCTTTAAAAACTTTATTGAGCGACTTATCAAAAATACTCAATGTTCCATTATGATTAACTGTCAGTTTCAAACTTTCATTTTCAATTGTTTGACCAGAAATCATACTTTCATTATTACTGACAGAACTATTATCAAAGCTGTCAGCATCGTCAGTAAGTACCAAATCAAAACTTTCCCAAGAAAAAGCACTCATTTCATTTAAAAATAATTTCACTTTCACAAATCGTTTCATGTAAGGAACTCGGAAACGATCTTTCGGTAAATCATAATCAAATAAAACTTCTTCTTCACTGATTTCAGCTGGCACTTCTTGACCTTCACGATTGATTACTTTATAAGTTGCCTTGGGCTGTGCCTTTAGTTCATCATAAAGTTTTTCAGGAATTCCTTCTTTAAATAATTTGCGCTCAAGAACTACTTCAACTTCAGCCTCACCTGTTTTAGAATGTCCAGCTGTATTAAAAACGACAAAAGGATGTTGGCCTTCAAAGTCAATGACTTTAGCGAGTTCAAATAATGCATCATCAGCAAGATATTTCCCTACTTCATTCGCTTTTTCAAAACGTGTCATCATTTCACGATGAACTTCGTCAACAGAGCAACCACAGATACTATCATGTGGATGATTTTGCATCAAAGTTTTCCAAGCATAAGTCAATTTGTCGTGCGGATACTCTCCTGTCACCCGATAAGCTAAACTGGCGAGAGGTTCTGTAACATTTTCTAACTGACGCTCAACTTTTGTATTCCATTGTTTGAGATAAACTCGACTCGAAGCCGTATTTGCTAAAGTGTACCAGCCATCAGTTTCCTGTGAGGTTAGTTCCCCTGTTACCGTAGATAAGTTTTCAGGCAAATCTGACCTTACAGCTTCTAAATAAGTTGGCCAATTAGAATGAACAAACTCATAATCTGGGAAAAGTTCATTTGCCAAGCGAATCGCTTTGCTCAAATCTTTCTGAACTGGTTGATGATCCACGCCATTCATCATTAAGAGATGTGATGTCGAAGCAAATTTTTCAACATCTGCTAATTTTTGATTCCAAAATTCAAGTGCTGCTGCTTTTTCAGCAGGAATTTCATTTCCATTTGAATACCAATTGGCAAATAGAATTCCAAGAATTTTTGTCCCATCAGGACCTTCCCACCACATTTCTGAAAATTGTGAACTGTAGGCTTCCTCTGATTGTTCCAAAACTTGATTATCAAACCCGATTGGCTTCACTCCTCGACCAAAAGCTGCAGCGCTAAGTCCTGCCGCTTTCATCATTTGTGGCGTTTGGCCCATATTCCCAAAAGTATCAGGGAAATACCCCAACTCAACTGGAGCCCCCCAACGCTCCGATTCTTTACGCCCAACAAGCATATTACGAACGTTTGATTCAGAACTAATGAGGAAATCATCTTGTAAGATATAAAATGGACCAATTTTCAATTTTCCAGCTGAAACCGCTGCTTGTACTTCCTCACGACGCTCAGGACGTACTTGCAAATAGTCATCTAAAATAATCGTTTGTCCATCCAAATGAAAGCTATCAAACTCAGGATCTTTCTTGAATAAATCAAGTAAATCATCCACTAAATTGACTAAACGCATATGATGTTCTTCATAAGCCATATACCATTCTCGATCCCAATGACTGTGAGAGATGATATGTACCGTTTTCTTTTTCATAAAGCTCTATCTTTCTAAAACTAATCTCATTAACTTATTTTTCAATTTGGATATCAAAATAATCCATGACTAACTCACAAAACATCATATTAGCCCAGCTAAACCATTCTCTAGTGTAATTTTGTGGATTATTCACATCAAATCCTTCATGCATCAAATGCGTTCCAGCGTCTGTTTCGACCAAATGATTTAAGATTCGTTCTTTTTCGCTCTTATCATTTGTAGTCATTCCTTCCATTGCTAAAGCAATTGGCCAGACATAATTTTCTGGTGTATGACTAGAACCAATTCCTCGTGCATATTTTCCTTCATAGTAATAAGGATTTTCTTTACTCAATAAAGTTTGTCGTGTTTTCAAATAAACTTCATCTTCAGCCTGACAAAATCCCAAATATGGAGCTGCAATCAGATTGGGAACATTGCTATCATCCATTAAAGTTTTGTTCCCAAGTCCATCAACATCATAAGCCCAAACTTCTTCGCCTTGTTGATTTTTAGTTTTGGCAAATTTCTCAAGTCCCTCTTGAATTTCATCTCTAAGAATCTTTGCTTCATTTGCAATTTCTTCATTAGATAGAAGCTCAGTAAAAATTTCCTTGATATAATCCAAAATAACAACAGCAAACATATTTGACGGAACCAAATAACCATACTCACAAGCATCATCACTTGGTCTAAATCCTGACCAAGTCATTCCAGTGTAGGCTGTCTTGGCTCCTTTTCCATCTCTTATTAAAGTATCTTCATGTCGCTCAGTATCTCGAACAAAATGGTAGGGAGAATCCTCATGATTTTGTTCTGTTTTAAAGACATTCAAAGTGTTTTTGACTGCTTTGATAAATTCTTCATCAAAATGTTTGGTATAACCTGTGTTTTTATAGACTAAGTAAGCGAGTTGAATAGGATAACAAAGGGAGTCAATCTCATACTTTCTTTCCCAAATCCAGCCTTTGTGTTCATTAAAGTTGGTATGGTCTGTCTGATGCCCAGCAAAGTTTTCACTTTCGTTGAAAGCATTAGCATAAGGATCCAGATTAATATATATCATTTGTTTTTTTACTAAACCAACAATCAAATCACGAATTTCTTCATCTTCACGTGCGAGTACCAAATAAGGTCTCATTTGAGCTGTCGAATCACGTAACCACATTGCTGGAATATCACCTGTTAAAAGAAAGGTAGTCCTGTCATCATGCACTCTTAAAGTAGTTTCAAGTGTGTTTGAGAAAGAATGATTAAAATTTACAGCCCACTCTTTATGTTCTTCTCCACAAAGAATTGTTATGTCATTCATAAACTTTTTAACAGATTTTGGAATATTTGCTTTCACTGCATCTCCTTTTAAAATTAATTTGATATATCATTTAAGGTTATTTTAATATAAATTTTTATATTTTGCAAGCGCTTTTTTATTAAAATAAGATTAATTATGTTATCTTTTTTTATTTTTTCTGAATATTACAGAGATGAAAAGCTTATTTTTATCATTTTCACTTGTAAAAGACTTGTTTTTTTATAAAAAAAGAGTAAAATATGATATATCAAATAAAATACAAAGGGATACTTCTATGAGCTTACCACTCTACCAGCAGATTTCCGATGATTTAAAGCAAAAAATTATCACTAAAACATTTAAATCAGGAGACCAGCTTCCCACTGAAAAAGAACTCTCAGAGACTTATTCAGTTAGCCGCATTACCGCAAAAAGAGCTCTTACTGAATTAGAACAGCTTGGTCTTGTCAGTAGAACACGAGGAAAAGGAACTTTTGTTCAAGAATTAAATAAAAACCATACCAAACTATTAAAAAGAGTGCTCTTTATTATTCCTTTTGAAGGAATGTCATTTGGAGATTTCACACAAGGTTTAGTTCCTGCTTTAAAAGTTGAAAACACAACCGTATTTATCACTTATGCAAGTTACCTTAAAGAAAATACAGCAGATGATATTAAAGAAAATTTTGATGGATTAATTTACTATCCAATGTATACTGAAGATTATCTAGATATCTTATTAGAACTTTCACTACAAAACTTCCCTGTCGTTCTTTTAGATAAACAAATTTACGACCTCGGATTTCCTTGTGTTTCCTCAGATAACTTTAATGGTGGTGAGCAAGCTGCTCAAGCGCTCTTAAATTTAGGGCATAAACGAATTGCTTTTGTGGCTAGTAATGATACCCACCATCCCCAAACAACAAGAAATCGATACTTAGGATATGTCAAAGTTCTAAAAGAACAAGGAATCAAGTTTCACACTACTCTTGATGACTCACTTTATACCGAAAGTTCTGTTTTGGAACTTATTCATAATGAAAAAGTCACAGGACTTATCTGTGAAAATGACTTAGTCGCTCTTCAAACTATGAAGACTTTGCAAGATAACCATTTTTCTGTTCCAAATGATATATCAATTATTGGTTTTGATGATATTCAAGCAGCAAGCTTATCAAATCCGCCATTAACAACCATTGCTCAAGATTTCATTGGCATGGGAAGAATTGCTGGCGAACTGCTTTTAGACTGGATTAAAAGCGGGCAAACCCCCAAAGATGTCAAAGTTCCAATCAATTTAATTAAAAGAAAAACAACTGAGGAGTTGAAATGAAGATAAACAAAATTGATACCCGTCATGGTACTGCTAATCAATCCAATTTTTCACATGGAAATTGCCTTCCTTACACTGGTTTTCCTTGGGGAATGAATTATTTTGCCCCTTCAACCGGTGCTGCTCGTGGGGCTTGGTGGTTTCATCCAGAAGACCGCACCTTTGAAGGCTACCGAATCACTCACCAACCCAGTCCTTGGATGGGAGATTTCTCACATTTGACAATGACGCCTGTTGCGGGCCCTTTGCCTGAAACTTCCTTGTGGCACACAGTGAGTTCATACCGTCCAGAAGAATCAACTTTTAATCCAACCCAACTCAAAATTACTCAATTACGTTATCAGATTACATCTCAATTAATTCCATCAATGTATGGTGGAATTCTATCAATGAATTATCAAAATTTAGGCCTCAAAGATAATGGCTTGATGCTTCATCTCCCCGGTTCTTATGAACTTCAACAACTTGACGATTACAGCTTAGAGCTTTCAATTATTAATTTTGCTGGTTGTGAAGATGAAAATTTTACTTTCTATCTCAAATTTACTGCTGACCAACCTTTTGTTTTAAGTGGAAATTTATCTGATGAAGATTCTTCTGTTCGCTTAGATTTCAAAGCAGCCAAGCAGGTTCAAATACATTTTGCTACTTCTTTTATTTCCAAGGAACAAGCCGCTCTTAATCTGGAGCGTGAACAAGATAATTCAGCAGAAACATATTTGGAAAATGCGGAATCTGCTTGGAATACTCTTTTTTCACGTATCGAAATTGAGCATCATAATCAACAAGAAGTTTCCACTTTCTATCACAATCTTTATCGCTCATTTCTCTTTCCACAAACTTTTTATGAATTTGACCAAGAGCATCAAAAAATCCATTACGATACAGGCTCTAAAACTGTCAAGAAGGGCCCGCTCTATACAAACAATGGCTTCTGGGATACTTTCCGAACAGTTTATCCGCTTTATAGTCTAATAGCCGTTGACGAGTACGGTGATATGCTCGAAGGTTTCCTAAATTCTTATCGTGCGACTGGTTTTCTTCCAAAATGGCTTTCTCCTGATGAACGTGGTCTAATGCCCGGAACCTTGATAGACGCTGTCATTGCTGATGCTGCAAGCAAAAACATTCGTCCTGATTTGATGCCCGAGTTTTTGGAAGCAATGAAAAAAGGAGCCACAAGTCAATCTAAAAACTCTAATTACGGCCGTCGTGGCACAAAAGATTATCTAAAACTTGGTTATGTTCCGCTCACTCACCATGAATCAGTTAATCACACTTTAGATTACGCATTTTCTGATTATTGTATTTCTCAAGTGGCGAAACAAACCGGTGATAAAGAAATTTCGGACTTCTATGCCCATCAAGCAAAAAACTATCAAAATATTTTTGATTCTGAAACTGGTTTTATGCGAGCAAAAGATGCTGACGGAAATTTCAGACCTGACTTTTTAGATATTCGTTGGGGTCGTGATTATGCAGAAGGTTCTGCTTGGCAAACTTCTTGGTCAGTTCTTCATGATTTTGCTGGATTGATTAAACTACATGGCTCAAGAGAAAATTTTGAAAACAAACTCATCGAGCTTTGCAACCAACGACCAAATTTCAATGTTGAAGGATATGGTTTTGAAATTCACGAAATGAGTGAAATGGCTGCTATCGAATTTGGACAAGTGGCTATCTCAAATCAACCAAGTTTCCATTACCCATACCTTTTTAGCTACATTGGCAAACCTTGGATGGCTACGCCTTTAATCAAAAATTTACTGACAGAAACATTTAATGATAGTCCAAAGGGCTATCCTGGTGACGAAGATAATGGAACAATGGCAGCTTGGTATATTTTTTCAAGTTTAGGATTCTATCCAGTCACGGCTGCTTCTAATCAATATGTATTAGGAATTCCACTCTGGGACAAAGCTAGAATCAACCTTTCCTCTGGTCAGCAACTTACTATTCTTGCAGAACCAAATGCTCCGCAACAAGTTTTCGTCAACCAAATCACATTTACTGACAAAAAAGTCAATGATACTTTTATCAAGCACGAAGAATTGATAAAAGGCGGAACCCTAAAATTTGTTTTAGGAATCGTACCAAATCCACTTAAATATATGAACGAACAACTTCCTTATTCACTGACAGACAATTAATTACTGACAGACCAGACCTAATCATTCTGTCAGTAAAAAAAACACGCTTGATTGATTAAAATCAGCGTGTTTTTTTTATTTTATAAATTTAAGCCTATTTCTTTAAATCAGACCAAACCCATTCAGTAAACTCAGGAATATCAACTCCTTCATTTCTTGTCACTTCAAAGTGTTTAACTAGCGTACGTTCCATTCGGTCAATGAAAGCTTTCGCTAGACCTTGATTAACTTTTCGGTTGACATAAAGAACTTGCATGGCATCAATTGCTTGGTGGAAACGGTCAAGCTCAGAGTAAACCCGCATATCATAAGTCGTCGTAATGTCACCGTCTTCACGGTAACCATGAACAATCAAACCATCATGTCCTCTTTGATAGAAGATGGATTCGATTAAATCTTCATATCCATGGAATCCAAAAATTACTGGAGTGCCTGAAGAGCCAAAGTATTTTTCAAATTCTTCATCTGAGAGTTCACGTTCTTGATTTAGAGCGCCTTTTTTCTTTTGCAACCGCCCTAATTCAACCACATTCACATAACGGAATTTCGCCTGTGGGAAAACTTCGTTTACAAGATGTAAAGCTGCTAGTGTTTCAATTGTAGGCTCAGCTCCTGCTGAGGCAAAAACTAAATCTACTGCTTCTCCATTTTTAGCCGTTGAAGCCCAATCAATTGTTGCAATTCCGTCAGTCGCCAATTTTTCAGCTTCTTCTTTAGTAAACCATTGTTGGCGAGGTTGTTTAGAGGCTACAATATGATTAATTTTACTTCTATCTTGAAAAGCACGGTCAAATACGGCAAGCAATGTATTCCCATCAGCCGGCAGGTATTGTCTGATAAAATCAGATTTCTTTTCTGCCAAATGAGTCAACATTCCAGGATCTTGGTGAGTATAACCGTTATGGTCTTGTTGGAAAACAGTTGAAGTCGAAATCACATTAAGCGAAGGATAATCATGGCGCCATTTTTGGTCTGCTGCTTGACGAATCCATTTGAAATGTTGAGTTAACATTGAATCCACGACTCGCAAGAATGATTCATAACTTGCAAATACTCCTGTACGTCCAGTTAAAGTATAACCTTCAAGCCAACCTTCTGCTTGGTGTTCTGATAATTGAGAATCAATAATCCGACCCTCAGGTGAGATAAATTCATCATTTGGATTTTTTATGACTTGCATCCATTGACGATTCGTCACCTTAAACATTTCCCAAAAACGATTAGACATGGTTTCATCAGGACCAAACAAACGGAAACGCGTAGGATTAAGTTTGACTATTTCTGCAAAGTATTTTGACAAAACATTCATATCCATATTGTCATTTGTATCAGGGAGTAATTTTCCTCGATTATTTTCAGAAATTGGATTTGCAAATTCTTGCCAATCTGGTAAGATCAAATTAGAAGAATCAACTCCCCCATTTGTTACAGGGTTTGAAGCCATTCTCATCTCACCTTTTGGTGCAAAATCACGCAACTCTTCTTTCAAACTTCCATCGGCATTAAATAAAGTTTCCGGTTGATAGGAAGTCATCCATTTTACAAATTCTGGTAAAGTTCCCATATTTTTAGAAGATAATGGAAGTGGAACTTGGTGCGCACGGAAACTATGTTCAATCGGCATTCCTCTTCCGTCAAATTTAGGACCTGACCAATCATTATAACGTGGACCACCCCAACCTTTTGGTAAACGTGCGATAACAATTGGCCAAGCTGGAATCTCTCCATTTTGATAACGATTATCTTCACGCGCATCTTTCTGAATTTGATGAATGTCTTCAATCGCTTTATCAAAAACTTCAGCTGCTAATTTATGATAAGCCATGTAATCATGAATATCATCATTTTCAATATAACGAGGTGAGTAACCTAGTCCTTCAAAGAATTTACGAATATCAACATCTGAAGTTCGAGCGAACAAAGTAGGATTTGAAATTTTAAAACCATTTAAATCAAGAATTGGTAAAATCGCCCCATCATTCTTAGGATTAATGAATTTAATAGAGTGCCAACTTGTCATCAACGGTCCAGTTTCAGCTTCTCCATCCCCAACAACAGCAAAAGCAATTTGTTCAGGTTGATCAAGAATAGCCCCTGTTGCATGTGATAGCACATAACCTAACTCACCTCCTTCATGAAGTGAACCAGGGGTTTGCGCCGTCATATGTGACCCTATTCCTCCAGGAAATGAGAAACGTTTAAACAAACGCGACATCCCTTCCAAATCTTGGGTAATCTCTGGATAAGCTTCTGTATATGAGCCATCAAGATAAGAAGGAACAACCATGGCTTGTCCACCATGTCCGGGCCCCCCCATGTAAAACATCTTTTGATTATATTTATTGATTAAACGATTGGCATGAGCATAGAGGAAAGTTTGTCCTGATACCGTCCCCCAGTGCCCAATAGGATTGGCTTTAAGGTTTTCTGCTTTAATTGGAGTTCCTGTCACAGAGAACAAAGGATTTTCTTTCAAGAAAATCATTCCTGCTCCAAGATAAGTTGCTGCTCGCCACCATTTATCAAGCTTTTTCAAATAAGCTTCTGAATTATATTCTGTCATTTTTTCCTCCTGATTTTCCTTCATTATAGGTCAATTATGCTTAATATTCTAATAATTTGTTCATATATCCACTAGGAAACATTGCTATATATTTTTGTTTATTGAAATTAGCGAATACGAAAAGAGAGAGAATTCTCTCTCAAATTTTTCATCCAAGATTAATATAAGTTAGTCCAAACATTGCACACAAATCACCAATTTGTTCTGAATCAACCACAAAAGATAAAACAGTATGATGTCCCCCTCCTGCTTTTAACCATTGTTCAGCCCCAACTTTTAATCCTTGTTTAGGCGTCCAGAGCTGCTTAGCAACTGGTAAGAACGGAGTTTCTTCTTCTGGTTTATTTCCAGTAACCTCATAAGAAATTAACTTAAATTCATTTCCATAATCTGCCATAGTAATATCAACAGCTTCACCAATCATACCTGTGAATACTAAGCGTGCTGGATCTGACTTACCACCAATATCTAACGGATGGACCTCAACTCGTGGCTTGTCTGATGCTATTGAAGGATCAACTTCAAGCATGTGTGACCCAAGAATTGCTTCGTGTCCTTGACGCAAATCCAAAGTATAATCTTCCATAAAGACTGTTTCTTTATTATGTGCCATAATTTTGAACAGACGGACAAGTGCTGCTGTTTTCCAATCTCCTTCTCCAGCGAATCCATAACCATCAGCCAAAAGTAATTGTGCTGCAAGTCCAGGTAATTGTTCTAAGCCTACCAAGTCTTCAAAGTTAGTAGTAAAGGCACTATAGCCTTTATCGTCCATAAATTTCTTAATTCCTAAATATTCACGTAATTGATATTTAACATTTTTTTCGAATTTTTCCGAACTATTGTTTCCTTCAATATAATCATATTTACTTTGTAAATCTTTATAAAGCTGATTAATATCACTCTCTGCTACAGCATTAACATATTCTACTAAATCACCTACTCCCCAATAATCAACCGTCCAGCCAAATTTAATTTGCGCTTCAACTTTATCTCCGTCCGTAACAGCGACATCTCGCATTTTATCAGCAAATGTAACGATTTTTATTTTATAGGATTCATTGTAAGCCACCGCAACATTCATCCATTTAGCGATTTGTTGTCTAATTTCATCATCTTCCCAATGGCCAAATATAATCTTATTATTTTTTTTCAAACGTGCATTGATAAAAGCATATTCTCGGTCACCATGAGCTGATTGATTTACATTCATATAATCAAAATCAATCGTTTTGTAAGGAATATGGTTCAAAAATTGAGTAGCTAAGTGTAGTAAGGGTTTATTTAAAAGTTGTGACCCACGAATCCAGTTTTTGGCTGGAGAAAAGGTGTGCATCCATGTAATCACGCCCGCAACTTCATCCTGATAATTTGCTTCCTTCATAATTTGAGTAATATTTTCAGCAGTTGTTGCAACTATTTTAAAAATAATTGGATAAGGGAGGCTACCAGAATTATTCATTTCGTCAACTACTTTTCGAGCATTTTTTTCAACAGTCGCCAAAGCTTCTGGACCATATAAAAATTGAGACCCTGTAACAAACCAAAATTCTTTTTGAGTATTTTCTAACATTTTTCTACCAACTTTCTTCATATTATTTATTTTTTTGTCCATAATAAGCATCTTTACCATGTTTACGTAAGTAATGCTTATCTAAAATTCTTTGAGGTAAATCCGCTGCATAACTGTTAATTTGACGAGCAAAAATATTCATCTTACAAACATTTTCTAAAACTACTGCATTATATACAGCAGCTTCAACATTTCCCCCCCATGTAAAGGGACCATGCCCATGGAGTAAAACAGCTGGTATATCTAAGATATCAATCCCTCTTTCTTCAAAAGTTTCAATAATAAGTTTACCAGTTTCATACTCGTATCCTTTATCAATTTCCTCCTTTGTCAAGTAGCGAGTACAAGGAACCGGACCGTAGAAGGTATCCGCATGAGTTGTACCCATAGCCGAAACATCTACACCTGACTCTGCCCATGCAGTTGCCCAATTCGAATGTGTATGGACAATACCACCTAATTCCGGATATTTTTTGTAGAGTACGGCATGCGTTGGAGTATCTGACGATGGGTTTAATTCTCCTTCAATAACTTTCCCATCCAAATCAACCACTACCATGTCAGATGCTTTTAAGCTCCCATAATCTACCCCACTTGGCTTAATGACAAAATAGCCTGTTTCCTTATCAAAAGCACTCGCATTTCCCCAAGTAAATTCAACAAGATGATGTTCAGGAAGTTCAAGATTTGCTTTTAATACCTTTTCTTTTAAGTCTTCTAACATTTTTTTCCTTACTATTTAATTTATTTTTTCAGCAGCTTGACGCTCCAGATCAAGCCCTTCACGATAACGTTTAATGAACAAGTTATAACTTGTTTCGTCTGAAGGATTAGGATTTATTGTAATACTTTTAACAGCTGCAAAAACTTTTTCTTTTAAGAATTTATTTAAATTATCATTTTCACTAGAACTGAATGCTCCCAAGACAGCCATTCCCCAAGCACCACCTTCTCCTGCCGTTTCCATAACCGTGACAGGCTTTTGCAGTGCAGCAGCTAAAATCTGCTGCCCAACTTCTGGAGTTTTGAAAATTCCTCCATGTCCTACTAAACCGCTGATTTTGATTTTTTCCTGCTTTAGAAGATCCATACCAATGCGCATTGCGCCAAAAGCGCTATAAATATGCGTTTTCATAAAATTCGCTAAGTTAAAATTACCATCGGGTAATCGAACAAATAGAGGACGTCCTGCACTTACCTTTGTTATATTTTCACCAGAAAAATAACCATAACTTAATAGCCCTCCTAGATCATTATCCGCTTCCAAAGCTTTATTAAAAAGTATTGAAAATATTTTCTCACGATTAACAGTAATTCCTAAACTTGCCGTATATTCTTCAAAAAGCTTTATCCAGGCATTGATATCTGAAGTAGAGTTGTTGGCATGAACCATACCAACAACTTCTCCGTCGGGAGTGGTCACAATATCTATTTCAGGATAGACCTTTGAAAGAGACTTCTCAAGAACAATCATCGCAAATGCTGAAGTCCCAACAGAAACATTTCCCGTGCGAACTTCTATACTATTTGTCGCTACCATCCCGGTTCCTGCATCTCCTTCTGGCGGACAAAGAGGAATTCCAGCTTTAAGAGCTCCGGTAGGATCAATCAAAAACGCTCCTTGCTTTGTTAATGTACCTGCTTTTTCACCAGCTCGTAAAACTTTCGGAAAAATTTTTTCTAAACTCGTTGAAGTCTCTTTTTCAAAAAGATTAATAAATTTTTTATTATATGTTTTTGTTGCGCTGTCAATCGGGAACATTCCAGAAGCATCACCAATCCCCAAAACTTTTTCCCCCGTCAATTGCCAATGGACATAGCCAGCTAAGGTTGTTAAATATTCAACTTGATTGATATGCTTTTCTCGATTTAGTATCGCTTGATAGTAATGAGCAATAGTCCATCGTTCAGGAATATTAAAATCAAAAAGTTCTGTCAACATTCTTGAGGCTTCTGATGTCGTTGAATTTCTCCAAGTTCTAAAAGGAACTAGAAGTTTATCAGTTTTATCAAAGGCCATATAACCGTGCATCATTGCGCTAAATCCAATTGAAGCAACCTTTTCAAGTATTAGTCCATATTTTTTATAGACTTCCGTTGCCAGTTCTCTGTAGCTCCTTCGCAGCCCTTTCCATACTTCTTCTGTCGAATAAGTCCAGTAACCATCAATTAACTTGTTTTCCCATTCATAACTTCCAGATGCAATTGTCTGGAATTTGGAATCAATTAATACCGCCTTTATTCGCGTGGACCCAAACTCAATCCCCAAATTTGTGCGGACATCAACAATATCTAACATTTCTTCCGCTCTTAAAGAGACCATTTTTTCTCCTTTTTCTTAATTATTTGCTAATGAGTAGCGCTTACAGAACAAATATTACCACTTATGTACGGACATGTCAAGAAAAAAATAAATTATTTTTAAAAATCACTTGACTTGTCCGTACACAAGAGGTATAATGAAAACGCTTAGAACGTAACGCTTACATAATTACATAATTTTATAAGGAGATTTTCAATAGCATGAAAACTAATAAAAAAATTTCTGCTTCTTTTATCTACTTTTTTGGTGCATTTGGCGGAATACTATTCGGTTATGATATAGGAGTAATGACTGGAGCCCTCCCTTTTTTACAAACTAGTTGGGGCTTAACCAATAATGCAACAATTATAGGATGGATCACTTCATCAGTAATGTTTGGTGCTATCTTTGGTGGTGCAGCAGCTGGACTTTTGTCTGATCGTCTGGGTCGACGTAAAATGATACTGATTTCCTCACTAATCTTTATGCTAGGTTCGTTACTTTCTTCTATCTCGCCTCATGATGGTCAATATTATTTAATCATTGTCCGAATTTTATTGGGACTAGCAGTAGGAGCCGCTTCAGCTCTCGTTCCATCATATATGTCTGAAATGTCACCCGCTAATATTAGAGGACGGTTGTCAGGTATTAATCAAGTGATGATTGTTTCTGGTATGCTTTTATCTTATATCGCCGATTACTTTCTAAAAAATTTATCCACGGATATTGCTTGGCGTGTTATGCTTGGTGCTGCTGCAATTCCAGCATTAATTCTTTTCTTTGGGGTATTAGCTTTGCCAGAGTCCCCTCGATTCCTCATTAAATCTGGAAAAATAGATGAAGCTAAACAAGTTCTTAGCTTCATACGTAAACCTGACGAAATTGAAAACGAAATAAAATCAATCCAAGATACAGCTAAACAAGAATCAACTGCATTGTCTTCTACCAGTTGGGGAACCCTCTTCACAAGCCGCTATAGATATTTAGTAGTAGCTGGCCTAGGTGTAGCTGCCTTTCAACAATTTCAAGGGGCAAATGCAATTTTCTACTACATTCCACTTATTGTAGAAAAAGCAACGGGACACTCTGCTAGTGAAGCATTGATGTGGCCGATTATTCAAGGAATTATCCTCGTGATTGGTGCACTTTTCTTCTTAGTAATTGCTGATCGCTTTGATAGACGTACTCTCCTCCGATTGGGTGGAAGTATCATGGGGCTCTCCTTTATTCTTCCAGCCATCATCAATTTCATCATACCCAATTCGAGTCCTATGATGATTGTTTTCTTTTTGTGTATTTACGTCGCCCTTTATTCATGTACCTGGGCTCCATTAACTTGGGTGCTTGTAGGTGAGGTATTCCCTCTAGCTATTCGAGGACGTGCCTCTGGATTAGCCTCATCCTTTAACTGGATTGGTTCCTTCCTCGTTGGACTTCTATTTCCAATTATGACCGCATCAATGAGCCAAGAAGCTGTTTTTGCTATATTTGGTGTAATTTGTCTATTAGGAGTGCTCTTTGTCCAATTCTTCGTCCCTGAAACCCGTGGACGTACACTTGAAGAAATTGAAAAACATATAAAAAATTAAATTCCTACAACAAGGAGAGAATTATGAGCAATTATACAGCACCACTAATTATTCAAAGAGCGGATCCTTTTATTTATAAGCATACAGATGGTTATTATTATTTCACAGCCTCTGTTCCAGCTTATAATTTAATTGAACTTCGCCGTTCAAAAACTATTGAAGGACTAGCTTTTGCAATGCCTCGAACAATCTGGCGAAAACATGATTCAGGAACTGGGGCTCAAAGTGAGTTGATTTGGGCTCCAGAAATCCATTTCATCAGAGGTAAATGGTACGTTTACTATGCTGCTTCACATACAACCGAGTTTGATAAGAATGGAATGTTTCAGCATCGGATGTTTTGTATTGAATGTGAAAATAATAATCCTATGGAAAGCGAAGATAATTGGGTTGAAAAAGGACAAATTTTAACTCCAATGGATTCTTTTGCACTTGATGCAACTTCACTACAACTTAATGGAAAACTTTACTATATCTGGGCTCAAAAAGATCCAAACATCCGTGGAAATTCTAATATCTATATCGCCGAAATGAAAAATCCTTGGACTTTGAAAACTAAGCCTATTCTACTCAGTAAGCCTGAATATGATTGGGAAACCAAAATATTTTGGGTCAATGAAGGACCAGCTGTTTTACAGCGTAACGGAAAACTTTTCTTGACTTACTCGGCAAGCGCGACTGATGAGAACTATTGTATGGGAATGCTAACTGCTGACGAAAACTCCAATATATTGGACCCAAAAGCTTGGAAAAAATCAAGTCAACCAGTATTTGAATCTGATATTGAAAATGGATTATTCGGTCCAGGACATAATTCCTTTACACTTTCAGAAGACAATAAAACCGACTTAATGGTTTACCATATTAGAAACTACACTGATATCAAAGGTGATCCACTTTATGATCCAAATCGGCATACAGTTGTACAAGATTTTACTTATGACAAAAAGGGGGACCCAAGATTTGAGAAACCTCAGAAATTTACTATTCAATAGTCAAAAGGAGAATTATTAATAATGAAAAATAGTACAAAAAAAGGAATGTTTTGGTCATTCCCCGTCTCTCACTTTTCATACTTTTTTATTTGGGCCATTGTTGCTGGATATTTAACCCTATGGTTAGAACAAGTTGCACACCTCAATAGTGGTCAAGCTGGGATTGTCTTTTCTATGATGGCCGCCATGTCCCTTCTCTTCCAACCTTTCTTCGGTTTCTTTTCTGATAGACTAGTCATGAAGAAAAAACTAGTAATTATCATTCTGATTGCTGGTGCACTTATTGGCCCCTTTTTTCAATGGTTCTTTATTCCTGTCCTAAATGCAACTAATGGGTTCACTGTTGCAGTTTTTACGGGTTTATACCTCTCTTTTGTTTTGAACGGTGGTGTTGGTGTTATTGAGCAGTATATCCAGAGAGCATCTGTAACAAATAACTTTGAATATGGTCGTTCGCGCGTGGGGGGATCTATTGCTGGTATGGTAGCATCTTTTGTAGGTGGACGTATCTTTTTAATCAATCCTTATCTAATTTTCTGGGTATCATCTGCTTCTGCTATTCTTTGCTTAATAATGTTTGTTTTCTTTAATAAAATTAATTATGAAAATGTAAGTCAAGTCACAAATACTTCAGAAAAAATTTCATTATCGGATGTAAAGAAAATTTTTAAAATACGTAATTTTTGGATCTTAGGCTTCTTCTATATGGGAGCTTCGGCCATTTATGATGTGTTTGATCAACAGTTTGTCATCTTTTTTCAACAGTTTTTCTCCTCTGTATCTTCAGCGACCACCGTATACTCCAATACAGTTACCATTCAGATGTTTATAGAAATCATTTTAATGTTGATAATGCCTAAAGTCGTCAATAAAATAGGTCCTCGAAATGGTCTATTAATCTATGGATTTGTTACAGCCTTACGAATCATTGGAACAGCACTTTCGCCAAATTATGCGGTTGTTGTAGCTTTACGTTTATTAGCAGGTTTTGAGATGCCTTTAGTTTTAATTTCAATCATGAAATATATCGGCGTAGCTTTTGACAAAATGTATTATGCAACCGTTTATGCTTTAACAGCCAATTTTATGAAACAAGTTTCCGTATTTATTTTCTCAGCTCTAGCCGGAAATATGTATGATTCTCTCGGTTTCCAAACAACTTATCTTATAATGGGGAGCGTTGTCTTGATTATCTCAATTGTTGCTCTGCTTTTCTTAGAAAAGCCTAAATTTATTGATAATTTAAGTGATCACTCCTCCGAAAATTTAGCCAAAAATCCTAGCTAGATTAACCAAAGTCTCGTATAAAGCGAGGCTTTTATTAATCTACTTTTTTGTCCGTACCTATGATATAATATAGTATAATAGTAAATGTTTAAAGTAAGTTAAAATCTTTAAATATCACTAAAAATAAGTAAGAAAGGAGATCTTTCCATGAAACCAAAATACCAAGTAATCGCTGACTCACTTCGAGATAAAATTATTTCAACTGAATATGCCGTTGGTGGAGTCATTCCAACAGAGTTGCAATTGCAAGAAGCATATCATGCAAGTCGATATACCGTAAGACAAGCGGTATCGGTATTAGTAAGTGAAGGATATCTCCGAAAAGAAAAAGGTTCTGGAACCTATGTCAATGAACCCCCAACTTCAACTATTGAAACATCTCCTAAAAAAACAATTGGTGTCATAACAACTTATATCTCTGACTATATCTTCCCAACAATTATCCGAGGAATTGAAAAAGAACTGAAAGCTGATGGCTATTCTCTTCTTCTTTCGAGCACTAATAATGATTATCTTCAAGAGAAAGAGTGCTTGGATCGAATGATTGAATTTGGTGTAGATGGATTAATCGTTGAGCCAACAAAAAGTAATCAATATAATCCTAATCTGGCAACCTATGTCACTTTACGAGAACATAACATTCCAATTGTTATGATTAATGCAACTTATGAAGAACTAAGTACTCCATCGATCCATGTTGATGATGTTGAAACTGGCTATTTAGCAACAAAGGAACTTATTGATAATAATCACCAACGCCTCTTATTAATAACTAAAATTGACGACTTACAAGGTAAATACCGCATGAAAGGTTTTATAAAGGCATGCGAAGAAAAAGAAATTAAACTTTCTTCAAATTCCATTATTACTTATACTACTGAAAACGAAGTGTCAATCTATGACAAAATAATTTCCCACTTAAAAGAATTTACTGACATCAGTGGAATTGTTTGTTACAATGATAAGATTGCTAAAACGCTAATTGGAAAACTTTCTAGTCTTGGCTATAAAATTCCTGATGATTTTTCAATTGTTGGAAACGATGACTCTACTCTAAGTCAAATGGGAGAAGTTAGTTTAACAACAACTGTCCATCCTAAAGAAAAAATGGGAATAGACGCTGCAAAATGGATTGTTAATACCATAAAAAACGGGAAATTTGAGAAAGATATTCTTTACCCACCAAAATTAATTCGTAGAAATTCTGTAAAAAAACTAAAAACTGAAGATTGACACTAAGTTATATAAAAGAACTCCTCGCCTCTTATGCAAGGAGTTCTTTTAAATCTTTTATCCCTCTTCTTCTAAATGATGCACACGATGCAGTAATTCTGCTTCGATTTGTTCGAGTGTTTTACCTCTTGTTTCAATAACTTTTTTACTAGTAAACCAAATTGAGAGAAAACAACAAGCTGCATAAATCAGGAAAATTTTACCTGTTCCAAAGAATGATAATAATGGTAGGAATGTTAATGATACCACCCAGTTAGCAGCCCAGTTGACGGCAGCACCAAAAGAATTTCCTAAGCCACGAATTTTAAGTGGGAAAGATTCACCAATCATTACCCACATTACAGGTCCCCAAGTTGCTGAGAAGAAGGCAATGTATACCGTTAAAGCGATAACTGCTAAATATTTACCAAAGCCAATATGAGCATTTTCTGCTAAAATCATTCCTACTGACATCAATACAAGTGAAATTCCCATTCCCCAAGCACCAAAATTGAGCATCCACCGACGATTAACTTTATCCATTACTCTCATTGCAATATAAGTTACAATAACATTGAAAATACCAATCCCAATATGAGCAAGTAAAGCTGCGCTTGCTCCAAATCCTACCGCAACAAAAATTGATGGTGCAAAGTATAAGACCGTATTACACCCCATAACCTGTTGAAAAATTGCCAGACCAATTGCCATAATCAAAACTGGACGTGACATTTGACCAAATAATTCTTGTAAGCCACCTTGTTTTTCTTCCTTAGCCATCAATTGAATATCAGAAATTTCTGCTTCAATCGAGTTTGGATCGTCATTTATCATCCCTAATATTTCACGGGCACCTGCTTCATTATCATGACGAACAAGAAATCTTGGAGATTCTGGCAAAAAGAGTCCACCGATGAAAAGAAGGGCTGCTGGAACAGTGGCCAAACCAAGCATCCAATGCCAATTTCCTGAAACTCCCTTTAAAGCATAGTTTGAGATATAGGCTAATAAAATTCCAGTCATAATCATCAATTGAAACATAGTTGAAACTCCACCACGAATTTTAGCGGGTGAAAGTTCTGATAAATAAGTCGGCACCAAAGCTGAAGCTGACCCAACAGCCATCCCGAGAATAACCCGAGAGATGATTAGTAACTCAGCACTATTTGAAAGTCCTGAACCTAAAGCTCCAACAAAAAAGATGACCGCTGACAAAAGTAACAAACGTTTCCGACCAAAACGGTCACTCATTGGTCCAATCACGACCGCGCCAATTACAGCTCCCATTAAAACTGCCGCTGTAATCCATCCTTCCATCCAAGCCCAAGAACTCACCTGCCAGCTCTCTTTTTCAATAAAAAGTAGTGCTCCCGATATGACGCCTGTGTCATATCCAAATAATAAGCCACCTAAAGCACCAAAAAAATAGATGAAAGTGGGAGAAAGTTTTCTCATGATAGTAACTCCTTAATTTTTATTTGCAAGTCTTCTTGCCTTTTTTACTACCCACAAATGATACCGCTTTCTACAATTACTTTCTTGTAATCCTTGATATTTTAAAATGGAAATGTTGCTCATAATAAAGCTAAAAACTACTCTTATGTAAGAGTAGTTTTTATGAGTTTATTCATTTCTTATCAAGCGTGCCGGATTTCCAGCAATTATGCAGTGGCTAGGAAATGATTTGGTCACCACAGAGCCAGCACCAACGACAACATCATCTCCTAAAGAAACTCCAGGTAAAAGAATCACTGAACCGCCAAGCCAACAATCATTACCAATTACTATTGGCCCATCATATTGCCAGCCTTCACGTCTTAAAAACACATCCCTGGCATGATGATTAGGTGTAAATAATTGACAATTTGGTCCAATAAAACAGTTTTTCCCAATCTTAACCTTACCCGCACTAATAATCTGAAGTCCACTATTAATAAAAGTATTTTCTCCGACTTTAAAACGATTGGGATATTCCAAAGCAATTATTGGAAAATATATTTCTGAACTTTGAGGTAAATTTGGAAGAAAATCCTCCAAGAGTTTTCTTGCTTCATCAATATTTTCTTTTGCCTTATCATTAATTTCAGAAATTTTTTGACTAGAATTTTTGACTATTTTTTGTAGTTCTACTTCTTTGCTATATTGGTACCAATCACCATTATTTATTTTATCAAAAATAGATAGCTTTGCTAAACGTAATTTTTCTGCTTCATCTAACATTCTCATCGACTTTTTCCTTTACTAAAAATCCCTTACTACAAATAATGTAGGTAAGGGATTGTAGACTAATCAAATCTTGATTCACTTGCTTTCCAAGTATAAGAACCGTCTGGTAAGACCTTGTCTCCTAATTCTTTATAGTCAAAGTTATAAAATTCTGCAACTCTATCATATCCAGAATAATCAACGGCAGCAAGCCCAACAAATGCTCCAGTGAAGAATCCGCCATAAGTTTGTAAAACATAATCATCTGAAAGGACAGCCGCATCTAAGACTACAGGAATTTCTATGAATTTTTTGCCGTCAAAACTATATTCATAAGAATATGATTCTTTACGGACTTTAGTGCGGAACCAAACATATTCAGTCCCGTCAGGAATTTTAATGGCATTATCTTTTAAATAAGAAGTATAGTTTCCTCTGTTATTTTCAGCAACTTCAATGACAGCTCCATTGATTTCATTCCATGTGATAAAAGCGAAGGACCAATGACGGTCATTGTAATAGTTGGTTAATCCAGCCATTTGTTGGTAAGAAAATGGGTCAAATTTTACTTTGACTTCTGCATCAAAATAGAAAGCTTGCCAACGTCTAGCAATCAAAGATAAATCAAAATTATTTGCCAAAGAGCCCTGACCAATCAATGTTAACTTGCCATTTCTAACTGAACCCATTTTCTCAGTAAATGGGACACGCAATGTATTCCAGTTAATATCCAAAGTAGAACTTGCAAAATCGTCTTTTTGACTGTGGTCAGCAGGTGCATTAGTCTGAATTGCATCTTTTGGTCCTTCGACAAAAGTTGTCCCACCATGACCACCAACAATACGTGGCCAACCTTCTTCGTCCCATTCCACTTTTTGGATAGAAGTTTCACGACCTAAAGAGCTCCAACCACGAGGGTCTGTGCTTGATTCATTTTTATGATTCCATGGTCGAGCGCATAAGGAAGCATAATACCACTCACCTTTGGGTGTAGATACAAGACCTCCGTGTCCTTGTTTTTGAATATAATTATCAGGAGTATCGAAGTTTGTAATAAATGGATCACCGGGTTCAGTTTCAAAAGATAAAGTATCCAATGTTTTAGAGCGAGCCACGACTTCTTGGTGCGTAAAGACTGTTCCACCTTGAGCCGCAAAAAGATAATAATAATCATTAATTTGGTAGAGATGTGGACCTTCAACCAATTTGACATTTGTACCATTGTAAATCGTTTTAGATGTTTTAGGTTGTAACTTCATTGTTGTCACATCAAACTCAGTCAATGTGATTCCGTCAAATGGATGCTTGTATTCACGATGATCCCATGTTTGTTGAACTAAGTATTTTCGTCCGTCTTTATCATGGAAAAGTGAAGCGTCAAAGCCAAGACCATTGAGCTTGATTGGGTCTGTCCATGGTCCTTTGATATCTGTGGCTGTTGTTAAATAATTGGTCATATCTTTGAAAGCACCATTGACAACCTTAACATCTGTATAAACAAGCCAAAATTTACCATCCGCATAAGATAAATCAGGGGCCCAGATTCCACCTGAAGCTGAGTTTCCTCTCATATCCAACAAAGTGGTTGTTGACAATGGACTTGGAAGTAGGTTCCAATGTTCTAAATCTTTTGATTCATGTAAACGAACACCGGGGAACCATTCAAAAGTGGAGTTCGCGATGTAATAAGTATCTTCTACGCGAATAATGCTTGGGTCTGCATTAAAGCCGGGAAGAATTGGGTTTTGAATAAGTGACATGATTTTGTCTCCTTTTAATATAAATTATTCCGCTTCCTTAAGTTGAGCACGTTTTTCATCAAGCTGTTGATTAATCTCTGCTACATCCTTATCAGAAATTGGATAGAGTTGCATAATAATCATTGATACAAAAGCAAGAATGGCTGGAATCCAAATTGCTGTGAGATTTATACCAGCTAAGGCATTAGCATGTTGATGTGCTGCTGTTTCATTGAAACCATAAGCTGCCAAGAACCAAAGTGGAATCGCTCCACCCAATGTAAAACCAATTTTGAAGAAAAGTCCCATGATTGCGTTAATAATCGCAGCATTTCTTTTACCCGATTTGAGTTCTCCATAAGCGACAACTTCAGGGACTAATGCCCACATGAATCCTGTTGCTGATGTTAAGCCCCATTGTTTAATAAAGGTAGCAACATAAGCTAACCAGAGGGCATCATGCATTCCATTAAGTGACCAAATATATGTTAAAATTTCTCCAACAATGAACATTCCGATAAAAAGATGGAAGAAACCTTTTTTACCAAAAATTTTCTTTAAACGAGGCCAAAAGATTGGGAAAACAATTCCTGGAATTGAAGCAATGAGGCCAATGGCTCCCATCCATTCTGAATGTCCAACAACAAATTGATTAAAGAAACCATTTACAGTATTCATGAAAAACATGAAGGTGAAAGCTAACATGAAGAAAATCCCTAGAATTACAAGTGGACGATTGTTCTTTAATTCAAGGAAGAGGTCAGTTGTTTTAACTTCTGCCGATTGTTCTGCTGTTGCAACCACACGTTCTTTGGTCAATTTATAACATAGGAATAAAGCTATTGCACCAATAATCATATAAACTGAGTAAACTCCAAACCAAGCATGTCCCGCTGAGGGATCAGTATAATTCCCCATATGAAGTTTAAGGCCAAATAATCCAGTATCTTTAAGACTTCTTCCTTTCGGTGCTGCCATTTGAACAAACATTGGAAAGAGGGTATAGACTAAGAGATTTGCTCCATTTGCCAACATCATCCGTGTACTTGTCAGCTTATCAACGGATTCCGGATTACGAGTTAATGATGCATTAAGTGAACCATAAGGAATATTAACAACTGAATATACTAAGTCTAAGGCAAAATAAACGATAAAAGCAAAGGGGACAGACCCTTTAACACCTGGTAGAGGTGCAAAAAGTAAGGCAGCTAAAATCACTAGAGGAATACCTGCTCTTAAAAGCCAAGGTCGATATTTTCCTGCTTTTGATGTTCTTTTATCAATAAAAGTCCCAACCATTGGGTCCCAAAATACATTAATAATTCGAACGAACAGAAAAATAAAACCGGCTGTTGCAGTACCAATCGCATTGACCGTTGTCATATAGAGTGCTAAAAAGCCACCAACAGTCCCAAATACAAGGTTTTGTGCAAAATCCCCCATTCCATAACCAATACGTTCTCCAAGCGTTAATTCATGATATTCATCATGTTGAACTTGTTTGATTTCATTACTCATTTTTGAGTACATCCCTCCTATTATTTTATTAAAATTATTTTTACTGATGAGTTTGTCAGTAAATTTTTAATCTCTTGTAAATAGATATTCTGTTATAAAAGTCTTTTTTTGACCTGCTTTAAGCTCAATCTTTCCCCATTCAGGATGATGAACAAGGTCAGGTATTTCTTGAAATTCAATAGCAATTCCGCGATTTTTGGACATTGGTCTGCCATTAATCATTGACTCTGTTTCTGGATTTGTGGCTGTGTAAATCACGACCGCTTGTCTATCAGTTTGAGCTACTAGTTTCCGACCAGATAAAGGGTCATAAAGCATCAAACTTTTATCTCCTTTAGTATTAAAAACAAAGCAATCATCTAGTCCTTCGGAATTATCTTTTAAAAGTTTTTTGATTGAAACGCTTTCTTTAATTGAATAAGAACTGTCGTCAACAGTTAGAAGACGACCAGTTGGTATATTCTCTTGATTGGTTTCAACTAGAAAGTCAACATTTGCTTGAATGAAATGCTCATGAGTTGTTGATAATTCTGCTGACAGATTAAAATAAGGATGCCAAGCCGGATTAAAGACAGTATCAGTTGCTGACAGACCTGATATTGTCACTTCTAACTTATTGTCAGTTAATTTATAAGTGACTTCTGCTTGGATTTGACCTGGAAAACCAGACTCCTCATCTCTTAAACTTAGTTTAATGCCAAGAGACGATGCTGTTTCAAAAGTTTCATAAGACCAAAATTGTCTTTCCCACCCATGGCTTCCAGAATGTAAATTATTTTTTCCTTCATTTGCCTCTAAACTGACAGAATCATAAGTAGCACCTGAAATACGCCCGGCAACTGGACCGCAAATTACACCATAATATCCTCCATCATTTGCATAGGTTTCGGAATTGTTTTTGGATAAAAGAATATTTTCAAATGTTCCATTTTTGTCAGGAGTGAGGAGTTGATGGACTCTTGCTCCATAATCATGGACAACGATGGTGAGTCGTTCATTTGATAATGTAATCTGACTAATTGATTTGTCAGCTCTAAAAGTCAAAGATTCTTTGGAAATGGTAAATGTCATAATTAACCTTCGTCATTGAATTCTACTAATTGATGAGAAATTTCAGAGGTATTTTTATAAACTTGTTTCCAAATTTGATAAATTTGCTCATAACGTGCTACATTTTTCGGATTTGGTGTGAAACTGGCTTCCTTGTAATGAACAAAAGCTTCAGTGACCGCTTCTAAGCTATCAAAAAGTCCACAACCAAAAGCAGCAATCATACAAGCACCAAGTCCCGGTCCCTGCTCAACCGTTAAGCGAATCATTTCAGAATTAAAAATATCTGCTTGCATTTGCATAATGTCGGGATTTTGCGCACCCCCACCTACGGAAATCAAACGTTTAAACTTCTTATTTTTCGTTTTTTCCATGATATCTTTAGAATCGTGCAATGAAAAAGTAATTCCTTCAAGCACCGCTCTTGAAAAATGTTTTTGTTCATGATGAGCAGAAATTCCTATAAAACTTCCACGAATTTTTGAATCAAAATGTGGTGTTCTTTCACCTACAATATATGGCGTAAAGAGCAATCCTTCTGAACCAGGAGAAACTGTGTAAACTTCTGACAAAAGTTCATTGAAACTCAAGCCTTTTCCAAAAGTTTCCTTATACCAGTTTAAAGAATTTCCGGCAGCCAAGGTTACTCCCATTGAGTAATAAGCACCCGGAACCGTGTGATTAAAGAAATGAAGTTTTCCTTTATAATCTGCAATTTTAGGTTCATAAGCGGAAACGACTCCGGAGGTTCCCATTGAAATCAAGCCCACTTCTTCATTGATTAAACCAACACCCAGAGCGGCGGCAGCATTATCGGCTCCACCAGCAAATACTTTTACTTCATTTGTCAGTTTATAGCGTTCAGCTATTTCTGCTTTGACAAATCCTGTTCGGTCAGTGGATTCAATCAATTCAGGTAGAATTCCCCTATCAATATTGAATGCGTCAGTAATTTCCTCTGACCATTGTTTTTTCTCAATATCTAAAAGTAAAGTTCCTGCTGCGTCAGAAAATTCGGTATAAATATTTCCTGTCAGCCAAAGGCTCAAGTAATCTTTTGGCAACATTATTTTTTTAACTCTTGACCAAACCTCTGGTTCATTTTCTTGGAGCCAAAGAATTTTTGGTAAGGTAAATCCTTCAAGAGCGATATTTTTTGTAATCTCTAAAAGTCGCTGACCAAGTTTGTCAGTAATTTCTTGACATTGTTTGCTTGTTCTCACATCATTCCAAAGAATTGCTGGATAAACTGGTTTATTATTGTCATCTAAAACGACTAATGAATGCATTTGCCCCGAAAAACTAATGCCTGCAAGTTGCTGACCAAAGTCTGAAATTTCTACTGACAAACCGGTCAGTACTGATTCAAGTGCCACAATCCAATATTCTGGACGTTGTTCAGAATAGCCTTGTTTGGGCGTATCAATTTGGTATTCAGCAGATTTTGTTGTAATTAAATTACCAACTTCATCCATCAAAATCCCTTTAAGACTTGATGTTCCTAAGTCAATTCCTAACACGTAAGTCATTATTATTCCTCATAATAAAAGAGAAGGACGAGGAGGAATTCCTCGCCCTCTTTTAAGTTCTAAATTTTAAACAAGATAATCATTCAATACTGATTTGATGTATTCCAAGTGATTAGAATCAAGTTCAATATCGTCACCTTGTTCAAGTGCAAATGCGGCAAGACTTTCAAAAGTTGCTGTTCCATTTTCAATAGATTGTCCAACTTCTGTATTTTTGTATGAACTATAACGTTCGTCAACAATATCAGACAAGAATTTATCTTCAATGATTGCTGCTGCACCTTTCAAAGCACGCGCATAAGTATCCATCCCTGCAATATGAGCAAGAATTAAATCTTCTGCTTTGAAACTTGTACGACGTACTTTCGCATCAAAGTTAATTCCACCTTTGCCAAGTCCACCATTCAAAAGAATTTGGTGCATCGCAAGTGTGATATCAATAACAAGTGTTGGGAATTCATCTGTATCCCAACCAAGCAAGTAATTTCCTTGATTGGCATCAATAGAGCCCAAAGCATTGAAAGTACGTGCAGTATTTAATTCGTGTTCAAAAGTGTGCCCAGCCAACCAAGCATGATTTGTTTCAAGATTGAGTTTGAAGTATTTGTCCAAGTCATATTTTTGCAAGAAAGCAAGAGCTGTTGCTGAGTCAAAATCATATTGGTGAGTCATTGGTTCTTTTGGTTTTGGTTCAATCAAGAAAATAGGTAAGTGGTTGATTGATTTTGCATAATCAATTGCCAAATGGAAGAATTTTGCCATATGATCCATTTCAAGACCCATATCTGTATTCAAAAGTGATTCATAACCTTCACGACCACCCCAGAAGACGTAATTTTCACCACCAAGTTTTTTAGAAAGTTCAAGTCCTTTCTTGACCTGAGCAGCACCATAAGCAAAGACTTCAGCACGGTTAGAAGTTGAAACACCATTCATATAGCGGGGATTTGAAAACATGTTTGCTGTATTCCAAAGTAATTTAATCCCTGTTGCTTTTTGTTTTTCAAGAAGGTGGTCAGTAATTTCGTCCAAATTAGCATAAAATTCTTTCAAAGAATTTCCAGTAGGTGCAATATCAATATCGTGGAAACAATAATATTTAACACCTAATTTTTCAGCAATTTCAAAGAAAGCATCTACTCGACGGTGAGCACGGTCAAGTTCAGAACCACCTTCCAAATCCCAAGGACGTTCCATTGTTGCTCCCCCAAAGGGATCTGACCCATCCATTGTAATTGTATGCCAAAACGCAAGGGCAAAATGAAGTTGTTCTTCCATTGTTTTACCAGCAACTACTTCTTCTGGATTATAATGACGAAAGGCAAACATATTTTTAGTTTTTGTACCTTCGTATTTGATAGGTGCGATGTCGTTAAAGTAAGCCATTTTTATAGCTCCTCCTCTTTATGATATTAATATTATTTCCAAACTCGTAATTACTACTATACATTTTTTGTAATATATGTCATAATAATAGTGATTAGGAGAGAATGAACATGAAAAACGAATTAGAGAATATTTATCACTCAAAAATAAATAATCTTAATTTTCTACTTGTCGATATTACTTACAGAAAACCTCACCTTCATTTTGACATTGAATTAGCTTTTGTCTTAGAAGGGGCTGGTCAGGTAATAACACAAGAGCAATGCTTTGAAATCAAAGCTGGACATGCAATTATCTTTAATAGTTGCCAAGTTCACGAACTATCTTCAAGCGACTCTATGAAACTTTTGATTCTACAGTTTTCATCAGAAATTTTTAAAATTATCTTCCCTCAGCTGGATAAAATTTATTTTGAAAGTCATCCTTTCAATCTAAAAAATCAACCTGAAACTTTAAAATTACTCTTACAAGCGGCTTTAAGTTATTTTGCTGATGATAAGAATAATTCCTTACGTACTCACGGATATACTTCCCTTTTATTAGATCGCTTATTAAGTATTTCTGAATACAGTATTTTAAGCAGTTCTGAACAAAATAAATTAATGGATCTCCAAGAGCGAATGGAAAGAATTTCTTCTTACATTCATGAAAACTATGACCATAAAATTTCTTTAGAAATGATTGCTTCGCATGAAGGACTTTCCAGAACGTATTTTTCCCATTTCTTTAAAAGTAATTTTGGGATTAATTTCAACGAGTATTTAAATAAGATTCGTTCTGAAAAAGCAAGAACATTACTTTCTTCTTCTAAAGATAATTTATTAAATATTGCTTACATGTGTGGTTTCTCAGATATCAGAACGCTCAACACCGCTTTTCTTAAATCTTATGGTGTTCTACCGAAGGAATTTAGAAAAAATAGTGTACTCTTCCCAAATCTCAACTACATGACTTTCAATCAAGATAAAATTGATAATCAAGTTTTTTATTCTGATAGAGGCTCTTTTGATATTTTGCAATATTATTTAGAAAAAAACTTTGAAAAAAACAAGTAGTCATTTTTAGACTCTTTATTTTTAACAAGTTAATGATATCGCTTTCTAAGAATCTTATCTTACTGTTTTGTTCTATTTTTCAGGGGAAATGTTGTCATTTTATCATGCCTAAATCAAATAAAAAAAATACTTGGCTTTTACCAAGTATTTTTTATTAATCCCAAATTTTAGTTGCTTTAATTTCATTAATCGTTTGGTCAAAATCATTTGTTAAGATCGTAACATGTCCCATTTTTCGGTTATGTTTAGCATCTGCTTTTCCATAATCATGTTGATGCCAATCGGCATGCTCATGATTAAGTCTCTTAACTGCCTCAACGTGTTGCCCTAAAACGTTCAGCATAATGGCAGCTTTCAAAAGTTTAGGTTCTGGTAGGTCTTCTCCTAAAATCCCTTTAATATGCAAATCAAATTGGTTGAAATCACAAGCTTCAATTGTAAAGTGGCCACTATTATGTGGTCTTGGAGCTAGTTCATTGACATAGATTTGACCATCTGCTGTTAAAAACATTTCCACACATAAGGTGCCAGATAGCTCTAATTTTTCCGCAATTGAGGCCGCAATTTTATAAGCATTCTCTGTAATTTCAGCAGATATACGAGCCGGAGAAATCGTCTGATGTAAGATGTTTTCTCTATGTTCGTTTTCAGCTAGAGGAAAAACCACATATTCGTGACCATTTCCACTAATAATAACAGAAATTTCACGTTCAAAAGAAATAAAATCTTCTAAAACACATTCTGAAAGTTCTGTCAGTGATTTTGCAGCTGACAAGTTTTCATCAGCATTTAAAACCACTTGTCCATGACCGTCATAGCCTCCAGTTGTTGTTTTTAGAACTTGTTTTCTAGTTACTATCTCTGGGAGTTTTTCCGCTGAATCTACGAGTTGCCAAGGCGCAACATTAACTTTAGCTTCGTTGGTCAAAAATTCTTTTTCAAAGCGACGGTTTTGCGTAATCTCTAACAGACGTATTCCTTGAGGAATCCTTACACAGCCTTCAATTTCGTGCAAAGCTTTTGCTGATACATTTTCAAACTCATAAGTAATGACGTCACAAGCGTAGGCAAGTCTTAATAAATTTTCAACGTCATCATAAGGTGCAACAATCAGTTCATCAGATACTTTTGCCGCAGAACAGTTTGGATTTGGGTCAAGTGTAATGACTTTATGTCCCATGTATTGAGCAGCAATTGCCATCATCTGTCCAAGCTGACCTCCACCAATAATACCAATTGTTTGCTTTGTATTCTTTATCACAAGTCTTCCTACCCTTCATTATTTGAAATCCGACAACTTTTGAACTCTTTTTAAAGTAATGCTTTGTTTGATTCCTCGACCATTTCTTGTGCAGCAGCCCGATAGACCAACAATTTTTGGTATAAATTCTCGTTTGTATTTGCCAAAAGTTGCAAAGCAAATAAAGCAGCATTTTTTGCTCCAGCCTCTCCAATTGCCATTGTCGCTACAGGAACTCCTGCCGGCATTTGAACAATTGAATAAAGTGAATCCAAACCAGACAAAGCTCGCGATTTTATTGGAACGCCAATGACTGGGACGAGGGTCTGAGCAGCTACCATTCCTGGCAAATGAGCGGCTCCACCAGCACCCGCGATGATCACTTTATAACCTGCCTCATGAGCTTGGCTCGAAAATTCAGCCATTAAAGCTGGTGTTCGGTGTGCTGATACGACTTTTTTTTCATAAGCTAAACCAAATTCATCTAAAATTTTTGCTGTTTCTTTCATTGTCGCCCAATCTGAGCTCGAACCCATGATAATTGCTACTTCTGCCATTTTTCCTCTTCTTTTTTCTTAACCAAAATTTTTATATTGCTCGTGAACCGATATCATGACGATAAAAGAAACCATCATTTTCCAATTTATCAAGTTTTTCATAAAGCAATTTCTGTGTACTTTTTACATCTTCTCCCGTTTCAGAAACAAGATAAACTCGGCCTCCACTAGAGATTAATTGATTATTTTCATTTTTGGAAACTCCTGCATAATAAACATTTAATCCTTCAGGAATTTCTGGAAGAATAAGTCCTAGTTTTGCTTGACTAGGATAGCCTTCTGCAGCAACAACCACACCCAAAGTCACACCAGACTCAAGCCATTCTAATGTTGGCTCATTTCCAGCTAAAATATCAATAATTGCTTGAGCTAAGTCACTTTTTAAACGGGGGAGAACAACTTGGGTTTCAGGATCCCCAAAACGTGCATTAAATTCAATTGTTTTGACTCCATCTTCTGTCAAAATTAACCCTGCATAAAGAATGCCTGTAAATGACTTGCCTTCTTTTATCATTCCAGCTACTGTTGGTTTAACAACTTTTTCAAAAGCCTCATTCACAACCTCTTTAGAAATATGTAGGACCGGTGAGTAAGCCCCCATTCCCCCTGTGTTAGGGCCTTTATCTCCATCAAAAGCTCGTTTGTGGTCTTGAGCAATCGGCATCGGATATATTTTTCCGTCATGGACAAAACTAAATAAAGAAAATTCTTCACCGTCAAGAAATTCCTCAATCACAACTTTTCCTTGACTACCAGAAAAAATATCGGCCAGAGCTGACTTAGCGGTCTCGATATCAAAGGCAACTGTCACACCCTTTCCAGCAGCGAGCCCATCAGCTTTAATCACAAGGGGAACTCCTTTTTCATCTAGATATGCAAGAGCAGGCTCAAAGCTATCAAAAGTAGCATAATCAGCCGTCGGAACCCCATATTTTTTCATCATTGATTTTGCAAAATCTTTTGAACCTTCTAGCTCTGCGGCCATTTTATTTGGGCCAAAAATTGGTAATTCTGCTTTTCTAAAAGCATCGACAACGCCATTCATCAAAGCAGTTTCTGGGCCAACAAATGTCAGTCCAATGTTTTGATTTTGAGCAAATTCAACTAATTTATCATTAGATAGTTCGGAAATATCAACTATTTGAATTCCATCATTTTCCATTCCTGAATTGCCTGGAGCTACAAAGACTTCTTCAACTTGAGGACTTTCCATAAATTTTTTTGCTAAGGCATGTTCGCGGCCGCCAGAGCCAATTACCAAAATTTTCATCATTTCTCCGATATTCCCAAACGCTTTTTATATAGTATTCATCTAATTTATTTATTATTCAACAAATCTTGAACGAATAATAAAAGCCAAAGTGACGATAGCTCATCTATCTTTTCCTGCTTTATAAATCTTATAATTCTATCTTAAAAGATTTATGATAAAAGAAAAAGCCTGAACAAAAGTTTCAAGAAATAAGAAGAGAGATTGTTCGGTATTTACTCAATTCCAGCCGGAGTTTTTCCTTTGCGATTTTTAAATGACAAATTTGTTTATCAGCTTTTCTATCGCAATTTTCATTAAAAACATGTAAAATAAATCTAAGTAGAAAAAGAAAGCGAAAACTTATGGCGACTCAACCAACCAAAGATAAAATTATTAGTAGCAGCTGGGAACTTTTAGAAGAACTTCCTCTCACAGAATTTTCAATGCGTAAGTTAGCTAGTCGGCTAGGAATGACAGTGTCTTCTCTTTACTACCATTTTTCAAGTAAAGAAGCACTTTTTGCAGAACTTATTGATAAAGCAAGCCTTGAAATTATTTTTCCAGCAAATGAGAAAACGTGGCAAGACCGCCTTTTCGTCTATGGTAAAAATATTTATGCTGTTTTAGAATCTTATCCAAACCTCGCACAATTGATGATGGATTATCCACCAGAATCTGAGAACTATCTTCGGCTCTTTGATAAACTTTTAATGATTGTAGATGATCTCAAGCTTTCTGATGATCATAAATTTTACACCATTAACCTTTTTCTAAATTTTATTTACACCAGTAAAATAGATAGTGATCGTTTAGTAGAGCAACCCGAAAAACCTCTTTCTACTGTCAAAATTCCTCTGGTACAACTGGCTCCTTTTCTCGATAAATATTGGCGAACTGAAAGCCTCACCAGTCTTGGCTCTTCTGAAAGTTTTGAGTTTGGTTTACAGCTTATTATTTCAGGAATTGAAAAAATGCTTAAAATTAATTAATTTATAAAAAACTTCCTGAGGAAGTTTTTTCTTGACTTTGCTTTAGAACAATGGTATTATTTTTACCGAACACTGTTCTAAAAAATATAAACGAAGGTTCTTTATGAATAATACTAATGATTTTAATTTAAAAAAAGTCTTACCTGCAGTTTTAACAATTGCAATTGGAATGCTTTTAGTAATGATGGATACAACCATTATGAATGTCACTCTTCCGCATATCCAGTCTGCTTTCCATCAAAATCTCTCAAATAGTCAGTGGGTCATTACTGCTTATACTTTAGCTATGGCCACAGTTATTCCATTTGCTGGATTTTTGGGAGACCGCTTTTCAGATAAAAAAGTTTTTGCTTTAGCAATCATTTTTTTCACTATCGCTTCATTTCTTGCAGCTAATGCTCACTCACTGCAAAGTCTTATTATTTGGCGAATTGCTCAAGGCTTAACTGGTGGCGTTGTTGCTCCAATCGGAATTGGGATGTCTTTTAAAATTATCCCAATGGAAAAACGAGGTTCAATGATGGGCCTTCTAGGGTTACCAATGTTGCTCGCTCCAACAATAGGACCTGCACTTTCAGGTTTCTTAGTTAAACACTTCAATTGGTCAGCTGTCTTTTTGATTAATCTTCCGGTTGGAGTTCTAGCCCTAATCTTTGTTCTCCTCTTTCTCCCCAATTTTCCTGCAAATAAAGCAAGTAAAATTGACTTAAAAGGGACTCTTCTTTCTCCATTTGCCTTTCCAATTTTAATTTATGGTGTGCACGTTGGGGCAGATAAAGGCTGGTCAAATCCTACTGCCCTCTCTTTTGTAGGGCTTGGTTTTATCATGTTGCTTTTATTCATTATTGTTGAACTACGTGTTGAGAATCCTCTTTTACACCTTCGAGCTTTTGCAATTCCTGAATTTACAAAAGGAATTTCGCTCATGTGGCTTAATCAAATCGTTGTTTTTGGGGCCATGCTTCTTGTCCCACTTTACTTACAAAATGTCGTTGGACTTTCTTCTGAAAATACAGGACTAATCATGGTTCCGCAGGCAATTGCTAGTTTTTTAGGAATGACCATCGGTGGGCTTATTTTTGATAAATTTGGGACGAAAGCCGCAGTTCTGCCGGGCTTTACTCTGGGAGCTTTAAGTCTTAGTCTTTTTAGTCAAATTAAACCTAGTTCTTCTTTGGCTTTCACACTTTGTGCTATTGTTTTACTTGGTTTAAGTCAAGGTTTAGTCAATATGCAAGTTAATAATCACGCCCTTCAATCTGTTCCAATGAAAAATATCAGTCGAGTTACTCCACTAACAAATGAAATGATGCAAGTAGTCAACTCATTTGCCATTGCCTTTTTGACAGCTTTTTTAAGTGGTCAAATCAAAAAACAGACTGGACTTTCTCCTTTACAAGCAAATCTAACTGCCTTCCACCATACTTTCTACTTACTCCTTATTTTTGTAAGCTTTGGTTTCATTTTAAGTCTGTTTTTGAAAAAAAAGTGAAGGCATAATAAAAAAACACTGTTTAAATAAACAGTGTTTTTTTATTACCAATTTTTAACCAAAGCTGGAATTTCTAATAGGTCTTGAATTTGCACATCTGGTTGTGCTTCTCCACTAACTTCCAATTGTTTTGGATTATACCAAATTGTCTTTATTCCAGCTCTATTCCCTCCTAAAATATCAGTTGCTAGGGAGTCGCCAACGATTGTGAATTTCTTTTGATTGGCCGCTTCAATGTGGTCAAAGACGTAATCGAAGAAAGCAAGAGAAGGCTTATGATGACCCACTTCTTCACTAATAAAGATTTCTCTAAAGTGATCAGAAATTCCAGATTCAAATATTCGTGGACGGGAAACACGTGAAGTTCCATTACTAACCACATACATTTCTGCCTCTTTTGCTGACAGCTCTGTCAGTAATTCTTTGGCATGATTAATCAACTCATGCCCTTGTGATAAGTAAAGTTGATATTCATCATCAACAGCAACTGGATTATAATTTACTGACACATTTAAAGCCCTAAAAGCATGGTCAAATCGAGTAGATAGAAGTTCTTCACGTGAAAGTTTTTCTGATTCGTGTAAACGCCAAAGCGCTTTGTTTTCACGAGAGTAAGTCGCACGATTTTCCTGATTATCTTCAATTTGATAGTGGGTAAAAATTTTTCCCAAAGCATCATATTCTGCTTTATCAAAATCAAGTAAGGTGTTATCAATATCAAAAAGTAGTACAGTCATTTCTTTTCCTTTGCTTAATGTATTCTTTGCATTCTCTACATTATATCAGAAAAAAGTGTCGGAAATTATTTTTTAGATTATAGATGACAAAAAATCTACCCTAAAGGTAGACTTTTTATTAATGTCTAAAATGACGAAGTCCTGTGAAGACCATCGCAATTCCATATTTATCACAGGCATCAATCACTTCTTGGTCGCGTACAGAGCCACCTGGTTGAACGATTGCTTTAATTCCTGCCTTAGCAATTTCATCGATATTGTCAGCAAATGGGAAAAAGGCATCCGAACCAAGAACTGCATTTTCTTGAAGTTCTGCTGATTTCTCAGCGGTTGCCTCTAAGGCAATTTTTACTGAGCCCACACGATTAGTTTGACCAGGACCAACACCAAGCGTCTGGTGGTCATTGGTCACAATAATCCCATTTGATTTGACAAACTTAACTGCTTTCCAAGCAAATTTCATGGCCACCATTTGTCTGTCAGTTGGTTGAACTTTAGTCGCCACTGTCCATTCTTTTGGATTTTCAACAATGACATCTTGATTTTGAACAAGTAGTCCTCCAAGAACCCCTGTTACAAGCGCTTCTTTTTCTGAGGCTTCTTTTTTAGAAAAATCAACGGTTAAAAGTCGAATATTTTTCTTTTTACTTAAAACTTCTAAGGCTTCTTTGCTATAAGAGGGTGCGATAATAATTTCAAGGAAAATCTTACTCATTTTTTGCGCAGTTGCCAAAGTTACTTCTCGATTTAAAACAATAATTCCACCAAAAATTGAAACCGGGTCTGCTTCATAGGCGTAATCCCAAGCTTTTTCGATATCCGTTGCTGTTCCAATCCCACATGGATTCATATGTTTGAGGGCTACAACTGTTGGTTCTTCAAAATCTCTTGCAATTTGTAAAGCAGCATCTGCATCACGAACATTGTTATAGCTTAGTTCTTTACCATGAATTTGCTTACTTTGGGCAATTGAATAAGTCGTTGGTAAAGCTGACTCATAAAAATCTGCATTTTGTTGCGGATTTTCACCATAACGCATTCCTTGTTTAAGGTCGTAAGTCAAGGTTAATTTTTCTGGTTTTACATTTTCTACCGGAAATTCTTCTGTCAAATATTGTGCAATTAAAGCGTCATAACTTGCAGTGTGGCGAAATACTTTTGCTGCAAGTTGCTGACGAAAACTTAAACTTGTTTCACCTTTTACTGACAGCTCTGTCAGTACTTTTTCATAATCATATGGGTCACAAACGACTGTGACTGACGCATGATTTTTAGCTGCTGAACGCAACATTGAAGGACCACCAATATCAATCTTCTCAATCATTTCTGCTTGACTGCCCCCAGCAAGCAAAGTTTCTTTGAAGGGGTATAAATTCACAACAACCAAATCAATTGGAGAAATATGATGTTCTGTCATTGATTTCATGTGACTTTCCAAGTCTCTACGTCCAAGAAGGGCTCCATGAATTAGTGGATGCAATGTTTTAAGGCGCCCATCCATCATTTCTGGAAATCCTGTTACTTCATCGATTGCAATATTCGGAATTTTTTCTTGGTCCAGAACGGCTTTCGTTCCACCCGTTGAGATAATTTCCCAACCTAATTCTCGAATTTTCTTAGCAAATTCTACAATACCTTCTTTGTCTGAAACACTGATAAGTGCACGTTTTGACATGATTTCCTCCAAGTTTTCTGCTGACAATTCTGTCAGTAATATTTTTTCTTATAAAAGAACTGACAGAACTGTCAGTAAATATTTATCATGTCTTTATTTTACATTTATCGTTTGGAAATAAAAAGCACCAGTTTTAAAACTGGGCTTTTTTTATTATAATTGTTCGGAAATTACTTTTAATCTTTAATTAAAAACTCTTCATTGAAAATTCCAATATATGGCAACTGACGGTAACGTTCCGCATAATCAATTCCATAGCCCACAATAAAGGCATCCGGCACTTCAAAGCCAACATAATCAGCGTCAATATCAACTTTACGACCACTTGGTTTATCTAATAAAGAGATAATTTTTACTGAATGCGCTTGACGTCCTGTCAGCAATTTTTTAAGATAGAGCAGAGTATTTCCAGTATCAATAATATCTTCAACAATCAAAATATCACGTCCATGAGCCACGGTTGATAAATCTTTCAAAATTCTAACTTCTCCAGAAGATGAAATCCCATAACCATAACTGGTAACATCCATAAAATCAACTTCAGCATCAATTGATAATTCTTTAAGCAAATCAACCGTAAACATGATTGACCCTTTTAATATTCCAACAACAAGTGGATTTTTTCCCTCATAATCGCGTGAAACAACTTCTGCAAGCTCTTTGACACGTTCGGCAATTTGTTCTCTGGTAAATAAAACTTCTTTTAAATGTGGATGCATTTTTCTCTCCAATTTTTTTCACAATATGTTTCTATTTTAGACTTTTTTAGAGAGAAGAAAAAGACCAGAAGTCTGACTTTGGTCTTTTTTAGCTTACAACGTTCGGAAATAGAAAATTTTCAAAACCATAATTTTCTTAATCAACTTTAATAACTCCCAAGTCCAACATCGTTTGTGCCGTTTGAATAATCGCTGCTTCACCTAAACGTGGTTTCCAGCCTAAAAGTTTAACTGATTTTTCATTTGAACAAGCTGTGTTTTGCCCCAAAAATGTAGCTGGCATCGCCAAACTTTTATCAAATCGAGCTAAAGTTTTAACTAAAAAGTCGGGAATTACCTGAGTAGACACTTTTTTAGCTTTTGTACCAAATTCCTTTTTCAAAAACTCTGCTTGCTTTTTGTAAGTAATATTTTGGCCTGAAGTTGCAATGAAACGCTGACCAATCGATTCATCTTTTTCAAGAGCTAGCAAATGTAAATCAGCAACATCACGAACGTCAACATAATCAAATGCTAAATTTAAAAGTCTGGGCATTTTACCTTCAAACATCTTTTTTATAGCTGCACTAGAATGTGAAAAATCATTTCCAAGAATTGGACCCATAACAGCTGTAGGTAAAACCGATGCTCCTTCAATACCATAAGCTTCTGCAAGTTTCCAAAACTCCATTTCCGCCATCGTTTTAGAACGTTGGTAGGCATTAATTGGAGCATCAAGATTTGTCCAATCTTTCTCTGTGAAGATTTCTGGATGATGCTTATGCCCCGCTAAAACTGCTCCCGATGCTGAGTTCAAAACCACTCGTTTAACTCCTGCTTCTTTGGCTGCTTTCATCACAAACTTCACTCCATCTACAGCCATTTTCATCATTAAATCATCAGCGTCAGGACGTTGCAAAGGTGTTGGTGAAGCCACATGAATCACAGAATCAACACCAGTCATGGCCTGACTCCATCCTTCTTCTTTTGTCAAATCAGTTTGAACAAAACCTAAATCTGTAAAATCTGAAATTCCGCCTTGTGCCATCATTTTTTTCACTTCTTCTTGTCGAGCCATCGTCCGCAATGTCGCCCGTACTCGATAACCTTTTTTCAATAAAGCAATCATGATAAACATAGCAATATATCCAGAACCACCTGTTACAAGAATTGTTTTTTTATTTGTATTTGTCATTTAATTTTTTCCTCTATTTTTCCTAATCAACATCCGTTACACTTGAAACTTATGTAAAATTATTGTACGATAGAAGTGTAAAAAATACAAGCCTTTGAAAAGCTTGTGTGACACAATCAGGAGAAGTGTAATGGCAGCGACAAACTATTCCCAAACTATCAAAAACGATACAAAAGATTTTATTACTACAGCTATTTTGCAACTATTAGGAATTCAAATAACATCCGAAAAACCGAAAACTCTTGCTCAACTCACCGTTTCAAACGTTTGTAAAAGAGCCGGAGTTAGCAGAATGGCTTTTTATCGTAACTTTGAGTCCATTGACCAGGTCATTTATCAATACTATCAGCCTCAAATTTCTCAAAGTTTTGAAATCATTCGTCAGAATGTTTCTGCCAGTTCAAAAATTGAAAACCAATTAAAATTCTTTGAAGAATTCAAAAATGATCTCTTCCTTTCTGAAAGTCAAGGTTACGAACCAATTATTCGTCAGATTTATATTGAAGAAATTGAGAAATTTTATGAAAAGACAAATGACGAATATTTCATTACTTTTGTCGCAAATGGAGTTTATGCTCTTTGGCGCAAATGGTTAATGAACGGTCAAGATAAGCCAATTGAAGAAATACATGAACTCATTAGAAAAATTGTTACAATTTAAGTGAAAATAAAAAGACACTTGCTCGTGTCTTTTTAATATAAATTTATTTTTTAAGCAATTTCCTGTCCTAAATGAATCACCTCATCCAAATAACTTTGAGTTTCATCATATAGATGGTGTGTAATCATAATCACCGTCAAATCAGGATTTTCTAAAATATTTTTTTCTACAGCTAGAGCTGTTTTTTTGTCAACACTCGCCGTACTTTCATCCATCACTAAAATTGGCTTACTGCCCATTAATTCTCTAGCGACAGATAATCTTTCTTGCTGACCTCCTGACAAATTTTTATCATAAACAGTATCAAGTTTATTAAATACAAAGTCATCCGCACAAGCAATTCTAATCGACTTATCAAAGATATTTGGCGAAATTTTGCGCCCTAAAGTCAAATTTTCTTCTACTGTTTCCTTAAAAAGATAGGGAAATTGCATAATCACACTCATCACATGAGGCAAAGATTTTCGATTAATTCCTTTGTAATCTTTCCCGTCTAATAAAATTTCTCCTTCATAGTCTTGCTTATTCCCAACCAACAAATTAATCAAGGTTGATTTTCCACTTCCACTATCGCCAATAATCGCGTATTTTTTTCCTTTTTCAATGACAATTTCTGGATACTCAATTTTTTGCCCATCAGGAAATGCAACAGCCAGATTTTTTAATTCTAATTTACTTTCAAAAGCTGTCACTTCTTCTCCGTCAGTAACTTTTGATTCGTCAGTAATTTTTCCATATTTCTCTAACAGCTTTCCCGTTGCATTGAGCAATATTAAACTATTCGCTACACTTTTTGAGTAATTAGTTACTGTTCCTGACAAATTTCCGACACTCATGACAACACCAATGCCAATTTGTCCATTCATGATAAGAAAACCGGCAACAGCTAAAATCAAAAACTGCCCTAACATACTAGTCCCTAATAAAGAATACTGCATCCAAGCACGGGTAAAAATTAATTTCACATTCGCCGTAGCTAATTGATTAAATTTCCCCATGGTTCGCTCTTGCATAAGACCCAATTGTTTATTATGATAAAGCACTTCATAACCACGCAAGTAATCCGTAGATGTCGCTAAGGCATCATTTGCAAGTTCCGACACTTGTTCCGTATCTCGTTCCACTGATTGTTTAAACATTTTTGGAAAATAGAACAAAAGTGCTCCAACCAAAAGGGTTGTCAAAAGCAATACCCAGTGGAAAAAGATAATAGCAATTCCTGAGAATAGCATCGCAACAATTCCCGTATAAACAAAATAAATCTGGTGGAAACCATTATCATAAAGTAGTTTTGTATCATTATTTAACCACGAGTTATAATCTTCCTTACTATTTTTTTCAAAATCAGAATAAGAAATTTCCGTCAGAGGCTCAATGATATCACGGCGTACAGCATTAAGCTGTTTTTGTATGGCAATTTCTTTCCAAACATCACGCGCTCCTTGAACAAAACTATCGACCATCCAAAGGATAATATCAATAGCTAACCATAAGAAAAATTGATTCATCTCTTTTGCAATCAAAGAATTGAGCACATTTGCTAAAAAGACCGAACTCAAGACCGCAAGAGCAATATCAATCGTGATAAGTAAGAAAACCATAAAATTTTCAAATTTGAATTCTTTAAGATACTTTACCATTTTTCCTTCTCTTATTTTACTTAAGATTATGTTACCACTACATTGTAGCATTTAAATTTCAAAAGTAAATAGCGCTTACAAAAGTATTTTAGATGTTTTATTTCCTTAAAAGAACTGAAAATTTTCTCTTATTTTTATTAAGCTAAAACGTATAAAAAAACTTCATCATTGCTGATGAAGTATTATTTGGCGAACGACTTCTGGATAGAGCTTGTGCTCTGCTTCATGAACAGAACGCTCATAGACTTCTAAATCTTCGTGATAAGCGAGCGGGATTTGAGCAATCAATTCTCCAGTATCAACACCCTCATCAACATAATGAATACTGATTCCCAACCCCTTTTTTGCCTCATGTGATTCTTCAATCGCATGAGGTGAACCAGCGAAATCCGGAAGATAAGAAGGGTGAACATTGATGATCTTTCCTTTATATTTTGATAACATCGTCGCACCAATAATTTTCATATAGCCCGCCAAGAGAATTAAATCGATTTCTTTGTCTTCTAAAATTTCCACCAAAGCCTTTTCATAATCCACTTTTGAAGAAAATTCTTTTAATTCCAAACTTGCCTTTGCCACCCCTAATCGCTCAGCACGTTCAAGTACATAAGCATCGTGATGATCTGAAAAAACAAATTTTACTTGATTTGGAAATTGTTCGGCTAGTGTTTGAAAGTTAGAGCCATTTCCTGATGCAAATACTGCAATTTTCATGCTATCCCCTATTCTCAATGAAAAAAGATTATTTTTTAATCACTACTGCTGCATCTTGTCTTTTGACCATTTTACCAATTTCAAATGCATTCAAGACTTTTTTGAGAGTTTCAGCATTTTCAGGAGCAACAGCGATTACCATTCCAATTCCCATATTGAAAATTTCATACATTTCTTCATGTTTGATATCCCCATATTTTTCAAGAGCTTTGAAAATTGGTAAAATATTCCAAGAACCTTCAACAATTTCAGCTGACAAGCTATTTCCGAACATTCTTGGTAAATTCTCATGGAATCCTCCGCCTGTAATATGAGCAATTCCTTTTATTTTATTTTGTTTAATCAAGGGTAAAAGCTCTTTGACATAGATTTTTGTCGGAATTAAAAGAGTATCAATCAAAGATTGGTCAAGTTCAGGCAATGATTCATTCAAATCAAAGTCAGCAAAAACTTTCCGAACCAAAGAGTATCCATTAGAATGAATCCCAGATGAGGCAAGACCAAGCAAAACATCGCCCGCTTCCACATCTTTTTCACCATCAATTAATTGTGATTTTTCAGCCACACCCACAGCAAAACCAGCTAAATCGTAATCATCTTCATCATACATTCCGGGCATTTCAGCTGTTTCTCCACCAATCAGCGCTGCTCCTGCTTGCAAGCAACCTTCGGCCACTCCAGCTACAACTTGCTCCAATTTTTCAGGAATATTTTTCCCTGTGGCAATATAATCCAAAAAATACAATGGCTCAGCCCCAGCAGCAATAATATCATTGACGCACATGGCCACACAATCAATCCCAATCGTATCATGTTTGTCTGCTTGAATGGCTAACATCAATTTAGTTCCCACACCATCTGTCCCTGAAATTAATACAGGCTCTTTCACATCAAGCACAGATAAATCAAAACTTCCACCAAAACCACCCAGTGCCCCAAGTACACCTAAACGTTCGGTTTTAGCCACATGCTTCTTAATACGAGAAACCACCTCATATCCTGCTTCTACATCTACCCCAGATTTTGCATATGCATTCTCAGACACTGTCATTCTCCATTTTCTGATTTATTTTATTCTACTTCCATGTTAAATGATTTTCAAACATAAAAAAAGTTCCAGCGGGTAGTACTGAAACTTTTTAATTGAATTGTTCGGAAATAACAATTCATTCCAACTCTAACTGTCTATTAAATATAAAAAACCGCCAGCATCAGCTAACGGCTTTTTTCTATTTATTCAGCAATTTTTTGAATATCAAAGTCAATCTTGTTATCTATAAGCCTTACAATAACTTTTGATTTTGGCGGAATTTTTCCTCCGATAATCAGCTTAGCTAATGGATTTTCGATGACTTTTGTCAAATAACGTTTGAGTGGACGCGCACCATAAGCTGGTTCATAAGCATTTTCGGCAATCCAAACTTTTACTTCTTCACTCAACTCAAGTTGAACATCCATTTCTTCAAGACGATGTGAAAGTTGGCTAGTCATTTTAACGATAATATTCTTAATGTCCTCAAGTGCTAATGGTTTGAAAAGAATGGTATCATCAATCCGATTTAGAAATTCTGGTTTGAAATGTGCCCGAAGTTGAGCCATCACGTTTTCAGTTGTTTCTTCCGAAATTTCACCATTTTCTCCAACATTATCCAGCAAATATTGCGAACCGACATTTGAAGTCATAATCAACACTGTGTTCTTAAAGTCAACGAGAACACCTTTAGAGTCAGTCAGACGACCGTCATCCAAAACTTGCAACAAGATATTGAAGACATCTGGATGTGCTTTTTCGATTTCATCAAGCAAGATGATGGTATAAGGATTACGACGAACAGCTTCAGTCAATTGGCCTCCTTCATCATAACCGACATATCCTGGAGGTGCTCCGACTAAACGAGAAACTGAGTGTTTTTCCATATATTCACTCATGTCAATCCGAACCATATGTTCTTCTGAATCAAAGAGATTTTCAGCCAAAGCTTTCGCGAGTTCGGTCTTACCTACCCCAGTTGGACCGAGGAAGAGGAAGGAACCAAGTGGACGATTAGGGTCTTGAATTCCTGCACGTGCACGAATAATGGCATCAGATACGGCTTCAACCGCTTCATCTTGTCCAACGACCCTTTGATGCAGTGTTTCTGGTAAATGAAGTAATTTTTCACGTTCACCTTCAACCAATTTGGTAATTGGAATACCGGTCATACGTCCAACCACTTCGGCGATTTGTTCCTCAGTGACTGATTCTTGAACTAAGGATAAATCATCTGATTTTGCTTTTTCTTCAATAGCTTTGAGTTCTTTTTCAATTTCAGGAATTTTACCATAACGAAGGGCTGCTGCTTTTTCTAAGTTTCCTTCATTTTGAGCTTCTTCCAATTCGTGGCGAGCATGTTCTAATTCATTTCTTTTTTCAGAAATGTTGCCGACTTCTTTTTTCTCAGCTTCCCATTGAGCTTTGAGTTGATTATTTTCTTCTCGAAGTTCAGCAATTTCACCACGTATAATTTCAAGACGTTTCTTAGAAGCATCATCTCGTTCTTTTTTGAGGGCCGCTTCTTCAATTTCTAATTGCATCAAGCGACGATTAGCTTGGTCAAGTTCAGTTGGGAGTGAATTCATTTCTACACGAATTGTTGCACTGGCTTCATCAACCAAGTCAATGGCTTTATCTGGTAAAAATCGGTCAGTAATATAACGATTTGAAAGGGTTGCTGCTGCGACTAAAGCATTATCATGAATGGTCACTCCATGGTGAATTTCAAAACGTTCTTTAAGACCACGCAAGATTGAAATTGTATCTTCAACAGTAGGTTCAGTAACCAATACCTTTTGGAAACGACGTTCAAGTGCTTTATCTGTTTCCATGTATTTACGATATTCATCCAAGGTAGTTGCCCCAATCAAATGGAGTTCACCACGTGCAAGCATTGGTTTTAAAAGGTTCCCAGCGTCCATTGAACCTTCTGTTTTACCTGCACCAACAATCGTATGAAGTTCATCAATAAAGAGGATAATTTGTCCATCTGATTTTTTCACTTCATTAAGGACTGCTTTCAAACGTTCTTCAAATTCACCACGATATTTCGCTCCTGCAATCAGGGCACCCATATCAAGTGAAAAGATTGTTTTATCTTTCAGATTTTCAGGAACGTCTTTTCTGACAATCCTTTGTGCCAATCCTTCAACAATGGCTGTTTTACCAACCCCAGGTTCACCAATAAGAACGGGGTTATTTTTTGTTTTACGAGAAAGCACTCGAATGACATCACGAATTTCTTCATCACGTCCAATGACAGGATCTTGTTTACCTGATTTAACTTGAGCAACGAGATCTACCCCATATTTTTCAAGTGCTTTGTATGTTTCTTCTGCATTTTGACTGGTCACTTTATCACCTCCGCGTAATTTTTCAATTGCAGCTTGCGCTTTTGCTTTTGTTAGTCCATGGCTAACCAAATAACTGGTCAATGGATTTTGTTTTAATTCAAAGAGGGTAAGGAGAATAATCTCAGTTGATAGGTACTCATCGCCCATTTTTTGCGCAATTTTGTCTGCTTCAGTAAATACTTGGAACAAATCTGGACTTAGGTTTTGACCATAAGTAATATTTGAACCTTCTACTGAATTAATTTTGTCAATTTCTTTTTCAATTAAATTTGTAAAGTCATCTAGGTCAATCCCTAAATCTTTATAAAAGTTCGCCCCAAAACTATTAGGTTGAACAAAAATTCGCCATAAATGTGGAACTTCAATCACTTGGTGATGACGAACTTGCGCAATTTGTTGCGCTGAACCAAGTGCTTCTTGCATCGTTGTTGTCATTTTTTCGATGTCCATAAAAACACCTCATTTCGATTTCATAGTTAGTAGTGATTATTATCTTTTTCTCACTACATTCTAATTATAATACTTTGGTCAGTAATGGTCAAACTTTTTGATTCGTTATTTATAAAAAATTATTTACACTTTTTAAATGAATTATTTGCGCACTAATACTAGTGAAGCTGTCTTTTTAATACACTTTGCCTTATAATGGATTTAGATGTCAAAATAAAAAGATAGGAGAAAAATGACTCAACAACTAAATTCTTTGGGAAAGTCTGCCCTCTTAATATTAAGTAATACAATTATAGTCCTTCCATTCATGATTTTTATTCAAATTGCAAAAGGAACCTCGCTTCTTGCCCTCCTTCCTTTTTTGCTCTTTTATACTTTCAGAATGACTGGCGTATTCTTTATAAGGGGAATAAAAACAAGAATCAACAGCTATAGTCTTTTAAAAATTTCATTGTATGCCGGTTTACTCGGTTGCTTGCTTGGATTTATGGGTTCTTTCTACTTTCCTTTCTATACTTTATCCGGAATTCTTTTAGGAGTGAGTGCAGCTTGGTTGCCGATGTCAAACACTTCGGTAAATTATTATCTAAAAAATACTAACCAGCTTATCAAAGGAAAAACCTTAGTTAGCTTACTTTTATTTTTAGCCCTTGGCTTTTCTTTTGTCTTATCCCCTTCTCTAAAATATCCCCTGTTCTTTGTCTTCTATGGAATAGTTTATCTTCTCTCCTTCCAATTAGTTGGAAATTTGGACAATTACAAAGTTGATCCAAATGATTTAGAAAAAGCTTCATATAAATATCTTATTTTATTTGCTTTATTTTTTGTTTGCCTCTTTCTATTACGTTCAAGTCGACTACTTGCCAATAGTTTAGAATTTGATTATTTCATTTTCGGATTTTTCTTTTTGGTCACCCTCTATATTGTCGCTACGAATTTTTTCAAAAATAAAATTCAAAGAAATATCCCTCGTAAATTATCATATTTGACAGCTATTAATGGGGCGGTGGGAAATTATTTATTTCTTTTTTGTTCTTTGTATGTCGCTGGCTTTTATGGTCATCAGCATTTATTTTTACAGTTTTATCTTCCTTATGTTTTAGGGATTGTCTTTGCCTCTAAGGTCAAAAATTTACTTGGAAATAATGTCAAAACCTACTCTTTAATCGGCATTTTTCTAGGTTTACTTTTGATTGTTTTTAGTCCTCTATTTGCTCTAGGTTTATTCCTTACTAGTTTATTTAAAGGAAGTTTAAATTCAAGCTTAACTCAAGACTATGAAAGTACTGTTAATATCGTTGAAGATAAACGGATCTGGGTAAAATATACCATTCAAAATATCGGAAGTATTCTTCACCAATTTTTGTTGATGCTTTTAGGTTCACTTATCATCATGAAAAATGGCTTATCTATCAAGACCTTGTTCGTCATTACTTCAACTCCTATTCCTACAGCTCGAAGTATTGAACTAATGAAATCATGGAATCTTATTGCTACGTCATTGATTATCTTAATTATCATCGCCTATCTTATTTATCCAAAAATAGTTCCACTTCTTAAAAAATCAAAGTAAATTAGAAAAACTCATGTCTAAACATGAGTTTTTTATTTAATACGAGTGGTCAGTGAACTTTCTTTCCCTTCGATAATTTTATGAATCTCCTTAGCAAATTGGCTTCGTTTAATTGGACGATAACTTTTTAAGAAAGAAAAAATCGGAATTTTTATGAGTAGCTCCAATAGGCGTGCAGGAAAATAACTGCTTTTTCGTGAAGCATCATAGACAATTCCTGGAAAAACAGAAACAAATCTTGATTTCAAACGTTTTTGACCATAAGCCTCCACTTCTTTTTTAGCTCTCATATAGTCATTCATAAAAAAAGGACCATCATTTGCCGAAATAAAAAGACATTGATTTTTTGAGTTAACTATTGTATCAATGATTATTTTTGCTGGTTGAATACTATTTTTTTCATAAGTTATTCCCTTTGATTTACTTGGAAATAGAATTCCTACCGCATCAATCACCCAATCTGATTTTTGTAAAAGTTCTTGCCAATCACCGGTTTCATTTAGATTAGCAGCATGGTAAATAACTGGCTCAACTAGATTATCTTTAGATTTACCATTTCTTGATAAGCTGTGTAATTCATAATCTGCAACTTGGGCAAGTTCCTTGAAAATACCTTGACCAACTAGTCCTGTTCCTCCAACTATTGTAATAATCATTTGCTCACCTCACTTGCTTTTATTTCTTATCCTAACATATTAAAAGGAGTAATCTAAAATAATCGCTCTAGAATTTAGCTAAAAAAACTAGAGTGAGTCCTCTAGTTTTTCATTTCACGCTATTTTTCGCTAACGATTCCAAATAGTCAGCTTCATAATCATAAAGCGGTGTTGGATATTCGCCATCAAAATATGACAAGCACAGTTTATCATGACCAATCGCCTTGACAAGTCCTGTCTGGCTGAGATAGGTCAGACTATCCGCTCCGATAGCTTCTCTGATTTCATCAGTCGTGTGTGTGGCTGCGATGAGTTCGTCACGGTCTTGGATGTCAATGCCATAAAAGCAAGGATATTTGAGAGCAGGACTGGCAATTGCCACATGAACTTCAGCGGCGCCTGCGTCTTTGAGAAGTTTGACAATGCGACGGCTGGTTGTCCCACGCACAATACTATCATCAACCATAATGACGCGTTTTCCTTCTACAACACCTCGAACAGCACTCAATTTCATGCGAACGCCTTGTTCACGAAGTTCTTGAGTCGGTTGAATAAATGTTCTTGCCACATACTGATTTTTAATCAGACCCATTTCGTAAGGCAAACCAGATTCTTCAGCGTAGCCTGAAGCAGCACTGAGTGATGAATTAGGCACACCGATGACAATATCAGCATCAATTTTGGCTTCTTGGGCTAAAATTTTTCCTGAACGTTTTCTGGCAGTATGCACATTAACTCCAGCGATATTACTGTCAGGACGGGCAAAATAGATATATTCCATTGAACAAATGGTCATGTTGGTGCTGTCAGTAAATTGGTCCACATGAATGCCGTCGTCATTAATTTCAATGATTTCACCGGGTTGAACATCTTGAATCCAAGTGGCGCCAACGACATCAAAAGCACAAGTTTCTGAGGCCACAACAAGTGCACCGTTGCTCATTTTACCGATTGAGAGTGGTCGAAATCCATTAGGATCAAGGGCTGCGACAATTGAATTTTCAGTCATAATGAGATAGGCAAAGCCACCTTTGACCGTATTGAGCGCTTCTTTGACTCTGCCCATAAATTCTGGATGATGACTACGGCGAATCAAGTGCATGAGGATTTCTGTGTCTGAATTACTGGAGAAGATTGCCCCAGATTTTTCAAGTTCACAGCGCAATGATTGGGCGTTGGTTAAATTTCCATTGTGGGCAAGTCCAAGTGCTCCGTCATGAAATTCAAACTGGAAAGGCTGAATATTATTGATATTTGCTGAACCAGCCGTGGCATAACGGACATGTCCAATGGCTGCTGAGCCTGTCAGCTCTTCCAAATCTTTTTCGTCCCGGAAAACTTCTGTGACCAGACCCAGACCACGATGACGATTGAGTTTGCCATTATTATTGACCAAAATCCCTGCGCCTTCTTGACCGCGATGTTGGAGAGCATGAAGTCCAAAATAGGTCAGGCGAGCGGCATCAGGATGCCCCCAAACACCGAAAAGTCCACATTCTTCATTTAATGTCTTCGCTTCAAAATGCGACCACTCTTGCTCAGTAAATGTTGCGCTTGTCATTTCATCAGACATGGGAGGGCTCCTTCATAAATGCTGACAACTTCATCAGTAGAAATAGAAAGTTCATTCATTTCCAAAATTCCGCTGTCAGTAACTTTTCCGATTACTTCGCCACTGACAGAACTTTCTGTCAGTAATTTTTCAAAAGCAGCTTGATTTTCTGGTGAAATTGAGAGTACAAAGCGACCTTGCGTTTCTGAGAATAATTGGGCATTGGTTAAATCAACTTTCACATCAACGCCTAAGCCATTTGCAAAAGCAGATTCAGCTAGAGCAATCGCCAATCCTCCTTCTGCCAAGTCATGTGCTGAGCTGACCAATCCGTCAGTAATTGCTTTTAAAACAAAGTCTTGATTGAATTTTTCAGTTTCTAAATCAAAATCAATTCTTCCAGAAATTTCGCCTGTCAGCATTTTTTGAAGCTCAGAACCTGAAAAATCATCAAAGGTTTGACCGACTAGTACAATCAAATCACCCGCTTTTTTAAATTCTTGAGTCGTAATATTTTTTACATCCTCAATCAAACCAACCATTCCAATCATCGGCGTAGGTAAAATAGCTGAACCGTTTGTTTCATTGTAAAGACTAACATTTCCTGAAATAACTGGTGTATCAAGGGCCAAACAAGATCGTGAAATTCCGTCAGCCGCTGTTGTTAATTCCCAAAATTGTTCTGGTTTTTCCGGATTTCCAAAGTTCAAACAGTCAGTAATCGCGAGCGGTTTTCCACCAGAGGCCACGATATTACGAGCCGCTTCAGCAACTGCGATTGCTCCTCCTTTTTCTGGATCAAGATAGAGATAGCGAGCGTTACAGTCCGTTGTCATCGCAAGTGCCTTGTTAGTGCCACGCACTCGTAAAACTGCGCTATCTGAGCCTGGTGCAACAACAGTGTTGGTCATCACGCGCGAATCATAAGTTTCATAAATTGATTTCTTGCTAGCAATTGTCGGTTGAGCCAAAAGTTTTTTGAAAATTTCACTGACAGAGCTGTCAGTAATTTCTGGAAGATATTTTTCGCTGTCAGTAAATTTTTGAATTCGCTCAGGAACTTTTGCTTCACGGTAATAAGTTGGGGCATCTTCCGCCAATGAATCAACTGGAACATGAGCCACCATTTGCCCTTTATGATAAAGCGTATAAAAACCATCATCAGTTACTTGCCCAATATTCACAGCATCAAGGTCGTATTTTTTAAATAAATCAATAATTTCTTGTTCATGTCCTTTTTTGACACAAAGCACCATACGTTCTTGTGACTCAGACAACATCATTTCATAAGGAATCATTTCTGTTTCACGCTGAGGCACATTATCCAAGTTAAGACGCAGACCTGACCCAGCTTTTGAAGCCATTTCTGATGTAGATGAAACCAATCCAGCTGCTCCCATATCTTGAATTCCGACTAAAATATCGCCATGATTTTGGATGACTTCAATACAAGCTTCAAGCAATAATTTTTCCATAAATGGATCACCGACTTGAACCGCTGAACGTTGTGTTTCTGAACCAGAACCAAATTCTTTAGAAGCAAAAGACGCCCCATGAATGCCGTCACGTCCTGTTTTCGCTCCGACATAAAAAATAGAATTCCCCACACCTTTAGCTTGTCCTTTTTGTATGTGTTTATGTTCAATCAAGCCCACACACATGACATTCACCAAAGGATTTCCAGCGTAAGATTCATCAAAGGCTACTTCGCCACCAACCGTCGGAATTCCAATACAGTTTCCATATCCCGCAATCCCGGCTGTCACTTGGTCAACAATATGACGTGTTTTACCATTATCAATTGGTCCAAAACGCAAACTGTCCAAAATTGCAATTGGACGAGCTCCCATTGAAAAAATATCACGAATAATACCACCAGAACCAGTTGCTGCACCTTCATAAGGTTCAACGTAAGATGGATGATTATGAGATTCAGCTTTGAAAACAACCGCCAAATCATCACCAATATCCACAACCCCAGCCCCTTCACCAGGCCCCATCAAGACTTGTGGCCCAGTCGTCGGAAATTTTTTTAAGACAGGTTTTGAATTTTTGTAGCAGCAATGTTCTGACCACATCACGGCATACATCCCAGTTTCCGTAAAGTTTGGCAAACGGCCATCAAGAATCTCATCCTTGATTTTCAAATATTCTTCATCCGTCAGTCCCCACTCACGGTAAATTTTGCTTTCTTGAATCTGTTCTGGTGACATCTCCAAAGTCATGTTATTCTCCTATAAGATATGAGAAACGCTTGCTTAAAAACGTAGAAAACTACAGCCCAATTTACTGCATTAGTAGTCTAAAGAATATACGTTCCAATAGAAATGCAACTTGTATATTCTCTACTTTAAAAGCTTTCAGCGCTCTGAATTCAATTATTTCAAATTACAAATTTACTGACAGATTCGTTTTTTAAAATCTAAATTCTGTCAGTAATTTTTTTATTTTCCAACAAAGTTTTTCAAGACAGAAGCAAACAAATGTACTCCGTCAGCGCCACCAAGCAGTTCTTCCATGGCCCGCTCAGGGTGAGGCATCATCCCAAGCACATTTCCTTCTTTATTGACAATTCCAGCAATATTTTCAACTGACCCATTAGGATTTTCGTCAGCATAAGTGAAAATAATTTGCCCATTTGCTTTAAGTTCAGCAAGCTGAGCTTCATCAGCAACATATTGACCCTCACCGTGAGCAATTGGTAAATTAATCAAAGCGTCCTTGGCATATTCAGTCGTAAAATTACTTTGATTATTTTCAACTTTAAGAGCTTGCCATTTGGAAACAAATTTCAAACCCTCATTGCGAATCAATACACCTGGTAAAAGCCCAGATTCAACCAAAATTTGAAATCCATTGCAAGTGCCAAAAACCGGTTTTCCTTCTTTAGCTAAACGTTTGATTTCCGGCATAATATTGGCAAATGATGCAATCGCACCACAGCGTAAATAATCACCATATGAAAAGCCCCCTGGAATCAATACTCCGTCAAAACCTGCAAGCGAATTCTCATCATGCCAGACAAATTCTGCCTCAGCTCCCATAACATCACGAATTGCCCAAAGTAAATCAAAATCACAATTTGACCCTGGAAATTGAATGACTGCAAATTTCATTAATTAGCTCCTTCGCTTTGTTCATTCAAAATTTCAACTTTATAAGTTTCCATATTTGGATTTGCCAACAATTCATTGGCAATTTCAATTGCTTTTGCGCGAGCAATCTCAGCTTCTGCATCAAATTCAAAATCGAAAAATTTTCCAACATTTAATTCTGTAACTTCTTGATAACCCATTTTATGAGTTGCCGCTTTAATCGCTTGGGCTTGAGGGTCGAGAATTGAGGCTTTGTAAGCCACGTAAACACGTACTTTAGTCATTTTAAAATTCTTTCTATATAAGATGTGAGGAACTGTCCTAAAAACTAGAACTCATTTATTTCGTATTTTCTAACAAATTCAAAACTTCAGTATAAGTTTCAACTAAATCGCCAATATTACGTCTGAAAACATCTTTATCCATATGCTGACCATTCGCATCCCAGAGACGTGAAGTATCAGGTGAAATTTCATCAGCAAGAATAATTCTTCCGTCAGCAAGACGGCCAAATTCAAGTTTGAAATCAACTAAAGTCAAGCCGATTTCAGCCCAGATTTTTTTCAGAATCTCGTTGATTTTACGCGTTTCACTCTTTAAAAATTCAATCTCTGAATAAGTTGCAATGTTCAGGAATCTAACATGTTCATCATTAATAAATGGGTCATCTAAAGCATCATCTTTATAGTAAAACTCAACAATTGGTTCTTGTAAAGCAATTCCTTCTTCAAGACCAAATCGTTTGGCAAAAGAACCAGCAACAACATTTCTTAAAACAACTTCTAAAGGAATTATTGAAACCCTTCTATTCAATTGTTCGGTTTTTGACAACTTTTCTATGAAATGCGTTTCTAAACCTTCAGCATTTAATTTTTCAAAAATTAATGAAGTAATTTGATTATTGAGAGCACCTTTTCCCGTAATCTGTTCTTTACGAGCACCATTTAATGCAGTCGCTTGGTCACAATATTCCACCCAGAGCACCTCTGAATCATCAGTAAAATACAGTTTCTTAGCTTTTCCTTCATAGAGCAACTTTTCTTTTTCCACAATATCCTCCATCCATTTAAGGAATTCTTTATGCTTCTTATTCTATTCTAATGAGCCAAATAAAAAAAGCTCTAGCGGATAAAACTAGAACTTTTTCAATTTATTGTTCGGTTTTGCTGAATGTTCGGAAATACTCTTTTATTTTATAAGTTTTCATATTGTTCATCAGAAACTTCTTCTAACCAAACTGCTTCTCCCGCGGTAATGGCCACATGACTGAACCAGCTATCTTTTGTCGCTCCATGCCAATGTTTAACTCCTGCATGAGTAACAATCGTATCGCCCGCATGTAAAAGTTGGGCCTCCTTACCCTCTTCTTGATACCATCCCTCACCGGCTGTAACCAATAAAACTTGATAACCCTCTTTATGAACATGCCAATGATTACGACAGCCCGGCTCAAAAGTCACATTTCCCACACCAAAGGGCAAGTCTTTATCCGCAATCATTCCTTCTAAATAAGATTGACCAGTAAAATAAGCGCCATAAGGATTTTTTTCTCCTTGAGGAAAAATAAGTGCATTTTCTAATTCTTTTTTATTCATTTCGTTCTCTCTTTTCTAATCAATCTGTTGATAACGCGTTACCTTTAGGCGCAGTTGATATTTTTCTCTCAATTCAGCAATTTTTGCCATCATCGGACTTTTATGATGAATGTCTATTGCTTCTTGGTTTTCCCATTCATCAATCAATAGTATTGCTTGTTTATTATCCAAAGGAACAAAATATTCATAACGTAAATTTCCACTTTGTTGACGTATTTTATCGACAAGACCAGAACTTACCATTTCATCCGCAAAGAGGCGGGCCTTATCACCCTTACCTTGGTAAAAAATGTTGACCGTAATTGTCATATCTTTCCCTCTTATTCCCAAATTTTTTTTGCAATATTAAAAGCCGACCAAGCCTTTGGCCACCCCACATAAAAACTCAGATGAGTAATTATTTCTGAAATTTCTTCCTGACTTATTCCATTTTCTTTTCCTTTTGTCATATGAAAATTTAATTGTTCAAAATTTCCTCCAGCAATCAAAGCAGTAATCGTAATGACACTACGTTCATGTGCTGAAAGTTCTTTTTCACGACTCCAGACTTCTCCAAAAAGAATATCATCATTTAATTCAGCAAATTTTGGGGCAAATTCTCCAAGTTGTTCATGTCCTGCAGTTTGTTTTTCCATTTTAACCTCCAATTTTCTTCAATTCTCAAGGCATTCTATCTTGTGCTTTTTCCAAGTTCCTTCAAAAATTTTAGGCGCATCACTGTCGGTCTAAAATTTTTCTCCCAAGCAGGATCCCAGCTATAACCTGAACGTTGTCGATAAGAATCAATAAATTTATCAATATTTTCTTTATCTGTTACAGGTTCAAATTCCACTTGATAGACCTTCCCGTCAATGTGAATTTGAACCTTACGTGAAATCATTGCTGAATTCCACCAACTTGATGCCGTTCCGCGACCTGCTGCTACCGCTAAATCACCATCAATATAAGCAAACCAAATCCAAGCAGGACGATGTTCTTGCGGGTCTGGGCTAATATAAATATCTTGTATCTTAGAAAATTTTTTGACATCAATTTTCATTTTTTCTCCTTTTCTTACCAAGGTTGTGTTGTAGGTCCAACAGTAAACTCACTGACGTTAACATCTTCAGGTTGTTCAAGAGCAAAAGCAACAATGCGAGCAATTGCCTCTGGACTAATCCCATATTGTTCATAAAGAGCTGTCATTCCTTCTGCTGCTTCTTTGTCAGTGATTGTATTCAGTAACTCAGTATTTATAGCAGCGGGATAAATAGTAGCTGTCCGAATATGAGTTCCTTCTTGAGCAGATTCCATTCGGAGTACCTCCATTAATTCACGAACCGCCCTTTTTGTTGCCCCATAAACACCACCATTGGGATATGCTTTTAGGCCAGCAACTGAACTCGTTGTGATAACATGTCCTGATTTTTGAGCTGTAAATTCAGGCAGTACAGCAGCGAGCCCATTAAGTACACCTTTTAAATTAATATCAACCATATTTTCCCATTCTTCAACATGAATAGCTGATAAAGGGGAACTTGGCATGATTCCTGCATTCAAGAAAATAGCATCAATTTTGCCAAAATTTTCTTTCGCATATTGTACCAACTTTTTACTATCTTCTGGATTAGTTACATTTGTCACTTGATAGATTGCTTGTCCACCAGCCTTTTTAATTTTATCAGCCAGTTCCTGCAGACGATTTTTACGTCTAGCTGCTAGTACAATTTTGGCTCCTTTTTTAGCAAGTAATTCAGCAGTTGCTTGGCCAATACCGCTTGAGGCTCCTGTGATTAAGACGACTTTGTTTTCAATATTGTTTGACATTTTTTCTCCATTCATTTTTAACTTCTATTTTCATTATATTCCTTGAAGTTCACTTCAACTCAACTCAAAAGCTTCATATTGCTTTATCTTTTCGATGATTTTATTATAAAATATTTTTTACCTGCCGTGAAATGCTTTTTATATCAATAACTATGCTTTTTAAGCATACTATGTTAAATGATAAAAAAAGCTTCGTATCATTACGAAACTTTTTTTATCAAATTTATTTTATCTTCTTGTTCAAAATCAAAGTATAGAAGACAAAATTAAGCAAAGCAAGACAAAGGAAAAACATAAATACATGTTGAGTTCCTGTTGTTAAATTACTTGATTTTGTTGCAATAAGACTAGCTGTAGCCGTTCCTGCTGACGCTGCAAATTGAGAAGTTGTAGTAAACCAAGCATTACCAGAGGCAGCTTTATCATGAGGAAGTTGAGCTAAACTATTGGTCATGGTTGTTGCAAAACTTGAAGAACGACCAACAGTGAATACAACATAAAGTCCCATCACACCCAGTAAAGTCAGATTCTTAGTAAAAATCGTTAATAAAACAAGAGCGATAAAGAATACAGTATTTCCACTATATAAAATCCCCTTGGCCCCTTTGCGGTCATAGAGCGCACCAATTGGACCTTGAGCTGCTGAACCAATTAATGAACCAGGCAATAAAGCAAAACCTGCTAATGTACTTGTAGCTCCTAACGAAACTTGTAAGAAGTTAGGAATGATAAAATTAATTCCCAAATTGACAAATTGTAAAATACAATAAACAAGGACAGATAAAGTAAAGGTTGGACTCTTAAAGACATCGATATCAATAAAATTCAATGTACTTGTTTTTGAACGCCATATAAAAGCAATCAACCCCAAGATAAAGACCACTAACCAGATCCATGAAAATTGAGCACTTGAAAGTGAATCTAAAGCTAAAAGAGCACTGGTCATGACTAATGACAAAAATATAAAAGCAATAAAATCAAATTTGCCTGGACGTATTTTTTCACTTTTCTCAATAGCCCAAGCTCCTAAAGGAAAAAGACAGATTGGGATAATCAAAATAATTGCAAAAATCATTCGCCAACCTAAAGTCCCTGTTAGAAGTCCACCATAAGTTGGTCCAAGTGCTGGGGCAATACTCAAAATCATCCCAGCAAATCCCATCCAAAGTCCTACTCTCTCACGCGGAATTTTAGTTAAGACAAGATTAAACATCAATGGAATGGCAATACCAGTCCCGATTCCTTGAATTAAGCGTCCCGCCATTAAAATAGTAAAATTTGGAGAAATTAAACTCAGTAAATCCCCAAGGGTAAAAAAGATTAATCCTGAAAAAAATAAAGTCCTATTTTGAAAACGTTGACTAATATATGAACTTGTCGGCATAACAATCGCAACAACTAATAAATAAGCGGTTGTTACCCACTGAACCGTACTCAGTGGAAGTCCGAAGGTCTTTTCAAGCGTTGGAAACGTAACATTCAAACTTGTTTCTGCTAATATCCCCATAAAAGCCACAAGGGCCACGGCGACAATTGAAAAGCGCGTTTTCGCGCTAATTTTATGATTGGCTGTATTTGTTTCTAATTCTGTGTTCATTCTTTTCCTTTCTGCATGCTAAAATTATTAAGGAATTTTTCAACTGCAGCAATCTCCTCTGCTGACAAACCCGCCAAAGCTTTTTGATTATGACCTTGGATATATGTTCTAATTTCAGGTAGATATTGTTTACCTTCTTCAGTTAATTCAACTGATTTTTGACGAGCATCTGTTGGGCTCGCTTTTCTCTTAATCAACTGCCGTTTTTCCATACGTTGCAAAATTTCCGTTGTTGTAGAACGTCGGATATTAAATTCTAATTCAATCATCGTCTGACTGATTTCTTTTCCTGAGTCTTCTTCACTCTGGTTTCCAAGAAAATCTAATATTGACATTTGCTGACCCGTCAAATCAAGCTGAGCTGCAAAATTATCAAACTCTCGTGACATTTGATTGCTGGCAACTTTTAAAAGTCGTCCAATTGCTTCTTTTTTAGTTCGCATACGAATTATTATAACACAATCTTTTTTGTTCGTCAACGAACAATATTTAAATTTTTATCAATAAAAAAGTTACTGACAGTGTTCTGTCAGTAACTTTTTGGTTAATCTAAATTGCCAAATCAAATTTTAATTGAGGTTTTACCGGTTCATAGTCCACAAGCTCAAAATCTTCTGGTTTAATATCGAAAAAGTTTGTTCCGTCAGGAACATTAAGCACCAAACGGGGCTCCTTGTCAGAAGCTGTTCGCTTAACTAACTCATTTGCCTGTTCAAACTGATTATCATAAATATGCAAATTATTTACGAAATAGAAAAATTTTCCAACTTTCCAAGAAAAATGTTTTGCAATCATCATTTGTAAAGCAACATATTGCATGGCATTGATATGATGCGCAACAAGCATATCATTTGAACGTTGAATAAGAGTCGCATCCAAGTAAATCTGACCATCTTGTTCACGGCGAACATCAAACATTGTTTGGAAAGCACAAGGCAAAAGTCCTTCAGTTTCCTCAAAATCTTCATATTGCCAAAGATTAATGATATTACGGCGATTCCAAGGATTTTTTGCTAAACCATCCAATATTTTTCCAATAATATTATATTTTTTGACTGTTGCCCCATAGCGTTGTCCAATCGTACCGTCGCCAATTCCCCATTCGCCCCAGTATTTGACTCCATATTTTTCTTCAAGAACAGCAAGTTCACTTGTCTGATCTTGATAAATCCACATCAATTCTTTAATTGCCGATTTAATTGGAATTGGACGCAAAGTGGTAATTGGAAACTCACCTTTTTGCAAATCATAAGTAACGAAAGAACCTGTTACATACTTACTATTTGCGGTTTGACCATCCTTATACTTGGGACGTGCATTTTCTGAAAAAACACCATTATCAAGGATATTTTGGATATTTTGTTTAAAAATCTTGTCTGCGTAAGTCATGAAATTTCCTATCTTTTTATTCCTTTTATTATAACACAGTCTACTATTTTGATTCAATAGCATTTATCAAATATTTACTTGTAAAAAATAAGATACTAATTTGTATTCTTTCTTCTATTATCAAGAATATCAGGATAGAGTTTTCGCAATTTTCTTGCTGACAATAGTGCAAAAATAGCAGCTAAAACTTGTAAGATAAGCGTCACCAATCCCAATAAGACCCCTACCGCTAACTCCAAAAGATTATGCGCCTGATTTGCTAAAATAATCAAAACAACACCAATAACACTCAAGATATTAAGACCATATACTAAAATCGAAGCAATACTTTTTATTTTTAATTTATGATTTTGGGTATGAAGAGCAATCGCATAAATTAAAATAATTAAACCAAAACCTAAAGTTAAATATTGGTCTGTAATAATTTTTGTTATTTGTAGCAAAAAAATGATGAATACAGCGATAATCCAGATTCCAAGAAAGATATTATATTTATATGCTTTTTGAATCACTTCTTTTTCTTTATTTTCGTCAATCTCTTCTTTCATCCTTTACATCCTTTACATTCCTAGATAATTGTACTAGTCCTTTTAATATTCCAATTGTCTGGAAAGTTCTTTTTGTAATTGGAAAAAGGATTAGAATTAACAGTGCAAAACAGACAGTCAAAACAAGTATGGTCAACTGAGAGGTCATAATAAAACTGATGGCTAATCCCAAAAATATAAATGGAACTACAAAAAGTAAAACTCTTGTAAAATACCACATCTTAATTCCCGTAGAAAGTATTTTTTGTTTCATAGCTAGTGAAATCTCTTCTTTTTGATAATTTATTCGTTTGACATAATGAGTGTACAATTTTTCAAAAAAGAAAATCTCTAATACAATTACTGATAGTGTGACCAATAAAATCAAAAATATTATTAAAATATTATATTTAAAGTTAGTATGGATAAAAAAGTTTCTAGAACTCTTTTCAGCCCAAGAAGAAAGAAAAGTAGGAAAAACAATTATCGCAAACATTATAATACTTATTGATTTTTGAGTAGGTTCCTCGGCTACATAAATTTCTTTTGTATTCTGATTGATATAGTATCGTTTCTTTCTACTTTTATCTACAAATCCTAAAGGAGTCATGTTATTAACTATTTTTGACATATTAACGTTTCCTCCTTAATTTATCATATAAAAAGTCAAATCCTGTATTGAGAATAAACCCGAATGCAAACCCAGCTACAACATCCAAACCAGGAACTGGTATAGCCATACCGGCTGCCATTCCAGCCTCCCCCAATACAAAGTGTGCTCCTGTTTTAGTGAGAGCATCAGCCGTATCTTCTCCCTCGGCTTTTTGCATTCCATAATCTATAATGACTCCATATCCGGTGTCATCTTCAGCGTAAAGAGCCCATTTACTAAACTCACTCATGCCTTTGCCAAGAACAGCATCTCTTGTTTCTTCTCCTAAATTGAAACCTCCCTCATCGGCTTTTTCTGCTCTTTCCCCTTCTTCTGCTACAAGCTGAGCTTCTTTAGAGTAATAAGCAGATTGTGGAACATAAAGAGAATAACCTCCTCTTGAAGCTACACTTGTAGAGCTATATCCAGCTCCTGATGAGTAACCATTCCCACCAGAATAAGGAGTACCTCCGTCATAACCATATCCCCCACCAGAATTATATTCATTATAAGTTGGTGCATAATAAACCACAGGCGCAATGTAATTCGGTACATATTCATAACCATTGGCATAATAAGTCGTCGCATAGGGATTGCTCGTGTTGTAATAAACAATCGGTGGAACATATTTGTAGTAAACGTTTAGCGTTTCATCAGTTTTCGGATAAAGTCCTGACTCTGTGGTGCTTCCTTTGATGTAGTAATTACCAAAGTTATAAGGGACATTGACCGAATATGGCTTGTTATAAAGCCCCGTGATTGATTGTTGTCCTAGATAAATACCGTCCGTACCATAATAATCATAAGTGACGTTACTTTGGATGTGATAATAATCACCAACTATTATTGTGTTCCCATTTCTGTGCTGACTTTCTTGTCCATAAGCATAATGTTGGAATTTACTGGCTGGTACATTCCAAGAAACATTTGGAAACCAGATAAATTGATGTTGGGGAACGATAAGCTGATTGTTTTCGTCCGCATCATAGTAGTTAAGATAAACAATATCACGAACTTGTGTGGTTAAATGCGCTTGAAGCGCCGAACCAAAAAGGTCATAGCGAACCCCTTGTGAATATTGATAAGAATTTCCACTACGAACTGGCGCTGGGCTGTAAAAATCATAGTCAAAATTTGACAGAAAACCAACACCCAGATAACCGCCATAAGGGAGACTAGCTTGACCGTTCAAGTCGGTATCAGGGCTTGTCGTATCATAAATAACTCCACTTGAATCGGTCGCAAGATTAGTGGTCTTTGGAATGACCGTTAAAAGGTTGGCAAGATTGGTTTTGACTCCTTGGGCCATATCAATATCCGTTGTGATAAAAGAGGCGAGAACGGGGACTTGAAAATTCGTATTATGTACGACGATTTGATAATTGAGGTTGACATTATTTGCCCCGTAGTAGAGGGCGACAATCGAGTTTCCGTCGGAGTTGGCAATGTTTTGTTCGCCTGTAAAAGCCAATCCAATCGGACAGTCAGACGTACTTTCTGCGGGGGCTTGCCAGCTTGATTCATCTGTTGAAATGACTTTGTAGATCAAATCTAGATTCATTCCGGCTAGGGTCCTTCCAACATTAGTAATTCGTCCAGAATCTCCTGCATTCATAGTATAAGTGGTCGCAGGTATGGTCGGGCCATCCGTTTGTCCAAAGTTTTCAGTACTGATTTGACCTGTTACCTGACCTGTGATTGGAATAACCTCTGTATTTGCCGACCAATGAAGACCATCAGGCGTTAAAAAGTTATTGGGCACAAGGTTGTTAGCCTTGATTGTAATATTGATACCATCTAGCGTGGCTGGTCCTGTAATGTCATTTGCGACTGAACCGGTCGCTTCAATAGTGCTTATTGCAGGGTCTTGACCATTGGCTTGACTGGCAATTGAACCATTTGTGAGAGCAGGATTTATGATTGCTCCGCTCGCCGACAGGCTTGAAGCAATTGTGACGTTTGCTTTTGATGAATCAAGAGGAACACTTGGGGCTTTTGAACTCAATGAAGCTGAAATATCTGAAGAATTAGAGCTTGTTTCTACACTTGAAGTCTGAGCCGAACTGGTTGAAGATGATGAAACTGAACTGGCATTTGGAGCGGTGCTTGCCTGTGAAACTATTAAGGTCGCCGCTTTAGTTTGCATTTCTGCCTGTGAACTTCCTGTATTTCCTTCGGTTGTCGAATCAGACACGGCAAGAGAAGAATTTACAGTTGGATTAGTGACAGCTTCAGTTTGGCTTGGTGGGGTAACAGCCGAATTTTCATCAGCTTTTACTGCTAAAGGCTGACTAGTCACTAACAAACTTAAAAGAATTCCAGTGCTAAGTAACCAAAATTTACTTGATGACTTCATTTGAAAGTGCTTTTTCTGATTTTCCAATGCAAAATCTCCTTTTAGTGAATATTTTTTGTTTTCTGATTATTTAATATTATACGCTTAATTAGAGACTTTGGTAAAAATAAAGTAATTATTTTAACTTAATTTAAAAATAAGACTTTTAGAATACAAAAAAGCCCACCAACTTTGGTAGACTTTTGATTTATTTACTATTTTCTTATTTATCCCTCTGAAATTCTCAATAGAGATTTAATTGCTGTACGTTGATCCATTGCTTCATATGCTTTTTGAATTTCATCTAAGCTAAATTCTGCTGTAAAGACACGGCCTGGATTAATCTCCCCACTTAAAACTGCTTCGAGTAAGATTTCCTTATCCCAGCATGCGACAGAGGCTACTCCACCTCCAAGTTGAATATTTTTCCAAAAAAGAGAATCAATCCATTCATTGTAATCAACATCATGAGGAACTCCCACACGACCTACTCGCCCTCCTGCTCTTACCGCTTGAAAAGCAGATTCAATTGCTTGTTTTGTTCCGACACATTCTAAGGCAGCATCTGCACCATAACCATTGGTTAAGGACATAATTTTTTGGATCGCTTCTTCACCGCGCTCAGCAATAATATCTGTTGCACCAAAGTCACGCGCAAGTGCTGCACGGTCTTCATGGCGACTCATGGCAATAATCCGTTTTGCTCCTAAAAGTTTAGCTGAAATCACTGCACAAAGTCCAACCGCTCCATCACCAAAGACAACCACTGTATCACCTTCATGGACATCTGCTGCTTTAGCTGCATGAAAACCTGTAGGCATGACATCAGCTAAAGTCGTCAATGAAGCCAACTGGTCATCAGAATAATCACTTGGTTGGCCCGGGATTTTGACAAGTGCACCATCAGCATTAATTGCTCTGTAGAATTCCCCTTGATAACCGCCATTCACACCATCTTTTGCATTTGGACAATTGGCTTCAAAGCCTGCCAAACAAATTGGACAGTGTCCACAACCGTGCGTAAAGGGAACAATGACAAAATCTCCTACTTTAAAATTTTTAACTCCGGTGCCTACTTCTTCAATCAGACCAATAGCTTCATGCCCTACCGGTCCAGGTTGACGTTCAGAAATCCCACGGAACCACCATAAATCGGAACCACATACGCAGGCACGAACAATTTTTATGATAGCATCTGTTTCTTTTACAAGTTGCGCTTTGGGAAATTCTCTCACTTCCATTTTATTTTTTTCGACAAAATAAGCTGATTTCATTTTTTACTTCCTTTTCTTTTATTGAATTCATTATAAAATGAATTTTACTTTTTTTAAAATACTTTTTTAAAAACTCCTTATGCTTTTAAAGCATAAGGAGAACTTAGGGCTTATATAATGCCACCAACTCCTCGACCAAAGAGTTTGCTATTGGAAATTTTTTGATAAAATCCAGCGACCTTTGGTGTAAGATTATAGCGTAATGCCAATGGTCTTAAGGTCACTTCTAATTTTGCTAACTCATCTGCAAGTTGACCTTGATTCTCTAATTGAACTTTCGTATGAAGTAAACACTGGCGTTCCCAGTCACGAATATTTCGGTCTAATATAAGATTATAGAGTTCATTTAAAATTTCTTCTTTTTCAAATGTTTTATTCATGACCTCATTATGCCACGAATTTATTTCTAAGGCTACTAAAAACGCTTACGATTTTTAAATTACCGTTTTTTGGTCAAATTCATATTTGGATAGTTTTTGAGAATTCTGCGCAAATTATAATGTTTTAATTTTAGAGGTTTATTTTTAAGTAATTCTAATACTTTTATCCGATTTGCTGCTGTTTCATGGTTTGCAAAGAGATGTTTAAGACGAAATTCTTTGATTGCTGCATTTTCTTTGTCAGAATCATCAATCGTAGCCAAGACTTCTTTTTTGGTTGAAATCGTAAAAATAAATGTTGAAACAAGGTCAGCCAGAAAGATCATTAATATCAAAATCACACCCCAACTGTGGGTTAATTCATTAAAATCATGAATCCAATTTTGAACAGGTGGATTCACTAATTTAATTAAAATAATACAACCTATACCCCAAAATAATGAAACGGGAACAGCTACTCTTCCTTCAATATTGAAAGGGAGGGTTGAGTAGTCCCATAACTTCATATTAAAGAATTTCTCTAAAATCCAACTTCCAATGAATTCAACGACTGTCACAATCACAATCGTATTAAGATAAAGACTGAATAAATTTCCGGTATCTGGAACTAAAAGTAAGACGGCAGAGACGCCAAAACCATAAACAGGACAATAAGGGCCTAATAAAAAACCTCTAAAAACAAAATGCCGGTCTTTAAATGAGCAATAAAAGGTCTCCCATATCCAACCAATAAAAGAATAAACGATAAAAGTCATAAAAATTTCCATATATTTCTCCTTATTTGTTTAATCTTTTACATTGTATCATTTCTTTTAGTGATTTTTAAATTTCATTTATAAAATAAGAAAAAAGCTGTTTAAATTCAGCTTTTTATGATAATTTTTTATAATGATTTTAATTTTCCATGGAAATCAGCAATTGATTGATAGCCTTTTTTATCCATAATCTCTTTTAATTCTTTAATGATTCTATCAAAGATTGCAGGGCCTTCTTTGTGTAAAGCTGTACCAATTTGAAGCATTGTAGCTCCACATAAGAGGTGTTCAAAGGCATCTTGTCCTGTTTCAATACCACCTGTTCCAATGATTTGAATTTCAGGTTTGAGTCGAGTATAGAAAGCACGAACATTTGCAAGCGCTGTTGGTTTGATGTATGCTCCACCAATTCCACCAAAACCGTCTTTAGGCTTAATGACTACGCTTTCTGCTTCTGAATCAATAAAAAGTCCATTCCCAATACTATTGACTGAGTTAACATAAGTCAACGGAAATTGATTGAGGATTTCTGCCATGATATCAAAATGAACGAGGTCAAAATAAGGAGGAAGTTTTACACCTAAAGGCTTTGTGAAGAAGGTAAAAACTTCTTTTAGGAGTTTTTCAGTGGCTTCAAAATCATAAGCAAGCTGTGGTTTCCCAGGGACATTTGGACAAGAAAGGTTCAATTCTGTAATTCCTGAAAAATTACTTTCTTGAATTTTCTTAAGCATCGCGATATTTTCGGCTGCGCTCATACCCGCAATGGAAAAGAAGATTGGCGCTTCTTGAGCCTTTTCTTTTTGATTTTTTAAAACATAATCTAAGTAGTAATCAAACCCTAGGTTAGGCAGGCCCATAGAATTAATTGAGCCTAATTCTAAGTCAACATAACGTGGGAGTGGATTACCTTCTCTTTTTTCTAATGTAGAACTTTTGGTGATATAAGCCCCTGCTTGAGAGGCTTTTAATTCTTCTAAATCCTCAGTTGTCATACAATGAACTCCTGAAGCGTTCATGAATGGATTAGCGAATTCCGCATTTGCAAAAGTTGTTTTTAGCATTAAAAAATCGTTCCCCTTTTCTATTTTTAACTATTCTATCACAAAAAAGGCAAATTCAAAATTTTTAAAGTTCGAGTCAAATGATGAGGTGGCATTTTTTTCACATGATATAATTAAATTAGAGCAAATGGAGGTGTAAAATGAGTACAGAACGAGCTATTTTTGCTGGTGGTTGTTTTTGGTGTATGGTTGAACCTTTTGAAGAACGTCCAGGTATTTTGGCTGTAACTAGTGGTTATACTGGTGGACATATCGAATACCCTACTTATGACCAAGTCCTCTCAAAAGCTTCTGGCCATACGGAAGCAGTTGAAATTTTATTTGATAATGAATTGATTTCTTATGATGAACTATTAGATATATATTGGTCATTGATTGACCCCACTGACGCTGACGGACAAATTTATGACCGAGGTGCAAATTATCGTCCAGTGATTTTTGTTGAAAGTGAAGAACAAAAAATTGCTGCTCAAAAAAGTAAAATTGCCTTAGAGAAATCTGGAATTTGGGATAAACCAATTGTTGTTCCGATTGAAGAGGCAAAAACTTTTTGGCCAGCTGAAGAATATCATCAACAATACTATAAAAAAGATCCTAAACGTTACCAAGCGATGCACAAAGCACGTGAACGTTATTTAGCCTTACAACGTTTTAAAGGGAAATTTAAATTTTTAAGAAAAAACACTAGATAACTAGTGTTTTTATTTTATATTTGGCCACTCTTTACCAAACCATTCTTGGTATAGGTCTTCCACAATTTTGACTGTCGTCATTGTCATTTCTGGGGAAAGTTTTTCACTTTTTTTCTTGCCCTTATTGATCAGTTCAGCAATTTCATCAATCTCATAGCTGAATTCACTTGGCATTGAATGAGAAAATTCTTCAACCGTTCCATCATTTTTAATAAGACTGGCTTGGTTTGATTTCCAATAATTTGGAACTGAAATTTCTCCTTTTTCACCATAAATGATAAATGTATTTGGTTTATCTAAGCGCGTGCTAAGTGAAATATTAATCATAATTTCTGCTTTTTTTAAGAGAATTTCGTAATCTAAATCTGCTTTATTTTCTTCAGAAGACCAATAAATTCCTTTTGCTGCATCAAAACCTGTTCCAAATAAGAATTGTAAGACAGAGAGTGGATAGCTGGCATGCATGATAAAAGCGCCACCGCCTTCTTTTATGTCTAAGGCCCAGCTCTCCCGGTTGGTATGGGGTCTGAAATCATTTATTGCAAGACGAGATATTTTACCAATTTCATTGGCATCAAGCCATTTTTTGATTTGGGCCATCACAGGTAGGAAAACAGATTTTTGAGCTTCCATCAAAAAAAGATTTTTTTCATTTGCTATCTTGAATAATTCTTGACTTTCTTCAAGAGTCAAGGTAAATGGTTTTTCTAGAAGTACATTTTTACCTGCTTCTAAAGCCATTTTTGCTTGAGGATAATGTTGTTTATTGATGAGTGGAATATAGATTAAATCAATTTCTGCTGCATTTACTAAGCTTGCATAATCATCATAAACTTGTGGAATTTCTAATTCCAAAGCGGCTTTTTGTGCTTTTTCCTTATTTCTGGCGGCAATCCCAGTAACTTCAGCTTGACCACTCTCTTTTACACCTGCTACAAATCTTGGAACAATTTTAGCGGCACCCATAATTCCGATTTTTAACATTTGACTTCCTCTTTCGTCTCTGGGTTTAAATACCAATAATCACGGTATCTACGGTTTCAACTCCTGCAGTGGTAACACGGACTCTGGCCAGATTTTCTACTGTATTAACATCAAAAAATCGGTCACCACTGATATCGTTTTGAATGATTTTTACAGTTGCTTCTGCCGGAAATTTTTGTAAGGTTTCAATAAGTTCTTGTGTTGTCATAATGTTTTAGTCGGCCCTTTCTGATAGATATTCCCAACGTTCATATTTTTCTTCAAGTTCTTTTGTTTTGTTGTCTAGTTCTTTTTGTAAGTCCAGTAGGAGTTCCGTATTAGAACCATTTTCATTCATTTCTGTGTCAATCTCAGAAATTCGCTCTTCGATTTCAGCAATTTGACTTTCAATGGTTTCCCATTCTTTTTTTTCCATATAGGTCAGTTTCGCTTTGTCAGTATTTTCAGTTTTGTCAGTACTTATTGGACTTTCAATTTTACTGACAGCTTGGTCAGCAGATTTTTCTTCCATTTTGACGGCTAAATAGTCACTGTAAGCACCAAAATAATGATTAATTTGCCCATCTTCAAAGGCAAGTAATTCGTTGCTCACTTTATCTTGGAAATAGCGGTCATGAGAAACTGTCAAAACAGCACCCGGAAAAGAGCCTAGGAAATTTTCAAGTACGGTTAAGGTTGCAATATCCAAGTCATTGGTTGGTTCGTCAAGCAAAAGCACATTGGGTTGTAATAATAAAATTTTAAGTAAATAGAGTCGTTTTTTCTCACCACCTGAAAGTTTAGAAATCAGCGTTCCATGACTACTTCTTGGGAATAGAAACTGCTCTAATAAATTAACAATTGAGATATTTTCACCGCTGCTGTTATGTGCAGCAGATGCAACTTCTTCAAGAAAGTTAATCATTCGTTTATTTTCATCAAGTCCTCGAATTTCTTGACTGAAATATCCAATTTTTACTGTTTCACCAATTTCCAAAATCCCGTCAGTTAATGCTAGCTCACCATCAATGATATTGAGTAAGGTTGATTTTCCGACGCCGTTATCACCAACAATCCCCAGGCGCGAATGTCCTTGAACGATTAATTCAAAATCTTTAAAAATTGGTCGGTCAGGATAAGAAAAAGCGGCATTTTTAAAATTAATTACTTTTTTCCCTAAGCGACTGCTCGCAATGTTGAGTTCTAAATCTCCTAGATTTTTACTAGTTTTCATAGAATCTTTAAGGTCTTCAAAGCGGTCAATCCGTGCTTGTTGTTTTGTAGCACGCGCTTGAGGTGATTTACGAATCCAAGTTAATTCAGATTGATAAAGTTGTTTTGCCTTGTGACTTGCTGCGGCTTCTCTTTCTTCATCTTCAGCTTTTTTTGCAAGATAATCTTGATAATTTCCTTGGTATTCTTTAATCCCCGCATCTTCAAGTTCAAAAATTCGTGTTGCAACATTATCTAAGAAATAGCGGTCGTGCGTGACAAAAAGAACGGTTCTTCGAGAATTTTTTAGATAATTTTGCAACCAAGCGATGGTTTCAACATCAAGGTGGTTGGTTGGTTCATCAAGTAATAATAAATCGGAATCATTGACTAAAGCTTGAGCCAATTGAACCCGTCTTTTTTGTCCACCTGAAAGGCTTTCGATTAGAGTGGCAGGGTCAGGAAGTTGAAGTTTAGTCAAAATTGTTTTGACATCTGCTTCTACTTGCCAAGCATTCAAAGCATCCATTTCTGATTGGGCACGTTCTAACTTAGCTAAATTTTCATAATCTAAAAGGGCTGCTTCGTAATTTTTAATTGCTTTCATTTGCGGAAGCGAATCATCTAAGACGGTATCTAAAATTGTAGCTTTTGGATTAAAATCAGGTTCCTGAGTAAGATACGTAATTTTATAATTTTGTGGATGATCAAAGGGCGTACGGTCTCCATCAAATCCTGAAAGTCCTGAAATAACATTTAGGAGCGTTGTTTTTCCTGTACCGTTAACTCCCAAAAGACCAATTCGGTCAAGATCATGAATGATAAAATTGATTTTGTTGAAAACCGTTTTTTCTCCAACTGATTTACTTAAATTTTGTGCGATGAAGTCTGCCATTTTTCGTCCTAATTTCTCTTATATTACCTTTGATTATACCACAAAAAGCCTGTCAGTAATGACGGCTTTAATTTTTTACTGATAAAAAAAGCTGGATAGTCAACTACTTATTTCTGTCAGTATTTTTTTACTGACAGCTTTCATTTGATGAGCTGTCAGTAATTTTTTTACCTTCACGAACGTCATAAGGATGTACAATTTTTTCCAGTTCTTTTAAATAAAGTTCAGCCTGATTGGTCAATTGAAGTTCACTTAGTGAAATCCAACCAATCTCAATATTATCCTCCACTGCTAAAGGAATGGCTACAATATTGTCACCATTCAAGTCTTGACTGACAATTCCAGTTGAAATTGTATATCCATTTAATCCAATCATCAAATTAAAAATGGTGGCTCGGTCTCCTACTTTAATGTCTTTTTTAGCATAAACCGTAGATAAAATTTCTTCTGAAAAATAGAAAGAATTGTGTTCTCCTTGTTCATAGGATAGGCGAGGAAATTCTTCTAAATCTTCTAATGTTACAATTTTTTTATGAGCTAAAGGATTTGTTGAACTGACAAAGATATGCGGCTCCGCCAAGAAAAGCGGATGAAAAGTTAATCGATTTTCTTTTAAAATCTTATCCATGACATTTGCATTGTATGAATTTTTATAAAGAATCCCTAACTCACTGCGCAGTGACTTTACATCTTCAATAATTTCATAAGTTCTAGCTTCTCGCAGAGTATATTCGTATTCTCCAATCCCCTGACTTTCTGTTTTTTTGACCATATTGACAAAGGCATTCACTGCAAAAGCATAATGCTGGGTCGAAATCGCACAAAGTTTTCGAGAGGGCTTTCGGTCCAACCACCGTGTTTCCAATAAATCAGATTGTTCTACAACTTGTCGTGCATATCCCAAAAACTCTGCACCATCTGCTGTCAGCGAAATTCCTTTACTTGACCGTTGAAAAAGCGACAAATCAACTTCCGCTTCAATATCTTTAATCGCCTTTGACAATGAAGGTTGTGTAATAAAAAGAATTTCAGCAGCTTGATTAATTGAACCCACTCTGGCTACTTCAATAAAATATTTGAGTTGTTGTAAACTTATCGTCATTCCTTTTTCCTTATTTCATTTTTGATCTTGAAACTTTGATTCTATTTTTTAAAATTTCTGTCAGTAACTTTTAGATTCAATGACAGAATGTCAAACCTTATTTTTTACTGACAAGAGCTTCTAAGGCTTTGATGGCACTTATGATTTTTTCGTCAGTAACTTTTGAATCAATCAAACGATAAGATTCTACAGGACTGGCTGCAAATTTTGCTACTGCTTTCAATTTTTCCAAATCAAATGGTAAATTAATTTCTGCTAGAGAAGCAGGCAAATGATTTTCTTTATAAAATGGTAAGAGTTTTTCAATTTCTGAAGTATCTCCCGTATAAGCCAATTGTACCAAGACTCCATAAGCGACTTTTGAGCCATGTAAAATAGGATGTGTCTCTGAGCAAAGTGATAGGCCATTATGAAGCGCATGAGCCCCTGACATCCGTCCATAAGTCCCAGCAAAACCTCCAACTGTTCCTGAAAGTTCAATGATTGTATCAACAATTCGCCCAAAAGCCGGCGTCACTTTCTGTTCAGCCAAATCATTAAGTGCTGCTTTAGAATCAGCAAATAATATTTTAAAAATTTCCTTTGCACTCGCAAATCCCAAGCGAACTGAGGCTGAAAGTTCTTCCTGTGAAACCTGACGAACGATTCCTTCCATTTCATACCATTTGGCGAGTGTATCCCCGATACCTGCAACAAAATAATCATGAGGTGTTGCCAATAAAAAATCGTAATCAACTAAAGTTAAATAGCTCACTTTATATAAATAACCCACTTTATCAAAAGTATGGTCAGGGTGATAAAGAGCTGCAACTGGTGTGTAAGGAGCACAATTAGAAACCAAGGTTGGAATAATAATTAACTCACAGTTTAGCTCCTGTGCTACAACTTTACAGGTATCAATCAAACGCCCTCCGCCAATTGCAAGAAGGCCATCGGATTGACCAATTTCTTTAGCCAGTTTTTTCCCATTTTCGACAGAGGCCGAGCCATCATAATGAAAAACAGGATAACTTAAGTCTTTAGGATAAAAATCTTGAAAAACCTGAAAAGATTTCTCCCCAGTAATTATCGCAAGTTTATTAAAAGGCGCAAGATAGCTTTCTAAATCTTGCAAAATTCCTTGACCACTCACATATCTATTGGCTCCGGGACGTACTTCTTCTGAGATATTCATAATTTTCCTCCTAATTAAGTAATTATTAGAATATTCTATCACTTAAGATTCAAAAAAACAACATTTAACTGAATAAATGTTGTTTTTATTGTAAAATCCAATTTTAAGCACTATAATTCAACGTTTTGATGACATTCCCCTTATCATCAGTCAAATCAACTTGCAATTTAGGTTGAGCAACCCCAGCTTTTTTCATTGAATCTAACACCTTATCCGCTACTTCTTCAACTTGGTCACCACTTGCTAATAAAAGGGCGCCAACGGTTGCTTTATTGAGTTTAGAGGATTCCAAGGTGTAAGTCACTTTAGAGTCGGTGCTCGTTGCTTTTGCTGAACTTATCATTCCTTGCGATTGACTCTTAATTACATCTGCATTTTCATTTAATTTTGTGGCAATAGCTGATGGTGTTGCCGATTCCATTTGACTCACTGCATCAGTCACACTAGCTGAGCCTTCTGAGCTTCCTGAGCTTGGTAAAAATTTAGCAGCAATATTATCCGTTTGACTTGAAATGACTTGGCGACCAATCATGACTACTCCAAAAATAATTAAAGCAAAAAATATAACAATGGATAATAAAATCGCAAAAATTTTACCCCCTCGACCTTTTCTCACTTTTTTACTTTTTCTAGAATTCATTTCTTTCCCTTTTCTATCTTTGAGACTTATTTAGTATTATAACATTTTGTACTTTAAAGAAAACTAAAAAAAGTAGTTTTTCAACTACTTTTTTACAATTATTTTTAAACTAAATTAGTCATTAAAATCAAAGCGTAATTTCATATTAGCTGAACCAAGAACGACCATACGTCCCAAAAGTTCCGTTTGTGCTTTAAACGCCGCCTCTGCTAATTTTTCATTTGCCTGAGTCAAATAAGCAATTTTATCTTCAGCTGTTTCAAAATTCTTATCTGTTTCATTTTGAATTTCATGGAATTTTGCCATGGTATTTAATTCAAAAGTATTTCGTAAATCAACAAATAAATCATAATTAGAATCACCAAGAACAGCTGTTGTTGCGCTCAACCAGTACATATTTGTTGGATCATATTCTCCCTTAGCATCACGATAAGAAGCTGGCGTATCATTAATTGCTGTGTAGAATGGTACAACATGATTGAAAGTGTTTGCTCCAAAAGCAAGCCATTGAACTCCTGCTAATTCATCAGGAACATTATTTCTAACTTGCAAAATATGAACACTATGATTACGATTTATTCCGATTGGACGGAAAAGTTTTCTTTCTTCTGGACTATTTGTGCTGCCGTAAGGGTCATATTTTGTATTTTCAAAATGACTTGATAAAACAAATTTCACATCTTCAACAGTAATTTTTCGACTGGCTTCACAAATGAATGGAAGTTCTTGATTTTGTGGATCTTCAGATGGATTCCCCAAGAAGTTTTGACCATACCAAGTTCGTGGATTATTATAAACAGAATCTTTGATTGAAGATGAACCAAAGATATGACGCAAATTATAATGACTTTCATAGCCCTCAAAATCAGGATTTAGATGATTTGCGTCAATTAATTGTTTCAAATCACTTGAACACATGTAATCATCATTATCAAATTTGAATTCATCAATATTCATTCGGTTTGGCGCTACAACATAAGAATCATCAGGAATACGAACTGCTGCCCAATGATGCCCACCGATTGTTTCTAACCACCAAACTTCCTCTTTGTCAGCAAAAGCAATCCCATTTGGCTCATAAGTTCCATAAGTCTTAAGTAATTGCCCCAAACGCTCAACTCCCTCACGAGCACTTTTAATGTATGGCAAAACAAGTGTTACAAGGTCTTCTTCACCCATTCCATTTTCCACATAAGGGTCAAGACCTAAGATTCTTGGATTAGTAGTAATTGTTTCTGTTGCAGACATCGCAACATTAGCACTATTAATCCCAGCCGCTGGCCAAATTCCTTCTTTTAAAACTGCATTTGGCGTTGAAGTATAACGTAATGGATTTTCAGGTAAATCTAATTCTAAATCAGATAAAACAGCTTTATAATGACGAGGTTGTTCTTCAGGTTGAATCACAATAAAGCGTTGTGGATCCAAAGCTTCGTGTCCATCGTCATTACGAGCAATCATGGTTGAACCATCAATTGATGCTCTTCTTCCCACAAGAACTGTTGTACATGAGCCTTTACGGCGATTTTCAATTTTCATTTATTTCTCCTTTATAATCTATAAAATACATTACTTAGAAACCAAGAAATTGTATTTATTATAAATACTAAATTTCAATTGGTTATTTGCCAAAATTTCTGTCAGTAAAATTTAATCAGAGCATTTTTTTAACTTCTGCAAAAATAGCCGCCTGCTCATTTTTCAATTCATTTTTGACAATTTTTTCTTCAATAATTTTTAAAATTTTACCAAGTTCTGGACCAGGTTCAAGCGAAAATTCTTCCATTAAATCTTTTCCAGCAATGACAATCTCTGATTTATCATGAATTTGAAGTTGGTTATTAATAGTGACAGCCTGTTCTCTATCAATCTTCAAACCATAAGCCACTTTTAATTCATCAACCAAAAGCACTTTTTCTAAACCGAAATGATAAAGACTCATCAAATCCCAAGAGTCAAGTTCATAAGCTGATACAAGGTCTGCTACAAATTTTGCAAATTCATTGGACACTTTCCATTTTCGCAAAAATGTTTTCACATCAACATTGGAAAATCTGGTCAGTAAAGCTGCCCATGCTTGCTCAGAATTCTGAAAATGGAAATCTACTGACAAGTCTGTCAGTACTTTTTTCAAGGCCGAATCTTGCAAATCTGGTAAATATTTATAAGCCCCTGATTTAAGCAGTAAGGTCAAACCATTTCGCCAATCCTGACCTAACAACAACTTATCAAATTCGATAAAAATTCGTTCAACTGAGATTTTTTCCAGTAAGTGAGCCGACTCGCACATGGCTAAGAAAGTTTTATTTTCAATTTGAAAGTCTAAAGTTGCTGCGAATCGCATGGCCCGCATAATCCGTAAAGCATCTTCATTAAAACGTTCCAAAGCACTGCCAACCGCTGTTAGCCTGCGTTCCTTCAAATCCGTCAGTCCATCAAACAAATCAATAATTTGTCCATTAACATCACAAGCAAAGGCATTGACCGTGAAGTCACGACGTTTTAAATCCTCTCGTAAATCTCTGACGAAATCCACATGATCTGGCCGTCTGTAATCTGTATATTTTGATTCTGTCCGAAAAGTAGTAATTTCATAATGTTCAGCTTCTGATTTTCCAGCTAAAACAAGTACTGTTCCATGTTCGATTCCCACATCAATGGTATAAGGAAAAATATCTTTAATTTCCTCTGGATATGCACTTGTTGCAATATCCACATCGTGAATCTCTCGCCCAAGCAATATATCACGTACAGAACCTCCCACAAAATAAGCTTCAAACCCATGCTCGATTATTTTTTCTAAAACCGGCTTGGCCTGTACAAACTCCTCGGGTAATTTTTCTAATTTCATATCTATTATTTTATCATTTTTTAAACAAAAACGGGGCATAGCCCCATTGTACACTTTAAAATTTTACTGACAGAAAGTTTATACAGACCTGTCAGCACTTTTAGCTCTCATCAATTTCTGTCATAAGCTAGTTCTTAAGCTTTGCCCTGTATCATTCACCTGTGAATTCGTCTTGACGCGCTGCCATATTAACCCGAGCAATCCATCAGTAATTTTATCCTATTGTTCCTCTAAATTAATCCAGTAACGACAAATTTCATCACCATCAATATCTACAATATTTTCCAAAATACCCGCATTTGCTTCAATACTTTTACGGCTCGCCAAATTCTCTTTGTCAGCAGAAATCATTACCTGAGAAATCTTACGTTTCCGATATTTAGGAAGAACAAATCTAACCATTTCTTCAGCAAAATGATGTCCTCTAAAATCAGGAGCCACACCATAACCAATATGACCACCCCATTCTAACAAAATTCCTTTTTCGATTTGCCAACGACAAGAAATTTCACCAACGATTTGCCCATTAATAAAAGCAAAATATTTAGTTGCTGTTGACCAATCGGGATTTTCAGCGAAAGTTTCTTCTCTATGAGTTTTTTCCACATAGTCCGAAAAATTTTCCAAAGAAAGCTCCGCATATGCTTTAACTGCATCGATTTTAAAAGGACTTGTATCTGTTGCCCAATTGGCAATATAAACCATAAAAGCTTCTGCATCACTTAATTCTAATCTACGAATCTCTAATTCACTCATAAAATCCCCCACTAATCATCCAGTCACAATCTACTTCGTCAGTAAATATTATAAATCCAAAAAATGTTCCAAACCATATTTTAACTCAGATACCGTCATTACCTTACGAATTCCCAAAGCAATACCAGTCATGAAACTTGACCGATCATAAGAATCATGACGTAAAGTCAGTCCTTCACCTTTTGAACCAAAAATAACCTCTTGATGAGCCACCAAACCTGGTAAACGAACCGAATGGATTCTCATTCCTTCAAGATTGGCACCACGAGCACCAGCTAACGTTTCCTTTTCATCCACTGCCCCTTGATGATGAGCCAAACGTTCCTCAGACATCAATTCTGCTGTCTTCACAGCAGTTCCAGAAGGAGCATCTTTTTTTCCATCATGGTGTAATTCAATAATTTCCACATCTGGGAAATATTTGACAGCCTGCTTAGAAAATTGCATCAATAAAACCGCGCCCAAGGCAAAATTTGGTGCAATAAGACCACCCAATTCTTTTTCTCTAGAAAATTTAATTAAATCTGCTACTTCATCATCGGTAAATCCAGTCGTTCCAACCACTGGTCTAAAGCCATTTTCTAAAGCAAAACGCGTGTTCTCATAAGCCGCTTCAGGAGCCGTTAAATCTAGCCAAATATCAGCATCAAATCCAATCAAATCCTCTTTTCGACTAAAAACAGGAACTCCAAACGCTTCTGAGACTTCTTCTTTCTTTCCTAATAAAGCCACAAGTTCAAAATTTTGAGCATTAAGAATCATTTGTACCGCAGTAGCTCCCATTTTCCCACGAAATCCAGCAACAATCACTTTAATTTTATTCAATTTCATCCCCCATTCATTTATAAAGAAATTAGTATTTTATAGAAGTAGCTATTATTTTTATTATTCAGAATATTTGTTTTTAGATAAAAACACGTAAAAAACGTGCTTTATTTTTTTGGTGAAATACCGTAAGCCACTGTATTCAAGCCCAAATGAGTTGCGATAACAGGCCCAAAAGTGACGATTTCCACATCATCAAAACCTTGAGATAAAGCATAATCATATAACTCTTGTGCCCGATCTTCAGCTCTAGTATGAATAACATAAACTTTGTAGGCCAAAGGATCTTTGGCATCTTTTAATAAAAGTTCCTTCATCCGGCTCATCGTTTTTTTCACAGTCCGAACTTTTTCAAAAACTTCAACCTTACCTTCAGTACTAAAAGTTAGCACAGGCTTAATATTTAATAAAGTCCCAAGCACAGCCGCACCATTAGACAAACGTCCACCTTTTGCTAACCAATGCAAATCATCGACAAGCATATAGGCGCGGTCACCGTCTCTTTGTTCTTCAAACTTTGCGATAATTTCTTCAAATTCGACATTAGCTTCTGCCAAATCCAATACTGTTTCCACCATATAGCCCAACGGACTTGAGGTAATAAAAGTTTCAGGAAATACTACTTTCATTTGCTCATATTCACTTTGTAAGTAAAAAATATTTTGGTAAAATCCAGAAATTGCTGCTGGCAAAAATAGACCTAAAACATGAGTATACCCTTGTTTTTCTAAGTCTTTTAAAAGGCTATCAAGTTCAGCAACTCTAGGTTGCGAAGTTTTAGGTACTTCTTGGGCTTCCGCCATAAGATCGTACCATTCTTCATGAGAAATTTTTTGCAAATCATAATCCACTCCATCAATGGAAATTGGAATATCTAAGACGAAAAGATTTTCGTAAGTTTTATATTTTTCAGCAAAATCTGCCGAAGAGTCAGTTATAACAGCTAATTTCATAAATTCTATTCTATTAATTAAAATTCCAAGTTTATTCCAGGCTGGTCTAAGGCAACCTCTGTTGTTTCATAGACCAAGCGTTTAAGAAGTTCAAACAAAGGCGCCGCAAGTTGAGCTAATTCCTCTTGTTCAAGTTCTTCTTGTTCCTTAATAATTTGTCCACGTACATAGTTCAATTGACTCACAAAACCAGAAAGTACAATATTATCTAGTACAATCAAGTAAGTCAAAACAGCGTGAATACCAGTGTCACCTTCACCAAGTTTTTCAAGTTGTTCTTTGGGAACAAGTTGAAATTGAACATTTAGATTAGTCTCAGGTGTTCCATTTTCTTTTTCCCATTCATAATTACGAGCATCATAATGAAATTGGTTAACAAATTCTTGTTCTCGTTCGATCGTTAAAGCCATTTTAAAATCCCCTATTTTTTATTATAAATTTAGTTATATCCAGATATGAACAATAAGAACATAGATTTCATCATCCAAATGCAAAGGATATTCCCCAATATTCAACTAAAATCTTAACACTACTTCATTCTACCACATCTTGAACATTTTCACGCAATAATTGTAGCATTTTTAACTCTTCTTCATTAGCCTCATATTTATCCAATAAATCTGGACGACGTTCTAAGGTTTTTCTCAAAGATTCTTTTAACCGCCATTTACGAATATTTTCATGATGACCACTCATTAGCACCTCAGGAACTTTCATCCCTCTAAAATCTTCTGGGCGAGTATATTGCGGATATTCTAAAAGTCCACTAGAAAAAGAATCGTCTTCATGGCTAGCCACTTTTCCTAAAACACCTGGAATTAAACGCACAACCGCATCAACCATCACCGTTGCTGCAACTTCTCCACCAGTTAAAACAAAATCTCCCAATGAGATTTCATCCGTCACCAATGTTTTAATACGTTCGTCGTAGCCTTCATAATGTCCACAAATAAAAATTAATTGCTTTTCTTGAGACAATTCTTCAGCCATTTTTTGGTCAAATTTTTTCCCAGCTGGGTCTAAAAGAATAACACGCGCAGGTTTTTCAGACTTCTGAGGTATTTTATCTATTGTGTCAAAGATTGGCTGTGGCATTAATAACATCCCTTGCCCACCACCATAAGGCATATCATCAACATGACGTTGTTTATTCGTCGCATTTTCCCGAAAATCATGTGTATGTAGCTCCAAAATACCTTTATCTTGAGCTTTACCTACAATTGATTGATTAAGTGGGCCAAACATTTCCGGAAAGATACTTAAAATATCAATTCTCATATTTCTAGTCATCCAATCCTTCCATAATCGATACGTCCACTCGGTGTTGACTCACATCTACATTTAAGATAACTGGCGGAATATAAGGCAATAATAAATCACGTTTTCCTTTACGTTTAACAACCCAAACATCATTGGCGCCTGGTTGAAGTATTTCAGAAATTTGACCAATTAGGACATCATTTTCATAAACATCACTGCCAATAATTTCATGATAGTAAAATTCGCCATCCTCTAAATCCTCTTGGTTTTCTTCTGCAATTTTGACAATATATCCCTTATACTTTTCAACATCATTAATATGATAAAATCCTTCAAATTTAACGACATAAAAATTCTTTTGGGGGCGACCAGATTTTACCTTTAAATCTTGAAGATAATTATCCTTATCATCAAAAAGTGCCAAAACTGAACCTTTTGAAAAGCGTTCTTGAGCAAAATCTGTCGATGGCATCACGCGAACCTCTCCTTGAAGTCCTTGTGTGTTAACAATTGTTCCTACCTTGTAAAATTTTTCCATTCTACAATTATACCATACCTCATAAGCCCTGATTTAAATGAAACTATTTTTAAGTATATTTTATAATTAGAATTTCTTTTTATAAAAAAATAAAGCAAGAAAACTCTCTCTTGCTTTTTTAATAACATAAATTATTTATCATATAAATCAGACTATTTACTATTAAGTTCGATGTCTTTAATGATAGTTGCATCAATTCCTTTAACAACCGTTGAAATAAATCCCTCATCTTCTAGAGCAATCAAACCAGCAACTGTTGTCCCACCTGGAGAAGAAACTCGATCAATCAAGGTCCACGGATTTTCAGCACTCTCAAGAATCATCGCTGCACTCCCTAAGACAGCTTGAGCAGCAATTTGAGTTGCTAGATCTTTTGGAAGTCCATTTTTTACACCTGCACGAGCGATACTATCAATGAAAAGATAAGCATAAGCAGGAGAGCTTCCAGCTAGAGCAGTGAAGTTTGAAAAATCCTTTTCCGGTAAAATCCAAGCCATACCGAGGGACTGAAACATATTTTGAACATAACTTACTTGCTCTTTACTTGCAAATTCATTTCCACAAACCGCAGCAGCCCCTTTACCAATCATGGCATTAACGTTTGGCATAACTCGAATGATAGAAATTTCTTCTTTACTCCTTAAAAATGTTGATAATTTTTCTATTGGCGTTCCAGCAGCAATTGAAATAAGTAAGGGTCTTTTCTCAATAATTAACTCTCTAGTTTCATTTAATATTTTTTCAATAATATTTGGCTTAACTGAAAGAACAACTACATCCACTGATCGAATTAATTCATCATTGGAGCGACAAACATTTGCTCCAATTTCCTTTGAAAATTCTGTTACCTTATCAGTCATCACATCAAAGAGATAGATATTTTTAGCTTTAATAAATTCTTTTTCAATAATTCCCTTTATAATTGCTGACGCCATATTTCCTGTTCCAATAAATCCAATTTTCATGTTTTTCTTCTTTCTATTTTAGAACTTTTAAAGTTCCGTTATAACTACTTTTTTAATCTTTCAAATGTAATTTTATACTTGATCAACTTTTCTTAATGATTCTTTTATTTCTTTTATTTCTTCAAATTTAGATGGACGATTAATTAAGATAATTGATAAGCATACTAAAGCTAATCCTACCATTAAGGAAACAGTAACACTTTCTCCCAAAAGAACCGCCAGAATACTACCAGAAATTGGCATAATAAATTTATAAACCGTAATTTCCCCTAAATTTCCGTATTGAGCAGCCCAATACCATAAGCTAAATGGAATTGCTGATGCTGCAGCTAGAATCATCAATAAAGCTCCACCAGTTACAGTCCAATTTATTGCAGATAAACGACCACCCATAATAAAACCAATTATATATAATCCTAACGAACCAATGATTAAGTTCCAACCAGTCATTACAAAAGAATTTAAAGTTGAACCGATTCTTTTAGCTAGCATTGTAGCCAAAGCTGCTAGTAAACCATATATCAACATAAATCCCTCTCCTGTAAGTGAAAATGAAAACATATCACTTAAATGTACCCCACCAGTTAACTGAGAAATAATTAACCCAATGAAACCAACAACCAATCCAATCACCTTGATTGGAGTTAATTTATCATTTTTATAGGCAAAGTGAGCTAAAATTGCTGCAAAAAATATGGTGGATTGAGCCAAAATTGTTGAATTTATTGTCGAAGTAATATTGACATTTGCAATGTTAAAAAAGAAATAAGCTGCTGTAGTAGATAGAAGTCCCATAATAATGACTTCTTTCCATTGTCTCTTTTTAATATTGAATATGTTTTGTTTGATAAATTTTGCAAAAATCAGTGTCATGATCCCAGCAATAAAGAAACGAAGACTTATTGTCGCCAAAACCTGCCCCAGATAATGATTCCCAAAAATTTCCGGAGAAATTTTCATCTCAGTATTCATCACTTTGATAAGTTTAAAAGGGGTCCCCCAAATAATGTTAGCAATAACCGCAGCAACAGCAATTGTTGTTGCTTTAGGTACATTTTTCTTAAGTGCATCTGTCATATAGTTCCTCCAAATACTAAATTAATATTGCTCATTTTTTCACAATATTTTCATCTGCACTCATAATTATAATGAATCACTTGCAAAAATTAAATCTGTCAGATATACTTTTCTTAGTAGGTTATTTTAAGATTGGAAAAAAGATGTATAAAGTATCTAGAGAACAATTCACCCATTTTTGGGACTTTTTAAAGACACTTGATTGCTATATAAAAAGCGAATCAGGAATGATTGAAGAACTAGAAGAATTTGCGAATAATCCAAATCGGGAAATTGCAGCTTTAGTTTGTCAAAATACTTCAGGTTTATTAACCTATTCTGCTCCTTACATTAGAATTATTTATGTTCTGTCAGGTAAAATATCCCTTTACCTAGATAACAAGAAATCAATTTATCAAGAAGGAAGTCTTATTCTGGCTAATAAATGGACAAAAATTGATTATCAAGAGTTATCAGATGAGACAGTCATCATTGGTTTTTATTTTAAACCTGAATATTTTGATGATTCTCTCCTCAGTCAAATCATTGAAGAACCGATGCTTTATCGCTTCTTTGTTGAAAGTATTGAAAAAGATAATGAGCAAATAAGTCACTTCTGTATCTATCAATTCACAATTCTTGAGGATACACACTTTTACGCCTTACTCCTTTTAAAACAAGTTGTAAAGATGTGTTACTTTAATAATAAAGTTACAAAAGCTGCCTTTATTTTATTGATTGTTGAGTTAAGTCATCATTCTGAAGAGTATTTAATCCTTAAAGATTCCAACATTTCCTCTAGTGTACTTATAAAAGAAATTCTTTCCTACATTGAAAATAATATTCGTACAGCAAGCTTAGAGGAATTATCTACCAAATTTTATTTTCATCCCAATTATCTTTCTTCGCTTATCAAGCATCAAACCGGTTTAAGCTATTCCACTTGGCTTACCACTTATCGAATTAAGCACGCTAAAAATTATCTTACTCAAACTAATTTATCTATCCAGGAAATTCTCGGAAAAATCGGATATTCAGACAAGACCTATTTTTTTAAACTTTTTAAAACACAAGTTGGAATGACTCCTGGAGAATATCGAAAACAAAATAAAATTATTTTCTGATTTTATTAAAAAAAGAGCCATTCAAATTGAATGACTCTTTTTTTTATATTTACCTTGATACTAATTAAAAATTTTATTTTAGAAAAAAATCTTTAGTTCTTTCAATAAAATTCTCTGCCTCTGTATCTAAATGGAGTGCATGGTAACCATCTTCAATCTCTATTAATTCTAAGTTTTTCCCAGCATTGTTTGCAAATGAACGAATAGCCACGGGAGAACAAATCTGATCTGATTCACCACAGAATAATAAAGTTGGTATTTTCAAATTTCCAACTTGACTTTGCGCAAAACGCCCCGCTTCCATAATCTGTGAAAAGAGCCGCAAAGAAAGAAGTTCGTGGTAAATTCCATCTTTAGTTACTAAATTTACTAAATCATTTCGGTGAGAAATGGATTCAACTTTTAAACCAGTACGAACTCGAATTTTTGGGCTTATTTTTCCTAAAAAACCTGCCAGTCTTTGAAGCAGGACGGTTGGTGGATTTGTCAGCGCTAGCCAAGGAGATTCAATTACTGCTTTTTGGTAAAGTTTTTGATTTTCAATATTTCTCAGAAGAACATTGAGTGAAATATTTCCCCCCATACTATGTCCAAACAGATAAACCGGTAGTTTTGGATACTTTTTACCAATTATCTTCCTCACTTCTAAGACATCACTAATTAGGCTCTCGTAGGCTCTAGCACGTCCTTGAAGTTTTGGGTTAGCAGCTGCTAAAACACCATGCCCTCTCTGATCGTGCATTACGCAAATAAAACCAGCATTGATTAATTCATTAATTAAATAGAGATAGTGACCTGTGTATTCACCAAATCCATGAACTAATTGTACTACCGCTTTTGCTTTTTGTTCTGGCTCAAAAATTCCAAGGCGAATTCGGTAATGGTCTTTCATTGAAATAATTTCATACTGTTTTTTCATTGGATTTCCTTACTATTTTTAGCATATTATGAACCATTATAACAAATCCTATTTCTCTTTAGTAATGTTATAAAATTTAAAGACAAAAACTAATAAAATAATGATTTTATTTCTCAGAGCCTATTTTGGTCAACTACTTCACTTAATACTCTAGTAAAGTCTAAAGAGTCATTAAAAGGATGAACAAAATCAAATGTTTCTCCGCCATTTTCAACAAATACTTCTTTATTTTCAATTTCTAATTCAAATAAAGTTTCTAAACAATCTGCAACGAATGCTGGTGAACAGATCAATACTTTTTTAGCATTTTCTTTGGGAAGTTCAGCAACTCTATCAATAGTCGCAGGTTCTAACCATTTTTCAGGACCAAATTTTGATTGATAAGTATGCTCGTACTCTTCTTCCCTCAAACCAAGTTTACTTACTACCAGACGTGTTGTTTCTTTACATTGCTCTTCATAAGCATCTTTTTTCTTGGTCACGTAGGACAAGGGAATTCCATGATAGCTAAGGACCAATTTATCATAGTCATTTGCTTGCCACTTTTCTCTAATAGACTCTGCCAATAAATCGCTATAAGATTCTACTTTGTGGAAATCTCTAATTACTTTTATCTTATCATCAATTTTTTTAACTTGTTGAATTACAGGTTCAACTGTTGTTAAAGAATATTGAGGGTAAAGTGGAAGAACAGTAATTTCTTCAACACCAGATTCTTTCATCTCAGCGATTACTTTATCAATGCGTGGCTCTCCGTAAGTCATGGCAAAACGAACATCAAAATCTTCGCGCATATCCTGTAGTTGCTTTGCTTGTGCTACTGTGTAAATCATCAAAGGGGAACCTTCATCTGTCCAGATTTTTTTATACATCTCTGCTGATTTTTGCGGTCTAACTTTTAAAATAATTCCATTTAAAATCGGCAACAAAGCCATCTTGGTTTTTGTATAACAAGAGGGTCACCCAAAAATTCTTTTAAATAATCCCTCACATCATCTGCTTCACATGAGCGCGGAGTTCCCAAAGCTACTAATAAGATTCCTTTTTTCTTATCCATTATTCCACCTATATAAAAAATCAGTTTATTTATATTTATAACCGATTGTATCTACAATTGTTAATCAATATTTTTCATTCTAGCATAATTTTTCATACAATTAAAGTGAATCTTAAAGAAGTCTTTGATTATTATTAGGAATATTCGTCTAATCTAAAAAACCTCACTCTTCCAACTCTTTTAATATTTAATTTACTTTAAAATAAGTAAAATCCGAATCAGTAGCAAAAATAAAAGACCCACTAAGTGAGCCTTTAATTCTTATTGATCAACAAGAAGTCGAACTTTTTTTCCTTCTACAGGAACAAAGTAAACCACTGTGCGAATTGCTTGAATAATCCGACCTTGACGTCCGATAATTCGACCGATATCACCCTCCGCAACTTTAAGGTGATATTCCATAAATTCCTCACCCTCAATGAGTTCCAAAGAGACTTCATCTGGTTGAGTAACCAATGGTTTAACAATTGTTAGAACTAATTCTTTCACATCTTTTTGCATTTCTTACCTCTACTCTAACTTGAAAAATCTTCAAGTTCAATATATGTGATTTCTTTATTCACGAAAAGCTGCTAAAAAGCAGCTTATCTCAAAAATTATTTAGAAAGTTTTGATTCGTGGAATTTTTTCATAACACCAGCTTTTGAAAGAAGGTTACGAACTGTATCTGAAGGTTGTGCTCCTTTGCTCAACCATTCCAATACGCGTTCTTCTTTAAGAGTTACTTGTTCTTCAGTTACAAGTGGGTTATAAGTCCCAACTGTTTCGATGAATTTACCATCACGTGGAGCACGTGAATCAGCAACATTGATACGGTAGAAAGGTTTTTTCTTAGAACCCATACGAGTCAAACGAATTTTTACAGACATTTTATATTTCCTATTTCTATTTTTATTATATTTAATATTATAGCAGACTAATTTCGGCCTGTCAAGAAAAAATCTTGACAGTTCTTTTTTAGTTTCTGAGACTATTTAATAAACGGCGAGCTACTTCTTGATTCATCACTTTTTCCTGCCGAAGTTGCTGACTTATGACTGCTATCTCATCTGCTTTTGCACCCACGGATAATGCCAAAGAGCGAGCCTGTAAGCTCATATGTCCTTGTTGAATTCCTTCTGAAACAAGTGCGCGCAAAGCTGCTAAATTTTGTGCTAAACCAACTGCGGCGATAACTTTGGCCAGTTCTCTAGCATCTGTGATTCCTAAAATTTCCATTGCCGCTTGTGCTTTAGGTAAGACTTTCACCCCACCACCAACGGTCGCCACAGGTAAAGGAATTTCTAACTCTCCAAATAACTTTTCGGCATGAACTTCCCATTTAGCCAAACCTTGATATGTTCCTTCTTTTGCTGCATAAGCATGAATTGCTGCTGAAATAGCTCGCGTATCATTTCCTGTTGCAAGAATTACAGCATTAATCCCATTCATAATCCCTTTATTGTGTGTGCTAGCACGGTAAGGATCAATTTTTGAGTATTGTGAAGCAACTGCAATTTTTTGAGCAATTTCTAAACCATTTGTTTTTTTTGAAAGAGCATCAACTGAAATTTCACAGCTCACCTTTACTAAAGATTCAGTTGCATAGTTTGAAAGGATGCTAAACAGAATTTTTTCCTCAGAAAACCAGCCACGAAAAAGTTCTGCTACACCTTCTAATATAGAATTAATAATATTGGCACCCATTGCATCTTTGACATCCACTTTGAAATCAACTGAAATAAATTTCTCACTTGAAAAAAGTCTGCTCGAAATTTCTCTCAAACCGCCCCCACGCTTAATAATTGAAGGATAGGAAAGCTTAGCTTGTTCAAATATTTCATTTTTGCATTCAGATATTTTCTTAATAATTTCTTCTGGTTTCTTTACGTCATAAAATACAATTTGCCCACGCATTAACCGTTCATCTATTTTAGCCGTAAAACTTTCCGCTATTTTTGCTCCATTACTCGCAGCAGCTATAACTGATGGTTCTTCTGTAACCATCGGAACGATGTATTCTTTTCCATTAATGACAAAATTTTGAGCAAGTCCCATTGGCAATTCAAATTCGGAAATTTGATTTTCAATTAGATTGTTTAAAATATTTGTATCTAAAGCCATTTCACTCAAAACTTCCTGAGTATCTTCTGACAGATTCAATGAATCTAATCGCTCTTTGGGCGACATTTGATAAAATTTTTTTCTCATATTTTCCAAAAATGCCCAGATAAGCTGGGCAATTCCTCCATTAATTTCTTAAAAATTACTTGTTTAAACCACAATAATTTTTAAAGGTTAGGATTTTTTAAAAGAACAGCCAAACCTAGGCCTCCACCGATACAAAGACTAGCAATTCCATAGCGTTTTTGCTCACGTTTTAAGGCATAAGACAAAGTCGTGAGAATTTTAGAACCACTTGAACCGATAGCATGACCTAATGCAATTGCACCACCATAAATGTTAACTTGTGATTCATTTAAACCAAGTTCACGATTGACAGCAAGACTTGATGCTGCAAATGCTTCATTAATTTCAAACAGGTCAATATCTGAAAGTTCAAGCTCTGAACGATTAATTAATTTTTTGATAGCTTCAATTGGTGAAACTCCCATAATAGCAGGGTCAATTCCAACTTCCGTACTATCAACTAGTTCTGCAAGGTACGGAATCCCATTTTTTTCAGCATAATCTTTTGTTGCAAGAATGACAGCTGAAGCTCCATCATTAACAGGAGAAGAATTACCTGCTGTCACAGTTCCATTTTCTTTGAAAACTGTCCTTAAAGTGGCTAATTTTTCTAAACTAGAAGAAGGACGTGGTGTTTCGTCGACTCCGACTTCTCCAATCGCAACAATCTCTTCTTTAAAAATTCCGGCTTGACTTGCAGCGACCGCTTTTTCTTGAGAGTTTTGTGCAAAAGCGTCTTGGTCTGCTCGACTTATATCAAATTGCTCAGCAATAGTTTCACCAATAATCCCCATAGAAATTCCTGAGAAGGCATCAACTAAGCCATCATTTAACATACTTAATGTTTCTTCTTGAGTTTTTCGATTCTTTATAATTGGGGCATTAGACATAGATTCTGTCCCACCAGCGATTACAACTTCTGCTTCACCAAGCTGTAAAAGTTGTTTGGCTAAAATCACTGCTTTCATCCCTGAACCACAAACTTCGTTGATTGTTGAAGCGGGCACTGTATTAGATAGACCACTATGAATCGCAATTTGACGTGCTATATTTTGACCATTACCAGCTTGAAGAACATTTCCAAAAATAACTTGTTCAACATCTGATTTTATATTTTCATGTTTTGACAATAAGTTTGAAACAACATGTGTTCCAAGTTCTGCTGCTGAATATTCAGCAAGAGCACCGTCGTATCTTCCAACTGGTGTTCTTAAGGCGTCAATGATTACAATTTCTTTCACGAATGAACCTCCGAAAGCCATTATAGCATATTTTAAACTACTTTTGTCAAAGTCTCTTTACATTAAATTAATAAACAATATCTAATCAATGACTCTATTCAAGCATTTTTTGTACCATTTAAAATACAAACTAATTTACTTAATTCCAATTTTTATTAATTAAACAAAAAATTAAATGTGTGTATTTTATAGAAAGAAAATATCTTAGCAAAGAATTTAACGTATTTTTATGATAAAATTAAAGCATTCCAAAGACATTGAAAGGAGTTCCTTTCTTTATATAATAATAAGTGAGGAAATTTTTAAAATATGAAAGTCGGTATAGATAAACTTGGATTTTTTGTCCCAAATACTTTTGTTGATATGAGAGATTTAGCAAATGCTCGTAATGTTGACCCTGCAAAATTCCAAATTGGTATTGGGCAAGATGAAATGGCAGTCAATCCTGCTACTCAAGATATTATTACTTTTGCTGCTAACGCGGCAGCAAGTATTTTGACTGAGGAAGATAAAAAAACCATTGATATGGTCATCGTTGGTACTGAATCAAGTCTTGATGAATCAAAGGCCTCAGCCGTTGTTGTTCACGATTTGCTTGGTATTCAACCTTTTGCTCGAAGCATTGAAATGAAAGAGGCTTGTTATGCAACCACTGCTGGCCTTGCTCTTGCTCGCGACCATGTTCTTTTAAATCCTGAAACAAAAGTTTTAGTTATTGCCTCTGATATTGCCAAATATGGTCTAAATACTGGTGGAGAACCTACTCAGGGAGCTGGAAGTGTTGCAATGCTTATCACGGCCAATCCTAAAATTTTAGCCTTAAATAATGATAATGTTGCTTTAACTCAAGACATCTATGATTTTTGGCGTCCTTCTGGTCAAGCTTACCCTTCTGTTGATGGTAAATTTTCAAACGAAACATATATTGATGCTTTTGCTAAAATCTGGAAAGAGTATAGCAATAGAACAAATTTAAAGTTTGAAGATTTTGCAGCTATCGCTTTTCATACCCCTTATACTAAAATGGGTAAAAAAGCTTTATTGCCAATGCTTGAATCTGAAAAACCAGCCAATGCTGAAGAATTAATGGAACAATTTGAACGTGGTATCGTTTATAATCGTCGTGTGGGTAATCTATATACCGGTTCTCTTTATTTGAGTTTGATTTCACTTTTGGAAAACTCTGATAAATTGAGTGCTGGTCAGCGTATTGGACTTTTTAGTTATGGTTCTGGTACCGTTGCTGAGTTTTTCTCTGGTGAACTTGTTGGAGGTTATGAAAATCATTTACTTAAAATTGAACATCAATCAATGTTGGATGCAAGAACCCGTTTATCAATTCCTGAATACGAAAACATGTTCAATCAATATTTAGATTTGAATCATAATATTTCTTTCAATGATGAGACAGATTACTCCGTTTCAGAAGTCGTTGATAATCACCGTAAGTATAAAAAAAGATAAAAAAAATACTGACAGAATTTCTGTCAGTAAATAAAAAGTCCTGTCAGGACTTTTTTTATTTTATTTGCTCAACAATGATACAGCTGCTTCATCAGCAATAACAGTAACATTAGCGTGGTTTTGAAGAATTGATGCTGGAAGCTCAGTTGTCACTTCTCCTTCAACCATCCCTTTGATTGCTTCAGCTTTTTCTTTACCATAAGCCATCAAAACAATATTTTTGGATTTCATAATTGAAGCAAGTCCCATTGAAATTGCTTTACGTGGTACATCTGCTTCTGATTCAAAGAAACGTGCGTTGGCTTTGATTGTGCTTTCTTGAAGGTCAACAACATGAGTTGTAATTTCAGCAGGGGTTCCTGGTTCATTGAAACCAATGTGTCCATTTTGACCAATTCCGAGAATTTGCCAATCAATTGGATTTTCTTCAATAATTTGGTCATAATGTTTTGCTTCAGCTTCAAGATCAGCTGCTTTACCATTTGGTAAGAAGTTTTCTTTAAATGGTTTTTCTCCAAACAAATGTTTAGTCATAAAGTAACGGTAAGATTGATCATTTGAACCGTCAAGTCCAACATATTCATCCAAGTTTACTGAAACCATGTCTGTAAAATCAAGGTCTGAGTTAACAATTTGGTTATAAAATTCTACTGGTGTTGAGCCTGTTGCAAGTCCCAATGTTTTAGCGCCATTAGCCATTGATTCTTTAAGAAGTTCAAGTCCGATTTTGCCACCTTCAAGTTGATTTTTTACTACGATAACTTTCATTTTATATGCTCCATTTCTGAATTGGTATATATCAATTTTTCTACACTTTCATTATATCATAAATTATCTCCATGTCAACTAAAAATTGTCTTCAAAAAATACATTATGAAAAATAAAAAGTCCTTTTAAAAAAGGACTTTTTTTGTAATCAATTAAGACATATATTTTCCAACAAAATTCCAAACGTGGCTCCAATATAAGTCTGGATTAACTTTTTCTGATTCTCCATGACCCGCTCCATGAACAATCAGCTTTTCTTTCTCAACTTTTGCTGCATCATAGAGAGGATTTAACATCCTAAATGGAACGAAAGTGTCTTTATCACCATGAATGAACAAAATTGGTGTTTTACTTTTGGCTACTTGTTTAATTGCCGAAGATTTAAAGATATCATAGCCAGCTCTCATTTTGACAACGGTATTTGCCACATTAAGAACTGGAAATTTTGGTAATCCATATAATTGTTTTAATTGATAGGCAAAAACATCACCTGTTGATGAGAACCCACAATCTTCCACAATTGCTTTGACATTAGAGGGAAGCTTTTCGCCTGAAGTGTTCATCACCGTTGCTCCTCCCATAGAAACGCCCAATAGGACAATTTCTGCCTGTGGATCTTTTTGAATAATTTTGGCAATCCAAAGCAACATATCTTTACGGTCATCCCAGCCCATACCGATATAATCCCCTTGACTTTTACCATGTCCTCTTAAATCTGGTGTAACAACATTATAACCCTTATTGTAAAAATGACGTGTCCAACTTGCCATATCGGTCGATTGTCCACCATACCCATGAACAACAATAGCCCATTTATTTGTTTTAGTTGGTTGCTTATAATCTGCAGCATAGAGTTTCAACTTCAACTTATCAGAGGAGGTAACATAACAAGCGTCGGATTTTACGTCCGCTAAAAATGCTTTATTTTCCTTTTTTATTTCTTCTTCTTTTTTAGAAAGAGGTTTCTGTTTGCTCCCGGCAGTTAGAAAAGATTTATTGGTATGCGCGTTAACAGCTAAGTCATAAAAATAGTTTCCTATTGCGAAATAGCCACCAACCAAAACAACGGATAAAACTACTAAAATCCAAGCAATCATTTTTTTCCTTTTTTTCATAAAATTCCTTTTAATTTTTATTTTACCATTGTAATATTAAAATTTCTTTTTTGCAACTTCTTATATTATTTAGTAATAATCTTACAAAAGCGGTGTTTTTGTCATACAATAATTCTCATTCTTCCTAAAGCTAGTCTATCCAAAAAATGATATAATAAAACAATATGCATTGCTTTTTTATCAACCAATTGATTTAGTGATTTGAGAGAAAAATTACCTTTAAATCAACTAAACTAATTTGAAATAAATGTATTTTAGAATCCTTTTACGGAATGGAGTAAAATAAAAACAACTTATGAATATAAATGATTTTGATTTTGATTTGCCAGAAGAATTGATTGCCCAAACGCCTTTGGAAAAACGTTCTGAATCACGTTTGTTGATTCTTGATCCTAAAACTGAAGAGCTTGAAGATAGACATTTCTATAATATTATTGATGAACTTGAAGCTGGCGATGCTCTTGTTCTAAATAACACAAGGGTACTTCCAGCTCGTCTCCACGGTGAACGCGCTGAAACAGGTGGACATATTGAACTCCTCTTGCTTAAAGATATGGGGCAAAATCGTTGGGAAACATTGGCAAAACCAGCTCGCAAAATGAAAGTTGGTGAAGAAGTCGTTTTCGGTGATGGTCGTTTGAAAGCTGTCGTTGTAGAAGTCCTTGAACATGGTGGACGAATTGTTGAATTCAAATACGATGGAATTTTCCTTGAAATCTTGGAAAGCTTAGGCGAAATGCCACTTCCTCCTTATATCCACGAACAACTCGAGGATCAAGAACGTTATCAAACAGTTTTTGCAAAAGAGAATGGTTCTGCTGCTGCTCCAACTGCTGGTTTGCATTATACACCTGAATTGTTAGAAAAAATTGCTGACAAAGGAGTCAAAATTGTTGAATTAACACTTCATGTTGGTTTGGGAACATTTCGTCCTGTCAGTGTGGATAATGTTGATGAGCATCAAATGCACAGCGAATTTTATCGTCTAACTGAAGAGGCGGCTGCTCAATTGAGAGCTGTTAAGGCTAGTGGACACAAAATTGTTGCTTCTGGAACAACATCAATCCGTACTTTGGAAACCATCGGTAGTAAATTTGATGGGGATATCCAAGCCGATTCTGGCTGGACTGACATTTTCATTAAACCTGGCTATGAATGGAAAGTTGTTGATGCTTTTAACACCAATTTCCATTTACCAAAATCAACTTTGGTCATGTTAGTCGCTGCTTTTGCTGGCCGTGATTTTGTTCTTGACGCTTACCAACATGCGATTGATGAAAAATATCGTTTCTTCAGTTTTGGGGATGCAATGTTCGTTCGCCCCAAAAAATAATTAAATTCTAATTAATTTTTATAAATAAAAAAGCCTTATAAGGCTTTTTTATTTATAGTTTATACTTTCTTTACTCTATTTTGAAGACAACAACCATTCTTGACAAATAATGCATAAATCTTTTTTCTGGTAATCATTAAGACTTTCAAAAATAATTCTGGTTCCATTATTTTTTGGGTCATTGTTTATTCCTAGCAAATACTCAGGTGTTACTCCGAAATAATGTGCCAATTCAATCAATCGAATTCCCGAAGGTTCCACACCGTTTTTATAATTATGAAGCGCATTTCTAGGATATCCTAAATCTCTTTCAACTTGATTAAAAGACTTTTTTGATATTCTTATTAATTCTTCTAACCTTGGGTAGAATAGCTGATTCTCGGCCATAAAAAACCTCCTGCAATTTGTTTTACTTTTACTTAACTTTAATAGATGTAAATAATCATGATTCGAAAATCTAAGTAGAACCTAAACGTCTCTCTCATCAGAATTATCTTCTTTACTTATTTGCTCTCTCATTTTTTCAAGTTGAGCTTTTAATTTTTCTTTTTCTAAATCTTGCTCCTCTTCTTCTTTTTTACGTTTCTTCCATAAAATAAAGAACAAGAAGAAAAGAGCTAAAAGAATTAATAATAAACCTAACCAGATAAGCCAATTTTCATACCATGGAGTCTTTTTAACAGTTACATCTTTTGAATTTAATTTACTTGCTGTTTTACCTAATATTGTAAAGTCTTTTGTAAATTTCCATTGATAATCAAATTTTTGTTCTTTTCCTTTTGAATCAACATATGTGAACTTTCCGTCATTATTTTTTTGCCCATAAACTGTCATTGATAGACGATACTTACCCGCTTCAAGCTTATTTCCATCACCAATAAAAACAGGATAATCAAAATTACTATTTGGTGCCATTTGCAGCATCTCTTTGTTTGCCTTATAAGATAATTTAGAATTACTTAAACCTTTGACCTCTGCTTGAACATACATTTGATTTAGATATCCGGCCTTTGGATTTTGTAAATTGGCATTGATTACATTTCTATAATTAACCTGACTAGGCTCAACACTATTTAATTTCAAGTCAGGCGCAACAGTATTTTTATTTTGTTGCATCAATAAAGCAACAACGTAAGCATATTTATTTTGAATACTTAATCCCTTAGAATTTGAATTTGTTTTCTCCGAGTCCTTCTCTTTAAAAGTAATTCCACCAGCAATTACACCATTAAAATTTTCCTTTGGCATAGTAACGCTCACTTTTACTTGCTGTGAAGAGTTTGGTTGTAGTGATACTTCTTTTGGAATTGAGGCATAGTCTACTAGATTATACTTTAGCGTTGAATCTGCTTTAATTTTATTTGGTGAGTATTCAACCACACCGTTAATATTTGTTGTAGCACTAGCTATTTCTTCTTCAACTACTACTGTTTTGTCAGTAGTATTTTTCAGAGTAATCGTCAAAGTTTGTGATTGTCCTGGACTCATTTGTAAATTAAAGTATCCGCTATCGCCAATTTGGTTTTCTGGAAGAACCGGGTTCACAGAAAAATTAAATTCATTTGCATGAACTTCTTTACTGACAGTCCCTAAAGTAAAGATAGTGGCAATGAACAGTAAAACTTTTTGATAAATTTTCATTATGTTCTCTTTCTAGAACTACATCTCTGTAGTATTTTGATTAAAATCTTATAATAAAATTAAAATAAGTCCGCTATACAAAGTAGGGCTAATCCTACTTTGTATAAAATTGCTAAACGCAACTAATTAGAAGGTACATTATTTAAAGACCAAGTTAATTGTCCCTCATAGGTTCCCTTCTCTTGATGATCAACTGGAATATTCAATTGGATTCCTTCACCAGAGGTTGAATTCCAGTTTTGATTTAACTTAAAAGTACCAGTAGTTGGTGAAGTATTGGCATAAATCTGTAAGGCATCACTTGTAATTACTTTACTTCCTGTACTATCTTTGAAGAAAAGATATGAAGCCAAATTATTATTATTTGTTAAACCTTTTAAATCTTGAGTTTGTGCGACACTCACATACCATGGCTTCAAGGCAGAACCTGTCCGTGTGTCCGTAACAACCACATCACTGGAAGGACTTGTGGCCCATGAAATTAATGGTTTAGGACTTACGTCTAATGTACCAAAGTCGTAAGAATTTGGTGTAGAAAGACTTATAGAGCCAAAAGTTAAATTAAGTGTAATATCTTTTGATAATCCATTATAAGTATAAGTAACAGGACGAATATTACCATCTCCATCAATGATTGGATTATTGGCTTGTATAGTTTGCAAGGTTGTAACCAAATTTGACGGACTGCTAATCACTGGTTCTTCTATCGTTCCATCCGCTTTAAAAGCTAAAGCATAGGTCCAATTACCATCCAGATCTTTTTGATCTTTTAAATCGTGTGCATCATCACTTGTCATACTTGCATCATAAACATTAAGAGCTGTCTGACTATCTGATGAAATAACTGCTGCCTGTGGTAAAACAACAATGTTACTATTAGTAGAACTTTTTCCCAAAGTCCAGGTCACGGGTATTTCTCCATATGATTTATCTTTTACATTAGTATCACTAGTTGTAGGATCTTGAATTGTATTACCTGCATTATTTATTGAACTTAATGGATCACCACTCGTCGTAATATCTGTCATTACCCCCACTCCTTTTAAACCAACAATTTTTTGGAGTTGTGCTTGAGTCAATGATGATGCATTTATTGCCGAACCTTTATTCGGTAGGATATAGTTTCCAGCACTTAGACTAGTGGTGTTATCAGTAACCACATTTTGTACAATATAACTTCCATATATTGCTTGATCGTTTGTGCCATCTTGTTGATTTCCTACAAAATAGTCTCTCGTACCAAAGTTACGTGTAGCACCAGTAGTTCCAGCATTGACATCAAAATTAGGATTAGTTGATGGATAATTATTTAAAACCTTTCCATCAAATGCCATGGCTGTTCTAGATTTTATGTAATATGGTGCTTTAGCAGTGAAGCTAAAGGGAGCTGTTGTGCTATCACTATATCCCATCACATACATTACTTTGATAGAACTTGCATCAGTATCAGATGCTACCGAAGCCCATGCTTGCATCGTTTGACCAGCAACGGGGTTTCCTGTTGTAATATTAGATTTTAAATGATGTTGCCAATTTCCTGAATCTGCATCACCAGTTGTATTATATATACGTACCTGCCCTGGAACAACATAACCAATCCAAGTTGGATTACTTGGGTTGGAGAGGGAAGACATTGTATAATCCCCTAAAAATGCATAATTTTTGGCTGAATCTACACCAGAAAAATTATTAGGACTAATATTTACTGCACCAGATTTTGTAGAACTATCTCCACCATTAAACGTCAAAATTGGGAATGCCGCTTGTGTTCCCCAATAAGCTCCGTTATAGTTATTACTAATACTTGTTGGTGGATTACCGATAGGCTTCCAAAATAGATTACCCTTGTTGGTTGAAAGATCTAAATCGGATAAATTAATCAATCCAGATGTTTGGACATAGGGTGTAGAAAGTGTTGCATTTGGATAGGCAACCAATTGGCTTGCTGATACAACTGATGATGTTGAAGTAATTCCAAGAGTAGAATCAGTATCCATTTGAATCGAACCATGTTTGGAGTAAGTTGCAGCGTGGTTTGCTGCTGTAGCTCCACCTCCATTTTTAAAAGAACCTGCTACATTCACTACTGCTTTTTCTGTAATTTCTGCACTATTAAAATTGATGAGTGAACCATTGATAGTAATTGGGTTATGTGAAGTACTATTTCCTAATGTAATAACCGATTTATTGTTATTAGCTACAGCAATCGCATCAGTTAGATTATCACTACTTCCTCCGGATGTTATCGTACCAGAAATGGTAGTACCATCCCCAATTTTTATATTCGTATTGTATCTTTGACCTGAGGCTGGCATGGCTACATAATTAGTTGCATAAACCGAACCTACAGTGTTGCCATCTGCGTTAATGGTCATGTTGATTGTACCAACATTTGTATATGTACTATTTGAACCAGTTGACTGCCCGTCGCCGTAAATAACAGCACCATTTAAGACATTTCCGGATGCAGCATTTGCTGATATATTGACACTAATACTGTTATTTACTCCAGAACCAACGTGAGTCACCGTATTGTTATAACCTGCTCCTCCTGATAAATATGTACCAGAAGGAAGTTGGAAGCTTGAGCCAGTTGAACCTGTCAAATCAACATTTAAAGCTGTATTTCCTAAAATCGAGGATGCCCCATTAAAGAACGGACCTCCGCAAAGTTGTTTTGTTCCTGTTCTTGGCGAACCTGAGAAATCACCTCCATAAACATTGACTGTAGAATCACCAGCAATTGTCTCTACTCCAGCTTGGCCATAGTTTCCACCGGTAATAGCGTTGATATATCCGTTGTAAACATTTACTGTTGCACTTCCAGTATTATACAAATCTCCCCAAGAACCGCCTGACAAGAACCAATTGACTTGCCCTTGATTGACTTGTGCTGTAGTATTTCCCCATTTTGTAGTTGCGGTATAACCACCACCTTCAAGAGTATCAACAATAGCCCCATTCAAAATATTGTATGAATTTCCGACCTGACTACCATTAGATTGACCTCCATAGGTCCAACGGGCAATATCATTATTGTGAATAAGATAGGAATTACCGTTTTGTAAAAAGGCTTGACGATAGGTCCATACCGTTCCTCCGCCTCCCCATAAATCCCAGCCGGAATTAATGGCAGAACTTGTATCAGTTTTACCATAAGCAACTGTTCCTTGGGCTGCAAGAGTTGTTTCTGCGGTACCTCCCATTGCACTACAATATACTACTCCGGCACCTCCAACAGAATTATCAGCATTTGCCGTTCCAGCTTCTAAAACTGATTGTCCTTGAAGATACCCATTTGAACTTGCACCATATGAATAACCTGTCCAATCGTTTGCTCCACCACCCGATGTTGTTGACATAACACCTGATTGTAACCAAGTATAAACATCGCCATAAATTGCATTACTAGTAATTTTTTGGGCATTTGAAACTACAGTGGTAGATGGAAGCTGTCCGTAAGCTTTAGCATCTGTTACACCCACTGCACTATCAAGACCAGTCTGACTTCCAAGTCCCCATTGTGATGGAGAAATCTTTAGAGAATCATGACCATTACCACCAACTATTCCATAAACTGCCCCAGCTGTTCCAGTGGTAAAAGCAGATTTAATATAGTTAGTAATATTAGCATATAATATCCCTTGAGCCGCGGTAGTGGCGTTGGTTGCCTGAGCATATGAAGCTCCTGTTCCAGCATTACCACCTGTAAATAAAGCTTGACCTGTTGTGAAGGATGATGTATTGTAACTATTTGAGATAACATTTCCGGCACCAGATGTCCCTATATTCCCTTGGAATGAACCTCCGTTAAAAGTTGATGCTGGACCACCAGCACCATTTATATTACTAGTTGCGCCAGTCCATCCTCCTGCCCCACTTAAAGTATTATAGATTGAACCACTTATATTTCCATAAACTGTTCCACCTTGATAAAGTTGGTATCTTGCACTTCCATTTGTTGAGTTAACATAAGTTGTAACATTCCCATTCACATTAACAGGAGAATTAGAAGTACCAATTCCAGCACCGTAGATATTTGTTATCTGAGAAGCAATAGCTCCACTTATATCAAGGTTTGTATTCCCTGAAATTGTTGCTCCTGATGCACTTCCACCAGTTACACTATTTATAGTAGATGATGACTGGGCAATCGTAACATGAGTATTACCAGATATTGTTCCAGCCGATGCATTACCACCATAGATATTCCAGCCCGCAGTACTTCCTGTTGCTCCAATATATAGGTTTGTATTTCCAGATATATCACTATTGTCCGTTCCACCATAAATGTTAGGGGCACCAGTTATCCATGAGCCATTTGTTGTTGCAAATGCATTCCCTTGGGCATAAATATTATCCCCACTTGCAGCTACGGTTACATTGCGAAAAACAGTTGGAACTCCAAAATAGACATTTGAAGGTAAGGTTACAGTATAATTTGTTCCTGAGGGCTGAGAACTATTTGAGCTCGTAAGTAGATCGGCTGGATTTGAAATCCAGGTTAAACTTTTAGCATGCCCTTTTAGTGTGCTAAATGTCATATTAGTCGCACTTGGATTAGAAACTACTGCTTTTAGGACTGAATTACTTAGTGTTGTATTAGCTCCATAGTATAAAACAAAATCCGAAGTGCTAGCATTAGTTGCACTATACATTGCATAAAGCGCTTGTTGAACACCAGCATCTGTAGTTGGATAACTTCCTACAATTGTTCCATTTTGTACAGCAGTAACTTGATTAGTTGGTAACGTTAGATTAGCGATAGTTTGTTGCCATCCAAAGCTATTAGGCATTATTGCATCTTCAACTGAATTTTGTGGAAGTGGAGTACGACTTGGTTGTGAAACTGAATTTCCATTGAAAGTAGTGCTACTGGGACTCACGCTTTGACTATTTATAAGTGTCTGAGTTGCTGCTGACACCCCTTGAGAAGAAAGCATTTTTTCAAGAGAATTTATCTTAACATTTTCTTTTTTACTTTCTGAAGAAAATCCATTAAAATTTATCGTCGGTAACAGTGATAGCAACATTATAAAAGTCACAAGTTTAAATTTATATTTTCTTTGCATGAAATCTCCCTTGCTTGTTTCTCACCACTAAAAATATTAATTAGATGGTGTATCGTCAAGTGTCCAGGTTAAATCTGCTGTATACTTGGCTGCACCTGCCACACCTGCTGGAACAGAAAGTTGGATGGCTGTGTCCTTTGTAGCTCCATCTTTTCCTCCAAAGTCAAGCAAACTATTACCAGAGCCGTGACCAGCCGTTGCTCCCAATATTGTTGCCGATTGTACTCCAGGCGTCAAAACTGTAGTAGCTGAAGAAATATCTGCTGGGTTTGCTGTACCAGCTCCTTGAATCTCAGCATCACCTAGAGTCACTGTTGCTCCTGTTAATGTACCATGACCATTCGCTACTAAATTGCTATCTGCTGTTGTGAAGTCGGTCATTTGAACTTTTAAATTCCAACCTGAGAAAGTCCCACGATTATCTGCAACTTGAACATAGTTGGTCCGTGTCGTATTATCATCTAATTTTTGTGCAGCAGCATTGTAAACTTCTGCTTTATTGCTTACAGGATGACTTCCAAAATCAAAACTTGAGGCATAGACAATAGTTAAACCACTATCAGGCATTGTCGGTCCTACTGGATTTACACCATCTGGCTCCGTTGGTTTTACTGGAACAGTTGGGTTTTGCGGGTCAACTGGACCTGTGGTATCTGTTCCGGCGGTAAAAGTTACCTCTCCTTGCGTGCCATATGATTGTGTTGTAACTGCACTGGCAATTTGTGGAGTTACTGATGCTGCTAATAGCCCTAAAGTTGCTAGAGAGATATATTTTGTTACTAATTTAGACATATAATGTCCTCTTTTCTATAATAATGTGTGTTACAAATTAATTTGGCACGTTTGTCGGTAAATCAGACAATATCCAATTTAAAGTTGTAGTGTAAGCAGTTGCATCCTTGGGGGTATCTCCAGGAACAAATAATGAAACTGCTGTTGTTAAGCCATCTTCAGTGACCATTGAATCATTTCCCCACCGAATTACCCAAGTTCCAGCTCCTTCGCCAGTTGAGGCAAGAGCTACTTGAGTTTCAACACCGGGAATAAGTCCCGAAATTGTTTGTGCTTTGGGAGATTCTTCATTAGTAAAAGAAGCTGTTTCTGAACTTTTTAAATTAATAGTGGCTCCTTTAAGTACTTTGTACTTCTGAGGGCCTGAGTCAATTTGAATAAATTGTGTTTTCTCGACTACTTTTAAGTTCCAACCAGAAAATGTTCCTCGACGATCGGTTACTTGAACATAATTCGGTGTTAAAACTTCAGAATCAAAATACTTTTGGGCTTTAGCTAAATATGTTTGATCTTTATTAGAAATTTTATGATTTCCAAAGTCAAAACTTGAAGCAAAATCAATTGTCAGTGAGCCATTTCCCCCTGGATTAGGCTTTGAACCATCTGGATTTTGTGGAAATACAGGTAAAGTTGGATCAGGTTTGTTAGGGTTAACAGGGGGTTGAATTCCGCTACCTGGACCAAAACCAACTATTCCTTGCGAATTATAGCTTTGGACTTCTGCTGCATTAACTCGAATTTCCAATCCTAATGTCATTAAGATGAGAGGTATACTTAACCATCTTATTTTTTTCACAGTACCCTCCTTTTCATAGTTTAGAAATTATAAACATTTAATTTCCTGGGGTATTCGTTAAGGACCAAATTAATTGTGTCGTATATGACGTCGCTTTATTTGTACCAGCAATAACTTTAAGACTGATTGGTGATGCTGTAGAAACTGCTTCATTACCCAGATGCGCTCCACCATTTTCTTGGTAATCTGCATTAGCTCCTAGACCATATACCCAAGTTCCCATCCCTTGATTTGGACCAGCTCCTAAAATTTTGCTAGCAGCTGTACTAACAACAAAATTAGTGTTATTGATATAACCGGGTTTTGCAGCAGTGGTTCCATCGGTATAACCTTTACTAAAAGATAGTTCTGCTCCGGTTAGCTTTTCTCCTGAAGTATTTTGAAATTGATCGGATTCTGCAACAGTTAGGGTCCATCCATCCCAGGTTCCGCGTGTATCAGTAACTTGAACATAATTAGGGCGTGTCATATCAACTGCACTTCCATCTTTATCTTTGCTAATCCACTGTGCATGAGCATAGTATGTAGCATCCTTTGAAGAAATTTTTTGTGTTCCAAAACTTAGACTTGAAGCAAAATCGATTGAAAGTGCTCCTCCTGTTCCGGGTGTTGGGTCAGTTCCATCAGGATTTGTTGGTCCTACAGGGACAGAGGGGTCTAAAGGATCAACGGGGTCAATTCCAGTATTGTCTCCTTCAGCAAAGTTAACATAACCATTTGATGTATAATCCCCACCGGTGCTTGCGGCATCAGCTTCACTGGTAATTATCGGTCCCACGATTAATGCAGTAGTTAGTAGTACTATTGATTTTAATAAAATTTTATTCATTTATTCTCTCCATTTATCAAAATCAGACTTACGGTGCTGGTGTAACCGCAGATGTATTTCCATCCCAATCATTTCCTGGAACGGCTTGCAAGCTCCAATACAAATCTGTAGTATATGGTGCCGCTTTCTCAATCAAACCTGCAGGAACAGCCAAACTAATTGCTGATTTTGTCGCCACTTTAGTATGATCTGTGGTATTGGCTGTATCAACTGAACTTGCATCATAGGCATCTACATCACCAAAATTATACAACCAAGTTCCTGCTCCTTCATTTTTTGCAGCTGAAACTAGTTTTGTTGCTACTCCTGGTGTGAGCGTTCCTGAAGCGACAACATCACTTGGCTTCCCAGCGGCAATCCCATTTCCTCCAAGGAGAGTGCCTCCGGTAAAGCTAATTTGTGCACCACTAAGTGCATATCCAGGATCTGTTGAAGTTCCAGTAGTCATATGAAGATCTGAAGCTTGTGTTAAACTTAATGTCCAACCTGATAGCTCACCTGATTGGTCTGTTACTTGAGCATAGTTAGGCACTACTTTTACAGCGTTAGATTGATCTTTTACCATATCAGGATGTGCATAATAAGTTTTAGATTGAGTGGAAATTGATTGGGTTCCGAAGTAAAGTGTTGAACCATAATCGACAGTAAGATTTCCAGAAGCGCCTGGAGTACCTGGGTCTACTGGTGTTACAGGATTGGTTGGGTCTGTTGGATCAAGAGGGTCGACTGGACCAGTTCCTGCTTGCAAAGTCAAATTTGCACTTGAAGTGTAATCTCCACCTGTAGTTGCCGCACTAGCGGTTGTGATTATCATTGGAGCAGAAATCAGTATGCCGGCAAGAAGTGTTGTTGATTTTAAAATTAGTTTATCCATTAAGTTTCTCCATTTGTTTTATCCTTAAAAAAGGTGCAGTAATCGACTATTATTTATTTTTTATAAAGTTAACCTCCCTCTTTCTTTTTTATAAACTATTATGCTTGCCAAAATTAATAAGCCAACATAACTAGTTACCCTTGATGAGAATTCCATATCTCCTGTTTTTGGAAGTATGGTCTGAGTAATTGGAAGGTCTTTTTTAGGATTTTCTTTGCTACTTGAACTTGATTCTGGTCCTACCCAATTTCCCGTAAATCCTACTTGACCTTTTGTATCATAACTTGTTGTATCTGCTGAACCCGTGGTCATCAATAAATTTGACGATGAGAATAGCAATAAAATAATCAATACTAATTTTTTCAATATTCTTTCCTTTCTTAATCTTTACATTTACAAACTTTTATCTTTGTAATCAATAAAAGACCTCTCTTTCTCTATAAATTCTAATGTAATTTTCAGAAAAACTTCAATTTTTCGGAAAATTTTTCATTATATTGCAATATTTTTGCTCAATTTTAGGTCTTGATTTGTTTAGGTAATAGAGTAATGTGTAATTTTACAGATATATTTATTAATAATTGTGTAGTTAATCTTGTACAAAATAATTTATTATTATATAATATAGTTGTATGTATCTAATTTTTTTAGTGACAAAGTAATTCTACAGTGAAAATTTGATTAGTTAAACGATGTTCTTTCCGAAAAATTGAAGTTTTTCGGAAAGAACACCACTAATAAAAAGTTTTTACTTTCTATTTTTCTAATGAATCTTCATATTTACTAAAAAAAAAACAATTTATTACTTTATAAATTGTTTTTTAATATGAAAAAAATAGTATAAAATTTCCCAAAAGTGATACAATGATAAGAAACATTTGAAAATCAACCACTTCTTCTGTCAGTAAAATTTACTAGATACTTTGCTGACAGAAATTTTTAAGGATTTTATACCATGAGTTTTATAAATATTGTTATGTTGCCTGATTTCATCAGTGTTATTTCAGATGGACAAATTACAACCAACGAAGTTCTTACCCAAAGTCATTTTAAAAAATTTGAAAGTAATCCAAATGGGTTTGTTGTTGGAATTACCGGATTTGAATTGATTACCAATAATATTCGCAAGAAATTTTATTATCAACCTAATTTAAATTTTGAGGAAGCTGAACTTTTGCTTAGGGCTGAACTTGAAAAATATAAAAGTAAGCAAGTTAATTTTGGTCAACATATTTCTTTTAATGCTGTCATTGCTGGTTTTCCTATTGAAACCCCCAAAGTCCCTAAAGCTTTAAGTTTTCATGTTGCAAATCAAAACATTTCTGAACGCTACTATGAAAAATCGGCAATTCTTTCTTTGATTCCCGATGATATTTCTTTTAACCCCAATCAAATTATTACTGATAATCTGAATAAATCTTTGAATATCACTCACACTTTTCAAGTTCAAACCCTTCAACGTAATGCACTCTATAAAGTTGCTGACCAATCCAAAACGGTCAATAAAGTTATTTTTCAAGAAATAATTGAACCTAAAATTACTGACAGAAATCACTATTCTAGCTGTCAGTGAAAATATTTGTTCTGTCAGTAAAAAAAAAGACTGAATTAATCAGTCTTTTTTTCATCGTTTTTCTTTTGATTGGCCTTTGATAAAGTCAATTTACCATGAGGATTGTATTTCTTTAACAAGTCATCAATCCGTTCATCGGTCCAATAATCGGCTGAGGCAATAAAATTTCCGTCTTTGTCACGGTCACCAATAATTTTAAATCCCATGTTTAATCTCCGAAAATATTGAAATTTTTAATCTACAAATTCAAATTCAAATTTTTGAATTCTAACGTAATCGCCATCCTTAGCTCCCATTGAACGAAGTGTTTCGTCAACACCCATCGCGCGCATTTGGCGAGCAAATTTCATAACTGATTCATCATGATCAAAATTAGTCATGATAAAGAGTCTTTCAATCTTATCACCAGATAAGCGCCATCCACCATCATCATCACGAGAAACTTTAAATGGTTTTTCTTCTTCTTCAAAGCCGTAATAAGCTGTTTCATCCGCTAATTCATCTTCATCATAAAGTAAGAATTCTGGTGTTTGTGCAAGTAATTCACTTGTGCGTGCAAGCAAACCTTGAAGTCCTGTTTTAGTCAGGCCAGAAACTTCAAAAATTTCAGGCATTTCTTTATCAGGACCTAAATCAGCAGCTAATTTTTCTTTAAATTCAGCTAAACGTTCGGCAGCTTCTGGCATATCCATTTTGTTGGCAACAATAATTTGTGGACGTTCCATCAAACGTAAATTGTAAGATTCTAATTCATCATTGATTGTTTTGTAATCTTCGTATGGATCTCGTCCTTCAAGTTCTGACATATCGAGAACATGAAGAAGGACACGTGTACGTTCAATATGACGCAAGAATTGAATTCCCAATCCTGCACCAGAGTGCGCTCCTTCAATCAATCCTGGCATATCTGCCATAACAAAACTATCTCCATAACCTACTTGAACCATTCCAATATTAGGAGTGATTGTTGTGAAATGGTAAGCGCCAATTTTAGGACGCGCATTTGAAACAACGGACAATAATGTTGATTTACCAACAGATGGAAAACCAACTAAACCAACATCTGCTAAAACACGAAGTTCCAAAAGTAGAATTTTATCTTCTCCTGGTTCTCCATTTTCTGCTACCTCAGGTGCTGGGTTACGTGGTGTGGCAAAGCGAATATTTCCACGACCGCCGCGACCGCCTTTAGCAACCGCAAATTCTTGGTCTTTTTCGATTAAGTCAACTAAAACATCACCAGTTTCGTTATCTTTAACAGTCGTTCCTTGAGGAACATGAACAATCAAATCTTCGGCTCCACGACCGTGCATTCCTTTGTTCATCCCTTTTTCACCTGGTTTACCACGGAAAATACGGTTATAACGGAAATCCATCAAAGTTGACATTCCTTCATCAACTTTAAAGATTACAGAACCGCCTTTTCCTCCGTCACCACCGGCAGGACCACCATCTGGAACATATTTTTCACGGCGAAAAGCAACTGCACCATCGCCACCTTTACCAGCTTTCACTTCAATTCGTGCTGTATCTAAAAACAAAGACATACAGTTTCTCCTCTAAATTTTCTTTATATAGTTTATTTATTATTTTTCCACAAAAATGCGTGCTATCTATTATAGCATTTTATCAGCTTTTTTTATAGCTTACTCTGTGCTAAAAAAGTGACAATCCTAAATTATCACTTTTTTTATTTTTAATTTGAACTTGTTGTTGTGCTTTGAGCAGTATTTTCACTACTTGCATCAGTCTTTTTCGCATTTTGAGCAGAAATAGATGCTGATTTTGAGGTAGATAATTGTGAAAGATAAGCATCATAAGCAGCTTTTGGCTTCGTATAAATACCAGCTTCCATATCTACAACTTGTGGTGCTTGAACTTGTTTAGCAACACTTGGATAATATGGCAGGCGGTCAGCTAATTGACTCAATGAAACCCGAACCTGATTTCCGTCACTCATATCAATGGCAATGAAATCTTTCGTCGCATCTGTAGGAGTTTTAGTAACATTAGTCATCAGTGATTTTATTGCTGGTTTAAGCGTTTCATAAGCATTTACAAAAGTTTTAACTTCTTTGTCATTAAAATTTTGTAAAACTGGCAATTTCTCAAGCTTAGTTGCATCAACTGGTGTTGTAATCACGTAACCGTTATTTAAGACAAGGTAAGTTTGATTATTACGTTTGACATAGACACTGTTTGTATGTTCTTTTACAATGGCCTCAAAACGATTAGGAAAATGGTAATTGATGGTAACGGCAGAAATTCTAGGAAATTTTTGCTCAATTGTCGTTTCAATTTTTTCCTTATTATTTAGGATATTAAAAATACTATCACTTGTTTGAATTCCAGAAGCTAATGCAACTTGTTCGCTACTTTCATTCGCATTTCCAGAAACACTAAAAGTTGATATTTTGCTTAGAGGTGAAATCAAATAAAGAGAGCCAACGAATACCAGAACAACAATTGCTAAGGCTGGCCACATTTTCTTTAAAAGTGGAGCTGAACCTTTAAATAAAGAAGAAAATCTCGAAGGTCTTTTGATTTGCTCTTCTTCATACTCATATTCATGCTCTTGAGAAAGTTGTTCTAACTGAGCAATAATTTTTTCGTTTTCAATCGGAGCTTCGCTTGATTGAATTTCTTTGTTATTAGTCTCAAAGCCTTCTTCTAACAACTCAGCTGACTCAGCTTCGTCTCTAGTGTCATCAAAGTTTTTTTCAGTTTTTGGGAGACTTTTAAGAAAAGGTGAAGAAAAATGAACCTTTTTAGGTTGATTTGCTTTCTTTTCTTTTTTGGCTTCTTCTGCTTTTCTTTTCTGATATTCAAGATGTTTTTGCTGCCAAGGGGTTAAGTTATTATCTTTTTCACTCATTTATTTACTAATTTCTTTCACTAGATTGTAAAGGCGTTGGCTAGCATCTGGAACGCCCGCTTTTAGACTAGCTGCTTGCATTTCTTGATACTTCTCATTATTTTCGAGTATATCTGAAATAGCTTCAACCAAAGTTTGACCCGTTAGGTCTTCGTCTTTGATGATAATAGCTGCACCTTGGTCAACGTATTCTTGAGCATTTTTAGTCTGTTGGTCAGCTGTCACATTTGGACTTGGGACATAAACGGCTGGTAAGCCTAAAGCGGTCACTTCAGCAATAGTTGTTGAACCAGACCGTCCTAAAAAGAGCTGACTTTTTGCTAAAAGTTCTGTCATATTATTAATATAAGGACGAATATCTAAATTAGAATTTTCTTTATATTGATTAAAAGTTTCCTTGTAATCATCATAATAAATCTCTCCTGAAGCATAAACGGTTTTAAATGAACGTTGTGCTAATTCAGGAAGGGCTTCAATAAAAGCATTGTTAAGTTTTAAAGCGCCACGTGAGCCACCAAAAATAACAACCGTTGGCTCTTCAAATTTTTCTACTTGAGCCGCTGCATCTGCAACTTCTTGTGCCCTTGGATTTCCAGTAAAAGTTGTTTTGCTCGCTGGAAAACATTGTTCTGCTGCGTGAAAACCTACTGCAATTCGGTCAACTTTTTTAGCAAGAAAACGATTAGTTATTCCTGGGAAAGAATTTCCTTCATGTATAATTGTTGGAATTTTTAATTGCGCAGCAGCATAAACAACTGGCCCTGCCACATATCCACCAGTTCCCAAAACAACATCTGGTTTAAATTCTTTCATAATTTTTTTAGCATCTGAGACAGATTTAAAAAACTTATAAGCTGTTTTTAAATTTTGCGGACTTAGTGAACGACGTAATCCTTGGATATCAACTGTTTTTAATTTAATTCCTGCTTGAGGGACAATTTTTGCTTCCAAGCCTTTTTTCGTTCCAATATAAAGCACTTCTGTATCTGGTTCTACTTTTTCCAAATACTTAAGGAAAGCTAGCGCTGGATAAATATGACCGCCTGTGCCGCCACCTGTAATGATAATTCGCATGTTTGTTTTTCTCCAATAGTTTGGGGATTCTCTGACAAATATTTTTGTACCCAACTTTCATTAAATCCTGTTCTCTAATAAACAAGAAAATAACGATAGAAATAAAGTACAAATTAAATCTGATAGCTGTCAGCAAGATGAATCGTAATTATTCTTTCTGTCAGTAAAATTAATTTTAACATAAATTAATTCAATAGTTGTCAGTACTTTTATTTTTTCAAATTTTCAAAGGCTTGAATGAATAAATCACCGCGTTCTTCAAAAGTTTTATATTGGTCCCAACTTGCACAAGCTGGACTAAGTAAAATTGTATCTCCTGCTTGCGTTTGAGGTAGAATTTCTTCGAGGGCTTTTGCAACATTTTCACTAGCAAAAACGGGAATATTCAATTTTTCTGCAGTCAAACGTAATTTATTTGCTGTTTGACCAAAAACAACCATTCCTTTCAAATCTTGCAAATCTTTTTCTAACTCTTCAAAACCATTTCCACGATCAAGTCCGCCAGCTAAAAGCCAAAGTTTACTATTATCAAAACCAGAAAGTGCTTTTTGAGTAGCCAAAATATTGGTTGCCTTGCTGTCGTTATAGACTTTACGACCATCAATTTCGCCAAGATATTGCAGACGATGTTTTACACCAGCAAAACTTGTCAGTACTTCTACAATCGCTTCATTTTTTGTTCCTTGTAATTTTGAAGCTACAATGGCTGCTAAAGCATTTTCTAGATTATGCTCACCAGGAAGTGAAAGTTCAGAAACTTCCATGATATATTCATCATTAAAATAAATTTTTCCATCTTTAGAATAAGCACCATTAACTTTTTCTTTTGTTGAAAAAGCAAGAACAGTCGCTTTCGTTTTGTCAGCCAAATTACGACATTTTTCTTGATTAAAATTGAGAATCAAGAAATCATCTGAGGTCATATTTTCTTGAATTCGCCATTTTGCAGCTTCATAGGCTTTTTGCGAACCATGATAGTCTAAATGAGCTGAAAATAAATTTGTAATTAAGGCAATTTTAGGGCGGAAGCTATCAATGCCCATCAATTGAAAACTTGAAAGTTCCATCACTAATGTATCAGAAGCACTCGCTTTTTCGGCTACTTCTGACGCTGGAAAACCAATATTCCCTGACAATTTTGCTGACTGACCATCAGCATTTAAAATATCAGCAATCAATGTTGTCGTCGTTGTTTTCCCATTGGTTCCGGTAATTCCAATGATTGGAGCTTCACTGATGAGATAAGCAAGTTCAACCTCAGTAATTACAGGAATATTCAATGCTTCAGCTCGTTCAACCATTGGGTTATCATAACGAATTCCTGGATTTTTAACCATTAGTGCAAAATCTTCATCCAATAAATCAATAGGATGACTCCCTGTGATGACTTTAATTCCTTCTTCTAAAAGTAATTGCGCTTCTTTATTTTCTTCAAAAGGTTTGCCATCATTGACCGTAACAATCGCACCCAACTCATTGAGCACAAGGGCAGCAGCCATTCCAGAACGGGCAAGTCCAAGAACTAAGATTTTTTGATCTTTAAATTTCGTTATTTTTTTCATTTTCTATTCCTTTTTAAGTTGTCAGTAAAATATTTCACTGACGACTTTATCTAATCTATTTTACCCCTAATCGGGCTTTTTTTCAACAGTCTTATTTACTGACAAGTCTGTCAGTAATTTTTTCAAAAAAATACAAAAAGCTGACCTATTTGTCAGCTTACTTTTTAATAAGATAGAACTCAGCAAGAAGAATTATTTCTAACCTAGAAAATTCGTTGTTAGCTTTGCTGACTTACAAATATACTAGTTGTTACACCGAGAGTCAGCAGCAGTGAATCTGGAAAGGTAGTCTCCAAGCATCTACACTTTATCCTGTTATAAAGTATGAGGCTTAGAGCGTAATAAGTAACACAAAATAACGATTTGTTTTGCTTGATTCTTACCATATTATGACCAAACTCAGTGGAAACACTAATTTTCCGATGAGTGAGTAATAAGGTATCTAGTAAGAGCACGCATTCACGCTTCAGAGTGTTATAAGCAGTGATACTTAGAGCGCTTGAGCATCTTCTTCTGAGGTTCTAATTCGAATTACACGCTCAACAGGTTGAATGAAGATTTTACCATCTCCCACTTCGCCCGTTTGAACTGCTTTAATAATCACATTAACAATATCATCAACTTTTTCATCGATTGATACAATTTCTATCTTTAACTTTGAAAGTAAAGTAGTTTCAATTCGTTGACCACGAACATATTCTGTAAATCCTTTTTGTTTACCATAACCCAAAACTTGAGAAACTGTCATCCCATGCACCAAGCCATTATCTGATAGGGCTGCTTTCAAATCTTCTAATTTATCTGTCCGAATAATCGCTTCAATTTTTTTCATATTTTTTCTCTCTTTGTATCTTACATTTTTACTGACAGACTTGTCAGCATACTTCAAAGACATCATTCAAAATTGATTTTACTGACAAACTCACAATTTTATATAAGAAATATCTGTCAGTAAAATTAAACTTAAGAATCCAAACCTAAGAAGGTTGGATAAGCAGTTTCTTCGTGCTCACTGTCGTCAAGTCCAATAGCTTCAGCACGGTCAGATACACGAATTGGCATAAACAAGGCAATTACTTTAATAATGATCCAACTCACAAGAGCAGTAAAAATAACTGTGAAGACAACCGCAGATACATTAGCCAAAAGTAATTTCCCAGAGCCATAGATTAAACCAGCGTAGCCTTTTTCTGGTGCCAAAGCCGGCGTTGCAAAAATTCCTGTCATAATTCCGCCAAACATCCCACCAATCCCGTGACAACCAAAAGCATCTAAAGCATCATCATATCCCAATTTCTTTTTAACTACAGAAATCATAAAGTATGATAAAGGACTAACCAAAAGACCAATAATCAATGACGACCATAAAGAAACAAAACCAGCGCCTGGAGTGATGGCCACCAAGCCAACTACCGCACCAGAACAAGCACCAACAATTGAAGGTTTACCAATCAATATTTTTTCAACAATCATCCATGAAAACATTGCTGCTGCAGCTGCTGTATTGGTCGTCATAAAGGCGTTAATTGCCACACCATTGGCAGCAAGCGCTGAACCAGCATTAAATCCGAACCAACCAAACCATAGGAGACCAGCGCCCAAAACAACAAAAGGAATATTATGTGGACGATAATCTAATCGTTCATAGTCTCGACGTTTTCCAAGTACTAAAGCAAGTACAAGTCCTGTCACCCCACTTGAAATATGAACAACATCTCCACCCGCAAAGTCAATCGCATGAATTTGAGCCAAAAATCCACCGCCCCAAACCATATGAGCCAAAGGATAATAAACTAAAATTAACCAAGCAGTCATAAAAATCAAAATTGGTGTAAATCTCATTCTTCCAACAACAGATCCCGTAATTAGAGCTACTGTGATAATCGAGAACATCATTTGAAAACCAGAAAAAAGTCCATCTGGAATATGATTAGCAGGGAAAAGTGAATTTTTGGCCATATCCACACCATTCATAAACAAATGGTTGAAATCACCAATCCAACTATTGCTTCCTGAAAATGAAAATGAGAAGCCAATAATTATCCATAAAATAGAAGCCAGAGCCATTGGTGCGAGAGACATCATCATTGTGTTTAACACATTTTTTCGGCGTCCAAGTCCTCCATAAAAAAATGCTAATGCAGGCGTCATCAAAAATACCAATGCCGCACAAATTAAAATAAATGCAATTGAGCCTGTGTCCATAAAATTTCTCCTTTAAAAGTTCGAGATTAAAACAGAATATTTATCAATATTTTCTGACAATTTAATCATGTAATAAAATATAACACAACTTTCTAAACAAGTCAATTATTTTTATATTTGATGTTATAAAACATGACATGCGTCGCAAAAAAAGAACTGCCCTTTAGCAATTCTCTTATTCTTTATTTTATTTTCGGGAATTTTAGTGTAAAAGTTGAACCAAGACCCAGTTCTGAATTTACCTCAATTTCCCCTTGATAATTTTCTGCCAATCGAGCTAAAATTGATAAACCTAAACCAGTTCCACCAATTTCTCGATTCCGAGCCTTGTCCGCTCTAAAGAAACGCTCAAAAAGATGATTAATATCTTCTTCTGAAATTCCAATTCCTTTGTCAGATACACTCGTAATGACAAACTGTTCATCCTCAGAAACAGTAATCACGATTTCTTTACGATCATCAGGAGAGTATTTAGCAGCATTATCTAACAGAATTCGTAAACCTTGTTCAAAATGATTTTCTGAAATTCGCGCATGAGTGGGATAAATAAGCCGGTTATCAAGCACTATTTCAAAATCATCATGCAAAAGCTGAAAATTCTTAAGGGCCCGATTACAAACTTTTCCAACATCACAATCCAGTTCTTCACTTGATAAGTCAACATTTTCAAGGCGAGCAAGAGCCAACATCTCCTCAAGCATTTTCTTCATTCGATCAACTTCATCTAAACTTGCCTGCAAAGACTCGTCTAATACTTCTGGATCATTTTTCCCCCATCGATTCAACAAGTTAATATGTCCATCCAAGACAGCTAAAGGTGTTCTTAATTCATGAGAAACATCAGAAACAAAGCGATTTTGCTGTTCAAGATATGCCTTCATCTTCAACATCATATCATTGTAAACATGAGCCAACTCTTCGATTTCATCTCCACTTTGAATTTCAATCGGTTCAAAATCATTTGTTGGATCATTTGCCATTTCTTGCATGCCCTGATAAAGTTTTTCCAATGGTTTCATAAAGTAATTAGCCATGAAATAACCAATCAACTGAGCGACAATCAAGGCAACAATTTCTAAAATTAACAAGACAATCAAAAGAAGATTAGAAATTCGATGATAAGTCGTCGTATCATAAAAAGCCTGTAAGTATCCCACAACTTGTCCTGTTGACTTAGAAATAATTTTTCTCTGAACTAAATAACCTGGATTTTCTCCCCGAATCTCTTTCATTTCATTATTAGCCTGATTCTGAAAACCAAAAGTATGTCGATTCGTTGAATACAATAATTTATGATTTAAGTCATAAATATAAAATGCTTTCCGTGTCCCAATGATACTACCCAAACTCATTCCTTCAGACTCACCATTTTGAATCTTTGATGTCGCTTCAATATATGTGTTCAAATTCGATGAATTCAAAGGAGCATCTGCTTTTTCTAAGACTTCCTCAACACTATCCATAGAGCGAGTTAATAATTGTTGTTCTTCTTTAATAAAAGAACTGATTGTCAATTGATAAGTCAAAGTAGCAAACAAAGTAAAAGTAATAAAACAAAAAACGGTGTTAGCAAAAGCCCACCTAAGCATGATAGACCGCTTAGCCGAACTTTCCTCTACCGTCTCTTTTTTCTTATTGAAAGTAAATAATTTTTTCATCTTATTTTTATTTGCGTTCACGCATTACATAACCTAAGCCACGAACAGTTTGAATATAGCTATCTTGACCTTCAACATCAATTTTATTTCTAAGATAACGAATATAAACATCCACAACATTTGTTTCTGTTCCTTCTTCATATCCCCAAACTTGTGAAACTAAATGTTCACGAGTCACAACATCGCCAACATTTTGCATCAACGTCAAAAGAAGGTCATACTCACGACGTGTTAAATCAATTACTTTTTTACCACGATGAACGGTGCGATTTGTTTTGTCAATCACAAGATCACGGAAAGAAGTATTTTCAGCACGCTCAACGGCGTGACCATGTTCTTCACGACGGAAGAAAGCACGAACACGCGCCAAAAGTTCCTCGATGGCAAAAGGTTTAGTGATATAATCATCAGCCCCAATATCAAGACCAGCAACTCGGTCCATCGTTGAATCACGTGCCGTCATCATAATGATTGGTGTATCTTTTTCTTTGCGTAAACGACGAGCTACCTCAAAACCGTCAAGTTCAGGAAGCATCAAATCAAGCAAGATTAAATCATAATCTTTTGAAGTTGCTTCTTCAAGACCAGAGCGTCCATTATCTTTAATCTCAGTCGCATAGCCTTCATGCTCCAATTCTAATGAGACGAATCGTGCTAAATTCTTTTCATCCTCAATAATCAAAATTTTCTTTGAAGTCATATCATTCTCCTTTGTTAAAAAAACTGTATAATTCGATTTCTTATAATACTATTATAAGATAAATTTAATTTATGTACAAACTATTTGACGCTTTTTTTAAAATGTTTTCGCTTTCTTATGCTTTAAGTCTGAAATGCTTTGAAAATGAGAGCTGTCTAATCAAATAATCCATTCAAACCATCAAAAGGAGATTTCTTTTCTTCCAATTTTTCTTCTTGTTGTTTGGCATAATCTTCTTCACTCAAAACAGACCAGAATTTACCAGCCGGCAACTCTTCTGCCTCTTCATCTTCAGCAAAAATTTGCAAAGGAATCTCCAATAAAAGATTATCAGTGATTGATTCATCTAAACTGATTAAATCTTTATCCAAAACAATAATCAAATCATTGTCTAATAATTCTTGACTCCCTCTCAAACTCTCTTCAGTCGCAAAAATTTCATTGACAAGAAGATCAATTGGATACTCGACTGGTTTTAAACTTCTTGACGAAGGCAATGTCAATACTGTTTTAATTTGATAATCTAAATAGAATAAATCATCATCATATGCAATTTCACCTTTAACCTCAATTGGTTGACAATCCAAAATTTCTTGTGAACGTTTGAGCAACTCATCGCGTAGATCTAATTCTTCATTGAAACTAATCTGTTTTTTTTTCGTTAATTCATTTAAAGACCATTTCATCTTTTAATATTCTCCCACAATTTAATTATTTTTCTTTATTTTATCTTATTTCTATATTTTTTCATAATAAAAAGCTGTCAAATGACAACTTTTACAGATAAAAATAAAAATGGTCGAATGACCATTTCTATTATTGCTTGCCGTATTTCTTTTCGAAACGAGCGATACGTCCGTCCGCTGCTTGGAATTTTTGACGACCTGTATAGAATGGATGTGAATCTGAAGAGATTTCAACACGAATCAATGGATAAGTGTTTCCGTCTTCCCATTCAACAGTTTCTTTAGAACCTTTAGTTGAACCAGTCAAAAATTTGAAACCAGTTGTAGTGTCCATGAAGACTACTGGTTGGTAATTTGGATGGATATTTTGTTTCATCGTTAGAATTTCCTTTCTGCCTTGGACTGTTTGCCAGACCAAAGTTGTACGAATACTTAAACATTTTATCAAATTTATAAATAAATTTCAAGTTAAAATTTTCTTTTGTCAAGAAAAAAACTTTACAAACTTTTCAATTCTTAAAAAAAGTAAATTTACTCCAATAAAAATTTTCTATAATAATATTTTCCGGTAGTATCTCTAGCATAAAGTCCAATCTTACGTTGATTAATTCCGAGTTCTTTTATTTTAGTTATCCACTCATTTTTAGCTATGAAATAAGTTGCATCTTCTTGCGGATTAAGTAAAATTGGTAGTTTGGCACTTTCGTACTCGAAATCTCTAGGCATCATAAATATTATTTTTTTCCGCCTTTTTCTTAACCAACTTTTTTGATAAAGGCCGACTTCATAAATCTTTACGGGAATGGATCCAATATTTACAAGATCAATAGACCACAAAGATATTTTTTCTCCAGAAAATATTTTATAAGAAATCCAATAGTCAACTTCTAATTTTTTTCGATAGTCTCTTCTTGCCAAATAAAGTGAAACAATAACTACAGCTATAGTTCCAATCGCTCTCAAGGCATCCCAGACATTTCCTAAATCGATAATCATGAGTCACTCACTTTCTCATTTTATACTCACGATTTTATCATATCATTTAAGCCTTTTCAAAGGAAATCCTCTTTTTATTTTCTAGATTATTATTCCCTTTTCTCTCAAATTTTCTTTACAATCTTCAAGATAATCATTATTATGTTCAGGATAGATCGGGAAGGTTTGAATCACTTCTTCTAGTTCTAAATAGACTTTAGAACTTTGTCCCCGATATAAAGGATTTAGCCATTTTTCATCCGGATGATAGCCTCTTTTTCTCATTTCAGTCATGACTTGTAAATGATATTGAAAAAGTTTATAGGGCGAATAATTAAAAACATAATTTACTGTTGAATGTGGTTTCCCCCAGCCTTTTCCTCTCAGGGCACAACATTCACGATGCTGTCCCAAAAGTTGCTGTCTTGGAAGCTTTTTGATTAAAGATTCATGCCAAAGTCTCATATCCTCCCCTTTCATACTTAGAATAGAAAATTTATTTATTAAAAAATCCTCCCGAAGGAGAACTATCTTTTCCCTATTTGAATCAGATATTAATTGTTGATTTCCGATTGTTCAACCGATGAGTTCTAGAAGTAACAATTAATATCTGAAATAAAGATATACCAATTATACCTTGATAACATGTTCTTCTCAAATATTTGATTCTCATTTATGGCCTAAATTCCAATATTGAAAACAGCGATTTCTAGAGCCACTCCAAATCTAGCAGAAACGTGCGTAGTTCCTACACCAGTATTAACATACAGTTTTTCATTTCCACCCAAATTATAAAGTCCACCAGTGTAGTTATCAGAATGGCTCATGAGTGATGTGACTTTTTTCTGAACTTGGGGAATGAACGGAATATTTATTGACCACCATGACTATGACCAGAGAGAATCAGCTCATAGCCTTTATTTCGATAATGCCTAACTTCATCAGGCTCATGAGTTAATAGTATATCATAACTTGTTTCTAACATCTGTGATGATGAGGCAAATTGAGGATTGCCCAAAAGTGCATCATCTAAGCCTGTAAACAAAATCTTCCTTTCGTTAGCCAAAGTAAAAACTTGATTTTCGTTTCTTAAAAGAGAAAAACCGGATTCAATCATGATATTTTCATACTCTCTGACAGCACCTCCACCGTAATCCCTATTTCCCCAAATTGCAATTTTTCCATATTTCGCTTTTAAAGTTTTTAGCTTGGAAATGACTGCCTCATTTTCATTATATTGAGAATAATTATCATATAAGTCTCCTGAAAAAATAATAAAATCAGGATTTTGTTCGTTCGTTTTCTTAATCACTTTATATAAATGGTTAGCATTGAAGTCCTTTTTTATATGTAAATCAGAAAGCTGGACTATCTTTAAATTCGCTTTAGTCTTTGAAACATTTAACTGATGCTCATTAACAACTACACGGTAAGGTTCAACTTTGAAAGCATAAAAGAAAGCACCCAAAAGCGTAAGTATTATTAGAATAATTAACGAAAACACTATTTTTTTATTTTCATATCCTTAAATTATAACATATTATGTAATTTAAGAAATTCAGTTAAAAATAATTATCAAGATTCCTGTAACTCCTTACCTCTGAACCTAATTTTTCTCTCCTCACTTTAGGAGGCAAGCTAATAAAAAACGCCTAGATTAGTAGACGTTTTAGGAGTATTTATGAAAAAGTTTATTTTTGGAATAAAGTTATTATAGAACTTATTTCTTAAATGAATAATAAAAAAATTCCTAATCAACTTCTATTTTATCTGAATCTGCAGGAGAAGAAACTACCCACGTTATGATTTGTAGCGATGCAACAACCAATCCCATAATAGGAACAAAATAAATTCCTATTATACCAACAGCCAATAATAGAATATCGATAAATTGATGAATCTTTCTATGAACTGTATTAAATGATAGTTCTTTAGCTCCATCAAATTGACGATTATCAAGATATAATATCCAATTTAATAAATAATAAGCTGCTGCCCACAATACATAAACCATAAAATAAAAATACTCTGGTGCACGTGCCATCGGAAATTCACTAACCCAAGCTGTAGAAAGCGGAATGAGCGCCATTGTTAAAAGCCATAGGTTATTGGCCCAAAAAGCTCTACGTGAAAACCACTTTGTCTGAGCTAACAAATAATGGTGATGATACCAAGCAGCACAAATAAATATAAAACTTATTATAAATGCTATAAAGTAGGGTGCTTTTTCTATTAAAGCTGAAAATTCACTTGTCCCTTCCGGTACTTTAATTTCCAAAACCATGATTGTTAAAATTATTGCAACAATTGCATCTGTAAAGGCTTCAACTCTGTTTTTTTTCATCTTTCCTCCAGTAAGTTCATTATAGTAATTTTATCCTAAACACAAAACAATTACAATACAAGATGTAATTAAAAAACACCTAATAAATATTGGGCGTTTTGCTACACACTAGAATACTATAAAGAATAGAAAGCTTATAGAATAGTTACTGGTGCATAAATAGTTTAATTTTATGAGGTTTCAAGATACTTTTCAAGCGAAAGGATCATTGTAAGTAAAAAAATAGGCAAGTTATTTATTCACTTTTTCTTAACAAAATTGGGACAAAACCTTGCTACTATTTTGATAACTCTTTCAAAATTTATGTCATTGAATTTTTTTCAAATGTATGCACCTACTCCCATGATTTATTTCTTAAAATTATCCATGAGATCCATGAAATCATCAAAAAGATAGCTGGCATCGTGAGGTCCAGGAGCTGCGTCTGGGTGAAATTGGACTGAAAAAGCTGGGAAGTGTTTGTGACGTACTCCTTCAACTGAGTCGTCATTGATTTCAACATGGGTAATCATTAGGTCTTCAGGTAAATTTTCTGATGAAACGGCATATCCATGATTTTGAGAGGTGAAGTCAATTCGTCCTGTTGCAATTTCACGAACAGCATGGTTAAATCCACGGTGTCCAAATTTCATTTTGTAGGTTTTTGCTCCATTTGCAAGACTGAATAATTGATGACCTAAGCAAATACCGAAAATCGGAATTTTACCTTGAATCTCTTTAATCATTTCAATTGCTTCTGGTACATCTGTTGGGTCCCCAGGACCATTAGTCAACATAACACCATCAGGTTCCATTTCCAAAATTTCTTTAGCACTGGTGTTGTATGGGACAACGGTGAGATTACATTCCCGTTTTGAAAGTTCACGTAGGATACTATGTTTCAAGCCAAAGTCAACAACGACAACTTTTCTGCCTGTATTTGGTGATGGATAAGCGGTCGTTGTACTACTTGTTTCAACTTGATTTGTTGGTAATACTGTCGCTTGAAGTTGGCTCATTTGATGCTCTACTTCATCCCTTGCTTGTACAAGTGAAGCCTTCATAGTGCCGTGTTCTCGAACAATTTTAGTGATCGCTCGAGTATCCACACCTGTAATTCCAGGAATATTTTTTCCTTTTAAAAATTCATCAAAAGACATTTGCATCCGCCAGTTTGAAGGACGGCGCGCCGCTTCATGAACAACTACGGCTTTACAGGTTGGATGAATTGATTCATAATCATCTCGGTTGACGCCATAATTTCCAACAATTGGATAAGTGAAAGTCAAAATTTGTCCGTTATATGATTGGTCAGTGATCGATTCTTGATAGCCTGTCATTCCTGTATTAAAGACGAGTTCACCTGTAACATCCAAGTTTGCACCAAGAGATTCTCCCTCAAAAATGGTTCCGTCTTCTAAAATTAAAAGTCTTTTGCTCATAATAAATATTTCCTTTGAATTTTGCTTTAACAATTATTTTTTTCTTGTTTTCAGCGCTTTGAATTATTTAGCTTTTTTTCCAGCAAGAATTGCTTCAAGAATTGCCATTCGCGTATAAACACCATTGCTCATTTGTTGGACAATCCGACTTTGTGGGCTTTCAACAAGGCTGTCAGCAATTTCAACATCCCGATTGACTGGAGCTGGATGCATGATAATAGCTGTTGGTTTCAACATTTTTGCTCGTTCTTCTGTCAGTCCAAAATGATGATGGTAGCCTTCTTTAGAAAAGCTTTCACCACTATCATGACGTTCGTGTTGAACACGTAAGAGCATATGAACGTCAAGTTCTGGCAAAATTCGGTCTAGGTTGGCATAATGACCGTAATCATCGAATTCTTCACTATACCATGCTGCTGGACCTGTAAAGTAAAGTCTTGCTCCTAGTTTTTGGAGCATCATCATATTAGATTTGGCGACACGTGAATGGGTTAAATCTCCGGAAATTGCGATTTTTAAACCTTCAAATTTTCCAAATTCTTCATAAATGGTCATCAAGTCAAGTAAACATTGACTTGGATGTTGCCCTGAACCGTCTCCACCGTTAACAATCGCACAATGAATATTGTCTGAATTCACTAATTCTTCATAGTAATGTTCTACTCCTGAACGTATAACACAGATATCAACGCCAAGTGCATCAAGTGTTAAGACGGTATCGTAAAGAGTTTCTCCTTTACTAATTGAGCTTGCTTGTGCATCAAATTCAAGAACATCCAAGCCTAATTTACGCTCAGCAATATGGAAACTATGGTGCGTTCTTGTAGAATTTTCAAAGAAAAGATTTGAAGCAAAAGTTTGTTTTTCTAAATCAAATTCTGCTGTTCCTGCTTTGAAAGCTGAGGCTCTTTTGATAAGTCCCATGACTTCATCAACGCTCAATTTTTCCATACTTGTGAGGTTTTCGAGTTGAACTAATCCATTTTTTACTGACATGAGGTCTCCTTTACCCTGACTGTGTGCTCTCTGTCACAACAGTTTTATTGACAATATATCTGATTGTTTTGTCAGTAAACTGACAAAATTTTTATCTACTGATGGAAATCTTGATAGAATTTCTTTCAGTTATAAGTTCACTTTTTTTATTGCTGACGGTTCTGTCAGTAATTTTGAGTCTTTTAAATTTCGCTAGGATCTTTTGGCAAGACAAGGTTTAAAACAATTCCGAGAATTGTTGCAATGGCTACTGATGAAATTTGTAAATTTTGAGTGATATTAATGATCATTCCACCAATCCCGATAACAAGAACAACTGAGCTGATTAGTAAGTTTCGTTTGATATCAAAATTAACTTTATTTTCAACTAAAATTTTCAAACCAGAAGCTGCAATTACTCCAAAAAGGGCAATGGATGCTCCCCCGATGACGGGTGCTGGAATTGATTGCAAGAGTGCTGTAATTTTCCCAATGAATGAGACAACGATAGCGAGAACGGCAGCACCAGCAATAACATAAATCGAATGAATTTTTGTAATAGCCATAACTCCAATATTTTCACCGTAAGAGGTCACCGGCGGTGCACCGATAAATCCGGCGATGATTTGAGCTAGACCGTCACCAGTTAATGTTTTTTCTAATCCTGGTTCTTTAAAGTAATCTTTTTTAGTTAATGAATTCAAAACCATAATGTGGCCAAAATGCTCAGTCATTGTGACAAAAGCAATCGGTGCCATTGTCAAAATTGCTGACGGATAGAAGGCCCACTTGTAATTGGCAAATGGAATTTCCATTGGCGGAATGGTTAGCCATTTAGCATGTGAGATTCCAGTGAATGAAACAATGTTCATCCCTGTAATCTTACCAATAATCATTGCTGCAACATAACCTGTGATGATTCCAAGTAAAATTGGAACAACTGACAGAAATCCTTTGCCGTAGATACTGTAAATGACAATAGATAGCACAGTGATGAGGGCAATAATGATATAAGCTAAACTGTATCCTTTTAGATTTGCAACGTCCGTGTACATGGCATCATTAATTGCTGTTGGAGCAAGTGATAATCCAATGACCATAACGATTGGCCCAACGACGATTGGCGGTAAAACTTTGTCAATCCAGCCTTTACCTGCAAATTTTACAATTAAAGCGACAATCAGATAAACCAATCCACCGGTCATTGCCCCTTGAGCAATGGCTGGCATTCCACCATTTTTCATCAGTAAAGTCATCGCACCAATATAGGCAAAGCTTGAACCCATGTATGCTGGCACTTTAAATTTTGTAACACTCATGTGTGCAAGTGTACCAAGTCCAGAACTCAAGAGGGCAATGGCTGGGTTAATCCCAACTAAAATTGGCACCAAAACCGTTGAGCCAAACATGGCAAACAAATGTTGAAATGAGAGACCAAACCACTGACTTGCAGCTGGTTTCTCATCAACTTTTAAGATAATATCATTATCGTGCACTTTTTTCTCCTAAAACTCTAAGTTGAATATTTTTTAATTCTTTCGTCAGTAACTGACAGCATATTTTTTACTTTAAATTATTGACAGAAATTTTTTAATCTTCACGTTTAATTAAAATACTATCATTGCCATCGTGTTCAGACATTTGAACAATGATTTCTTCATCACGACCTGTTGGAATATTTTTCCCAACGTAGTCTGCACGAATTGGCAATTCACGATGTCCACGGTCAACTAATACAGCCAATTGAACACGAGCTGGACGACCGAGTTTTACAATTCCATCAATTGCCGCACGGATTGTCCGACCTGTGTAGAGCACATCATCGACAAGAATGACATCTTTTCCTGTAATATCGATGTCAATTTCTGTCGTATCTTCTTGAGCTTGTTTGTCATCACGGAATGGACGCGTATCCAACTCACCAAAAGGAATTTCCAAACCTTCTAATTGTTGCAAACGTTCTTGGATTCTTTTTGCTAAATAAACACCGCGTGTTTTAATCCCAATCAAAACCAATTTATCCAGCTCTTTATTACGTTCAATAATCTCGTAAGTGATACGTGTAATTGCACGTTTCATTGTGATTTCGTCAATAATTTCTTTTCTAGCCATTGTGGCTCCTTTCATTCTTGATGATCAATTGGTCAGTAAACTAACCAATCTTTCATTTAGCGATTTAACTTCCATTTCTAAGTTGTCCATTAACATACAAAAAACCTGCACTCAAAAGAGAATGCAGGTAGGTATCAGAAAATGGACAGTATCCATCATATTATTACATTATTAATTTCTGACCTTGCCTGCCTCTCTGGACAATCTTAAAGGTTAGATAGATTATAGCAAAGTTCTCGCCACTTGTCAAAAATTATTTTTTATTTAGAGAATAAAGTCTTGAAAGTGATTATAATCAAAAATAGACAAGATGACATCATTAAAAGAAAAATTAATTTCCAAACAAAAGCAGGGATTATTTGAAATTTCTCATGGAGTAAATCTGCATCAGAAAGCTCCTCATTTTTATGAAAAATTACTTTAAGGTCAATGAATGCCCCTAAAGTCAGAAAACCAATTAAAGCTCCACCAATAAAATTAAAAATCTGAATTTGACCAAAATAAAGCAAAGCCCCTGTCATTAAAATTCCTAGCAAACAAATCAAAAAGCCATACCAATTTTTAACGACAATTAGAACAGAAAGGCTGACTATCAACAGACTTATAAGAATGAATTCTGGATGATTAATAATCAAAAACCAGCTAAAGAGACAGCCAAATAGCAAGGGCGTTGGATAGCCCATCAATAAAACAAAGAAGCTTCTCCCACCACCACTTGTTTGGGTGAGGCCGGAACTATCATGATTAAGATGAATTCTATAAACTTTACCAAAAGTAATTTTTGCCGCCAGAGCATGACCAAATTCATGTAAAAGCGTTACTAAAATTCTTAATAAGGGATAAAGAAAGATAGCTATTAAAAGCCCACAAATCAAGCCTAATAAAATTATTTTTTGCTGGTCACTAAAGTCTGCGATTCTTTCAAAAGCAGAATAAATATATTGGATAAAATCTTGCAAAACTTCTCCTTTCAGTTTATCATAACAAAAATAACTTAAAATAAAATATTTAAAGAAAGCTTGACAAATATATTATAAAATTATAATATAATAATATGATTAACGAAAAAGATATTGCTGAATTTTTTAAACTTTTCTCTAACGACGGACGTTTAAAAATTATTTCCAGCCTAGCCACTGATAACCTAACCGTAAATGAGATTGTTGAAAAAACACAACTTTCTCAATCTCTTGTCAGTCAACAACTAAAACTTTTAAAAAATGCACGAATTTTAACGAATGAAAAAATTGGAAAAACGGTCACTTACAGTATCTATGACCGCCATATTTTACATCTTTTGAAAGATGTTGCAGAACATTTGGATGAACAAGAGGGAGGAAATCATGAGCCTTAAAAATAATCAAATAAAAAGCGAACATGACCATAATCATCTGGATAAACTTGTCTCACAAAACGTCACAATTGTTTTTGCTTTAAACCTCTTCTTTGCGATTTTAGAATTTATTTTTGGGGTGCTCTTTAATTCTACGGCTATTTTATCTGATGCCGTCCATGACACAGGAGATGCCGTTGCTATCGGTTTAGCCTGGTTTTTCCAAAAATTCTCTAAAAAACGAGAAGACAAACACTTCTCTTTTGGTTATCAACGTTTTAGTTTACTCGGCGCCTCACTCACAAGTGTCATTTTAATTACGGGGAGTTTCATTGTGCTTTTCGAAGCCGTTCCTAGATTTTTCAACCCTCAACCTGTAGAAGCAACAGGTATGCTTGGTTTGGCTATTTTTGCAATTGTCGCCAATGGTTTTGGTGCATGGCTTTTGGCTCGGGGTTCCTCACGAAATGAAAGTATTTTAAATCTTCACGCGCTCGAAGACGTTTTAGGTTGGCTGGGAGTTCTCATTGTTTCAATCGTCCTTCATTTTGTAAAATGGTACTGGCTCGACCCACTTCTTTCTATTCTAATTGCTTTGTTCATCTTATCTAAAGCCATTCCAAAATTCTGGGGAACTTTACGTATTCTTCTTGAATCAGTCCCCGAAGATATTGATTACAAAAATCTTCTAAGAGCCCTTGAACAACTTCCTGAAGTACTTGCTGTTACACAACTTATCATTTGGTCAATTGACGGTGAGCAAAATGCAGCAATGATTCACATTGTGATTCCCGAAAATCAAGATTTCTCAGATGCAAAAATCGCTGTTCGTAAGCTTTTAGAAAGTGAGAAAGTTTGTCGCTCAGCCATTGAACTTGATGAAACTACTGACGAACATAAAAAACATGTTCAATATGAAATTTAATTACTGACAGAACTTGTCAATTTATAAAATTACTGATGAATTAAAAGACTCGACTTTTTATAAGCCGAGTCTTTTATTATTTTTAACGAATTTGTCCTGTGCCATCAATCAGATATTTTGTTGAGGTTAGAGCCTCTAAGCCCATTGGTCCTCTGGCATGAAGTTTTTGAGTTGAAATGCCAATTTCAGCACCTAAGCCAAATACAAAACCGTCAGTAAATCTTGTAGACGCATTAACATAAACGGCTGCCGCATCAATTTCATCTTGAAATTTTTGCGCATTGAAATAATCATGAGTGATAATGCTTTCTGAATGACGACTTGAATAAGTATTAATGTGCTCAATTGCTTCATCCAAATTATCAACCGTTTTTACTGACAGAATATAATCTAAAAATTCTGTCCCAAAATCATCGTCAGTTGCAGGAATTCCAGCTGACAGAACATTCAGCGCACGCTCATCAGCACGAAATTCAATTTCATGAACTTTATTGATTTCATTTTCCAACTTTGGTAAAAATTCGTCAGCAATTTTTGCGTGAACCACTAAACTTTCGGCTGCATTGCAAACACTAGGACGCTGTGTTTTAGCATTTATCACAATTTTGGTCGCCATTTCTAAATCAGCAGATTCATCAACAAAAATTGTACAATTACCCACCCCAGTTTCAATGACAGGAACCGTTGCTTTTTCTTTGACACGGTTAATCAATCGCGCTGACCCTCGCGGAATCAGAACATCTAAAAATTTATCTGCCTGCATCATTTTTTCTGCTTCAGCATGACTTGTATCAGACAACAATTCAACTGCTCCGTCAGTAATTTTTGCTGACAACAAATTTTCCTTAATAATTTCAACTAAAACCATATTAGAATAAATCGCATCAGACCCACCGCGTAACAAAACAGAATTTCCTGTTTTAAAACAAAGAGAAAAAGCATCGATAGTCACATTTGGACGACTTTCAAAAATCATTCCAACAGTGCCAAGGGGCACTCTTTTTTGCAAAATCTTAAGTCCATCAAGATTAGTGAAACCTTGCAATACTTGCCCGATTGGGTCAGGAAGTTCCGCAACTTGTCTCAACCCTGTTGCCATATCAGAAATTCTTTGCGCATCTAGACGCAAACGGTCAACCATAATCTCAGAAATTCCATGTTCCAGAGCATTAGCCAAATCTTTTTCATTCTCAGAAATAATTCTGTCAGTATTTTCGATAAGGCTGTCAGCTAATTTTTGCAAAAAAACATTTTTGTCAGCAGTTGATAGCTTTGCTACTTCTTTGCTCGCCTTTTTAACCTTTAATCCAAGTTCTTCAATCATCATTTTATCCTTCTTTCTCAAGATTTTTGATGAAAATAAGTCCCAATCTCACGTCCTTCGATAATTTCTTTAATCTCTCGAATCCGTTCGCCATTGGTCAGAACCATTTCTTGACCATTTTCAAATAAAATCTGTGCAGCCGCCAATTTTGAAGTCATTCCGCCAGTTCCAAAACGTGAACCAGCACCACCAGCCATTTGACGTAATTCATCAGTTATTTCATGAATTTCATTAAAAATTTTCGCATCATCATAAATCGTTGGATTTTTATCAAAAAGTCCATCAATATCTGACAGCATAATCAATAAATCAGCATTCACCAATTTAGAAACAATCGCTCCCAGTTTATCATTATCACCAAATTTTGTTTGATGATCCATTTCATCAACCGCAATAGCATCATTTTCATTAATAATTGGAATAATTCCAAGCCCAAGTAATGCATTTAGTGCATTTTCAGCATTCTCACGACTCGTTGGAAAATCAGTCACATCACGTGTCAAAAGTAACTGAGAAACTTTTTGCGAATAACGACGAAACATTTGCGTATAAAGACTCATCAATTCAACCTGACCGATTGAAGCCAAAGCCTGCTGGTCAGCAATTCCTTTGGGACGTTTATCCAAACCAAGCACATTCAAACCGACACCAATCGCTCCAGAAGTCACCAAAATCACTTCATAACCGTTGTTATTCAAATCAGATAAAACAAAAGCCAACTCGTCAATATTTGATAAATTTATTTTTCCATTTGGCAAAATCAACGAACTCGTTCCAATCTTCACCACGATTCGTTTAACACTCAAAATATTTTTTCTTGTCATAATCACTTATTATAGCAAGATATGTCGACAAATACGAGAGAGAATTACAAATAATTGATAAATTTTTATTAATAAAATCAAATTACTAAAAATATAAATAATTAATTCTTATCTTCTATTTCGTTTTGTGATATAATGAATTCTAAAAGAAACTTAAAAGACATAATTTTAATAATACACCATTTCCTATGTTTATTAAAAAGCATTCACACAAATAAATTTAATTCTATGCCTAAAAAAATTATAAAATCAAAATTAATTCTCAATTTTCTTCTTTTAATATTTTTAATTCTAACTCCAGCAAATTTTTTATTGGAGCTTTTTTCGCCTCTTGAAAAAATCACCAATAATTTTCTTCCTAATCAATTCAAACCTGCAATTTCCAATTTATCAAATTTAAACAAAGTCTATGCTGCCACAGACATTCCCGGACTTATTTTAGCCAATAATAGTTTTGGTTACAGTAAATCAATTTCAGGACAAGTTTCTGGAACGAGCATTTCCATTGTCAGCAATAACGGCACCAAAACTAATTATTCAAGCCTTGCTTCTGCTCTCGATGATACTATTCTTAATCAAGCCAACCCAATTGACTATGTTATTTATTTTGGAGCTGCATATAGCTTAACCAGTACTGACCAAGAAGAATTATCAAAAGTGACCACTGTAAATGCGAAAGGCCTCACTTTTATTTCGGATTCAACCGATAACCTTAATACTTCTACTACCAATCTTGATCCAAATGCTAATCAAATTACCCTTCCATCAATTCTAAATCTTTCCGTTCCAACCGTTTTTCGTAATATTACTCTCGCTGGTTCAAGTAGCATTTATGCCAATGGAAATAATCTTGCCATTCGTTCAGGCGCGTTTTTCACTGGTGCAATCAATCTTTATGGCGGGGCAAAACAAGCAAGCGTAGCAAATACAAGTATTTGGATAGGAGCGACTGGCTCGAGTACTTTTAATATCTATGGCGGTTCTGATGGAGGAACTGTCACTGGAAATACATCCCTGACAGTCACAAACACATCTGGAAACAATCTCAATATCTACGGTGGTGGAAATAATACAAGCACAGTCAACGGAAATACAAACGTTGCCTTCAATACAAACAGCACAAACGGTACTTTTCAAGTTTATGGTGGTGGACAAACAAACACAGATAAAATTACAGGAACTGTCAATGTTGATGTTACCGGAACAAATGGCGGCATTTTAACACTTATGGGAAATTCAGCAACAGGTGGAGCAATTACAGGAGATATCAATGTTGGAATCTCAGGAATTTCAGGAAATACAAGCGTGAACACCATTTATGGAGACGGTCAAGCAAGTCCACCTTCTCTCTCAACAACCCGCATCATCAAAGTGACCGTTAATAGCCCAGATTATACTTTCAGTAATGATATTAACGCAACAGCATATAACTTGGCAACGACCAACGGCTTATTAGCCACAACAATCATGAATATCAATGCCACAGGAGTGAAACAAATTTCAGCTGGTGCAGACGGCAACGATAATTTCACAAATGCAACAACCAGCCAAAATACAGCAACGATAAACCTTGGCTCCAGCTCTGCTTCAAGTTCCAATCAAGTGACACTAGCAACCAATCTTGTTCACAACTTTACCAGCCTAAATATTTTACCTTACAACGAACTTGATTTAAGTGCCACAGGCTACATTTATAATGGTGGCGGAATTCAAACGAATGCAAGCAATTATCAAAATAACTATGCTAATTTTGGAAGTTTAAACATGTATGAAGGTTCAGGGATTGTTGATAAAAGTCAGGGAGGTATTTCAACTACTCCAACTGCTGGCTTACAACCCACAAATATCTTAATTCAAGTCGGTGCATGGAACGTCGCTCCAAATACCTATCTTAAAGACTATTATTTCAGTAACAATTGGTCTTGGGTAAATAATTACGCTCCAATCATTTCATCGAATTTTTCTCAATTAACAAAAGCTACCTATTCCCAAGAAACACAAAACACTAGTGGAAATTACACTAGCCAATCCATTCTAACGTGGCAACCACTTATTAGTCGAGGGCTAAATATCAATGAGAACAATCTTAAATCAACAACGGCCATTTGGGGTTCAACTGGTTCAAATTTTCAACATATGATGCTGATTATTCCAGTTTCAGGTCAAACAGCAACAAAGATTAACCCCGTTGAAATCAATGGTTATGACCAACAAACAGGTCTCTCCTATATCGGAGATTATTCTCCAACCACAATAAACGGTATTTGCGCCAATCAAGTTGTTTGTATTCTTGGTAATATCCGTCAATTCCAAATCAATGGAACAAATACCTCAACAGGTGCTGGACAATGGAATATTAATCCTAGTTTGTCATCAAGCAGTGGCACAAATGGATTTATTGGTTCTAGCTTAGACAAAAATTATGCCTATGCCTCTTATTTTAGTAATAGCGTCAACGGCGCAACTTATAATAATCTTGCAGAGTTAATTTATCCTGCAAGTTCAACATTTGGTTGGACAGTAAATGCTCAAATTTCTCCCGCTTCTTTTCTTACCATTGGCACAGGAAATTATATTCGCCATGCAGAAGTCCGCACACCAACCGTTGGAGCTACATCTTCTTATATTGATTGGGAATGGCCAAATCATACAGCAACAAGTCCAAGCACCAATGCTGTTCTAGCAAGTAATGATTCTCCCATTTATAACAGCAATACGCTCTATACGTCCTATGTTCCTGGCGGAAGTGATGGACCAGCAAGCCAAATTTCAGACTCTAGTCTTTCTTTAAATTATCCGGTTACTTCGTCCATTTCAAGTTGGATGTTTACAAATCAAGCTGGACATAACTGGGGATTTTTCCCAGGAAGTTGGTTTGATGGCTCAGATGGAACAAGTCAATCTGGAAATTTCCTTAATCCAACAAATTGGAACAATCTGATTAGTAATAGTGGACAAACAGGAACTAATTTTCTAATTTATAATGTTAAACCTAATGATTCTGTAACCGATAGTGGTAATACTACACCACCACCACTTGAAACTTCCACAACAAACATTTCAAATCCAAACCTATCAGTCAGCCAACTTACTGCAATTGCTAGTACAAGCGACGTCTACTCGGCTTTAGCTGCTTATCTAAAACCTTCTGCCCAGTATTATGATGGTTCAAATAATATTGTAAAAGCAACTGAAGTAGATATAACAAATGGTACAAACTCAATCACACCAATCGTTTACAACTCACAAAGTCAGTTTGCTGCCGATCTTTCAAACGCCCTTTCCACCACAAGCAATACAATCAATAATGGCATTAACTATCAAAAACTTGGTACTAAAATCACTATCAAATATATTACCGCCGACGGTATTCTTTTCTCAGGCACAATAACAGTCGTTGCTGGAAGTCTTTCTGCCAATAATGTAACCACAGTTACTCAAGTCGTTAATAGTATTGCTAAGGACATGAATACTATCAAAGGACAAAATGCTGCTGACAGTAATTTCGATAATGAAATCGCTAAAGATTTGCTTCAGTTAACAGGAGCTACTGCAACCGATGCAACTAATACTGATCTTTCAAGTAATATAAAAATCAGTGGGTGGGCTGATGCAGGAGCAAGCTACATGCTCTCTGATAACTACACTAACACTCAACTCTACAATCAAATCATTTCAGATTTGTCCGCGACAGTCATCTCTTCAGGAACTACCTTTAATCTTACTTTTTCGGCTCCCGATGGTATGGGAGGAACAAATAGTCAAACAGTACAAATATTAATTATCCCAGGAACAATTTCAGCACAAAATGTCACTTTAACTATGTCTCAAGTTAAAACGATACTAACTAATAATTCTTCAGCAACGGCTCTAGGTACTGACCTAATGAATCCTATCACCTCAACAGGAGCAGCTGGTGCTAATGTTTCAGCATCAATCGCTTCTTCTTCCGCAACAACCTCTCTCTCAAATGCAACCAATGTTTTTAATTGGCTGAAAACCTTGGATGGTTCAGCAACAACAACTCAAACAACCGATCTGACATTCACAACACTTCAATATGGTATTTCAACAACGGTCTCACTCTCCGTTTTACCAGCAGGACTTTTGACAATAAAGTCAGTGCCCGACCTTAACTTTGGAATTTACAGCACAGCAAATCAGCCAGCTGACTGGACAAATATTCCAATGCTAAATTCAAATGGGACACCAGTTACAAGAGAAGACCCCAATATCTACGCACAGATATACGATACCCGCTCAACTCCTGCAACTTGGTCTTTATCACTATCAGATAGTGGAAATTTATTTGGTGGAAACATTACTTTGATAAAAAGTTCTGCAACTTCATCAGCAGGTATTTCAAGTGGGCAGGAAAATACCAATCAAGAACAATTATCAACTACTCCGTCAATTATATTTACCAATACTAATCCGCAAGGTGGAAATACAAATACAGGTTATGAGACCGTTAATATCATGCCCGTCTTCAAACTCTCGTTTGCAAGCCCTCTTTTGACAACTACTAATGGCTGGGCAATAGATAAATTAACTTGGACATTAACATCAGCCCCATAAGAAAGGAAAGATCTACTTCGTGAAAAAAATATTTTTCCTAACTCTTGCTGTGAGTGTTCTGATTACTGGATATTTGAAAATAGAAACTGTAATCGCTGATACAACTTCAAAAGCCAGTTTTATGTATACCCTACAATCTCCAGCTCCACTTTTCAATACCGTCAAAGCTACTGATACTATCGTCTCTGGAACAGGTGTAGCTAGTGCAAGCGTTTCGGTAACTTTTCCGAATGGCAGTATCCAAACAATTACCGTAGAAAATGACGGTACTTGGTCAATAACCCTCCCAATTAATCTTATATTAACGGTTGGCGATCAACTATCTGCAACACAAATTGTTGGAATAGGAGCAAGTGCCGAATCAGTCAGTACAATTTCAACAATAACTGTTATTCCAAATAATTCTGGTACTGCTCAAAGTCCAACTTTCGATACGATTTCACCTAATGCAACAACTATTAATGGAACAGTCCCCTCTTATGTTTCTGGAAGCAGTGTGATTGTCACATTTCCAAATGGAAATAATGTAGGAGGAACAGTTAATTCTGATTCAACTTGGTCAGTAACGGTACCTGGAAATATAAACTTGGTCGCAGGTAACCAGCTCACAGCTATTCAAATTTCTCCTAATTTGGAAAATAGTGCACAAGTAACAACCCCTGTAAATAGCTCACAACTTCAATCTGCCCCACCAACACTCGATACTGTACGTGTTGGTGACTCAACTATTTCTGGAACAGGTATTACTGGAAGTACAATTATCATCACTTTTCCAAATGGAATAAGTTCTCAAACAAGCGTTGATACTAATGGTAAATTTAGTCTATCAATTCCATCAGAAATAAGTCTAAATCCCAAGGATATTATCAGTGCAACTCAAATTGAACCCGATAAAACGATTAGTCAAGCAGTAACTACAAGCGTTCTTTCAAATACAAATTGGACTCTTCCATTTACGGGAAGTGACGGTTATAAACCTCTCCTTCTAATCATCATAGGATTACTTTTGACGATTATATTGCTCAAATTTTCAGATCCAAAAAAACAAAAATGACCAAAGTTCAAAAAGCTCTGGTTATTTTTAGAAGTTATTATTTAAAGATTGATTTTTTACATTAATAATTGAATAAATGCTAGGGAGAGAACTCCTACAATAACAATGACTAATAGGTTTTTTGTCAAAATAGCTGCTAAAACCGTTGGAATTGAAGCAAGTAAATTATTCCAGTTAACCGATGGTAAATGACCTAAATGTTGAATAAAAAGATTTGAAATCCATAAGGCTGACATAATAACAACCGGTACAAAACTTAAATATTCCACAACTATTTGAGGCAAACTCATTTTTTTTAATAAAATAAAAGGTAGAACTCTTGAAATCCAAGTTACAATAGCGCATCCAATAATTGTTAATGATATAAATTCAAAAGAAGACACGTTTTACCCCCACACCTAAAGCACAAGCAATCAAAGTAACAAATAAAACTAACAAGTTACTTGGCAAAAATATCAAACCAAAATAAAATAGAACCAAGGTAATTCCAACCATGACTAACTGTAGCATTAAACCCAAAGTTTTATCACTAATAAGTTGCAAATAAAGTAAGCCAATAAACATTGCGATAACTGCGAATCCCAAACCTAATTTTTCTGGATTTGCTAGTAAATTCCCTAATAGAGCTCCAATAGCACTGGCTAATGCCCAAACTAAATAGGCTAGTAAATTTGATGCGTTAAACCAAGAAAAATTCAATTTACCCTCAGTATAGTTTTGTTTATTCATTCCTAAAGCAAAACTTTCATCGGTCAATAATGTCCCAAGTAAAATATTTTTCAGTAAACTTTCATTTTTAAAATATGAAGCCGTCGTCATGCTCATTAAGATAATTCGTGAATTAACTAAAAATACACTCAATACTATTGACATAATAGGACTATGAGTTGCTAGCATACTAACCATGATAAATTGTGCTGAACCAGCGTAAACAATCAATGAGAGTAATAAGATTACCCAAACGCTAAACCCCTCGCTGTGCCCTATCATCCCAAACGCAATTCCTATCCCAATATATCCAAAAACTGTCGGCATTGTATCTTTCAAGCCTTGTTTAAAAGTTAATTCCGAATTCATATTCCCTCACTCCCTAAAAGATTATATCTAACCATTATCACATAAATATTAACTAACTGTCAATAAAAATTTATTAATCACTTAAGTATTGTAAGGTATATTGTTATAGGTTTCATTTTTTCAATGATATAATCAAATTAATAACAATATCAATCTTAGAGGAGGAAGACTATGGAAACAATTAGTATTTTTGGTAAAGGAAAAATGGGGAAAGCAATCGGTGATAATTTTAGTTCATCTGGTAATAAAGTCAACTATATCTTATCAAACTCAGCTAAAACAGAATTGGGTGAAATTGTTGTTTTGGCTGTTCCTTATGTCGCAATTGCTGGAATCATCCAAGAATATTCGACTGATTTACAAGGAAAAATAATTATCGATATTACAAATCCCGTTGATTTCACAACATTTGATAGTCTATTAGTGCCTTCGGATACTTCTGCCGCGGCTCTCATTGCTAAACAACTCCCAAATTCAATGATTGTTAAGGCTTTTAATACGACTTTTTCCGATGCATTGGCAACAAAAAAAGTAGCAAATGAACATCAAACAACCGTTTTACTCGCTAGTGATAGTCAAAAAGCAAAAGAAACCATTATTAAATCTCTTGAAAATAGTGGTTTGAATCTATTAGACGCTGGTTCACTAAAAAGGGCTCGCGAACTAGAAGCTATTGGTTTTCTGCAAATTACTTTAGCTGCTTCTGAAAAAATTTCTTGGGACGGCGGTTTTGGAATTTTCAAATAGTCGCTTAAAAATTTAAGTCTTGTTATAATTAAATAACAAGGCTTTTTATTTTATAAAGAAATATCATCAAGGAGTAGAATAATGACTACATTAACAAATGAACCAACAATGAAAATCAGAGCATTGGAACGAACAGATTTAAAAAATATTCATATCATCAATAATAAAGCTGAAACAATGCGGCTATGGTTTGAAGAACCTTATGAATCACTAGATGAGTTAACCAGTCTTTATGATAAACATATCCATGATAATACTGAACGTCGCTTTGTAATTGAAGCCAATGATACTTTTATTGGAATTGTGGAACTTATGTCTATTGATTACATTCATCGTACCTGCGAAATTCAAATCATTATCATCTCTGGTTTTTCTGGAAAAGGCTACGCTCAAAAAGCATTGAAGACAGGTGTTGACTATGCTTTCAATACTCTAAATATGCATAAAGTTTATTTATGGGTCGATATTGATAATGCTCCTGCTGTTCATATCTATAAAAAACTAGGTTTCAAAATTGAAGGAACAATTAAGGAACAATTCTTTGCTGGCGGCAGATATCATGATAGCTACTTTATGGGGATTCTTAAATCTGAATACACTCAAAGAGAAAAAGCGGTTAAATAAAAAAACAGGAGTTTTCCTGTTTTTTTTTAGCGTTTTTTCTTACCTTTTTTCATTTTCTTTTGAGCACGTTTCATGGCTTGTTTCATAGCAAACTCAGTTGCTTTACCTTTTAAACCACCACCAAACATAGAACTCATATCGGGCATCCCATTTGCTGAACCATTGCCCATCATCCCTTGTAAATCACCCAAAGATGACATATCGGGCATTCCAGAACCTGCAGGCATATTCGGCATTTGTCCACCGGCTCCACCCATCATTTTTTGCATCATCGCATTCATATCACCATTCATGATTCCTTGCATCATTTCTTTGGACTGATTAAATTGCTTAATGAATTTATTTACTTCAATAAATGAATTTCCAGAACCTGCGGCAATCCGACGACGACGGGCTGGTGACAGTTCAGCCTCTAAATGACGTTCTGCCGGTGTCATTGACAAGACCATTGCTCGTTTTCTGGCAACATCCTTAGGATCAACTTTAACCTTATCTAAACCAGGCATTTGTGACATTCCTGGAATCATTTTCATAATATCTTCCATTGGTCCCATATTTGTCACTTGATCAAGTTGTTCAACAAAGTCCTCATAATCAAAACGATTTTCAGCCATTTTTTCAGCTAGTTTTGCTGATTGTTCTTCGTCATAATTTGCTTGAGCCTTCTCAATTAAGGTGAGCATATCACCCATTCCAAGAATTCGTGAACTCATTCGATCAGGGTAGAAAACTTCAAGGTCTGTTAATTTTTCACCAGTCCCTGTAAATTTAATTGGTTTTCCTGTAATTTCACGAATTGATAATGCCGCACCACCACGTGTATCACCATCAAGTTTAGTGATAATCACACCTGTAATGTCCAATTTTTCATCAAAAGTTTTGGCAACTTGTGCTGCAACTTGACCAGTCATTGCATCAACAACAAGCAAAATTTCAGTTGGTTCAGCAAGTGCTTTAATCTCTTGCAATTCGTTCATTAGAGTGTCGTCAATTTCAAGACGACCTGCAGTATCAATCAAAACATAGTCTTTACGTTCTTCTTGAGCTTTTAAAAGACCATTACGAACAATATTAACTGGTTTTTCAGCAGTTCCTTCATCATAGACAGGAATTTCAAGCTGTTCACCTAAGGTTTTTAATTGGTCAATCGCCGCTGGACGATAAACGTCGGCTGCAATCATCAAAGGGCGAGCATTTTGCTCTTCTTTGAGTTTTTTGGCGAGTTTACCAGCAAAGGTTGTTTTACCTGCCCCTTGCAACCCGACCATCATGATAATTGTTGGAATTTTAGGAGATTTAAGTAATTCAGCTTCGCCGCCACCCAAAATAGCTGTTAATTCTTCATCAACAATTTTAATTACTTGTTGAGCTGGGTTTAATGCTTCTGATACTTCAACACCGACAGCTCGTTCACGGATTGCCTTAATAAACTTCTTGACAACCGGGAGAGCAACGTCGGCTTCAAGGAGAGCAACTCGGATTTCTTTTGTAATTTCTGTGACGTCTGTCTCAGTAATTTTTTTCTTTCCACGTAGATTTTTAAAAACGTTTTGTAAGCGTTCAGTTAAGTTTTCAAATGCCATATTTTATAATCCAATTCTATTTTTTACAATTACTTCATTATAACATTTCTTTAGCTAAAATTGAATACATCAAAAGTTCTAGTCAATATCTTTTTTCACTCTTTTTTTCTTTTTAAATAATATAAATATGAAAATAAAACAAGCTCCTAAAATTGTTATTAGGCCAATGAAAAAATTGTCACTTATCTGGCCATGTTTTTTTATAAGATCAGCTTTCTTTAAAATATTATTATCACTATCAAGTATTTTAGAATTAAATTCAGACCGTTTAAAAAAACCTTTATCTTTATCAATAGTATTCGTTTTATTATTTTGACTCTGGTCACCATTTTCTTTATCAAGAACTTTATCTGCAGCTGATTTAGAATCTTCCATAGTCTCTACTTCTTTGTTAAAAGATAAGTCAAGAGCAGTTATTTGACCAAAATTTTGACTTTCAGCATTTTTTTGAGGGGTTCTGATCAGTTTTTCTTCGCTTATTGTATTTGAATTTTTATTTTTTTCATTCGTCACTTTTAATTTGCTTGGTAAGGTGTAAATTACTGATAGTTTTTGGCTAGTCAAAGAATTCACATGAGTTTTGTTACTTATGGAATTTAATTGATCTAAACTTGACTCTATGTTATTATTTGATTTTACTTCATCAGAAGAATTTGACTGATTATCTTCATTTTGTGGGTGAGAAATTGAGTTTATAATTGATAATGATGAACTTCTCTTATTTGTTGAGCTTTTAGAACTTTCTAAAATTCCTTGTGATTGTAATGAAGACACGTTGTTTTCATTTAAATTTGAAGATGGCAAACTATAAGAAATTTCTGAATGACTGTTTCTTTGTGCCTCATTAGATATATTTAAATATCTTGATTCTGATGATTCTGGATTATTATTTGAATAACTAGTTAGATTAGAGGCAGCGGAATTTTCTGATGAAGAATTATTAAAAGTTATTGGATTGTTGATTCCTACTGTTGTATTCAGTAGATTTGACTGACTCACTTTTGGTTGTGAGCCAGAAATTGTGTTGATAGGTGAACTTATGCTACTTTTTGGGTTCGTAGACATCTCATGGTCTGTTGAGTTTTCTTGAACTGAATTTGAAGAAGAAACTTTCTTAGGGTTTTCTGATATATTATTTACTTCACTTGGTCTGGACGAAATAGTTTGATTCGTTTGCAAATTAGGGCTACTACTAAGGTTTGAAGAATCTGAACCTAAACTATCATTTGAATCACTATTTAAAATATCTGAGGAGTGGGTTGATGAATTATTAGCTACTTCTGTTACTTCAGAAGAATTAGACTGATTAGTTGCTGATTCTGAGTTAGAAGTTAAACTCATACTTGATGATGGTGAATTAATACTGCTCATTGAATTGTTTGAAGCTTCAGAAATTGTTTGATTTGAAGTAGAAACGACTCCTAAAGTAGATATTTCCATGCTATCCTTTGTAAGATTATCAGAACTAGATTGATTGATTTCTAGATTATCAGCTGTGCTTGTACTGGATAAAACTGAACTTAAACTATTGTTTACGGAAGCTAAGGAATTATTAGCTACTTCTGCTCCATTAGAGAAATCAGGCGAATTAGTTGCTGATTCTGAATCAGAAGTCGAACTCATGTTTGAAGGGGATAAACTGATACTACTATTTGAATTGGCCGTAGCTTCAGAGCTTGTTTGATCTGAAGACAAAACAGCTCCTGAAGTACATGTTCCCGAGCTATCTTTGGGGGATGTAAGATTATCAGAACCAGATTGATTTCTTTCTAAATTATCAGCTATGCTCGTACTGGATAAAACTGAACTTGAACTATTGTTTGTAGAAGCTAAGGAAATATTAGCTGTTTCTGATCCATTAGAGAGATCAGGTGAATTAGTTGCTGACTCTGAATCAGAAGTCAAACTCATGTTTGATGAGGATAAGCTGATACTACTATTTGAATTGACCGTAGCTTCAGAACTTGCATGATCTGATACTGAATCACTTTCTGACGGATTTGATGATGATAAAATATTGGTTAATTCTGAACTATCATTTGTTTCGTTGATATTGGAAGAATTAGAATGCTTACTTTCTCCGTTAGAGGACATACTTGAACCTAACGAGGATTGGTTCGAATCATTTTCACTACTTGAATTGGAATTGGTTTGGTTTGAAGAAGACAAAATATTTCGGTTTACTGAATCATAACTGATTTCTGCTGTACTGGAAGCTCCTGACTGACCCTTCTCTGTTTGTGAGCTAGAAATAGAACTGTTTAAAGAAGAGGTTGAATTTAAAGTATTATCTGTAACACTACTCGCTTCAGATATTGGATAAAGTGAAGCCAAATGTGCCTCTTGTGTTGATTCTGAACTGGAAACATCAACTTGCTCTACTGAATTGGAAGAAGGGGAAGTGGCTGTATCCGCTTCTTCTGTCCTCGCAGAAGTCGACTGTGAACTGTCAGACTTTATCCAACTTTTATCCAAAAGCCCACTAGAATTGACAGAAATTATCCGAATTCCATCTGTCGGTAAATCTGATAACTGACCAAATAAAGGACTTATTTTATTGAATACATCATCAGCCAATGTTACTCCAATTCCCAAAGTCAAGCTCTGAACGGGGCTCCCAGAAAAGGCTGCTGAATCTACTATTGTCAATGATTCATCAGCAAATTCTATTGTAGAGATTTGGTTACTTTGAAAGGCTTTGGCCATAATTTCTGTGATATTTGGCCCCAATGAAAGTTCAGTTAAATTATTATTTGCAAACGCTCTTGTCGCAATCTTTAGGACAGAATTTGGAAATTCTATACTACTTATGGCGTTCCCAGCAAAAGCATCTGTTTTTATATTTTGGACTTTTGCTCCTAAAACTACTTCTGTCAGTGATTTCTTATAATAGTCAGGAAAAGCTGCTGTTGTTTGAAAGGCACTCGTATTAATGTCTACAACATTATTTCCGATAATAACCGAATGAATTCCACTATTTGAAAATGCATAAGTTCCAATTGAAGTTATTGCATAGGTTTGACCGTTACTTTCAATGATGTCCGGAATTACAATATCAGCTCCCGCCAAGCCAGCATAGGAGGCAACTTCAGCTGTCAATGAAACTTTATCAAGATTGTAAGTAATTTTTTGCTCATCAGTATATGTAATTTTACTTGTCGTGGCCTCCACCGGCAATTCTGTCAGCAACTGATGATTCAAGAATGTGGGATTAAGAATAGCTGTCAGTAACCCCACTCCAACAGTCATCGTTATTTTTTTTATTGATTTTTGAGACATAAAAACCTCCTAACTTTCTATACGAAAAAATGGAGGTTTTGTAACTTTTATTTTTTATTATGATTTTTTTTAGTATAACGTTTGTTTAAATCTTGAGGTTGACGCGCTTCCATAACTACTGGAAGAATCACTGGTTTACGCTTTGTTTGCTCATATAAAAATTTTCCAAGAGCATCACGGATAGAACCTTTGATTTCTGCCCAATCAAATTCTTTTCCAGAAAGATATTTATCAACAGTTTCGTTGACCAACTCACCAGCTTCACGCATCAAATCACGTGAAGTTTTAACATAAACAAAACCACGAGTGTGAACACGAGATTTGCTGACGATTTTACGTTCAGTCTTAGAAATTGTGATAACGGCAATGAAAATACCATCTTCTGATAGCACTTTACGGTCACGTAAAACAACTGAACCGATATCTCCAACTCCTGAACCGTCAATCATAACATTTTCAGCTTGAATAACACCAGATGGGATCATGTCTCCATTTTCCAAACTGACTGTTTCCCCACGTTTAGCGATAAAGATATGTTCCGGCAAAATATCCATTTCCATTGCTAAATCAGCATGGGCACTAAGTTCACGATACTCACCTTGGATTGGAATCAAATTTTTTGGACGGAAGATATCAAGTAAGAATTGCAAATCACGAGCATTCGCGTGACCAGATATTTTCAAATCTGAAGCCAACATTTTCATGACTCCGCCAGCTTTATAGATTTCATTTTCAATACGAGCAATTGTTGTTTCGTAAGAGACAGATGGACTTGTAACAGCAAGTACTAAATCTCCATCTTTAATTTTAACGTATTTATGACGACGATGAGCCATGTCTCCAAGAGATTTGAGTGGTTCACCCATTCGTCCTGTTTCTAAAATAACTAATTCATTGTCAGCATATTTTTTAATTTCTGCTGGTTTAATAATTGATTTTTTATCAACAATTTGTAATTTGTTAAGACGAGTTGCTGTTTCGATGATTTGGTCCATATCTTCGCCTGTAAAAGCAACACGACGTCCAAGTTTAATGGCAGCATCAATCGTTTGTTGAATTCGACCTAAATTACCCGCGTTACAAGCAATAATGACCCGTCCTTCATTGTCATCAATATAGTCATAAATTTTTTCATAAATTTCATGCTCGCTAGCAGATTGCATTGTTGACAAAGCGTTTGGTGATGACGAAAGTAAAGCAAGGACTACACTATTTCCAATTTCAGCCAATCGACGCATGTTGGTACGATAGCCTTTTGCAACAGCTGGATCAAAACGGAAATCGCCTGTATAAACAATGTTTCCGTCATTTGTAGAAATAACAATTCCTAAGCTTTCTGGAATTGTATGTGTTGTTGAGAAGAATGAAATGACGGCTTTACCAAAATCAATTTCTGTATCTTCAGTTACAACATGAAAATCGTTGAATTTGCGACTGTCAGCATAATTTTTGACATTAATTTTTGCAAGTTCGATTGTTAATTCTGAACCAAAAACAGGAACTTTTAATTCAGAAACGATATAAGGCAAAGCCCCAATTGAATCAGCATGTCCGTGAGTCAAGAAAATTCCTGCGACACGATCCGCATTTTCTAAAAGATATGTAATATCAGGAATAACAAAGTCAACACCAAGTTGATCCATTTCAGCATATTTAAGTCCTGCATCAAGCACAAAAATTTGCTCTTCAACCTCAACTAAATACATGTTCTTACCAAATTCACGCACACCACCTAATGGAGTGATTTTAATATTAGACATAAAAACCTTTCTTGTCAGTGTAATTTATAATTTTTTCGATATAAAAAGAATCTGTAAGTTATTGACAAATTCTGTCAGTAAATTTACAGTCCTGTTTTTAGCAATTTCCTTGCCATATTCACTCTCGAAATCGGTCGAGTGGGACAAGCGATATTGAAAAGATAATTCTACTTAGAATTAAAATAAAAGAGATTGGCATTCCAATCTCTACCGAGAATACACTAATATAAGTTTAACCCAAAGCAAGTAAAAAAGCAAGTCAGTTTCATTTTTTATGGGTCTTACTTTTTTTCTAATCAAAATAGCGATATAATGGAAGGTAAGTTTTAAATGACAAGGAGGAAATTTTATGCAGATTACTTTCTTAACACAACTTGATTGGTTAATTCGATTAATATTAGCTGGGGTATGTGGATATGCCATTGGTTATGAAAGAAATAGCCGTTCCAAAAATGCTGGTACACGTACTCATTTAATTGTTGCTTTGAGTGCTGCTTTAATGATTATTGTCTCAAAATATGGTTTTATGGACATCATCAGTACTCATGGAGTCAATCTTGATCCTTCCAGAATTGCGGCTCAAATTGTAAGTGGTATTGGCTTTTTAGGAGCTGGAATGATTTTTGTTCACAATCAATCCGTTAATGGATTGACTACTGCGGCTGGAATTTGGGCAACTTCTGGTATTGGGATGGCTATCGGTTCTGGATTATATTTTATAGGTATTGTAGCTACTTTACTTATTTTACTTTTTCAAATTATTTTACACCAAAATTATCGATGGATAAAATCAGCGACAAGCGATCATCTTATTCTTCAATTAGAAGATTTTGAAGGGCTTCAACTGTTGCAACAACAGCTGAAAGAGGAAGATGTCAAAATTCTTAGTATAAAAGTTGAAAAAAAATCAAATAATTCTTTAAAAACAGATCTATATTTGAACTTACCAAAAGCTTATGAAGTCGCTTCGTTAATGAGTCTTTTGGAATCGAATGATAAGATTAAATCAATTGAATATTGACCTACTTTTATAAAGAAAAATACCCTAAAAGGGTATTTTTTAATTTCCAATTTTTTCAAGAATTATTTTACTTTCCTCAGTAGTACAAGCTACAAGTGGTAAACGTAAGCCACCAACTTCATATCCTTTTGCATTCAAAACCGTTTTGATTGGAGCCGGACTTGTGAAACTAAAAAGTGCATTTATTTTGGGTAATATTTTTCTTTGAATAGCCGCTGCTTTTTGAATAGAGCCCTGGTCTATTTCTGCAAACATTTCAAAAAATTCTTGACCTAGGATATGACTGGCAACCGAGATTACCCCCTGACCTCCCAAAGCTTTAGCGTGAAAAGCTAGCCCATCTTCTCCAGTATAAACTAAAAAATCTTTGGGTAGCTTTTCAATAAGATAAGCCAGATTATCAGTATTTGTACATTCTTTGATGGCAATTACATTTTCCAGTTCTGCTAAACGTAAGATGGTCTCTACCTGAATTTCAGTGACCACCCTTCCTGGAATATTATACAAAATAATTGGCAAATCACTCGCAGTAGCAATGGCTTTAAAATGTTGATAAATTCCTTCTTGGGAAGGTTTGTTGTAATAAGGAGTCACTGCAAGTCCCGCATCGATATACCCAAGTTCAGCAACTTCTTTGACAAATTCAACCGAATCACGTGTGTCATTAGTTCCAACACCCGCAATCAATGGAATACGGCCAGCCACTATTTTATTAACCGCAGCAAAAATTGCCAATTCTTCATCATGAGTAAGAGTAGGCGATTCGGCCGTTGTTCCAGCTAAGATAAGGCCTTCCGTATGATTAGCAAGTAAATCCTCAATGAGCTTAGGAAATGCTTCAAAATTAATTTGGCCATTTTCTTTAAAAGGGGTCACTAGGGCCGTGATGATACGTGCATTTTGTAATTTTTCAATTGTTTCTTTTGCTGACATAATTTCTCCTTATGTGTGAGCTTACTGACAAGCTCTTGTCAAGAGGTCAAAAAGAACCTCTTTTTATGCAAAAGAGGTTCTCAAAAGTTCGTCAAAAATGATTTTGATTAGCTCCCCTTTCTGTCAGTACTGACAGAAAGACAGTCTGTAGGATTTAACCACACAGCCCAAGAAAAATTTTGTGACAATTTTTCTTTCGGCAAAGAACGCCGCCATCAGCTTCAGTGCGTTCACCGCTCCACTAACTTCTTCGTCTTCGCAACCTCTAATTTTGTTTGACCCATTATAGCATATTTTAGTAAATGAGGTCAAAAATTTTATTTTTATACAATCTAATTTATTATTATCCTTTCGCCATTAATTGGATGAAATCTTCGATAACACGGCGATTTGGCTCATGAATATTTTTTGGAATTTCTTTAAATTTAAACCATTTCAGCTCTTCAACTTCACTCATTTGTGGTCTTAAACTCCCTATGAAATCTTGACAAATATAATAAAGGCCTGGCATATAAACTTGGTCCATATTGGGATAAGTCATAAATCGGTCCTGACCAGAATAAATTCCTAAAAGTTCAAGTTTACCTGCTTTTAGTCCCGTTTCCTCAAATAATTCTCGGCGAGCAGTTTCCTCAAGTTCTTCACCAACTTCTATGCCACCCGCATGTAAAGCCCAAGGCCCATTATCTTTACGTTTTTGTAAGAGAATTTTTTCATCAGAATAGACAATAACGCCTGCTCCCAGATAAATCAAAAGCTCATGACCAATTTTTTCACGAATTTTACTGATATAACTCATTTAACAGACCTTATTTCAGTTCAAACTTTAACTCATGAGTTGGTCTAACTAAGCGACGTTCATGTAGCGTTTCAGCAATTTGAACAGAATTCCAAGCTGCTCCTTTGAGTAAATTGTCAGAAACTACCCAAAGATGAATCCCATTTGCGGCATCCAAATCACGGCGAATACGACCCACAAAAGTTTCACGACGACCAACTGAATTAATGGCTTGTGGATAAATTTGATGAGCAACATCATCTTCTAAAACAGCTCCTGGGAATTCAGAAATCAAACGTTTAACCTCAGCGATGTCTGCTACTTTCTTTGTTTCAACATAAACTGACTCAGAATGACCGTAAAGAACTGGAATTCTGACACAAGTTGCCGAAACCGCAATTGAATCATCTTCCATGATTTTCTTGGTTTCATTTGTCATTTTCATTTCTTCATAAGTATAATCGTTGTCAGTAAATACATCAATTTGTGCAAGTGCATTGTAAGCAATTGGATAATGTTTTTTATCTCCAGCAGACGGTAAAATTTCTGCTGACAATTCTGTCAGTGCTTTTCCATCAAGTGCTTCTTGGAGTTCACGATTTGTTTCATTAATTGCTGACTGACCCGCACCAGAGACCGCTTGATAAGTGCTGACAATCACGCGTTCAAGTCCATAAGTACGACGTATTGGCTCTAAAGCAACCATCATTTGAATCGTTGAGCAATTAGGACAGGCAATTATTCCATTGTGTTTTTCCAAAGCATGTGCATTAACTTCTGGAACAACCAAGGGGACATTAGGGTTTTGACGGAAAAATGAGGTGTTATCTACGACAACAGCTCCAGCTTTTACAGCATAAGGGGCGTATTTTTCTGATACTGAACCTCCAGCTGAAAAAAGAGCAATATCAATGCCTTCAAAACTCTCCTCAGTCAATTCTTCTACAACAAGCTCTTGACCCTTAAATTCAACAATTTTTCCCGCCGAACGTTTACTTGCAAGCGCACGTACGGTTTCTATAGGAAGTGTAGATTCTTCTAATTGTTCAAGCATACATGTACCCACGGCACCAGTAACACCAACGACGGCGATATTATATTGTGTCATAATTGTCTGTCCTTTTCAGTAAATTATAATTATTATAGCGCTTTTAAGTTATAAGGGCAAGAAAAAATCTGCCTTTCGACAGAAATTTTTGTTTTTATTTAAACATAAGTTTAAAGACTGTAGCTGCAATTACTGCACCAACGATTGTGGCAACAACTGGAACCCAAGCGTACCACCATTTAGCGTCTTTATTTTCACCAACAACTGATTGTGGCAAGAAGCTATAAACGATACGAGGACCAAGGTCACGTGCTGGATTCAATGCTGCACCAGTTGGTCCACCAAATGCTGTAACCAAACCAACAAACATCAAACCAATAGCAAGCGCACCAATCATTTTAGATGATGAAGCACCTGAAACAGAAGCCCAAATTTGGCTTACTGTTGCATTTGCTGTAACATCAGCTCCTTGTTGTTGAGCATAGCTTGTCATCCATTTGATTGATTCTGCACCAAAGAAGTTCGTTGTAAAACTGAGAATTCCGAAAACAAATACAAACATTCCGATTACTTCATTGATAAATCCGTTGAAAATTGCTTTTCCACGATTTGAACCATTATCCAAAGCGTTAGTTGTTGAAAAAGCGCCTAAAGAAATTGCTCCGTCATTAGTTTTAGCGAAGTATTCTTTATAAATCGCTACAACAAGTAATTGACCAATAATTGCACCAATAAGTTGTGCCAAAATATATTGTGCAACATGTGCCCAAGGGAAATAGCCAGCTGAAGCGAGTCCAATTGTAATTGCTGGATTAATATGTGCACCTGAAACATTTGCAAAAGCAAGTACAGGAACTAAAATCGCAATTCCATATCCCCATGCAATTGCAAGACCACCCATGCCCTCATTTTTAGAGCCTTTGAGGGTTACCCCAGCAATTGTACCATTACCAAGCAAGACGAGAAGCATAGTTCCCAATCCCTCAGCAATATATTTTGTCATCCATGAAACATCCATGATAATTTCCTTTCTATTTTAAAAAATATTTAAAGATGTTGACACTTCAATTTTATCATATTTTTCTTAACTCTTGCTAATAATAACATTGAAAATATGATTAACTCCTACAATAGATTGTTTATAAGTTTTTGTCAGCATTGTATTCCTCTGATTATAGCAAGATTTTTTTATTAATTATTTTAATCGTTACGTAAAAAAAAAGCCCTCTTTCGAGGGCTTTTAAAGGCACTAAAAGTGTGTCAAAAAGGTTCACACAATTTGACAAATACTCACGCTTCCTGCGCGGAAAACCCAATTTCCCAGTATTCCTTAGCTTCGAAATTCTACAAAGTAGAATTATTCGACTCATCGCATACTTAAATTTTAACATATTATGCTAAATGAAACAAGAATCCAATCAAAATCCCTACCGTTCCCACGAAACTAAGGATACAAATAGTAAATCCTATCGTAAAATAATTCTGACCATAGCCATTATAATGAACCCTTTTAGTTCTTTTCCCACGATAAATAATTAAAGATATTACTGACAGAACCGTCAGTAAATATTGGATTGGTTGATTTTGTCCATACATTAAGTTCAAAATTGAAGCTACTCCCACAACAATTGCAAGTAAAATCCCCATCTTCTTTCCTTTCTATTTTTTAATTAAAATTTACTGACAGACCTGTTTATAATCAAAAGAGCTCTGACAAAAAATCAGAACTCCTTTTTCAATATTAGTCAAGCTCTTTGTATGCTTTAACTACATTTTCAGCAGTAAATCCGTAAGCCGGAAGAACGATATTTGCTGGTGCCGAAGCGCCCCAAGTATCTACTGTAACTGTTGCACCATCAAGTCCAACATATTTACCCCATCCATAACTTGTACCAGCTTCAATCGCTAAACGACGTCTTACAGCTTTTGGTAAAATTTCTTCGCGATAAGCTGCTTCTTGTTCATCAAAAATATTCATTGAAGGCATTGAAACGACACGAATGCCAGAACCCAAAGTCTTCTTGGCTTCAAGAGCTAATGCTACTTCTGAACCAGTGGCAATGATGATTCCTTCAAGTTTTCCTTCCTCTTTTGAAAGAATATAAGCCCCACGATTCAGACCTTCTTCAGCCAATTCATAAGTATCAGGTAAAACTGGAAGATTTTGACGAGTCAAAATAAGTGCGGTTGGACGGCTTTTACTTGATGCAGCACGACGCCATGCAGCCACTACTTCATTTCCATCAGCTGGACGAATTACATCCAAATTAGGAATTGAGCGAACAGAAGCTAATTGTTCAACAGGTTCGTGAGTTGGTCCATCTTCACCAACCGCGATTGAATCATGTGTCCAAACGTAAGTGACTGGCAAGCTTTGTAGAGCAGCCATCCGAACAGAAGGAAGCATGTAGTTTGAGAAGACGAAGAATGTCCCGCCATAGACACGAGTCCCACCATGCAAAGCAATCCCATTCATAATGGCTCCCATTGCAAATTCACGTACACCAAACCAAATATTACGTCCAGCATAGTTATCTGGCATGAAGTCCTCTTCAACTTTAACCATTGTATTATTTGAAGCCGAAAGGTCAGCAGACCCACCCCAAAGATTTGGCATTTGAGCTGATAATTCTTGAATAGCTTCTTGTGAAGTTACACGGCTGGCCTTGCTTGTTTCCATTTCATGCTTGGTCAAAGTAAGATCTGGCGTTTCATTTTCAAAAGCTTTTACGTATTGCTCAGCAAGCTCAGGGTATTTTTCAGAATAATCATCAAAAGTACTGCGCCATACTTGCTCCATTGCTTCACCACGCGCAACTGTCGTTTCTAAAAAGCGTTTTGATACTTCTTCAGGAACTGTAAATTCAGGGTAATTCCAACCATATGCTTTCTTGGCAAATGCAACACCTTCAGCTCCAAGAGGAGCTCCGTGAACTGCTGAAGTTCCTTGTTTTTCGGCACCAAAACCAATGACTGTTTTAACTTCAATGATTGTTGGTTTAGATTTTTCAGCTTTAGCCACTTCAACAGCTGCTGCGATTTCTTCTAAATCATTTCCATCTTTTACCAATAAATGTTGCCAGCCATATGATTCAAAACGTTTTTGAATATCATCAATAAATGACATTGATAAGTCACCATCTAGAGAAATATTATTTGAATCATAGAAAAGAATTAATTTACCAAGTTTCAATTTACCTGCAAGTGAAGCTGCTTCTTGTGAGACACCTTCCATCAAATCACCATCACCATTTAAGGCATAAGTGTAATGATCAACAATATCAAAACCAGGTTTATTGTATTGTGCAGCTAAATGTGCTTCAGCCATTGCCATTCCGACAGCATTGGCAATTCCTTGTCCTAAAGGACCTGTTGTTGCTTCAACACCATCTGTATGATTAACTTCTGGATGTCCTGGTGTTTTTGATTGCCATTGACGGAAACCTTTTAAATCATCAGTCGTTACATTATAACCTGCCAAATGTAACAAACTATATAACATTGCAGAACCATGACCAGCAGACAAGACAAAACGGTCACGATTTGACCATTTACGACTTGTCTTAGGGTTCACATTAAGAAATTTGCTCCAAAGTACATAAGCCATTGGTGCAGAGCCCATTGGAAGTCCAGGATGTCCTGAATTTGCTTTTTGAATCGCATCTAATGATAGAGTACGAATCGTATTTACAGCCAATTGATCAGTAGTATCAAACATAAGATTTCTCCATATTTTTTATTTATACTCACATTATAACACAAGTTAGAAACGGTTTTCATTCTCTGAAATTAAAATCTTTTTCTTTTTTTATGTCTTTATATGAAAATCTTTTTAATTTTGGTAGGAAAGGTTGCGGTTGACCTGTTTTATAAATCTTCAAATAATTTATTTTTTTCAATTATAACTCTTTACTTTTTGAATTAATTTTATCTCTTCTATTCAAAATTAAACTCGTCATTAGTACAATCAATAGAAAAATTAATATAAAGGAAATTAATGCTATTGACCCTGCCTTGCCAATTACCCCAAGCAATCCTCCTGAAACAATATAATCTGAATCTGCAAAGGTCGAAGCAGAATTCGCTCCAAACGAACCTAAGGCAGGCAGAATTAAAAGTGGCCCCCAAGCTAACAGTATTCCATTCGCTGTTGAGCCGATAATCGCCCCACGCAAACCGCCAAAAGCATTGCCATAAACTCCTGCTGCTCCTCCACAAAAGAAGATACCAACAACACCAGGAATAATTACAGTTGTTCCTAAGCCAAGCATGATTAGCATAGAAATAACTCCAACAATAAATGAGACAAAAAATCCAATTAAAACAGCATTGGGCGCATAAGGAAATACTATCGGAACATCTAATGCTGGTTTGGAGTTAGGAACAAGCTTTTTAGCAATCCCTTGAAAGGCTGGAATAATTTCTGACAAAATCATACGAACACCTTGAAGAACAACCACAAACCCTGCTGCAAAAGTCCCTGCTTGAATGACCGCATAGACAATATAATTAGTTCCAGCAGACAAAGCTGGACTTTCAACAAAATGAGGACCTGCAATTAAAGCTAAAATAACATAGACAACCATCATTACTAGAGAAATAGAAACAGTAGAATCTCTCAAAAACCCAAGGTTTTTAGGGATATTTAATTTTTCAGTTGATTTTTCTGGATCCTTATTTCCAAATTTTTCTCCAAGCCAGCCGGCTAGAGCATAGCCCATATTGCCAGTATGGCCCATTGCAACTCCATCGTTACTAGTGATCTTCCGCATATAGCGTTGAGTTAGAGCGGGTGTGATTGTCAGCAATGTTCCTTCAAATATTCCTCCTAACAAGATTGTCAACCAACCATTTCCTAGTCCAGCAGAAATAAGTACAACAGCTGACATTGTTGATACATAGAGCATTGCTTGCCCAGTCAAGAAAATATATTTAAATCTTGTAAAACGTGCAAGTATTACATTGACAATAAAGCCCACAATCATAATTAAGGCTGCGGGTGTTCCATACTTCACTAATGCTAAAGCAACCACCGCTTCATTGGAGGGCACAACTCCCTTAGCATTAAAGACATGTTGAAACATCGTTGCAAAGGGATTCAATGAGGTAACTAATATCCCCGCACCCCCGGTCAAAACCAAAAAACCTGCAAATGTTTTAATTGAACCTTGGATAACTGTACTTGCTGTTTTTTTCTGCAAAATCAATCCCAACATTGCAATTAATCCAACTAAAAGCGCTGGAGTGGTTGCGACTGATACAATAAAGTTTAAAATACCATTCATTTTATTTTTCTCCTCTAGTCTAGAAAAATTTTGTACTTTATAGATTCGATTTATTTTTCTTATTGATGACTTATGTTATTTTCATCAAGCACTTTATAAAGTGCTTCACGCGCAACTTCTTTATCAATAATTGACTGAAGTGGCATAATTTTTTCTGTGGGAATATTAGGAAGAGCAGATACTAATGTTGCCTCAACAAAAAAATAATCCGCTGCATCTGGTGTTGCTGACCCAACATCCATATGCTCCAATTCGAAATTATCAATATTTACTCCTGATTCTTCTAATAATGACTGAATGTTCATTTGAACCATAAAACTCGTTCCTAACCCAGATTGACATACACATGCAAATTTCATATTATTTTTCTCCTTCTTCTTCTAAAAGTATTTGTTCAACTTCTGTTGCATTTGTTGCTGCAAGTAACTGACCCAAGCGTTCTTTATTTGATAATATCTTAGTAAGTGTTGATAAAGCTCTAAGATGGGTCTCATTATCAATAGCTGCTAAAACAATAAAAAGTTTAATTTCATGCTTATCATCGTTCATTAACTTTACTGGATGTTCACATCTTAAAAATGACATTCCTAATTTTTTGACCCCTTCCTCTGGGCGAGCATGAGGAAGGGCAATTCCCAATCCTAAGTCAATATAAGGGCCGAAAGCCTCTACTTTATCAATAATAGCTTTGATATAACGCTCTTCAATTTCATGCTTATCAAGAAGGGGTTGTGCAGCTAATTCAATTGCTTCTTGCCAGGTCAATTTTCTATTGGTAAAATTTATTTTTTCTTTTGTAAGTAAATCTGTTAGCATAACTCCTGATAATTTCCCTTCTTTTCTAGTACGATTTAATTTTTTTTCAATAATTTTTATTAAATCCAGTTTACTTGCTGGTTTTTTTATAATAATATAAGGCTCTATTGAATCTAAAATAGTTTGAGCAGATGGTTTTATAAAACCTGGAAGCTGAAAATCTTGCAAAACTTGATTATAGAGCTTATTTTCTTCACGCTGCTCTGGAAAAGCTGACATAAGATAAACTTTTTTGTCTGACTTTACAGGAACCGTTGAAAAAATAATATCATATGAATTTATAGGTAATTTTTCAAAGTGAGAGACTCGAGCACTCAGAATAAATTCCATTGTCGGGAATAAACTCTCTAGTCTTTTTTGCATAATTAAACTCGAACTAATTCCATTTACACAGAGTACAATTGCTTTTAATGATTTACCTGAGTACTTATTTTTATAAATCTCTCCACCAAATAAAATGACAAAATAAGCTTTCTCAGATTCTGAAATTTCACCGACCTCTTCTTTTAATGGTTGAAGGACGTTATCCATCAGTAAAAACAAGGGGTGGTACTCTTTTTTTATCCGTTCAAGCAGGACATTTTTTAATTCAAAATGATTTTTCAATCGATAGTATGCAGGAGTTAGGTGAGCTAATAGTGCCATAAAGGTCTTTGTGAAATCATCGAATTCAATTGCTGCTAGTTTCATAACATTTTCCATAATGTTAAAGGCCATTCGGTATAAACCATTGTCTTGCTCAATTGTATTTTTTCCATCCGACATCCCAATAATTAATGATTTGAGTAGCTCATTAATATTTTCACTCCCCTTTTCAAAACCTCTACACTTGAGCAGACTTGCAAACATTAATGTCGAAAGATATCGACTATAAACAACCTCAATCTGTAGTTCTTGCATTATCTTTTTCAATAGCTGATTATTCTTAAAAATAGTTAATGGATCCTTATCATTTAAAACTTTTGATAAGATATAAAATCCTGCGTCCTCAGATAAATTTTGCAAATAATACCAAGCCTTCTCCTGTAAAATTTTCTCCTCAAAATTAAGGTAAAATCCTTTTTTTCTTGAATATTCAATCTGAATATTTTTGCGCATAAGCTCCTCTCTAAGTTTTTTTAAATCACTTAAAACCGTATTTTTACTTACTTGAAGATATTTTTGAAAAAGAGCTATTGAGAGGGAAGATTCATTTGTAAAAATAAGTAGATATATCAGGGAACGTCTTTCAACTTCTGATAAAATAAATGTCTTTTGATTGATAGAATAACGAGTTTCTTCAAAATTTTCTATTTTATCACAAATTGCTAAGCATTCATTTTTATATTCCAATTTTTTTAAACCTTGATTTTCTAATTTTTGATTAAATTCCTCCAATATTCGATAAAATTTTTCTTTATCTAGATTAGTGACCTCCAATATTCGCTCTAATTTCCATAATTTATGTTTTGAAAAAAAGAGAATGTCTAAATCATAATTAATCATAAAAACGCTCCCTTGTATTTTTTATTATAACTCAATTATTTTACCAAAATATAGCGCTTACAGTCCAAATTACTTTTACTAAATAAAAATAATTGGACTGAACTTTAGAAAATAAAAAAACTCCAAAAAATGAAGTTTTTTATTATTCAAAAGGGAAAATTAATAGCTAATTTTTATTTCTTAGCTGCCTTAAATGCTGCCATAAATTTCTTGGCATTTTCAGTAACTCCACTATAATTGTTGTTGGCTGCTGGAGCTGTAACCCCACCTCCAGCACTTACAGCTACTGCTCCTGCTGCAAACCATTCAGCAACATTATCAACATTTACTCCTCCCGATGGAAGGATATTAATATAAGGAAATGGACCTTTTAAGTCTTTTATCATTTTGGGACCTGTAATATCACCTGGGAAAAGTTTGATTAACTCTGACCCATACTCTAAAGCTTTTTGAGCTTCAAGTGGAGTTAAAATTCCCGGAACATAGGGAATCTGATAAAGATTACATATCTTTGCGACTTCTTTGTTAAAACTTGGACTGACAATAAATTGAGCCCCTGCAACAATGGCCAAACGAGCAGAGGTCGGATCTAAAACTGTCCCTGCTCCGATCACTACATCTGTTCCTAGATACTTGGCTACCAAATCAGAAATAACTTCGTTAGCTCGCGGGACTGAATAGGTCAATTCGATAGAAGTGATTCCTCCTGAGACGACAGCTTCTACGATTTTTAATGCTTTTTCGCCACTCTCAGCTCGGACGACCGAGACGACTCCTGATTGAATCACTTTATTTAATAATTCTGCTCTTTGCATGACTACATCTCCTTGTAAAATGCTTTTAATTCTTCTTTTGTGGGATAACCTTCACTATCTCCAGAGCTTTGAACTGCTAATGCTCCAACTGCACAGGCGCGCTTGACGGCTTCTTTTATGGTTTTTCCTTCAAGTAAGGCAGACTCAAGACCAACGGCGAATCCGTCTCCTGCTCCAACCGTATCAACAACTTTTGCTACTTTAAATCCAGAAACAAAATATTGTTCACCCTTTTTTAATTTTACAAAAGCACCTTCAGCGCCTAATTTGACAACTACAATCTTTGTGAGAGGGCTTTGCTCAAGGTAAAAATCAGCGATTTTTTCTGGTTCAGATGAACCGGTCAAGATTTCACCTTCATTTATTCCTGGCAGAATGATTTGACTTTGCTTTGCTAAATCATTGATAATTCTTATCATTTTTTCTTGATTATCCCAAAGTACAGGTCTTAAATTTGGATCGAAAATGGTTAAAATATCTGCTTCATTTAATTTTTGATTGAACCCTTGAAAAGTTTTTAAACTAGTTTCTGAAAGGGCTGGAAAAATTCCTGAGAGATGCGCAATTTTTATCCCTGATAAATCTATAGCTTTTAGTTCAGCAATGGATAAATTGGCCGCTGCAGTATTTTTGCGATAATAATCAACTTTTGGGTCGCCCTCACTTACTTTTTGTTTTAAATAAAAGCCTGTTGAATAGTTTTTATCTTTGGTGAGATAGGTCGTTTCAATCTCCGCTTTTTTGACTGATTCAATAATAAAATTCCCAAATGAATCCTCTCCGACTTTAGAAATATAAATTCCTTTATGTCCTAGACGACTCAAACCAATCGCAACATTTAGCTCCGCACCAGCTAAATATTTGCTGAAATGCTCAGCTGCATCTAAACTTATATCTTGATTTTCTGAGGCAAGAACGACTAAAGGTTCGCCAAGTGTTATAAATTCAGTCATTGATTAGAGTCCTCATCTTTGAAAAATCCAAAATAATCATGCACATTATTATAACTAATATCTTCAATCATTTTTCCAACAAGTGCTTCATTATCAGGGATTCTACCATTTTCAATCAACTGTCCAACAAAATTACAGAGGACGCGACGGAAATATTCATGACGTGGATAACTTAAAAAGCTCCGTGAATCTGTCAACATTCCGACAAAATTGGACAATAAACTTTGTGAAGCAAAAATCTCTAATTGGTTTTCCATTCCTTTTTTGGTGTCATTGAACCACCAACCAGCTCCAAGTTGTAATTGTTGCACTCCTTCACCTTGAAAACAGCCAATCAATGTGGCTAATTCAAGCCAATCATTTTGATTAAGGGAGTAGAGAATGGTTTTTGGTATGATTTCAAGTTCTGCTGCTTTGCTAAAGAGTTTGGTTAATTCCTCAGAAATATTAGCTTGAGTTCCCATGCTATCAAATCCAGTATTTTCACCAATTTTACTTAAGGCTGGGCCATTGATAGAACGGTTGACGTTAACATGGAGTTGCATTGTCCATTCAAATTTTTTATTTAATTTCATAATTTCAAGGATTAATGCTGTAATGTATTGATTATATTCTAGGTCTGTTAAAGTTTGACTTTTTTTGGCTTTCTGAAGGATAGAATCTAAATCCACATTTTTAGTTTCTGCAAAAGTATAGGTAGATAAGGAGTGGTCAGACAAACGTCCACCAAGGCTTGTGAAAAATTCAAATCTTTGTTCAAGTGCCTTAATCATCGTCTTAAAGCCTTTTATTTCAATTCCAGAAACTGCTGACAGCTCTGTCAAATAGTCTGCAAAATGTCCGTCAGTAATTGAAATTAAATGGTCTGGTCTTAATGCTGGCAAAACTTTGAAATCTTTCTCCTCTTTGGCTAATAATTCATGATAAGAAAGCATTGAAACAGGGTCATCTGTTGTACAAACAACTTTTACCTGTGAATTTTTAATCAATGCGCGTGGTCTAAAATCATCTGTGGCAAGCATTTGGTTCGCTTCATCCCAAATTTCTTTGGCTGTCTCGCTTGAAATCAACTTATCAATATGGAAAAATCGTTTTAATTCCAGATGAGTCCATTCATAAATTGGATTACCAAATGATTTTTCGAGTGTTTTAGCAAATGCTAAAAACTTTTCATAATCCTCTCCATCTCCAGTAATCAATTTTTCAGGAATGCCGTTCGCACGGAGCAAACGCCATTTATAATGATCCCCACCTAGCCAAATTTGTGTTAAATTTTCATATTTTTTATTTTCATAAATTTCTGCGGGTTCAAGATGGCAATGATAATCAATAATTGGCATTTTTTCTGCATGTTTGTGAAAGAGCATCTTGGCACTTTCATTCGTTAGTAAAAAATCTTCTGATAAAAATTTCATGATTCTCCTTTATTACTATTAAAAGTTAATTCAACTTCATAAGTTTTTGATTCATTTGATTTTAAGCTGATATTTCCTTCTTTTTGCAAGAGTTCTTGTTTTTGATTGAGAATATCAGGCAGTCCTTGGAAGGGTTCAATACAGAGGTAAGAAAGATTTTCGTCTTCTTTTGTCCACAAGCAAAGATAAGGAAAATCCGCCATTTTCATGGTCATTTGATAATCTGTCTCTTGTGAAAAAAGTTTTACCTTCTCGATTTTATTGCCAAAAATGACGAGCCCTTTTTTAAAGAATTCTCTTTCAAGTGGAAAATTACTGACAGCTTTATTAATTTCTATGATTTTTCCCGAACGATAATGAAATGGATTTTTGACAATTTCAAATTGTTTTAAAGTCCTATCTTTAGTTTCAAAGGAAATCTGGTAATCTTCAAAATTTGCTGACAGGTTAAAAGCTGGATGAAATCCTAAGGCAAAAGTCAATTTTTTTACTGACAGATTTTTTATTTCAAATTGAACCTTCAATTTTTTACTGACCAGTTGATAAGTGACTTTTAATTCAAATTGAAAAGGGTAGGATTGATAAGTTTCCTTGTTATCTTTTAATGACAAACTTACCTGGTCTTCTTTCTGGTCAATAATTTCAAAGAAATAATCTGAAGCAAAACCATGTTGTTGCATCGGATAAATCTTCTGGTCCAACAAATATTCATCATCAGTTGAACGTCCAATAGCCGGAAATAAAATTGGGGCATGTTTTGGCCACTCAGAACCATTCCAAATAAAATCAAATTTATTTTTATTCTCAATTACATGAGTTAATTCGGCCCCTTTTGGATTAATTTGAACAGTAAGCTCATTATTTTTTAGTGTTAACAATTGATTTTCCATCGTTTTTCTCCGATAAATTTACTGACAGCGCCTGTCACTAAACTTTTAAGCTTTTGTCATTAAATGTCTGCTTGGTCAGGCCAACATTTTTCATAAGAGTGACCTGTCAGTAATTCAACGACCTGACGTGTTTCAAGACTTACATCAGCTTTTGAACCTCCTGCTTCAAGGCGTTGCAATTCTGCTTTTAAAATATCATGATTGGCTCGATTAAGTTTAAAGGTGCGAGCTGCAATCAATGCGGCTGCTAACAAACCAATTGGAACAAAGATGAAAATCAACATAATTCCGTGTTGAATACCTAATGGTGTATTTGCATGAGTCGTCATTGTTGTGGAATTAAATCCAATTTCTTCAAGAGCCCAACCAGCAATATATGTTGCAAGTGCCCCTGTTGATTTACGAAAGAATGTCATGACAGAAGCATATACGCCCGCTTTATCACCATGTGTAAAAATTCGGTCAACATCGGGTATAAAAGGGAAAACATTCCAAGGAGTAAATTCTAAAATTCCTCGTCCAAGTTGGTAAATAATGGAAACAATCACAAGCATCCACATTGGATTATTAATCCCTGTCAAATAGATAACAAAATAACCTAACATGGCCACAATAATCGCCAAATAACTCAAAGTAAATAAATATTTCGGACCACGAGTGACCATTAATTTTACTGCGGCAATGGTCGATAGAATACCAAATGCTGAGAGTGCTTGGAGAACCCACGGAGCATTGGCAGATGTTCCGGACAATCCAATCACGATAAAAGTTGGGAGCAGTGTAGAATAGAAATCTTTTCCTGTAAATGAGAGGAGATAAACCAATAAATGTTTTCTGAATGATTTATTTTTGAAAGTACCAAAGTAATCTGTCACTGTTTTTTTCATAAATCCACTAAATCCCAGTCGTGGTTGAGCATCTAATTCTGCTAGAAATTCTGGAGTTAAAGGACGTTCCCAGCTTGCTCGCCATGAAGTGAAAATGGCAATGACAAAAATGACTGTCCAAGTAATTCCCGTATAAAGATAAGCATTAGGATTATTAAATGACTTAAGTACAGCTAAGGTAAAGAAGACAATAGCCGTTCCAGTTGCTGAAATAAACATTCGACTCCCTGAAAGAGTGGTCCGTTTTTTATAATCTGGCGTCATTTCCGTAGGCAAGGTTTCCCAAGGAATTAAAATCATGGAAATCGCTACCTCAATCGCAACATAAACCCAAAGATAATATTGCCAACTGCTAGTTGAAATCCAAAACATTGGAAATAAAATCGCAAATAATATTCCGCCAAGTGCAATAAAGAAATGACGTCGTCCATATTTTTGTCCTAATTTTGTTCGATAAAAACGGTCAGTAATTGCCCCAAAAAAGAGGGACCAGATGGCATCAATAATCCGACCAATTCCCAAAACTGCTCCTGTAAAAAGAGGACTAATTCCTTGTGAAAGAACAAAGACAAAGATGACTCCTGAAACAATGTTATTCCAGCCTCCGCCCATTAAATCAGTCAAACCGTAAAGAAGACCACGCCTTGTATTGATTGCTTTTGGGGTATAAACCCATGAAGTTTTTTGTTTTTCTGCCATTTTAAACAGATTCTCCTATTTTTATATTTTTGTCAGTGAAAATTGACAAATTTTTCCATAAACTTTGTTAATTTGTGAACTTTGTGAAACGCTTACTCCAACGTTTTAATTTTAGCGGAGAGTATTCTCCGCACATTTTTTTCACAAAAAGTTCTTTAAAATAGATTTCTTCATATCATTTTTATTTACTGATTCGTTTTCTCAAGCGCCTCCCAAAGCCCATTAAGATAACTTGCTCCAAGTGCTCGGTCATATAAACCGTAGCCTGGGCGTCCTGTTTCTCCCCAAATCATTCGACCATGGTCTGGACGAATATAGCCATCAAAACCATTATCATACATGGCTTTCACTATTTTATACATATCAAGCGAACCATACTCCGACAGATGAGGAGCTTCGTAAAAATCTTTTTCACCACTTGGCAAAAATTTAATATTCCGCACATGTGCAAAAGGAATTCGGTCTCTTTTGACAAATTCAGCCATGATTTCATAGACATTGTTAGCTGGATCTTCAGCAATCGACCCCGTACAAAGCGTAATCGCATTTGACGGACTATCTACAACATTACATATCCAATCTAAATCTTCCCGATTTTTCACCACCCGAGGAAGCCCAAACATAGGATAAGGAGGGTCATCAGGGTGAACCGCCATTTTAATCCCAACTTCTTCACATGTAGGAATGATTGCTTTTAGAAAATAAGCAAAATTTTCACGCAATTTATGCTCATCGACATTTTTGTATGCCTCAAAGAGTCCTCTGACTTCTGATAATCTTTCAGGTTCCCAACCCGGGAGTGAAAAGCCACCATCCGCTGCTTGAACGCGGTCAATTATCTCCTGAGGGTTTGCTGGAATATCTCTAGCAACAAAAGCCATAGTTTGTGAATTATCAGCTAAACGATAATCCAAATCTGATTTTAGCCAGTCAAATACAGGCATAAAATTATAGCAAATCACTTCAATCCCAAACTCAGCAAGATTTCGAATCGTTTCTTTATAATTCTCAATATATTTATCACGAGTTGGCAAACCAATTTTGATATCATCATGAATATTGACAGATTCAATCACTTTTAAACTTAAACCTGCGGCTTCAATTTCTTCTTTAAGTGCTTTGATTCTCTCCTTTGGCCAAATTTCTCCTGCTGGAATATCCATAATCATTCCAACGACTCCTTTAACACCTGGAACTTGGGCAATTTCAGAAAGTTTTATCTTATCTGCATTTGAACCAAACCAACGCATTGTCATTTCCATTTTTTTATTCCTTTATCTTATTTATATAAAATCAAATAGCGTGCTGTAGCTTCCCACCAAGCGGTAAGACCAGCTGAAAGTTGTACGTCAATGATTTCGTAATTTTGATTTTGCAAATCTGCCAAAACTTTATTTAAACCGTGATTAAAAAGTTGGTCAGTTTTTTCTTTTCCCAATTTGGCAGAAATGGAAAACTGATAGCAGTATTTTTACTGACAGCTCAAAATTAAACATTCTGTCAGTAAATTTTCAGATATTTTTTTACTGTCAATTCTAAATAAGTAGTCTGTCAGTAATTTTTTCCGTGTTCCTTTAGGACATTTTGTAGCGTCTTAAGCACTGCTCCTTTGCCTTGAAGCATTTGCTCAAAGTAAATTTCAATCTTTTGAGCTAGCCCTGTTTGGTACATCTCATTTGGAAAAATTTGGTGATTAGATAAGATAGGTTTTAGAATTTCATGAATTTCTTGCTGACTACCATCTAATTTTACCTCAGCAACAAAAGCTTGCAACTCTTCAAGAAGAGGGTCAGGACTTGGAGAAAAACTTTCTAACTCATCATTAATTCCGATTAAATAACGGCACCAAGCAGCAATGACTAATGGAATAAATTCCAATTCTCTAACAGAAAATCTTGGATTGACAATATAGTGTCCAATTGTTACGCCATAGCGAACAGGAATTTTTTGTGACGTATCTGCCGCAATTCGCTGTGGTGTATCTGGAATATTTTTATTTGGTAAACGTTTAGTCAATAACTGGTCAATAAAATCTTTCGGATTGATAATTTTCGGATTCTTAACCACAGGCAAAGCCTCGCCATACCCCAAATTCTTAATAAGTGCTAACAAGTCTGGATTGGCAACTTCTTCCCAAATTGAATGATAATCTAATAAACTTCCAAAAATGGCTAAAGCAGTATGCAAGGGGTTCAAACAAGCTGTAACTTTCATCTGATCAGCATCATTGACTGTTTCACGATCAGTCAAGATTACTCCAGCTTTTTCTAATGCTGGCCTGCCATTTGGAAAAGCATCTTCAATCACTAAATAATGAACTTCTTCCGTATTACCAAAAGGAGCAATATTTGTATGTTTTTGACTATGTAAAATTTCTGTATCCTCAAAACCATCAGCTGTCAGTAATTTTGCAACTTTTTCAGACGGATTGGGTGTAATTCGGTCAATCATTGACCAGGGAAAACTAACTTTTTTAGGATTGATAAGGTAATCATAAAAATCTTGTTCTACGATTTCATTTTCCACCCAAGCTTTAGCAATGGTCAAAATCGCTTCTTGTAACTTCAAACCATTCTCTGAAAAATTATCTGTGCTGACCATGGCAATCGGAAATTTACCAGCTTTAAATCTGGCATAAAGGAGATAAGTAATTGCCCCCATATTGGTTTTAGGCTTGCTTCTTCCTTGAATATCTTCAAGGGCCAAAGGCGTCAATTGGTCTTTTGAATCCCGTAGTGAATAACCTTTTTCTGTAATCGAAAAAGTTGTCAATTGCAAAGACGGATTTTCAAAGACTTTTGTTAAATGAGCCCAACCCTCGGTATTTTCTGCATTAAAATAAAAACTTTCAGCAACACTCGCAATCAATTCTTTGTCAAAAGTTCCATCTGATTTCATTGTCACTGACAGAAAACGATTATTACAGGCCCGATAGATTTTATCAATTACCTCATTATCATAAGTTTCGGCCACAATAAGACCTGAGTTAAGTTCTCCTTGATTGAGTAAGTCTTGGGCGACCACCGCATGGAAACATCTAAAAAGATTTCCTCCACCAAAGTGGACCCAGACTGGATTATCAGCTGTTGACTCTATAACTTTGTCTTGATTAAAGTTAGGAATTTTAATTTTTGCTTTTTTAAATTCCTCACCCTTTATCAAATAATCATCAAGCAATTTCACCATGATTTCTCCTTTAAATCTTAAAAGTGATATATCAGTTTCTCTTCTACGAAAACTAGTATATCACTTTTAAGAAACCGTTGTCAAGAATATATTAAAAAAAAGACATTATTTTAAAAGAATACCTTTATTATTTGACTTTACCGCCCCTCTGCTCTATAATTACAGAATGAATGAATTGAATTTTAATCTACAGAATCAGGCCTATAATCAAATTACAGGCAAAATTCTCAGGAATGAATATCGTCCTGGACAAAAAATTTCACAAAAAAATATCGAAATTGATTTGCAATTAGGCCGAACTCCTGTCAGAGAGGCACTTCTTCGTTTACGTCGTGATGGACTCATTTACAGTATCCCTCAGTCAGGAACCTTCGTCACAAAAATTGATTTAGATGCTGCCATCAATGCTCGATTCATTCGAGAAAATTTAGAAGCCAAAATTGTTTCCGAAGCTGCGGCTTTAAAGAATAATAATCTTTTACTCAACCAAGCGCGTGATGCAATTGAACTTCAAGAACAATATGCTGCTAAAGCAGAATATCACAATTTTTTTAATGCCGATGAAGAATTTCATAAAACTTTTTATTTAATGACTAACCATGCCCAAGTCTGGGACTGGCTTCAAACCATTAATATTCAGTTCAATCGTTTCCGTTGGTTACGTCTTGCGATTTCTGATTTACCATGGAATACCTTGATTGAGCAACACAAGGAAATACTCTGCGCTGTTGAAAATCATGATGGAGAAAAAGCTGTCACTGCAGCTGCCAAACATTTGCACTTGATGTTTGACGAAGAAATGGCAGTTTTACAAGCTTTTCCTGAATACTTTGATAATTTACCCGAATAAAAAACTCTGCCGGAATTCCGACAGAGTTTTTTTATAAGTAACTCATTTATTTTACATTTTTAGAATCTGGAATTAAAAATGAAGTAAAGAAAGCAATAATAACAAGAATCAATCCTGTGACAATTCCAGAAATATAGCCAGAACTACTTCCACCAACACTGGTATGTAAAAGCGTTGGCACTGCGTACAAGATAATGAAACTGATACCAGCTCCTAGATTAAACATTCCTGCATTTAAGCCCGGAAGATAACCTGGATTATCCTCTGGTGAAAGCACGATTCCCAGACCATTTAACATAATATTTGTTATTCCAGCATAGGTAATCCCAATGAAGGTAGACACCAATAAAAAAAGCCAGATTGAAGGTTGTAGCACTCCAACAACGGCTAAACCAATACCGATAATCGTCGTTAAAAGTCCAACCCGAAGGACTTTTGTAAAGCCAAAGCGAGCAGCCAAGAATCCTGAAACAGGTCCAAAGAATAGGCCAGCAAGCGCATAAGGAGTAAGGGTAACAAGAGAAACCATATCTGCCCCAAGTCCCAAACCAAACTTACCATCTTGACCCAAAGCTGGAATAATACCATTCATAATTGCAAAGACACCAGTCATCGTTAGGAGTGTTGTAATTAATAACCCCCAAGTTCTTCTTTGTTTCAAATAATGAATAGGAACCATTGGATGATTCACTCGTTTTTCAACTTGCCAAAATCCAACAAAACAAATCAAACCTAAAAGAGCCAAGAATGAAGCTAAAAGCCAATTAGGAAGTCCAAGATTTCCAAAACTTCCTTGCAAGGCATTCACCGCACTCAAGAGCGCACCCATTGCCACTACTAAAAGAATGACTCCGCTCCAATCCATTTTTGGTGTATCTTTTGCCGTTGACTCTTGCGTTCCAAAACTTACTAAAAGAATAGCAAGTGCCGCAGTAATTCCCATAACAAAAAATACAGAACGAAATCCACCATGACTTACTAGCCAACCACCTGCTAATGCATCAACCCCAGCAATTCCACCATTAATTGAAGTGAGTATGGCCATTAATTTTGCATATCTCTTCTCATCACGCACTTTCACATGCAGAATAATTAAACAAAGCGGAACCACAGGGCCAGCAGCACCTTGTAAAATACGACCAATCATCAAAATCCCCACATTTGTAGCAAATCCTGAGATAAGACAACCAATCATTGTCAAAGTAAGCATTCCAATTAGAACTTTTTTTCGTCCAATCAAATCCGCCAAACGAGGCAAAAATAGAGCAAATAAGGCCGCAGCTGTAAAAAAGATGGTTTGTGTTAGTGCTATAGACGAAGCTGTCGTGTGTAATTGGGTCTGCATGGTAACCAAAGCAGGCGAGAGCATTGAAGCATTGAGCTGAAAAGCAAAGATTGCTACCAATAGGGCTACCATTAAAGCCACTATTGAACCCGCATTATCACTAGATTTTTGAGGAACAGTATTTTCTCCCATTTTTTCTCCTTTTTTTAGAGGATAAACTCTTTTTGGTTTTAAAAACCTAAAAGAGCCCCAGCTATCTATTATATTATAAATTTTACTTTTTGCGAAGTTTAAAAATGTTACTTGGACAAATTTATATTTTTATTCATTATTCATCTTTATTTTTGAAAATAAAAAAACTCTGTCCTATCGACAGAGTTTTTGTTTTTATACTACCATTGGTGCTCATCAACATTATCTTTATCCACAAGATAGATTGGCGAATTTATCATATGTGCTATTTTTTTACCTTGATAATAATCATAGGTAGCTTGCAAAGCCATTTCACCAATTTTAGCTGGTTGTTGAGCAATCGTTGCGGTCATCGTTCCTGCTTTTATGGCATCGTGTGTTTCAGACTCACCGTCAATTCCAAAAATAGCTATTTTTTGTCCGGTGGCTTGTACAGCTTTAGCTGCTCCCAGTGCCATTTCATCATTTTGCGCAAAGATTGCTTGGACGTCTTTATGAGATTGAAGCATATTTTGAGTGGTATTTAAACCAGTTGTTCTGTCAAAATTAGCTGATTGACTGGATAATATATTTAAACCTAAGGTCTTAGCTTCACTATTAAACCCTTTACCACGGTCTATTGTTGCCGAAGCCCCTGGCGTTCCAGAAAGTTCCAGAACTTTTACGTTTTTCCCAACCAATTTATCAACGGCTTGAGCCGCCATTTTCCCAGCGGCCACATTATCAGAGGCAACGGTTGTTAAAACTGTTCCACCATTTGATCCTCTATCCATTGCAATCACTGGAATATGGGCATTATTGGCTGCTTTAATGGCTGGAACAATGGCATCAGAATCTACAGGATTAATTAAAATCGCATCCACATTTTGGCTGATGAAATTTTGAACATTATTTAATTGTGTTGCAGAATCATTTTGGGCATCAGAAACCGTTAATTTTGTATTTTTTTCTTTAGCCATTGATTTAATCGCATTGTTCATTGAAACAAAATAAGGATTGTTTGTTGTCGAAATAGAAACACCAATATTTAATTCATTTGGTTTCTTATGTGTTACCTCTTCTACTTTTTCTTTTCCATCACGGCCTGGAATGCCGGTATAAAGACTACATGCGGTCAAAGTTGAGACTGCTAAAGTAGCTACAAAAACAAAAGTTAATTTTTTTACTAATTTCATGTTCAACTCTCCTATTTCCGTTTGCTACGAATGACATCGATAAGAACTGCAACGAGAATAACTAATCCTTGGATGACTTGTTGCCAAAAGGCTGACACACCAATTATATTTAAACCATTATTTAGAACACCAATGATTAATACCCCAATCATTGTTCCAAACATACGCCCTTTCCCTCCCATTAGAGAGGTTCCCCCAAGGACAACGGCAGCGATTGCATACATTTCATAGCCAGAACCTGCTTGTGGTGTTGCTGATGACAAACGAGAACTGATGATTAAACCAGAAATTGCGGACATTGCTCCAGATAAAGTGTAAATGGCAATTTTTACTTTATTTAGTTTAATTCCTGAAATATAAGCAGCTTTTTCATTACCGCCCAAAGCATAAACTGATTTACCAAAGGCTGTTTTATGAAGCAAAATCCATAGAATAATGAAAACAAAAATCATTAAAATAACAGGGAAAGGAATACCCAGTAAATAACCTTGTCCAATATAGGCTAAGAAATAGCCATCCATGTGTTTAGTAATTGGATTACCATCAGTAAAAACAAGGGTTGCTCCGCGGTAAACCATTTGAGTAGCTAAAGTTACAATGAAAGGGGCCAATTTCCCATAGGCAATAAGTGCACCATTAATCGCTCCAAGAAAAGCACCAATGATTAAAGCACAGACTACTGCTAGCGGTAAAGGCATTCCTTGGGCTATAAAACCTGCGGACACTGCACTTGAAAGAGCTAAAATTGCGCCAACTGACAGGTCAATTCCTGAAGTTAGAATTACGAAGGTCATCCCAAAGGCAATAAATCCATTAGCCGTGACTTGTAAGAGTAAATTTAGCAAATTGTTTGCCGTCATAAAGTTGGGATTGATACATGTAATGATAATCATCAAAACAATCAGAGCAATCATTGTCGTTAAAGAACTGAATTTTTGAGATAGAGCTTTCACACTTATTGTCCTCCTGTTGCGAGCTGCATCACATTTTCTTGTGTTGCTTCATTTTTGGCTAAAATTCCTGCTATTTCTCCTTCATGCATCACAGCAATTCGGTCAGCAACACCAAGAATTTCGGGTAAATCACTTGAAATCATAATAATTGGAACACCACGTTCAGCAAGTTCATTCATTAATTGATAAATTTCACGCTTGGCTCCCACATCGACTCCTCGTGTTGGTTCATCTAAGATTAATACTTTTGGCGCAATGCCAATCCATTTGGCAAGGACAACTTTTTGTTGATTTCCTCCAGATAGAGAGCCAACTATTTGTTCTTCATCTGTTGCTTTAACATTAAGACGCTCGGAGAGTTGCTTAACAAAAGTTGTTGCTGTTTTATCGTCAAAGAGGCCATGATGAATAAAATCCTTTGTACTCGGAAGAGTAATATTGTCTTTTATTGAGAAATCAAGCACAAGTCCTTCATCTTTTCGGTCTTCTGTTAAAAAGCCAATTCCTTCTTTGATTGCTTGTGCCGGGTTATTGATCGTTAGACTCTTTCCATTAATTTTTATCGTGCCTGATTTTAGCTTATCAATTCCAAAAATTGCTCGCATGACCTCAGTTCTACCAGCTCCCATGAGCCCTGCAAATCCGAGAATTTCACCTGAACGAACTGAAAATGAAATCTCTTTAAAAGATTCTGCGGATAAATGGTCGGCTTCAAATACAATTTCTCGTATTTCAGCATTTTTTTGGGGATAGTAATCTGTAATTGACCGACCAACCATTTTTCTAACTAATTCATCAACGTTGGTTTCTTTCGTCTTTTGCGTATCAATGACTAGACCATCACGCATGACAGTTACACAATCTGTGATTTTAAAAATTTCTTCCATTCGATGAGAAATATAAATAATTCCAACCCCTTGATTTTTAAGACCAGCAATAACTGAAAACAATCTTTCTGTTTCTCTTTCGGTCAATGCTGCTGTTGGTTCATCCATAATCAAAATTTTTAAATCAGATAAAAAACTTTTAGCTATTTCAACCATTTGTTGCTGACCAACTGATAAATTACCAATTTCTTTGTCTAAATCAATTTTTACTCCCAGCTGTTCAAAAGCAAAATTTGCTTTTTTTCGCATGGCCTTCGTATCTAAAATACCAAATTTATTTTTTATCTCTCGTCCTAAAAAAAGATTCTCTAAGACTGTTAAATCAGGCCAAGTATTCATTTCCTGATGAATAAAGCTAATTCCAAATCCTTCTGCTTCCTGAGGATTTTTAAAAATTTTCTTTTCACTGTCAATCTCAATTTCCCCACCAGAAGCTGGAAATAGACCCGTTAGAATATTCATCAAAGTAGATTTTCCAGCCCCATTTTCTCCCATTAAGGCATGAACTTCTCCTGAATTAATCGTTAAATCAATTGCTTCAAGAACTTTATTCGTTCCAAATGATTTAGAAATGTTCTTCATTTCTATTTTCAAAATTGACCTCCTCCTTTTTCACAAAGCGACACCTGATTGTAAAATAATATTTGAATAAGGTGTATTTTCTCCTGTTCTCACCACTGCTTTGACCTCATGATTCATTAATTTTAAGGTCTCATGACTGACAAAAACTATTTCAACATCTGCTGATAATTTTGTCAGTAAAATCGCTAACTGTTCAGGATTATTTTCTTTTATTTCCTCAGCAAGATAGACTTTTTCAACTAAAATATTTTCCAAATAGATGTCCAGCACTTCTTGAAAACTGGGTTTTCCTCTTGTCAGGGCTAAATCAATTTTGGGGGTACCTATTGGTACTGGTAGTCCTAAATCTCCTATACAAACTTGGTCAGTATGGCCCAAATCGTCAGCAATTTTTGCTAATTCACTATTAAGTATTCCCTCTTTTTTCATAAATTTAACTCTCTTTCTTTTTTAGTAGAGATTAATTTCAAGTTCTTTTAATTTTGCTTTAACTTCTGATAGCTTTGGCATCCCGCCTTGTGCGCCAAATTTTTGAATAGATAAATGAGAAGCAACGACAGCTAATCTGATGGAATCACTAATTGATAAGTTCTCAGTCAAACCAAAAGCAAAGGCTCCGTTGAATGTATCTCCTGCACCAGTTGTATCTACAACCTTAGCTTTTATGGCAGGAATTTTTTGAAGAGTCTCTCCATCGTGGAAAATGACTCCTTCACTTCCTAAGGTGACAATCAGACGATTTGAATATTTTTTGAGAATTTCTTCAAGTGCTAAATTCGGAAAAAGTTCCTGACATTCGTGTTCATTCGGTGTGATATAATCAACAAAATCAATCATTTCCAAATCTGTTTTTCTTGCTGGAGCTGGATTATAAAGAACTTTTATCACATTTTCTTTACAGAATTTAGCAATCGCTAGATTTGTTTCATGTGGAATTTCATTTTGTAGAATAACAAGTTGGCTTTCTTTAATTTTCTCCCAAAGGTCTGCTAGATAACTTGGTAGAACTTCATTATTAGCACCTGGAATAATAATAATACGATTATCATCATCATAGAGAGTAATTTGAGCAATTCCTGTTGTTTGTGGTACCGTTCCCACATTTTCGAAAAGAACTGCATTTTCTTTGAAGTTTTGCAAAATACTCTCACCAAAAGCATCCTTACCTACTGCTCCAATCATGCTTACTTCATTAGGAGAAAGTCTGGCAAAAGCAACGGCTTGGTTCGCTCCTTTTCCACCGGGAACCATAGCGAAATCTTCACCAAATACGGTTTCTCCAGCATTCGGCACTCGGTTAGTCCTTGTGACTAAATCCATTGAAATACTTCCTATAACACTTACTTTTGTCATTAATTTTTCCTCATTCTTTTCTCTTTTGTCGAATTGTTTCACGCGCTACATAATGAACAGGGAGTTCAATTTTAGACTTATCAATTGCTTGGTCAGTCGCGATTTTATATATAAGTTGAGCAGCTTCAAGCCCCATCTGATAAGCAGATTGATGAATGGTTGAGAGTGCTGGATAAATGAATTGGCTCATTTGAATATCGTCATAACCAATAATTTGAATATCCTCAGGAATTTTCTTATTTAAACGATGAATTTCGTGGATATAAGCCATGGCATGAATATCCGATGGTGCAATGATACTATCAAAGTTTTCTTCATTGGCAAGCACTTCTCTCGCCTCTTTCTGAATTTCTTCAAAATCATAACTTTGACTGTAAAAAGCTTTAAAATCAACTTGTTTTTCTTTTAAATAAGCAATACTTGCTTTAAAACGATTATTGATATTTGTGGCATTCAAAGGACCGCTGACTACAGCGACTTTTTTTGTTCCTGCTGTTACAATCACTTTTGCTGCTATTCGTCCGCCTGACTCATTGTCCGAAAAAACACCATAGTTACTTTTATGGCCTACTCGGTCCACGATTACAGTTGGAATATCCAAATCAGGAAAGTCTTCTTTAAAATCATGGGTTGAAATGATGCCAGCAGCATTACTTTGAATTAAAACTTTCAAATAATCTTGCTCAGATTGATTCTTTTCACCAATATTTCCGAGCATCACACGATAACCTTTTTCTTTTAAAAATTCCTCTGCTCCTTTGGCGAGCATCGGGAAAAAAGGATTGGAAATATCTGGCAATAATAGTCCAACAAGCTGATTCTTTTTAGTTTTTAAAGATTGGGCAGAAAGATTGGGTCTGTAATTTAATTTTTTAATTGCTCGTTCAATTTTTTCTCTGGCTTCATCACTTACATAGCCATTCTGAGCAATAAAACGAGAAACAGTGGACTTTGAAACTCCTGCTTCAAGCGCAACTTGTTTGATGGTTGTCATTACTTCCTCCTTTCACTTGTGGGAACGTTCTCATATTTACATTTATAATTGTATCCGTTTTCATTAAATTTGTCAATCCTTTTTATATTTCGTTTTAATAACAAAAAAACCTACTTTTTAGTAGGCTTTCTTATTAATCAAAGACACGGTCAAAAATTTCATCGACTCTTGTTAAATGATAATTGTAATCAAAAGCTTTATCAATATCTTCATCATTCAAATACCGACGAATTTGTTCATTTTCTTCAAGCAATGGTCTAAACATCACTTGTTCATCCCAAGATTTTGCAGTCAAAGGTTGAACTAAATCGTAAGCTGCTTCACGCGTCATTCCTTTTTCAATCAACATTAACATGACATGTTGGCTGTAAATCAAGCCAAAAGTCGCATCCATATTTCGTTTCATATTTTCTGGGAAAACAGTCAGATTTTTAACGATATTCCCAAAACGGTTGAGCATATAATCCAGTAATTCTGTTGTATCTGGTGCAATGATACGTTCAGCTGAACTGTGTGAAATGTCACGTTCATGCCAAAGACTAACGTCTTCAAGAGCTGTAATTGCATGTCCACGAATGACGCGGGCTAAACCTGTCATATTTTCAGAACCAATTGGGTTACGTTTGTGTGGCATTGCTGATGAGCCTTTTTGACCTTTAGCAAAGAATTCTTCAACTTCACGTTGTTCAGATTTTTGTAATCCACGGATTTCTGTTGCCATGCGTTCAATTGATGTCGCAATGAGCGCCAACGTTTGGAAGTATTCTGCATGTAAATCACGTGGTAAGACTTGTGTTGAAATCTCTTGCGGACGAGTCCCTAATTTTTCACAAACATAGGCTTCAACAAATGGAGGAATATTGGCAAATGTTCCAACAGCACCAGAAATTTTCCCAGCTTCAACAGCTTTCGCAGCATGTTCAAAACGTTCAATGTTTCGTTTCATTTCGCTGTACCAAGTGGCTAATTTCAAGCCAAAAGTTGTGGGTTCAGCGTGAACGCCGTGAGTTCGACCCATCATTACTGTGTATTTATGCTCTAAAGCTTTATTTTTAACAATTTCTGCAAAGTTTTTTAGGTCATTGCGCAAAATATCATTAGCTTGTTTATAAAGATAACCATAAGCTGTATCAACGACATCTGTTGATGTCAGGCCATAATGCACCCATTTGCGTTCTTCACCTAATGATTCACTGACAGAGCGTGTGAAAGCTACCACGTCATGACGTGTTTCTTTTTCAATTTCAAGAATGCGTTCAACATTAAAAGTTGCATTTTCGCGAATTTTTTTCACATCTGCTGCTGGGATTTCCCCAAGCTCTGCCCAAGCTTCATCTGCAAGAATTTCGACTTCAAGCCATGCTTTATACTTGTTTTCTTCTGACCAAATCTCTGCCATTTCTGGACGTGAATAACGGCTAATAACCACTTTTTTCTCCTTTTTTACTGACAGAATAGCTGTCAGTAAATTAATCCTATTTTTTAATTTCTAATGAACAAAGCGTCCTTTTTCATTACCTATTATAACATTTTCACTTATAAAGCTTTTGGTCCATTCTACTTATCCTAATAAAAGTAAAAAAATTGTCTGTCATAACCGAACGATATCTCTGACCAGATCATTTTTCTATTTTTCTAAGATATCCAAAATATACTCTGTTTCTTTGAGAGAAATTTGCCCAGGCGCACTCGAATTTTCTAAACTTGCAAAAGTCCAGCAAGAACCAGTCAAATAGCCAGAAATTCTTGAAAGTCGTCCTAAGTCACCCATTGCCATGCTGATAAAATGATCACCGTATTCTAAAGTCATATCACGAGTGATTTGTAATAAATCAAGAACATCACATTCACGTTCTGGCATCACAGCAACTTTAACAAAAGCAGTTCCTTCTTCGTGCATTTTAATCAAACGATTAGTTAAATCGGTTGGAACTTCATCAAAATTATGATAAGAGAGTACCATTTTATCCCGAAAATCTTTCAAAGCGGCAAATGAAGGACCATGCGTAAAGAATTCGACATCGATATATGCGGGATTGTAAGTCAAAATTTCTTTTAAAATCTGTAAATATTTTTTTTCAGAAACTTGAATATTTCCGCCTTCTCTGACTGTTCTTAAAGTAAATAAAATCTTACTTTCTTTAAATTTTTCAAAGAATTTAGGAGCCATCTCTAAAATTTCATCTGCTGACAAAAAATCGGCACGCCATTCAACAATATCTGCTGTTCGATAATCACTGACAGAAACTTTCTCAAGCTCTGCTAACTCTGTCAGCATGATTGGAACAACAATTTTTGTTTTTCTCATAAACTTCTCCTTACATTTTCATAAATGTTTTACCTTATTCTAGCATATTTTCGCAAAAAGAAAAAAGGAAACAGCGTTTCCTTTTACGTTTTTTTTACTGGGGTAGCTGGATTCGAACCAACGCATGAGGGAGTCAAAGTCCCTTGCCTTACCGCTTGGCTATACCCCAAGATTGCTTTATAACGACAAGAAATATTTTAACAAATTATCTTATTAATTTCAAGTTATAAATTAGAAATTTCAAATCAATCACAAATAAATCTTTAAATCGAAAGATTATAAGCCATAATTGCTTCCTCAAGAGCTGCTTCAAAAGAAGTCACTGTAGCAATTTCTTTACCTGAAAAAACAATGACAAAATTTCCTGATTTTTCTTTAATTTCGGCGATTGTTTTTTTTCCACTTTTAATGACAGCTCCGTCAGCTGTATCAATAATTTCAAGTTCAGTATCTTTTTTCTTTGACATATTAAACTCCTCAAAATTTGAAAAGTCTTTTTGACCTTCCAAATCCCTATTTTCTTTGAAATTTTTCTTTCTCAATCATATCATTTTAAAAGCCTTTTGTCACGCTCATTTTACTGACAGACTTGTCAGTATGTGCCATACTTTCACTCTCTTTTACTGACAGAACTTTTCACTAGAATTGAATATAAAAAAATACTGACAAACTTTATTTCAAGAAGAAAAAAATTCTGTCAGTAATTTTTATTATGATAATTCAGCAATAACAGCTTTAAGTTGTGCTTTTGTTTGAACACCAACAATGCGTTTTACTTCTTCACCATCTTTTTTGAACATCAATGTTGGGATAGACATAATGCCAAACCCTTGAGCTGTTGCTGGGTTTTCATCAACATCCATTTTGCAAATCTTAAGTTCTGATTCGTCAAGTTCTTCTGAAAGTTGTTCCAAAATTGGCGCTTGCATGCGACATGGACCACACCAAGTTGCCCAAAAGTCAATTAAAACAAGCCCTTCTTTTGTTTCTTCATCAAACGTTGCATCAGTAATATTATATTCCATTTTATCTCCTTCATTGAAATAATTTTCTTCAGTAAGACTATTCTAGTGTAATTCCCTTAAAATTTCAAGAAAATAGATTTTGAGAAATTTATTATTTTACTTCAAAATAGCAATCGTTGCTCCAGAGCCACCAGCATTAATTGGTGCATATTCATAAGATTTAATATGACGGTGTTTTTGAAGTTTTTTCTGTACCATTTCTCGAATAACACCCGTTCCAATCCCATGAACAATCGTAATTTGAATCAAATTTGCAAGCAGAGCTTGATCAATATAATTATCCAATTCCAGTTCTGCTTCTTCATAACGCATCCCGCGTAAATCAAGTTGAGCTTTGACTTTAGAAGTCACCTTTTTACTGACATTTTTAGTTTTGGCTTGAATTTGTTCTGGACTTTCAATCACATCAAATTCATCTTCATTTAAACGAGTCGTGATTGAACCCATTTGAACCGTCCAACGTCCATCTTTTTCTAAACGAATCAATTTGCCACGCTGACCATAAGAAGTGACATTAACTTCAGCCCCTTGCTTAAGTCCTCTTTGTGCTTTTGCTTTTTTCAAAACCTTATTTTTAGAAAAATCAATGGTTGGAGCCAAACCTTCAAGTTCTTTTCTAGCAGCAATAACTTCATGTGGTTTCAATGCTGCTTTATCATTGAGATTCTTCAAAATTTCTTGCGCTTCAAGACTCGCTTTTTTAACTACTTCTTGAGCTTCTTTTTGTGCTTTTTCTAATTCAAAATCGCGCTCACGATTAATTTGATGATAGACTTTCGTCAAATCTTTATGTAAACTTTGATTTTCTCGTTCAATTTTTTTAATATTTCTTGAACTTTCAATCACTTCACGCGTTTTTTCTTCCAACTTTTCAATCATCTGATTGACATCATGCTCACTGTCAGAAATTTGTTGACTGGCTACTGAAATAATGGTTTCTGGCAAACCTAATCTTCTAGAAATCTCCAAGGCATTTGAACGTCCAGGTACTCCCAGTTGCAAATGATAAGTGGGTTGCATCTTATCAATGTTAAATTCCATACTTGCATTGATTACTTGTTGCGTTTCGACCCCATAAGCTTTTAACTCAGGATAATGAGTACTTGCCATGGTTTTCACATTTCGTTCACGTAAATTTTCCAGTATGGCAATAGCAAGAGCCGCTCCTTCTTTCGGATCAGTTCCTGCCCCAAGTTCATCAAATAAGACCAAACTATTTTCATCTGCTTGAGCTAAAATGTGAACAATATTAGTCATATGACTTGAGAAAGTTGATAAACTTTGCTCAATGGATTGCTCATCACCGATATCGGCAAAAATATCATCAAAAAGATGAATTCGACTGCCATCAGCTGCTAAAATTGGCAGACCTGATTGAGCCAATATTGTCAACAAACCAACTGTTTTCAAAGTAATGGTCTTCCCACCCGTATTAGGACCGGTAATAACAATCGTATTGAGCCCTGCATCAAATTTAATATCATTTGCCACAACAGTTTTTGCCTCAATCAAAGGATGGCGAGCTGCAAAAAGGGTAATATCTTTATCGGTTGTTAATTCTGGAAGTGTCGCTTTATTCGCTGCTAAATAAAGATACTTGGCACGAACAAAATCAATATGACCAATCAGCCAAGCATTTTGTCTTATATCAAAGCTATAAGGTTTTAATTGACTAGCAAGGTCACGATAAATTCTTGTGATTTCTTGACGTTCTTCAATCCTCTTTTGATTAAGTTTATTATTTAATGAAACAACCGCATTTGGTTCAATATAAAGCGTTTGACCTGAAGCAGACATATCATGAACTACACCTGCAATTTTATTTTTGTTTTCTGCTTTTACAGGAAGCACTTGTCGGTCATTTCGGATAGTGATGACATTTTCACTCAAAGATGAGAGATTTTTGGTCAACATTTCCTGCATGATTTTCCGAATTTCTGATTGATGACTCTTGATAGAAGCACGGATATGCATCAATTCGAGACTGGCATTATCATAAAGACTTCCCGCATTATCAAAAATTTCTAATTTTTTGACTAATGCTGATAAATCAACCAATTTTTCCAAAGTAATAGCTAGTGAAGGTGTTTCAACATTTTCAGCTTCATCAAAAAAGCGTTGAATATTAATCCCTAATTGAATCACTTTTTTTATTTCAACGAATTCCTTGCCTGAAAGACTGGCTTCAAGCTCTAGACGTCTGAGTATTTCTGTTAAATCATTTGTTTTTCCTAAATTTAATAGGCCATTTTCTTGGGTCAATAAGCGAAAATCAGCAACTTCATCAAAAAGGAGCTGAATTTTTTCCTTATCTGTCAAAGGTTTTAAATCTTTTAATTCTTGTTGACCCTGCGCTGTCGTCAAAGCATTCATGAACTGTTCTTTGACTTTATCATATTCCAATATTTGGAGAATTTTTTTATTCATTCTATTTAAATTTCAAGTTGTATCTGTAGATTTCTCCCCTAGCACTATCCTAGAGGATTAATGTGGACAATGTTTTCAATAAAAAGGTTTTGCAAGATTCCTGATGAAATCGGTGTATGTAAAACCATAAAACGAGCTAAAAAACTAGCATCAAGTTGACTTTGAACCGCTGCGATAGGAACCAAACTCAAGACCATCAAGACCATTTGTAAACCAAAATAAGTCGCCGCAAACCCTAAAATTCCAGCAATGATTTTTCCATTTCTTCCCAGAGGACTAAGTGCAAAATGTAAAAATAAACCTATAAGACGGATAATAGCATAAACGACAATAAAAATTGCTAAAAATGAAATGCTCGCATAAAAAGCATCATCGAGTTGAAAAAGAAGCTTATCACTAAAAAGTAAGAGATGTGAGTTTTCTGTGGCATTTGAAAAAGGAACCCAAATACTCAATTTTTGTGCTAACTCTTTGTAATTACTGGCTGCAATGAAGGCCGCAATAATCGTACCAAAACTGTAGATAACTTGTAAAATCAAGCCTCGTGAGTAACCAACCATGAAAGCCCAAACCAAGGCTACTAAAATAATCAAATTTAATATCATCAAACATTCCCAATTTATTTTTATTTTGCTTTTTAAACAAAGCACTCATAAAACTTGGCTCATTTTTATCAATGAAGCTAAGTTCAAGTCATTTTTCTTTCTCTATTATACCGTATTTCATAAAAAAAACGTACCCCTATTTAGAATACGCCTTTTATTTTAAAAAATGGATGAAGAATGTCCCCCTCTAAGTGGGTGGTCAAATTCAAGTCTTTTCGTCATAGCATTAATCGCATGGACTGCTTCACCAAAACCAACGGACATCAAGGGCATTTTCCCAGGATAATCACTTGCGTCTCCTGCGACATAAAGTCCCTCAATATTGGATTGCATCATTGAATCTGCCTTAACACGACCATTACGACTGACTTCTAAGTTCTCAGCTAAAGTCACTTGATTTGTTAAAAAACCATAATTAACCAAAATTTTATCAATCGAAATGTTCAAGTTTTCTTCTGATTTTACTTTTTTTAATTCTAATTCATTTCCAATCAAATTTGAAAAAGTATAAGGCGTATGAACTTGAACATTAGAATTCATCACTCGGTCAACTGTAATTTCATGACCGCGAAAAGCAGTTCTTCTATGAACCAAATGAACATTTGTAGCTACTTTTTCAAGCATTAATGACCAATCTAAAGCCGAATCTCCTCCACCAAAAACCGCGACATTTTTTCCCTCAAACTCTTTTAGAGAAGTGATAAAGTAAGATATTATTCCTTCATTGGCTAAAGTTTCTTCGTTATCAATTCCTAACTTTCGAGGTTTCAAAAGGCCGGCACCAGTCGTCAGCAAAACGCCTTTGGCTCTTCTGGTTGATTTATCAGTCGTTACAGAAAAAATCTCCTCTTCTTTTTCAATTTTTTGAACGCTCTCCCCAAGAAATAATCGATGAGAGATTTGTGCTAGTTGTTCTAAAAGATTTTTTGTCAAATCTGCCCCTGTCACTGCTGGTAGGCCAGCAATATCGTAGATTAATTTTTCAGGGTAGAGATTTTGGGGTTGACCTCCTGGAACTTGCGCTGATTCAATTATTGCAACTGATAAACCGCGCATTCCTGCGTAAAAAGCCGCGTATAGACCAACAGGACCTGCTCCAACAATAATTAAATCTAATTCTTGCATATCAAACTCCTTAACAATTTATTCATTTAATCTATTGAATAAATTCTTTTTATCATCTCTCTATTATTGCGACTTTTCTCTCAAATGTCAAATACTTTTTACTTTAAATAAAAAAAGCCCTCAAAAGGGCTCGATTTTTATTTAGTAGAACGGCGAGAAAAGATTTCATGATCCAAAACTAATTGATTTTGTTCAACATCTTCTTTAAGCATTAATTTTGTCAAAAGGCGCATTGCTACTGCTCCCAAATCGTAAAGGGGTTGGTTAACAGAAGTTAAAGTTGGATATGTATATTGAGTAATTGGTGAATTTGCACCTGAGATAATTTCGAAATCTTCAGGAACTTTCACTCCTTTATCCATCATTGCAGATAAGAGTCCAACGGCTACTGTATCATGTGATACTACTGCAGAAGTTGCTCCTCGCTCAAGTAAACGTTCAGCAAGTGCTTTCCCCTGTTCATAGCTATAATTACCTTCAAAAACGAGGTTTTCATCGAATTCAATATTTGCTTCAAGCAAAGCTTCTTGATAACCAACCATACGTTCTGTATTTTCAACGTCTTTCAATGAACCCATGATATAAGCGATTTTTTTATTTCCACTATCAATCAATTTTTTAGTTGATTGATAAGCAGCCAAATGGTAATCAATATTAACAGATGGAATTTCTTTATCTCCATCGATTGTTCCAACTAAAACAACAGGTGTTCTTGAATTTTTGAGGGAAGTTCTAATTTTTTCATCTAAAGATGAACCCATATAGACGATTCCATCAACTTGTTTTGACAAGAAAGTTTCTAAAACTTTTTCTTCTTTTTCAACATCATTATCACTATTAGCTAAAATCATGTTGTATTTATACATGGAAGCGATATCATCAACCCCGCGAGTAATCGCTGCGAAGTAAGTTGAAGTGATGGTTGGCAAGATAACACCAACTGTTGTTGTACGTTTACTTGCAAGTCCACGCGCAACTGCATTAGGACGATAGTCAAGCTCAGCAATAGCTTCTAAGACCTTCTGGCGCGTCTTTTCCTTTACATTTGCATTTCCATTTACAACACGACTAACAGTTGCCATTGACACTCCGGCGACACGTGCCACATCATAAATTGTTGTTGTTGATTCTACCATAATTGGCTATCCTCTTTCTTTTCTTTTTATTCATAGTATTTATGAAAACCATTTTCATTTACAAATTATATCATTAACTGTAAACCTTTTCAACCTTCAGCTATGTTTTTTTACGTGATTTTTTAATAAAAATAGCGTAGAATAGGGGATATAGTGTTTTTTATTTTCAAGAGAATTTAAGAAACTCATTTTCATAAATATTGGAGGAACCATTTTGAGCAAAATTGAACGTATTTCAGCTTTTCTGAATGACAAGGAAGTCGATATGACTTTCATTACTAATCCGACAACTCTAAATTATCTAACAGGGCTAGCAATTGATCCCCATGAACGAATTGCTGGGCTGATGATTTTTAGAGATTCAACTCCGATGTTATTTACTCCTGCTTTGGAAGTGGAAAAAGCTAAAGAACACACAAGTGGTCTGGATATTTTCGGATATGAAGATTCTCAAAACCCTTGGGAAGTTGTTAAAAATCATGTAAACTCAGATGTTAAATCAATTGCTGTTGAATTTTCAGATATTCCTTTAGCTAAAACTGAAGGGTTGAAAGCACAATTTGGTGATATTAATTTTGTGAATTTGACTCCTTTGATTGAACGGATGCGTTTGATTAAATCAGCAGATGAAATTGAAAAAATGAAAGTTGCTGGTGATTTTGCTGACAAGTGTTTTGAAATTGGTTTTGCCACTTCTGCTGAACGTAATGGTGTGACTGAATCTGATATCGTTGCAAAAATTGAATACGAAATGAAACGTATGGGTGTTCCACAGATGTCATTTGACACGCTTGTTTTATCAGGAGCTCGCGCTGCTAATCCACATGGTGCACCTGAAAATGTTGAAATTCAAGAAAATAAACTTTTGCTCTTTGACTTGGGTGTGATGAGTGGCGGATATGCTTCTGATGCGACACGTACAATCGCTATTGGTCAACCTAATGACTTTGACGCTGAGATCCATAAAATCGTTAAGGAAGCTCAACAAGCAGCCATGGACTTCATTAAACCTGGTGTAACTGCACATGAAATTGATGCTGTTGCTCGTGATTTAATTACTAAAGCAGGATATGGGGAATATTTCAATCACCGACTTGGGCATGGTATCGGAATGGACGTTCACGAATATCCATCTATTGTTGCCGGAAATGACCTCGTAATTCAAGAAGGAATGTGTTTCTCTAACGAACCTGGAATTTATATTCCAGGTAAAGTAGGTGTGCGTATTGAAGACTGTCTTTACGTAACAGAAAATGGTTGTGAGAGCTTCACTCATACTGACCATGACTTATTAATTTTCTAATCGATTAATTGATAAAAGTAAAAAACTTTCGCTGATTTTGGCGAAAGTTTTTTTGTCAGTAAATTTTTGTCAGTAAATTTTTGTCAGTAAATTTTTGTCAGTAAATTTTTGTCAGTAAATTTTTGTCAGTAAATTTTTGTCAGTAAATTTCTGTCAGTAAATTTCTGTCAGTAAATTTCTGTCAGTAAATTTCTGTCAGTAAATTTCTGTCAGTAAATTTCTGTCAGTAAAAAAAAATAATCATCAAAATGATGATTATTTTTTATTTTCTAAGCATCATAATCTAAGTTGTCAGCATGACCAGAACCATTCCCAACAAAGAAACCTGTTTTAGCATTGATTGATACTAAATACCGACCATCTGGTGCATAAAGATTGTAATAACCACTAACAATTCCGGCTGGGAAACCTTGGGAACCATTGGTTGTATGAATCGCTGTTGGAACTAAAATATAATTATCTCCTGTAATATAGCCGCGTTCACGGGCTTTATTCAGAACCATTTCTTTAATTCCAGCTCCCCATGTGAAAGCAGGATCATTCGTGTTGACTCCAGCTTGAGGTTGGACACGTGCTGCTGATACTTCTAAATTAACTCCGTTGCTACTCAAACCATTAGCATTACTACTTGTGCTGGCATTTGTACTTGAACCTGCTGAAGCTGCTGACGAAGGAGTCGTCGTAGAATTGCTTTGACTAGCTGTACTTGATGTAGAACTTTGGCTAGTAGCTCCTTGATTCGCTTTGGCTTCTGCTGCACTTGCAGACGCTTTAGCTGAACTTTCCTTAGCAACTTGGCTCTTAGCTAAATCAATGGCTTGTGTCAGTAATTTATTCAGGGTTTCATTGGTTGTTTTAGGAGTTTCTGGAACTTTTACATTTGCCACTACTTTAGCTGATGAATCAAGTTTTCCGTCAGTAATTGCTGCGCTAGTAAAGAGAACATTCACTTTCTTAATCGCATTAATTTGGTCTTTTAGGCTTTCTGTATCAGAGACTGCATTTGACCATGCCATGGAATTTTTGTGAGCATCAACTAAAGTTTCAAGAGCTGATAACTTGCTAAATTGACTATTTTTCAAAATAGTATGTGATTTGTCAGTGAAAAAAGCATCGTATTGTTTCTGATATTTATCTAAATCACTCTGACTGCTTTGAGAAGTTTGAACCGTTTTCCCTTTTTGATGACTATTATATTGGGCAAATCCAATCGCTCCAGCTGCAATTAAGACAATTGCACATAGACCAATAATGATTGGTTTTTTACGATTTTTTGACTTTTCGTCAGTAATTTTTGCCGCATTTTCTTCTACTTTATCTGCTTTAAAGGATGTTGTTTCAGCTAGTAAGTGAGGTGAAACTGATTCAGCAGTAATAACGTTATCAGGAATATCACTTTTTGTCTCTTTTGGTGAATCTGTCACTTTTTCCTCAGCTCCCGATTCAAGGACTTGATTATTTTCAGTAGAATCTTCTTTTGAATCAGCTTTAATTTCTTCTGCTGGTTCTTCTGTTACTTTTGGTTCAACTTCTGATTTTTCGTCAATTATTGAATCAGTTTTAGTGTCAGCGTCAGTTTCAGAAATTTCTGGTTCACTTGGCTCGTCCATTGGAACTTCGTTTGCTGACATCATAACTGGTGCAGCAACTGCCTTCTCATCTTGTGGACTTTCGGCTTCTTCTTCGTCAGTTGGTTCAGTTTTCTTGGCTTCTTCAACTTGCGGAGCTTCTTTTTGCTCTGGCAAAGTACTGACAGGAGCATCGACCATCACAACAGGATCTAAAACTAAATCATTTTTTGATTTTTTAGTTTCTTCGCTTTCCTTGTCAGCAACTTCTAAGTCTTTATTTTCTGCTGACAAATCAGAATCAGAACTGTCAGTAACTTTTTCAGTTTCAATTTTTGAAGCTGCTAATTCATCATTCTCGTCGATTTCCTCTTTAGAAACTTCTTGAAGTTTTTCTGACTTAGCTTCTTTTTCTTCTTCAACCGGAACTTCTATATTTGTACGTTCTGCCTGAATGAATTCATCCAAATTTTTACTTTTAGCTTCTTCAATTTCTCCACGGTGCTGACGAATATATTTATCTAAAACAGACTCATTTTCTTCATTTTCTTTATCCACACGTTTTGATTCTTCAACAATTTGCCCTACGGTAAAATCTTGTAAATCATGAAGTTTCAAAGTTTTTTCACCAATTTGTTGCTCGTTTTTTGGCTTGTTATTGTTATTTTTGTTTTTGTTTCTATTTTTTTTATTTTTGTTTGACATTTTTCCTCCGAATAAGATTCCCACTATTCCAATAAAATGGTGAATCAGACAACGAGAGTTGCTCAAACTCGTCTGAATTTTTACTGACAGCCGTCATCACTAAAAATTTATTGTTCTAGTAATAGCTTTTTGTTCTGTCAGTAAAATTTATTTCATACGTTTTCCGAAATACATATACAAATCTGTTCTAAGTGTTCCGTTATATAGTTTGCGTTTTTTAGTTGCTTTTGCCCCATAATGCTTTTCAAAAGCGACATCACTCGTCAAAATGTATTTACTCCAAGTTTCTAGTGGCGCAAAAGTTTTACCCATTTCACCATAAAGAGCTGCAACAGCTCCTTCATCTTCCAAACGCACCCCATAAGGCGGGTTAGAGACTAAGACACCGTCAAGCTTATCAGTTCTAAAATCTTGAAGTCGCATTTGTTTATATTTTATCACATCTGAAAGGCCTGCCGCAAGTGCATTATGTTTTGCAATTTCAATCATTTTTCCATCAATATCAAAACCTTGAATATCCAATTCTAAATCTGTACGAACTTGTTTTTTGGCCAAAGCTTTTTCTTGTTTCAAAATTTCTTCATCAAACCAAGGCCATGCAGTAAAAGCAAAAGGACGATTCATTCCTGGTGCCATATTTAAAGCCAGCATTGCTGCTTCAATTGTAAATGTTCCAGAACCACAAGTAGGGTCAACAAAAGCACGACGAGGATTTGCTAACCAATTGGTTAATAAAATAATCGAAGCTGCCATATTTTCTTTCAAAGGAGCTTCTCCTTTTTCTGAACGATAGCCTCGTTTAAATAAAGAATCACCAGTCGTATCAATCAATACAGTTGCCATATCTTTATGTAAAGCAATCTCAATTGAAAATTTAGCTCCATTTTCAGGAATTGGAACACCTTCAGGACGATGATAAGTCGTCTGTAATTTTTTGACAATCGCTTTTTTAGTGATACTTTGAATTGACGGCTCATTATGTAAAGTTGATTTCACCGCTTTAGCTTTGCTGACAGGAAATTGGCTTCCAAAAGGAATAAGCTCTGCCCAGGGAAGCGCATAAACATTTTCAAACAATTCATCAAATGTTCTAGCTTTAAATTCCCCAACTACAATTTTTACACGGTCAGCCGTTCTTAACCAAAGATTCGCCTTAGCAATTGTTGCCAAATTTCCCTCAAAGAAGACACGTGAACGGTCGTCAATTGAAACATTTTCAATTTCCAGATTACGAAGTTCGCGAGCAACTAAACTCTCTAAACCACTTGAAGAAGTTGCTAATAACTTGAATTTCTTTTGCATTTTTTAACTTTCCATTCTCTGCATAAAATGAGCAGAGATAATTCTATCTATTTCAATTAAGCATTATTTATCAAAAAAAGCCGAGGCTAAAAGCCCCAGCCTGTGTCATACAGTTTTCTATAAGCCATGTTTTGTTCCAGTTCAATTCACATTCGTGAATCTCCCCTTCGATAATCATCTGTCTGCCAAAATTCTTAATTTCAGCCTCGACCACGCCTTCATTTTGGCTAGTCAAGTGCCCCGACCATAAGTTTGGGTTGCTCGCTTGAGGGGTTTACCACGTTCCATTCTTAGAGTTTCCTCTAAGACTCGTCTCTATGGCACTTTTACAGGCTACTCACGCATATCAAAAGACTTAGCGTTTTGGCCAGCCGTTAGGCATGACGCTCCTACCTAGGTTTATTGTTTGACCTAGCACAATCACTGCGTGCATCTCAGCAACGCGCGAGCATGGACTTTCCTCACGATTTACAAAAAAATCGCGCGATTATCCGAAAACTGTTTTTATCAAAAATTAAGCAGAACAATAAAGTTCATTTACCAAAATCTTTGCCTTCACATCTTGTGAAGTTTGCAAAAAGGTTCATTGCTAAACCTAATGCAGAACATAAAACATTTCAATTTTATATTTTCTTAGTTGTTTTCACTAGCAATGCCGTTAGGTCCAAATACCGCTTGTTCTAAACGATTAATTCGTTTGAGTAAATCAAAATTACTTGGATTACGCATTTCCACTTTTGGTTTACTTGAACGTGCTTGAAGAATTTGGTTAGGGTCAAAGCGTTGTGTGTCATCAAGATTTGCTTGATTTGGTTTAGAAACTTGCATTTCTAATTCAGCAATCTTTTTCTTCAAAAACTCATTTTCCTCTTGAAGACGCAAGTTTTCAGTCTGATAAGTTTCATAATCAGCAATAACATCATCAAGGAGTTCATCGACTTCTTCTTTATCGTAACCACGCATCTTTGTAGAGAAGTCTGCTTCATAGATATCTTTAGGCGTAAATTTAAATGTCGGCATTTTTACCTCTTCATCATCATTATAAAATGTCCATTATTTATGATAACAGATTTTCAGTTTTTTTTCAAGGTCAACCTGATTAAAGTGATATCAAAAAGATAGGATTTATCAGCTGCACTTGTTTTTATATCAAAATCAAGTTTAATTAAATCAGAAAGTCCATTTTTTAGGGATTTAACGTTTAATTTTCTAACCAATTGATTGGCCAATTTTACAGGATAAGGGTGCATTTTTAAAAAGGCAACTTGTTGATTTTCTTGCCAACCCTTGGCTTGGAAAAGTTTGACTTGTAAATACAAACGATAAGAATTTGTCAAAATAGCTAATATTTTAATTAAATCTTCCCCTTGCAAGGTCAAATCATGCACTAAATCACGCGCCTCATCAATTTTTCCTTTAAAAATTAAATCAGTTAAGGCAAAAATATTATCTTGTAGCGATTTTGGAACGACTTTTTCCACATCATCAAGTGTCACTTCTCGCCCTAGTGCATAAGTTTGAACGAGGTCAATATTTTGCTTCATTACTGAAAAATTATCATTTGATTTGGCGGCAATTAAACTCAAAACTGCCTTTGGTAAAGGACTTATTTGACTAAAATATTGAATTAATTCTTGACTCTTTAATTCTTGTGCTTCAAGCAAAGATGCTTTAGCTTTTATTTTTTTAACAACTTTAAGACGACTGTCCAATTTTCCATAAAGGATTAAAACAAGTTGCGTAGTTTCCGGCGGATCATCTAAAAAATTTTCAAAGCGCTTCAACTGTTTTTCATCTAAAACACTTTTTTTAGCCGTTGTTAAATTAACCAAGTTTTCTAGGATTACCAACCGAGAATCTGAGAAAAAAGGGAGAGATTCCAAATCTTCAAGGGCTAAATCACTATTACTAGGAGTTAAGTCATAATAAGCCTGACTCAAATCCGTTGGCTCGAAATTAACCTCTGTTAAGAGTTGATTTTTCAATTCTCCAACTAGTTCCCTTGACTCACCAAAAATTACTAAAATCTGAGGGAGTCCTTTTCTTTTGATTTCATTAAATTCATCAAATACTGTCATTTTTAACTACCTCGTTACCATTTTTAAAGCAAACCCCAAGAGAACAAGGAGCAGGATGAGCAAAGCAAAACCTAAACAACCAACTTGAAAGAGTTTAGCAAAACTTGATTTTGCATTTCTAACAATTTCATTATCAGGTACGGCTATTCTCTCTTCCATTGATTTATATTTTTCATTAGAGTCAAAAGTGACATAACCCCCACCGATAAAGCCATCATCTTCCGTCATTTTATTTCCATACAAAGCATCATTCCATGTAATCGGTCGATACGCTTCAACTCCTGGAATAAATTTTTGTGAAGAAGTGATATTTTTATCTGCCTTTAATTCTTCATAAAGTGTTCTGACTGGGGCTTTCATGCCGCCTTTTAAAATCTCATCATCAGCAGGCCGATTCCAAAACTCTAAGCGCATATAAAGCTGGCCTAATATTTGTAAAACTGGTTCTTTGCGTTCATTTAAAACCAAAGCATCAGCTAAAACATTTTTTTCCTTAATTGAAAGTTCTTTATTTTGCTCATCTTCTCGTAAGATTTCATAGATTTGTAGAAAATAGTGACGATAATATAGTTCTTCACTCACTCTTCTACTCCTCCAATAAATTCTCCATCTGGACTAACAAGGACTTTACGAGGAGTCGTTCCTTTAGCAGGGCCAACAATTCCCTGCGCTTCCAACTCATTCATCAAGTCAGAGGCGCGATTGAATCCAACTTTTAAAGCGCGTTGCAATTGAGCCGTTGATGCTTTTTGAGCCATAATAACCATATTTCGCGCTTCTTCAAATAAGGGGTCACCAGAACCTGTATTTGAAGCGCCCGTACCAACTTGACTCTCATCTACCTCACCGGGGTCAAAGCTTTCGTCATACTGAGCTTCTGATTGGTCTTTAATAAAGGTCACAACAGATTCGACATCATCGTCAGATAAGAAAGCCCCTTGCAAACGAATCGGATGATTTTCATCAATAGGTTTAAAGAGCATATCCCCACGACCTAGTAATTTTTCAGCCCCATTCGTATCTAAAATTGTTCGTGAATCTGTTCCAGATGAAACAGCAAAGGCAATTCTTGAAGGAACATTTGCTTTAATTAGTCCAGAAATGACATCAACAGATGGACGTTGTGTCGCAAGAATCATATGAATCCCTGCTGCTCGAGCTTTTTGTCCCAAACGAATAATTGCATCTTCCACTTCTTTACTGGCCACCATCATTAAATCGGCTAATTCATCAACAATGACTACAATCAGAGGAAGTTCAAGCATTTTTTCATCTGATTCTGCATTATATCTTTGTACTTTTTCATTATATCCAGCAATGTTACGGACGCCATAACGACTAAAGAGTTCATAGCGTTCTTCCATTTGGTCAACAACTTTTTGAAGGGCACGTGAAGCTTTACGTGGATTTGTTACGACTGGAATCAATAGATGAGGAATATCATTGTAAACAGAAAGTTCGACCATTTTAGGGTCAACCATCAGAAACTTCACTTGACTAGGCAAAGCCTTCATCAAAATTGAAGTAATAATACCATTTACCGCCACTGATTTACCTGAACCAGTTGATCCTGCAACCAATAAGTGAGGCATTCTTGTTAAATCAAATGTGCGAATTCCACCATCTAATGATTTACCAAGAGGAATTTCTAACAATTTGCTTGGATTAGTTTTGCCAGCCTCCCACATTTCGCGGAAACCAACCATTGCAACTTCGGCATTAGGAATTTCGACGCCGACTAAAGATTTTCCAGGAATTGGTGCTTCAATTCGGATATCTTTGGCAGCTAAAGCTAAGGCTAAATCATCTGATAAATTAACAACGCGTGAAACTTTTGTTCCAGTTGCTAATTTGATTTCATATTTTGTAATTGATGGACCGACGACTGCCGATTCAACATTGGCACCAATCCCAAAAGATTTGAAAGTTTCTTCTAAAATACCAATATTTTTACGAACATTCTCACGTTCACCTGATTGATTTTTGACAGGAACTTCTGCCAGTAAATCAATGGTTGGTAATTTATAGTTACCGTTGTAGTTATTAGTATTTGAAAAATTGACAGGTTCATCATCAAGAGGAACTTCTGCTAAAACTGGACTTTCAGCTTCATTTTCAGTTTCTTCAAAAGGCGCTTCCGGAATATTAATTGGAATTTCAGTGGGTACTGAAGTAAACAATGAATTTTCTGCTGCCTCTGGAAGCTCTTCTCTTTCTGCTACTGCTTGTTTTTTTTCTAGCTCAGCAAGTGCTTTCGCTGCTTTTTTAGCTTCTGCTTTTTCGGCATGCTTTTCTTTCCATTTCGCTAAACGTTGATGTAAATCTTCACGCATTTTAGGGAAAAGTCCTGGAATCATGAGATAAATAGCAACTAACCAAAGTACCGCAGCAATAATATAGACACCAACGACTGAAAACAAGGCTTTAGCTGGCTCGGTAATTAATGCTCCAATGACACCTGAGCCGACAAAATGAATGACACGACCAGCCATTAAATCAGACCAGATAAGATGAAAAGTTTCATTAAATCCTTGATGAAGTCGAATTTGAAAGACAAACATTAGGCCGATAAAAGTTAAAATAATGGCTGGAATAATTCTTTTATTTTCTTTTAAAACTTGCTTACGAAAGACGGAAATAATCATTAGTCCAGCAAGCAAGAGAAGAAAAACAATCGCAAGAGAACCAACAAATAAGCGGACAATGTTATAAAGTAAGACTCCAACAATTCCTAGGCGAGCAAGCGCAAATAAGATTAAAAGAAGCCCAACAAAAAAAGCAATCATTTTGCGTGTTGCAGCCTTTTTCTGTTGTTCTTTTTTAGTATTTCTTCTGGTTGTTTTTTTCTTTGCAGGCATTTTTTTACTTTCACTCATTTTTAATAATATTGACAGGCTTGTCAGTAAACGCTATTAATTATATTTATTTTTTTTATAGTTAACTCAAACTGACAGTTCTGCCAGTTATTTAAATTCTTCATAAAAGAATGGATAATTCCACTTACAATTATATCATAAATTTGATACAATAAAATTATGGAAAATATCAATGATTATAAGGCTTTAGCCTTCTTCGATTTAGACGGAACGTTGCTTAACAGTCAAAGTAAACTTGACCAAGAAGTTATTGAAGGAATTCATCGAATTCGCGAAAATGGTGTTTTACCATTCATTGCTACTGGACGGGGACATTTTGAACTTGACGAAATCATGAGTTTAACTGGGATTAGTGGAGCGGTCGCCATGAACGGACAGTATATTGTTTTAGATGGTGAAACAATATTTAAAGAAGAAATTCCGACAAGTAGTGTTGAAAAATTACTTGAGGCAGCAAGTCCTCACTCAGAAGCTCTTTCTTTTTATGATAGTCAAGGATATTGGGTGAGTGAATTAACTGACTTAGCTAAAACCGCTTATGCTTACACTCATATGCCAATGCCACAGGCAGATGCTAGACGTTACCTCTCTCAGGAAGTCAATATGCTTTTGGTTTTGACCAATCAACTCAGTCAAGTGGATTATTATAAAGAACGCGTTCCTGAACTTAACTTTTTCATGAACTCTCCAAGTTCGATTGATGTTACAAACAGCACAACTAACAAAGGGACAGGAATTAATCATGTCAAAGAAGTGCTAAATTTCACTGGTCAAACTTTTGCCTTTGGTGATGGTCGCAATGACTTAGATTTATTCAAAGCAGCTGACCACAGAACGGCAATGGGAAATGCTGTTCCTGAATTAAAAGAGTTAGCCGATTTTATCTCTACAGAAAATACTAACCACGGAATCATCAATGCTTTTAATCATTGGGGCATCATGTAAATTCTAATAAAAAATTACTGACAGAAAGTTTGTCAGTAATTTTTTTTATTTATTTTCAAGCACTTCTCGTCTTCGATAGACATAAGCAAGAATGAAACAGAGGGCAACTGGTAAGGTCAAAATTAAGCCAACACCGTTAAAAACAGATGCTACGCAATAAAAGATACCAACAACTAAGAAATAAATTCCCCAACCTTTTTCTTTTGTCAATCTTGCAAAAGCCACCCAATTTAAAGCTAGTAAAGCGATTAAAATCAGAGCTGCAATCATTGCTGCGGTAGATAATAATTGCTTATCAAATCCTGAATCTTGAAGTTCTGTCATAATTTCTGAATTCTCTGGCATATAAATAATGGCCCAAAAACTAATTAGCCCAACAAGTGCCAAAATTGAAAAAATAATCGACCCTACTAGAGCAAAAATTTTTGATTTTCTCATTTTTTCTCATTTCCTTTTTGATTCTTTAATTATAACATTTTTAGACCAACAAAAAAATCCGCCTCAAATGGCGGATTAATGACAGACTTGTCAGTAATTATTCATTTACAAATTTACTGACAGAATATCATTATTTATTTTAAAGCTTGGGCAGCTGTGATAATTGCAAGTTTATAGACATCTTCTTCGTTACTTCCACGAGAAAGGTCAGAAACAGGTGCGTTCAAACCTTGCAAAATTGGTCCAATCGCTTCAAAATTACCCAATCGTTGAGCAATTTTATATCCAATATTTCCTGATTGAATATCAGGGAAGATAAAGACATTGGCACGACCAGCAACAGTTGAATCTGGTGCTTTTTGACGAGCTACCCCTGGAACAAAAGCAGCGTCAAATTGAAGTTCACCATCAATTTCAATTTCAGGGTAATCTTCTTTAACAAGTTTTGTCGCTTCTACTACTTTATCAACATCTTCTGATTTTCCAGAACCTTTAGTTGAGAATGAAAGCATGGCAACTTTGGGGTCAATATCAAAGAGTGCTGCTGTTTCAGCTGAAGCTACAGCAATATCGGCAAGAGTTGGTGCATCTGGTTTGATGTTAATCGCACAGTCACCAAAAATATATTTTTCATTGTCATCACGACCACGAACCATAATAAAAGCACCAGAAACAGATTTTACTCCTGGTTTCGTTTTAATGATTTGAAGGGCCGGACGAACAGTATCAGCAGTTGAATGAATTGCGCCAGAAACCATTCCGTCAGCAATTTTCATATAAACAAGCATCGTTCCAAAATAATTTGGGTCTTTCAAGAGCTCTTTTGCTTGTTCTTCTGTAACTTTACCTTTACGACGTTCCACAAAAGTTTCCGTCATTGTTTCAAAACGTCCACAATTTTCTGGGTCATAAATCTCAAAGCCTTCAGGATTAATTCCACGTGAAATCAATGTTTCAGTGACTTCTTTTACATTCCCAATAAAGACAGGTGTAATTAGTCCATCAGCGTTAAGACGATTGGCAGCACCTAAAATACGTGCATCAGTTCCTTCAGGAAAGACAATTTTTAAGCCTTTTCCACTAATTTTTTGTTTCAGTGATTCAAAAAGTTCCATTTTGACAAAATCCCTTGGTTACAAATTTCTCATAACCCACCGCTTTAAGTTGCGGATTTCCTTTCTGCAATTGTTACGAATTAAGTATATCATACTTTCACAAAAAAAGTAAGCATTACCATTATTGCTATTTAAGGACAATTAGCCTTTTTATTTTTCCAATTTTTCACGAGATTCACTAGCCAAAAACAAAAAAACTGTCATAGACAGCTTTTTTTAGTCGTTTAAAATGCTAGCGATTTTCGTCGTAATAATATCAACCCCAACAGTATTTGATACCCCTTCAGGAATAATCACATCTGCATATCTCTTTGTGGGTTCAATAAATTGATGATACATTGGCTTAACAGCATCTAAATACTGTGTAATTACTGAATCAAGAGTTCTTCCTCTTTCTTCAATATCTCTGCGAATTCGACGGATAATCCGCACATCGTCATCTGTATCAACAAATATTTTGATATCCATTAAATCACGCAAACGTTCATCTTCTAAAACCAAAATTCCCTCAACGATTAAAACATCAACAGGTTCTTGACGGTAAGTTTCTTGTGAACGCGTATGTTTTGCATAATCATAAATCGGAATATCAACCGCTCGTCCATATTGAAGCTCTTTTAATTGAGCAATTAAATAATCTGTATCAAAGGCTAATGGATGGTCGTAGTTCGTTTTTGTCCGTTCTTCAAAAGTCAAATGCGATTGATCTTTATAGTAACTATCATGTTCAATCATTGCAATTCGTTCATTTGAAAAAGTTTCTAAAATAGCATGTGAAACACTTGTCTTTCCACTTGCTGACCCACCAGTGACACCAATAATCAACGTTTTCTTCAAAATTAATTCTCCAAATTTTCTTCTATATATTCTACCACAATTTTTGAGCTTTTTGTCATCAACTGACAATTTTTTTACTTTTTAAGCGTTCACATCAAAAACTCTTAATTTTACTGACAAAAGCTCTTAATAAGTGACATGGAATCTTTGGAATTCTTATTTTTATAATTTATTTACTGAAAATTCAATAGTAGAGCAATGACCTTTAAGAAAAAATTTGATATAATAGAACAAGCTTTTAACAGAATTTTAGAATCTTCTAACGAATGATTCTGTCCACCTATAAAGGAGAATGTGATGCTAAAACTTGGAGTAATTGGTACGAGCTGGATTGCTCGTTCATTTATTGATGCTGCCCATATGACTGAAAAATTTCAGTTTTCTGCGGTCTATTCCCGTCGACTCGAATCTGCTGATCAGTTTTCTGCCGATTTTAAAGACATCCAAAAATTCGATAATCTTGACGATTTTTTCAAAGCTTCACTTGATATTATCTATATTGCCAGTCCAAATGCCCTCCACTTTGAGCAAGCTAAAGCCGCAATTTTAGCTGGACATAATGTCATTGTTGAAAAACCTGCCTTTTCAAATCCTAAAGAACTGACAGAAATTATTAAGCTTGCTAAAGAAAATGAGGTCTTCTTCTTTGAAGCAGCCAGAAATATTCATGAACATTCATTTTCAATTATCAAAGATTTTCTTGTTGACAAAATAGTCAAAGGGGCAGATTTTACTTATTCAAAATATTCATCAAAAATGCCTGCTCTTTTAAACGGTGAAATCCCTAATAAATTTAATGCAAAATTCTCTGGTGGACTTTTAGCCGATCTTGGCGTATATCTTTTGTATGCTGCAATCTTTTGGTTTGGCAAACCACAAAAAGCAACTTATGATGCAGTTTTACTTCCGTCAGGCGTTGATTTAGCTGGTGTTGGAATTCTTGACTATCAAGATTACAAAGTTTCGATTAAATGCGCAGGAAATGTGAATTCATATCTTCCTAGTGAAATCTATACTACTGATGGAACTTTAATTTTGGATGGTGTTAATGCGATTACTTCTGCCAAATTCATTACTATGGATGGTTCAGAAACTAGAATCGACATTGAAGCTCCAAAACACTCTCTTTATGATGAAGCTGTTGACTTTGCCCAAATCTTAGAAAATAATGATTCTGCTGCAAGTTATGACCTACATCAATTTGCCCAAGAAGTTTCAGAAACTTCATACCAAATGCGTCAAAGTGCTGGCATTGTTTTTGATGCTGACAATAAATAAAACTCATTAAAAGTTACTGACAGAAATATTTTGTAAGTCTGTCAGTAATTTATCTCTGGTCTCTTAGTTAAATTGGATATAACTACTGCCTCCTAAGCAGTGATTGCCAGTTCGATTCTGGCAGGGGCCATCTAATAAAAAAGAACACCGAATTCGGTGTTCTTTTTTATACTCAATCAATCCCAAACGAACTTGAGAGTTGATTGCTATGAGCCACTAAGTTTGATTTATTTATCAAAGATTTTAAGACGAGTTTTTATCAATGCTTAGTTATAAACAACCCAGCTACCAGCAGGAAGTTTACTTGCCATCGCAATTTGTTCTGCCAAAGTCATTCCAGCATATTCACCATGACCTAGCAATTGGAAAGCACCATAAGCACCTGAACTTGAATTCACACTATCAATCCCACCATTTGATTCGTGAGTAATGATATAAGCCCATTCGCTAGCAGAATAGCCCGCTGCATTAGCTGTATTCGATGCCATATAATTAGCAAGAGCTTGGATGTCAACTTGTCCAGAAGTTTGGCTCATATTAAGCCCACCAGAAACACTTTGTGTTGCTTGAGTTGGTGCAACTGATGTAACTTTAGTAGGTTGTTCTTCAGCAGTTTTAGTTGTTGCAGAAACTTGAGTTGTTGTTCCTGTAAGAATGTTATTAACTTCTGTTTGGATTGCTTTCACATCAAAACCTTTACTTTTAAGGTTAGTGACACGAGTATCTCCATTTCCGTAGTTTCCGTTAATTACTTCTATAGCAACTTCATGAGTTGATTTAGGTGTATCCGCATGAGCGATTCCGCCCCCAATAAACATGAATGATGCAACTAATCCCGTTGAAATAGCAACTTTACTTAATTTCATTTAGACCTTTCGATTTCGCCACTAAGAACATTCCATAGGATTCAAACTGAATCCAGTCTATCTTCTATTAACATGGTTACTTCCCATACACATCATAAAGTCCGAACGCTTGTGTAGGATTACCGTAAGCAGTTTAACGTCATTGCACGCTATGGACGTTTCAAAATTCATTTCTCACAACTTATTGTGAGTTAAAAAACGATTTAACATCAGTAGTAAATTTTCTCCACCACTCATGAGAAATGATTATATTATCCATTACTTAACCAAACCTTAAAATAAATGCTAAGAATTCCTCACAAAAGTGATTATAAAGCCTTTTCCTTCAAATCTTATTCTCATATTGTAGTATCTTTAATACGATTATTGGAGGCTTAAACCGTTCCCAAATCAATTAAAATTAGCTTATTTTATATTTATCTTAACAAAGATTACTAAATATAATCTTCAAGTCTATGTTGATTCTTAACCTATAATCAGTTATAATTACAATAGAAATGAAAGCACTTCAGTAAAATGAGTAACATTTGTTAACATTTTTACTTAAACTTTTTTAATATGATTAAAAAATAGAGAATTATTTTCTCAAAAAATAAATAAGTAAAAGCCGTAAAATAACGGCTGTTTTTATTCAAATTATATTTTCAGGAGTAATTATGTCCCTCAAAAATTTTTTAGAACTCGTCGAAATAAAAACTAAAATCGCCAGTATTTTCCCTTACATTATTGGTTTACTTTTTAGTTTAAGCTATTTTAAAATGATAAATATTGGCCTATCTCTCTTATTTTTAATAGCTATGCTCCTTTTTGATATGACCGTAACTGCTATTAATAATTATCAGGATTTCAAAAAAGCCAAAGATGAAGAATATAAAAAGCAAGAAAACATCATTGGCCAAGCCAATCTTTCCACCCGATTGGTAGCTTCTATTATCTTGTTTATGCTTATTTTGAGCCTTTTTTTAGGATTTTTCCTCGCTTATTTTGTTGGCTGGCTTTTCTTTATTCTTGGTGGAATCGTCTTCTTTATTGGCGTTTTCTATACTTATGGTCCTATTCCACTTTCACGTATGCCTTTAGGAGAAATTTTTTCTGGTGGGACAATGGGCTTTGGAATTTTTGCAATGGTCATCTTAATCAACAGCACTCAATCACCTATTTTTAATCTAAATCTTGATTTCACAAACGACTCTTTTAGCTTTACTGGTAGTATTTTTGCAGCCATCGCTATGATTATTGCAAGTTTACCACTCATTTTTACCATTGCAAACATTATGTTGGCCAATAATTTACGTGATTTAGATAGCGATATTAAAAATCATCGCTACACATTAGTTTATTATATCGGTCGTCCAAACGGAATCAAACTTTTTCAACTTTTAATGTATTCTTCCTATTTAGCTATTATTATTGGATTTATCTTTAGAATATTTGAATGGCCAACTTTACTTAGTTTACTCACTTTTCCGATTATCAGAAAGAATCTAAAATCTCATGCTAATCAAGTTCCAAGTCCTCGCAGCTTTGTTTATTCACTGAGAAATATGGTTCTATTTAACAGCGCTTATGCTGTGAGTCTGTTTTTATCAATCCTTTGGCAATATTTAAGCAAATAAAAAAGTGATAGAATATCACTTTTTTATTTTTCATTTAAAACCTGACGAAGCTGTTCTCTAGCAATCACTTCATCTTCTCGTCTAATCAAAAAGGTCAAATAATCTCCTGCTTGTAATTCAGTATTCCCGTGTGGAATAATATCCTTACCTGAACGATGAACCGAAACAAGCAAACATCCTTCTGGTAAATGTATCTCTGACAACTTCTTACGATCCGCAACTGAATCAAATTGAACAATTGTTTCAAACATCATCTGCTTATCCGAATCATCAACATCAATTTCTTTTTCTTTCAACATGTTCTCTAATAAGGAATCATAAATTGGCTCAGATTGTAATAAATCAGCAACGACATAAGCAATTAAAGAGACAAGAGCCAGAGGAAGTAAATGATCAAATGAACCAGTCATTTCCACCAAAAGAAGGATTCCAGTCATCGGTGCTCGAACAATTGCTGTAAAAGTCCCAGCCATCGCTAAAATTACTAGATTGGCAAACAAATGACTTGGAAGATGAAAAATCGAGATGACAATTGTCGCAAAAACAGCTCCAAGACTAGCACCCAAAACTAACAGGGGAAAGAAAATTCCTCCTGGCACACCCGAAGCATAAGAAACCATTGAAATCAGATATTTTCCAATGAGAATCAAACATAGAAAGGTCAAGCCCATTCCCAAACTAAAGGAATCCATTAAATGATGACCACTCCCAATAATATTAGGAAATAATAAACCAGTTGCCCCAACCACTAAAAAAGTAAGTAAAACACGAAGAAATGGACTCTTTATTTTCTTCATCAAATTTTGACTTGTGAGGAGTGTCCAGTTATAAAAAGCACCGAAAAATCCTAAAATAATTCCTAAAATAATAAGTAGCCAATAATTTGAGAGTTCAATTGAACCAACAATTTGGAAATGAAAAACTGGTCCACTCCCAAACATTATTCGTGCAACCATATCAGCAACCATTGCTGAGGTCATACAAGTTAATAAAATCAATGGAGAAAAGTATTTAAATACTTCTTCCAAAGTAAACATGACACCTGACAAAGGTGCATTGAAAGCAGCGGATAAACCAGCAGATGCCCCAGAAGCAATAAGAATTCTTTTATGACGCTCAGTTTCAGCCAACCGGCTAGAGACCATCTGCCCCATTGAAGCTCCAAGTTGAACTGAGGGACCCTCACGCCCCAATGATAGACCTGCAAACATTGCTAAAGTCCCAGCGATAAATTTAGCAAAAGCCGTCGTGAACCAATTATTTTTAAAATAACCCTGTAATTGCCCTTTAACTTGTGGTATCCCAGAACCTGAACTCATCGGATATTTTTTCATAAAGAAAGTAACCACAAAAGCTAAGAAAGTCAAACCCAAAATGAGGAGGGGAATAAAAATAAGGTGTAAGCTAATAAAGCGATAAATGCTTAAGCCCCAAGTTTCAGCTTTTTCCAGTGCCAATCGATAAAGACTGGCCAAAAAACCCGCAGTCAATCCCACGAGTACACTTAGAAAAAGCAGATAAAGATTTTTATTTGTTGATTTCTCTATATCTTTTAATTTCATTACTACTTCCCTACTAACGCTTTTTTAATAAATTTTTAAGCAAGATTATTATACCATAAAATAGATTTCTTATGTTTTGTACTTTTAATAATATACACACCACCTGTATAAATTTACTCAAAAAGGCACTCAATCGAGTACCTTTAATTTTTTAACTACAGATTTACTTAAAGTTTTCTATCTTTCCAAAAAAGAAAGAGCCCGAAAAACATCATCAAATAAAATGGAAGGGTCAATGCAGTAATTTCTAGTCGTATTCTCATAATAAAAACAAGAATAATGAGAGAGAGAGATGAGACTAAACCTCTATACTTAAAAATTGATTTTGGAATTCGTGGCCAAACATAGATTTGTAAAAGAAATCCAATGAAAATCATTACCAACCATAAAACTAAAACCATCACTTTACCTCCCTAAGGAACATAAATTGAATAGACCCCCACCCAGTTTACCTCCATATTAAGATAATCTTTTTGATGGATACTATTCATAGAATCTAAATCACTTTTAACCTTCAAATAATAAGCACCACCCAGAGCAGCAATTGGCGGGCAAATATACCAACAAGACCTGAACCGATAGCCCAATTATCTAAATCATGATCCATTTGATAAACTGCTGCCTTACTTCTAAAGTAGTAACAAGTTCCCCACCAAAAGTTTCCATAGGTGTATCCTGATGATTTAAAGGAAGAAGCCCGACTCACTATTTCTTTACTAACAGGATTTATAATTAACTTATTAGTTTCAATCTGTTGATTAACAGCATTAACTTGCTCTAGTACTTGTTCAAATTCATTTTGATTAACCTGAACATTTTCTGGAAGATTTAAAACATGCTGATTATCCTTAACGGAAACATAGGAATCAAAATGGTCTTTAGTATCAGCAAAACTTGAAGCTTGATTACTAAAAACTTACTCTGTTGTGACATTAGAAGTAACGACATCAGCATTAACAATTAACGGAGTAACCGCTGATAACAAGATTGCTGAAGTCATAAGACTTACATAAATTTGTTTTGGTTTCATAAGAATTTCCTTCTTTCTATTATATTTCTGTATGAATTTGTTCATTCTATTAAATTTTTATATCTTTAAACATATTCCTCCTTTCTTTTTAAATTTCAAGCGCGCTTTCTTTTATCTTTAATTTTATTCTAGCAGGAAAAAAGCCTCCTTTTTAAATCATTGCAAATATCCAACGAAGTAATCTGGAGACTTTTTTATGTTAATAATTTTCCTAAAAGCTTTTGATAGCGTTTTTGATAATAACCTGCTAAATCTTCATATCCAACTTGTCGAAAAATTTCAATGGCATTTTTGATTTGCTTTTCACCGCTTATCTTGTCTTTGAAACAATAGCTATAAAAACCATGTGCCAGATTTCTTAGATTTTCAACATAGAGGTCGTAGAAATCATCTTTAGGGTAACTTTTTTGCAAGATACTTCTAGCTGAGTCACGAGCTCCTTTTGAGGAAAGCAAAACGACCGATCGATACGAAGATTGAAGAACTCTTCTGCGATATTTAAAAACACCATATAAGTGTTTACTCTTCCCCCAGAGTTCTTTCATCAAATACATAATTTCTCGTTCACTGAAACTATCCAAAGTCAGATAAAAATTGAAAGTTCAAAGTAGCCCCATTCTCCAACGTCATAGAGATATTCAACCACATCATCAGCTTCCGTTTGTGTCAGTATTTCATAACGACTTTTAGCACAATAAGCTAGCATTTTTGAATCATATTTCATAGCTTCTAGATAAAGATTATGAAGTTTATCAACGTCATCTGCAATATCCGCAAGAATTATATCTTCTAAAAATTCTTCTTTATAATCCATTGAAAAATTATTGATAAAATGTTCATACTCGGCTAAAGTCACATTCATCTCTTGTAGCGCACTATCCAAACGTTCAAAGCTTATCATGGCTTGAACTAATTCAAATCTTGATAAATTCGCTTTTGAAATACCTATTTCTGAAAAATGAGAAAGCGAAAAATTCTTTTGTTCTCGTAGTTTTTTAAAAATTTCCCCATAACGTTTATAAGGCTTATTTTTTCCTCGAAATTTTTATTTTTTATTGACCGATTACTTTTTACCAATACGAATATTTGATTTAGGTTTTTTGGATTTAGTGGCAAAATGACTTGCGATTGCTCCACCACCATGTTTTTGATAGTCTACGGCAACAAAACCAGCTTTTCTAAAAAGTTCTTCAAGCGTCTTGGCATCTGGAAAATCTTCTGCTGATTTTTGAAGCCATTGATATTCTTTTAAAGATTTTGCAAAAACTTTACCAAAAAAAGGCATGACATTTTTAAAATAAAGTTCAAAAGCTTGTTTATAAATTGGCAATGTAGGGTGTGAAGTTTCGATACAGACTACTTTGCCGCCTGGTTTTAACACACGAAAAATTTCTTTTAATACAGTAAGATAGTCAGGTGTGTTTCTTAGACCATAACCAATCGTAACTACATCAAAACTTTCATTTTCAAAAGGTAAAGCCATCGCATTTCCTTGGAGAAATTCAATGTTTTTCTTCGCTTCTTCTTTGAGTTTAGCCTTAGCAATTTCAAGCATATTTTCTGAAAAATCAAGACCAATTACTTTACCAGAAGGGCCGATACTTTCAGATAAATCAAAAGTCCAGTCCCCAGTTCCACAACACAAATCAAGAATAGATAGACCAGTTAAATCTCCCATTCTTTTCATTGTTTTAGCACGCCATAAATCATGTTGTTTAAAACTGATAATGGCGTTCATTTTATCATAATCTGATGAAATACTATTAAAAATTTCTTGTACACGTTCTTCGTTTACTTTTGTCATAGACATATTATAGCACAAGTTCTCCCTTACTATTTGCTCATTATGATTATAAATAACAGAAAAACTACTGACCAGTCTGTCAGTAGTTTTCTTAACATTAATGGAAGAAATGACTCTTGCTTCCGATTTCGGAAATTTTCTTCGTTTTATCTTCAAAGTGTGGGAAGAGGAAGGCACCTATTGCAACAAACACAATTGATACTGCTACAAGGATAATTATCGCAAACCAAGCATTTGGCCAGTAAATTCCTCCCGCTGATTCTCGTAAAAGGTTGACAGCGTGAGTAAATGGTAAATAAGGATTAATGGCTTGGAAGAATTTTCCAGAAACTTGGATTGGATAGTTCCCACCACCACCAGAAATGGAAAGAACCAGGATGATAATCGCTATTCCTTTACCTACATTGCCAAACAGGGCGACCAGAACATAAACCATTATCATAAAGGCTATGGATATTAGTAAGGCAAAGAGAACACTGTAGAATGGATCTCTTACATCTACTCCTAAGCCAAAATAATTTCCAAGCGTTACGATCAAGGCTTGAGCAAGTCCAATGGCTACGAAACTTCCCATTCGAGCAAAGAATTGCTCACGTTTAGAATAACGTTTTTTATCTTTATCTGATAAGTGAACCTCCGTTGTTGCCAAACTTGAAAGTAAGACTGCACCGACCCACAGACAAAGCGCAGTATAGAAAGGTGTACTTGCTGAACCATTGTTGGCAATCGAATAGATTTGATTTTCTTGGACTTCAACTGGTTGCGTCAGGAAATCACTTTCTTTGGTCGCATCTAATTTTAGGAGTTTGACGATTTCACCTAAGTCAACTTCTTTTTCACCTTTTTGAATGGCTGCGGCTGCTTTTTGAATTCCTGATTTGATTTCAGGCCAATCATTTTGGATTAAATCATTGGCTTGATTCAAAGCAGACTCAACATCAGGCATTTTATCATTTGCCATTGTTAAGGTATCTGTCAAATCTTTACGAACACCAGCATAATCATTTTTAAAGAAATCAGAAGCTGTCCCTAACTTAGTTTTAAGAGTAGGAAACTCATTTTTATAGAGATTAGCTCCTTCATTAATTGCATTAACAATCGTTGTCATATTACCATTTAACATCACATTCGCATCATGAATTTCTTGTTTAATGGCTGGCATTTCGCCTTGATATTTTTCTAAAATGGTAATAGCATTAGAAACTGTTTGACTTGTTGAATTTAGTAAGGCATCAAAGTCAATTTGTTGAGCTTGATTTAATAAACCTTTAGCATTTGTTATGGTATTAATCAAGGTTGTTAGTGCTTGATTAATAGTACTACTAATCTCACTGACATCAATTTTATTAATTAGATCAGAAATATTATTTACTACATCATTGATTTGTGATAGATAAGCTCGAATCTTAGATACATCACCATCTTGCACTAAGTCATTTAGGTGACTCATTCTGGTACTAAGTTCTGACAAGAGCGAATCTAGATTATTTAATTGCTCAATAGTAGAATCTAAATCGTGATTTCCATTGCTTTCTTGCACCTGCTTCATATATTCAACAATATTTTGAATGGCTTCTCTTTGTTTAGCAATGTTACTAGTAAAATTGGTAATTAAGCTATTTATCTGTTCCTTTTCATCATCAGTTAATTGATTATCGGCAATCGCTTGGTCAATAACAGAAATAACAGATGAAGTATTTTTTGAGAACTCTTGAATTGATTGAAGTGTTATTTGAACGCTATTTGTAATGCTAGGCAACGCACTCTGCATTTTTTTCGCCGCATCCAAGGTTATAGTCCCTAAACTATCAGCATCTTGTCCCAATTTTTTAATGTCTGGCATTGATTTTTGGACTTGATTGATAATTTGTAAACCTTGTTTGGCTTCTTGAATGCCTTGAGTCATGGTACTTTCTACCGACGCAAAATCATCATCAATCATTGAGATTTGTTTTCCAGCATTTTGAATCTCAGGTATTTTCTCCTGAAGGGTCAAAACGAGTGAAAAACTTTTATCAATTTCTGGCATTTTATCATTTAATTTAATGACTTTTTGACCTAGAGCATCTACTTCTGGTAAGTAAGTGATAAATTCATTAGCTTTTGCCAGCTTTTCTTTAATTTCTGGCATTTTTCCATGAAGATCAACAACTTGTTGAGTGTATTTATCAATGGTTCCTAAATTATCATTAGTTGATAAAATCGCTGATTTAACCTTCTGAATACTTACCATGTTTTTATCAATGTCGTAACCAATTGTATTGAAGGTTTTTAAAAGGGTACTACTTGCCGTTTTGATAAACTCTTCAGAAATTTGTGATTGTAGAGAAGAGGCTCCTTTTGATGTTATTTTGGGAGCAATGGCATTGATTTTTTCGTTAATTGAATAAACAATTTGTGGTTTTTTAATATCACCCGTGGTGAAACTTAAGAGGTCTTTTGAAAAATCCTTTGGTAAATAGATTCCAGCATAGTATTTACCAGATTTCACACCTTTATCTAAATCTGCTTTGGAATCAACAAATTTCCAGCCTAATTGGTGATTTTTCTTTAAATTTTTCAGTACTTCATCACCAATATTGATGGTTTTATCTTGAAAACTTGCAGATTTATCTGCACTATAGACCGCAATTGGCAGTTGCGAAGTATTGGCATAGGGGTCCCACAGGGCTTTAATATTAAACCAAGCATATAAAGAGGGAATTATCATTAGGGCGACAATTAAAAAAGTCGCCACGGGATTTTTAAATATTCGCTTCCAGTCTAGGGCAAACAACTTCCATGTATTTTTAATACTTTTCACTTCTTATCCTCATCATTCTTATCTCACTTGTAACTTTTTAAATTTCTTAAATATCATCGAGGCTTTTTCATACTTCATGACTGCGGATTTAAAAATTACGCAATACACGATTTTATCATATTTCATAAAAAAGTTCTAGCACTGCTTCCTTTTAATGGACACTTGCTTAACTATTGTAAATTTTTCTTGCTAGATAAAAATCTTAAATCAAAGAAATGTTTTGTTTGATAAAAAAAGGAGGAAAGCCCCCCCCTTTTTAATTATTCATTTGTTAAATCTTCACCGTTGCTTGCAATAACTTTCTTGTACCAGTTAAATGATTTCTTAGGCGTCCGTTTCAAACTTCCTTTACCATAATCGTCTCGGTCAACATAGATGAATCCATAACGTTTGCTCATCTCACCCGTTCCTGCTGATACTAAGTCAATACATCCCCAAGAAGTATAACCTAATAGTTCAACGCCATCAAGTTCAACTGCTTTTTTCATTTCTTTGATGTGTGCAGCCATGTAATCAATTCGATAATCATCAGCTACAAATCCATTTTCATCAGGTTTATCTACTGCTCCTAAACCATTTTCTACAATAAATAATGGTTTTTGATAGCGGTCATAAATAGAATTCATTGTGATTCTTAAACCAAGTGGGTCAATTTGCCAACCCCATTCACTGGCCTCTAAATAGGGATTTTTTACAGATTCAAAGATATTTCCAGCTGATTTATCTGCATCCTCATCCTTGACTTTAGCGACTCGACTTGCATAGTAACTAAATGAAATAAAGTCAACTGTGTTTTCAGCAAGGATTTCTAAGTCGCCTTTTTCAATCGGAAGTGTAATTTCTTCACGCTCTAATCTCTTTAAAAGGTAGTTTGGATATTTTCCACGTGATTGAACATCAATGAAAAAGAGATTATCATGATTTTGTTTTTGAGCTTCAAAAACATTTTCTGGATTACAATCAAATGGATAGTAATCTCCAGCAGCTAACATACAACCTATCTTATTTTCTGGGTCAACTTCATGTCCAATTTTCGTTGCTAAAGCCGATGCTAATAGTTCATGATGAGCGGCTAAGTATTTAGCTTGTTCTTTATTTTCTCCTTCTTCAAAAACAAGTCCTGCTCCCATAAATGGAGCATGGAGGAGCATATTAATTTCATTAAATGTCAACCAATAGCGAACTAATCCTTTATAACGAGTAAAAATTGCTCTGGCTAAATTTTCATAGAAACCAACCATTTTTCTATTACGCCAGCCACCATATTCTTTAATTAGGTGGACAGGACAATCAAAGTGAGTGATGGTTACTAAGGGTTCAATTCCTAAACGTTGGCATTCTCTAAAAATATCTTCATAAAATTGCAAGCCTTCTTCATTTGGCTCTTGTTCATCACCTTTTGGAAAAATTCTTGTCCAAGCAATAGACATTCGATAGGTTTTAAATCCCATTTCAGCAAAAAGTGCGAGGTCTTCTTTCCAATGATGATACATATCAATCGCTTCTTTTGCGGGATAAAAATGCTCTTCATCGAATTCAAGGTGCTTCATTTCCCCTGTAATAATTGGAAAACGGTCTTTCCCATGTGGAACAAGGTCGACATTGGCAAGCCCACGTCCTCCCTGATTATAGCCGCCTTCACATTGATTAGCTGCAGTTGCTCCGCCCCAGAGAAAATCTTTACTAAATGGCATAATAGATGACACTCCTTTTTTTATTCTTTTTTTCATTTTAACATTTTTTTATGACATTTGATAGCGATTTCATCTTTTTTGAAGCGTTTCCTATAATTTTATAAATAGAAAAGACTCAAATTAATTTGAGTCTTCTTCTTTTTCTGGTTCTGCCCAATTTCTTCGCAAACTAAAATGGTCTGGAACTAAATCATATCCTGGCTGGCAAAATGGGTGACAACGTAAAATACGTGCTGTCCCCATTGCCAAACCTTTGGCTGGTCCATGTTTTTCAATGGCCTGAATCATGTAATTGGAGCAGGTAGGATAATAGCGACAAGCTGGTGGAAAGGCTGGAGAAATCCAGCGTTGGTAGCCATGTACTGCTTTTACTAATACTTTTTTCATCTATTTCACTTTATTAAGTAAGAACTTATCATCATTCTTGCTAGTTTTACTGACAGACATTATCAGTTCTTTATTTTTACTGACAGAAATATTTTGGAACATCTGTCAGTAAATTTTTATTTCAAAAGACTAAGAATATCAGCAACCATAAGTTCTGGTGTCAAATGATAACGATTGTAAAGTTCTGTCACTGGAACAGAATCATTAAATTCACGTTTCGCACCAAAGTTCAAAACTTTAACATCATACTTACCAAGGAAGGAAGCAACTTTTTGACCAAATCCTCCGTCAAGAATTCCATCTTCTATCGTCGCAATAACTTGATGATTTTCAACTAAGTTTTCAAGGAAAGCTTGGTCCAAATCGTTGATGAAAAGTGGATTTATTAGGGTTGCATTAATTCCATTTTCAGCCAAAACTTTAGCTACTTTTTCACCATGTGAATAAAGACCACCAAGTGCCAAGAGGGCAACTTTTTCGCCTGATTTTGTCATTTGATATGAAGGGGTTGAATAATCTGTGAGAACAGTCGGACGTGATTCTAAGCCGTGTTCTGGCATTTGAATCACAACTGGTTCTTCATGTTGCTCAAGAGCCCAATCAAGAATTGAAATAAATTCTTCTTCAGAAGTTGGAGCAAGATATTTGATATTTGGAATGTTTGAAATCCAAGTCATGGCTGATGAGCCTTGGTGTGTTTCATCTGAACCTGAAATAACTCCACCTTTAACAATAACAATTGCTGGTTCTTCATTAATTGCTAAGTCATGCCAAAATTGATCATAAGCCCGTTGAACAAAAGTAGAATTGTGGAAAATAATTGGACGAGCACCTGCCGCAGCCATTGCACCTCCAAAAGTAATGGTAAATTGCTCCGCAATTCCTGCATCAATATAACGGTCAGGATATTTAGCTGCAAATTGTTTCAGTCCAAAGATTCCTGGAATTGCTGCATTGATGGCAACAAGAGGAAGCCCTTCTGAAACTTTTTTATCCATGTAATCCAACATAACTGAACTATAAGATTTACCAGAATCAATCACTTTTGATTGACCAGTTTCTAAATCGAAAGGCATGTGCCAGTGAAAAGCTTCTTTATTTTCAAGAGCTGGTTGATAACCGCGCCCTTTTTCAGTATGAATATGGAGGACAATTGGATGGTCGATATCTTTTACTTCTTCAAATAGGTGAATTAAAGATTCAATATCATTTCCATTTGCAAGATATTTATAATCTAAGCCAAAAGTTTTAAAGAAGTTATTTTCGGCTTGACCATTTGTCGCCCGAAGTTCGGCAAGGTTACGGTAAAGTCCTCCATGATTTTCAGCAATTGACATTTGATTATCATTAACTAAAATAATGAGGTTTCCTTTGAAATCTCCGGCATTATTGAGGGCTTCCATAGCAAGTCCCCCAGAAAGTGAACCGTCACCAATGACCGCAACAATGTTGCCTTTGTCATTTGTCAAATCACGCGCTTTGGCATAACCTAAGGCATTAGCAATTGAAGTTGAGGTATGGCCAACTGTGAAAAAGTCGTGTTCTGATTCTCTTTGACTGGTGTAAGGTGTGATGTCATGGAAATGTCCATCAGTAAATCCATTTTTACGTCCAGTTAAAATTTTATGTGGATAAGTTTGGTGAGAAACATCCCAAATAAACTTATCAATTGGTGAATTGAAAACTTTATGAAGGGCAATTGTTAATTCGGTCACACCCAAGTTTGGGCCAACGTGTCCACCGATGTTTGATACTTTATGAAGAACTGCTGTTCTAATTTCTGAAGCTAATTCTTCTAGTTCTTGATTTGATACTTTTTTTAAATCCGCTGGGCTGTCTATTTTTTCTAACACTGACATCTCTGATTTTCTCCTTTTTAGATTTACTTAGTTATTTACTGACAGAAATTGTCTTTAAAAACTAGTAAATCGACTGACAAAATTGTCATAATTTGGATGCTACTATTATCTTATCATAATTTGTCAGTAATTTTTTCCTATCATATTTTACAACTTTTGGAAAATTTTTGCAGGATTTGAAATTGTGCTATCCACACGAATTCTAATAATGAATTTTGTACCTTTAGGTTTATTATCTTCAACTGTAATCTTCCCATTATAAGCTTCAACAATTTGTTTGGCCAGAGAAAGACCCAAACCTAAGCCACCTTTTTGACGCGTTCTTGCTTTATCTACTCGGAAAAAGCGGTCAAAGATTTTTTTCTTATCTTCATCAGAAATTCCTTCACCATTATCGGCGACAGCAAAAACTAAAAATCCCCCATTTTTTTGAACATCTACAGAGATTTCACCCTCATCACCCGTGTATTTAAGGGCATTATCAAATAAGATGGTTAGCAATTGTTTAATCAGGGCTTGGTCCAAATTAACCGTTCCATCTAATTTCAAATGGCCTGAAAACTTTTTACCTGCGTTTTCAGCAAGCATTTCATAGCTATTAAAAATATTCTCAAAATAAGTTGTCGTAGTCGCCTCTGGTTCAATTCTGATTCCAGAATCTCGACGAGCTAAGTTCAGTAAGTTACTTGTTAATAAACGCATATTACGAACTTCTGATAAACTTTCAGAAATATTTTCTGATTCATCAATAATTGTTGCTGTTGGCTTTTGGAAAAGTAATTCTAGACGATTTTGTAAAATTGCCAGAGGTGTTCTCAATTCATGTGAAGCATTTTCAACAAATTCTTTTTGCTTTTCATAAGCAGCCAGGATAGGTCTCAATGTCCAATTTGCAAGATACAAACTAATAATTACTGACAGAAGCCAGAAAGTAATCATTGTTGTCACAATGACCCACATGGCTCGGCTCATGGCATCTTGAATTTGGTCAACGTTTGAAAAAATTTGTGCATAAACCGGTGTTACTGTTCCATCAGTATTTGTAATAATAAATTGTGATGTTGTCAGATAACGATAGTGCCAATTATCTCCATAAGGATTTTTTACAGAAACAGTTTGAATAGTGTTAATTTGATTTTCGTTAAATTTCATTGTTTTTTGCAGAAGGCTCATGCCAAAGTTTGTACTTATATTTGCATTTGAGCCTGCTGAAGGTATGAAACTTTTACCCTCTGAATCATAAAAAATTACACTATTATTGGGGCCGTAATAGCCACTATCTTGCGAATTATTCATTCCTAATTGATTATTCGCCGCTTCTATCAAAAAGACTCGGTTTTGAGCCAAATTGTGTAAATTTTGGTCAGTCGCTCGATACATTCCTAATTGCATGACTTGAATAATAATCACGGCTAAAGCAACAAAAATGACTGTAAAAGCTAGAAAAAAATGAAGGAAATTTTTCCCATCATTTTTTACAATAGCTGAAGATTTAACTTTTTTAATTATTTTCTTCAAAGAGGTCTCATTTCTAGATAGATTTACTGACAGAACTTATTTATTAATTTATAGATGACTTTCACCTCTATACAATAAGCTGTCAGTAAAATTTTATCTCAGGATATAGCCAACATTTCGCAAGGTTGAAAGATTATTGACAAATTCTGTATCTTTCAATTTTTTCCGAATTTTACTCATATAAACTTCAACAACAGTTACTGTTGTATCACTGTCATAGCCCCAAATCCGGTCAAAAATTTGCTCTTTTGGCAAAATAACATTTTGATTTTGCATTAAATAAACGACTAAATCAAATTCTTTTCCGATTAAATCAACAGGTTGATCATCAACTAAAGTTGATTTATTTGATAAATTCAAACGAATATTTCCATAAGTTAAACCGTTTGAATCTTCTAATTTACCTGTCCGTTTCAAAAGTGCTTGAATACGTGCTTTGAGTTCATCTAAATAGAAAGGTTTTGTTAAATAATCATCTGCTCCAATATCGAATCCGTGCATTTTATCATCCAAAGATTCCTTAGCAGTCATGATTAAGACTGGCGTATCTACATTTTGCTCACGTAATTCCTTCAAGACTTCAAAACCATTCTTTTCTGGAAGCATTAAATCAAGCAAAATTAAATCATAGATTCCCAATTCTGCCTCATAGAGTCCTTCAACTCCATCATAAACCTGCTTGACTTGCGCAAATGATTTTAAGAAATCGTAAACAGATTTTGAGAGTGATAAATCATCCTCCACTAATAAAATTTTAATCATTGAATCCATCCCTTTTCACATTTTTTAGGGCTCATAATTTATAAATTATTTTTAGTTAAATTGCTTGGAAAGTCAATAAAACTGCGCCCATCCCTTTCTATTATTTTACACTATTATCATATTTTTGTCTTGTACTAGGCTTAACCTTATCTTAAACAAAACTAAAAAAGCTAGAACTTAAATTCTAGCTTTTGTTGATTCTCTAATAATTAATTCAAAAGGAATAATTGATTTTTCTGGCAAATTTTCTTTCTTATCTCGTAAATCCAAGATTTTCTTAATTGCACTTGCCCCTAATTGCTCAATATGAATGTCAAACGTTGTTAAATAAGGATGAATCATTGCTCCAAAGATAGAGTTGTTGTAAGTAATTAAACTCACATCTTCTGGAACATTTAAACCTTGACTTCTTAGACGTTCCACAACTTTTAAAGATAAGACATCATCCATAACTACAAGAGCTGTTTCGTTTCGCAAGGAAAAATTAGCATCCATAAACAAGAGGTCATGATTGAGCCCAAGTTTCTCGGATTCATCTTTAAAACCTTGATAACGTTCTTCAAAAACTTCTGTTTCTTTCGTATCGGTCACAAATGAAATATTTTGATGATCTAATTGTGCTAAATGACGAACAGCCTCGCGTCCAAGCAGCATATTATCATTATCCACATGGGTAATTTCATTTTTTCCTTCAGCCGGAGTTCCAACTAAAACAAAAGGAACTTTATTTTCTAATAAATAATCGCGAACTTCATCATTTTTTCCAGCGTAAAGCACGATAAATCCATCGACACGCTTTTCTGAATATTGAAGTTCAATCTGCTTTTTCAACTCTTTAGCTGAATGCCCAGTCGCAATAGCGATTGAAACATCGTAGTCACGAGCTGTTTCATTGATTGAGGTCAATATTTTCATAAAGAAAGGTTGGCTCGCTTTGTCAGCAACAGGCGGGAAAACAACACCAATTGTATTTGTTTTTCCCGAAGCTAGAATCTGAGCCGCTGCATTCCTTCGATAACCTAATTCATGCATGGCTTTGCGAACTTTTACTTTTGTTTTATCTGAAATCTCTGAACTATCTTTAATGACCCGACTGACCGTTGAGGCATTAACACCAGCTTTTTTTGCAACATCTTTAATTGTAACTGCCATATTTTCACTTGAGACTAGCTAAACCCAGCTCAACTCAGCGCTCCTTTCTCTTTCTTTTATTTGACACTCTGAAATTTTATTTTGCCAAATTTTCGATTAATTTTCAACTATTTTTTAGATTTTTGATAAAAAAGTCATTTAAAGATATCAAATTACTTTGTTTTTGTAACATAAAAATCTCTTAACTCAATTTTTTCACCATAAATTTCAAGATTCAAGGCTTGGCCACGTAATAATTCAAGTTTCACTTCTTGACCAACAGAAATTTTTAATAAACGTCCGCGATAGTTAATGTGAAAGGCATAACCCGTCCATGCTTGTGGTAAAAATGGAGCGAAACTTAATTGACCATCCCAAGTTTTCATTTGGGCAAAACCATGAACAATCGCCAACCATGAGCCAGTCATTGATGTGATGTGAAGTCCATCTTCTGTATCATTATTATAATTATCTAAGTCAAGACGAGCTGTTCTTTCATACATTTCAACAGCCTTGTCTTCCATGCCAAGCTCTGCTGCTAAAATCGCATGAATGGATGGAGAAAGTGAGCTTTCATGAACAGTTAATGGTTCATAAAAATCAAAATTTCGTTGTTTTTCGGCTAATGAAAACTGATTGCCGAAGAAATAAATTCCTTGAAGCACATCTGCTTGCTTAATATATGGACTACGTAACACTCGATCCCAAGACCAATTTTGGTTCAATGGAAGATTTTTAGGGTCAAGTTGAGCCACTGGAGTCAAATCTTTATCTAAATAACCATCATGTTGAACAAAGATACCCAATTCTTCATCTTCTGGATAATACATTTTATCCACAATTTCTGACCAGTGAGCAGTTTCAGCTCCTTCAATTAAATCTGGGCGTGGATATTTCGCTAAACTTTCAGCAGTATAAGTCAAAACCCAAGCTGCCAATTTATTAGTGTACCAGTTGTTATTGATATTATTTTCATACTCATTTGGGCCTGTGACTCCATGAATCATGTATTTATCATTTCGTTTACTATAATGCACACGGTCTGCCCAAAAACGAGCAATTTCAATCAAAACTTCTAAGCCTTCATGAGCAAGATAAGTTTCATCTCCCGTGTAGTTGCTGTAGTTATAAATCGCATAAGCCATTGCTCCATTACGGTGAATTTCTTCAAATGTAATTTCCCACTCATTATGACATTCAACACCTGTAAAAGTAACCATTGGATACAAAGCACCTTTAAGTCCTTGTTGACGGGCATTATGTTGTGCTTGTGGCAATTGATTATGACGATATTTTAAAAGATTTTTAGCAACTTTTTCATCCGAAAGTGCCAAGTATAATGGAACGGCATAGGCTTCTGTATCCCAATAAGTTGCTCCGCCATATTTTTCTCCAGTAAATCCTTTAGGGCCAATATTTAAACGTTCATCTTCGCCGTAATAGGTAGAGAAAAGTTGGAAAAGATTAAAGCGAATCCCTTGTTGAGCTTCTGCTGAACCGTCAATTTGTACATCAGCAATTTCCCAACGTTTTTTCCAAGCGATTTCTTGTTCTTTATAAAATTCATGATATGTTTTCTTAGAAATTTCAAGGGTCAAATTTGATAGCACCTTTGTTAAATTCGAGGGTTCAATATCACGACTTGTGACAACTAAAACATTTTTGATAAAGGTGAGTGGTGCATTTTCTATTAATTTTGCTTCGTAAACATCTAAAACAGAACTTTCTCTTGTTTCTTGCTTAACTCGAGTAAAATCGCCTGCAAAGCTTTGTTTAGCTGCTACCGTAAATTGTTCAACTCCAAATGGATTAGGAATTGTTTCGGTGACAATAAATGAACCTGTAGCTGTATTATCAAGGTTTTTTACTGTCCAAAATTTTTCATCGTAGTTGGAATCTTCATTACGAACATTTGCATCAATAATTGAGGCTGTACGGATTTGATGAATTTCACCATCTATGCTTTCAAACATGAAAGCAAAAACCGCAAGTTCTTGTTGAGCAATTGAGAAAAATCTTTCGGCAGTCACACGTACTCCATAAGCTACATAAGTATAAGTGAGTATCCCTTTTTCCATATCAAGCGACAGATTAAAATCAGTCACGTGACTTGCGGCTAAATCAACTTCTTTGTCATCAATAAAAACTCTGACAGAAGCAAAATTGAGGGCATTGATTGCTTTACCAAAATATTCAGGATAACCATTTTTCCACCAGCCTACACGTGTTTTATCTGGAAACCAAACCCCTGCAATGTAAGTTCCTTGGTGACTGTCGCCACTATAAGTTTCACTAAAATTTCCGCGCATTCCCATGTAGCCATTTCCAATAGAAGTAAGCGATTCTTGCAAACGACGGTCTTCTTTTTCAATCTGATTTGATGTGATTTTCCAAGGGTCAATGCCCATAATTCTTTTGATTTGTTTCATAGTGTTATCTTGTTCTCACCTTCTATTTTTTATAAACCCGATATTCCCAGGCTGACAGAACCATTTTTTCTTGAAATTTTTGATTTGAACTGCCCAAGACTTGTTGATAATTACTGACAGAACTTCCAGCAGAGCTGTCAGTTCTTTTATCTACCGATTCAGTGGCTTCCTTTGGTCGCACTGAACTGACAGAACTTTCAGCAGAGCTGTCAGTAAAACTGTCAATTTTTGTAAAATCTAAATGAGCTTTTTTGTCAGCCAAATTGACAATAATTAAAAATTCAGCTCGTTCATAAACTAAAACTTGAGGATGTCTTTTAAAATGAAATTTAATTGAACCCTCTGAAATCGCTGGCTCTTGATGCCGTAATTCAATCAATTTTTTATAAAGTTCAATGAGTTCTTGATTAGTTTGACTATTAATAACAGAAAAATTTGGATTCATTTCCATCCAAGCTTGTCCACTTGTAAATCCTGCATTTTTAGAATTGTCCCACTGCATTGGTGTTCTTGAGTGCTCACGACTATTTTGGGTGACTTCTGCTAGTGCTTGATTTGCTGACAGTTCCGTTAGTTCAACGCGACCAACGGAAGCTGTTGAATCGGCAGATTGAGGAACTGACAGCTTTGCTGACAATTCTGTCATTAACATTTCATACTTCTTTTTAATCTCGTCAGCTCGTAATTGCTTTTCATCAGTAAATGGAAAATTAGTCATTCCAAATTCCTGCCCTTGATATATGAAAGGCGTTCCTCTTAAGAGCATATAACTGACAGCCAACGCTTTTGCCGATTCTATTGAACCATCGCCAAAAGTATCAATACTTCTTGGTTGGTCATGATTTTCAATATACAAAGCATTCCAACCTCGTTCAAGCAAATCTTCTTGCCAACGCATAATGACTTTTTTATAGCCATAAATATCTCCTTGGCTGTTGTCAGTTGCTTTTCTAAGATTATGCTCTAATTCAAAAATCATATTGATATAGCCAGCTTCATCAGTCCAATCGGGCGCTTGCTTGGAGCGAACCCCTGAAGCTTCCCCAACAGTCAAAGCACCATATTCATCAAAAATAGCTTTCAAATCTGACATATATGTTTCAATCCCAGCAACATTCATGAAAGGCACCCACGGACCGTCGCCTTTCCAAGATTTAATTTTATAGTTCCATGGCATTTTTTGAATGTGTGAAATCGCATCTAATCTGAAGCCATCTATTCCCAAATCTAACCACCAGCGAATCATGTCATAAATTTCTTGACGAACTTTGGGATTTTTCCAATTTAAATCAGGCTGTTCTTTGGCAAAAACGTGAAAATAAGCTTGTTTTGTTTTTTCATCATAAGCCCAAGTTGAACCACCAAAAAAGGAAATCCAATCATTTGGCATTTGGTTAGGGCTAGCGTCTTCCCACAAATAATAATCACGGTAAGGATTATCTTTTGATTTTTGACTTTCTAAAAACCAAGGATGTTGGTCTGATGTATGATTGACTACCAAATCCATGATGACTTTCAAGCCATTTTCATGCGCTTTATCTAGTAATTTTTTAAAATCTTCAAGTGAGCCAAACATTTCATCAATGACTTGATAATCAGAAATATCATAGCCCCCATCAACTTGTGGACTCTTGTAAATTGGATTTATCCAGATAAAATCAATCCCCAATTCACGTAGATAAGGAATTTTTTCAATGATGCCATTGATGTCGCCAATGCCATCTCCATTGGTATCTTTGAAAGATTTTGGATAAATCTGATAACCTACCATCTTGTGAAAATCATTTGTTTTTATTTTTTTCATAGTTTTACATTTTCATTTTTAAAGTCCCTAAACTGAACTTATTTATTTTTTCAAAATAACGGTGCTGTAAGCTGGAATTGTCAATTTTCCATCAGTTAATTTTGCTTGAGAACTACTGACAGAAAGTTGGTCAGTGATTTTTGTCCCAACAACGCTTTTTGGGAGTTTTATTGTCACATTTTCTGTATCGGAAAAATTATTGATAATAGTCAAATCCTTCCCATAATTAATGACAGACAAGCTCTCTTCACTGACAGAAATATTTTTCAATCTGTCAGTCGCAATTTCAGGATATTTTGCTTTGACCCGCAAGATTTTTTTGTACCAATTGAGCAGTGAATTTGGATTGGCTTCTTGTTGAGCTACTGAACCTCCGTCAGTTGTGGCAATTTCTGTCGCGCCTGGCACAGAAATATCCGCTTTTGGAGAATCTGTCCCAGCAGCATTCCACGGCATTGGCAAACGTTTATTTTGGTCAATGCCAGAACCTGTCAGCCCCAATTCCTCACCGTAGTAAATAAATGGATTTCCCGGCATCAAAAGATAAGTTTGAGTAGCCATTTTCTGCATGGATAAAGAGCTTAAAAGGGTTGCTGACCGGTCTGTGTCATGATTACTCAAGAAAGGAGCGTCAATGGCTTTCGGGTTATCCGCATGAATTTCTTGGTCCCATGCTTCCATTTGTTGACCAAATAAAGAACCTTCACCTAAGACTAAAGCTGAATTAATTGGACTTGAACTCGATTGCAAAGCATTTGGAAAGTCAAATAATGAATCAATGCCTGACTGATAAATATCATCAATTGCCGAAGCCGTTGAAAAAACTTCACCCACTAAATAGGCTTTTGGATTTTGCTTTTTGACTGTGTCTGTCAGCCATTTGGTAAAGGCCGTCGTTTTTTTATCATCATTTGAGAAATAAAAACCGACAGCGTCCAAACGGAAGCCAGAAACACCTTTGTCTAACCAAAATTTCGTGATTTTAGCAATTTCTTTTTTGACCTCAGGATTGGCAAGATTGAGGTCAGGCATGGATTTATCAAACTCTGACTCATAGTATTTGCCATTGCTGGCTAAACTATAACCCTCTTTTGCCGTGTTCGACCAATTATAATAAGCCACATATTTTTTGTCGCCAGCTAGTGCTTTTTGAAACCAAACATTATCAGTCGCCGTGTGGTTAAATGGCATATCTAAAATCACAGCAATTCCTCGTTTTTTAGCTTGAGCAATCAGATTTTCAAAATCAGCCATTGTCCCAAATTTAGGATTAATTTTTTCGTAATTAGTGACATCATAGCCATGATAACTAGGACTAGCAAAAATCGGTGTCATCCAAAGTCCTTGCACTTTCAAATCCGTTGTAGAATTGGATTTTCCAGTATTCAAGTAGTCTAAATGTTGCGTGACCCCATTTAAATCACCTTCGCCATCATGATTTGAATCGGCAAATGAACTCGTAAATATTTCATAAAAATTACGATACAAACTTCTATCAACCTTTTGGCTGACAGCCGCTTTTTTTACTGATGAATCTTTTGAATTTGCTTTTTGACAAGCACTTAAAGCACACGTCGCCAGTAAAGTTACTGACAGAAGTAAAAGCTTATTTTTCATAATATTCGTTCTCTTTTTCTTCCCAGTAAAGTCGGTCAGAATCAGTAATTTCGCGAAGAATTCGTGCTGGATTACCTACTGCAATCACATTTGCTGGCAAATTTTTTGTCACTACCGTTCCCGAACCCACAATTGTATTTTCGCCAATCGTAACGCCCGGATTAACAATTACTCCTGCACCAAGCCAAACTCGGTCACCAATCGTAATTGCTTTTCCATATTCTAGTCCACGCTGTCGAACTCCGGCATCTATTGGATGAGAAGCCGTAATCAGACTGACGCGAGGTCCAAACATCACATCATCGCCAATCGTAATCGGTGCAACATCCAGAAAAATACAGTCCATATTGGCATAAAAGCGCTGACCAATTCTTGTATTTTTACCATAGTCGATGTAAAGCGGTGGATTTACAAATAACGCATCGCCAGTTTGACCAAAAAGTTCTTTTTCAAGTGCCACAATTTTTTCTGTATCAAGCAGATTGAGTTGGTTAATTTCTTGATTTAATGCTCGATTATTATCAGGTTTGTATTCTGGTTCAACTTTACTTGCTTTATAGAGTTCACCAGCAACCATTCTTTTAAATTCGCTCATTTTCACCTCACCCTTTTGCGCTTTAACTATTCCACTTCGCAAGCAAAGGCTTCCCAAGCTTTTAATTTAATCTGAGAAAGTTCAGGCAGGAAATTTTCATTGTGAATCATTAAATCACGACAGACAAATCCTGTTTTAAATTGATTTTCTTCATCAAATAAATTGGCAACGACCAAATATTTCTTGCCCTTATAAGTCCGCAAATATGCAAAAACTTCAGCCTCAGAATCAATCAACTTGAAGTCCCCATAAATGACCCAATCATGTTGTTTACGAAGTTCAATCAACTTTTGATAAGTATAAAAAACAGAATCAGGATCACTCATGGCTTGATCAGCATTAATTTCTTCATGATTAGGATTGACAGCGAGCCAAGGTTTTCCATCAGTAAAACCTGCATTTTCTCCAGCCGTCCATTGCATCGGTGTTCTTGCATTATCACGACCAACACGACGAATTGAATCCATGATTTCATTTTCAGAATGACCAGCAGCTAAGCGTTCAGCAAACATATTCCGTGACTCGATATCATTGACTTCTTCAATTGATTCAAAAGGATAATTCGTCATTCCAAGCTCTTCACCTTGATAAATATAAGGCGTTCCTTTCATCAAATGCAATAAAATCGCAAAAGCTTTAGCTGATTTCAAACGATATTTCCCGTCATTTCCCCAATTTGAGACAATCCGTGGTAAATCATGATTATTCCAAAAAAGTGAATTCCAACCTTTTTCTAAAGCTTGCCATTTGGCTAAAATTTCTTTAAGTTTTGAAACTGAAAATTCCTTTTTATCCCATTTTTCGCCCTCATCAAGATAAGCATTTGTGATGTGCTCAAATTGGAAAACCATTGATAATTCTTGACGTTTAGGGTCAGAATAAAGCTCCGCAATCTCTGGTGTTGCTCCCCAAGTTTCACCCACGGTCAATAGATTTTTCTGACCAAAAGTTGCCTGATTCATTTCATGCAAATACTCATGTAATTTAGGCCCATTTCCTGTGATTTCTTGGTCAATTTCTTTCCCAATCAAATCAATCACATCCATGCGAAAACCGCCGATTCCCTTATCAATCCAGAAATTCATCATGTCATAAACTTCTTGATGAACCTGAGGATTTTCCCAGTTTAAATCTGGCTGACGCTTGCTAAAAAGATGAAGGAAATATTGGCCCGATTCCTCATCAAATTCCCAAGCAGAACCAGAAAAGGTAGATTGCAAACCATTGGGTTCATCAGCCCAAATATAATAATCGCGATAAGCATTATCTTTTGATTTTCTAGCTTCCACAAACCATTTATGTTCATCAGAAGTATGATTAACTACCAAATCCATAACAATTTGAATGTTTCGCTTTTTAGCTTCCTTGAGCAATTCATCCATATCAGCCATCGTTCCAAAAACATCAGCAATTGCTTGATAATCAGAAATATCATAACCATTATCATCCATTGGCGATTGATAAACTGGACTCAACCAAATTGCACCAATCCCAAGTTTTTCAAGATAATCTAATTTAGAGATAATTCCTTGCAAATCACCAATACCATCACCATTAGCATCCATAAAAGAACGCGGATAAATCTGATAAACGACTGTTTTTTGCCACCAATTTTCTTTCATATTAACTCCTCCATTAAGATGTGAGTTCATTCTCCTATTTTCCTAGGATATAGGAGAACAAACTCAATTAAAATTTTACTGACAGCTTTATAAGTTAATCCCGTCAGTAAAATACTCACTAAACCAAAGATTCTGTCAGCAATTTTTACTGACAAAACTATCAGCAAAGCCGATAGTTTCTTTATTTACCGATTCAATGACTCCCTCGGTCGCAGTGAACTGACAGAATCAATTTTCTATTTATAGATTACAAAACCATATTGTAAAATATTATTTTGGTCAACCAAATTAGAGAAAACCACTTCATCAGCTGAAAAATAAGCCGGTTTTTCGCCAATATTGAAAATAGCTTTCAAAGATCCACGTTCAAATTTCACAATGCCATTTTCTGAATCTACGATTTTCCATTCTACTTCTGAATCACTTAAAATTCCTTGATATTGTTTGCGTAAAGCAATCAGATTTTTAAAGAATTCAAACATCTCTAAATCTTGATCTTTTTCTTCCCAAGGCATCACCTTACGACACTCAGGGTCCATTCCACCTGTCACCGCATACTCATCTCCATAATAAATACAAGGCACACCTGGTTGCATGAAGGTGAATGTTTCAACCAATTTCATCAAATTTTTATTATTTTTTGCAACAGTCAAAATTCTGGGTGTATCATGAGAATCTAAAACATTAAACATCATTTGATTCACTTGCTTACGGTATAATGTCAGTTGCGTATTAATATTAGAAACCATTTGTTCCAAAGAAATCTTCTTCGTAATCAAACCATCTTTAATCGCATCAGTATAAGCATAGTTCATAACGGCAGAAAACTCATCGCCAACTAACCAAGGTTGCGCAGAATGCCAAACCTCACCTAAAATATAAAAATCATCTTTTGCCGCGTCACAAGTTGTGCGGAATTTTTTCCAGAAAGTGTGATCCACTTCATCCGCCACATCCAAACGCCAAGCATCAATATCAAACTCAGAAATCCAATAATCAGCTACTTTTAAAAGATAAGCTTCAACCTCTGGGTTAGCCGTATTGAGTTTTGGCATGTGTGGAGTAAAGGCAAAAGTATCATAAGTTGCATTTTCAGCATTTTCAAAATCATCAGTCGGAGTATAAGTTGCTGGCCAACTATTAACATGGAACCAATCCGCAAATTTTGATTTTTCTTGATTTTTCAATACATCTTGCCATTGAGCAGACGTATCTCCGATGTGATTAAAGACCGCATCTAACATGACTTTAATACCACGCGCATGTGCTTCTTTCACCAAAGTTTTAAACAATTCCTTATCCCCAAATTGCTTATCAATTTCCATATAATCTTCTGTATCATATTTATGATTAGAAAAAGCTTGAAAAATAGGAGTAAAGTAAATGCCGTTCACACCGAGTTCAGTCAAATGTTCCAAATGATCAATCACCCCTTGCAAATCTCCCCCATAAAAATCTTGACGGTCAGGAACATCTTGTGGATTCCAAGCTTTTGTTCCCTCAGGATCATTGCTCGTGTCCCCATTAGCAAAACGTTCAGGGAAAATTTGATACCAAACCGTTTCTTTGACCCATTCAGGTGCTTTAAAACGATCACTTTCATGGAAATAAGGCAAACGGAAAGCCCCATATTTTTTAGTCACCAAGCTCTCGTCATAATCAAACATTCCTTGGTCTGTGTAAACTACTTTTTCTCCATCCAAACCTGTAATGACAAATAAGTAATCTACGCGTTTCGTTGCAACAGTAATTTCGGCCTCAAAATAATCGCTAATATTAGTAGAAAGATACTTTTTCATCTCTACTTTTTGACTAGCCCAATACTGTGTTTCAGGGTTATCAAGCCCTTCCCACGAATAAGGATCGCCATAAAATAATTCGACTTTTTCCACATCAGATTTTTGTGTTTGCAGACGAACATGCATCAGATTCTTTGCATAAAGATAAGCAAATTCCGACTCAGGACGATGATAAATTGCAGCTTTGTTCATAATAGAACCTCCAAATTTTTTTGATGGCTGTACTGTCTTAAACTATTTTCAATTAATCTCAAGGACAGCGAAAAGCAGCTTTTCCGTCGCTTTTCGATAGTGTCATTTCCACCACATCTGGAGAAGATAAATCTCACATTAATCATATTTTATCATAACGCTTTCATTGACGCAACCGTTTGCGACAATTTTCGTATATTATTTTTTAAAACATTTATTTTTCATTCTAAAGAATACGCTGAAAAGTCGGTATAAACCAATTTCTAAGTAATCAAAATGTAATATTTTTTTCCTTGACAAAAAGCAAACGGTTGCGTAAAATGAGGAGTGTATAAAATAAACCGTTTTCATTAGGAGGAAACACAAAATGAAATCATGGAAAAAAGTTGCTCTTGGTGGAGCATCTGTACTCGCCCTCGCAACCCTCGCAGCTTGCGGTTCATCAGCAAGTTCTAACAAATCATCATCTTCTAGCTCAGACAGCATTAAAGGAACAGTTCGTGTTTATGTAGACACACAACAAAAAGCAACATATACAGACGTTGCTAAAGGATTGGCTTCAAAATACCCAGACCTTAAAGTTCAAATTATTGCCAATGCATCTGGTTCAGCAAATGCTAAAGTAGATATCGCAAAAGACCCTTCTAAATATGCTGACGTCTTCGCTGTACCAAATGACCAACTTGGTGATATGGCTGATAAAGGTTATATCAATCCAGTTGCTACAAAATTCGCTAACGAAATCAAAAAAGACAACTCTGATGTCACTGTTAATGGTGTAACTTACAAAGACAAGATTTATGCATTCCCTAAATCAACAGAATCTCTTGTCCTCTTCTATAACAAGTCTAAATTGTCAGCTGACGATGTCAAAACTTGGGAAGGAATGACTGCTAAAGCTGGATTTGCTGCTAACTACACCGACCCTTACTACTCTTATCCAGTATTCTTTACAGCTGGCACAACCCTTTTCGGTAAATCAGGCGAAGATGTGAAATCTACTGACGTTGCATCGGCAAATGGTGTTAAAGCACTTGAATGGATTGCTGCACAAAAATCAAATAAAAATGTAATTCAAACAACTAATGCCTTAAATCAACTCCAAGCCGGTAAAGTTGCTGCCATGTTTGACGGTCCTTGGGATACTGCTAACATTAAAAAGATTTTAGGTGATAACTTCGCAGTTGCTCCTTACCCAACAATCAACATTGATGGACAAGCTAAACAACTCCAATCATTCCAAGGTATTAAAGGATTTGCAGTCAATTCAGCTTCTAAGAGTCAAGCTGCTGCTCAAACAGTTGCTCAATATCTCTCAAGTGAATCTGCTCAGTTGAAACTCTTTAATTCTCAAGGAGATGTTCCTACAAACAACGACGCTCAAATGAATGACGCTGTGAAGAATTCAGACGTTACCAAAGCAGTTATTACAATGTCTAAAGAAGGAAATTCTGTAGTAATGCCTAAACTTCCACAAATGGCAACTTTCTGGAATAATGCTGGTCCTTTGATGAACGGTGCTTACACTGGCTCTATCAAACCAGCTGACTATCAAGCTCAATTACAAAAATTCCAAGACAGCATCTCTAAATAAGAGACAATCTAATGGTTATATGTGAATAAGAGGTTGGGCTCCTTCAGCCTAACCTCTTAATTTTTAAAGGAAATATTATGACTAAAAAGAAAAAAAGAAAACTCACTGAAAGCACGATTTCTCCTGAAGAAAAATCAATTAAATTAGGCGAAGTTTTCTCAAAAGGGGACACAGTAACAAAATTAACCTTCTTTGTTATGGGTTTGAACCAAATTAAAAATAAACAATGGGTAAAAGGCTTCACACTTTTAATTCTTGAAATTGCATTTATTGGCTGGCTTCTTTTCTCTGGAATCAGTGCCTTCTCTCTTCTTAGTAGCTTAGGCCCAAATAAAATAAAAAGAACAATTACCGATGCCTCTGGTTTTCCACAAACTTTGCAACCAGATAACTCTGTTTTAATTCTACTTTGGGGACTTATTGCCTGTCTTGTTGTGATTTTATTTATACTGCTTTATTGGTTCAACTACCGCTCAAATAAGCATCTTTATTATTTAAAACGAGAAGGTAAACATATCCCAACAAATAAAGAAGAACTCGCTTCTTTACTTGACGAAAAACTTTATGCAACTTTGATGGCTGTTCCATTGATTGGTGTTCTAGCATTTACCGTTTTACCTACTGTATATATGATTTCAATGGCGTTCACAAACTATGATCGCCTTCATGCTACTGCTTTCTCATGGACTGGATTCCAAGCTTTTGCTAATGTTTTAACCGGTGATTTAGCTGGCACATTCTTCCCAGTTTTGGGATGGACCTTAGTATGGGCAATTGTTGCAACAGCTACAACATTCCTTGGAGGTGTATTACTAGCTCTTCTCATTGAATCTACTGGAATTAAATTTAAAGGATTCTGGAGAACCGTTTTTGTTATCGTATTTGCCGTTCCACAATTTGTAACCTTATTGATGATGGCACAATTTTTGGACCAACAAGGAGCTTTAAATGGAATCTTGATGAATCTTCATCTTATTTCTAATCCAATAAACTTTATTGGTGCAGCTTCTGACCCAATGGTCGCACGGATTACGGTAATTTTTGTTAATATGTGGATTGGTATCCCTGTCTCAATGCTTGTGTCTACTGCAATTATCCAAAATCTCCCCCAAGATCAAATCGAAGCTGCTCGTATTGACGGAGCAAATAGTTTGAACATCTTCCGCTCTATCACTTTCCCTCAGATTCTCTTTGTTATGACTCCTGCATTGATTCAACAGTTTATTGGTAATATCAATAACTTCAACGTTATTTACCTCTTGACTAGTGGTTGGCCAATGAATCCAAATTACCAAGGCGCAGGTTCAACCGACCTTCTTGTTACTTGGCTCTACAACCTCGTATTCGGTCAAACACAACGCTACAACGCAGCCGCAGTTCTTGGTATCTTGATTTTCATTGTTAATGCATCTATTTCATTAGTAGCATACCGTCGTACAAATGCATTTAAGGAGGGCTAATTGAAATGAAATCTTATAAAACGCAACGCCGTATCTCATTAAGTTTGAGATATATTCTACTCGCTCTCTTAGCAATTGTTTGGATTTTCCCTATTATTTGGATTGTCTTAGCCAGTCTGACTCAAAACAATACAGGGTTTGTCTCAACAATCATCCCAAAAACATTTACCTTTGAGAATTATATCCAACTTTTCCAAAATAAAAGTGGTAGTTTCCCCTTCGTTTCATGGATTATTAACACCTTTATCGTAGCCGTTATCTCTGCTACACTTTCTACATTTATTACGATTATCATGTCGTATACACTTTCTCGTTTACGTTTTGCTTTCCGTAAACCATTCTTGCAAATCGCCCTCGTTCTTGGAATGTTCCCTGGATTCATGTCAATGATTGCTCTTTATTATATTTTAAAAGCAATGAACATGTTAAACCTCGGTGGTTTGATATTGGTATATGTTGGTGGAGCTGGATTAGGTTTCTACATCGCTAAAGGCTTCTTTGACACCATCCCACGTTCAATTGATGAAGCTGCAACAATTGATGGAGCAAACAAATGGCAAGTTTTCACGCATATCACCTTGCCTCTCTCTCGCCCAATCATTGTTTATACTGCTTTAATGGCATTCATCGCCCCATGGACAGACTTCATCTTTTCTGGAATCATTTTAGGAAATAACCAAGCCCATCCAGAAACCTTTACAATTGCCTATGGTTTATATAGCATGGTTCACTCGCAAAAAGGAGCTGCCACAGCCTTCTTCACACAATTTATCGCAGGCTGTGTTATCATCGCCATCCCAATCACAATCCTATTTGTCATCATGCAAAAATTCTACGTCAACGGAATCACGGCTGGTGCGGATAAAGGATAAATATCTTCATAAAATATAAAAAAAACAGACTATCATTAGTCTGTTTTTTTATATTCTTTTTTGATCTAAGCATATCTTTAATTAGTTACCAGATGAATCTTTAATCAAAATATTATTATAACCTATCCTTATTTCGGTATCACAAAAGGTAAAACAAATAGAAACACTAAATCAAAGACTAAATGAACAGCATATGAAGTCCAAATACTCGATGTTTTCAAGTAAGCGTAATTGAATATCAATCTCGCCACTCCCTGAACTAATAAGATTTGAATAATTGTTCGCAAAACATTTCCACCATTATAGGTATTAAAATGAATTAATCCAAAGATTACCGAAGTGACTAAAGTCGAAATCATAGTTGATAATCCCCACTTTGTACGAAGTGTTTCCAATATTCCGATTGAAAATAATTCTTCGCCCATAATCATAAACGGGACGAAAAATATCAAGATAAAATCTCCAAATGCTGCATTAGCGTGATTCCCTGAATTACCAAAAATCAGTGCAACAATAGTTCCTCCAAGCATTGACCATATCGTATTAATAATTAAACATGCAATGGCAATTTTTATATATCTTCCCTGTGGTTTCGAAAACCATATCAATGCCTGATTTCCAAAAATCACGGCTACTCCTACAATACTAAAAATCAGAAGTGTAAATTCTTGAACATATCCAATATGTAAATCAATACTTGACATGATATAGAAGCCGACAAACAATAATAAAAGTCCAATTATCGTTCTCAGAATATCCGTTGACTTTATTTTCTGTCCCATCTCTTTTTCCTCTCTCATAATAAATAAACTACGATTCTCACTATATTAATTATACCTACTCCCAAGTATAAATATAAGTCTAAGGTTTGAGAATCTTCAACATAATAGTTTCAACGCAAATTGAAGAAAACCTTCAATAAACCAGAATTATTTACTATGACGTCCATGTTTTTGAAATAACGCAAGGATAACTCCTACAGCACCAAAAAGTATCATTCCTATAAATGTAAGAAAAAGTGAGAGACCCGCATCATCACCTGTTGTTGGTAAACTTGCAGCAAGAGTTTTAACTTCATTTTGATTAGCTGATTTAGTTGCAGACGTTGTGGTAGCTTTTGTTCCCGTAGCTGTTGCTTTTACAGCTTTAGCACTTTCAGGTTGTTCACTATGGATTGATACCGTTCCACTTGAAACGATAGGATTGACTTTAACAGCTTCTTTTCCAGCCACTTTATTAGTTGTTTCTGTAGTTTCTGTAGTTTTTGCACTATCTTTTTTATTTAACTCTTGCAACTTAGTGACGCTCTTACGGTAATCTGTTCCACTAATATTATGTTCTTGTGCTTCTTTTTCAGATGCTTGACGCTTTAGAACTGCTGTTTTATAGTCACTACCTTTGATATTATCTGGGTTTCCGATTGATGCTTCTTGCGCTGATATTTCAGCATCTTTATACGCTGAAGGAGATTGGTTATACTTAGCTGCTTTAAGATTATTAAATTCTGCTCTTAATTCCGTTTGTTGCTCTTCATGTTGTGCTTGAAGCTCTGAGTCTTTATATTCTGAAGGAGATTGATTATACTTAGCTGCTTTAAGATTATTAAATTCTACTCTTAATTCCGTTTGTTGCTCTTCATGTTGTGCTTGAAGCTCTGAGTCTTTATATTCTGAAGGAGATTGGTTATGCTTAGCTGCTTTAAGATTATTAAATTCTGCTCTTAATTCCGTTTGTTGCTCTTCATGTTGTGCTTGAAGCTCTGTAGCTTTATAATCACTTGGATTTTGACCTGCAGTTGCTCTTGTATCAGCCGATCTGTTAGCTGGGTCATTTGATTGTTTCAAAATTTCTATGCGTTGTGCAATATTTTCAGTTTGTTTATATGTACTTGCATTACTAGGAGCTGGATCGTTCTGTGGAGCTATTCCAGTGGTATTTGCTACAACAGGTTCGTTAACTTGCAATCCATTTTGGTACCATACATTACCATCTTTATATACGTCTCCTTGTCCACTCATATGATAGCCAATAATTTGTCCTGTCTGGTCTTGCCATGTACCACTCACTGTTCCCAATGCTGTTGCTGCACTGACTGGCATCGTTACTGTCATCACTAATAAAGCGGCTGCACTTAATGTGATAATTTTACTTTTTTTCATTAGTTCTGTCTTCCTTTTTTCTCAGACTTGTAAGTCTATACTCTGTAAGAATAAAATAACTCTTCCACCCTTACAATGCCTTAACCCCTGTCGCTTAAAAATTGCAACAAGGGTCATCATTTAATGCTAAAGATATCTAAGTTTTACTATGAACATCCAGTTTGTTCTTTAAAAGTGCTCCCTACCGTATTTCTAGCACTTCTTTTCTATACTATATTGTTCTTTTTTTAATTCAAGAGTTATTCTTCTGTCAAGCTCATAATTTACATACACTTTAAAAGTAATCAATGATACGATTAGGGTAAGAAATATGAGACAGATTATTCCACCTTTTCTCATTGTCCTATCTTACTTTCCTTTTCATTAAATTCTTTAGCATCATCTAGAGTTTTCACCAACTTTGTATCCGATAATTTAGAATTTTCATTTTGGGCATTCTCCCATTCAATTGGTACTGATTTATAAAGCAGCATAATCATATTGTATTGACGAGCACGCGCTATATGTTCAACTTTATACTTTTGTATTAACACCTCACACCGTTGTGATTCGTGGATATTAAAGACGATACTTATTACCATAAAACACATTAAAACTATTACAGTACCTTGTATTGGAGAAATTTTGATCCTTTTTTTCTTTTTCATATCATTAATTTCTTTATTTTAGATTTTCTTTCCTTTATTTTGGTCCCTATTATAGTAATAGGAGAACAAGTCTTGTGCTTCTTTACCATAATTTTAAGGTAGCAAAAAAGGACTGATGTCTTCACAAAAGACCTCATTAATTTTGTTATTTTCTCTATAAATGATTTACTCAAATTTTGGTCGATACGAGTAAATCATTTTTTTGATATCAAAATACCACTTTATTTTAGTAAAAAAAATGCTGATTGTCAATACTTTTTTATCGTTTAGCAATATATTTTTATTGTTTATCTTGGTATTTAAAGAAATAAAAAACACCTCTAGGTGTTCATATTTATTATTTTAATAATTAGTCATCTATATATTCAAGTAAATCTCCTGGTTGGCAGTCTAACACTTTACACAATCTTTCTAAAGTGGAGAAACGTACAGCCTTGGCTTTTCCGTTTTTTAATACCGAAATATTAGCCATCGTAATTCCAACCTTTTCTGACAACTCTGTCACAGACATTTGCCGTTCTACCAAAATTCTATCTATATGTACTTTAATAGCCATTAATTTCTCCCTTCTCTTATACTGTTAAATCATTTTCCGATTTTATTTCAATAATTTTTCTGAGGAGTTGTTCAATTACTGCCGTAAATGTACTTAAAATTAAAGGTGAAAAAATAAAAACTAATGAGATTGGAATAGTAACATAGACCTTTGTAATCATCGCTGCATGGTACATCATTGGAAAAATTCCCCATAAGACTACAAAAACAGCATATGTTATCATTTTTATTCTATTAATTATTTTCTGTATTTGTTTAGTAAAGATAGCATCTTTATCCATATATTTCAATATTTTATATACCTGAGAGCATGATACTAAGTTTAATAACAAAGATATGAGAAAAGAAAAATAAAATAAAACCTTTATAAATGAAATTTCAGGTTTATGGAAAATTTCCCATATTCCTATTCCAAATACAACGGACAATATCACTGTTATAAGCATAATGATTGAAACGACAATTTTTAGTGGAATTGTATTAATTTTCATGTTAAGCTCTTTTCTAATTTCTTAAACTATTGTATCATAACCTCTTTAAAATTTATATCAACATAATCAATAACTATTACACAAAACGTCCTCTAAAATACGTATATATTTTCTGAGGTTGTTTCTACTTAATCACTTATATGCTATAATTAAGCCGTAATGTCACCAAAATTGGAGTATATAAATTTATGAAAAAATTTTTTATTATCATCTTTGCTATTTTTTCTATTGGAATTTTAAGCAGTTGTAAAACTTCAAGTAAAAATAGCGTTAAAAATAATACTAATCCTCAAATATTATGAAGATGCTATTGCAGGAAACTGGTCGAATGCCAAAGTTAATTTAAACCATGATTCTCCAGATCCTGATGCCACTATAACCATCTCCACACCTAAATTTTTCTTCTTTGATATTTCCATTACTGGAGGTGCTCGAGACAAAACGATGTCGGTCAACTTTAAAGACAAAAATATCTCTGATGCTGCAATAAAAATTTCATATTACGATTTTGACACTCTTTTAGGTCTTGGATGGAGTGCCTCAGAAAATTTAAACGAAACAAAAGAAAAAATAAAAAATTAACTTTCAGAGATTTATTTATGGATTTGGAAGAAGTGACCTTAGCATATAGCATTCCCGACTCAACATTAAGTCAAGAGATTACTGTTTCTGCCTATAGAGCTACGGTTTCATCAAATCTCACTCAATTTGATGAGTGCACTATCACAATAAGAGACAGCTCGACAGATCACGAATTTAAAGCTTATTTAAGCCCCGTAGAAACCACAAATTAATATGAATTTATTTTACCTAAAACTACTTCTAATTCCTATTCTAGTTTTATCACCATTTGCCCTATTGTTAATTGAAAAATTAACTAAAAAAAAATATATTACCGCTAAAAATATCTCAGAAGACGTGATTAAGACTGATGAGATTGAATCCCTTGTTTTAGCTGTTCTTAGCTCATGGAATCAGTCAAAACTTTATCAGAACAGTCAATTTTACAGTAAAAATTTACTAAAAAAACAGGATAAACATATTGTTCATAATGATATGTATGGAAAAAAAGAATCCATTTTTGATATTCAGATTGAAGGAATAAACAACCTACACCAATTCAAGAATAAAATTACTGTGGAAATTTCCCTTAAAGCGAAATATTCTCTATCTTTTGATGAAAATGATAGCCTTATGTATCTCGTCACCTCAAGATCAATGTCCAGTTATAATGAGATGCTAAAAAATCCTCTACCTGAAAGACAAACATATCAAAAAGATGTACAAAAGTGGGAATTTGTTATTGAAGAAAATCTCTTTAAAGTGAATAAATTCTCATCAAATCTGAAATAAAAAAGACCTCTTTTAAGAAGGCTCTTTTTATTTTAGAAAAGTGAAAGAACATCTGAATAGTGAGTAGCAATCATATAAAAACTCACAGCAGCTATTGACCAAGACCAGACGATATGTCCAAAAAATTCTGAAAAGTGTTCTGAGAAGGGTTGCTCCCATGGTTGTGGTACTGTTTTAGTAATGGGCATTAACAGAATATGCCATAAAAACCAGATAATAATACCGTAAAGGGTCCCCTCACCTAAGCTTATACCACTCCATATTTGTGATAAGACAACAAAAATAAATGAAAAAACAATTGAAAAACTGAAATGAAGAATCAATGCAAACCAATACACTTTTTGGTTTTTAGAATACAAAAAGTAAGCATGAGTGATTTTTTTGGGAAAGCCAATTTGTTGCATAAGTTTTTGAGGAGGATTTGTTTCATCTCGCTCTTTTGTACGAGGAGGAAGAATAGCCTCCCAACCAATTTTTACCATTCCAGAAATTAGTCCAGAAACAATACCAATCCATAAGCAAGGCAATAAAATTCCCAAAAACCAATCCAACGATATATTTTTTACCATTTCAAACTCTCCTTATAATATATTAAATAAAAACTACTCTTATTTTATAAAAAATTTATTATAAAGTGTATTGAATTGTTTGCTCATTCAAAAGGAAAGATTTATTATCATTAAAGCGAAAGCCAACTTCCACGTTGACCTCTTTCAATAAATTGTTGCGACAACTGAAGATAAAACCTCACAACTTCACTAGATAATTCCTTTTTTCTAGCAAGAGGCGCTAGAGAATGTTGGAGATCGTTGATTACCTTCGGAGTATAATTTCCCTTTTCTAAATCATTCTTACTCTTCACTAAAACTTCACGTTCTTTGCTATTCAATGTTTTACTAAGAATTAAATCATAAAGTTCTTCTAAGATTTCTGCTTCACTCGCTTTTTTGACCATTTATTTACTCCTTTAACCTTTCAGATAGCTTATTTTATAATTTTCTGATAATATAGTCAATTCCTTCCGAATCTATTTTATTTCTAAATTTTTAATCAATACTCTCTCTAGTATTTTAGTCATTTTTAAATTAGAATAGATATATAAATAATTTTGTATCAAATAAATCTTCCATACTTTACCAAAAAATATTCATTAACCCATAAATAAGAAAGGCGATATCAATGGACCCAAAAACCAAAGTTATAAATTTCACCGCTCGCACTTTTCGTATTTTAGTAGCAGTTGTCTTTGGATATACCATTTATGATTTATTTTTCAGAGATATATTAACTCGTAAAATTCATATTTTTTTATATATTGTCACCTGGCTAATTTTATCTTATATGATTATTCCCAATATCACAAAAATCATCACAAAAATTTATCTACCGGAATACTTTATTGGAAGGTCCAGAACTTCTGATGGTGTATTAGGTGATTCGGTAAATTTATTAATTGATGGTTCAAAAGAAGATATAGAAGCCGCTTTTTTAAAAATGGGTTGGACAAAATCAGATAAAATTACTTTAAGGTCCTCTCTCAAAATTATAAAATCAAGCTTATTACATCAAAGCTATCCCACTGCACCCGTTAGCTCTCTCTTTTTATTTTCTAAAAAACAAGACCTCGCCTTTGAAAAGGAAATTTCTGGCAGTCCTAAACAAAGGCATCATATCAGATTATGGGAAACTCCACAAGATTATTACCTCCCTGGGGGAGTAAAGTCTGATTGGGTCTGTGCCGCTTCTTTAGATATTGGTATTAGATTTTCTTTATTTACAGGACAAATTACTCATCGTATTGATGAGAATATAGATGAAGAAAGAAATCTTATCGCAGATGAACTCATCGAGCATGGATTAGTTGAAGAAAGGAAGCTATATACTCATTTCACAAATCCTTATCGAAGCAGAAATGGTGGGGGAGATAAAATATCTACAGATGGTTCTTTAGTTTACTTGAAATTAAGAAAAGAACCTAACAAACGATAAGTGTTTAACTCCCCCCAAAAAATCTTTTATATTGACATATCGAATTTTTTCGATATAATAGATTTATGGAAAATGTGGAAACTTTTAAAACTCTATCAAATGAATATCGATTGAAGATTCTTACTTTACTCAAAGAACCCAAAAAACATTTCTACAACGAAACTAAAGTAGATGAGGTTGAAACAGGTGTTTGTGTAGGTGAGATTCAAAAATTACTTAACTTAACTCAGTCTACTACTTCTCATTATTTATCTATGTTAGAAAAAGACAATTTATTAATTGCTACTCGCATTGGTAAATGGACCTATTATCGTCGAAATGAGGAGATGATTTCCGATTTTAAAAATTTCATATTAGAAGAGTTATAATTAACTTTCTTTTTATTTCTTCATATCGATATTTCTCGAATTATAGTTTTAATAATCTACTTTCCAAATATAATAATAACAGGATAAAAATATGCCAAATCAATTAACTGATCATGTTACCTTACGTCATGGGGCAACTTTAAACAACCGTATTGTAATGTCTCCAATGCAAACTCATTCTGGTTTAAAAGGTGGTTTCGCTTCTGATGATACTATTCAATATTACTCTGCCCGTTCACAAGCGGCAGGTATGTTAATTACAGAATTCCATTATGTGAGTGAAAATGGTGGACCAGCATATGTGCCAGGATATCCTGAACAATTAGGAGCTTATTCTGACGCTCATCTTGAAGGACTCCGCAAAACTGCACAGGCTCTAAAAAAAGATGGAAATAAAGCTATTCTTCAAATTCATCATGCTGGGCGAGCCGCTGTAGGACGTCACGTTAATGGGTTAGATGTGGTGGCTCCTTCTGCTGTCGATTTTTCTTTCTTAGATTACCCTGTTCGTGAACTCACACTAACAGAGATTGATGATATTATTCTTGATTTTGGTAAAGCCACAAAACGGGCAATTGATGCCGGCTTTGACGGTGTTGAAATTCATGGTGCCAATCATTATTTAATTCAACAATTTTTCTCAAAACTTTCTAATCTTCGCACAGATAAATGGGGTGGTTCACTGGATAAACGAATGGCCTTTCCGCTAGCTGTTGTTAAAGAAGTCAAAGCAATCGTTGATGAATATGCTCCTAAAGACTTTATCATTGGTTACCGTATTTCTCCTGAAGAACTTCATGGAAAAAATGTTGGCTATGATTATAAAGAAGCTCTAAAACTTATCTCTGAAGTAATTAAATATGAACTTGATTATATTCATCTTTCATTATGGGCGGGATACAATTCTAAACCTGAAAATAGCAAAAAGTCTTATGCTGAACTTTTTAAAGAAATTTTAGATGATAAAACAAAACTTCTAATTGTCGGTGGTATTTTTGAGGAGGATACAGCGACTGATGCCATTGAAAACTATGCTGATTTAATTGCCGTTGCTCGTGGAACTTTGATTGATCCCAACTTTGCTAAAAAAGTTACTGAAGGAAAAGGGGACACAATTCTTCATAAGATTAGTCCAGAAACAGTTGAGTATTCTCACTTAACTCCTGGATTACTTGAAGCCTTTAGCCGTGAAGATTCTCTTGGCTTACCTCCTTTACCCGGAGGCGAATCAATCAGGACTTTGCATACAGGAAAGTACGATATATAATTATTTCCTCACAGAAATTTCTGTGGGGATTTTTAAATATCTAGTAGCAATTTTTTTATTTTTTTACTTCCTTTGTTTACAATTTTTGTAAGATAGCATCAAAAACACTGAATCCTCCGGTATTTTTGAATTACATTTAACTTTTTGTTAGAATAGAGGACATAAGAAAGGAGTATTATTATGTTCTCATTAAGCAAACCAATTGCTTCTCTAAAAGAGATTATTCTCAAAAGCATTTGGTTCGGATTTATTTCAGGTATGATTTCTGGAATGGTTAAAATTGGTTGGGAAGCAATTCTTCCGCCACGAACTATTGCTCGTAATTTAACCAACCCTCCACAACATATGATGGAACAGTTTGGTGTGCCATCTTCTCTCACCCACTCATACATTTTATATTCTCAAGATCAAAAAGTATTTTGGTTCTCTTTGATTCTTCACTTTAGTTTTTCAATTTTCTTTGCTGCATTATTTATTTTTATAGCGCAATACTGGAAAGCTATCACTTTATGGCAAGGGGCTGCTTATGGTATTGTAATATGGATTATCTGGCATATTATCTTAATGCCAGCTATGGGAACAGTTCCTGCTCCTTGGAACCAACCTTTCGACGAACACTTTTCTGAGTTCTTTGGACATATTGTTTGGGCCTGGTCCATTGCAGCGTGCGCCTACTATTTAATAGCTAAAGATAAAAAAGGGCACTTAGAAAATATTTAATATAGTAGAAGGATTATTCCTTCTTTTTTATTTTTTTCAGTTCTTTTTCGGAAAAATATTACCCTGTTTATCTCTAAGAGGATTGGATTAACAGATATTTTATCAAAATATCATAAACCTGATTTTAAATTTCAATCTAAGGGCAAATACTTTATTACCTATTAATTTTCTCGTATATTGCAAATACTTTGTTTTTGTGTTAAACTGAACTTGGAATTTCGTTGTGATTGTTATAGTCCCTTTCGTTAAAAAAAGAAAGGAGAATGTATTATGATGACATACACTAACAAAAATAAATTTTTTGAGTATAGTATTCAACTTGATACTTCAAAAAATGTGTTTCAAGCTTTTTTGGCTAACAAACCTCAAATTTTTGGTATTGGTAATACAATTGAAGAAGCAACACACAATTTAGAAAAAATAGTATAGGAGAATAAGTCAATGGATGAACATCCCTCACCGTAAAAGTATCTACTTTAGGATATAGAGTAGGTGCTTTTTTTGTTGTCAGATTTTTTCAAATACACTTTTAAGCTACCTATTTTTATCCATTGTTTATATTCCTTAAAAAATTTTTATTCATGTTATACTTATTTAAATAGCTTTATTAGGCTTGTCAATCTATCTAAATTTTGGAGGTTTCTCTTTTGAAAAAACTTTTTACCGTACCTATGAGCAAATCAGCAGTTCCTCTATCACTGATTTTACTATTAGCTGGGTTTTTAGCATTATCTTTTGGGCTCCCAATTATTGCTCCTTTTTCCTTAGCTATTGCTGGATTTATCAGCCTTTACATTCTTTTTGGGAAAAAGGGAATTTCTTACACTTTTTCTAAACCTCAAAAAATAGTGAGTTCTTATTTTGCTGGACTTATAGGTGCTTATATTTTTGCTGGAGTTGGCATTATAATTACTAAAATACTGTTAGGAAGTTCTCCAAATTCTAATTCAGTAGCAGATGGAATGACTATTTTTGGACTTCTTAAGACAATTCCTATGCTTTTAGGGGAAGAGTTAATTACTATAATTTTACTTATAATTATCGCAAACTTATTAGGTGGAACACGAAAAGCCATAATTGTTGCAGTTATCATATCTACTTTAATATTCGGATTTCTACATTTACCTACTTACGACTGGAATTTTGCCCAAGTTATTTTTATTATTGCAGCCGCGAGAATTCCCTTTACCCTTGCCTCTTTAAGGAGCGACTCCTTGTATACAGGTTTACTTGTTCATATTACCTATGATTGGATTATTTTTATCCTTGTAATCCTATCACATCACTAATTTATTCTGAGATTGCCCCCTTCTAATTGTAAATATTTTATTAAGTAATTAAGATAAATAGCTCCTACGATAGGGGCTATTTATCTTAATTACTTAATAAAACCATTTGAAGTCTTAATATTAGGCAGAGGACCAGTAGTTGTATTACCACTTGTCCCAATATATGTATTTCCATTCATTGAAGTATCTTCTTGGGCTTCAGCTTCTGGATTCTGGACAGTATAGTCACTTTGATAAAGATAGTCACCATTTGTATGGAAGGAATATCCATTGTTATCAGTCCCATTTTTACGATCTAATTCGAGAGAGACTCTTAATTTATGACTGACAAATTTGATACTATCTTTATAGAGTTCTACCATACTTCTTCCTTGGTTACTGAAAGTTCTCCAATCAAAAGTTAATTGTTGTTTAGAGTATTTACTAAAAGCTAAAGCGTTAGAAATAAGCTCTTTAATATCTTTTGGTGTGATATCAGTTTGAATATTATCATCTAAAGAATCAATAATAGAATATAAATTAGTGAAAGAAGTCATTGATTTTAACTTTTCCTCAACTGCTGAAATTACCTTTTGTTGCCTGAAACCTCTCATAATATCTGTATCTACATGTCTTTCTCTAGCATATGAAAGAGCCTTGGCACCATCTAAGTGTTGCTTACCTGAATTAAACTTTATAGACTCATTACCACTTTCATCAGTACCCATAAATGACTTTTCAACATCAATATCAATTCCACCTATAGCATCAATAAGCTTAATAAATGAATTGAAGTTAAAAACACAATAATGATCAATAGGAATATTAAAAGTTTTTTCTACTGTATTAACTGAAGCCGAAGGTCCTCCATAAGTATAGGCAGCTTCTATCCGTTGCATACCTTTATATGATTTTGAATCAATTTGAACAAAACTATCGCGAGGGATACTACAAAAAGTTGTCGTTTTTGTTTTTTTATTAATTGTAATAATCATCATCGCATCCGTTCGCGTCGTTCCCAAATTCCTCTCTTGAGTATTATCTAAACCCATGATCAAAAATGACTCTGTATCCTTATGTTTCTCAGATTTATAGTTGTTATCAACTTTATGATAACCTTTGTCTAATATATTATTTAAGCGATGATTGGCCATCGCGATATACCCAAATACTCCAACTCCTATTATTATTACTAGAGATATGAGAAATCCGGCTATTTTTTTTATTTTATTATTTCTTTTTCTCCTATGTGGAATCATATTAATTTTTCTTCCTTTCTTTTAACTACTAAAAATTTTTATTAACATTAAGTTCTGTCATGACTACCATCTCATTAGTAATTTCTTCAACAATACTTGAGATACTACTTATAGTTCTATGATTTCTTGGGATATCAATGTTGTAAACTTTCGCAATCCTCCCTGGATTTGAATCTAACAATATAATCCTATCAGACATTTGCACTGCTTGTTCTATATCGTGCGTAATCATTACAATTGATTTTGTGACAATTTGTTGACTTAACCACATACTAATAAGTTGATCTGACAGCTGTTTGGATGTTACAACATCTAAAGCAGAAAAAGGTTCATCAAGTAATAATAATGTAGGTTCTGCGGCTAAAGCTCTAGCAAATCCAACTCTTTGTTTCATTCCGCCAGAAATTTCTCTTGGATATGATTTTTCATTACCCTCTAGACCAATCATTTTTATTAGTTTTTTTACTCTATCGTTAATTTCATTTTTAGATATTTTCAAATTATTATCTATGCCAAATGAAACATTTTTATGAACATTTAACCATGGAAATAGAGCAAAATTCTGAAAAACCATACTAATATTTGGATCCGGTTCTTTAATCTTTTTTCCTTCAAAGATGATTTCTCCATGACTTGGATGAACAAGACCAGCTAAACTTCTCAATAATGTCGATTTCCCTGCTCCTGATTGTCCAATAAGACTTACAAATTCTCCTTCCTTTACGGTAAAGTTTATGTCTTTCAGAACTTGTATATATTTCTTTGATCTTTCTACTCCATAATCTTTGCAGAGTGAAGTTACTTTTATTAAATTTTTCTTTTCCATTCTTATTTCCTCCCTTTTTAATAATGGAATTTTTCTCTAGCATATTTGTAAAGTGGTTGCCAAACGAATATAATACACAATCCTACTACAGCACACATCGCCAAAGTACCAAGTGCTGATTTATCTTTAATTCCATCATTCACAGCAATATATTGCCCTAAGCCAGTAACATTTATTGTTTCTTTACCCCACTGTAGGCTTTCCGCTGATATATCTGCATTCCATGCTGCTCCCGCAGCATTTATGATAGCTGTTATCAAGTACGGAAACATTGATGGAATGAGATAGCGAGTCCACCACTTAAACTTGGATAATGGAAAAATTTTTGTGACTTCTTTTATATCATCTGGTATTGCTAAATACCCAGCAATAACATTGAAAAAGTAATACCATTGACAACCAACCATGATTAGCGGCAAAATCCACCACTCAAGTTGCTTATACCCTAAACTAATAAAAATTACTATGAATGGAGTATATACGTTTGAAGGAATCGATCCAACAACTTGTCCAATTGGTTGGATAAATCTTAAACGTCTTTTGTTACTTGCAACCCAAACCCCAAGAGGTGTAAAAATCGCTGCTGCTATAAGCATTGCTAATACTACCCTCAATGTAGTTAAAAGCATTAAGTGAGGGATTATTGAAAAATCTTCATGAGGTAAGAATCTATAAAGTTTAATAGCAGAGATAACAACCGCATACCCTAAAAGGATATACCAAATGATTGAAATATATTTCTTAACTTTTCCTAGATATTTAAAAATAAGATTTATCCTAAGAATATACCAAACTCTAGGTAACTTAAAAATCCAGAAATCTTTTATTTTTTGAATCCATTTCATTAATATTTTTCCAAAATTAGATGCTTTTACTAAATTGTATACAATTGATTTTGGAGGATTACCTTGAGTTGTTCCTTCATCATAACGATAATAATAAGTAGCTTTAACCAAAGGTTGAAAAACTAAGAAATTTAGTATGACGACATTAATAATTAAAGCAATAACAGCGAAACCACAAGCTTTAAAGTCTGCTCGATCTAATGCAACTTGAATATAAGAGCCAATTCCTGGCAAAATTAAAGTTTCAGACTTAGGGATTGCGACGGTAACCTGTTCACTTGCAACAATAGCAAACCATGCTGCTGACTGAGATATGACAAGATTCCATAGTAGGCCTGGAATTGAATATACAAATTCAAGACGCCAAAATTTTTCCCAAGCACTGTATCGAAATTGCGATGTTACTTCTTTCAAATCTTTGGGAACTACTTCCATTATTTGGTAAAGTGACAACATGATGTTCCATGCTTGCCCAGTAAACACTGCAAAAATGGCAAGCGCTTCTGCTCCCATTACATTACCTGGATATAATCCAAGTAAAAATGCAGTAGTGAATGTCATGAAACCTAATAAAGGAACTGATTCTAAGAAATTGACCATCGGCAAAATAATTCTTCTTGCAGTTTTAAACTTTACTGCCAATACACCACAAATAACAGAGAATAAAATTGACCACATCATTCCTACAATCATGCGAAACATTGTTCGCATTGAAAAATACGCAAGGTTTCCAATAGATAAAAAATCGTGCATTTTCTTGACATCATCCACTGAACTTTGAGATGGTAACGATGAAAGGGGTTGGTTAATAGTTATTTGTGTCACAATAAGAATAAATGCAAACAAACAAATAATACCAATTAAAATAAAATCACCCATAATAGATTTTACTTTTGGTTGTTTTGTATCAAGATATTTTCTTCTTGACATAAAAAGCCTCCTTTTCATATAAAGGGAGGCTCTCAAAATCAATAGATTATTAGTCTATTTAATCACGACATTTGAGTTTTAGCTTTCTGAGACGTAAGAAATGATATTTCTAGTTATCTTGGAAAAGCCTTGATTCGACTAGTCCTGCTTTACCCATTATTGTCTCTCGACAGTTCTGAGCGATAACCTATGTTCTTCAGAGTAACCTCACCTAATATGATTAGTTTTTATTTACTACAAAAAAAGTATAGCACTAGCTATACTTTTTGTCAAATTAAAAGGGATGCCCTACTAAAATTCTTTTTATTTCAAATTTGAAATAAATTATTTTGAAAAATATTTTTTTAAAATAAATCAGGGACAATCCGTGTTCCTGCTCCAGTTTTGACAAAGTTTTTCACATTTTCAAGCGAAGTAATCGTGGCTTGGTTGCCAGTATTTTCGACAAAAGCAACAGCTGCTGCCACTTTTGGTTTCATAGAACCTGCCGCAAAATAACCTTCTTCTAGATATTGACGCATTTCCTTAACTGGTACAATTCCTAGAGCTTTTTGATTGGGTTTACCAAAATTTAAAAAGACATCACCGACAGAGGTAAAAATAACTAGTTCATCAGCATCAACAAGTTCTGCTAATTTTGCTGCGGAAAAATCTTTATCAATTACTGCTTCAACTCCTTGATACCCCTTATTTTTTTCAATAACAGGAATTCCTCCGCCACCAGATACTGTAACCAAAGCTGATGATTCTAACAATGGTTTAATTGCGTTAGCCTCAACAATTTTGAGAGGTAAAGGTGAAGGAACTACTCTTCGGTAACCTCGTCCAGAATCCTCAATCAATTTCCAATCAGGATATTGAGTCTGAATATTTTTAGCCTCTTCTTGGCTATAAAAAGGTCCAATAGGTTTTGTCGGATTTTTAAAAGCCTCATCATTAGCATCAACTACTGTTCTTGTCACTACAGAAACAAATGGAACATCAGACATTCCATTATTAGCAAGAGCTTCTGTAAAAGCTTGTGCCATCCAATAACCGATTTCCCCTTGAGTCATAGCAACAGCTGTATCAAGTGGCATTGCCGGATTTTTAACTGAATTACTTTCAAGTTGTTGCAAAAGTAAATTACCAACTTGCGGTCCATTTCCATGAGTGACAACCATTTCAACATCATTGTCTTTTATTAAAGGCATTAATTGATCGGCAGTCTTATTAAGTGCCGTAGATTGTGCTTGCGCTGTAGGGTCGCTAGTTAAAATAGCATTCCCCCCTAGAGCAACTACAATACGTTTTGCCATTTTCTGTTAAATCCTCTCTACTCCTTATTTGGCTTTAGGTTGTTGTTGAGTAATACAATGGATATTTCCTCCACCATAAACTACTTCAACAGTGTTCACGCCAACTATTTCCCGGTCTGGAAACATCTCTTGAACTTGTTTTAATGCCAGAGCATCATTTTCATCACCGTATTGTGGTACGATAACTCCTTTGTTTGTAATCAAGAAATTCATATATGAAGCTATACAAATATCTCCGTCTTCACGTGGCATTGTTCCTTCAACTGTATCAATTCTAAATTGTTTTTTAATCGTTACATTTTTAGCTGGACAAGTCAATTTATGAACTTTGAGTTGACGTCCTTTAGCATCTGTCATTTGGTTCAAGCGTTTATAGGCATCTTGTGCTGCTTCATAAAATGGTGACTTCTCATCCTCAGTATAAATGCATGCAACTTCCCCTGGCGCTACGAAGCAAGCAACATCATCCACGTGACCATTTGTTTCTTCCGGGTCAATTCCATCCCCAAGCCAAAGAATTTTTTCAGCATTCAAATGTTCTTTAAGTTTATTTTCAATGTCCTCTTTGCTCATGTGAGGATTACGTCCTTCAGATAAAAGGCACATTTCAGTAGTCAAAACTGTTCCTTGACCGTCAACATGGAATGAACCTCCTTCAAGAACAAAATCATCTGTCCGATAAGAGTCAACACGTTCTAATTCACAAACTTTTTGTGCCACTAGATCATCTTGATCCCAAGGAAAATATAGACCATCAACAAGTCCACCCCAAGCGTTAAAAGTCCAGTCATTTGCTCGAAGTTCGCCCTTATCATTAATTACAAAACTTGGCCCACAGTCACGAACCCACGAGTCGTTATTAGAAACTTCAAGCACACGCACGTCAGCGGGTAATTGATATCGAGCATTTTGATATTGGGCTTGTGAAACTAACATTGTTACTGGTGTAAATCTACTAATTGCTTTAGCAACATTAGTAAAGGCAATCTGAACAGGTTTTGCTCCATCACGCCAGTTATCTGGACGTTCGGGCCAGATCATAAAAATTTGATCTTGAGCTTCAAATTCACCAGGCATCCGAAAACCATCTTCTTTTGGTGTTGTACCAATAATACGTTTTGCCATTTTTTCTCTCCTATTTTTTTATTTTTTTAAATTTAATAATTAATTCACCAATCACAATAAAAATAATTGCGCCAATTGTAATCGGTAATTGTTCTGTCAATGACGCCTTATCATATTGCAAAGGTATGGCTGTAAAAATTAATGATATGATAATAATAATCATTGGTAAGGCCATATATACTTTCAAGATTCCGTCACTGCCACTCACTTTAAATGGACGTGGAGTCTCAGGGTCAATCTTGCGCAATTTATAAAAGGCAGGGAAGACCGGAATATAACTCAATAAAAATAGAACTAAATTTAATGAGAAGAATGACCAGAACAAATCTTGATTGGGTAATAATGGAGCAATCACAACAATAAATGTCGCTACAATCCCATTCATCAAAGCTGCACCCCAAGAAATTCCATTAGAAGCACGTCTTTTTGAGAAGAATTTAGGCATGTCGCCATTATCAGCAGCATAACTAGCAATATTATTAACCCCTTGTGACCAAGAAACCATATTACCCACTAAAGTCAGCATAAACAAGAAAGCGATTAAACTAATGAACCAACCTGTCGGTGTACCCAGCATCACTTGGAAACTATCTACCAATCCCGAACTTGTCGATAATTTATCGGTTGGAATAGCAACACCGATCCCAAAGGCCGAAAACATATAAATCGCTGCAATTACGATCCCACCAATGATGATTGATTGTGGGATTTGTTTCTTAGGATTTTCCATACTGTCAGCAAAAGTACAAATGACTTCAAACCCCAGTAAGTTAAAAATGATTACTGAGATAAATGATAGACTATGCAAATCAAAACTTGGAAGTAATGATGCTAAAGTATAATGATTTGCTACTCCCTTAGTCAAAGCTGAATAAACTCCTAAGCCTCCTAATGCTAATGCTAAGAATACCTTAATTACTGCGCCGCCATTTAAAATCCAAACGCTATCACTTACTGGATATAAACTAATCAAAACAATAACCCAGATGAAAATTAATTCAATTAATAGTGAAATACCTGTATTTAATTGAAAGCCAAACATTGTATGCAATAAATCAGGACAAAGTACAGCAAGTGAAGCCATCCATAATGGGAAGTTTACCCAATAAAACCATGAAGCACGCGCTCCCCAACGATGACCAAAGGCTTTTGTAATCCAATCATACAGCCCACCCTCACCAGTATAAGTTGTTCCAAGTTCAGATGTAATTAGACCATAAGGTAAGAGAAAAGCAACGATGAGAACAATCCACCAAAAGAACTGCGAGTTACCAATAGCAGCAACCGGTGCTGCTGCTTCGGCAACAAAAACAACACAAATGACAGAAAGAATAGCACTAAACAGACTAAATTTTTTCTTTCCATTTTCCATAAATGATACACTTTCTTATTTGGCTAAGTAAGCCTCTAACTCAGCCTTAGCTTTGGCTTGTGCTTTCAAATCATAAGGATTTTTTTCAGCATAATCGGACATCAACCAAACAAGGAGGGCACGAATTGAAGTCAAGCGATTTTCGGCTTCGTCAAAACAAATTGAGTTTGGACCATCAATAACCGCATCAACAACTTCTTCACCTCTTGAAGCTGGTAGACAATGCATAAATTTTGTATGTGCTCCTGCTTTTGCCATCATCTCAGGTGTCACTTGATATTTAGGGAAGAAAATCGCTAGACGTTCTTCTTCTGATAGTTCTGCATCATACAAACCGTACCAAACATCTGTATAAAGGAAATCTGCACCGACAATTGATTCTTCATCGTCTGTTACTTCATAAGTACCACCAGAAACCTCACAATTTGCAGCTAATTTTGCTTGATGTTCTTCATTAAGTTGGTAGCCTTTAGGGCCAAAATGAACAAAGTGCATTCCCATTTTAGTTGCGATTAAACCTAATGAGAAACAAACTTGAGTCGCATCACCGACAAAGACAACTTTACAATCTTCTAATTTTTTACCAGCTGGTAAATGTTCAATCATTGTAGTCAAATCACCGACTTCTTGTGTTGGATGATTATAGTCTGACATCCCATTAAGAACTGGAATGGTTGTATGTTTTGCAAGGTTATTAACTGATTCATGACGATCAACACGCGCCATGATGATATCAAGCAATCTAGAAAGAACTGTGCTTGTATCTTCTATTGTTTCATGACCACCGAGTTGAATTTGACCAGGTGCTAAATATTCTGCATGTCCTCCTAATTGAGTCATAGCTGTTTCAAAGGAAACACGAGTACGAGTTGATGTTTGTTGGAAAATCATTCCTAGTGATTTGTTTTTAAGAAGTGGTGGATAGTAGCCATTTTTAATTGCCGCTTTGATTTTTAAGCCCAATGTTACAATATCAAGAATTTCTTCTTTAGTGTACTCTTCTGTTGTGATGAAATCACGTTTGTTTGTTGTTACCATTTCTTTATTCCTCCTGAATAAAATAGTTATTTGACTTCCCTCTTGGGAACGGTTTCAGTATATCAAGAGCAAAAATATAAAACAATCAACTCTAGGATTTAATCTTTTATAAAAGCCGAAAACCCTTTGATAGCAAAGGGTTAAGTAAAAAGGTTTAGTAAGGTTTAGAACTATTTTAACCGCTTTCTTAATCAAAATAAAAATAAACTCCATTAAAAAATGGAGTTTTAGGATTATTGAGTAAGCTCTGATTTTTCAAACGCTTCCCAGACTTCGCAAACTTCTGAACGTTTTTCAACTTGGAGTTTTATAAAAATATTGTGAGTGTGGGTTTTGACCGTTCCTAGAGAAAGATATAATTGATTGGCTATTTCTTGATTGTGTTTACGTTGAAGGAGAAGTTCAAGAATTTCTCCTTCCCGTTGAGTGATTCCATATTTATCCATAAATCTTTCAAAGTAATATTCATCTTCTTCAAAATTACTTACAGAATCATTAGTCTCATTTTTTTCATTTCTAATATCAATGACAGCTACTTCTTCGCTGCCTTTTTGATAATTGGTTAGAAAATATTTAATGGCAATAAGGCAAAGTGAGATATGAAAAATGTCTTCTGAAACATTTCTATTATGGATTTTAAGCATATTTGTATAATAAATATCTCTAAAGTAAATAATAAAAGTATCTTCTACTAATATAGCTAATCCAAAAATTATTGCTAGGCTTCCAATTAATTTTACATATTTTCCTAAACTGCTTTTAGGAATCATTTTTCGATTAAGGATTAATAAATAAATTCCAAGATAGACCGTTAGTAATTGGCTTGGAAAATAATAGAGCCAGACCTTTAGCGCTGAATTTGCCATAAAGGGAACAACAATAAGCCATAAAGCAAAAACAACATAAATACCATATTGATAAGTTTTTATTTTTTCTTCAAATAATTCGGTCACTAATTTTAAGGCAATACCAAAAGTTGCCAAATAATAAATGGTTTCAATGATTGGATTAACCATAAATTGCCGATTATAGTCATTTGCAAATATTTGAAAGGTTTCGGACATGGTCACTATTAAACCGGTTAAAATAAGAAACAAAAAATAAAGACTTACCAATAAATAATTCTTTTTTCGCTCTTTTAGATACAAGCTTAGAGAAAGTGACATCACGACTGTGTATAAAATTGTCAAAAAAGTAGTATAAATATAATTAAACATCATTGGATTAGACCTACTTATCTTATTATGATACTCATATCATATCATAAAAATACAAATTTCTAATTTATTTATAAGCCATTAATCAATAACTAAAGAAAAAAATTGTCATCATTTTTTTCATATGAATATTTAAAATTAAAAATCACTAACAAAACTGTTAGTAATTTTTAATTTATTGACCAAGAAGTTCTTGGGCTTTCGCTTTGTATTTTGTCATATCAATTGAAAGTCCTAGACCTCCATACATATCATAGGCATTCTCCCAGTCATTGTTAGCTGGAATTGTTGTTGATTTTATACCATTTTTCATATCCAAAAGAGCTGTAATTCCTTTAGTTAAGAAAAATGAATTTGGAATATTCGTCATTGTAACTGCTCTTGTTGTTCCCAACGCACTTGAAGCAGTAAACAATGAGAGGGGATTTTTCATTTTAGACATTACTGTTTCTAAAACTTGTTGTTGACGTTTTACTCGTCCATAATCTCCCTCATCATCATGACGGAATCGGGCATAATTCAAGAGCATTCGTCCATCCATTTTTTGAGTCCCCGGTTTAATCATCATAAATGTACCACCACCATCAGGATAACCTAAAGCGGCTGCTTCTTCAGCTGTCAAGTCTTTGTCACTTGAAACTTTTCCTTCTGTTGCAGCTAAATCATCGGGAACAGGTACGGCAGAAAGATTCTCACCATTCACAGTCGAAAATTTTGCATCAATTTTTAGGCCAGTTGGGAACAAAGAATCAATAATCGTTGCAAAACTTGAAAAATCGACGACTGCATAATATTGACAATTAATGCCAAAGTTATTTTTCAGTGTCTCACTCATCAAATTCACACCCTGTTTATTGTATTGTTCTCCAATTGTAAAGGCAGAATTTATTTTTGAGTCTGGAGTATTACTTGAGCCGACATCAGGAATATTGACAAGGGTATCACGCATAAAGCTCACGATTTGTGTCTGATGATTCTTACCATTGACATGTAAAACCATAATAGTATCGGTATGAGCAACACCTGATGATTGCCATGGTCTTTGGTCTGCTCCTAACAAAAGAATATTTACAGAACCGTCCGAATTTTTTAAACTTGTGAACTTTTCTTGTTTAGCGACGCTTCCCTCATGTTTAACGCCCCTTTGATATCCATAAACAAAGAAACCAATCATGACTGCAATAATCACAACAATAATTGTTAATATTGTTCTTAACCAGTGACGTTTTTTCTTCTTGCCAGATTTAGCTTTTTTAGAAGATTTGCTTTCTTTTTTTGATGGTTTATTTCTGTTGTTTTTTTGATTTGAAAAACTTTCTCGCGTATTTCTTCGACTAGCATTTCTACCATTAGAAGAGGAAGTATTTTTTTGAAAGCTTTCTGGTTCATAATCGGAATATTCATATTCTGGCTCGACGTATTCTTCAAATTCCTCGAATTCTTCGGGTTCAGATTGATTTCCAGCTTTTTTTAGTTCATTGAGTAAGTCATAGTACTCTTGACGCTCTCGGATTGTGAGATAATTGATGTTATGTCTCAAATATTCTAAGCGTTTATACTTTTTTTCATTCATTGTCATATTATTATATCAAAGTTTGATAATTCCTGCAAAATCTTACCAATCTTTAGACTATCTAATAATTAAAAAGAACTCATTTACATGAGTTCTCTAGCTTTATCTTCAATAAATTGAACAATTTCATTAATTGTTTTTCCAGTACTATCAAGCAATATCGCATCTTCTGCTTGTTTCAAAGGAGAAATTGCTCGTGTGCTATCTTTTCGGTCTCTTTCCGAAATTTCAATTTTCAAACGCTCAAGATTGGTTGGAATTCCCTTAGACAGATTTTCTTTATAACGTCGTTCAGCCCGTTCATCAACTGAAGCAACGAGGAAAATTTTTAAATCTGCCTTCGGTAAAACAACTGTTCCAATATCACGTCCATCCATGATAATTCCACCATTTTTAGCAATTCTTTGTTGTTCTGCAACCATGAATTCACGAATTTCGGTCATAGCTGAGATTTTAGAAACAGTATTTGTAACTTCATTTGTTCTAATCACTTCTGTAACATTCTCTGAGCCCATTAAAACTTCTTGACCTTTTTGACCATTCATAAAAGAAATTGGATTTTTTTCAATAAATTCAATGATTTCTTTTGCATCATCTGTTTCCTTTTGCAAGGCAACAAACGTAGCTACTCGATACATAGCGCCCGTATCCAAATAAATTAAGTCAAGATTTCGTGCAATAATTTTAGCAACAGTTGATTTTCCACTTGACGCTGGACCGTCAATTGCAATTTGAATCTTTTTCATAGAATCTCTTTATTTACCTTATTTCCTATTTTAGTTCAATTTTTACTGACAGAATTATGTAAAAAAGTCTATCAGTGATTTTTTATTTTAATTTTAAAACTTGTCCAGCATGTATAGCTGATCCATCAGCATTATATCCATCCTCTGTAATTCCATTCAAACTAGCAATCGTTGCCCAAGGAATTCCTGTCTTAGCTGCAATCGTACTTGGATAATCTCCGGTAGCAATTGTATAAGTTGTTCCAGACTCAACGCTACTGCTAGATGATGAGGCAACTGTGCTGCTGCTACTAGCAGGTGGAGTCGCTTCTGTTGAGGAAGAGGCCGTGGCTTGACTGGTTGATTCTTCGGTTTTAGCTACTGATGAAGATTGGTGAAAACTTTTTGCGATACTAGCTGTATTTCGTACTTGATTATTCCATAAAATAAAACCAATAGCTAGCCCAACAAGAATAAACATGAGGATAACGAGAAAAGTCAAAAAACGCGTCGTTAACGGACGTTTACTTTCATCTCTACCTCTATCATGTCTTTTCATTTCAGTCGATTCTTCTTTCATCGCACGATAAATTTCATTATTCCAGGGTTCTTTTGTTGACACGACCTTTTCCTTTCAATTTTACTATTTTTTTATTATCATTTCCTATATGAAGATAAAAATAATTCCCGATAAATGTATCGCATGTGGTTTATGTAATCTCCATGCGCCAGAAGTTTTTGATTATCACGATAATGGAATCGTCAAATTTTATGATACGGAGGAAGTTCAAAAAGAATTTTCCGATGATAATTCACTTCTTTTAGCTATAAAATCCTGTCCTACAGGAGCACTTAAAATCGAGAGAGATTAGTGTATTATTTTATCAACTACTATTCTACCATAAGTTTTTCGATTCCTGTTACTTTTCAAAAAGATTTATCTTACTTTGATAATCTTTTTTTATTTACGACCCAAAAAACGCTTTATAAAGCTATCTATACAAATTATTTATAAAGGGTTTCCATTCCTTAAAAAACAAGTGTAATATTTTTATGAAAACATTTGCAAATATTGATTTGAAGTAGTATAATAACTAAGTAATAATTTTTATTATAATCTTATATAGGAGGTTACTCACATTGAGTATCGGAATTGTTATTGCGAGCCATGGTGAATTCGCCGCAGGCATCAAACAATCTGGTTCTATGATTTTCGGAGAGCAAGAAAAAGTACAAGTTGTTACTTTTATGCCTAGCGAAGGACCAACTGATTTGCATGCTAAAATCGAAGCTGCCATCGCAACATTTGATGCTGAAGATGAAGTACTTGTCCTTGCTGACTTATGGAGCGGTTCTCCATTTAATCAAGCAAGTGCAGTGATGGGTGAAAATCCAGAGCGCAAGATTGCTATCATCACAGGCCTCAACCTGCCTATGCTTATCCAAGCCTACACAGAACGCATGATGGATGCGTCTGCCGGGGTGGATAAAGTCGTAGCAAATATTATGAAAGAAGCCAAAGGCGGTATTAAAGTACTTCCTGAAGAACTTCAACCTGCTGAAGAAACTGCTGTTGCAGCTGCTCCAGCTGCTGTTCAAGGTGCGATTCCTGAAGGAACAGTCATCGGTGATGGTAAAATTAAAATTAACCTCGCTCGTATTGACTCACGTTTGCTTCACGGACAAGTTGCAACTGCTTGGACTCCAGACTCAAGAGCAAACCGCATCATCGTCGTTTCTGACACCGTTTCTAAAGATGAACTTCGTAAGAAACTCATTGAACAAGCGGCTCCAACTGGTGTAAAAGCTAACGTTATACCAATTAAGAAAATGATTGAAGTTGCTAAAGACCCACGTTTTGGTGACACTAAAGCCCTTCTTCTTTTCGAAACTCCACAAGACGCTCTTGCAACAATCGAAGGTGGCGTACCAATTGAAACATTGAACGTTGGTTCTATGGCTCACTCAACTGGTAAAACAATGCTCAACAAAGTTCTTTCTATGGACAAAGATGACGTTGCTACTTTTGAAAAATTGCGTGACCTCGGAGTTAAATTCGACGTACGTAAAGTTCCAGCTGACTCTAAATCTGACCTCTTTGGTTTGATTAACAAAGCTGACGTACAATAATCAGAATATGCTCGTCTGATATTCTGATTACTAAAATTGAATATTAGGCAGCCAAATAATTAAGGAGATATAAAAAACATGGAATACGGTGTTTTATCTGTAATCTTGGTCATTGTTGTTGCCTTCCTTGCTGGTCTTGAAGGTATCCTTGACCAATGGCAATTCCACCAACCAATTATCGCCTGCTCGCTCATCGGTATCGTTACCGGTCATGCTTCTGCAGGGATTATCCTCGGTGGTTCACTTCAATTGATCGCTCTTGGTTGGGCTAACGTTGGTGCCGCTGTCGCACCCGATGCTGCCCTTGCCTCTATCGCATCATCTATCTTGATGGTTCAATCAAATAACTTTGATTTGACTCACATCATGGGTACTATCGTTCCTGCTGCTATCTTGCTTGCAACTGCTGGTCTTGTATTGACTACTCTTGTACGTATGCTTTCAGTTGTGCTCGTTCACCAAGCTGACCGTGCTGCTGAAAAAGGTTCATACTCAGGTGTTGAAATGTGGCACTTCATCGCGCTTATCTGTCAAGGTTTGCGTATTGCTATCCCTGCTGGACTTCTTTTGGTTATCTCACCAGATGCTATCCAAAAAGCACTTGCTGCTATTCCTCCAGTTATCTCTGGCGGTCTTGCTGTCGGTGGTGGGATGGTTGTTGCCGTTGGTTATGCAATGGTTATCAACCTTATGGCTACTCGTGAAGTATGGCCATTCTTCTTCCTTGGTTTCGCTCTCGCACCAATCTCTGAATTAACATTGATTGCAACTGGTGTCCTCGGTGTTGTTATTGCTATCGTTTACCTTAACCTCCAAGCTTCTGGTGGTTCTGGAAATGGTACTGCATCTTCATCAGGTGACCCAATTGGCGACATCTTGAACGACTACTAAGAAAGGAGGATCTAAAAAATGTCTGAAAATAAAGTAACTCTTGATAAGAAAATCCGTCGTAGCGTTATGTGGCGTTCAATGTTCCTCCAAGGTTCTTGGAACTACGAACGTATGCAAAATGGTGGTTGGGCTTACTCGCTCATCCCAGCATTGAAAAAACTCTACCCTTCTGGCGAAGAAGCTAAAGAAGCTTTGAAACGTCACTTGGAATTCTTTAATACTCACCCATACGTTGCCGCTCCTATCATCGGGGTAACTCTTGCCCTTGAAGAAGAACGTGCTAACGGTGCTGATATCGATGATGCCGCTATTCAAGGGGTTAAAGTTGGTATGATGGGTCCTCTTGCCGGTATCGGTGACCCTGTCTTCTGGTTTACAGTACGTCCTATCGTTGGTGCAATTGCAGCTTCATTGGCTACTGGTGGATCAATTATCGCTCCACTCTTCTTCTTCATCGTGTGGAACGCTATCCGTATCGCTTTCTTGTGGTACACTCAAGAATTTGGTTATAAATCAGGTTCTGCAATCACTAAAGACCTTGGTGGAGGACTTCTCCAAACTGTTACTAAAGGTGCATCTATCCTTGGTATGTTCGTCCTTGGTGTATTGATTCAACGTTGGGTAACAATTAACTTTAATGGTCCTAACGCCGTTGTTTCAAAAATTCCTTTACAAAAAGGTGCTTACGTAGAATTCCCTAAAGGTTCTGTATCTGGTACACAACTTCATGATATTCTTGGTCAAGTAGGTAACAAACTTTCTCTTGATCCTACAAAAGTAACTTACCTTCAAGATAACTTGAATCAATTGATTCCTGGTCTTGCTGGTTTGCTTATCACATTCCTTTGCATGTGGTTGCTTAAGAAAAAAGTTTCTCCAATCGTTATTATCTTTGGTCTCTTCGTCGTGGGTATCCTCGGTCGTTGGGCTCAAATCATGTAATCGATTTGGTATAAAAAAATCAATCTTTGGATTGGTTTTTTTATTTTATTTTTCTCTAACAAATTGAAGTATTTAAGGCAAGTAAAGCGTTTTTATGGTATAATGGTTTTTAGATTATTAATCTAGGAAATGGAGAGAATCTGTGGCTCAATCACTAAATACTAAGGCTGATTATTCAACAGAAGGAATTGCTTATTTAGGTTTTGCTGAATATGGAAAAATTCTGATTGGTGATGTTGCTTTTGAATTTTATAATGACCGAAATGTTGAAAAAAATATGACTTTTCCTTGGACGGCAGTGGCTCGTGTTGAGGGTGATGTTTCAAAATCCCTCAAAGGTGAAGTTAAAGTTGGTCGACAATTTTCAATCGTTTTACAAAATGGCTCTAAGGTTCGATTCTCATCGAAAAACTCAGGAACTGTTTTAAAATGGATTCGTCATTATTTAGGAAACGATAAAGTGGTTAAATCCCCTAGTTTCCTCGGAACTTTTAAAAATGCTTTTAAGAGAAAGAAGAAAAAATAAAAATCCCAATCTGGGATTTTTTTGTTAGTTAGAGCAAGAACATTCATTAGTTGTACAAGAACAACTTGACTCATTTTTTATTAATCCAACTTTTTGTAAAATTTGTTGGCGGTATGAGGGTCGTCCGATGAAACGTGTGACTTTACTGAAGATGTAACAAGATAAGAGTGTGACAAAAAAATTTGGAAGGGCAAGATAAGTCACGACTGCTAATAGCATAACTACAATATCAATACCAAAGAGCGTTTTATCTATTGGCACTTTCCACTTGTTTTCAAAAAGTCGCGCAAGTAGAATAGAGCCGCCAAATGTTCCTTGTGATAGAACAACTAAACCTGCACCAATTCCTGAGAGGATTCCGTCTATAATTCCCACAGTAACCAATGAGTCCATTTGAAAGCCAGTAATTCCTATGGCTTCATAAATCATCATCCATCCGCTCATGGCCAGCGCTCCAGGAATGGTCAGTAACAATTCCCGCTGCTCAAGTAGTTTCCAACTCAAAAGAAAGAGTGGAATATTGACTGCAAAAAAAGTCAAAGCTGGATTCATTCCGAAAACAAAGTGAATAAATACTGAAAATCCTGCGATTCCATTGCTGGCCATCGCGTTAGGAACGACAAAAAGTTGAATAGAGAGAATATAAAGGCCTACACCAACTAGTAGTATGAATAGATCTCTGAGAAATAGTCTATCAATTTTTACTCCGATTAAAGTCATTTTACCTCCTTTATTAGTTTTTTCTTATAATCTAATGATAACATTTTTATATTTATTCTTTAAACCATATCCCTCGTTGGGCCCATATTTATTAGCTTCTTTAGTTCTTGATATAATTTAGATATGTTATAATACAGGTATAAACGGAAATGAGGACGATTTTGGCAACTAATAATTCTGAAATTTTTTATGAAACAAAAGGAACAGCCTATTTAGGTGTGGTTGAAAATGGAAAAATTATCTTGGGTGATACTGGTTTTGAATTTGAATATAAAAATCCACGTCGAGGACAAAATATTTTCTTTACTTGGTCAAGTATTAAAAGCGCCGAAGTTGATGTTTCAATCAGTGGAAAACTTGGTCAGCAGTTTTCTTTGATTTTAGATACGCAAGCTAAGGTAAGATTTTCTTCTAAGGATTCCGGTTCTATTTTGAAAAAAGTTTCTGAATATGTTGGCAAAGAAAATATTGTCAGAGCTCCTAGTTTGCTTGACCCTTTCCGTCGTGCTTTCAAAAAGTAATGATTGATTTTAAAAATTTTTGACAAAGTAATTCACAAAATGGTAAAATAAATCTAGAAATGGGTCTTATTAAATTTTTTTAGAGAGCTTGTGGTGCTGAAAACAAGTAAAATAAAATAATGACTTTCTACTTCTGTTAATTTTCTCATGAAAATGAGAACGTCTGCTTACGTTACAAGTGACTTGAGTTCTATTTTTACTGACAGCTTGAATATCAGTTTTCGTCAGTAAATAAATAGATAATTTAGGTGGAACCGTGCGATTACCGCGCCCTAATTCTTTTTGAATTTGGGCGCTTTTTTTCTACTGACAGAACGTTTTCTAAAATATTCTTGTCAGTAAGTTTTATATAAAAATAAAGGAGAGCTTATGCTTGATATTAAAAAAATTCGTGCTGATTTTGACGGTGTTGCTGCAAAATTAGCCACTCGTGGTGTTGAAAAAGAGAAACTTGAAAAACTTCATGACTTAGATATTAAACGTCGTGAACTCATTGTAAAATCTGAGGCTTTGAAAGCTGAACGTAACAGCGTTTCTGATGAAATTTCTCAAGTAAAACGTGCAAAAGGCGATGCCAGCGCACAAATTGCTGCAATGCAAAAAGTTTCTGCTGAAATCAAAGCCATTGATGCTGAACTTGCTGAAATCGAAGAAAACTTGAATGAAATCATTATCATGTTGCCAAATCTTCCTCATGAAAGTACACCAATTGGTGCTGATGAAGATGATAATGTTGAGGTTCGTCGTGTTGGTCAAACTCCAACTTTCAATTTTGAACCTAAAGCTCACTGGGATTTGGGTGAAGATTTAGGAATTTTGGATTGGGAACGGGGTGGTAAAGTCACTGGTTCACGCTTCCTATTCTACAAAGGTGCTGGTGCAAGACTTGAACGTGCACTCTATAACTTCATGCTTGATGAGCACGGTAAAGAAGGTTATACTGAAATGATTACTCCTTATATGGTTAATCAAGAATCAATGTTTGGAACGGGTCAATATCCTAAATTTAAAGAAGACACTTTTGAATTGAAAGATGACCGTGGTTTTGTTTTAATTCCAACTGCTGAAGTTCCTTTGACTAACTACTATCGTGGGGAAATTTTGGATGGCGCAGAATTGCCAATCAAATTCACAGCAATGAGTCCTTCTTTCCGTTCTGAAGCTGGTTCTGCTGGTCGTGATACTCGTGGTTTGATTCGTTTGCACCAATTCCATAAAGTTGAAATGGTTAAATTTGCTAAACCTGATCAATCTTATGATGAACTTGAAAAAATGACAGCAAACGCTGAAAATATTCTGCAAAAATTGGGTCTTGCATACCGTGTTGTGGCTTTGTCAACTGGTGACATGGGATTCTCTGCTGCTAAAACTTATGATTTAGAAGTTTGGATTCCTGCGCAAAATACTTACCGTGAAATTTCTTCATGTTCAAACTGTGAAGATTTCCAAGCCCGTCGTGCCCAAATTCGTTATCGTGACGAAGAGGGTAAAGTTCAACTCCTTCACACTTTGAATGGTTCTGGACTTGCTGTTGGACGTACTGTGGCTGCTATTCTTGAAAATTATCAAAATGAAGATGGCTCAATCACTGTTCCTGAAGTCCTTCGTCCTTATATGGGTGGACTTGAAGTGATTAAATAATTTAAAAATCTACTGACAGAAATTTTTTGGACTTGTCAGTAGATTTTTTTCTTTAAGAATACTGACAGAATTTCTGTCAGTAAATTAGAAATTTTTAAGTTTGAAATAGTAGTAATTATCGAAAACTTTGAAAGCTTGAGAAAGATATAAAGTATTGGCGGAAATGTTTTCGCGCCAAGTTTGAATAAAAACTTTTTGTTTCTCGCTATTCTTATTCCTATCTAATAACAACAGAAAAAACTGCTTGGCATATCCCATATTTCTAAATGGAGGATAGATTTCAAAATCATAAATTCCAATGGTTTCCCCTAAAAATACTAGACAAACTTTTCCTACAATATCATTACCCAAATAGATATTGTACGGAATAATATTTTTTGAGAATAATCTTTCTTGTGGAAATATGGCAACCCACTTTTTTTCTGATGATAGATATAAGCCATCACTTTTTTCCTTAAAAAATCCAATGCTTTTTTATTATAATTTGCGACATAATTAATATCTGTTGTAGAGAGTTTAATAAAATTTACATAGACTTGATCGATATTCTCAGTAACTTTTAAAAATTGTAAATGATGATTTTTCATTATCCGAATTAATTTTCTTTCATCAATTATTTTTTTCAAAAATAAGAAATTAAAATCTTCTGTATTAATTGTTTTATTTTTCACTATAATATAAGAATCATTTTCAATAATTTCACACCTTATAGAAGCTAGCCAGATTAGTTCATTTCTTAAGAAATCTTCATTTGAATTCATTATTTGCCTCTAAGTCAATATTTCGATAAATTTTTGTCTGAACTAATATCAGGTATGTCAGTAAAAATACAGTCGCTATTGCGACTCCAAGTGGAATCAAACCGAAATGGCTAACTGTATTTCCAAGAATCATTCCAATAGGGGCTGCAATATAGACGACACAATCAATGACCCCAATAATTCGCCCACGAACCGAAGAATCAATAGAACTTACAAAATAGCTAAATAAGGGTTGAGTAAAGGTATCAAAAAATCCATAAAAAAGGAGGACGAGAAAGGTAACAAATATAAACTTATTAATCATTGGCAAAAAAATAAAACAAAAAGCTGAACCTAAAAGACCAATTTTAGTCATTTGTGAGACTTTTTTACTAAAGCGAATAATGACGATAGATGACAAACTTTCGCCTATATTAGTGGAAGACTTTAATAATGATAAAAACAGAGGAGAAAGACTTTTTGTACTTTGCAACATGAAGAACGGTAGGATATTTGGAATATATCCATAATCTAAATTTAAGAAAAATAGAAGAATCATGAAAATGATTATTTTCTTATCTGACAAAATTTTTTCTTTAACAAACGAAAGAGGAAAAGTATTTTCTTTTTTCTTTATCTCCTGCTTTTTTTCATTAGGAATAAAGAAATAAGTCACAAAGAAGGACAAAATAAATAGCAAGAACACTAAAAGATAAATATAATTGAGTCCAAGAAAAGTAATAATAAGACCTGCTAAAATATTATTTAAAACTGCTGTAACCTGTGTGAATAGAACGCTGATGGAGTCATATTTTATATATTCATTTGTTGATAAGACTGAGGCAACGAGGGTAATGATTCCACGCTGAAATAAGGTACTAATTGCCGTAAATAGGAGATAAAAAATAATTCGAGCATTATCAAATTTTATGAAATAAACTCCAATAACAACCAAAATAAAACTGACAATACTTATCAATAATAATCTCTTTTTGGGATAGGAGTCAGCAATTACACCAGCTACAAGTGAAAAAATGGCTTGAAGAATAAAAGATGAACTTAAAATAAGAACAATGGCCTGAAGTTGCTCATGATTGGTAAAAATTCGCCAAAGAATATTCATCTGAAACAAAGTGCCAGCAAATGATACTAGAAGATTTATTCCAAGAAATAAAGACATTTTTTTATACATTGGTATGCTCCATGAAATATTCTAAGTTAGTTTTTTGTAAGTCACACTGAGAATATTTATTTTCACGATGAATGCTTTGATAATACTCTTCTGCTCTGCAAGCTCCCCCACAGATATATTTAATATTACAACTTTGACACTTATCCAAATTATCCACTAATTCTTCAGTAATTACTCTTTTTCTATTCATCAGTATTTCATCTCCCGAATTTTCTTTTGATAAATTCGTGATAAGAAATGATGAATGGTGTAATTTAACGCAAGGATAGACATTCCCAAGTGGATCTATACTTAACATCGTTATTCCTGCACCACAATGTGTTATTGGAAAACCTGTTTTATCAAATTGCATTTGGTCGGAAGACTTCGCACAATCAAAAACTTTTTGTACTTCTCCATATTTTTTTAATAAAAAATCGTATAAATTAACAATACTTTTTAAGGTGGGTCTTTCTTTATCAGTTGCCTGTTTTACAAGAAAAAATCCGTGTGCTATTCCCATATTTGAAAAATAATCAGAAAACTCTTTTGAAAATTTTATTGTTTCTTTTGTTAAAACTTGCATTACCGCATAATTTACACTATTATCTTGTAAAATCTTTAGGTTTGATAGTACTTTTTTTAAACTACCCTTACCTCTGGTTGGGGAATTTAATTCTTCCGTGTGTCCGTCAACTGATACTTGTATATCTATCTTATATTCTATAATTTTTTCAAGAACTTCCTTTTTTAAGATAGTGCCATTTGTAATGATTGAAATTGAACGTATACCTGCCTTATAGATATCATCAATCAGTTTATCTAAATAGGGGTGCATCATCGGTTCTCCACCGATAAGAACAATATTTTGAGTATTTAATTTCACCAGTTTATTTAAAAATAATCTATTATTTTCTAAAGAAATGTAATTTTTATTTTTGGGTGCATAACAGTAAGGACAATGTAAATTACATGAGTAAGTAACATTATAGTAGACAGTACTTAAAGTATCAATTTGGTTAATGTATGCATTATACGAATTATAATTATTAAATATTCTAGGTTGAGAATCAAGTTTTTCCTCCCCCCTTGAAACATCTGAACAAGAAACATAGTTTCTTGTGAATTCATCTACTAAAACTATTTTTCCGTCTTTTCTATTATATCTATACATACCTACTCCTTAAAATCTAACAAGAAAATGTGAAAATAAAGTTATTTTTGCTCTTAGCGTTACAATAGAACTCAGAATATTAATCAACCTTTTTATTCAAAAGTAAAAATATCTCTTTTTACATTTTCTTGTTTTATTATTTAGGCGCCAATTTCTTCTTTCTTAACAACGGCCATAGGTAAATTTTGCACACTTTTTTTAGCCGCCGAACAGGCAAAGACTTCAAGAATTTTGTCTGTTTGCGTTAATTCCCCATTTTTTTGATTTTGATTTGTTTTTTTACTATTCATTTTATTACCTTCTTTTTATGATAGTTGATTAATATTAAATTTATCTCCAGTTTTTAACTGGCAACTTCATTATAGCACTCTGAAAATTCTGTGAAAAAGTTTTGGAATATATGCCAAAAGATAATTTTCTTGCTGGAAATCCTTGGATTATAACGCCTTCTTAATTTTTTTATTTTCTTATATTATCGTCAGTTCTTACCTAATCTTCTTAGTTACTGATTTAATAAAATAATAAATTTATTTTTCTTTTGTCATATATTCCAAAAGTTAATCGAATATAAAAAATACTGACAGAATTTCTGTCAGTAACTTTCAAAATATATTCCTAAATTAAAATCTTTAAATATTTTTGATGACAATGCTGTCAGTAAATGCTATAATTAGTTCAATTTACTGACGGAGGGCTTGGGTGAATGAATGAATAAAATATTTCCTAAAAAATTACAAAAAGGGGATGAAATCCGTGTGATTTCACCTAGTTCTTCTTTGACTCGGACTGGAAAATTTGAAGATAAATTAAAAGCAAAAGCTCGTCTTGAAGCACTTGGTTATCAGGTTACTTTTGGTCAGCATATTTTAGAAAATGATTTGCTTGAATCAAGTTCGATTAATTCACGACTTGCAGATTTCCATGCAGCATTTTCAGACCCTAATGTCAAAGCTGTTTTATGTACCATTGGTGGCTTTAACTCTAATGAACTTCTTCCTTATATTGATTGGAACATTGTAAAAAATAATCCTAAAATTTTCTGTGGATTTTCTGATATCACTGTTCTTCACCAAGCGATTTTCGCTAAAACTGGCTTGGTCACTTACTATGGTCCAGGTTATATTGCCTTTTTAATGGATGAATTACAAGACTTCCAAACTAATTCTTGGCAAAATGCAGTCGCTGGTCAGTCAAATTATTCTTTAAATGCCAGCGATTTTTACACGAGTGATGCTTGGTATGACCCCACTCAAGCTCGTCATCTTCAGCCTGCTGCCTGGAAAATATATAACCATGGCAAAGCGACAGGGGAAATTATTGGCGGAAATCTAAATACTTTGATGCTTGTGACGGGAACCAGTGCTCAGGTCAAATCCGATCAACCAATTGCTTTTTTAGAAAATGCTGAAGGTGAAGATTTTTATGATTGGGACCGAGAATTAGCTCATTTTTTACAAGTTTATCCTAACATTTCTGCTTTAGTCATTGGTCGTTTTCCTAAGGAAGAGAGGATGACCGAGGAAATTTTACACTTTATTTTAGATAAATATCCTCATTTAAAAACAATTCCAGTCGTCTATGATGTCGATTTTGGACATACTCAACCGATTTTTACTTTTCCTCTGGGAGGGCAAGCAGAAATTTCCACACTGCCTTTAAAAATTGAAATCTTAGAAGGCTAGAACATGAAAAAGGAGAGTCAAATGACTGAAGTTTATTTTATTCGACATTCACTTAGAGATAATGCAGCCTATGACGATATGGATGTTCCGCTGACTGCCGAGGGTGAAAAACGTGCACTCATCTTGGCTGATGCTTTTGCAAATGTATCAATCGAGCAAATTTTTTCCAGTCCATTTCAACGTTCTGTTCGTACCCTGAATCCTCTTGCTCACTCTAAAAATCTTGAAATTCAACTCATTTCTGATTTGAGAGAAAGAAATGTTGGCCATGAAATAGCTGATTTTTGGCCCTTTGCTAAGCGACAATGGAATGATTTTGATTATAAGTTTTCTGACGGAGAATCCTTACGTGAAGTTCAAAATCGTAATATTTCAGCCCTTGAACAGATTTTAGCAACTTCTAAAAATCAAAAAGTTGCAATCGGAACACATGGTACTTCTCTTTCTACCATTTTAAATTTTTATCAACCAGACTTTCAGTTTCAAGATTTTCAATCTTTAGCTGGAAAGATGCCCTATGTCATCAAAATGGACTTTGCTGAAAATAAATATCTGACCCACCAAGTCATTGAAATTGATTATGAGCAATAAAAAAAGTTACTGACAGAACTGCCAGGATATTCGTAATGTACTAAAGTACAAACGACTATCCTATGACAGCAATTCTTGTCAGTAACTTTTTATTTTACAGTTCAATAATGTTTCCAGAATTCAAGTAAACAATCCACTCACAGAGATTGACCGCATAACCGGTAATTCGTTCTAAGTAAACCAGTGTCAACAAGTATTCTTTACCTGTTGTTACTGTTTCAGAGTTTTCTTTCATTCCGTCAAGAATTTTTTCTTGAATTTCATGACTCATACTTTTGATGACATATTGTTGTTCAGCAATTTCATGAGCCCGTTTATCATTGCCTTGAATGTAGGCATTGAGTGAAGCATCAACGATAGATTTAACTTTTTCACCGAGTAAGCTAATATCTTCTTCAACCACGTGAATTCTTTCTTCACCTTTAAGTGAAATGGTTGCCTTAGCAATAGATGCAACGTGGTCACCCATTCTCTCAAGGTCAGATGATGCTTTTAGAACGGTGATGATTGTTCTTAAATCGCTAGAAACCGGTTGTTGAAGTGCAATCATTTCTAATGATTGATTTTCAAGACTTTTTTCTTGGTCATTAATGGCATGGTCGCCTTCAATGACTTGTTCAGCCAAATCACGATCATGGCTAACAAAGGCACGAACGGCCTTATTCAATTGAGCAGAAACTTGCGTGCCCATTGAGTAAAATTGATTATGAAGTTTATTAAGATCTTCTTCAAATTGTGTACGCAACATAATTACCCCTCTTTGTTTTTATAGTAATGTTATTATGATACATTCATTAAATCAACGCTATTTTCTTTAATGAATGCTAATAAAATATCTCGCTTCACCTTTTGGCTAGACGGTCCATTTCATTTTAAAGTCAGCATCAAAAGCTGTCAGTAAAATTTATCCAAATTTACCAGAAATATAATCAGAAGTTTCTTGTTTTTCTGGATTTAAGAAAATACTTTTCGTATCATTATACTCAATCAGATTTCCGTCTAACATAAAGGCGGTACGGTCTGAAATTCGTGATGCTTGTTGCATACTATGTGTAACAATCGCGATTGTATAATCTTTTTTAAGTTCAAGCATGGTTTCTTCGACACGAGCCGCTGAAATTGGGTCAAGGGCTGATGTGGGTTCGTCCATTAGGATAATTTCAGGATTGACAGCAAGGACACGTGCGATACAAACCCTTTGTTGTTGCCCACCTGAAAGTCCAAGTGCTGAACTGTGCAAAATATCCTTGACTTCATCCCAAATATTGGCTGCTTTGAGTGAATTTTCCACCACTTCATCAAGAAGTGCTTTATCTTTCACTCCTTTTAAGCGCAATCCATAAACCACATTTTCATAAATTGAAAATGGAAAGGGATTGGGTTGTTGGAAAACCATGCCAATTTCTTTACGTAAATCAACAGTATCAACTTTAGGACTGTAAATATTTTTACCTTTATAATCAATGGCTCCAGTAATTGTTACTGTCGGAATCAAATCATTCATTCGATTGATTGAACGTAAAAGCGTTGATTTTCCACATCCTGATGGACCAATGAGCGCTGTAATTTCATTCTTATAGAATGTCATGTTTATCGTATTCAACGCTTTTTTCTTGCTGTAATAAAGCGATAAGTCGCTGACGGTTAAAACTGCTTCTTTTTCCATATTTTACCTTTTTATAAGTTACTGATAGAACTACTAGCACATTCCTAATGTACTAAAGTACAAACGACTGTCCTATGACGGACAAGTTTTTCGACAAATCAAGAATCCGTCAGTAGTTTTTTTACTGACAAAAATTCCGTCAGTAATTTTAAACTTTATTTTCTCTTAACCAAAGTGACCAGAAACATAATCTTCTGTTGATTGCAAACTAGGTTGAGTAAAAATTGTGCTTGTTTTATCATACTCAATCAAATCTCCTGAATAGAAGAAAGCTGTATTGTCAGAGGCCCGAGAAGCCTGAGCCATATTGTGAGTCACAATGATAATCGTATAATTTTCTTTAAGTTCCATCATTGTTTCTTCAATTTGCATTGTTGAAATTGGGTCAAGAGCTGACGCTGGTTCATCCATCAAAATAATTTCTGGTTTTACTGACAATGCTCTTGCAATACATAAGCGCTGTGCTTGTCCACCGGACATGGCAAGTGCTGATTGATTAAGATTATCTTTTACTTGATCCCACAAAGCAGCTTGCTTCAATGAAGTTTCAACAATCTCATCCAGTTTTTTCCTGTCTCTCACGCCATCACGACGATGAATGAAGGCAATATTTTCATAAATTGATTTTGGAAATGGATTAGGTCTTTGGAAAACCATCCCAATTTGCTTACGAACTTCAAAAACATTCACTTTATTTTCGTTAATATTGACCCCTTCATAATTGATTTCGCCAGTCACCCGAGCGCCATCAATCGTGTCATTCATGCGATTCAAAGCACGTAAATAGGTTGATTTACCAGAACCTGAAGGGCCAATAAGTGCTGTGACTTCATTTTTAGGAAAAGACATTGTCACGCCATGGATTGCTTCTTTTGTTCCGTTATAGAAAACACGCAAATCATTTGTTGATAATGCAATTTCTTCTTTCTCAGGCACCATAATTTTGCGCTGAGACCAGTCATATGTTGTTGCCATAATTATTCTTTCTCTATAAAATCTTTGATTTTCTTAGTTAGAAGATGTTAACTTCTTGTGAATTCGATTTCCAAGGAAACGTGCCCCCAAGTTAAAGAGGAGAACAAAGATAATCAATACTGCTGAAGCTCCTGCAGAAATTTGTTGTGCTGTTGAAATCGTTCCTTCGGTATTAAGTGCCCAGATATGAACAGCCAAAGTTTCAGCTGGTCTGAAAAGTGAGAGTGGCGAAGTCAAGCTCATCGGATTCCAGTTTGCCCAGTTGATTGGTAGGTTCGTTTGTCCAGCAGTGTAAATCAAAGCCGCAGCTTCACCAAAAACACGTCCTGAAGATAAGATAACCCCAGTAATGATTCCGGGCACAGCAGCTGGTAAAATGACTTGTGTTGCCGTTTCCCAACGGGACATTCCGAGTGCCAAACCACCTTCACGTTGTGAAGTTGGAATTGCTCGAAGTGATTCTTCAACATTCCGAGTCATCAATGGTAAGTTGAAAACAGTCAGTGCCAAGGCACCTGATAGAACTGAGAAACCAAGACCAAATTGTAATACGAAAATTAACATCCCGAAAAGTCCAACAACGATTGAAGGAAGTGAAGATAAAACTTCAATAGCTGAGCGAACAACACCAGTTAACCAATGTTTTTGATTCGCATACTCAGACAGATAAATTCCTGCGCCAAGTGATAAAGGAACAGAAATAATCAAAGTGACAATCAAAAGATAAACAGAGTTAAAAAGTTGGACTGCAATCCCACCACCTGTCAATGGATTTGACGCGGTGATGATAAATTTAGGATCTTTAAAGATAACTGGCAAACCTTTAATTAAAATATAAGCCAGTAAAAAAGCGAGGATAAGAACAATGATGCCAGAAAGGACATAAAGGACACCAGTGGCAATCTTGTCAGAGCGTTTAGCGTTCATTATTTAAGACTTCCTTTCTTAGCAATAGCACGCATTGCGAGGTTGAAAAAGAGTGACATAATCAAAAGGAGTAAGGCAAGTGACCAAAGTGCATTCAATTGAATACCAGGTGTTGCATTTGGAATTCCTGATGTCAAGATTGAAGTCAAGGTTGAAGCTGGTGAAATCAAATCTTTTGGCATCATTACAGCATTACCTACCACCATTTGAATAGCAAGAGCTTCACCAAAAGCACGCGCCATTCCAAAGATAACAGCGGTCAAAATCCCTGGTGTTGCGGCTCTTAGAAGAACACGCCAAATTGTTTGCCAACGCGTTGCACCAAGTCCGAGTGACGCTTCTTTATAATAAGAAGGGACAGCTTTCATAGCATCCACAGTCATTGAAGTTACGGTTGGTAAAATCATGACAAAGAGTACAAACACACCTGACAAGAGACCCAAACCAGTTCCACCAAAAACATTACGAATGGCTGGAACAACAACAGTCAAACCAATGAAACCATAAACAACTGATGGAATACCAACAAGGAGTTCAATGACAGGTTGCAAAATTTTCTTACCATATTTTGGTGAAATTTCTGTCATATAAATTCCCGCACCAATCGCAAATGGAGTGGCAACAAGGGCTGAAAGTACAGTAACAATCAATGATCCCGTGAACATTGGCAATGCGCCAACTGCAGGTTTACCGTCAGGGCCGAGATTACCTGGTGACCAATTTGTTCCAAAAAGGAAACGGAAAGGATTAACACCATCTGAATAGAAAGTTGACAGACCTTTTTGAGCAACAAAGACAAGAATTGCACCTACAACGAAGACAATAAGGGCAATACATAAGAAAGTTAAACTCTTACCAAATTTTTCAAGTCTTGAATTTTTATTGCTTGAAAGCAATTTTTCTTTGATTTTTGAATTTTCCATAGGGACCTAACTATTTTTGTTAATTTGCATCTATCTGATTAATGCAAATGAAGTTATTGATTAAACTTATTTTGACTAATTTTTTTACTGACGGAGGATAAGTTTAATTTCCATCAGTAATTATTTAATTTTTTCAACATTTCCTTTAGCATCACGGTCAACCTTCATTTCAGAAACACGGATATAACCAAGCTGCTCTAGGGTTTTCTTATCATTTTGAACATATTTGATAAATTTATTTTCGATTGTGTTTTTACGAGATTTGTTGGTGTACATATGCTCATATGACCAAATTTTCCATGCATTAGTTTTTACATTGTCATAAGTTGGCGCAACACCATCAACATTAACCGCCTTTACACCGGGTTTATTAGTGTAACTGAAAGCAACATATGAAATAGCCCCTGGCGTTTGCCCAACTAATTGGACAACAGAACCTGAAGCATCTTGAGTTGGACCATTCACTTCTGTGGCACCATTCAAAGCATATTTATCAAAATTTACTCGCGTTCCTGAACCAGCAGTACGACCAATGACCGTAATTTTTTGGTCTTGACCTCCTACTTCTTTCCAGTTGGTAATTTTACCAGTGAAAATATCAATCAGTTCTTGTTGAGTCAAATTTGAAACTTTTAACTTTTTGTTGATAATTGGTGCAAAACCAATGACAGCAACTTTATGATCAATAATTTTATCAACTGCTATTCCTGATTTTTCTTCAGCGAAAATATCAGAATTCCCAATCTGGAAAGAACCAGCCGCAACTTGAGCCAATCCGACACCAGAACCACCACCTTGAACCATAATAATTTCATCAGGATTTTGCTTCATATATGCCATAGAAGCATGTTCAACCATGGGTTGCAAGGCAGTTGACCCACCTGCTGTGACCTGTTTATTTCCAGAACCACAAGCTGCCAATGCAAATAAACTCACACTGGCCATCAAAGCAATAAAAATTTTCTTCTTCATAGCTTAATTATACCATAATGGCCTATCAATGAGCGGTTGATGATAGCGTTCTTATGTAAATGTTTTGTAAATAATACGGGAAAATGCCCAACTCTGAAAAAGAGTGAGCAATTTCCTGTCTTTTAGGGAAAGAATTATGAAGAAAAATTTAAAGATCGTCTCTCATCAGTTCATCCTGTTTATGTTCACTGATAAAATTTTTATAAAAAAGGAGTCAAAATTTAAAATTTTAATTTATGAAGAAGAAAATTTTTATTGCTTTGAATCCTGTGGTTATAAACTAATTTATTAATTGTTAAATTTACTGACAGACATTGATTATTCTGAAATTGACTTACTGTCAGTATTATTTTTTAGTGATATTTCCGTCAGCATCACGTTCAACTTTCATGTCACTGATTGGAATGTATCCCAATTTTTTGATGTCTTTGTTGTTTTCTGCCACATATTTAATGAAAGCTTTATCTGCTGCAGTTTCTTTCTTAGTATTGGTGTACATATGTTCGTAAGACCAAACTTTGTAGTCATTAGTTACAACATTTGCTTCTGTTGGCTCAACACCATCAATTGAAATATCTTTGATGTCTTTACTTGTATCAACATAAGAAAGTGCCACATATGAAATCGCTCCTGGTGTTTGACCTACCATTTGAACAACTGAACCTGAAGCATCTTGTGTTGGACCTTTAACCTCTGTTGCTCCACCAAGTGCAAATTTATCAAAGTTTACGCGAGTTCCAGAACCCTCAGTCCGTCCGATAACCGTAATTTTTTGGTCTGAACCGCCCACATCTTTCCAGTTTGTCACCTTACCTGTGAAGACATCTTGCAATTGTTGAGAAGTTAAGTTTTTAACATCAATTTTTGCGTTAACAATCGGTGCAAAACCAACAACCGCTACTTTATGGTCAGTAATTGCAGAAGCATCAATTCCTGATTTTTCTTCAGCGAAAATATCAGAGTTCCCAATTTGGAAAGAACCAGCTGCAACTTGTGTCAAACCAACACCAGAACCACCACCTTGCACAGTCACTTGAACACCAGTATTTTTTGCCATAAATTCTGTTGATGATTGTTGTGCTAATGGTTGAAGAGCAGTTGAACCTCCAGCAATAATTTTTCCTGACAGAGCTTTATCAGAAGAACTTGAGCTACTAGATGATGAGCCGTTTGATGAACCACAAGCTGCCAAAGTTAACAATGCACCAGCAGTAATAAGACCAACAAGAATTTTCTTTTTCATGAGAAGTTTCTCCAATTAATTTCTAAATAAGTTGTTAAGCGTTTTTGCTTACAAAACTATTTTATCATCGAAAGAAGGCACTAGGTGTAAACACTTAGTAAATACAAGGTAAATGGATTGTAAACGATATTTTTATCTTGAAAACTTTTTTACTGACGGTAAATCTGTCAATAAAATATGACAAAAAAGGCATATTTTAGCTGTAAATAAAAGAATTATTAGCAAGCTGACAATTCTGTCAGTAAAAAAATCACTGACAGATTTATCAGTGATTTCTTTAACGGTTGTAAGCTTTAATTTGTCTTGCAATATCCCGATTTTGTTCTTTACGTTTGAGCGTTTCACGTTTATCGTAATCTTTCTTACCACGGGCAAGCCCCATCAAAACCTTAGCAAAGCCATTTTTCAAATAAACTTTTAAAGGAATAAAAGTAATTCCTGTCCCTGATAATTCCTTATCAATCTTAGCAATTTCCTTTTTATTTAGTAATAGTTTTCGCGTACGTAATTCTTCAACATTAAAAATATTGCCCTGCTCAAAAGGAGCAATATGAACATTTGATAACCAAACTTCTCCATTACGAACTCTGGCAAATCCATCTTTTAATTGAATTTTTGCCTGACGAACAGACTTAATCTCCGTTCCTGTCAGCACAATTCCTGCTTCAAAAGTTTCGTAAATTTCATAATCATGCCGAGCCTTTTTGTTCTGAGCTAAAGGCTTATCTTCTGTATTTTTTACCATGCCCTCATTTTACCACAAAAAGAACATTTATTTAAGGATTTTTAATGACAGATAAAATCTCTCTGACCAACAACTCATAAGCCCTTGATGTAAAATGTAAACCATCAGCTCTCAACAAATTTTTAGGATTTTCAGAACCCTTCATTATCTGAAAAATATCAATCACCTTAAGCGATTTTTCTTTGCCTAAATTTAATGTGACTTCTCTAAAAAGTTCAACCTCGGAAAGCTTACTATAATGTGTCGGTTCATCATCATTATAAAAAGGAGGAGTAATTAGAACCGTTCTTTCTACACCTAACTGCAAAATCATTTTTAATAAATTTTCGCGAAATTCTGCCGGTCGAATCAAATGATAAGGTGAAGCATCATTTGCCCCAAAGAAAATAAAATTTAAGTCCGCTTCTTCCTCTAGAACATATTTTAGACGTAGAAGTCCACCATAAGTATCATCACCATTAATTCCATGGAGTAACACTTCCAACTTAGGCTCTTTTTCCTCGATTAATCTTGCAATAATATTTGACGAACCCCCTTCATCCATTCCAAAACCATTGGTAATTGAATCCCCAAAAATTGTAATCTTCATCTTAGACATCTCTTTCAAGTATTTTCATCATTTTACCATAAATATTTATTGACTCGTATCCAGAAAATAAAAAAATATCGTAGAAAATCTACGATATTTATCTTTTTAAGCTAATTTTTCAGCAACTGCGGCCAAAAGTTCAGGAATTCCTGCTGCTTTTGAACCACCAGCCATGGCCATATCTGGTTTTCCACCACCACGACCCTCAACAAAAGGTGCTAATTCTTTAACTAAATTACCTGCTTTTACATCTGATGACTTAGAAGCCACTAAAAGACTTACTTTTTCACCAATTTTAGCAACTAAAACAAGAACATCTGAAAGCTCTTTTTGTTTCCAAATATCTGCCAAATTACGCAAACCATTAGCGTCAGGAACAGTTACTTCACTGGCGATAAAGTTGAGAGAACCAGCTGTTTGCACATTTTTGAAAATTTCATCTGATTGACTTGCTGCAAGTTTTCCAGCCAAAGCATCATTTTCTTTTTGAGCTGTTTTAAGCTCATCTTGTAAGCTAGTAACTTTTGCTAAAACTTGTGAAGTTTGCGGCGCTTTAACCATTGTTGCTACTTCATTCAAAGTATTTTCAGCATCTTTAAAGGCTTCATAAGCTTTTTGCCCTGTCACAGCAATAATCCGACGAACACCAGAACCAATTCCTTCTTCTTTAACAATCTTGAATAAACCAATTTCAGAAGTGGTTTGTGTATGTGTTCCACCACAAAGTTCGATAGAGTAGTCACCAATTTTTACAACGCGAACGTTTTTCCCATATTTCTCACCAAAGAGGGCCATCGCTCCCATTTCTTTGGCTGTAGCAATATCAGTTTCAACTGTTTCAACTTTTAATGATTGCCAAATTACTTCATTAACTTGACGTTCAATCTCAGCCAATTCCTCTTTAGTCACTTGTGCAAAGTGCGTAAAGTCAAAACGTAAGAATTCAACCTCATTAAGTGAACCCGCTTGTAGTGCGTGATTCCCAACAATATTATGCAAAGCAGCATGAAGTAAGTGAGTTGCTGTGTGATTTTTCACAACAGCAGCTCGGCGTTCTTTGTCAATCTCTAAAGTATAGCTTTCGCCAACTTTAAGTGGTGAAAGAGTTTCAACAGAATGAAGATTTTGACCATGAGGCGCATGTTGTACATCTAATACATTAGCCACAACTTTACCCTCAGCATCTTTAATTACTCCATGGTCAGCCACTTGACCACCCATTTCAGCATAAAAAGGAGTCACATCAAAAACAAGTTGAGCTTTCCCAGAAACTTCATCAACAATTTCATCGTCTTGTATCGCTACCAGTAATTTTCCTTGAGCAGTCTTATCTTCATAAAGGAATTCTGATTCTACTTCGATAGATGACAAGGTTTCATTTTGAGCGCCCATTGAACCACCTTTGACAACAGCAGCACGTGCACGCTCTTGTTGAGCTTTCATGGCTACTTTGAATCCTTCGTGGTCAATTTTGAACCCTTCATCTTCTGCCAATTCTTCTGTCAATTCCACAGGGAAACCATAAGTATCGTAGAGGCGGAAAATATCTGCCCCTTCAAGTCTATCTTTTCCTTCAGCTTTAAGATTTACCAAAAGTTCATCAATCAATTTTTGACCGGCATCAATCGTGCGGTTGAAAGTTTCTTCTTCACGATCAATAATTTGCATGATGAAATCTTGTTTTTCAAGCACTTCTGGATAATAGGATTGCATGATTTTCCCAACAGTCGGAACGAGTGAAGCTAAGAATTTCCCTTGAATTCCCAATTTTTTACCATGCATAACTGCGCGACGAAGTAAGCGACGTAAAACATAACCACGTCCTTCATTCCCTGGCAAAGCACCATCACCAATAGCAAATGAGAGTGAGCGAATATGGTCAGCAATCACTTTGAAACTCATATTTTCGCTGTCTGGGCTGTATTTTTTCCCAGATAGTTTTTCAATTTCACGAATGATTGGTAAGAATAAGTCTGTATCAAAGTTTGTTTTTCCGCCTTGAATAATGCAAACCATTCGTTCAAGTCCCATCCCCGTATCAATGTTTTTTTGTGGCAATTCAGGATATTCTGAACGAGGGATTGATGGATCGGCATTAAATTGTGAAAGAACAATGTTCCAGATTTCAATATAACGGTCATTTTCAATATCATCTGCCAACAATTTTAAGCCCACATGTTCTGGATCATAAACTTCTCCGCGGTCAAAGAAAATTTCTGTATCTGGACCAGAAGGACCAGCACCAATTTCCCAAAAGTTGTCTTCAATTGGCACAAGATGTGTTGGATCTACCCCAACTTCAACCCAACGATTATAAGTATCCTTATCAGCGGGGTAATAAGTGATGTAAAGTTTTTCCGCTGGGAATTCAAACCATTCAGAACTTGTCAATAATTCCCAAGCAAAAGCAATCGCTTCTTTACGGAAATAATCACCAATTGAAAAGTTACCAAGCATTTCAAACATCGTATGGTGACGTGCTGTTTTACCAACATTCTCAATATCATTTGTCCGGATAGCCTTTTGAGCATTAGTCAATCTAGGATTTTCTGGCACTACTGAACCATCAAAATATTTTTTTAGTGTTGCTACTCCCGAATTTATCCAAAGCAAAGTTGGGTCATTTACAGGAACAAGACTTTGAGAAGGTTCAATAGTGTGACCTTTTGATTTGAAAAAGTCGAGGAACATTTGGCGAACTTCTGCGGAAGTCATGGTTTTCATTATTTTCTCCTTTTATATAAAGTTTAAAGTCTAACAATAAACTTATTTCATATACTTTGTTAATATTTTCACAATAAAACAATAAAATTCTACCGTAAACAAAGGGGCGTATACAGTTATACCGCGGTACCACCCTTATTCACGATAGAATTTCTATCATCTTAGTTCGGTTGTTAAAGCAGTTATCGCTGCTATAAGCACTTTTTTTAACTTGCTCATTCTCACCATTTAGAGCTCTCTTTAAAGTTAATTTCTATCATTTAAATTATTTAGATGATGAAGAACTTGATGTTTGTGTAAATTGTGAGAAGAGTGATGCAAATGCAGATTCTTTCACAGTTACATTATTCTTTTTGAGGTATTTAGCAATAACACCACTTACAAATGTTGTATCTTGTTCTTTTTCAGTTTTAATGACATTTTGAAGTTCTTTTTTGTACTTGTTCATGTCAGTTCCTTTTTCAGATGTTTTTACCATTTCGACAATATAGTAAGAAGTAGCACCTGTTGATGAACTTGTAGATTCAATAACATCTGAAAACTCACCATTTTTCAATTTGAACGCAGCTGTTTGAACTTCTGTTGGGACACTTGTTGAAGTTGAATTAAATGTTACTTTGCTTTCAGCATTTGTTTTTTCAAAGCTTGCTTTACCAGCATCATCTTTTTTAGCGGCATCCAACGCTTTTGTTGCTGCATCTTTTGATGTTTCAGAAACAACATAAGCCGTTACATCTGGATGATAAGATTCCCAAGCTTTTTTAAGGTTAGCATCCGTATATTGAGTTTCTTTGATTTCATGGTCAATCGCTGCTTGTTCAAGCATTTGTGTACGCATGTATGGTGTGAAACTTGCTTCAGTCAAGCCTTGTTGTTGCAAAGCAGATGAAAATTGGCTACCATATTGGTCTTTGATTGACTTAACTTTTTTACTTACATCTTTATCAGTTACTTCTTTTCCAAAGTCTTTAGCAAAAATTTTATCAAAAGTTAAATTTTGAAGTAATGTATTTGTCGGTTGTGATGGAAATTGTTTGGCTTCCTTGTATAAATCAGAAACGCGAATGGTATCACCTTTCATTGTGATGATATCCTTGCTTGCTGAATCGCTACTTGAGCAACCAGATAAGGTTACCAATGCGGCTCCGGCAAAGACAGTAGTCATAACTAATCCGAGTTTTTTGAATTTCAAGATATTCTCCTTCGCATGATTCGATGTTTGTATTTAATATGTACCACAACACCCTTTTATTTTTAACTTGTTGCAATTATATCATAAAAAATTAAATAAAGCTTTAAATACACCAAAAAATGAATCAGCGAATTGACAACCTAAAAGTTTAATTTATGCTTTCTTTATCATCAATAAGCCATCTCCAAGCGGAAGAATACTTGTTAAATATCTAGGGTTATCTAAGACCTCATCAAAAAGCTTGCGTAATCCACGCTCTAGCGCCCGCTGATTTCTTTTGATTTCCATAATTGGGGTCAATATTTCTCCACCTTGAAAAATATCATCCATTAAAATCACTCCGTTTTCAGACAGTAAATCTAGAGCAATTGGTAGGAATTCGATATATTTTGATTTAGCTGAGTCCATAAAGATTACATCAAATGGGCCTGATAACTCTCTCAAAATATCTGCAGCATCGCCCTCTTTAAGAATAATTTGGCTTCGATGGTCATACTTGCCCAGATTTTTTTTGGCTAAATCAATCATTTCAGGATTACGGTCAATTGTTACAATCTCCGCATTTGGAACCTCTTGGGCCATAACGAGAGCTGAAAAACCAATTGCTGTTCCAATTTCGAGAATTCTTTTTGGTTTCAACAAGCTTAATAGCATTTGAAAATAAAGAACTGTCTCGTGTGGAATAACTGGAATATTATTTTCTTTAGCAAACTTCAGTACTTCTGCAAGTTCTCCGGTTATTTGTGTTTGACTTGAACGCATCCATTCTACTAACTCTGCTTTGACAACTGGTCGATTCATCATGGGGTTACTTGTACGTTTATATGTTTCAACCATTTTTAAAGATGGACTCCTTTTTCAACTAATTTTTCTAATTCACTCAATCGATTTTCAAAAAGCTCAAAGGCGGCGTCTAAGTAATCACTAGATTCCATATCAACTCCAGCTTTGGCAATTACTTCTAAAGGAAAAGCTGAGGAACCTGCCTTCAAATATTCAAGATATTTTTGACGATCCTCATCTGAACCATGAACAACTTTTTCAGCTAAGAAAGTTGCCGCAGCAAAACCTGTTGCGTATTGAAAAACATAGAAATTATAATAAAAATGCGGAATTCTAGCCCATTCATACTGAATTTCCGGATTTTCTTTGGCTGCTAAATTGTAGTATTTTTCATTTATTTCGCCATAAAGTGAGTTTAAGTATTCACTTGTTAAAACCTCTCCAGTAGCATCTGCTTCATGGATTTTTTGTTCAAATTCGGCAAATTGACTCTGACGGAAAACAGTTCCACGGAAACTATCAAGCCAGTGGTTCAAAAGGGCGAAGCGCTCTTTATCATCTTTACTTTCCTTTAATAAAGTTTCAGTTAAAATATTTTCATTTGTAGTTGAGGCAATTTCAGCTAAAAAGATTGGATAATCCCCATAAACATAAGGTTGATTTTCACGCGTGAAAGCACTATGCATTGAGTGCCCCATTTCATGAACTAAAGTAAAAAGATCATCTAACGTTTCTTGCCAATTGAGAAGCATAAAAGCATTGGTATCATAAGATCCACCTGAATAAGCACCCGAACGTTTTCCGATATTTTCTTCGACATCAATCCATCTTTGTTCAAAAGCTACTTTAACTTTTTCTTTATATTCTTTACCAAATATCGCTAAAACTTCTTCTGCTTTTTTCACTCCATCTTCATAGTTAAATTTATAATCTAAATTAGATAATGGAGTATAGATATCATACATCTTGAAATCAGAAATTCCTAAAATTTTCTTACGTAGTTTAATATAACGATGTAAAAGTGGTAAATGTTGATGAATGGCCTCCATCAAAACATCGTAAACTTTTTCTGGAACAAAATTATTATCCAAAGCAGCTTGACGGGCTGAGTCATAAGAACGGATTTGGGCATTAAGATTATGGACTTTTACATTGGTCTGTAAGGTCTTTGCATAAGTATGCTGATATTGTTCATAATTACTATAAAGTGCTTGGTAGGCTGCTTTTCGTACTTCTCTATTCTTACTTTCCATTAATGAAGAGTAATTTCCATGTGTGAGTTGTACCATCTCATCAGATTCATTTTTGACCATAGGTAACTTAATATCTGCATTATCAAAAATCTCAAAAGTTTCTGAAGGACTTTCAAAAATTTCACCAGCCGCAGCCAATAGCTTTTCCTCTTTTTGACTAAGAGTATGCGCTTTTTTAGCAAAAAGTCGCTCAAACATATGGTCATAGTTTTTTAATTTTTGAAGCTCCCCCAACCATTTGTTATAGACTTCTTTTGAAATTTTTAAAAATTCAGGTTCATAGAAGGCATAGACCTCTCCGAATTTCACATAAAGGGCTGTTGCTTTTGACTGATACTCCTGATACTTGGCCTCTCTGGTATCTTGGTCATTTTTCATTGAAGCATAAACATATAGTTTTTCAACTTGTTGAGAAGTGGAAAGCATTTTTTCGGTAATTGTCAGAAGACTTTCAGCTGAATCAAGTAAATGACCAGGGTCTGTCTCTTCAACGAGTGAAAGTTTGCTTTTTATTCTAGTTAGCTCTGCTTCCCATTCTCTATCTGTTTTATAAATTGTTGTCAAATCCCAAGTTAATTTTTCAGGAATTTCATTTCTATTCATAGCCATGAAGATCACTCCTTTTTACTCAAAATAATTTTTATTCATATTAAAAACTTATTAGCAGATTTTCATTTATTCACATCCTTCTTCTGCTTTTTCATTATAGCATAGAAACGGGGAGGATAGACTGCTTTAAAGCTATTTTGCTGAAAATTTATTAAAAAGTTTTCATAATAGAGTTTAATATTCTGCTTAATTTGAGTAAATTTATGTAAAGGAATTTTATCATCAAAAACTTCAAGTAAGTTCAATCCTAAAGGAGCAACGAAAGAACGTTCAAAAGTCAAATTCAACAAATTTTCACCTCTTTGGTAATATTTTTCCTGAAGTTTCAACCATTTTGGTGAACAATAATAAAGTTGCCGACGAATAAATTCTGCTAGTTTAAGATCAACAATAAGTGGTATTGTCAGTAACTTTTGTGATAAAAAAGGCAGTCGTAATTGCTCAATAAGTCGTCCTTGCCCAAAAGGAATTTCTTCTTGTAAATAAATAATTTTCCCACGCAAATCTTCATGAATCAGTGACTTCAATCTCAGCTTCTGAGCTTTGAAATCTAACTCCCAATAATAGAAACCTCTATTTTCTGAAAAATAGACTAGATTTTTTTGAAGTTCTGTTATTTGGTCTTTTAACCATAAATCTTGTCCCATAAGCCAAAGCACCGTAAAACCGTGTACTTGATAATTTTCTGTCCGTTCTTTTAAACGTTTCATAGAAAAATGAGAACATTGAATTTCAATAGCTATTTTATCATTTACCAATAAATCTGGTCTCTGCTTAAGTTCAGGAAGATAAGCCTCAATTTCCACCTTATCAGTTTTTTTAAACCATTGATAGAGTTCTTTTTTTAACCCTAAATGTTGTTCAGATTCATTTTCAAGCCATAAATCGCAAGCACTGAGAGATTTATGAGCAAAGTGGGGCATCTTTATTTCACCATTTTTTATAAATAATTCTGATTTACAAGAAGGGCAAAAATATTTTCCTGTCAGTTCTTTTACTTCTATTTCTAATAAGTTTACTACTTGTCTATTTTCATCAATTGCTGTCAACATATTATACTATACGAAAAAAGTGATTATTTGTAACCAAAAAAGTTACTGACAGAAAGTTGTCAGTAACTTTTTATTATCTTTGATTCCAAAAATAGCCAATTTGTGAAACAATAGCAATACTCAAAAAGATAGCCACAATGATTCCTACTCGTATTATATGTTTTTTCTTTTCGTAATTTAAAACAGCAATAAATTCACGAATAAAAGCTGGAACCCGATAATACATAGCAGTCTTTCCACCTCTCCCACCTTGGGCATCAATTTTTAGAGTTGCTGCAAAAAGGGCCGCTCGAAAAACATGATAATCAGAAGTGAAGAAAATAAATTTTTCCTTAATCAATCGAGAAGAAAAAACTAAATTTTCATATGTTGTTCTTGACTGGTCTTCAAGCATTGTTCGCTCAATCGGAAAGCCAAGAACTTCAACCGCATACCGTTGCATAGCTCTAGCTTCAGAAACTTTCTCATCAGGACCTTGTCCCCCCGAAAAAACTAAAATTGTTTCATTATCGCGGACAGCTTTGACCGCTGCTAATATTCGATTTCCTAATAATTTCCCCACATGTTCTCCCTGGATTAGTCCGGCACCCAGCACAACATGATAAGCTGCTCTTTGTTTTCTAACTCGTCGTCCATATACCCAACTAGATAGAAAGAAAATTCCAAATTGCCAGGCAAGATAAAGTGACAAGATTGGGTAAACCAATCCCAAAACTTTTAACCAAATCCAACTATCCGGTAATCTGCCCATTGACAGATGAATCCAGTCAACCACTAAAAAGGTCAACACAACAATAGGCAACAAAAGATTTCCGATTGATTTTGATTCCCTGCGCCACATTTTTATTGTCAATACAACAATACTTATCGGTACAACAATCCCAATTGTCATCGGTAAAATCAAAAAAATCAAAACCGCTTCTGCAATGAGAAGTAACATGAGCACCTTTTGATGTAAGTCGGTTAGCGCTAAACCTGAACCAATAATTCCATTAATAGTCACCCATAAAAAAAGTAAAGCAAAAAATGACAAACGCCCTAATCGTAAAGTTCTTAAATCTTTCAGTTTTCTGATTTTCCACCAAAAAATCAAGGTCAATCCTGCAAAAAATATTGTTAAAATTGCGCCAATAATAAATACACCATTTTTCATATCCATGTTGCTATTATACCTTGAGTTAAAGCTAACTGTCAATCAATTGCGCCAAGTCTTCTTTTGAATGAATTTTACTAGCTAAAATAGGGATTTATAATAAAAAAATGACCTTTAGGAAAGCCATTTTAACTTAAAATTTTAATAATTTCTTTCTACTCATAAAAGAACACTTTAATATAATTGATTGCTTGTTGATTATGAGGCATTTCAGCATGTGATGTATCTTTACCTTTAATAAGGTAATGCACAACAGAATTTCCATTTTTCATCAGTAAGGGATAAATTGAAAAACTATCCGCCCAAGGAACTGTACCATCAGTTTGCTTTTCGCTATCGTAATCTCCTGCAAGCAACACCACTTGAATGCTTTTATCAACGCGTTCATAATTTTGCAACCAATAATCGTAATATTTCGTCTTAACTTTAGGACCATTAGTCAAAACTTGGGCTAGTGTTTGATCTGGTTGCGAGGTGCTTGCATTAAATTGACCATCAAGAGAGACCCATTTTTTTATTGGCGGAAGGCTACGGTCATATCCATATTCAATTAAATAACGGTAAACCCCTGAACCTCCAGCAGAATATCCTAAAACATTCGCATAAGGAATATTATAATGCTTACCAAGATAAGACATAATCGCTTTTAAAGCCCCCTCATACTTCAAAGAATTATTGGTTCCTTTGACCATCCCCACTTCTATTGTTGGATATGTATTACGCTTATCAATCTTACCAGTCACTTTAAGCGAATAATTATTATCTGTATCAACGACGATTGTCAGTCCCTTTCTAGCCCGCGTATCTCGATCTGAAGTTACATCATTAACCATAGTATTCATAGTTGATGCTTTGCCATCAGAACCTGTAATATAAATGGTAGGATATACCGGTCGATTATCATCCGCTAAAGGAGGGTGTGGAGCTAAAACAAACCGCCCAATAATAACACCAATAATAAATACACCAATAAAAGCCACAATAAGAGAAATAATTTTTTTCATACTTCGCTTCTCACATATTTCTTTAGATTACTCACATTTTTTACATTCAATACTCTTCTATTTGATTCTAGCATAAATTGGCCAAAGCAGTAAATTTTTTATTTTTAGATATGCATTATATTAGTTTCATTGGCTTGTGACTATACCTGTCAGTAAAAAAAGACCCGTCATTTACTGACGAATCTTAATTTTTTAAAGTACTGCCAAAACAGCGAAGTTAATCAAGAATAAAAGTGCAACAACCCAAATAACAGGTTTTACTTCTTTCACTTTTCCTGTGAACAGTTTGACCAGAATATAAGTGATGAAACCAGCTGCAATCCCATAAGAGATTGAGTAAGCAAGTCCCATAAATACTGAGGCAAAGAAAGCAGGAATTGCTTCAGTCAAATCACCCCATTTAATTTCTTTAAATGAACCAAGCATCATCATCCCGACAATAATCAAGATTGGTGCTGTTGCTTGTGTTGGAACAATTGCAAGAAGTGGTAAGAATAAACTTGAGATAGCAAACATAATTGCTGTTACAACAGATGCAAGACCAGTACGTCCCCCTGCACCAATTCCGGCTGCAGATTCAACATAAACAGTTGTATTTGATGTTCCAAAAATTGCTCCGATTGGAGTGGCAATCATGTCAGCAAACAAGGCTTTATCCATTTTAGAAGAAAAACCATGACTTGTTTCCATATCTTTCAAATCTTCATCTGTAAAGATTCCTGTTGCGCGACCTGTTCCGATAAAGGTACCAATTGGGTCAAAGATAGATGTCAATGAGAAAGCAAGAACCGTCATCAAAACTTCAATGTAACGTGATGAGTCTGAGAATAAAGAACCAAAACCTTTTGGACCAAAAGCAGCACCAAAGGTTGTTCCCATTTGATTGATGGCTGTTCCTAAGTTATTTTCAGCAAATAAAGTATTCACATCAACTTTAACTACACCAGTCAAAAGAGCTAAGATAGTTGTTACTAAGATTGAAAGTAAAATTCCTGCACGCCATTTACGAATAACAAAGAACATTGTCACTACAATCCCAACAAGTGCGACTAATACGCCTGGGTTATTAAAAGTTACAAGTTCTGGAACAATTGATGAATTTGCTGTAATAGTTCCATGGTTGTTCACATAAGTTCCTGGGTCAGCGATAAAACGTAAAATCCCTGCATTCTTAATCCCAATATAAGCAATAAAAATCCCAATACCACCACCAATTGCGTGTTGTAAACTTTCAGGAATTCCAAGAATAATTGCTTTACGAATGGAAGTGAAAGTAATAATAATATTGATAATCCCACAAATGAAGACCATTGCCAGAGCTTCTTGCCAAGTATAACCAAGCGATAATACAACAGTGTAGGCAAAGAATGCATTTAGGCCCATTCCAGGTGCCAAAGCGTAGGGAACATTAGCGATTAAGGCAATTGCAAGTGTCCCAACAATAGAGGCCAAAATAGTTGCTAAGAAAACAGCTTGGACAGGCATTCCTGTTGTACCCAAAACTTGTGGGTTAACAAAGAGGATATAACTCATAGCAAAGAATGTAGTCAATCCAGCCATTATTTCACGGCCAACTGTTGTGCCGTTTTCTTCAAGTTTAAAGAACTTGTTCACGAATAATTTCTCCTTTTAGGGTCTGTGATTAAAATTTCAACCCTTTGATAAAAAGTTGTCTTTGCTTTTTAAGCAAACACGTCATAAAATAAAAAACATTATATTATTATTCTAATCAGTTTTAGTTAAGGAAACAAGAAATTTAGCATAAAAACTACTCTAAATCTTTCGATTGTTCGGTAATAACGAACAAGTTTTTCAAAAAGTAATATCTTGTTCGTAGAACATGATAGAGTTCCGCTCCTGCTTCTAACTATGATATAATGAATGAATTGACAAATAAATTTTAGAATAAGGGGAGTTTGAATGGAGAACTACAAAGAACGTAAACTGATTGCAATTGATTTAGATGGTACTACTTTGCAGTCTGATGGACGTTCAATCAGCCGTTATACCAAATATATTTTTAAACAGATAGAATCACTCGGACATATTATCTGTATCACAACCGGACGCCCTTTTAGAATGTCTTTAGATGTCTATCGTGAGCTTGAGTTGACAAGTCCAGTCATTAATTTTAACGGGGCTTTGATTTCAATGCCAAATGATAAAAACTGGGAACATACAAAATCTTATTATATTGATCGCTCCTTTATTTTTGACCTTTTGAGGCACCAACAAAACTTTAATCTCCATTTCTTTGCCGTTGAATATCGTCGAAAGTTCTTCCTAAACACTTTCCGTAATGTCGAGCCCAAGCTCTTTGGTGTAGAAAAATTTCAACCCTATAATCGGCTTCGTGCAGATCGAGTTACTGAAAATCCTCACGCAGTACTCCTCTCCACTCGGCAAAAAGATAAATTAGCATTGGCAGAGGAAATGAAACGTCATTATAATGGCAAGATAGATGTTGGCGTTTGGGGTGGACCGAACGGAATATTAGAAGTTGTTCCTAAAGGAATTTCCAAAGCCTCTGGTCTTAATCATTTGCTTAAAGTTCTTGATATTCCTTTAGAGAATCTTATTGCTTTTGGAGATGAACATAATGATATTGAAATGTTTAAATTAGCTCCCAATGCTTATGCTATGAAAAATGCCTCTGCTAGACTCACTCCTTATGCCAGTGAAATTCTTCCTTGGACAAATGATGAGGATGGTGTAGCTAGACAGCTTGAAAAACTTTTTTTAACCCCGAATAAATAAATACCGATTATCGATTGGTATTTTTATTTTTACAAAATAATTTTTAAACGACAGTCTGTCAAATTCTTTTGACAGCTCCTTTTTTTGAAAATGTAAATAAATCGGCTTATAATGAAAGAGCATACATCTCTATGAGATGTCTAATTTTTAACAAAGATTTCAAAATACTAAGGAGCGCTTATGAAAGTTTCAATATTCTCCACTTGTGTGATGGACCTGATGTTTCCACAAGTTGGAATTGCCATGGTTGAAGTCCTTGAACGTCTGGGGATTGAAACAGATTTGCCAGAGGAACAAATTTGTTGTGGTCAACCTACTTATAATTCAGGATTAGTTAAAGAATCTATGCCAACAATCAAAAATCAGATTGATGCTTTTGAATCTTCTGATTATGTCGTTGGGATTGCTGGTTCTTGCTCAGGGATGTTTACAGAATATCCCCATATGTTCGACGAAGGTGACCCTTATAAGCAAAAAGCAATTGATTTAGCAAATAAATCCTATGAATTCACCCAATTTCTTTATCGGGTTTTAGGTCTTGAAGATCTTGGTGCCACATTTGATGGCGAAAAAGCAACTTATCACCGTTCTTGCCACATGACTAGAATTCTAGGTGAACGAGAAGCTCCATTCATTTTATTGGATAAAGTCAAAGGGCTTGAAGTTCTTCCTCTTCCTCATTTGGAAAATTGTTGTGGCTTTGGCGGAACTTTTTCAGTTAAATCTCCTGAGATTTCAGAGATGATGGTCACTGAAAAAACAAACGATATTCTATCAACTGGTGCTGAAATCTTAATTTCTGCTGACTTAGGCTGCTTGATGAATATTGGCGGAAAATTGAATCGTGAAGGTAAAAAAATAAGAGTGATGCATATTGCTGAAATTTTAAACACAAATGTCGATTTAGAAAGAATAGATGCTGTGAAAAACCCAGCATTTATCAAAGCATAGGGGGAGAAAATGGGACTTTCTACAAGTACAAAAACGTTCGCTGAACGTTTAGAAGAGAGTAAAAAAGACCAGTTTGCTAAAGCTGCGGTAGCCAAAGCGCAGGATGCCCAATGGGAGAAAAGAGAATCTGCGCGTGATGAGCTTGGAAATTGGCAAGAATGGCGTGATATTGCGGAATCCATTCGCCAACATACTTTAAAATATTTACCCCATTATCTGACAGAGTTTTCAGATAATGTTGCGGCCCGTGGCGGTCATGTCTTCTTTGCGGCTGATGCTAAAGAAGCCAATGATTATGTTAAACGGATTGTTCTTGAAAAAAACGCGAAAAAGATTGTCAAATCAAAATCAATGGTGACCACGGAAGTTGACATTGACCCAATGCTCGTTTCGCTTTCTGATGATATGGATATTTTGGAAACAGACTTGGCTGAATTTATTTTGCAAGTTGCTGATTGGGATGAGCCTTCACATATTGTTTTTCCAGCTTTGCACAAAAATCGTGATCAAATTCGTGAAATATTTGCTAAAAAATTAGGCTATGAGGGGGATAATAATCCAGTTAATTTGGCTCGCTGTGCTAGGGATACCATGCGTAAGCTTTTCTTAAAATCTGAAGTCGGAATTACCGGTTGTAACTTTGCCATTGCCAACACTGGTGACATTAATTTATCGACCAATGAAGGAAATGCTGATTTAACGATTTCAATTCCTAAGACACAAATTGTTCTGATGGGAATGGAACGGATTGTTCCATCAATCAAAGAAGCTGAAATTTTAGATAATATGCTTGCTCGTTCTGCCGTTGGTCAAAAACTGACAACTTATGTCACTTTTGCCGGTCAACAGGCCGACGACGAATCCGATGGTCCTGAGGATTTTCATGTTGTCATTGTTGATAATGGACGCTCAAATGCGATTGGAACTGCTTTTGAAGCTGTTTTACAATGTATTCGTTGTGGTGCTTGTCTGAATGTTTGCCCAGTTTATCGTCAAATTGGTGGACATGCTTATGGTTCGATTTATCCTGGACCAATCGGTTCAGTTCTCTCTCCCGTTTTAGGAGGTTATGAACAATATGGTGATTTACCTTATGCTTCAACCTTATGTGGTGCATGTACTGAAACTTGTCCGGTAAAAATTCCTTTGCATGAACTTTTAATTGAACATCGCAAAGTGATGGAAGATGATCTTTCAATGCATCATGATGGCTCTTTTGTCAATTTTGAAATGAATACGATTGGGAAAGGAACAAGTAGCCCAGCACTATTTGGGATGGCAATAAATATGGCTCACACGGGTCTTAATATGTTACCCAAAGCTAAGGAGGTCAGCGTTGAGGGTTCTTTATTTAACTATGGCGCCGTTAGAAAAGCTCCTGCTCTAGCTAAAGGTTGGACAGATGTCCGAGATTTGCCAATTGCTCCGCCACATAAAGAACAATTTCGTCAGTGGTATAAAAAACATAAGGCAGGTAAATAAATATGACAGGAACTATTGAAAATCGAAGTAAATTTTTAGAAACTTTATTTGAAAAACGTGGGGGTGTAGAACTTCCATTTGAACCTTATGTTCCAATTTCAGATTTGCCTGAGACACATTTGGCTCATTTAACTACTGAGGAATTATTGGATATTGCTAAGGAGCAAGCCAGCCGAGTTTCTGCTAATTTAATTGAAACCTCTTCTTTTGAAATGAATGAAGTGATTCGCCAATTAATTGAAAAATCTGGTGGCGGACAAGTCATGATTCCTTCAACAGATGAATTTGAAAAATTAGGAGTGAATGTTATTTCAGACCAATTGGTGAAGTGGAAAATTGGTAAAGAAAATCGTGATGAAAATATTAATGCCGCTCAAAATTCTAATGTTGTCGTGGCTGTTCCTAAATTTTTCCTCGCTGAATCAGCAACGATTGTAGTCGAATCAGAGGCTGGCCAAGGGCGTTCTTTACACTTCTTACCCACTCATTATATTTCCGTAATTCCACTAAGTCGTATGGTTCCTCGTTCTACCCAAGCTGCGGCTTGGTTTGATGAACATAAGAAGCCTGGGTCAACCCTTCATTTTATTTCTGGCCCCTCAAATTCTGGTGATATTGAGATGCAACTTGTGGTTGGACTTCATGGTCCTTTGGAAATTAATTATGTGATTGTCAAAGATTTATGAAAGGAAAAAACTCTGCTGACAGCAGAGTTTTTTATTATTATTTTACTGACAGATGTGTTGTCAGTAATTTTTGCTTAATCGCGATTTCCACCAGCGATACCGAAGATACGGAGCAAGAAGAGGAATAAGTTTAAGAAATCTAAGTAAAGTGACAAAGCCATTGAGATTGCCCAACCGTCATTTACTTGACCGTTATTTGCATTATAGACATTAACGATTTTTTGATTATCCCAAGCAATCAATCCAGAGAAGATAACAACACCGGCAATACTTGTAAGGAACATCAAGCCTGTGCTTGCAAAGAACCAGTTAAGAAACATTGCTACAATCAAGCCCCAAACAGCAACTCCCATTACTTTACCCATTGCAGAGAGATTACGTTTTGTCACTCGACCATAAATTGCTAGTCCTAAGAACATCGCTGCTGCTGTAACAAAAGCAAGAGTGATATTAGTTGCCGTATACATAATCAATGTAAAGCTAAGCAAGAATCCAAAGAATGCTGCAAAGCCAATAAAGAGCGGTAACGCTGCCGGAGAATTTTTGAGTGCTGCTCGTTGCATTGGAAATACTAAGAACAATGGAACCAACCATAAGAGTAAGAATCCAAAGCCTCCTCTGTCTAACATTGCTACCATATTATCTGCGAAAAATGTAATCATTATCCAAGAAACAACTGCAGAAATCAATACTCCTGCTCCCATCAACGCATAAATTTTACTGAAGAATGCATTCAATCCATCGCTTCTTTGGTCAAAGATAACATTATTATCATTCATATTTTTCATTATATTTGGCCTCCCTTTTTAATTTAATTCTAAGACTATTTTACCAAAAATTGGGCTTTTTGTCATCAGTCTTAAGTCTGATTTTTTATTTCTATTATTTACTGACAGCCTTTTATTCACTTTTTAGGAACAAGGGTTGTCAGTGCTTTTCGATAAACTTTGATGTCTAATGGAAGCGGATCACTCTTATCCCCATCAATTCTTGAATATGGATTATCTTTCTTTTTCTTTGAATGTGTGAGAATCTCCAAATGGTCAGTATCAAAATGAGTCATTTCAAGAAAATCATCAAATTTTCCTCGACGAAGTTTATTCAAATGAAAAAGGATATTAAATAAATTGATTTCTTTTAATGAATAAACACGGATAAGTCCGTCATCAACTTTAGCTTTTGGGGACAAAGCTTGCATTCCGCCAATTGTATCTGTCATTGTAATTAATAGTAGTTTTGTTCTTAATGACTTGGTTTTACCATTATATTTTACTTTAATTCGATAGGTTTTATTATAGCGGATAACTTTATAAGCATCTTTTAGATAAGCTAAGGGTCCAAATTTTTTCTTCTCAGAGCCGCTGACATTTTGGGCAATATCTGCTAAAATCCCTAATGTTAAACTTGATGTCATATAATCATTATTGACTTTGGCAATATCAAATTTTTGAATTTCGCCTTGACTTAAATTATTAAGTGCTTCTTCTAATTTTTGCGGAATATGAAGTGATTTTGATAAATTATTAACCGTACCATTAGGAACAATACCTAGAATCGGTTTTGCACCTCCTTCAAATACTCCTCCGCAAATTTTATTAATGGTTCCATCGCCACCTAAAGCAACCACAAGATCCGTTTGGTCTTGACTGGCTTTTTTAGCAAGACGGATTGCATCCTCTGGGCTTTCTGGATTGATAAATTCAAGTTTAGAGGCTGAATTTTCTGGTCTTGCAAAAAAGTCCTTAATTGTTTTCAAAACTTTGTCTTCATCATTATTACCAGATTTTTCATTATAAAATACTTTTACATTTTTCATAAAATACCTCCTTATTTTAGTGCAATGGAATCTATTGCTTACATACTAATTTTATCATATTATGAAAAATCTCTGACAAGACTTGCTTTATTTTACTGATAGACTTATTTCTAAATAAAAAAACCTATCAATGGATAGGTTTTATTTTTTACTTTTTTAATCAATACTGAAATAAGGTAAACGTTTAAAATGCTTACGGCGATTCCATTTGTACTTGAGGTTAACTGACCCTTCAAGGGTAGCTACATATTTATCAACAGCAGTAACAATCCAACTTTCTTTATAGCGTGGTGGATTGATTGTCGCACCGAACATATGTTTGATGATTATGTCTTTTTCAAGAGCTGACAAGGTTGTCAGTTTGCGTGCATTACGGTAGGCGATATGAGGATGCACATAGGCATGGCTCTTTGCAAATTTTGTATTGCGCCAATCATAATAGAAAAGGTCATGCAAAAGTCCAGCTCTAGCTGTAGCTTTAGCATTGAGGCCACGTTTTTTCGCAATGAGATAGCTGACATAACTTACTCTTAAGCAATGTTGTAAGCGTGTTGAAGTATAGTGATGTGTAATCCCATCAAGCTTTTTAAGCTCATCCATTTCTAATAGATGACCGACATAACTCATATATTCTGCGTCGTTAAACCACGGCTTTTCTTCTAAATTCATGACTTGATTATAACACGATAATTCTCTTTGTCAATACGATTTACTTAGTTTTTAGATTAAATTTTTCTTTTTAAATGCTTAGAAATTTATTTTTAATGCTTGTAAAATTTTGAAAATTTGCTATTTTACTTGATTTCCATTTTTATTTATTTATTATTTTAGTAAAAAATATTTTTTCTATTTTTTCTAAAAAAGCAAGGCCGATAGTTTACAAAAACTCAAATTTCCTGTATAATTGATAGGTATTAGAAAAATCTTGGAGGGTGTAGTGTGCCCACCTGGGACATCACATCAACCGCTTTTCTATGAAAAGTAATAAAAGGAGACAAAAAATGGCAAACATTAAATCTGCAATCAAACGTGCTGAATTGAATAAAGTAGCAAACGAACGCAACGCACAACAAAAATCTGCAATGCGTACTCTTATCAAAAAATTTGAAGCTGCACCTACTGAAGAACTTTACAGAGCTGCTTCTTCATCAATTGATAAAGCTGCTTCAAAAGGCCTTATCCATGTTAACAAAGCATCACGTGATAAAGCACGTCTTGCTGCTAAACTTGGCTAATTAAAAATGTCTGTCTCTTTGGCAGATTTTTTTATATCAAAAAGTACTGATAGAAACAAAAAAATACTGACAGCAATTTCTGTCAGTATTTTTTATTTATTAAAGATTGCAAAGTCTTGTTGAGTTAAACCAATTAAAGGGTCAAAATTTCCTGACAAAATAAGTGCTTCTGTCAAGCTTCCCTGATCAAGTGTTTCAATTTCTTCATCTTCAAATAAAGAAATTTCTTCTACTTTTGCTGGCATTTTTTTACTGACAGAATGATTTTGCCCTTGTAATTCTACTGGCGTTGCAAGCTTCTTCTCTTTGTTAGATCTTTCTTTTTTGTCAGTAACTTTTTCACTCACAATTTCTACTGACAGATTTTTAGCCGCTGGGTTTTCTCCCATAAATCGCTCAATCAGATAGGTCTTTCGATTCGACCCTTCACGCGCCACCGCTTGTGCAAAAGCTCGTTCTTCACCAAGTAAAATCAGACTTTGTTTAGCCCTTGTAATTGCCGTATAAAGCAAATTTCGCTCTAACATGCGTGAATACGAAGAAACCATCGGCACAATAACTGTGGAAAACTCCGAACCTTGAGATTTATGAATGGACATAGCATAAGCCAGAGTAATTTTATACCACTCCGCTCTTGGATAAGTCAATTCTTGACCATCAAAATCCATCACCAACTCATCTTGTTTACTGTCAGTATATTTTGCTGCAATCAATTCTACGATTTGTCCCAAATCTCCGTTAAATACATTGGCCTCAGCATCATTTACTAAATGAAGAACTTTATCTCCTTCACGAAATTTCATATCACCCAAAGCGAATTCAAGTCGGTCATTAAGTGGGTTAAAGAGATTTTGTAAAAGAACATTCATTGCATTAATTCCGGCCATTCCTTTATACATAGGCGCTAAGATTTGTAATTCAAAAGGATTATTCCCTCTTTTTTTCCATGCACTTGCGATTTGTTCAACCATCTGAGGAACAAAATTAGCACTGACCTCAAAATATGAACGGTCAGGCTTTTTCGCCGTGAAATCACTTGGCAATTGCCCATCTTTGATATGGTGAGCTAAATCAGTAATGGTAGAATCATCCCCTTGACGAAAAATTTTATCCAATTTTACTGACGGAATTTCTGGAATTTTTAGTAAATCCGCAAAAATTTGTCCTGGCCCCACAGAAGGAAGCTGGTCAGCATCTCCAACAAGGAGAACTTTCATTGAACCAGGAATCGCTTGAAAAAGTTTATTAGCTAACCAAGTATCAACCATAGAAAATTCGTCAACAATCAAAAGAGCACCAGACAATTCATTTCCAAGAGCATCTTCTGCTTCATCTTGTCCCAAACCCAAATGGCGGTGAATCGTTGCTGCTGGAAGACCAGTCAACTCATTCATCCGTCTTGAAGCCCGACCAGTCGGTGCTGCCAGTAATATAGGAAAGATATCATCATTATAATGGTCTGGGTCCAAATCTAGCTGGTGAAGACGGGCATAAGTTTCAATAAAACCATTAATAATTGTTGTTTTACCAGTTCCTGGTCCACCAGTCAAAATGAAAAATTGCTGATTCATTGCACCAATAATGGCTTGCTTTTGCAAATCATCATAAGTAATTTCTAAATCTTTTTCAACTTCAGCCAAAACTGTCAGTAACTTTTCATCAGCAAAATCTTTACCAGAACGATTAGTTAATGCTGTCAGTGATTTCCGAATCCCGTCCTCAGCAAAGTACAAAGAATTCTCAAATATTTTTGTTCCTTCTTGTTGCACTTTTCCATCAACAATTAAACCATTAATTTCCTCCGCAACAGCAGACGGATTGACCTCGACATTACGAGCTTCTTCAAGTAAATCTATCGTCATCTCAAGTAAATTTTTGGCTTCAATGTAAGTATCACCTGTTGATTGCGAATGCGTATTGACCTCATGCATCAATGCCGCTCGAAATCGATTAGGGCTATCTGCTTCAATTCCTAAACTACTTGCAATCTTATCAGCTGTTTTAAAACCAACTCCCTTAACATCTTCCACAAGTTGATAAGGATTTTCCTCAATTTTTTCAATCGTTTCTTCTTTATAAAGTTCATAAATTTGAAAAGTGATTTTGCTTGGTAAGCCGTATTCTGCAAGCTTGGTCAGCACTTTTTCCATTCCATAGTTCTCACGTAATCGTTTGATAAATGAATTTTTTCTGGCTAGGGTCAATAGACCATCCAATTTTTCCGGCGCTTCTAAAATTGAACCTACCGTATTTTCAGGAAAAGTTTCAACAATTTTTTCTGCCGTTTTCTTACCAATTCCAGGAAATTTATCTGAAGAAAAATATTTAACTAAACCAGCACCAGAAGTCGGCACTGCTTTTTCATATTGACTGACCTGTAATTGTTCCCCATACTTAGGATGCTGCGTCAATTGACCATAAAATGTATAAGAATCTCCTTCAACCACATCTCCAATTGTTCCGTTAACCACAATTTCAAAATCATCATATTCAGCATTAGTTTCATCAATTTCAATGAGTAGAACTTTATAAAAATTACTGGGATTGGAGAAAAATATTGCCTCAATCGAACCAGTAAAATAAGTTTTTTCAATCATAGCTGTTTATCCCAAATTTTTAAGTCAAAATGGCCAGCATTTGATTCTAAAACAGTGACCGTATTATTGGCTAAACCACCAACTGAACGTAATTCAGCAATTGGAAAGCCAGCTAAATGACGCATTCCAGCCGTTCCAGAAGCCCCGTGACCAACTAAAAGTACATTGTCCATTTTAGAATTCAACAAATCCTGAGCCAAAGAATCAAAGCGATTCAAGACAGAACTCACAGATTCAGCTCCAAAAGCACTTCCATCAAATTGATCTAACTCAAAGCGTGAATCATGCATTTCTTTAGGATATTTAGCAATTGCATCGCTAATGAACCAACCCTCTAATTCCCCAAAATTCCATTCTGACAATCGTTTATCAGTACTCACACTTTGATTTGTCAGTAAATCTGCCGTAATCAAAGCTCTTTTTTGTGGACTCGACAAAACTTTGTCAAATTCAATTGGTTCTAAAAACTTATGAACTCGTTCAATCGCTTCATAAGATTCTGGCAATAAAGGTGAATCTCCTTTTTGTCCTTGCAAACGTCGCGCCAAGTTCCACTCCGTCTTACCATGTCGTACAAAATAAATTCTCACCTTTACACCTCTCCCAATGAATAGACTGCATAATTTCCTAATAAACGAACCTTTACTCCCAAACCTGATAGTTCTTCAAGAGCATAAGGAATTTTTAAACTATTTTTCTCATTATTTACTAAATCAATATTAAAAAAGTACTGACCTAGTCTTGTTCTTAAAGGACGTGATTCAATTTTTGTCATATCAATATCACGCCAAGCAAAAACAGAAATCGCTTTATGAAGCGCTCCTGGCAGGTTATCAGGTAGAGTCAAAGCCAAACTCACCTTCTCGCCTGTTTTTAGTAATTCAAATGATTTTTTCTCTTTTCCCAATAACCAAAACCGAGTAGAATTTCCTGCTAAATCCTGAATATTTTGGGTAACGATTTCTAAATCATACATTTTAGCTGCGTAAGAATTAGCAACAGCTGCAATTGGCAAATCTGGATGATTTTTCACAAATTCAGCTGCTGCTGAAGTAGAATCAGTAATTTCAACCTTTGCCTGTGGATAATGCTCTCGTAAATAATTCCGAGTTTGTGCAAGCGCTTGAGGGTGGGAATAAATATGTTCAATTTTCCCCTCTTTTGAAAGAGCCAGCAAATTTTGTGAAATTGGCAAAACAAATTCAGCCACAACTGTCGCCTTAGAATCATGAAAAATTTTATCAATACTCATATTCACAGTTCCTTCAGTCGAATTTTCAATAGGAACAAGAGCAAAATCACATTTCCCTTCATCATAAGCTTCGATAACATCCAGAATACTATCATAAGCAAATAATTCTTCTGATACAAATGCTGTCTCAGCCACCACCGAACAAAAAGAGCCACGAGGTCCTAAATACGCAATTTTCATCTTAATTTATCCCCCATTTTTCACGAATCTCTTCTACAATTTGCTCAGGGCTCTTATCAGTAACATCAATCGTTAAATCGGCCACTTTTGCATAGTGTTTTTTTCTTTTCTCAAATAAAAGTTGAGCGGCATTTTTATCCTGTGCTAGAGGACGAACATTCTGCAAATCCATCGAAATTCGTTCCCAAAGCGTTTCAAAATCAGCAGTCAAAAAGACAACTCCAGTTTCTCTATCAAGAGCCTCTAAATTCTTTGGATTTTCAATTATTCCACCGCCCGTTGCAATAATTATATTCTTTTGAAGCGCAAGCTCAAAAACCTCATTTTCAATTTTACGAAAATCAGCTTCCCCAAATAATTCAAAAAATTCAGCAATTGGCATCTCAATTTCTTCTTCAATTAATTGATCCAAATCAGTAAAATTTTCTGTTAAAAGTTTTGCTACTGTGGACTTTCCCGCACCCATAAATCCAATTAAAATGATACTCATTTTTTACTTCCAATCACTTAAGTTCAAATATTTTCCGACAATTGTTCTAAATCGTCAAAGAAACTTGGATAACTTGTTTGAATTGCTTCGGCACGTTCAAGCTCAATTTCCCCATTTTCAACCAAAAGTGCTGCAATTGCAGCCATCATTCCAATTCTGTGGTCGCCTAAAGTATTAATTGAATTTTCTGGAGCATGGAGTTTCGTTCCACCTTGAATAATCATTCCATCATCTGTTGGTTGAATTTTGGCCCCCATGCTATTAAGCACATCCGCGACAACAGCAATTCGGTCAGTTTCTTTTACTTTAAGCTCAGCCGCATCTCGAATAATTGTTTGACCTTGAGCTTGTGTTGCTAAGAGAGCAATGATGGGCAATTCATCAATTAATCTAGGAATTAAATCACCTGAAATTTCAGTTCCTTTCAATTGACTAGCTTTTACTTTTAGAGTTGCAGCCTTTGCCGCATTATCTTGCTCTAAAATTTCCAACTGTCCACCCATTGATTGAATGACTTCGATAATTCCAGTTCTTGTTTCATTAACTCCAACGTTTTCTAAAATAAGTTCTGAATTTTCAACCACCAAGGCCGCAACCAACCAAAAAGCTGCCGAACTAATATCTCCAGGAACTACTACTTTTTGACCCACAAGTTTTTGTCCGCCAGGTACAAGAATTATTTTATCAGAAACCATTAGTTCCCCACCAAATTGAACTAACATTTCTTCCGTATGTGAGCGTGTTTTTTCCTTTTCAACAACTTTCGTCAGTCCTTCTGCCTGCAAAGCAGCAAAAATTACAGCTGATTTTACCTGAGCCGAAGCCACCGGAAGAACATAGTCAATTGCCTTCAAATGCGTGCTTCCTTTAATTGTCATCGGTAATTTAACCTTATCGGTTTGACCAGTAATTTCTGCCCCCATCAATTGCAAAGGAGTTGCTACACGGTCCATTGGTCTTTTTGATAAACTGTCATCCCCAAACAAAGTAGTTTCAAAAGGAAGGCCTGCTAAAATTCCCGATAAAAGACGAGTTGAAGTTCCGGAATTTCCCATATCCAGTGCTTTTTCAGGAGCCTTAAGTTCTGAAATTCCTTTACCGTGGACAGTAATCACCTCGCCCTTATCTTCAATTTCAACTCCCATCGCACGGAAAGCTTCAATAGTAGATAAGACATCTTCTCCACGTAAAATATCATAAATAACAGTTTTTCCTTTAGCAATAGAGCCAAACATAATACTACGATGTGAGATTGATTTATCTCCTGGAACTTTTAAATGTCCTTTTAAACCTTGCGAATTTATCTTTAATTTCATTATATTATCCTAAACATTTTTTAGTATTTATTATAGCATAAAAGGGCGCTCTGAGCCCTTTTATTTTCAACAATTTTTCCTAAGATTTTAAGACTAAGAAAGTCCTATCTTTAATCTTTATCAAACAACTGTAAAATCAGTTGCTTTTTCAATAATTTCTCGTGCTTCTTTTAAATCTTCCGCTCTCTTAAATGAAATTTGAAGTTGACCATGAATATCTTCACGGTTTTCTTCATTAATTTTTACATTTGTTATTGAGAAATTTTCTAGTAAGCCTAAAACCCTTAAAACAACTCCTTTTTCATCGGGAACCGAAATGAATAAATCATAAAAGTTTGGCAAAGCCCCTTTATGAATTTCCATAGCTTGACGAATTTTTTTACCTTGTTCAAAAAAGTGTTCTATAGCTGCAGAATCCTTATTAGCAATTTTTAAAGCAATTTCATCTAATTGTTTTTTGAAATTTTCTATTCTATCAATCGTAATTTCTGGATTTGATAATAAGACACTTGTCCACATCAAACTGTCAGCCTCGGCAATTCTAGTTAAGTCTCTAAAACCACCAGCTGCTAAATGTTTCACTAAAGGATGTTCTTTTGAAAAATCATCTGATTGCCAAACAAGGGCCGAAGCCAAAATATGCGGGAAATGAGAAACCTGCCCAGTGACTCGGTCGTGCTCTTCTGCATCTAAAATAATAAATTTGGCATGAAGTCCTCTAAGTAAATCACGTAATTCTTGATTTTCTTGGGTCAAAACATAATAAGCATTTTCAAATAAATTTATATCTGCCGCCATTACTCCTGATTTATGAGAGCCAGCCATCGGATGTCCACCAATAAATCTTACTTTATCTTCATCAAAAAGTTGATTTGCGAGTTCAACAATTTCACTCTTAGTTGAACCTGTATCTGTAATCAAAAGACCATTTTTTAAATTCAAAGTTGCTAGCTTTTTTAAAAGCTCCAAAGTGGTTATAATTGGAACAGCCAAAATAATAATATCTGCTTTTTGAGCTCCTTCAACTAAGCTAACTTTAGAATCAATAATTCCGCGCTTTTGAGCAATTTCTTGAATGTTCTCACGATCAGAGCCAAGAATTTCAAAATCAGGATGAGCTCTTTTTATTCCTAAGGCAATTGAACTTCCAATGAGACCAAGCCCAATGATTAATATTTTTTTCATTTTTATTCTTTCGTTATTGCCACAGACGTCCCATTTCCAATTTCAGAGTTAATTGAAATTTCAAATTCTAATTTATCTAAAATTAATTTAGATAAATAAAGTCCAAGACCTGTTGACTTTTGTTGAATCCGACCATTATATCCAGTAAATCCATGTTCAAAAAGACGTGGAAGGTCTTCTTTTAATATCCCAATTCCACTATCTTGAATGATTAATTCACCGGTTTTAATTTTAATTAGAATCCCACCTTCTTTGGTGTACTTTACAGCATTATTCAGTAATTGCTCAACAGCAAGACTCAACCATCTTTGATCACTATTGACCAACCATTCTCCTTCAATTTGGATTGAAAGATTTTTCTGAATAAAAAAGCTACTGTATTTTTTGACTAATTCTTTCACGAGCGAAGCCATGCTTACTTTTTCAAATCTGAAATCGGTAGCTAAATTATTAATTCTTTGATATTCCAGAAGAATTTTTAGATAATTTTCTAAAGAAAAAACCTGATTCTTCAACTCCTCACTATTAACTTGAGTTTGAGTCATCAAATCAATAGCTGCTAAAGGGACTTTCATCTGGTGCGACCAGACTCTGATAACATCTTCCATTTCACGCTCAGCAAGATTTTGTTGTTCTAACTTTTTTTGCAACTCTTTATTGTCTTTCACTACTCTGTCAATAGCCTCACAGTTTGCTTTCCAACGAAAATAGGATGAGATAAGGTAAATAATAAAAATAATGACAGCAAATAAAGTACTGTTAGCAAATGCCATCATTGGTAGATGCCAAAGCCAAAATGTCACAATATAAATAGCTGACATAAGCAAAAAGACACCAATTTGTGGAATTTTAGACTTAAAAAATTTAAACCAGAGCATAACCACTTCCTCTTTTTGTCATAATATGCTTATCAAAGCCAATTTCACCAAGTTTTTTGCGTAAACGAGTCATTTTTACATTTAAAGTATTTGCATCAATAAATTCATCTGTTTGCCACAACTCTTGTAGAATTTTTTCCTTGGTCACCACTTCACCATTTCCGCGAAAAAGAAGAGTTAAAATTTTATTTTCAGAACTTGTTAGCTCAACTTCTTCGTGTTCAACTTCTTGAGTTGAAATCAAAGTATTTTCAGACAAAACATACCCAGCAAATTCTAATTTTTCAATCCCTGAAAAAGAATAACTTCTTCGCAGTAAAGCTTTTATTTTTGCATTTAAAATTTCTAATGAAAATGGCTTGGTTACAAAATCATCAGCTCCTTGATTCATGGCGGTTACTTGATTCATGTCATCCGAGGCCGAAGAAATAAAGATAATAGGAATTTGTGAAAGTTTTCTCAGCTCATTTGTCCAATAAAAACCACTATAAAAGGGCAAACCAATATCCATTAATACTAAATCTGCTTCAAATTCCATAATTTCTTGTTTTACTGCTCGAAAATTGGAAACACTTCTGACTTGAAATTCTTTTTCTAGGGCAATCTTAATTGCTTTCACAATAATTTCATCATCTTCTACAATAAATATTTTAGTCATATTCACTCCTCATTTGTTTTCAATTTTGCTATTATTTCTGTATCACTCACTCTTTCATACCAAAGTTTTCTTGTTTTCGAGAGAAAAGCAATTAAAACATCCAGCAGGGGTAAAAGACTCAATCCTAAAAAGAGTAAAATAAGTAAAAAGTTTTGTCCCAATTGATTCTGAGGTATTGTACCTGAACGTTGAAGAAAATATTCTGCTGCAATAATCAAAGCAAAGTTTCCAAAAGATAAAAATTGGCGCAAAGCAATTCTAAAACGATTTTTAGCTTTTATTTGAATTCTCAATAATAATTGACCTGGTGTTGCTTTGAGAACTAGCGGGACAAGTCCTAAAATTATTAATTCTGAATAATAGCCTGTTGGAAGAAACAGACTTCCAATGATAGAGACAAGAATCATATCTACTAAAAAGGCAATGAAACGTCTTGAAAGACTAACTCTTGAACTTTCAACCTTAGTTGCATCCAAATCTGGTAAAAATCGACTAAAAATAACCGCAATTCCAAATCCAATTAAACTTCCAAGCGTATTAATCATTAAATCATCAACATCAAACAAACGATAAGGTCGAGGATATAATCCAAAAAGAGCTGACCTTTGGATAAGTTCAAATGATAAAGTTAATAAAAAACTTAAAATAAAAGTTTGTTTAAATGAGCGTTTAAATAAATATCTTAAATAAAGGCCAAAAGGCAAGGTTAAAAGTAGATTAAAAAATGGTTGGATAAATGTTGAATCTTTTAGAGCTGCAAGCCAAGTTGAAGGTTCATTTATATTAAAAGGACTATATAAAATAAATTGACGAACAAACTCAAATGGAACTAAGTTTTGCTTTGGACCTGTCATTTTTGCTACTTCACTCACAGGAGGAAGAGGGAAAATTGTCATGGCATAAGCACAAATGAGATAAAGAATAAATGAAAAATTGACAAAAAAGCGCCAAAAATTAATCCGACCATACCGACGATATTGTACAATCAAATATGGAATTAGTGATATAAATAAAAATATAAAAAAGAGAAGAACTCCAATTTGAATCGAATGAAGATAGATCGTCATATTTTCCTTTCCCTAAAGGTAACTATTTTTCTCTAACAAAAGATACATTTAGTACCGAGAAAACCATTGTTTTGTTCTTTTTATTATATCAAAAGTAGCTCTCTTTTGTAGCTTTTTTCTTCCCTTCTTTCTTCTACATAAATTTAAATAAAAAAAGAGGCATATTTATGCCTTCTTTTTTATCTTTCAACAATTTTGTAGTAAACACGACTTGTTGCCTTATAGATGAGGTAGTAAATAATTGCAAGGATTGCAATTGTTGCTAAAGAAATAGTAAAGATAACTGAGCGGTCATTAATCTCAAACAACATTATTATTTTTTCAATCATAAGATATGCACCAGCAAAATGGGCGATAGTGATCACTAATGGTAGGAAGAATATCAAACGAACTTGTGATTTGATTGTTTTTTGGACTTCTTCTTTTGAAAGTCCCACTTCCTGTAGAATTTTGAATGAGCGTTTATCTTGTGCTCCTTCTGAGAGTTGCTTGTAGTAGATAATTAATGCAGCTCCAAGAATGAAACTAATTCCTAAAACAAATCCAACAAATACAAGTCCACCAATTTGAGCGCGTTGATCTTGCAAAGCTTCACTTCTATATGAAATCGATAAATCTTTATTATCTTTAAACTCTTCTTTGAAAGCTTTAGTAAATCGTTTTTCATCAACAGGTTTGATATCAAAGATGATTGATGTTGATGCAAGATTTGAAAATCCTTGATCACCACTAATTGTTTTATTTAAATTAGCGAGTCCTTTATCAAAGGCTTGATTATTAGCAAAGACAATCATCATAACTTTAGAAGAAACCGTTACAACACTGCTTGATGGAAAATTTTTAACAGAGTTTAGCGTGTCAGCAACTTGATAAGTCTCTCCATACCATTGAATTGATTTAATCTTACTATCAAATGACGTTTTATTTTTCGATATATCCACAAGTAAGACTTGATTGTCTTTTAAAGAAGGAATATCTTTATTTCCTAAAGATTTGAGTGTTTGAGCAGTTGTTAGGGTTGCAAAATATGAATTTTTATCAAACATCACTCCTTGCTTATTTGAAGTAATAAATTGATCTTTAGACGACTTGACTCTATCGGCTTGTAAATCTTGAGCATAGTACATATCAGATATATTTTTGATTTCAATATTTTTGCTAGCTGCGGCACTTTTAATTCGTTCAATGTCTTGTTTTACATCCGTATTATTTGCAACCGAATAAGTCTTTGCTTCTCGGGTATAGTAGGTTTTTACTGAGTTCTCAGTTCCAAGAAAAACACCTAAACTGACAACTACGGTCACGATTGTCATAGATAACAAAATAGTGATATTTCCTAGACCAACTGCATTCGCTTTCATTCGATAAAGCATAGAACTTGTTGTGATGAAATTATTTGGTTTATAGTAACTTGGACGTTTCTTTTTCAATTTAAGGTACCAAACGGTGAAACTAATATAGAAAAGATAAGTACCAAATATAACCAGTAAAACAGCGATAAAGAATTTCATTATTGCTGCCATTGGATCTTCAACTGTTAAAGCGATATAGTAACCAGCTCCTAAAAGAATGACTGCGGCAATGGCGAAAAATAAATTTGATTTTGGTTCTTTTTCACCTTTTGACTCTTCTCTTAGAAGATCAAGACTTGAAGAACGCCAGATAATCCAAACACCGATCATCATTAAAACTAAAAAGAAAACAAAGAAGAGAATGGCAAGTAATAAAATTGCTGTGGGACTAATGACTAGATTAAAATAATTTCCTCCAATCATATTTACAAACACTAAGAAGAGAAATTTTGAAAAAGCAATCCCACAAATCGTCCCAACAACAAACGTAATGATATAGCTTAAGAGTAATTCTAAAAATGCGACTCCTACAATTCTCGTTTTACCAAAGCCAAGAATGTCATAAAGTCCAAATTCTTTAGAACGTTGGGTTTGCAAAAAGCGATAACTGTAAATTAGTATAAGAACTGCAAAAATGGACAACACAATTAATGCAAAACTCATAATTTGTGAAAGAGAACTTCCTCCTCTTAATTTATGAATTGAGGGGGATAAGGCGATTGATGCAGTAACAAAAAGCATTACGAACATCGTAACTGAGGCCATTAAAAAAGGAGCAAAACTTTTAAATCCTTTTTTGATGTTATTGGCCGCAAGTTTTAAACTAAGCATTTAAGGACACCTCCTCATCCTCTGATGCTCCCAAGAAAGCAGTCATTGAAAGAGTGATTTCTTTTGCAAATTCAGTTGAGCTTTTTTCTCCACGATAAAGTTGGTGGTAAAGGACACCGTCTTTTATAAAAAGAACACGTTTCGCATGGCTTGCAGCTAAACTTGAGTGAGTAACCATGATAATGGTTTGACCACTATCATTAATTTCTTCAAAAAGATTGAGTAAGTCTTCTGAGTTTTTAAAGTCCAAAGCAGCTGTGGGTTCATCGGCAAGAACTAAATCAGGTTGGCTAATCAAGGCACGTGCTACAGCAACCCGCTGTTTTTGTCCTCCTGAAAGTTCAAAAGGTTGTTTTTCTAAGAGATTTTCAATGTTTAGTTTAGGTGCGAGAATTTGTAGTCTACTCTTCATTAATTCTACGCTTGATTTTGATAAAACGAGTGGAAGATAAATATTGTCTCTGACATTAAGGGTATCAAGTAAATTGAAATCTTGAAAGACAAAACCGAGGTGATCACGTCTAAACGCAGAAATTTCTTTATCTTTAATAGCTGTGATGTCTTCTTTATTTAAGAGTACTTGTCCAGAAGTTGGTTTTTCAAGAGTTGATAGAATATTCAACAAGGTTGTTTTTCCTGAACCAGATTCCCCCATAATAGCAATATATTCACCTTCTTCTACACCAAAATCAATGTCAACTAGAGCTGTGGTTTCTTCTTTTGAAAATCTTGTTTTAAAAATTTTCTTGAGATGTTTTACTTCGAGTAACATGTTTTTCTCCTATCTTATCTTTCGACTTCGTTCTTTTTATTTATTTTATCTAAACGTGTTCGCATTGTCTTCATGGAATAAAAGAGGCAAGCGCCCATTAGTGAAGCCAAAATAACTGTAATAGTCATTAGCATAATATTAATTTGCAAAAATGTCATGTTCTTTCCTCTTTCTTTCTGAGACTATTCTTATGAGTTATTATTTAATTTCTTAAGTGCTTCTTTAGGAACCTCTGCTTTTTTTACTTCTTCCCAAGAGGTTACGCCTTTAACAGAATTAACTGTTAATTTCAGGTAAGCTTCTTTACGGAGGTTGTGGCCTGCTGTAAATTCAACTTTCTTTTCTTTACCGTCTTTTTGATAAGAATCTATGTTATATGTAAATCTTGAAAATTTTTGACCATTTGCTGTTTCTTGTTTTTCTTTTCCATCTTTAGTGATTTGAACGTAGTAAGTTCCTCCACCATAAGTTACTTTGTACCATGCAAATCCCGATCCACCGATGAGGATGATAAGTGCTATTATTCCAAAAAGTATTTTTTTCATTTTGATCTCCTTAGCTTTTCTTGATAAGTTCATTGTAACAAGAAATATTCGTCTGAAAACTTACAAATTCGTAAGTTATTTATTATATAAAAAAAAGCCAGAGACTGGCTTTTTTTTTCTTAGTATTCTGATAAACGTTTTTTGTAGTTATCCACAGCAATTTTCAGTTCATTCATTGTATCTGAATTAAATTTATCACAGATTTCTTGAGCGACTACCGTTGCTACTACATTTTCCATCACAACTCCTGCAGCTGGAAGAGCAGTTGGGTCAGAACGTTCTACACTTGCTTTGTAGGGTTCATGACTTTCGGTATCAATAGACATCAAAGGTTTATACAATGTTGGAATAGGTTTCATGACTCCACGGACGATGACTTGTTCTCCGTTTGTCATTCCTCCCTCAAAACCGCCTAACTGGTTACTTGAACGAGTGTAGCCTTTATCCTCAGACCAGATGATTTCATCCATCACTTGACTTCCTGGTCGTTTTCCTGCTTCAAATCCAAGACCAAATTCAACTCCTTTGAAGGCATTGATAGAAACAACCGCAGCAGCAATTTTTGCATCCAGCTTTCTATCATATTGGACATAAGAACCAAGACCTGCCGGAACTCCTTCTACTCTGGTTTCAATTATTCCACCAATTGTATCACCAGCTTTTTTTATTTGGTCGATGTAAGTGCGTAATTCTTCTGCTTGACTCTCATCAAAAATAGACAAATCACTAAGGCCAGCTGTCTGACGAATCTCTTGAACACTTAAATTTTCTGGACTTGTAATTTCTCGTCCGCCAAAATTTACGACATGATTGGCTATTTCAATCTCTAATTCGTGAAGTAGTTTTTTTGCCACAGCTCCAACCGCAACACGCATTGTTGTTTCACGCGCTGACGAACGTTCTAAAACATTTCGTAAATCTTCAAATTCATATTTCATTCCGCCAACTAAATCGGCATGTCCTGGGCGTGGTTTGGTCAAACGACGTTGTTTTTTAATTTTATCTTCAACATCTTGGGCTGCCATAATCTGTTCCCAATTCTTGAAATCACGGTTTGTAACATTAAGTGTAATCGGGCTACCAATTGTTTTTCCGTGTCGAACGCCTGATGTAATTTCAACTTGGTCAGACTCAATTTTCATCCGTCCACCACGACCATAGCCACCTTGACGACGTTTAAGTTCAATATTAATATCTTCTGCTGACAATGAGAGTCCAGCTGGTACTCCTTCAATAATTGCTGTAAGTCTTGGACCGTGGGATTCTCCTGCTGTAAAATAACGCATTTTATACCTCCATTTTTAGATAGTCATTGATTGCCTGCTGCATTTTTGGATTGAACAGAGGCTTATTATCTGTTTTTAAATTTACCCAAGCGAGCGCTTTTGTCTCTTCGTCTTGGTATTCTAAATCAATTAATTTTTTAGATATTTTGCAGGCGTAGCAAATATCTATTGGTTGAACTTTATCCCCATTGGGATAGGAAAAGTCTCCCCAATTATAGGTAGCAAATTGTTTGAGAATTTCAAAATCATTACTTCCCGTTTCTTCATAAACTTCACGACGTAAAGCTTCTTCAAGCGTCTCACCCAGTTCCAAACACCCCCCAGGTAAATCCCAAAGTCCTGAATCCATTCTTTTTTGAAGCAGGACTTCACCATTTTCATTTTCAAGAAAGGCAACAAGCGCAACGGTTATGATTTGTTGGTGTCCAACTTTACTACGTAACCACTTAATATAATCTGCCATTAATTTTCCTCAAATATTTGAATAATATCTGTTAATTTATTGATTTGCTGTGAATTTTTTGCTGACAGAAAATTGATTGAATGAATACCACTATTATGGGATGCTTCAATATCAAGGATTCGGTCACCAATATAATAGGTTTCTTCAGGCTTTAATTTATACTTTTCAAGTAAATAATTGATTGCTTCAGGATGAGGTTTTCTTTTAAATCCATTTTCAGAAGTGACTATTTCTAAAAAATAGGGGGAAATTTCCAGCTGATTAAGCAAATCATAAGCATTTTTCCCTTTGTGAGTATAAATGAAATTTTGAATATTTTCTTTTTGAGTCCAATCTAAAACGGCTTTTGCACCAACCATTAATTTAATTTTGTCATTTTTAGCTGTCGAATTTGCCGTGAAATCTTCTTTTATTTCTTGAAAAGGAACGGGTTGTTCTTTTAGTAAAGCATTGACTGACTGACCCTTTATAAAATTATATACTGTTTCTCGGTCAAATGGTCGATTAAAGTTTGCAAATGATTCGGACAAGGCTTCTAAAAACACCTCATAGCTATCAATGAGTGTTCCATCTAAATCCCAAATAAATGTCGTCATTAGATTAGGCCTCCATTAATTTTTGATAAATCGGTAGGAGTTGGTCAATTGTTTCTATCATTTCCGCTAGAATTATTGAGTCCTCTTTGCCGTTAAATCTTTCTTTAGGCCAAAGATGCCCAATTTCCAATTCAGATTTTTTTACTTTTCCTAAGCGTTCAGCAGCTTCTCTAAATGCTGACAGGGGATAAGTTTCAGTTTTTGTATGGTCCTTTGAGATTACGTAATCTTCTGTCAGTAACTTTTCTACTGACAGATTTGTCAGTAAGTTGGCGTATTCTTTTTGCTTTTTAGGCTGGTCTATCATTGATAAATAAATAAAAACGTAATCTTCCCAAATTCCTAATTGAAAATGGACTTCCATTTTATAACCACGGGCTTTTGTGGAAATTGCTGACCAAGTATTTTCAGGCGCATTTGCTGTTCTTCTGCGATGTTGAGCGATGTGAAGGTAAAATTCTTGATTTGGAATTTTTACTGACAGCTCTGTCAGTAACTTTTGACCAATTTCAGAAAAAACAGGTTGAATTTCAGAACGAATCTCGGTCATTCTTGGTTCTAAACCTTCTATTTTAAAAATTTCAAATGATTTTTGAGTAAACATTTTAGAGTGATTATCCTCAATTTTCTAAGTTCTTTTATAAGTATTACTGCTTAGTGAACGCGGAGACGGAAGGTAGTGAGCGTGGAACCCTGTTCCATATTACTTGCTACATTATAAAAATTTAATGAATATTATTCCGGTCAGCATAATTAGAATCCCAACAATTTGCCAAATTTGAATGCCATATTTACTTGAGCGCCACCAACCAAATTGTTGAACCAACATACTGCCTAAAATTTGTCCAATCAATCCCATCATAATTGTCAGCCCTGCACCAATTTGCGGAACAGCAACGACTGTTGCAAAAACGAATGAGGCTCCTAAAAATCCACCAATTCCATTCCAAGGTTTTGCTTTTTTTAATTCTGAAATTTTTGGCAAACGGTGGTCAATAAAAAGAGACACGATAAAAATAGCTAAAAATCCAATGAAGAACGAAACAAAGGCTGCTTGTGCAGTATTTTCAAGTAAAACTCCCAATCGGCCATTAATTGCTTGTTGAGCAGCCGACATTGCCCCAACGATGACCGCCCAAATTCGCCAGCCTAGTAAGTTAGTTTGGTGCGTTTCTGCTTCTTTTTCTTTTAAATTAGGAAGAACAACCGCGACAATAACACCAGCTAAAGTAATAATAATTCCCAAAAAGCGCATCAGAGTCATCGGAAGTTGCATGGCATGAAACCAGCCAAATGAATCAATAAGTGTCCCCATCAATATTTGACCCAAAATAGGTAAAATCACCGTTTGGACAGCTCCTAATCTTGGAAAAAGTAAAACATTAGATGTTAGGAAAATCCCACCAAGAACCCCACCAATCCATATCCATGCTGGGTGTGAGCCAACAAATTGAAAACTAGGAAAAAGTGTTTGACTGGTCACTAAAGTGATGATTCCTAAAAAAATCGAACCAACAAAGTTGGAAATTCCAGAGGCTAAAAATGGTGAGCCAACAATTTTTCGTAAATCCGCGTTGATTGGATTTTGATTAGCAAGTAAAAAACCGCCAACTAAAGCAAAAGCTAGGTAAATATACATCGTTTCTCCTTTAAATAAGTGTTTTTACAGCTTTTATAAAAGCTGGGAGTTTTTTAATGCTACCACATTTTTATAATTTTTAGATAGGGTTCCTCTCCGAATAACTCAAGTTATTTTTTGAGATAGTCTTTCATTTCTTCAAAAGTCACTTCATTAATTTTAGCGGTGCCAATTTCAGGAACAATAACGGTTTTGATGATTCTACCTCGTGCTTTTTTATCATGAGTTAAGGCTTTAAATAAAAGCTCTTCATCCCAAGGTTGATATTCGTCAGGTAAACCATATTTTTTGACCATCTTTCGGATTTGGTCAGTAATTCCTTTGGGCATAAGACCTTTGAGTTCAGCAATTTTACTGATTTGAACCATTCCAATAGCAACTGCTTCACCATGCATCACTTTGCCATAGCCTGCAGTATTTTCAACAGCGTGTCCAATCGTATGACCAAAGTTCAAATAGAGCCGTACACCATTGTCTAATTCATCATCAACAACCACTTTTCGTTTTACTTCACAAGACCGATAGATAATTTCTTCAATCTTATCAAGCTTTTCTACCAAATCATCCGCTGACAAGTCTGTCAGTAAATTCCAGAGATCTTTGTCAGCAATTAGGGCGCACTTGATGACTTCTCCCAGCCCTTCACGGAATTCTCTTTGACCGAGCGTTTGCAGAACTTCTGGGTCAATTAGCACGCCGTCAGGCTGTGTAAAAGTCCCAATCATATTTTTAGCCATTTTGGAATTAATTCCTGTTTTTCCACCAATAGAACTATCCACTTGGGCGGTCAAACTTGTTGGAATTTGTAAGAAATGGATGCCACGCATGTAAGTAGAGGCTACAAAACCAGCTAAATCACCTGTTACTCCACCACCGAGTGCAATAATTCCGTCAGAACGAGTCAATCCAAATTCGGCACAAAAGTTCCAAGCATTTTCGGCTGTCAGTAAATTTTTACTGGCTTCTCCTTCTGGAAATTCAAAAGTTGCCACTTCAAAACCTACTTTTTCAAGTTGGTCAACAACTTTTTGACCATAAAGTCCGTTGACATGATTATCAGAAATCAAAACAATTTTTTGCTTCTTCCACAATGAAGAAACCCAAGTTCCAATATTAGCCAAGGCCCCATTTTCGATGATGACATCATAGGGATATTCTGGTAAATTCACATTTAATTTCATGCTTCTTTCTCCATTTCTAATGTAATTTCTGCAACAGGCATTTTTTTACCTGTCCATAAATAAAAGCTTTCCGCCGCCTGTCCAATGAGCATGCCAAGTCCATTTTCAGTTTGCGCTCCTTGCCCTTTTGCCCATCGTAAAAAAGGTGTTTCTCTTACTTTATAAATAGCATCTACCACCAAAAGTTGTTCAGGAAGAACTAAGCTCTTTTCCAGCGGCAAAGATTCCCCATCCATTCCGACTGAGGTTGCATTTACTAATAAATTGGTCTGTTTCAGCTCTTTTTGTAATCTATCAGCTTCAGATAAGTCTGTCAGTAAAATTTCAATCCCTGTTTTTACTGACAGCTTTTCCAATTTCTCTTTTAGCGGAATATATGAGGCTGATTTTCTTGCTGCGACTACAATTTTTTTAGCTCCAGACAAAGCCGCCTGAGCAATAATTGCAATTGCTGCACCCCCTCCACCAAGAATAAGCATTTGTTTATTTTGGATATTGAAATGATATTTTTCTAAACTATTGAAAAATCCTATACCATCTGTATTGTGTCCAATTAATTTCCCTGATTGATTGACAACTGTATTAACAGCTCCAATTAATTCTGCTGCCGGACTCAATTCATCCATAAATGGAATAATTTCTGTTTTATAAGGCATTGAAATATTAAGTCCATACATGTCTAAAGTACGAACATTTTCCACAATAGCTGGTAATTTTTCAGCCTCAACTTCCCATGCTAAATAAACACCATTTTCATCCGTTAAATCAAAAGCCAGATTATGAATAAAAGGTGACAAGCTGTGTTTAATTGGGTTTGCTACAACAGCAGCCATACGAGTGTAACCATTAATTTCCATAAAAATTCTCCAAAATTACTGACAGAAATCTTATCATCAGATAAGTTACTATTCTGTCAGTAAATTTCATTATCATTGACCTATCAATCGATAAAAAAAGGACTGACAGTTTTGTAAGTCCTATTTTATCATAAAGTTAAGCTTCCTTGCGACTTCCAAGAACGCGTTTCAAAATGCCAATAATCGCTGGTAATAATGAAACAAAGACAATGGCAATCATGATGATTTCAAAATGTTTTTTAACAAAAGGAATTCCACCAAATAAATAACCTGCACCTAAGGCAACAATAACCCAAGCAAAACCACCAATGAAGTTAAAGAAAATAAACTTTTTATGTGGCATTTTACCAGCACCAGCTGTAAATGGAACAATTGTCCGAATGATTGGCATGAATCGCCCTAAGAAAATGGCCCAAGAACCCCATTTTTCAAAAAATTGATGAGCTTCTTCCATATATTCTGGTTTCAAGAAGCGAGAAAGCCATTTATGTTTTGGAATGACATCTCCAAATCTTCGACCAATTTCATAATTTAATAGATTAGCAATAAAAGCAATAATCCCCATCACCAAAATCAATAAGCCAATGGATAATTTTCCATTTGACATTGCTGCCAAAGAACCAACAAAAAATAAAATGGAATCCCCAGGCAAGAAGGGGAAAATCACTAATCCTGTTTCAATAAAAATAATCACCCCTAAAACAACATATATCCAAATATGACCATTAGGCATCTGGGCAAAATTAGCCATCCAATCATTAAAGAAACCAAAAATCGAAAGTTGTACAAACATAATATTCCTTTTCAAAAGTTAAAAATTCTTACAATAGTTCTATTTACTTAAATAGAATACATGAAGAATTCATTCAAGCACTCGTTCAATTTTACAATAAAAAGCCCTTTTTGACAATAACAACTTTCTTATATTTTATCAGGGTAATCTCAAATTCAATGGTCAAACAATGTCAGAAAACCTTACATCAGCTTGCTTATAAGCTACTTTTGTGGTATAATTTTCCCAGAATAAAATAAACTGAGCTTAGCTCCTAATATAGGAAACTAAAAGAATGTTATTCCAATACTTATTTAGAAGAACATTTTTTTAATTTTCATTTTTTTATATTAAAGGATAAGTTCAAATCTCATATTCGAGGAGACAAAATGAAGAAATTATTTTTCGCTCTGGCAATGATGCTTGCCACTGTTACAGCTTTCCTAGTCGCACCTTCGGTTAAGGCCGAGACAACTGTAAAAATTGCATCCGATAGCTCATACGCTCCATTTGAATTTCAAAATGGTCAGAAAAAATGGGTAGGGATTGATGTTGATATCATGCAAGAAGTTGCTAAAATCAATGACTGGAAATTAGAAATGTCATATCCAGGATTTGATGCAGCTCTCCAAAACCTTAAAGCTGGACAAGTAGATGGTGTAATTGCAGGAATGACAATCACTGACGAACGTAAAGAAACTTTTGATTTTTCAAATCCTTACTATACATCAGCTTTAACCATTGCGACAACTAAAGACTCTAAACTTTCTGATTACAGCGATCTTAAAGGTAAAGCAGTTGGAGCAAAAAATGGGACTGCTGCACAAACATGGCTTCAAGAAAATCAAAAGAAATATGGTTACACAATCAAAACCTATTCTGACGGTGTTCATATGTTTGCCGCTCTAAGCTCTGGTAATATTGCTGGAGCAATGGACGAAGTTCCAGTTATTTCTTACGCTATGAAACAAGGGCAAGATTTAGCAATGAACTTCCCATCAATCTCCCTTCCAGGCGGCTATGGTTTTGCCGTAATGAAAGGCAAAAATTCAACACTCGTTGATGGTTTCAATAAAGCACTCGCTGAAATGAAATCAAACGGAGATTATGATAAAATCCTCAAAAAATATGGGATTACTGCCACTAAAAAAGCAACACCTAAAAAAGATGTTTACACCATTGCTTCAGATAATAGCTTCGCTCCATTTGAATTCCAAAATGATGATAAACAATTCACTGGTATCGACGTTGACTTGCTTAACGCTATTGCTAAAAACCAAGGTTTCAAACTAAAATGGAATTTCATTGGTTTCCAAGCAGCTGTTGACTCTGTTCAATCTGGACATGCTGACGGAATGATGTCAGGAATGTCAATCACTGATGCTCGTAAACAAGTTTTCGATTATGGTAGTCCTTACTATTCTTCAAACTTAACTATTGCCACCTCAAGTACAGATGACTCTATCAAGTCATGGAAAGACCTTAAAGGTAAAACACTTGGTGCTAAAAACGGAACTGCCTCTTTTGATTATCTTAATGCCCATGCAAAAGAATATGGCTACACCGTAAAAACTTTCACTGATGCAACAACCATGTATTCATCATTGAATAACGGTTCTATCAATGCTCTAATGGATGACGAACCCGTCATTAAATACGCCATTAAACAAGGGCAAAAATTTGCCACACCAATTAAGCCAATTCCTGACGGACAATATGGATTCGCTGTTAAAAAAGGAAGCAACCCAGAGTTGATTGAAATGTTTAACAATGGTTTAGCAAATCTCCGTGCCAATGGTGAATATGATAAAATCATTGATAAATATTTAGCGAGTGATGCTAAAACAATCCAATCAAGTGCAAAAGAAAATACTTTCTTTGGTATTTTACAAAATAACTGGGAACAAATTGGCCGTGGTTTACTCGTTACTCTTGAACTTGCCATTCTCTCATTTATCTTAGCAATGATCGTCGGAATTATCTTTGGACTCTTCTCAGTAGCTCCAAGCAAGATTCTTCGTACAATTGCACGCATTTATGTTGACCTTAACCGTTCAATTCCGCTTTTAGTGTTAACAATCTTTATCTTCTACGGAATTCCTAACCTGTTACAAATCATTACGGGTCATCAATCACCACTTAATGAATTTACAGCGGGTGTTATCGCCCTTACTTTGAACTCTTCTGCTTATATTGCAGAAATCGTTCGTTCTGGTGTTCAAGCTGTACCTTCTGGACAAATGGAAGCCAGTCGTTCACTCGGTGTGACTTACCTGACATCAATGCGCAAAGTTATCTTACCTCAAGCCATTAAAATTACAATCCCTAGTTTGATTAACCAATTCATCATCACATTGAAAGATACAACATTAGTTTCAGTTATCGGACTTGTTGAATTGCTCCAAACAGGTCAAATTATTGTGGCACGTAACTTCCAAGCCTTCCGTGTTTATGGATTAATTGGTTTAGTTTACATGATTGTCCTCCTCTTCTTGATGTGGATTGGACGTCGTGTAGAAAAAAGAATGAAATAAGGAGAACATACTAATATGGGAATCAATACTCAAATCGAAGTCACTGATCTTCACAAATCTTTTGGAAAAAATGAAGTTCTAAAAGGAATTACAACAAAATTTGAAAAAGGTGATGTAGTCTGCATCATTGGCCCTTCAGGTTCTGGAAAATCAACTTTCCTTAGAGCTTTAAATGGGCTTGAAACAGCTACTTCTGGCGATATTATTATTGACGGATTTAACCTTACTGATAAAAATACAAATCTTAATCTTGTTCGTCAAAACGTTGGAATGGTTTTCCAACATTTCAATCTTTTCCCAAATATGACTGTGATGCAAAATATTACTTATGCTCCAGTTGAACTGAAAAAGATGTCAAAAGATGATGCAGATAAAAAAGCACTTCAACTTCTTGAAACAGTTGGCTTGTTAGATAAGAAAGATGCAATGCCTGAAATGCTTTCAGGAGGTCAAAAACAACGTGTTGCTATCGCCCGTGCCCTCGCAATGAATCCTGACGTTATGCTCTTTGACGAGCCAACCTCAGCACTTGACCCTGAAATGGTTGGTGACGTTCTAGCTGTTATGCAAAAATTGGCCGAAGAAGGAATGACAATGCTAATTGTTACTCACGAAATGGGATTTGCACGTAAAGTTGCTAACCGCGTAATCTTTACGGATGGTGGAGTTATCTTAGAAGATGGTACACCAGAAGAACTCTTTGATACCCCCAAACATCCCCGTTTACAAGATTTCTTATCAAAAGTTTTGAATGCATAAATAAAAAAAGCACCTCAGGGTGCTTTTTTTATATTCAATTTAGTTTAGTAAGATGAAATTTACTCATTTACTAAAATTTACCTAGCTTACCAAAATGTTGAATCATCATTTTTAAAGCTCGTAAAATCCCATAAGCTGAGACAGTACCAGTAGCAAGTCCAGCCGCACCTGCAATTCTCATTTTCAGAATGTGTGCTTCTTGGTCGATTTCACTTGTAACTGATGGGCTAGCTATCACTTTTTCCGACGAAGAAAATGATGGAGTTGGTGGTGCTAAGGGAACTTTTATTTCTTTTTTAGGTATGACTTTATTTTCTGAATGAACTTGTTTGACTTCTTTTTTCTTATCTACTGAGTTTTCTTTACTTGCAGGTGGAGGAGTGGTAGTTGAAGAAACTATTTTATCTTCATTATTTTTTTCAGTATCCCTTTTATCCGCAGTTTTTTCTGAAGATTGAGTTGACGAGCTACTATTATCTCCACCATCAGAAGGAGGAATTGGCACTATTCCTTTTTCCTCATAAGAGACATCGATTGAAATGACTGAACTATCATATTTTCCAACTAAAATATCTTCTTTTAATAAAGACGCAATTTCATCAGGACTCTGGGCAAGCCTAATACTAGTGCCCATCCGCCAATCTCTTTTAGTAATTGTGATGATAGCATGATAAATTTTTCCATTAAAAATCAAGTTTTTCTCAATTGGAAGCTGATAAGTTGCCCCATAAAGTCCAGAGAAATTCTCTATTTTAATTTCACCATTTGGCTCACGAACAGTTAATTTTAAACTGCTTTTATTTGCTGAAACAATTACTCTAAAAGTTTTTGCCTCACTGCCATTTTGGCTCTCAAGTGCCTCTCCAATACTTGGATAAGACTCACTTTCATCATCTACATTTACAACTTCTGAAATTGAATAACCGTAGGGAAGATTAGATGAAATTGAATCCCCCTTTTCAACTATTTGCGACGGAGGAAGCGCCTCAGATTGATCTGGTGTATCTTTTGCATATTCATAATTAAAAGTATATTTGGCAGGAAGAGGGTCAGCATTATAGTAGAGATTAACCACATTTTCTTCTGGATTTTCTTTTACTTTAATTGGTGTTCCATGGTCAAAGGAATAGCCTGTAATCGGGGGAGCAACACACCAATAAATTCCCATTTTGAACTGTTCTGTACTTTTATTAGCAAAAGAAATAAACCAAACATAATCGCCAACATTGACGTCTATATTTTTAGAAGGACTAATCGATTTACCACTATCAGAATCAAGGTAATTTATTGTTACTTGACTCTTATCCCTTTTATAATAAAGATTTATGACATTATTTGCTGGATTATCAGTGACGAGCAAGGCTGTTGATTGACTACTGGACTGATAAGTATAATTAGCAATTTGGGGAATTTGGTAGATATGATAGACATTACTTAACGACTGATTCGCCATTGCAGCAAAATCGACCGCCCATACATATTCACCAACATTAACGGTCATTGTTTCTGAATCTTGAACTTTAGAGGACTGATTTTCTGAATTAAAGAAATTAATCGTTACCTGACTCTGTTGTTTATCATTCTTATAATAAAGATTTATAACATTATTTGCTGGATTATCAGTGACAAGTAAGGGCGATGATTGACTACTGGACTGATAAGTATAATTAGCAATTTGGGGAATTTGGTAGATATGATAGACATTTTTTAATGATTGGTCTGCTGTATCACCCAAATTAACGGGCCAAACATACTCACCAACATTAACGGTCATTGTTTCTGAACTTTGGACTTTAGAGTTGCGACTCACTGAATCATAAAAATTAATTGTTACTTTTCCTTGTTCAGCAACATTAGTTATCGTATCCGCAGTAACTCTATTTTCAATTTTTACATTTCCATGACTTAGAGAGTCAGAGTTAAATTTTATATTCGGAAAAAATCCAACAATAAAAATTACTAAAAGTAGTCCAAAAATTACATTTTTTTCTCTAATTATTAATTTAATTTTTTTCATTTAACTCCTTTCTTCTTTGTCATTTCTAATCAAGGTCCATGCTCTTGTGATAGTATTATTTTCAGTCTTAATTAAAGAATGGACATGTGAATCTCGCGATTCCAATTCTAATAAATCAATGGCTTCTTTTAAGGTACTGACTTCCCCTGCTTCCAAACAATCTATAATGTAATTAAGACTTTTTGTATTCATATAATCGCTGGACAGTTTTGAATCTTTTATCATTTCACGGTCCAAAACTTTTTGAATCTGGTCAACTATCTCTTTTTGTTTTCTTAAATATTTCTTTTTAAATAAACGTCCAATATCTTTTCTTCCAGCCGGTAAAAAATTCCGTTGCCAAAGCCAAGTCAATCCTAATCTGGCTCCATAACCCAAAACTAAAGAGAGAAAAGTAATTGCAGACATTCTAAAAAACAGTTCAACGGGTCCTGTTCCCGGAACCAGATTACTAAAAAATACTGTTTTATCTGGCATGAAATAAACAATCATTCCAATTGAAACTAAAATATCTAAAATCGATGCCTGACGCGCTATCTGGTCTGTTATTTTTTGCTGATAATCTTCTCTTAATTCTTCTGAACTTTTTAAAAGTCTTTCTAAATTTTCTAGGATATCAAACAGATCTCGACAATAATCAAGAATCACATTCTCCCTCACTTATTTCTTAGATTCTCAAATCATTACTGTTTATAATTTTAACATTAATGTCTTTTTTTCGCAACATTTAAATCTGAGATAAAAAAACACCCGTAGGTGCTTTTTATCTATGAGACGAAACATTTAATCGGTTGAGCGCTCGATGGAGTGCTACTTCCGCTCTATTTATTTCATCTGATTTCTTCTCAGCTTTAGCAACTTCAAGTGCTTTTTCAGCACGAATTTTTGCACGTTCCGCACGTGATACATCAATATCACGATTACGTTCTGCAGAGTCTGCAACAATTGTTACAAGACTATCTTTTATTTCGATAATTCCACCATTTACTGCAATATAATCAACATGTGTTTCATCATCTGGACGACGAACTTTGAGTTCATCAATTTCAAGTCCAGCAATAGTTGAAATCATATTTGGTAAAATACCAATTTCACCATTCGTAGTTCGAGCAGTAATGTAATTTGCATGGTGATCGTAGATCATACCAGCAGGGGTAATTACTTGAAGTGTCATGACATTTTCAGACATTCGATTCCTCCAATTTTTTCTATGAAAATTTAAATTACAAAGATAAAAAATACTTTTCTAAAAACAAAACTCTAACAGTCACTCAAATTTTACAATTCAATCAACTTTTACTGACAGATTTTTTTGTCAGTAATTTCTTAGTCAATAGAGTATTTTTACTTTCTCAATTCATCAGAAATCGAATTAATAACCCATTGATTTTGCTTTTTCGAGTACATCTTCAATTGGACCTACACCACGGAAAGCATCTTCAGGAATTTCGTCATATTTACCTTCCAAAATTTCTTTGAAGTCATGAACAGTTTTATCAATTGGTACATATGAACCAGGTTGACCAGTAAATTGTTCCGCAACGTGGAAGTTTTGTGAAAGGAAGAATTGGATACGACGTGCACGTCCAACCAGAATTTTTTCATCGTCAGACAATTCATCCATACCAAGAATGGCAATAATATCTTGCAATTCTTTATAACGTTGAAGAACACGTTGAACTTCCATTGCCACTTCATAGTGTTCTTCACCAACAATTTCAGGTGTAAGCGCACGTGATGATGAAGCAAGTGGGTCAACGGCTGGATAAATACCCATTTGTGTCAAACGACGTTCCAAGTTAGTTGTTGCATCCAAGTGAGCGAAGGCTGTTGCTGGCGCTGGGTCAGTATAGTCATCGGCAGGGACATAAATCGCTTGGATAGATGTAACAGAACCCTTCTTAGTAGAAGTGATACGTTCTTGCAATTGCCCCATTTCAGTAGCAAGTGTTGGTTGGTAACCAACGGCAGAAGGCATACGTCCCAAAAGGGCAGAAACTTCTGAACCAGCTTGTGTGAAACGGAAGATGTTGTCAATGAAAAGCAATACGTCTTGACCTTGAACATCACGGAAATATTCCGCAATTGTCAAACCAGTAAGGGCAACACGCATACGTGCTCCTGGTGGTTCATTCATTTGACCAAAGACCATGGCAGTTTTTTCAATAACGCCTGATTCTTTCATTTCCCAATAAAGGTCATTCCCTTCACGAGTACGTTCCCCAACACCAGTAAACACAGAAATACCTCCGTGTTCTTGGGCGATGTTGTGAATCAATTCTTGAATAAGGACGGTTTTACCAACTCCGGCACCACCGAAAAGTCCAACTTTACCACCTTTAAGGTAAGGTGCAAGCAAATCGACAACTTTAATCCCAGTTACAAGAACTTCATTTGCAGTTGACAATTCGTCAAATGTTGGAGCTTTTTTATGGATAGGATTACGTTCTGCATCAGCAGCAAATTCTTCCCCACCGTCAATAACATCACCAAGGACGTTAAAAACACGACCAAGAGTAGCTTCCCCAACAGGAACGCTGACTGCTTTACCTGTATCAAGGACTTCAAGTCCACGAGTCAAGCCATCAGTAGATTCCATAGCGATTGTACGAACTGCACCATCACCAAGTTCCAAAGCAACTTCAAGAGTAATTTTTGTTTTTAGGCCATTGACATCTTTGTAGACAATCAAGGCATTGTTAATCTCAGGCAATTTGGCATCAGAACCAAATTCCACGTCAACGACGGGACCGATAACCTGAGTAATTTTACCAGAACTCAATGTTTTTCCTCCTGTTTTTATTTTCTGTCAAAGAACAGAATTTCTATTCATTTTTATGTTTGTCAGTAAAAATTTTACTGACAAAAACAATTAAGATTCAAAGCCATCACTGACACAATTTCTATCAGTAAATTAAAGAGCTGAAGCTCCTGCAACGATTTCCGTAATTTCTTGCGTAATCGATGCTTGACGAGCACGGTTGTATTGAATCGTCAAATCATTGATAACAGAGTGAGCATTATCAGTTGCAGTACGCATTGCTGTCATACCTGCAGCATGTTCTGCTGTCTTAGCATCAACGATTGAACCATAAATCATACTTTCAGCGTATTGTGGCAACAATTGGTTTAAGATTGTTTCACGATCTGGTTCTAATTCAAATGTTTCAAGAGATGGTTTTTGTTGGCCTGATTCTTCAAAAGAAATAGGCAACATTTTTTCCATACGTGCATCACTTACCAATGAGTTCACATGGTGATTATAGCAAACATAGAGTTCATCGAATTCTTCTGCTTGATATTCAGTTACCGCTTCTGTAACAATCGCTCTAACTTCTTCAAAAGTTGGTTGGTCTGAAAGACCACGAAGGACATAAGAAACTTTAACATTGCGCGCTTTGAAGAAATCTGCTCCAGTACCGCCAAGTGCAAGAATAGTGTATTCACTTTCGTTAGCATGACGTTTACGGATAGTATTCATGACAGATTTCAAAATATTTGAATTATAGCCACCGACAAGTCCACGATCAGATGTAATTACAAGATAGCCAGTTTTTTTGACTTCTCTTTTTATCATCATTGGATTCTTTGCTGGCTCTTTGTCTGAGGAAACTAAATCAGTTGTAATTTTACGAACTTTTTCAGCATAAATTTGAAATGCTTTGGCATGAGATTCAGCTTTTTGAAGTTTCGCAGCGGAAACCATTTGCATGGCTCCAGTTATTTGACTCGTTTTCTTCGTTGAGGCAATCTTAGTTTTTATTTCATTAAGTGAAGCTCCCATTAGTTAGCCTCCTTATTAATAATTCGTTGTATTTTTGAATGCTTTAATTGCTTCGTCGAGTTTTGCTTCTTCTGGCAAATCTTTAGTTTCAGTAATCACGTTCAAGAGTTCTGCATAATTTGCATCGAAGAAATCGAACATTTTTGTTTCAAAATCAAGAACATCATCAACTGGAACATCATCAAGATGACCATGAGTCAATGCATAAAGAATTAAAACTTGTTTTTCAACAGCCAATGGTTTGTGCAATGGTTGTTTCAAAACTTCAACGGTACGACGACCACGATTCAATTTTGCTTGAGTCGCTTCATCAAGATCAGAACCAAATTGAGTAAAGGCTTCAAGTTCACGGAATGACGCAAGGTCAAGACGCAAAGTACCAGCAACTTTCTTCATGGCTTTGATTTGTGCAGCACCACCAACCCGAGAAACTGAAGAACCAGCATCGATGGCAGGACGTACACCTGAATAGAATAAGTCATTTTCAAGGAAAATTTGACCGTCAGTAATAGAAATAACGTTTGTTGCAATATAAGCTGAGATATCTCCGGCTTGTGTTTCAATGAATGGCAATGCAGTCATTGAACCACCACCAAGATCGTCAGATAATTTGGCAGCACGTTCCAAAAGACGTGAATGTAAGTAGAATACGTCACCTGGATATGCTTCACGACCTGGTGGACGGCGAAGCAAGAGTGAAAGTTCACGATAAGCAACCGCTTGTTTTGATAAATCATCATAAACAACTAAAACGTGTTTACCGTTGTACATGAATTCTTCACCCATTGCAGCTCCAGCATAAGGAGCGATGTAAAGAAGTGGTGAAGGTTGAGAAGCTGACGCAGTTACGACGATTGTATAATCCATCGCACCGAGTTTGCGGAGCGTTTCAACTTGTGTACGAACAGTTGATTCTTTTTGTCCAATCGCAACGTAGATACAGATCATATCTTGACCCTTTTGGTTCAAGATTGCATCAATAGCGACTGACGTTTTACCTGTTTGACGGTCTCCGATAATCAATTCACGTTGTCCGCGTCCAATTGGGACGAGGGCATCAATCGCTTTAAGACCAGTTTGCAATGGTTCAGAGACTGATTTACGTTGCATAACACCAGGAGCTTTTGCTTCAACAGGACGAGTTTTACCAGTATTAAGTTCTCCAAGTCCATCAACAGGTTGTCCAAGTGGATTTACAACACGTCCGATGAGTTCTTCACCAACTTGGATTTCCATGATTTTACCTGTACGTTTTACAGTGTCACCTTCACGAATTGAGAGGAAATCACCAAGTACGATAATACCAACGTCTGTCGCATCCAAGTTTTGCGCCATACCAAGGACACCATTTGAAAACTCAACAAGCTCACCGCTCATCGCATTTTCAAGGCCGTAGGCACGGGCGATACCGTCACCAACATAGGTAACGACACCAGTTTCAGCAACTTCAAAATCTGGTGTGAAATTTTCAATTTGTTTTTTAATCAGTGAGCTGATTTCATTAGCTTTAATTGCCAAAAATATGCTCCCTTCTAGAAATTTTTACTAGTTCAAGGCTATTTAGCTTTAAACTGCAGTTATACTGTTTGAGCATGATAGGTAAGATTTGAAATTACCTTTACATGTTCTCAAAAGTTTAACAGTATGAGTTTGAAAAATTTTTTACTGAGTTTTGAACAGAGAAAGAAAATTTTTCTATCCTGATTAGAGGATTTCAGCGGCGATTTTAGCCAATTGTGTTTTTAGTGAGGCGTCAATAATTTTTCCACGAGAATTCACAATGAATCCACCGAGAATTTTTTCATTGACTGTGTTAATTACTGTTACTTCATTTAGGTCAAATTTTGCTTTCGCCATAGCTGTAAATTTTTCAATCTGAGCATTTGTCAAAGCAATGCTTGAAACCACCTCAACGTCAGCAATCTTAAACATATCATCTGCTGCATTTTTAGTTTCATCAAGTATTTCACCCAAATCTCCTAAACGACCATTTGAACGAACGGTATTAAGGAAATTTGACATTACTTCTGAAGAAGTTTGAAGTAAAGTATCAATCAATTCAGATTTCGCAGAGAATGAATAAACTTCACTACTTAAAAAAGCAGCCAAGTTATCTTCTTTGAAAAGTTGAATCATTTCGCTAACTTCAGCAAGAATTGCTTCAAGTTGTCCTTTTTCTTGGGCAACTTCTAGTAAAGCTTTACTGTATTTTTGTGAATTTACTTTTGTCATCTTATTCTCCTAACTTAGCGAGATAAGAGTCGATTAATTCCTGTTGTGCAGAAGCATCTAATGATTGTCCAATAAGCTTTTCAGCAATTTGAACTGAGATGTCCGCAACATCGCCTTTAACTGTGTTAAGAGCTTCTTTGCGTTCTTGCTCGATATCTTCTTGCGCACGTTTTTTCAAACTAGTTGCTTCTTCATTTGCTGTTGCAAGTACTTTCGCACGGTTTTGTGAGGCAGTATCGTTTGCAACTTGAATGATGTTAGCAGCTTCTTCTTTTGAACCTGCAAGTTCTGCTTGACGTTGTTTAACCAAGTCAGCAGCTTGTTTGTTGTTCGCTTCTGCTGCATCGATATCATCAGATATTTTTTTCGCACGACTTGCAAAAACACTAGTAATTGCATTCCATGCAAAGAGGCGCAACAATACCAATAAGATAATAAATGCACCAGATACAACGATGATGTTACCGAGAACGGTATTCGGAGCAGCTTCTAATAATAATGTTGACAATTTCTACTCCTTTCTTAATGTTCTGCTATAATTTTGTGGCTAATGTACAAGTTTGTCAAAAGGACAAAGACATAAGCTTGGAGGGCTGAAATGAAAAGTGAAAAGCCAATCCATGCAACTTCAAGAATCCACGCAACTGGAAGTATCCACATGGTTGATTGAATCATACCGGCGATAAGACCAAGCATGATTTCACCCGCGAAGATATTCCCATAAAGCCGTAAACCAAGTGAAAGTGCATTTGTAAATTCTTCCAGAATATTCATTGGAAGAAGACCTTTCGGATCTTTCCAGAAGGCAACTTCGAGGTAGCCTTTAAAACCGAATTTTTGTACACCCAGTGTATTTGACATTACAACAACAAGTAGTGCAAGTGTCAAATCGACTGTTGGATTTGCAGTTGGTGATTTCCAAAGGGAAACATCACCTGGCGTACTAATTTTAGTTACTAGCCCAATGCAGTTGGCAATAAGAAGGAAAGAAAAGAGGGTAAAGTTCATGAGCGAAAAGCGTGGTGCTTCATGAGGGCCGACGTTATCTTTGGAAACTCCATTGACAAAATCAACAACCCACTCAAGAACATTTTGTTTACCTTTGGGTTTGAGCTGCATATTGCGGCTCGCCCAGAATACCAGACCGAACACAATGAGGACAGTCACAAAAGTCATTACTGTGATTGTTCCATCAAATGGAATTGGCCCAATATTAAAGGTCCATGTTGATTCCATACCTGTTCTTCCTTTCTGTTTTTAAAATTTTGTTGAGAAAAATTTTAACGGAAAAGGAATGCCATAGCAAGGGCGATGAAGAATGTACCTTCGACGAAGGCGATACCCATGAACATTGAACCACGAAGTTTTCCTTCAAGTTCTGGTTGGCGTGCAACGGCTTGGAGGAAGTTTGAAACGATAAGTCCATCACCGATAGCGGCTCCGAGTGCTGCAAGACCGATAGCAATTGCTCCAAGAGCGGCAAGTGTAATTGTCATTATAGACCTCTTTCTATATTGCGATTTCGCAAATTTATTTTACTAAGAAATTCTACTACTATTCGTAGTTTTTGTCAAAGACAAGCATGAGAATTTCATCATTTCTCTCATTTTTGTCTTTGTAAGCGTTTGATAGACAAAATTTTTAAATTTTGTACTGAATAAACAGAGAAAATTTTTAGATTAGCTCAAGCGTTCTTCTTGTTTATAATTTATTGGGAGCCATTTTAATACAGATTCGATTTTTTTAGTCCAATAATACCATTCATGAACGCCATCTGAGCTTTCATAAGTAATATCGAAACCTAGTTTTTTCAACTCGGCTGTCGCGTATTCATTTCCTGGAAAAAGAAAATCTTGTTTCCCACACCAAGCGTAAAGTTTGGGTTTGTTTTCTTGTTTTCTATCTGCCAAAGATAAAATTTCATTATCTGACCCTTTAAAAGTTTCCCAATTTCCAAAAATTCCTCCCCAGTAAGCTGGATTTTCTTTGAAATTTTCTTCCATTCCATCAAAAGTCAAAACGCCAGACAAACTAGCCGCATAACTAAAATGGTCAGTTCCTAATGCGAGACGATAAGCTCCATATCCTCCCATTGATAAACCAGCGATAAAGTTTTTTTCTCTTTTTGTGGATAGATTTGGGAAAAAATTGTTAATTACTTTGGGAAGTTCATGAGCAATCGCATCAAAATAATTCATACCATACGTGGTGTTCACATAAAAACCAAGATCCGTTGAGGGCATGACAATTGCTAAATTAGTATGCCGAATCAATCGTTCAATTCCTGAACGAATTATCCAAGAATTCTCGTTTCCGCTCATTCCATGCAAAAGATAAAGCACCGGAATATCTGTTTGGGTAAAATCTTCCACTTTACTTGATTCAGGATAAATAACATTAACTTTTCGATTCATCCCAAGAACTTCTGAGTAGTATTCGATATTAATTACTGCCATAAAATATCTCCTTAATAAATTTATGTTGTTATCATTTGTTGACAACTCTCTACCTATTAAAAGTGGATTTTCTTCAATCCCTTAATTTTTGAAATTTCCTTTCTCTTTTATTCTGACCTTCTTTCACTTTTTTCAAAGTGTGCGCTGTGAAGTCATTACTCCATTTTATTTTTGGGGTACATTAGAAATCAAATAATGGTAGTATTTTTACGTTTCTACAGGCCTTCAACGTCTTCTTTATTGTAACATTTTATAGATGTCTTTTGCTCACTTTTTCCTTTCATTTATCTAACTGTTTGGATTGGCCACTGTTGATTGATTTGCATTAGTTTAAGCGCTCCCTTTTGATCGGTTCTAAGTATTCTGATTTGGTATTTTTTTAATGTTTCTAGAGTTTCTTGGTTGGGATGTCCATATCGATTTTCCTTGCCAACCGAAATGAGGGCAAGTTTGGGATTAATTTCTTTAATAAAGTCAGGGTTTGAACTTGTTTTACTGCCATGATGACCTACTTTTAAGACATCAACTTTCAATTTAAAATAATTCTTGAGCAGTTCTTTTTCTCCTTCTTGTTCTAAATCCCCTGTAAATAGAAATTTTATATGATAAAAATTTCCATAAGTCACGATAGAATCATTATTATCCCCTTTTCCTGTATAACCATTTGATAAAACTTGTAAAGCACTATCAAAGATTGGAATTTTATCTCCAACTTTACTGATGTGAATCGCAATATTTGCTTTCTTCAATTTTTGTACAAAATGATTATTTGTCAATTCACCGGGGCTAACCCAAATTTCTTTTATTTTTATTTTATCAGCTAAATTCAAAAAATCTCCAACATGGTCAGCGTCCGTATGCGTCAAAATGAGCTGGTCGATTTGACTTACTCCAACAGATTCAAGATATGGAATGAGTGTTTTTTCGGCATTTGTTTGACTTTGAGGTTTTTGCCAACTTTCTTGCGGAAGGGCTAATCGTCCGCCTGTATCAATCAAAATTGTTTCTTTATTAAATTTATCTTGCAAAAAAATACTATCCCCTTGGCCAATATCAACTGCTGTGATACTGGGGTAAATTGGATTTTTACAAATAAAAAAACTACAAACAATTAGGCCAGCAAAAATTATTTGTCTTCTTTTCTTAAAAAGATTATCAATTAACAAACCAATTAGTAAAAATAAGATTAATAATTCAATTGGCCTGGGATTCCCTAAAATCAAAGGATAATGTAAGGGTAAATCAACCTCATGAATTAGCCATTCAAGAATTTGAAAAATAAGATTTATATTAAAACTATAGCCAATTAGAGACAAGAGAAAAGTTCCTAATAGTAAAGGCAATAAGATTACATCAAATAAAAAGCCAAAGCCAATCGTCAGTAAAATTGAAAAAGGTTGAAAAATATGAAAATCCAAAATGAGTAAAGGTAAAACACTCAAAGAAATCACTGATGATTCTGTCAGTAATTTTCTTATTCCTTTTAGTTCTGAAAATTTATGACTAATCATTGAAATAACAAAAGCATAAAATAAAGTGAGTTGTCCTCCTGTTGTCAGTAAAAATTTAGGACTGACAATCATCAGAAGAAGGGTTGTCACCGCTAGATTATCTAAAGGATTTTGACGAATATTTTTTTGAAATAAAGCTCGTAATACTGAAACCGAAAATCCTGTCATAAATGCATAAAAGATTGAAAAGGGAATTTGCCAAATATTTAATTTTTCTCTCGTTATTCCTAGTCGAAGAATAATTCTACGAAACCAATCAATGAAAAAATTAACTTGCATTCCCGATAAGGCAAAAAGATGAATAATTCCTAATGAACTATAAATGTCTCCCATTTGATTAAAATCTTTACTTAAAAAGCCAAAAAGTAAGCCAGTCATATAATCATTCATTGGCTTTGGAAAATGAGTTTGTGACCAGACAATTGCTTTTCGTCTTAAAACATGGAGGTCAAAAGTGTCATTTAAAACTATTTTATTAGTTTTATCAATCATAATTTGCCGATAAATATTCTGACTCTCTAAATACTTTTGGTTATCGAATCCATTAAAATTTCTTTGTTTTTCTGGAATTTGAAGGTTTCCTGTGAAACTCAGCTGACAATTTTGACTTAGATTTTGATAAAATTTCTGTTCTTTTTTGCTTTTTAGAGTCTCGTAAACTTGATAATTTTGTCCTCTTTCTTTTCCTAGAAAACTTAATAAATCACCATTAACTTGGATCGTGTCGGGGATCATTGTAATTTTGGACAGAGTGGTTGGCTGATTTTCACTATTCTTAATCGTATCCATTTTTACTACTAAGAAAAAACTTCCCATAACTAATATAAGTGGGATGACTAAATAATATTTTCTATATAAGGCAAGTAAACTTGAAAAAATGAACAAAATGAGACAAAGTAAATTAAAATTGAAGATTAAAAAATACAAGATAACAGAAAGATAAGCTAAAAATATCAAAGGAATTTTATTCAAAACACAACTCATCTTTCAATTTTTCTAGTGTTTTATCTCCAAAACCAGAAACTTTTCCCAAGTCTTCAAGTGATTTGAAATCACCATTTTTCGTCCGAAAATCGATGATGTCTTGAGCTTTTTTCTGACCAACACCTGTTAATTTTTGTAGTTCAGTCACATCTGCTTGATTGATATTTATTTTTGCAGTGGTTGTTGAGACTTGACTAGTGACCGAATTAGCAGAGCTATCAGTATTTTCTGTGCTTGAATTTTCACCAATTTTTGGGACATAAATTACTTCTTCATCTTTTAATTTTGCTGACAGATTAATTGATTTCTGGTCAGCTTGGTCAGTAAAACCACCAGCTTCCTTAATTAAATCAACTAGACGTTCATCTGACGAAATTTGATAGACATTAGGTTTTGTTACCGCACCTTTTAAATCAACCATAATTTTACTGACAGATTTTTCATTAGGTTCACTAAATTTAATGACAGAGCTTTGCCTGCTGACAGAACTTAAATTTTCTACTGACAGATTTGTAGTTGGCTTTTGACCGTTGGTTAAAACGTAAAAAATCCCACCAGCAATAAGCCCACAAACAACTAAAACAATCATTTTCCAGTATTCTTTTACTTTTTCTAAAATCTTATCCATACTTTTATATACGAAAAAACTCTTGGAAAGTTTCCAAGAGTTGAATTATAAAATATTTTTTATTTAAAGATGAATCGATAAGCCAAAATTATTAGAATGATAATGATGACAAGAGCCAGACGCAATGGAGAATTTCTCCGCCACGGATTTTTCTTTTCACCATTTTCACTGACCTGTCTGTCAGTTGTTTTTTTCTTCGAATTTCGACCTGTCAGTCCTTTAAAAAGTTGACTCATAATTTTTTCATCGCTGTAAGAAAGAACATTTCGCGCATAAATTTTCTCACCCGCTTTTGCTATGGCAAGCGTTGCTAAAAGTTGTAATCCAAGAGCAATCCAGGCTTCTGTCGTTGTTGAATATTGAATAGCCAGTCGGCTAGTCATCAATGTTGGACTGATAAATGGAATAAAACTAAGAACTTTCAAAACAATATTCCCCGGAACAGTCGAGCCAGCAATTCCCCCAATATAACCAATCATCGCTAAAAAGGCAATTGGCTGAGTAGCTTGTTGCACCTGAGCTTGTTCATTAACCAGAGATGCCACAATTGACGCAAGAATTAAATAACCTAAAATCCCAATTAAAGACATGGCTACCAAATAAATTCCGAAACCGAAGGTAATCCCAGAAAGCATGGCACCAATTGCTTTAATCTGATCTAAATTTTTGATAAAAGGATAAGCAATTCCAAAACCAAGCACATAAATTCCAAGCTGAGTCGCTAATAGTAGAATTACACCAATAATTTTCCCATAATACTGCACGTTTGAGCTAGTGGCCGCGAGCAAGGTCTCCATAATACGACTAGATTTTTCGTTACCAATTTCCTGTCCGATGATTCCCACATACATCATCATTAATGTGAAAATTAAAATCGAGGCAATGGAGCCAATTGCAATATTCGCGCCAGTCTGTCCATCACCTGTTGACTTTTGTCCAGAACTTGTTTGTGTTTTCATTGTAAACTTAGCTGGACTAAGAAGCTCTTGAACATCGGCGGCTGACAGATTGAGACGTTGTGCTGTTTTTGAAATATTAACTTGAGTCAGCGCAGTTTGAAAACTTGATTGGTCAAATTTGACACTTGATTTATTATCAGTGACAATGGTATAAGATCCATTATCTTCGGTTAAAAATCCATCAATTTTTCCGGAAGAAAGGTCTTTTTTAGCGTCCTCTAAAGAAGACTCGTTACGAATGTCTGCTTTTAAAGTGTCATTTTTAGAAAGAATCTGAGTTAGAGCAGGATTATCGACTACAGCCATTTTTGGGCTTTGATTAGCTCCACTACTGATGACTAAACCGATAATTAAATAAATTGCTCCTAGCAAAAATGGTGAAAGGACGAGTGCCCAAAAGCCCACCCCTTTGACACGACTTCGGTAAATATTTTTTGCAACAAGCCAAGTTTGATTTTTCATTTTATTTCCTCACTTCTTGCACTTAAATTTTCTTGATTATTCTCAGCTGCTTCCATTCGGAAAATTTCATCTAGCGACGGTGGAGACTGAATAAATGCTTGAACATAGCCATCTTTAGCCACTTTTTGGAAAATTTCACGTCCAACTTCTGCCTCAGATATTTTTATTGAACGACCACTTCCTCTTTTTTCAATTGATTCAACTCCTCTAATTACAGAAAGTTCTTCATTTGGCAAATCAGACTCCAAATAAATACGGGTACGGCCATAAGAAGCTCGAATGGCTTCTACCGTTCCATTTAAAATTGTTTGACCACCTTTTAGCATTAATAAATGGTCAGATAAAAGCTCAACATCACTCATATTATGATTAGAGAAAATAACTGCCGCTCCCTTATCACGACTCCGTTTAATCTCATTTCGCAATAGTTCTGTATTCACTGGGTCAAGCCCTGTAAATGGCTCATCCAAAATCAAAAATTCAGGCTCATGAATCAAAGTGGCAATGAATTGAATTTTTTGGGCATTCCCTTTAGAGAGGGTTTGAACTTTGTCAGTTGGTTTACCAACGACCTCCAAGCGTTTCATCCAGTCTTGTAGCTTTAGCCGGGCATCTGCTCGTTTCATTCCATGAAGTTCCGCAAAATAAAGAATTTGGTCTTCAACTGTCATCTTTTGATAAAGACCACGTTCTTCAGGTAAGAAACCAATTTTTTGCTTGATTTCTTGCGTAATCGGTCCATCTTGCCAAGTAATTTTCCCTTGGTCAGCTGATATAAAATTAAGAATCATCCGAAAAGTCGTTGTTTTCCCAGCACCATTTTGACCAATTAAGCCCATAACTTCACCTGGTTTAACAACCATATTGAGATTATCAACAGCGATTTTATCGCCAAAGCTTTTTCGAACTTTGTCAATCTTTAATGTCATAATTTTCCTTACTCTTCCTTTTTTTCTAATTATATCATTTTATTTTCACTTTTAACCTCCTTTTCCCTCTTAGGTAAGACAAAAAATGTCTTAATTTTGTCATTTTAATTTTCTTTCTTCATTTGACCTCTAAATCCTAAAAAACTTAGGCTCAAAAGGAGCATGCTTGCAAAAAAAGCAGGTCCAGCAGAACTAAAACTACTCATCCCCCACAGCCATCCTTGCCCCTGAGCTAAATAAACTCCTGTGTTGATTAAGTCAACTAGAAAAACTAAACTCAGGATGAGCCATAAAACTTTTAAGCTTTTCATTTTTCGAGATTTTATCCCTAGATGCCAAATCCAAAAAGCAGCAAAAGTAAAGATTAAACTTCCAAAAAGATAAATGAGCTCGACGGATTGAAGCCAGTAAAAATGCTGACTCTCAAGGGTAAAACCAATAACTGTCAATAGTCCTGTAAAAATCAGGATGGGGATAAAAATGGACCAGATAAATTTGTTCATTTTTTCTTCCTTTCTACTTTTAATTTATTTAATTTTATTTTAATATTTTTCTTACCGAATGCAAAATGTTTTACTTTTTCAATAAAATAATAAAAAATCTTGACTAATTAGCCAAGATTTTTTCTAGCTCATTCTCTGACAAATCTGTCAGTAATTTTATCGCAGTAACTTTATCAGTAGTTTGGAGAGGGCGTTCTAACCAAACAATACCATACCATTGTTCAAACTTATAACCCGCTTTTGGAAAAAGTCCAATTTGTTCAAAACCAAATTTTTTATGAAATGCAACACTTGCTGGATTTGGATAGGTAATACAAGCATAAGCACGCTGATAATTAAGTGCCGATAAAGCTGTCAGTAACTTTTGATAAAGGGCACTACCAGCGCCATGTTGCCTTTCATTTTCATCTAAATAAATTGATAATTCAACCACCCAATCATAGGCCGCCCGTTCTCTATAAGCACCAGCGTATGCATAACCAATGATTTTGTCATTTTCAATCGCCACAATATAAGGATAGCGACTTCCTATTTTTTCAATTCGTTTTTCAAATTCTGCAATCGTTGGAACTTCATACTCAAAAGTAATGGCAGTTTTTTCAACATAAGGTTTATAAATTTCTAAAAGCCTTTCAGCATCAGACTTTTTCGCTAATCTAAACTCCATTTCCCTCTCCTTTACATTTTTAACTATTATACACCATTTATTAATTACTGACAGAAATTTCTACACATTTTTATTTAACAATTTTTTTTATCAGAGATAAATAAAAAATTACTGACAGCCCTGTCAGTAAAAAATTTCCATAATAAAAAGCTGGATGCTCCAACTTTTACACCTTAACCAACAATTGTCACAATGACTAAACCAATCAAAGTTAGAATCACAACAAATCCTGCATTTACAATTGTAAAATATTTTACAAATCCTCGCGTTTCACCACGCGCATTCATTCTAATAACTTTGTAAGCAATCAGCGTTGCCATTGACGAAACAATTGTACCAATTCCCCCAATATCAGCTCCAAGCACCAAAGAAACAGCATGAGGAGTGAACGGAGAAATCAAAATTGGGGCCGCGATATTAGAAATAAATTGACTCATAATCACAGTTCCCAAAAAAGAAGCCTGCGGTCCAACTAAAGTATTGCTGATAAAATCAGTCAACACACTGATATTAGCAATATTTCCTACAATCAAAAAGAAAAAGATGAATGTAAATAAAAGATGATAATCAATTCCTTTAAAAAGTCTCGGACGATAAATCAACACAACTAAAGCAACAATTGCTCCAGCAAGATAAAAATTCACATAGCCAAAAACAGAAGCTGCCATCAATAACATCAAAACAACAAAAATAGAAGTTTCAACTTTATTAAATTGCGTCACTTTAGTTTCAATCACCAAAGGCTCATTATCAATGAATTGACAAGCAATCATCAAAATCAATAAACCCAAAATCCATAAAGCGCCTGTTCCTTTAAAAAAGTCCAAATTAGTTAAAGCGACACCACCATGATGTGCAGCCACTTTATAAAACGAATACAAATAAAGATTATGCGGATTACCTTGCGGAAGTAAGGCGGACCCAATGTGACAGGCTGGAACAATCAATGCTGCTCCAATATAAACTGACTTTCGATTTTTAATTTCTTTCGTAATCGCTAAATAGAGCGGTAAAACCGTCAAAATTGTTAAATCATTTGTAAAAAAAACGGCTAAAAAGAAGGTAAGTAGCGTCGTAAATCGAACGAGCTGACGCGTTGTTGTACTTCTTTTGACTAAGGATTGTCCCAAATACTGTAACAAACCTGTTTCTTTAAAACCACCAATTACAAGCATCAAACCTGAAACTGTAACGATGACATGATAATTAAAGAAACGCGTTGTCACTCCACCCAAACTAATGGCAATAATTGCAATAATAAACGAAATCAGAAAAACCTTGTCCACTAGAAACCAATTTTTAATGGCTATCCATACTTTTTGGGATTCGCGCTGAGTAGCTGAATGTTCCACTACTTCTCCTAACTAGCATATAAAATTTTGCACCACAATAAATTATAACATCTAAAGATGGCAGTGACAAGCTTTTTCTCATATAAAAGTAAATTAATTTCAAAGGGCCCTTTTCAAGTAGAATATGCATTTATTATCTATACATCCATATAAAATTTCATTAAAAAATCCCCCTGACTAGGAGGGATTCGAAAGAAATTAAGCTACTCGCTATAGCTTATTTACGTAACCATGACTTTTAGGTAAACGCTTTCCTATAAGGATAAATACATTTTATCATTTTATGTATCCGTTTGCAAGAATTAACTGAAATAGAATTAATCTTTTTTTATTTTAGAAGTCATATAAGACTTTTTAACTTTTACAGAAAAATTTCAACTACCATTTTTCTAAGACCATAGCCATTTCCCAAAAATCAGCCTCCATTTTACTACTAATAAGAAATGCCTCAAGCATCTGTTCTTGCTCTTGTTCATCACTTTCTTGATAAAGCCGATTAATAATATCACACTCTTTTGCGATTTGGACGGTAGCTTCTTTACTCGCATAGGTTTCAATCCATTTTTGATACAAAGGGTTAGGCGACCCCCCTTCAATTAATCGTAAACCAATTTCATGATAAAGCCAAGCACAAGGCAACATTCCTGCAATTGCACTATTAACAGTGCCATCAATAAGCTGACGATACATATGAGAAACATAATCATAAGCAGTGGGAGCAACCGGCGTTTCTAAAATTTCTTGTTCACCAATCTCTAATTCTTTAAAAAATCCCTCGCGAACAAAAATCTCTCCATTTTTTAGTTCTTCTGCATTTAATCTTAAATGTGCTTGAATCTCTTCACTAGCAGATTTCTCGGCAATAAGAAAATATAACTTACTAAAATGTTCGAGATAATAACGGTCTTGCAACAAATAATAGCGAAAAACCTCCGGAGCTAATTCTCCACTCACTAATCCTTGAATAAAAGGATGCTCAAAACTTCTTTCCCAAAATATTGATGATTTTCCTCTTGCTAATTCAGTAAATAACATTTCATTTCTTCCTTCATAATATTAAAAGCATACGCCTATTCATTAAAATAAACTTGCCAATGTCGATGACAATTTGGATTAAAAGCGGAGCTGCACTTGATACACTCTCCTCGCGAATAATCATTAAAATTTAATTTTGTTCCACAATGGCCACAAAGTACTGGAAAGTCTTCTTTATTAGTAGCCCTAAATACATGATTCTCTAATTCATCGTGACAATGATAACAAGAAAAATACTTTTCACAGTCTGAACATTTTAGGGCGACAATATCATTTTCTTGATGATAATGAGTACACCTGCCTTCCTCATCTATCACTTTCCCCCAGATTTTTTCTCGCAATAAAATCCACCTTTCATTACCAATCAACTTTCACAACTTCGCCACTTTTAAAAGTTTGTAATTCTCCTGATTTTGCTTTTAAAATCAAGCTTCCGTCATCAGAAATTCCTTCTACTTGTCCATTAACAGCTTTTGTTCCCAATTTTAAAGTCACATTTTTACCAAACAACAATGACCTCTTGCGATATTCATCAATTAAATCTGGCTGTCTATAATTTGCAAAATTATTTATCACTTCTTTAGCCATTTCTGCTAAAAGCTGATTTCTGTCTATCTTAAACTCAGGATTTATTCCCTGAGCCTTTTCGGATAAATCTGCTGGAAAATCTTTTGTTGACAGATTTAAGCCAATTCCCATAATGAAATTTCCAGCAGAGCTTGATTCTAAATCTAAAGCAGCTTCAGTGATAATTCCGCCAACTTTATAGGTCCCCAAATAAATATCATTAACCCATTTGAGTTGAAAGTTTTTATCTTTATAAAATTGTTCAAGGACCTTGACAACGGCCACAGCCGTACTTGTCGTCAATAATCCTATTTTCAAAATATCATGACTGGGGTTGGGTAAAATAAGACTAAAATATAATCCAGTATCACTTGGAGAATAGAAATTTCGGCCACGCCGACCGTGTCCCTCCGTTTGATTATTTGCAACAAAAATAAGAGGTTGTTTGACCTCATGTGAAGACAAATATTGCTTCGCTAACTCTTGCGTAGAAGTCACCTCATCAAAAACAAAAATTTTATCTTCAAATTTCATTCCACTATAAAAATTTATCGTATCTTCATCTAATGAATCATTTCCAACATACTTATAGCCCAAGTTTTTACGACTTTCGATTTGATTGCCCTTGCGCTTTAAAGTATTAATTGCTTTCCAGATACTTTCTCGACTAAGCTTTAGCTCCTCAGCTAATTCATCACCCGAAACCCAGTTTCCTTTTTGTTGAAGAAGTTTTAACAAGACAAATTGTTTTGTTGTTCGCATAATTATCACTTTCTAAAATACATTTCAAAGCCTCCTTCTTTTCTAAGACGTCGCACGATAAGAACAGTCAAAATGGCTTTGATACAATCACCAGGAATAAAAACTAAATTAGAAATCAACGAAGTAATTAATGGAATATTAGATTGAATAGATAGCCAGATTGCTCCGACTAGATCAACAAAAATAACTCCAAACACTAAAACAATGATTAATTCTCCAATCCAATTCTTTGAATCTGTAATTTGCAATTTCTTAATAAATATACCTATTAAAAATGGTGTAAAAAGCCAAGCTATTCGGTAGCCTCCCGAAGGTCCTAAAAAGCTCGCTGCTCCGCCATTTCCACCTGTTAAAACAGGTAAGCCAATTAAAGCTAAAGTAAGAAATGCTCCTACCGAAATTGTACCATATTTGGGGCCAAGAAGTCCCCCAGCCATCATTATTCCCATATTTTGCAAGATAATTGGGACAGGAATAAAACCAATTGGTATTCCTGGTAAAAATCCTAGAATAATAATAAATGCAGTCATAAAGGCTGAATACGTTAATGTTTTGACTTTTTGATTCTTAGTCATATTTGCTACTCCTGATTTTATATTTTACAATAAAAGAATTTTTTATTATACTGTTATCATATCAAATAGTAACCCTAAAATCAAATTTAGGTTAACTATTAATTTTATTGTTTGCTTTTTTATTCACACAAAGGAAAATTTTAGATGGAAAAAAATAAATTTAATTTTTCAAAACTGGTCGCACTTTTTACTGATTATCCGGCTCTTAAAATAGACGAAATTTCATATAGCTACCAACAAATCGATGCTTTAATACAAAAAAAATTAACAGATTATAGTCACTCCTCCAAAACTGTTATTACTCTAATAAATGATAGCCCCTTGAATTTTATTATTGAGTTTCTCGCAATTATCGAAAGTGGAAATTATCCACTTGTCGTGGATAAATCTTTTAAGAAAAACTCTCTTGACTTCGGACTTATCCCTGAGGATACGCTGTTTTTAGCAAGTACATCTGGGACAACTGGACGGCCCAAAATCTATTATCGTAACTGGGAATCTTGGAAAATTGGGTTTGAAGTTTGTGATGATTTATTTCATTTGAGCAACTCACAAGCTCTTGCAACTACTAGCTCACTCACTACTTCATTAGGACTTCATACACTCATGTGTGCTTTATATTTAGGAAAAACCTTCCTAACAATTACAAATCCTTCACAATTTATAAATATTAAGGAAAGCTATGTTCTCTTTACCGTCCCAACCTATCTCTTAAATAACCTCAATGAATTATTTGCTTTAACTTCTCCAGAGATTATTTTTTTAGGTGGAGGAACACTGAGTCCAGAGGCGATTAATAAAGTAAGAAAAAAACTTCCGCAAACTCAAATGATTGAGTTTTATGGAAGCTCTGAAACAAGTTTTATTTCATGGCAAGCAGTTACTAATGGTAAAAAAACATCATCTGTAGGAAAACTCTTTCCATACGTAGAGCTTACCCTAGGACCAAAATATCGTCTTACAGTTCAAAGTCCTTATTTATTTTCTGGCTATCTTAATCAACCTTATTCACAATCATGGACAACTGATGATTTAGGAACCTTAAAAAATAATCATCTTTATTTATTTGGACGTCGGTCTGACATTATCGAACATGGTGCAAATAAAATTTTTCCAGAAGAAATTGAGCGTATGGCAAAAGATTTATGCGAAGACTGCATCGCTTTTGGAGTTTTTGATGAAAGATATAGTCAAAAAATTGCTCTACTACTCTTAAATCCTATCGAAAAAGATAAATTAATCAAAATACTAGCTCAAAGACTTCCTAAATACAAACTTCCTCAAATCTATTTAGAAACTCCTACTCTTAATTTTACTAAAAATCAAAAAATATCCAGAAAAGAATTAGAAAAAGAATATTTTAGAGGTGTCTATCATGAGCTTTAAAAATCCCGTCGGTATTATAACAGCAAACCGTTTACCTATAGGAAAAATCAATGGTTTTTATAAAAAAATTTCTCCTGAAACTTTATATCAAAATCTAATTAAACAACAATTTAATAAAAATCCCCTTCTCAAAAAAGCTGATATTGACTATATTATTTTGGGAAATGTGACTAATCAAGGAGGAAATTTAGCTCGACGTTGCGCTTTAAAAGCAGGATTCTCGAGCAACATCCCAGCTTTTACAATTGACCAGCAGTGCGGTTCTGGACTGACAGCTATGATTAGCTCTGCAAATTACATTATTTCTGGTGAAGCTTCCATTATTTGTACAGGAGGGGTAGAAAGCACATCTCAAGCCAATATCGTACTTGATTCAGAGAGTCATCAGCCGATTAACCGATTTAAAATGGCTCCTGACCCCTATGAAGATTTTGACATGGGAACAATTGCCGATATGTCAGCCCTAAAATACAATATTTCTCGTAGTATTCAAGACCTTTACGCTCTAAATAGTCATAAAAAAGCGACTCAAGCCATTGAAGGAAAACTTTTAGAAAATGAAATTTTTCCCTATCAAGATGAAGAATTTACAATAAGTAGTGATCAAACTGTTCGCCCTAAATCCTCAATAGAAGCTTTGAGCAAATTAACCCCTGCTTTTACCACTAACGGAACAGCCACTGCTGGAAACTCTTGTCCAATAAACGACGGTGCTTCTTCAATCATATTGTCATCCACTAATAACCCTTTTGATTTTCAAGGCTATTATTTAGGACAAACAACTGTTGCTTTATCTCCATCAGATTTCTTATTAGGCCCAATAAAAGCAACTGAAAAACTTTTACAGAAATTTTCCCTTAAACTTAATGATATTGAGGCTATCGAATTAAATGAAGCATTTGCCAGTCAAGCCATTTTATTCCAAAATTATTTTAAACTTGATGATATAAAATTAAATGCTTATGGTGGTGCTCTTGCATTTGGTCATCCTTACGGTGCAACTGGTGGCATTCTAATTTCTCGACTCTTAAATCGCCTAAACCAAGTGCAAAAGCCATGTCTTGGCATCGCAACTTTGTGCGTAGCTGGAGGTATGGGAATCAGTGTACTGATAGGTAATCACTGGTATCAAAAATGATTTTAATCGCTCAAAAAACTCTTCCAAGACATTTTAAATTAGAAGGGCAAAAAAATTTTCTCTCTTTACTTCCACAATTGTGGCAAGAATTAGAAGGAATTCCCCACAGTCTTAAAAATGGAGAAAATTGGTTACTATCCGAAGAAATTATTCGCTATCCATCTTCTAATTATTCATTTGATAAACTGAAACTTTATTTACTAAGTGAACACATCACTCGTCATTCAAAAAAATATATAATCAATCTAAGTCTTGAAATAACTAGCAATAAAAAGCTATTGGCAAAAATTAACCTAAGTCTATTATCTGAGGATTCCTGGAATGAAATTATACAAAAAAATCAATGAGGCTGATTTAATTGATTATCTTCAATCAGTTAAAGATACCAATTCTTTACACTACGGTAAAAATCCCATTATACCTGGAAATTTTTTATTATTTATTTTAGAAGAAATGCATCAAGAGTTCTATTCTGTGCCTTTATCATACTTAAAAGCAAATTTCTGCTCACCAGGCTATTTGAATGAACGCTTTTGTTTTATATTTAATCAAAACGCTTTTCAAATTACTGACAGAAATCAAACATTGATCCTAAAAGGAGAATGGAAGCAATGAACAAACGAACAATTTTGATTACCGGTGCAACAAGGGGAATTGGCTGGGCAATTGCTCAGAAAGCTGCTCAAGCCAATCACAAAGTCATTTTAACTGGCCGTGACCCACTTAGTTTAAAAAGTAGAGCTGAAGAATTGCAAAAAAAATTTCCCAAAACAGAAATCCAAGCTATTCCACTAGATGTTTCCAATCGCTCTAGCATTGCTAATGCAGCCAAATTAATAAAGGAGATTGATATTCTAATTAATAATGCTGGGATTGCTGCTGATAGTACTTTTAAGAAAATGAGTCCGGAAATTTGGGATGAAGTGATTTCTGTCAATTTGACTGGTGTATTTAATAGTACTCACGCTTTGCTTGATAAAATCAATCAAGGCGGACAAATCATTACACTAACTTCAAAATCAGCTTTATTTGGTAACTTTGGGCAAGCAAACTACGCGGCGTCCAAAGCCGGCATCATTGTTTTTACGAAAACACTAGCTAAAGAATTGCAAAAAAGTTTGATACGAGTAAATTCTGTTTCTCCTGCTGCCATAACTGATATGACTCTGCCAGTATTAAAAAGTTTAAAAGAAACTTATGGTCAGAATATCCCTGATGAATGGAAAATGGGTTCAAGCTCCGATGTCGCTAATTTTATTATTAATGATTTAATTGAGACAGAAATGACAGGCAAAATTTTTTCCGTTAATGGCTCTGAGATTGGCTATTGGCAAGAACCTACATTTCATAAACTTTAATAAAATATAGAAAGAGAATTAAATGACTTGGTATCGTGAATTAGGAATAAAACGTCCTCTTTTTCAAGGTGGAATGGCTTGGGCTTCTAATGCTGAATTAGTAGCCGCTGTTTCAAACAATGGAGCTTTGGGAATTATTGGTAGTGGTGGACGGACAGCAAATGAACTGAGAAGAATGATAAGAAAAACAAAAACTCTCACTTCACAGCCTTTTGGCGTTAATTTAATGTTACTTGATAAAAATATCAAGCAACTTTTAGAAGTGATTTGTGAAGAAAAAATATCAGTAGTGACAACTGGTGCAGGGAGTCCTAAAGAAATTATTGATACTATAATTGGTAATAATATCAAACTTTTCCCTGTGGTTCCCAATAAAGAAATTGCCCTAAAAATGTTTAAACTTCCTATCTCCGGAATTATTGTAGAAGGAAATGAAGCAGGAGGTCACGTGGGTAGCCAAAACTTGGCCTCACTTCTCAAAGAAATTGCTCCAATCTGTCCCTTACCGCTCATCGCTGCTGGTGGAATTTATGATCATCATACTGCTTCTTTGGCTAATATTTTAGGTGCAAATGGAGTACAAGTTGGCACCGCCTTTTTATTGGCAAAAGAATGTCAAATTTCACCAGTTTACCAAGAATTAATCTGCAAAAGTGAAGAAAATGGAACAAGTTTAATCTCAGATAAGAATGGCCATCCGACCAGACTATTAAATATCTCGTCACAACATTCTTCTAATAAATCATTGAAAGCCGCAGTAGAAACAGGTGATTTAATCAATGGTGCATTTATGGCTGGTAGCGCTTCTGCTTATCTTGAAAAAATTGAGTCTGTTGAAACTATTATTCAACGAATTATGAAAAAATAAAATTTAGATTAATCCTCTTTATTATTTAAAGTGATTCTATCTGAGTTTTCATTGTACCTATTTTCTCTAATACACAAACTAAGTAAGATATAAATCATAAAAAAATACTCCCCAAAATCAAGGGAGCAGATTTTTTATTTTACCCAATAGAACCCTCCATTGAATAAGAAATCAAGCGATTTAATTCAACAGCGTATTCCATTGGCAATTCCTTAGTAAAGGGTTCAATGAAGCCCATGACAATCATGTCAGTTGCTTCTTTTTCTGTAAGTCCACGACTCATCAAATAATAGAGTTGTTCTTCTGAAATTTTTGACACTTTCGCCTCGTGTTCCAAGGCAACTTGTGAATTATGAATTTCATTGAATGGTACGGTATCTGATTTTGATAAATCATCCATCAAAATTGTGTCACATTCAATATGAGAAGCAGATTTTTTAGAATTTTTTCCAAAAGTAACTTGTCCACGGTAATTGACTGCTCCACCATTTTTGGCAATAGACTTAGAAATGATTGAACTTGAAGTATTTGGTGCGTTATGAATCATTTTAGCACCTGTGTCTTGATTTTGGTTTGCTCCAGCAAAAGCGATTGAAAGCATTGTTCCACGCGCTCCTGGTCCATTCAAATGAACGGCTGGGTATTTCATGGATACTTTTGAACCTAAGTTTCCGTCAATCCATTCAACCGTCGCATTTTTTTCTGCAGCAGCACGCTTGGTAACCAGATTATAGACGTTATCTGACCAGTTTTGAATAGTAGAGTAGCGCATATAGCCACCCTCTTCAACAAAGATTTCAACCACTGCTGCATGAAGTGAACTTGCGGAGTAAGTTGGTGCAGTACATCCTTCAACGTACTGAATTGACGCCCCTTCTTCAACAATAATCAATGTCCGCTCAAACTGTCCTGATTTTTCGTTGTTAATACGGAAATAGGCTTGAATCGGAATCTCACATTTGACTCCTTTAGGAACATAGACAAATGACCCTCCAGACCAAACGGCAGAATTTAAGGCTGCCAATTTGTTATCCGTTGGTGGAACGAGTTTGCTGAAATATTTTTTAAAAATTTCTGGATAGTCACGTAATCCTGAATCAGTGTCAGTGAAAATAATTCCTAATTTTTCAAATTCGTCTTTCATATTATGGTAAACAACTTCTGATTCATATTGAGCAGAAGCTCCTGCCAAATATGAACGTTCCGCTTCTGGAATACCAATTTTTTCAAAAGTGTCTTTGATTTCTTGAGGAACGTCTTCCCAAGAACGCGCAGCTTTTGCTGATGGTTTTTGATAATAAACAATATCATTAAAATCAATACCAGAAAGATCTGGGCCCCATTTTGGCATGTCCAATTTTTTAAAAGCTTCAAAAGATTTCAGACGAAATTCTAACATCCACTCAGGTTCATTTTTTGTTTCAGAAATTTCGCGAATGACTTCTTCGGTCAAACCTAAACCTGTTGTGAATTCAAGTTCTGCATTATCGTGAAATCCAAATTTATATTCTTCGAGGTCTTTGACGACTTCTTGTGTACTATTTTCTGTCATTTTTCTTCCTCTTTGGCATATTTATTACTGACAGACTTGTCAGCTTTGCTGACAAATCCTTCATCCATTGATAAAAAGCTCTTTTCAGTCGCTACTGACAGGCTCCTCAGTTTTACTGACGAGTTTTTATTTACTGATAAAAAATCTGTCAGTAACTTTTAGCTATTCGCCATGAATTACTGTTTCTTGTGCTTCACCAACATCAATGGCTTTTTTTAGAGCATTCCAAGCCAGAGTGGAACATTTTACTCGAGCTGGAAATTTGCTAACCCCTGCAAGAAACTGAGCATCTCCGAGTTCTTCTTGTCGTTCGTCAGTTTCACCGGTCACCATTTCTGAAAAAATAGTTGCCAACTCTTTTGCTTCTTCTTTTGTTTTTCCAAGAACAGCAACGGTCATCATTGAAGCTGAAGCTGTTGAGATTGTGCAGCCATGACCGCTAAAAGCAATGTTTGAAATGACATCATTTTCAAATTCAACAGTCAGGCGAATCACATCACCACAGGTTGGATTGTTGAGGTCAACCATACATCCTGTCTGTAATTCTCCAGCATGACGTGGATTTGATGAGTGGTCAAGAATTACTGCACGATATAGATTATCTAATTTAGATAAAGCCACATTTTCACACTTTCTTTATTTTAATATTGATAAAAATAAATTCTGAAAGTTACTGACAGCCTTCTTTAACGACTTATAAAATTTCTGTCAGTAACTTTTTGATTATTCTTGTTCTCTAATCATCCGTTTTTATTCCATTTTTACGAATATAACGAAGGACGAGGTTTGCTGCAATTACCACAGCTAAAATGATGATGATAAATAGAATAAGTAAGCCAATCGAACCCTGAACAAGTGAACGAAATAGGCTTAGTCCTCCTGAGGCATAGATAAATCCCCAAGCTAAGTAACCTGGAATCGCAGCCAATGTGTATTTATACCAAGACCAATTTGTTAGGCCAGCGCCAAATTGAACAGCAGTTTGAAAACCAACTGTTAAAAAAGACAGAGGAATAATTGGCCAACCCATTTTTTGAATGGCTAAAATTCCAGCGGAAGTTTCTGAATTTTTCTCAAGCTTTTTGCCCCACTTCGTTTTCAAAATTCCATGATAACTCAATTTTCCTAACCAAAAAGTACATTGAGCTCTAAAGAAAACAACAACAAATAAAAATGTGGTTGCCAACCAAAGTGGGAGGGAGGCGACCCAATTAAGCATATTAATCAAGGTTGAAAAACTCCTTTGTTTTTTTTAGTGCTTCAACTAATTTATCACAATCTGCTTTTGTATTATAAAGATAAAAGCTTGCTCTAGCAGTTGCTGGAGTTTCGAGATAATTCAATAAAGGTTGAGCACAATGGTGACCAGCTCTTACAGCTACTCCCTCCATATCAAGGGCAGTTGCAACATCATGTGGATGAAGTCCTTCAATATTAAAAGCAATTAGACCGCCTCTTTTTACATTATCTTTCGGTCCATAAATCTTTAAGCCTTCAATTTCTTGAAGTTTAGGCATTAGGTAATCAATCAATTCAATTTCGTGCTGATGAATTTGGTCAATTCCAAGCTCTTGAATATAATCAATCGCAGCTCCTAAAGCAATAGCACCCGCAATATTAGGTGTGCCAGCTTCAAATTTCCAAGGAAGTTCTGTCCATGTTGAATGACTTTCATAAACAAAATCAATCATTTCTCCCCCAAATTCGACAGGTTCAAATTGATTTAGAAGTTCTTCTTTGCCATAAAGCACGCCAATTCCGGTTGGTCCCATCATTTTATGACCTGAGAAAGCAAAGAAATCGACATCCATTTTTTGAAGGTCAATCGCCATATGTGGTGTAGATTGTGCACCATCAACCACCATGTAAGCACCGTGTTCATGAGCAATTTTGGTAATTTCTTCTACTGGATTAATTGTCCCTAATACATTAGAAACATGAGCAATCGATACAAATTTAGTTTGATTAGTGATTTTTTTACGTAAATTATCCATATCTAGCTGACCATCTTTAAGATAGACAAACTTTAAGATTGCTCCGGTTTTCTTAGCAACTTCTTGCCAGGGAACAATATTAGAATGGTGTTCCATAATCGAAATGACAATTTCATCCCCTGTTTTTAAGATTTGCCCGGCAAATTGAGCAACCCAGTTGATTGAAGTCGTTGTTCCTCTAGTAAACAAAACCTCTTTTGTTGATTTAGCATTGATGAACTGACGGACTTTTTCACGCGCCGCTTCGTATTTTTCAGTTGCTCGTTCTGCCAACGTATGAACACCGCGGTGGACATTAGCATTATCATTTTCATAATAATCTTTTATCGCAGCCAAAACTTTCAAAGGTTTTTGAGTCGTTGCCGCATTGTCCAAATAGACCAAAGGTTCATCATTAACAATTTGATTCAATACTGGAAAATCTTTTTTGATGCCTTCAAGCATTACATGCCCAGCTTTCTTTCAATAGTTTCAATAAATTCTGCTTGGACTGATTTGACAGGAATTTCACTGACAACTGAACCGAGAAATCCTCGAATAACAAGTCGTTTAGCAGTTTCTTCATCAAGTCCACGAGATTGAAGATAGAATAAATCTTCCTCATCTACCTGACCAACAGAAGCTGCGTGACCCGCAGTTACTTCATTTTCATCAATCAAGAGAATTGGATTTGCATCTCCTCGTCCTTTATCAGAAAGCATTAAAACATGAGAAGATTGTTGGGCATCTGCATTTTTCGCCCCTTTGATAATATGACCAATGGCATTAAATGTCAAAGTTCCTTTATCAAGAATTACACCATTTTGCAAGATATGACCAACCGAATTTAGACCAAAATTAGTCACTCTTGTATCAATTCCTTGCGTTTGATGACCTGTTGAAATCCCAACCACTTTAATTTGTGAATGAGAACCATTCCCTTTGAGGTCACTATCAAAGTCAGCAACAACATTTCCGTCATTCATGACACCAACGGACCAGTCAACTGTTGCATTATCACCAATCAATCCGCGACGAACAACTGAAGCTGTAACATTTTCTCCTAAACGGTCAATGGCTGCAAATTTGACTTGAGCCCCTGCTTTTGCAATCACTTCAACGACAATATTTGCTTTTGCTTTTGAGCTTTGCTCACCACTTGTTTCCAAACGTTCAAGGTAGTCAACTTTGGCATTTTTTCCAACAATAATTAAAATTCGTTTATTAAAAGGAACTTCTGATGAACCCTCTTGCATCAAAATTGATTCAATGGGTTCAAGAACTTCCACACCATCTGGAACATAAAGAACTAATCCAGAATTAAAGGTCGCAGTATTTGCTGCTGTTAAAGAACTTTCATTAAATGGAACCACAGAACCAAAATTTTCCTCAAGTAGTTCAGGAATTTCGGTTAAAGCTGAATTGAAATCTGTGAAAATTACGCCTTGTTCAGCCAAATTTGGTGTCATTTGTTCCATAACTGTTTGACTTCCGACTTGAACAAGCAAAGGATGATTTGGAATTTCTGTAAAAGTAGGAACAGATCCGATTTCTTCGTTTTCAGAAATTGTTAAATGGTCTAAGCCCCAACGATTAATTTTTACTCGTTCAATATTAGGTAATTCTAGATTTTCAAATTCAAGTGCAGCTTTTTGACGTAAATCTGATAACCAAGCTGGTTCAGCATACATTTGTGAAAAGTTTAAGATTTCTTGATTCATAATTAATATTAGCAAGTTTGCATTTTCTTAACTGAATTCACTAATTTACTGACAAATCATTCTATCAGTAAATTAATGAACTTTAGACTTACTGACAGCTCTGTCAGTAAACAAAAATAACTTACTATCTCCTTTCCTTAAACTTCTTCTTTATATTCTAATCCAAGTTCCTCAGCGATATTGACATATCCTTCAGTTTCCAGACGTTTAGCTAGTTCTGCGCCGCCTGTTTTCACCACACGACCATCCATCATAATGTGGACAACATCTGGTGTAATATAATCAAGCAAACGTTGATAGTGCGTAATGATCAATGCCCCAAATTTTTCACCACGCATTGAATTAACACCTTTAGCAACAACTTTTAAAGCATCAATATCAAGTCCTGAGTCAATTTCATCAAGAATGGCAAAAGTTGGTTCTAACATCAAAAGTTGAAGGATTTCATTACGTTTCTTTTCACCACCAGAAAAGCCTTCATTGAGATAGCGCTCAGCCATTTCTTCTTTCATGCTCAAAACTTCCATATTTTTATCCAATTTTTTGATAAATTCCATAACAGAAACTTTGTCATCCTCAGCAAGTTTAGCATTCATTGCTGCTCGCAAAAATTCTGCATTCGTAATTCCTGGAATTTCAGATGGATATTGCATGGCAAGGAAAAGTCCAAGACGAGCTCTCTCATCAACGCTCATTTCTAAAACGTTTTGACCGTCAAAAAGAACCTCTCCTTGTGTCACGCTATAATTAGGATTTCCCATAATTGCAGCAGATAATGTTGATTTACCAGTCCCATTAGGTCCCATAATCGCATGGATTTCATTGGTGTTGATGACTAGATTGACTCCTTTGAGAATCTCTTTATCTTCAATCGCCACATGAAGATTTTTAATTTCAAGTGTAGCCATTTTTTCGCTCCTTTGAATTGTCAATTGTATTTGACATTTATAGTCTCTATTCTAACAAAAAATTGACAAAATTTGTTATTTTCGCATACATTATTTTTATTAATCGCAATATAAATAATAAATGACTAGAGGCATTTTTAGATATCAAAAAAACCTCTAAAATTAGAGGTTTTTCTTATTTTTTATTTCGACTTCTACGATAATTTTGAATTGGGAATTCTTGTGTTGGTTCATCAATTTCCTCATCTATCATTGAATGATTTTCAATATCTTCTTCATTTTCATCTGTATCTGCATCTTCATCAGAATGGAGAACTTTATCACGATAACTAGAATTTCCAACAAATTTCAGTGCTTTTAAGACTGGCTGCCGATTTTCGCCTAAAATTCCAACAAGTTCAATAAATATTTCCAATCCAAAGAGACAAGCAATCACTAAGAGAATCCCACCGATACGACTTGAAAATTGTAAAAGAATGGAGATAAATGCAAATATCGATGCAATTCCATAAATGACTAGAACAGCTCCACGATGAGTAAAACCAAGTGCCATTAGGCGATGGTGAAGATGTCGTTTATCAGCCGTTGCAATTGATTGACGATTAAGTTTACGACGAACCATTGCCATAATTGTATCCGTAATTGGTACTCCTAAAATTAGTAAAGGAGTCAAAACGGCTACAGCCGTTGCATTTTTCAATCCTTGCAAAGAAGCAACCGAGATGATAAAACCAAGGAACAGGGCTCCCGTATCCCCCAGATAAATAATCGCTGGATGATAATTATAAGGAAAGAATCCCATAATTGCAGCCACCATTATAAAAATAGTAATCGGTAAAAATACATTTGGACTTGGTAAGAAAAAGTAAGAAACAATTCCCATTGTTGTCAGTGAAATAATTGATACTCCACTGGCTAGTCCATCCAATCCGTCAATTAAATTTATTGCATTAGTAATCGCAAGTATCCAAAAAACGGTAAAAATAAAGGATAACCAAGCAGGGAAGATTAGTAAAGGTCCCCCGAAAGGAATTTTTAAATTATCAAAGCGGGCATTGGTAAAGAACCAGATAAAACTCGCCGCAACTGTCAATCCTAAAAGTTTCATTTTAGGTGAAATTTCTTTTATATCATCAATCAAACCAGTCAAAACAACAATTCCAGCACCAACAATAAAGGGCCAAATGTAGCTAAAATAGCTGACTAGCTGAATTGGCTGATGACTTGCGCCATGTACTGGAGGTTGCGAATGAATGGGAGGCTGATTATGAACAATATGTGGCAGAATAAACAAGGTTGCAATCGCAAAAGCAATGAAAATGACCAGACCTCCAGCAGAGGGCATTGGTTTTTTATTCACACGACGCTCGTTAGGCTTGTCCACCGCACCAATTGCTTTGGACACAAAAGTCATAATTGGCGTTAAAATCACAGAGATACCAAAAGTGATAATAATAACAATTAGGAACTTAAGTGCAAAGGGGATTTCTTTTAATGTATCAACCATATTTAGATTTTTCTAAGAACATCTAAAGCACGTGTCGCAATAAGACATTCACCATACTCCTGCAAAAATTCTCGACTCATTTTTGTTGCTTCCCCATATTCCATCATTCGTGAACGGGTACTTTCAACATGCATCTTGCCTTTTTCTTTTTGATTATCCAAAACAACAAGATAAAAATTGCCATCATAACGATAAAACTCTGATTCTTCATCAGCAAACTTCACATTTTTTATTCCTGTTAAGACAGACATAATATCTTCATAACGAATAGAGTAATAAATAAAATCTGGCTCTTGTTCAGCTTCGTCTTTTTTTGTTCCTGGTAAACCAAGCCCAGGTTTAAAATCAGTAATTCCTCGCTCGCGCGCCATATCTGCCCCTATTTCATTTAATTTATTATAAAAACCAGTCATCAATTCTTCAAACTCTTCTGGGTCATCTGGAATTTCTCCACCTTCACCTAGCATCGCTTCTTCATGAACAATCATATGAACACCTTGAGGAAAAGGTTGGATTTGGAAAGTTAACATTCCCACATTTCCAAAGCGATTTTCTAAACCAAGCTCATCAACCAATTCATAGAAAAATTGTTCAATGACTTCTTGATTTCCGAAAAAGTCTGATAATTTGATGTCATAATCTGTCAAATCATCAAAAGACAAGGTGATTTTTATAGTATTTTCGTTTATATCCTCATATTTCATTTTGTTTTCTCTTTTCTATAATTTGTCTTCTATCACTTTACCAGTCTTATTAGTATTATACCACAGACCAGAAAAAAAACAGCAGACATGCCGTTTTTTTGATATTCTCTTTAACTATAAGCTTTTAAATTATAGGACCTTTGCTAAAAAGTCTTGTGTTCTTTTTTCTTTTGGAGAATCAAAAACTTGTGCCGGTTTTCCTTGCTCAACAATTGTTCCATCAGCCATGAACAAAACTCTGTCAGCAACTGTTTTAGCAAATCCCATTTCATGAGTTACAACAACCATTGTCATGCCTTCTTTGGCAAGTTCTTGCATCACGGCTAAAACTTCACCAACCATTTCAGGGTCAAGTGCTGATGTTGGTTCATCAAAAAGCATCACATCTGGGTTCATGGCTAAAGCACGAGCAATAGCTACCCTTTGTTGTTGCCCACCTGACAATGCTTGTGGATAAGCCTCTGCTTTATCTGAGAGTCCAACTCTTTGAAGTAAATTTTCCGCCGTTTTTTTAGCTTCTTCTTTGGTCATTTTACCCGTTTTAACTGGAGCTAAACATAGATTTTCAAGGACTGTCATATTAGGAAATAGATTAAATTGTTGAAAAACCATCCCCATTTTTTCTCGGTGTTTGAAGACATCCACTGATTTATCAGCAATATTAACTCCTTCAAAATAGACTTGACCATCTGTTGGTTTTTCTAATAAGTTCATCGTCCTTAAAAAAGTTGATTTCCCAGAACCAGAGGGTCCAATCATCACAACGACTTCACCTTTTTTTATTTGGATATCAAGTCCTTTTAAGACTTCATTTTTTCCAAAATATTTATGCAGATTTTTTATTTCGATTAAATATTCATTCATTATTTTGCATATCCTTTCCCGAGTTTCTTTTCAAATAAAACAAGTAAGCGACTGACAACAAAAGTAACTACAAAATAGTAGAGAGCTACAAATAGCATCGGGCTAATGGTTTGATAAGTCAAATTTGCTACTGTTTGTGCACCGTTGAAAACTTCCATTACTCCAATTGTATAAAGAAGCGAGCTATCCTTGATAATTGTCACAAATTCATTGCCGACGGCTGGTAGAATGTTTCTCAAAGCCTGAGGTAAAATAACGGTTGCCATCGCTTGTCTTGGGCGAATTCCTAATGAATAGGCTGCTTCTTTTTGACCAAGAGGAACAGCTTCAATTCCAGCCCGAACAATTTCCGCCATATAAGCCCCCGAATTCAATGAGATTACAATAATCCCTGGAATCAAGCGCCCCAAATCTTGTTGTAAAATCCCAACTTGAAAAGTTGGTAAAGATAGACTTCCCATTAAGCCAAAACCAAGCATAATTTGAACGAGCATTGGTGTTCCACGGAAAATTTCAATATAGATATTTGCCAACCAGCGCAAAGGAGCAATTTTAGAAATCTTGGCAAGGGCTGTGACAATCCCTAAGAGTGTTCCAATCAAAACCACGAAAGCTGAAATCAAAATTGTGACAATCATCCCGTCATTAAAATAGGGCAGATATTTCGGTAAAAAATCAAAGTTCATATTTTCTCTTTTCTGTTTTATAATTTCTATTTTTATAAAAAAACAATAGCATAATTATAATATAAAAAGTATAAAAATACAACAATTAATGTATAATAATTAATTAAAAATAAATAAAAACTCCATAATTGGAGTTTTTTTATTCTGTCAGTAAATAATCATTCTTCTTTCAGTACTGATTGAAAGTCTGTCAGCAGCAACTAACTCATGAAATTCTCCATCAATTTGGACTGGTTGACTTTCTGCTAATTCTACGGAAAACTGAGGACTCACTCGGTGTAAAAATAAGGGATGTTTTAAATGCATTCCGCGAAGAACACTTGGAATTAATGAAAAAGTCCGTAATAAATGATGTTTATTATATTCAACAAGATGTATATCTGCATTTTCATTGGTGGCCTCAGGAGAAATTTTTACTCCACCTCCAAAGTATGGATGTTTGGTAAAAGTCATCAGAAAGGCATTTTCTAGTGAAATTTCTTGATTTTCTACTTCAATTAAAGCTGGAAATGGCTTTTTAGTTATCAAAACGTGCAAGGCTGTCAAAATATATGAAAAACTCCCTAATTTCAATTTGTTAAGTACTTGTTTAAGTTTTCCTTCATTGGCAGATTTCACGATAGTTGCATCTAAACCAATTCCAATATTATTTAGAGCATAGCCACTCAATCCTTTAGATTGATAATTCATGATAAAAATCTCATGATTAATTCCTCTACGAGCAGCTTCAAAAGATTCAATTGGGTCAAGTTTCAACTTTAAACTTCTGGCGAAATCATTGCCAGAACCTGAAGGAATATAAGAAAAGGCCTCTTCTTCTGGAAGTTCATTAATGACAAGTGAAATGGTACCATCCCCACCAATAATTACTAAGTGGTCATCCGGATTTTTAAGGTCTAATATTTGTCTGACCAAAGCGCCTTCTTCTCCAGCAGCTTTAGTTTTAAAAAGTCGATATTCATAATTCTTTTTTTCCAAATATGGAATCAAAGTCTCCAAAGTCCGAGCACCTTTACCTGCACCAGAATTGGGATTTGCAAGGAGATAATAAGTCATAGAATTATTTTACCAAAAATGACAGAGATTTTATGTTTTTAATGATTTTGTCAGTAAATTTAATAAAAAAAGTTACTGACAAAAATAAAAAAATTACTGACAGAAATTCTATCAGTAATTTTTATTTATTTTCTAGATTTAAAATTAGTTTTCCACAGTTTCTGTTTCAACTTCTTCTACTTCTGGAGCATTTGTTAAATCAGCTAAAGGTTCAATGTTACGGTAACGGAACATACCTGTACCAGCAGGAATAATCTTACCGATAATAACATTTTCTTTCAAACCAAGCAAGTGATCTTCTTTACCACGAATTGCGGCATCAGTAAGGACACGAGTTGTTTCTTGGAATGATGCAGCTGACAAGAATGAATTTGTTTCAAGAGAGGCTTTAGTAATACCCATCAAGACTGGACGACCAGTTGCAGGCATTTCACCATTCAAGAGTGCAGTTTCATTCAAAGCTTCAAAGTCAGAAATATCCATCAAAGTACCTGGAAGGATATCAGTTGAACCATTATCCATGACACGAACTTTACGAAGCATTTGGCGAACCATTACCTCGATGTGTTTGTCACCAATTTCAACCCCTTGTGAACGGTAAGTTTTTTGTACTTCACCGAGCAAGTAAGTTTCAACTGACAAAGCATCACGAACTTGAAGCAAGTGTTTAGGTTCGATAGAACCTTGAATCAAAGGTGCACCACGGTGAATAAATTCACCTTCTTCAACCATCAAGACATCAGCCATACCTACAGTATAGCTACGAGTGTCTGTTTTACCTTTAACAGTAATTTCACGAGTACGTGTAGCAGGATCTTCAACGATTGATTCAACTGTACCAGTTACTTCAGTGATGATTGCTTCCCCTTTAGGGTTACGTGCTTCAAAGATTTCTTGAACACGAGGCAAACCTTGAGTGATATCTGAACTTGACGCAACACCACCCGTGTGGAATGTACGCATTGTCAACTGAGTACCAGGTTCACCGATTGATTGAGCGGCGATTGTACCAACAGCTTCACCAACTTCAACAGCATCACCTGTTGCCAAGTTGATACCATAACAATGTTTACATACACCATGTGGAGTTTTACATGTAAATACTGAACGGATAGTTACTTCTTTAACACCAGCATCAATAATTTTACGGGCAATATCTTCAGAAATCAAAGTATCGTCAGCAATAATCATTTCACCAGTTTCTGGATGAAGCACTGATTTACGAGTATAACGACCTACCAAGCGTTCAAAGAGTGGTTCAACCATTTCTTTACCAGTAGCAATATCAGAAATTACAAGTCCACGGTCAGTTCCACAGTCGTCTTCACGAATGATAACATCTTGGGCAACGTCAACCAAACGACGAGTAAGATAACCAGAGTCGGCTGTCTTAAGTGCCGTATCGGTCATCCCTTTACGGGCACCGTGAGTTGAGAAGAACATTTCCAAGACAGAAAGACCTTCACGGAAGTTTGAGATGATAGGCAATTCCATGATTTTACCATTAGGAGCGGCCATCAAACCACGCATACCAGCAAGTTGAGAGAAGTTAGAGATATTACCACGGGCTCCAGAGTCCATCATCATAACGATTGGGTTTGTCAAATCTTGTTCATCAATCAATCGTTTTTCAAGGGCTTCTTTTGCATCACGCCAAACACCTGTAACAGCGTTATAACGTTCATCATCAGTAATCAAACCACGACGGAATTGTTTAGTGATTTGTTCCACACGTTTGTGTGCAGCATCAATGATTTCATGTTTATCTTCAACAACAGGGATATCGGCGATACCCACAGTCAAACCAGCCAAAGTAGATTGGTGGTAACCAAGGTCTTTCAAGCGGTCAAGGTACTCAGATGTAGCTGTTGTACGGTAACGTTTGAAGACCTCAGCGATGATATTTCCAAGATATCCTTTTTTGAATGGACGAACAGTATCAATTCCAGCCAAAACTTCTTTGATATCTTGACCAGCATCCATAAAGAAACGGTCATCAGTTGAAGTTGTCAAGTTAACGTCAGTTGGTTCGTTCAAGTAAGGCATTCCTTCAGGAATGATTGAGTTGAAAATAACTTTACCAACAGTGGTTACCAAGATTTTATCTTTTTGGTTTTCAGTCCAAGGTTTGTTGAGTGATTTTGTTGCGATACCGATACGAGTATGTAAATGTACATAACCATTACGCATTGCAATTTCAACTTCTTCAGGAGTTGCAAAAATCATTCCTTCGCCTTCACGACCTTTTTCTTCCATCGTAAGGTAGTAGTTACCAAGGACCATATCTTGAGATGGTGTAACGACTGGTTTACCATCTTTAGGGTTCAAGATATGTTCAGCAGCAAGCATCAAAAGACGTGCTTCAGCTTGTGCTTCTTCAGACAATGGCAAGTGAATGGCCATTTGGTCACCGTCAAAGTCGGCGTTATAGGCTTCACAAGCAAGTGGGTGAAGACGGATGGCTTTACCATCAATTAAGACTGGTTCAAAAGCTTGAATACCTAAACGGTGAAGCGTAGGTGCGCGGTTAAGAAGAACAGGGTGTTCTTTAACAACTGTTTCAAGTACATCCCAAACATCAGAATCTTGACGTTCAACTTTACGTTTAGCCGCACGAATATTAGCAGCCAATTCTTTCTTAACAAGTTGAGCCATTACGAATGGTTTGAACAACTCAATCGCCATTTCACGCGGAACACCACATTGGTACATTTTGAGTGTTGGACCTACAGCGATAACTGAACGTCCAGAATAGTCAACACGTTTACCAAGCAAGTTTTGACGGAAACGTCCTTGTTTCCCTTTCAACATATGTGAAAGAGATTTCAATGGACGGTTACCAGCACCAGTGATTGGACGACCACGACGACCATTGTCAATCAAAGTATCAACAGCTTCTTGAAGCATCCGTTTTTCATTTTGAACGATAATATTTGGGGCATTAAGTTCCATCAAACGTTTCAAACGGTTATTACGGTTAATAACACGACGGTATAAGTCATTCAAGTCAGATGTGGCAAAACGTCCACCATCCAATTGAACCATTGGACGCAAATCTGGTGGAATAACTGGTAATACGTTTAAGACCATCCAAGATAAAGCATTTCCTGATTTTCTGAAAGCTGACAAAACGTCCAAACGACGAATAATTTTTACACGACGTTGTCCAGTAACTGTTTTGAGCTCTTCTTTGAGTTCAGAAACTTCTTTATCAATATCAACATCGTTCAACAAATCTTGAATCGCTTCAGCACCCATTTTTGCAACGAATGAACCAAAACCATTTTTCAAAAGTTGTTCACGATATTCACGTTCAGTCAAGAGTTGTTTCTTCTCAAGATCAGTTTCTTTAGGATCAATCACAACATAACTTGCAAAGTAAATTACTTCTTCAAGTGCACGTGGACTCATATCAAGAGCAAGTCCCATACGTGATGGAATTCCTTTGAAGTACCAAATGTGTGAAATTGGAGCAGCAAGCTCAATATGTCCCATACGTTCACGACGTGATTTTGCAGTTGTTACTTGAACACCACAAAGTTCACAGACTTGATTTTTGTAGAAAACACCTTTAAGTTTTCCACAAGCACATTCCCAGTCTTTTTGAGGACCGAAAATACGTTCATCAAAGAGTCCTTCACGTTCAGGTTTTTGTGTACGATAGTTAATTGTTTCTGGTTTTTTAACTTCACCGAATGACCAGTAACGAATTTTTTGTGGAGATGCGATACCAATACGCATACTCTCAAATTTATTTACATCAACCAATTCTTTCTCCACTTCTAATAAATTTAACGCTAGACGATTATGAGATTAGAGATTTACTGACAGAAATTTTTGTCAGTAAATCTCTCTCAAAATATTAATTACAAAATCTTATTTTTCAGTATCAGCGTTAATCAAAGCTTCTTCTTCAGCTTCTGCTTGTGCAACAATAGCTTCCTGTGCTTCAAGCATTTCAGGAGTAATTTCTGTATTATCTGGACGAGTCATTACTTCATCTTCATCCAATTCACGTAAGTCAAGAACATTACGGTCAGCATCAAGGACTTTCATATCAAGACCAAGTGATTGTAGCTCTTTAACCAATACGCGGAATGATTCAGGAAGACCTGGTTTAGGAATACGTTCACCTTTAACAATAGCTTCATAAGCGCGCGTACGTCCAATCACGTCATCTGATTTGTAAGTCAAGATTTCTTGAAGAACATTGGCAGCACCATAGGCTTCAAGTGCCCAAACTTCCATTTCCCCAAAACGTTGTCCACCGAACTGCGCTTTACCACCGAGCGGTTGTTGTGTAACGAGTGAGTAAGGACCAACTGAACGAGCATGGAGTTTGTCATCAACCATGTGATGAAGTTTAATCATATACATGACACCGACTGAAATTCGGTTATCAAATGGTTCACCAGTACGTCCGTCATAAAGAACTGTTTTCGCATCATCAGCCATTCCAGCTTCTTTAACGGTATCCCAGATATCTTCATCAGATGCTCCATCAAACACTGGAGTTGCAATGTGAATTCCAAGTGTACGAGCAGCCATACCTAAATGGAGCTCCATAACTTGTCCGATATTCATACGTGATGGTACCCCAAGTGGGTTCAACATGATATCAATAGGTGTTCCATCTGGTAAGTAAGGCATATCTTCCATTGGAACGATGTTTGAAACAACCCCTTTATTACCATGACGTCCGGCCATTTTATCCCCAACGTGAATCTTACGTTTTTGAGCGATGAAGACACGAACAAGTTTATTCACACCTGATGGCAATTCATCACCATTTTCGCGTGTAAATACACGAACGTCATGAACAATACCGCCACCTCCGTGAGGAACACGAAGTGATGTATCACGAACTTCACGAGCTTTTTCACCGAAGATTGCACGAAGCAAACGTTCTTCTGGCGTTGGATCAGTTTCACCTTTAGGAGTTACTTTACCAACAAGCAAGTCGCCATCTTTAACTTCCGCACCAATACGGATAATTCCTGATTCATCGAGGTTTTTGAGCGCTTCATCCCCAACGTTTGGAATTTCTCGAGTAATTTCTTCAGGGCCAAGTTTTGTATCGCGTGTTTCTGATTCATATTCTTCGATGGCAATTGATGTATAAACGTCGTCTTTAATCAAACGTTCTGACATAATTACCGCATCCTCGAAGTTATAACCTTCCCAAGTCATATAAGCAACAAGTGGATTTTGACCAAGGGCCATTTCTCCATTTTCCATAGAAGGTCCATCAGCAATGATGTCCCCTTTCTCAACTTTTTCTCCAAGTCGAGCCAATGGGCGTTGGTTATAAGAAGTTCCTGAGTTTGAACGACGATATTTTGTAATATTGTAAATATCAAGTTCACCAGAAGTACGGCGAACACGAATTTCGTTACCATCAACATACTCAACAACACCAGCATGTTTTGCAAGAAGTGCAGCACCTGAGTCACGAGCAGTTTGATGTTCCATACCAGTACCAATCCAAGGTGCATGTGGGTCAATCAATGGAACTGCTTGACGTTGCATGTTGGCACCCATGAGGGCACGGTTGGAGTCATCGTTTTCTAAGAATGGAATACATGCAGCAGCTACGGCGATAACCTGTTTAGGTGAAACGTCCATATAGTCTGCTGTTGAAGCTTCAACTTCAATATTGTTACCAGTATGACGAGCCATAACTGTTTCGTTAGCAAAGCGGCTATCTTCAGTCAATGGTGAGTTTGCTTGGGCAACAGTATAGTTGTCTTCTTCATCGGCAGTTAAATATTCAACTTCGTCAGTAACCACACCGTTCACACGGTCAACACGACGGTATGGTGACATGATGAAACCATATTCGTTTACTTTGGCATATGATGACAAGTTGTTAATCAAACCGATGTTTGGTCCTTCAGGTGTTTCAATAGGACACATACGGCCATAGTGAGTATAGTGAACGTCACGTACTTCATATGAAGCACGGTCACGTGAGATACCACCAGGTCCTAAGGCAGAAAAACGACGTTTGTGTGAAAGCTCAGATAAAGGATTGTGTTGGTCCATAAATTGTGACAATTGTGATGAACCAAAGAATTCTTTAATTGAAGCTGTTACAGGACGAATGTTAATCAAACCTTGTGGTGTGATATTTTCATTTTCTGAAGATGACATACGTTCGCGAATTACACGTTCCATACGTGAAAGTCCGATACGTACTTGGTTTTGAAGCAATTCACCTACTGAACGGATACGACGGTTACCTAAGTGGTCAATATCGTCTACTTTACCAATTCCTTCAGCAAGACCAAGCCAGTAGCTGATATTTGAAATCACATCGGCTGGTGTCAAGACACGGCATTCTGCATCAGGATTACCATTTGAGAGTAAAGTAACAACACGTTCTGGATCTTTAGGTGAATAAACTTTGATACTTTGCAAAGTAATTGGTTCTGGAATTACAGCGTCGTCAGATGGTTCAACAACAAAGTTTCCAAGACCGTTATCAAGCAATGGTTCGATTAAATCAAGCACATCACGAGTAACAAGAGTATCTGTATTAACAAGAATTTCACCAGTTTCTGGATCAACAATCGGTTCAGCCAAAGTCAAACCAAGCAAACGATTTTTAAGCGCTAATTTCTTGTTAAATTTGTAACGTCCAACAGGTGCGAAGTCATAACGTTTTGGATCGAAGAAACGAGCAACAAGCAAGCCACGTGAGCTATCTGCTGTTTTAGGTTCTCCTGGACGCAAGCGGTCATAGATGTCTTTGAGCGCTTCTTCTACACGAGTGTCAGCTGGGTTTTTATGAACATCTTTTGCAATAGTGTCTGTTAAAAGTTGAGTTTCGCCCAACAATTCAAGGATTTCTTCATCTGAACCAAATCCAAGCGCACGAAGCATAGTTGTAAAAGTTAATTTACGTGTACGGTCAATACGAACATAACCAATGCCTTTAGCATCTGTATCTAACTCAAACCAAGCTCCACGGTTAGGAATGGTTGTATGTCCAAAACTTTCAAGACCGTTTTTATCAGCTTTAAGATGGAAGTATGAACCAGGACTACGTACCAATTGGCTAACGATCAAACGTTCTGAACCGTTATTGATAAATGTCCCCATTTCAGTCATGAGTGGGAAGTCACCAAAGAAGACTTCTTGTGTTTTTAATTCACCAGTTTCTTTATTTACAAGACGGAAGGTTACATAGATAGGTGCTGAATAGTTTGCGTCATGTGCGCGAGCTTCTTCAACAGTGTATTTTGGGGTTTTCATTTCATAACCAACAAATTCGAGTTCCATTGTACCCGCAAAGTTGTCGATTGGAAACATTTCTTTGAAGACATTTGCAAGACCTTCATCGAGGAAGTTTTTATAACTTAATGTTTGAACTTCGATGAGGTTTGGCAAACCGATTACTTCTTTAATACGTGAAAAACTGCGTCTTGTACGGTGTTTACCGTATTTTACGTCATGTCCTGCCAAGTGTTTTCTCCTCTATTTTTTAGATTTGATTAAAAAAGTCTGTGTTTTTGATGAATTTTTAATTAAAAAAACCGAAAAGTCTGTAGTTTGTCTTTTTCATAACTTTTCTGGTTTATTCAATATAAAAGACGCCAAAAAAGCAACGAAAACAGTAGTGTTTCGTTGCTTACAAAGCCTATGGGGACAATATATCCCACAGATTTTGCTGACAAACCATTATTTCCATTATACTATTTTATATGAAAATTTTCAAGCTTTTTCTAGTTTAACGGTCTATTTTTTCAATGATGCTTTTAAATGCTTCTAATTCTGAACGAGATAATGATTGAACTAAAGAAACAAAGGTTTCATTTCGTCTTTGCCCTTCCAATTCTGCCAACATGATATAAGACATTTGATTCCCTATAAATGTTGATAAAAAATCTACCAATATTCTCTTTTCTTCTTCCATGGGAGAATCTGTCAGTAGAAAAAGAGTTCCCAATCTCAAATGATTTCCTTCTATAGGTAGAAAGGTGAGAAATTTATTTGGAAATTTACTCGAAATTTCTTTCACTGGTTCTAAAATTGATTGGCCCATTGGTAGGCTTGCGCTCATTTCATAGTGATTTAATAGTTGACTAGAGATATCTTTTGATATTTTTTGATAGATAAAAAAATTTTGGAGGTTTATATCATCCTGATAAGAATTATCAGAATTAGTAAAACCATAACCTAAACAATTTCGTTTGGTATCTATGATAAAAAGGCTAGACTCTAAAACTTTGGCACTTTTCTCTACCACCTCTTGATAAGCTAGTGGTTTTCCAAGGTCAATAAATGATCTTTTCAAAATAATATTTATGTCTTGGATTTTGTCATAAATTTCTTTCAATTTTTCCCTTTCTCTTCTCAAAAAGCATTTTGAGTATTCTTATGATTACTTTTATAATACCATATAACGCTATAGATGTCAATTTTGTTAGATAATTTGCAAAAATTAATTTTTTAACTAAAATATTGCTATGTTTTTAAATTTTAGGTATTTTATATCCGATAACTATATGATATAATGTATTTGTTACAAATATTAAAAAAATTTATTCAATACATGTTGAGGTGATTTTAATGTTCTATGACCGTCTAAAAACTTTAGTTATTGATTCTCAGAAATCTTTCAACCAGGTCGAAAGAGAGTTGAGATATCCCAGAAACGCCCTTGCTAATTATCGCTTGGGAAAAGAACCTTCTGCCAAAAGATTGACAGAAATTGCTGATTATTTCAATGTCACAACTGAATACCTTCTTGGTAAAGATGACAAGTACAGTTATAATAAGGCAAAGCTTTTGTTTGAATATCTTACATTAGATAATAAACAAAACTTGTTAAATTATATTCAAAATCGAATTGATGAGCTTGAACTTCTTGAAAGAGAGCCCATTTCTTTGAGTACTGAACAATTTGTATTTTGTGGCGACAATACTTGGGCGCTACAAGAAAGCCGCAAAACAATCAAACTGCTCACAAAGCAACTTCCTGATGATTACGATGCAGTTTTTGAACTCGTCGGGGGTCCTTTAGATGCGGAAGCTCCTGGTAATGGAGATTTACTTTTTGTAAAATTTACTGACGCAAATTTTGCAGAGTTGATCCATAATTTCTTGTTGCAACATGACCATTTTGCCAAGCTTTCAGTAAAAGATGAAAAGCTTACTTGTCTAAGCCGTGATGCTGGAAGCCTTGCCGAAGTCCCTGAACTTTTTGGCAAAATTGCTAAAATTTATCGTTTCAGAACTATTTAATTACGAGTTTTCATTAATTTTCAAATTGCTGTTAAAAAGTGCTGATGGAATTCGTCAGCGCTTTTTTGTAAGTGTGATATAATATAAAAAATATCCATAATAGGAGGTCGATATGACAAGGATTCAAGATGATTTATTCGCTACTGTTAATGCTGAATGGTTAGAAAATGCAGAAATTCCTGCTGACAAACCAAGAATTTCAGCTTTTGATGAATTAGTACTAAAAAATGAGAAAAATTTGGCTAAAGATTTAGCTGATTTATCACAAAACCTACCTACTGATAATCCAGAATTGCTTGAAGCAATCAAATTTTATAATAAAGCAGGAGATTGGCAAGCGAGAGAAAAAGCGGATTTTTCTGCCGTAAAAAATGAACTTGCTAAAGTTGAAACTTTAAATACTTTTGAAGATTTTAAAAATAATTTGACTCAACTCGTTTTCCATTCACAGGCTCCTCTTCCATTTTCTTTTAGTGTTGAACCTGATATGAAAGATGCTATTCACTATTCTCTTGGATTCTCTGGCCCGGGCTTGATTTTACCTGATACCACTTATTATAATGATGAACACCCTAGAAAAAAAGAATTACTTGATTTTTGGGCTAAAAATACAAGCGAAATTTTAAAGACATTTGATGTTGAAAATGCAGAAGAGATTGCAAAGTCTGCCCTTAAATTCGATGCTCTTTTAGTTCCGTCAGCAAATACTTCTGAAGAGTGGGCAAAATATGCTGAACTTTATCATCCAATTTCTACTGACAGCTTTGTCAGTAAAGTTAAAAATCTGGATTTAAAATCTTTAATTAAAGATTTAGTAAAAACTGAACCTGATAAAGTCATTGTTTACGAAGATCGTTTTTATGAATCATTTGATTTACTTATCAATGAAGAAAATTGGTCACTCATTAAAGCTTGGATGCTGACTAAAATTGCACGTGGCGCTACTTCTTTCTTCAATGAAGACCTTAGAATTCTTGGTGGAGCTTACGGACGTTTCCTTTCAAATGTTCAAGAAGCAAGAAGTCAAGAAAAACATCAACTTGATTTGACTGAGTCTTATTTTAGCCAAGTGATTGGTTTATTCTATGGTAAAAAATATTTTGGTGAAGCTGCTAAGGCCGATGTCAAACGGATGGTCACTGCAATGATTAAAGTTTACCAAGCACGTTTGTCTAAAAATGAGTGGCTCAGTCAAGAAACAGCTGAAAAAGCCATTGAAAAATTGGATGCTATTACTCCTTTCATTGGTTTCCCAGATAAATTGCCTGAAATTTATAGTCGTTTAAAAACAACTTCTGGCTCTCTCTATGAAGATGCCCTTAAATTCGATGAAATTTTGACTGCTCGAACTTTTGAAAAATTCTCAGAAGATGTTGATAAAACAAGCTGGCATATGCCTGCTCATATGGTCAATGCTTATTATAGTCCTGATAGTAATACAATTGTTTTTCCAGCAGCAATTTTGCAAGCTCCTTTTTACTCTCTTGAACAATCTTCATCACAAAATTATGGTGGAATCGGCGCTGTCATTGCTCATGAAATTTCTCATGCTTTTGATAACAATGGTGCCCAATTCGATAAAGAAGGAAATTTGAACAAATGGTGGTTAGATAAAGATTATGAAGCTTTTGAAGAAAAGCAAAAAGAAATGATTGCACTCTTTGACGGTGTAGAAACCGAAGCTGGTCCAGCAAACGGAAAACTCATTGTGTCAGAAAATATTGCTGACCAAGGAGGAATTACAGCGGCACTGACAGCAGCTAAAGATGAGAAAGACGTTGATTTGAAAGCTTTCTTTAGTCAGTGGGCTAAGATTTGGCGCATGAAAGCAAGTAAAGAATTCCAACAAATGCTTTTGTCAATGGATGTTCATGCACCCGCTAAACTTCGTGCCAATATTCCTCCAACAAATCTCGAAGAATTTTACGAAACTTTTGATGTTAAAGAAACTGATAAGATGTATCGTGCACCAGAAAATCGTCTTAAAATTTGGTAATAATTAATTGAATACAAAAAGTACTTCTAAAATATAGAAGTACTTTTTATTTATTAGAGCAATTCATCTTCAATAATTATTTTCCCTTGAGCTGTAAAAGAAATTCCCTCTTTTTTTAGAAGTTCCATTTGCTCACTTTTAGCAGGCTCTGGCAATCCAATTGTTCTGTCAGAACGGACTACACGCCACCATGGCAGTTCATATTTTTTGGACATTGAATGTAGAATTCTCGAAACCTGACGCGCACCATTTGGCAATCCAGCTAAAGCTCCCACATCTCGATAACTCATGACCTGCCCCTCTTTTAAATTTAGAATAACTTCTAAAATCTTTTTTGTATTTTCGGTAATTTCTGCCATTTATTATCCTTTTTAACTCTTATTAATAAGTCTGTCAGTAACTTTTTTACTGACAGACTTATTTTTTATTAGATATGTAATTTTCGACGAAGTGACAAACCTCTTGGACCAAACCATTTTTCTAGAAGTCCAAGTTTAGCAGCAAACCAGAGATAAGTATAAAAACCTGCACCTCCGGCAATGGCAGCAATAAATACTGAGGCAATTCGACCTGGGCTCTTACCGAAAATAAAACCTAAAATGATTTCGACGATAATAACCACAATAGCCATAAATCCTGTCAGTAAAGTTGCTCCTTGAATTCCGCGAACAGTATTCTTAATTGAAAAATGAGTTAACTCATGTAGTTTTCTAATGAATAAGAAAACACCAACTAAGAATGAAACAGTCGTTGCAAGTAAAGGTCCATAAGTATGGAAAATAAGTATCATTGGAACTTGCAAAACTAATTTAATGACAAGAGTCAGAATGAAAATTCGCATCGCCAAACGTTTATGGTCCATTACTGTCAGTGGAGGATAGACGATCATATAAAGTCCTAACAAGAAAGTTTGTAAAATAGCAAAGACAAACAAACTACTTTGTAATCCAGAAGGAATTTGGTAGAAAATTGTGTAAATCGGTTTAGTCAATAGTGACATTCCAATCACGGCCGGAAGCATAAAACCAACGTATAATTGGAAATTATAACCTACTAACGTTGCAAGTTCACGCCGATTTCCTTGAACATAATGCTCTGTAATCAGAGGGTCTGAAACAGAACCAAGCGTCAATGCGACACCCAACAAGACCATCGTTAATTTATCAGTATTTGCTGAGAAATAACTCATCAGAACAAGCAATTCATTATGACTATAGTTTGTTACCCAAGGCATCATATTCATAAAGGTTGAGTTATCAATAATTTTAAAAATTTGAATAGCTGAACCAATGACAATAAATGGAATGGCTGTGTGTAATGTTGATCTAAAAATTTCTAAAGCATTAATTTTAGATTTTACAGGACCAGGATTAATTAATTTATTAAGATTTCCTGATTTCTGTAAGTAATAGAATAATACAGCATAGGAACCTAACATCCCAATAAAAGCAGCCAAAGTAGATTGTGTCACGGCATTTTGCCAATTGTGCGAACCTAACTTCATGATAGCAAAAGTTGCTGCTAGCATCCAAATGACCCGAACAATTTGTTCCAAAAGCTGACTCATCGCATAAGCTTTCACCTGATTCAGACCTTGGAAATATCCTCGAATAACTGACATCGATGGGAAAATCAAGACAGCCAATGCTAAACTTTTCATGACTGGAATTAAATCTGCGCTATCCTTACCGCCAACAAGGGCTGAGAGTGGACCTGCAAGAAAGAACATGAGCCCTGACGCAACAATTCCAAGAACCAGCATCACGCCGAGCATTTGCCGAACGAGCCGGTAAGCCATGTTAGGGTCATCTAATGTATTATAGCGAGCCACTTCACGCGCAATTGCCGCCGGAATCCCCACCGTTGAAATCAATAGGAAAAGAGCATAGATATTATAACCCATACTAAAGAGGGAGTTGGCCTCATTACCAAAACGCCCCATCCAAGCATACCAAGGAATAATATAAATTACCCCTAGTATTTTCCCAATCATGTCCGCACCAGTCCGCCAAGCAGCACCAGAGAGCATCTGATCTTTTGATTTTGCAGCCGTTTTTGGTGACTGCTGACCTGTATTCATTATTTTTTCTGAATCTTCCATTGTTCCATTTTACCCTAAGTTCTGTATTTTGACAATAAAAGAATGGTTTTAGATCATTAATTCACGATGTCATCTATTACCATCTATAAACAAATGGGACATGCACCAGCTCTTGGCTTGTGCTATAATATAGTGTAATGGGATTTTTTTCCTTAGTTTCCTTGTTTTAGAAAGGTATCGCGAATTTAGCGATAAATAGGCATTCCTCACATGATTAGGCTTGAACAAGTTATAGAAATACTAAAAAAAGATAATAATTTCCGTGAGATTTCTTCTGCTGGCGAATATTATTTCAACTGGGCAAAGGAAGTAAACTTTGACCAACTCTCTTATGATTCACGAAAATCAACAGAAAATACCCTTTTCTTTGCCAAGGGTTTGAATTTTAAAAAAGAATATTTAACAAACTTAGAAGCTGCTTTTTATGTTTCAGAATTTGATTATGAAGTAGCTCTTCCAGCAATTATTGTCACTGATGTTAAACGAGCAATGGCTCTAATCGCTGCAACGTTTTATGATTTTCCACAAAATAAACTCAAAACCTTAGCTTTGACTGGTACAAAAGGAAAAACCACTTCTGCTTATTTTGCTAAAGCAATTCTTGACAAAATGAACGGTGGCAAAACTGCACTTTTATCTACTGCCCAAACAACTTTGGATGGAAAAAATTATTTTAAATCAGAATTGACAACTCCTGAAAGTCTTGATTTACTGGAAATGATGGCAAAAGCGGCTACAAATGGAATGACACATTTGGTCATGGAAGTTTCAAGCCAAGCTTACAAAACAGAACGGGTTTACGGTTTAACATTTGATGTTGGGGTTTTCTTAAACATTTCTCCTGACCACATTGGCCCAGTTGAACATCCAACGCTTGAAGATTATTTTTACTGCAAACGTCAACTTCTCAAAAATTCACGTTATTTTGTTGCTAATTCCGAAATGAATCACTTTGCCATCATTAAAGAGGAACTTAAGGAACGTAAAATTCCACATGCTTTCTATGGTGCTGATTCTGAAAATAAAATTATTGAATCAAAAGGACTTCATTTTGTTACTGACGGTTCTGTCAGTGGAGCATTTGACATTCGCTTATTAGGACGCTTCAACCAAGAAAATGCCTTAGCTACAGCATTAGCAACTAAAGCTTTAGGTGCTTCATTAGAAAATATCCATGACGGTTTAGCTCTTGCTGTTGTTCCAGGACGCATGGAACTTCTTACTGCCAAAAATGGTGCTCACATCTATATTGATTATGCTCACAACGGCCTGTCATTAGAAAATCTTGTTGAAGTTGTTGAAGAACACCATGCTGGTCAGCTTGTTCTAGTCCTTGGTTCAACCGGAAATAAAGGCGAAAGTCGCCGGAAAGATTTCGGACAAGTGATTGAAAAACATCCGCGACTTGATGTCATTTTAACTACTGATGATTCAAATCGAGAAGACCCTAAAATAATTGCTGACGAGATTGCTTCTTTTGTCAGTCGCAGGCTTGATTTTGAACTTGACCGTGAATTGGCAATAAAAAAAGCTGTCAGTAAAACTAAAAGTACTGACGATGCTGTGATTATCGCCGGAAAAGGGACGGATATGTTCCAATTAAAAGACGGAAAACGTCAACCTTATATTGGAGATACAGCTGCTGCTCAAAAATATCTCTAATTTACTGACAAAAATTCTGTCAGTAAATTAATCATAAAAAAACGACTCAATAGGAGTCGTTTTTTCTTTTTCTTCTGACTAGGCAAAAGAATTAACAACAGCAAGAATTCTTTGTAATTCCGCATGAGTTTCATAACTTACAGTATCCGAATAAAGTAATGCTGAAAGATTCCGTGAAGAATAGCCAGCTTTTTCACTTACCTCATCAATATGCAAATTTTTTTCTTTCATTTTGTACAAAATAGCTTCTTTAAAATTGTTTGTAATTTCTTCTTGTTGAAATTGCGAAAGATTGTTAAATTCATCACTTGAATAATTGACCAAATTTTTCGAATTCATCTGCATCGCCTCTTTTATATTTATTTAGTAAAATCAATGACCATTCGGCCTTCAATTTTTCCTGCCTTCATTTCATCAATAATATCATTGATTTCTTCCAGTTTGCGTGTCGCAACAATTGGTTTTACCTTACCTTCTGCTCCAAATTGAAATGCTTCTGCCAAGTCAAGTCTTGTTCCGACAAGTGAACCTGCAACCTCCACTCCATCAAAAACAACTGTTGGAACTGATAAAGTCATCTCAGTATTGGGAAGTGCCACAGCAACCATTTTGCCCATAGGTTTCAAAGAAGCAACCGCTTGTTCAAAAGCAATCCTTGCAACAGCACAAACTATTGCACTTTGTGCTCCTAAGCCGCCAGTTATTTTTTTAATTGCATCAACTGGATTTACATCACCAGAATTGATAATCACATCAGCTCCAATTTTTTTAGCTAAATTTAATTTATCTTGATTAATATCAACAGCAATTACTTTTGCTCCAAAAACATTTTTAGCATATTGAATTGCTAAATTTCCAAGTCCTCCAGCACCAAAAATTACTTGCCAATCACCAGGTTCTACTCCTGATACTTTGATTGCTTTGTAAGTTGTTACTCCAGCACAAGTAATTGAGCTAGCTTCAATTGGGTCAAGTCCGTCTGGAACTTTGACAGCATAATCGGCAACAACAATCGCTTCTTCAGACATTCCGCCATCAGCTGAATATCCTGCATTTTTAACTTCTCGACAAAAAGTTTCATTACCAGATACACAGTATTCACAGTGACCACATCCTTCAAAGAACCAAGCCACTGAAACCCGATCACCAACTTGAAGCGAGCTTACATCAGCTCCAATTTCTTTGACAATTCCAATTCCTTCATGACCAAGAACAGTCCCTGCTTTGTTGCCATAATCACCTGCTGCAACGTGCAAATCGGTATGACAGACTCCACAATACTCCATATCAAGCAAAGCTTCATTAGGTTTGATTGCTCGAAGTTCCTTTTCAACAAGGTCCGCATAACCATCTGGATTGTGTCTTACTACTGCTGCTTTCATAAGAAAGTCTCCTCTATATATAAAGTTTTGTAAACGCATTCTTTTGTTTTATTATATCACTTTTCACTTCATTTTGTATCATTTAAAGTAACAAAAACATCTTGGTTCTTTTAATGTAATCTTTGAACCATTCGTTATCAATTTTTATGAGTCATTTGTGATTTTTCTTCTTCTTTTACGTATAATATAGTAAGAATGAATTTAGAAGCTAAATTAAAAGAAATTTTTGGTTATGACAATTTCCGAAATGGTCAAAAACAAATTATCGAACAAGTCCTAGAGGGCCAGGCCACTCTTGGTATTTTACCCACAGGAGCTGGAAAATCAATCTGCTATCAGTTACCAGCTCTTATTCAACCAGGGCTTACTCTCGTAATCTCCCCACTTATTAGCTTGATGAAAGATCAAGTCGACCAGCTGAATATTGCCGGAATTCCAGCAACATTTATTAACTCTACCTTAGAGGATTCCGAATCTTATCAAAGAATGCGACAGGTTGAAAATGGCGAAATCAAGCTTCTTTTTGTAGCTCCAGAGCGTTTTTCATTAGACTATTTCAATGCCTTTTTACAAAAACTTCCAATTGATTTAGTTGCCATAGACGAAGCACACTGCATTTCACAATGGGGGCACGATTTCAGACCCAGTTATGTCGATTTTGCCTCTCATCTCCAATATTTACCAACAAATCCTACCGTCTTAGCCCTTACGGCCACTGCGACACCAAAAGTTGCAGATGATATTCAAAAACTTCTTTCAATTTCCCCCAGTCATACTATTAAAACCGGTTTTCTTAGAGAAAACTTACGTTTTGAAGTAGTCAAAGGGATGGATAAGAGAACTTTTCTTAAAAATTATCTTAAAAATCAAGAAAGTGAGGCTGCTGGAATTATCTATGCCAGCACTCGTAAAGAAGTTGAAGAAATTTGTGAATGGCTCAACCATAATCATTTCAAAGCCGTTCGTTACCATGCTGGACTGAGTGAACAGGAACGTCAAATGAATCAAGAACTTTTTCTCTTTGACGAAGTGCCAATAATGGTTGCCACTAATGCTTTTGGCATGGGAATCAATAAACCAAATGTTCGATTTGTGATTCATTATGCCCTTCCCGCAACAATTGAAAGTTATTATCAAGAAGCTGGACGAGCAGGACGGGATGGGCTTGAATCTGATGCTATCCTCCTTTTTTCACCAAATGATTTACGAATTCGTAATTTCTTGATTGAGCAAAGTGAAGGTGATGAAGCGCACAAGGAACATGAATACGAAAAGCTTCGACAAATGCAAGCATATACAAGTGCCGAAACCTGTTTGCAACGCTATATCTTGCAATATTTTGGTGATGAAGGTGAAGATTGTAAAAAATGTAGTAATTGTCTTGATGAAAGAGAACTTCTCGATATTACAATTGATGCTCAAAAAGTCCTATCTTGTGTCGTCCGAATGGGTGAACGTTTTGGTAAGACGGCCGTAGCACAAGTTTTGATTGGTTCTAAAAATAAAAATATTGCAAAATGGAATTTTGAATCTCTATCGACTTTTGGAATTATGAAAAACCATTCTCAAAAGACCGTAGGTGAATTAATCGATTTTCTATCTGCTGAAGGTTATTTAAACATTACATCAGGTAAATTCCCACTTCTCCTTCTTTCAGCCCAAGGATTAAAAGTTCTCAAAGGACAAATCAAAGTTTATCGCAAAGCTAGCTTAATTATTGAATCGAAAACAAAAATTTCTCATCATTTTGATGAAGAATGTTTTGCAAGTATTCGTGCACTTCGACTTGAACTAGCCAAGGAAGAAGGCGTCCCTCCTTTCATGATTTTTTCTGATAGTGCCCTTAAAGAAATGGCTCAAGTTCTGCCAGATAGTCCAAGTCAATTTTTACAAATTTCTGGTGTCGGACCTGTTAAACTCGAAAAATATGGAACACTTTTTATCGACAAAATATCTGAATATAAAAAAAGCTGAGCAAACTCAGCTTTTATTTTTTTAAAATAATTTTATTACAAGTTATTTTTCTTTCTATAGTTGCGCATCATGAAGTAGGCAATTACACCAAAGATAAGTGGCCCACCAATCATTGAAATAAATGATGTCAACATTTCAGATAATGCTTTACCAGTTTGGTCAACAGCTGGTAATTGAACATAATTCACAATTGGTTGAATAATTGTGAAGAAGTTAGCCCCACCAACAACAACCAAGACCAAAATTGTCAAGAAGTTCACAACAAAATTTGATTTAAAGAATTCAATTGGTTTAGCAATATTTTTATTCTTCTTGAAGTACCAGAAAGCAATAACAATGAAGAGATAAGGCAAAGTCATAGAAACATTAGCCATATAAGTCAAAATGAGGAAGAATTGACTTGCTCCACCTTGTGAAGTCAAGAAATTCAAAACAATAATTAAGGTAACAATTGCAAATTGGATCCACATTGCAAATTTTGGCATTCCTTCTTCATCAAGTTTTCCTAATTTACCAGGCCAAAGTTTTTCTGGTGTACCAGTAATCAACTGTTTGATTGGACTATAAGTCAAGGTAAAGAAAGCGCCCATGTAAGCAAGCAGCATAGAAAGACCGATATAACGGGCGAAAATACCACCAAGCATATCTGCTCCAGAAGTAGAAAGTCCAAGTGCATGACCAACTGCTTCACCAAGGTTTTGCAAAAGCATGTAAGGAACAGTCCCAAGGTTCATTGATCCATCTTTAATGGCTGGAATCCATTGTGAATAATCAACGAAGAAACCAACACTAAGAATAGCAACAGCATAACCCACAGCAATAATAAGTGCTGATGTGATGATTCCTCGTGGGAAGTTTTTCTCAGGCTCGTGAGTTTGGTCAACTAAACCAGCAATTGATTCAACCCCACCATAAGCAAAAATGGCAAAAACAAGAAAGGCAATAAAGGCAACAATACTACCATCAAAAGTTGGATTAGGAGACGAAGTAAAAGCAGCAAGATTAATTGGTGTTGCTGGATGACCATTAACAACAAGTACAAGGACAGCACCAAGAATTAAAATAACATTGAGTGAAAGGACGGCAACCCCCGCAATAGAGGTGAATTTTTTAATTGTTTCCACACCTTTTGAAACCATAAAGGTAATCAATGCCATCCAAATTACAGCTGCAATTGAAATCCAAAGTAATGAAGGGGTGTGTGTTGAGTTACCAAAAATCAAATTGACCATTGGAATCAAAATTTTATTGGCAACACTTACCATCCAGATAACATAAGAAGCATACCACATGAATGTTCCAACGAAGGCGAAGGTTGGGTTAACCGCCTCACTCATCCATGAATAAATTCCTCCTTTTTCATCTTTAAATGCTGAACCCATTTCCGTTACCATAAAGGCAAAAGGGAGGAAAAAGAGCAGGGCTCCAATAATATACCAAGGAATGGCGCCGTAGCCCATTTGGTAGAAAGCGACAGGGATATTCCCAAAACCAAAGACTGTCGTAAATATCATCAACGAGAGTCCTACGAGTGAGAGTTTACCTTTTGTGTTTTGTGACATAATCTTTCCTTTTACATTTATTGACTTATCATCAGTCAATTTTATTTTTAAAGTCTTGAATAATAGCTCAATTTTACTAACAAAGTTGTCAGTAAAATATTTAGAAACAGAATAATATTTTATACAGTAGCAGAAAGTTATCGAAAAGTAGCAATTAGTCTGAAAATTATAAGATAAGCGCAAAGCAAGCCGCTCATGAAGATTTTTAATCAAAAACCTTCTTGGGCGACTTGTTCTTTTATTATCGAGCTTAAAAACTAATTACTCTCTCTTTTTCTTTTATTTTACTACTTCATTGTTCAAACGAATGATTTCAAGCAAAGTATCTACTGCTTTTTCCATTGTTTGTACAGAAACAAATTCAAAACGTCCGTGCATGTTTTCACCACCTGCAAAAAGGTTTGGTGTTGGAAGTCCCATAAATGAAATTTTAGACCCATCAGTTCCACCACGGATTGGTTCAATAATTGGGACAATATCAAGATTTTCCATTGCTTTTTTAGCAATATCAATAATTGACATATCTTTTTCAATGATTTGAGCCATGTTGTAGTATTGGTCTTTAATAACTGGTTTCACACGGTTTTGACCAAGTTCAGCATTCATTTTATCTGCAATCTCTTGCATCAAAGCTTTACGTTCGTTGAATTTACCTTCTTCATGGTCACGAATGATATATTGAGCTCTTGCTTCTTCTGGTGTACCATCAAGTTTCAAAAGATGGAAGAAACCTTCACGGCCTTCGGTTTTTTCAGGACGGTCAAATTCTGGAAGTGCATTGTGGTAGTCAATTGCTAATTGCAATGCATTAACCATTGTATTTTTTGCTGTCCCTGGGTGAACATTTTTACCTTGGAACTCAATCACTGCACCAGCTGCTGAGAAAGTTTCATATTGAAGTTCTCCAAGTGGTCCACCATCTACAGTGTAAGCAAAGTCAACATCAAAGTCAGCTACGTCAAATTTATCAGCACCTACACCAATTTCTTCATCAGGACCAAATCCAACACGAATTTCACCGTGTTCAAAATCAGGATTAATATTCAAAAGATAGTCGGCTAAAGTCATGATTTCAGCTACACCAGATTTATCATCTGAACCAAGCAAAGTTGTTCCGTCAGTATGAACTAAAGTTTGCCCTTTGTAGTTTTTAAGATTTGGGAAATCTTTTGGATCAAGTGTAAACTCAGTATCACCAAGTTTAATCACAGATTCACCATCATAATTTTCCAAAATTTGTGGGTTAACACCCTCTGCATTGAAATCAGCGGTATCCAAGTGAGCTAAAAGTCCAATTTTGCGTACTTTTTTATCTGTATTTGCAGGAATTGTACCAATAACATAACCATTTGATTCAAGATAATGAACATCTTTGAGACCAAGGGCTTTCATATCTTCACCCATTTTGTGGGCAAATTCTACGAGCGCTTGAGTTGAAGGTGTTGTTGTGCTGTTTTCATCTGAACGTGTATTTACTTTAACATATTCAAGAAAACGTGGTAACAGTTTTTCGTACTTCATTTGTTCTCCTTAAATTTATTCTAATAGCCTAATTGTCTCCAAGTGAGATGAATGGCTCAATAGCTGTGGTTTGTTGAATTTGAGCAATAATGAAAGATTTAGCATCAGCATATTTCTGCTCTGGAATCACTTGTTCTGAAAATTTCAAAAGACATTTGTATTCTTTTTCCGAAATTTTTTCAATATACTTATATTTCTCCAGCACATTGACAAAAATATCCGGTTTAGATTTGACAACTTCTTTACGCATAAATTTCAAAAGAAAAGTGGTCATATACTTAAGCGCATATTCTGGGTCAACATCGCCAATCATTTGATAAACCTCTGTTTCAAGCGGAGTTAAAGGTAAATTTTTGGCTACTTTATCAAAATAATTGGCAAGTGATTGTGGAATTTCAGTATTCTGTGGATATTCTTTGTAAGAAAAAGATGTCATGAAATTCAAGATAACTTGATTCGTTTGATTAGTCAAAGATTGATAAAGCATACTTTGGGATAATAGCTTTTCAATCCGTGACTCCTTTTCAATAAAAATTGGAGCTTCGTAGATGTTTTCCTGCGGTTCAGCAATTTTGTCTTTTAAAGTTTCCCAATCAAACTCACTGTCATTAAAAACATGAAATCCCAGCGAATAACGTTTATCAGAACGTAAGATTAACCCAGCAGCAATAAATGAGTCAATTTGCCGGTCAATATTTTTTACGTCAGCAAAATCTTTATGAATCTGTCTGAGCATGACTTCATCATGTTGTGCTAAATATTCTATCAAATCTTTAAAAAAGGGCTGACTTGTCAGCCGATTTTCATTATAGATTTTAATAGTCATTATTTATTGAAGCTTTCAGTCAATTGTGGAACAACTTGTTTTTTACGTGAAACAGCGCCAGCAAGGAAGGCGTGGTCATCTGCAAGGGTAAAGTTGAAAGCTGCTTCTGATTTTTCTGGATGTGCACCCAACGCAATGATTTCAGAGTTTGAGTTAACAATGTCAGTAATCATAAAGACAAAGTCATCGTATCCATTTACTGTCATTGAAGCATTAATAGCTGCTTTAATATCTGAAAGACGTTCTAAAACTTCTGGAATATCAACTGTATTAACTTGTGCAATACGAACATTTGAACCATTCAATTCAAAAGTTTTTGCATCAATATCAATCAATTCTTCTGCTGTTTTAGTTGATAAATTTGTTCCAGCTTTGAGCATTGCAAGTCCATATTCTTCAAGGTTAACACCAGCAATTTCAGCAAGTTCTTTAGCAACTTTATGGTCTGTTACATGCGTCGTTGGTGATTTCAAAAGCAAAGTATCTGAAATCAAACCTGAAAGTAAAAGTCCAGCAACTTCTTTAGGGATTTCAACATTTGCTTCAAGGAATTTACGGTAAACAATTGATGACGCAGAACCAACAGGTTCAACAGTCATAAACAAAGGAGCTGCTGTATTAAAGTTAGCCACACGGTGATGGTCAACTACACCATAAATTGTTAAGTCTTCAATATCAGAAATTGATTGTTGGAACTCATTGTGGTCAGTCAAAATTACTGTATCCACACCCTCTTCTTTTGCTGATTTTACTACACGTGGAGCTTTCACGCCAAAGTAATCCAATACGAATTGTGTTTCTTCATTTGGAGTTCCAAGGGCAACTACTTCAGTGTTAAGGGCACCATTTGGACGGTGGTTGCTCAAATATGAAAATCCATATGATGAGCCGATAGCGTCAGTATCAGGTTTTTGATGACCAAAAACAAGTATTTTATCAGACATTTTTTTACCTCATTTTAAAAATTTTTAATTTCCCACTTAAACTTCTAGTTTTAACTAAAAATTATTTGGGTTATCATCCCTTAAATTATACCAAAAAATGGCTGATTAAGCACATTTTCATTTTCGTTTAGGACTGATTTTATCCGAGTGTTCATTTTGTAACAAAAAAATGAATCTGAATAACTTCAAATTCATTTTTATTTTTTATCTTATACGTTCTAAGTAATCTTGATAAGATTCTGTATTCATGATTTCTTTAGCATTATAAACGCGATCTTTTGTTGGAGGTTTCACACCTTCAAGCGGATATTTCCAACCTAATTCACGCCATTTAAATTCGCCCATTGTATGGTAAGGTAAAATTTCAAATTTCAAGACATTTTTTAAAGTTTTTACAAATTCACCTAATTGAACTAAATCTTCATCAAAATCACTTTCACCAGGAACAAGAACGTGACGAACCCACATTGCATTACCACGATCTGATAAATACTGTGCAAAAGCTAAAATATTATCGTTTTTATTAGCTGTCAATTCTTTGTGTCGTTCTGGATTTATTTCTTTAATGTCTAATAATACTAAGTCGGTATAATCTAGCAATTCATCAATTTTTTCGGTTACATATTTATCAGTTAAATATGGTTGAGCCGCTGTATCAAGTGTTGTATGAATACCGAGAGATTTTGCATATTTGAAAAGAGCTAATACAAAGTCAATTTGAAGGAGCGCCTCACCACCAGAAACGGTAATTCCACCTTTCTCTCCCCAAAACCCTCTAAAACGAAGTGCCTCATCCATGACATCTTCTACGGTACGCTCTGTCGCTTTATCTGACTTTAATGCCCAAGTATCAGGGTTGTGACAATACTTGCAACGCATCCGACAGCCTTGCATGAAAATAATAAAACGGACCCCAGGGCCATCAACAGAACCAAAAGATTCAGTTGAATGAATCAGTCCAGTAACTTTTTTAAGTTCATCTATATTCTCTGACATCATCTTCTCCAATTCAAAACACTATTTCACACCCCTATCATACCGCAATTCATTGATTTTATCAAATCAAATTCTGTCAATAAAAGTTACAGATAAGGACTCTGTCAGTATAAATTTTTAGTAAATTATTTCTTGTCAGCCCCTAAATGTAAGGGCTTATCTAAAAAATTATCAGTTTTATTCTATAAAAAAACTGACAGAATTTCTGTCAGTAATTTTTTTAAATTTCTGTTTCTTCTGGTTCGACATCAAATTCAACACGAAGTTTAACCACACGTTTTCCAGAAACTTCTAAACTTGTCAGTGAAAAATGGTCTTCATCATTGTCCACTTTGCAGACAATTTGTTGTCCTTTGGCTGGAATTTTACCAGTTGTCGCTAAGAAATAACCTGCAATTGTATCAACGTCATTGCTTTCAAGATGTGTATCAAATTCTTCATTGAAGTCATTCAAGGTCATTTTCCCTTGGACAACATAGAGATTTTCACCGATTTTGAAGACTTCTTCTTCAGCAATATCGGTTTCGTCATCAATTTCACCAACGATTTCTTCTAGTAAATCTTCTAAGGTAACTACGCCTTCAACACCACCATATTCGTTTAATAATACAGCCATTTGATTTTGAGTTTTACGCATTTGACGCATTAAGTCATCAACAAAGATTGTTTCAGGAACAAACAAAGGTTCTTGAAGAATTTCTCGTAAGTCAATATCATCAAAACCATGGTCAAAAGAATATCTTAAAAGTTTTTTCACATGTAAAATTCCCAGAATATTATCTTTATCATCATCATAAACTGGCACCCGTGAATAAGTTTCACTTAGAATAGCGGTAATATTTTCACGAGAATCATCATTAATATCAATCATGAAAGCATCCGTTCTTGGAACCATGATTTCACGCGCAACCAACTCGTCTAAGCTGAACACCCCAGTAATCATTTCACGCTCATTAGCGTCAAGTGCTTCATCATTTGTATTAAGTAAATACTCAATCTCATCTCGAGTCATCCCTTCATCCAAATCATCAAATTTCATTGGAGTCAATCGGCTTAAGACATTTGTTGAACTTGCTAAAAACCAAACGAAAGGTTTCATCACTTTTCCCAAAAATTGGATAGGTGGTGCGACTCTTAAGGCCAATTTTTCTTTGAGGTTTTGGGCAATTCGTTTCGGATAAAGTTCACCAAATACGAGTGAGACATAAGTTAAGACAGCTAAAACAATAATTTGAGCCAAAGTTTTAGCTAGAGCTGTTCCACCTAACAGTGGAGCTAAACGTGAAGATAAGGCTTCGGCCAAACTAGCCCCCGCTAAAATATTAATCAAAGTAATCCCAATTTGAATCGTTGAGAGGAAATTACTTGGTTGATTAAGGATATTAACAAGGTTGATATATTTCTTATCACCTTCGCTAGCCTTTTGTTCTACTTTCGTCCGGCTGAGACTGACCATGGCCATCTCACTGGCTGAAAAGAAGGCATTTAAAGCTGTTAAAAAAATAAGTAAAAGAATCTGCAAGAGTATCGATACACTCTCGGGATCAGGGTTTGACATTAGTGCTCCTTGAGAAAAATATTATAGTGTTTATTTTAACACTCAAAACTTTGCCAACTCAAATTTAATGAAAATGAGAGTTAACAATTTAGATAGAATTATTATATCATATTTTTGTTCTCATTTTGAAATAATTTTTCTTTGTTCGGCTTTATGATTATTATAAAGGCTATTGGCAAATTTAACAATCTCTTTGACTAAGCAATAAGCAGGAACAGCGATAATCATTCCTAGAATTCCATACAAACTTCCAGAAATTAACATGAGAATCATAACGGTTACTGGATGAACTTTAACGGCTGATCCCACAATTTTAGGATAAACTAGATTACCATCAAGCTGTTGCAAAACAAGCACATAGATAACGGCAATAAGTGCTGTTACTGGTCGATTAAAGGCCACCGTTACTATCATTGGTAAAACACCAATATATGGTCCCGCATAAGGAATGAGATTTGTTACTCCAGCAAAGAGTGCGAAAAGAAAGGCATAAGGAATTCCAAGAACCATGTAACCAATAAAGACGACAATAAAGACAAGCAAGGCATCAAGCGCAACTCCTGAAATATAACGTGAAATCGTATGATTCATATTTTCAAGTAGTTCAAAGATATTCAATCTATCTTCGGTCAAAACATTTTCCTTCAAAAATGGAATAATTTTTTCGCCATCTTTAAGCATATAATAAAGCAAGATTGGTACCAAAATCATTACCATAACAATGCTTGTAATGATACCAACGATACTTCCAACACTAACCGTGATACTATTAAGCAAATTGTGCAAAATATCAGTATACGAAAGATTTAATTTCTCAACAAGACTATTAACATCAAGTTGGTCGTAGATTTGAGCGAATCGTGGATTATGTTGAAGCCCTTCAATCCAAGCCCTAACTTGTGGATAAGCTTTTCCAGTTGCATTAATTAGACTTGTCAACTGTGAAATTAAGCTTGGAATGACTGAGGCAATTGCAAAAATAATCATTCCTAAGATTAATAAAAGAACAATAAAAATTCCTAATACCTTTTTTATTCTTAACTTCTCTTCCATGAAAGTAACAACAGGATTAAAAACATAATATAAAAACCCTGCAATAATAAATGGGACAAATAAGAGCGTCAACAATGTTTTAATGGGTTGAAATACAAAATCAATCTGAGACAAGAGAAAGATTAACAAAGTAACGGCTAATATTTCCACTGTCCAGAAGAATAATTTACTATTTTTGAACATAAATTTCCTTTATTTAATTTATTTTTGTCTTTCTTAAAATAAATGATTGAATAATTGTTATTTTAAATAACTTATTTCTGCTATTTTTAGACTATTTATATTATAATAAATCCAAGGCTTTTAAGCAAACTAATCTTTAGGAGAAATTATGGAAATTAGAGTAACTCGTGATACTATGTCTGATATTTATTTTGATGCTTTACGGATTCGTAATCAAGTTTTTGTAAAAGAACAAGGCGTCCCTTATGAACTTGAAGTTGGAAACGCTCTTGAAGAGGCTTCTTCTGTTCATTTCGTTCTTTATGACGGTGGTCTTGCCAAAGGTACCGTTCGTTTGCTTGCTGATTTGGATAAAAAAACAGCGCTAATTCAACGAATGGCTATTTTAAAAGAAGCAAGAGGTCATGGTTATGCAAAGCTTTTAATTGACCGTCTGATTGAATTTGCTAAAGAAAGCAAATTAAATAAATTAGAACTTCATGCACAACTTTCTGCCAAAGGTTTATATAGCAAATACGGCTTTAATGAGGTAGGACAAGTTTTTGAAGAAGCCGGAATTCAACATATTCAAATGGAAAGAACAATTCATTAATTGAAGACTAAGCCATGAAAAAAATTACTGACAGCCTGTCAGTAATTTATTTTATTAATTGAGCAACTCTTTTTTTTAGTTCAGGTAAAAGTTCAGGCTCAAACCAAAGATTTTTGGCTAACCAAATATTATTTCGTGGGCTGGGATGAACAAGCGGAAAATATTTTGGTAAGTAGGCTTCAAAATTACGAATCACTTCTGTTGTTTTTGCTGATGATTTTAAATTTAAATAATACTTTATGGCATAAGAACCTACTAGAATAAAAAGTTCAATCTCAGGCATTTCTTCTAAAAGTGCTTTATGCCATTTTTGAGCAAAACCTGCCCGAGGTGGCAGATCACCTGATTTTCCTTTTCCAGGAAAATAAAAATCTAAAGGCAAAATAGATATTTTATTTGACTCATAAAAAGTGGCTCGGTCAATTCCAAGCCAATCACGCAGGCGGTCACCTGATGGATCATTCCAAAAGAGTCGTGATTCTTGTGCTCGAATGCCTGGCGCCTGACCAATAATACAAATCTTTGCTTCTTTATGAACAGAATAAAGCGGCTCTATCCCTTCTTTTGTATATTTTTTGTTCTGTGGGTCAGCTTTAATCGCTTCAAAAATTTCCTTAAATTTATCCATTTTCTTTCCTTAAAAGCGTAATCTAAGTTTATAGATTACGCTTTTTATTGTAAAATTTACTGACAGAAAGCTTATCTGATAAATATTTCTAAGATAAATCCTGTCAGTAAAATGCGACCGAAGGGAGCATTTTATCGGTGAACAAAGGAACTGGCAGTGAAGCTAACAGTTCTCTCAAATGCGACCAAAGGCGAACATTTTCTAGGCAGTTCTGTCAATTCATTGAACTAAGTATTTTAATTACAGAGGAACATGCTTACAGTTTTATCAACCCTCTACACTTACTGACAAGTCTTTTAATTACAAGTCTAAATTTCCATCAGTCTTATTTTTCCAATTTTACTTTCAAATACTGACCAGTATAGCTGTCAGCAACTTTTGCTACCTCTTCTGGTCTTCCTTTGGCAAGAATTGTTCCACCACCAGCACCACCTTCTGGACCTAAGTCGATGATGTAATCTGCTGTTTTAATGACATCCAAATTATGCTCAATGACAACAATCGTATTTCCTTGTTCAACCAAACGGTCTAATACTTGAATCAGGGTCGCAATATCTTCACTGTGCAAACCAGTTGTTGGTTCATCCAAGATATAAAACGCTTTACCATTTGAACGTTTTTGTAATTCAGAAGCTAATTTCATCCGTTGAGCTTCTCCACCTGATAAAGTAGTTGCTGGTTGTCCAAGCGTCACATATCCCAAACCTACATCAACAATCGTTTGGAGTTTACGTTCAATTTTTGGAATATGACGGAAGAATTCCAATCCATCAGACACGCGCATATCTAGTACTTCCGAAATATTCTTCCCTTTATAATGAACTTCTAAAGTTTCTGAATTGTAGCGTCTGCCATGGCAAACTTCACATGGAACATAAACATCTGGCAAGAAATGCATTTCAATCTTGATGATTCCATCACCAGAACAGGCTTCACAACGTCCACCTTTGACATTAAATGAGAAACGTCCTTTTTTATAGCCACGAATTTTTGCTTCATTTGTATTGGCAAATAAATCACGAATGTCATCAAAGACGCTGGTATAAGTTGCCGGATTTGAACGTGGAGTTCGACCAATTGGACTTTGGTCAATATCAATCAAACGCTCAATTCCTTCATAACCAGTAATTTTTTTATGCTTACCAGGTTTATCTGAGTTGTGATTCAATTTTTGAGCTAATGATTTCTTTAAAATACTGTTAACTAAAGTTGATTTACCAGAACCAGAAACCCCAGTTACAGCCGTCATAACTCCCATTGGAAACTCAACATCAAGGTTTTGCAAGTTGTTCTCACTTGCACCTGTAATCTTAACCATTTTTTTCTTATCAATGGCTCGACGTTTTTCAGGAACTGGAATGGCTCTTTTTCCTGACAAATATTGCCCTGTCAGTGATTTTTTATTTTTCATGACTTGTTTTGGTGTTCCAGAGGCAATAATTTCACCTCCTAAATCGCCTGCCCCAGGACCAACATCAATAAGCCAATCGGCTGCCATCATCGTGTCCTCATCATGTTCAACGACAATTAAGGTATTCCCCAAATCACGCATCTTTTGTAAAGACTCAATCAGTCTGTCATTATCTCTTTGATGTAAACCAATGGAAGGTTCATCCAAAATATACAAAACGCCTGATAAATTTGAACCAATCTGTGTCGCTAAACGAATACGTTGTGACTCTCCACCAGAGAGTGTTCCGCTTGAACGAGATAGCGTGAGATAATCCAAACCAACATTTTTCAAGAAAGTCAAACGGTCTTTAATTTCTTTCAAAATAGGTTTTGCGATAATTTCATTATTTGCAGAAAGAACTAAACTTTTCACATAATCAAGCGTATCGCCAATTGACAGAATTGAAAATTCAGCAATATTTTTCTCACCCACTTTAACAGAAAGTGCTTGATCATTTAAACGATAACCATGACAAGTCGTACAAGTCAATTCAGTCATGTAAGAACGCGCCATTTCTCTGGCTGACTCGCTCATTCCTGAACGATAACGACGCCAAAGATTAGGAATGACCCCAACAAAGGTCATATCTTGGTCACGTAATCCAAAATCTCCTTCGTGCATAAAATGGAAAAGTTTATCTCCATTACCATATAAAACAATTTGTTGTTCTTTTTCTGACAGTTTTTCCCAAGGCTTATCTAAATCAATGCCGAATTGCTCCATTGCTTGCTCTAAAAGAGCAGGGTAATAAGTTGAGGCTTTCCCATACCAATAGATAATTGCTCCCTCACGCAGTGTTTTGCTTGTATCAGGAATCAATAAATCGACATCGGGTTCCAATTTAACTCCTAAACCATCACAATCTGGGCATGAGCCAAAAGGAGCATTGAATGAGAAAAGACGTGGTTCAAGTTCTGGAACAGTAAAACCACAAACTGGACAGGCGTAAAATTCACTAAACAAAAGCTCTGAACCATCCATTTTATCAACAATAACATAACCCTCAGCCTGATGAAGCGCAGCCTCTACAGAGTCAAACAGACGCGAACGAATTCCTTCTTTTACAACAATACGGTCAATGACAATTTCAATGTTGTGCTTTTTATTTTTATCAAGTTCTGGAGCTTCTGAAATATCATAAACTTCACCGTCAACACGAACACGAACATAACCATCTTTTTGGATACGCTCAAACATTTTGACATGAGTCCCTTTTTTGGTACGCACGACAGGAGCGAGAATTTGTAAACGTGTTTTTTCAGGAAGCTCAAGAATTTGTTCAACAATTTCTTCAACTGACTGTGCCGAAATTTTTCCATGACCATTCACACAATATGGCGTCCCAACACGGGCATATAATAGACGCAAATAGTCATTAATTTCCGTAACCGTCCCGACTGTTGAACGAGGATTTTTAGAAGTTGTTTTTTGGTCAATAGAAATTGCTGGCGACAAACCATCAATTGAATCAACATCTGGCTTATCCATATTTCCTAAAAACTGTCTAGCATAAGCTGACAAAGATTCAACATATCGACGTTGACCTTCTGCATATAAAGTTTCAAAGGCCAGAGATGATTTTCCAGACCCTGAAACCCCAGTAACAACAACTAATTTATCTCTTGGAATTTCAACATCTATATTTTTTAAATTGTGCTCACGTGCACCGTGTATTACTATTTTATCTTGTGGCATTTATTTTCCTTTTATTATTTTGTTTGGTCTGAATAGGTTGGCACGTTCTCCATACCGCAGGTATCCATTAGTACTAAGACGAAATGGCTCTCGCTAAGTGAGCAAAGTCCACTAGTCGAATCGGACGTGCACCATGAACTACTCTCTAATCTTGTATATTCATGTTTTTTTATTTTTTAAAATAATGTTCTACTTCATCTTCGAGTGCTTGAATATCATGTTTGACTTGCTCACCCATTTCATGGTTAGATTTTTCGATAGCTTCCATCGTATTTCTAGCCATCTTTCGAGCTTCATTCATAATGGAACGGCAACCTGCATCATCCGTTTCTTTCATTTTTTCATCATATTCTATATGAATTTTTCTTGTAAATTCATTGATGTCATGCATCAATGTCTCAAAATTTGAGCGGACCTTGATCTGTGTATTTTCAAAATAAGGCTTACGGTCATCAATCACCAGATTTAAAAGCATCATTTGATAATTTAAATCTGCTGCATTACGATCTCTTGACATCGTATTCTCATTAATACGAATAATGCGTCGCTGATTACTAGAGTCATTTGTATTTTCAAAATGACGTTGTTCTAAGCGATCCATGTTAAGTTGAATTGTTACTCGCATCAACACTTGTGAGATATGAAGATAATCATAAAACCATTTAATAAAATCGTCTTTTTGCTTATGAAGCATTTCGATAGATAAAGTGGTTGAATGACGTCTTTTTCCAGCTTGATATTCCGCAAAAGCAATAACTGCAGTTACAATTATTGCAAGACTTGAAAGAATCGTAAGTGAAGTAATCATACTCTTATTATACCACGAATGGCAAGCTAGCTCTTAACTTTGGCTACGTTAAATGATATAATCTGACTATGAAATTATATTTAGTCAGACATGGTGAAACGAGAAATATTCAGCAAAATTTGCTGATGGGTTGGTCAAAGAGTCCTCTCACTGACAGAGGAATTCAGCAGTCCGAAATTTTAGCTGACAAACTTTCGTCAGTAAAATTTGACTTGATTTTATCATCAGATTTACAAGGAACTAAGGAAACTGCAACGATAATTTCTAATAAAATAGGCGCCTTACTACTCTTTGAACCTTTATTACGTGAACGAGGCCTTGGAAAATTGGAAAATCAAACAAAAGAAAATCGAGATTGGGCACAACTTAATATAGAAAATGAAGAAAATCTTGCTTTAGGTATTGAATCTCTTACTTCTGTTCATGAACGTGCTAAAATGTTTTTAGAAAAACTTCCTCAACTTTTTCCTTCTGCTCAAAATATTCTCATTGTTTCTCACAATGGAATGATTAATCAATTTCAAAAGATTTGGGAGCCTACTCATGAATTTACTCCTTTTGAATTTCTCACTATTTTAGAAAAAAACTTATGAACCAATATTTTACTTACATTTTACAATGCTCAGATAAGACTCTCTACTGTGGCTATACCACTGATTTAGAAAAAAGACTTGCCACTCATAACTCTGGTAAAGGGGCGAAATACACAAAAACAAGATTGCCAGTTAAGCTGCTTGCCTCTGTTGATTTTGATAATAAAAATGATGCCATGTCTTGTGAATGGTGGTTTAAACATAAACTTGTTCGCAAACAAAAATTGTCACTTATCAAAAATGATTTAATCAAAGAAAAGTTTATTGAATACCTAGAACTCAAACAAAAGAAAAACATTCATTTAAAATGAATGTTTTTTATTATTATGGTTTTTTCTTTCGATAAGTAAAGTAAGAAAGGAGGCAAATCACTAGAGCAAAGACTGACAAAGTCCATGGATTAGTGACAATTTGCATGATGAAGATAATTGTTAAAGCAATAAGTACAACAAGTGTTGCCAACTTAACAAACCAATTCGTTACTTCTTTATGTTTAAAATATAAAACAAGAGCAGCAACTAAAAGGAGAATCCAAACGATTGTAATCGTAAATGAAATCGAACCAGCCACAAATTGCCAGAATCCATCACCCAAAATTGCTGACAAAAGTACACCAATAAACAAAACAAATGATGAAACTAAAATCGCATTCGTTGGGACTTGGTTTTTAGATAATTTGCCCAATCTTTGACCCACATAAGAATTTGAACCTTGAATGCGTGAATAGAGTGAGCGTGAAGTGGCATAAATTGCTGAGTTAACCGCTGAGAAAATTGCAATAACAATAATTACGAGAACGATTTTATCAGCATGTGGAATTCCTACTCGAGCAAAAATTGTAGCAAATGGACTTGCTGCATCTGGATTTGAAACTTCGCTCCATGGCAATAAATGCAAGAATAAAAAGATTGGAATAACATAAAAACTAATAATCCGAATTAAAACACCTCGAATAGCTCTCGGAATCGCTACTTTTGGATTTTCCGTTTCAGCAACTGTAATTGCTGCCAATTCAGAACCACCAAATGAGAAAATAACAACTAATAATGAAGTTAAAAATCCTGAAAAGCCATTAGGAGCAAAGCTTGGTGCTGTACTTTTAGTCGATACTTTTTGAGCGGTATCAGCAACAAAACCAAGATGAGCATCATTAATAACTAATAAATAAATTCCGAGTGCAATTAAAATTAAAATAACAGCGACTTTAATAAAGGCAAGCCAATATTCTGTTTCAGCAAAAGCTCTCACTGACCAGAGATTGATTGCTGTTCCAAGAACTGCTACAATCAGGGCGAAAACCCATAATGGCACTCCAGGAATTAGCATGGCAAGGAAAGTTGATACCCCTGCTTCTTCTGCAATTAGGACGGCCATCCAAGTTGCCCAGTAAACCCAGTCCGCAAAATGCGCCCAGTGGTCCCCAATAAAAGGAGCAACAACTCCGGCCATTCCAGCCTTATGTTCATCTTGATGGATGACCATTTTCCCAACACCATACATGACGACATAAAGTGTCAGTCCAGCTAAGATGTATGAGAGTAATACACTTGGCCCAGCCTGTGCAATGACTTTTCCAGAACCTAAAAAAAGTCCTGAACCAATCGCTCCCCCAAGTGAGAGCATAACAATGTGGCGAGTCTGTAAAGAAGACTTCAAGCCTGTAGAATTTTCCATAAAATTCCTCTTTTCTATTGTGTGAAAGCAAAGCTTTCTTTTATAAGTTCCCTTCCATTCATCTAGCAAAACCCTGCTTGGAGTCGGTCTTTACGATTAATTTTACTTTAGAGTCGAAAGAAAGGGTAAAAAAATTAAAAAAGAAAGACCAGATAGTTTTTACTATCCGGTCTTCTTTGAATCCCGGCGCAGAAACTTGAGTATACTCAAAAGTTGTATCTACGCCAATTGCATAAACACAAACTATCTGCACCAAAAATAAAAGACTGTAGATTGTTGTGTTTTCATGCGGACTCCTTTTCTTAATTTTTTATAATTATACTTTTTTATTGACAATAATGCAAGGCTCAGCCTAAAAAAATGCTGACAGAAATTTTTTAACTCTGTCAGTCATTTTAAGATAGTCTAATATTTCTGTCATAGGATAGCTGTGACTGCTTTAGCAGTTTACAGATATGCTAATATTTCTGTCAGTAACTTTTCATTTTAACATTTGGTCAATGATTTCGTGGGATTTTAGAATATTTTCTTGTTTAAGTTCTGTCAGTAATTCTTGACGATTTTGACCATCAAATTTTTCAACCGCTAGAACCATGGCAGAAATGATTTCATCAAAACCACGATTGTATGTCGCACTTTGCCAACCACTTATTCCAAATTTTTGACGATCAATTCCTGTAAATTTTTCAAGTTCGCACAGTTCTGACAAGCGAAGGCTTTCTCTAGGACTTTCTACTGTAAATTCTTCAGTAAAGGCACCAGCTTCTAAGTTCATTGTGGCAATTCCACTCGTTGTCGCTGTTTCTAGCATAACAATGGCTCTTGTTAATTGCCCGTCTTGATTCTTCTTTAATGAATAATTGACTTCTAAAATCTCATCATCTAGCAAATAAATCAAGGTGTCCAGAGGGTGAATAAAAATATCGTACATTGAAAATGTAATTTTTTCACTGGCAGAATTTGCTAAATTTTTACTTACTTTCACCATATTTTTATCTGGGAGAGCTTTTAATTTAGCTGTTTGTGGTGCAAATCTGCGATTAAAAGCGACGACAAATAAAGTATTATTTTGGTCAGCAATTTTTTGCAATTCTTTTACTTCGGCTAATTTTTCTGAAACAGGTTTATCCATTAAAACAGGAACTCCCGCTGACAAATATCTTTTAGCTAACTCAAAATGTTGAGAAGTTGCCGCATGAATAATAACCAAATCCACAGTTTCTAGTGCTGACAAGTCCTCTGTCGCATATTCAAATTTATAATGTTTGCGAACTTCTTCAGCTTTTTCCCACTGACGAGAATACAAAATAAAACGATGGTCCGCCTGCATTTTCGCATAAACTGGTAAATAAGCCTTACTTGCAATATTTGATGTTGCCCCAATGACTCCAATAATCATACTTTTTCCGTTCTCCTTAACCTCTTATTATTTATTTTTTATGCGAATCGCCTGAATAAATTACAATGACCATTCCCTGATTGAATGAAACTTTCATTTGGTCACTGATAAATTCATTACTAGCATAGATTTGACTAAAATTATCCTCTGCTTTCAAAGGATATTTTGCTTCTTCAATGGCTAAACTATCCTTTGTTTCTACCTGAACAAATCCAACATATTGGTAAGTCGGCTTTCTTTTTAGTAAATGCTGACCAGGCAACAAGTAGGTCACCAAATTTTGTTGGTCAACTAAGGTCATTTTGGGAGCGAGGACTTGATATTTTGGTCGTGTTGCTAAATAAGCATTGGTCAGTAAATGGTCCAAACGTCCACCTAAAGCACCAGCAATTACAATTTCCGCATCAGCAAAATACTCTAAAACAAAATCTAAAGCCGCTTCTAAATCTGTCAAATCTTTTTCAGCAGGCAATTTAATCAATCTGTCAGTACTGACAGAAATTTTTTCAAGTTCAATTTTACTGACAGAATCAAAATCACCAATTGCCAGAGCCAATTGATAACCTTTTTCCACTAAAAATAGTGACCCTCTATCCACACCAATATATTTATCAAAACTTTCATTGGGTATAAAATCTGGCAAACCAGCCACAATCAATATTTTCATCTCTCATCCCCTGAGCCTGAAATCTTGCCATGGCTCAACCGACTCTCTAATTTCTCAATGTTTTCACTCGCAATTTGTTCAAGAGAAATTCCTAGATAACGTGCACTCGTTGCTACATACCAAAGAATATCACCAAGCTCCTGACCGATGGCCTTTTTATCATTGACTGACAGCTTTCCCTCTTGGTCGCGGATAACTTTTTTTACCTTGTCAGCCACTTCACCTGCTTCACCAGATAATCCCAAAACTTTATCCACAAATGCAAAATCTACTTCATTTTGACTCTCTATTTTTTTATTCAAATCAAATTTGATAATTGCTTTTTGGTAAGCATCTAAATCCATTTTCTCCCCTTTAAGATTACAAAATTACTTTTTAAATTTTTTTCTCATTTTCACTTCCATAAAAATATCAGCTAAAATTGCCAAAACCATTTCCTGATAATCTGCTTCATCAACCAAAGCATGACGTAAACAACCTTGTTCATAATAAAGGTCACAAAGTTGTCTAAAAAGTCTGTGGTATTGTGCCACTTCATCTGGCAATCCTCGCATATTTTCATAAGCCATGTTGACAAATAATAAAAGCATCACCTCTTCATCAAGATTTTCTGGTTTGATTAAATATGAACGATAAGCACTAATGACAAACTCTGCAATAAAATCGGCCACAAACTGCGAATCAAGATAATCATATTTATAAATCTCATAGGTCATCAAAGCTCTTTCAGCCATTCGCTCAGCCAACTGTCTTGTTGCCAAATCTATCATTGCTTCATATTCATCATCCGACCACTTCATCCGAGGTTCTTCATTATTTTTCATAAGTTAATTATATCACAGTCTTGCAAAGGCTATCATTCTCCAAATTTATTAATCATTTCATACAATATTCTTTTAAAACTAGCATTAAACCTCCTAAATAGTAAAAATAAAAAACCTCTTAAAATAGAGGTTTTTTATTAAGGTTGGATACGATTAATCATACGTGGGAATGGAATGGCTTCACGAATGTGTTCTGTCCCAGCGACAAAAGTGACCATACGTTCAAGACCAAGTCCGAAACCAGCATGAGGAACTGAACCAAATTTACGAAGTTCTAAATACCAATCATAATCTTTAGGATCTAAACCGAAATCAGCAATTTTCTTAAGTAACAAATCATAATCAGTTTCACGTTCTGAACCACCAATGATTTCACCATAACCTTCTGGAGCCAAAAGGTCAGCACACAAAACGCGTTCTGGGTTACCAGGGACTGGTTTCATGTAGAAAGCTTTGAAACTTGCAGGATAGTTGACGATAAATGTTGGAACACCATAGTAATTTGAAATCCATGTTTCATGAGGCGAACCGAAGTCATCCCCATGTTCTACATGCTCATAATCTGTATCTTCATCATTTTCGTGTGCTTGCAACAAATCAATAGCATCATCATAAGAAACACGTTTGAAAGGTGTATCAATATACTTTTGCAACATGCTTGTATCACGTTCAAGTGTTTCAAGAGCATAAGCAGCATTATCCAAAACACCTTGAATCAAAGCTTTCACATACGCTTCTTGAATATCCAATGATTCATCATGAGTAACAAATGGATATTCTGCATCCATCATCCAAAATTCTGTCAAATGACGACGAGTTTTTGATTTTTCCGCACGGAATACTGGCCCAAAGTCGAAAACACGTCCAAGAGCCATTGCTCCTGCTTCAAGATAAAGTTGTCCTGATTGCGACAAGAAAGCAGAATTACCAAAATAATCTGTTTCAAAGAGTTCTGTTGTGTTTTCAGCAGCATTTCCTGAAAGAATTGGGCTATCAAACTTAATGAAGCCATTTTTCGCAAAGAAATCATAACTTGCATAGATGATTGCATTACGCACTTGCATCATTGCCATTTGACGTTTTGAACGCAACCATAAATGGCGGTTATCAAGGAGGAATTCAACGCCGTGTTCTTTTGGTGTAATTGGATAATCATGTGATTGACCAATCACTTCCAAATCAGTCACATCAAGTTCATAACCAAATTTTGAACGTGAATCTTCTTTAACGACACCTGTCACATAAACTGAAGTTTCTTGTGAGAGATGTTTAATTTCATCAAATTTAGCTGTTCCTTCTTCTTCACCAAAGTTTTCAATCATATTTGGTTTGAAAACAACAGCTTGGAAAAATGCTGTTCCATCGCGAAGTTGAAGAAATTGAAGTTTTCCTTTACCTGATTTGTCAGCAACCCAAGCGCCGATTTTTACTGTTTCACCAACATGGTCTTTGACGTCGATGATTGAAATTAAGTCTTTCATAAATAAGTCCTTCTATATTTTAATTTTATAATTTTCAAATAATACTTTTAAAACTTTTCAAGCCAGATTTCTTTTAAAGTTTTTAAATCTTCTTTGAATTCTTTAGTGGTTTGGAGCTCATCTTTTTCTAATTCTTCAAGAACTTCCAATTCAAAATCAGCTGTTTTTGCTGCTTTTTCAATGGCATAAGGTAAGCCAATTCCCGTTTTTTTGGCAAATTCAAAACGATTTTTTACACCTGCTAAGTCTGGTGCTATATCAATATAGCGTTCATTCGTTTCGAGATTCTTATAAGCAACAACTGCTCCAACTTTTTTTGAAAGTTTATAGGCCGATTTTGCTTCTTTTTTATCGATCATTCATTCATCCAATCTTTTAAACGTGCCACTGCAACTTCTAAATTTTCAAGGCTTGTTGCATAGCTCAAGCGCACATTTTCCGGCGAACCAAAACCTGCTCCTGTAACCAAGGCTACACCTGCTTCTTCAAGAATAGCAGTTGTAAAATCAGTCACATCACTATAGCCTTTCATCGCCATTGCCTGAGTCACTTTCGGGAATAAATAGAAAGCACCATTTGGTTTTACAAGTTCAAATCCTGGAACCTCAGAAAGTTGACCATAAATGATATTTAAACGTTCTTCAAATGCTGCATGCATTATCTCAAAACTATTATCTCTTTCTTCAAAAGCTTCTATTGCTGCGTATTGAGCAACAGCAGTTGGATTAGAAGTCGTTTGGCTCGCAATCTTAGTCATCGCAGAAATAATTTCTGGGTCACCTACAGCTAGCCCAATCCGCCAACCAGTCATTGCAAATGTTTTAGAAACACCATTAATCACTGTCGTTCTTTTCCGAATTTCATCAGATAGACTTGAAATTGCTGTAAATTCCGCTCCATTATAAACTAAGCGATGATAAATATCATCTGCCAAAATTAATAAATCATGAGCGACAGCCCAATCTCCAATGGCTGTTAATTCCTCTTTAGAATAAATCATTCCTGTTGGATTAGAAGGTGAATTGAGTAATAAAATTTTGCTTTTACTTGTTCTTGCTTCTTCTAATTGCTCAACTGTAACTTTGAAATTATTTTCTTGCTTGGCTTCTACAATTACCGGATTTCCTCCAGCCATTTTCACTTGGTCAACATAAGAAACCCAGTAAGGAGCAGGAATGATTACCTCATCGTTAGGGTCAACAGTTGCCATAAAGTAAGCATAAAGAGCAAACTTTGCTCCAGCTGTAATCAATATTTCATTTGGTTGAATTTCATAATTATAAAAACGCGTCCAATAATGTTGAACTGCATTTTTTAATTCTGGAAGTCCACCAGCTTGTGTATAAAAGCTCGCCTTACCATTATCGATTGCTTCAATAGCTGCTTGACCAATTATTCTTGGTGTTGAAAAGTCTGGCTGCCCAAGTGTCAGGTCAATAATATCTCGCCCTTGTGCTTTTAATGCTTTTGCGCGATTTGCCGCAGCAAGAGTGACGGACTCATCCATTTTTAATACAAAATCAGAATTTTTTTTCATATCAACTCTTTTCCTGACTCAAAGTCATAAACTTTAAAACCATTGCTATTATTTACTTCCCAAGCCGGCTTCCCTTTGTAAAGCGCTAAGACAACTGATTTCGTATCTTTTGTCGTTAAGCTTGCTGGTGAAACCCCTTGCGATAATTTAACTTCTTTAATTTTACCAGATTTTTTTGGAATTAGAATTCCAATTTCTTGATTCGCTTTATTAAGGCCAACAATTGAATAAGTCACGGTGTCAGTTGCAGCAATATCAAATCCTGTCGCTTTAACTAAATCTGTTTTTTCTGTGGCAATGTCAATCGCTTGCGCTCGAACGGAATGATAGGGATTTAGACTCTTCCAAAAGAAAAGACTGATAGACAAATAAATGGCTAAAATTATCACTAAAATTCCAATTATAATTTGCGAATGTCGAGTCATTTTTCGCTTTTTCATATTTTTCTTCTTTCAAAATTTGAGAAAATCTTTTTTCAAAGATTATTTGAAGGCTTATTAGTAAAATTTCTCATGATTAGGAAAAAATAATTTGTCCAATTTCCCATTTTAAGTTTTTGCTTAAACATGTTTTATTATATCAAAAAATTCTTGATTTCGCTGATTGTGTCTAGTAAATTCAGCATTTTTACAGGTAAAGTTTCTGAAAGATTTTTTCGCATTCTTTTGGCGTAAGATTTCCCTGCAAGTCTTTTATCTAATACGACAATACTTGAGTACTGATTTTTACGACGATTTACCCGACCAATGGCCTGCCGTAATTTTAAAGTTGCCATTGGAACATTAAAATCATAGAAAGGATTTTCAAACTTTTGAGCATATTTTTTAGTTAAAATATCATCAGGCGTTGCAAAAGGAAGTCTTGGAATAACAAGAATCACTTGATTTTGCTTATCAAAATCGACTCCCTCCCAAAAAGAACCCAAACCTAATAAAATTTTTCCTTCACCTTTATCAAATTTTTTCTTGATTTGGGCTGGACTCCCATTAATATCTTGTGCTAAAATCTCAAACCCTTCAGCAGATAATTTCTCAGCAACAAAAGTCAAAGCCATTTTTGAAGTAAATAAGACCACCATTGGCAAATTCAATTTTGAAAGTTCTCCAATTGAATTTGCTGTGTAATCTGCATAATCAATTAAGCTTAGATTTTTGATATTAGGCGCATCTGTCACCGTCAGCAATTGCTGATTAGTGGCTTGATTTCCTTCAATTTTGAAAAAGCGATAGTCTGTAAAACCAAGTAAGTCAGGAAATGACGGTTTGTCTTTAGATAATGACAATGTCGCTCCCAACATAAAAAGTTTGGTATTTTTAGGAATCAATCGTTCAAAATTATAAAAATCTTGGTCACTCGCATAAAGCATCCCATTTTCACGCCAGACAATTTGATTATCAGCTTCTAAAAGTGCTGACAGATTTCTCAAGCCAAGTTCATCAGCATCTATCTTTATTTTATTTAAATCAAGTTCTTTTTTATTAAGATGAAAAACTAGACTCTCTTGAAGCCTTTTGGTCAGCTGGGGATTTTCACTTGTTTCAGCATCAATTTTTATCAGTTCGTCAGTAATTTTTAAAGATTTTTGACCCGCATTTTCCATGATAGGAAATAATTGTTGAGCCTCATCAACAACAAGAACACGATTTTCCAAAAAAGTTTCAGGATAGTCAGCTAAACGTTCAATCAAATAGGCATGATTCACCACTTTAATTTCAGCCTGTTCAGCTTCTTTTTGGGCTTTCAACCAAAAATCCTGTTCATAATGAAGCTGTTTTGTATTGACATAGCCATCATGGCGAATGACTTCAAAATAGTCATCATTAGTCATGACTTTTGAAACTTCATCCAATTCGCCTGTTCTTGTTTCTGTCAACCAAATTAAAATTTTCATTTTAAAAATTTCAAAATTTTTGCCGTCAGTATTATTTAATAAAAGCTCAGAAAATTTTCTCAGAGAAATGTAATTTTTAGTCCCAACAATCTTGGCCATTTTTAATCCAAATGTTTTCCCAAGTTTTGGTGCCACATCATTTACTAATTGCTTTTGGAGAACTTTGGTTGCCGTTGAAACGACCAAACCTTTTCCTGAGGCCAAAACTGGCAGTAAATAACCATAAGTTTTTCCAAGTCCTGTCGGTGCCTCAATAAAACTTGCTTGTAAATGTGTAAGCTCTGTTTCCATTAAATGAGCTAATTTTTCTTGTTTTGAGCGAGAAGCCAAGCCCAATCTACTGATATTTTCTGAAAAATTTGCTGACAAGGCTGTCAGGGGACTTTTTTTACTGACAGAAGCCCTAAACTTACGCGTCGCAATATTATGAACCACTTTAAAGCCAGCTGGTCGAATTTTTGTTTTATCCAACTGCTCTTGTAAAAAAGTTTTACTTTCAAAAAGTAAATTGTCCGAATGTCTAAGCAACTCTTCCAAAACGCTTCTTGGTAACTTTTGGATTTTTGCTTCTATTTTCAGCAATAATTCAGCTGTCGCATAAGCATCCGAAACTGCGGCATGCGGATGGTCATGTGCTAAATCTAACTTTTCGCTCAATGATTCTAAACCATATTTTTCAAAAGTTGGATAAAAAACACGCGCCAAATCGACTGTATCGACACGCAACATTTCATTAAATTCCAAACCAGCATTAAGAAAACTTTTTTCTAAAAGTCCATAATCAAACCTAGCATTATGAGCAACAAAAACACTGTCTGTCAGTAATTCTCGCACTTTTGCAGCAACTTCTGAAAACTCAGGAGCCGTCTTTAACTGTTTATCTGACAAACCTGTCAGTTCACTAATCCTTGGAAGCAAAGGTTCATGTGGATTGACTTCAGTGGAAAAAGTTTCAACAATTTCTCCATCTTCAACAAGAACAATCCCAATCTGTATAATTTTATTTTCACTACTATGAGCATCGGTCGCTTCCAGATCCACCACAGCATATCGAGTCATATTTTTCACCTATTTCTTACAGTTTTCTTTAAGTTCATAAGTCATCAAAATTTGCTGACAGACTTTCAATAGAGAACTTCTATTTCTGTCAGTAATTTTTTCCACTATTTTAAAGAAATTCACTTCATCAATTATACCATAAACCATTTTTTAACAGTTTTCTTTTTACAAATTGACAAAATAAGAGTAAAATTAAAATATAGATAAAAACTTATGAAGGAGTCGCCTATGTTAGATAACTATAAGAAAATCCTTGTTGGTATTGATGGTTCGGTAGAAGCTACTAAAGCTTTTGACAAAGCAGTTGCAACAGCACTTCGTAACGATGCTGAACTCGTTATCGCTAACGTCATTGACCTTCGTGCCTTCCAATCTATCTCAGCCTATGATTCAGTTGTTGCTGATGATACACACAAAGGTGCTGAAAACCTCATTAATGACTTTGCTGACGAAGCAAAAAAAGCTGGCGTTAAAAAAGTCAAAACTCGTGTTGAATTTGGTTCTCCAAAAGTCATGCTTGGCCAAACTCTTCCAAAAGAAGAAGAAATTAGCCTCATTGTTCTTGGAGCAACTGGTCTTTCTTACATTGAACGTATCTTTATCGGTTCAGTGGCGGATTACATTATCAAAAATGCACCATGCGATGTCCTCGTCGTTCGTCAATAAAATAAAAAAAGCGGAGCCTCTTAAAGCTCCGTTTTTTTTATACCTCAAATACAATCTACACTCGTTTAACTTCTAAAATATGAGGAGTAATTTTATCCATTTCAATAATAGTAATTTTTAAATTATCAAATTCGAAAGTCTGTCCTACCTCAAGTGGCTCATTTTGCTCTAGTGAATAATTTGTAATAAACCCACTAATCGTTTTACTTAAATTATTTTGAGCCAAATCAATATTAAATAGTTCTTCAAATTCAGATAAAAGCAATTTACCATCTACCTGATAAGTAGTCGGAGAAAGCTTTACTACCAATTCTTTCTCATGATCTTCTTCATCCTGAATATCACCAACTAACTCTTCAAGAATATCTTCAATTGTCACAAGTCCACTTGTCCCACCATACTCGTCCAATAGAATAGCAAAATGTTTATGCTCTTTTTGCATCTCTGAGAGTAATAACTTTACGGGAATAGTATCAATAAATATAATAGGTTCTTGCATGATTTTCTTTATTTCTTGACCGGGAGCAGTTAAATACTCTTTAATCAAATTTTGAAGCGTAACATAGCCTAAAATATCATCTTTAGTTTTAGCAATAATAGGGAAACGAGTGTGCCCTTTTTTAATCGCAAATTTTAAAGCTTCTTCAATCGAAACATCAACGGGAATCGTCTCCATATCTAATCTCGACACCATGATATCCTTAGCTATCAAATCATCAAATTCAAAGACATTGTTGAGATATTCGTACTCTTTTTCGTTGATTTCCCCTTTAATAAAACTTTGATTAGCAATTAAAATTAACTCTTCTTCTGAATGGATTTCATCACCTTCAGTAGCCAAACTTAAATTAAACAATTTACCAATTGAACTTGCTGAAGCATTTAATAACCACACAAAAGGATAGGTAAGTTTATAAAAATAATGGAGCGGAGCAGCAACCGTTAAAACAACTCCTTCAGTTTTTGTAATACTTAAAGATTTTGGAATAAGTTCTCCGATTACCACATGAACAAAAGTAATTAATAAAAAGGCTAAAATAATAGACAAGCTGTCTAATAACGCAGAAGGTAGAGGAACATAAGACAAGAGGGGAGCTAAAATACTATGCATCGTACTTTCACCTACCCACCCAATTGCCAACGAAGTCAAAGTGATTCCAAGTTGACAGGCACTTAAATAAGAATCAAGGTGATTGACGATATTAAGTGCTAATTTTGCCCTTTTATTATTTTCTTTTTCTAATGTTTCTAAACGACTTTTACGTATTTTTACCAGCGAAAATTCAGCCGCAACAAAAAATGCCGTAAGAAAAATCATTAAAACTATTATAAATAAATGTAAAATCACTATTTTTTCCTTAATTTCTCTCTATTATTTCTCGAATTTCTTTTTAGGATTGCTATACTTAAAACTAATATTTAAAAAATACTTCTTGAATTCAAAGAACGTAATGAATATCCCTCCTATTTACTCGATTAAATATTTATCAATTTAACTCTAAAATATCTTCCTCATTGACAATAGGAAAGTTTTTAAATTCCTTCTCATTTTTCAAGGATTCTGACAAACTTATTTTCCTGATTCTTTGATTACCATAAGTTGAAAAATAATAACTTAGAGTTTCTGAGCACATATATGCCGAATAACAAGTGAAATCACTTGCTCCATGCTCAGTTATAACAATTCCTTTTGGAATACTTACAGATTCTAATATATGATGACAAAGCGTAATAGCGGCTAATTCATTACTTGGTTTCTCAGCGTAGTTTTTTAAATAAGCTGTTCTAACAAATCTTGAAGGAGGCGTAAAATCTCCTGGAAAGCCAAAAGTACCTGAACCTTGACTAAATGGTTTTAATGTCTTTCCTAATAGTTCGATACTTTCTTTTTGATTAGGTGTAAAAGAAAGATAATTTCTTAAATTAGTTTCGTGCCATTGGTAATCTGGACTATTTGTCATCACTCCAATTGAATCTTTTATAATTGAAAGTCCACCTTGCCTTGGTTCAATAATCAAACTTTGACCACTAGAATCAGAAAAAATAAAATGTAAAGGAGGCGTAAGACCTAAGGTTGGATTAGTATCATTAATAATAACAAATTTCTTATCAAAGAAATCAATGATTTCTTCTAAATTACTCGCTTGAGTGAGGACCGTTGGAATAACCATATCAGGTGAAATTCCCTTTTGATTTTTTTTGATATTCTCACTATAGTCAGCATAGCCTGGGAAATACAAAGTCGCACCCATTAACCCTTTTTCATTGATTCCATCAAAGAGTACTGGATGCCCCTCTTCCATCGCACCCATCCCTAAACAAGCATAGGATGTTTCAATTGTCTCTTCATTAGAGTGGGCAATTCCTATCTCCTTGTTTCTTGGAATAAAAAGAATTTGTTCCGCCATTTCTATTTGAAAATCCATTGTACGAGAAAGAAAATGTTTATTATCTTGACTCTCTAGTGTAAAACTACTACATCCAATCATCTTTTGTACCTCCAATGTATTCTATTAACTTAATTATACATCAATTAGCAAAAGAGTTCAAAATCACTTTTTTATGATTTATAATTTAAATAGAGGCTTTGAAAATGCTCGATATAATCCTTCTCAAGTGAGAGTCCTTCACTTAAGTAGCCCTCAAAAGAACCAAAATTTTCATTCATTATTTCTCTGGCATGAAATAAATAGTTCTTATCCACAGTAAGAGCAATCTGTAATCCCTCAATTTGGTCTTCAGTGAGTTTTTCTTTTAATGAATTGATAATTTCTTGATTCACCTCTTTGCGAGCAATATTCGTTTTGAGATAATCCTTCATAATCTCCTCATCAGAAGCTCCTGCCAGTCTTAAAAGCAAGGCAGCCGCAAATCCAGTTCTATCTTTTCCAGCAAAACAATGAAAATAAACAGCTTGTTTTTGCTCTAAAAGATCCAGTAAAAAAGCTCGATATCCTTCTAAAGCAGACTTACTGATGACGATACTTTCATAAGTTTTCATCATCGCCTCACTAATATCTGTGGCATTAATAATCATATCCTGTAAAGAGCCATTATTTCCTGAAGTTTCAGAAGCTAAAATATCTATATTTTCATATTTAATTCCTTTGAGTTCAACATCTGGTTGAGTAGTGACCTCTTCTTGCCCCCTAAAATCATAAATTTTCCCAATTTGGAATTTATTCGTAAGAATTTTTTTATCCTCAGCTGTTAAATCGGTCAACTGACCTCCTCTAAAAAATATATTCTTTTTTAGTCCGGATTCTTTTGAGTTTTGTGCCTGAATATCTCTAAAATTTACTAGCATATTGCCTCCTCGATTAATTATTAGTTAGGCTTATTATAGCATTTTTAAATTAATTAATTTTTAAATTCATAAGTTCAAATCTTAAAAATCATCAAACAAAAGAAGCTCAAATCATAAATTTGAGCTTCTTTGACTTTAGAATTGCGAAAACTAAAGTGAGGGTATTTTTACAAAAAACTTGTAAACAAAAGTTAAATAAAACTATTTGGTGGCTAACTTATCAGAAGAAACACCAATTTCTGACCAAGTATTCATTGCACCATAGTCAAGCGTCATCCCAACTACACGTTTGTTTACTGGTGTGTAGTTCAAAGTATAGTTTGTTGGAACAACATAAGCTTTTTTATTCATATCTTCTTGATATTTAACGAAAGCTGCTTTACGGTAAGTTGGATTTTCAGACTTGGCAGAATCAATATCATTTAAATCCTTAGTGATTTCTGAATCATTAAAGTGACCAAAGTTATAAGGTGCTGCTGCTGAGAACAAATCTTGTTGCGAAGGTTCTGATGACAATGACCAAGCACCGTCAGTGATATCCCAGTCATTTGCTCCTGGAGGAGTGGTCATATGATCAACCCAAGAATTAAATTCCATCAATTTACCATTGTAAAGACTAACTTTCACCCCAATTTTCTTCCATTGTTGGATGTAGTTTTGAGCAATGGTTTCAGAGTTTGCATCACCTACACGAGCCGCATAAACCAGCGATAATTCTTTTCCATCTTTTTCACGGTAGCCTGTAGATTTATTCAATTTCCATCCATCTTCATCCAAAAGTTTATTCGCTTTATCAAGGTCTTGTTTTTCATATCCTTTAACTGATGGACTCGTAAATTGCTTAAAGATTGGCGGAATCAAACTATTTGCAGGAGTTGAAAGTCCGTTTGAGAACTTATTATCCACTTCTGCGACATTACGGGCATAACCAATGGCTTGACGAACATTTTGATCTTGCAATGGCGTTTTACGGTCTTGGACACTAATTGAATTTTTAGTATCATAATGTCCAAGATTATAGTACATCAAGGAAATATATAGTGCTTGTTGTCCTAAAACCTTGTATCCCTTTAAGTTTTTTACTTGTTTATACTGACTATTAGCCATCGAATTGATAAAGTCGTATTTATGCGCAGAAAGGGCTGCGACTGATTTTGCGGTTGATACAATTTCATAAGTAATCGAATTTAGTTTTGGTTTTTTACCCCAATAGTAAGGATTTGGGACATATTTAATAGATTCACCGGCAACCACATTTTCCGGTTTAAAAGGCCCTGTAACTAATGGTTTCGTTGTCGTTTTTGGACTAGAAGCCAAATCTTTAGGAGCGACATCTTTCAAATATTGATAAGGCGCTACCGTTTCAAGGAAGTAACCATTTCCTGATTGTGTCATCCCTGGTTTCATTTCTTTAAATTGAACCTTGATGACTTTTCCGTTTTCACCATCAGGGAAAGTAATTCCTGAGATTGTTTTAGCTTTACCCGCATGATAATCACTCAAGCCAACAATATTTGCCAGAGAATCAGTCCAACGGTCGGAGCCATAAGCAGGATTAGCAATCGTTTCATAAGTGAACTCATAATCTTTAGCCGTTACTTCTGAGCCATCAGACCATTTCAAATCTTTACGAAGCGTAATCGTTGCTGTTTTTGCTTTTTGGTCTAGGCTGACATTAGCAGGTCCCCCATTGATAAATTTAAAGGAACTGTTAGTAAAGAAGAGAGCATCTTGACCTCCTCCAGGATTCGACATCACATTAAAAGTGGCATCATCAGAAAGTCCTGCCAACCATTCAGCTTTCATCGGAGAATCGCTTTGATAAGCGACTTTTAAATTTCCACCTTTGATTGCCTTGTCTGGATTTTGATAAGCAACGTCAAAGTTACCCGCTTTTAATTTTTTTGTACTTGTACTTGAGCTTTGGTTAGAGCCACAAGCACTTAGGAGGGCAGCTGCTAAAACTACACTACTTGCCAATAAAGTTACTTTTATTTTGTTCATCTTAGTTTCTCCAATAATTTCTTTTTATTTCTTACTTCAATATAATATTTAATTTATCATATCCATTTTTAATAGATAAACATTTTTATCACTCTTGAATGTTGTTTATCTTGTAGCTTGTCTTTGGTCAGCCACTCGTCTGAGCGCATTTCCGATAAAGATAATGGCAAGCACCACAATTAGGATGACCACTGTTGCTGGAACCCAAGTCCAAGGCTTATCAGTCATTGTCTCTGGATTAGTTGCTTCATTTATCATTGTCCCCAAAGATGGTGTCCCTGCTGGAAGTCCAAAACCTAAGAAAGAAAGCCCTGTTTCTAAACCAATATTTCCAGCAAAAACAAGCGTTGCTTCAGCAATGACTAAGGTGGACAAGTTGGGCCATATTTCCCGAAACATAATTTTAAAATCAGAGGTTCCCGAAGTTTTTGATGCTCGAACATAATCTCGATTGACTTCCGTCATTGTTCTTGCCCGAATTAAACGCGTTGTCCCTATCCAACTAAAAATACTGATAATCCCAATCAAAGACCAAGAATTAAACCGTGGGATGATAGTTACAAAAACAATAATGATCATCAATGATGGTAAAATCATAACAAAATCAGTGAAACGCATGAAGATTAAATCAAATCTCCCACCAAAGTAGCCCGTAATTACCCCTAATATATTTCCTACAACTAAAGTAATAAGTGTAACTGCAAAAGCGATATTGAAAGAGTTTCGTGCAGAAATCATTAACATCATGATGATATCTCGACCACCATTATCAGTTCCCAGTAAATGTCCATTTGTCAGTGGTGCAAGATACTGGTCCATAATATTAACATCAACATAATTTGATTGTTTTAAAAACATCGAGTAAATATAAACGATTAGAAAGACAGCAACTAGGAAAAGTGCTGAAATCAGTGCTAATTTGTCATTCTTTAGTTCTTCTTTGATTGAGTGAACTAATGATAAAGAATTTTTGTGTTTTTTTTCTGTCATTTTCACTCCTTATTGAATCCGAATTCGTGGGTCAACCATTGCCATGATAATATCCGACAGGAGGGCTCCAAGAAGTCCCAAAAAACCATTTAATAAAATCAAAGCCGTAATCATTGAATAATCTCGCCCAGTGATTGAAGTAATAAAAAGTTGTCCTAAGCCAGGATAGCCAAAAATTGTTTCAGCAAAGATTGCTCCTCCCAAGAGTCCAGTAATCACAAATCCAAAATTAGAAGCAATTGGTAATGAGGCATTTCTCAAAATATGACGTCTAAAAATCACTTTTTCCTTAACCCCTTTGGCTCGAGCCGTTCGTACATAATCTTGTGTTTGTTCATCTAAAATTCCTGAGCGGAAGTAAGTAAAGATTCCAACTGTTCCAAAGACCGCCAAACTAAATGCTGGAAGAATCATGTGATAAATCTTACTAAAGAAAACAGGAATTGTTCCCATCGCATTTGGACTTACCGTCCCACCTGTCGGAAACCAATTAAGACTATAACCAAAGATAAAGATAATCAAGAGATAGAATACGTAAGGTGGAATACCAAAAGTAATTGAATTATAGGTCAACCACAATTGGTCTTGCCATTTTCCTTCATTTCGAGCTGCAACTATCGACATTGGAATAGCAAATAAGTAAGTTAAAATAACTGACAAAAGTGACATCCAAAAAGTATTAACCGCTCTATGTCCAATGACAGTCATCACGGGCTCTTTGAGATTATAGGACATTCCTAAATTCCCATGTATGGCATTCCCTAGCCACCTGAGATACTGCTCCCACCAAGGGTCATATAAACCTGCTGCCCGTCTTAATGCTTCAACTTCATGTGGGTCGGTATGAGGACCAATCAACCCTGAAAAAGGATCACCAGGCATCAATTTAGCAAAGAAGAAAATAAGAATACTCAAGATAAATAATTGAGGAATCATCAATAAAATACGTCTAATAATTACTTTCCACATTTTCCCCTCCTTTTGGCAAAGCAGCCCAATGACTTTCACTTAATTTTTGTAAGGGCAAAGCGTGTCCGTCTTTATCATAAAAGTTTGCTTTTTTATCCTCAAAGTCTTGTTCAACTTTTAGACGGTTTTTCCGATTTTCCGCTCTTCTTGTAACATCAATCGAAGGGATAGCAGATAAGAGTCGTTTAGTATAAATGTGCTGTGGCTCATCAAAAATATCTCTTCGTGTTCCTTTTTCGACAATTCGACCGTTGTGCATGACTGCAATATTATCGGTCATATGGCGGACAACCCCTAAATCATGAGAAATAAAAAGAAATGCAATTCCCAAGTCTTTTTGAATGAGCTTCATGAAATTCAAAACCTGAGCTTGAACAGATAAGTCTAATGCCGAAACTGGTTCATCTGCCACAATTAACTTAGGATTAGTAGCAACTGCCCGTGCGATTCCAATTCTTTGTTGTTGACCTCCAGAAAATTGGAAAGGATACTGTTCTAAAGCTTGTTTAGGTAGTCCAACAATATCCAATAATTCATGAATCCGTTTATTTTCTGTCTTAGCATCTAATTTTTCAAAATTTCGAATAGGCTCCGCAATGATATCGTAAATTGTTTTCCGTGGATTCAAACTCGAAAATGCATCTTGAAAAATCATTTGAACATCTTTATTGTATTTGAGGTGGTTTCTTATCTTTTTTTTGCTGACATCTTGTCCTTTGTAAATCAATTGTCCTGATGTCATTTGTTCTAAACCAACAATTGTTTTGCCAATCGTTGATTTTCCAGAGCCAGATTCACCAACTAAACCGACAGTTTCTCCTTCATGAATTGTTAAATCTACTCCATCAACGGCTAAAACATTATCTGTCACTCGATTAAAGAAACCAGATCGAATAGGATAATAAACTTTTAAGTCCTTTAAATTAAGAATTTCGCTCACTTTTTATCCCCTTTCAATTTTTGAGCTGGAAATTCAAATTTTTCCCAAGCCTGACCTCGAACAAAATGATTTGGAGAAATTTCAGTCATTTTTTCCGAAATTACTTTTTGAGCTTCTTCTTTCATCCAAGGCACTCGAGCGAGAAATAAATCTTTGTCATACTCAATTTCTGACAGAGAAGGCACGGACCCTGGAATCACATATAAATCATCCGAAACTGTTTCGGCAGATGGATTTGAACGCAAAAGTGACCGGGTGTATGGATGTTTGGGATTTTGAAAAATCTCTTCAACAGAAGCTTTTTCGACGAGTTGTCCGGCATACATCACCGCCACTGTATCAGCAACTTCAGCAACAACCCCTAAATCATGAGTAATTAGAATAACCCCAGCATTCTTCTTCTTTTGTACTTCTAAAATCAAGTCTAAAATCTGAGCTTGAATGGTAACGTCTAAAGCAGTCGTTGGCTCATCAGCAATAATCAAATCTGGGTCATTGGCAATGGCTATTGCAATCATTACTCTTTGTCTCATCCCGCCTGAAAGTTGGTGAGGAAATTGATTAACGACTCTTTTAGGATTTGGAATTCCTACTTGTTCTAAAAGTTGAAAGCTTCTACTTTCATACTGATTTTCTGGATAAACATCATGCACGGCCAACATTTCCTTGATTTGCTGCCCAATTTTCATCAATGGATTAAGCGCAGTGAGTGGATTTTGAAAAATCATTCCAACTTTACTTCCTCGAATACTTGCCATGGAATCACCCGTTTTACCAATCACTTCTTCATCATCCAATAAAATGGAGCCTGTAATTTGAGTTTGATTTGGGTTATGTAATCCCATAACAGCAGTTGCAAAAGTTGACTTCCCAGAACCGGATTCCCCAACAATGGCTAAAACTTCACCACGTCTAAGCCTTAAATCAATATCATAAATTGCTTTTTGAAATTTACCAGCAATCCGAAAAGCAACACTCACTTGTTTTGTTTCCAAAATATTTTCACTTTCCACATTTACCTCCATTCTGTATTCTTATTTATACTCAATGTCTTTTATTGAAAACAAATTACTTTTGTTTCAAAACAAGAACTTACGGTATTATATTCTTTTTTATTAATTTTTGCAACAATTTAGTATATTCGGAATAAAAAAACACTCCCCTAATGTCATAATTAAGAGAGTGTCTGATTAAAATATAAAAAATCTGCTAGAAAACCAGCAGATTTTTTAAGATAATTATTTAGCCAAAGCTTTTTTTGCTTCTTCAGCAAGTGCAGTAAATGCAGCAGCATCAGCGATTGCGATGTCAGCAAGCATTTTACGGTTTACTTCGATATCAGCTAATTTCAAACCGTGCATCAATTTGCTGTATGAAAGACCATTCATACGTGCAGCTGCATTGATACGTGCAATCCATAATTTACGGAAGTCGCGTTTCTTTTGACGACGATCGCGGAATGCGTAGTAGTATGAATTCATGACTTGCTCTTTAGCAGTCTTGAAGAGTTTATGTTTAGCTCCGTAGTAACCTTTAGCGAGCTTTAAAATACGTTTACGGCGTTTGCGAGTTGCAACGCTACCTTTAACACGTGCCATGTGTGTTCTCCTTTAATTCTTAGTAGATTTCAATTTTGTCATAATGACAAATTTATTTTTTTATTGAGTTGGAGCAAGAAAATTCAGTTCTACCTATTTAGAGATTTCTCTAAAATTAGATGACTTATTTCATTGTCCCTCTTAGTCGCTTACGCTCCTGCGAGGATTGCTCCAATGCAGCGAACAATGTTCGCTTAACGCATTGTCGCAACCATACGACGGATACGTTTGAAGTCCCCTTTAGAAACCATAGAAGATTTACGAAGTTGACGACGTTGTTTTACAGTTTTACCGTGGAAACGGTGAGAAGTGTAAGCACGGAAGCGTTTAAGACCGCCGTTACCTGTACGTTTGAAACGTTTAGCAGATGCGCGGTGAGTTTTTTGTTTTGGCATTGTAATTCTCCTTAATTTATATCAGTTGGCAGAAAAAATTATTCTGCACCTCTATTCATTTTAAACATTCGTTTTCAATGAATAGAGAGGTGAAAGGTTAACCTTTCAGACGGTTGTCTTGTTAAGACCTATTTTTTAATAGGTGCAAGTTGCAAGAACATTTGACGACCATCCATTTTGGCTCTTTGTTCAACAACAGCAACTTCTTTTGTTGCTTGCGCGAACTTGTCCATTACTTGACGACCCACATCTTGGTGAGTAATCATCCGACCTTTAAATCGGATTGAAACCTTAACTTTATCGCCTTTTTCAAGAAACTTGATGGCTTGACGAAGCTTTGTATCAAAGTCGTTTTGGTCAATTACTGGTGACAAACGGACTTCTTTTACAGAAACAACAGCTTGTTTTTTCTTTGCTTCTTTTTGTTTTTTCTTTTGCTCAAACATGAATTTTGTATAATCCATGATTTTTGCAACAGGTGGTTCTTGGTTTGAAATTAAAACCAAGTCCATGTTAAGATTTTCAGCTTGCATTAGCGCCTCAGACGTTGGTGTGACACCTAATTGTTCACCCTCAGCGCCAATGAGACGAACCTCACGAGCACGGATTGCACCGTTCATCATAGGTTTTCTATTGTCTTGTTTAGCTATGTTCGTTCTCCTTCTAATATGATGTGAAAGTTGACTAAGATTTAGGAAACTTCTTTTTTAAAGAAAAACAAAAGCGGAACGACAATCTCGCCCCGCTCATGAAAACATTCGTTTTTGAATAATTCCATTCGTTTGCCCAGGGCTATAACCTCTAAGGCGAGAAGCGGGTGCTTCTGCTTTTCAACTCTATTATTCTATCAATTATTTAAAGACTTGTCAAGTCCTAATTCTTTTTATTATTTATAGTGAAATTTATCTCTAATTCTGATTATAATTCTAATTTTTTGACACTTATAGAATACAATTTTAGAATATGGCTTTAGTCTTGTCAATTCAACATTTTTTCTATAATTTCAAACACCATATCATTCAATAAAATGAAAATAAAATGATAAAATAATTATAATAAACTAAAATTATCGAAAGGAGAATAAAATGTCAGATATTCAACTCATTACAATTTTTAATACCAGTGCTACAGAAACTCCCAATCAACTCAAAACCTATCAAGTGATGGATGACAATTCTCTACGACTTTTTCAAGTGTCATCAGCATCAAATTAAAAATAGAAAGGATTATCTATGACTCCACTAGATTTAACTCATCTTACTGAAGATATCAAAAAAACAAAAAACTGGTCAATTCATCGGAAAAGAATGTATGCCATGGGTTTAATGCATGAGCTTTATATTACTGATGGTTCAAATAACGAAAATGAACATTCAATTATTCCTGCAAGTGACCGTTTGTTAACTGCGCAATTGGTCAGTGAAGTTCTTGACCAGCTGATTGAATATGATGAAATTTCGATTTTTGAGGAAATGGTCGAAAATCATAAAACAACTTGTCCCTCTATTCAATTTTCACATATTCTATCTTTTGATGACGAAGCAGGCATCCAATATATTTTAAATTCTAATAGTTGGCTAAAGGTTTTACGTGGTTCAAATGACATAGCTCTTGTTATTACTGGTAATCTTGTTGGTGATTTTACTTTTTACCTTGAAAGTTCTAACGAAACTTTTGAAGAAAAAAAGATTACTTTTAACAAAAATGGAATTTATCGGTTGTCTAACAAGCCTATTGACAGACTTTATTTAGCTGCTGACTCTTTAAAACTAGTCCAATAATAAAAAAACGGTTAATCACCGTTTTTTTCTATAAATGAATCAAAAAAATCTTGAATGTTTGTAAATTCATAATCAGCAATCGTTTCTTTTTCAGGTCCAATATATGCTGTCTTCATTCCCAACTCTTGGGCGGGTTTGATGTCATGTTCGATAAGATCTCCAACCATTAAAGTCTCAGACGCTTGGAAATTTTCTTTGGTGAGCACATTTTTAAAGGCACGCGCATCTGGTTTCAGATAGCCTGTTTCACCAGAGATGTAAACCGAAAATAATTTTTCAACTTGAGAACGACGTAATTTTTCTCTCTGCTCCACATGCCCCCCATTACTTAATAGGGCAAGTTTGTAGTTTTTGGAAAGTTTTTTTAGATTTTGGATGAGTTGTTCATCAGGCTCTATCAATTCAAACAATCTATTCAAGAATTTTTTGAAAAAGCCCGTAAGATAATTTTCATCGACTTTCAAATCAAAATATTCGATAGTCAAGCTTAATCTTTCTTCTCTTAGCTCTTCAATCGTTATTTTTCTTTGATGGACTTGTGGCCAAAGCAATTCATCAAATTCATGGTATTTCTCCATGAAACGATTGAGTTCTTGGTCAGTAAATGGTCCTAATTGTTCTGAAAAAAGTTGGCGGTGAGCTAATTCCCAATATTTTTCTTTAAAAGGGAAAAGTGTATTGTCCCAATCAAAAATAATATTTTTTATTTCTGTCATCTATTTCCCTCATTCCTTGTTTAAGCCTATTTTATCAACTTTTAAAGTATTCCACAAGAAAAAAAGTTACTGACGAAAATTTTAAGTTGCTTCCTCAGTGCCAAAACACAAGGACTCTCCCGCAAATTTTCTGTCAGTAACTTTTTGTCAGTAAAATTTAAATTTTTAATTATTTTCCTTCAAGGTAAACCATGAGAATACTGATGTCAGCAGGATTTACACCTGAAATCCGACTCGCTTGTCCCAGCGTTTCTGGATTTATTTTTTTGAATTTTTGACGAGCTTCAGTAGCAATTGAGTCAAGCTTATCCCAATCCATATTTTTAGGAATTCGTTTCGCTTCCAAGCGATGCATTTTGTCCACTTGGTCCATTGCTTTTTTGATGTAGCCTTCATAAGTAATTTCAGTTTCAATCAATTCAATGACGGTACGGTCAATCTTTTCTGGTGCTTGTCCGATAAAATCGATGACTTCATTGTAGTGAACTTCAGGTCGTTTCAAAAATTCTGCACCTGTCAGCGCATCTTTAATTGGTCCAAAGCCCAATTTTCCTAATTTTTCTTGTGTATCAGGCAAAGGTTTGAGTTTTTCTGAATTCAATCGTTTCATTTCACGGTCAAATTGAGCCATTTTTGCTTGGTAATGTTCCCATTGCTCATCTGAAACAAGGCCCACTTGACGGCCAATTTCAGTCAAACGGCGATCAGCATTATCATGGCGAAGAATTAAACGGTATTCTGCACGTGATGTCAAAAGACGATATGGTTCCAGTGTTCCCTTAGTTACCAAATCATCAATCATTACCCCAATATAGGCTTCACTACGTTTTAAGATAAATTCAGGCTTTCCTTGAACTTTAAGTGCTGCATTTATTCCAGCTACTAAGCCTTGCCCAGCTGCTTCTTCATAGCCCGAGGTTCCGTTGGTTTGTCCCGCTGTAAATAGTCCAGAAACTAATTTTGTTTCAAGAGTTGGACGGAGTTGATGAGGCATCACCACATCGTATTCTATAGCATAACCCGGACGCATCATTTGAGCATTTTCAAGTCCTGGAATTGATTTAACTAAATCAAATTGGACATCTTCAGGCATTGAAGTTGAAAGTCCACCAATATAGACTTCTTCTGTATTCCGTCCTTCCGGTTCAAGGAAGAGTTGATGACGAGGTTTGTCAGCAAAGCGAGTGATTTTGTCTTCTATTGAAGGACAGTAACGTGGCCCTACTCCTTTAACAATTCCTGAAAAAAGTGGTGCTCGGTGTAAATTATCACGCAAAATAGTATGACTATTCTCAGTAGTATAAGTGAGCCAGCATGGAATTTGATCTTTTAGATAATTTTCATCAGAGCTCATAAAACTAAAATGATTAGGCGCTTCATCACCTGGTTGAATTTCTGTTTTATCGTAATCAATAGAACTTGCTAAAACGCGTGGAGGCGTTCCCGTTTTAAAACGACCAATTTCAAATCCAATTTCACGTAAATTATCTGCTAGACCAATTGATGAAAGAGAGTTATTGGGTCCTGAAGAATATTTAAGTTCTCCAATAATAATTTCACCACGCAAAGCTGTTCCTGTAGTGATAATTACTGCCTTAGCACCATATTTAGTTCCTGTAGAAGTTTTGATTCCGATGACTTTTTTCTTTTCTTCATCAAGAATAAGTTCTTCAACCATTCCTTGACGGAGTGTCAAATTTTCTTGGTCAGAAACTGTATTCTTCATTGAAGCGGCATATTCATCTTTATCGGCTTGAGCACGAAGAGCTCGAACTGCTGGACCTTTTCCGGTATTAAGCATCTTCATTTGAATATAAGTCTTATCGATGTTGCGACCCATTTCACCACCGAGCGCATCAATTTCTCTGACAACAATTCCTTTAGCTGACCCACCAATTGATGGATTACATGGCATAAAGGCAACCATATTAAGATTAATCGTCATGAGTAGTGTTTTAGAGCCCATCCGTGCAGCTGCTAGTGAAGCTTCAACCCCTGCATGTCCTCCTCCAATGACAACAACATCATAATTTTCTTGAAAATTCATTTTATACTACGAATTTTTTAAATTCGCCTTTCTTTATATTTTGATAAAAGTTCTTGCAAAAATACTGACAGAATTATTTATCATTCTTTTACTGACAGCTTTTATAGCCCTTAATTAGCGTTGTTAAAAGCTGTCAGTAAATATTTTGCAAATAAAAAAGCCAAAGCTGTGAAAAATATGTCAAAAGATCCTCTCATCAGTTACTGACAGAAAAATCAATTGTGATTATTTTCTGTCAGTAACTTTTAAAAGTCTCTTGTCATATTTTCCCGAGCTTTGACCATCGAGTTCTTATCTAAGATAATGATATTTTAACTCATTTTAAACATTTTTTCAAGACTATTTTCTTATCATTTTAAATCTTAGACTGTTTTTAAAAGATTTCTTCCAATTCACGGTATAAAACTTGCTCAATGATATCTTGAGCAGACAGATAATCACTAAAAAGAATGATACGGTCTTTTTCCTTATCAGTAGAATCATACTGACCTGCGTAATCAATTTTACCATCAGCTAATCTTACTGGAATAGCACTCCCTTGTGGATAGATGCCTAAAAACTTCCCTGAGTTAATTCCTTCGCCCATCAATTTCAAATAAGGTAGCTCATTTTCAGAACTCACGCCTTCCAAAGTTAAGTCATATTGTTGCCCCTCAAAAGTTACCGAAGGGCCTGAAATAACAAGAGTTTTAGTTTTCTTAGTGATTGAGCTATTCTTCCAAAGCCCTGATAGTGTTAGAAAATTTTCTTTTTTGATTTCTTTGGTGTTTATTTTGATTTCCATATTATTTGATTCTGTTTTATTTTCAGTCGAATTTTGTGTGCTTGCTGTTGAATTCGATAGTGAATGCTCTTTAGATTGTTCCTGAACATTATGAAATAATGCCAGTCCAAGAACTGCGATAAGTAATATTAAAAATCCATCTAATATAATTAACGGTTTCTTCATAGCGCCTCCTAACATTAGATTTATATTATAAAATAATTATAATACAATTTCAAGTTTCTTACCAATGAAATGCTTACGATTATTCTATCAGAACAAAAGAAAGCTTACTCAACCAGTAAACTTTCTCATTTTTTAATTTTCAGTTTTCATTGAACAGAAACGTTCTGGGAGTTCTCCAGATTTTTTACTATAACCTGAGCGCTTTTTCTCAAGCGGAATCGCATGCCAGTCTTCCAATAAAGCAATGCTGTGATAGCGCTGTAAATAACCTACACAGTCTTCACACCATTCTTCATCTCCGTTTTTCCAAAATGCTGTTTGCAAGCCAGACTTGCTAGTGAATTCTTTAAAATTCTCAGCCATTTCAAACCATTCTTTTTTATAACATTTTAAAGCTTTATAAAAATCATCAAACTCATCTACTGAAACTATATCTTCTTTCCAGCCGTCGAAGAACCACCATGGTTCATCGGTGCCGTACATTGTAACTACTCTATACATCTCTTCTTCTTTCCGCTGATTTTTTTCTTTGTATCTTTGCATACCTATTCTAGCGGATTTTTTTCTTTTTTTAAAATAATTTGCTTAATACTTTGATCTTTGTAATTAATAAACTTTAAACCAGATCTGCTTCAATTGTTTTAAGGCAAAAATCCCAAAATTCTTGAAGTCGCTCTTTTTGTTGCGTTAAATGGAGAATTCCAACAACAGCTTCAAAACCCGTTGATATTCTGTAAGTAACAACATCGGTATTTTTGGCCGTCGTTTTAGAATGAGCATTGCGTCCTCTTTTAAAATAGGTCAATTCATATTCAGTCAAAAAATCAACTTCATCCATTGCAGAAATAATTTTTGCTTGCGCTTTAGCTGACACAAATTTCGTTGCATTTTTTTGAAGCATGGCGGGCTTTGTCAGGCCTTTATCTAATAAGTACTCACGCACAAAGACCTCATAAATCGCATCCCCAATATAGGCCAATGCAATACCATTCAAAAGTTCTGCTTGTTGCTTATTCACGATGCCACCGTACCCCGTCTTTTGTATCTTCAAGAACAATACCTTGAGCTTTTAAAGCGTCACGAATTTCATCTGACTTCGCAAAATCACGGACTTCTCGTGCCAATTGTCTTGCTTCAATCATGACTTCAATTTCGCTGTCCAAACTTTGCTCAAATTCAAATTTAATCCCTAAAATTTCTAAAACTTGGTCAAAAAATTCTTTGACCTCAGGCCCACCGTTTCCTTTATTAACCCAAGAAACAAAGTCATAAAAAACAGTCATTCCATTGGCAATATTGAAATCTTCATCCATGGCAGCAACAAAATCATTTCTGAAAGTCGTAAGTGCTGACAAATTAGACTCAGCTTGCTCATCCAAATGACGATAAGCATTTTCAATTTTTTTGATATTATTTTCAGCTTCTGTCAGTGCATCATCAGTAAAATTGACTGGTCTTCTATAATGAGTAGTTGCTAAAAAGAAACGCAAAATTTGTGGATTAACTACTTGAAGGAGTTCATGAACCGTTGTGAAATTGCCTAGTGATTTAGACATTTTTTCACCGTCAACATTTACGAATCCATTGTGCATCCAATAATTAACAAACTTTTGTCCAGTTTTTGCTTCAGATTGTGCAATTTCATTTGTATGGTGTGGAAATTCTAAATCTGCTCCTCCACCATGAATGTCAATTGTTTCGCCTAATAGTGAAGTTGACATGACTGAACATTCAATATGCCAGCCTGGACGACCAGCTCCCCAGGGCGCTTGCCAAGAAACTTCATCAGCTTTTGCAGATTTCCAAAGAGCAAAATCGGCTGGTGATTCTTTAAGTTTTGTTTCTTCATCCGTACGTCCAGAAGCCCCTGCAAGTAAATCTGCAAGATTTTTATTTGCTAATTTAGCGTAATCTTTAGATTTAGATACACGGAAATATACGTCTCCTTGAGAAACATAAGCAAATTTTTTATCCACAAGTTCTTGAATAAACTCAATCATCGCTTCGATGAATTCTGTTGCTTTCGGATTTTGAGCGGCTCTTTTAACATTTAAGGCATCAGTATCTTCATAAAAAGCAGCAATATAACGTTCAGAAAGTTCTTTAGTACTGATATTTTCATTAGCTGCTGCCTTGATAATTTTATCATCGACATCTGTGAAATTAGAGATATATTGAACTTCAAATCCTCGAAATTCCAAATATTTTCTAACCAAATCAAAAGCAACAACAGAACGAGCATTTCCCACATGGATGTAATTATAAACGGTCGGTCCGCAGACATACATTTTTACTTTTCCAGGTTCAATCGGCTGAAAATCTTCTAGCTGTCGACTATAAGTATTATATATTTTCATTCTATTTCCTTCTTAATCTTCATCATAAACAATAGAGGTGATAAGAGAACGTATTGGTAAGTAGAGCAATGGAATCCCCGTATAAGCAGGATATCCAATACTCGAAATCACAATAGCAAGAGCAGACATCACAATCAAATCCCAAGGTTTTCGTGACTGATGTCTGCTGATTATTATTTCATTCAGGCGGTAAGTATATTTGATAATCAAAGAAGCAAACCGTGAGGTCACAATAATATATAAAACATAGATGATTGTGAAGTATGCGGGATGAATTCCATTATCAATTTGGGTCATAAAGGGAAAAAGTGAGACAAGCATGAGAAAAATTGTATAAGCAAAAATCTGCCAACCACTAATTTTCTTTATGCGTCCAAAGAACTTACTAAATTGAAAATAATAAGAAACAACAACCAGAAAACTCACAAAGAAAATAATGAGTGAGCTGCTTGTTTCACGAAAATCATACTGATTATTGCCAATAAGTTTTGGTAAAGGAATTTCTAAAACCATAATCGTTGCAATGATAGACATAACAGCATCCGTAAATGATTTTAAAGTTGCAAGTAAATGTCCCTCATAAATGGCTACTTTTCTCTTTTTCACTTCTCATTTCTCCTCACAAATGTGATGAATGATAGCTTGCTTCTCTTTTTTCTTCAAGGCTTGTGATGCGCTCGACATCTTTTTTACCTTTAACTCGAACAACTTTTGCAGGTATTCCAACGACAGTTACTTCTGGCGGAACATCTGTTACCACAACAGCGCTCGCCCCTACTTTTGCATTTTCTCCAACTTCAATAGGACCTAAAAGTTGAGAATGGGCAGAAATTAATGCCCCTTGTCTAATTGTTGGATGACGTTTCCCTTTATCTTTTCCTGTACCACCCAAGGTAACTCCATGATAAAGTTTGACGTTCTTTTCAACAATGGCAGTTTCGCCAATAACTAATCCAGAACCATGGTCAATAAAGACGCCATGGGCAATTTCTGCTCCTGGATGAATTTCAATTTGAGTCCAAAATCGCCAAAATTGTGAGTGCATCCGAGCCAAAAGTTTCAAATGATGACGCCAAAGAAAATGTGAAATTCGATGAGCTGCAAGAGCTTTTACTCCCGGATAGGTCAAAAAGACTTCCAGAGCAGTTCTAGCTGCCGGATCATTTTCTTTGGTCACTCGAATTGCTTCAGACCAAAAACCTTTCTTTTTTTCGTTCATTTTTTCCTACTTCGTTAAAAAATACTTATAGTAAATTATACCATAAGCATTGTGGGCCTTGTTGATTCAAAAACGTGTAATTGACTAAATCAAGCTTTCAATTGATTTAATCTCTTGTTAATTCTTCCCAAGTGACCATTGAATTTTGAACTTCTTCTTGTGAGTAGTCCAAAGGATTTACCGTAATTCCTAGGCTTTTTCCTAAGTCATTTATGGCTTCATCTTCTCCATTTAATAATTCATCAATTTTTAAAAGTAGAACTTGTCCATTATTTTCCTTAAAGGCTTGGCTAAAGTAGGCTTCATTGTGCCATTTAGCCAAACTATCTAAATTATCAAACAAAGGAAGATATTCTTCATTGTCCTGATTGATTAGATTAGGGAAAGTTCTCTGACCACTTGTTGTGACGAAAGCTGGAACGAAATAATATTTTTCTCTTTGTTCAGCCTCAAGATTTTCCGGACTAAAAACTTTATTCAAAATTTCAGTATAATGAACTAAAAATTGCATTAATTCTGGTGTCCCAAAGTAAACGGTGTTGCCTTTATCTTCATCTTGAGGTAATTTAGGATTGATTGCTAAAATATCAATATCCGTTTCCATTAATTGGTCTAAAATTTCAATTAATGAGTGCAATTCCCATTCCGTCTCAAAGTCTGTCAGTTCTGACAGGAAAACTTCAAGTTCTTCTTCTGTTGTAAAAACAGGTAGTGCCTTGTGGTCTTCAATCGGAACAAAGAAAACTGATTTTGGTGCCAATACTGGAAATTGATGAAAAGCATAGACCAATGAGAGGTCTTCCATAAATGAGCCTGGATTTGCTAATGAAACTCGCAAACGTTCATCTAGTTCTGGATTGAGATTATAATTTGACATATTTTTTGCTGACAGACCTGTCAGTGATTATTTATAAGCTAAATAAACAAATAATTTACTGACAGAAATCCAAGCATGAATAATCACATTTCGGTTATTATCTATCCATTAGCCATCTATGACTTCTGGATAGACTAGCATTTTCATCAGTAAATTTTATTTTATTTCAAGGTCTATTTTTACAGCTTTTCCATTTTATGATTGAGCTTATTCTGGTTTTTTAGTTGAGAGTTCTGGAAACTCTTCATCAATATGTGATTTACGTTCACGGCGCTCAAAACTGTGGTTTCCAACTTTATTTCCCTGATTATTACGGTCATTATTACGACGGTCAAAACCATTACCACGGTTACTATTTCCGTTACCTTTGCGACGGTCACCATTTTCACGGCGTTCTCTTGGTTTACGCTCAGGTTCAACATAACCTTCTGGTTTCTCAACTAAAGCACGCATTGATGCATCTACGCGACCCTTGTCATCAATTTTCATGATTTTAACTTTGACAGTGTCACCTAATTTCACAACATCTTCAACATTTTCTGTCCGAGCCCAAGCCATTTCAGAAATATGCACCATTGCATCTTGCTTACCAAATAGATTTACAAAAGCACCAAAACTTTCGATACGAACCACTTTTGCATCGTAAATTTCACCAACTTTCGCTTCCCGAACAAGTTCAGCAATAATTTCTTTAGCACGATCAATCGCTGCTTGGTCAGAAGAGAAAATTGAACAAAGTCCTTCGTCATCAATATCAATTTTTACGCCCGTTTCAGCAATAATTTTATCGATTTGCTCGCCACCTTTACCGATGACAACTTTAATCTTATCGACAGGAATTGTAATTGTATCAATTTTAGGTGCTGACGGTGCCAACTCTTCACGAGGTTGTGCAATTGTTGCTTCAATTACATCAAGAATTTGGAAACGTGCAGTTTTTGCTTGTGCAAGAGCTTCAGCAAGAATTTCTGGTGTAATTCCTGAAATTTTAATATCCATTTGTAGCGCAGTAATCCCGTCACGAGTTCCCGCAACCTTAAAGTCCATATCACCAAAATGGTCTTCAAGCCCTTGAATATCTGTCAAAACAGTATAATTTGTTCCGTCAGAAATCAAGCCCATCGCAATCCCAGCAACTGGTGCTTTGATTGGCACACCACCAGCCATCAGTGCAAGTGTTCCTGCACAGATTGAAGCTTGTGATGACGAACCATTTGATTCTAAAACTTCAGCGACCAAACGAATGGCATAAGGGAATTCCTCTAAAGAAGGCAATACTTGTTCTAAAGCACGTTCACCGAGCGCTCCGTGACCAATTTCACGACGTCCAGGTGCTCCGTAACGTCCTGTTTCCCCAACAGAGTACTGTGGGAAATTATAATGATGCATAAAACGTTTTTTATATTCATCATTCAAACCATCAATGATTTGTGCTTCATTCATTGGTGCCAACGTCAATGTTGATAAAGCTTGGGTTTGACCACGAGTAAATAAACCTGTCCCATGTGTAATATTACGTGGGGTAAAGTCAATTTCAGCATCAAGCAGGCGAATTTCATCAATCTTACGTCCATCAGGACGGATTTTATCTTCAGTAATCAAGCGACGAACTTCCGCATGTTCCATTCCTTCAAGAATTTCAGCAAGATCACGCAAAATGATTGATAGATTTTCATCGTTCTCATATTTTGCACTGTAAACAGAAATTATCGCCTCTTTAACTGCTTTTGTCGCAGATTCACGCGCCAATTTTTCTTCAATTTGAACTGCTTTTTGCAAATCTGAATTGTAAGCTGCAATCACTTCGGCTTTTAAATCTTCATCAACATGCAAAAGTTCAACTTCAGCTTTTTCTTTTCCAACTTTTGCAACAATTTCATTTTGAAATTCAATTAATTCTTTAACAGCATTATGTCCTGCCAAAAGTGCACCAAGCATCACTTCTTCTGAAAGTTCCTTGGCTCCAGATTCAACCATATTGATTGCGTTGATATTTCCCGCAACAGAGAGTTCCAAACTTGAAGCCTCTTTTTCTGCAACAGTTGGATTGATGATATATTCTCCATCAATATAAGCCACTTCAACACCTGCAATTGGTCCATCAAATGGAATATCAGAAATTGCAAGCGCTAAAGAAGAGCCAAACATTGCTGCCACACGACCAGAAGCATTTTCATCATAAGAAAGAACAGTATTAATGACTTGAACTTCATTACGAAAACCTTCAGCAAACATTGGACGAATAGGGCGGTCAATTAAACGAGCAGTCAATGTCGCATCAGTTGATGGACGTGCCTCACGTTTGTTGAAACCTCCTGGGAATTTACCAGCAGCATACATTTTTTCTTCATAGTTCACTTGAAGTGGGAAGAAATCACCTGTAGCCATTTTACCCATTGTAGCGGCTGTTAAAACAGTTGTATCTCCATAACGTACAACAACAGCACCATTTGCTTGTTTTGCAACTTGACCTGTTTCAACAGTTAATGTCCGACCTGCAAATTCGATTGAAAATGTTTCTTTTGCCAATGTTTTTCTCCTTGACTTGAAATGCTATGAACTTTCTCTAACAGTCCAGTCTCCTGCTTTTGTAATATATTTTAGCTTTATGTTTTTCTAAACAAAAATCAATCTGTCATTACTGAACCTCTTGTCAGTAATTTTTCACTGGCAAAAATTTTTTTATTTTCTGTCAGTAACTTTTTTACTGACAGATTCACTTTTGTATAGAACTACACGTATGTCCCATTATACTATATTTTAAGTAAGAAAAAAAGGCTCATAGAGAGCCTTTTAGACAATTTTTAGTTCATTAGTTAGCGGCTTTTACAGCAACTTCGCCAGAAACTTTAAATTGGTTTGCAGCTGGAAGAGCTTTGTAAGTGTCAAGTTGTTCTTGAGTTGCAAAGTAAAGATTTCCAGTGATTTCAGATTGGATTGATTGACCATCAGTCCCTTTCATGTCGCGTGCCATAATTGAAGCATCTTTACCGACATAAACGTCACCTTTGATATTACCACCTTCAAGATCGAAAGCAGGTGAGTTAACAATCAAGCGTTTAACTGTCAAAGTATAAGATTTAGTGACTTGGTGTTGATCATTTTGTTTAATCATTGCAAGTGTACGTTGAACAGCTGATTTTTCATTGAGGAAAGTACCATCAATTGTAAGGTCTTTACCTGAAGCATCAACATCAGCGTTAGTAGCTACAAGCCAAGCACCATTTTTACCGAGTGCTTTTTTCAATACTGAAACATCAGCAGTACCAGTTGTTGCCCCAGTTTCTGTATCTGTACCATTTCCTTCAAATGAATAAGTTACATTTCCGTGAGCGCCAGCTGTAATTCCACCAGGTTTGAATGAAACAACATCGCCTTTAACAACTGAAGTTGTACCAGTTACTTTAACTTTTTGAGCATCTGGTAATTTATTGTAAGCATCAAGAAGGTCTTGGCTAGCAAAAGTCAAGTTACCATCAATTGTTGCTTGTCCTTCAACACCTGTACCAGTTTGTCCGTGGAAGCCAGTTGCAAATACATCAACATTCCCTTTAACAGTACCATTTGAAATATAGAAACCAGGAGATTTCACTTCAATTTTATCAACTGTCAAAGTGTAACGGTCAGTAATTTTGTGACTGCTATCTTGATTGTAGATTGCCAATTTACGAGCGACTTGTCCGTCACCTAAGAAAAGACCTTCAACAGTCAAAGTTTTCCCAGAAGCATCCATATCACCTTTAGTTGCATTCAACCAAGCTCCATTTTTAGCAAAGCCTTTTTGCAAATCAGAGAAGTTGTTTGTTCCTTGAGTTGCACCAGCAAAAACTTCTGCTTTTGATGATTGTTCTGTTTTTTTATCAGAGCTACTTGAAGAGTTATTACTTCCACAAGCGGCAAGTAAAGAAACTGAGAGTACTGAAACTGCAAGAAGTGAAATCACTTTTGTTTTTTTCATTTTTAATTCCCCTAAAAATAAATAATTTGTTCGTAACACTTAGCTTTCACGAACCTTACAGAACCATTGTAACACTTCGCTTTTGTAAACGCAAGACTTTGCCTGAACTTTCACAAACTTTGTATTCTCATTTTTTTGAAAATGTTTTCAATTACATACAGATCAACCTTTAAAGCGCTTTTGTAATTTATTGGAAGTTTAAGTTTGTGAAAAATTTTTTTGCTTGAAAAAATTATTCAAAATACTCTCAAATTTTATTTTCAGATTAATTCACAAAGATATTTACAGATATAGACTATGAAAATCACTATTATTTTGCTAAAATAGAACTATATTATTTCATAAAAGAAAATGGAGAGAAATCGTGGTTTACTCTGATTCACACTTAAAGCTTTTTGCCTTAAACTCAAACCCTGGTCTTGCTGAGAAAATTAGCCAGTTTACAGGAGTTCCTCTAGGAAAACTTTCTTCAAAACAGTTTTCCGACGGTGAAATTATGATTAACATGGAAGAAAGCGTCCGTAGTCAAGACATCTTTATTGTTCAATCAACAAGCTGCCCTGTTAACGATCACCTTTGGGAATTACTAATCATGATTGACGCATGTAAACGTGCTTCTGCTCGTACAATTAATGTTGTTATCCCATACTTTGGATATGCTCGCCAAGACCGTACTGCGACTTCTCGTGAACCAATCACAGCTAAATTAGTTGCTGATATGATTGTTAAAGCTGGAGCTGACCGCTTATTAACCCTCGATATTCACGCTGTCCAAGTACAAGGTTTCTTTGATATCCCTGTAGACAACTTGTTTACTGTCCCACTTTTTGCTGACTACTATCGTAAAAGTGGATTATTTGGTGATGACGTGATTGTTGTTGCACCAAAAAATTCTGGGATTAAACGTGCACGCTCACTTGCTGAATACTTAGAGTCAGCAATTGCCATTGTTGACTATGAAGATGATGACAAAAACCGTGAAAACGGATATGTTATCGGTAATGTTTCAGGTAAAAAAGTTATTCTTATCGATGATATTTTGAACACTGGGGTCACTTTTGCCAACGCTGCAAATGTTGTACGTGAAGCGGGAGCAAGTGAAATTTATGCAGTTGCCAGCCACGGATTATTTACTAGCGGAGCCGCTGATGTTCTTGAAAAAGCAGATATCAAAGAAATTTTGGTCACAGATTCTGTTGTAACAAACCATCGCAAACCTTTAAATGTAAAATATTTGAGTGCAGCTGAATACTTAGCCAGTGCTATTCTTCGTATCCACGAAGGACGTCCAGTTTCTCCACTTTTTGAACATGAAAAACCTCAAGATTAAAGTAATTCTTATAGAAACACTTTAAGCAATTGAAAAATACCAACACTAAGTTGGTATTTTTATTTTTGATATATTAATTTATAAAATAAAAGTCATCTCAATTGACGACTTTTTCTTTTCTTTATTTAATAACCATTACGTTGCAAGAGGCATGGTTAACAATATACTGTGTTGTTGAACCAATGATAAAACGATCAATCGCATCAAGACCAGTTGACCCAATTACAACTAAATCGATATTATTTTCGTTTGCATAATTAATAATTTCTCTTTTAGGGCTGCCAGTTAAACGTACAATCTCAAAATCAACTTCTGTGCCTTTAAGATATTCTTGAACTTGCTCTACAACATAATCAGAATGCTCTTGTACACTTTTATACAAGGTCATTGTGTCTAAATGTACTGGAATATTTGCTAACTTATCATTTAAAACATACAATATTTTCAGATGTGAATGATTTAATTTTGCTGTGTCAACCGCTTCACGAAGGGCATCATAAGCTTGTTCTGAACCATCTACTGCAACTAAGATATTTTTATATTCTTCAACCATAATAAAACCTCCCTAAGAGTATTATATAATTATTATTAGAAATATACCATCAATAAATCACATTAATTGATCTGAATAGGATTATAAGATATTTAAAGAATAATCTCATTGCTTTTCATATAAAAAGAATAAAAAAATGGTAAAATAGAGCTTACAGATAAGGGGACTTTTAATCCTGATGGAATTAAATAATTTCCTTATAAAATATCCAGCAATTACTATGAAAGGTAGGAAAATCAAATTATATATTTAGATAACGCTGCTACAACACCTCTACTTCCTGATGTTATCACCGCAATCTCAGAAAGTTTATCCGCTAATTTTGGAAACCCCTCTAGCATTCACAGTCTCGGACGTGCTTCAAGTCAGATTGTTCGTAAAGCCCGTGAAACTGTGGCAAATGCTCTAGAAGTTCCAAGTCGCAATATCATTTTTACTTCTGGTGCTAGCGAGGCTAATAACCAAGCCTTAATTGGTTATGCACTGGCTAATAAAGCTAAAGGAAACCATATCATCACAACAGCTATTGAACATCCTTCTGTTCTAAATACTGTTCAATATCTTCATGACCGTTATGGATTTGATGTTAGCTTTGTAAAACCAAAAGCAGACGGAACATTCCCAGCTTCACTTATAGAAGAAAACTTGCGTCCTGATACAATTTTAGTCAGCATGATGTGGGCAAATAATGAAACAGGCCAACTTCTTCCAGTAAAGGAAGTCGGAGAGCTCTTGAAGCAACATCAAGCCGTTTTTCATGTTGATGCTACTCAAGTAATGGGAAAAATTTCAGTGCATCCTCTGGATGTTTCGGCTGATTTCCTTTCAGCATCAGCGCACAAATTTCATGGACCAAAAGGGGTCGGCTTCTTGTATTATAACGAAAAGCTACATTTTGATGCTTTGATTCATGGAGGAGAACAAGAAGAAAAAAGACGGGCTGGTACAGAAAATCTCCATTCTCTTGTTGGTTTAGCTAAAGCCTTAGAACTTGCCCTTGAAAATATTGAATCAAATTATCAAGCAGTTGAAAAACTTAATGAAACTTTACTAACTAAACTAGAAGAACAAAAAATTTCATTCTATAAAAATAATTTTGGTCCAAGTATGCCTCATGTTCTAAATCTTGCTTTTCCGAATGAAAATCATGATTTGCTCTTGACCAAACTTGATTTAGCTGGTTTCGCAATCTCAACCGGTTCTGCTTGTACGGCTGGTACAATCGAACCTTCCCATGTTCTTGAAGCTGTTTACGGGAAAAATTCTGAAAAACTAAAAGAAAACATACGTATTTCTTTTTCAGAAATGAATACAATTGATGAAGTTAATCTCTTCGTTGAAAAACTTAGTTCTATTTTAAAAAAATAAACAATTTATTTAGGAGACTCACAATGGCATTTATCACTGAAAAACATTTGGAAGGTAGCAAATATGTTTATCAACTTGCGCCTACTGTTAAAAAATTCACTTTAAAAGATACAACTTTTATTCAAACTAAAATTGGTAATTTTGAATTTAAAAGACTTCTTGAAGAAGTTCCAAATTCAAACGAAGGATTTTTATTAAAAATTATTGTTAATCCAGATTTAAGTGGTTTTAAACTTTCAGTTACTGACAAATCCGGTTTACGAAATGTTGATATTTTTAAAAATGCGAGTGAAATGATTCAAAATAAATTTTACTTCCAAATGGATGCACTTGTTGACCGCGGTGTATTTACAAAATCAGAAATTTAAAAAACTCCCCTTGGGGAGTTTTTATTTTAAGAAAAATTTTAAATAAAAAAAGAACTGTCATAAATGACAGCTCCAATTTGCTTAGATTTATAATTAAGCTTTGATTTCAGCAACGATACCTGAACCAACAGTACGTCCACCTTCACGGATAGAGAAAGTAGTACCTTGTTCGATCGCAACTGGGTGGATCAATTCAACGTCGATATGCACGTTGTCACCAGGCATTACCATTTCAGTTCCTTCTGGAAGTTTAACTGAACCAGTAACGTCAGTTGTGTGGAAGTAGAATTGAGGACGGTAGTTGTCGAAGAATGGAGTGTGACGTCCGCCTTCTTCTTTGCTCAATACGTAAACTTCACCTTCGAAAAGTTTGTGTGGAGTGATTGAACCTGGTTTAGCAATAACTTGACCACGTTCGATTTCGTCACGTTGGATACCACGGAGAAGTGCACCGACGTTATCACCAGCAAGACCTTCAGTAAGTGTTTTACGGAACATTTCGATACCAGTAACAACAGCTTTTTTAGTTTCTTCTTTGATACCAACGATTTCAACTTCGTCACCAACTTTAACAGTACCACGTTCGATACGTCCTGAAGCAACTGTACCACGACCAGTGATAGAGAATACGTCTTCGACTGGAAGAAGGAGTGGTTTGTCAGTGTCGCGTTCTGGAGTTGGGATGTATTCATCAACGATGTCCATCAATTCTTCAACTTTAGCAACCCATTGTGGTTCACCGTTCAAAGCACCAAGTGCTGAACCAGCGATTACAGGAATATCGTCACCTGGGAAGTCGTATTCGCTCAAGAGGTCACGAACTTCCATTTCAACGAGTTCCATCAATTCTTCATCATCAACAAGGTCAGCCTTGTTAAGGAAGACGATAAGGTATTTAACACCAACTTGACGTGAAAGCAAGATGTGTTCACGAGTTTGTGGCATTGGTCCATCAGTTGCAGCAACAACGAGGATTGCACCGTCCATTTGGGCAGCACCAGTGATCATATTTTTAACGTAGTCCGCGTGACCTGGAGCGTCGATGTGGGCATAGTGACGTTTTTCAGTTTCGTACTCGATGTGAGCAGTGTTGATTGTGATACCACGTTCGCGTTCTTCTGGAGCAGCATCGATAGATGCGAAGTCAGTCGCTTTAGAGTAACCTTTGTCAGACAATACTTTAGAGATTGCAGCTGAGAGGGTAGTTTTACCATGGTCAACGTGTCCGATAGTACCAATATTAACGTGTGGTTTGCTACGGTCGTATACTTCTTTAGCCATTTTAAAAATGTCTCCTTTGGGGAATTTGTTTTATTATAGGTAGTCTGCATAAAGCAAACTACCGTTCTTTATCATTATACTTAAAATAGTTTTGAAATGCAAGTCTTATCAGCTTTTAATCGCATTTTTTCAAGAAGTTTTTTCTTATATCTAGCTTTTTTATCTATGAAGTAGTAAAATAGTTCTAGTATTGCTCTTCTCTTTTTGAGCACTGTTAAATATTTGATTTCAAGGAGACCACAATGGGCTTAACTTTTAGAAAACGTGATGATTTTGATAAAATGATGGACGATTTAGGCGTCTCAACTGTTGATTTAGTGACTGATGATGATAAAAAAAACATTCCTTCTCCTGAAAAAAAGGAAGATCCATTTGCTAAATTTTTAACTCCAAAAGAAAATAATAAGGAGAAAGACCCCAACTAATTGAAAAGTCTTCTTTTTCTTGTTACAATTAATTAAAAATATTTTTAATTGAGGAACTTATGGCATATAAAAAACCACAAAAAAGTACTTTCCAAAAAGTAACCATGGTCGTTGTGATTATCATGGTTGTTCTTACGCTTTTCAGCGTACTTGCATCAATGCTTGCGGTATTGTAATTATTAATTTTAAATAAAAAAGTTACTGACAGTTTTGTCAGTAACTTTTTTTATTTATTAATCTTCAAAACCTTCTTCAAGGATTTCAGGGAATTCTGTTTCAACGATGTGTGCACAATGTTCACAAAGCATTTTAAGATGTTCATTAGCATTGTGTCCAACTGTTTCGTCTGTTCTACGGCAACGATCACAAACTTCGCCAGCCGCATGTTCAACAAGAACTGCAAGGTCATCAAATTTCATTGCAGACTCTGGGGCATTATTTACTGGCTCATTAGCAACTACAAAGTTAGATACAATCAAAAGTTGAGCAACATTTTCATCAATTGCCGTCAATAAAGTACGCACAACTTCATTTGGATAAATAATTACTGTTGCTTCCAATGATTTACCAATCAGTTTTGCTTCACGAGCACTTTCCAAAGCTTTCAAAATCTTATCACGGAAATCAAGAAATTCTTGCCAGTTTCCTAACAATTCTTCACTTCCAGGAATTTCTGCTGCTTCTGGCATTTCTGCAAGATAAGCAAAATTTTCTGGTTCATGTTCCAAGTAAGTCCATGTTTCTTCTGCCGTGTGTGGCAAAATTGGTACAAGAATTTTCACTAAATCTTTCAAGATAACATACATAACTGTTTGCATTGAGCGGCGTTCTGGTGAATTTGCTGCTTCAATATAAACAACATCTTTAGCAAAATCAAGATAGAAAGATGACAAATCATTTGTGATGAAATTAATGATTGATTTGTAAACAGTCATAAAGCTATAGTTATCATAAGCTGTACGAATTTGTTTTACAAGTTCATTAAATTTCACAAGCATATATTTGTCTACTGGACGAAGTTCTGCAAAATCAATTGCATCTTCTTTTGGATTAAAATCAGATGTATTAGCGATTAAGAAACGCAATGTATTCCGGATTTTACGGTAAACTTCAGAAACTTGACTGAGAATGTCCATTGACACACGAACATCTGATTCAGTATCAATTGATGCCACCCAAAGACGGAGAATGTCAGCACCAAATTTCTTAGTGACATCTTTTGGCAAGATTGTATTTCCAATTGATTTAGACATCTTACGTCCTTTACCGTCTAAAACAAATCCTTGTGAAAGAACTGCTTTATATGGTGCAACACCATTTACCGCAACTGAGGTTGTAATTGATGAATTAAACCAACCACGGTATTGGTCTGAACCTTCAAGGTAAAGGTCTGCAGGAAAGCTAAGGTAGTCACGTTCGTTAAGGACACCATTCCAAGAAGAACCTGAGTCAAACCAAACGTCCATGATATCTTTTTCTTTTGTAAATTCACCATTTGGTGAAGCTGGATGAGTGAATCCTTCTGGTAAAAGGTCTTTTGCTTCACGTTCAAACCAAACTTTTGAACCAAATTCAGCAAAAAGTTTGGCTACATATTCAGTTGTTTCTGGTGTAATAATTGGTTCTCCATTTTCACCATAGAAAATTGGCAATGGAACTCCCCAAGCACGTTGACGTGAGATGACCCAATCGCCACGGTCACGAACCATATTGAATAAACGAGTTTTACCCCATGGAATTACCCAATCTACTCTTTCAACTTCATCTAAAATATTTTGACGGAAGTCATCGATTGAAGCAAACCATTGTGGTGTCGCACGGAAAATTACTGGTTTTTTTGTTCGCCAGTCATGTGGATATGAGTGAGTGAAGAATTCAAGTTTCAATAATGCATCTTTTTCTTCAAGCCATTTACTGACAACTTTATTTCCTTCATCGTAGAAAAGTCCTTCAAGTCCAGGGGCCTCATCAGTATAATAACCACGATTATCAATTGGTGAAAGAACAGGCAATTTATACTTACGACTTGCGAAGTAGTCATCTTCACCATGTCCTGGGGCAACGTGGACAAGGCCAGTACCAGAATCAAGAGTAACATAATCCGCATTCATGATTAATGTTTCACGGTCATAGAATGGATGTTTTGCAACCATATATTCTAATTCAGAACCTTTAATCGTTTGAAGGACTTCTGGATTTTCCCATTCTAATTTTTCAGCAACAGCTTCAAGCATTTCTGAGGCAATTACAAATTTACGACCATTAACTGCTACAACTGAATAATCATAGTCAGGATGAGCAAAGATTCCCAAATTTGATGGAATTGTCCATGGTGTTGTTGTCCAGATTACAAATTCTACATCTTCTGGTAATTTACCTTTAGTATCTTTAGCTTTAAATGCCACAAAAATTGATGCTGAACGAACATCTTGATATTCGATTTCAGCTTCAGCCAGTGAACTTTCTGATGAAGGTGACCAATAAATTGGTTTTTGTCCTTTATAGATATATCCTTTTTCAGCCATTTTACCAAAAACGCGAATTTGAGCTGCTTCATATTCTGGCAATAGTGTCAAATATGGACGGTCCCAATCAGCAAGAACACCAAGGGATTTAAAATCTGAACGTTGCATATCTACTTGTTTCATCGCGTATTTACGACATTCCTCAAGATAATCAAGCAAATCCATTTCTTTACGTTTCATGCCTGCTTTAGCAAGTTGTTGCTCAATTGGCAAACCATGAGTATCCCAACCTGGAACATAAGGAGCCCGAAAACCTGCCATTGATTTATAACGAACAATAATATCTTTTGAAATTTTGTTCAAAGAGTGTCCGAGGTGAATATTTCCGTTCGCATAAGGAGGGCCATCATGAAGCATAAATGAAGGTTTTCCTTCATTTAATTCTTGACGTTTTTCATAAAGTGTCGCGTCTGCCCAGTCTTTTTGCCAGTTTGGTTCTTTATTTGGCAAGCCTGCACGCATTGGGAAAGCTGTTTTCCCCAAATTCAAAGTATCTTTGATTTTCATATTTTCTTCTTTCTTTCGATTTTGTTTTTATTGAATAAAAAAAACGATTTTTCGCAAAGGACGAAAAACCGCGGTACCACCTTCATTTTTTCTGTCAGTAAAATTTACTGACAGAAACTCTTTTGCGTAACGTGCAAGACGCTTGAACTTACTTTTCGTTCAGCCCAAGATTTTTCTAAAGATTCTTTGAGAAAATAAATTCTGTCAGTAACTTTAGAAGTCCAATCAGCTGATAATAAGAAAAATAGGGAATACGAGTCTTCCATCATCACTCGCTTGCTTGAATTATATTTTTTCTTATCTTGGTCTGATTTTTAATTTTTTAATTCGCTTAAATCAATTGTTTCTTGATTATCTTTTTCATCAACCTCAGCTGTTTCAGCTGGTGCTTTTGAATCTAATTCGGGAAAAATTTCTGAATCATCTGCTTTTGGAGCTTCAACTTCTGACTCTTCGTTAGAATCATCAGTAGTATTAGCTTCATCAGTAAATTCTACTTCTTCTTTTACTTCTTCAGGTACTTCAGTTTCAACAACACTTTCCTCTGAAACAATTGTTTCTGTTTCAGACTCATCAGATGTTTCATTTGCTTGTGCAATATCTTCATCTGTTAAAGGTTTAATTGCTTGGGTTTTTGCCAAAGTAGTTTCAGCATTTTCCAAATGTTCTTCAATGATTGATTGCAATTTTTCTTCAGGATTGATTGCATAATCTTGAGTAGGCCTAAAAATTTCAGCCCAGTCATCCGATTGAATAGACGCAAGTTGATTTTCAATAATTGAAGTCATTCGTTGGTGATAGAGACGCATTTTACGTTTCAAATCATCAGTATCACGTACTAATTTACGAGCATCATCAGAAGCAGCATTCAAAATAAATCCAGCTTCTTTTTTAGCCGCTTCAATAATTAAAGAACTCTTTTGTCCTGCATTTGCAATAATATCAGCAGATTCTTTTTCAGAATTAATTCTAAGCGTATCAGCTTCACTTTTGGCTTGTTCACGAAGATTATCAGCAGCATCTTGAGCAACAACAATTGACTTGTTCAGTGAATCTTTCATGTCATCAAAATATTTCACGCGTTCGCGTAATGCCTTTAATTCACGTTCTTGATCTTTAATTGTTTGAGCGAATTCATCATAATCTCGAACAACGATATCCAAAAATTCATCAACTTCATGTTTACTGAAGCCGCGAAATTGTGGATTAAAAGTTTTGTTTTGAACATCTAAACTATTTAATGTCATCAATCACTCCTCTTTATCCTTAGAAAATCTTATAAATCTGATTTTCATCTTAGAATCTATTTTTTTCGATTTCTTATAAGTTCTATTTCAACTCTCTGTTTTCCTTTTTTAGTAAAATCTAAAATCCTTAATATTTTGATACGCCCAAAACCTCGAACGCTAATCAAATCATCAAGACCAACAGAGAAATCTTTTTTATCAATTTCTAGGTAATTAACCTTAACCTTCTTTGATTCTAACATATTTGTAGCAATATTGCGAGAAATTTTGAAAGCGACTGCAATCATTTTGTCAACTCTTAAGTTATCCACAAGAACAACTTCTCTGACAGCTTTATCTGTTTCTTCAACTAAGTTTGCCAAAGAAATTTCTTGAATGTTGACCGCTGCTCGCCCAATTTTTTCAATTGCTTTAAAACTCTCAACAAGATGTTTACTTACAAAAACTTGAATTTTATTGTCACTAACAATAATATCACCCAATTCTTGCCGTTTAACACCAGCCTGTCCCAAAAAAGTTCCAAGGACTTGGGCATGTGAAAGTTCTACAAATTTTGAAGCATAATTAATTTCAAGCAAAGAAATATCAAAGTCTTCTCTGTCAAGAACATAAAAATCTGGCGCCAAAATTATTTTGGCTAACTCCGTTCTTGCTAGTTGCTCACTAGAAAAAATTTGAACATTTCTCTTATTTGCCAGTGTTTTTAAAATATCCACTTCTCGGGGATTAAGAAAAAATGTACTTATCACCGAATAAGATTCTTCTACTCGATTTATCCATTCTAAACAACGATCAATAAAATGCCGTTCCTTTTCTTGAAAGTGTTGATAGACATTTTCAGTAATCAATAGAATACTCCGTTAAATACAATAACAATAAATCTTTGAATAAATTTCAAAACAATAAAAGCAATAACGATTGAAAAATCTAATCCCCAAAATTGTAGAGGTAAATTTTCAAATAAACTTAAGTAGGGACGAGAAACTTTAACAATTATACGTCCAAACCAAGTTCCATAAAGGGTTGGTATCCAACTCATTAAGGCGTAAATAACTAGAATAATTGAATAAACATCAAGTAAGCGTAAAAGCCAATTTATTATTGTAAGTGTAATAAGCATTAGTAAATATCGTAACTTTCAAAATTTTGACCAGCTAAGATAGACATTTCTTTCGCTGCATCGACTGTGATATTTGCTGGAGTCATCAGGAAAATTTGACCACCAACATTTTGAATATCACCATCAAGAGTAAAGACCACCCCAGTCATGAAATCAATTGAACGACGCGCTTGGGCGTCACCCATAAATTTAAAATTGACAAGGACACATTCACCGTTTTTCACGATGCGTGCTGATTCCATGATGTCTGCATAGGCACGTGGTTCTTTAATTGCAATAGTAGAAACCGTTGCAGCCACTGATTGAGATTGTGAAACGGTTTGTTGTTGTACGATTTTTTCAGGCATAGGTTTTGTGAATGTTGAACCAGCGCGTTTTGGCGCTGCTGTTTGTGTTTGTGCTTTTGAAGTTGATTGTGCAGGACGACGAGTCTGATATTCCGGCTGTGCTTTGCGTTCCTCAACCTTTGGTTTTGGCGTAGATGCCACCGTTGGCCTAGATTCTTGCACAGGACGTGCAGGTTCATTGAACTCTTCATCATCCTCTACAAAATAATCACGTAGATTATTCATCCAATCTTTAAATGCCATATTTTCCTCCGTTGTTTACGTTAATCTTAAGACTTATAGATTTTTAAAAAATTCTGTACCGATTCGAACAAAAGTTGCACCATTTTTAATGGCAATCTCATAATCTCTACTCATTCCCATACTTAATTCAGTACAAGGAATTCTGGAAAGATTCATTTCGGATATTTCAACTTGTAATTTTTTCATTCGTCCAAAAATGTCATTACATTCACTTTCAGTCGCATCAAACGGAGCCATTGTCATCAAACCAACAATCTCAATATTTTCCAATTCAGAAAACTCAGGTAATATTTCCATAAGTTCATTGACAGAAAATCCATGTTTACTTTCCTCACCAGAAATGTTAAGTTCAATAAAACATTTAATGGTGTGTTCAGCACGTTTATTTATTTCCTGAGCTAATTTCAGAGAATCTAAAGCGTGGAAATAATCAACATAATTAATAACTTGTTTAACCTTACGTCTTTGTAAATTACCAATCAAATGCCAAGTAATTTCTAAATCCTTAAGAGCTTCGTATTTTTCCAAAAAAAGTTCTGTTCGATTTTCTGCTAAATGTGAAACTCCATTTTCAAAAACTTCACGTGCAAGATTAGCATCAACAGATTTGGTCACAGCGACGACTGAAACTGACTGATTAGAATAAGAAGACGCAGCCTTTGCCGCATCTACATTACTCAGTATTCTTTTAACATTCTCATTAATCGTCATTGGTTAGTTTTTACGGAAGAATGGTGGTGTATCAAGATCTTCATCTGTTGTTGGAACTCCGCCGAAACTTGTTACTGAAGAAGTATCACGTGTGTTACTTACGTTTTGACGTGTTGAAGTTTCACGACGAATATCCCAATCTCCAAATGCAGAAGATTGATTTTGCCCTTGTGGAGCCGCCGCTTGCGTTTGTTGTTGACTTTGCATTGGACGGCTTGTTTGAGCATGTTGCATATTAGAATTGTGAGTCAAGTTAGGTTGACGACGTGGTTCAGGTTGCAAACCCAAAGCTTCGTCAGCATCTTCCTTAGCAACACCAGTTGCAACAACTGTTACACGGATTTCGTCTTTAAGGTTAGGGTCAATCGCTGTACCCAACATAATATTAACATCATTACCTGCTGCTTGGATAACAATTTCTGAAGCATCTTGTGCTTCAATCAAGCTCATATCCATACCACCAGTAACATTCAAAAGAACATTTTCTGCGCCTTCGATTGTAGTTTCAAGAAGTGGTGAGTAAATTGCTTTACGAGTTGCTTCAATAACGCGTTCTTCACCAGTCGCAACACCGATACCCATAAGGGCATCACCTTTGTTTTCCATTACTGTTTTAACATCGGCAAAGTCAAGGTTAATCATTCCTGGGTTAGTAATCAAGTCAGTTACCCCTTGAACCCCTTGACGTAAAACATTATCAGCTTCACGCAAAGCTTCAGTTAAAGGAGTTTTCTTATCAACAATTTCAAGCAAGTTATTGTTTGAAATAATGAGAAGTGTATCAACATTTGCACGAAGGGCTTCAATTCCTTCAGTTGCAAAGTATGAACGTTTTGATCCTTCAAAACCAAATGGACGAGTAACAACACCTACAGTCAAAGCGCCAAGTTCTTTAGCAATTTGTGCGATAACTGGTGCAGCACCTGTACCTGTTCCACCACCCATACCGGCAGTGATGAAAATCATATCTGAGCCTTCAAGGGCTTGTGATACTGTTTCAGCTGATTCTTCAGCTGCGCGTTTACCAACTTCAGGTTGCGCACCAGCACCCAAGCCGCGAGTTAATTTTGGCCCAAGTTGAATAACTGTATCTGCTTTTGAGCTACGCAATGCTTGTACGTCAGTATTTGCAGCGATAAATTCAACGCCAGAAACACCTTCTTCAATCATACGGTTGATGGCATTACCACCACCGCCACCAACACCGATAACTTTAATTACAGCACCAGAAGTTAAGTCTGTATCAAATGAAAATTCCATGTTTTTATTTCTCCGTTTTTACTTTCAGATTAATCAAAGAGATTGCCAAAGAAATTCTTGGCACGGTCAACGAGACCTTCTTTTTCTTCTTCAGGCTCAGAAGCTTTTTGAGCTACTACTGGACGTGCCTGAGGTTCAACGTAGAAATCATTTTCTACGTCAGCAACTGTTGTTGCTTGTGGTGTAATTGTTGGAACAGGAGCAACATACGTTTCTTCTGTCGTCGTATAAGCATAATCACCAGAAAATGCTTGAGATACTAAAATATCAATATCACTACGATTTCCAATGTAATTAACAACACTAATCACTTGAGCAAATGCTGGATTACGTAATCCCATTTCGCCTGGAACAAAAAGACGAGCATTTATCCCTAAGATTTTTGTTGCTAAATCAACAACACCAGGCATCGCAGCAGTTCCACCGACCAAAATCAAACCTCCAGGAGTTTCTGAAGTATGTCCGTGTTCCAAATCTTGACGTACACGATTAAAAACTTGAGTCATACGTGCTTCAATAATTTGTGAAAGATAATATTCTGTAATTTGTTCTGGTTCTTCTTTACCTACAACATCAACAAGGAAGTACTCATCTTGGCTAGCACGTTCTGTACTTGCTTCACCATAGTTGACTTTCAAATCTTCTGCTGCAGAAACAGAGGTGTTAAGAACTGTTGAAATATCTTTGGTTACATAATCGCCGCCTTCGGGGCTAGTATGTGTAAATCTTAATGATTGTTCTTTAACGATGCTAACTGTTGTTTGTCCAGCACCCAAATCAACCATGATTGTTCCAAACTCACGTTCACCTTCTGTAAGCACGTATTGTGCCATTGCCAAAGGAGCAATTACAATATTGTCAACGAGCAATCCTGCGCGTTCAACAACTTTGCGAATATTATGAACAAGAGTTTTAGGTCCAGTGTAAACAACCCCACGAATCTCAAGACGTACACCAAACATTCCACGAGGGTCTGAAATACCTGTAAATCCATCAACTGTAAACTCTTTCGTTTCAACAGCAATAATTTCTCTTTCAGGAACAATCCCACGCATCAAAGCATTTTGAACAACTTGAATAACATCGTTATCCGTGATTTCTTTAGTATCACTGACAATAGGAACCATTCCTTGGCAAGGTTCCATTTCGAGGGAATTCGCTGGGATGCTCACGTTAATTCTATCAATCGTGATTCCTGCGCGTTCTTCGGCAGCATTTACAGCTTTACGCAATGCTTGTGCCACCTTCTCAATATCTACAATAATTCCATTTTTAAGGCCATCGGATTTTGCATTTCCGACACCGATTATATTCATTTCACCTGAGACGTATTCAGCAACAAGCACCTTTATTGTGTTTGTTCCGATATCTACGCCTGTATAAAGTCCACTTTTGGCCATAAAAGCGACTCCTTTCCCTCACACATCACGATTCATATTTTTTTAATAAATTAGGTAAGTGTACAGATAATTTTGTATACAATTACACTCATTAATTATTTTAACATAAAATCACAGTAAAACAAGAGTTTAGCTGTGATTTTTTTCGTTTTTTATTGAATTATTCTCTACTTTTTCTACTTATTGAAAAAATTGCGATTGTACCATCACCTGTATGAGTTACAATTGTTGGACTAAGTGGGCGAACATCGACATCACTAATCCCCTTTTTTTGCATGGCTTGTCTTTTAATTTCTTGTGCTATTTCATCTGTTCCAGAATAAGAGATAAGTAGGCGGGGATAGGCTGTATCCATCTCATCAAGACTCTTTTCAAGGAGTTGATTAATTGCTTTTTTCTTTCCTCGAACTTTGGTCACTTGCCGAAGTCTTCCCTCAGGGTCAACATCAAGAAGAGGTTTGATATTTGCCATTGTTCCAACAAGAGCAACAGCTTTAGGAATTCTTCCACCTCTTGCCAAATGGTTTAAGTCGTCAACCATGAAGCGACTTTGTAAACGTGGAATAATATCTGACAAAACTTCAAGCGTTTCTGTCAGTGTTTTTCCAGAGTTACGCAACTTTACAGTCTCTTCAATAAGGAAACCTTCTCCAGAAGCTGCTGCCAGTGTATCAACAACGGTGATTTTTGCAGAAGGAAATTCTTCTAAAACCATATCTTGAGCAATAAGAGCTGATTGATAAGTCCCAGAAAGTCCTGACGAAAAAGCAAGATAAAGGAGTTCTTCATCTGCAGATGCAAATTTTTTAAAAACTTCTAAAAATTGGCCTGAATTAATTTGAGACGTGTGGACAGTAGCCCCTTTTTTTATTGCTGCAAGAAGCGTGGAATTATCTAATGCGGCTTCACCTATAGTTTCATAAGTTTCTTCTCCAACAGTTACAGTCATTCCCAAAACTGTAAGATGATGTTTTTTAATATAATACGGACTCAGATCTGCTGTTGAGTCTGTCATGATTTGAAAAGTCATAATAATCCTTTCTGCTGTTTCAACTTGCTGATAATTTCTTGAATTTACTGACAGATTAGTCACACGCTTGGGCTCTGATTATTCCAAACGCATCAAAGTTTTCAACGTAATTTTTAAAGTCGATTTCTAAAAATTTCATACATCAAAACACTTGCTGCTACTGATGCATTTAAACTTTGAACGTGTCCTGTCATTGGAATTGTAATCATTTCGTCAACTTGTTTTTTGAGATTTTGACCAATTCCATGCCCTTCGTTTCCGATAATCAAGGCAACTTTGCCTTTGGTATTCCACTTACTGTAAACCGTGCCATCCATGTCCGTTCCAAAAACCCAGAAATTAGCAGCTTTAAGTTTATCCAAGGTCTGAGAAAGATTAGTAACACGGACAATAGGGACATGTTGTAAAGCACCAGTTGAAGCTTTGACAGCAGTTGGGGTAATTCCAACTGCTCGGTGTTTAGGAATAATAATTGCATCGACTCCTGTAGCATCAGCCGTCCGAGCAATTGACCCTAAATTATGAGGATCTGTTAACTCATCTAAAATTAGGATTGTGGCATCAGATTTCTCGGCTAATGCTGGGAGAATCTTTTCTAAATCTGCATAAGCAAATTCGGATACTCTTGCCATAAAGCCTTGGTGAACGCCATTTTCTGTTAATTTATTTAATTCTGTTTTGGGCGTCCATGAAATATTAACTTTTTTAAGCCGTGCTAATTCTTTTATTTTTTCAACATTTTTACCACGCAAATCTTCTTGAACGTAAAGTTTGTTGACAAGGTCTCCATTTAAAGCTTCCGTGACTGCATGTAGTCCGTAAATCAAATCTGTATTTTCCATGAAATTATTATATCATTTTTAGACAAAAAAACCTGACTCAATTCGTTACTTTGGCTCATTATGTATCTGATAAAAAAATTATGTAAAACACCAAAAGTTCTTCTTCTGATGATTTACATAATTTTTTAGTGTGATAATAAGGCTTTTAATTGCCCGTTTTTTCTATATTAATATAATTTTTTATATCTTTTTGATAATTTGAACTATCCCAAGAAATTTCTGGATGATTAAAATATTGGGCAAGTAAATAGGCGATATAAGGACCAGTAGTTAATCCAGATGACCCCAAAGCGCTAGCAAAAGCTAATGAAGAAAAGTCAGGGTGCGGACCAAAAAAAGGAGAAAAATCAGAAGAATAAGCACGAGTTCCCACACGATAATGATATGGAAAGTCAATTAGTTTTGTATTCGATAAGTAAGCTTTGACCCCCTCTGTCAAACTCTCAAAAGCTTCCTGACTCTCTGACAAATCCCACCCCTCTTCATTTTCATGAGTTGCTCCCAAAAGAACTTGACCGTTTTGAAAGGGAATGATATCTGCAGCCCCTTCTAAAAATAAAACTGGCCATTTTTTTGTTTCAAAATCCGTTTGAAACGAAAGTAATTGTCCTTTTTGTGGTTTGACATCCACTTGTGTTCCGATTGATTCCAAAAGTTCTTTTAAAGCTGGCCCCGGGCATAAAACTAAATCATCTACCACTTCCGTCACCCCTTCATGAATGACTTGCCATTTATCTAACGCTCGAGCAATCGCTGCCCGCTCTGAATAAAATTTGACCCCTCTTTTTTGAGCTCGTTTTTTTAATGACGATAAGTAAGCTTTTCCATCTAATCTTGCACCTCCTGAAAGATATAAACTTTCTCTAGGTTTTAATAATGGAAACAAAACAACAGTTTCTTCCTCCGAGAGTCTCTTAATTTCACCCATCTCGGGAGCTTCTTTTTTTCTTTCAATTGCCAACTTTTCTAACTCAATTAAGTCTGATTTTTGTCGCAAAAAAAGAGTACCACATTTTTCATAAACATCTTCAGTTAGCTCAAAATCATTTTTCATTTTTTCAAAAAAAGCTGCACCATCTTTTGCCAATTGATACCATTTTTTATTTCTTCTTTTAGAAAGCCAAGGAGAAATAATCCCAGCACTTGCTTTAGTTGCCTGATTTTTCTCATCATCAAAAAGACTAATATCAAATTTATCAGTATCTAAATAATTGGCTAAGGTCATACCGATTATTCCACCACCAATAATTGCAATTTTTTTCATCACATTCTCCTTTTTTTCAATGAAATATAGAAAAAATCAAGACCCTCTAGGCTTGATTTTATTTTTGGTTTTAAAAGTTCTAGCTCTCTAAAGTATATCACTTTTGCATAAAAGCGTGAGAATCTGTGTTTTAGTCTTCTAGTTTCCATGACAAAAAGTTTTTTTCTTGCTCCTCATAGGTCATCGTAAAATAAGGTTGTTTTTTATTTAATTTACGAATTTCTTTTATTTCGGAGCAGGATAATTCAAAATCAAAAATATTTATATTTTCTGCTAAATGTTCTTTTTGCGTTGAGCGTGGAAAAACAATAATTCCCTCTTGAATATGCCAACGCAAAATGATTTGTGCGACTGTTTTATTATATTTTTTAGCCATTTTTTTAAATATTTTTTCTTCAAGTAAGTTTTTATCGCCATGTCCCAGAGGATACCAACTTTCAATTTTTGTACCATAAGGTTTCAAAAATTCCCGTAATTCTACTTGTTGATGATAGGGATGAGTTTCTACTTGAATGACACTCGGTTTGATATCAGCAAAATTAAATAAATCAACTAATCTTTCTCCATCAAAATTTGAAATTCCAATTGATTTCACCTTTCCCTCTTTTACAGCATTTTCTAAAGCAATCCATGCTTTTCGATAATTTCCAACCTGTTGATGCAATAAGAGTAAATCAATTTGTTCAACTTTTAAACGTTTTAGCATTCGTTCAATTGCTTCTGGCGCATGCTCATAATCAGAAGGCCAAAGCTTGCTTGTTATCCAGATTTCAGAATTTGAAATTTCTGAGTCTTGAATTGCTTGACCGACAGAAGTTTCATTTTGATAAGCGTGTGCCGTATCCAGATGACGATAACCTAATTCCAAGGCAGTTTTTACAATATTTTGCGTTTCTGTTCCTTCTGGAAGCTGATAAAGTCCCAAACCGAATTGGGGAATGACATTGCCATCATTTAATGTTAATTTTGTTTGCATTTTTTCTCCTTTTATTTTTTATTATTGTCTGGTCTAGTAAAAATTAAGACAAGAAGGCCTATTGACAGAAAAACGGTGATGAATCCCATGACCAAGTGATAATAAGCACTTAAGTCAACAATATTTGAGCTAAATAACACAACAATAGATAAACCAACAGGTCCTCCAAGTTGATGCATCATATTTGTCAAACCTGATGCAGCTCCTGATAATTCTGGACTGACCTCTTCTACTCCCGCTGCCGTCAGCGGAGCAAGAAGCCAACCTTGCCCTAATCCAATAATCATCATTTGAAAAAACATCGCATAGAAATATCCCCATTCTGGTTGCGAAACTAATGACAAAATCATTCCAGTCAGTAAAATCACTTGTCCTAAGATCATTACTTTACTATTTCCTAATGCTCTTGTTAATCTAGGAAGAAAAAGAGCCGCAATAAAATTTACGATTGTTAAAGGAAGAAAAGCAAGTCCGGATTGCAATGGTGAAAAATGATACATTTTTTGCATAATCTGTGGCAGAATAAACCAGTAAGTCAACATTGCCATCATAAAGGCAAAGCGTGCAACATACGAACCCGACCGTACTTTATTTTTAAATAATTCTAAAGGAATTAATGCATAAGTTAACTTTTTTTCCCAAAGTATAAATAAGATAATTAAAATGAATGAGAGGATAATGATGAACAAATTACTTACCGTAATTCCGAAAACAAATAGGACTGAGATAAGGACTGACAGAAAACTTCCCAAAAAGTCAATTTTGCTAGCTTTGATATCGCTTTGATGAACATTAACAAGAGTTAGAATAATTAATAATAAACTAAAAGGAACATTTAATAAAAAGCCAACACGCCATGAAAGAGCCGAAGTGAGCCAGCCACCTAGAATAAGTCCAAAACTTGAGCCAATTCCCGCAGTTGCTCCATAATATGAGATAGATCTAACTCTTAAATCCCCTTTATATGTATCCATTAATAAAGCTAAACTTGTTGGAGCAAGAATAGCCGAACCAATCCCTTGAACTGCTCTGGCAATAATCATCATTTCTGAAGAAGTTGACAAACCGACAACTAAACTAGAAAATCCAAAAATGAAAAGTCCAAGAAGGAAAATTATTTTTCGCCCTAATAAATCACCCAGGCGTCCTGCTAATAAAAGAAAACCACCAAACGTAATCGTATAAGCATTAGAAACCCAAGATAAAGTTGATTCATTCATTTTTAAATCTTGAGAAATTTTTAAGCTACTTGTAAATATTATTGAGTTATCCATTAAAATAAGGAAATAGGAAAACAAAATAATAAAAAGGATAAGACCAAATGTTTTTTTATTTTTCATAGATTTATTTTAAAATAAAAATTCACTGATTAGAAATGCTTATTTTAGTTATTATTATGCTTTGCGAGCATAATACTGACAAAAAAGTTACTGACAGAGCTGCCTGAGAATAGCTGTTGACACTTTAGTCTTTACAAATATGCTCTAATTTCTGTCAGTAACTTTTTATTCATTATCTTGAAGATATTGCTTAATAAATGCTCTTGTAAGAGGAGTCAGTGGAATATTTTTTTTCCAAGCAAGCACACTTAAAGTTTTCACTTCCGGACTCAATGGAATAGCTTTTAAATCAGGATAATCTCGAATAAGTGCCCCTTCTGTAACAACTGCTTCGCCAATTCCTGCACGAGCAATTTCAAAAAGATGAAAACCGAGATTAAAGCCACCAATAATTTCTAAATCACTCACTTGGCAGCCTGCCCAATCGGCTATAAATTGACGAACTTCTGGTCGTTCTGAAATTAATATTCTTTGCTTTTTAAATATTTCTGGACTTACTTCATCTAATTCTGCAAGTTCTGAATCGGATTGAGTGAGCATCATCCAACGTTCAGGAAAACCAATTTTTTCAACATTATATTTTTCAGTTGATGTTGGCTCTAACAAAAAACCAACATCAACTAGTCCGTTGTCAATCTTCCATTTGATATCATCTGCATTCCCTGACAAAATTGTAAAAGTAATTGACGGATATTTATTTGTCAGTCTTTGGAGCGTTTTAGCGATACTGGAAGTTGTCCAACCTTCTAAAGCACCAATCGTCAGATGGCCAGATAATTCTGCATTTTTTCGGTCTTCAAAAACTTGTACTGTTTTACTGGTCAGCTGTAAAATTTCCTCAGCCTTAATTTTAAGAAATTGTCCATCTTCAGTTAAGATCAGTTTTTTCCCATCACGCATAAAAAGTTGTGTATCTAGTTCGCGTTCAAGTTCTTTAATTTGTCTAGATAATGTTGGCTGCGTAATATATAACTGTTCAGCAGCTTTGGATACTGTTCCAGCAGTTGCAACTGTCCAAAAATATTTTAATAATCGAAGTTCCATTTATTCTTTCCCTATTTAAATCTTGATTGTTTCTTTTGAACTTTGGTTCAAATTAATTTCATTTGGCAACATCACTTCATCATAATTTTCAATTTTGAATGTTAAATAATCCAAGGCAGATTGCTTTTCAATAATTTCTGTTCTCAATTGTTCAACCTGGTTCTTCAAAATTTCAATTCTTTCTTCTTTCGTTTCGGGATTTCCCTCATTCACTAATGCCATATAACGGGTCAAAGGTTCAACTTGCACGCCTGCATCTCGCATGTGTTTGACAAATTTCAAAGTTCTAATATTAGCTTCTGTAAAATTTCTTATTCCAGATTCTGTCCGAGTAATTTTAGGAATCAGCCCAATTCTTTCATAATACCTTATATTATCTGTTTTTATCCCTGATAATTCAGCAGCTTTTTTTATATTCATTCTTTTATTTTAACACTTGAAGCGAACTTTAAGTCAATAAAAAACATTTAACCTAAAGTTAAATGTTCTTTGTTTGCAAATTAAGCTAAAGCACCCATTGGGTCCCATGGTAGAAGTACTTGAGGTTTCTCTTCGTAAGCAGCCAATTCTTCTTCAGTTAAAAGGTCTTTACGGACAACAATTTGATAAGTATATTCATCCATCCATTCATCAGAGGCAACAAAATATCCTTTTTGACCCGCATCTTTACCCCATGAATTTTCAACTTTCCATTTAGTTGAATTTCCGTCAGCATCTAAATCAACACCCGCTAAAACCATGGCATGCGTCATCAACGACTCACCATAATCAAGACGTCCTGCTTTGCTTTGAGTAAATTCAATATCCAATGAAGATTTGAAATCATAAGAATCCATTGTCAAAAGTCCTGCTGAACGATTTGATTCTTGACCCACGTCACAACCGAACCAAACTGTTTCACCAGCTTGCATTTGGGCAATGGCCAATTTTTTAAAGCGGTCCATTTCAACATTCAAATGTTTCACTTCTTTACCACCGACAACATTTCCAAGAAACTCAACTGTGTAGCTCTTATTATAAGGTTTGTCAGCAGTTGGAGCATTGATTACTGACACATAATTATTCAAATCAATTCCAACATATTCATTGTAAAATTCTTTTGGACTACCAACAAATTTTTTGTATTCATTATCTTTATTACGGAAAGCAAATTCAAAATTTTGTGGTGGCAAACCTAAAGTTACCGCAAGGAAATTAAAGACTTCTTGTAAAAGTTCTTCTTTAACTGCTTCAACATCTCCACCTTGCTCAATTGTATAACGCAAAATTTCGGCATCTTGACGGAGTAGTTTATTCAAGTATTGATTCAATTCTCGTGAGCTACTTGAAGCTTGTGATTCAGGATAAACAGCTTTGGGAACAATTCCATATTTTTCAAAAATTGCAACCATCATATCCCATTGGCCGCCATCTTGTTGTGGTGTTTGTAAAAGGAATTTCAAACGACGATCGTCCATTTCAATATCACCAATAATTTGTTCCATGAACCAGTTTGATTTTTCATATTTATCCCAGAAGAAAGTGTAAGCTTGTGAAAACTCAAAATCCTCTGTTTTAAATTCATTGATAAATTTATGACGGAAAGTGTTCAAAGCAGCAAACATCCAGCAACGACCAGATTGTTTTTGATTCGTTACAGGGTCTTTTGTCAAGTCAATTGAAAACTCAGGCAAATTTGCTGCATGCGAACCACGGACTTCTAGTGATGAAAGCAAACCATTTTTAGTCACGGCATTTTCCACCGCACGCAATTTTGTATTTTCTGCAAAATTTTCGTAGAGTTTTTGTGTGAAATCTGATGTTACTGTCATAATACCTCCCAATAAATCGAAACTTCTGACAAAAGTTTCGATAAAAATAATCATTATCAATTTTGAATAATGATATTCTATTATTTTTTACATTCTTCTATTATAATCTAAATTATCAAAAAAATCAGCTAGGAAAGCTGATTTTCTAAATCTTTCTTTGCTTCTAAAAGCCATGGGTGTGCAACTTTCAATCCATCATTAATAATGAAATTAATATAATAAAGTGCCGCACTTTGCAAATTTACTGACAGAGCTGTCAGTAATCCCTGCCTAAATGGCGCATTATCTCCACCATCCCAACTAATTTTGTCAGCAAGAAAAACAATCAAGTCCAATTCTGTAAAATTTTTTCTTAGAGTAGTATGACATTCAATTGCTGACAGAACTTGTTCGTCAGTAATTTTAAAATGTTGACTCGCCAAATACTTAGAAAGTTTCTGATGAATAATTAATGGAAATTCACGCTCTTCTGTCAGTAATTCGATATTAAAAATTTCTGCTTTTTCTACTCTTTGATCATTTGGATAAATTCCACCAATATCATGTAAAAGTCCTGCTATAAAAGCTTGCGAACGTCTTTCATTAGAATCAGTTAATTCTTCTGTCAGTGCCTCAGCCGTCTTTGCTACTGCCAAACAGTGCTCAAACAATTGATCATTATTCAAAAATATATTAACTTCCTCAATTAGAAGTTCTAACCTTTTATCCTTGATCTCTCCCATTTCACTTCCTCTTAGTTCTCATAAAAAGAAAAATCTATCAAAAGATAGATTCCAATTTTATACCATTTCTTCGAGTAAACGAATCAAGCCCTCAGCTGATTTTTTTCCTGCTTCAATAATAAATTTATCAAAATTAACATTAGCATCATGGTCAGCAGTATCAGACATCGCACGAATAATTACAAATGGTTTTCCAAGTGCTGTTGCTGCTTGAGCAATAGAAGCCCCTTCCATTTCAACGGCTAAAACATCCGGAAAATGCTCTTTAATCTCAGCAATTTTACTAGAGCTACTGATAAAACTATCCGAACTAGTAATCAATCCAACATGCACATTTTCTAAAACTTTTTTCAATTCAGAAACAAAATATTTACTTGATTCAAAATACAAAGGTTGTTGAGCCATTTGGCCATAAGCATAACCAAAAGCAGTAACATCAACATCGTGATAAGCAAGTTTATCAGCAACTACAACATCACCAATTGCTAAACCTTGAGCAACTGCTCCCGCTGATCCAGTATTGATAATGGCGTCGACATCAAAAATGTCAACCAAAAATCCAACTGCCAAAGCAGACATCACTTTACCAATTCCAGATTGGACAAGGACCACTTCATGCCGGCCAATTGAACCTGAATGAAAAACTAAACCATGACGAGTATGTTTTTCTGCATTTTCTAAGTTTTCAACAAGTATGCGAATTTCTTCATCCATCGCACAAATAATTCCTATTTTCATTTTTTTTACCTTTTTTCTAATCTTTTTACTCTCTAAAAGTAGTACAAAAAGAAAGCTACTGCCAATAGAACAACAATTAATGTAACGATGAAAAGCCATTTATTAATTGCTTTCCCACGTTTTTGAGCCTTGGCATTTTCAATTCTTCGACTTTTATAAACAGCATTTTTGCTTAAATTTTTCTCAATACTATCGTATTTTTCAGCGATTTCAGTATCTTCTTCAAGCTCTCTTTGCAATCTGCGTTCAAGATTTTTCTTGTCCTGTTTTGCTTGTTCAATTACTTCGTCTGTTAAAAGAGGTTTAGGCATTATTTTCAAGCTCCTTTTTCAAATATTGCATTTCCCAATACCAAATAGCCATAATTGTTTTTGCATCCGCAATTTGTCCAAGTTCAATCATTTTTTTTGCTTCACTTAAAGTAACTTCAATTTGTTCCAAAAATTCACCGTCATCAGCGGGTTTTGGATGTTCCACTTTTGTTAAATTTGATGAGAAATAGACATATGTTTTCTCTGATGAAAAACCGGGTGTCCCATAAAAAGCTGTAATTTCTGTCAAATCTTGCGCCAGATATCCAGTCTCTTCTTCGAGCTCTCTTAAGGCCGCAGCTTTGGGATCTTTTTCTTCCCCTTTTTCAAGTTTTCCTGCTGGAATTTCAAAAATAAATTTTTCCAATGCTTTACGATATTGACCAACTAAAATCATCTTATTGTTGTGAACAGGCGCAATCGCTGTTCCTCCATTATGAAAAACAAGTTCTCTAAAACTCTCTTGTCCATCATGCAAGGAAACTACATCTTTTACAACATGAAAAATCTTCCCACTAAAAATTTCTTCTCTAGCTAAAGTTTTTTCTTCAAATTTTTTATCATCAAAATTTAACATTGTGTCCTTTCTTCCGAAAACTTCTCTAAAGAATTTAAAGAATAGTTTTCTCATCAAAATCGAAGGAAAGAGCTTCAGGAGAAACTCTTTCTTTTATTTGTTAATTATTGACCACGATAATGTGGCATTTTTTTAGCACGTCCAAGTTTATTCACTTGTTTTCCACGTCCAATTTCGACTGCTTCATCTGGTACATCTTCTGTTACAACAGAGCCTGCTGCTGTTAAGGCATTTTTACCGATATGCAATGGAGCAATAATTGTTGAATTCGAACCAATAAAGGCAAAGTCATCAATTTCAGTATTGAATTTATTTTTACCATCAAAGTTTGCTGTAATTGTACCAGCACCAAAGTTCACTTTCTCACCAACCGTTGCATTTCCAATATAAGTCAAGTGACCAGCTTTTGTACCTTTGCCAAGCGTTGAACCTTTAATTTCGACAAAGTTCCCAACATGAACTTCTTCGCTCAAAACAGTTCCGGGACGCAAGTGAGCATAAGGTCCTACATTACTTCCAACACTCATTCTGCTTTCTTCAACCGTTGAATTACGAACTTCACAATTTGAATGAATTTCTGAATTTTCAATACGGCTACCATTTGTAATCAAAACATTTTTACCAATAAAGGTATTTCCTTTTATTGTTACATTTGCTTCAATCACAGTTTCTTCACCAATCGTAACTTCACTGTCAATATAAGTTGTCGCAGGATCAATAAGAGTTACACCATTCACCATATGTTGATGATTGATTCGTTTGCGCATCGTCAACTCAGCTTGTGAAAGGGCAACACGGTCATTAACACCTAAACTTTCGTCAAAATCATCAAGAATATGTGCCGCTACCGTTTGACCAGCTTTTTTGAAAATTTCAATGACATCTGTTAAATAATACTCTCCTTGGGCATTATCAGTTGTGATTTCATTTAAGGCTTTGAAAAGTGACTTATTATCAAAAATGTAAGTCCCAGTATTAATTTCGGTAATTGATTTTTCAAAATCATTCGCATCTTTTTGCTCAACAATCTTTTCTACTGAGCCATTTTCATCACGAATAATTCGCCCATATCCTGTTGGATTTGGTGCAGTTGCTGTCAAGATAGTTGCTGTTGCATTTTGTGCAAAGTGATAATCAAAAAGTGCTTCTAATGTTTGACCAGTAATTAATGGTGTATCACCAGCAATAACAAGAGTTGCTCCATCTTCATTTGCCAATAAATCCGCAGCAATTCGAACGGCATGACCTGTTCCCAATTGCTCAACTTGTTTCACAAATTGAGTCCCTTTAGGTAAAGTTGCAATCACACGATCCGCTTCATGACCAACAATCACTACATTTTTTGCAATTTCTACTTCAGAAACACTTGTAAGAACATGAGCAAGCATTGATTTTCCAGCCACTTGATGTAAGACCTTCGGAAGTGCTGATTTCATACGAGTTCCTTTACCAGCCGCTAGGACAATTGCGAATTTATTCATAGATTTCTCCTTTATTATTACAAATAAAATAAAATGTTTACCTAATTATACCATAATCAAGGCGCATTTTCGTTATCTTTTTAATTCAAATCCTCTCAATATATGTTAAATATACAAGCTTGTAGTAAGACTTAGAAAAAAATCTGTTCTATTTTACGGTGCTACTAAAATGCTTTATTATTACTTTTTATGATAAAATGGACGAAAAGAAAAGAAAAGAAGGGATTTTATTTATGAAAACAATAGGTTTTATTGGAGTTGGAAAAATGGCAACAGCTATTATTTCTGGACTTGACAAAAATAAATTCAAAATCATTATTTCCGGACATAATTTAACAAAAACTCAAACTCAAGCGGAATCTCTTAATGTTACGGCTGCAAATAATCATGAAGAACTCGTTCAAGAATCTGATTTTATCATTCTATCAGTTAAACCTCAAGTACTTCCCTCTGTTTTAAGTAAATTAATCAATCATTTAACTAAAGATAAAACATTAATCTCAATTGCTGCGGGACTCACTTTATCTGATTTGAAACATCTGGCTGATTCAGAAAATCAACCGATCATCCGAGTGATGCCAAATATCAATGCGCAAATTGGTCAGTCAACATCAGCCATTGTCAAAAATGAATTTGTTGATGATTCTGCTTATGCTACGGTTCAAGAAATTTTTAAAGCAACTGGTTCTGTCCATGAAATTGCTGAAAAAGATTTTTCAACATTTGCAGCAATTGCCGGTTCAAGCCCTGCTTTTATTTATATGTTCATTGATGCCATGGCACGTGCCGGTGTATTGCATGGTCTTCCTAAAGATCAAGCCACAGCAATTGTTGCCGAAACGGTTCGCGCTTCAGCTGAAATGATTCTCCAAAGTGGTGAAAATCCTTGGTCATTAGTTGATAAAGTCTCAAGTCCTGGTGGAACTACTGTCGCTGGTGTGGTAAGTTTAGAACAAAACCACTTTATCGCAACAGTTATTGATGCTATTAGCGCTACTATTGAAAAAGAAAAAAATCTTTAAAAATAAAAAAACTAGAAGGAAAACACTCCTTTTAGTTTTTAGTTTATAAAATAAAAAATGCCAAATGGCATTTTTTTATTAACGACGAAGTCCCAATGAAGCGATAAGTTCACGGTAACGTTGAACGTCTTTTCCACGAAGGTATCCAAGAAGGTTACGACGGTGACCGATTTTTTTCATCAAACCACGTTGAGTTGCGTGGTCTTTTTTATGAGATTTAATGTGGTCGTTAAGGTGGTTAATTTCCCAAGTCAGTACAGCGATTTGTACTTCAGGTGAACCAGTATCGCCTTCTTTACGAGCGTATTGAGCGATGATTTCTTGTTTTTTTTCTTTTGAAATTGCCATGAGTTTTTCTCCTTTATTTGTATTGCCCAGTCCGAGTGACAGCTTGGCAAGCATGAAACCAAGAACGGGTTGTAAAAAACTACTCTACTATGATACACTTTTTTACCTAATTTTACAAGCTTCTTGTCAATTAACTTATTTATCAAAAAACTAGGAATATGAGATTCCTAGTTTATTTTTATCAACTACTTGATGTAGTTGTTGAAGATTCTTTAGTACTACTACTATTAGCATTCTCTGGTGATGACTGAGTTGTTGTTGTGGAGCTCGAGCTGCTTGACGATGTTTCAGGCGTCGTTGTTGATTCAGAAGTTGTTGAACTTGAACTTGGAGCATTATAGACGCTATAAGTGACTACAATTTCTTGAGTTGGATCAACAGATGTTCCTACATTTGGATACACTGAGTAAACATAACCATCAGCTTGTTGATTTGTTGTCGCTTGAGGATCTAGTGTAATATTAGTGAAACCTGCAGCTTTTAAGGCAGCTTGATACTGTGAATAAGTCATATATTGACCGTTCGGTTTATAATCTGGAACTTCAACTTGTTTTCCACTTGAAACTTCAAAGGTAATTTTTTGACTCCCTTTGGTATCAAAACTAGAACCTTTTTTAGGACTTTGTTTAATGATTGTACCTGCTGGGTAAGAATCACTAGGAACGGAGGTTTGAGTGACTTGGCTTTCATCAATACCATAATCCTTAAGTAATGTTGCCATCGCCTCATCGATCTTTTCACCGACAAAGTCCTTCATTTTGATGATATCTTCATTTCCTGTGGAAAGATAAATATCGACTGAACTGTTGGATCTTACGGTTGTCCCTTTATCTGGATCAGTTTTAATAACCTTTCCTTCATCAATCGTTGAACTTTGCTGTTTATGAACTGTCCCCACTTTAAGGTTTGCAGCCTTAATTTTAATTTCAGCTTGACTAAGTGTGGAATTTGTTACATTGGGTACCTTAACATTGGTTGGTGTTGATACAACCCAAGCCAAAGTAGCACCGCCAACAACTAAGAGGAGAATAATCAGACCAATAATCAGACCTTTTTTAGGTTTTTTGGTTTTATTTCCTTTTTCTAAGGATATAGCTTTTTCACCTGTTGATGAATCCTCTTCTTCTTTTTTATCAATCAGAGGTTTAGTATCATATGGATTGATTAAATTAGCAGGCATAATTTTAGTCTCATCATGATCCTTATTGAAAACTAATTTTTCTTCCCCACGACGGTCAAGACTCGTTGAAGTTGCCACATCAGTCATCATTTCTTCTACATCAGTATAGCGATTTTTAATATCTTTTGCTGTAGCTTTAATGACAACATTTTCCAAAGCTTGCGGAACTTCTGGATTGAGATTAATGATGCTTGGAATACTCTCTTGGAAATGTTTTAGAGCAATAGCAACTGCTGAATCTCCATCAAATGGAATTTGACCTGTTAAAAGTTCAAATAAAATAATTCCAATCGCATAAATATCTGATTGAACAGTCGCATTTGAACCACGCGCTTGCTCTGGTGATAAATAATGAACCGAACCAAACATTGTATTTGTTTGAGTAAGTGAAGTTTCAGAGAGTGCTTTCGCAATTCCAAAATCCGTTACTTTTACAGTTCCACTACTGGAAACTAAAACATTTTGTGGTTTTAAATCCCGGTGAATAATACCATGTGAATGGGCCATGTCCATTGCTGATAAAATTTCAGTAATAATTTCAATAGCTTCATCATTGGCTAAAGGTGCATTTTGATTGATGTATTGTTTGAGTGTCATGCCGTCAACAAATTCCATGACAATGTATTGTTGACTTTCAAATTCACCAACATCAGAAATACCTACGATATTTGGATGTGAAAGTTCTGCCATGGCGAATGCTTCTCGCTGAAAACGAGCAATCGCAATGTCATCATTTTCAAAATTTGAACGTAGCACTTTTATTGCAACTAAGCGGTCACCAAGAAAAGTATCTTCACCTTGATAAACGTTCGCCATTCCGCCGCGTCCGATTTCTTTGATAATCCGATAACGATCGGCAAAGATTTTACCGATTTGAATCATCAACTAACCTCCTGCGTTGGTGTTTCGCTTTCTGACGTTTCATCATACTTAATCAAAACGACGGTAATATTATCTAAACCTCCATGTTCATTGGCTAAACGAACTAAAGCTTCAGATTTATTATCTAAAGTTAAATCTTCACGCTCTAAAACTTCCATAATTTCAGTAGTTGAAACCATGTTTGTTAACCCATCGGAGTTCATCAAAATAATGTCTCCAACTTGAAGTTCTAAAACTTGAATATCTGCTTGAACTTCACTAGTTTGCCCAAGTGAACGAGTAATGATATTTTTATTCGGATGAACTTCAGCTTCCTCTTCGGTAATTTGTCCTGCATCTACAAGCTCTTGAACTAAAGAATGGTCTGTAGTTATTTTATTTAATTCACCATCGCGAATTAAATAAGTCCGGCTATCACCTACATGGGCAGAAACGAGCATTCCTGCTTTAATAACTAAAGCTTCAAGGGTCGTTCCCATTCCTTGGTACTCGTCAAGTTTTCCAAGACTGGCAATATTTTCATTTTCATTACGAACTTGATTTTTTAGCCAAATCTCAAGAGTTGCTTCTGGTGTTCCCGCATCAAAAAATGTCTCTGACCAAAGTTTGCCGAGATCTTCTACGGTAAGTTTACTTGCGACATTACCTGCTTTGTGTCCTCCCATGCCATCAGCTAATAAAAAAAGCTGATAACCTGCACGGTTGACATAAGTACCGGCATAGTCTTGATTAGTACTACGTTTTGAACCGATATCTGATAAAATACTGTATTCCACTTTTTCTCCTTAACAAGAATAAAGTTTTATTTTTAGGTCTAAAAATTACTGACAGAATTAAAAAAAATATTTGTCAGCAGTTATTCGCCTATTTTCTTAAATTTCGCGATGAAAAAGCCATCTGTATGATACATTTCTGGAGTAATAAAAATACATCCTTCTTTAATCATATCTGCCTTATCACTAGAAATTTCAACTTGTTCAAAATTAGGATGACTTTCTAGAAATTGACGAACAACGTCAAAGTTCTCTTCATCAAAAATTGTACAAGTACTGTATACCATTATACCACTTTTTTTCAGGCTTTTCGAGGCGCTGTTCAGAATTTCTAGCTGAATTTTTTGTAAATCAACAAAATCCGAACTTTCTTTTCTGTAGCGAATATCTGGTTTGCGTCGAATTAATCCAATACCTGAACATGGAGCGTCCACAAGAATTCGGTCAAATTTATCTGAACCAAATTCTTCAAAAATCATTGTCGCATCGGCTTTTTGAGTAGTAATTTTATCCGCAACATGTTGACGCTCTGCATTTTGATTAATTAAATCAAGTTTATGATCATATAAATCTAGTGCCGTGATATGGCCACTTGTTAAATATTGAGCCATATGAGTACTTTTACCACCAGGAGCTGCACAAGCGTCAAGAACTTCTTCTGCTCCTTCTAAATCAAGTTGAGGGGCAACTAATTGACTTGTTTCATCTTGAATCGTAATTTTGCCAGATTGAAATTCTTCTGTCATTGCAAAATTTCCACTGTCAGCAATTAGAGCACTTTCTGTCAGTAGAGAAGCACGCGTTCCTGCAATTTCTACGGTTGGGTCAATTTTTCGTAAGCTAACGTGGCTTGGCTTTTCAAGACTTTCTAGAATTTCTCCTGTTCTTTTTCCACCAAATTGACGAACCATTTTATCCAATAAAAGTTTGGGCATTGAATATTTTGTTTCCCAATCCTTTGGTTCTTCATTTCGATGTTCAGAACGCATGAAATTGCGTAACACAGCATTGATAAAGTTAGCCGTCGCTTGGCCGTCACGACGTTTAGCGATTTTGACTGCTTCATCTACTGCTGCCGAAGTTGGGACCTTATCCATAAATAAGATTTGATAAACTGTAAGCAATAAGAGCATTTTTGCCCAAGGTTTTGGTTCTTTTTTCAAAAAGGGAGTAATATGCCACTCCAATAAATCCTTTTTAGAAACCACTCCATATACAAGGGCAGTCACAAAAGCTTTATCAATTGTGGATAGTTCAGAATCTCGCAAATTTCGATCCAATGAAATATTGGCATAAGCGTCATTGCCAAAAATGTCATTCAATACATCGAGTGCGGTTTGTCTTGCATTTTTTGTCATAGAGCTATTATGGCATACTGTGTCAATAAATGTCAATAGATACCGCTAAACCTTGTTTTGTGGGATTTATAAAAATTATTGTGCTAATGAATACCTATGAGTTACTTCTAAAACGTAACTAAAAACGTAACTAATTTTTGTCGGGCAAGAGGCTGTATACCTTAGATATACAGTTTTTTTATTTTAATTAACGTAACTAAAAAACTCCTTTCAAGGAGTTTCTACTATTACGTGTAACATTTCATTTATGGTTCTTGCTGGACTCGAACCAGCGCTAACCCCGTTATGAGCGGGGGACTTTAACCAACTAAGCTAAAGAACCGAGTATGATAATCTGTAGCACTTATCTTGGTTATTATATAAGATCTGTGTGGATGGAACCGCAGATTATCAAGTGTGTGTAATTGAATTTTTACTCATCCACTAAAACTATTATACAACTTTTTCACTAAATAAAAAAAGCCACTCCGAAGAGCAGCTTAAAGTTGAGGTGAGCAGGAGTTCTAAACCGCTCGAATTTATTATAGCACAAAAAAACGCCTATAGTAATAGGCGCTTAGGAGTTTTATCTTGAGCATTTTATCAGCAAAAATTCTCAAAGATTGTTTAGGGTAACTTATTATAACTCCCTGATTAGATTTTGTCAATAATTATAGAAGATTATTTTACAACCATAACATTGCATGGTGATTTTTCAACAACATAAGAAGTTGTAGAACCAATCAAAATACGATCTACTAATTTTTTACTATTTGCCCCAATCACAATTAAATCCATTGCATTATCTTCAGCAAATTTAACAATATCTTTCTTTGGATTTCCTATAAAAGTTACCGTTTGAAATGCGACATCTTTAGGAAAATCTTTAGTTAGGTTATTGATAATTTGTTTTGACTCTTCTTCAATCTCATCTAGGCTCATTGCTAAAGCAATTGAGGTTCCTCTTAACCTTGTTTCATCTTTAACATTCAGAATAAATAATTCAGCTTCATTCCTTTTGGCAACTGCAATCGCTTCATGAAGCGCATTCATAGCTTGGTTTGAATCATCAACTGGAACCAGAATTTTCTTGTAAACATCTTTCATCTCAGGCACCTCCTGTAAATGTTATTGTTTTCACAATTTTATTCTATCATTTTTTGAATGCGTTTGCAAACTTTAGAATTAAAAAGCACCCCAGTTAGGAGAGGGACGCTTCGGAATGAATTTATGAAAAAAGTATTTTTGGAATATAAAAATTATATAACTTTCCGTTTTCGTTGTAAAGAAAAACGCCCCGGAGGGCGAAGGTAATCATTTTACCTTTTTTGTCAACGACACTTCTTGCACCAGGATTGATTTCTGATGTTTCCATCGCCCATATCTCTAAAACCAAACTCACTAATAGGTTTTTCTCGTTCACATTTTGGGCAAACTCTCGTAGGTTCGCTACCATTATAACCACTTGATTGAATGGTAGGTCTGCTATTATTTCCAGCCATAACTTTCCTCCTCTCTAATGTTTTTGCGATTTATAATTAAACCACCTCTATTCTATATTTTATAACCCAATATTGTCAATAAAAATTGCATAGAAAAGGGGTACTTAACTATTAAATAAATGCATTCATTTTTTAATAGTTAAGTTAAATTAATATTTTATAAATGAAAAACACCTCACGAGTAAGGTGAAAACAAATTAATCATTTAATTCTTTTAAAAAGTTCTCAAAGGTTACAAAATTAAACATATGTTTTATTTTAGATAAAGCTTTTTTGATTTGACTTTGATGTTTTTTTAAACCTATACCATCTGTCACCCAGATAAACTCCAAGCCTTCATAGTTTTCAAAAGTACTACTTAGTTCTTCACATCTAGCGGCCTCAGAATTTATTTTTGAACCTGACGTATTGAAAAAATTGATTTCTAAACAGTAAGTGATATTATTGACCGTAAAAACATAATCAAAATTTTTGTCACGTTCTAAATTAATGTTAATCACGTTTTTATATGGTACTTCACGTTCAAATTCAATTTTATTTTGAGAAAGTAAATTGGATATTTGAGAACTTGCCCATTTACCTGAGAGATTTTTCTTATCTGCGCTTGTCAATCCTACTTCCAACCCTAGATAATATTCTCGCATATTTCTGTTTTTTTGATGATTGATGAATAAATTATCTCTCAATCCAGAATCCCTCAAAAAGTTTTCTACAGAATCCCTATTTGTATAATCGAATTTTGTAATGTTTGCATCCGCTTCTAAATATACAAATTCCGAACTTCTAGAAGCCAATAGTAACGGTAAAATAGAAAAACTTTCTGGATTTCGTTTATATAATTTTTCAAATTGATTTGTAAATTCGACAATATTACTAGCAAATAAATAATTTAAATCATTTAACATCAAGTCATTATCTTCAAGCCTGTTAACTATTTTCTCCCAATTCACATAGTTATTCAATATATAGCTTGTTGGTTTTAATTGCTTGAAAAATTTTGTTATTTCAAAATTGCGCTCTTGTTCTTTTGTTATTGGATAATTAACAATTATAACTTCCGTAGCAGCATTTGCTCGATTAGTTCCTTTAGAATTGATTGCTCGATTTACTGGTAGCTCATAGATGGAAAAATCTTTATATAAATCTTTAATAAGCTTCGTATTATGATTGGTTAACATGAACTTAACCTTTTTTTGATGGAGTTTATGGACAACATCAGACAAACGTCTATGTTCGTCTTGATTAAATCCTTCTTTAGTATAATCTACAAAACTTTGGTCATATGGGCTATCTATAAAAACAAAATCACCTTCTTGTGCTGCTTCTAAAACATAAGAAAAATCAACACTAGATAATTTTATATTCTTTGTCCTTAGATATAAAGAAATTCTTTTTAAATTTGTTTCAGAAAACACCGTTGTGTTTTCTAACTTGTCCTTTTTACCATAAGGGACATTAAATTTTCCAGAATTATTAACTCTATACAGCCCATTAAATCCTGTTTTATTCAAATATATGAAGCGAACAGCTTTATCAAAATCGGAGAAAACTTCTAAATCTCTTATTTTATAATAAAAATCATGTGGATTATCTGAAGAGTTATGGGTTTCAACTAAATTTTTTAATATTTTTATAAGTTCAGTACAATTACTTTTTATTGTTTGATAGGTTGCCATCAACTCATCATTTAAATCATTTATCGTCCCAGAGTTTGGCAATTCTTTAAATAAAAATGCCCCTCCTCCTACAAATGGTTCATGATAATTATTGTAATGTTTAGGTTTTAAAGCAAAAATTGCATCCAATAATTGAGTTTTCCCCCCTGCCCATTTTACAAAAGGTGTAACTTTTTCATTTTTCATTAAGAAGTGCCTTTCTAGATTCCAATAATTCTTGGAGTTCTATGATCGTTGCTAGAGTTGAGTGATTTTTAATATAAGATTTTGCGCTTCTATACTGTGCCTTTATATTTTGTTCGTTTTTCTTTTCTGAATCCAAGGCTATTTTTTTCCTATATTTTTTATCTGCTTTTTGTTGAGCTGAACCAACATATGACATAATCTATCTCCTTAAATTTCATTATAGCGCGATCACTATAATTTGTCAAAAGTAAACTTTCAAAACAAAAAACACCCGCCGAAGCGGGGGCTAATTCATACTTTTGTTAATTTTTTTACTTGGTCTTTTATTAAATCTCTAGTCTTTCTAAACTCTTCTAAAATTTCTTCATTTGTTCCTTTTGCTCGAGCTGGATCTTGTAAATCCCAATGTTCGTGGTTTACTCCTTTAGGAATCATTGGACATTTATCTAATGCATCTCCACATAGAGTAATAATTAAATCACAACTATTAAAGTAATCTATATCAATAAGTTCAGATTTCTGTTGAGAAATATCAATATCTTCTTCTGCCATAACTTGTACAGCTCTTGGATTTAATCCATGAGTTTCTATACCTGCAGATTTCACTTCCCAATCTTTTAATAATTTATGCCCATATCCTTCCGCAATTTGTGAGCGGCAAGAGTTCCCAGTACAAAGAAAGTAAATTTTTCTCATAATATATTCCCTTACTAAATTTTCTTAATATATTATACCTTAATTTATGATTTACCATAACAAAAAGCCCTGACCGAAGTCAGGGTTAATTTTATTTCCAAGCAACTTCCACTGTTTTTTGATTGATCGCTTGCATGAAACGAACATACCAAGGTGCATCAGTCCGCCAGTCATAATGCTTCATATCCTTTCTTGTTGTATCTTTGTAGATTTGACGAATAATTTTAAGCTGGTCTTCATTAGATAAAGCAACTATTTTATTCCCATCGTAGTAATAAACCGTTCCTTGAGATTTATTTGTTTTTGCATCGATAATTTTATAGGTAAACTTCATAAGGTCATCATCCTCCAATTCTGAATTTGAGTTATTGTTATTTTGTTCTGTAGAATTTCCGCCAGCTAGTTGTTTCCATTGATTAGCATCAATATAAGCCAAGTTTAAATCAAGCTGTCCGTTCCAGTTCATTAAAGTTCCTGATGAACTGTACTGATGAATCGCTGCAGAACTCCAAGCACCATATCCTTTGCCGTCTGACCAAGGTTCTGATTGATAGCCTGTAGGACTTGTAGAAGCATATTGAGCAACCCATAAAGCATTACTACTTGAAATAGTACTCCAATTAAACTGACGAGTAACTTCTGCAGACATGTAAATCATTGGATAAACGCCCGTTTTTTCTTTTACACGATTCAAAAATTGACGAGCACCAACATTTCCCCATGCATTAATTGCCCTAGCTTCAAAGTCTAAGACGAGAATTGCTTTACCAATATAGTCTTTAACAACACTGATAAAGAAGTCTGCCTCCGCAATTGTATTGCCAGTGCTAGCGAAATGATAGAATCCTAGAAGCTTATTTGCTTGAGTGACTTGACCAGCTTGTTCTCGCCAAGTTGGATTAATATATTTTGTTCCCTCAGTAGCTTTAATAAATACAAAGTCAGAAGGAACAATTCCAGCATTCAATTCTGCTTGATAGCTGGAAATGTCATATCCATTCATACTAGTCTCCTATTCTTCAGTAAGTCCTTCTGTTCCATTAATGATTGGTTCTACAAGTGAAGCGAGTTCTTCAGCATTGGTAGAAATATTATCCGCTGTTTTAGATACTGATTGAGCAACTTCAGATGTAGCTTGCGCAACATCTTTAATTGTTTTAGCTGGGTCAGCAGTAAAGTTCTTTTTCAACTGAGCCAAAGAAGCTTCAATTTGTGCTTCAATCTGAGCTGGATTAGTCTTGATTTTAAGATTCTTAGCTTCTTCTGTCACATAATTAATGGCTTCAGATAACTTTTCGGGATTATCTGTATAATTTTTTTGTACCCAGCTTACCGCTTGATTAGCCAGTTTAGCTAATGCATCGATATTTTTCACGTTGCTATGTTTTTTAGCGGCCTGTGAAATGAAGTAAGTCACTATAGAACCAGCTAAGGTTAAGATACCACTAAAGATTGTCATTAAATTTTGATCCATTTTATTTTTCCTCTTTTTCTTTTTTATATTTTTCATAAACACTATGGAGGTAATGATTTCCTCCCATTTCTTCGTATTCATCAAAAATACTTCCAACAATTTGCAAACCATAATCTAAAGTTACTGCTTGCATAAATTCAATTCGTTTAATTTCTTGCCGCATAACTAGCAGTTGCTCTTCTTGTGCCTTATCTCGCTCATCTTGTCTTTTATTAAGCTTGCGATAACCTAGGGCTACAATCCCACTCGCTGAAACGATAGCCGGCCAATAATTAATAATGTCTCTCATAAAATAGAGTGCATCATGAATTAGTACCTCCATAAACCCCAACTTTCTAATTAGCTTTTATTGTTGTTAAAGCCTTAGATTGACTGATTGAATCATTGACCAAATTAACCAAATCTTGAGCTGCTTCTGCCGAACTGTGGAATGTTGTAGGGTCATTAATCATGAAACTTGCATTCATTGTCCCGTTATTGAACGTTGTGAGGGTGAAATTACCAACGTTCTTATCGCCAACAAAGATGTCAGTTGTTGTATTTGTTGTATTTACTTTTTCCATTTTTTCTCCTTTTATCCGATTGGGAATGGTGCCAAAACATTAACTAAGTTTGAAGTTGCTGATACAGCTGCTTTACATTGAACGTATAAACCTCCTGCAGAGTTGACTAAGAATCCCCAAACAGATGCATTACCAAAAGCAACAGTTACACGGTCAGTCTTGGGAATAGCTGAGCTTCCTGTAGGCAAAGTTGCAATTCTGTACCATTGGTTGGCTGACATTGCTGGAACCCCAAGCCCTGAAACAGAGAAATAAGCGACCGCATTTTGCACAGAAAATTGAATTGAACCGCCACTAAAGCCATTTGTTGGAGACAAGGTTGTCCAAGGAACATCAGTTGATAACTTTGTGCCTTGAGGTGTAAGGCGTGCAAATTCATTTGTAATGTTGTTTTGCATAAACAAACCTTGGAAATTAACACCGGCACTTGTATATTCGCCTGTATCACTATTCTGATACGTCATGCCCAAGCCCGAATCAGATTTAAGTGCAATTGTATGTATCTCATTGTGTGAAGTATCCATTTTATAAATCAGAAGATGATCATCTTTGATTTCTGTCTGGATTTGAACTGGCCCATCGATTATGGTGCTGACAAATTCACCATCAGTTATGGTTAAATTTTTTGCATCAATTAAGTCAGCAGTTATCGAATTAGCTTCAAAATTATTCGCACTTAAATAGTTAATCATCCAGTGAGTGCCATTGTAGTAGTACTCAGTATTTGTCTTAATCACTGTTCCGTCACTCGCTGTAAGGTCTGCGGTGCCTGAATATTTCCAAGTCAAGCCTTTAAAGCGTGTTGTTGGCTCAGTATCGGAAACGATTTTACCGGGATTACCATTACTTCCAGCAGGGCCAGTTGGGCCTTGGGGTCCAGTATTCCCCTGAGGACCTTGCGGCCCTGTTGCTCCATCGCTTCCCATTTTAGCGACTGAATACCCTGTTTCGCTGGTATTATCCGTATAAGCCCAAACAGTCTTAGTCCACAGATAACTACCTGCTTCAACTGTCGGAACTGTGGCAGTCCAACCGCTAGTCGGTGCCGTTGTTCCACTTGTTGAGCCTGCATAAGTAATGGTCGTAGTCAGAATACCAACACCATCTTTACCAGCAATTCCATCATTACCGTTATTCCCGTCTTTAGAAATATAAGTTACTGAGTAACCTGTTTCAGATGAGTTGTCCGTGTATGTCCAGACTGTTTTCGTCCAGAGATATAGCCCCTTTACAAGACTTGGAACCGAACTTGTCCAACCAGTAGTCGGCGCTATCGTTCCGCTTATTGAAATAGCGTAGGTGATAACAGTGGTTTTTATTCCAACACCGTCATTCCCCTTAAATACAGTCCAAGGCGCATATTTAGTAGGGTCTGTGGATGCTGTAGTTGTGAAATCTGAATACTGACCAATGTAGCTTGGCCAGTCAGCAGTTGTGACTTCACTAGCTGAGGGCATGTGTGGAGTGGCAGTTGAACCAAACTCGACTTTTAAATTTGTAATTGTGACTTTTGTTCCAGCAGGTAAGCCTGATGTTAGGATTCCATACGAACTTTGACCCACATTTGTTAAAGTAACTGTCTCTTTATGAGTACCACTTAGATTAGTATTACTAACACTTTGATTTGTACCTCCTAAACCATAAGTAGGTCTAATCATACCTGACCAAGTTCCTGATGAGTTTGTAATCGCATAACTATACGTAATAGTAAGCGGTTTATTTAATATATCAGCTATAATTCCATCTAATGGGTAGTTATTAGATGAGTTATTATTTGCCGTCCCAGTAGAAGTGTAAGATTGTGATTTTGTGTTTTTCAACAAATTCAAATTCGGATAAACGGTCGTGAAACCGTCAGTGCCTGTTATATTATTAGCCCAAGCTACGTGAGTGTATGATGTTTTACCATCAGCACCGCCCTTTCCGTCATTAACATTAGTGATAGTCACCGACTGACTTGCGACTACTTTGCCCGCAACTGTCGCTTTAAAGCTGTAAACTGCTTTATCCCCAACTCCGCTTGCATCAACTGTGATAGTTTGAGTTGGAGCGACAACCGTTCCGTCTTTCGACCATTCGTAACTGTCTGCTGTTGTTTCAGTCGTTGCAGAACCCTTAAAAATATGAGCAGATAAGGTTGTTGAACCAGTGCCATTTTTGAACTGTGTGCCATTAGTTGTGTCGATACTACCAATATATGGAGTAGCTGCATCGACCAACTGATTAACTATGGCTTGGATGTCTGTGGATACTTCGCTATTTAGCTTCTTATAATTTGAAAAAATAAGTTTATTATTTTCAGGATGGGTTTCAGATACTATTTTTTCTGAAACCCTAGCAGATAATAACAGTCCTACATTCCCATCAATGTCAATATAATTATTATCTTGTATGATGACTGTATCGCCTTTTGCAAGTGGGGGGCCATCTCCAATTTCTGCATTTACTAGTTTTGATGATGGAGTCACAGTATAAGTAACTTGATGATAAGCATACTGCTTAAATTGGCGTACCGCATAAGCCCACATATCATTTACATTCTTATACTCAGTAGTAAAATCTATTCGTGTCCAAATATCATCTTTATCTTTTGATAATTGAGCTGGGTATATTTTGGCAGATAGTGGTGCATACGCTGTATTATCTCCTGCTCTTTTATAAAATTCTTCCACTCCGTCATCATTTATATAACTGAATGAAGCACTTTTCCAACTTAAATTGTCTGCCCCGGTTACAGTTGTTGCGTTTAAAAAGCCTTCTGTACTAACATCGCGTTCTACTGCTTGAATGTTTTCACCAAATATTAGACGAACATCATCTCTTTTTTTGCCTACACCTTGTATGTTCAACCCATCATTTTCTTTGAAAATATTGAGCGTAACAGAATCGAGAGAACTATCATTATTAAGCTTAGTAATAAATTCAAACTCTGCATCAAAGTTTCCAATAACAGAAATTAGACGAGCTAATTTTGTTTCTTGTCCATCATAGCTAATGGTTCGTGCCAAATTAGAAACTTCATTAATCCCAATTGTAATCTGAGTGTTTGATATCAACCCCATTTGGTCAAAATACCACTGGATACTATGGCTCGATGTATTAACCAGAGGGTTAGATTGCTCGCTCATTAGTTCTCTATCAAGAGAGACACAAAAGAATGAAATCTCTTCACTTGTTTCGTGGATTGCTTGTTCAGAAGCAGGGGTCATCAAATAATCATTACCATCAATTCGGAAACTAAAATACGACTGACCATTTAGGAATCGAGCATAGGATTGAAGTTTGTTATTGATAACTTTCTTTACTGTAAATTTGAAAGTAGCAGCACCTTGGTCACGATATTCATGAAATTCATCATCATAATAATTTGGAAGTCCAGGAACATCATTACTCAAAAATGCGACTTTTTGTAAATTTACATCTAAAACATTAATTAACATTATAAATAGTTCTCCTCCCAGCTATATTCAATTTCAAGTGGAACACTAACAAAATTTGAAGGCACAGTAACGATGGTTGTTTCTCCCGGTGGAATCATAAGAAAGTTAGAACCATTGACCATCTCTGTCAATGAAGGAATACCATTAACAAGAATACTTCCTTCCCCCATATCTATTCTTATTTCTGAATTTGCCGCATAGCGGTTTGGAATATTATGCCAAACATCTACATTATCTTTTCGATAAGACATATTTCTAATTGCTAAATTGGTCATGAATTTATTGGAATTTGTATATTGTCCGATGTACAAATAAACTTTGGCAATTTCTGTATTTTCTAATTCTGGAACATAAGCAGGAATTCTCGAACCTTTCCAAAAGAATCCAAGATTCGCCCCACTTTTACGAAAGTCAGTATGCCCAGTTTTTTGGTTGAATTGAGTATTGTTATATGAACCGGAACCACTCCCTTCTCCGTTATTGGCTGCAAAGTCACGACTAATAACTTCGTGAGGATTGTTTCCGCCTACCCAGCCTTTCATAACAGCGATATTACCTGATTTATCTGGTTTAATAATTCCATAGCCAGCCACCAATTTATCATTAATATCTGTGAACAGAACTTGTAGAACCCCAGTCTGGCCAAAGGCAGTTGCCCAAGCAAATAAATTAAAGTAAGAGTAAAAGTTAACCGCTCCTACATGACCGTTTGAATCTGCAGGTAAAGTCATCACTTTCATACCACCGGCAATAATTTGATTAGAGGTTGCAGTTCCTGCATCTTTTAATCTAAGCCCATCGTTTTGAAACTCAATTTTACCGTTAGTTGCGAGTAAGTTACTTTGAGGATTGACAGTTCCAGGAGCAACATCTTTAAAAGCTGAAAATGTTGTATCATCCTTGCTATCATAAAGATACTCACTTTCAGGTTTTATAACTCCATCTGCTTCTTCGATATTTCCCATTTCAAAAACTCCAGTTGGTGCTACAATACCAATATATCCAATTTCTTGAACGTTTTTTACCTTAAAACGTAACCAAGCCGGAAGCGTACCTTTATTTTTAATAACCGCTGTTACTGATCCATCAACTGTGCTAGGAGTAATTATTCCATTTGCTCCACCAGAGTTAGATAAATTAAGGACATTTGTAAAACTTGAAACTGCGTGGCCAGAAGGAACTAAAAAGGTTAGTGTTCCTTTATTTGATTCTGGCTCATAGGATTGTTCTCCGTCTGGCAATGCATACCAGACTTTATTTGGTTCATCTTCAAATACTAAGCCTAAGGTATCTTCTGAATTGATATAACTTGCTAACTTTTGCTTGTTTGCATTTATCTCACTAAAAAATGTTCCTTTTATCAAATAATCAAAAGAGATATTTCTTGGCCCACGAGATGATGTGATGACATCAACTCCTTCTTTTTTAGCTTGCGTATTATTAGTCCAGCCTGAGCCGATGTCACGTTTTATGTTAGTTACACTTTCGAATAAATCTGAAAGAATGTTATCTCCATAAGTAACTTTAATAACTTTGCTCATTAGTTCCTCCTTCCGTTTACGATATTATCGATTGATTGGTTAATATACTGTTGCTTTGTAATCGACGGTGTTAGCGCTCTTGCAGCCTCATCTTTGTCAAATACTGCATTGATTGGGCGATTTGCTAAAGATTGAATTGCTTTGATTAATGACTCGTTATTACTCCCTGACATTAATTTAAGTAACTCAATGATGACATTAAGCTGGCTACTATTATCAACAACTGGAGCGCTAACAACTAACTGTTGTTGAACTGCTCGCATATCTCTAAATATCTTCGCATCAGCCGGAATTCCTCCAGTCCCATCGGAATATTTAGGGATAAGTTGTGCTGTTTTGCTAGCTTTTAAAATTTTTGTTCCTTTAGGCAGTGGCATTGTCACATCTCGACCTTCTGGAATAAAACTTACTCCATTAGGAAGGCTGATTAATTCCTTATAAGTCGGTCCTTTTTGGTCATTAACCATAGCAAGTCCGCCCGGATGGTATGGTGTACCTTGAGCGTTGTTTGTTTTATTTATGATTAAATCAATTGTTTTTGAAGTCGGAATATCACCTAAGAATCCACTCAATGTTTTTCTTGCTCCACTGTCATTGGCATTTAAATCGACAGTTTTCCCAAGGAAATTATTTTGTATCCATGAATTAGCTGAATTAACACCACTTGCCGTTTGGTTGCTTGCTAATAATTTTTTTGCATCTGCAGGCAAATTATTCCATTGCAGAATTGCATTAGTAGCCCCTTCTTTTTTAGCTAATACATCAAAGTTATTAGCGAGCATTTTCTTAACATTCTCAGGCATGGCATCCCATGCTTTTAACGCACTTGCAGCCGCTCCTTTTTTGTTTTGAAAATCTGCATCATTACCAAGAAGTTTTTTAACATTTTCTGGCATAGAGTTCCATGAGTTTAATGCTCCGGTAGCATTTCCTTTTTTACTCAAAAAGTCAGTATCATCACCTAATAATTTTTTAGTTTGAGCAGGAAGTGTATTCCAACCAGTTAAAGCTTGTTGGGCAGTTTCTTTATTTTGTAAGAAATCTTTATTATCACCAAGGATTTTCTTAACAGAATCTGGCATTTCATTCCAAATTTTCATGTTTTGTCTACTATCAGCAATAGCAAGCAATCCTTGTTGATTGTTGACAACCAAATTCTTTTGTTCAGGAGAAAGCTGGTCCCATTGCCCACTAGCAATTAAAGCTTCTGCGACTGTAAATCTGGCATTCGTTGTTAAATTAGCGTTCTTCAAGATGAACTGCATATTATCCCAACCTTCTTTAGATTTAACAGCTTCTGCTATAACTTCAGGAGCATTTGTTTTGATTTCCCCAGTTTTAGGGTCAAAAATAATACTATTCCATGCATCATTGGCTTTTTTGGCGTCATCCGACATACCAGTAGTATATTTGGCTAAGAGTTTGCCATTATCGCCTAACTTCTTGCTTGCATCTCCAGCTTTAGCCAAAGCCTCATCGAATGATTCACCATATAGGCCCATTTCTGCTTCAGCATTTTCACGCCATTCTTTATACCCTGCTTCACCTAATTTAAGATTCCCTCTGATTACATCCTCAGCTTTAGCGACAGCTACTCCATATTTGCTTAGTTTGTCAACACGTTCTTGTTCTGCAGCAGCCATATTTTCGTTATAGGTATCTTGAGTGATAATATGACCATCAAGCAATTTTTTTTGGTCTGCGGCTTGTTGGTCATATTCTTTATTTGCTTGTTCTCTCATCCCTCGCATGTCATTGATAACTTGTTGAGCTTGAGATTTAGACATATTATTGAACTCGCCATTGAGAGCCTTCATTAAAGTATTCTTTTTATCACCCGTTATTTTAAGTGCATCAGCTTCTGATTCGAAAATAACTTTCATGTTAGAACTTACACGAGCTTGCTCATCAACTGTCAATGCTCTATTTTTTTCGTCACGTTTATTGGCATTGATGTAAACTTGTGAAATATCATTTGCAGCAGCTTCTACAACAGACTTAGCGCTTTCACCTCTTTTTTTCATTTCAGCAATTTGGTCAGCGGTATAACCCGTTCGTTTCATTGCATCTTCAAGTTCTTTAGTTGATTTGTCAATATCACCTTTTGTTCCTTCGGAAAGTGAATTGATAGCATCTTTAACTTTTTGAGCTGAATTTTGGCTTCCGGTACCGAACTCTTCCATTGCTACCTTGGCTTTGTCAATCCTATCCCTAAAATCATCTATTTTATCAACAGTTTCTTTTGGAACTTCAACTTGGCCAAAGAACTTAACTCTATCTTTTGCTTCATCTACAGCTTTGCTTACGCCGATAATTAGCCCAGCTAGACCAGCTACGCCTAATGCACCCACAGCCACTGGACTTAAACCAGCTAATATTGGATAGATTCCAGCTAAGGAAGCAGATAGTCCACCACCTCCAGCTATCGCAGCAGTTGCACCTCCTGCTTCTGTAGCAATTCCTCTAAGTGCGAGTTCGCCTGCTCCTTTTGCTCCGATTCTTGCCAAACCTCCAGTAACTCCCGAAATAATACTTGTCAATCCACTCAAAGCTTTCGCTGTTGGAGCAACTGCGGCCGCTGCTATTGCCATTTTAATGATGAATTGTTGAGTTTCTGGGCTTAGTTTTGAAAATGAGCCTGCCAAATTATCTATTTCTTTAACAACTGGAATGATTGAAGGTAAGAGTTTTTGACCTAAATCAATGGATAACACTTCCAAAGTCGCTTTAGCTTTATTAAAAGCATTCTTATCAGAATTGTTCATTTGGTCTGCGAGCTTTTTAGTATAACCAGTTGCATTTTGAGTTTCTTTGGTTAAGTTGCGTAATGCATCTCCGCCTTGGTTAATCAGCACGTTCATACCTGTTTGAGCTTCTACACCAAACGCTTTAGCAACTAATGAACTTTTTTCTGCATCTGTCATACCTTCGGTATGTTTTTTGATGGTATCGAGCATATCAGGTAAACCGATATTTCCTTTTTTCCACTCATTGATATTAATGCCAAGTTCTTCAAAAGCTGCCGAAGATTGTTTAGTAGGTTTTAACAAGCGAGATAGAGCACCACGAAGTGATGTACCAGCTTTTTCTCCTTCGATACCATTATTTGAAAGTAATCCTACTGCGGCAGCAGTTTGTTCAACATTCATACCTAAAGAATGAGCAACGGGTCCGACATATTCCATTGCTATTCCCATGTCTTCAAAACCTGCGGATGTTTTATTGGCTACAAATGTCAAACTATCCGTTACACGTTGGGTATTTTTCATCATGGATGCTGTATCTTCAGTCTTTAAACCAAACTGTTCAAGAATAGCAGTTGATGCAGACATTACTGTTCCGAAATCTTCCCCTGAGGCTCTTGAGGCATCTAATACCGCAGGCATAGCCCCAACGGTTTGATTAAAATCATAACCTCGCTTAATCATTTCTTCCATACCATCATTGATAGATGTGGTATCGATACCGTATTGTCTAGCCCATTGTTTAGATTTATCTGATAAAGTATCCATTTGCTTAGAAAGAACACTTGCTGGTGTTCCATCTGATAATAAAGCTTGGATTTCAGTCATCTTACCATTGAAATTAGTTGCTGCTTGAATTCCTTTTGCGAAAACTGCAGTGACTGCTACTGAAGCAGGAGTAGAAACAGAAGCGATCGAATTTAATCCACCACTTACTTTTTGAAATCCTGTCGATAGCTTAGGTAACAGAGATGTTTGTTTATACTGTTCCTCTGCTGCTAACTTTAACTGTGCTTTAAATTGAGCCATCTGAGCACTTGCTCTTGAAATATCAGCCGCATATTTTTGAGTGCTAGAGCTTGCTTTCCCATCAACAAGTGAACCGTCATAAGATTTTTTGAGTAAATCTAATTGTCTTTTTTGTGTCTCAATGGATTTTGTTAGAACTTCCATTGGACTTTTAACTCCGTCAACACCTTTCCCAAATGTTGAAAATGATGTTTGAGAAGTTTTTAAATCATTTTTTAAGGCGGATAATTGCTTACTAACCCCGGTAACACCCTTTGCAAAGCTGGAATCATCAAAGCCCATTTCAATTATCATTTTCCCTAAAGGTGTATCTGCCATTGCTTTCTCCTTGAACTTTTTATCGTTAATTCAAGGATAAACAAAAAACGCCCTTAAAAAGTAGCGTTTTTTAATTAATGTATATAAGAAAGTGTTAAACAAGGTTTTCTATTTACTGATCGGCTAATGTATATTCTGGAGTAATAACTGTTTTATCAAATGTTTTATCTGTTGTAAAATCAAAGAGAACCTTTGAACCAGATTTCCAGTTTTGAGCAGAAATGTAAGCATCTCCAACTGTAACACCGTTTGAATCGACAAGATTTACTTGTCCACTAAAACTAGATATATCGGAACCTGTGGTATTTTCTACAGTAGCTTCATATTTTTTATAAGTATCATCATATTCCTGAGCTTTATAACTAAATACTATTCCATTTACTAATGCAGTTATTTTTTCCTTTACTTCATCATTTTTAACTGCTTTTTGTCCATCTTTTTCTAAGTCAGAAAGATAAGACTTATATTTCGCGTCAACTTTTAAATGATAATTATTTTTAAAATCTACTAGTAATTTTGTTCTAGAATTATAAGCATCACTCCATTTTTTCATTCCCTCTAATGTATTTATTGAATTAATTGATTTTTTTGAATCATCTAAAACATTGAGATACTGTAAAACTAGAGCGTGCAACTTTGAGTCTTTAAATTTTTTATCTTTGTATGAACTTATAGCATCCAACTCATCTTTTATGAATTTATTATAATATTCCTTAGTTTGTGAGTTGCTGGGATCTTTTATCTTATCTAATTCATCTGCATCTTTCCACCTATTTTCGAGTCCGCGAGCAAGATCTGATATAAATGCTTTATCTGCATATTCAGTTTTATTGCTTGAAGTATTACCACATGCTGACAAAGTCAATAACAAAATACCAAAGCTAAATAAAAAAATTGATAGTCTTTTCATAATTTTCTCCTTATTTTTATAATTCATTATACTCTTTTAAAATAAAATATTGCAAGCGTTACCTAAAATAAAACTAAAAAAACAGCTCATAAGAGCTATTTTTATTTTAATGACTGCCCAAATTCCCAAAGCGATAACACTTTTTCTTGTTCAGGCTCATCTACGCTACCATCTTTTGATATAATTTTTGCACCAACCACAGAAACAACTGTAGAAAAATCATTACTAAGGATATCTGCTAAAGTATATGAACCAGTCGATACTAGCGTTTTTACAAAGTCTAGAAATTCAGAACGAGCTTCTGAGACTGTCATTGTTCCTTTTTTTCGTCACCCGTAACTTCTTTTGAACCAGTAATCGTTTCAAAAACATCTTTAATGAAATTTTGCAATCCCCAAGCAGGTACACTTGCCAAAATTGATTCTTCCGTTACTTTTGAACTATCGAATAAACCAGCAATGAAATTAATACGTTTTTTATAAACGTCTGAAATAGACATCTTATCAACGTTTTTTTCAATTTCAACTGCCATATCCCAATAATCAAGAAGTTTTTGACCGCTAACATGTTCTTGAGTAACAGTAAACTCACCATCTTTATCACGAAGAGTAATTGACAACTTAGTCATTTATTACTCACCTCCCCCAGTTCCTGAACCGCTTGATGCTGGTACCATTTGAGCATCAGTTTTAATCTCTGTAATACCAGCTGCATCAGTAGATGTTCCTGTTCCAACAAAAGTAGAGTAATACAAACCATTATCATCAGAACCAATCGCAAAACTGATGGCTTCTGATGGAAGTTCTCTTTGTTTACCTTGTACTGTATTAAACTCAAGACCATCAGAAGAGAACATTCCATCCACAAATGCCATTAAATATGGATTACCTTGAGGTGTTACATCCTCCAATAGAATCGAGCAATATGGAGAAGTGCGATCTGCAGTAGCTTTGTATACACCGTTAGTAGATGCGACAATTCCAAGCACTGCATTTTTAATTTTTTCAGGGAAGTCCATGATATCGAAATCAACTTTACCATCTCCAACTCCTTTTCCTGAAATGGAGTATACTTTATTTGAAGAATAAGATTTTACGGCATCAACCGCTAATCCTGATACTTTAGCGGAAACCATCCCACCATTATCTTTTTTTCCTTCGATAACAAACTGATTTGTCCCAAGAACTGGATCTTTACCATCTTTTACACGAATTGTTAAACGTTTAAAACCAATAGGTACTGACATTGTTTTTTCTCCTTATTTTCAATAATTTTCGTAAAGATTACTGTTGCCTTCATAAAATCGAGCATCCACATATCTCTTTGTTTCTTCAAAATATTCATCAAGGCCACCATTCATCTGAAAGAACCCTTTTGTTTTGAGAATATTTTCAACTTTTCTTTGAAGCTCCTTGCTTTCCATTCGATTAGTTGCCTCAATGCTGACCTGATAGACAAAATGTTTAGCGAATGAATCGTTGCTTCCTACCGCAGTTTGTTCTGGTGGGCCAGCAGGTATAACCGTTATACTTGTCAAACTTCCTGATAAATTTTCATACCTAGAATAACTTTTAAATCCACCCGTTTTTTGAATTGCTAGAATATCAGAGTCATTAGCTAAAGCTTGCATAAGTTCATTTAGCATATCATTCATTTTAACAACTCCTTCAAATTAGCTTGCGCTGTCTTAACAAATTTTTGTCCTTGAGCATTTGAAAATCTTTGTAAAGCGCCAAAACTTTTATAACGATATGATTTACCATTTCTGACAAAACCATTATTTTCAAGATGAACAAGTCTCCAATGCTTACCATTGTTACCTATCTTTATGACGGGGAATCCTGATGTTCTAGAAACATTCCCTCGAACAACCCCTGCTACTGTATCACCAGAATTTGCAAATTTAGAAAGAGTGCTCTTTAAATTAATTACAGCTTCATCTGCAGATGCTTTAAGCGCATCACTTTCTATCTTTCTTACTCGAGTTTCACTAAACTTTTCTCTCAATTTAGCTTCAATTTCTTCAAAGCCCCTAATAGTCATACCACTACTCATTAAGATTTGTACCTCCTAGTATTATTTTTAGGAAAGTACGATCATGGAAATCTGGCTGAATATCAATTATGTTCCAAACCTTATTGACGTACCTTGAGTCATCAATAATAACTTTGTCATCATTTTTGGGTTGATAACTTGTTAAGGGATCGCGAATTTTTATTGTTGCTCCATTTTTAACATTTTGATTCCCCAAGATTGTTAAATCTTTATTGCTAGGGGAATAAAGATCTGCGTAGGTTTTAAAAAGAACAATAGGATCACCACCTCTCCCGTCGAATGACGTATCAAGCCCTACTCCTTGAAATGTAACTTTAGTCCGCATCGTTCCGTTATTTGTACGATTAGATGATTTAAGTAATTTTTGCGATTTAATCATTGCGTCTCTCCTACATCATCAGTAGGCTGATTAGCTAGAAAAACATCACGGATATTTTGCTTATAATTCTCTTTGAATTCATCTAGCGCATCATTGTATGTATAACGCGAACGTTCGAAAATTAATTCCTTAACTTCTGGATCACTCGCATCAGATACTCCAATCAATCGTAGAATTGAAGTGTACGAGGCTGTGAGCATATCAGTTAAGTTAGCCAACTCATCCGAATCCTCAGTACTAATTCTCATTCTTTGTTTAAATGAACTAAGGTTATTAGTGGCCCAAGTTTTAGCGTCAGCCATAAACTCCTCCTATTCTTCTTCGTCACCCTCCATTTTTTCAACAAAGCCAGGGAGCTTTTTTTCAAGCTCCTTGAACCTAGTTGCAGTTGCTTCAAAAATTTCGCCGACATCTCGACGCACATTTTCTTTTACATCATCAAAAACTGCATTTACTTTAAGTTTCATGAGCTACCTCTTATCCTTTAGGAACAGCGGCAATTGTAACAAGTGCTGAAGCATTGTTATCTTTTGGTTTGCCCCAGTAGAATGATTTAGTTGTATAAAGTTGAAGATCTTCAAGAGCAAATGTTTGGTCAAATTCTTGCATTGTCATTTTTCCGCGATAAGCATTGTATCGATTTGCGACAAATACAATCCCTTTACCAGCGGGAACTGCCATTGATTGAACTACAGCAATATTGAAAGGTAAGATATCAACCCATACTCCATTAGCGTTCAAATACAAGAACATTGCGGTAAAATCATAATAATCTTGAGGATTAACCAAAATTTTTGCTTGTCCAGCAATATTAAGTGGAATTCCTTTTTCACTAACTGACATTTTTTTCATAATAGGTGCTAGAATTTTAGCAGCTTGTCGTGAAACGTCTTGAGAGTTTTCTAAAGCAGCAAGTGGCGAAAGGTCAGCAGATACTGTTTTATCTCCATATGTAGTAGTCCCATTTACAATGGTAGCATCTTTAATCAAACCAACGGGTTTGTTATTGCCATCACCATTAACCAAAGCCGCTTCAAGAGCAACTGCAATAGATTCTGACAATTGTAAGATGATAAAGGTTTTCAACCAATCATAGCTATAATCAAGGGCATCTTTAGGAATAACAGTAAATGCTGTAAGTTTATTTTGAGAAAAATCGTGTTCTCCAAAGTTTTGATTTAATTGACCTTGAATATCACCAGCAAAAGTTCCCCATACTGCTGTTCCACCATTGTAGATACCATCAGAGGTAATCGCTTTAGTGCGAAGCCCCATATCTTGGAAATTGATAATATCAAGCAACGGATGAGCATAAGTCAATTCGTCAAAAACTTGATTGATAATTTCAAGAGGCAAGGTTTTTTCTACATTTCCAACACCAGAAGTAATTTCGTTAAAGAATTTTGTTTCTTCTGCTGACATTACTTCTGCAGAACGAGATGACATTAGAGAGTTAATTTTTTCATTTGTTTGATCAGCAAGATTTTCAACAATTTCCGTCCCCATGACTTCCATAGACTTTGCAAATAATTTTTGTTGTTCTTTTTCATCGGCTCCATTAGCAACTGCATCTGTATATTTCCCAACAGCTGCTGTGTAATTAGGTAATTTTGTGTAATCCATTATTAAATTCCTCCTAGGAAAAGTGGTTTAAATTTTTGATTTTTAAGTGGCTTTTCTGCCGAGTTATCAGCTTCAAATTCTGCTTTTACTTCAGATATTTTTTCATCAATTAATTTACTAATTGAATCCATTTGTTTCTTGTCAAGAGAAACATCAATCGTGTAATTTTTCTTGTCATCTCCTTTAATCATGTTTTTAAATTGATTAATCTTATCAGGTGATAACATTGGTGAAAAACTTGCAACCATTTGAACAGATTGATTATTTTCAAAAAGAATTTCATCAACTATCCCCGATTCAACAGCTTGCTTTGCATTAAACCAAGTTTCGTTGTCCATTAATTTTTGAGCTTCCTCTGCTGAAATGTTCATTCGGTTAGCATAGAGATTTGCTAAATTTCCACTTGACCCCAATAAATAATCCGAGCTTGAAGCCATATCTCTATAGTCGCCTTGTTGAACCATTGATACGTTATGAATCATAACTTGACCGATGGGAGTTATCGCCACCCTATCAGCTGCTAAAAGGGGGAATGTCGCAGCACTTGCACAAAGACCAGAGATTTCAGCAATAACTTTACCTTGATACTTGCTTAAATCTGTGAAAATCTCACTCCCAGCAAATACAGAACCACCTCCAGAGTTAATTTGAATGGTAACATCTTCTCCATTAGCCTCGTTTAAGAAGTCTGCAACTTTTTGCGGAGTGATGCATTCCATACCAAACCAGTCATACACTTCTTCATAATCGTTATCGGCAACTACGCCATTAAACTTAAGTGTCTTCACTATTTTTTCCTTTCTCTTCATAATTTTTAGTCATAATAAATCTGTCCCCATCTTCTGTTGGTGGTAAATTGGCAGCCTCGCGAACTTCATTGACTTTTATAACACCACTAGACCCTGCTTTATCAATTGCATCTGCACGGTCAAGAATGTTAACTGTTTTAAATCCAGTCATTTGCAAGGTATTGCCAACTGAATATCCTGATTTTTTAATTAAAATACTTGCGAATCCTTCAGATAATTTATTGCCCAATGGAATCGCTGCGGATTCAATCGCCAAATCCAAGTTTTCAGAATTATTAGCAGTCTCTCCAAGCACCAATGCTGGAGGAATTCCAAGCAGCCCGGCTACTTCTCCAATGAATACTTTTTTTAAAGACCAAAAGTCAGTAATCTGATTTTGTAGTGTTGCAGACTTGCTAGAAGAAATTTCATCATACGAAGATTTTGATTTATCGTCAGCAGGAATAAATACCACTGGATCATTCATCATTTTGTCGTATAAAGTTGTTGCATATTGTTGCTGCAATTTTTTTCTCTCATTATCTTCAAGCTTGCTGTTGACTGGAATACTGATTTTTGCTCTAACTTGCCCTACACGGAGCTGGTTGGCAATTAAGATTCCGAATAGTTTTCCATAATCATCCCATAGACTATCAACATATTTTTTTATCCCAATATTGTCATTGTCTAAGTGAAAACAATCCACTCCTTGAATAAAGGTTCTATTAAAATATTTTTGAGCGTATGGTCCAGAATTAGGAACATTAGAAACTTTGCTATTGGAGAAGTTAACTGTCACTCCCGTGTATGTGTTCCCGTCAAGCGAATAGTTTGTTACAAAATTATCAGCAATATAGAACTGATCACCATCCTGTATGACTAATAGCTCACCATTTAACAACTTTTTTATCATTGAAATTTTGAATTCACTAGCTGTTTGGTTAGGATTTGGTCTCATATTTAAAGCATAATCAAATTTAGAATCTGTAATTGAGCTTTCGTTCTTAAATACAAATTTACCTTTAGAAACAATCCTTGCTAAGTAAGAAACACAAGATTCTAAAGCAGCATCCTTAATACCAAGCGTGACTTGTGCATTAAATAATGCGTCATACCCAGTTAAATCTGTTGTGCTTAATTTATCTTTTACAGATGACCAAATGTCTGAAAATAGTCCCACATTTTCTCCTTTCCGTACTTTTAATTCAAGTTTAATGGAAAAGTAGAGCGAAAAAGTAGCGTTTTTATAAATAAAAAGCCGCCATTTCTGACAGCTTTATTTGAGGGTTATCGCACCACATTACTAATATTTTATTGCTCACTCCTCTACAATATGAATTATGCTAGATTTTTACTCTCAAAAAGTATCGTTTATCCCATAAACCAACCCAAATTATCATAGAAATCAGTTGTATCTACTTCATTTAATAAATCAGCCTTGAACATCGCTGCTTCAAAAGCTTTAAATCCATCTGTTTTTCGTCTGACATCTTCTTTTTTGATATATTCCACATTTCCATCTTTTTTCAAGTGTCGAAGCACGTTATTTGTGTACCACCGCATCATGTCATTATCACCAAAATTAATTTTTTTATTGGCAAAACTATCCTCAATTACCGTTGATAATTGCGCATCAATGGCTCTAAAGTTACGAATAACTTCCACACGATAACCAAGCGGTTCTTCAAATTTGCTATTCCAAGAGACTTCAAACCCAGCTTCTTCAAATTTAGGTTGTAAATACTCCCTCATTTTATAGCCGTCTCCACAAATAGTTTGGAATTCATACCCTTCTTCATCACGCATACGAACAAACCAATCTACAACGTGTTGTGCATCCATTGACGGTTCATCTAATACTGTGAGCAACCCCTCATCTTCCCATTGTCTAATCGGGGCAAATCGTCGTTTACCATTAACATTTTCATTTGGCTTTGAATAGCTATATATTCTATCGACAAATTCTTTACGAACAAACGAATGAGATTTGAAAACATAATCCCCATCAACTTTAAACAAAGCACCAACTGCAATAAAGTCACGAGTAGAAGCAAAGTCAAATCCTCCAACTGCTGGTAAATTTCGGAGTTCCGGGAACTCTTTTTTTGTTGCTTTTAATTCTTCATAAGTGGCCACGCTTCTTTCAATATCTGTCACCGGCAGGTTCATCCGTTTAGTCATGAATTCATCACGGCCACTCGGGTTAACCTCTAGTTTTTTATATTGTTTTGTAACCTTTTTATACAATCTTTTCGCATAACTGCTCATTGGAAGAGTAAACATAGGATTAGCCATTTCCCAATTTGTTGGATCATCGACTTCTTGCTCATCGTTCAGTTTGCAAATAAAAGGAAATAATTCATCAAAATCAGCATCACCTTTGAGTACTTTATGAGCTAATTCCTTCATTTCATCAATGAATCCCTCGCGAACAAATCCATCTGTTCCGATATAGAACTCTCTTGGATTAGCAACTTTCCCCAAACCAGAAATATAAACATCTGTTACTTTGTGGTCTTCATATTGGTGTATTTCATCAAATACTACTGCACCGTCACGCAAACCATCTTTTGTATTTCCGTTACTTGTCTTATAACGAATAATAGACTGGGTTTTGCGATTTTTGATTTCTTTTTTACCCCAAGAAAACATTCTTTGAAGTTTTTCATTCATCTCAATTGTGTCGTAGATTTCTTCAAAGCTCATTTTAGCTTGATCTTCACTATTTGCGACAAGCGAAATATGATATTTGGGAATTCCGTGCATTGGAGTTTGCAAGTAGTTAGTTACTCCAGAGATTAAACCATTCTTACCACCACCACGCCCCATCATGATTAAAAATTGTTCAAAAACAATATCATCCCCATCACTCCAAAATAAAAAAATGAAACTAATAATAAATTTTTGAAAGTCCTCTAGTTTAAAATAAAATGTTTCGATATATCTGATGCATTTATTAATTTGGCTTTCATCGAAATAAATTTCTTTTCTTTCAAGACGAGGTTTAATTTCTCTAGCAATATATTCAACAAGTTCTATACGTTCCTTGTTAAGTTTTACTTTTTGAGCATGATAAGAATTGATATAATCACTGACATATTTAATCAGCATATAAATCTTCCTCATTAAAATCATTATTTTTGCCCTTTTCGGCTCGTTTTTCCTCGAAAAATTCATCCAATTTTATAAGAGCTGTATTAATTTTTACTTTCTCAGAAATGGCAGGGTTTGGTTTCAAAAATTCTTGATTACCATTAACGACTTTTATCATTGTTCCATCTTTAGAAATAGATTTATCAAGGTTTCTGGATATTCTAACCAAACTACAATATCTCTCCACCTTTTCAATTTCTGAAGCTGATTTTTCATTAATTAGCCCTAATAATTCTATTTCAAGTTTGCTTTTTGCCATGGTTACCCCCCCTTTCAAAAAAATGGCTTTATATTTGGTTAAAAAACCCCAACCGGTCTGTGGTAAATTCGGAATTTAACCCAATTATTTTAGACCCGGGGGTACTTTCATGAAAATTTTTCGTAATTTCCGAACAATAAAATCAGAATTCAAAAATTTCATCATCAAACTGCTTGTGTCTGTGTCTATCATGCCTCTTGTTGTGGCATTCGTGACATAAGGTACGCAGGTTACTAGGTTCTAGTGCAAGCTCTGGATGATAATCAAGTTCCTTGATATGATCTATCTCTAGTGTCGCAGTCTTAGCCGTTGTCACTCTGCCTTCTGCTTTGCACCACTGACATTCATTGTTATCGCGCTTGAGTATCTGTTCTCTCATACGCCTCCACGCTCCTGAGCAATAGAACCTGTGCCTTGCCTTTGGTGTGCTTACATCTATCATGATTCAATCGTAAAACAAAAACGCTACGAAAAAGTAGCGTTCTTTATACTAATAATCTTCTGCCAACCATTCCATAACTTTTGTATAAACTGTCAATTTTGTTTTATAATTTCCTTCTTCAACTTTGCGTAAAGTTTTCTCGCCAATACCAATAAGTTTATGAGCTTCTGATTTTGTCAGTCTTAAGTCAGCCCTCTTTCTCCGGACTGCTTTTGCTTGCGCTTCTGTTATCGTTAACATTATGCGGTTATCCTTTCTGTTATATTATTCATGAAACATCTTAAGTAAATGACCACCGTCATATTTCTCAGCAAACTGTTGCGTTGCTTTATTATTTCTTGCAATGACTGCGCTCTTAGAGTAATACATATTCATTGTAATCTTAATGATTCCCCAACCATCAATGTAATAACGTTTGAATATCTTACGATCATCTTCATCTTTAATATTATCTAATGCTTCATTGATAAGCTGAGATTGCTTGGCATTCTTCTTATTGCGAATGATAATTTGGAGCTATACTATAAAAGTGGACAGAAAATTGTGTGTTATAATCTGTCTATTAAGACACAAAAATGAAAGGACTTTTATGTCAGGTTTTAAACGTTACGACGAGGATTTCAAACAATCGCTCGTTAATCTCTATCAAACTGGTAAAACACAAACTGAACTCTGTAAAGATTATGGGGTATCTTCTTCTGCACTTGCAAAATGGATTAAGCAGTACTCTCAAGTGCGTCTTGAAGATAATACGGTGTTGACTGCTAAACAGATTCAAGAATTACAAAAAAGGAATGCCCAACTAGAGGAAGAAAATCTGATCTTAAAAAAAGCGAGTGCCATATTCATGCAAAACTCCAAATGAGATTAAAAGCCGTCTATCGACTCCGATTTGAACACACGACAGTTATGCTCTGTCGTGTTTTACATGTCAATCGTTCCACCTACTATAACTTCATAAACAAGAGGCCTTCGAAGCGTGAAGTAGAAAATCAACGCTTGAGAAAATTACTCCTTGAAATTTATATGAAAGCCAAGAAAAGAATTGGAACGAGAGCTTTTAAAATCATTCTTCTGCGTGATTATGGCGTTAATATTTCTGAAGGCCGTATCTTAAGACTTCTCAAGTCTATGACACTCCCTAAAATGTCAACCATCAAACCTCGTTTTAAATCAAATAAATCTCCTGTATTTTCTTCTGGTAATCTGCTTAAACAAGAATTTAACCCGAACTCCCCGAATCAAGTTTGGACAACTGATTTCACTTATATCTCTATAGGACCTAAGCGACATGTTTATCTCTGTGCTATCCTTGACCTCTACTCAAGGAAATGTATCGCGTGGAAAGTAAGTGATAGGATTGATGCCAAACTCGCCTGTGACACCTTAGAAACAGCTATAAATAAGAGGAAGCCTAAGGAACCAATTATCTTTCATTCGGATCAAGGAAGCCAATTTAAATCAGCTTCCTTTAGAAAGTTATTAGATGAGCATCAATTGCTTGCTTCTTACTCCAAGCCTGGATATCCTTATGATAATGCCGTCACCGAGGTCTTTTTCAAGTATCTTAAACAACGAGAAATTAATCGCAGAACTTATCACTCCATTCAAGAAGTTCAACTCTCTTGCTTTGAATACATCGAACAATTTTATAACAATTATAATCCTCATTCCGCCAACAATGGTTTAACTCCAAATCAGAAAGAAGAAAATTATTTTAAGAAAATATAGCTCATTTTGTGTCTAAATATTTGACATTAGTCCAATTCTTAGCGTCATTCGAACATCATGCCATTGTGCTTTCGTCAATTCTTTTGTCATATTCTAACTCCTGTTATGTTATAATAGTATTAGAATAAATCATTTGTAAAGCCCATTGCCGTGGGCTTTTTTGTTTATTTATTTAATTAATTTAAAATATAATGATATCAGAAACGCAATTCCAAATAATATATTAAAGGTTGCAGTTCCAACACTTATTGGGCTTCTTGGCTTCCCAATTGCGTAAGGTGTAACGAACAGTCCAAGAATCAGGAATAATACATAGGCTATGATAATTATATTTGCAATCATTTATTCAACCTCGATTCCTATTCCACCTTCCCCCCCAATACAAGATTTCCGTCTATTGTTGACATAACCCATATCCAATCTTTAGTTAAAATATTTGGTTGATCACTATTCTTCATTGCCATAATGATATCTTGGCTTTTAGAATACCACCATTGACTTTCCCCTATTAAAAATTCATTTAGCTTATGCTTTTTAAATTCTGCAACTTCTAGCAGCGTTCTTTGAATCAATGATACTTGTTTATTGTCTTTCATTATTTTCTCCTCCAGTTGAGTTTAGCGAGTTCCTAGCTCAGTATGTGATATAATATAACTGACCAAAAATATTAAAAAATATTATAATAAGTTGTTAATTCGTATTTCGCTCGAGCCTGGTCAACTCGAGCTTTTTGTTATAACTTATTTTTATTATGGTATAATGTAGTAGACCTAAATTTTAAGAATAAAATTTAAACCTAGAACATATAACTCGAACTTGGTCAGTTCGGGTTTTTTGCATTTATCCCATAACCTCTTACTTATTGATGTGATATAATATAACTGACCACAAGTAACACTTAAAGATGAACTGTTACATCTACATCTTTTCTACGATGGCTCAAGTTTGGTCAGCTTGGGCTTTTTTATATTTCCTTTTATTTAAATCATATTGCTTGTACTTGGTTAGTAATAGTTTTAAAATAAAATTGTATAACCAATACAAACTATTTGAAGGAGGACTAACTCATGAGCTATGTCGTAGATAAAAGTGGTGACTTCAGTGATTATCATGAAGTACACAAGGGAACTTGCCCTAATCGCCCAAAAGTTAATGATTCATATCTTATTGATGGGGATTTTGAAAATGATATCGAAGCAATGGAATACACTCGTAGAACTTATCCATCACTTCAAATTAGGCCGTGTTCATCTTGTATGGATATATCATCACGTTAACTTGTTATCCCTCAAAGCCCATATCATTGATTTGGGCTTTTTTTTGCGTTCAATTATCCTTCCATAAATATAGAAACATAATCAAGATATAAAGAAATCTCCTTGTTTCAACCAACCCCCAATTTCTTGATACGTATTCAAATATTAAGTAAAAGATAGATAAACAAGTTGCTCTTATTAGTCCTTTGATAACCTTATCTTTCATATCCACCTTTTTTCTCCTGTTTCTAAATTAGTAACGGAAATTTTTCCTAAAGTTCCGCCACCTACTTCGGTTAGAAGAGGGGTGAGTTCAGGTAAGTTTTTATTATGTATTTCTTTCCAAGTTTCAGAGTTATAAAATACTTTTCTCCGCTCCATCTTGTCTCTCACTTCCAAAGCCTTAATCATTGAGATGGGATTTTTCTTGTGCTTAAAGCGTGGAATGTTAACATAACCATAATGAGAAACATAAGAATCAATTTTCGTTCCATCTCCGCCGTAAACACTTGTTATCTCTGCTTTTCTCCGTCTTGTCATTTACTTACCTCAAATTCTTAAATCTGTCAGTGACTCTTTTTTGCTGTTCATCAAATTCTTTGTCGAGCTGCCCCATTTTTGATTTGTGCTCAGCAAGCTCTTCATCAATTTTTTGAAGTTCTTTATCCATTTGGTTGTTCAATATTACCCAAGTTATTGAGAAAATGACGGTACCCATAATCACAGCGATTAGCGTTCTAAGGGCAAGGTATTTAATTCCCATAAGTATTGCCACAATCAGCGTTGGCATAGATATAATAAGCGATACAATGCTCATAGCCATAATAATAAATAAAACTAATTTTGATGCATCTTTCATTCCACAACCTCCTCGATATAGGCAACTTTGAAAGCTCCGTTGGTGTCTGTAATCCAACCTGCATTACTTTTTGCTTCATTTCGTGTATCTGCAAAGGTAAGAGCTTGTCGTCCCTCATCATCCCAAGGGTTACTAATTATCCAAGCTTTCATCATCCCCTCCAATCGCTGCGAGTGCTTTTTCTAAATAAGGCAAAATCCAGTCTGTTTGAATAGTTTCTAAATGCCCATCATGTTTAATCGTTCCAATAACATGCTCGATATGCTTTTTCGCAGTGTTAAGCTGTTCTTGGAGTTTTTCAGCTCTGAGATATTCCATCAAGTGAGCACCAGAAGCTTCTGACCATTGAGTACGCCAGAATTCTGCATTTAAATTATATTTAGGGGGTTTAGGTACATCTTCTGACCTTCCTGTAGGTTGGAAACCGCAAAGTTCTGTTTCTTTCGTCATTCTCACACCTCCCCAGTGCTACCAAATCCACCTGTACGCTCTCCATTTGCGTTATCATCGTCTGTTGTAAGGTATTTGACAAATATCCCTTGCATTATTCTTTGACCTTTAGAAATGGTTACAGGCTCTTTTGAGATGTTCATAAACAAGCCTTTAAATTCATTAGGATAATAATCTGAATCGATAATTCCTACTGAATTAATCAATGCAATGCCACGCTTAACTGGATTACTTGAGCGGTCATATAATTTCAATACTTCATCATCTCCAAGTTGAACAGCTAGACCTGTACTTACCATTTTTATTTCATCAGGTTGAATCGTAACTGTTTCGCTTGCTGAAATATCATAACCTGCACTGTGTTCTGTTGCTCGTTCTGGAAGTGTCGCATTTTTATTTAGTTTTTTAAATTCTCTTTTCATTCTCCATCCTCCACAGGAACAAGCTCATAGCTCCCAGTATCTAGCTTATCAATTTCTTTCTGGGTGAATTTGTAATTCATGTAATTTTCGTCGGAATCGTTTGAATAATGAGAAGTGATTCCATACCAGTCAGTACCTGATTTGCGCAAATAATATCCCGTATTCTTCTCACACAAATAGAACAGCTGCGGTTTTTCGACTGTGTATCCATACAGCTTCATTTTACAAAGTAAATCCATACCTCCGTTTTGTACGAGCCAAATAACAGCTTTATCAGCTCCATCAACAGCATAAGCAGTAATAACAGCCGAAAATGTTCCATTCATGTGAAACTTATACCACTTATCAACACACTCAGGCACGACTGGCAGGGCTTGCTGTTCTTTTAATAAACCTGCATTTTCCAGTTCATTTAATAGATGTCGCATTTGCATACTACCAGCAGTATTTCCGTAAGATTTCATGCTAGCTTTTTCGTAGGCTTCTTTTTTCTTCTCTTCAAACTTAGTCATTTTTCGTGTCCTCCGTAAATACTGAATCAATAGCTCGTTTAATCATATCGTCAGATACAGCACCGCCGCTATTTAAGATTATCGCTTCTCTAACACATTCTTTTGCGTACTCTTGCATTTGCTCTGCTGTGTAAAGAGCATGGCGATCTTCGTCATAAGCAGTAAGCAAATAACCTACCGCTTCAATCTCGCTTAGTTTCATCTCATCCCTCACTTCGTCGCATTGACAGCGTCGTCTGACAAGTCTTTGGTTTGTTGCGCATCAGTTACAGCCTGTGATAACTCGTCAGTCTTTTGTTGAGCGGCAGTTAGCTTTGAGTTCAAATCACTAATCTGTTCCCCCATGCTCGCCTTATCTTGGTTCGCTTGATTTAATTGTCTAGTGACTTCTTCTTTTTGCTGGTTGAGTACGTTTAGTTGATTTTGATAGCTAGCAGCTTGATTTTGCAAGTTCGAGTTATCTTGATTGATTTGGTCTTTCAACTGGTCAATTTGGTTGTTCAATTGATTAAGTTGGTCTGCATATTGCTGTGAGCTATTATTTGCCTGTTTAAGCTGTTCGTTTCTGTCTAGCAAGCGTTGTTTCAAGATAGAGATATTCTGTTGCACAGCGACCATATTTTGATGCCCTGCCCACGCATTAGCTGCATAAGCTCCAAAAGTTCCTGAACCAAAGATTCCTGCTGCGACTACTGCTGTTGTGATTAATTTTTTATTCATTGTTTTTCCTTTATTTAGTTGTTCTTTGTAATTTGCGTCTCATTCGTTGTTTTTCTCTCATCTCTTTCGATATTTCGAGTGATAAGATAAAATCATCAACTTCTCTAATATCATGCAAACTTGTTGGGAGTACACAGAAAGTTGTAATTAATTCGTATAAGACATCATCACTAAGAATATTTTTGAGCTTAACCATTTTAATGGCTGATGGAATTTTATGCCTGTCTTTTCTAACCTTTAAATATCCTGGCCTAAAACATAATTCATTGTTTAATTTAGTCAAGCTCATATTGTTCTCTTTGAGATATTTATCAATTAAATCCCAAAATTCTAATGATTTCATTTATGCCTACAAACTCCTTTCTAAGCGCTTTTAGATTGTTCGTGATAAATTATCCATGAAATAGTTTAAGCGCTCAATGTAACCGTAATTTTCATGAATTAGAGCTATTCTGTCAGTTCTTTCACTACTAACTCAACTTTCCACATCTTTGTATCTCCAGAAAGCCCGCCATGTTCAAAACTTGTTCTGCGAATAACATTGTAATTATCATCATTCCAAATTCCAGCATCTGTCAGTCCATCAATTAATGCCTTAGAAGTTGGTTCATAATTTGGTGGATCATATTTAAAGCGCTTGGGTGGATAAATAACAACAAATACATCACAACGGTGTTTCTCATGGAATTGCTCAAATACTTCGTCTGACTGGTCTAGCCATTCATGAGCTGTTCGACATGCAATCCGTCTTAAACGCTGTTTGGTGTTATTGGCAGCAATTCTTGAACCATAAGTTGTGCCCTTGTTATCATTCTCATTTATCATTTCTTTTCTGAGAAAGTTAAATTCAAACTTCACTTGTTTCTCCAAATCTAGCAATTGCAGGCATCTGAGCCATACGATTAAGAATAAAAATAATCTCATACTCAGTTTTCTCTGCCAGCTTCTGCTTTTTAATTCTTCCAAGTGGGTAATGTTCGTTTTCCCACTGCTCAATGATTATTGTTTTCATTGCTTCTCCTAGAATGGCAATTGACTAACACGTTTATCTTTAATATTTTCAAAATTGAATGCTTTTTTTCCAATACCTCTGAACAAACGGCTATATGTCCTGTTATGATATTTTTTTCTTATTTCGTCACTTTTTAGGTTAGTGGTGATAATAGTCTTAGTCCTTGCATCCAAAACTTCTGTCAGTAAAGACATGGACCATTCTGTTATTTTTTCACTTCCAATATCATCAATAACTAATAAGTCAGTATTTCTAAAAACTTCCATGAAGTATTCAGTTGAATAAAAGCTGTCTTTATTATCAAAACTATCTTTGATTAAGTGAAGAACTTCTGACCAACTTGCAAAAATAACGGTCAAATCTGTATGCTGCAAACAATCTTTTAAGATGCTCATGGCTAGATGACTTTTCCCTGTTCCTGCTGGTCCGCTCACTACTGTGTTTCCTTCACCGCCAGTATAATAATATTCAGATACTTCTTTTGCGAACGCTAAAGCTCTCTTTTCTTCGTCAGTTACTGCATTAAAATTTTCAAAACTTGCTTTTTTTATTGTCATATCTCTCACAATGCTATTGCGATTAAGCCTTTTGACAAACTCAGCTTTTTTCCTACGTTTAATCACTTCTTCAGTCTCACGATATACAACATCGGCATAACCATAATTCATAATCAAAAATGGTTCATGCCCGTTCATTGTTGTTTTTTCGTTATTCTCAAATTTATTTTTCTCTTTAAGATATTCGTAGAATTTAGAATAACTTTTTGAAACTTCATCGCTAGTCATGTTATTGTCTAAAATAAATTTTTCAATTTCTGGATGGCTTGTTACATCATTTGCCATTGACCTAAATTTATCCATATCAACAAATTTTCCGATAACATCTCCGATACTTTCCATTTCTTCCTCCTAAAATGGCAATCCAAGATCATCATAAGGCTGTGCTTGTTCTTGGTGCATTGGTGCCTGGTTAAGGTAATTATCAAACTTCGTTCCAAACAACGTTGAAGGTTGTAAGTATTTTTCTGCTGGTTGCCCGTTTATTGTTTTACCTGTCCAGTCAGCAACTTTATTATCAACGACCCTCTTAAAGTCATCTAGTTTATAATCCTCGTTCCACCTCGCTTTGATAAAACGTTTGTGAGCTTCAGTAGTTTTAAAACTTCGCCCTGCTTTTTCATTCAAGTAAGAAATAATTTCAGAATAAGGAATAACATCGTCAGATTTATCTGACATAGTATTATTATTCTTTTTCTTATTCTTATTCTTATCTTCTTCTGTTGCGTCACGTGACGTCACGCTAACGTCACTATTTTCTAAAAGTTTCTTCCGCTCCCGATACTTCTTATTACGCTCAGCATTTAACTTTCTGATTTTCTCCATTCCATCAATGTTTTGGTGCTTTTCCCAATTACTGATACCAATCATGTTGTTATCATATATCTCAATCAACCCAAAATCTCTGAATGTTTTAAGAGCCAATCTTACAGTAGAAACAGGCCTATTACACAAAGCAGAAATCATTTCATCAGTATATGGAATATGATTACTTAAATAGACAAGCCCAGAATCATTTGTTTTTCCTGCCAAACTAAGCAAGTAAACCCATATTCTAAAAATCGCATCATTTTCTGGCATTTCATCAATCAATTTCATTTTTTCATCATCAAAAATATTAACGCTCAATTTAATCCAACTAATTTCAACCATTCGATCTCCTTTCTTCTATATTTATTTCAAGTTTTATTTTTCAAATTAAAAGCTGGCGATGAGTGGTTATGTGTAAACACTAAATACTCATTGACTTTACGGCTCGTTCCGCCACCCTCCAGCTTTGACTAAATACGAAACCACCGCCCAAGGTAGTCTTGTTTAAAGTTGAATTATTTCTAATTCTACTGCTCAGGATTAGTGAGGACTGCAGTTTGCTCATAAGTTTAGTTTTGACCTACTGGAAATAATTCATCCACAATTGGCTCTTCTTCATCAACGACTGACTGAGCGGATTCTTTAATTCTTACCCAATCAGAAATTGACATAATTGCCTCATAAGGTTCCATGTTTTCCCAATATTCCAGATCCTTATCACTAGCCCCACGTTCTTTTGCGGCTGCAAAAGCTTTATCATATTGTGCTTTTAATTTTTGAGCTTTTTCTTGCGCTTCTTGTTGCTCTTTTGGGTCAATGGCAGGTTGAGGAATCTCAAACTGCTTAGCAATAATTTGTTGGAGCGTCCCTTTAGTTTCTTCATACCGTAGATTAGAAATGTCGAATTGTCGATTATGATTCCTGTCAAAATAAGCTCGAATCTCTACATCTTGGTCTTTCAAAATAATATTTTTCATTGCTCGGCGTAGTGCTGGAGTATAACCAATAATCTCGCCTGTTTTTTTATCAAATTCTTCTACATCACGGCTAAGCAAAATAATCGTTTTATCCCGAAATTTGCTCATTAATAAACTTTGCATGTCTTTAAAAAGACTATTTATTTTCCCCCATGCCCGTTGTGCTGATTTTTGATTACTAAATTCATTACGCAATAAGCTTTGAGTCCGCTCGTCAAAATCTTCAATTAAGTCAATAACAAGAACCTCCCAGCTATCAGAGCTTTGTTCTGCTATATTTAAAGCTTGAAGAAAATTAGTAACAACCTGCTCTGCTTTTTGCGGAAATTCGAAGTCAATTGCCATATATCCTTGGCGATTTGCATTCCCGTCTGTGCTAATGAACAAAGCTCGTTCTGGGCTGCTTGCGAACTTAGCTGCTAAAGTCGTCTTACCAGAACCACCACAACCTGAAATCAATATGCGATTCAGTTTAGGTTTCCTAATTCCTGCAGGTTTAATTTGCATTACCATACTTCTACCTCTAATTCTTCGTATTTTTTATTTTGGATACAGCAGTCACAGTTATGACAAAAGTATCCATCCATTCCCTCATGCCCAATATTATGAGCGATATTATCCAACTCAGCTAACACAGTTTGAACAAGAATTTTATCTGAAATGTCAGCAAGTTTTCCAAAATCCATCGTAATCGTCTTAATGTTTACTGGAAGTTTCTTGGTAAAACCTACAATTTTCCCAACTACTGTATAATCTAGTTTCATATAATCAGAGAATTCTTGAGCAACTAACCACGCATATAAAGCCAATTGCTCTCTATAATGGCTGTACCATTCCAAATAAGCTCTGATATTTTTATCAAATATATCTTCAAAGCTTGCGGCAGTTTTCCAGTCGATGATTTCAATCGTTTTGTTTTCATGGTCAAACCTTAAGACATCAATTCTTCCACTAATCACAAAATCATCATAATCAGCTCTGATATAGAGTTCTTTGTGAGTATGTAAAGTATCGAAAGACTGATAAGTTTCAGTTTTTTTCACTTCATTGACTGCCATCACAATATCTTTAAAAACTTTTTTAATGGCTTGATTCTTCTTACCAATATTGCCCATCATATCCACAGAGTGCTCTTGAACAAAGTCATCAGTACTTTTATCTCCTTCAAGCATTGCATGAGCATAAAGACCAACTAGCATAGCTTCCGTAGGAGATTCAGCGTATCTTTTTGCTTTTCTTTCCCTTAATCTAAAAGGGCATTCCTGAAAAGTTCTAATATCAGAAAAACTAAATCTTGGTTTTTCTTCCGTCATTTAATGTTCTCCGTTTCTTATTTTTGTTGAAACGTGATATAATCTAGTTATAAAATTTTGTAGACGTATCACGTCTTAGTCCGCATTCCCGTGCGGGCTTTTTTATTTCCAAACTTTTTTCCAGTCTGAAACACATTCGTTAAGCATTGCAGCTTTATCAGTAGCAAGCTCTTGCTTATTCTTTTTGCGTGAAGTCATATAAAGACTTCCATCTGGACGTTGCCAAGTTTCAAAGACTACTACTCCACGATTTTCTCGTTTGATTAAATCATGATAGATTTGTCCAATTGACGTTGGCAACACTCGAACTTTGCGTCCATTTATAATTGTTGTTTCCATTAGTTCCCTTTCTATGTATGCGTTTTAATCCTCCGAGTGCTATAATTACTGTGAGCAGATATTTGCCGTATTTGCTTAGTTTTATGGAAAGGAGGAAAAGTATGGTTAATAAAATTAATTTTTTCTATGCTAGTCATAATAATGGAATCCCATCTACAATATTTACTGTAGATGATTACCCAAAAGAACCGATTATGGATACTGTTTTTAAAGTAAAAGCAGATTTGCTGTTAGATAGTGAGCCAGATGATTATTCTATTCAATTAACTTCATTAAAAGATGAAATGAAACAAGATTTAATTCCAGAACAAGCTTTCCCTGATGAAAAAATCACAATGGAAACTGGTCAAAAAAATTTAACAGCACTAGGATTATCATTTGACATAACTATCCCAGTCATACATAAAAAAGAGTTTTTTACTTTAACTTTGACTTTAAGAAAAAATGGAAAAATTGTAGACACTGCTGAAACTAGCTTATTTTTCATATAAGCTTCACTTTTTTTAAAGTATCTGCTCGCAAGTTAGTAACAATGAGTTTGTTTTCATCCAAACTTTTAGCTAATTTCTTTTTATCAAGGACGGTTACAAATTTTTGTGACTGTCTTTTATTTTGTCTATCTCTTGAATATTTAGGTATATAGTGCATTTTTTGCCTTTCTAGCGGAGCGCCGCATTTAATGAATTAACTTGGTATGTGGAGGTAGTCGTTTTCTCTTTAATCATGCCTTGCCCGACATTTTAGTAATAAAAATCATGTAAATCTTCCAAGAGATAGAAGACTGAACCACCTCGATTTATCGAAGGTAATCCGTTTTCTCTCCACTTTTTCAACGTATCTGATGACATGTGGAATTCTTTCAACAAATCAACCTGCCTGATTTCTCCAGTCTTACTTTCATATTTGAACAGCTCCTTTTGGAATTTCAGCCATTCATTCGTCATCTTACGAAACTCTTCCAGAACGCCATTGGCTAGATACGCAGCCATTGGATCATATCGTTCTCCCATAGATTTTCCTTTCTAACTAGCCTTACCATCTTCATCTCGTTCAGAAATAGGTAAATATCCGTTTTCTTTCAGCAGTTCATAAATAAACTTCATTCCTTTAACTGTCCATTTCATACTAGGGTGCAAATGATCGATATCAGTTGGGCTAAAAATTGTATCTGAGTAACCTTTGTCATCGTATTTTTTATATAACACCCAACATTTACCTTGTTTAAACTGAACTCCATGTTTATGCAACCAGTCATTAAGCCAAACTGCTGTTTTACCATACTTTTTAGCGATTATTGTTGGGGTTACTAATCCTTTTGTTTGCAAAGCCCATTCAAGAAACGGCAATTTTTTATTTGCTTCAGCAAGTTCTAGATTAAGGTGATTATTTTCAATTTGAAGTGCAATAACTCGCTTATCAGCAATTTGCAAAGCTCGCTTCATAACCATATCTGGACTATTCCATGCTTTTTCAACTTGGATGAAATACGTTCGGTACTCACGACCTTTTTCAGTTTGGCTTTGCATTGCTAAATGTTTTGCTGTATCAATTGTTAAGGCGTAGTCTTGAAGCTGTCTTTTTGCGCCATTATTAACAACCGTACCTGAAAGTACACTTGTAAAATCTTCATTTTCAATAAGAAGTTTTGAGTTTTGTTCCCACCATATTGAAAATCTTTTCTTAAGACCTAAACCTTTATGCAATTCTCTTGCGCTTACTACTTGTTCGCCATTTTCATTTGACGAAATTTTAATTAATTCGTTCATTTATGAACTCCTTTCTAATCTAATTCAATTCCTAAAAGTTCAGCTACTAGCCAAATCTTTTGACCAACTAAGTCAGCAAATTCTTTTCTAGTAATTTGCTCTCCGTCTTCATTTTGAATTCCATAATCCGAGAAGACTGCTTTAATTAATTCGTTCGCCTCAATAAGTGATGACTTAACCGTTACTTCTTGTTCGTTCATGTTTCACCTCTTTAGCTAGCTTTTTCTTTTATACCGTTTAAATCGTACGTTTTTCCTAAAAAAATAAAATCCATAGGATAATGATATATTTCAGACAACTCAATTAGCAATCCTGTTGGAATGTTCTCACTATCCTTTTCATAACTTAGAATAGTTTGGTAGTGCTTTTTGACAATTTCTCCAACTTCTTTAGCTGTTAATCCAGCGTTGACTCGTGCTGCTTTTAATGTAATTTTGGGTGGTGTTTTCTCTGCCATATTGGCTCCTTTCTGTGTATGTATTTTTAAAATCATTTCTCTATTTTATATCTCCGCCAAGAAATGATATAATTGGAAGAAAACGGAGAAAAAAACAATGGATTATATCAAGCAACAAGTAGGTATTCTATCAGGTAATACACTATCAGGTAGAAATGTAGATACTCCAACCGAATGCTTATACTGCCACAGTATAGTAGGGGCTCTGCATATTTCAGAAGATTATACACGGCATCAGCCTATGCTTTATCATGATTTATCATCTGATACTTATACTATGACTGTACGTTGCCCAGTTTGCAAGAGACATTTCACATTAGAGTATGATAAAGAATTCAAAATGTTAGAAAACAGATTGATTCCAACACCTTCAAAAGACATTCCAAAGGATATCGCAGATTTATCTCCGGATTTCAAAGAAATATATATACAAGCTAAACTATCTGAGGACTATCAATTAGATAGAATCTCCGGAGTTTCTTATAGAAAAGCTCTTGAATTTCTTGTAAAAGACTACGCTATACTAAAAAAACCAGATAAAGAAGACGAAATCAAAAAGATGTTTTTAGGAAAAGTAATTGAAAATTTTCTCGAAGATTTTCCAAAAATACAAACTTTGGCAAAGGCTTCCACTTGGATTGGTAACGATGAGACACATTACGAACGGAGACATACAGACAAAAACATTGAAGATTTGAAGCGCTTATTATTAGCTACTGTTAATATCATATCTGCAGACTTGCTTGTTGCTGAAGCTTATAAGTTCATTGATTCTGATCAAAATTGAATGATTGAATAATATTGTCTAGTTTATTATTTACAATTTCTAATTGCTTCAGAACTTCTTCTAGCGCAATTTTTTCTACTAAATTTTCCATATCAAACGCCTCCTCACCCCTCTGGGGCTTTTTATTTGCCAAACTTGCTACTTACGTCGCGGTAGATACGTCGTGTACCGTCATTTGAGCCCGTTCCGTCTGCCGTACTGATTGCTCCATGATTGTTCGCTTGTTTGCCTTTATGAGTTAATTATACTACCGTTTAAACGGTATGTCAAGACGGAAATATTAATAAGTACGAAAAAAACCGTATTTTTCACAAAAAACTGTTGCTTTATACTGTTTAATTCGTTATAATAACGATATAATAAAATTCAAGAAAGAGATTCATACAATGGGCAGAGGAACTTTAACACCTCAAGAAGAGGAATTAAAAAAGGTTATATCTAATAATATTAGAACAAAAATAAAAGAAGAAGGCATCTCTCAAGCTGAGTTTGCTAGAAGAGCTGGAATACCTCCAACAACTTTGTCTGGATATATAAAAGGTGTAACTAGACCTAATGCTGGTAACCTTCAAAAAATTTCGGACACACTTGGCCTCCTAAAGTCTGATATTGACCCTTCATATAAACAAGGTTACTCATTCGAAGATTGGAACAACAATAAAAAACAATCTCATTTGGTGAAAAAAATCACTGAAATCAGTTCTCAACTTGAAGAACCAAGACAACAAGCTGTCCTTGATACAGCTTCTTCTCAATTGAAAGAGCAAGAAAAGTCTAAAAGAGCTGTTAAATCAAAACCAAAAGTAACTCCTCTGTTCGATATAACTTCTCCGCTTACTGACGAAGAGCTTCAAGAAGCCGTCGACGAAGCTGTAGCTTTTGATGGCGTGCCTCTAACAGATAGAGAAAAAGAACTTTATAAACATTTGCTCCGTGAAGCATGGGAAGAAGACCATGGCAGGGGGTAAAATATATGTCAGTTATAAGGGAGTTACTTTCAGAACTCGCACTAAAAATAAAATACTATAATCCTTCAGATTACCCTCATCTTAAAGATGGAATGAAATTTAATATTAGAGGAACAACTTATATTTTTATTGATATATTCAACAGTGAAAAGGTAACTCAGAATATATTACTTCACGAAATAGGTCACGTTTCCTTTGGCCATAGACATCTTGATTGTCGTTCTTCTGGTTGGGACAGAAGGCAAGAAAGAGAAGCCGACCGCTATATGATTGAACATAGAGCCGATGAATGGCTTGCTCAGTTCGACTGGGAACCGGATGTTATTGATTATGATAAATTTATTGAGCATTTTGAGTTAGAAAACCGTCATTATGAGTTAGTTGTTGAGGTGTTTGATGAAATAATCGGCCATCCTCAACTAAATAGCCGCTGTTTATAGCAAGGAGTGAAAATGGATTACACAGAATTTAGAAAGTATGTTGAAGAAAACATTCGTGCACAAGGTAAGTTTTTAGAAAACTTTACTGACAGTATCGATGATATGGAATTTGAATAAATAAAACTTTAATACTATCGCTTTCTCCTTAATCATGTCTTGCCCGACAATAGAACAGGAGAAAAAATGAATATTAAAGAAGTCAAAAAAAAAGACGGTACAACCGTCTATAAAGTAAATGTCTATCTTGGTGTAGATAGCCTAACAGGTAAGCAAGTGCGCACTACGGTTACAGCCAAGAACCGTAAAACGTGCGAGAACAAAGCTCACCAAGCTATGAATAAGTTTATCAAAAATGGCTCTACTGTTGCAAGAGAAAAAGTTTCATTTGATAATTTTAACGCCTTAGCCTCTAGTTGGTTTGATTCTTATAAATTGACAGTAAAAGCAAACACTATCAGAATTAATAGTAATTTTTTAAAAAATTATATTTTGCCAGCGATCGGAAACTATAAAGTTGAGAAAATTACAACTGTACTATTGCAAAATATTGTTAATGACTGGGCTAGAAATGCCAATACTGCTGAAATAGTTAACGGTAATCGTGAGAAGGGAAAAAGCAAAGACTATAAGCTGTTACTCAATATCATCAAACGCATTCTTGATTATGGTATGCAACTAGGTGTCATCTCAGACAATCCAGCTATAAAAGTATTTTCTCCAAAACTCAAGACAAGAACAGTCAAAAAAATAAAATATTTTAATAATGATGAACTTAAACGTTTCTTGGCTTACCTTGACTCATTACAATCTACCACAACAAATAAAAAGAGCACTACTTTATACAAGTTTTTACTTGCTACTGGTTTACGTATCTCTGAGGCTTTAGCATTATCTTGGTCTGATATTGATTTTGTTAATAATACCGTTAGTGTAACTAAGACGCTTATACAATACAACAATGAGATACAAGACAGTGCTAAAACTAAAGAAAGCAATCGTTTAGTATCTTTAGACAGCGAGACAATTGCAATGTTGAAAGAGTGGAGAAAATCCCAAAATGATGGGGCTATATCTCTGCATAATTCTTTAGTCTTCTCATATCATCAAAAAATGAGAACTTACGAACTCGAAAGACAGCACTTAGTTCGACACTTTAAAAACGCTAAAGTTCCCAACATTGGATTTCATGGTTTTCGTCACACTCACGCAAGCTTACTAATGAACAATGATGTAAATCCTAAAGAAATTCAAATGAGATTAGGACATGCAGATTATTCAATCACAATGAATTTGTACAGTCATCTTGCTAAAGAGAAAAAGAAAGAAACCGCCGAAAAGTTCGCTAATATACTTAAAGCACTATGATTTTTCGAGTTTTTTCCCGAACGTAACTAAAAACGTAACTAACTGATATAACGACATCTGAAATCCCTTTATATAAGGGGCTCTAGGGATTTGTTGTGATACAGAGCTATTATACCTTTAGTAGTCAATGACTGTCAATGACTTTCGTCAGATGATTTTCCTTAAATTTCTTAAAAATACTCTCTTTCATGATTCATTTGTACTATATATAATACTTAACCGTTTTCTATTTAAAGTAAAATTTTCTTGAAAGTAACAAAAAAACTGACATCTTGTCAGTTTTTTTGTTAAATTGATTCTTATTTTACACGAGCATCATCACCCATATCATCAACTTTTTCTTTTACTTTGTCTACTTGATCAGATGTAAATTTCCCTGTTGTTTGAGCTGCGCCAACCACGCGATCTTGTAAACTTTTTTCATCATCTTTTTGTTGTTCTTTTGTTTTAATATCAACAACTGTAACATTAACTTCAACAACTTCTAAATCAGTCATATCAGAAACTTCTTTACGAATGACATCCTTAATTTTTTGATAAATATCAGGAACATTCTTCTTGTACTCTGTAACTACTTTTAGGTCCACTGCAACTTGTTTTTTACCAACTTCTACACCGACACCTGCTGTAACATCATCTGTATTTACTAGTTTTCCTGTCAGATTTGAGAAAAATCCTCCATCGACAGACAATAGTCCATTGACAGATTCAAGGGCAAGTCCAACAATTTTTTGAATCACTTTATCTTCGTAAGTCAAGCTACCTTTAACTTCAGTTACTTCTGTTTTTGTGTTTTCTTGTACCATAATTTCCTCCTAGTATTTTCTTATTTTTTCTTTAATAGTTGTTCAATGATTCCCGTACGTTGAAGATAAAGGCCAACGAAAATTCCTAAGCCAATAAGTAAGAAGAGAAGAATCATTTTCCAAAATCCGATTGTGAAGATACAAATAGCTATAATTAAACCTACTATTCCTCCAATTATCGGATAGCGATATCTTTCTAAAAGATTCATTTCCACCTCCTTATTCTACACGACGACTTGTCGAACTTTTATTTTCAGCAAGTGAGCTAACTTTTATTTTTAATTTTAAGTCATAGTTTATACCAAAGAAATTTTGGATACTTTCTTTAATTTCTTGCTCAATTTCTTTTGTTTTTTCGACAATCTCAACTCTGGGAATAATTTCTCCTTTAACATCAATTTTTATTTTGGCTTGATATAAAGTCACATTGATTTTTGGATTTCTGATATAACCGTTGTTACTAACAATTTCTCTGACCAATCCTTCGATTGCTGAAACTTTTAAAGTTAGATTTCCTGTTTTATCATCTAGTCGAACTTCCTGATAAGTTTTTGGATAAAAAATAAGAATCAGCAAACAAATTAACAATAATGCTCCTAAAATTGAAGAGCTGATAAATATATATTGGGAAAGATGATTCCCAATGTAAGGAATTTCTGATGAGGGCATAAGCTCCCAACGAAAATTCATATAATTAAAGTAATCCCATAGTATGGGGATAAGAATGGTGAGAAAGAATAAATCAGCCAAAACAAATATAAATTTTTTTCCTTTTGACACGATACCTCCTCTCTTTTGTTGCTTTACCTAGTTGTTAGCTCTACCTAAGAAGAATGAAACAACAGCAACAACGATGACAGCACCAACAATAGAAGGGATAAGTGCCATACCAGCTAAACTTGGACCCCAAGAGCCTAAAAGTGCTTGTCCTACTGCAGAACCAACAAGACCGGCTAAAATATTAGCAATCCACCCCATTGATTTGCCTTTATTTGTAATTGCTCCTGCAATTACACCAATAATAGCTCCAACAATTAATGACCAAATCATAAATACCTCTTTCTAGTACAGTTCCTGTACATTTTTAATATATCAAACTTCAAGCAACTTTTAAAGTAATTCGCTTTCTTTTTATTACACTCTAACTTATTTACCATATTTTGATGTAAAAAAAGTTCTATCATTTAAAAATGATAGAACTTTTAATTTATTATTGTGGATAAATTTAGTCGCCAAACTTATCTCCAACTTGTATTTTTTGACCTAGACCGTTAAGAAAGCTAACGATATCCATCTTAGGTTTACCGGCTGGTTGAACAAAAAGAAGTTCAAGGAGGCCCTCACCTGTGGCAACTTTTAATGATTTCTTCGTTTTTTCCACAATTTCACCAGCTTGTAAGTCACTGGCAGAATCATCAGCAACTTTTGTTTCATAAATCTTGAAACGTTCACCATTCCATGTGGTATGAGCCACTGGAAATGGATTCATTCCACGAACTTTATTGAAAATTTCACGTGCAGATTTATTCCAGTCGATTTTTTCTTCTTCTGGCGAAATATTAGGACTAAAAGTCACTTCATCTTCGTTTTGAACTTGAGCTTTGAGTTCGCCAGCCAGATATTTTGGCAATGTTTCAAGCAACAAATCACGTCCAACAAGGGCTAACTTTTCAAACATAGTGCCAACATTATCTTCTTCGAGAATTGGTGTAGAATCTTGAGCAATCATGTCACCGGCATCCATTTTACGAATCATTTCCATAATGGTGACACCAGCTTCTTTTTCGCCATTCATAATAGCATAATGAATAGGTGCCCCACCGCGATATTTTGGTAGTAAAGAAGCATGAGTATTGACTGCAAATTGAGCAACATCTAATAATTTACCTGGCAAAAATTGTCCAAAGGCGGCAGTCACAATTCCAACTTCTCCTGATTCAAGGAGCGTCATGATTTGAGTCATTTCTACTGAGCCAGAAAGTTTTTCTGGTTGAAGAACAGGCAAGTTAACCGTTAAGGCAAGTTCTTTAACTGGTGTCATTCTTAATTCCTGTTTCCGACCAACCTTACGGTCTGGTTGAGTCACTACTGCTAGAATTTCATATTGATTAGAATCAATCAAACCTTTTAAAACGGTCGCAGCAAATTGTGGTGTCCCCATAAAGATAATTTTTGTTTTTGTCATAAGTTTTCAAACTCCTCGATAATAATTTTCTTTTGTTTCATTAATACTTGAACGGCCTTATCGCCTTTTGCCATTAACTGTCCAAGATTTTCTGGAATAATTTGCCAAGAAATACCAAATTTATCTTTGCACCAACCGCATTGTTCGGCTTCTTTAACATGAGAAAGTTTTGACCAATAATCGTCAATTTCGGCTTGATTTTTACAAGTCACAGTAAAACTAACTGCTTCATTAAATTTGAAAATTGGACCGCCATCAAGGCAGATAAAGTCAAGGCCATTCAGACTAAATTCACCATTTAATACTTTTCCAGACATTCCTACGAAATGCTCATCTAGCTTTTCATCAGGATAATATTCGATGTTTTTGATTTTTGAATTTGGAAATACAGATACATAATAGTTCATTGCTTCTTTGGCATTGTTATCAAACCAAAGACTTGGGATAATTTTTGCTTCCATAGTTGACCTTCCAATCTCTGTAAATTTCGGCTTTATCCACATGGGGATAATTATTGATTTCGGCAATTACTTTTAGGACAAGTGGAGATGAATTTTCTACTGACAAGTTTTTAATCGATGTCCAGACTGCTCTGTCAGAATCATTTTTTCCGTCTGCAACAAATTGTGGTAATTTTTTGGCTACACTATTTAATTTTACATCAAAAAGGTTGAAAATGTGGTGTGTGAGGACTCGACGGTCATTTTCATAAATCCAAGCCGAATACAGGCGATTATTAGTACTTGCAAGAACCGTAAACCCTGTTTCTTCAAGAACTTCTCGCTCTAATGTGTCAACCATTGATTCACCAACTTCTTGCGAACCGCCAGGTAAATCATAGCGATTTTGATAGGGACCTGAATTTTTTTCAATGACAAGTAATTTCTCATTGTCAATTGCCACACCATAGACTCCAAAATGCTTCCATAACTCGAATTTCTCAAACATATTTACCTCATTTCATTTCAAAAATGGTCGAAATTTTTCATGTTTTTGTTCAAATTCTTGAATTTCACAAATTTGATTTCCAGAAAATTTAACAAGAGAAATTCCGTCAAGAATGCCTTCTTTGCCTTCATAAAAACACTGGAAAGTCCATGTGAATAAAGCAGTCTCATTATCCACATAATATTTATCCACAGTCCATGACTTAACTTTGTTTTCCACAGGATTATTCCACTGACAGAACCATTTTTCAATTTCAGCTTTTCCTTGATACTGAGCCCCGAAATATTCTGTCCATAAAATATCTTCTGATAAAACATTTAGTAACTTTTCGAGATCTTTATTCAACCATGCGTCAATTGTTTGTTGAAAAAGTTCTATTTTCTGCATTTTCCACACCAACTTTCTTTTGTTTTCAATTTTTTAACTTTTCCACCTGTGGAAATTTTTATACAAAATTTTGTGGCTCACTATCAATCAATACTCGTAAATTTTTGTTATCCCGAAGTTGGGTTAATTCAAGCACTTGATTCAAAGCTGATTCTAATTCTTCTTCAAAACGATATTTAACTAAGATTTGATAATGATAAAGGTTATGTGTTCTGGCAATTGGTCTAGCGGTTGGCCCTAAAATTTTAGCTTTTTCTGTCAAATTTTGCTTGAGTAATTGAGCAATCTCATAAGATTTTTGAATGGCAACTTCTTCATCTTGATGAGAAACAAGCACTTGAACGGTGAAATAATAAGGCGGATAGGAAAGTTCACGACGAAATCTCATTTCCATTTCATAAAATTTTTCGTAATCTTGAGCCTTGGTCATTTCAATGGCGTAATGATGTGGATTGAAAGTTTGAATTAATACTTCACCTTTTTTATCTGCTCGTCCAGCTCGTCCAGCCACCTGCATCAACAATTCAAAGGAACGCTCACTCGCTCTAAAATCAGGTAGATTTAGGCCAGTATCTGCGTTAATGACACCCACTAAGGTTACGTTTGGAAAATCTAAACCTTTGGCAATCATCTGAGTTCCTAAGAGGATATCAGCTTCATGATTACCAAATTTTTCAAGAATTTTTTCATGAGCATTTTTTGTCCGAGTCGTATCTACATCCATTCGCAAAACTCGTGCTTCAGGCATAATTTCTCGAAGTTCTTCTTCGATTTTTTGCGTTCCTGAACCGTAATAACGAATTTTTCGCGAATGACAATTGGGACAAGTTTGAGGAATTCCTTCGACATGACCACAATAATGACAATTCAAAGTTCGGGTATCCATGTGAAGGGTCAAGGAAATATCGCAATTAGGACAATCAACAACAAAACCACATTCGCGACACATGACAAATGAAGAATAACCCCTTCGATTCAACATCAAAATGACTTGTTCATCTTTGTCAATTTTTTCTTTTATTTTTGTCAGTAAAGATTGTGAGAAATTAGCAGATTGGTCAGAAATTTCACTGCGCATATCAATGATTTTTATTTCTGGCAGGATTGCTGCTTCATTTGCCCTTTTTGTCAGTAATAAGAGCTCATAAACGCCGCGCATGGCACGTGCTCGCGTTTCTAAACTTGGCGTTGCAGAACCTAAAACAAGCCTTGCACCATGCCATTTTGCACGCAAAAGCGCAATATCTCTTGCATGATAACGGGGACTTGAATCTTGCTTATATGAAGTTTCATGTTCTTCATCAATGATGATAATTCCCAAATTTTCAACAGGTGCAAAAATAGCTGAACGTGCACCGACAACTACCTGAGCTTTGCCAGATTTAATTTTTCGCCATTCATCATATTTTTCACCATCAGATAAACCAGAATGCATAATCGCCACTTTATCTCCAAAACGAGCAATAAATCGATTAGTAATCTGTGGCGTCAAAGAAATTTCTGGCACAAGCATAATTGCTGTTTTACCGAGTTTGAGAAAATGGTCAATGGTCTGTAAGTAAACTTCTGTTTTACCTGAACCAGTAATTCCTTCCAACAAAAATGGTTTGTCAGAAGATGCAATTATTTTTTCGTAAGCTGCATTTTGTTCGGAGTTGAGAATTTTAGCACTGTCATTTTCCACATCTTCAAATTTTTCTTTCGTCCTCGAAATTTCAACTTCTTCAATTTTGACTAGGTCATGCTCAACGAAAAATTTAATGATTTGTGAAGAAAAATTTAATGATTTGACAGCAATTTTTTCTTCTTGAAGTCGTAATAGAAAATATTTCAACTCTAAGCGTTTTTTAGCTCTCTTTTCAATTTCAAATTCAGCTAGTTTTTCGATATCTGGAATAGATAAGAATTTTTCTGTTTTTCTATTTTCTTTAGATTTTGCTAAATATTCTACTGACAGCTGACCCAAACGTACAGCCTTTGCTGACGAGATTTTTTCTGCTTCTGTCAGTTGTGACCATTTGACAGAAGTTCCGTCAGTCAATTTTAGGAGCTTGTCATAATTAGAATTCAAAAGATTAGGTAACATGGCTTTTAGACATGAAATTTTATAAGAAAATACTGAATGACGCATTTCATCTGCCAACCAAAGCTGTTCATCCGTTAGGACTGGCTCAACGTCAAGTAGTTCAGAAATTCCTTTCAAATTTACTGACGGCTCAAGTTCTTCATCTTCAAATCCAATGACGATTCCTTGGACAAGCCGGTTTCCACTTCCAAAAGGAACATGAACCCGCATGCCCACTTCAATCAAATTTTCAAATTCAGCTGAAAGGCTGTAAGAAAAGGGTTTATCCGTCTGCATCAGAGGTACATCAACGATGACTTTAGCAATTTTCATTTATTTTTGACCTCCGGTTTCTTATCTTTAATTATAACAGAAAAGCATTTTTCCTGCTTTTGACTTATCCGCTTCTTACTGACAAAGCTGTCAGTAACTTTTAGAAATAAAAAAAGCGCCAATTGACGCTTAAAAATTTATTCTGCTGCTGCTGCTTTTGCGGCACGGCTAGTTTTTTGTTTTGCTTCTTCTTCAGCTTCTTCTTTAGCAATTTGCTCTTTGATGAGTTGTTCTTTCATCTTAGCTTGCAAACGTTCCAATTCGCGTTTTTCAACTAAAGTTTCACGTTTCAATTCAGGTGATGGGTGAATTTTAACTGTTCCATCAGCAATTTCTTCCAAAGCACGCAAAGTATTTTTTACAGCTTTAAATTCTTTTGTTGGACGTTCTTTATCACGCAATTCATGCGCACGTTTTGCTTCCAAAACTACTAAAGAATATTTTGAATCAACTTGGTCCAATAACTTGTCAATTGAAGGTTCTAACATCATAATTCATTACCTCATTTTCTAAACTTTTCATTCTATTTTTACTGACAGACTTGTTATCGTCAAAATAAAATTCTGTCAGTAAAATTTATCAACTTTATCATTTCTGGCAGGACTATCAGTAGAACTGATAGCTCTTTCGCATTAAACCAACAAATCTGTCAGTAATTTTTTCCAATTAAATCAAACTTTCACATCATCAATCATATGAACGTAGCGTTCAATCACGCGGTCCACACGGTAATGTTCAGCTTCAATAATCTTCTTAACACGTTCGGCAGCAAGTTCAACTTTGTCATTAACGACGGCATAATCATATTCACTCATCAAGCGAATTTCTTCTTTTGCTTTTTCAAGTCGTGAAGCAATGACTTCAGCCGAATCTGTCCCACGTCCAACTAAACGTCCACGCAATTCTTCCAAATCTGGTGGAGTCAAGAAGACAAAAACACCATCTGGAACTTTTTCCTTCACTTGAAGCGCACCTTGCACTTCAATTTCTAGAAAAACATCTTTTCCTTCGTCCAATGTCTGATTGACATAAGTTAAAGGTGTGCCATAATAATTTCCAACATATTCAGCATATTCCAGCATCTGACCATTGCGAATCATTTCTTCAAATTCATCACGTGTCCGGAAATAATAATCTTTTCCATCTACTTCGCCAGGACGTTGCTTACGCGTTGTCATTGACACTGAATATTCAAAGTTGTTTTCACTCTCAAAAATTTTAGCACGAACTGTTCCTTTTCCAACACCAGAAGGTCCAGAAAAAACAATTAATAAACCACGCTCACGCATTTTTTCCTCCGATATATCTCTAATTCCATCTCTTAATCAACGATTAAACTCATTCTATCAAAAGCTAGCTCTTAAAACCAGCTTTTGTAACAAAAAAGAAATATAATTTCGTAATAAGACACAAAAAACTGTCAAAAGACAGTTTTTTATTTTGCATAGTCAATCGCTCGAGTTTCACGGATAACAGTAATCTTGATATTACCAGGATAATCCATTTCATCCTCAATTCGATTTTTCACATCACGCGCCAAAATCACAATTTGGTCATCCGTTAATTTTTCTGGTTTAACCATTACACGAATTTCGCGTCCAGCTTGCAAGGCAAAAGCTGTTTCCACACCTTCAAAGCTTGTTGAAATTGCTTCAAGGTCTTTCAAACGTTTGATGTAATTTTCAATTGATTCACGACGAGCTCCAGGACGTGCTGCTGACAAAGCATCAGCCGCTGCAACAAGTACCGCAATGTTACTCAAAGGTTCTGTATCACCGTGGTGACTCGCAATTGTATTGATGACAATTGGATTTTCCTTGTACTTACGCGCAAGTTCTGTTCCAATTTCAACGTGGCTTCCCTCAACTTCATGGTCAAGTGCTTTACCAATATCATGCAAGAAACCTGCACGTTTAGCAAGTGCCACATTTTCTCCCATTTCGCCAGCCAAATTACCAGCAATATGAGCAACTTCAACTGAGTGATCAAGTACGTTTTGTCCATATGAAGTACGGAAATGCAAACGTCCCATAATCTTCATCAAGTCAGGATGCAAGTTATGCGCCCCAACTTCAAAGGCTGCTTGTTCACCATATTCACGCATTTTATGATCAAGTGCTTTGCGGTTTTTCTCAACCAACTCTTCAATTCGCGCTGGATGAATTCGGCCATCTTGAACTAATTGTTCAAGAGTCATACGAGCAATTTCACGACGAATTGGATCAAATCCTGAAAGTACAACTGCTTCTGGCGTATCATCAATGATGACATCTATCCCAGTCAAAGCTTCAAAAGTACGAATATTACGACCTTCACGACCAATAATCCGACCTTTCATACCATCGTCTGGTAAATTGACAACCGAAACAGTTTGTTCAGCTACAGAATCAGATGAAACGCGTTGAATAGCAAGTGAGATAATATTTTTAGCTCGCTTATCTGCTTCAACTTGAGCTTTTTCTTCGCTTTGACGAATAATTTGAGCCATTTCTTTTGTCAAACCATCTCGAGTTTCACTCAAAATAATTTCACGAGCATCATCTGTGCTCAAATTTGAAATACGCTCCAATTCTAGTCGTTTCTTTTCTTCAATATGCGCTAATTGTTCTTCTCGCTTACTGAGCGTATCAGTTTTTCTAATGAGGTTCTCCTCTTTAGAATCTAAGTTTTCTTCTTTTTTCGTTAAGGTATCATCCTTACGGTCTAAGATTTCTTCACGTTGTTTTAGGCGCTTTTCAGTCTCCTTTAACTCCTGACGTTCTTGCTTAAATTCATCTTCGATTTCACGACGCTGCTTTTGTTCTTCTTCACGAAGGGTGTAGCGGGCTTCTTTTTTGAAGGCTTCAGCCTCCATTTTCAAAGACTCCGCCTCACGTTTAGCATTCGCCATCACCTCATTTGCTTTATTTTCAGCTTCATTAAAAAGAGATTCAGCATCTTGCTTATTTTTCTTTATATTTTGAGCGTAAAAAATAAATGCGACAACTAATACAACCAATAAGACCAAGAGAACGATAGAAATAATGTCCATTAGTCTCCTCTAAAGTCAGTAGTAATTCCAATAAATTCTACTCACAGTTTGATTATAAATTAATGTATTTTACATAGTAAAACACTCATTTATTATATCATTTTAAGGTTAATTATTCAATGAAAGATAGTGTAACGCTTTCAGAATAATTTAGAGTCAATTATGTCATCATAAATTGACATTCTTCATGAATAAATAAAAACAGTTATTTTACTAACTGTCTTCATCAACTAATTTTCAAGTAAAGCAGCGGCTTCTTCATCCAAAATAAAAGTAACATTTGGATGCGCCCGTAAAATAGAAGCTGGAATTTCTTCTGTGATTGGACCCTCAAGAACTTTTTTCATAATCTCTGCTTTCTTTTTTCCGTCAGCAAAAACTAAAAGTTGCTTGCTTGCTAGAACTGTTCGTGGACCAAAAGTGACGTAAGGAGAAGCCGGTTCTTTATCTGTCAAATTTTTGATTGACTGATAAATCTCATCCCCTTCTTCAAATGGAACAGCAAAAATTTCTCGCTCAAAGCTTGTATGTCCTGGCATATTTGCACAAAAATGACCATCTTCTCCTATCCCCATAACAATCAAATCAATCCCACCGTCCTGTAAGATTTTTTGGTCAAAAACTTGATTATTTTGAGCATTTAATTCATGAAGATTACCATCATCAATATGTACTCGATCATAGAAAGCTGTCTTTAAAGCACTCATTGTTAAACCATATCGTTCACCAGCAAGTGGTACTTCATCAAAATTGTAATAATGGATATTTGAGCGATCAAAATTCATTTTTTGGAGTTTATCAATAAGAATTTCATACATTCCAAGAGGGGTATTTCCAGCTGTAAGCGAAAGATTTACCCTTTTTGAAAGCATCATCTTATCAAGAACAATCGCTGCAGCAAGTTCACTCATTGTGGCGTAATCTTTAGTGATTATTTTTTTCATAGAAGCTCCTTTTTTCTTGTTACTTCTATTTTACAGGATTAAGTATTCTATTTAAAGCAATTCTACTCGTTGAAAATAAAAAAAGCGGAAATCCGCCTTTTTCATTATTTTTTAAGAGCTGTTTCAAGTTCTTCAACCTTATCTGTTTGTTCCCATGGCAATTCCACATCTGTACGGCCGAAGTGCCTTTCGACTTTGGGCTTTAGCCCATTAGCGAGAAAGGACAGCGGAGGAGACAATGGCGACGTAGACCGAACGAAGGTCGGCGAGGCCAATTATTTACCTAAAATGGATTTAAGCTCTTCAACCTTATCTGTTAGTTCCCATGGCAATTCTACATCTGTACGGCCGAAGTGCCCGTAAGCTGCTGTTTGTCCGTAAATAGGACGGAGTAAGTCAAGCATTTGAATAATCCCTGCTGGGCGAAGATCAAATACTTTACGAATTGCTGCTAAAAGTTCATCATCTGAGACTTTACCTGTACCAAAAGTTTCAACATTGATTGATGTTGGTGTCGCAACACCAATAGCGTATGAAAGTTGAATTTGCGCTTTTTCTGCAAGTCCAGCTGCCACAATATTTTTGGCTACATAACGTGCTGCGTAAGAAGCTGAACGGTCAACTTTTGTTGCATCCTTACCAGAGAAAGCTCCACCACCGTGGGGAGCATACCCACCATAAGTATCAACAATAATTTTACGACCAGTCAAGCCTGAATCCCCTTGAGGACCACCAATAACAAAACGTCCTGTTGGATTGATGAAGTATTTAGTTTCATCATCTAAAAGTTCAGCTGGAATAACAGCTTTGATGACTTTATTAATCACATCATCGTGAATTTCTTCGTTTGTTGCTGACGCAGCATGTTGAGTAGAAATAACGACTGTGTCAATGCGTTTTGCTTTGCCATTATCATCATATTCTACAGTTACTTGTGATTTTGCATCAGGACGCAAGTATGAAATTTCACCTGATTTCCGTAAATCAGCTAATTTTTTAACTAATTTATGTGAAAGTGAGATGGCGAGTGGCATATATTCGGCAGTTTCGTTAGTCGCAAAACCGAACATCATTCCTTGGTCACCAGCACCAATCAAGTCAAGCGGGTCAACTAATTGGCCATTTTTATCGCGAACTTCTTCGGCTTCATTTACCCCTTGTGCAATATCACTTGATTGCTCAACAAGTGAGACGTGAACGCCCACTGATTTATAATCAAATCCATTTTCGCTATCTGTATAGCCAATTTTTTTGATTGTTTCACGAACGACATGAGCAATATCAACATAAGCTGATGTTGAGATTTCACCAAATACATTGACTGTCCCTGTATATACGACCGTTTCACAAGCAACGTGTGCATGTGGGTCTTGTGCGAGAATGGCATCAAGAATGGCATCTGAGATTTGGTCTGCAACCTTATCTGGATGGCCTTCTGATACTGATTCTGATGTAAATAAATGTTTTTCTGACATTAAAAATGTCCCCCAATCTAAATTTTGGTTACAAGGCGTCTTTAAACTTATCTAATATTTGCTGACAGAATACTTAAAAACCTATCAGTAATTTTTAAAATAAATCAAATCCTTTCGGGACTCGTAACTCTTTTATTTTACCTCTTTTTCGGAAAAAATGCACTCTTTCCTTTACATGATTCTAAAATAAATCTACTGATAAATTTTAAATAAGTTGTCCTTATGATAATTCAAACCCGAAATGCTGAACGGTCTTGTTTTTCAACTTATCAATTGTCAAACTTAATGTTTTTTAAACATGTACTCGCGGGTCATTGGCAAACCTTGACCTGAAGCACCCTTAGTCAAAAGATATTGAACAACATCAATATTTCCGGCTTCAAAACTTGCAGCGCAGGCTTGAAGATAAAGTGTCCACATCCTTGCAAATGGTCTACCCATTTCTTTTTCTACTTCATCAAAAACTTCGAGATAATTTTCATTCCAAATTTCAAGCGTTTTTTGATAATGACGACGAAGGGGTTCAAGATCATCCATTTGCAAACCAGCAGTCATAATATGTTCAACATTTTCAGCGATGTTTGGAATATAACCTCCAGGGAAAATGTATTTTTCAATAAATGGATCCACACCAGCACCGCGATGTTGTCCAGTAATACCATGAATCAAGGCACGACCGTTTGGTTTGAGATAATCAGAAACTTTTTGGAAATACATTTCCAAATTTTCTTTCCCAACATGTTCAAACATTCCGACAGATGTAATGTAATCAAAAGGTTCTTCTTTGAGATCACGATAATCAACCAAATAAACTTTCACTTTATCAGAAAGTCCCAAATCATCCGCTTTTTTGCGAACATAATAATACTGTTCTTCTGAAAGTGTCACTCCGACTGCTGAAAGGCCATATTCTTGAACAGCCTTAAACATCAAAGTTCCCCAGCCACAACCAATATCAAGCAAACGTCCCCCAGGTTTACTATCGAGTTTGTCCAAAATATGATGAACTTTAGCAATTTGTGCTTCTTCCAAAGTCATATCTTCATGTTCAAAATAAGCACATGAATAAGTCATCGTTGGGTCAAGCCATTTGTTATAAAAGTCATTCCCAATATCATAATGACTATGAATATCTTCACGAGATTGTTTTTGAGAATGATTTCCCAAAAGTTTTATCATTGATTTACCAAAACCAGATTGGTCTGTTAAAAAGCTACCAGCCTTACGATATGCTGAGGTAACAAGCTCTTGAATGCTCCCCTCAATTTCAATTTCTTCATTCATGTAAGCTTCAGCCAATACTAAGGTTGGCATTGAGCTCAATTCACTAAATGAGAATTTTTTATTAAAAGTAATGTGAACTTGCGTTTCTCCTTCACCATACTTTTCTGTTTTTCCATCCCAATAAGTTACTGCAATGGGGATATCGAAAGCAACTGCAAGTGCTTTGTTCAAAACTGTTTTTTCAAATACCAAGTTATTCTTCCCTTTCCTAACATTGTTCTAATAAAACTATACTCCGTAGATTATTGAAAGTCAAATACTTACTATCGTTAGATTTTTCTGAAAATTTTCATTGTCAGTAAATTGACAAAGATTTTGCCTATAACCGAAGTCAGCCTCCTAGACTCTAGAAAATAGATAGCTTTGAACTTGCGCAAGTTCAGAAACGTAATTTCCTAATTTTCCCTCTCGCTTGCAGTCGACTTCACATGGTATAATAAAAAAATGAACGACAAACTTGAAAAATCTATTATTTTACAAAAAAATCCTTGGCTGACTGATGTAAAAATTGTCGCTGAATCTGAATCAACTCAAAAAGATGCTAAATTAGACGGACAAGAAAATTGTCTTTATTTAACTGAAAGACAAAATAAAACTTATGGTCGTTTTGGCCGTCAATATTTTGCTGCGCCGTCTGGCGGAATTTATATGAGTTTGTCACTCAAACCTAAAGTTGAACTAGAAAAACTTCCAGAGTTCACTCTGCTGACAGGAGCTGCCATTGTGTCAGCAATCGAAAAATTAACTGACAAAAAGCCTCAAATTAAATGGGTTAACGATATTTATCTAGACGATAAAAAATTTGTTGGTATTCTTGCCGAAACTTCACTTAATCCAACTCAAGAAGCTCAAGTTATTATTGGTGTCGGAATTAATTTTTCTATTTCCCAATTTCCAACTGAAATCGAAGAAAGAGCCACTTCTTTATTTTATAATGAACAAGCAAGCATCAGTCGTTCGGAATTAATTGCCGAAATCTGGTCTGAATTTCATCGTTTATCAGAGGATTCATTTTTTGAAATTTATAAATCTCACTCATTTATTCTTGGCAAACAAGTTGAATTTGTTCAATCTGGACAAACTTTTTCCGGAAGGGCTACAGATTTAACCTCTAAAGGTGAGCTTATCGTAAATTTACATAATGGTCAGCAAAAAATACTTTCCAGTGGCGAGATCTCACTAAAAAAATGGACTTAATCAGTCCATTTTTTCAGTTATTATTATTATATTATATAGGAGGCCAGTTTTAGGTCATGGTGGACCAGAATTATTTTACTGACAGAACTTTCTGTCAGTAACTTTTTTAGAAATCTGACCAGTCATCTTCTTTTTCTTTTTCAACTGGTTGTGCTTCCTTAGTCTTACGACTTTTTGGTTCATCCCATGGATTTCCCCATTGGTTTGAATCTTGTTGATTTTGACGTCCTTTATCTTCATAACGACGTGCCCAATTATTCATTTTATCTGAATAACGTTCTGACCAACGATCCATTTTTTCATCAAAATGTTGCGCTTTACGATTCCATTTTTCTTGATAATCATCTTCTGAATCATCATAGTAATTTCGTGGTCTAGCACTTGGAATAATCCAACTTGCTACGAAATACAATGGAATCAATCCGCCCCAGCTTCCGAAAGCTAGAACAACAAATAGGATACGTAGAATCGTCACAACATCACGACCCAGACCAAAATATTCTGCAATCCCTGCAATGACACCACTGACTCTACGATTTGTCACTGATTTTGTTAATTGTCTTTGAGACATAATTTATCCTTTCTTCATAATCGTTGAATTAACCTTGTGACGGTGTCATCAATAGACTCGCAATCACATAAACAATGAGTAATGTTCCCCAACTTCCGAAAGTACCAAGCACAATCAGAACCCGAATTACATTAATTACTGTACGGCTCAAGCCAAAGTATTCACCAAGTCCCCCGACGGTTCCTGCGATGACTCGATTGCTACTTGATCTTTTCAGAGTTTTTTTAGCCATTTCTCACCTTTCTTTTCAAATTTTACTGACAGAACTCTTATAAAATTTCTGTCAGTAAAATTTTATTCAGTTTCTTCTTTGTCAGTAGTTTCAGTATCTTTAAGCCAAATCGTTCCTGATTTTGTTTCAAATTCAAAGGTTAATGACTCAGCACCTTGACGGACAATCGCTGCTCCATTACGGCCAGCTTCAAAAGGACTATCAAGATTTAACCGTGTCTTATATCCGCCAAAGATTGTGCGAACATGACCAACCAAACCCAAACTTTCTGGTACAGAAACTTTGATATCGCCATTCACATTTTTAAGATTTAATTTGTGAGCCGTTCCTGTTTTTTCGGTCAGCAAAATATTTCCGTTTACGAGTGAGACATCACCAGATTCAAAAGCAGTTGTAATTCTGATATTACCATTAACTCCAGTTAATTCTAAATCTGAATTCGTGCCATCAATTACTTTGATTTCACCATTCTTATTGTTAATCTTCAACTCATCGCTGTTTACTTCAAGCACTTCAGCATTTCCGTTCATAAGATTAATATTCATTTTTTGACTGGAAATTTTTTCAACTTTAAGTTCTGCATGAGGTGTATTAATCTCAATATTTTCATATTCTTTTACTGGTAAGTAAAGTTCAATATCCGCAGAAATTCGACCATTTGCTTCAATTTCAAGCACATCATCTTCAACTTCAAGTTTAGTTTTTTCAGCAATGTAAGCTTCTACATTACCATCTTCAACTGCCCCGTAAATTTTATATTCTACTTTTACATGGGCATTTTCACCCGGTAAAATATTTACTTTACCACTCTTAAGATTAAGATTAACATTTTTGAAATCTTCGTTGATATCTTTTTCTATAGTGTGAGAAATTGATTTAACCTTAGGAAATCCTTTTGAAAAATCAATATTATCATCAACAGATTTTGCAACCCCTTGGAAAATTTCTTTACCTCTAGCAAACAAACTTTCTGCAACATTTTTCATTGCATCAGGAAAATCTACATCGTGATTAACATATCCTTCTTTATCTGTATATGTGAATTCTTTGTTCTCAGTTTTATCATCAGAAGCTTCTCCATTCACTGAACCATTTTTTTCAAGTAATTCTAAAGCTTCATCTTCCGTGATAATTCCACGACGCATCAAATCCATAATTCTATCTTTTTTATTAGCCATTTTTTTAGATCCTTTCTCTGCTCATTCAAGCATTCAATATCTTAAAAACTTTTTTTATTGAGATTATCTTTATCTCGTACACTTATTATCTCAAACTTTTACCAAATAAAAATCAGCCTTTGGGCTGATTTTTAACATCTTCTTTTTTAAACTAAATAAAAGATTCAACACTCCTGTTTTACTGACAGAACTACTAATTAATTTTGTCAGTAATTATTTAGGTTGAATATAAGTTGCCAAAGCAGCTACACCAGCAGAAATATGGCGTTCGCTGACAATATTATTACCTTTAACATTCATCTCTGAAACGAGAATAGAGTTATCTGAATAAACCTTTTCAACAAAAGCTACGTGCCCATATTCAGAACTTGAACCAGCTACTCCTGGTGGGAAGCTGACAGCATAACCCTCAGTTGGAACAGTTGTTGTGAAATAACCTTGAGCCTGAGCATTAATTCCCCATTCTCCACCATTACCCATGTGGGTACCAATTTGTCCACCAAGTTGAATAATTCGATTATAAACATACTGCGTACAGTTACCAAAAGCATAACTATCCGCCCCAGGATATTCCACACTATTATAATCTGGATAAGCGGAGTTATCCAATTTTGAAGCCACTAGTGGGCTTTCTGGAACTTTAGCATCTACAACAGCTGTAGTACTGTCCACATTATCATAAAAATTCAAATTATATTCTTGAATAATTTCGATTAATTTTTGAGCATACTCGGGATCAGTTGCAAAAACTCCTTGCAATGCCTGTGCCGCTTCTTGATAAGTTTTAGCCTGTGACTTCCAAGCTCCAGCATAAATTTCAGAATTCCAGGTCGTTCCTTTAATCATCAGATTAATATAATCATCTAAGGCTTGGTCATAGTTACTATAAATTCTAAAACTTTGTTCAAGATAGAACGGATTATTTCCAGAAAATTCTTGTGTTTTAAACGAAATTGATTTCCCTAAATATGCACCTGTAATATTGAAAATATTAAAATATTGCTGACTCATATTACTTTGACCAGAACCAGATTCTAAAATAGCCTGTGCCAAAATAATTGAAGCATACAAATTATTCTTGCCAGCCAAAATTCTTACTCGGTCTGCAATACTTTTGATAAAAGCTTCCGTACTAGACGAATCAATTTTTTAAATCGGTTTAGCAGCTTGAATTTTCTTCAAAACAGGACCGTATAAACAGATACAGCTGAATCAGATGAAGAATTAGGACTCTGCATTACAGTTGACGCTTGATAGTAAGAATTATCCTGCGAATAGTTTGAATGTGCAGACGTAGATAGTGAAACCGAGGGTCCTGTTGTAGAAACAGATTTTGATGGTACTTGAGTGGTTATAGAAGACTTACTATCTGAACTGTTATTCGCTGATGAATTTGAATTATTTGGTTTTGATGTTGACTCAGAGCTATCCGGTTTTGAAGATGAGCTTGAACCATTTGAATTTGATGGAGAACTTGAGCTTGAACTGCTTGAGCTTGATGAAGCATCTGAGCTACTTGAACTCAAACTACCTGAGCCTGACGACGCGTCTGAGCTAATAGATTCAAATGAAGCATTCGAATTATTTGAACTAAACGTAGAACTTGAATCGCTTGTATCTAATGTTAACGGTGCAACTGATCCACTTGTACTATTCGCACTTGACGTCTCTATACTTGAACTACTTACAGTTGTTGGCGCATCCGAAGTTAGCTCTAAAGTATCACCAGAATTTGCAACAGTGACCTCGTCAGCATGTCCAGCTACGCCAAAAGCAGTCATTCCCAAAATTAGTGCCGTCCCTGCAATAAATTTATCTTTTTTCAAATGCGTTATTTTAATACTATTAATCAATTTTAACTTATCCTCCACACCAAACATAATAATTTCAACATTGTCCTCTCAAAGACATCGACTCTAACATAATTGTAACATTCAAAGCTACATAAGTCAAACTAATCACTCATATTTATGGAACATAAATTTAAAAAATAGCAAATTCTTTTAAAATAAGAATAAATCCAAATATATTTTTATTGCCATCCACATCATATTCATTTTTTAAAATTATAAAAAAACGCCTGTCAAAAATGACAAACGTTTATTTAATCATATTTTAAAAGATGATTAAGCTTTGTTTGCTGAACCGAATACGTCGATACGTTCTTCAACAGACGCAGTAATTGCATCGAAACCAGGTTTCAAGAATTTACGTGGGTCGAAAAGTTTTTTCTTCATGTATTCTGCTTCATTAGCATCAAATTCATTAACGAATTTACGAGTAGCAGCTGCGAAAGCAAGTTGGCATTCAGTATTAACGTTAACTTTAGCTACACCATTAGCGATAGCTTCTTTGATTTGATCATCAGGGATACCAGAACCACCGTGAAGTACGATTGGCACATTGTGTCCCATAGCTTCAACGAGTGCTTTGTTCAATTTTTCAAGGTGATCGATGTGAAGACCTTTCCAGTTTTCTGGGTAAGGACCGTGAATGTTACCGATACCTGCTGCAAGGAAGTCAACACCAAGTTTAGCCATTGCAACTGCATCATCAATAGGAGCAAGTTCACCTTCACCAACAATACCGTCTTCTTCACCACCAATTGAACCAACTTCACATTCAACTGAGATGCCTTTAGCATGAGCTTTAGCGATTACTTCTTCAGCAAGTTTAAGGTTTTCTTCGATTGGAAGATGTGAACCGTCAAACATCAATGATGAGTAACCAACTTCGATACATTCCAAAGCATCATCAAAATGACCGTGGTCAAGGTGAATAGCAACTGGAACTGTGATTCCCATTGATTCTACAAGAGTTTCAATGAGGAGTTTACACATTTTGTAACCACCCATGTATTTAGCCGCACCCATAGAAGTTTGGATCAATACTGGAGTCTTTTTAGCTTCTGCTGCACGCAAGATAGCTTGAGTCCATTCAAGGTTGTTTGTGTTGAAACCACCGATAGCGTATCCGTTATCACGAGCGGCTTGTACGAATTTTTCTGCTGAAACGATTGCCATTTCAAAATTCCTCCGAATATTTTATTACTTACCTAGTATAGCATTTTGTGAAGTATTTTTCTAGTCCAAGCTCGCAAAAAACCAAAGTAACCGCTTTATTAAGCCATTCTTAAAGAAAGATAAAAAAAGATTAATAGTTTAATAACTATTAATCTTAGCATATCCCGAGGACCGGTTTCGAACCGGTACGAAGGTTACCCCTCGCAGGATTTTAAGTCCTGTGCGTCTGCCAGTTCCGCCACCCCGGGTATTATACAAAAACTCCCACTTGGGAGAATTATCAAGCGAACGACGAGATTCGAACTCGCGACCCCAACCATGGCAAGGTTGTGTTCTACCCCTGAACTACGTTCGCACTTAAACTTTGTGTCTTCCGACAATGCCGACTACATGATTCGAACACGCGACCCTCTGATTACAAATCAGATGCTCTACCAACTGAGCTAAGTCGGCTAATACCTAGTATGCGGATGAAGGGACTTGAACCCCCACGCCGTTAAGCGCTAGATCCTAAATCTAGTGCGTCTGCCAATTCCGCCACATCCGCTAGGATTATGACCCGTGCTGGGCTCGAACCAGCGACCCTTTGATTAAAAGTCAAATGCTCTACCAACTGAGCTAACGAGTCATTAGTATTTCTACTAACGGTTCTGACGGGAATCGAACCCGCGATCTTCGCCGTGACAGGGCGACGTGATAACCGCTACACTACAGAACCTTTATTCACTTAATGGCTGAAACAACCAATGGGAGTTAACGGGATCGAACCGCTGACCCTCTGCTTGTAAGGCAGATGCTCTCCCAGCTGAGCTAAACTCCCAAAACTTGGCCACTCGCCTATCTCCCAGGGGGCAACCCCCAAGTACTTCCGCCGTAGATGGACTTAACTTCTGTGTTCGACATGGGAACAGGTGTATCTCCATCGCAATGATGACCAAATCATTAAATGTTACCTTGAACATTCAAAACTAAATAACAATTCTTCTAACTTTTAAACCATAAGCCTATTATATTTGACTCTTTTGGTAAAGTCCTCGAGCGATTAGTACTGGTCCGCTCCAAGTCTCGCAACTCTTCCACTTCCAGCCTATCTACCAGATCATCTCTCTGGGCTCTTAATTCTTACGAATGGGTAATCTCATCTTGAGGTGGGCTTCGCACTTAGATGCTTTCAGCGCTTATCCCTTCCCTACATAGCTATCCAGCCGTGCTCCTGGCGGAACAACTGGTACACCAGCGGTAAGTCCATCCCGGTCCTCTCGTACTAAGGACAGATCCTCTCAAATTACCTACGCCCGCGACGGATAGGGACCGAACTGTCTCACGACGTTCTGAACCCAGCTCGCGTGCCGCTTTAATGGGCGAACAGCCCAACCCTTGGGACCGACTACAGCCCCAGGATGCGACGAGCCGACATCGAGGTGCCAAACCTCCCCGTCGATGTGAACTCTTGGGGGAGATAAGCCTGTTATCCCCAGGGTAGCTTTTATCCGTTGAGCGATGGCCCTTCCATGCGGTACCACCGGATCACTAAGTCCTAGTTTCCTACCTGCTCGAGTTGTAGCTCTCGCAGTCAAGCTGGCTTTTACCTTTACACTCTACGATTGATTTCCAACCAATCTGAGCCAACCTTTGAGCGCCTCCGTTACTCTTTAGGAGGCGACCGCCCCAGTCAAACTGTCCGTCAGACACTGTCTCCCTGGCCGATTATGCCAGCGGGTTAGAGTAACCATAAGTCAAGGGTAGTATCCCAACAACGCCTCAATAGAAACTAGCGTCCCTATTTCAATGGCTCCTACCTATCCTGTACATGACTTACAGGTACTCAATATCAAACTACAGTAAAGCTCCATGGGGTCTTTCCGTCCTGTCGCGGGTAACCTGCATCTTCACAGGTACTAAAATTTCACCGAGTCTCTCGTTGAGACAGTGCCCAAATCATTACGCCTTTCGTGCGGGTCGGAACTTACCCGACAAGGAATTTCGCTACCTTAGGACCGTTATAGTTACGGCCGCCGTTTACTGGGGCTTCAATTCATACCTTCGACTTACGTCTAAGCACTCCTCTTAACCTTCCAGCACCGGGCAGGCGTCACCCCCTATACATCACCTTGCGGTTTAGCAGAGAGCTGTGTTTTTGATAAACAGTTGCTTGGGCCTATTCACTGCGGCTGGCTTTTACACCAGCACCCCTTCTCCCGAAGTTACGGGGCTATTTTGCCGAGTTCCTTAACGAGAGTTCTCTCGATCACCTGAGGCTACTCGCCTCGACTACCTGTGTCGGTTTGCGGTACGGGTAGATATGACTTTACGCTAGAAGCTTTTCTTGGCAGTGTGACATCAGAGAGTTCGCAACCGTAGTTGCTTCCCCATCACAGCTCAATGTTAAAGAGAAATGCATTTGACACATCTCACACCTCACTGCTTAGACCAGAATCCATTAACTGGCATCTCTTAGCCTACTGCGTCCCTCCATCACGATCATATCTAGTACTGGAATATCAACCAGTTGTCCATCGACTACGCCTTTCGGCCTCGCCTTAGGTCCCGACTAACCCAGGGCGGACGAGCCTTCCCCTGGAAACCTTAGTCTTACGGTGGATAAGATTCTCACTTATCTTGCGCTACTCATACCGGCATTCTCACTTCTTAACGCTCCAGCACTCCTCACGGTATACCTTCATCGCGGTTAAGAACGCTCTCCTACCATTGATAAAATATCAATCCAAAGCTTCGGTAATATGTTTAGCCCCGGTACATTTTCGGCGCAGGGTCACTCGACTAGTGAGCTATTACGCACTCTTTGAATGATAGCTGCTTCTGAGCTAACATCCTAGTTGTCTGTGCAACCCCACATCCTTTTCCACTTAACATATATTTTGGGACCTTAGCTGTTGGTCTGGGCTGTTTCCCTTTCGACTACGGATCTTAGCACTCGCAGTCTGACTGCCGAACATGTGTATTAGCATTCGGAGTTTATCTGAGATTGGTAATCCTAGACGGACCCCTCACCCAAACAGTGCTCTACCTCCAATACACTTACATTTCGACGCTAGCCCTAAAGCTATTTCGGAGAGAACCAGCTATCTCCCAGTTCGTTTGGAATTTCTCCGCTATCCACAAGTCATCCAAACACTTTTCAACGTGTCCTGGTTCGGGCCTCCAGTGCGTCTTACCACACCTTCACCCTGCTCATGGATAGGTCACTAGGTTTCGGGTCTACATCATGATACTAAGTCGCCCTATTCAGACTCGGTTTCCCTACGGCTCCGTCTCTTCAACTTAACCTCGCATCATAACGTAACTCGCCGGTTCATTCTACAAAAGGCACGCTCTCACCCATTAACGGGCTCGAACTTCTTGTAGGCACACGGTTTCAGGTGCTATTTCACTCCCCTCTCGGGGTTCTTTTCACCTTTCCCTCACGGTACTGGTTCACTATCGGTCACTAAGGAGTATTTAGGGTTGGGAGATGGTCCTCCCGGATTCAAACTGGATTTCGCGTGTCCAGCCCTACTCAGGATACTGCTAGGTATAAGCGCTATTTCGTCTACGGGATTATTACCCTCTTTGATTAACCTTCCCAGGTTATTCGACTATAATGCTTAAGTCCACGTTGCAGTCCTACAACCCCAAGAAGCAAGCTTCTTGGTTTGCCCTTCTTCGCGTTCGCTCGCCGCTACTTACGAAATCGTTTTTACTTTCTCTTCCTGCAGGTACTTAGATGTTTCAGTTCTCTGCGTTACCTTTACATGAGCTATGTATTCACTCATGAATAACTGCTAGTAGCAGCTGGGTTTCCCCATTCGGAGACCTAGGGATCAAGGCGTACTTACTGCTCCCCCTAGAATATCGTCGTTAGTCACGTCCTTCATCGGCTCTTAGTGCCAAGGCATCCACCGTGCGCCCTTATTAACTTTGCCATGATGATTTATAATCATCGTTTTTCAAGTATAAGTTTGTAAATTCTTTAAAATTCACAGCTTTTGGTTTATTTATCGTTATTAGATATTGTTATTTAGTTTTCAATGTTCAAGTGATTTTAACGTCTTGTCTGACAATGGAGCCTAGCGGGATCGAACCGCTGACCTCCTGCGTGCAAAGCAGGCGCTCTCCCAGCTGAGCTAAGGCCCCACAATCAAGAATTTGATTCTTGCTTAGGTTTATCACTAAACCCCTCAAAACTGAATAAAGTTGAATGCTCACGTCTTTGTATATATTCCTTAGAAAGGAGGTGATCCAGCCGCACCTTCCGATACGGCTACCTTGTTACGACTTCACCCCAGTCATCGGTCTTACCTTAGGAAGCGCCCTCCTTGCGGTTAGGCAACCTACTTCGGGTACTCCCAACTCCCGTGGTGTGACGGGCGGTGTGTACAAGGCCCGGGAACGTATTCACCGCGGCGTGCTGATCCGCGATTACTAGCGATTCCGACTTCATGTAGGCGAGTTGCAGCCTACAATCCGAACTGAGAATGGTTTTAAGAGATTAGCTAAACATCACTGTCTCGCGACTCGTTGTACCATCCATTGTAGCACGTGTGTAGCCCAGGTCATAAGGGGCATGATGATTTGACGTCATCCCCACCTTCCTCCGGTTTATCACCGGCAGTCTCGTTAGAGTGCCCAACTTAATGATGGCAACTAACAATAGGGGTTGCGCTCGTTGCGGGACTTAACCCAACATCTCACGACACGAGCTGACGACAACCATGCACCACCTGTATCCCGTGTCCCGAAGGAACTTCCTATCTCTAGGAATAGCACGAGTATGTCAAGACCTGGTAAGGTTCTTCGCGTTGCTTCGAATTAAACCACATGCTCCACCGCTTGTGCGGGCCCCCGTCAATTCCTTTGAGTTTCAACCTTGCGGTCGTACTCCCCAGGCGGAGTGCTTATTGCGTTAGCTGCGATACAGAGAACTTATAGCTCCCTACATCTAGCACTCATCGTTTACGGCGTGGACTACCAGGGTATCTAATCCTGTTTGCTCCCCACGCTTTCGAGCCTCAGTGTCAGTTACAGGCCAGAGAGCCGCTTTCGCCACCGGTGTTCCTCCATATATCTACGCATTTCACCGCTACACATGGAATTCCACTCTCCTCTCCTGCACTCAAGTCTACCAGTTTCCAATGCATACAATGGTTGAGCCACTGCCTTTTACACCAGACTTAATAAACCACCTGCGCTCGCTTTACGCCCAATAAATCCGGACAACGCTCGGGACCTACGTATTACCGCGGCTGCTGGCACGTAGTTAGCCGTCCCTTTCTGGGTAGTTACCGTCACTTGATGAGCTTTCCACTCTCACCAACGTTCTTCTCTACCAACAGAGTTTTACGATCCGAAAACCTTCTTCACTCACGCGGCGTTGCTCGGTCAGACTTTCGTCCATTGCCGAAGATTCCCTACTGCTGCCTCCCGTAGGAGTTTGGGCCGTGTCTCAGTCCCAATGTGGCCGATCACCCTCTCAGGTCGGCTATGTATCATCGCCTTGGTGAGCCTTTACCTCACCAACTAGCTAATACAACGCGGGATCATCTTTGAGTGATGCAATTGCATCTTTCAAACTTAAAACTTGTGTTTAAAGTTGTTATGCGGTATTAGCATTCGTTTCCAAATGTTGTCCCCCGCTCAAAGGCAGATTCCCCACGCGTTACTCACCCGTTCGCTGCTCATCCAGTCGGTACAAGTACCAACCTTCAGCGCTCAACTTGCATGTATTAGGCACGCCGCCAGCGTTCGTCCTGAGCCAGGATCAAACTCTCAAATAAAGTATTTAAGTCACCTAGGTGACTGGCTTGTCTTTCATTATTGATTGACAGATTTTTGATGTATCTTACTACATCACATGAGTCATTCTTCTTTATTCAGTTTTCAATGGTCTAGCTTATCGCTTCAAGACCCTCGTCTCTTGCGACAACTATTATATTCTATCAAACCTACTTCTCATTGTCAAGAATTAACTGTGACTTTTATCCCTTTTTTTATCTTACATCCGGAAAACCCCGCGGTTGTCATGTTTTATTAAATACATTAATATTCAATTCTTGGTAAATTTAGTTTTCTTTGTTCTGAAATGATTCTGATGAGAACGATAAAGATGACAGAAATAAATAAAGCAAAGTTATGGCTGATTACCGATTGAAGGTATACATATAGAATTCCACCAATAATACATGGTAGGGCATAGATGTTTTCTCTAAAAATCATTGGAACTTGATTTGCAATCACATCGCGAATCATTCCACCACCGACACCTGTCAATACTCCTAAGAATACAATGAAGAAGATATTTTGTGAATAACCATGTGCTATTCCAGCATCAATCCCTAATACTGTAAAAATTCCTAAACCTATTGCGTCAGAAACCAGGAGAAGATTATTATAGAAACGTGCTGCTTTAAAAATACTCAATGCTTCTCTTCTTGATTTAATTATTAGTGCTACAAGCATAGCTACTATTGATGCAATAATCGAAATAACTATAAAAAATGGTGATTTTAATGCTGTAGGCGGTGTTGCTCCTAAGAGTAAATCTCGAAATATCCCACCACCAACTGCTGTTATTACTGACATCACAAGAATACCAAAAATATCTAGTTTATGATTGATCCCCACTACGGTCCCCGAAATAGCGAATGCTACGGTTCCTAAAATTTCCAAAAATAAATAAAAACTGCTAATCACTTCCATATTTCTTTATACTTCACCTTAATAATCTTTTTAATACAATTTATTATACCCTATAATTCTCCAATATAAATAAAAAAGAGACTGATTTTCAACAGTCTCTTTTTCTTTAATCAACGCGGCTAAAATTAGCAACATCTGCGCTGATATTTTCAATAAATTCTTCAAGCGGAATGACTTTTGTTTCTTTTGAGCCATAACGACGAATATTTACAGTTCCATCAGCTTGTTCTTGGTCTCCAATAACAATTTGATATGGAATTTTATGTGTTTGTGATTGACGAATCTTCCAGCCCATTTTTTCATTGGCTTCATCGACAACAACGCGGAATCCTTTATCTTGAAGTTCACGTTGAATTTTCCATGCATAATCGGCATGAATTTCATTATTTACTGGGATAATGGTTGCTTGAGTTGGAGCGAGCCATGTTGGGAAAGCACCTTTATAAACTTCGATAAGGTAGGCAATGAAACGTTCAAGGGTTGAGATTACACCACGGTGAATCATTACGGGGCGATGTTTTTCCCCGTCAGCACCGATATATGAAATATCAAAGTTTTCAGGATTAAGGAAGTCTAACTGAATAGTTGAAAGTGTTTCTTCATTACCAAGCGCAGTTTTAACTTGAATGTCAAGTTTAGGACCGTAAAATGCTGCTTCCCCTTCTGCTTCAACGTAGTCAAGATTCATGTCATCCATTGTTGCTTTAAGCATGGCTTGAGATTTTTCCCACATTTCATCATCTGGGAAATATTTCACTGTATCTTTAGGGTCACGGTAGCTAAGTCGGAAACTGTAATCATTGATTCCAAAGTCACGGTACATGTCCATAATCAATTGAAGGATTTTACTAAATTCTTCCTGAACTTGTTCTAACATGACAAAAGTATGACCATCATTCAAAGTCATTTCGCGGACACGTTGAAGTCCTGAGAGTGCTCCTGATTTTTCATAACGGTGCATCATCCCAAATTCGGCAATACGAATTGGGAGTTCACGATAAGAATGAACGTGATGTTTATAGATAGCAATATGGCTTGGACAGTTCATTGGACGAAGTTCCATTTCTTCGCCATCACCCATATCCATTGGTGGATACATATCTTCATGGTAATGTTGCCAGTGACCTGATTGTTTATAAGTATTAAGGTTCATCATGACTGGTGTGATAACGTGTTGATAACCGTTTTTCACTTCTTGGTCAACGACAAAACGTTCAATAATTCGACGAATTGTTGCTCCAGCTGGGAGCCAGTAAGCAGTTCCTGCACCAAGTTCTGCGTCATTAAAGAACAAGTCAAGTTCGCGACCGAGTTTACGGTGGTCACGTTCTTTTGCTTCTTCACGAAGTTTAAGATTTTCTTCTAATTCTTCTTTTGTAAACCAAGCTGTACCGTAAATACGTTGCATCATCTTGTTATCAGAATTACCGCGCCAGTAAGCACCTGCAACGTTGAGAAGGTGGAAAAATTTGATGACACCAGTTGATGGAACGTGTGGGCCACGGCAAAGATCAGTGTACTCACCTTGAGTATAGATAGTAAGTCCACCTTCATCTTCATTGTGTTCTTCAATGAGTTCGAGTTTGTATGGATCATTTGCAAAAATTTCTTTTGCTTCTTCTTTGCTTACTTCTTTACGTTCTGATTTGAAGTTTTCTTTGACGATTTTCTTCATTTCAGCTTCGATTGTAGCCAAATCATCATTTGAAATTTGACCGGCTTCGTTATCTGTATCATAATAGAAACCATCTTGAATAGCTGGTCCAACACCCAAGTGAATATCAGGGAAATGGCGTTTTGCCGCTTGAGCAAAGAGGTGAGCAGCTGAATGTCGTAAAATTCCAAGTGCATCTTCATGGTCTGGTGTTACAATTTCAAAGTTGCTATCTTCATTGATTGCTCGAGTGGCATCAATTAATTTTCCGTTTACCTTACCTGCAAGTGTTTTTTTGGCAAGACTAGGTGAGATTGATTTAGCGATTTCAAATGTTGTTACGCCCACCTCAAATTCTTTTACGTTACCGTCTGGAAATGTTATTTTAATCATTTTATGTGCCTTTCTTTAATCTTTTTTAGTTGGAAATTACTGACAGAAAAATCCGATTGCTTGGGAGCAATAAATTACTTGTTAAAAGTCTTGTCAATAATTTATGGAAATAAAAAAACGCAAATCTCATCCTATAAAGGACGCTACTTGCGTGTTACCACCTTTGTTCTATTTGCTGACAAAATTCGTTAAGCTCTTTCTAGCAATTATTGCTTACAAAAGTGCTCAATTTTTAGCTATAAAATTGCTGTCAGTAAATTTCTCTTCTTTGACGTAACGTGTCAGAGACGCTTTTCTGTTGTCCAAAAAAGAATTTAACTTACAAAAAGTCTGTAAGTAGTGAGTGGTATTTTTAGCTGCCATTTCAGGCTCGCATCAACCGCCTGATTTCTTAGAAATTTTCACTAAAAACATGTCTCTTTTTATATTGTAAAGCTTGACCTAAAATTTGTCAAGAAGGAAATAATACTAAATAAAATTACTGACAGCCCAAAATTAAAAGTTCTGTCAGTAATTTTTACTGACGAGTAAAAAAGAACTCAATGAGTTCTTTTTATATTAATGTCTTTGCTCAATATTTTGCTTTGTTTTGTAAGCAAGAAAATCGCGTGCCACATCTTTATCAAAATCATTGAGTTGTTTTATCACTTGGTTTTGAATCGTTTCAATCTCAATTTTTTCAAAAGAGAGCTCAGCAATTACTTTTTCAACGACTTTTGTTACATTATTAGCAATCATATTGGCGTGGAGCGGTTTATCTTTGTATTTACCATTGATTGCAGCTTTGAATACTGCCGTTTGAATGCGGAAGCTATCCCAGTCAACGACATGTCCATTACGTTTGATAACTACTTTATTAACTAATTTTGCTTGCATCAATTTCTCCTTATTTTTTAATCTTCTTACAATACTATTATACCAAATTTTTCGGAATTATTTAAAAGTTTCGACGATTAATACGATATTGAGTAAAGTTACAAAAACTCCTGTTGCTAATAAGAGCCACTTTGTAAACCAAACATTTTTATATTTACCCATTACTCTTTTAGAACTTGTCAAATAAATTTGCAAAAAGATAGTAATTGGTAATTGGATACTTAAGAAAACCTGTGAATAAATTAAAATATTAAAGGGCGAAGTCACAAAACTTAAAGCGCAAATGGCAATCGTTGCTCCAATTATTGTGATTAAAACACCTAATTTACTATGTGGGTCTTGTGCATCATAAGGTTCTGCAAAGATTCCTGCAAAAATTGACCCACCTGCCATTCCTGCTGTTACCGATGAGGCTACTCCTGCAAAAAGAAAGGCAATCGCAAAAATAATTGCAGCCACTGGACCAAGGAGAGGAACGAGCATTTCTTGTGCTTGATTAATCTCTGTTACAATTCGAGGGAAAAATAAAGCCGCAGCAATGATAATAATTGCAGAATTAATCACCCAGCCTAGAAACATTGAAAAAATTGTATCAAAGAACTCAAAACGCAATTGTCTTTCCATCACCGCTTCATCTTTTAAATTCCACTGACGACTTTGAATAACTTCCGAGTGTAAAAATAGATTATGTGGCATGACAACGGCCCCTAGGGCTGACATGATGATTGGCATTGATTTTGCATCAACAAAAGGAATAACCATTCCTTTTGCTGCTTGTCCCCAATTAATATGTTGAATAATAAAAATTTCTAGTAAAAGTGCAATCCCAATCAAACTTACAAAACCAATAATAACTTTTTCAATTTTAGGATATGAATTACTAAACAAAAACCAGATAACTAAACCAGCTGTTAAAATTGCTCCTACCACAATTGGTAATTTAAAGAGCATTTGCAAAGCTATGGCTCCACCCAAAATTTCAGCAACTGCTGTCGAAATAGAAGCTAAAACTCCCGTTCCCAAAACTGTTCTACTGAGCCAGGGTCTAAGGTATTGGGTCGCATTTTCTGACAAACACTTTCCTGTGACAATCCCTAAGTGGGCCACATTATGCTGGAGAAAAGCCAACATAATTGTTGATAGAGTAATTACCCAAAGTAATTTATAACCAAATTGAGAACCCGCAGCAAGATTGGCAGCCCAATTTCCTGGATCTATAAATCCCACTGCAACAATCAATCCTGGTCCAACATACTTCAAAAAATCAAGGGCTGGATATTTTTTATCTTGTAAAAACCGCCTCATTTTTATCCTTTTCATTTTCACTTCCTTTTGGACAATTATAGCATGCAGCATTTAAGAGTTCAACTTTACAAAATAAAAAAACCGTCAGTAAATGTTACTGACGGTCATTAAAAATAATTGATTATTTGGCAACGATGAAACGGTCTGCATCATCCATGAAAGTTTTTTCGCCAGCAGGTGCTTCGATTGAACCAAATACAAGTTGTCCACGAAGTTTCCAGCTTTCTGGAAGATTCCATTCTTTAGCAACGGCTTCGTCAATCAATGGATTGTAGTGTTGCAAGTTAGCGCCTAAACCAAGTTCAGCAAGAGCAGTCCATACATTTACAGAAATAATTCCTGAACCTTGTTCTGACCAAACTGGGAAGTTATCTGCATAAAGAGCAAATTGTTCTTGAAGATTTTTAACAACTGCTTGGTCTTCAAAGAAAAGAATTGTACCAAAAGCCGCTTTAAATCCATCAAGTTTTGCACGTGTGTTATCCCAAGCTGATTCAGGAACACCTTGTGCTTCCATGGCTGCTTTAAGTTCTGGGGCAACAATTTCATCCCAAAGTTTATCTTGGGCATCACCTGTGAGGATCAAAAGACGTCCAGTTTGTGAATTGAAAGCTGTTGGTGAAAAACGTACAGCTTCTTTAATTGTTTCAATCACTTTTTCTTCATCTTGAACGTTTCTTCCAAGAGCATAGATTGTGCGACGGTTTTCTAATGATTTAATGAATGACATAATAATTACTTCCTTTTTTATTTTTATTGTTTACATATGTAATCTTATCAAATAAATTTACACTTGTAAACTATTTTGATTCAAAAAATTACTTTTTTTATAAAATAAAAAAAATCCCTATTTGAAATAGGGATAAATTTATTATTTAGTACCGAACAAACGGTCTCCAGCATCACCAAGACCTGGGACAATATAACCATGTTCATTAAGTTTTTCATCCAAAGCTGCAGTATAAATTTCAATATCCGGATGTGCTTCTTGGAGAGCTTTCACTCCTTCTGGTGCAGCAACAAGACAAACAAATTTAATATTTTCTGCTTTAGCATTTCGTTTTTTAAGAGAATCAACTGCTAAAATTGCTGAACCACCAGTCGCAAGCATTGGGTCAACAAGGAAAATTTGACGGTCAGCAATATCGGCTGGAAGTTTCACTAAATATTCAACTGGTTTAAGTGTTTCTTCGTCACGATACATTCCGATATGCCCTACACGAGCAGCTGGAATCAATTTCAAAATTCCGTCTACCATCCCAATACCAGCACGCAAGATTGGTACAATCGCTAATTTTTTACCTGCGATTTGTTTAACCGTCGTTTTTTGAACGGGTGTTTCGATTTCGACATCTTCAAGGGGTAAATCTCTTGATACTTCGTAGGCCATGAGCATTCCAATTTCATCAACAAGTTCACGGAATTCTTTTGTCGATGCCTCTTTACGACGCAAGATTGAGAGTTTGTGTTGAATCAATGGATGTTCTACGACTTGAAATTTTGACATTTTGATTTTCCTTTCGCTAGATCCCTTTGCTAAGCAAAGTTCAGATTTGTAAACTGCCTTTAAAAGGCAATTTTGCTAATTTTAGGCAAAATTTTTTAGAGCCTAGCAAGCTCGCTATTCTCTAAAAGCATTTTTTCTATTTTACCACTTTTTTGGCCTTTTTGGGAGGAATAAGATGAAATTTAAAAAAATTTAAATTTTTCGTCTTTTATTCTTTATTTTTTCTTAATTATCATATTTTTTCAAGACCATTTTAATTAAAAATGGTGCCAATACAGTTGCTAAAATAATCACGATAACCAGCTCCGAATAAACTTCATCTGTGATAATGGCACTCGTCAGACCAATTTGAGCTACAATCAGAGCCATTTCCCCTCGTGAAATCATTCCTGTTCCAATCAACATACTCTCACCAGTACTTAATTTACTTGATTTCCCAACAAAATAGGCGGGGATAAATTTCGTCAAAATTGCTAAAAGGGTAAAGAGTAAAATTATCCAAGGATGATGAATTAAACTATCGAATTGAACAGATATGGCGATAAGTACAAAGAATACTGGGATAAAAATAACGTAACCGATTGCTGAAGTATATTCTTCAATCTTATGACTTACTTCTGTTTGTGAAATAGCAAGTCCTGCAAAGAAACTACCTATTACCGCTGACATTCCTACGCTATCAGCAAGTAGACTTAATCCCAAACAAATAATCAAGGCAACAATCGTATTTTTGTTGGCAATGGGTAGTTTTTGGACGAATTTCCAAAATCTTGGAATAAGCTTATGCACAAGAAATAAAAAGGCAAAAAAGAGAAGTTCAAGCAAAAATTGGAAGAAAAGATGAGAACCAGAACCACCATTTTTAAAACTAGTAAAAATTGATAAAATCAATACAGCTAAAATATCATCAACAACTGCAGCTCCTAGAATAATCGAACCTGCACGTGTACTGAGCTTACCATATTCTTGCAAGACTTCAACCGTAATCGACACTGAGGTCGCAGCGAAAACAATTCCATAAAAGAAACTGGTCGATATTCCGTAACCAAAGCCAAAAGCAACAAGTCCAAAGGCAACTAATGGCACAATTACACCACCAACTGCAACGAGCATTGATGCTTTAAAATTTTTCTTTAGAACAGTTAAATCACTCTCAATTCCTGCTAAGAACATGAGTAAGATAACTCCAATCTCAGACATCACTTCTAGAACATGACCGCTATGAACCAAGCCTAAAACTGATGGAGCAATCAAAATCCCAACAAGCATTTGTCCAACGACAGCTGGAATTTTAAGGCGTCTTGAAACAAGAGTAGCAATTAAAGAGGCAATTAAAACAATTGTGAGTTGTAAAATATCATTCATAAGTTGATTTTAACATATTTTTCATTCTTAAAAATACTTTTTCGACTAAAATCCTTAAACTTTGAATGTTTCTACGAGTCGTTGGCTTGCTTCTTTAATCAATGAGAATGGTGCAGCAGCATTTAATCTGGCATGCGCTTGTCCGGCTTTTCCAAAACTTATTCCTTTATTTAAAATCACACCTGCCTCTTCTGCTAATTTTTCATCCAATACCTTATCTTCTAATTGATATTCAGAAAAATCAAGCCAAATCAAATAGGTTCCTTGAGGTTTCATTACTTTGATTTTTGTTTTTTGATGAAGTTCTGACTCAATATAAGTGATATTTTTTTCAAGCACATTTTTGAGTTCATTTAACCATTCACTTCCATTTTCATAAGCAACTTTGGTGGCTAGCATTCCTAAAGTGCTAATTTCTTGTTGATTATTTGCTAGTCTTCTTTGTAAGTATTTTTCACGTAAATCTTGGTTTTCGATAATTGCATAAGCGCATTTCACGCCAGCAATGTTAAAACTTTTAGTGGCAGAAGATAAAACAACTGAAAAATCTTTGAAGTCTTCTGAAAGAGTGTTAAAGGTCTGGTGCTGATGACCAAACAATGTTAAATCTTGATGAATTTCATCAGAAACGACAATCACATTATGCTTTTTACAAATTTGGCCAAGTTTTATCAGTTCTTCTTTCGTCCACACGCGCCCACCAGGATTGTGGGGGTTACAAAGAATATATAATTTCACAGAATTTTCAACAATTTCTTTTTCAAAAACTTCAAAATCAATTAGAAATTCCCCATTTTTTTCCATCAATTTATTTTCAATTAGCTTTCGATTATTTAACTTAACTGTTCTGGCAAATGGGGGATAAACAGGTGTGTTTATTAAAACGGCATCATTCTCTTTGGTCAATGCTTGAATGGCCAGACCAATTCCTGGAACAACTCCTTCAACCAAAATTAAAGCTTCTTTAGAAAAGTCATACTGATGTTGATTTTTTTCCCAATTTTGAATGCTTTTAATTAAATCTTCTTCAACATAGGCATATCCATAAACTCCATAGTCTGCGTAATCATGGATACTTTGTTTTATTTCTGGTAAGGCAAGAAAATCCATATCAGCCACCCATAATGGAAGTTTATGAGGATTCTCTTTTATTTCTTGCCATTTTACAGAATTGTGGTCAAGTCGATTTGGAATGGTTGTAAAATCATATTTTGTCATTTTTATACTCTCTTTTTTCTTTTCGTCATAGGATAGCTGTCACTGCTTTAGCAGTTTACAGATATGATAGTAGCTCCATCAGTAAAAAATTTACTGACAGAACATATTTTAGCACTTATGGATATGCTGGTAGTCTCATCATAGGATAGCCGTTGGCGCTTCGCTTTTTTGTCATTCGCTTTAGCGGATAGACAAAACGGACAGCGTAACACGCAGTGCGTAGATAGCCTTTACGGATATGCTAGTTTATTCATCAGTGATTTTTAATTTTCTAAAGCTTCTTTGAGATCTTCTATTAAATCGCGAACATCTTCTATCCCAATCGAAAGGCGAAGCAAATCATCTGTTAAACCATAACTTTCTCTAATCTCAAGTGGAATATCATGGTGAGTTTGCGCTGTTGGATAAGTGATTAAAGATTCAACACCTCCTAAGCTTTCAGCAAAGGTAAAAACGCTCAAGTGATTTAAAATAGCAGGAATTTTGTTTTTGTCAGTAACTTTTAGAGAAATCATGCCACCTAATCCTGGGTAAAGTACTTCTTTTACTGATGGAAGTTTTTTTAGGAAAGTCACAATTTTTTGGGCATTTTTAGTTGCCCTCTCCATTCTGAGACTTAAAGTTTTCAAGCCTCGCATGACAAGATAGCTATCAAACGGAGAAAGAACTGCTCCTGTAGTATTGAGCTGATATAATAATCTTTCATAAAGTTCTTCATCATAAACAATGACCGCTCCAGCCAAGACGTCATTATGCCCTGATAAATATTTTGTTGCCGAATGAATCACTAAATCCGCACCCAATTCTAATGGTTTTTGATAAATTGGGGTATAAAAAGTATTGTCAACAATCACTTTTGCATGATATGCCTGTGCTTTATTGGCGATTTTTTCAATATTATATTTAACCATCATTGGATTGGTCGGTGTTTCAATATAAACAATATCAGTATTTTCATCTATTAGCTCAAGCATTTCTTTTTCGCTTTTAGCATAGGAGAAGTAAAATCGCCCTTCTTTTTCTTGTTCATCAAACCAGCGAAATGAACCTCCATACAAATCTCGACTGGCAACAATTTTTGAACCGATTGGAAAAACCGAAAAGGCCAAGACAATTGCAGCCATTCCTGACGAAGTTGCTAGAGCAAATTGTCCTGATTCAATTGAAGCAAGGGCTTCTTCCAAGGTTGCTCTTGTTGGATTTTTGGTTCTGGTGTAATCAAAGCCAGTCGATTGGCCAAATTCTGGATGTTGATAGGTCGTTGAAAAGTGCAAAGGACTGACTAAAGCTCCCGTTGCCTCATCTTGATGAATTCCAACTTGCGTCAATAAAGTATCTAATCTTTTATTCATAAATTTCCTCATTTTTTAACTCAATATTTTTTACTTTTGCTCTTTTTGATTAAAATCATAATTTTCTTCATTCAAATGTTGACTCAGACGTTCTCCTAGATAAGGCGTTCCTTGATAAACCGCATAATTCAACCAATTTGAAAAAAAGAGGGAAGCTGCTGAAGCCCAAGTGCTTTTTGGCTTATTTTTATCATCATTTTCTGGAAAATAATTTTGGGGAAGATTGGGTTTCAGTCCTTCCTCTTTATCTCTCTCATATTCCCAAGCTAAAGTTTCACGGTCATATTCTAAATGGCCAAAAAGATAAATTTCACGCAAATTTTTCTTCGCTAAAATTGAAAATCCGGTTTCTTTGGAGCTTGACAAGACTTCCAAATCAGGTACTTTTTTTATTTCTGATGGATTTGATTGGGCATATCGCGATTGTGGATAATTAAAAAAATCATCAAATCCTCTAAATAATGGATTTTTAGGTTGCTCTACTGAGCTTTTGTAAATACCACACAATTTTTGCGGAAGATTTTCTTTAGTTACACCATAGCGAGCATAAAGTGCCGCTTGTGCCCCCCAACAAATATGCAGACTTGAATAGACATGGCTTTTAGACCAATCAATAATTTTCAAAAGCTCACTCCAATAGTCCACTTTTTCAAAGTTTAACTGCTCAACCGGAGCTCCTGTGACAATTAATCCGTCGTAATATTGACTCTTAATCTCAGAAAAAGATTTATAGAAGGAATCTAAATGCCCTTGTTTCGTATTTTTAAAATCATGAGAAGTCATATATAAAAAGTCAACATTAATTTGTAATGGAGTGTTCGATAGTAATCGTAGAATTTGTCTTTCAGTTATTAATTTACGCGGCATGAGATTGACCACCAGCAAATTTAAAGGGCGAATATTTTGATTCTTCGCTCGTTCATCATTCATAACAAAAATATTATCCGCTCGCAAATCATCAATTGCGGGCAGACCTTCAATCACTTTTACCGGCATAAATCACTCAACTTTCAAATAGAATTAGACTCAATTATAGCCCTTCGTGATTTTTTTGCAATAGTCTCGCATTTTAATTCTGTGATGGTCTAATTTAAAATTTTTAATCTTATAATAAAACTTGCCTATGGCAAGTCTCATTTTGTATTTTATTTATTTATAATTCGAGCAATGATTTTATCATAGATTACTCTCATTTCTTTTTCTGAGGATTTTTCGGAAAATTTTTCTAGGGGAATCCAGGCTAATCCCTCTGTTTCAGCTGTATTCTTTTGAAGTGAATCACTTTCCTTTGCTTCAAATAAAAAAGTAACATTAAGATGAATATGAGCACTGACATAACCGTATTTTCTGTGATGATGTCCAAAAACAGGTAAGGCTTCAATTGAAATTGGCTTTTCTGAAAGTTTTTTGAAAGTTTGCAGTCCCGTTTCTTCTTGAACTTCTTTTACCGCTACAGCTAATAAGTCAGCATTGCCATCAGCATGGCCACCTACCCAACCCCAACTTTGATAAATCTTATGATAAATTCCTAAAATTTTATCATGACTTTCATTCAAAACAAATGCACTTGCTGTAAAATGTGCAATAGAAGACCGATTCAAATTTTTTTCATCAGCTGCAAAATCTTGAAAAACTTTAAAATCTGTTTTTTCTTGCTGACCTTCTGGTACAAAATTCTCTAATAATTTTTCTATTTGATTTTTCATTTTTCACCTCACAAAATTATTACAATGATACTCATTAAAATTAAAGAAATAAACATGGATAAACTTATTGTCAATCCAGCTAAGGCCTTATCATTCCCAAGTTCTATAGCCTGAATCATATGTAAAAAGGACATTGGGCAAAAGAAGATTAATAAAAGAATTTCTTTTATTATGGCTGGAAATGGAAGGAAAAAATAAACCAAACTAGCTAAAATAAAAGCTAGTAAATAGCGCCAAGTCAATATTTTTAAGACAAGTTTTAATTTTCCCTTTGGCAGACGAAATTCCATAAAAAGCCCAATCGTAAAGATAGATAAAAGGGTATTAGCATTTGCTAAAGGGCGAATTGGAATTAGCCATTCATCCGGAAAAGATAGGCCGAAAATTGCTAAAATAAACATAAAAATATAAACAACAAAGGGTGGATTACGAAATAAGACGCCAAATATTTCTTGTAAGATAAATCCGTGTTTTTTTCTGTCACTTGAAAGTTCAACAATTGCTTGAGTAGTCCCTGTCACCATTAATGAGTTTCCCATGTCAAACATGGCAAGAAATGGAATTGCCGCTGGAAAAAAACTAGAAACAAAAGGAATTGAAAAATTTCCGATATTATAACCTGACAAATCAAACATAAAAAGTCCACGTTCTTCAACAGTAGCTTTTCGTCCAATAAATTTTCCTAGAAAAACCAAAAGAAGATTGGAAAAAAGTCCCATAAACATCAAAATAAAAAAAATATTAGAGAGTTTCGTATGATTGACTCCAATTAAAATTGTTGCTGGCAGAGTCAGATAAACAACCATTTTTGAAGTTAATGCTCCGTCTTTTTGATGAAGAATTCCAATTTTCTTTAGTAGGAGAGCTAAAAACAAAACAAGCATGATACTCAAGGCGTTGAGAAGAATTGTGGTCATTATTTTACTTTCTGTCAGTCATTTTTTTATTCTGTCAGTAATTTTGTAACTCCTAAGTTTACTGACAGCCTATCTCAATTAATTCTAGCATTTTTTTAAGCAAAAACTCCCGTAAAAATACGAGAGTCTTTTTTGATTATTTAATTTCAATGGTATATTCGCAAGAAAATTTTCCTTCTGGTGCCAATTGATTGATTCCAAATTTGTTGGTAATATCTCCATCAGTATTTTCATCATCTGCAATTCCACACCAAGGTTCGATACAAACAAAAGGTGCTTCATTTGGATAAGGTGACCATAAACCAAAATAAGGCATATTTTTCCATGTTAGGCTGACTCCGTGGTCATCTAATTTATTGGTCAATGAAACTTTCATCTCCTTTGATGAAGTATAAACTAAAGCATCTTTATCAAAAAGTGCTCTTGTTAATGGGAGTTGACTGACTTGGCTTTCAACTCTTTCATCTAGTTTCAAAGTTCCTGACGGTGGATCAAGTGGAATAAATGTCCGCTTTTCATCTGGTGAAATTGTTAATTGGTAATCTTCAAAAGCTCCATTTTTTAAAGGAACATTGAAAGCTGGGTGAGCCCCAACGCCAAAAGACATGAATTTTTCATCTTCATTTTTCACTTCATAACGAACTCTAATTTTATTGTCTACTAGTTTATAAGAAACACGGAAAACAAAATGAAAAGGATAGTGATTTAAGCTATCTTCATTGTCACGAAGTTCAAAAACAAGTTCATCAGCTGATTTCTTAATTAATTCAAAATCATTATCGCGTGCAAAACCGTGTCCGCCCATTTTATAAGTTTTGTCATTATAGCGATATTCCCCATTTTTCAATTTCCCTACGATTGGAAAGAGAACTGGAGCATGACGGCCCCAAAATTTTGCATCTGCTTGCCACAAATATTCAATATCATCATGTTGAATAGAATGCATTTCTGCTCCAAAAGTATCCACAACAACATTTAAGTGGTCATTTTTCAAAGTGTAATTCATAAAAAACTCCTTATATTTTTTTAACTTCCTCTATTTTACCATTTTTACTGACAAAAATTTCTGTCAGTAAAAAAATCAAAAATTAAATTATGACTCAAATGACTGTGGAAATAGATAAAAGAGGAGCCCCTTGGGCTCCCCTTTTAACAATCCACTCGACTGCGAGAGTGGAGAGCCTAGCATGAAGTGTGAAGCTGTTCCACACCAACTTGTTCAAATTTAGGAGCAAAACAGCTTTTTTATTCACTTGAACCATGCGCCACGGTTTAATCTTTTCTTGGTTTATAAAAATTACGATTAGATAAAGCCCAAACGCGTTGACTAAATTGACCTGGGTCAAGCGTTTGAGTCGCCGTAGTCATCATCATCATATTGGCATCCATAACATCAATTTGATGAATCATTTCTGCTTCCATAATTTGCGGACGAACAGGGCTACCATATTCCAACTCACCATGATGACTCAACAAACAATGACGAAGCATTAATAAATCTTCATTGTCATCATCAAAACCAAGTTCAATGGCAGCTTTGCTCACTTCTTCATCAATCAAAACAATGTGCCCAAGCAAATTTCCGCGCAAAGTATAAGAAGTATTTTCCGAACCTGTAAACTCTAAACATTTTGCCATATCATGCAGTAAAACACCGGCAAACATCAAATTTTCGTTGAGTTGTGGATAAACTTCGCAAACTTTTTCCGCCATTTGAAGCATGGTGGTTGTATGGAAAGCAAGACCTCCTTCAAAAGCATGGTGATTAGTTTTTGCGGCAGGAAATTCATAAAATTCTTTATCAAATTTTTTCAAAATCGTCCGTACAATTCGATTTAAAGTCGCATTTTCAATACGGAAGACGATTGATTGAACATATTCACGTAGATCTTTTTCTTGAACAGGAGAACTTTCTCGGTAATCATGAGGTTGATTGGGCTCACTATCTGTCGCCAAACGTAATTGTATTTTATTGACTTGAGGCATCCCATTATAAAGTTCTTTGAGAGCCTTCATATGCACAACACGTCCAGCTCTAAATTGTTCAACCGCCTTAGGATTAGCATCCCAAATATTTCCGTTGATTGTTCCTGTTCGGTCTTGGAAACTTAAAGCTAAAAAGTCTTTTCCTGCACGAGTTTGACGTAATTCAACTGATTTAATCAGATAAAACCCTTCAAAAAATTCGCCAATTTCTAAGTTTTTAATGAGCACCATGTTTTCTCCTTTAAGATGTGAGAACGAGCATTCAGAAGTGATGAAAATTGTGGTTCTGAATATAATCCAGTTTCTATTTCACACGCTTCTACGAGCCCGAACTCAGTTAAATAAATTTGCAGGGGCGCTTCATTTCACCAAAGAAATAAATGTTTTTCTTTCTTACGTCCCACTTTTATATGTTAATTTTTTATCGCTTTTAAGAGCGACTTCTTTAGATATCGAACTTAAACTAGAAAGAGAAGTTTATTCATTATCTATCCCTAGCAGTTCACTACTTTTACTATTATCAATTTCATTGATATTCCGTAATTTACGATTCATCACATTTGTTCTTGTGGTGATTAGATTGCTAATCTCTTTTTCAGATTGTTGCAGACGTTCTTGAACTTTTTTCAGTGAACCTTCAAACTTACCAAATTCTGTTTTGACAGCACCTAGTAGCTCATAAACTTCAGCTGATTTTTGTTCGATTTGCAAAGTTTTAAAGCCCATTTGCAAACTGTTCAAGACGGCTGTCATTGTCGTTGGACCTGTCACATTGACCTTGTAATCACGACTGATTTGTTCATAAAGTTCAGGATTATTGACCACTTCCATAAACAGTCCTTCCGTTGGTAAAAACATGATGGCAAAATCGGTTGTTTTTGGTGGAACAATATATTTTTCACTGATTGATTTGGCTTGAGCTTTGACGGCATTAAACAATGCTTTTCTTGTCTTATCAATTTCCAGACTGTCATTAGATTCCAATGCCATTTGCAAGCGTTGGTAATCTTCCATCGGAAATTTTGAGTCAATTGGCAATAAAAGCTCTGAATCATCAGTTTTTCCAGGTAAAATCAAAGCATAATCAACTGCATTGCCTCCTTGGATATTGACTTGTTCACGGTATTGACTACTTGTAAACATTTGCTCTAAAATTCGGCCTAACTGAATTTCACCAACAATCCCCCGTGTTTTAACACCGGTCATTACCTTTTGTAGGCTGTCCACATCGCTGGCAAGATTTCTCATTTCGCCCAAGCCCTCTTCCACATTTTTCAAATGTAAAGTAACCTGTTCAAAGGATTGCGAAATTCTACGATTTAATGTTTCTTGCAATTTTTCATCGACCGTTTCTTGAATCTGACTCAATCTTTTATCATTTGAATCTTGTAATTCCTTAAATTTATGGTCAAATTTGGCGGTAATCGACTCTGTCAGTTCTGACAGTTTACTAACCGTTCTATCAGTAGATTCTACCAAACTTACAGAAATTTTTTCTAATTTTTGCTCATTTGAGTTTTGTAAATCTTTAAACTGCCAATCAAACTTACTATTGATATTTTCTGTCAGTGCCGAAAAATCATTATTGACCGAACGTAAACTACTAGAAAGTTCCTGCCTATTTTGCGCAAGTTGCTGGTTAATATCTGAGCGCATTTCCGATAAATTTTGATTAAGATAATTTAACTGATGACTCGTATTTCCTTTGTCAGTTTTTTTGAAAAAATTGGCAAGGGACAGTAAAATCAAAAGTATAAGTAATATAATAATTATGACTTCCATCTTGATTTTTTATTTTCCTACTTTTTCTAAAATTTCTTTAACTACAAGTTCTAGATTTTGTTGATTATTAATTTTTTCACTATCTGGTAGTGTATCAAAAAATGTCAGTTCTTCTTCTAAATGAGATAAGCCCCATTTTTTTAAAGCATCATTTCTTAAATTAAGACGCCTTATTAGTTCCTCTTTAGAAACTTCAAGTAAAAACCGATGAACTTCGATATTTCGCACTTCTAGTGATTTAAAAATCTCCTCAAAACAAAACTTCATATGTAGGGTCATTGGTACAATAATGGTTCCTGAATATTCTCTATTTAACTTTTCAAGAATCTGAACATTCCAAGTCCGCCATTCTTGATATTTTTGGAAATCATCTTTTTGAATTTCTTTTGGCAAATTTTTTCTAAAAAAACCTCCGATTTCCTCTGGATCATAAATCCACGAGGGAAAAATACGTTCATGCAAGAGTTCAGCAATAGTTGTCTTTCCCGAACCATATGCACCATTTAACCAAATAATCATAGTTTTTCCATTAATTCTTCTTTTAATTTATTAATATTTACTTCAACTTCACCATTAAAAATAAATGACCCTGCAACAAAAACATTAGCTCCGGCAGCTTTAGCAACTTTAATTGTTTGGTTATCAATTCCACCATCAACTTCGATTTCAAAATCAAGCTTTTTATCAGCTCGAATTTGAGCGAGTTCACGAACTTTATCCATCATTTCAGGAATAAATTTTTGACCTCCAAAACCAGGATTGACTGTCATTACTAAGACCATATCCACAAGTGGTAAAACAGTTTTAATCGCCTCTACAGGAGTTCCAGGATTAATAACTACCGAAGCTTTCATGCCAGCATTTTTAATTTTTTGAAGCGCTCCGTGAATATGATGAGTTGCTTCAACATGAATACTCATGCTATCAGCTCCTGCCTTTGCAAAATTCTCCACATATTTTTCAGGATTTTCAACCATCATGTGAACATCGAAAAATAAATGAGTTTGTGCGCGAAGTGCCGAAACAACGCCAGCTCCAAAGGTTAAATTATCCACAAAATGTCCGTCCATTACGTCAATATGGACAAGGTCAGCTCCAGCAGATTCTAACCGTTTCACATCTCTTGCAAAATTTCCAAAGTCTGCTGACAAAATTGATGGAGCAATTTTATTTTTCATTTCTATCCTCTCTCTAAATAACTTGAATTAGTAATTTATCTTTTGAAACTAAAAACACTTATTCACCACTATTTTCTGATGACTCATCATGAAGTTCTTCTTTAATAATTGTTTTCCAAGATTCACCCTCACGTTTGTGCTCTACAACAGTTGCCGCACGAACTCCAAGCATAATTGCTAAGCCTAAAGCAATGACGGTCAAGAAATTCATCACAAAGGCCAGACTTCCACTTTTGAAGACAAACATTTCTAAAATTTGGCAAATAAGCGCAAAAATAACCGCTAAAAAGGCTTCTGTTTTCAATCGTTTTTTCATTTTTCTTTGTCCTGTGAACTCTCTAAATCTTTTTTATCCTCTTTGGGCTGATTAGTTAGTCCAAAAAAGACACGGTTTAACCAAAAAATAACAAAGAAAGTTGCAATAACCAAGAGGATAAATACAATAATCATCATTGTTTTTGACAAATCATTTTTAAAATAAATCGCTAAAATCCATGCCAAAACAAGGGCAAAAAAACCAGCTTGTTTCAACCAAATATTATCTTTAGCCCTGTTTTTTTCGTTTTTTCTCATAAGTTTCCCTCGTGTGATTAATTTCATCTAAAATCTGTAAATAATTATCATAGCGGCTCTCTAAAATTTCATGATTTTCTAGTGCCAGCTTGACTGCACAGCTGGGTTCATGCGTATGTGTACATTCGCGAAACTTGCAATCATGACTGATTCTTAAAATTTCAGGAAAAGCAGCATTTAAATCCGGCTGATTCGTCACTTCATAGTCTAGACTAGAAAATCCCGGTGTGTCAGCAATTAAGCCACCAGCCAATTCAAAAAATTCAACATGACGTGTCGTATGACGCCCACGTCCCAGTTTTTCTGAAGTTTCTCCCGTTGCCAGTTGCATTTCTGGTGCAATTTTATTTAGCAAAGTAGTCTTACCAGCGCCAGTTTGACCCATAAAGACCGTTACTTTTCCTGCTAAATTACTGACCAAATGCTCAGCATCGAAAAAAACATCATAACCAATTTGTTCATAATCACTTTTTATCTGTTCATAATCTGTCAGCTGATTAAAAGTTTTTTTATTTTTATCTAAGCCTTCCTGCATCTCTGTCAGCAAATCCAACTTAGAAATATAAATCATCGGGTGAATATTTTTATGCTCTAAAAAAACCAAAAAGCGGTCTAATAAATTCAAACTAAAATTTGGGCTCACTGTTGACATAATAATCACAGCTTGATCAATATTAGCAATAGATGGTCGAATTAAAGAATTTTTTCGCTCACCAATTTTTAAAATATAACCTTCTGAATTTTCCTCAGTAGAAAATTCAACAAAATCTCCCACAACAGGTTTCATTCCTTTTTTTCTGAAATTACCACGCGCACGCGTCTGATAAACTTCACCTTCTGATTCTACATCATAAAAGCCTGCCAAAGATTTGACAATACGTCCATTTTTTATCATGTTCTCATTATACCAAAAAAAGGCTTAACTGTAAGCCTTTCATTATTTTTTAAAGTTTATTAACTCAAAACAGTGATTTGAATATTTTTCCGTCCCCAAGCAATTGCTTGGTCATTAGTTGGAAAATGGACATCAATAATATTCCCAATAATTGCTCCCCCAGTATCACCAGCAATTGCAATTCCATATCCTGGAACTTCAACAAGAGAATTCAAAGGAATAACACTTGGGTCAACCGCAATACAAATTGGATTTTTACTTAAATCAATTCCCGTTGCTGTAATCCCATTCAAAGCATAAGCCGTTGCTTCTACATTTAAAGTACGACCACCAGAAGGAGTTGTAGATGAGCCATTGTTAGCACCATCCGTTCCTTTATCGCTTGAAGCCTGTGAACTTTGAGAACTTGATGAGCTTGAGTTTTGAGTACTTGACGAACTTGATGAAGTCTTAGCCTTCTCTTGCTCCGCTTTAGCTTTAACCTCAGCTACCGATTTAGCCAATGCTTCATCGCGAGCTTTTTGTTCTGCTGCTGCTTTTTCTTGCATTTCACTCAAAAGTTGTTTATTAGAACTAATTTTATCCTTAAGCGATGAAATACTACTTTGCAAGCTATCTACTTGTCCTTGATAGTCATTTTGGTTTTTCACAAGAGATTCTTGCGTTTCTTCCAATTTAACTTTCATTGTTTTAAGTGAAGCTTCTTTTTCTATCAAAGATTTAGCTTGGTCAGCCTCGGCTGTCAAAACTACATTCAGATTGGTCAAACGTGTGATCATCTCTGAGAGATTTTTGGATGACGCAACGACATCAATATATGAGAACGTAGCCCCACCATTTGATTGTACTGCCCGCATTTGTTTTGCGACAGAAGCCTTGAGTTGAACAATATCATTTTCAGTTTCAGCAATTTTGCTTTCATATTCTGTGATTTTGCTCTTTGACTGCTTAACTTTTTCTTGAGCTTCTTGCGCTTGACTATAAATCTTATTTGCCTGCGCTAATTTGCTATCGAGTTCTGTTTGGAAGTTTGTAAGTTCTTGGTTGACTTCCGTTTGAGAGCTCTCAGCATTTACCTTTGTTACTCCTAAGAGATTAGATGGTAGTACTGACAAAATCATCAGTAAAGCTCCCACAAGTATTCCAACTTGTTTTATTTTTTTAGGAATTAAATTCTTCATACTTTGTCTATTCTAACATATCCCCTCAGGATTTTAATTGCAATATGTTTACTAAGATTAACATAACTTTAAAATAAATACAAAACAATACTTTCACAAAAGCTTCTTGATTTACTGAAAGCAAATTTTCATTCGCTTCTTTATTATTTATTTACAAAAAAATCTCTATCAGTAAAATACCAATAGAGAATTTTACTGACAGTTTTTTGTCAGTAATTTTTCAAATTAACGGATTTCTATATCCAATTTTTCCACAAGATTTTTGGTAATTTTATTGACCGCAGCCGTAATTTCATCATCTGTCATTGTATTTTCAACAGGTTGGAAAGTGAGACTGTAAGCCATTGATTTCTTACCAGCCGGTAAGTTTTTGCCTTGATAAATATCAAATAACTCAACTTGGCTAAGTGTTTTAACACGACTTGTTTTAATGACAGAAACAATTTGTGCATGTGTCACTTCAGCATCAATCAAAAGTGCGATATCACGGTGAACCGCTTGAACTTTCGGAATGTCAGTAAAGATAGTTTGAGCTGGTAATTCTTCAAGCATCACTTGCATATCAAGACCAGCAACATAAGTTTCTGCAATGTCGTATTTTTTAGCTGTCGCCGGATGAATTTGTCCTACAAAACCAGCCACACGACCATTAATTTTAATGACAGCAGTCCGTCCTGGGTGCATCGCTGCTTGATTATTGCTTGGAATAAATTCTACTTCTTTGTATGCTTCAAGAAGGTTTTCCACAATTCCCTTAGCATAGTAGAAATCAACAGGAACAGCTTGCCCATTATATGATTTATCCACAACATTTCCAGAAATAGCAAAAGCAAGGTTTGGTACTTCTATCGGACGAATATCATCTGGATTTGGTAAGAAAATATTGCCAATTTCATAAATTGCCACATCAGCATTTTTACGATTCTGATTGTAATTTACAATATCCAAAAGTCCTGGAATCATGTTTGCACGAAGTGTTTGACGATCTTCGGTCATTGGCATCATAAGCGTTGTTGTTTCAAGCTGACCCACAAATTCAGTTGCTTTTTCTGGAGTTACAAGCGAATAACCAATAACTTCATTAAGCCCTGAACTTTCGAGACCTGTTCGCACCGTACGACGGAATTTTTGCATTTGAGTCAATTCACCAGCATTTTGTGAGGAAGGCAAAGTACTTGGCAAATTATCATAGCCATAAATACGAGCTACTTCTTCAACTAAATCAGCTTCAATATGAATATCCCAACGACGTGATGGAATTTCACAAGTAAATTTTTCACCCTCAACTTCAACCCCAAAGCCAAGTTGAACAAAAATTTTCTCCACAGTCTCAAGAGATAAATCTGTTCCCAAAGCACTATTAACGCGACTCAAAGTAATTGATACTTTTGGCAAAAGAGGTTGATAATCATTTGATTCAACAACGCCTGAAAGAACTTTTCCGCCAGCCAATTCAACTATCATTGCTGCTGCAAAATCAAGTGCCTCACGAACCGTTCCTTCATTAATTCCTTTTTCAAAACGACTTGATGCTTCCGAACGCAATGCAAATTTTTGAGAAGTTTTACGAATCGAAGTCCCATCAAATAGAGCCGCTTCAAGGGCAACACTTGTTGTTTCGTCAGTAATTTCACTATCGGCGCCACCCATAACACCACCAAGCGCTACAGGAAGTCCATTTGCGGTAACCACAATATCAGAATCATCTAATTCACGTTCAACATGGTCTAAGGTTGTCATTTTTTCACCAGCCTTAGCTTGACGAACCAAAATTTCATCAGAACCAAATTTAGCAAAATCAAAACTATGCAAAGGTTGACCAAAAGCCATCAAAACATAATTCGTCACATCCACTACATTGTTGATTGGTTTCACACCAGCATTCATCAAACGGTTTTGCAACCATTGTGGTGATTTAGCAATCTTAACCCCTTCAATCAAACGAATTTTATATGTTGGAACCTTATCTGTTTCAACTTTTACTGCAATTTTACTTGCTGCTGATTCAGAAGCTTCTACTAAATCTTTCTTTTCTAATTGAACTGGCAAACCATAAATAGCACCAACTTCCCAAGCTGCCCCATGCATTGACAAAGCATCCGCACGGTTTGGTGTAATTGATAATTCAATGATTTCATCATTCATATCAAGATAAGAGAAAATACTATCACCAACTTTAGCATCCGCTGGCATTTCAAAAATACCATCCTCATGCTTCATGGGATTAATTTTTTCATCAATCCCAATTTCATCAAGCGCACAGAGCATCCCGAGAGATTCAACTCCTCGAATTTTACCTTTTTTGATTTTATAATTATCAGCAATTCGAGCACCCACAAGTGCTACAATTACTTTCATACCCACACGAACATTTGGCGCACCACAAACAATTTGCAATGATTCTTCAGCTCCAACATTCACTTGTGTGATGTGTAAGTGTGTGTCAGGAATATCTTCACTTGATAAAATTTCCCCCACAACAAGTTTTGACAAACCTTCCATTGGACTTGTCACACCTTCAACCTCAATCCCAGACGTTGACATCTTTTGTTCTAATTCAGCCGATGTCGCTCTAAGATTAGGCACCAACTCTTTTAACCATTTATATGATACTTGCATTTTATTTCACTTTCTATTCACAGTTTTTTGACTTTTTTATTTTCCAAATTGCTCTAAGAATCGTACGTCCCCTTGATAGAATCCACGAATATCATTGATTCCATATCGGAGCATCGCAATACGTTCTTGACCAAGCCCGAAAGCAAAACCAGAATAAACCGAAGAATCTAAACCAGACATTTCAAGCACATTGGGATGGACCATACCTGCACCAAGAATTTCAATCCAGCCGGTATGTTTGCAGACGTTACAGCCTTTTCCGCCACATTTGAAACAAGAAATATCAACCTCAACAGAAGGTTCAGTAAATGGGAAATAACTTGGACGCCAGCGTAATTCACGGTCTTGACCAAACATTTTTTTCATGACAAGGTCAAGCGTTCCTTTAAGGTCTGCCATTGTGATATTTTTATCTACAACCAAACCTTCAATTTGATGGAATTGGTGGCTGTGAGTGGCATCATCTGTATCACGACGGTAAACACGACCAGGAGCAATCATACGTAAACCACCTTTAGAGAAATCATGAGCATCCATTGTCCGAGCTTGCATAGGTGAAGTATGCGTACGAAGTAAAACTTCATTAGTGATATAGAAAGTATCTTGCATATCACGAGCTGGATGATCTTTTGGAAGATTCATTCGCTCAAAATTATAATGGTCTGTTTCCACTTCATAGCCATCAACAATTTCATAACCCATTCCAAGGAAAATTTCTTCAATTTCCTCTTGCGTTTGAGTTAAGATATGGCGACTTCCTTTTTTCTGAGCTTTTCCTGGCAAAGTCACATCCAAAGTTTCTGATTCTAAAGCGGCATTCATTACTGCTTGTTCGATTTCCACTTTTTTAGCTTCAAATTTTGCCCCAAACTCATCACGAAAAGCATTGGCAAGTGCGCCAATAACTGGACGTTCTTCATTAGTTAGGTCTTTCATCCCTTTCAGAATTTCAGTCAATTCACCCTTTTTACCGAGCATCACAGTTCTTAAATTATTCAGTGTTTTTTCATCAGCAACAGAGAGTAAGTCAGACAAAGTCCGCTTGCGAAGGTCTTCAATTTTTTCTTGTAAGTTCATTTTTATCCTTTCAACTTATGAAAAATATATATTTGTTATTAAAAAGAGATTTGAGCCAGATTTAATGGAAAATAAAAATACCACAACTCTCATCTCCAAAGGAGCGAAAGCCGCGGTACCATCCTATTTTATCACTTAATTTAATTATTTAATTCACACAAAAGCCTACCTTTTAGGCTATCACTCTAGATGATAGATTAAAAATAGCTTTATTTAGTAAGGTGAACTTCAATTGCAATTCCATATCGTGGCTTTCAGTCGGTGACCACAATTCCCTCAAATTTCATAAACAATCTACTCTTCTTACATCTATGCTTAATTTTATCACTTTCATAAGATTTGTCAACTTTAAGAAAGTGTATTTTTTTATCTTGACAAAATAAAAAACGTATTTTATAATAAATATATATATAAAACATGTCTATAATACATGTTTAGAAAGAAGAGATTTAATGAAAACATTTAAAAGCTTAGAAGATTTTGTCGGAACACACTTTATCTATACCTATGATAATGGTTGGGAATATGAACTTTACGTCAAAAACGATCATACCATTGATTACCGTATTCATGGCGGAATGGTCGCTGGCCGCTGGGTCAAAGACCAAGAAGTTTCATTAGTGATGTTAACCGAAGGGATTTATAAAATTACATGGACAGAACCTACTGGTACTGATGTTGCCTTAGATTTTCTTCCAAATGAAGGAAAATTACACGGCATGATTTTCTTCCCGAAATGGGTAGAAGAACATCCAGAAATCACTGTCTGCTTCCAAAATGATTTTATTGACTTAATGCATGAATCTCGCGAAAAATATGAAACTTATCCTAAATATTTAGTCCCAGAATTTGCAAAAATTACTTATGCTGCTGAAGCAGGCAAAGATAATGACGAAGTCGTCGCACAAGCTCCTTACAAAGAAATGACAAATGATATTCGTAACGGAAAATACTTTGACCAAAATTATAAAATGATTAAGCATTAATTTTCAAGTCAAAAATAATAAAGAAGAGACAAATAATATTTAATTTGTCTCTTCTTTATTTGAGAAATCAATAGAATACCAGCTTATCAATATTAAATAATTATCAATTTAGACTTCCTTAAATTTCGTTATATATAATAGAATAGACTGTTTATTAAAAATGAAGTTTAAATTCTACATCAAAAATTTACAATTTACTATTTTTTGTGTATCATGGAAATAAAGGAGAAAAAATATGAGCCATAGAGATAAATTATCTTATATTATACTTGGACTTTTAAAGACCGAACCATTAAGTGGTTATGACCTTAAGAAAAAGTTTGAAAGTGAAGTCGGTGAATTTTGGCAAGCCAACACAGGGCAAATTTATCCTTCACTTAGAGTATTATTAAATGATCAAGCCGTTACTTTTGATGTACACATCGTAGGTGAAAAGTTAGAGAAAAAAACCTATCAAATTACTCCAAAAGGAATCGAACTATTTAACGAGTGGTTAAAACACCCTGTTGACCGCTATCCAATTCAAAAAGATGAATTCATGCTCCGCCTTTACTTTCTTGATGACAAAAATGAAGAAAATCTCCAAAAACTAATTGAAGAAGAAAGTATTGTCCACCAGAAAAAATTGGAATATCTGATTAAACGTCAAAAAGACCTCTTTGGTGAAGATGAAAAAAATAAAAAAAGTGGCCACTATTTGGTTTTAGATTTTGCGATTCAAAGAGAAACTTTTAAAAAAGAATGGTTAGATTCTTTACTTAAAGATTTAAAATAAGAAAAACACTAATATTTTATGAATATTAGTGTTTTTTTATCCTTCAAAAATAATTATTTTATAAACCTTTTTATTTTTAGTTAAGGAAAAAAATTGTTAAAATAAAGCTAGCGCTTACAAAACAAGGTTCCGGAATCTTTAAAATCACTATTGTTTAGGAGATATTTATGATTTCAGTGAAAAAACGTAGAGAAATTAAGGCTTTTTTGGTAACAGCATCTATAGGAATTGTTGTATTAGGAGGGCAACAAGTCTTAGCAGATGCAGCTAGTGAAATGGTCAATCCAAAAGATAAAGTGCTTGTAGGTTATTGGCACAATTGGAAATCAACAGGAAAAGATGGTTATAAAGGAGGAAGTTCTGCTGACTTCAATCTTTCAAGTACACAAGAAGGCTACAATGTAATTAATGTTTCCTTTATGAAAACACCTGAAGGACAAACCCTTCCCACTTTCAAGCCTTATAACAAAACTGATACTGAATTCAGAGCCGAAATTTCAAAATTAAATGCCGAAGGTAAGAGCGTCTTAATCGCTTTAGGAGGAGCTGACGCTCATATTGAATTAAAGAAAAGTCAGGAAAGTGATTTTGTTAATGAAATCATTCGTCTTGTAGATACTTACGGCTTTGATGGATTAGATATTGATTTAGAACAGGCTGCAATTGAAGCAGCAGATAATCAAACTGTTATCCCATCCGCTTTAAAAAAAGTTAAAGACCATTATCGAAAAGATGGTAAAAACTTTATGATTACGATGGCTCCAGAATTTCCTTATTTAACAAGTTCAGGAAAATATGCACCATATATCAACAATTTAGATTCGTACTATGATTTCATCAATCCTCAATACTATAATCAAGGAGGAGATGGTTTCTGGGATAGTGATTTAAATATGTGGATTTCTCAATCAAATGACGAAAAAAAAGAAGATTTTCTCTATGGTTTAACTCAACGTCTCGTAACAGGAACAGATGGGTTTATTAAAATCCCAGCCAGTAAATTCGTTATTGGTCTACCATCTAATAATGACGCTGCTGCAACAGGTTATGTGAAAGACCCCAATGCCGTAAAAAATGCATTGAATCGCTTAAAAGCTTCGGGTAACGAAATAAAAGGTTTAATGACTTGGTCAGTAAATTGGGATGCTGGAACCAATTCAAATGGCGAAAAATATAATAATACTTTTGTAAATACATACGCCCCAATGCTCTTTAACAATCAACCGATTGAAGATACTGAAAAACCTACCTTGCCCACAATTTCAATTAGTAATGTGACTGCTTCTACTGCCACGATTCAAGGAAAATCTACAGACAATGTTCGCATTGATCACTATGAAATTAAGATTGGTACTCAATCATTTAAAAGTACTTCCGGCTTACAAGATGTGACTGGATTATCCAAAAAAACTGAATACCATGTTGAAATTGTAGCAGTTGACCCTTCAGGTAATCGTTCTGATACGGCCAGAGCTACATTTATGACACTGGACACATCAGCGGAAAATAATACTTAGCAAAACGATAAAATTTATGTTCAAGGTGATCGTGTTACTTATAATGGAGTAAATTATGAAGCAAAATGGTGGAATACTGGCCAACAACCTGACCAATCAGGAGATTTTGGTCCATGGAAAAAGCTATAAATAGGAGAGGAATAAATTTATGAAAAAACTACTGACTGGTTTATTAGTTGCTGCAGGTCTACTCAGTGTCTCCCTTTTAATTAAAACAGATACTGTATCAGCTCATGGTTATGTTCAATCACCACCAGCTAGAGGCTATCAAGGACAATTAGATTCTCAAAGTTTAGGTTGGACCGCCGCTTTTAACATTTATGGAAATGTTATTAGTAATCCACAATCTTTAGAAGCACCTAAAGGCTTCCCAGAGTCTGGTCCCGCTGATGGTCGGATTGCTTCTGCAAATGGAGGCTTAGGGCAAATAGGCGACTTTGTTCTAGATAATCAAACTAGTTCACGCTGGAAAAAAACATCTATTAGTACAGGTTCTAACATCTTCACTTGGAAATACACTGCACCTCATAAAACAACTAAGTGGCACTACTATATGACCAAAACAGGTTGGGACCAAAATGCATCTTTAAAACGTTCAGAATTAGAACTTATAGGAACAATCAATCATGATGGTTCTCCTGCAACAAATAATCTCTCACACACGATTAACATTCCAACTGATCGATCTGGTTATCACATTGTTTTGGCTGTCTGGGATGTAGCTGATACTTCTAATGCCTTTTATAATGTAATTGATGTCAACGTCAATAATAAAAACTCTAGTTCACAAGTCTTTGGACCCTTCTTGTAAACAAAAAAAGTCAGAGCATGCTCTGGCTTTTTTATTTTGACTTTAGACGCCCCAAACTGATTCTAAAACATTAGTTTGTTCACGACCAGGACCTACTGAGAAAGTCGAGATACGTACGCCAACTAGTTCACCAACACGACGAACATAGTTACGAGCAGCTTCTGGTAACTCTTCTAAAGTTCGGCATGAAGTAATATCTTCAGACCATCCTGGCAATTCTTCATAGATTGGTTTGCAATCTGCTAATTCTTTAAGTGATGCTGGATAATGAGTAATTTGTTCACCATTACTACGTTCGTAAGCAACACAAATTTTTACTGTTTCAAGTCCTGAGAGAACGTCAATTGAATTCAAGCTAAGATTTGTCAAGCCAGAAACACGTTTTGCATGACGCATTACGACTGAGTCAAACCAACCAACACGACGTGGACGTCCTGTTGTTGTTCCATATTCATGTCCTACTTCACGAATTTGATGTCCAACTTCATCAAAAAGTTCTGTTGGGAATGGACCATCACCCACACGTGAAGTATAGGCTTTACAAACACCAACAACTTTTGAAATTTTTGATGGACCCACACCAGAGCCAATCGTTACCCCACCAGCTACTGGGTTTGATGAAGTTACAAATGGATATGTTCCTTGGTCAATATCAAGCATTACCCCTTGCGCACCTTCAAAAAGGACACGTTTTCCTGCATCAAGGGCATCATTCAAGATAACTGAAGTATCTGTCACATATTTTTTAAGTTGTTGACCGTATTCATAGTATTCTTCAAAAATTTCTTCAAATTCGATTGGTTCTGAATCATACATTTTTACAAATTCACGGTTTTTGGCTTCAAGGTTTGTACGTAAACGTTCCTCAAAGATTTCTTTGTCAAGTAAGTCTGCAACACGAATTCCGACACGAGCTGCTTTATCCATATAGGCTGGGCCAATCCCTTTAATGGTTGTCCCAATCTTCTTATCGCCTTTGGCTTCTTCTTGAAGGAAGTCTAATTTTTTATGGTAAGGCAAGATAACATGTGCACGGTCTGAAATACGTAAGCTCTCTGCAGAAACTCCATTTTCAGCGAGATAAGCGATTTCTTCAATCAGTGATTTTGGGTTAACAACGACACCATTCCCAATAACGGAAATCTTTTCAGGGAAGAAAATCCCTGATGGAATGAGGTGAAGTTTGAACTTTTTGCCGTCGATGACGATGGTATGACCTGCATTGTCTCCCCCTTGATAACGGGCAATAACTTCTGCATTTGAGCTTAGGAAATCTGTAATTTTACCTTTTCCTTCGTCTCCCCATTGCGTTCCGACAACTACTACTGATGGCATAATATTCTCCTTTTGGATAGTTTTGACTATCCACTTTTCTTAAAATATTTTGCACGCTCCAAGTTCGCTTGGCTGGCATTTCTAAAAAACTTCTTCAACTTTTGAACTAATTTATCAAAAGTAAAAGATAAATCATTTCTTGAAAGCTCCTATCGCACTATTTTTTATTTTATCAAAAAACATCAAGATTTACTTAAAAAATCCTGATGCTTTTGGTTAAATCTAAATTATCGTTCGGAAATACGGAACTTTTTTAATCTTTAAATTATGTTTTACAAAAAACTGAGAATTTTGGAGACTGTTCCACTTTCTAGTAAAACCATTATTCCAAGTACTATATAAACAAAAGCTAGAATCCAACGACTGTATTTTTCTAAAACGTCATGAAGGTGAGGAATTTTTGCAATTGTTTTTCCAAGAAGCCCTAAAATTAATATGTTTATGGCAAAAATCATTATAGATAATAGCAAATTATCTGCTGACAGTGTCATAAAAAATGGAGTAAACAAAGCAATGTTATCCGCTCCACGACTCGCAAAAGAAATGATAATAACAGTTCCAAGCAAGCTTTTGTTTTTTCTTTTTTGTAGCAATTCATCTAATTCTTCATCATCATCCCCAAAGAATAAATATTTTATTCCTATTCCTAAAGGAATCAGTCCCAGCAAGCCTAAAATTCACTCTTCTGGAACAAACTTTAGGATGAGATTTTCCATTATTTTACTAAATAAAAAGCTATAAGCAAAGGATCTTAGGATCTTGGTTTAATAAAAAGGAATACTTAGCTATATTAACAGAGTTCTTGCTATCATTTGTTATTATCCTTTACTTCTGTATTTGTACAATTAATCTATATTAAATTTTTACATATGATTATTTTAAAATACCATTCTCAGGGCTTACTTATCCAACGAATCCATTCGGGCAAAGCTTCTTTTTTAGGCTTGTACCCTTTCTTAAACATCGTATAAAAATATTCTTTATTAAGACGTTCAAATCTATCTAAAAATGATTCATCTCCATTTTCATTTTTACGAACTGCATTGATAAAAGCAGTTAAAATAATTGCTATGAATAATCCTATATAAATTAATATAAAAAAAGCAATAAATATTAATATTGGTCCAAGTGGTACAGTTCGCATAATTCACATTCTTTCTTTTAATAATTGGTTTCAGGATACATAAACTTACAAATACAAATAATTTTTATAGTTTATTATCAAAATACCAGTTAAATTTATTGGTCCAAGTTCCATTTTACAATTTCACTAACCAAGCGTTTGAGTTCATTGGTTTCAACATCATAAGGAACTTTTATGGTCCCTTTACTACATTCATATTGTCCTTTAAGAGACGCACTATTATTTTCAATGAAGTTTGGTTTGGGATATATTCCTAAGTGCTTTTTTTGAGAACTTGCATAAATGAGGACATTCTTATCCTTAAACCATGCAGGCATTCCGTAGGAAATCCGTTCTTGTGCTTCAGGAAAGACCAATTTTACAGTTTCTCTGACAATGTTCATTAACTCATCATTTTTAAAATAATCTTCAAATTCCATAGCAGGCCTCTCTCATCTTCATTATCATTTTTTTGTTGTTTTTAGTAATAATATGTTCAAAAAAAATTATTTACTGCTATTAGTTTATCAAAATCCTTTATTCTTAACAAACTCTTTTAAGATTTCTCAAACATCAATGGAAAATCTGATATTTTTTCTTGCTTTTATATCATTTATTGATTGACAATTTTTTTGTTCTATTGAGGTCAGTTAGGGTCTTGTGGTACAATAGACTCATGGATAAAATTATCAAATCAATCTCAAAAAATGGGCATTTCAGAGCTTTTGCTTTGGATTCAACCCTAACTGTGAAAGAAGCACAGGAACGCCATCAAACATGGCCAACCTCGACGGTTGCCTTAGGTCGTACATTGATTGCTGGACAAATTTTAGGAGCTAATGAAAAAGGTGATACTAAAATTACAGTTAAAGTTCTGGGTGATGGAGCAATGGGCCCAATCATCGCAGTCGCTGACAGCCGCGGCCATGTCAAAGGTTATGTCAAAAATCGTGAACTCGACTATAAAAAAGCTTCAACTGGTGAAGTATTAGTTGCTCCTTTTGTTGGTAATGGCTTTTTAGTTGTGGTCAAAGACATGGGACTTAAACAACCTTATAGTGGTCAAGTTGATTTAATTACTGGTGAAATTGGCGAAGACTTAGCTTGGTATTTTTTAAGTTCAGAACAAACTCCCTCTTCTGTTGGTGTGAATGTTTTACTTAACGAGGACTCAGATACAGTCAAAATTGCTGGTGGATTCATGTTGCAAGCTTTGCCAGATGCTACTGACGAAGAAATTACCGAAATTGAACATAATATCAAAAGTATGCCTTCAATTGCAACAATGCTGACCAGTGAAGAACCATTAAAAACGATGTTAGACAATATTTATGGCGATATGGAATACAAAAATCTTGGTGAATTTCCTTTGGAATTCAAATGTGATTGTAGTAAGGAACGTTTCCTTGAAGGTATTAAATCTTTAGGAAGAGAACCAATTGAGGAAATGATAGCCGAGGACCATGGTGCTGAAATTGTTTGTCAATTCTGTGAAAACAAATATGAGTATTCTGAAGATGAATTAAAAGTACTCCTTAAGTAAAATAACTAATTATTTTACTGACAGAAATTCTGTCAGTAAATAGAATTGAGAAAAATGACTGTAAAACTTTTTATTGCTTCTACATTAGACGGCTATATTGCCACCAAAGAAGAAAGTCTCCAATGGCTTTTTGATGTTGAGGGTGAGGGTGATAACGGCTATGGTGCTTTTTATAGTGGTATTGATACAATCATTATGGGGAAAAAGACTTATGATTGGTTAGAAAAAGAGCAAGCCGGTCAGTGGCCTTATTCTGACAAAACTTCTTATATTTTAACTCATCAAGAAATTTCTTCTACTGACAATATCGTTTTTATTGACAAAGAAAAACTGACAGAACTGTCAGTAAATTTTGCGGATACTGACAAAAATATCTGGGTTGTTGGCGGTGGAGAAGTCATCAAACTTTTTCTTGAAAATCATTGGGTTGATGAATTACAAGTTACCATTGCCCCAGTTTTACTAGGAGAAGGAATTCCACTTTTTCCGTCAGGAAATTACAAAGAGAAACTCCAACTGATTGATACAAAAACCTACGGACAATTTGTTGAATTACATTATTTAGTAAAAAAATAGATACTGACAATTTTGTCAGTATTTTTTGTCAGTAAAAATTACTGACAGAATTCACTGACAGAACTGTCCGTAACTTTTTAAGCCTTAAAACCTTGTGAAATCTCAAAAAATTGCTATAATATTCTTTATGACTATGGACAAAATTTACAACGAATCGTGGAAAATTGGCGATATCGAAATAAAAAATAAAATTGTGTTAGCACCAATGGCCGGAATTACAAATAAAGCTTTTCTGACTACTGCTAAAGAATTTGGAGCTGGACTTGTTGTAACTGAAATGATTTCTGATAAAGGAATTGAACATCGCAACAAAAAGACTTTGGAAATGATGGATTTTGAAGGGGTCCCTCATCCACTCTCAATGCAAATTTTTGGGGGTGAAGTAGATACTCTGGTTGAAGCAGCCAAATTTGTTGAAGCAAATACTGTTGCTGATATTATTGATATCAATATGGGTTGCCCAGTACCGAAAGTAACTAAAAATGAAGCCGGTTCTCGTCTTTTACTTGATCCTGATAAAGTTTATGATGTGGTCTCTGCTGTTTCTAAAGCTATTTCAAGACCACTAACAGTGAAAATCCGAATTGGTTGGGATGACGACCACCTTTTTGCTGTTGAAAATGCTAAAGCAATTGAAGCGGGAGGCGGAGCGGCTGTTTCTATGCATGCACGAACCAAAGCACAAGCTTATACAGGAAATGCTCAAGAAAATTGGCACTGGCTCAAAAAATTGACCGAAAATGTCAATATTCCGGTCATCGGAAATGGCGATATCAAGACTCCTGAAGATGCGAAACGCATGATTGATGAAACAGGCGTCACTGCGGTCATGATGGGAAGAGCAGCCCTTGGAAACCCTTGGATTCTTCATCGTACCGAGCATTATCTACGAACAGGTGAACTATTGCCTGAACCAACAGTTGCGGAAAAAATGGAAATTGCAAAACTTCACTTGGCACGTCTGGTTGAATTAAAAGGTGATAATCTTGCTAGCCGAGAATTTCGTCAGCACGCAGCATATTACCTCAAAGGAGCTTCTCGTGCAGCAAAAGTAAAAGTTGCTGTCAATCAAGCAGAATCACAAGCAGAAATTATCACTATTCTCGATAATTTTGTGAATGGAATCAAATAAAACGATATGAAATCTGGAAATTTCCAGGTTTTTTAGTTATAATAAATATAGAAATAAATATTCAAACAATTCCGAAAATAGAAAGGGTTTTCTATATGCGTACAACAAAAGCCACTGAAGAAATCGAAAAAGCTATTATTCACCTGAAGAAAGCAAAACGAGAAATTAGTAATTATACTTTTGAATACAATGTTCAAAACTTGATTCAGTTAGATAAGACAATTAAGCAGTTGGAAAATATCAAAACTGGAATCAATGCAGATAGTTTTTCTGTTGAAGGAGTCAAATCTACCGGTGAAATTGAAGGCGCACGTCTTTCAAGATAATTAATTTCACTGACAAAAATAAAAAATAGCTCTCTTGAGCTATTTTTTTCCTTTTTTAGGCACTTTGTAACGACTGCGTGGATAAGTGAAATCACCAATGACTTCATGAACATTTATAATTGATGTAAAAGCATTCGGGTCAAGAATGGACAAAATTTGTTTTACTTCTTGAATTTCTCCAGGGTTTAAAACAACATATAGAATTTCTTTAGAATTTCCTGAATAAGCTCCTTCTCCATGTAAATAAGTCGCGCTACGACCGATTTCTTCAATAATTGCTTTAGCAATTTCAGCATGATTATTCGTGATAATAAGCATTCCTCGAACCGTATAACCACCAGATTGAACCACATTAATTACTTGTGCTGCCACAAAACTTGCAATCAAAGTGTACATCATATGGCGTAAATCAATATAGCTTAATGAAAGCAACATCACACAAGCATCAAAGATAAAGAAAGTTCGTCCAACAGCAACCCCAGCCTTAATCTGCAAAAGCTTAGCAATAATATCGGCCCCACCAGTCGTTCCACCAAAACGGAAAACTAAACCAATTCCTGTTCCGGCAAATACACCAGCGAGCAAAGCAGCGATTAAATAATCATGTCCGACATTAATTGCAACTGGAATCCGTTGGAAAATCCACATCCAGATTGAAAGACTCACGATTCCCCAAATTGTATAAACAAAGGTTCGGCGCCCAAGAAAGCGATAGCCAAGAATTAAAAGTGGAATATTTAAGATAAGCTGGGTATAAGAAGGGTCAATATGCAATAGAGCATAACCAATCAATGAAAGCCCAGCAACCCCACCTTCAGCCAAGTGGTTCCCCATGTTAAACTCAACAAAACCAAAGGCATAAATTGCTGTACCAATTGTAACAGCAAGAAGTTGCAAAAAATGCACCTTAGATAATTTTTTCATAATATTCCTCAAAAATTTCGATGAAATATCCTTGCCGAGGGCAAGGACGTTTAAATCTATTGTAGTTTAAATTTAGAATTTAGTCAACTTTTGAAAACTTCTCCCTTTTTAACTTAAGTATCTTAAAAAAATAGCTCAATGAGCTATTTTATTTTTTTAAATCTTTAAATCTACCTCGTTTAGGAGCGAAATCTCCCACAACTTCATGAACATTGATGACTGAAGCGAAGGCATTTGGGTCAATGACTGATAGAATTTGTTTTACTTCTTGTATTTCACTTGGATTAAGAACAACGTATAAAACTTCTTTTTCAGTTCCAGAATAAGCTCCTTCACCGTGTAAATATGTTGCGCTTCGACCAATTTCTTCAATAATTGTTTTAGCAACTTCTACATGATGATTTGTGATAATAAGCATTCCTCGAACTGTATATCCGCCATTTTGAATCAAATTAATCATTTGCATTGAAATAAAGCTGGCAATCAAAGTATACATCATATGTTTAAGGTCAACATAACTTAAAGATAGAGCCAAGATACAAGAGTCAAAGATAAAGAGCATTCGACCAACAGGAATTCCTTTTTTTATTTGAAATAACTTAGCAAGAATATCTGTTCCACCTGTTGTTCCACCAAAGCGAAAGACTAATCCAATTCCTGAACCTGAAAAAACCCCGGCGAGTAAAGCGGCTATTAAAGTATCATTTCCAATATTAATTGTAAAACTGACCCTTTGGAAAATCCAGATCCAAACAGCTAAACTCACAATTCCCCAAATTGTATAAATAAAGGTTCTTCTTCCTAAAAAACGATAACCTATCATCAGAAGAGGAATGTTGATTAAAAGTTGAACATAAGAAGGGTCAATATGCCATAAAGCATAAGAAATCAAAGAAAGTCCGGCGACCCCTCCTTGAGCTAAGTGATTCGCCATATTAAAGGCGACAAAGCCAAAAGCATAAATTCCAGTACCAATTACGATGGCAAGCAAGTACAAAAAATGTACTCGTGCAAATCTTTTCATTTTATTTCCTCCTTTATTTTTTCAGATAATAAGGGGAGAAAGTCCTCCTTTTGGCTTTCTCCCTTTTATCTTTCTTTTTTCAATGTAAAACCTAAGCAGTTAATCTTCTACTTCTGCAAATTTTCCAAGCACTCGAACATTCTCCGATATTGATACAAAAGCATGTTCGTCATATTTTTGAATAATATCCTTGAATTCCTGATATTCATACATTGTAATGACAGTCATGAGGACGGTCTGACTGGTATGTGTGTAGCCACCTTCCGCGTCATGTAAAATGGTTACTCCATGTTTAAAACGATTCACTAATTTCTTTGTCAGTAATTCTGGATTTTTAGTTACAATCATTACTTGAAGACGTTTTTGTCTTGTAAAGATTGCATCTTGTACACGAGAATTAACGAAAATAGCAATTAAACTATAGAGCATGTATTCCCAGCCAAAAAGAACTCCGGCTGTAAAAATAATCACACCATTGACCAGAAAGGCCAAAGTTCCAACACTTCTTCCTGTTTTCTTACGCATATAGAGGCTGACGATATCAGTCCCTCCAGAAGAAATCCCAGATTTCATTGCATTCCCAACACCAAATCCCATAATTGCCCCACCAAAGACAGCATTAATAACTGGCTCATGAGTTAAGGGCGTCACTGGAATAAAATGGATGAAAACTGAACTCATAACAACTGTAATCACTGTATAAACGGTGAACTGTTTGCCTATTCCTCGCCAAGCAAGAATGAAAAGTGGCGCATTTACTAATATCAAAGAAGCAGAAATAGGTAAGATATTATGACCACTTATTCTGGCTACTAATTCAGTAACAACCTGAGCTGCACCCGTCGCACCAGAAGCATACACATGTCCTGGCTGATAGAAAAAGTTCAATGCGAATGATGAGAAGACAGCATAAACAACTGCTGCCGAAAATTTATTTGCCATTTTTTCAGCGCCAATAGATTTTAAAACTTGATAAAGTCCAATTCTATTTAGAAGGCCGCCGAGAATTTTATTGATCTTTGTTTGCAAGTTTAATACTCAATTCTTCCAGTTGTTTTTCAGCAACTATGGATGGAGCCTGTGTCATTGGGTCAGAGGCTTTGTTATTTTTAGGGAAAGCAATTACTTCACGGATATTGTCTTTTCCAGCAAGCAACATTACGAAACGGTCAAGACCGAGTGCCAAACCGCCATGTGGTGGAAAACCATAATCAAGTGCTTCAAGCAAGAAACCAAATTGTTCGTTTGCATCTTCTAATTTAAAGCCAAGAGCGCTCAACATTTCTTCTTGAAGTTGACGGGTATTAATTCTTAATGACCCTCCACCAAGTTCATAACCATTTAAAACAATATCATAAGCATATGCACGAACTTTTTTCAAATCAGAATCTTTGCTATGTCCGTCAGCAGATAGAAAGGCTTGCGTTTCTTTCGTTGGTAAAGTAAACGGATGATGAGCAGACATATAACGTTCTTCTTCATCTGACCACTCAAACATAGGCCAATCAATAACCCAAAGGAAATTGAACTGACGGAAATCAATCAATCCTTGTTGTTTACCAATTGTTAAACGAAGCGCACCAAGAGCTGAATTTGCTACATCAAGACTGTCAGCAACGAAGAGTACCAAATCATTGTCAGTCAATTTCAATTCATTCACAAAGCTGTCAGTAGATTCTGCTAAGAATTTAGAAACGCCACCAGCAAATTCACCTTTTTCAAATTTAACCCAAGCAAGGCCTTTGGCCCCATTTTGTTTGGCTTGTTCTGTCAATTTATCAATTGACTTACGAGAATATTTGTCAGCAGCATCTTTGACAACAATCGCTTTAACAACTTCTGCTTCTTGGAAAACTTTGAAATCAATTGTTTTAGCAAGTGCTGACAAGTCTGTCAGTAACAATTCAAAACGAGTATCAGGTTTGTCAGAACCATAAAAGTTCATGGCATCATCATATTTCATACGTGGGAAAGGTAAAGTGACATCAATTCCTTTCACATCTTTCATGACTTTAGCAATTAGCTCTTCTGTCAAATCTTGAATTTCTTCTTCTGACAAAAATGATGTTTCTAAATCGACTTGTGTGAATTCTGGCTGACGGTCACCACGTAAATCTTCATCACGGAAACATTTAACAATTTGATAATAACGATCAAGTCCAGCAGTCATTAAAAGCTGTTTCATTAATTGTGGTGATTGTGGAAGAGCATAAAATTCACCTTTATTAACTCGCGAAGGAACAAGATAATCACGCGCTCCTTCTGGTGTTGATTTATTTAAAAATGGTGTTTCAACATCAATGAATCCTGCTCCGTCCAAATATTCACGAATTGAACGAGTCGTCGCATGACGCATTGTGATATTTTTAAGCATTTCTGGACGACGTAAATCAAGGTAACGATATTTCAAACGAGTATCATCAAGAACTTCAACATCATCTTTAATTTCAAAAGGTGTTGTTTTAGAAGTAGACAAAATTTCAATGGCAGTCGCTTCAATTTCAATGCCACCAGTTTTAATTTTATCATTCTTGCTTGCGCGCTCAACAACTTTACCTGTCACTTCAAGAACAAATTCATTGCGTGCTTTATCAGCTGCTTCTGCCACATCAGCCGCTGCTGTTTCAGGATTGACCACAATTTGGACAATCCCTTCTCGGTCACGTAAATCAATGAAAATTAATCCACCAAGATTACGGCGTTTGGCTACCCAGCCTTTAACCGTAACCGTTTGATTTAAGTATTCTTCTGTAATATTTCCCGCGTAATTTGTACGTTTCATATAAATGTAAATTTTACTCTTCTAGTACACAAAGTAAAATTTTACTCCTCTTTCTTTTTATTATCTATAGTTTTGTTTTTCAGGTATGACCCCACGAACACCACCGGTTGGATTCTTTACATCTCCCTGATGCCGCGGTATTAGATGAACATGACAATGGAAAACGGTTTGTCCAGCTGCTTTACCAACATTAATGCCAATATTGTAGGCCTTGGCATGAAATTTCTCAGTTAAATTATCTTTTGATAAGTCTAAAAGTTCTTCAATTGCTTTTCTTTCAGCTTTGGTCATCTCAAAATATGAAGACGCATGTCTTTTAGGCGTAATCAACATATGACCTTCACTGACTGGATAGGCATCATAAAATGCCTGTGCCAATTCATTTTCAAAGATTGTATCTTTCATCTGACAAAATGGACAATCCGTCATCAATTCACCCCTACTTTAAGTCACTTAAAGTTCTTCATCCGCATAAATCTCTTCAAAAATCGGTGCAAATGATTCATGAACAGCTTTAAGTGTTGTTTCTACTTGTTTACGTGTTTGATTATGTTTCACTTTGATTTGACCTGTGCGAATCTCATCTTCTCCAAGTGTAATAATCAACTCAGCACCCAATTTTTCAGCCGTTTTAAATTGTGCTCCAAGTTTTCGATTTGAGAAATCACGTTCGACTTTAAAGGCCTGTTCACGTAGGCTTTCAGCTAATTTTGTTGCTTCAAGATTTGCTTTTTCGCCCATTACAGCAATATAAACATCCAAAGTTTCTTCAGTAATGAAATTAATTTCTTGTTTTTGAGCAATCATCAAAAGTCTTTCAATTCCTAAACCAAATCCAAAGGCAGGAGTTGCTGGTCCGTCGAAATATTCAACTAACCCATCATAACGTCCACCACCACATACGGTCAAATCTTTGCCATCAAAATCAACAATAAATTCAAAAATTGTATCATTATAATAATCTAAACCACGAACCATATTTGGGTCAATAGTGTACTCAATATGTAAGGATTCAAGCAAGGCTTTCACTTCTTCAAAATAAGCCTTTGAAGCTTCATTGAGATAGTCTAAAATAGCTGGAGCGTTTTTAACAATTGCGATATCTTCTGCTTCTTTACTATCCAAAACGCGTAAAGGATTTTCGTTGAGACGACGACGGCTATCTTCTGAAAGTTGATTTTCAAAAGGAGTCAAATAATCAATCAATGCTTGACGGTAAGCCATGCGACTTTCCATATCTCCAAGTGTATTTAGAGCTAGTTTAAGACCAGTAATTCCTAACTGGCGGAAAAGTGTGTCAGCCATTGCAATAATTTCTACATCAACTGCTGGATTTTTCACTCCTAAACACTCGACACCAAATTGATGAAATTGACGTAAACGTCCTGATTGTGGACGTTCATAACGAAACATTGGTGCGTCATACCATAGCTTCACTGGTTTTACTACTTCAGGGGCATAGAGTTTATTCTCAATATAAGCCCGAACAGCTGAGGCAGTTCCTTCTGGACGAAGCGCAATATGACGTCCTCCTTTATCCTCAAAATCGTACATTTCTTTGGTAACAATATCACTTGTTTCACCTGTTGCACGACTAAAAAGTTCATAGCTTTCAAACATTGGTGTCCGAATTTCTTTGAAATTATAATCATTGAAAACGCCACGAGCAATTTCTTCGATGTACTGCCATTTTGCAGTTTCAGCAGGCAGTAAATCTGCTGTTCCTTTTGGTTTTTGAAGTTTCATTTTTTTCCTTTCGGTTAACTGGGAGTAAAAATCTTTATGATTATTCATTGGGTTTGAGCATTCATTCCAAAGATACCGTTTACATAAGAAAGCACCCTAAAGCTTCTCGCTCTAGGGTGCATCATTGCACGGTACCACCTAAATTTGCTCCTAGAAAATCAGAGCCTCAGATTGATTATAACGTTATCACCGATAAACACTGTCACAAACCCTATGAGCTTTCACCAACACTCACTCTCTTTTCTATTATTGTAACGCAAAAAGTGAGCCAAAGCAAGCAACTTTTGTAGGATTTAGAAAATATTTTAACTTCTATGTTTCTTCTAAATTAAGAACATGCCGATTATAATATTTTTGAGCAAAATCACAACTAATAGGAACTTCTAAAAAGTCAAATAAGGCAATCACTCTAAGCATTTCTTTTTGACCTTCTATTTTTCCATTCCTATAATCTAAATAAGCCCAAGCAAAGCGATAAAGTCCTTGGACATGTGTATCAAGTGCTTCTGCATAGTGATGAACCATTGATAATAAGTCACTTGCTTTTTGGTTTTCCCCTCTACTTATGAGTGTCATAGCACATCGCCCGGCAGTCTGTACAATACGACGTCGATAAATTAATTTTCCTTTATATTCTTTCTCGTGTAAATTAATATCTGATATTATTGCATAAACTAAAGAGTAAGGGAGTTGCCAAGCATTTAAAGCCAAAATTCCTAAACTATATTCAAGCCAAAGCTCGATTCCAAATCAAAAATCACCAATTTCTGTTACTTCTTCATCATTTAATATTTGATGACAAGCTTTAGCAGTTAATTCTAAGACACGGTAATCAGTGTATTGTCTGGTCAATCTTTCTTGCGAATGCAATTCAAGCCACTCATTGTTATAGTTCAAAGTTTCAAAATTTTCTTCAAGGATCTTAACTTTTATTTCTTGATTATTCGCATATTTGTGTGCTTCATATTGTAAGAATGAACTTTAGTCCTTTTTTCATAATTTTCTCCTCACTTTTTCTAATTGGATTATCCAATAAATATTAGTTTAGGTTACACAAATAATCATTTTGGTTGTTTATTTAAAATTGAAAACTATTTGTCTCTACTATTGCAGGAGTTTACTTGTTGCTAAATTTACAATCGAGTTTTATCTTTTTTATTTTCAAAATCATTATAACAGCTGATTTTTCGACTTCTTTTATTCGTGCCATTTCTGGCACTCCAAATAAAAAAATCCAAGTATTTCTACTTGAATTTTTTTATTTTCTATTTGGAAATGATTAATCAGCATTTCTAAAAACTTGCATATTTTTAGCAAAATAGTCATAGCCACTATAAATGGTAAAGAAGACACAGACATAAAAGAGGATTGTTCCTATATACAAGGGATTTCCAATGAAAAGGAAAATAACGCTCAACATTTGTGTGGCAGTTTTGATTTTACCAGGCATTGCAGCCGCCATAACAACTCCACCTTGTTCAACGAGTAAGAGGCGCAATCCTGTAACCGCAAGCTCACGGCAAATGATAATGGCAACAGCCCACATTGGAACAACATGAAGTCCAACAAGAACAACAAAGGCAACCATATTGAGCATTTTATCGGCCAATGGGTCAGCAAATTTACCAAAATTGCTGACAACATGCCATTTACGGGCGAGGTATCCATCAAGCCAGTCAGTAAATGAGGCTACGGCAAATACAATTGCTGCGATAACCCACATCACTGAACTATGGTCTTGTGAAACAAAACCGTTAAAATGTGCACCTTCTGGTAAATAAAATAAAATCACAAAGATTGGAATCATAAAAATCCTTGCCATTGTCAATTGATTGGGTATTTTCTCTTTCATAGTTCTCCTTTTGCAGCTTAAAATAAGCCTCAGCTTTTATTTATTGAGCAGCTGAATTGCTTGTCGTTCGATTAATTTGTAAAGTAATTTTATTTGGTCCAGTTGTGGTTAGTGATGATAAATCAAGAGCTTTCCCATTAACCGTAATGGTAAGCCCTTCAACACTTCCAAGTGTAATTACTGAATTTTCTGCGCCTGTTGTCACTAAAGCAGACAGACTATTGGCTCCATCAGATAATGTTTGACCAGTTGCTGGAACATTGGAATTCGTCATGCCAACCCAAATTGTTCGTCCTGCTGCAACTGAAAAATCAACTTTTATCGGGTCAGAAATATTAGAAATTGTGGCAATCATTGCCGAACTTGAGCCTGAGATAGCAATTGTTGGTTCAGGTGCACTACTACTTGCTTGTGTACTACTTCCTGATGGTTTTGTAGAGCTTGTAGAAGACTTAGAAGTACTAACTTCACTCTTTGAATAAGAATAATCATTGGTTATTAAATCTGGTGTTTCTGGTTTATTCATAATTACCGCTGCAAAAACACCTACTACAATTAATAATGCCGCTGCTGATAAAGAAATAATTGGTACATAATGACGCCATGTTTTTGGCACTTCTTCCTCAGGTTCTACTCGCTCACTCGGTTTCACAAAATGATAATTTTCTAGGATGTCCTCTTTATCCTCAACTGTGATTCCTTTGCCTTCATCATAGGCTTGAATAATTCTATCTGCATTCAACCCCAATTTTTCTGCATATTGTTTGAGGTAAGCTTTAATGTAAAAGTCACCCGGTAGGGCTTTATAGTCATCTGTCTCCAGTGCTACGATATATAATTTTTGTACTTGAGTTAATTGTTCTGCTTCAGAAAGATCAAGTCCAAGCGATGTCCGCTTTTCTTTTAAGACTTGTCCGATTGTTTTGATTGTCAACATATCCTCCCTTCATTTTTGTACTGCACATCGATTGTTAATTATCACTGTTCTTTGTTTATTTTGGAGATTTTTACTATCTCGCCTTAGAGATTGCGCTGACAAAGTTTCACTGAAACTTTGAGCGACTTTTATTTTACTGACAGAAAGATTTTAATAGGCTTGAATTTCTGTCAAAGGATAGCCGTTGGGACTTTAGTCCCTTACGGATATGCTTAAATTTCTATCAGTAGATTTTTAGCTTTTCTGTCTTACTGACAGAGGGATTTATTTAGGTAAAATTGTAAATTCTACTTTTTTCATCTCAGAAATAAATTGGTCAGCAAATTTTTCAATTTCTGACAGACTTAATTCTTTCAAAATTTCAGGGAAATCAAAGAAAGTTAAGTCACCATAAATTTCTGATGAAAATTGATTCGCAATATATTCAAGCGAATTTAATGAACTAAAATAATCTCCCAACATTTCTCTTTTGAGTAAGTCGAGATGTTCCTCACTAAAATCTCTATCTATTTTATAACTTTTTATGGCTTCTTGCAAAGTTTGACCTAAAATTTGCGGATTTTCTGTGTCAGCAGTCAATACTGCAAAATGAAATCTCTTGTCCAAATCAAAGGAGAAGCCAAAGGAATCGTCGATTAGGCCTGAATTATAAAGCTCTTCATAGCGCTGACTGGTTCTACCAAAAAGCAAATCAAGAAAAAGTTGATTGGCTAATTTATATTTAAATAGGGTCTTTGAGTCACTTGAAAGTTGGTCTTCACCGCGCAGACCCAAAGCAAATTTTGGCATGGCGACTTCAAGTTCCAAACTCTCTCCCGAAATTGGCTCGCTCGCTTTAATTTCTTTTCTTTGAATTTCTGCTAAATCAGCAAAGTCTTTTTTAGCTTGATTACTTCTTACAAAGTCTGACATCATCTCAATATCAAAAGGACCTGTTAAGAACAAATTCATATTTTTAGGATGATAAAAAACTTCATAATTTTTATACAAATCATCTGCCGTAATGGCATTAATTGTTGCCGGTGTCCCAGCAATATCAGCTGCTAAAGGAGAATCAGGATACATTTTTTCCAAAAGCCCTGCAAAAAGACGCCAATCGCTGTCATCTTGATACATTTGGATTTCTTGTTGAATAATTCCTTGTTCCTTTTCAACATTTTCTTTTGTAAAATAAGGTTTTTGGACAAAATCAAGTAAAAGTTCTGTACATTCATAAGAATTTTCACGAGTAGAAAAAAGGTATGAAGTCCTTGAAAAACTTGTAAAAGCATTAGTTTGAGCTCCCAAAGCTCCAAACTTATACATGACATCACCCTCTTCTTTTTCAAAAAGTTTATGCTCTAAGAAATGGGCGATTCCTTCTGGAAAAGTCTGAAATTCACTTTCTCCCAATGGGACAAAACTTGTATCAAGTGAACCAAAATTTGTAGTGAACAAGCCGTAAGTTCGATTGTAATCTGCTTTTGGAAGATAATAAACTGTCAAGCCATTAGGCAAAATATCTGTAAATAATCTCTCACCTATTTTCTCATAAAACTTACTTTTCAAGGCTGACCTCCATTTTTTCCTGATTCACAGTAAATCCTTTCATAAAGTATTCTGCCTGCAGATTTAATGATTTTGCAACGTTAATCAAATCGGCTTTTGAAACAGATTCGAGGGCCTTTAAAAATTCAGACATGGGTAAAAATTTATATGGAATAAGTGCTTTTACATACTCTAGCTCAATCGTGTTTGACGGCGAATCCTGCCCCACAAAATAAGCATTTCGTAACATTGTTTTGGTTTGCTCAACTTCTAATTCTGTAAAATCTCCTGATTTTATGGCTTCTAATTGTTCAAAGATTAAACTTTTGGCTTCTTCATAATTTTCAACGTCAATTCCAGCTGCAATTTTTAGAAAACCTGTGAAAGAATCAAAAGTTGAAGAAATTGAATAGGCTAAACTTGCTTTTTCCCGAACATTGGTAAAAAGTTTTGAATGAGCAAACCCTCCCAAAAGTCCATTCATCACTTGCAAAGCAAGGTAGTTTTTGTCTCCATAAGCAATTGGCATTTGATAAGCGAATTGCAAAATAGATTGAGCCACCTCTTTTTCATCTGTCACTACTGAGCTTTCTGTCAGTGATTGTTGATAAAAAATTTCTTTACTGACAGCTCTGTCAGTAAAATTGAAGTCAGAGAATCGTTCAATCATTCGTTTTTCATCTACATCACCTAAGACAAGGATATCAATGGCATTGTCTGTCAGCATTTTTTGATAATATTCAAAAACGGCTTTTGGATTTTCTTTGGCAATCAATTCACTCGTTCCAACACTTGGTAGTGCTTGATTTTCATCTTCAAAGAATAAATTAGCCAACTGACGACTGGCATAATAAGAACGGTCATCATTCATTGAGGCCAAATAATGCAATAAATTTCTTTGCTCTCTTTTGAAAATTTCGGGATTGAATTGACCATTAGCAGCATCGGGTTGAAAAATTGCAATTTTCAAGAAATCGACTGCTGCTCCCAAAGTATCAAAATCAACAAGTTTAGGATTTACGATACTCATATTAAGAGAAAGTAAATGTTGTTTCCCTTTTTTAGCCACTCCTGTCGTAAACGAAGCGCCATACATTTCAGATAATTTGCGACTAAAATCTTTTCCGGTTTGATAAACCGCATTAGTGCTTTCGAGCATATTAGAAATAAGGATACGTTTTCCAAGGGTGTCAGCTGACATTTCTTCACGAAAACGAACCATTAGTCTTACTGTTTTAAATTTGCTTTCTTTAATGAGATGAAGCATCACTCCATCTGCCATTTTAATTTCTGTCAATTGACTATCACTTTCCTATTTTATCAAGCTTTTTCTAGTTATTAAGGCAACCTTTATTATACCAAAAACTGAAGGAATTTTGTGAGATTTCCTAACGAAAATGACGAATAATTTTTATCTTAAAGCTTCCTTATTTTATTCAATAAATTTCTAAATTTCCAATGAACTAAATTTCAGATTTATGTTAAAATAAAACTATGAAAAAATACATTTTATTTGAAGAATATATCACACTCGGACAAGTTTTGAAAGAACTTGGATTAATTTCAACAGGAGGTCAAGCAAAAATTTTCCTTGCTGAAAACGAAGGAAATATTTTCTATAATGGCGAAGCTGAAAATCGTCGTGGCAAAAAACTCCGTGACGGAGATTTATTAGAATTTCCAACTTTTGATTTAAAAGTTACTTTTGAGCAAGCTGACGCCGATGCGATTAAAGAACACGAAGCTGAAAAAGCTGAAGAAGCGCGTGTTAAAGCTATTGTGAAAAAAATGAACGCGGAAAACAAGACGACAAAACCAGCTAAAAAAGCTCCGCCACGTTTTCCTGGTAGAAAATAATGAAACTCAAAGCAATTGAACTCAAAAATTTTCGTAATTATGAGGAATTAAAACTTGATTTTCATCCTAATCTCAATATTTTTTTAGGACAAAACGCTCAAGGGAAAACAAATATTCTTGAGGCGGTTCATTTTTTAGCACTCACTCGTAGTCACAGAACAAGTCACGATAAAGAGCTCATTTCTTGGTCGCAACAAGAAATGAAAGTCTCAGGAGTCGTTGAAAAAGCTCATGCAACTGTTCCACTTGAAGTTCAATTAAGTCCCAAAGGGAGAATTGCTAAAGCCAATCATCTCAAAGAAAATCGCTTAGCCGACTACATTGGTCAACTAAAAATCTTGATGTTTGCACCTGAAAATTTGGAATTGGTCAAAGGTTCTCCTGCTACCCGCAGAAAATTTATGGATATTGAACTGGGACAAATCCATGCGGTTTACCTTTATGATTCCATGCGATATAATCGTGCGTTAAAAGAACGGAATGCTTATTTAAAATTTGATAAAGACAAAATTGATAAAAATTTTTTAAGTGTTCTTGACGGACAATTAGCTGAACATGGTAATAAAATCATGCTTGAGCGGCAAAATTTTATTGACAAACTTGAAGTTCATGCAAAAAAGATCCATGAGCAACTTACTCATGGTAAAGAAAATTTAAAAATCATTTATAATCAAAATGTGAAAACTGACTTTTCAAAAGAATTATTGAGCCGACAAGACCATGATATTTTTAGGCATCAAACATCGGTTGGCCCTCATCGTGACGATTTACAATTTTTTATCAATGAGATTAATGTTGCTGATTTTGGTAGTCAAGGACAACAACGAACCGTTGCTCTCTCAATTAAATTAGCAGAAATTGATTTAATTTTTGAAGAGACTGGTGAGTATCCGATTTTACTTTTAGATGATGTCATGAGTGAATTAGACAATCATCGTCAACTTGATTTGATTGAAACAAGTTTGGGTAAAACACAAACGTTTATAACTACAACTACTCTTGATCATCTCAAAAATTTGCCTGAGAATCTGAGTATTTTCCATGTTAATGCTGGAACCATTGAACAGGAGCAATAAAAAGTTACTGACAGAAATCTTAGTATTTTTGTCAGTAACTTTTTTACTTTCCGTCAGTAAAAATTTCCTTAGCAACAAAGATAGCATTTAAAACTCTTGGAAAACCGACATAAGGAACACAGTGAATAAAAGTTTCAATAATTTCTTCTTGCGTTAGTCCAACATTTAACGAAGCTTGAATATGCACGCGCAATTGATTTTCACAGCCTCCTTGAGTCAACAAACTGGTGATAGTAATCATTTCACGCTGTTTAAAATTGAGAACTCCTCGCTCATAAATCGTTCCAAAAGCGAATTCTAGCATCATATCATTCAAGTCTGGTGCAAGATCTTTGAGTGAATCAAAAACAACCTCAGCAGCTGCTCCGTCAATTTTCGCTAAATTTTTTAAACCAATTTCTTTTTTATTCATTTTATTTACCAGCTTTCTATGATAAAATCATTATAAACCCTCAAGTTAACTTGAGGGCAAGCAAAAAAGAGAAAAAATGACTAAAACTTATAAAATTTCAGAAATAGCTTTACTGACAGAACTTCCAATCGCTACTCTTCGTTATTATGAAGAACTTAATTTGATAAAGCCTGCTCGAAACTCTAGTAATTATCGAGAGTTTACAGAAGCTGACCTTGAATGGATTTACTTTATCAAAAGAGCTAAAGCAACAGGAATGCCTCTTGCAAAAATCCAAGATTATTCTCGCTTAAGAGAACAAGGCGATTCAACAATTATTCAACGTATTTCACTTTTAGTTGAACAAGAGCGAATTTTACGCCAACAAATTACTGATTTGGAAGGTCACTTAGATTTTATTTTACAAAAAAAACATCATTACTATGAAAGTCTTCAAAAAAACTCGGAATCTTAATTCCGAGTTTTTTTATGGTGTATTATAAATAAAGTTTTTGATATATTTAATAGCTATTTCGTTTTCGGTTGCATGTGCATGACTAGTTTTTGTCGGATATAAGGTTGCAGTTATTTCATTCCCATTATTTTTAAAAAGATGATAGACTGAAAAACTGTCTGCCCAGGGAATTGCACTATCTGTTTGATTTTTAGTATCAAAATCTCCTTCAAGAAACATCATTTCGGTTTTTGAAGACACTTTATCATAATTATCTTCAATATATTGATACATTTCGGTTTTAACCCAAGGACCATTTTCTAAAACATTAGGCAGAGTCTCACCATATTGTAATTTGGTTCCTTCGTTATATTCGCCATCTAAAGATACAAATTTATTTACTGGTGGAAAATTTGGGTTATCAACAGTATCAATCATATAGTAAATAGCTCCAGTCCCACCAGAAGAATAGCCTACCATATTAATCCAAGGAATATCATAGCGCTCACTTAAATAAGTCATCATTTTTTGTAAACCTTTGGAGTAGAGCTGACCTGAGCCCGTTCCTTTACCAGTTCCAAACTCGATTAATGGATACTGATTATCCTTGGAAATTTCTCCACTAATTGTTAAATCATAATTCTTAGTTATATTTGAGATAATTCCTAAAGATTTATTGGCAGGAAAGTTTTTTATAGGTAAAAGTTTTTTTACTATTGTGTCTGGAGGGGCAAGTCCCCCTGATGAGCCTGTGATATATATCGTTGGATAAATCATAGGCTTTCCTGAAGACGATTTTTTACTAATTGTTGCTAAACTTGTTTTTGTATTTTTACTTTTACTATCAGTAGTTGTTCCATTAATATGTAATATGAAAATGCCTATTCCTAACAGGAAGATTATACCTACTAAAGTAAAGATAACGATTTTAAATTTATTTTTATTTTTTCTGGCCTGTCTTTTTTTCATCCACTTCATTATATCAAATTTTTTTATTAATAATTACTTTGAATTGCTTTACATTTTCACGACAAAATTATAAAAAAAGCACAGATAACTGAGCTTTTTATAATTTATCAATAACCTTTCGGATGACTTTGGTGCCATTTCCAAGCGTTCGTAATAATGTGCTCTAAATCATTTTGTGCTTTCCAACCCAAAATTTCACCAGCTTTTGTTGAATCTGCTACGAGTTCATCTGGGTCTCCCGCACGACGTTCACCCATTTGGCTTGGAATTTCTTTACCTGTTACTTTTCGTGCGGTTTCAAGCACTTCAAGATTTGAATAACCCTTACTTGAACCGAGATTAAATTGGTCAGACTGACCGCCCGCTTTAAGATATTCTAGTGCTTTGATGTGTGCTTCAATCAAATCTTCCATATCAATATAATCACGAATACAAGTTCCATCAGGCGTGTGATAGTCATCACCATAAATAGTAATGAACTCTCTTTGACCAAGTGCAGTTTGCAAAATAATTGGAATCAAATGTGTTTCATTTTTATGAGCTTCACCAATTGAACCATCATCTTTAGCCCCAGCAACATTGAAATAACGCAAAGCAACATAAGTCATATCAGTTGCTTGCGATTGCCATTTCATCATTTTTTCCATGATTAATTTGCTTTCACCATAAGGGTTAATTGGTTTTTGAGGTGTTTTTTCTGAAATTGGACTTTTTTCTGGAATTCCAAATGTAGCTGCTGTACTTGAGAAAACAATATGTTTTACTCCGAATTCTTCCATCGTTTCTAGAATTACTTGAGCACCACCGACATTATTATTAAAATACATTAAAGGTTTTTGCATTGACTCACCCACTAAAGAGTAAGCACAAAAATGCATGATTCCTTCAATATTTTCTTTTTCAAAAACACTAGCTAAGAAAGCATGATCACGCACATCTCCCTCGTAAAAGCGTACATTTGCTGGAACAGATTCACGGTGGCCTGTCACTAAATTATCCACCACTGCCACATCGTAACCACGTTTAAGAAGCATATCTACCGCATGGCTTCCCACATATCCTGCTCCACCAAGAACTAAAACCGTCATAAGAACCTCCATTTTCTATATATTATATCAAATTCTTGAAAATTTGTATCATCACGTTAATTTAAAACTAATTTCATAATGATAATTCCCCTTTGTCAATAAATATTCCTGAGCGACACTTGGACTCCATGAGTCATCTCCACCTACACCCATATGGAATCCGTCAATATTTAACCATGTTCCTGCTTCCTCTTCAAGTAGATGCCAATGTCCCCTTTTAGCAAGCTGGTTTTGACTATACGGACTTAGATTAAAAGCAAAAGATTGGCCCATTGCCCGAACTTTTAAACGACCATAATTTAACTCTCTGGTTTCCATCCTCAACCCATTTTCACTAGGAAAAATATAAGGGGTTGTCATATCAGTAATCCTTAAATTCCACTGGCCAAATAAACTTGCCCCTCTTCGGTCAGGATAATTTTCATCTGGGCCAAGTCCAAAATATGTAACATTTTCTGCTTTTTCAGCTAGTTGAAGACTCAAGCCAATTCGAGCTGGTTCTGGAAATTCTATATTTCTTTTAAAATCAACTTTTAAAAGAAGTTCACCGTTTCTAAAAATATGATATTCTCGAATGGTTGAAAATGCAATTTTTCCTTTTGCTTCATAGTCTGTTTGGACAGAAATAATTACTTCATTCTCTGTTGCTTGTATTATCATATTTTTCAAAAGCGTTTTTAACTCATAAAAGCCAACAGCCTTCCAACGTTCTAACCAAGCATTAGGATCAATATGTTCAACTTCACTAACACCAATATCATTATCTAATGGAGCCCTTGTAAATTGTTCTGAGAGCTCATGCAGTAACTTTTCATTGCCTTTCTCATCAAGCCAGCGCGAGAGATTACCATTGCTTTTATTAAAAATAAATTTCTGTTTTGCGGATCGTACGGTCAGTAGCTCTTCATCCTCCAAAAGTGTAATCTCTTCACTACTATCTATTCTGTCAGTAAAATTAATTTTTTCTTGTAGAACAAATTGTTGATGAGCAACTTCAAAATCAGACTCAAGAAGATTACATTTCTCAATTGTTTTAACTTGAATGTTCAAAAATAAATCATCTGTTCCATCAATAGGCAACTTAGACAGGTCTATTCTCATAGCCCCTCCAGCAGGCATATTCAATATAAGCTCATTTTCCCATAATACTTCTAAGCCATTGGTCAGTTGGTAACATAATTTTTCATTGTCAGTACTTCGAAATAGATACTCATTTGTAACTGTAAAGGCTAAAACATGACCTAGTGGATTTTTCTCCAGTTCAAACTGATAATATTGTTGCCAATATTTTGCTTCACGAAGAGCTGGTTTTGCTTGACGATTTGGAAAAACAAGACCATTAAGGCTAAACTGACGATCATTTGGCTTATCCCCAAAGTCACCTCCATAAGCATAATTTCCATCTTTTAATAAACCTTGATCCACCCAATCCCAGATGAATCCACCTTGCAATCGGTCAATTTCTCGAAAAGCTTGCCAGTACTTCCCAAATCCTCCTAATGAATTCCCCATATCATGAGCATATTCACAAAGAATTAGTGGTCTATTCTCTCCAGCTACCCCCATCCAGGTTTTTAATGAATAAGGCGCATTAGTACTTGGACTATCTACTCTAGCATACATTGGACAAATGATATCAGTGGCATCTGTTGCTCCTCTACTTGCGTCATCTCCCCCCTCATAATGAACAGGGCGGCTAGAATCAAATGATTTACACCAATCATATAAAGCTTGATGATTACTTCCATAACCTGACTCATTACCAAGAGACCAAATAATAATTGATGGATGATTACGGTCACGCATAACCATTCGTGTAACACGTTCACTCATTAATGGTAAATAAGTCGGATCATTTGTCAAACGATTCATCGGAGTCATTCCATGCGTTTCGATATTTGCTTCATCCATAACATACAATCCATATTCATCACACAATTCATACCAGCGTGAATCATTAGGATAATGAGAGCAACGGACCGCATTAAAATTATGTTCTTTCATCAATTTGATGTCTTTAATCATCACTTCTTCAGAAACGACATAACCATGCTCAGGAGTAAATTCGTGCTTATTCACTCCACGAACAAGAAGTGACTTTCCGTTTATTTTTAGCTGTCCTTTTTCAATAGCAATTTTTCGAATACCAATTTTCTTTGTTTCTTTGTGAAATACCGCCCCACTCCGGTCCATTAAAGTTAATTCTAAACGATAAAGATAGGGAATTTCATCTGACCATAATTTTGGATTGACTACTCCGATTTCTGCATCAAAACCATGACATTCTCCAATTAATTGTTCGTCATCATAAAGCTTAAATTCTAAACAAGCATCATCCATTTTTTTAGCATATGCTTGAAGTTTTACATTTGCAAAATCTAAGTCTTCATCTAAATCTGTTTTTATAGAAAAGTCTAACAAATAATTTTCTGGAAGCCACTGTAAGTTCACCGAACGAAAAATCCCTGACATTCGCCACATATCTTGATCTTCAAAATAGGTGCCTTTTGACCAACGAAAAACTAGAACTTTTAAACAATTTTCACCTTCTTTGGCAAGATTGGTGATATCGAATTCAGCAGGCAAGCGGCTATCTTCTGAATAACCTCCGTATTCCCCATTCAACCAAAAATGAAAAGCTGATCCAACCCCTTCAAAAGTAAGGTGAACATGACCGTTCTCTAGCCATTCTTTTGTGATATCAAAATAGCGACTATAAGCTCCAACTGGGTTAGCCTCTGGCACATAAGGAGGCTGAATTGGAATAGGATAAGTCACATTTGTATAAATTGGAACATCGTTTTTATCCTTAAATTCTATCTGCCAATTACTAGGGACGACAATTTCCGCTTGACTCTCCGTCAGTTCTAACCAATTTTTAGGTACGTCTGAAATTCTAGAAAAATGATCAAAATTCCAAAGACCATTCAGTGATTGCTTTTCTAAAAAATCCATAGGTGTATGCATTGGCAACCTATTCCAATTTGAAACCCCTGGATTTTCCCAATCTTTACGTTCTAGCACATCAATCATTGTCATCATAGCCATTCCTTTCAGATGAAATCATCTAAATCAATCTTTTTTCCATGATCATAAGTTTTAAAGTCAGAATCATTGATTTTTCTTTTAACCCTACAAGGAGTTCCAAAAGCAACCACATTATCTGGAATGTCTTTAGTTACAAGACTCCCTGCGCCAATCACACTATTTTTTCCAATTCTAACACCAGGTAAAACAATTACTCCAGCACCTAGCCAAACATTTTCTTCAATATAAACTTTTTTATTATATTGAGCCCCTCGTTTACGTAAGTCAGGCGAGACAGGATGTGTCGCCGTGTCAATCGTAACATTTGGTCCAAACATGACATGATTTCCTACAAAAATATCTGTATCATCAACTAATGTTAGATTAAAATTAGCGTAAATCCCTGTCCCAAAATGGACATTTTTTCCACCAAAATTAGCATAGAAAGGGGGTTGAATAAAACAATTTTCTCCAATTTCTGAAAACATTTCTTTGAGAAGTACCATTTGTTGCTCTGGCTTAGTCACTGAAGTTTGATTATACTTTTCCAGTAAAACTAAAGCTTCTTGTTGCTCTTTCCATAATTTTTGATCGTTAGGAAAGTAGAGTTCTCCCGTGTGAACTCGTTTGTAGTTTTCTAATTTAAGCATTTCATCAACTCCTTTTTAAAACTCTCTTGATTTATGAAAATTAATTATTTACGAAATTTATAAATTCATAAAAACCTTTTTGTCCTACCTCATTATCTTTGAATACTCCGGCATCTTTCAATACCTGTTCAAATACTTCTCCAACTGCTCCCTGAACTGTTTCATGCACTGTTTCTTTTGAAAAATATTCTGTTTTTTTCAATTCTTCAGCCCATGGTTTGTGAATTTCTGACATCTCATTTTCTTGATTCAAGAGATATTTTTCAACTTCCATAAGTTCTGTCTTTAATCTGGCTGGTAAAATTGCAAGTCCCATCACTTCAATCAAACCAATATTTTCTTTTTTGATATGGTGTAGAGCTGGATGTGGATGAAAAATTCCATCTGGATAAATTTCACTTATATTATTATCTCGTAAAACTAAATCTAATTCATATTTCCCCTCTCGAATTCGAGCAATCGGAGTAATGGTATGATGAAGCCTTCCATCAGCACTTTTAGCTTTGATTTGAAGACTTTCATCACTATAAACTTGCCATTTTTTTAAAAGTTCATCTGCAGCATTTGAAAGTTCTACTTGGTTTTCACTTGATAACCTTAGAACAGACATTGGCCAATTCACGATTCCACAAGAAACTTCTGGAAAATGTTGAAGTTTAATTTCTTCTCGAAGTTCAGCTTTTGCCATCGGAAATTCATAGCGGCCAGCTTGATAATGGTCATGAGTCAAAATTGATCCTCCAACAATTGGTAAATCTGCATTAGAACCAATCATATAATCAGGAAATTGATCTAAAAATCCCAATAAATTATCAAAAGCACGTTTATTAATTTCCATTGGTTGATGTTTAGCATTTAATAAAATCGAGTGTTCATTAAAATAGGCATAAGGAGAATATTGGAAGCCCCAGTCTTCGCCGTTAATTGAAACTTGAATGATTCGATGATTAGAACGAGCAGGTTTATTTCCTATGCCATAAAACCCTTCATTTTCCAAACAAAGTTGACAAGCTGGATAAGAGGAAGCCTTTACTAATTTAGCTGCCGCAATGGCTTTGGGGTCTTTTTCTGGTTTTGAGAGATTAATCGTTATTTCAAGTTTTCCATATTTTGTCAAATGACTAAAGGCAATATTACGTGCAATATCTCGAGTTTTTACTTGGTTCACTTGCTGTGCCAGTTCATAAAAATATTGAGTTGCTGCATCTGGAGATGTCTTATATTTTTCCCAGAAATCATGATTGATTTTACTTGGGCGTGGTGTAATAAAATTCATCAGAGCGGCTTCATAAAATTCATCTTGTCCTTTTTCAATCACATTATTTTCATTTGCAATCGCTAAAAGTTGGTCCATTAAAATCAAGGAATCTTTCTCGTGAGCTTCTTTATCGACTTCTGCCCAATCATTTAGACCAAGAAAATGAAGAAGTTGATTTCTGTGATAGAGCTCATCAAGTGGCTCAATCGTTCCATTTTGTAAAGCAAGACTAATAAAATCTTGAATTGATTGATAAATTAACATAAATACTTTCTAATTTCCTTCTGTAAGTAAAGTTCTTGCTTTGTCTTGATTAGTGAGTTTTGGAAATGAATACAAAATTCAAGCACTTAGTTTTGAGTGCTTGAATTTGCTATCACTAATTTAATGTTCACTCACTTAAATCACTCATAAAAGTTTTTTAATTTTATTTGATTTATTCAACATCCAACTTTGTTGAACCAGAACCAATTTGAGCGACATAAAAGCTTGCTGGATAACCGACAACTTCTTCGTAAACTTGGCCGACAGCTTTTTCAAAGGCTGAAACATTGTCATGAGCAACAAGAGCAATTGCACAACCGCCAAATCCGGCTCCAGTCATTCTGGCCCCCAAGACACCGGCTTGTTTTTGAGCAGTTTCTGCTAAGGTATCAAGTTCAAGTCCTGTGACTTCATAATCATCTTTCAAAGAAGCATGTGAAGCATTAAGGAGTTCTCCAAATTTTGTCAAATTACCTGCAACAAATGCTTTTTGGGCAATTTTAGTTCGATTATTTTCATAAACGGCATGACGTGCACGTTTAATTAATGTTTCATCCCCAATCAAACCAGTATTGGCATCAAATTCTTCATTTGATAAATCTCCAAGTGATTGAATGTCCAATCTCGTTTGCATTCTTTTGAGCGCTTCACGTGTTTCAGCAAAACGTTCGTTGTATTTTGATTCTGTCAAAGCCCGCGGTTTGTTAGTATTCATGATAACAATATCATAATCACGAAGTTCAACAGGAACCATCTCATATTTTAGAGTGTTACAGTCCAATAGGATTGCTTTTTTGACTTCACCAAAACCAATAGCGAATTGGTCTAAAATTCCAGAATTAACACCAATATAATCATTTTCTGTTTTTTGTCCTAATTGAACCAATTCAAGACGTGGAACATTTAAGTTAAATAAATCATCCAAAACAACGCCGACTAAAAGCTCAAGTGATGCTGATGATGAAAGGCCAGATGCTGTAGGAATTTCTCCTTTTATCAACAATTCAAAACCTTTGTCAATTTCATATCCTGCTCCTTTAAGCATGACCATCATTCCCTTAACATAATTAGACCAAAGCTCACCATCTTTCTTTTCAACTTCATCTAAATCAAATTCGATGACGCCTAATTTAGGAAAATTTTCTGAGTAAAGTTTGACTTTTTTATCTTCTCTCAGACGAGCTAGTCCTGTTGTTCCAATTGTGATTGATGCCGGGAAAACATATCCTCCATTGTAATCGGTATGTTCACCAATCAAATTAATTCGTCCTGGGCTAAAAAAGTATTCAACTTCTTTTGTATCTCCAAAAACTTCTGCAAATTTTTCTGTTAATGCTGATAATACAGTACTATTTTCTACAACTATAGACATTTCTTCTCTCCTCTAAATTTATTTCTTTATTTTGTGTGCAAGCTATAAATTGTGGTTGCTTGATATTTTTCTCCCGCTTTTAGGCTGATATCTCCAAGCTCTGGAATTTGCTCAGACCCAGGTGATACTTGACATTCAAAAGTAATTCCACCATGATGCACTTGCTTTTTCCCATGATAAAGAGTTCCTAAATCACCAAAATTTGCTGTAAATATCACAATACTTGGTTGGTCAGTAAAGACTGAAATTGAAGTATCATCAAGTGTTAAACAAGCTTGTTCTTTATCAAGTCCTAACTGGTCTAACAAGAAAGGATGGTCAATTCCTTTAACTAATTGAACTTGTTCCATATTAGAATTGAGGGCATTTGATAATTGTTTTTCCTGACGGAAATCCAAGTCAGTATTTTTTATATCAACGATATCACCACGAACAATTTCTGTTTGGTCTTTTAAAGGAACAAATCTTGAAGCAGCCAGTTGAAGTTCATGATTTTCAACAGATTCACTAGCATCACCATTCAAATTAAAGTAGACATGCCCAGTTGGATTAAATACAGTGTCTTTATCAGAAATGGCCTCATAATTAATTTTCCACTTATTGTCATCATCAAAAGAATGAGTTACTGACATTTCTATTTTACCAGGATATCCATTTGTTCCGTCATTGGAAACGAAGGAAAATTTGACTTGAACTTCAGCTCCTAAATCGGTAACTTCATATGACCAAAGTTTAGTATGAATGCTTTCTTCCCCACCATGTAAGGTTTGAGGGCCTTCATTTTGATTTAAGATATAATCTTTCCCAGAAATTTTGACCAAACCATCCTTAATTCTTCCTGCTGTGGGTCCAACTGTTGCACCAGGATAGGCATCTTTTTCTAAATATTCTTTAGCTGAATCAAAGCCTAAAATCAGATGCTTTCCGTCTTTTTGCCAGTCAACAATCCGAGCGCCCAGATTTGTAAAAGAAATTGTGACACCTGCTTTATTGGTTAGACTAATTAAGTCACTTCCTAAGCCAAAATCTCTTATTTTAATTTCCATGATATTTCCTAACTATAATGACCTTTAATCAAATTTTAAAAATTCTACTGACAGATTTACTGATGACAGATTAAACGAATTTCATCTTTTTATTTTCTATCTTACAAAAGCTGTCAGTAAATTATTTACCTATTTTAAACGTTCTTCGAGTTCTGCAACAATTTCTTCGTGACGTTTTTCAGTCAATTTAACTTTGAATAAATAAACTGCTAAAGCGATAATCATCAAAATGGCTGGAACTACAAATGAGTAGAGTTTAAATGTTGCCACACCGTAAGTGTGACCAGCGATATATTTTGAACCTGTCATTCCTGCTGAAATTGCCACAAATCCATAGATACCATTTGAGAAAGCACCGGCAATTTTATCAAGCAATGGACGCATGGCAAGCGTTACGGCTTCATTACGTACTCCATTTTTCCATTGACCATATTCTACCGAGTCAGTAATTGTCATTAATACTGACAAGAAAACAAGTTGATATGGCGCAGTTAAGAAGATTAATCCAGCAACAGTCATTGCTACTGAACTTCCTAAAACGAACAAGAGATAACCAAGAAGCATTGAAATGATTGCTCCAGTCAAAACTTTGCGTCGTCCAAATTTTTTAGCTAAAATCGGAAACATTGGAACGAGAATGATTGAACCAATGAATCCGACAATTCCTGTAATTGAATAAAGACTAGCATTTCCAATAACAAAAGTAAAGTTCAAAATCAAAGTTGCTGTTGTTGCCACATAAGCAATGGCAAATAAAATATATGAAAGTGACAACCACATTAATTGGTCATTTTTTAGGAGCGCTTTAAATACATCCAATGTATTTGTTTTGGTTCCTTCTTGACGAATAACTGATTTTTGTTCTTTGGTTCCCCAAGCGGTTACCAAAGCCGAAATTCCTTGGACCAAAGCGGCAATAACACCAAAAGCAAAGAATCCTCTTGCTCCTTGAGCATGTCCACCTTTAGTAAAGAAAATTGTAATTGGAATCGCTAAAATAGTTGCCCCTTGCGCACCAATTGCTGAGCCAAAACGGGCGAAAGTTCCAAGCGTTTCACGTTCAGAATTTTTTTCTGATAGGGCTGGAATCATTGACCAGAAGGCAATATCTTTGAATGAATAAAAGGCGTCAAGAATAATAAAGGCAATGATGAAGACAATGGCAAATAATGTACGATTATCACTTTTTGCTAGTCCGAAGAAGTCTGAAAACATGAGCATAATCATCAAAGATGACACAATCCCACCAACAACCAACCAAGGTTTAAATTTTCCCCATCTTGTGTGGGTATTATCAATAATTGAACCAATGATTGGGTCAAAAACAATTTCGATTAAACGAATAATAACGACTAAACCAGTGACTAAAGCAATCATCGCATCCTCATGTGGTGTTCCAGCAAACATTTGTGCCGTTACAAAGGCGATGAAGAATGTACTAATTGAATAATAGTAAACATCATGTCCTAATGCACCAAAAGCGTACGATAAACGTTGTTTCATTTTTCCCTCTTTCATGGGAATCCTCCTTTATACTAAATCTACTTAATTCATAAGTAAATCTACAAAGCTACTGTTTTGCCTTTTGAAACGAGTAATCCTTGGTTGGGAAAACTTTTATTTTAGATAAGTTTTTAAAAGCGAAACAGTCTTCAATTTCATTTTGAAATCGCTCACATTTAGAGTATAACACTTTGGTTTAAGAAAGGGTTTCCAATTTCAGCTTATCTTTTGGAAACCCTTTCTATTTTGCTCTTTTTATAAAAAAAAGCTCGATATGACTTGATATCGAAGCTTTATTGTTTTAAAGTATAAATGGAGTAAGCATCAATTAGAACTCTTGATAAAATGGATAATGAGAGTCTACTATGAACATCTAAATCAAAATAATTCACCTCAAGACTACTCTTGTAACCAATCAAACTTATATCCGAAAGATTGGTCAGACTGGTATTAGCATTAACAGTTAAGGATAATATTTTGGGATTTTGTCCTTTGGCAATATTTAGAGCATTTAAAATTTCTACTGTTTCTCCTGAAAGTGATAAAACGATGATTAGGCTTTTTTCATTAACAAAACGGGCATAGTAAGCCATGTATTTTGAATCATCATGCAAACTGACGGGCTTACGGAAAAGTTGCAACTTTTTCATCAGTTCGTCAGCAACGTTTGTTGATAAGCCTCGTGAAAAAATTAAGATTTCCTCTGATTCTTGAATTAACTCCACAGCTTTTTCAATTTCTTCAGCAGAGATATTTTCTATTGTTTTCAAAAGTTCTTCTTGATTTTTAGCAATAGCCCCCAAGACTTCTTTGGAAAAACCATTGATTTCAGGAAGTTTTTTCTCACGAATCGAATATCTAAATTCACCATAACCTTCAAAACCTTTTTTTCTTACTGTTCGATTGACAGTTGAGAGAGAAACATGAGCCAATTCTGCCAATTCTGAAATTGATAATTGTGGAATTTTCTCATAGTTTTCTTGGATAATTTGCCAAGTATAGGATTCAGCATTGGTTAAATTGGACATATTTTTACTCCATTGATTCGCTTGTTGTTATCAAAAAATGTTTTCTATCCTAAAATTATAACATTTGACGCTTACATTTGCTATAATTCCCTGAAATCGTTTTATATTTCTATTTTTAAGGAGAAAGTAATGACTTATATTCCCAATCCCACTCGTTATGACCACATGATTTATCGCCCAGCTGGAAATTCTGGTTTATTATTGCCTGCCCTTTCATTAGGACTCTGGCATAATTTTGGTTCGGTAGATGACTTTGAAAATGCGAGGGACATGATTCATATGGCATTTGATTTAGGAATTACTCATTTTGATTTGGCCAATAATTATGGGCCAGAACCCGGTTCAGCAGAACGTAATTTTGGTCGTATTTTGAAAGAAGATTTCCAAAAACTACGTGATGAGTTAATTATCTCAACTAAAGCTGGTTATCCAATGTGGCCTGGACCCTATGGAAACTGGGGCAGCAAAAAAAGTTTGCTGGCTAGTCTTGATCAATCTTTGGAGCGTTTGGGACTTGACTATGTTGATATTTTTTATTCACATCGTCCTGACCCAAATACACCGATTGAAGAAACAATGGGGGCTTTAAAGAGCGCTCTGGATAGCGGAAAAGCACTTTATGTAGGTTTGTCCAATTATTCCGCCAAAGAAACCGAAGCTGCGGTCTTAGCGGCTGAAAAATTAGGCTTTAAATTCTTGATTCATCAACCTCGTTATTCAATGCTAGATCGATGGATTGAAGATGATTTGCAAGAAACTTTGACGGAGGCGGGGATAGGAACAATCGCCTTTAAACCTTTGTATCAAGGACTCTTAACCGGAAAATATTTACATGGTATTCCTGAAGATTCGCGAATGCGTGATCCTCATTATGCAACTTTACACGATGACAGTCTTACGAAAGAAAGATTGGAACAAGTCCAAGCGCTTAATGATTTGGCTCAAAGTCGTGGACAATCTTTAGCTCAAATGGCCTTGGCTTGGGTTTTACGAGAAAGAGATGACAAGGTTCAAGCCGTCACTTCTGCTTTAATTGGCGCAAGCCGTCCGCAACAAATCATTGAAAATGTGGCAGCTTTAGAACATTTGAAATTTACTGACGAAGAATTAATTAAGATTGAAAAGCTCTTATAAAGAACAAAAAAGTTACTGACAAATCTGTCAGTAACTTTTTATTTTCTAAATAAAGCTGTCAGTAAAATTAATAGCTCAATCGGTCAATTTTTACACCAGTATATTCGTGAACAGCATCAATTGCATGATGATAACGTGTTAAATATCCTTCCTGATCACGGTGATCTCCTTCGTCATCTAAAATAACAACTTTATCCATTAAACCAAACTCAGCTAATTGACGCATCAATTCTTCATGAAATTCATGACGCGATTCTTCCCATTCCATATGACGAAAGCCGTCATCAATATATTCTGTAATTGGTGGAATGACTAAAATTAAATCCATTCGTTCATCGGCAATTGTTTTCTTGAATAGAGGTTCAAGCTGTTCGAAATCTTCTCTAGGTAAGTATAATTTAGCGTACACTCTGGTCACAATGGCATCAGTATCTAAAAAGACAATTCCTTGGTTGGCAGGAGAATTGACTTCGCGAGAATTTGCATCATATTGGCCTGTAATCATTCGAGCATAATCATCCATTTTCAACTCATCATCATCAATATTAAAAGCTTCTTCATATTCTCTAGCGTATTCTTCTGAAAACGGAGCATTGATGGAACGTGCCAAACGGCGAACAAGGGTTGATTTACCTGTTGAAGCTGAACCCATGACGGTTACAACTTTCGAAAAATGCCTTCTAAAGACGCGATTAATGTGAGTCCAGTGTTCTTGCGGATTTTCTCTAATTTGTGTAGCTGATAGTGAAATATCATGTCTGTCAGCAATTTCAACAGCATATTGATTCCCGTCAGCTGGAAATCGTTTATTCAGTTCTGCTGCGTATTCTAATTCGCCGACATAAAAAGTGACTGATAAATCTCTCTCCAATGTATTATGATGAATCAATTCAAATAAACGATTTGCCCATTCGTCCCAACCATTAGGCATTTCTGGTAAATCATTTTCATTAAGCATCGAAACTTTAATATTTTCTTCATCATTAAAAGCTTCTCGTAAATAACGGAATCGTTTCTCAAGAGGTAGGCCAATTTGGGCACCACGGTCATTATCATAACCGGAAACGACAAGTAAGACCCCGTCATTCAAACTTGCACATTTATAGATTTGTTGCTGATGCCCCGTATGCAGAGGAGCAAAAGTTCCAAAATAAATACCGATATTTTTTCCACTTAATTTTGATTTTGAAATATTATTTGTGAGCATTTCGTTTATATCCTGTTTTCATATCAACAATATTCGTCAATTCCTTACCATTTGCATAGGCATCGAAATTTTTTTCCAATATTTTCATAAAGCGACGCCATGTTTCAGGAAGAGTATAACCGCCAGAAGCATGAGGAGTGATTAATAGTCTTTCTGTATGCCAAGCCCGGTGACCTTTAGGCAATGGTTCTGGGTCGGTCACATCAATTCCTGCCCCAGCAATTTTTTTAGACTCAAGAGCATCACACAAGGCTTCTAAATCAACATTTGTTCCCCGACCAACATTTAGGAAAATAGCATTTTCTTTCATTAAATCAAATTTTTCTTGATTAAATAATTTATAAGTTTCATGGGTCCCAGGGACACTTGAAGCAATAATATCAGCTCTTGGTAAAACTTTGTCTAGGTCAGTTTCGGCATAGACTTCATCAGCAAATTCTTCATCACCATAAACAGTTCGTTTGACTGCAATGACATGACCTCCCAAAGCTTGAATCTTTTGTGCAAAGTGACTTCCAATATCACCTAAACCATGAACCAATACTGTTGAGCCATAAATAGATTGAATCTGACCAATATTTTCCCAGATTTCTTTTTCTTGTTGTTTTTGATAAAGGTCAAATTTTCTTAGAAGAACGAAAGCCATTGTTAGTAAATGCTCAGAAATCGTAAGTCCATAAGTTCCTGTTGCATTTGTCAAAACTACCTCTTGAGGAAAATTTGCTCCTTGAGTATAACCATTGGTTCCAGCTGATAAAAGTTGGAGCCATTTTAAATTTTTATATTTTGCTAATAAATCAGGCTTTGGCAGACCAACTAATACTTCTGTTTCCATAAAATCTGATTCTGTCAGCTCTTCTTCTTTTTTAAATTGAAACTGGTAAGCTTTATTTTTCTTGAAAGCCGCTTTTGTTTCATCTGAAAAATTTAACCAAACATTTTCTAAGGCAATTGCTTTTATCATTGGGACTCCTTTGTATAAAATGAATTTTAAAGACTACTTAAAGAGAATAAAGTCAAGCCTTGTTTTCTTTATCTTCTTTCTTTGATTATAGCACTTTGCCTTAATTTTATAAAAAATAGAAGTTTGACAATTCTGAAATTATCAGTTCTAAAATGACATAAAAGAGAATTTCAGCAAAAATTCTCTTTTTATTTTTATTAAGCTCGTACTGTTTTAGCAAGACCTGTTTTTTTATCATAAAGATTAATCAAACCTGAGCCGTTTTTACGAATCATATCCCCTGCTTTAACCGCAAAAGGAACATCAATATGTAAAAGGGTCATTGGGTTTGGTGCACGGTCAATATGTTCATCTGTTTCTGCCAAACGAAGATTTTTGACCATTGTTTCCACGTGGCGGAATCCTGGGCCATAAAATTCAATTTGGTCACCTTCTGTAATAACATTTCTTTGACGAATTGTAGCTACCATTGTTTCAGCATCAAAGTCAACAACTTCTCCGACGAATTTGTACTCAGGAATTTTACGACGAGCCCCAAAGAGTTGCTTATTTTCATCAGGTGTTCCATAATAAAAGCCAGTGTCTAATTCACGTTGAGCTACTTTCCATAATTCATCAACTAAGGCTGGTTTTATTTCTTGAAAACGTTCTGGTGATTCCAAATAGGCATCAATAGCTGCTTTATAAACGTTAGAAACTGTTGAAACGTAGTGAATTGATTTCATTCTTCCTTCGATTTTGAGGGAATTAACTCCATTTTCAATCATATCAGGAATATGTTCAATCATTGACATATCAACGGCTGACATTGAAAATTCTTCAGTGACTTCACCAGTAATCGATTTTCTCTCGCCAGCAAATGGCATATCATATAAATCATATTTCCAACGGCAAGATTGTGAACATCCCCCGCGGTTAGCATCACGCATACTCATATAATTTGACAAGACACAACGTCCTGAGTACGAAATACACATGGCTCCGTGAACAAAAGCTTCAATTTCAACATCAGTATGTTGACGAATTGCTCTTAATTCTTCTACAGAAACTTCACGCGCTAAAACAACGCGTTCAAGTCCTAAATTTTTCCAGAATTCTAAAGTTTCATAGTTAGTGGCAGACGCTTGTGTTGACAAGTGAATGGCCAAACCTGGTGCTTCAGCAGCGCAGATGGCAATCAAAGCAGGGTCAGAAACGATAACCGCTGAAATTCCTAAATCACGTAATTTACGGAACCATTCGCCCGCCCCTTTTTCATTTCCTTCATGTGTCACCATATTGGCTGCTACATAAACTTTAGCATTGTGAGCACTTGCATAAGCGACCCCTTCAGCCATTTCTTCAAAGGTAAAATTACCTGCACGTGAACGTAAGCCATAGGCTTGTCCACCAATATACACTGCGTCTGCGCCATAATCAATAGCGACTTTTAGTTTTTCGAGTGTTCCTGCTGGTGCAAGAACCTCTGGACGTGTTTTTGTAATTGACATGTTTCAATTCTCCAATTTTCAAGATTGTAAGTATTTTGAAAAGGCTCCAAAAAGAAAAAATCTTAGTCAAATTTATTGTCAGTAAATTTGCGAGCCAAAACTTCTTTGTTTCTTTATTTTACAGGATTTCTTGCCAAATTTAAACCTTCAAATGTGACAAAGTTCTTTGACATTATGTTGCTTATCTCTCATTTTTACTGACAGAATTATTGATATTTTTTTGAGTAAATAATAAAAAGGTCACTCTGAATATCCAGAGTGGCCTTCCATTTTGAGTTCATTTGTTATAATTTTTGTTAATGAGCCCTGTGATAATGGCTCCAACAATCAATAAAAGTGTAAGGACAATTTTTCCTACTATTCCTGGATTAGAAAAAAGAACAATAAGCCAGACAATAACCATAATAATTGGAAAGAAATATTTTTTAAAATTAATCATTAGTTTTTCCTCCTTATTGCCATTTATATCCGCTATAAACAGAAGAAATCTTGCCACCTGTCAAAATAGAAGGGTAATATGTCGTGCAAGTAAAAAAAAATCCTCCCGGTACTTTAGTCCATACCCCAGCTAGACTTAACATAAATTTCCCAATAGTTCCTACTCCGGGTATTACAAAACCACTATATATTAAACCCGAAGATATCATTTGATTTGCCCTATCTTTGGAAACGTATATTCTTGTTGTTTGAGAATATTTATTTTTACTTACCATCACCACTTTATTTACCCCTTGATGATAAGTTGTTGCTTTAACTTTTGGACCACCTATTAGTCCAAAAATAATTAACGATAAACACATTGTAATAAATATCAGAATCTTTTTCATGTCATAGTCCTTTTACCTTTCTCATTTCTTAATAAAATAAGAAACTAATTAAGAGCTCGGCATTCAAATAATCACCTAGCTATGGCGGCGACTTTTCCATAATTTTATCTCCTTTCTAAAAATTTGAATCTTTCATTTGAGTGAAAGTTTGCTTGTTTATTCGTAACTTTTCACTTGTTTTTATCTACAAGGACACTATAATATTTTATCGTTAATTTTACAAATAATTTGTTTTTTCATTGCCGAAAGGTTATAAAAGATTACAAAAAGTTATCGATAAATCGATAACTTTCTTTTTTTATTTAATGGCATCTTTATCCAAATCATAGAAACCGTGTGATAATGTCCGTCCTGCTGGATGTATTTTTCGGATTTCTTCATCTAGTTGGAAAGCCTTAAGTTCTGTAAATTCGCCTGCTTCAATCAGCTTTTTAGCTTCTACAAAAAGTTTGCTTATCGCTACAAAATCTTCACCACGAGTAAAAATTCCATCCAATTTCCAATGGTCATAACCCATTGCTACTAAATCTGAAAGTTCTGTCATCATATCTAAATCATCATTAGCAAAAATATGCGTCCCGTGATTATCTTCAAAGATTGAATAATGTGTATCAACTTTCTTAGGTTCAGAGACAAAAAGATTTCTTTCTCTGTCTTTGCCTTTTTCCTCAGTCTTGATGAAATTATAATAGTTTTGCACCAATGGACGTTTACTATGATGAATCACCGTTGCACCATAAACTAAAATTTCGCCTGGTACAGCTAATTCATCGGTCATATCAGCAAGTTCTTCTTTTGGCAATTCACGTGCAAGAACAGCTTCAATTGCCCCTTGTTTGGCCCAAAAATTAACTTGACGGGCAGAAGCAACCATGGTTGAGGCATCATAAGTAAATGGTAACTCATATTTATCACGTTGCAAAACAAAAATCACACCCGCATCGCCTACTGCAATTCGGTCAGCTTTAATTTCAACTAAGAAATCTAAAAAATCTTTTATTTTTGCCATCATCTCTGTATGCATCAGAGCATTGACCGCGACAGTCACTGTCTTTCCTGCATCATGTGCAAGTTCTGTAATTTTTTGAATCTCTTCGTTGGTTAAGGCAGTTGGTACGCGTAAACCATAATTTTTTTCACCAATGTATAAACGGTCAACTCCAGCTTCGAGCAATGCTTTAGCTTGCTCTAGGCTTTCTGCCGTAGAAGTAATAGTAATCATAGTGATAATTATATCATATTGTTCTCTTACACGTTTTTTCTAATTCATCCTCTTACTAAAATTTGCTGCTCAAAATGATATTTATTCATAAAAAAGCATAGCTTAATTTTATTTTAACCCAAATGAAACTAAATGGTAATGCACTTAAATTCCAGGTAACGTAAACCTTTGCTTTTTATACTATAATTGATTACATAATATAGGAAAGTGCTAGAAAATTATGGAATTAAAGAATTTAAAAGATTTTTATGAGAAGCAAGAATATGTCGATTATAACGAAAGTAAAAGTTTTGAACAAAGACAAGTCAACAAAAGAATTGAAGAATTAAGCTTCTTCACTAATATTGCTGTTTTCTCAATTTTTCTTGTTTTTACTACTTACATTTTGGTGAGTTTATTGGCAAGCTGGATTGCTATTCCAGTTTCTATTGTTCTCTCGCTTGCTCTTTATATTTCCGTGAAAAAAGGAATTGCTAAAGCGATTAAATTTATGATGAAATAAAAACTGTCTAATAGACAGCTTTTTTTATTTTATTCCAATTAAAATTTGCACATGAATTCTTGCTGTTTTTGGCGGATTTTCCTTTGCAAATTTTTTTCTTTCCTCAGAAACTGACCATTCTAATGGACTCATCAATAAGAAATCTTGACGCAAATTTTCTGGAATTTCAAAAGTATAATCAATTGTTTGTTGAGTATTCTCAGGAAATTCTTCTTTAAAACGCTCAATAACTGCTTGATTATCATAATCAACTGGAAGTTGATAAATTTCTCGCAACTCACGTAAATAATTTCTGTCAGGAATAATTTTAATGACCCGGCCATTTTCTGTCAGAACTCGATGAAATTCTGCATAATTTGAAGGCGTAAAAATATTCAAAATTACTGACAGACTTTCGTCAGCAAAAGGGAGATTAGTTAAATCAGCTAAGGACAGAAAACTTTTCGTATCTAATTCGGTTGCCATTTCAATTCCATCTTTAGCAATATCAAAAGCAAACTTCGCCCCCGCACCCTCTATGAGTTTTAAAAATGAACCTTCACCTGTTCCAACATCAAGTAAATTTCCACTGACAAATGATTTTTGAATTTCTGTCAGTAAATTTTGATACATCCCTGCTTGAATTAAGCGTCTACGTGGTTCAAACATTTTACGTGTATAATGCTCTGTGTCAGCTTTTGTTTGTAAAAAATTAACATAACCTTTCTTGTTTAAATTATAAGTATGATTATTTTCACATTTTAAGGCATAGGCTGCCAATTGAAATTTACCATGACAAATTGGACATCTCAACATTTCTACATTTTCTTCTAAAAGTAAATATGCTTTTTCAATTTTTTTTAACATAGTTCTACTTTATCATATCAGCTCAGTAGATACAAATAGAGACTAATAATCTCATTTTATACAAACATGCACTATAACACGACCTAAACTAGCACAATATACAACATTTTAAACGGAGTAAAAGACGTAAAAAAATACGAACGTAGTAAAAAGCGATAAAAAAGAATAAATTTTTGTCAGGCAAGGGGCTGTATATCTGGGATATATAGCTTTTTTATTTTTTCTTTTTTTAAGAACTCGTAATAAAGTCTTTTTGCTATTCCCACAGTTGAGCGATTCTGATTTTTCAAAATGTGTTTAAGCTATTTTTTTGTATATGTCAGTCTAAAAAAGGGAAGATTGTCATTTAATGCAATAAAGTTGACAAAAGAAAGCTAATGACATAAAATTAGTTTGCTAGCAAATTAAATAAGAGGTGAACGTGGAAAGTTATAAATTTATAGATCGACCTAACTACGAAAGAATAAAGGCGACGGCGGAAGAATTTTATCAAACCGATGAAAATTTAGCATTAGCTTTTTTAGATTTTCAATGGTCATATAGAGAGATGCAAAAACAGTATGATAATCTTTTGCAACGATTTTCATTAACCGAATCAAGATTTATTATTTTAATGTTTTTGAAAAGAGCGAAGGGTAATATGCTACTTCCATCAGAAATATCAGAAAAGCTTGGAGCTTCTCGCCCTACTGTTAGTAAGCTACTAAAAGCTATGGAAAAAAACAAGTTAGTTGAAAAAACTTCCTCAGTTATTGATAAAAGGTCAGTATATTTTAAAATTACGGATTATGGACTTGAGGTATTGGATAATTTTGTCCCTTCAAATTTTAGAGCAGTAGAAACAATTTTTAGCTTTTTAGAATCTGAAGACATATCTACTTTAACTAGACTACTTGAGAAATTAAATCAAGGCACAAATAAACTAAAAAAAGAAATGGAATAAATAAATGCAAACTGAAAAAATAGAATTTTTAAAAAATTACCTTAGTCTATATATTAACCATGATGTAATTATGGATTCGATGAATGATTCAGATTCTAAATATGTTATTTTAGATGTTCGTAATGCACCAAACCAAATCAAAAAAGACCAAATAAAAGGGGCATTAGCCATTCCTGCTAAAGACCTAAAAGCCCGTATTAATGAACTTGATCAAAATAAAGTATATGTTGTTTATGATTGGACTGCAGGAACAACCTTAGGAAAAGTGGCGCTATTCGCTCTTTTAAGTGCAGGATTTGAAGCTTTTGAGTTAAGTTGTGCTTTAGAGGGATGGAAAGGCATGAATTTACCAGTAGAAAACATTGAGCTATAACCTCTTAATTGATAAGCCCACAGTTTGGTAGCTGTGAGCTTTTTTCTTTTTTTATAATAAATAATTACATTCAATAAGTGTTTTTGGCTACCCACCAGAATCAAGCGAACTCATAATAAAAAAGTAAACTATTGTCAGGCAAGGGGCTGTATATCAACGATATACGGCTTTTAATTTTTGTTAAGTGTTACTCTCCTAATATTTAAATTTGTTATTAAAAAAGCATCATTATCGATGCATTTTTTAAGTAAAAATTTTATTGAAACTTATGATGTGATTTTAGCCAATTAAATAAATGATGTATCAAGGGTTGAACCACAAAAAAGAATAAAGGGATAGCTACAATAGCTGAGCGAGACCAATTTATTAAGTAACTTATGAAAAAGTGATTTTCAATGTAGTTATGTGTTAAATAAGTTGAAATAGCCATTATTATTGTGCTATTGAAAATGATGACAAGAAGTGGGAAACTGATATCTTTAGAAATATTAGATAACCACTGAGATTTATTATGAAGTAATCTAACAACTGGGACTGAAAATATTTTTTTTACAATATAAACTGCAATCAAAATAACAGGAAATATGAATAATTCCTTTTTTACACTATAGTTATAAATACCAAATCTCCAAAGCATATTATAATTTGACATAAAAAAAACCATTGTAGCCATAATTACTAAGCCAATAGTTTCCGGATGATGGATAACTTTTTTTAACACTTTATTTCCTCTATAAATATTTTTTGAATAATTATTTTAACTTTCTAACTAAATTATATACTAATAATACTAAGAAAACCAAAATTATGAATCAATACTTATATTACTTACCTAACCATTTGTTAAAAGTGTTCAATAATTAGTAGCTAAGTGTTCTAAATTACTCTAAAAATACGCAATAAAGGGAAGTGATTCTCCCCTTTTTGCCTACAACCGAGATTAAAATGACATTTTAGTGTTTTGCCCCCCTATATAAAAATTTTCAAAAATTGGTTTTTCACGCAAGACGAGATCTATATGTGTGATCTCCCTGTAAAAAGTTACGGGGATGGTTAATATAATTGATGAACAAAATATTTAATAATTTCTTCGTTTTCTGTTAACTGATTGTGCTGAGTATTTATTCCATCAAATATTTTCTCGTGGTAGCTGGAAACATTATTGTAAATTTTACTACTTGAAAGTGCACTAGTGAGAGGAACAACTCCATCGCAGTTATTCTTATATTTTCCTGCAATTGAGATCATTCTCAAGCGATGAGGGATTTTCCCTTTTTTATTTATCATACGACTTACCATATCCGTTTCGGTTAACGAAGAACTATTGAGATAAGGGTTGGCATTTGAATCAAGATAATTATATGGTGTCCTGTGACTAGTTCCATAACTAAACCCCTCCTAATTCAATATAAAGATAGTCTTCTTCAAATTCTTCAGGAGTTTTACCAGTGTATTTCATAAGTTGTCAAAAGCATCTGTCCATGCCAAAGTCTCTTTGATAATTACAACTGACGTCGATTAATCCTTCTTCTCCTGCTAAAATCTCCATATCATCAGGAAAACTCTTGATGACTTCTTTAAGTTCTTTTACTTTAATTTTGTCCTCTTTATAGCACTCATGTACAGTTAATAGTTTTCAGCGATGGCAGACCCAACCGTATTAAACACTTTATTTTTCACTTCTTGCGGTTCATTATCTTTGGTAATGCTTTGAGCTGTCTTTTCAGTTACTGACAAAACCTTAGCAAGGTCTTTTTTTGTCATTAACTTGTCAGCCTGACCTCGTAGCAAGGCTTTTTTCATTTCTGGTGTTAATAGTGGCATTTTTACCTTCTTTTTTTGTTTTAATGTTATTTTGTGCTTTAAGTGTTAAATGTTTGCGCTAAAACACTTTATAAAGTACAATGTAAGTATAATTAAAAGAGCAATAAACAACTTCATAAACTTAATTGGGAGCTAGTAAAAGTATATTTTTGCTTTTTGTATTAAATATCTTAACTGAAAACTATCGTACCTTTAAAAGTGCTGTTTGTCAATTTAAAAAACTTTTAAAGGTACTTTAGGTGTGAGAAACCTTAAAATGACTGTGTTTGATAGAATAAAAGAACTTGCCGATTCTCAAAAAGTTTCTTTAAAAAAAGTATCTTCTGATTTGAAATTTGGCGAAAATTACATTTACAATTTAAGATATTCAAAAACTCCTAACGCTGATAAACTTGCACTAATTGCCGATTATTTTAATGTCTCTGTAGATTATTTACTGGGACGAGACAAAAATTATAAATTTTTATTAAATGAAAGAGGATATGTATTTGATGAAATAAATAAACTAATCGCTAAAGAAAAATTAAATGATAATTTTGAATTAGTTCAAATGATTGGAATTGTTCAACTAATATTTAAAAATCTTTCAACTATTACAGAAACTGATAAAAGAAATTCTGAACTAAGTATATTCTATGTTTTATTAAATAGACTCATGGATCTCTCTTATACTATTAGCACCAAAAAAATAAACGGTAGAATCCAAACAAACTTCAGTTATTCAGAGTTAGTTGATTATCTAAATATAAATATTGGAGAAATAAATGGGCTTTTACAGGACTCTATAAGAAGTATAAAAGAAAAAAACTACAAAGAGATGAATGATGAAGATATTCACGATTAATATAGATATTTTATAGAGGATAATTTATTGTTATTTAAACTTTTACGGCTGTCATCACAACGCTTATGACGAGGCGCGTGCGTTGCTGTATGAAGTGTGCTGGTTTGAGTTAGTGGGGGAGGAATAATTATGAAAAAATATACTAAACGGGATCTAATAATATCAAAGAGATAGTAAATCTATCATAGTGAGAGATGATCTAAAGATAGTTTTGAAAGATGGTACTTATAAGACAGGGATTTCCATTAATGCTAATAATATATTTGGAAAGTTAATTTACCTTATTATGACTATTGCTATGGTTGTAATCTATTATTTGTTTATATTCAATACTTGATGTTTTAAAAACAAAAGCGCCTAGGCGCGTGAATTCGTAAATCTATGTGTTTCCAGTCACTAAAATCTGGTAAGGAGAAGCTTTGAAGAAAATTATTACTGTGGGTTGTATGGCTCTTGCTATATTTTCATTATCAAGTTGTTCAAGTACTACAGTTGCTCCGAATAGTTCAAAAACAGAAAAATCAACTGCAGGAAAAATGCAAGCTAAAAAGAAAAATACAACTCCAAAAATGAGGGAGAAGAAGAACGAATACTGGAAGCTTTCTTCTGAATTGAGAAGCTATCCAGACCTTACTAAATTCTCTAATATGTCTTTAGAGGTGAGTATTTCTAAAAATATAACCTATCTGAAGTCTAATAATAAAACTATATATACTTTTTATTCTTCGGCAGGCGTGGATAACACCACACCTACGGGCACTTTTGCAATACAAGCAGAAACTAGCCCTAGTTTCTATAATTCTGGAGAAGGGGAGGGAGCAAACTATGCTGTAAGTTGGTTAGAACACGGCGTTTATCTTTTCCATAGCATTCCTACTGATTCTAATGGGAACTATATCGTTTCTGAAGCTAAAAAGCTAGGGAAATCCCCTGCATCGCATGGATGTGTACGTTTATCAGTGTCTGATAGTAATTGGTTATATGAGCAGGCATTATCGGGTGCTCTTCCAGTAGGTACACCAGTAATTATCAACCAATAAAAAAAGAAGTGTTGAGTTTACTATATAAACATGCCCTAAATTTTAGGAATGCAAAATAAAAAGCGCCTGTGCGCGTGAATTTGTAAATCTATGTGCTTCCAGTCACTAAAAACTGGTAGGAGTAATTTATGAAAAAAAATAAAAAATGGTGGTTTTGGGTTTTGGCAGTATTGCTATTTCCTTTCTTTTGTCTATATGGGATTTATAGACTTTCTTTAAATTATAAACGTACTGGGCAGAAAGTTTGGCTCCTGGGAATTGTTCCTCTTGCTGTGGTTTCACTATTTGGTTTTAGCGTTTATGCTGGAGCATTAACCAGTTCTAACTCTGATAATAAATCTGACACTGCTTTATCTAGTTCATACTCAAGTTCCATATCTAAAAATAGCAGTAAGAACAATTCAACTTCTTCTAGTTCTGAAATAGATAAAGCAGTCGTTAGCTCATCAAATAGTTCAACTACAGCTAGTACTAATGATATTTTAGAAAAATTAAACGAATATACGAATGCTAAGTCTGCTGGTCCTACAAAAAATTATTATTGGGAAAATAGAACAGCAAGACTTTCAGGGTTTGAAGCAATAAAAGCAGGAGAATATAACTTTAATGCTGACGATAAAGGGCGTTCGGGAGTAGCACGCGCAGTATTAACATACTCACAATATGAAGCTTCAAAAGGGTCGAGACAAGGGCAGCCATTAGATCCTCCAGCTTGGCCGTCAAGTAACCCCAAAATTGCTATTACATTCTCACTGACAGAAAGAACTTACCACGGTTATTTGTATAATAGAAGTCATTCAATCGCTGATAGCATGCTAGGAGAGGGTTCTTATACATCTAAATATAATTTCACTACTGGTACACGTAGTCAAAATGTTGGAGCAAACCAAAATGGAGGAATGAGGTATGCAGAAGAATTAGCTGAGAATTTTTGGAAAGCTAATCCAAATACCAGTTCAACCATAGATTATCAGACAACTCCTGTTTATAATGCTAATGAAACTATTCCTCGTGGTTCAATTGTAGATATCAAGTCTTCAGATAATACTCTAAATATAGAAGTGATCGTTATTAATAGTGCAGAGGGATTAGAAATAGACTATACCTCTGGCACTCCTATTTCATCCACTAGTCAATCAGTACAGTCTGTAGCATCCGAGCCAAGTTCATCAGAAACAATACAAAAGGCTCCCGCAGTTACAGAACCCTCATCACAAGCAACAGCTAGTGAAAAATCGTATACAGCAAACGGTGAATGGTCCGTTGCGTCTCCTGGCATGGTGTTTGTTTCTGACAGCAATAAATACTATTCTTCAGTAACTAATCCAGCCAATTACCGATATATGACTCAAGCAGAGGCATCTAGTATTGCACAGCCAGCGACACGAGGTAATCAGTACGCTAGACCATAATGAGCTAAAAAACATTTCACACTTTAATTAAATTAATTTAAATTTTTAAGGCACAAAAATGAATAATGAAAGGAAACAATAATGATTACAACTAAAGAAATAAAAAGTCGTTTCGAAAGGACTTATGGTGGAGCGTTTCAAGGTATAGATATTATTACTGACAAGTTACTGGAGTTCAGTATATAGTTGCTACAAAAGGTTCTGAAGGTGGAGGAATGTACCCTTTAATAGATAAAGATGGTAAACCATCACTTATTGATGTAGAAAATCAAACTCCTTTCGATTAACCTTATGATAACATTTGTCAATTTCTAGCTTAGTTTTTATCTGTTTTTTGTATAACTCTATGCTTAAAAATGCTAATATTCAAATCTATATAGCAAGTTCCAAATTTTAGGAATGCAAAATAAACAAGCGCTGGAAGGAGTATGATTTTATGAAATCTATAAACATTTTGAAAGACAGTATTGGAAACTTTGAAATTCTTAACTATGAGGAACAAAACAGCGAGTACGAGGGCATGGTTATTCAACTTGCTAACAATAACAAAATTGTACGTTCTCGGTTAGCTAAGAAAACACCTAAGAAAGACGGATACTTTGTAGCATTTTGGGAAAAGGATAGCCAAAACGTTAATCATCCATTTTCAGAACTAGATAGTATAGAGGTGCTTGCGATTTTAATAAATGATGAAGATAAGCGAGGGATATTCTTAATTCCTAAAGAAGTCGCTGTGAAAAACAGGATTTTATCGAATGAAAATCAAAAAGGAAAAATGGCTATGAGGTTTTACCCGTCCTGGTGTAAGAATTTAAACTCTACTGCGCAAAAGACTCAAAGCTGGCAACTTAACTATTTCAAAGAGTACTGAAGCATGTATTTTTTAGGAACGCAAAATAAAAAGCGCTTGGGCGTGTGAAGGGGAAACGTATTTTAAATGAATAAAGAAGAAATAAAAAAATATAAGTCATTATTTTGGAGTTCTACAATAGGCTCGCTTATCTCTAGTGCTATTACAATCATCAGCTTTTTAATGATGAACCTTAAATTAGGTTTTATATTTATGTTTCTCACAGCTATTCTATTACTAACTAGCTACTTATCTGAGTTTACTTCGCTAAAGAAAGAATATAAAGATAATACTGTAAGTTTTTCTGTTCCATCAATAATAAAAAAAGGATATTCAGTAAATCCAAGTACTACTAAAGGAAAAATATCTTGGCTTACCAAATTTACGTTTCCAACAGTTTTAAGTTTGGCTTGTATTTTTGCATTGATTGTATTCTATTGGGATTAATATAACAAACAATTGATTATAAACATGATATTGTAAATCTATGTGTTTCCAGTCACTAAAAACTGGTAGGAGATGATTATGAAGTTTTTGTTATTCATTGATAAAGTTTATTCTAAGATAGTGATTTTTTTCTTACTACTTTCAATACCTTTTGCTATGGTATCTGTATATCTTTATATGAAATTACCAAATATTATACCTATTCAATGGGGAATAACGTTAATCCCTAGTAATTGGGGGAGCAAAGCAACTATTTTTATATTTCCAATAGTTTTATTGATTGTACCAACCTTCATGTCGAAAAAAACAATAAATTCACAAGAGAAATCAATAACTGGGAGAATGGCAACAGAAATAATAATGTTACTTGTACTTGCAGTCATATTAATTATGATGATAGGAGCCTATTATTTTTATTTTAAGATGATTTAAAACGTCTTACCAAGTTGATTCAATGCCAAAACTAGTCAACTTCTAGCTTAGTTTTATCTGCTTTTATTGATAAATTTATGTGTTTCCAGTCACTAAAAACTGGTAGGAGTAATTTATAAAAAAAATTGCGTTATTTAGTTTTGCTGTATTTTCTATCGTATCGATTTCGGCTTGTACAAAAAATTCAGATAACAAGTATGATTCAGTGATTTCAGATTTGAAGTCAGAACTTGCTGTTAAAAGTGATTCAAAACTTACTATTGGTAAGTATAAATGGATCTATAAAGTTGTGCATAATGTAACAAATGCAGATATGTCCAAAGGAGATATGATTGAGGTTTACCCTAAAAGTGAGAGAGATTCCGAAAAGTTATCAAACATAAATACTGATTCACAAATGAATGATATCTATGCACAGAGTAAAATAGTCACTTTACAAAAAATAGTTTCTAAAATTGCTAAAAAACTCCCTAATGACAACTCTGGGATTGAGCTGGGATATCAAAGTGAGCAAAAGAGTAAGGGGCTTATCCCAATTGCTAGTTCTGTAAAATCTATGGATATTATTCCAATACATGATTGACAATTTTTACGATCATAATTTCAAACAATTAACAAGTGGACTTTGATATTACCGTGTTTAGATATTTTCAAATTGGGTGTAACTGACACAAATGATCCTTGCATTTGGCCAAAACAGTATGTAAACATTTTTGTTCAAAACCTGCGTATGTCTGTATAACTATTGCTCAGAACAAGAGCGACAATTTTGGGTTTCCCTTTTTAATAAGTCCTACAATCCCAAATACTACTTACAATACTGTTTGTAGGTCAGTTAATGGTTGACATAACCACAAAGGAGGCTAAATATTGTCAAATTACTCATTAATAACTATCATCATATTTTTTATAGATATAATGATAATGCATAATATTTTTTACAGACTATTATTGAAAAAAATACTAAAGCCAAAGAAAAAAGTTATTTTAACTGGTGTATTATCTATCATTACTGGTTATATATCTACGATGTTAATAGCGATATCTCCCATTCTTATTTTTGAAACATCTAATAAAAATGAAGGGTTGATAAATTTACCTCTTACAATACTTGGTGTTTATGCAGTAAGTAACTTAACCTATTTATATTTAATAGCAATATTAATCTATTTAATATTTCTTTTCATAACTTTTCGGCCGAACAAACCAAACTTATAAGATATACTTATCTATTAGGTAAATCATTGCTAGTTTCACCTAGCCAAAATCTCATTACATTAAAGAAAGAAGTTGTGTGCTTTTCATGGATGCTAGAACCTTAACAGAATACTCCGGACTAATCGGGATAATAGGCGGAGGATTTACCAGTGTTACTAACCTTGCTCTATGGCATAGAATAACCTCTGCCTCTAATAACTCTCCCTCAACCGAAGCAAGTGTGCAAACAGTAGAATTTATGGCGCAAAGACATGCTCCATTACTTGTTGCAATAGCTATTATTAATATCACTATTGTTATTCTTTTATTAGTAATAGGGATATTATCTTTAAAAAAATATAATGCGTTAGAAAATGTACACAAATCTCCTCCTATAATATTTATTGTTGCCAGTGTTCTCTTTTTTATTCCTTTTATAGGAAAATTAATTAGTGGGACTCTAGCTATTATTGGAGGTGTGTTATTTTTATCGAATCTGAATAGATTGGAATAGTCACATAGCCCCAACAAAATACAAATATCATATCACGCGCGTGAAAAATGCTAAATTCGTGCAAACCTGAACCACATTAAAAGCTGATAGGAGTTTATTTATGGTAGAAAATCAAAAAACATCACAAATAAAATTAGATTTTTTAGATACACTTTATAATCTCATTCTCACTGAAGATATAACTGATGAGGAGCGTAGGGTGCTAACAAAAGCCAAAAATCTAGTGGAAAAAGGGGAGTATATTCCCAATGTCATCAGACGTATGCAGACAAATTTTACATTGGATGCCATAAATAGTAAATTATCTCCAAGTGTGAGTAAATTTTATAACACATTACCTAAAATTCTTGCTGAGATTTTACCAGCATTCCCAGGTACCGGTTCAAGTCTAGGAATTCCTCTCTAATTTATCTGTGTAATCTCTAATATAAAATATTTCTCAATCCTCGTACATGCCTTGCCTGACACTAGTACAAAATGGAAAGGAAGAAATAATATGAATATTAAAGAATATACAAAAAAAGACGGTACAAAAGTGTACCGCACAAACGTTTATTTGGGTGTGAATAGTCTAACTGGCAAGCAAGTACGAACAAGTGTAACTGCTAAAAGTCGTAAGATGTGTGAGACCAAAGCACACCAAGCTATTAATAACTTTATCAATAATGGGTCAACAATTGCAAGGAAAAAAGTCGTCTTTGATAACTTTAATTCTTTAGCTTTGAGTTGGTTTGAGAGCTATAAGCTGACGGTTATTTACGTAACTATATACTTCCTCCTCTTGGTTCATATAAGCTCTCTAAGATAACGCCAGTGTTATTTCAGGAACTTGTCAATAAATGGGCTCAGAATGCCAACACGGCTGAAATAGTAAACGGTAGACGTGAAAAAGGAAAATGTAAAGATTATAAACTACTTCTTAATTTCATAAAAAGGATTCTTGATTTTGGCATGCAACTAGGAGCAATTGAAGACAATCCAGCCACAAAGGTCTTTCCTCCAAAGCTAAAGACAAGGACAAGTAATAAAATCAAGTATTTTGATAACGTGGAATTAAAGCAATTTTTAACGTATCTTGATACATTAGAGCCAACTATCACCAATCAAAAAAACATAACCTTATATAAGCTACTTCTTACCACTGGGTTACGTGTTGGGGAGGCTTTGGCGCTCTCGTGGTCTGATATTAATTTTAGTGATAAGTCCGTCAGTATAACAAAAACATTGATTCAACAAAGCAACGTGATACAAGAAGGTACAAAGACAAAAGAAAGTAATCGGATATTGTTTTTAGATAGCGAGACAATCCAGCTCTTGAAAGTGTGGCAAAAAAACCAAAATGACGGAGCTATCTCTTTACATGATTCTTTGGTATTTCCCTATCATCAAAAAACTAGGACCTATGAATTAGAAAAACTAAAGTTAGTTAGTCACTTCAATCATGCTGGAGTTCCTAACATTGGCTTTCATGATTTCCGTCATACTCACGCCAGTTTGTTAATAAACAATGATGTAAACCCTAAAGAGATACAAAGACGATTAGGTCATGCGGATTATGCTATCACAATGAACACATATAGCCACCTTGCGAAAAGTAAAGAAAAAGAGACTGCCGAAAAATTCGGCAATATCTTAAAAGCATTATGACTTTTAGGGTCGAACGTAGTAAAAAGCGTAAAAAAATATATTGATAGTCAGCATAACCCTTATATACCAAGGATTAAAGCTCTATATTTTAACATAGTTCTATTCTAGCATAATCACTTTCATTCTTTTTATTCAAAAGTGTTCTTGTAATTTTTTTAAGTTAAACAAGATAATCATGTTATAATAATTTTAGTAGATGAAAGGAAGAAATTATGATTATCCGAGAACTTTGCCTTGAAAACTTTACCAAAATTCCTCAAGCCCTTCAAGCCGGCGTTGAGAGAATTGAACTTTGCGACAACCTCGACGTTGGAGGAACTACTCCTTCTTATGGTGTCATTGAAGAAGCTGCCAAATATGTTGCCGAAAGTAAGACAACTCTTGCTGTCATGATTCGTCCTCGCGGTGGTAATTTTGTTTATAATTCTCATGAACTTAAAATTATTGAAACTGACACCCTTAAAGCTGTTGAAGCTGGTGCCCAAAACATTGTATTTGGTGCCCTTACTCCTGACAATGAAATAGATACTGACGCACTTGAAACAGTGAGTATTGCCGCACAAGGGCTCCCAATCACTTTCCACATGGCTTTTGATGAAGTAGCTGATCAAGAAAAAGCAATTGACCAACTTGTCGAATTTGGCGTAGATAAAATTTTGACGCACGGTGGTCCACTTGACCAACCCTTAAATACTGACAAACTTAAAAGTATCATTGACTATGCTAAGGGAAAAATTAACATTATTATTGGTGGGGGTGTCAATGCTGAAAACTTTGAAAACCTCGCTCAATTAACCGGAACAAATTATGTTCATGGCACAAAAATTATCAAATTATAAATAAAAATTACTGATGGAATGTCCATCAGTAATTTTTATTTATTTTTAAGTCGGAATCTAACATAAAATTTTGTCAGTAAAAAGTTCGTAAGTAATATAATCAAACTCAAGAAAAATGGTCGAACAAAAATTAATGACAGAATCAATTCTACAATTGTCACAAACATCATCACTCTAAAAATAAGCACCCGTAAACCAGCCGTTTTAGCCGCTTTTTTCAGTGGATAAATTCTTGTTAAAAGTTGATAATCAAAAGCCGTTTGTAATGATAAAAGTTGAAAAATAAGCAAATAGTTAAATACAACCACCATAATAATGGCAACAATTCCATTATTAATAAAAATCATCGCTAAAATTGACAAAATAAGTAAACGAATCGTTAAACCAAGATAATCTCCTGAGCGTAAAAAACTTCTTGTAAATAGATACTCATAAGTTCTTTTTGTTTTCGTCAGTAGAAAATCAAGATATTTCCGACGATGACTGTGTGATTTAAGTCCCTTAACATTCGTAAACAGTGAAAATAATCTTAAAGTTCCTGTTTTTCGTCCTTCTTCTAAATCAATCAAGAAAGCCCAATCCAAAAGTCCACTTTTTTGAGAAGACCAAATTTTGTAAGCCAACCAAGCCGCTTTGATTGCGACAAGTAAGACGAACCAAAGGACTAAGAAAATAGGATTAAATCTTAATAATGGAGCAGCAATCAAAACCAAAAGTGCTGACACAATTGCTGGAATAATCAAAGAGCGGATTAAACATTTTACTAAATATGCCCGAACTTCCATTTCTTTTGTCAGTAAAAAAACTTTATCTGGACTTTCAATAAATGTTGCCAAACGTCCCACAATTTGACTAGCCAAACTGACCAAAATAACTAAAATAATTTTGCCCCATAAATTCAGCTGATGAATTTGTAGAAAGTTAATGTACTGAACCACCAAAGCTCCTAATAAAATCATCAGGAACAAAACAAAATGGTCATTAAAAACATAACGAAGATATTTTATATTTTGCTTATACCAAAGGTTACGTCGTTTTTTAAAAATTTCATTCATTTGACTTTCCTGCCTCTACAACTTCTTTAGAGTTTGGAATATTTCCTTTTGTTAAGGCAAGATAAATTTCATCTAAACTTGCCTTAGGCTGATTAAATTGAGTCCGTAATTCTTCTACTGTTCCAAAAGCAACAACTTGACCTTCATGCAAAACAATAAATTTATCACAGAATTTTTCAGCTGTGGACAAGATATGTGTACTCATTAAAATCGAACTTCCTGATTTTTTCATGTCAATCATCAAGTCAATCAAATCCTGAATCGCAAGAGGGTCAAGTCCCATAAAAGGTTCATCAACAATATAGAGCGAAGGTTCCACTAAGAATGCGCAGATAATCATCACTTTTTGTTTCATCCCTTTTGAAAAATTCACAGGGAACCAATCTAATTTATCACTCAAGCGGAAAGTTTCTAATAATTTTTCAGCACGTTCAAAAGCCAAGTCAACAGAAATCCCGTAAGCTAAAGCTGTCACTTCAATATGTTCACGCAAAGTCAATTCTTCATATAAACTTGGTGTTTCTGGAATGAAACCAATTTTTCTACGATAGCCTTCTAAATCTTGTTGTAAAGTTAAGCCGTCTAATTCAATTTGTCCAGAATAAGGAGTCAAAAGTCCAATAATTTCTTGAATTGTTGTCGATTTTCCTGCCCCATTTAAACCAATGAGTCCAATTAACTCACCTTCTTTAATTTCAAAATTAAGGTCTTTTAAGACAGGATGCCCCAAATAGCCACCTGTTAGATTTGTTACTTTTAACATACATTCCTCTTTTCAATCTTATTCTATATTTATTATTGAAGTCATTCTTAAAATACGTTGCGCATAGCTCGGATTATCATCATCCTCGGCGATAACTTCTTTTAAGTCATCAAGATTATCTGTAATAATTCCATCTACTCCATTGAACATCTGTTCTCTCATATCCGTTTCGTCATTGACTGTCCAAGCAAAAACCATCTGCTTTCTTGCCTGAGCTTTATCCACAAAACTACTATTGAGTGTTGTGGCCTCCATGGTATAGGCCGACATCTTAGTTTGTGGGAAAAGTAAGTTGAAGGGAAGGATGAAACTCACTTTAATGTTAGGATTAATTTTTTGTTCAATTAAAAGAGCATTGTAATCTAAAGAATGAATCATAGCCTTATCTTTTAAAAGACGTGCACCATATTTTTTACTAAAATTTTCAACCATCTTTGGAGAATCAAATGGAGATACTTTAATCTCAACCAGTAATTTTTGGTTAACTTTTTCAGCAGCCGCTAAATAATCATCAAAACTTGGGATTAAAGCCTTTTTCCCATTTTCCGAAACAACTGTATTCGTCAATTCTGCTAAGGTAAGTTTTTGTGGCGGAATATCAATTCCAGCTAAATCTTTTAAAGTTGGATCATGGAAAACAACAAATTGATGGTCTTTTGTTTCCTGAATATCCATTTCAACATAATCTGGTTTTGATTTAGCCGTAGCTTCCATGGCTGGAATTGTATTTTGCACCCCATTTTCTTCATCAACTCCCCGATGTGAAATGGTTAAAGGGACAGTATCCATAAATCCTTCAACATAAGTCCAGCTCACTAAAGCAAAAATTAAAACAGCTAAAGTAGAAAAAATTATTTTATATTTTCTTCTAACTTTCGGAGATTTTTTTACTACTTCTGAAATTTCAAAGGCTTCCAAGTCAGCTTCTCTTATCAAGTAACTAAAAAGCATGACCAAACTCAAGGTAGATATAATAGAGCTTCCTAACCAAATCAAATCCAGTATTGACACTGCTCCCACAAGAGCAAAAGAAGTTTTATCCAGATAATCTTGGGCAAAGTAGCCGCCCATAAAAAGAAGCCCCTGCATTATTATACTAAATAAACCGATAAGTCCAAAATAAACAGATAGTCTGAAAAAATTTCTAACTCCTTTTGTTCGTTTTAAACTTTCTTTTATTGCTACTTTCAATGATTGACCTTTTAAAATCATCAGTGGAAGAGTCAAAATTAAACGGGTACTAATCCAAAATGTTATAGCATAAAATAGGAACAAAATTAGCATATTTTGCCAACTTTTAAAGAAAAATTCAAATGTAAAAACAGGAATTTTAATTTTCGACAAAAGTGGCGTACTAAAAACATAACGTCCAAAAGGAATAATTAATAGAAAATAAAATACGAAAAAGACTAATTGTTGAATTCTGACATTCTGAAGATCCGAAATAACTTGCCTAAATAAACTTTTTAAACTAAAAGTTCTCGCCTGAATCAAACGAATTCCTTGAAACTGAACGATGAATTGCAGATAAACCAAAAAGATGAGCACAAATAAGACAACTACGAGCCCCAAAACTCCTAAGAAATGCTGCTGAAGCAAGTTGCCAAGATTATTATAAGAAACATAAGGAATTCCACTAACTCGCATAATAAGCTCAGAAATGGATTCTAAAAGTGGAATAATAACAAGTGTGATGACTATAGTTGCCCCAACAAAAATCGAAAGATATTCAAACCAAAACTTAGAAAACTCTCGCAAATATTTAAAAATCAAACCAAGTGGCCGATTAGCATTCTTTTTCTTCTTAGCTTTTTTTCTCACCATACTCCTAAACTCCCCCATACTTTCTCTAAACAGAAGAATAATTTTCATTACATTATATCAAATTTATAAAATAAAAAATGCTTAAATTTAAGTTATAATAAATAAAAGTTTTATTTATTATAACATATTTGAATTTCCCTTTTTCGGCAATTCCCTTACGATTTAGTAAGTTTCAGCATTATTACTGGGATTTTTAGCTTATTTATAATATAATCTAAGTATATTATAAGTTTTGACTTTGAGTAAAGAGTCATTATTACTACTGGAGGACCTATCAAATGGAAGATTGTATTTTTTGCAAAATTATCGCTGGTGAAATTCCTAGCACCAAAATTTATGAAGATGATGATGTTCTTGCCTTCCTTGATATCACTCAAACAACTAAAGGGCATACATTAGTGGTTCCCAAAAAACATTATCGCAACATTCTTTCAATGACCGCCGAACAATCAGCTGAACTTTTCAGCAAAGTCCCTTTTATTGCCAACAAAATTGTTAGTAATCTTCATGCTAAAGGGATGAACATTTTACAAAATAATGAAGAAATCGCTGGTCAAACTGTTTTCCATACTCATATTCACCTTATTCCTCGTTTTGATGAAAATGATGGTTTCGTTGGAAAATTCACTGCTCATGATTATGATTTAGCTGAAATTGCTAAAGAAATCAATGACCAATAAAAGGACATTACTATGATTGAATTATTTAAAGACTTAAAAAATATCATTGGCGAGTTGTCAGAAGAAGTCAACACGATGAAAATAAGGGTTGACCGCGTGCAAGAAGAAAGTATCAAAGCAGCACAAGTTGGTAAAGATATTCAAAAAAAGGTAGATGAATTTCAAATTTCTATTCAACCAAGAGTGGAAAAGATAAACGAGCTTATTAATCAAATAAATAAAAGGGTTGAATAATTTCAACCCTTTTATTTTTTTGATTTTTCTTGATGTTTATAAAACTGTCTCCCCCAAAAAATCCCCAATAATTGGGACAAGACAAAACTAACAACTATGACCAGCATTTTTTCGACATCATGATGTTGAATGTAGGTAAAGGTATGTTGTGAAAAATATAGAATACTAATGAATATAATATTAATAATATTCATTCCAATGATTCGCCAATGTCTTCCTTTGGTACTTTCCCAAAAACTGATAAAAAGAATGAGAATAGTAACGACCTCTAATCCAATCAGCGTCAGGTTCAGAACTTGAAAAAGATAGGCAATTGCAAAGATAATTGTTGTATAAGCCCATATAAATAATAACATACCTCATTCTAGCATGTTTTTTTATATTCTACAATAAATAAAAAAAAGAGAAAAATATTTTTCTCTTTTTTTAATATTATTAGAATGATGCTGAATCAACTTTAACACCAGGACCCATTGTAGTTGTAACAGAAAGGTTTGTGATGTAAGCTCCTTTAGATGCGGCAGGTTTAGCAGCTGCAATTACAGAGTTCAAAGCTTTAAAGTTTTCAACAAGTTTTTCTGTATCGAATGAAACTTTACCGATTGGAACATGAACGTTACCAGCTTTATCAGCACGGTAGTTAACTTTACCAGCTTTTGATTCTTCAACTGCTTTAGTTACATCCATAGTAACTGTACCAGTTTTAGGGTTTGGCATCAAGTTACGTGGTCCGAGGACACGTCCAAGACGTCCAACAACAGCCATCATATCAGGTGTTGCGATAACAACGTCGAAGTCCAACCATCCACCGTTGATTTTAGCAACGAGTTCATCAGAACCAACGAAGTCTGCACCAGCTGCTGTAGCTTCTTCAGCTTTCGCACCTTTAGCGAAAACGAGAACACGAGCAGTTTTACCAGTACCATTTGGCAATACCATTGCTCCACGGATTTGTTGGTCAGATTTTTTAACGTCGATGTTAAGGTTGTAAGCAACTTCTACAGTTGCATCAAATTTTGCAAATGAAGTTTCTTTTGCAAGTGCTACAGCTTCTTCTACGCTGTATAATTTAGTTGCGTCGATTTTTTCAATCGCTGCGCGCAATGCTTTACTTTTTTTAGCCATTTCTATTTTCTCCTTGTGGTAATATCGGTTGTCTGTCTTCCTTGTTGCATTTAAAAGTCCGCTCTATTGCGCTCAAAGGAAGATATTTTCTCGCTCAGCGCCGCTCAGATGAACTAATAGTATTTTTATAACAACAAGAGTAACAGCCTTCCACTAAATGTGTGGATTGCATGTGTGACTTTTTCTGAATTTACAATATGTAAATCTCGAAAATTTAGTCGAAGTACGAGGCGACAGGTTCCGAAGCCTACCTAAGTAGGTGAGGGTTCTGTCAACGAAGTAATTCGTCTAAATTTTTAGTCAGTAACAGTGAATCCCATAGATTTTGCAGTACCTTCAATCATTGACATTGCAGTTTCAACTGATGCCGCGTTAAGGTCAGGCATTTTAAGTTCTGCAATTTCTTTGATTTGTGCTTTTGTAACTGAAGCAACTTTTGTTTTGTTAGGTTCACCAGAACCTTTTTGAACGCCTGCTGCTTTTTTCAAAAGAACTGCTGCTGGAGGAGTTTTTGTGATGAATGTAAATGATTTGTCATCATAAACTGAGATAACAACTGGGATGATCATACCAGCTTGGTCAGCTGTACGAGCGTTGAATTCTTTTGTGAATCCCATGATGTTAACACCTGCTTGACCCAAAGCTGGTCCAACTGGTGGAGCTGGTGTTGCTTTACCGGCAGGGATTTGTAATTTAACGAGTTTTTCTACTTGTTTAGCCACGATAAATTCTCCTTATATTTTGTTTTTCGTGATGTGGTATGATGCTGTATTTTACAGCTTCCACGCCGTGCATGTGAAAATTCACATACCTGAGTATTCTATCAAAAAAAGGGTGCTCTGTCAAGCACTCTTTGCTTTATAAATCTTGTTTTCTGATAAGAGAGAGTCCGAGCAATCCAAAAGCAATTATTTCAACTACTGAGAAGATAATACCAATCAAACTCGTATTTGACATCATATTTTGACCATCAGCCAATCCTACATTTATTGAGCTAGTAAAAATGGTGAGGACGATCCCAATTCCCATTGCAATCCCTAAATAAACAAAAATCCCCCAGAATTTTCCTCGTGTCATAATCACAACGAAAAATAAAATAACAATAGAAGCTAAAGCACCAGCAAATGAATTTAGTAAGACCATCCAAACGCTGCTAAGTGAAAGAGAACGAGAGATCATACTCAAAAATTCACTTAATTGTCGGACATAGACGCCTAAAATTAGGAAAAAAGGAACAATCAAAATTGTAAATAAGGCTAGTAAAGTCGAAAGAATTGTTGAAATTAATTTGATAAAATAATAAGTCATTCGATTTACTCCAGAAGCAATCATTAGCCCTAACGCTTTATTACTATAATCAACTGATAATAGATGGAATGGATAAATAATTTGAAAGGCCCAAATTCCAAGTCCTAAAGCCAAAGTAAAGAAAATAGTTAAAGCTGCCAGAACTGCTGTCCCGGCACTATTCTGACTGTATCCAGAGACTGTTTTTCCAATGAGATTGATGATTAAAATTGAATCAATTAATGCTAAAATTGCCATAACTCCAATGACAATCAACCAGTTTTTATCTCGAAAATTTCTGTAAAACTCCATTTTAAAAATGTTTTTTGCGTTCATCAGTTACTCCCTTTTTTGATAAATTCAGCAAATTTTGATTCTTTTTTTATGCTATCAAAGTTTACCCCTTCTTCAACAGCATGACGAAATACAATTTGAAAATCTTCGGGACTGCTGTCGAATTTTACTGTATTTTCTTTAATTTCTACTTGAACACCAGCCTTTGTTAAAAAGCTTTCTAAGACTTGAACATTAGTCACGGAAACCGTGTAAGTCAGGACCTCTTGCTGATTTTTCAAATCAAAAGTAGCTATGAAATTTCCATTAGCCAGAAGAAAAACTTTATCGCAGATTGTTTCAATATCTTCTTGAACATGGCTAGAAATCAGAATCAAACGTCCTCTTCTTTTGAGTTCAAGCAAATAATCTCTAAACCACGCAACAGATTTTGCATCAATTCCTCGAAAAGGCTCGTCGAAAATTAAAATTTCCGCATCATTCATAACCGATATGAGTAGAATTAACTTTTTCTTCATTCCAAGTGAATAAGTGGCGACTTTTTTTGATAACATTTCGGGAGTTAAGTCTAGTTTTTTAGCTAAACCAAGTGCTTTGTTCTCATCAAACTCGCCTCGCAAACCCCCAAAATAGTGTAAATTGAATAAACCTGTGTAACTCTTGTAAAGTTCCATATCATCAAGCATGATACCAACTTTTGTGAGCAATCTTGGATTTTCTTTGATTTCTTGACCATCTAGTTGAATATGGCCCTCATAATTTGTAATAATATTGGTCAATGTCTTGAAAAAAGTTGTTTTACCAACACCATTATTGCCAACAATTCCATAAATCTGCCCGGACTCAAAGACCCCTTCATTAATAGACAAAATCTGTCTAGACTGATATGAGAATTTAAGTTCTTCTACTTTAATTTGCATAAATCTCTCCTTTGTGCCCATTATATCATTTTATTATTTTTTGTTAAGAAGAATTTATGGTAATCATTAAGCTTCTAGATAACTTTCCCAAATATTATCAAACAGGGTAAGATTAAAGTAAAATGGAGCTTGGGTTTCTAAATAAGTCGAAATTTCATCGAAATCTTTAGACTGTTTTGGAAAAAGCGGGTCTTGAAAAACCAAATTTGCAAGACGAGTTGCATCATCTTTTTCTACTGGTGCGCGATGGCGCATAAGGTAATTATAAAAAGTCATTTTCTCTTTCTATTATCATTAAATCGGAAAATTATTATTTTTCCCATTGTTTTTCCAAAAAATCATGACGAATTTTACTTGATTGGGCATAATCTTCTGGATTTTTTTTGTAAAATCCTTGATGGTAGTCTTCTGCTGGCCAGAATTTTTGAACGGCTTCAATACTTGTCACAATAGGTGAATCAAAATTTCCGCTGGCTTGCAATTGCGCTTTGCTTTCTTTGGCAATTTTTTCTTGTTCTTCGTTTTCAACAAAAATGACTGGACGATAGTTATCTCCACGGTCTTCAAATTGACCAAAAGCATCTGTTGGGTCCGTGAGTGTCCAATAAAGTTCAACAAGACTTTGATAGGTAATTTTACTATTATCAAAAATAATTTCTACTGCTTCTGTATGACCAGTCAGGTGTTTTTTTACTTGTTCGTAAGTTGGATTTTCAACATTTCCACCTGTATAGCCACTTATCACAGATAAGATTCCTTCTCGTTCTTCAAAAGGTTGAACCATACACCAAAAACATCCACCTGCAAATATTGCTCTTTCTGTTGCCATTATTTCTCCTTCACTTTGTTTGTCTTGTGAAATATTATAGCATAGCTCAAAAAAAAGTAGCCAATTAAGCTACTTTTTTACTGACAGAAATTTTTATAAGTCATAAGACTGACAGAATTTACTGACGAATGCTTTTAAATTAAGCTTGGTATTTCCAAAGAAGCTGTCAGTAAATTATTCTCCGATTAATTCTGTTCCCTCTGGACTTTGTTTGATTTTTTTAGCCTTCATCAAACCACCAAGCGCTTTTTTGAATTGTCCTTTTGAGATTCCAAAAGTTGCTTTAATTTCATCTGGATTTGATTTGTCATTAAATGCCATTTTCCCGCCCATTGATTGAAGATAAGCTAAAATCATTTGGCTATCAGCATCAAGCATTTCATAAGCACGTGGTTTTGCTGACAGATTTAGACTACGGTCTTCTTTTCTAAAACCAATAACACGAACTTGAAGTTCTTGACCGACACGTGGAACTGAGAAACGTTCATTTGGATGAATAAATCCTAGCATATTGTTGTCAGGCAAATAAACAAATGTTCCTGATTCTTTGTTTCGATAAACAATTGCTCGTAAATCTTGGTTTTGCATGTTGTCATAACCAGGACCTGCAAGATTCCAGAAATCTTCATGCCATGCTAAATGACCCCAAATTCGCTCTTTTCTGTCAATAATTAATTTCACATAAAGTTGGTCACCAACTTTTGGCCATTGGTCTTTTTCGAGTGGCAAATCATCAAGAGAGACGACCACATCTTTTCCTGGTAAACCTGTGTCAACAAAGGCACCAAGGTCCTTACGAACAGCTGTTACCGTTCCCCAACCATAATGCTCATTTGTTGCTTTTTGTTCCAAAGTCGTCAAACGACGATGGTCATCTTTATCCACATAAACAAAACCAGTCACCACATCGCCAACTGTATGTTCACCTTCTGTTTTATCTAAACGTAATAAATCTTCTCCCTTTTGGAGAAAATAGAAACGTTCACTTTCTTCCACGATTATCGCGGAGATTGTTTGTCCAATAATACTCATTTGTACCTCTTTATAAAATGTGATTGAGAGACTATTTGTCTCTGTTTAATTGATATTTCCTTCGTAAATCCATGATTTTTCACCCCAAGGATGATAGCCGTCAGCTAGATAATGAAAATCAAAGCGCTCATAGAAATCAGCAAAATCCGTTGCAAGATAAAGTTTATCAAAATCAAAAGTTCTGCAATCTTCTTTTACTGCTTCAATCACCAGACCGGCAAGCCCTTGCTTTCGAAATTTTTCTTCAACATAAAGTGCACAAAGCCAAGGATATAAGTCCATTCGACTAATAAAATCATTGCTAATCAGTCCACAACCCGCAATAATTTTTCCTTCATCAACAATCAGATACCACTGAGGAATCTTTTTGTCACTCTCTAAACTATGCTTCAAACAGTCGTCATATACAGGGTTACTGTCTGTATTTCCCCATTTTTCCTGAAAAAATCGAATTGCTTCTTTGAGATAAGACGGTTGCTCTCTAAGTTTGATTAGTTCTCTCAAATTTATCCATCCTGACAGCTTTTTGATGTAAAAACGGCTCAATGGAGCCGTTAATGCTTTTACAGATTACTTTATTTGTTAGATTGTTCTACTTAGATATCCAACAATTCTTTTTCTTTAATTGATGCAAGACGGTCTGCTTCTTTAACCGCGTCATCAGTCACTTTTTGAATATTATTTTCAAGATCTTTAAGATCATCTTCAGTGATTTCTTTTGCTTTTTCTGATTTCTTAGCAGTGTCCATTGCATCACGACGGATATTACGGATTGCTACTTTTGCTGATTCAATATATTTACCCATTTCTTTGACAAGTTCGCGACGACGTTCTTCTGTCAACATTGGGATAACTAAACGAATCACAGAACCATCATTTGCTGGTGTAATTCCAAGATCTGATTCATACAATGCTTTTTCAATATCTTTCAAGATTGATTTATCAAAAGGAGTAACCATCAATACGCGTGCTTCTGGAATTGTGATTGACGCTAATTGATTGAGTGGTGTTGGTGCGCCGTAGTAAACAACTTGAACACGGTCAAGAAGACTTGCGTTGGCACGACCAGCTCGGATATGTCCTAAATCACGTTGTAAACTTCCTAATGATTGTTTCATCCGGTCTTGAGCTGTTGTAACAATTTCGTTTGCCATTTTATTTCCTTTTTCTACTTTTAATTCTTCTATTTATTTTACTGACAGAAACTTTGTCAGAGATAAGCGTTAGTATTTTAATGATTACAGTTATGCTAGTATTTCCATCAGTAATTTTTTAATGAATAAATTTACTGACAGCTTTTTTTGTAAGTAAATCTTATTCAACCGTTGTTCCGATTTCTTCACCACGAACGACACGTGTAATATTTCCAGCTTCATTCATGTTGAAAACAACAAGTGGAATATGATTATCCATTGACATTGTTGAAGCCGTACTGTCCATTACTTGCAAGCCTTTGGTAATAACATCCATATGTGTCAAATGTTCAAATTTAATAGCATCAGCAACTAATTTAGGGTCAGCATTATAAACACCATCAACACCATTTTTAGCCATTAAAATGACATCAGCATTAATTTCCGCAGCACGTAATGCAGAGGTTGTATCAGTTGAAAAGTAAGGCGAACCAGTTCCCCCAGCAAAAATGACAACACGTCCCTTTTCTAAATGGCGTTCAGCACGACGACGAATATAAGGTTCAGCAACAGCTTTCATCTCAATGGCTGTCATCACTCGTGTGTCAACCCCAATATTTTCAAGAGCACTTTGAATGAACAACCCATTTTGAATTGTTGCAAGCATTCCCATGTAATCTGCCTGAGCACGTTCCATTCCGGCTTTCTCACCAGTAACTCCACGCCAAACATTACCACCACCGCAAACAATCGCAAGTTCTGCGCCCAAATCATGGACTTCTTTGAGTTCTTCAGCGACAGCTTTTGCTGTTTCAGGGTCAAATCCGAAACCTTTTTCGCCTGAGAGGGCCTCTCCCGAAAGTTTTAACAGTACGCGTTTATATTTAATTTCAGCCATATTGCACCTATTCTATTATATTTTCTCTATTTTACCATAAAATGCTCACGAAAAAAAGACTAATCAAAGCCTTTTTAGAAACTATCATGATGTCAATAAACCCAGATGTCCCAACAACTGAATAAGTAAATAAATCACAAAAAGAATCCCCGCAATCCAAAAGATTAAATTAAGACTTTTAAAACCTTGCCAAATTGGGTGCTTGATTTCTTCTAACTCTTTCAATTTTTCCGGGTCCAGACTGTCAACATGTTTAAGACTGTGTTTCCAAAGAATTTCAGCAGGAATCACCGATTTATTAAGTAACAAATCTCCATTAGGTTCAATCTTAATCTCATTTCCAATCCATGAAACCATTCCCCCAAGAAACAAGTTTGCGCCATATGTCTTTTTTAACTTACTCACATCAAAAGGATTCATGAGCAAATCAATTTGCTCATGAACAGGATAATATCGAACTTGTCCATTATCAAATTCCAAACGTAAACGCACTCCTGGCAACATTTCAGCTTTTGTAACTTTTGGTAAATCCTCCATAACCTTCCCTCCATTCACCCTAATTATAGCGCTTTCTTTTATAGAAGACAAACCATTTGTCAAAACTTTACTGACAGCTTTTTCATAAGTAAAAAAATTTACTGACAAATTTCTGTCAGTAAATTTTATCAAATTATTTAGCAGCTTCAACATCACGAGCAATAACCAATTCTTCGTTTGTTGGCACAACAAGTACTTTCACTTTAGACTCTGGTTTAGAAATGATACCAAATGCTCCACGAACATTTTTACTTTCATCAATTTCCATGCCAAACCAAGAAAGTCCATTAACTACATCAGTCCGAACAGCTGTATCATTTTCACCAACACCAGCCGTGAAAATAAGAGCATCAGCCCCATTTAATACTCCAAAATATTGGGCAATAAATTTCTTGAGGCGGTCAACATACATTTCATAAGCAAGAATCGCTTTAGGATTTCCTTTAGCCACAGCTTCTGAAAGATCACGCATATCACTTGAGAGTTCTGACACCCCAAGGACTCCAGATTCTTTATTGAGAATGTCAATCACATCTTGAGCATTTCTAAGGCTTGGGTCGCTCTCTAACATATAAGGAATGACTGAGGCGTCCATTTCACCTGCACGTGTTCCCATCATTACACCAGCAAGTGGTGTAAATCCCATTGAAGTATCAACAGATTTTCCAGCTTCAATTGCTGTAATTGAAGCTCCATTTCCGATATGAGCCGTAATTAGCTTCAAATCTTCCAATGGTTTTCCTAAAACTTTTGCCGCTTCTTGGGCGACATACATGTGTGACGTTCCATGTGCTCCATATTTTCTGATTGAATAATCTTCATAATATTTTGTTGGAATAGGATAACGATAAGCCTTTTCTGGCAAAGTACTGTGAAAAGCAGTGTCGAAAACAGCAACTGCAAGTGCATCTGGTAATAAACGTTGAAAAGCTTCAATCCCTAAAACATTAGCAGGATTATGCAAAGGAGCCAAAGTTGAAAGATTTTTAATCTCAGCCAAAACCTCAGGACTAATAACCGTAGAAGTTTTGAAAAATTCCCCACCTGCAACAACACGATGGCCAATTCCTGTGATTTCGCGGAATTCATGAATTAATTTAAAGTGAATTAATTCATCCATTAATAACAAAACAGCTTGACGATGGTCAACAATTTCTTGTTTTCTAACGTGTTCTTCATTGTTAAATTTAGTTGTTGAGATTGAGCCAGACAAACCAATACGTTCAAAAATTCCTTTAGCAATCACGGTTTCTTCCGGCATTTCGTAAAGTTGCCATTTTAATGACGAGGAGCCTGCATTGACAGCGAGCGTTTTTTCCATACTTACTCTCCTTAATGTATGCGTTTTATTCTTAAAATTATATCATATTTTATGTCTGATTTCATTTCTCCTCCCTCAAGGATCCCCAGAACTTATCATTTTATGTCATTTTAAAAATAAAAAAGATTTTGTTTTAGAACAAAATCTTTTAATTAATTATTTTTTAAGTGCTTCAACATCACGAGCAATTACAAGCTCTTCGTCAGTTGGAATCACAAAAACTTTTACGCGTGAATGAGGTGTTGAAATTTCTCCCTCGACGCCAAAGACATTTTTCTCAGGGTCAACTTCAATTCCAAACCAAGTCAATCCAGAAAGAATTGCTTCACGAACAGGAACCGAATTTTCACCAATACCAGCAGTAAAGACAAGAGCATCAGCCCCATTCAAAACGGCCAAATATTGACCAATAAATTTTTGAATTCGGTCAACATACATCTCAAATGCAAGTTTTGCATCAGTATCTGTATCTTTAGCAGCAATGATATCACGCATATCTGATGAAATACCAGATACACCATAGAGACCAGATTCTTTGTTCATCATATCAACAACACCTTGAGCATCTTTTAACTCAGAGTCATTTTCAATAAGGTATGGAAAAACAGAAGGGTCCATTTCACCTGTACGTGTTCCCATCATCACTCCAGCAAGTGGTGTGAATCCCATCGAAGTATCAATTGATTTCCCACCTTTTACTGCTGTCAGTGATGCACCATTCCCGATATGAGCAGTGATAATTTTAGTTTCTTCAATTGGTTTTCCAAGTAATTTTGCAGCTTCTTGTGAAACATACATGTGTGAAGTTCCATGAGCCCCATATTTACGGACAGCATAATCTGTATAATATTTTTTAGGCAATGGATAACGGAATGCTTTTTCAGGCATAGTTGTATGGAAAGCTGTATCAAAAACTACTACTGAAGTTGCGTCAGGCAGTAAGTTCAAAAAAGCTTCAATTCCTGCAGCATTTGCTGGATTATGCAAAGGAGCAAGAGCTGACAAATCTTTAACTTGTTGCAAAACTTCTGGTGTAACAACTGTTGATTTTTGGAAAATTTCACCTCCAGCAACCACACGATGTCCTACACCTGTAATTTCAGTAAATTCCTCTACTATTTTCAATCGTTTTAAATCTTCAAGTAAAACTTCTACTGCTTCTGTATGATTTGGAATGTCAAAAACGCGTTCTTCTTTTTGCTCACCAAATTTGACGGTCACAATCGAATCTTTCAAACCAATTCGTTCGATTAATCCCTTGGCAAGAACTTTTTCTTCTGGCATTTCATACATTTGCCATTTCATAGATGATGAACCAGCGTTAACTGCTAATGTTTTGGTCATGTTTAATAAACCTTCCTTGAATTTGAAATACGGTTAAATTATAACACAATTACAATTCCTTTTGTGTTTTTCGGTCATGATTCACGAGCTTAATTCAAGATGTAGTTTTTAAAATAAAAAACGTTTTCAAATTCAATCATTTTCATACACTTTAACCAAAAAAATTACTGACAGAACCTGTCAATAATTTCAATCTTATAATTTTACAATTTTTGTAAATTCTTCCATAAAGACTTCTAAACTTTCTCTGTCTGTCAGTGAAGACAAAGGGTGAGCAAAAGTTGCATGTGCAGCCGGTCCCTTTTTCAAAACATAAATCGCCTTAGCATCAGCATTAAAAAGTGATTTTGGTAAAGTGATGACAGCCATCACACTCCCATGTTTACTAATCCACTCCTTTAATAGTGGTCCTTGAGGACTTGTCAGTAAATCTTCTGGAGCTAAGAAAATGGCAAAAGAACCCTCTTTTAAATAATTAAATGATTGCTCAATCAAAAGATGATGAGCAAAAGTATGTCCGTCAGTAGTCGCAACTTCAAAATTCTTTGCAACTTCATCATCTGGATAAAAACCAATTGGTAAATCACTAACAACAACGTCAGCAGGTTCCATCAAACGCTTTTGTACTGCATCAATTTGCATGAACTCAGCCTGACTCCCCATAATTTCAGCCATTGAAGCAGACAAATCTAAAAGTAAATCATCAACTTCAAAGCCCACATAATCAACCTTTTTATTAAGATTAACCAAAAGCGTTTCAGCAAGATTACCCATACCAGACCCAAATTCAATTAAACGAAGTTCAGAATTTTTATTAAGATGTTCAATAATGAAATTAAAAATTAAACCAATTGCATCTGGAGTCATAGCATGATTGGGTTGAAGTGGTGCGACTTGTGAACCTTTCAACAAAACAAATTGAAAAAGTTTTTGCCACTCCTTATTTGATAAATTTAACTGACGAAGTTTGTCATTATTTACTGACAATTCAACAATTCCTTGGTCAGTATCATCTAAAAAAGCAGCATTTTGTTCTACAAAAGCATCATAAAAATCTGTATCCAATTTCTCAGATAGTAACATAATATTTGCAACAACTAGCTCAAAACCTTGAGCCACTTTTTCCATATCCATGTTTTTTCTCCATTTCTACAAAATCAAAATAAAACTGCCAAACTTTGACAGTTTTATTCATTGCTTGATTATTAATCAATCAATCAATCATTTATTTTTTTCTTTTTCGACTGTCCAACTTTTCCAATTCCATCCAAGCTCTGACCGTTACGACAAGCATTGCCACAATACCGATAATTTCTAAAAGTAATGACCGATGGCTTACCGCCTGTGCCACAGCAAAAGCAAGAAATAGAACTCCAACACCAGCAAAGAAGAAAATGTCCATACTCCGCCGAACGTCTTTGGGCATCATGAAAATATACGCAAAGGCAACTAAAATCAACAAGATAATATAGAACATTTTTCTCCTTTCCAAGTTATGACAAGAACTAACGAAAAATTAATTTATTCATCATCAAACTTTCAATAATTGAAAATCAAGTTCCTCTATTTGATTAAACTTATTTTTTCTTCTTAGTTGATTTTTCACGCATTGCTTTATCCAAAATTTGTTTACGCAAGCGGATTGATTCTGGAGTTACTTCCAAGTAATCATCATCACCAAGGAATTCCAAAGATTCTTCAAGTGAAAGAATTTTTGGTGTGTTCAAAACAGATGTAGAATCTTTATTTGAAGAACGAACGTTTGTTTGTTGTTTCATTTTAGTGATATTTACAGTCAAATCATTATCGCGACTGTGTTCACCAACAATCATCCCACCATAAACTTCAGTACCTGCATCAACAAAAAGTTGTCCACGTTCTTGAACGTAACCCATTGCGTAAGAAGTAACTTGACCTGAATCCATAGAAATCAAAGAACCACGGTGACGTCCACCGATTTCTCCCTTAACAGCTGGAAGATATTGGTCGAAAGTATGGTTCATGATTCCGTATCCACGAGTCATTGACATGAATTCTGTTGTGAATCCAATCAAACCACGTGCAGGAACAAGGAAAATCAAACGTGCTTGACCGTTACCAGTGATTTGCATATCAAGCATATCACCTTTACGTTCAGAGAGCGCTTGGATAATTGAACCTTGATATTCTTCAGGAGTATCGATTTGAACACGTTCAAATGGTTCGCAAGCAACACCATCAATATCTTTGATGATAACTTCAGGACGTGAAACTTGAAGTTCATATCCTTCACGACGCATTGTTTCAATAAGAATTGACAAGTGCAATTCACCACGACCAGAAACAACCCATTTATCAGGAGATTCAGTGTTTTCAACACGTAGTGAAACGTCAGTTTGCAATTCAGAAACCAATCGTTCTTCAACTTTACGTGAAGTTACCCATTTACCTTCGCGACCAGCGAAAGGTGAATTGTTAGCAAGGAAAGTCATTTGCAAAGTAGGTTCGTCAATGTGCAAGATTGGCAATGGTTCAACGTGGTCTGAAGGTGTAACAGTTTCCCCAACGAAGATATCTTCCATACCAGACAAAGCAATCAAATCACCAGCTTTTGCTTCTTGGATTTCTTGACGGTCAAGACCGAAGAAACCAAAAAGTTTAGTGACACGGAAGTTTTTAGTTGAACCATCAAGTTTAGACAAAGTAACGCTGTCCCCAACTTTGATTGTTCCACGGAAAACACGTCCAATACCAATACGTCCAACATAGTCATTGTAGTCCAAAAGTGAAACTTGGAATTGCAAAGGTTCATCAGAGTTATCAACTGGACCAGGGATATGGTCGATGATTGTATCAAAAATATTTGCCATTGTGTGTTCTTGATCAACTGGATTATCAGACATTGATGAAGAACCGTTGATTGCTGAAGCGTAAACAACTGGGAAATCCAATTGTTCGTCATCGGCACCAAGTTCGATGAAAAGTTCAAGAACTTCATCAACAACTTCAGCTGGACGAGCAGATGGTTTGTCAATCTTATTAACAACAACGATTGGAGTCAAGTTTTGTTCCAAAGCTTTTTTCAAAACAAAACGTGTTTGAGGCATTGTTCCTTCATAAGCATCGACAACGAGGACAACCCCATCAACCATTTTCATAATACGTTCAACTTCTCCACCGAAGTCCGCGTGACCTGGTGTGTCCAAGATGTTGATACGAGTTCCGTTATATTCAACTGCTGTATTTTTGGCAAGGATAGTAATCCCACGTTCTTGCTCAAGTGCATTTGAGTCCATCGCACGTTCAGCTAATTCTTTACGAGCATCCAACGTTTGAGATTGTTTTAAGAGTTCGTCAACCAATGTAGTTTTACCATGGTCAACGTGGGCAATAATAGCGACGTTTCTAATATCTTCGCGTAATTTAGTCAATTTTATCATACCTTACTTTCGTATATATCTAACCCATTATAGCACACTTTTCTAAAAGCTGTAAATGCACACGTTTACAAGCCTAACAAAGATTTTTTTACTTCCAAAATGAAAACCCCAAAGAAAAATTTCTAAGGAGTTCTTTATTTTTTTATAATTAATAAAATCAGTAAAAATGATTATGTTGTTAACATTCTTTTATTCTTAAACTGTAGAGAAAGAGTAAAAGAAAAGCAACTAAACCAAATAGAACAGCAATAATATATCCAGCTCCATAAAAGGTTAGAAAGATAGAAAGTTCAGCCCCAAAAGTATTCCCAGATAAACTATGATTAAAAATAATCATAGACGGAAAAGCTATAACTAAGAAACTAATGTAAAAAATAAGACTAGCAAAAGAAAAATAGACACTAAACTTTATTTTCCTATAAATGAGAAAAAGTGATATAAGCAACACCAATCCCAAAATGAAACTATAAAAAGGAACTTGATGAAAAAGAAAATAAAAGAAATTTTCTCGACTTTTGTTATAGTCAAAATTTGTATTCAATTTAGCCTGATTTACCGTTGCAGGAAGAAACATGGTTCCTATCCAAATGATGAATGCAAGAAATACTTGCCAAATTTTTATGCCTTTTATATTCATTCCAATTCCTCTCACTAATAAGCTCTATTTGTTGTTTGGAATTTCCATGTACTATTTCCCCGTTTAAGTGTGGCAAAATACGTAGCTCCTACATTTGCCCCACTTGCTGGAACTTTTACAGGTTTATAGTTTCGCGTAATTGACCACGATAAACTATTCCCTTCTGATTTGTCATCAACTTGTTGAGTATAACCACTTGAACCTTTAATCTGACCATTCGTTGCATTAGTAACACTAGAATTATCAACATAAACATGGTCAATGCAAGAACCATAGCCACCTGTTACTTTTGTTAGCGAAGCATAGCCATTAGATACTATCCAATTTATATTCAGTTTAAACGTAACAGAATAAGTCTTATCTGAATTTGTCTGATTTTGGCTGGCAGCAAAAACTTTTGTACCCAAAATTCTCCAAAGGACATTGCATTCAAATTACCCACTTTTTTAACTGCTTCTGCTTGGCTTAAATCTGCTGTATAGGTCGTTACACCCATAATCGTACCTTTATCGTTCGAAATTACCTGACTATCCACCGTCACAGGTGCAGCCAAATTAGGCCCACCACTAGTATTATCTAATGTAACACCATTATTTACAACATATTTAACTTGCTTTTTCGTATTTGTTATTATTTTATCTGCCTTTTTAGGTATATTCAAATTAACTTTTCCATTTTTAGACACATCAACATTAGGTGCTAATGCACCATCTGCTTTTACAGCAAATCCAGTTGCAAATAATACACTGACAACAAGTGTGCCAATAATAATTTTTTTCGCATTCATAACTAAATCCTCTTTTCTTAGTCTGTAAGTTACTAATCTAAGAGCTAGTCTTTAAATTATAACTTACTTGATGTTATATTTTTCATTAAAAAATTACCCACTTTCTTTTTGCACGATATACCTTTGAGTTGATATTGAACTTTATTAATTTTCCATTGATCCTCCCTCTCTTTCAAGATTTATTTCTATCATTATTCATACTTTAATTGTAAGCCTTTTTATTTTCGTTTGCAATATTTTTTTGCACAATTTCATCATTTTTGTTACGAAATCAATTTTTTTGTGATGAAATTGATATTTTCATTGTAAAAAGTAAAAATCACCCCAATATATTACCTCATCTAGACAATTCAACAACCTCATCCGCCATTTCCCAAATAACAGGATTATGCGTAGCGATAATAATAATCCGATTTTCATTTTTCATACTCAAAAGCAGTTTCATCACTTCTTCACTATTCTCAGAATCTAGTGCTGCTGTTGGCTCATCTGCCAAAATAACCGGTGAATCCTTCAAAATCGCTTTAGCAAGTGCCACACGCTGTGCCTCACCACCTGACAATTCATAAATTTTTTGATTGAGTTTTAAATAGGCTACATTAACTTGTGCCAAAGTTTCAAGCTTTTTTTCTTGTTTAGTTTTCTTGGATAACTTTTGATTAATCAATCCCAAATCCAAATTTTTATCAATCGTTTCATTTTCAATCAATCCAAAATTTTGAAAAAGATAAGACAAATCATTTAGAAAATAGGAATGTTTCTTGATTTTTGATAATTCTTTTCCCTCATAACGAATACTTCCCTCGTAGGATTCAAGTTTAGCAATCATATTCAGTAAGGTTGTTTTACCAGAACCTGATTGACCGATAATGGCATAAACTTTCCCAGCTTCAAAGGTTAATTTAAAGTTATCAAAAACCTTTCTATGTAAAAATTCTTTAGTAATATTAGTTAATTCAAACATCTATTCTCCTTTCAAACTATTTATTTGTCCATTTTCAAAATTCTTCATTTGAACAAGTAGGATAATGAGCGAAATAAACCACAAAGCACTTACAACAAAAAGAGAATATAAAAACTCATTGCTGATTATTGTCAATGTTGGTAATAAAATCAAAAGTAATCCTAACTCTACAAAAATGAATGGACGATGAATTCTCAAGTTGGGCATTCCAGAAATAAATTTTATTACGATTGTTCTTCTGAAATGAGTAAAGTAAAGGACATGAAGTAAAATATAGAAAAAGCTAATGACAATAATCGTTATAATGGCTGATAGGATTGCCATATTTAAACTTTCTTTTACAAGAATTGTCTGTGCTTCATACTGTCCATAGGCATTAACTAAATAATGAACCTTATCGTATAGTCCCAACTCTTTCAGCCTATTAAGCGTTTGTTCTTTACCTTTCACAAAAAAGTAATCATTATCCCCTGCCCATGATATGCCCGTTTCTTCTCCTGATGATTGCGGCGTTATCACAATAATAACCGGGTCAGATATTTCTTGTTGCGTTGTCATTTTCTCATAAGCCACATTGTAAATAAAACGTTTTTCGCCATTTGGTACTTCTTCAACGTATTTCGCCTTCATCTTGGTCTCTTTTTTGCCATTTTGTGTTGTTTCCGTCAATAGTTTGTTGTACTGAGCAATCAATTTTTGACGATTTTTCATTTGATTTTTTGGTATCAGGAGTCCATATTCTCCAAGTTTAAGATTAGAAAAGTCTTCCTTAACCTTAATATGTTGTGCTTTCAGATAACTTGGTGTGACGATAAGTTGGTTTTGGCTACTTTCTTGTGGTCCAGCAAATAAATCATGTCTAACAAATATCGCCTCATCTTTTGTTACCTCAATATTATAAAAGTTCCACCAAGCTTTTGCTTCTTGATTACTTACTTGCAGATTAATAGAAGCATAAGGGAAAGTATAATAATCTTTTTCTTCTTTCCATTTATCTAAATCAGCTTCCTGTTTTTTTAATTCAATTTGATTATAGTGAATTCCTGATAAGCTTGTGACAAGGACAATACTCACAGCAAATTGCATCAAAACCACAAGAATCATCAAAACTGTTGTCGGCAATTTTCCTTTGATAAGTGAATTAAGCTGACTCCGAGAGAGGACAATCATGATTATTGCACTTACTAAGCATGACAGTAGCACAAATATCAAAGAAGAAAAGAAGATAGAAAATAAAGCAAAAATGTGGAGCGACAGGTTGCTTAGACCAGTTATGAGCAAGTAACTAGAAGTCCCTATCATAGCAATAATCGTCAAAATTGCGATAAACTTCATATCACGAATACTCTCTGAAAACACAGTATTCAACAATGTCTTCCCAGACAAAAGTTCTATTCCTGATTTTCGTAACTCTGAGATTCTTACAAAAATAGCTAAGCCGACAAAAGCCATAAAAACGCTTATCAATAACGTTACAGCTTGTGGATTACCATAGATATTGTAATATTCCGCAAGGAGAGACATGTTTGGAATATAAACTGCTGTTACATGAAATTTTTGATTTAAATATTGACTAAACTCTTCAGATTCTTTCCTTCCAGAAAAAACGTTGTAAGTCCCAAACATACCAAGTGGGTCGTACCCCTCTCTTTTCTCTTTTGGTAGTAAAATCATATTACTTGCGAGTTTCCCCGTTCCAAAAGTCATATAAGTTGGCTTGAAATCTCCTGAACCATTAGGTGTGACAACATCCATAACAATAAAGACATCATGTTTTCTTGCATAATCATCCACATCTTTGATAACCTCACGAGAACGAGGGATAATTTCTGGATTTTGCTTCTCATTATTTGCAATAAGAACAGCATTTGGCAATCTTTCTGCAATAATTTGCTGACCTTTTTCTTTTATATTAATAGTATAAAAGACTGTGACTAGAATTGTAGCCACAGTCAAAAAAATATATTTTATTTTTTTCATTGCGGTCCCCAATGTCTGCTTTTAACTGTACCATCGCCATGGAAGAAAACCACACTTTCACCCCAACGAGTATTCAACCAGGCATAGGCTTGCTGATTGGCATGAGCTTCTCCTGCCATTGTCCCTCCATATCTAGTCCGAAAAGCTACTTCTGCCCAATGGTTTCCATAATTGTTCCAGTAGGCCGCGTAAGCTCCCATACCATACTTTTTGTCATTTGTTGAGCCTTGAGAATAAGTTGAACGATTAACAGCGAATACAGGACTGACTTGAAGGAATGTTCCGCCGAGAGTCGCAAGGATAAGTGTTGAAACAAGTAATTTTTTAGTTTGCATTTTTCTACTTCCTTTCTAAAAATTTCTAATCTTTTGTAGAACTTTTTAAAAATTCTACTACAACAAAATTTTTAGTACCTCCTTTCCTCACTTTGAGGGTGTACAAGCCTCTGGTCGAATTCGTTTGTTTAACATTTTTAAGTTGATGTTAAATTTCTATATTTCGATTGTAAACCTTTTCATTTTTACTTACAATCTTTTTTTACATAATTTCATCATTTTTGTGACGAAATCGCATTTTCTGTGATGAAATTGAGTTTTTATCAGGCAAAAACAAAAATCACCCTAAAAAAGAGTGATTATTTTATTCGTTTTGAATGTTTTTTGAGTTCCTTTAACTCTTTTTTGCAAACCTTTGGTGCCTTGATTTTTTTCAAACTTTGTACAAAGCATAGCGTCAATCCATCTTCTTCTATTCGACGAATTTTATTTGTATCAACGAGTAAACCGCGTCCAAGTGCAAGTAAATTGGGAATTTTCTTTTTTACATCAGAAATCGTACCACGAACTAAACATTCATTATCTTTTGTGATGGCTCTAAGATAATTTCGATGTGTTTTGTCCGCTTCGATATATAAAAGAGAATCTATCGAAATTGGATAACCACTGATTTCGACAATAGTTAGCTCATTTGTAAAACAGTAGAGCAACACTTTCTTAATCATTTCTCTAACTTCAGTATCAGAGTCACTGGCCACAGTCATTTGAGTCCATAACGGAGAGGTAGTAAAGTTCAATAATTCATCTTTTAAGTCACGATTATCAGTATAGATAAGAAAAAATGCCTTACTTTCTAACTTCTGCATTTTTTTCAGTATTCCTAACTCTTCTTTTTGTGCAATTTTTATAAAACAAGTCTTAACTTCTTCAAGATAAATTTGAAGATATTTATAGATATCTTGATGATTATAGAATACCATTGTTGCGTCAACCTTGTCTTTTATCCCGAGTTCTTCTTCATTTTCAAGAACAAATCGCTCCAAACGATTTCCTGCATAAAAGTTCGCATCAATCAAAATTCTATTCATTTTTTTACCTTCAACAAGTAAATTTTAACTATAATCTTATTCCAAAAACATCATTACCATTAAATATCTTTTTAGTTACGTTTTCAAATTATATTGTATTATACCATTTTCTAAGCAAATTCTGCACTATTCTCTCTCTTTTACATATAGCTTGGACTTGAAAGCCTTTATCAAATACGGTAAAATGTAGTAATGAAAACTCTCTATGACGTGCAAGAAATGCTGAAAAAATATGGATATATCAATCTTTTTCCAGATCGTTTGGATGCGATTGCTTTTATGCAAATTGAATTAGGAAAAATGCTTGACTCAGGAATATTTCAAAAAAGCGACCATGACTATTTGACTGCTCGCTTGATTTTGGCACGTGAAGAGAGAATTGAAAAGAAAAAATCTACGACCAATAAAAAATGATTCTTTTTTTATTGTCAGATTGGAGAAAAAAATATGACTGCAAGTAAAATTATCGGTATCGACCTTGGTGGAACTTCAATTAAATTTGGAATTTTGACACTCGATGGTGAGGTTCAAGATAAATGGTCTATTCCAACAAATATTTTAGAAGATGGAAAACATATCGTTCCTGATATTATTGAATCAATCAATCACCGTTTAAACCTTTATAACTTAGACAAATCTGAATTTCTTGGAATTGGAATGGGAACACCGGGTTCAGTAAATATTTCTGAAAGTACCGTAAAAGCTGCTTTTAACTTGAACTGGGCAGATACTCAAGAAGTAGGTAAACCAATCTCTGAAGGTGTTGGTCTTCCATTCATTTTGGATAACGACGCTAACGTTGCTGCTCTTGGTGAACGTTGGGTAGGGGCAGGTGAAAACAATCCTGATGTTGTTTTCATTACTCTTGGAACTGGTGTTGGTGGCGGAATTATCGCTTCAGGTGAGCTTATTCATGGTGTTGCCGGAGCTGGTGGCGAAATTGGACACATTTGCGTTGACCCTGATGGTTTTGAATGTACTTGTGGAAACCGCGGTTGCTTGGAAACAGTAACTTCTGCAACAGGTATCGTTCGTTTAGCTCGTAAATTCGCTGAAGAATACGAAGGTGATTCTACTATTAAAGCAGCTATTGACAATGGTGATGAAGTGACTTCTAAAGACATCTTCTTTGCAGCTCAAGAAGGAGATCACTTTAGTTTATCTGTTGTTGATAAATTTGCCTATTATCTTGGTTTTGCTTGTGCAAACCTTGGTTCCACTTTGAACCCTGCTTCAATCGTTATCGGTGGTGGTGTTTCTGCTGCTGGAGAATTCTTACGTGAAAAAGTTGAAAAATACTTCACTAAATATGCCTTTTCAACTGTTCGTAACTCAAGTAAAATCAAACTTGCTGTCCTTGGAAATGACGCTGGAATTATCGGTGCCGCAAGTCTTGCTCTTAAATTTAAAGGAGAATAATTTTGGTTATTATTATCATTGATATCATTCTTGTTTTAGTAATTATCGGAATGTTTGTCTATCCTCGTTGGAATCTTCGTCGTAATGCTAAACTTGTTGAAGAAGCTGAATTTGCTCGTTTAATGCCCACTTCTCAACTAATTGATATTCGTGAAGCAAAAGATTTTCGTATTAAACATATTCTTGGGGCACGTAATCTTCCTGCTGGACAAATTGACCAAAGTTTAAATGCTTTAAGCAAACATAAACCTGTGCTTATTTATGAAAACGGTCGTCCTGTTGGTGGAGCAAAAGTTGCTAAAAAGCTTAAAAAAGCTGGCATTCCTGAAGTTTATATCCTTAAAGGTGGTTTGAATTCTTGGAATGGTAAAACTAAATCTGGTATCTAATTACTAATCGTCTTATTAGTAAATTTCAAATAAAAAAACTCCCTATCATTAACTGACAGAGAGTTTTTTATTTATAAAGTAATTAACCTACTTCAGCTTCAATCATCCAAAGTGTTTTTTCAATATCTCCAAGAGCAGTCGTATATAAGTCAACTGTCACATCATCACCATCATCACCAGCAATTTTAATGCCATCTTTGAAGAGTTGAGTCAAATATTTGTAAGCAACAATCAATTCTTTCACACGTTCTGAATTAGATTTTCCCCAAACGGCGGGAGTCATTTCAATTTTAGAATTTTTATCAAATTCTGCTAAAGTTGAAACTGGAGAACCACCAATAGTGATTAGACGTTCTGCAAATTCGTCCAAATGTTCATCCAATTGATCTTTCAATTCATCCATTTTTGGGTGTAGGTAAAGAAAACCCGGACCACGCAAATACCAGTGGATTTGATGAACAAGTGCTGATGCTTTTGATAAATCAGCAACTGTTTGATTTAAAACTTCTTGTGTGTGTTCATTTGACATAACTAACCTCCATTTTTTAAATATTAAATGTCATAAAGAAACTTAATATTAACTTTTCTATAAATATATTATAAACCAATGAGATTTTTTTCTCAAATGATTTACTTATTTTCTTTTTTCGCTATATTTAAAGTTACAATTGTTCATTTATTTCGTATAGATTAGTATGGACATTTTATTTATATTTGTAATTGGAAGTATTTTTGGCTCATTTTTTGGCTTAATAGTTGACCGTATTCCACTAAGAAAATCGTTTATTTTTGGACGTTCACATTGTGATTCTTGTCAGCGACTTTTAGCCTATCGTGATTTAATTCCTATTTTTTCTCAATTAAGCTCGGGCTCACAATGCCGTTATTGTAAAAGTAAAATTCCATATCTATATATTTTTTTGGAGTTCTCAACAGCTTTAATTTTTGTTTTGGCTTGGGTAAATTATCTTAACCCTAGTCAATTTTTAATGATTATTCTTTCGCTAATTTTATCTGCTTTTGATTATCGTCAGCACAGTTTTCCTTTTGTTACCTGGTTTATTTTTGCACTCAGTTTTATTTTAATATTTCCTCTTTCTCCCATTTTTTATTTTTGGCTTATTTTAGCCCTCTTAGCTGAAAAATTCAATTTAAGAGTTGGCAGCGGTGATTTTTTATGGTTTTTTACCGCTTCATTTTCTCTAACTTTCTTAAACGAAATGCTGCTCCTTCAAATCGCTTGTTCACTTGGCATCATTTATTATCTAATCACAAAAAAGCGAGCTGAAATTGCCTTCATCCCGTTTCTAACTATTGCATATCTAATGTTGCTTTTTGGGCACCAAATTCTGTCACCGTAACCCCTAAGAGCCTTACTCCTAAACTTTCATCATATTCAAGTTCTTCAAATATCTCTTGTGCTACTTCTGCAATTTCTTCTGAACCCTCTAACTTTTCCGCTAAAGATTTTCTTTTTGTCAATGTTGTAAAATCAGAATATCTCAATTTTAAAATGACAATACTTCCTTTTAATTGATGACTCTTTAATGAGTCGGAAACTTTGCCAGAAATTTTACTCAACTCTGCTTTAATATCATCCGGAAGATATAATAGTTTACCATAAGTTCGTTCTTTTCCAACTGACTTTCGCTCACGGTAATTTTTGACTTTCGAGTTATGTATTCCATTGGCCTTTTGATAAAGCTCCCAACCATAAACTCCGAATCTTTCAGCTAAATCAACTGGGTCTGCTTTTTGTAAATCTCCCCCATTAAAGAAACCTAGTGCGTGCAATTTAGGAACTGTCGCTTTTCCAACACCATGAAATTTTTCCACCGGTAATTTTGCTAAAAAGTCTAATGCTTCTTCTGGCATAATTAAGGTTAAGCCATGGGGTTTTTCATAATCAGATGCAATTTTTGCTAAAAATTTATTGTAAGAAACTCCTGCGGAACAGGTTAAGCCTAACTCAACAAAGATATCATGTTGAATCAACTTAGCAATTTTAATTGCTGATTGAGCACCGATTTTATTTTCTGTTACATCTAAATAAGCCTCATCAATTGAAGCTGCTTCAATATCATCTGTGTAACGTTTAAAGATTTCACGAACTTGTTTACTTACTTTTGTGTATTTTTCATAGTTTCCTGAAATAAAAATAGCTTGTGGGCAAAGATCATAAGCTTCTTTAGCACTCATTGCCGAATGTATTCCAAAAGCACGCGCTTCATAAGAACAAGTTGAAACCACGCCACGTCCACCTGTCTGTAATGGATTTCTGGCAATAACAACCGGCTTACCTTTTAAACTCGGATTATCACGCACCTCAACAGAAGCAAAAAAGGCATCCATATCAATATGAATGATTTTTCGAGAAGTGTCATTGATGAGTGGGAAAGTTAACATATTGCTATTATACAAGAATTAGTTTTCAGACTCAATAGATTGATTACAAAAAAACTCTTAACAAGTAAGAGTTTTAATTTATAAATCAATAATTTGATAATCATAACCCTGCGACTTCAAAATTGTAAAACAAGCATCCATCGCAAAGAAAATAGTTTTGGTATTATCATTAGGATGAAAAGTTTGAATTTGATAGTCATCTAGCATTTGTTGGTCAAAATAAATATGCATATTATCATAATGTTTACCAACAAGTCCAAAAAGAGAAACAATTCCGGAGTTTAATCCAAGCATATCTTCTAGTCGTTCTTCCGAGACAAAGTGAAGTCTTTTCACTCCAATAATTTCTCCTAAGCGATTCATATCAACCTGTTTAGCATCATCCATAATTATCATATAGAACTGGGTAGACTTTTTATTGGCTAAAATTAAAGTTTTGGAACGACAACCTTCATAATCTTTAATGTAGTTATCCGACTCCTCAGTTGAATGACTTGCTGGATGTTCTACTATATTATAAGGAATTTCAAGCTCAGCTAATAATTCCTTAACTTCTGAAAAAGTTCTCATCAATTCTCTCCTTTATTCACTTTTAGAAAAATACCGATAAAATTAACTTATATAAGACAACTTCTTTTTATATTTTGTTTAGTAGCCTAGTAATCCCCGAAGATCTAAAGCTGTTCCTGATTTTGCGCCACAAATCAAGACCAGAATTGCTAAAACTCCTAGTAAGGCCACAATGAACATTCCTGCCCATTCCTTGACTAATATTGCTTTTCGACTTTCTTTTTTCGCTTTAATAAATAAAATGAAACCAATCGTATAAAGAATCATCGCCAACCAAACATATTGCCAACCTGAAAGATAAAGGGCCAGAGCTTGGAAAGCAAAGGTGAAAAATCCTATTAAAATATTTTTAATTGAACCTTCTTTAATCCCAATTTTAAGAAGATAAGCTCCAACCAAAGCATAACAAATCATAATTACAGCTGTTGCCATATAAATAAAGACATTATAAGCATTGGCTACAAAATATGTAATGATAATAAAGATTTGAATCATCAGCTGAGTAATAAGCAAAGAATTACTTGGCGCATGATATTTATTCAGCTTACCAAACCAACTTGGCAATAGTTTTTGCTCTGCTAATTGTTGTGTCGCCTCAACTGGTAACATTGTCCACGAAAGCCAAGCACCTAATAAGGAAATCATTAGTCCAATTGCCATCAGACTTCCGCCCCAGCCACCGATCATCTCGTTAAGAATATAAACTAAGCCTGGTGCTTTAACATTTGCCAGACTTGCCTGGTCCATATAACCATAAGGAAGTAATGATAAAAGAACATAAATGACAAGCAAAACTGCTAGACCAATAATTGTCGCTTTAGCTGTATCTGATTTTTTCTTTGCCCGATTTCCCATCATCGCTGCGCCTTCAATTCCGACAAATACCCAGACCATAACCATCAGCGAGCCTTTAATTTGATCAAGGAGTCCACCAGCAGTCATCGCATGCCAAACTAGGCTTTTGACTGACCTATCCGCAGCTAGATTGCTTGTGAAAGTTTGCCAAAAATGTTGAGTGAAAACATCAGCTTTAAATAGGATAATCCCTGTGATTGAAAATACAACTAAAGGAATGAGCTTTGCAATCATAACAACCGCATTTACAAGGGCGGCGGTTTCTACTCCTCGGTCAACTAGAAACATTAATATCCATGAGATTATTGAAACAATAATTACTGATAAAACAGTCAACGAACCATTGGAATTAGCAAATTTGCCAGGGAAGAAATAGTCAGCAGATGTCATCATTAAAACTGCAAAACCAATTGTTCCGGTCCAAGCTGAAATCCAGTAACCCCATCCTGATAGAAAACCGATAAAGTCTCCAAACCCTTCTCGAGCATAATCAGAGACTCCTGACAGGTTGGCTCTAATTGTAATCAGTCGATTAAAACTCAAGACAAGCATGAAAATCCCAAAACCAATAAAGAGCCATGAAATCATGACTCCACCGGGTGTTGAACCATTGGCGAGGTCATTAGCAAGATTGAAGACTCCACCTCCAATTGCTCCAGAAATAATAATTGCTAATAGCGCAAAAAGGCTAATCCCTTTTGTTTTCTTGTTTTCCATTTACTCACTTTCTACTATTTAATCATAAATTTCCTATAATTAAATTTGTATAATATCATTTATAAATATAAAAGAGTCTCTTGAATATAGAGACTATTTTATATTCTTCAATTATAATTATACTATCAGTTCTTTATTATACACTTTTTATACAATTTAGTAAAATAGAAATGTACTTTATAAAGAATATATCAAACCTGATATTCTCTCAAAAATTCAGATAAGAGTTTAAGGCCTTGACGTAAGGTTGTTTCATCTGTACAATATCCAATCCTAGCATAGCCTGGTAAATCAAAACGATTTCCTGGAATAATTAGGACACCTTTTTCACGAAGAAGTTGGATTGCAAAATCTTCAGTTTTTGTCGGATCAAGTTCTTCAAATTTAACAAAACTTACAGAGACTGCATTGGGATAAACCATTGAAACTAAAGGTTCATTTTCCACCCATTCTTTCAAAATTGATAAATTACCTTTGACAATTTTACGAGCGCGTTCAAGTACTTTATCTTTATGTTTCAATACTAAAGACGCTACGGCGTCATCAAATACTCCGGTACAAATCAAGGTATAATCCCGGATTTTTCTAAATTCATTACAAAGGTCACGGTCTTGAGTGGCTACCCAACCCACACGAATTCCTGGTACAGAATAAGTTTTAGAAATAGAGTTAGTTGATATTCCTTTTTCGTATAAATCAGCAATAGGTGAATAAGGCGTTTCTTCATCTAGTGGAAGATAAACTTCATCACAAAGAATATAAGCATCAACACTGCGTGCAATTTCAACCACTTCTGACAAAAATTTAGGACTCATGATTGCTCCGGTTGGTTGGGCCGCATTGTTTAAACAAATAAGTTTCGTATTACTTTTAACTAAACGACGTAATTCTTCAATTTGCGGCAACCAATTATTTTCTTCTTTGATATGCCAATAATCAACTTGGGCGCCTAAGGTTTTAGGCCAATCATAAAGTTGTTGATAAGAAGGATATTGAGCAATCACATGATCACCTTGGCCAATTAATCCTAAAATTGTAAGGAAATTTGCTCCGGTAGCTCCATTTGTAGATAAAATATTATCCTCTGGCACTCTTTTATAAAGTTTTGCCACTTCTGATTTAAAAGCCGGTGACCCCTCAATCCAACCATAACTGAATTTTTCTTTCATCATCTGTGATATAAAAGCTTCGCCATTATCTTCTTCAAAGGCCAAAATTTCTTCCAAAGATAACGAATCAATGGTTGACTGAGCAATATCAATCGTTGCAGATTTTTCCCAAACATTGAGCCAGTCTTCACAACCAAATTGTACAAGTTCCATAAGTTTTATTTACAAATTTAAATATTTTTTTAAGAAAAATCATTTAAATTTGTCTTCCTCTCTTTATTTTTTTACTGACAGATTTAGTAATCATTTTACCTTAATATTTATCGCTGATACTTACATCTTGTCAGTAACTTTATCAATATAAATCGTTTACATGTTAATTGTACAATAATTATTGATAAAATATCGGAAAGTTTATCGATTTTTAGACTACATTTATAAAAAAATGCTACATCAAAAATGTAGCATTTTTATCTTTAAGGAATAATCTTTGTTCCTGAATCATTGTTGAGGAAGTCTTCAAGATTTTCCAAAGAAGTAATTGTTGCAGGACGCCCTGTACGAGCAACAAATTCCATTGCTGCTTCGACTTTCGGAAGCATTGAACCTGCAGCAAATTGACCTTCTTCAATATAAGCTTTCATTTCTGCCATTGTTACTGTTTCTAGTTTTTTCTGATTAGGTTTATTGAAATTAACAAAAACATTATCTACCGCAGTCAAAATCAAAAGATTATCTGCTTCAACCAGTTCAGCTACTTTCGCTGCTGAAAAGTCTTTATCAATAACAGCTTCAACCCCTTCATAACCCTCATTAGTTTCAATGACAGGAATTCCACCACCACCAGATACAGTCACCAAAACACTTGATGAGATTAGTGGCTTAATCGCTTCGGCTTCAACGATACGTGTTGGTTTAGGACTTGGAACGACTCTTCGATAGCCGCGCCCAGAATCTTCAACAAATACCCAGTCGGGGTATTGAGCTTTCATTTCTGCCAATCCTTTTTCGTCGTAGAATGGACCAATTGGTTTAGTAGGTTTTTCAAAAGCTTGGTCATCTTTATCAACAACTGTACGAGTCACTACAGAGATGACTGGAACACGTTCCATATTATTTTTTATCAAAGCTCTAGTAAAAGCTTGCCCCATCCAGAAACCAATTTGTCCTTGAGTCATTGCAACAGCCGTATCAATTGGCATAGCTGGATTTTTAGGACTATCCGCTGCTAATTGTTGCAATAAAAGATTTCCGACTTGTGGTCCGTTACCATGAGTGACAACCATTTCCACATCATTATTTCTAATAAGAGGAATTAATTGTTCTGCTGTTGTTTCAAGTGCTTTTTCTTGCGCTTTTGCTGTTGGGTCATCTGTTAAAATAGCGTTACCACCTAGGGCTACGACCATACGTCTTACCATGAAATTATTTCTCCTCTATCTTTTTTCTTATTTAAGGAACAATTCTTGTTCCACTACCAGATTTGACAAAATTTTCAACATTGTCAAGGCTAGTAATTGTAGCAGTCTTACCTGTTCGTTCAACAAAGCTGACAGCTGCTTCAACTTTTGGTCCCATTGAACCTTTTGCAAAACGTTCTTCGTCAACATATTTGCGCATTTCAGAAACTTTGACTGTTTCCAAATGAACTTGGTTTTCTTTCCCATAGTTCAAATATACGTCACCACCGCTTGTTAAAATCAAAAGCTCGTCTGCTCCAACCATTTCAGCCAGTTTAGCTGCAGAGAAGTCTTTATCAATTACAGCTTCAACACCTTTATAACCATTACCATCTTTAATGACGGGAATTCCACCACCGCCAGAAGCAATCAATAGACTACCAGATTCTAAGATTGGTCCAAAAGCTTTAGCTTCAATAATTTCAAGTGGTTTAGGACTCGGAACAACTCGTCGATATCCGCGACCAGCGTCTTCCATTAATTCCCAATCAGGAAATTGCTTCTTAATTTCTGGCAATTGTTCTTCTGTGTAAAAAGGACCAATTGGTTTACTAGCATTTTTAAAAGCTGGATCATTTTCATCAACCAATGTTTGAGTCACTGCTGAAATAACTGGATAACGCTCCAATCCATTATTTGCCATTGCTCTTGTAAATGCTTGAACCGTCCAAAAACCAATCTCACCTTGGGTCATTGCTCCAACTGTATCCAATGGCATAGCTGGATTTTTTTCACTATCTGAACCTAGTTGTTGTAATAGTAAGTTTCCAACCTGTGGTCCATTTCCATGAGTCACAACCATTTGCCGGTCGTTATCTTTAATTAAGGGCATCAATTGTTCAGCTGTAACTTCAAGTGCTTCTTTTTGTGCCTTCGCTGATGGGTCTTTTGACAAAATAGCATTCCCACCAAGGGCTACAACAATACGTTTTACCATTTCTGTACCCCTTCGCTTAATTTTTTATTTCTTTTTTGTTAATATCGCTACGAACGACGAAGTAAACAATAAATGTCACTACAATCAGTGGAACAACAGCAACAAGCAATGTATTACCATCAATTCCAAGTGCATCTTGCAAGCCAAGCCAGTTTCCATATACTCCAAAAACAGCAAGGATTCCTAAAACTGTTAAAACAAAAGTTGCGATTAATTCTGCTGTGGACATTTTAGTGCCATATTCTTTTTTGCCCAAAGCATAAAGAATGAAACCAACAGCATAGAGAATTAATGAAAGCCAAACAAATTGCCAACCTGAATAGTACAATGCTAAAATTTGAAAAGCAGCTGCGATGAAACCAATCACAATATTACTTGTTTTCTTTTCTTGAACCCCTAATTTAAAGAGGTATAAACCAACCAAGGCGTAACAGATCATGATAACAGCAGTACAAAGGTAAACAAAGACATTGTAAGCATCAGCTACAAAATAAGTAACAATTAAGAAGATTTGAACAATTAATTGTGTCAACAAAAGTGAGTTTTTAGGTGCACCTTTGTCATTAAGTTTACCAAACCAACTAGGAAGTAATTTTTGTTCTGACAATTGTTGTGTTGCCTCAACTGGAAGCATTGTCCATGATAACCAAGCTCCAAGAAGTGAAATCACCAGACCAATAGCCATTAGTGAGCCACCCCAACCACCAACCATGGCGTTCAAAATATGAACTAAACCAGGTTGTCCTGTGTTTGCTAACTCTTGTTGACTCATAAAACCAAATGGTAATAATGAGAGCAAGATATAAATTACTAACAAGGCAATCAAACCAAGAATTGAAGCTTTACCGGCATCTGATTTACGTTTTGCACGGTCACCCATCATGGCAGCACCTTCAATACCGACAAAGACCCAAATCATAACCATAAGTGAACCTTTGACTTGACTGAATAAATCTCCGCCAGTCATATTTGACCAAGTTAAACTCTTGATAACACCATCAGCATTTGTATTCGCAACGAAATTTTGCCAGAAGTGAGCGCTGAATACGCCAGCTTTAAATGTTACTATTCCAGCAATTACAAAAACGAACAAGGGAATCAATTTTGCAACGAGGACAATTGCATTAATGGCAGCCGCCCCTTCAACACCTCGCATAACGAGTAAGGTCAATCCCCACGAAACAATTGAAACAACAATTACTGACAGAATGGTTAAAGAACCATTCTTAGCTTGAAATACGCCGGGGAAGAAATAGTCAACGGAAGTCATCATCAAAACAGCAAAGGCAATGTTACCTGCCCAGGCAGACAACCAATAACCCCAACCTGAGATAAAACCAACCATATTACCAAAACCAGCACGTGCATAATCTGATACACCTGAAAGTTCAGGTTTATTTACCACCAAATGATTTAGTGATAAAACCAACATTAAAATACCAAAACCAATAACGATCCATGAAATGACAACACCACCGGGTGATGCATTTGTTGCTAAGTCGTTAGAGAGATTGAATACCCCACCACCAATCGCTCCAGAAACAATAATCGCAACTAAAGCAGCAAGGCCAATTCCTTTTTTATTTTCTGCGTCCATATCAATCCTTTCAGTGATTTCAACCGCCAAAACAGTCTAATTTTATCTTAGACTGCTTTCAACGACTTAAATCAAAATCTATCAGTTTACTGACAGCTCTGTCAGTAAACTGACAAATTATCTATTTTAATTATTTAAAATCTTCAGGAACTGCTGGGATAAATAAATTACCCAAAGTTGCAGCCATGATTGCTTTGATAGAGTGCATACGATTTTCTGCTTCTTCAAATTGGCGAGCATATTTAGAACGGAATACTTCGTCAGTCACTTCCATTTCTGTCAAACCATATTTTTCTTTGATTTCTTTACCATATTCAGTTTCAGTATCGTGGAATGCTGGTAAGCAGTGCATAAAGATCAATTGACCATTGTCAGCATTTCCAGTCATTTTAAGCATATCCATTGTGATACGGTATGGAGTCAAAAGTTTAACACGTTCTTCCCAGTTAGATTCTCCCATTGACACCCAAACGTCGGAGTAAATAATATTTGCGCCTTTAACACCTTCTTCAATATTTGAAGTTGCAAGAGGTTTAGCACCTGATTTTTCAGCAAATTTATTTGCAATATCCATAACTTCTTTAGAAGGATGAAGTGAATCTGGAGCAACAATATGAACATTTACACCAAGCATAGATCCAGTTACGATAAGTGAGTTTGCCATGTTGTTACGACCATCACCTACGTAGACTAATGTCAAACCTTTAAGATGTCCAAAGTTTTCTTTAACAGTCATAAAGTCTGCAATCATTTGTGTTGGATGCCAATCATCTGTCAAACCATTCCAAACTGGAACACCAGAGTATTTTGCCAAATCTTCAACTTCTTTTTGAGAGAATCCACGACGTTCAATAGCATCAAACATTGAACCAAGCACACGAGCTGTGTCTTCTGTTGATTCTTTAATTCCCAATTGAATATCGTTAGCTCCAAGGTATTCTGGATGAGCCCCAAGGTCAATTGCAGCAGTTGTAAAGGCAGCACGTGTACGAGTTGAAGTTTTTGCAAAAAGCAAGGCAATATTTTTACCTTCAAGGTAGTGGTGAGGAATATTTTGTTGTTTCAATGCTTTCAAATGAAGACCAAAATCAACAAGGTAGTTAATTTCAGCTGGTGTGAAATCTTTTTCAGCAAGTAAGCTGCGACCTTGGAATACTGAGTTTACTTCTGCTTTTGTAATAAGTGGTGATGTCATTTTTTTCTTCCTTTTTCTATTTTTATTATATTTAATGAATTTTTTAAATTACATTAATAAGCTAGTGATTCACTCTTTCCTAAATAATTTAATTATCAAGCGAATCTACGAAATTATAAGTTTAAAGTATCTCTTCCTAAGCTATCAATGAACTTACGAAGTTATTTTTAAATCTTTAAGATTACAAATCTTCACGCCAAAGTGGTTGTGACATACAACGTGCACCGCCACGACCACGACCAAGTTCGCTTGAAAGAATTTCGTGAACTTTGATTCCGTGCTCTTTCAATAACTCAACAGTTACATAGTTACGGTCGTAAGTAACAATTTCGCCGGGTGCGATAGCAAGTGTATTTGAACCATCATTCCATTGTTCGCGAGGAGCTGCGATTGGATCACCTGCACCACATTCAATTAAGTCAAGTTCTGAAAGATTTAAGACTTTCTTGAGTGCCGCTTTAAGGTCAGTCAAATGTTCAATTTCAACTTCGTCATCTTTACCAGGGCGAAGAATGAAGACATTGATATTACCAGCACCATCCATAATTCCTGGGAAGACAGTAAATTGATCATGGTTAATCATTGTAAATACTGTATCCAAATGCATCATTGCATGGTTATGAGGAATTTCAACCGCAAGTACAGTGTCAAATGTTGAAAGTGGGTTTGCAAACAACTCTTTAGCAAGATTTTGAATTGTTTTAGATGAAGTACGTTCTGAAACCCCGATAGCTACTGTTGTTTTGTTAAGAATTAATTCATCACCACCTTCGATACGAGTGGTATGATTACGATCACGCCAGATTGGAGTATCTTTGAAACGTGGGTGATTAGCCATAACATACTCTGTAATTAAGCTTTCAGGCTGACGAGCTGGGAAGGTCATTTTATTAATGGTCATTCCGACACCCATTGAAGCTTGTGGGTCACGTGTGAAGTAAGCATTTGGTAATGGATTGAGGTAGAAATAATTTTCTGCATCAGATCCTGCCATATCGCTAAGTGCTGTACGTTTGATATCCAATTCATTTTTACGAACACCAGCATAAATTTTTTCGACCATATCTTTTGTTGACATTGAAGTCAAATATTCAGTCAAACCATCATATGTGCGTCCTGGACGGTAACCCGCTTCGTGTAATAAGTGACTTAAGAACTCCTCTTTTGTTTCAGATGATTTTTCAAAAACTTCTGTTGCAAGATTTTCGATATAAACAGTTTCTGCACCATTATCACGCAAAGTTTGAGCAAAGAAATCATGCTCTTTTTGAGCAATTTTGAGATATGGAATATCATCAAATAAAAGTTGTTTCATTGTGTCTGGGGTAATATTTTCAACTTCCGCACCTGGGCGGTGGAGGAGGACTGATTTTAATTTCCCAATTTCTGAGTTAACATTAATTCCATTGTTCATTTTGGAGTATCCTTTCTGATTTCGATTCGGTATTATTGGAATCGTTTACAAGGAAATTATACATCTATGCATATTTTTTGTCAAGCACTTATGCTACACTTTACAAAGGTTTATTCATTTATACATGTTTTTTTATATTCTGACAATTTCACGTTTATTCATTTCTTTTGTTATCATGCGATTCTTAGGCTTTTATTAAAAAAGCTTATTTTACAAAAGTATTTTAAAAAGGCAACAAAAAAATCTCTTATCCTAAAGAATTAAATCTTTTTGATAAGAGATTAAGTGAAAAATTTATTTTTTACATATTTTCAGGTGCAGCAACCCCAAGAAGACGCAATGCTTCTTTCAAGACGATTGAAGTCGCGCTAATCAAAGCCAAACGGCCATCCAACTGAGCATCATCTTCTAAAATGCGAACATGAGCATAATATTTGTTAAAAGCTTGCGCAAGCGAAATTGCATATTTAGCAATAACAGATGGTTCATAATTATCTGCAGCACGTTTAACAACATTTGGGAATTCTTTTAATGCTTTAACAATTTCCCAAGCTTCAGCGTCAGAAACTGCGAGAGAAATATTATTAATATCTACCTTACGGTTTGCTTTACGTAAAATTGATTGAATACGAGCATGTGCATATTGAACATAAGGGCCTGTTTCCCCTTCAAATGAAACCATTTCGTCCAAGTCAAAGTCATAACCGTTATTTCTATCAGTTTTTAAGTCATAAAATTTAACCGCACCAACCCCAACTTGTTGGGCAACTTCTTCTTTATTTTCCAAATTAGGATTTTTGGCTTCAATTTGTTTTTCAGCACGATCAACTGCTTCGTCAAGTGCCATTTCCAATTTCACGACATGCCCTTTACGAGTTGAGAATTTTTTCCCACCTTGAGTTACCATACCAAATGGAACGTGCACCATATCGTCAGACCAATCATAACCAGCTTCTTTCAAAACTGCTTTTAATTGTTTAAAGTGATTGGTTTGCTCACCACCAACAACATAAAGAGATTTCACGAAATTGAAAGTTTTTTTACGGTAAGCTGCTGTTGCAAGGTCACGTGTAATATAGAGTGTTGCACCATCTGTTTTCTTAATCAAAGCTGGATTGAGGTTATATTTTTCAAGGTCAACAATCAAAGCACCTTTTGATTCGTGTAAAAGATTTTTACTTTCTAAATCTTCAACAATGGCGTCCATTTTATCACTATAGAAACTTTCACCCATGAAATGGTCAAAACTTACACCAAGTTTCCCGTAAATACGGTTAAATTCAATCAAAGAAACATCTGAGAACCATTTCCAAATACGAAGTGCTTCCTCATCGCCTTGTTCCATTTTAAGGAACCATTGACGTCCTTCTTCATCGACTTCTGGATCTTCTTTAGCTTCAGCATTGATTTTGACATAAAGTTTCAAGAGTTCATCAATCGGATTAGCTGTAATTGTAGCTTCATCACCATATTTCTTGTAAGCTGTAATCAAAAGACCAAATTGTTTACCCCAGTCGCCCAAATGATTGATTTTGATTGGCTGATAACCCAATTTTTCGTAAATTTTGGCGATTGAATCCCCGATAACAGTTGAACGTAAATGCCCAATTGAAAAAGGTTTAGCAATATTTGGCGCAGACATGTCAATCGGAACATTTCCTCCTTGACCAATATTTGCATCACCGTAATGTTCACCTTCAGTCAAAACTTCTCGAATTACTTCTGAGGCAGTTGCATTTTTATCAAGGAAAAAGTTAACATATGGTCCTACTGCGATAACTTTCTCAAAGCCTTTTGTATCTATCTTCTCAGCAATTTCTCCAGCAATGATTTGTGGAGATTTTCGGAGAGTTTTGGCCAATTGAAAAGCTGGGAATGCTAAATCTCCTAAATCTGACGATTTAGGTTTTTCGATAATAGCCGCGATTTGTTCTACTCCAAGAACACCATCGATTGCAGCAGATAGTGCTTGGCTTACTAATTGTTTTTCATCCATTCATTAATTATACAGAAAAAACACTAATTTTGTCAATATATAGTCCATTATATGGTATAATTATGCTATGAAAAGAGATAAAAGATTAGAAATTATTAAAGAAATTGTGACAAATAATAAAATATCGACTCAAGAAGAGCTTCAATCTCTATTATTAGAACGCGGTGTAGAGGTAACACAAGCTACTTTATCAAGAGATATCAGAAAATTAAATATTATAAAAAAACGGGATAAAGGAGAGAGTTTTTACTCATTTTTGACTTCTGGCAATTCCAAAATTAATTCTGATTTACAGTTGTATTTTTATAATTTTGTTATTTCAGCAAAATCTGTCGGAGCTTTAGTAGTTATTCGAACAAAATTGGGCGAGGCCGATGTGTTGGCGAATGCTTTAGATGACGAACGTGATAGTCGGACAGATATTTTAGGTACAATTGCCGGAGCAGATACTCTGCTCGTTATTTGTGCGTCCGAAAAAGATGCAAATATTCTGACGGCAGAAATAAAGTATATTCTATTAGGATAATTTCGGATAAGTTAAGGTTCATTTAAGCGTTTACATTTATACTCATATTACTCCCTAAATAATTTCTTCATAAACCCCTTTGATTCAAGTCGCACTCCCGTGACTTGAATTTTTTTACTGACAAAAACTGAAAAAATAAAAAAAGTACTGACCAAAAAGTTGTCAGTACTTTTTTTATTTTATTGTAAGTTAGTTGAGACTTGGCTAAGTAACTTTTCAAAAGCAAGTTCATATTTTTGAATATTTCCTGCTCCCATAAAGACGTAAACCCCACGGTCATGATCCAACAATGGCGAAACATTGTCAAGATCAATTACTTTGGCTGGTTTACGAACTTTGTCAGCTAAATCTTGTGCCGTAATTTCATGATGGTCTACTTCACGTGCTGAACCATAAATTTGAGCAAGGTAAACGGTATCCGCATGGTCAAGCACCTCTGCAAATTCGTCAGCAAAAGCAATTGTTCTAGTAAAAGTATGAGGTTGGAAAACAGCAACGATTTCACGATCAGGATATTTTTGACGAGCAGCATCCAATGTTGCTTCGATTTCAGTCGGATGATGAGCAAAATCATCAATAATGACTGTCTCACCTACTTTTTTCTCAGTGAAACGACGTTTCACTCCACGGAAAGTCAATAAGTGGTCCGCAACTTCCGTCATATCCAACCCAAGATTATGACAAACGGCTACAACTGACAAGGCATTCAATACATTGTGTTTACCATAAGCTGGAACGACAAAATGACCAATTTTTTCACCGCGGAAATAAGCATCAAAAGATGAGCCACGTGTACTTCTGACCAAATTTTCGGCACGATAATCGTCATTAGCCTCAAAACCATAATAGTAAATAGGTGCTTTGGCAGTCAATTTACGTAAGTTAACATCTTCCCCGTAAGCAAAAATACCTTTTTTAATATTATTTGCATAATCTTGAAAAGCTGAGGTGACATCTTCAATTCCTTCAAAGTAGTCAGGATGGTCAAAGTCAATATTTGTCATAATTGTATATTCAGGATGATAAGGCATGAAATGACGTTCATATTCATCAGATTCAAAGACAAAATATTCACTTCCCTCAATCCCACGACCTGTTCCGTCACCAATCAAGTAAGAAGTGTCCACGATATTAGACATCACGTGAGCTAACATTCCAGTTGTTGAAGTTTTACCATGTGCACCTGCAACTCCGATGCTAGTAAAATCTTCCATGAAATGTCCCAAAAATTCATGGTAACGTTTGAATGGAAATCCATTTTTATGGGCAAATGCAATTTCAACATTGTTATCATCGCGAAAAGCATTTCCAGCAATCAATTCAAATTCGGGCTTAATATTTTTTTCGTCAAAAGGCAAAAGTGGTACGTTAGCTTGTTCAAGACCACGTTGTGTGAAAAAGTAATCTGTTGAGTCCGAACCTTGAACTTTCTTTCCCATTTGATGTAACATTAGCGCAAGTGCACTCATGCCTGAACCTTTAATACCGGTAAAATGATATGTTTTTTCCATGATAAAATTTTCTGTCAGTAATTCTACTTCTTTATCAATCACTGACAGAAATTTCCCTTCTTTTCTTACAATTATTTTTTTTATTTACTTAAATTTTTATGAGCTCAAAGACACACAAAATAACTGACAAGTGATATCTCCAAAGTAAATTTTACCATAATAAAATTTAACTTCTCTGTCAGTTTTTTCATTTAAATTTGAAAATTAAACGATTCCACGGTCAAAGATATTTTTCCGCTTATTTTCAAAATAACTTCCTTTTTGTGTGTCATTAGCAGCGGCTCCATGAGGAACTGCCTTCTTCATTCCACCTTTAGCGACTGCATCAGAAACATTCATTCCTTGATTTTTCATATCCCGAATTGGATTATCATTAGCTGAAGGCCGCTTATTCAAAATTGCGGATGTTGAACGACGAACCGTAATATCTTCCTTGTCCCGTTCCAATGGTGAAACATACTGTTTAGGAGGCTTTGGAAGTGTTGCTGCTGCACGTTTTGCCCGTTCTTTTGATTCGTCAACGCTAGTTTTCTTAGGCATTTTATCATAGGAACTTACGCCGTCATGATTAGAGTTTAGCGGACGATGCTGTGTGCTAAAGCTTGTTTTAGCTTTATAAGGTTTGAAACTCTCAGGTCTCTTGGCATCAGTTTTTGGCTTATTATTTTCAATTGAAGCTTCATCCTGAAGGCTGGGATTTCTTGTCAGCAACTGCTGGTTAGTAAAAATTACCCGAGTATCTTTTTGAAGTGCTTCGTCATCACCAATAACTGGAAATACCACTCTTCTTTCTACCATGTTTTGCCCTACTTTTTTTATAGTTTGTTTAATCTATTAATTACATTTTAATTCTTTATGAAGATGATGAAAGTTTATCAAAGAATATTGAAAGCTCTTGTCTTCCCTAGCTTTTATAGAATTTTTCTTCTACTAGATAAAACATCAAATCAAGATTTAGATTCTAAGATAACCGTTTCAATATCCATTATAGCTTAATTTCTAAGTTTTTTAAAGCTATACTCCAAGAATTTCACGAATTTCTGCTTCACTGAGGACTTTATCCACTGTATCGCCTTCTAAAACATTAGCAATTAAATCCTTTTTACGCTCTTGGATTTCCATAATTTTTTCTTCAATTGTGCCTTTGGTAATCAAACGAATGACTTCTACCGTATTTTTTTGTCCCATCCGATGGGCACGCGCAATAGCCTGTTCTTCAACAGCTGGGTTCCACCACAAGTCAACCAAAATGACGACATCAGCACTGGTTAAATTAAGCCCAACCCCACCAGCTTTTAGTGAAACTAAGAAAGCATCACGACTACCAGCATTGAAGGCTTGAACCATTGAAAGTCGATCTTTAATTGGAGTAGAACCAGTCAGTTTATAAGCGGTCATTTCTTGTTCTTCCATCAACTTTTCAATATGTGGAAAAACTTTTGTAAATTGAGAGAAAATCAAAGGACGATGGCCTGAATCTTTAATTTGCGCCAATAGTTCTCGTAAACGTTCAAGTTTCCCAGAACTTCCTTTATAGTCATCCATAAATAATGCTGGTGTATTACAAATTTGTCTAAGTCGTGTAATTCCTGCCAGAATTTCAATTCTTGAACGTGATAAAGCCGCACTATCCATTTCTAAAACTTGTTTTTGCATCAATTCGAGCTGTGCTAAATAGATTACTTTTTGGTCATCAGCTAATTGGTTATAGACCGTAATTTCCATTTTTTCTGGAAGTTCTTCAAGCACATCTTCTTTTTTACGACGCATAATGAAGGGCTGAATCAATCTTGAGATAACAGATGGTTCCATCTTATTGAATTTTTCTCGTTTTGGTAAAAAGCCTGGCATCACCACTTGGAAAATGGCCCAAATTTCTTCAATTCGATTTTCTAGTGGTGTTCCTGAAAGGGCAAAGGTATGTTCAACATTCAGAGCAGATAGTGATTTATTGGTTTTACTACTATAATTTTTGACAACTTGAGCTTCATCCAAAAGTAAGTAATTCAATTTTTTATCCTGATAGTCTTCAAAATCTTTCAAGAAGCTACCATAACTTGTGATATAAATTTGATGTTTTTCTTGAATTTCTTTACTTCGCTCGGCTTTTGTCCCGTCAATAACAGCAAAATCAATCTCATCAGTAAATTTTTCAAATTCACTTGCCCAGTTATAAGTAAGACTAGCTGGTGCGGTAATTAGAACACTCTCATCTTTTTTTAGATTAGAAAGAATAAAAGTAATCGCTTGGACCGTTTTACCTAATCCCATGTCATCAGCAAGAATTCCTCCCAAATTATAATGAGAGAGCATGCTCATCCAGCGAACACCCGTTTCCTGATAAGAACGCAAGGATGCCTTAATATGTTCTGGTTTCTCGTAAGGAAACTCTTCAGGATGCGTCAAGTGTTGATAGAGTGATTTAAATTTTTCAGAAAAGGAAGCTCCACCAATATTTTCAAATATTTTAGAAATTTGGAAACTTCGATTAATATTAACATGCAAACTGCTTCCTTGAATAACAAATTGGTCGTCAAGTTCGTTTAATGCAGCTTTCAAGCGGTCAAATTTTTCATTAAAATGATAAAATTTCCCACTTTCACTGATATAAAATTCAGCGTTTTCTTGTAATTTTGCAATAACATTTGCAAATTCACCATCTTCTACCTGAGGAATATCAAAGGAAATATCTAAGAGTCCTCCCTGACTATCAATATGAATTTCAGGAACTTCATCCATTCTCATATTTCTTAAAGTTGGTGACAGTTCAATCTGACCAAGTTTTTGAAAAGCAGGTAAGATTTTCAAAAAGAAATTCTCTGATAAATTTTCTGGAATATTCAATGATGAATTAAAAGCCTTAGCAAACTGCAAACGTTCCATCAACGCAAAAATCTTTTGCTCTTTACGCAAATCTCTTGAAAATTCTAGGGTTTCTAAATCGTGGAAACTATCTATTGAGAAACTTCCGTAATCAAAAGTCATTGCCAAGCTAATGGTCTGTTCTTCCAACAAATCAAAGGTAAATTTAGCATCAAAAGGTCTAACAACAAAATGGTCTGGCGCTTCAATCTCTCCTAAAGTTGATAATTGTTGGAGAGCCTGAGCTAATTTATCCTTATCAGCATATGAAAATTTAATTTGTGATTTTTTTGCAAATTGCTTATCTAAAACAAGGAGCAGACGCCGTTGTTCTTGATTGAGTTTATAAAATACATTATTGGCATAAAGAAGTGAATAATCATAAAAATTATGATAATCTTCACTGTAGAGTTTCAACTCGATATAATCCTGCTGACTTTCAACCTTAAATTTAAAAATCTCCGAATCATTATCAAGGGCTATAAATGTAAAATAATTGACCGTTCTACCTGTAATCTGAAGTTGATAATTCTCTAAAGCTGAAACTAAGTCCATTGCTTCTTCAAGGAATAAAAATGGAAGATTAAGATAACGCCCATTTTTAATATATAAGGATTTGGTAAGTGCTTCATCAGATTTACTATCAATTTTTAAAAGAAAAGTTAAAAATTCTTGACTTGCTTCATCAAAATTATCAAAAAAGAGGTCAATATAGTGTAGGGAGCCCAAAGAATACTGACTATAATTTTTTAAAGCACGTAGAAAATAAGGAATATCTTTAATAACGTATGAGCGGCCCAAATTTTTACTTCTTAATTTTAAATCAAAATACAAAAAATAATCCATTGAAAAATAATCATAAAGCTGACTATTATCCTCAATTTGAACTTCGATAGAATATTGGTCTGTATTGAAATTTAATTGTGTCTCACCATTTACAGCATCTAAAAAAGCAACATTTTCACCAAAAAGCGCTCGTTCAGCTCCTTTGATCTCTTTGTCTTTTGTTTCCTGACTTCCTTTATCTTGATTTTTTAGATACTCTTCTATCGCTGCAATGTGTTTGCAATAGCGGTGGTTTTGTTGAAAGACTGAACAAGTACAACTATCTTGCGCGCCATCTAGGTCATAACTTACCTCTTCACCATCAATTTCTGCCGTTAGTTTAAAATCAGTTTCAATTGGGTCATTTAAGAAGCCTTTCGCATAGAGGGCGATTCCCTCACTTCGCACTCGTGCCGGCATCATTCTACTCATATTTTTATATTTTTCCTCGAATCAATTATTTCAAAATTTTGCGTATATTATACCATAATTACCATTTTTTTGCTAGAATCTTCCTCGCTCTTATCAATTTTTTAAATAAGAGATTTTTAAGTAAAGAATGTCCTCCTGTTTTTACTACTTATTCGGTGTCATGGTTTTGACTGATAATCTTATTATAACAAATATTAAAAAGTCCGGCCACAGGGTATTTATCTTCATATTTAATATTTGTTTTTTAAAATATCAATAAAAAACGTTAGAGATATTTTCTAACGTTTTTAATATATCAACTATTTTTTATTCTTTAATCAATTTGCTAAATGGAATCAATCCTTGAGTTTGATATTCTTTTTCAAATTCAGAAGAATCAAGTTGCAATTGTTCAACAGGTAATGGACGATGGTCAAAGATGTTGACATTGATGACCGTTGGACGATTCGCTTCTTTAGCTTTTGCAAAAGCTTCTTTTAATTCTGACAAATTATTAACATCAAAACCTAAAGCTCCCAAAGCCGCCGCAGAAGCGCCAAAATTAGCACCTATCAAATCAATTCCTGAGTGTGGTTGTTTGGCATCATCTTGTTCTGCTTCAATAAATCCAAGGCTCTTATTGGTCAAAACAACATTGATGATTGGTAAGTTATATTTGACCTGAGTAAGGATATCAGGCATCACCATTGCCCAAGCTCCGTCACCAGAAATTGACCAAACTTGACGATCTGGATATTGCGCTTTCGCACCAATTGCTGCAGGTAGAGCATAACCCATTGTCGCATACCAGCCACTTGTTGTGAATTTTTGATCCTTACTTGTATCGAGAAGTCTCATTCCATCAATTGTGACATTTCCTACATCAACTTGGAAAATGGCATCATCAGTGGCCATGTCATTAATGGCTTTAAAGACAGGTTCTACTTCCAAAGGTGAGCTGTCAATGACTGAACGTTTTTCAAGCCACTCTACCCAATTTTCTTTGTCTGCTAGTGCTGCGCGATACCAATTTGTTTCTGGAAGTTGTTCTCCCACTTCCATTAATTTCTTAATTGTCAGCTTGGCATCTGCCAAAATAGCTAAATCTACTTGATGACGACGTCCAAATTTAGTTCCGTCAATATCAACTTGTATGTATTTAGCCTCTTTAGGAATAAAGAAACTTTGGAATGGCATATCTGAACCTAAGAACAGAACAGCATCCGTGTTAGAAGCAATTTCTACCCCCGGTTTAGAGGCCACTCGACCAGCTGACCCCATATAAGCTGGGGCATTGTCAGGAACAATTCCTTTTCCTAAGGCAGAACTCAAAATTGGGGCATGAAGCATTTTAGAAAGTTCTAAGATTTCCTTGCGGGCTCCTCTTGTTCCTTGACCAATATAAATCAAAGGGCGTTTTGCTTCTTTTAGTATTTTCCAAGCTTCTTGGATTTTTTCAGCCGCAGGTTCTAGCGGCAAAGGTTTTTGATATAGATTAGCGCTAGAAATATAATTATCTTCAATTTCTTGCCAACCTAAATCTTTGGGAATGGTAATGACAGCCACACCACGTTTGGCATAGGCTTGACGAATCGCTTCATCAACTACTGCTGGCATTTGTTCTGCTGTCATTACTGTTCTGTTATAGACACTAACGTCAGCAAACATTGGATTTTCATTTAATTCTTGGAAATAATTAGTGTTCATTGCACTCGTTGGAACTTGACCAACCAAGGCAAGTACTGGAACATGGTCATATTGAGCATCATATAAACCATTTAACAAGTGAACGGCTCCTGGTCCTGCTGAACCAAAGGTTACTCCGATTTCTCCGGTTACTTTTGCTTCCCCAACGGCTGCTAAAGCACCCACTTCTTCGTGACGAACTTGAATGTAATTTAATGTGTCACTTCGGTTATATAATGCGTTCATTGTCGAATCAATTGACCCACCGGGTAAACCGTATATATTTTTGACACCCCAATCTTCAATAACTTTTAACATTGCATCTGATGCATTTATTTTTGTCATGATATTCTCCTTGATCTTAAATCTATCAACTACTAACTACTTTGAAACTATTTTAAATTCTAATTTCTCCTTTCGCCGTAAGTAAATAAATTACTTTTCAAGTAAATTATAGGTCAAAAAAATCTAAATGTAAACTATTTGAGTCCAGTCATTTATTTTCTTAGTCTGTCGGCAATAACTAAAAAAAAACTGTAAACTAAACAGTACAGTTCTTTTTATTTAAGTTTTAATCTAAATCCAAATGGCTGATTAAAAATTTTATCAAGAAGTCACGTTCTTCAATCCATTTTTCTCGATTATCTTTTAAATGGACACGGTTCGATAAGAAAACGACTGCTTTTTTGATGCGAGGATTGACTAATAAGAAAGTTCCGGTGTAGCCAGTATGAAGCAACCAATCATCATTTGGCCCGAGTAAATCCCAAGCCAAACTTCTTTTTTTATCTCCGTCAGCATAATTTTTTGTCAACTTTAAATATTTTTCTTCTTGAAAATAAGCTTGACTGAATAAAATTAAATCAGACATCGTTGAAAATAAGCCGGCTGAGCCACAATGATTTTTTAAAACTTGAGCTTTAGGGTCATGAACTGTTCCTACTGGGATATTTTGACTTGTTGGGACTGCATTTTCTACTGGTCCAAAACTTGTGTCAGTCATTTTCCAGTCTTCAAATACTTGGTTGTAAAAGATTTTATCCAGACTTTCTCCATAATATTCTTCTAATAAAAAACCTAGTAAAATAAAATTAATATCTGTATATTTGAAGGTCTTATTGTCAGTAACTTTAATCTGATTAATTGCTTCTGTCAGTTCTTTTGCGTTTAGCTTATCTCTATTTTTTATGAAAGGATCAATACCAGAAGTGTGTGTCAGTAATTGCCGCAAACTGACGCTTCTGTCAGTAAATTTAGAATAATATTTTTGAAAAGGGGCATCGATTTCTAACTTTCCTGCTAGAACAAGATTAATGACAGCTGTTCCTGTGCCCACTACTTTTGTCAAAGAAGCTAAATCCCATTTTTTTCCCCGAGTGAGCTTGATTGTTTCAGGATAAATTGCTGAATTTCCTAAAAGATACTCCTCGACTTTTTCTCCTTCAATAATTGCGAAATTGACACCTGGGAAAACGTCACGCTCAATATAATTTTCGATTATTTTTAAAAATTCTTGTTGATTTTTCATGGTTCAACCTTCGTTTCTGATTTACTTTGAGTAAAAAAACTTGTCAAAAATTAACAAGTTCTTTTAAAATTATTATTTTACAAACCAAAGTTCTACATGGTCAGGAACTTCTAATGAGAAAGTTTTAGCTGAACCATCCAAATATGTTCCGTCCACATCAGAAAATTGATGAGCAAAATTTTTCAAATCAAAATCTTTGCCGATCATGAACACCAAAAACTCAAGGTCAAGTACTTCATCGGTTCCTGCAGCTAAATCTTCGCTTTCTTCAACACTAAAAGTCAAAGTTACAAAAGGAAATTCAATTTGGTTATTGATTGCTTTAAGACCAAAAACTGATTCATAAAATTCAATAATTGATTGGTCAGCAACATTCAAATCCATTGCTATAATTTCAAAATCTGACAAACCTTTAAAAGTTTTATCTTCCTCAAGCTCCATTTCTGATTTATCAATTTCTGTCAGTAATGATAAATCTGTCAGTAAATCTGATGCTACCCAAAAAAGTTCTGATTCAGGCGAAAGCGCTGAAAAAGCAAAGCCATTTTTCCCTTTATAGACCTTAGAAATCTTGTCCAAGTTACGAACAATTAATTGCTCAATCTCAGATGAATTAGCTTTGATCACCGTTTGCCCGTGTTTTTTCAATCCTTCAACAGGACGAAAACCTGGTGATTCTTCTAATTGAAACCGATCTTTTTTCGCTTCATGCCCACCAAGCCATACCATTGCGCCTTCTTCTACCAAGACCTTAAAGCCAAGCACTTCACGGTAGAAATCTAAATTTTCTTCACGGTTAAGCACACGATAGACTGGTTGAAAAGCGGTAATATGATTTATAATCTCGCTCATTTTAGCCTCCATTGATTACATTTACAAATAACTATCTCTTATTTTCGCAAATTTCAAGGAAATTATCAACGATTTATATCTTTTACTTTTTTCTTTCTACATTAATTGTGTAATTTTAGAATCTCAATAAAAAAACTCATAGTCGTTAACCATGGGAATTTTTAAAGATAGTTTTAAGTACATATCTAGGTACGAACAAAGTTAGACTGACCTTTTAGTGTGGTTGCCAGATATGCACATTTTTGAGGTAGCTCTATTTTACTACAATTTATTCAAGTTCAGATTAACAAAAGTTATCAACAAAAATGAAATATTTTCTTCTGCTGACAGCTATTACTATGCTATAATATTGACATGTTTAATATAGAAAAACTTCAATCATTAGCCAAATATCGTTGGGCAATTGTAATTATTTTGGCGCTACTTTTTTCAGCCCTATCTGTCAGTATTTTTCACTTGCCATTTTTAATGACAGCTCTCGTATTATCGATTGTTGGATTAATTTTTGCTTATCACAAATCAGTTTGGTTGGTGCTCTTTATTTTATCTAACTTACCAATGCTTGCGACAACCCTTTTTGCTTATCAGCGCCATTTCACAACCTTAGATACCGTCATCTTTTTTATTATCTTTTTACTTACGATTAGCTCTTCTTATCTGATTGCTCGTAAAGCTGAACTCATCCCTAAAATAAGTTGGAAATATTTTCCTCCTTTAAAAATAATAATTGGTTTTGCCTTGCTTTTTCTGGTCTCTCTTCTGACAGGAATTTTTGCTCAAATTATCAATCAAAGTCCAACTACCAGTAATCAAGATTCACTAAATGAATTACAAAAAGTGATTCCAATTGCTGTCTTTGCAACCCAAACACTTGCTGCTGGTTTTTTAGAAGAACTTGTTTATCGGGTAGGAATTTTTGAAGTCATTTTCAAAAATCAAAAATATTTTGCTTTTTTAACGGCATTGCTCCTTTTTGCTTACATGCATGGTCCTACTGACCTCTATAGCTGGTTAACTTACGGTTTAATGAGCCTCGTACTCACAAGTCTTTATGCTAAATATCGCAATTTTTATCTTAACATGAGCGTCCATCTCCTTTGGAATCTCTTTGGGTTAGTAATTGCGCTTATGATTAAATAAAAAATTACTGACAGAAATTCTGTCAGTAATTTTTTTAAAGATAAATCATTTTAAATAGAGCTACGGCTGCAAGTGATGCAAGAATTGGTGCCAAAACTGGAACCCATGCATACCACCATTTAGAAGAACCTTTAGCTTCACCCAAAACTGATTTTGGCAAGAGGCTGTGAACCAAACGTGGACCAAAGTCACGCGCTGGATTCAAACCAGGTCCTGTAGGACCACCAAGAGCGACTACAAGACCCATAACAAGGAATCCTAAGAACAAATGAGCAACCATTTTAGAAGCAGAAGCTCCCGATGCTTGAACCCAAATTTGATTCATAATATCTGATGATGAAACGTCTGCTCCTTGACCTTTCAAGTAGTTTGTCATCCAAGTAATTGATTGACTACCAAAGAAGATATTTGTCGCAGCAACTGCTCCGAAGAACAAGACGAATGATCCAACAAATTCATTCAAGAAACCATTAATTGTGGCTCCCAAACGAGTTTTTTCATCATTGTCATCAACATTATCGATTGTTGAGAAAGTTCCGAGAATAGCATTTGGATTTTGTGTTTTAAGATAGTATGGGCGATAAACCATAACAATCAATAATTGTCCAAACATCGCACCTAAAACTTGTGCAATAATATATTGAGCAACATGTGCCCAAGGAAAAAGTCCTGAGGCTGCAAGTCCAAGTGTGAAAGCTGGATTAATTTGTGAAGTAATGTTACCGAAAGCAACTGCTGGTAGCATTACACCAAGTCCATAACCCCAACCAATAATCATCCAAGATTGTGCGTGAGCTTTTGTACCTTTAAGTTCAACGTTGGCAACCGCACCATTACCCATGATGATGAGTAGCGCAGTTCCGACAAATTCAGTGATATATTTCACTGTCCATGTAACATCCATTTTTTATGGAACCCTCCAAAATTTGATTTTAATATAATAACCTCAGCTATTATATCAGAAAAGCGCGCTTGCTTCAAATATTCATTGGAAATTAGACCCTTTTAGTCTGATTATTTACTGAAAATTTGCTATAATTAAAAGAATTATCATGCTTTTTATGGAGGACTTAAGATGCGCTTTAATCATTTTTCAATTGTTGATAAAAACTTTGATGAACAACTAGCAGAACTTGATCAGCTTGGGTTTCGTTGGTCTGTTTTTTGGGATGAAAAGAAAATTTTAAAAGATTTTCTCATTCAAAGTCCTATTGATATGACTGTTTTGCAAGCCAATACTGAGCTAGACGTCATTGAATTCTTAAAATCCTCTATTGAATTAGATTGGGAGATTTTCTGGAATATTGCTTTGCAACTTCTTGACTTTGTTCCAAATTTTGATTTTGAAATAGGAAAAGCAACTGAATTTGCTAAAAAACTTAATCTTCCACAAAGTGAGGTTAAGATGACAACTGAAACTATCATCTCTGCTTTTTACTATTTACTTTGTAGCCGTCGTAAAAGCGGAATGATTCTTGTTGAATATTGGGTTTCAGAAGGCCTTCTTCCTTTGGATAATCACTATCACTTTTTCAATGACAAATCAATGGCAACTTTTGATTCTTCGCTCCTTGAACGTGAGGTGGTTTGGGTTGAAAGTCCAGTTGATACTGAGCAAACAGGAAAAAATGACTTAATTAAAATTCAAATTATCCGTCCAAAAAGCACTGAAAAACTTCCAGTTGTGATGACCGCAAGTCCTTATCATTTGGGAATCAATGAGAAAGCTAATGATTTAGCGCTGCATGAAATGAATGTTGATTTGGAAAAAAAGGACAGTCACAAAATTCATGTCCAAGGAAAGCTTCCACAAAAACGTCCGTCTGAAACCAAAGAACTTCCTATTGTAGATAAAGCACCTTATCATTTTACTCATGGTTGGACTTATTCTTTAAATGACTACTTTTTGACGCGTGGTTTTGCTTCTATTTATGTGGCTGGTGTTGGAACGCGTGGCTCAAATGGCTTCCAAACTTCAGGCGATTATCAGCAAATTTATAGTATGACTGCTGTCATTGATTGGTTAAATGGCCGAACTCGTGCTTATACTTCTCGTAAAAAAACGCATGAAATTAAGGCCACTTGGGCAAACGGAAAAGTAGCAATGACTGGAAAGTCATATTTAGGAACGATGGCTTATGGTGCTGCTACTACTGGAGTCGATGGACTTGAAGTCATCTTAGCTGAAGCTGGAATTTCTTCTTGGTATAATTACTATCGTGAAAATGGTCTTGTCCGTTCTCCTGGTGGTTTTCCTGGTGAAGATTTAGATGTACTTGCTGCACTGACTTACTCACGAAATCTTGATGGTGCTGATTATTTAAAAGGAAATGCTGAATACGAAAAACGTTTAGCAGAAATGACTACTGCTTTAGACCGTAAGTCTGGTGATTATAATCAATTTTGGCATGACCGAAATTATTTAATCAATTCTGACCAAGTTAAAGCTGACGTCCTAATTGTTCACGGTTTACAAGACTGGAATGTTACACCCGAACAAGCTTATAATTTTTGGCAGGCTCTGCCAGAAGGTCATGCCAAGCATGCCTTTCTACATCGCGGGGCTCATATTTATATGAATTCTTGGCAATCCATTGATTTTTCTGAGACAATCAATGCTTATTTCTCTGCCAAATTATTAGATAGAGATTTAAATTTAAATCTTCCACCCGTTATTTTACAGGAAAATTCCAAAGATCAAGTCTGGTCAGCTGTCAGTAAATTTGGGGGCGATGACCAACTCAAACTCCCTCTTGGGAAAACGGCGGTTTCTTTTGCTCAATTTGATAACCACTATGATGATGAAAGCTTCAAAAAGTATTCCAAAGATTTCAACTTCTTTAAAAAAGATTTATTTGAAAATAAAGCTAACGAAGCTGTCATTGATTTAGAACTTCCTTCTGAGTTAACAATTAATGGTTCAATTGAACTAGAAATCAGACTAAAATTAAATGATAGTAAAGGACTCTTATCTGCTCAAATTCTTGATTTTGGTCCCAAAAAACGGCTGGAAGATAAAGCAAGAGTAAAAGATTTTAAAGTTCTTGACCGTGGCCGAAACTTCATGTTAGATGATTTGGTTGAACTTCCTCTTGTCGAAAGTCCTTATCAGTTGGTCACTAAAGGATTTACCAATCTCCAAAACAAAGATTTACTGACGGTCAGTGATTTAAAAGCTGACGAATGGTTTACGCTCAAATTTGAACTACAACCAACGATTTATCATTTAGAAAAAGCGGATAAACTTCGGGTCATACTCTATAGTACTGACTTTGAACATACGGTTCGTGATAATCGTAAAGTGACTTACGAGATTGATTTATCTCAATCCAAACTCATTATTCCTATTGAAAGTGTGAAAAAATAAGATGGCAATTATTGGAATTCTTGGAACTCCTTACAATACAGTTGAACAATCCCCCTTTTGGTGGAACAAAGTAAGCTATACTCGTCAATCATTTATTGATGTTTTTCAGGATTTAGGTCATACTGTGATTATTCTTCCTGTTGACAAAACCGAAAATATAAAAAATTACCTGACACTGGTAGATAAAATTGTACTGACTGGTGGGGCAGATGTCAGTCCTTATCTCTATGGTGAGGAGCCTAATGCTAAATTAGGAACAACTGATCCGATTCGTGACCGTTTTGAGCTTGCCACAATCAAAGCTGCTCTAGAAGCAAATAAACCTATTTTGGGCATTTGTCGTGGCCTACAGTTACTCAATGTTTATTTTGGCGGAAGTCTTTATCAAGACTTGAGTCAAACTTCAAGTCAGATAAAACATCTCCAAAGTCCAACACCACAAGAAATTCCAACTCATCATATTAGTGTTGAAAAAGAAAGTGCCTTGGGCTTCTTGCCTGAAAATTATATGGTTAATTCTTTCCATCATCAAGTCATTAAAGATTTGGGCCAAGGCTTGACGGCCATTGCTCATGGAAACGATGGCTTAGTTGAAGCGATTGAAAATAAAGAAAAACATGTGCTTGCTGTCCAATGGCACCCAGAATGTACTTGGGAAACTGAGCATTTTGATAAGAAAATTTTTGAAATTTTCGCTAACGGAACCATATAAAAGTTAAAAAACCGTCATAAATCTTTTTTATGGTGGTTTTTTTAAGATTATGTTAATATTATGTCTATATTAAAAGTCAGCTCACTCGTAACCAACTTCCAAATTTAAAATAAAAACTGAGCTGACAAAATTTCTAAGGAGAAATTGATATGAAAAAAATAAAATTGTTGACTCTTGCAACAGTTGGAATTGCCTCAATTGGCTTACTTGCTGCTTGCTCGTCAAAAGATAATTCATCTTCTAAATCAACAGATAAAGTAACAACCGTAACTGTTGCAACTTCTGCCGCTTCTGTCCCTTATGAATACAGCGAAAATGGCAAAATGACTGGTTTTGAATATGATATTTTAAAAGCTGCTGACAAAGACATGAAGGATTATAAATTCGACTTTAAAGTCTATGAAGATAGTGCAATTTTGGCTGCTTTAGACGGTGGCCGTGCACAAATTGCGGCAAATAATTTTGGTAAGACAAAAGCACGTTCTGAAAAATATCTCTTTAGCTATCCTGTTCGCCAAGGAATTGATGCGATTTTCTCAACATCTAAAGAAAATATTACAAAAATCTCTCAACTTGCTGGTAAAACGACAGAAATTCCTGCTGGAACCAACTATGGTGATATGTTTGAAAGCTGGAACAAAAATCATCCAGACAAAAAAATCAATGTTAAATATAGTCAACGTCCTTTAGCTGACCGACTATCTGCCATTTCTAGTGGACAAATTGATTTCTTATTTGCTTCTAAAGCACCTGCAGAAAACTTAATTAAAGAACACGCAATCACAGGTTTAGTGGACACTGTTCCAACTGATTTGGATAAACAATCAGAATTTAAAACTTATGATTACTTTATCCTTGATAATAGCCAAAGCAAATTGCAAAAAGATTTGAACGTGGAACTCAAAAAACTTTATGACAACGGCACACTTAAAAAACTGTCAGAACAATATTTCCATGACAGCCATATTCCAGCTGCTGACCAATTCAAATAATTAAAAAACTCGTCAATGACGAGTTTTTATTTTACTGACAGCAATCTTTTTATAAATAAAAATGACTGACAGAATACTCAAAAGCTACGCTTTTTTCTGTCAGTCATTTTTTGATTAATTTATTTATTTAAAGCAGCATCCAAATGAGCCAATACTTTTTCTTTTCCAAGAAGTGCAATTGTTTCTGGCAATTCTGGACCATGCATTGAACCTGAAGCTGCAATACGAATTGGCATCCAGAGCATTTTACCTTTTACGCCAGTTTCTTTTTGAGTCGCTTTAAAGAGTGGGAAAATATTTTCCACTGTAAAATCATTTTCAGGAAGTTCAGCCAATTTTGCACGGAAAGTACTCAAAGCTAATGGTGTTGTTTCAGCAGCCAACATTTCACGTGCTTCATCAGTTAATTCTGGGAAATCTCCATAGAAAAGGTCTGTTAATTCAACAATTTCATCTGCTGATTTCATTTGTGGTTGATAAAGTTTAACCAGTTCCTCAGCACGTTCATCAAAGCGATTAGCAGCAACGAGGAATGGTTTTGTCAATTCAAATACTTTAGCAAAATCAGCATTTTTGATGTATTCATTATCCAACCAGTCCAATTTCTTTTGATCAAAGGCTGCTGGTGATTTAGACAAACGATGTTCATCAAAAAGTTCAATTAATTCTTCACGAGAGAAAATTTCTTTTTCTCCACCAGGATTCCAGCCCAAAAGTGCAATAAAGTTGAAAATGGCATCAGACATGTAACCTTTTTTACGGTAGTCTTCAATAAACTGAAGTGTATTTGTGTCACGTTTTGATAATTTTTTCCCAGTTTCAGAATTAATAATCAAAGTCATGTGACCAAATTGTGGTGCTTCCCAACCCAAAGCATCGTAAACAACTAATTGTTTTGGTGTATTGGCAATATGGTCATCTCCACGGATAACATGTGAGATTTGCATATCATGGTCATCAACAACAACAGCAAAATTGTAAGTTGGGTAACCATCACGTTTTTGGATTACCCAATCTCCACCGATGTTTTTACCTTCAAATTCAATGTCGCCTTTAACAATATCATTCCATTTATAAATTGCTTTTTCATCAACAGAAATACGAACAACCGGTTCAATATTTTGCGCTTTACGCTCCGCGATATAAGCTGCTTTTTCATCATCGCTCATGCCAGCATATTCGTTAATATAATGTGGAGCAATTCCTGCTGCTTCTTGTTTCGCATGGTCAGCTTCAAGTTCTTCTGGCGTTTTATAAGAATAATAAGCTTTTCCTTCAGTCAACAATTGGTCAATATATTTTTGATATAAAGGCAAACGTTCTGATTGACGGTAGTTTTCATGTGTTTCAGGACTTTCATCCCAATCCATTCCCAACCAACGAAGGTTTTCAAGTTGTGAACGTTCACCATCTTCTACGTGACGTTCACGGTCTGTATCTTCAATACGGATGATAAAATCTCCCCCGTGATGACGGGCAAAAAGATAGTTAAAAAGGGCTGTACGAGCATTCCCGATATGCAAAAGTCCTGTTGGTGATGGTGCGTAACGGACGCGGATTTTTTTATTCATATTAATCCAATTCTCCTCATTAATTCGTTCACTTCTTTTCTGTAAGAAATGAATCGTTCTTGGTTTTAAATAGCCTAAACTACTCTAACAATCACCTCTATTTTACCACAAATTAAGAAAGCATGCCGACCTAAAATTCATTTGTAATCTATCATTGACAAATTTAATCTAAGAATTGAAGAAATCGTTCATCCCAAAGATGGTTTTCATAAAAATCAACGATTTCTTTTGCTGACAGCCATTTACTATCAAAAGTTGAACTTGCCCCTCTTTGCATCCAATTTTGATAGCCCAGACCATGAGCAAAAACAAGCGTCGTGTTAACACAAAATTCAGTTTGAGCACCGCAAAATTCAATCAATTTTACTGACAAGTCTGTCAGTAATTTTTGCAGTTCCGTTTGATAGAAACCATTGGCATGCGTTTTTTCAACATACTTGTCAGTAGATGCTGTCAGCAATTCTGGAATCATTTGCCAACCAAAACTTTCTTTTATCAGTTCATCATCATTATGCTGGATAAAAATAATCGGTTTTTTAGCCTTTCGATAAGTAAGAATTCGTTGATTAATTTGCTCAATTAATTCTTCTCGCCGATAAATCCCGGCACATACCTCATTTTGCATATCAATTACAATTAAAGCATCACTTGTTTTCATCTTTTTATTCCTTTCAAAAATTGATTTTCTTAGCATTAGTATAAGACAATCTCTCCAGAAAACAAAGAATTTACAACCAAAATCAAAATAACACCCCAAAGAATGTTATTTTTGTAGTAATCATTTATAATTTTCTAGTTGAGAGATTCTTCCTCAATAAATGAGTAACCAATTGCCTTTGTGGCAACAAAAGTAACTAAAGACGCGATAATTAATGACATCGTGGTATCCGATAAGAAATGTGCACCAATTCGGACCCGAGCAGCCATCATTAAAAGTGTGAAAACAAATCCGCTGTAAGCCAAAATCTTTTGGCCTTTAAGATTTTTTCTGTCAGCAAAAAATGGTAAAAAGAGTGCTGCAGCCGCTGCGATTGTATGACCTGACGGGAATGATTGATGACCTGTTTGACCGTTCAAATGCCACCAATTAGTGAACGTTCCTTTGGTAGAGGAAACAATTTCCTTAACCTCATAAGGGCGAAAACGCCCCCAATTAACTTTCATCGTATTGACAATTGAGTTGCTGACATAAACGACAGCAATCCCAGCAATCGCCACAATAATCAATTGACTTAATTCTTCGTAAGTTTTCTTGCTCAGCCATCTATAAATCAAAAATGTTCCGATGACCAGGATAATAAATGTAAAAAGTGCTTCAAGTCCGAAAGAATAAGTCGCTGTGGCTCCAATGCTGTTATTCGCTGCACCCATTGGCTGATGATTTTTGATGTTATGAAGTGTGGTCACACCGTAAAACATCCAACCATCAACCCAGCCCCATGCTGACCAATAAGCAAAGCCAAGTCCAGAAATCGCTAAAATCCATTTTGTCAGTTGATTATCTTGTCTTAGACCATAAATGAAGATAATTTCCGCTGAAATAAAAGGGATAAGCGCTGACGGAAACATTCCAAAAATCTGAAAAAGATTACCAAAAATTGAATTTTGATCCATAACCATTTTAGAAATTTGCAAATCCCCCAAAGACGCAATAATTAATAAAAGAGCTGAAATTCCAATTAAAATTTCTAGGAATTTTTTCCGCTTGTGTTCATATAACCTCCATTGGTTTGATTACTACCCTTTCATTTTATCCCAATCTCCAAAGTTCAATGTAAACTTTTGGTAAATCTTAAGTAAACAATTGGTTAAGGATATTTTATACCATTTTTTAATTTTATAAATTTCTTTTATAATTTGAATTCATTATTAATCAATAACTTTTTATTCTTTTAATTACTAACGATGATTATTGATTTCCTTTCCGTTCAGTCTATGTTAGAATTAATTGTATGAATGAAATTACTTATACTCAAATTATGCCAAATGATATAGATGATGTCATCCGTATTGAAAGAGCTACTTTCTCAGAAAATGAAGCCCTCTCTGTAGAGTCAATGATCGAAAGAATTAACTTAATTCCTGATAGCTTTATTGCAGCAAGAAATAGTGAAGGAACTGTCGTAGGTTACGTTTCTGGTCCTGTTACAGAAGGTCGTTACTTAGATGATGAATCTTTTGAACGTACCGAAGCCAATCCCAAAACAGGTGGTTTCCAAAAAATCATCAGTTTAACCGTTGACCCTGATTATCAAGGCTTAGGAATTGCAACAAACTTACTCCTTTTACTTGAAAAAGAAGCCAAATCGAAAAAACGTTTGGGAATCAGTCTTACTTGCCATGATTATTTAGTTCCCTATTATGAAAAACACGGCTTTACTGACGAAGGACTTTCCGAGTCAAAATTCGGCGGAGAAACTTGGTACAATATGGTCATGGAATTTTAAAAAACAAAAGTTACTAACAAACCTGTCAGTAACTTTTTTTATTGATAAATTTTCAATTTTACTGACAGACTTATCAATAAAATCTATTTATTACTTTCGAGCAAAATAATCATTCAAATCTTGACGATATTTATTTCGCCAATCCTTTTTATTATCACTTAATAATTCATCAGCAAAAGTTGCAACATCATCGCCCAGAACCTCTGCTGGGCTCCGCCCATCAACTACTGCCAGTTCAAATAATTCAATAATATCATTAAAAATATGCCAATCTGTTGCCCCCATTTTGAACATATATTTTTGAATTGAACGATAAGCCTGATAAAAATCTTTAGGTAATTTTTTAGCTCGATTTTGCATTTCTTGCCAGTTTTTTTTTCAGCGAGAAGGTCACTAATTTTATCTAAAACCATTTTTCAGCTCCTTATTAAGTTTATTTTTTTGGTTTTTTTCCCAACTATTATCATCCACCATCTCATCAATAAATGTCGCAACATCTGAACCAATTAAATCAGTCAACTCTTTGTCTTGGATTTTAGCTTCTTCAAGTAAATCAAGAACTTGTCCAAAAATAAATTTGAAATCTGCCCATTTCGTTACCCCAGAGTGCCATATATATTTTTTTAATTCCTTATAATCTTCATAATAATCCTCTCCAAGTTTCTGAGCACGATTTTCAAATTCGCGAAATTCTCTTTTTTCTTTAAGACCAATCATTCTATCAACAATATTTCTATGCTCCACCATGGTTTTCTCCCTTCTGCTCACTCAATAAATTTTGATGACGTAAAAACTCCAATTTTTCTGAAATAAAAGCCCATTTTTTCCAAAAATTTTCTCGCTCGATTTGCCCTGGCTCATTTAAACGATACCATTTTCGAGCGGGGCCAAGTTTTGAAGGTTTTTTTCTAATCTCAACATACCCTTTCTTTTCAAGACGCATCGTAATCGTATATACCGTTCCTTCTACAACATCTTCAAAACCAAGTTCTCGCAGTTTTTGAGTAATTTCATAACCATAAGTTTCCCCTTGACCAATGATTTCTAAAACACAACCCTCAAGAACTCCTTTCAACATTTCTGTAATTTGATTCATTTTTTCCTCCGCTATTTAGTAATACTAACTACATCTACATAGTATTACAATATAGCTAAAATGTCAATATTTACCACTTTTATTAGAATAAAAAAACTGCTAAAAAGCAGTTTTAATAAATTATTTTTCAAAATTAATAACTTTAGTTTGACCTTTAAAATTTTCATAAAGGACCGATTCAATCCTTAAAGCAATAATTGACATATTCTCCGCATTTTCATGAAGAGATAAGATTAATTCTTCTTTTTTCACAATTTCTTGAGCTTTAGCCTTTTCTAAGATTTCTGCATGAACCCGATTTGAAGTCAAGCGCCCTCCTTTTTCCAACTTATCAAACCAAGTCGTAAAACTCACTTGTGAATTTCTTTTTATATCGCTAATCTTTGAAGCTTTTTTATCCGCAACCATGTAGAAAATATTTTCCGTTTTTTGAGCTTGAATAAAACTCATAATCGTTGTTGAACTCTTTGAATTTTCATCAGTCACACTTAAAGCAAGGTAGCCTGGAAAGTCTTTTAAAAGATAAGCAAGTTCATTTTCTACAGCATTCGTACCAACAACATTAGCCTTTTTACTAGTTTTAAAAATTGTTAACAGAACAAGTGGTAAAGTAAGAAAAACATAAGCAATGATAAGTCCTAAAACAAATCTTAACCAATAATTTCCAAAATTCATTTCTAATATCAAAGCAAAAACAGCTAAAGAAATTAAAAAAACTACAAACAATTGAATAAAACGTTTTAAATACATATTAAACTCCTAAGTACTCAAAATTCATTTAAGATAAAAACCGATAATTTATCGGTTTTCTTCTTTATTTTTTTACTAAATCAGCAAAAATCATTCGACCAGCACTTGTTTGTAGCACCTTAGCAACTTCAACAGTAACTGTTTTATCAATCAATTTTGCAGTATCTTCGATGACAATCATTGTTCCATCTGGCAAATAAGCCACGCCTTGTTGACGTTCAGAACCAGCACGAATAATTTGTACGTTAATATGTTCGCCCACAACAAGTTGTGTTTTCACAGCATTAGCAAGGTCGTTAATGTTAAGAACTTGAACACCCTGAATTTCAGCAACTTTATTAAGATTAAAATCATTCGTCACTAATTTTGAGCCAGTAGAACTTGCATATTTAAGAAGTTTAGTATCAACTTCTCGAACATCTGGAAAATCAACTTGAGAAATTTCAACTTGATCAAATTTAGTTAATTCATTAACCAAATCCAAGCCCCGACGTCCTTTAGCCCTTTTCAGTGGGTCTGAACTATCAGAAATTAATTGTAATTCTAAAATCACAAAATTAGGAACAATAATTTTATCTGAAATGAACCCTGTTTTAATTACATCTAAAATCCGACCATCAATGATTGAACTTGTATCCAATAAGATACTATTATCACTCTTAGATTCACTGACAACTTCCTCAGCAACTTCTGCTGGTTCAGTTGCCATTGCTTCACGGCGCTTACGAAAAAGCACTCGAGCAATTTCGTCTCCTCGTCGATCAAACAAAACATATCCCAAATAAATCATCACCAAAACAAGTATGAATGAAATGATATTACTTAAAATAGGAACATTTAAAAATCTTAATGGAATACTTCCAATAACCCCAACGAGAAGACCAAGAACAATCCCAATAATATTGAAGACCATTTTTGACATATTCATTTTGGAAATTCTAGAATCTATTTTTTTCAACCCATTAAGCATTGAACCGGCAAATATAAATGAAAGAATAATAAAAATAATTGCACCAATCACACCGTCAACAGCTTCGTTCTGCAAAATCCCTGTGTCCCAACCAAATACCTTTAAAATTGATGGTACAACAGCAACACCTAGCGATGCTCCGATGACAGTCATAACAAGATGAATAATCCAACGACGCATATCTTTTCCTCCTTTTAGAAAATGGATAGGCTTACAAGAAAGCCCTGTGTCAATTATACCACACGCTCCTTTAATATTGCTTATCCAAACACAAGAAATCTATTGAATTTCTCATGCTATATTTATTATATTATAACTTATTTTCCTTTTTAACAGTTATTTAATTTTTTATTTTAAATGGAGTGCATTAGATGATCATTGTGCTATAATGGCTTTATCTTTTACAGATTATGAAGGAAAAAATTATGTTTAAATCCGCAGTCCATTCTAAAGAAAGTTTACTTGTTGCTCTATTACTTGCCATGAATACAGGCTTTGTTGATGCCTTTACCTTTTTTCATTTTGACGGCCGTTTCGCTAGTCTCCAAACTGGGAATTTGATTCAGACTGGAATTAATTTAGCCCATGGAAATTTGGAAAAAGCTTTTCAATTTATAATTCCAATTTTATTTTTTGCACTAGGTGCACTTTTCAAGACCTTATTCACCAAATATAAAACCCAAAATAATCAAAGTGAAATTGAATCCCTTCTCTTCATACAAATGATTGGTATTTTACTCATTTCTCTCGCCTTCGCTACTTTTTTACATTTATCAGCCTCACTTTTTGTTGGAATTCTCTCCTTTTTTATGGTTATTCAAGGTGATACCTTTACCCGAGTTAGAGGACTTCCTTATGCTAATATCATGTCCACAGGTAATATCAAAGCTTTTGGAACAAATCTAGGACAATATATAGTTTCTAAAAATACTAAGGACTTAAAAAATTCACTCATTTTCTTATCTCTTGCTTTATCATTTGTTGTGGGAGCCTTTATTTCTTCACTTTTAAGTTTATGGTTAGGTGATTTTACATTAATCGGCTCTAGTCTATTAGTTCTATTAGCTTATTATTCTTATAAGATAAGTCATTCATAAAAAGCAAAGGCTATTTCATTAACGAAATAGCCTTATTTTTATATTAGCCAAAGACCAGTTTTAAACATTCAGTTAAAGTTGTTACTCCAATCACTTGAATCTGTTCAGGAATATCAATCCCTACAATTGAATTTTTTGGAGCATATACTTTTTTAAACCCTAGTTTTGCAGCTTCATTCAATCTTTGTTCAATTCGGGTCACCCGACGAATTTCACCCGTTAAACCAATTTCACCAATAAAACATTCACGCGCATCTGTTGGAAGTTCTTTATAACTTGAAGCCACAGCGACCGCGACCGCGAGGTCAATGGCTGGCTCATCCAATTTTACTCCCCCCGCAGATTTGAGGTAGGCATCTTGATTTTGCATCAAAAGCCCCGTTCTCTTCTCAAGCACCGCCATAATTAAACTTACACGGTTAAAATCTAGACCTGAGGTCGTCCTTTTAGCATTTCCAAACATTGTCGGTGTCGTCAGTGCTTGTATTTCAACTAATATGGGCCGTGTTCCTTCAAGTGCACAAACAATTGCAGATCCAGTTGAGCCCTCTAAACGTTCTTCTAAAAAGACCTCTGAGGGATTAGTCACTTCGACCAGGCCATGACCCTGCATCTCAAAAATTCCAATTTCATTAGTTGAACCAAAACGGTTTTTTACAGCACGAAGAATTCTAAATGTATTATTTCGTTCTCCTTCAAAATACAGCACCGTATCAACCATATGCTCTAACATCCTTGGCCCAGCCAGCTGACCTTCTTTAGTCACATGACCAACAATAAAGGTCGCAATATCATTCGTTTTAGCAATTTGCATCAATTCTCCAGTCACTTCACGAACTTGACTTACTGAGCCTTGAGTTGATTGAATTTCTGGTGTCATAATTGTTTGAATGGAATCAATAATTAAGAAGTTAGGTTTTAAACGCTCAACTTCTGCACGAATCGACTGCATATTTGTTTCAGCATAGAGATAAAAGTCACGGTCAATATCTCCTAAACGCTCAGCTCTTAGTTTAATTTGTTGGGCTGATTCTTCACCACTCACATAAAGCACACGACCTCTAGAAGCCAATTGAGTAGAAACCTGTAAAAGTAAGGTTGATTTACCTATCCCAGGGTCTCCCCCAATCAGAACTAATGAACCAGGAACAACACCCCCTCCTAATACACGATTAAATTCATCTAAGTCCGTTTCAATCCGAGGAGTATCAAATAATTCAACTTCATCTAGCTTCAATGGTTTTGAACGTTCGCCAGTCATTGAAACACGTTGATTTTTAACTTCTTGGACTTCAACTTCTTCAACAAAAGAAGACCATTCGCCACAGTTTGGACAACGTCCTAAGTATTTTGCAGACTTATAGCCACAATTTTGACAAACAAATGATGATTTTTTCTTCGCCATTTCCCCTCCACTTATTCATACGTAAAATTTATTAAAATGTAACAAAACAGCGGATAATCCGCTGTTCTATTTGATTAAGGATTTTATTCTTTTACCATTCTATCATATTTCAGACCGTCTGACATAAATCTTAGATAAAAATAATTGTAAGTTTTTGCCTTTATATCAATAACCATACCTGATGGACAAACCATTTCATTTAACTTTATTACTATCGTAGATATTTATACTTTAACATTCGCCTATATCAAAAATAAATCTCTTTATTTTCAATATTAATCTTTAATTCTATACTATTATGTTAGTAACTAAAAAATCTTATTATATAAATAAGACCTTTCATATTTAAAATATATACTGTAAAAAATATGCCATTGAACAGAATCGAACTGTCGACCTTCACCTTACCATGGTGCTGCTCTACCGACTGAGCTACAACGGCTAAAATAAATAAATTGAGTGGCCTGACTAGATTAGAAATTTAATCTAATCAGACAGAGCTAGACTATAAGCAAGGCTGATGCGAAAGAGAGTCAATCACAACTCAACACATGCACCCACAGAACCCCCCGCCAACATCATAACACTCAATTTAGTATTTTATTATTACTTCAAGATTTAATACAATTAAACCAATTCAATGATTGCCATAGGCGCAGCATCACCACGACGTGGTTCTACTTTAAGGATACGAGTGTAACCACCGTTACGTCCTTCGTAGCGTTTAGCAAGGTCGTTGAATAATTTTTGAAGGGCAGTTGGGAAAGTTTCAGTTTCTTCGTTGAAATCTTTAATTGCGATTTCATTACGTACGTAAGCAGCTGCTGCACGACGAGCTGAAAGGTCACCTTTTTTACCAAGCGTAATCATTTTTTCTACTGTACGACGAACTTCTTTAGCGCGAGCTTCAGTTGTAACGATAGTTTCGTTGATGATCAAATCTGTAGTCAAATCACGAAGCATAGCTTTACGTTGTGAAGATGTACGTCCGAGTTTACGATTGCTCATTTGTTTCCTCCTATATTATTATTTTCTTTTTTTAAGGGAAAGTCCCAATTCAGTCAATTTAACTTTGACTTCTTCTACTGATTTGTGACCGAGGTTTTTGACTTTAATCATGTCAGCTTCGCTCATTTCAACAATATCAGCAACAGTGTTGATACCTGCGCGTTTCAAACCATTGTAAGCACGAACTGAGAAGTCCATTTCTTCAATAATTTTATCGAGCACACGTTCTGTTTTAACTTCATCTTTAACAACAAGTGTTTCGGCTTCAGCTGCAACTTCTGAAAGATCAACGAACAAGTTCAAGTGGTCTGTCAAGATTTTAGCTGAGAGTGACAAAGCTTCGTCAGAAACGATAGTACCGTTTGTAGTAATTTCAAGTGTTAATTTATCGTAGCTAGAATCTCCACCAACACGGGCAGGTTCTACTTGATAATTTACTTTACTTACTGGTGTGTAAATTGAGTCTACAGCAATTGTGCCAATTGGCGCTCCATCGACTTTATTTTCGTCAGCCGGAACATAGCCGTATCCTTTTTTAACAGTCATTACAGCACGCATTGAGTGACCTTCAGCAATAGAGAACAAGTAATGGTCTTTGTTGACAATTTCAATGTCGCTATCAGTTAAGATATCACCAGCAGTAACATCCATAGGACCAGTTACGTCAAGTTCGATTTGTTTTTCAGACTCTACGTATGATTTGATGGCAATTCCTTTAACCGCAAGAACGATTTGGATGACATCTTCACGTACGCCAGGGATTGTTGCGAATTCGTGTTGAACACCTTCAATTTGAATTGAAGTCACAGCAGCACCAGGAAGTGATGACAAAAGGACGCGACGCAGAGAGTTACCTAAAGTTGTACCATAACCACGTTCAAGTGGTTCAACAACGAATTTACCGTAATTTTCTGATTCGTCAAATTTAGTAATTTTTGGTTTTTCAAACTCAATCATGTATGTTCTCCTCTAAGCGAAAAGTGATTAGTGACAAGAGCAACTAATTATACACGACGACGTTTTGGAGGACGTGCACCATTGTGAGGTACAGGAGTCACATCACTGATAGATGTTACATTAAGACCAGCTGCAGCGAGTGCGCGGATAGCTGATTCGCGACCTGAACCAGGACCTTTAACTGTAACAGATACAGTTTTCAAACCTTGCTCTTGAGCAGCTTTAGCAGCAGCTTCTGAAGCCATTTGAGCGGCGAAAGGTGTAGATTTTTTAGAACCTTTAAAACCAAGTGCACCAGCTGATGACCAAGCAAGGGCGTTACCATGAACGTCTGTGATCATAACGATTGTGTTGTTGAATGTTGATTGGATATGAACAATTCCAGATTCAATATTCTTTTTAACACGACGTTTACGTGTAATTTTTGCCATTTTAACTCCTTTCTATTTAATTATTTTTTCTTACCTGCGATTGATTTAGCAGGACCTTTACGTGTACGAGCGTTGTTCTTAGTGTTTTGTCCACGTGTAGGAAGTCCACGACGGTGACGCATACCACGGTAAGAACCGATTTCCATCAAACGTTTGATGTTAAGTGACACTTCACGACGAAGGTCTCCTTCGAGTTTCAAGCCATCGAGTTCACGACGGATTGCATCTTCTTGATCTGATGTCAAATCTTTTGTACGGATATCTTCTGAGACACCTGCAGCTGCAAGTACTTTTTTAGATGTTTGAAGTCCAACACCGAATACATATGTTAATGAAATAACAATGCGTTTTTCGTTTGGAATATCAACTCCAGCAAAACGAGCCATATTTTTCTATTTCCTTTCTATCCCTGACGTTGTTTGTGTTTTGGATTGGCAGGGCAAATTACCATTACACGACCGTTACGACGAATAACTTTACAGTATTCGCAGATTGGTTTAACTGATGGTCTTACTTTCATTGTGTCTTCCTTTCTATGGTTACTGTGCATCATGCACTCAATGAATGTCCGGATTACTTAAATCGGTAAGTAATTCGTCCGCGTGTCAAATCGTATGGTGAGAGTTCAACTTGAACCTTGTCTCCAGGCAAGATACGGATATAATTCTTTCGAATTTTTCCTGAAATCGTCGCCAAGACTTGGTGACCATTTTCGAGTTCAACCGTGAACATCGCATTCGGCATGGTGTCAACGACTTTGCCGTCTACTTCAATTACATCATCTTTTGCCAAGCAAAAGTACCTCCTTAGAAATTTCCCGAAAGATATATACTATATATATCTAAAAAGTCGGACTTATGTATTTTAGCATTTTTCAGCAACAAATGCAAGTCTTTCTTTCAGAAAAGCCTTTATTTTTCTAGCTTGAGTACAGGTTTAATTTATTACTCGCTTTCAAAGCTATTCATGGCAATGTTTTCGGGTGTTTCATTTTTATAATTTTACTGACAGAGAGCTTATCAGTAAAATTTTGTATTTTAATCTTGCTATTTTACTAAAAAAACCTCTGACAGAGGTTTTTATTTTCATTATCCTAAAACTTTTTTAATATCTTCTGTTACTTGGCTAATTTCTTGTTCACCTTCAATGTTTTTAACAAGTCCAAGTTCAGTGTAGTGTTCAATAATTGGAGCTGATTCTTTAATATTGACATCCAAACGATTTTTAACTGTTTCTGGAACATCATCCGCACGTTGATAAAGGTCATGACTACCACAAACGTCACAAACACCTTCAACTTTAGTTGGATTGAAGATTTTATGATAAGTTGCACCACAGTTACGGCAGATGTAACGGCCACTTAAACGGTCAACCAAAATATCTGGGTTAACAACGATATTTACAACAGCATCAAGCTTGATTCCAAGTTCTTCAAGCATTGTATCAAGTGCATGAGCTTGGTCAATCGTACGTGGGTATCCGTCAAGCAAGAAGCCTGAAGCTTTGATATCATCTTGTGCTAAACGTTCTTTAACAATTCCATTCGTTACTTCATCAGGCACGAGTTCACCTTTATCGATGAAAGATTTAGCAAGTTTACCCATTTCAGTTTCATTTTTCATTGCGGCACGGAACATGTCACCTGTTGAAATGTGGTTCACTCCATAATTTTTAACGATGAACTCAGCTTGAGTTCCTTTACCAGCTCCTGGAAGTCCCATGATTAATAAATTCATTTTGTTTTCTCCTGATTTTAATTTATAAATTACTGACAGAACTGTCAGTAAATTGCAGATGTTCTCTGTGATTTTACCTACACTATTTTAGCGTATTTTTGCTAAAAAATAAAGAAAAACCTTGTCTAATGACAAGATTTTATTTTGTTTCAAGTGGATTATCCATAAATCCTGCATATTTACGTTTGAGTAAGTATCCTTCAAGTTGTTTCACTGCTTGTATAGCAACTTGAATCAAGATTAAGAGTGATGTTCCTCCAAGAGCGACAATTTTTGGAAGTCCCCAAACGTTTTGGGCAGCAATTGGAATGATTGAAATCAAACCAAGGAAGAGCGCACCTACCGTTGCAAGACGCATCAAGAGACGTGATACATACTTTTCAGTTCCTTTACCCGGACGAACAGATGGAATGTAAGACCCTTGTTTTTGAAGGTTTTCAGCCATCTTTTCAGGATTGACCTGAACGAATGAGTAGAAGAATGTAAAGAGCACAATCAATAATGCGTAGAAGAGCATTCCTGTCCAAGTCGTATATGACAAGGCATCTTGTAAAGTTGATAACCAACCTACATTACTTCCTTGCGAACGTTGCAAGAATTGCAAAATCGTAGCTGGAGCAGTTGTAATTGAACCAGCAAAGATAACTGGGATAACCCCAGCTGGATTGACACGAAGTGGCAAATAAGAACTTGTTGGTGCACCTTGAGTCAATTTAGTATATTGAATAGGTACTTTACGTTCTGCTTGTTGAACAAAAGTTGTTACATAAATAATGATAATTGCTGACAATACTAGACCAATGACAAATAACCAAGACATTGGAATTTCTGAAGGTCGAACGTTTAAGAATTTTTCATCATAAACAGATTTGACCGCCGATGGGATACTAGATACAATCCCAGCAAAGATAATTACTGAAACACCTGAACCAAATCCTTTTTCATTAATTTGTTCACCCATCCAAGTGACAACCATTGAACCAGTGGTCAAAATTGCACCAATCATCAAATAGCTTTGCCAATTTGGATTTTGCACAATATTTAACGAGCTCATGGCTTGGAAACCAGCAGTAATCCCGATAGATTGTGCCATAGCAAGCACTAAGGTAATGTAACGTGTCGCTTGATTCAGTTTACGACGTCCAATTTCCCCTTGTTTTGACCACTCAACAAATTTTGGTAAAATGTCCATTTGCAACAATTGAACAATGATTGAAGCAGTAATATAAGGCGAAACCCCCATTGCAAAGAGTGAATAGTTTTGCATTGCATTACCAGAAACCAAGTTCATCATGTTCAAGAAAGGAAGATTACTTACTTCTGTCAAGTTTTGAACGTTGACGCCAGGTACCGTAATATGGGCACCTAAGCGGAAAACAAAAAGGATGAAAATCGTAAAGAGAATTCTTGCTCGGACGTCCTTGACCTTAAAGGCTTCCTTAAGCGTCTTAAAAAACATAAAATCTCCTTAAAGCGTTTTAATTGTAAATAGACAATAAGCGGTTGAAAATTCAACCGCCAATTGTAGTGTAAAAATTAAGCTTCTTCTACAGAACCACCAGCAGCTTCGATTGCAGCTTTAGCAGCAGCAGATACTTTAGCAACTTTAACTGTAAGTTTTTTAGCTGTCAATTCACCGTTAGCAAGAACTTTAACACCTGATTTAACGTCCTTGATGATTTTAGCAGCTACAAGAGTTTCAGCTGAAACAGTTGCTCCATCTTCAAGACGGTTCAAAGTTTCAAGGTTGACAATAGCGTATTCTTTACGGTTAACATTCAAAAAACCACGTTTTGGCATGCGACGGAACAATTCTGTTTGTCCACCTTCAAAACCAGGACGTACTCCACCACCTGAACGAGATTTTTGACCTTTTTGTCCACGTCCAGATGTTTTACCGTTACCTGATGATGTACCACGACCTACGCGATTACGTACTTTACGACTGCCTTCAGCAGCTTTCAATGAATGAAGTTCCATTTTTTCTCCTTATTTTGTACCTTGCTGTCGCCTATTTTCCATGTAAGGAACGTGAAAAATAAACTCGCCGATACGTTAATATATTTATTTGCCTGATATCAGACTTCTATTATTTTACTATTTTTCGATTGGAATTACAAGCCATTTCGTCGTTTGCAAATATATTTTATTATTCTAAAAAATAGCAAATAATCTTTTTTAAAGTACTCTAGATTTCTGTCAGTAAAAAAACAATCCTGTCAGTAAAGACAGAATTGTTTTTTTTAATATTAATTATGCTTCTTCAACTTTTACCAAGTGAGAAATAGAGTTTACCATACCAAGAATAGCAGGTGAACCTTCTTTTACTACTGAGCTGTTGAGTTTACCAAGACCGAGTGCTTTAACAGTTTTGCGTTGAGCAGGGATACGGCCGATTGGTGAGTTTACCAATGTAATTTTAATTTGAGCCATTTTTTCCTCCTTAGGCGAAATCTGATACAGATTTACCGCGTAATGCAGCAACTTCTTCAGCACGTTTCAATTGATTCAATCCATCAACAGTTGCACGAACAACGTTGATTGGTGTGTTTGAACCAAGTGATTTTGATGTTACGTCAGCAACACCAGCGAGTTCGAGGACGGCACGAACGGCACCACCTGCGGCAACTCCAGCACCTTCTACAGCTGGTTTAAGGAGGATTTTACCACCACCGAAGACACCAAGTGCTTCGTGAGGAAGTGTAGTACCTACCATAGGAACTGTAATAAGGTTTTTCTTAGCTGCTTCGATTGCTTTACGGATAGCTTCAGGAACTTCTTGAGCTTTACCAGTACCGAAACCTACGCGACCGTTACGGTCACCAACAACAACAAGTGCTGCAAAGCGAAGACGACGTCCACCTTTAACAACTTTAGTAACGCGGTTAATTGAAACTACGCGTTCTTCAAATTCGCTTTGTTCGCGATCATTTCTTCTGTTTTCTGCCATGTTTAATTACCCCTTTCCTTAGAATTTCAATCCAGCTTCACGAGCTGCTGTAGCGAGTGCTGCAACACGTCCGTGATAGAGGTAACCACCGCGGTCGAAGACAACTTCTTCAACGCCTTTAGCTTTTGCAGCTTCAGCAACGAGTTTACCAACTTCTGCGGCTTGTTCAGTTTTAGTACCAGTCAATTTAAGTGATGAAGCTGATGCAAGTGTTGTACCAGTTACATCATCAATGACTTGTGCATAAATGTTTGTGTTTGAACGGAAAACGTTCAAACGTGGAGTTTCAGATGTTCCTGAAATTTTACCGCGTACACGTGTGTGACGTTTTTGGCGGAGTTTGTTTTTATCTGGTTTAGAAATCACAATTCTACCTCTATATTATTTTAAATTTCGATAGTTTTTGCCATCGATTTTCTTACTGACAGAATTACTAGAATGCTGTCAATAAGCGGGGAGTTTTTGTCTGTCTAACAAAGTTAGCATTGACAAAATACTGGCAATTTGACAAGTCAAACCACCAATTACGGATAACATTTTTTGCTAAATGAATGTCCAAGTGAACATTGTTTTGACAAAAATTATTTACCAGTTTTACCTTCTTTACGACGAACGTATTCACCAACGTAACGGATCCCTTTACCTTTATAAGGTTCTGGAGAACGACGGCTACGGATGTAAGCTGCTGTTTGACCAACGGCTTCTTTGCTGATACCTTCAACAACGATAGAAGTTGGAGTTGCAACAACAAATTTGATGTTTTCTGGTGCTTCAACTTCGTCTTGGTGAGATTTACCAACTGACAATACAAGTTTAGTTCCTTGTAATTGTGCACGGTACCCAACCCCGATCATTTCAAGTGCTTTAGAGAAACCAGTTGAAACACCTTCTACCATGTTAGCAAGAAGGGCACGAGTAGTTCCGTGGAGCATTTTCATTTCTTTAGTGTCGTTTGGACGTTTTACAGTGATTTCGTTTTCAGCGATATCAAGTGTGATGTTTTCGTTGAATGAACGAACGAGTTCACCTTTAGGCCCTTTGACAGTGACAGTTGCACCGTTTACTTCTACAGATACGCCTGCAGGGATAACGATGACTTTGTTACCAATACGTGACATTTTTTTCTCCTGTTAAATTATCAGATTTAATTCAATCTGTTTTCACGGGTTTTAAATCAAAATTTGATTTAAAAGAACTTTTATTTTACTGACAGGCATAAAAATATTTCTATCAGTAATTTTGACTTACGAAAAATTCGCTCGTCAGTTTAATATCATCAAAAGTCGATATTAAACATTTAGATCAACTCCATCAATGAAGTCTCTCCGAACTAATTACCAGATATAGGCAATTACTTCACCACCAACATTTGTTTCACGAGCAACTTTATCAGTTACGACACCAGTAGATGTTGAGATGATTGCTGTACCGAGTCCGTTAAGAACTTTAGGAACATCATCAGATTTCACGTAAACACGAAGACCTGGTTTTGAAATACGTTTCAAGTTAGTGATAACTTTTTCACCGTTTTTACCGTATTTAAGAAAAACGCGGATTACGCCTTGTTTGTTATCTTCAACGTATTCAACGTCTTTCACGTAACCTTCAGCTTTGAGGATTTCAGCGATTTGACGTTTGATTTTTGATGCAGGTGCTTCAACAACATCGAATTTACGCATGTTACCATTACGAATACGAGTCAAGAAATCTGCGATTGGGTCAGTCATTACCATAGTGTAATTTCTCCTTATTTGTAGTTTGGGCTTGTCCAAATCCCACTTTCAAATTAATGAGGTCTTTTTCATAAAAAGACCGAACTTAATTAGTATAGCAGAAGTTCCGCACCATGTCAACACTTTTCTTTACAATGTTTTCGGGTGTGTCATGGTTTTTATAGAATAAAAATTACTGACAGAATTGCCAGTAATTTTGTTATAACTTATGAGCTCAAAGTGTGGTATCATTACTTACTTTGTAAAAAAATGATGTTGGCATAGTATCAAATATTTCTATTCCCTCTTCATCCGTAGTTATTATAAGTCTGTCTTTTCCTGAATCTGTCTTATCCACATTTGAGGAATTTGGAAATAATGGAGAATTGTGGGCAGCGGCAAACATAAAGCCCATATGCCTTTTATCGTTCAACGCATCAGCAATAACTATTCCATCCTTAGCCACCGGATTTGATATTATTCTCTCATATTCTGGACTAAAAATGATATTGCCATTATTCAAGATAATTTTAGTAGACCCGTCAGCAGTCTGCCAAGTACCATTCAAGGAAGAATAATTGCCCGATAGAATTTGTGGAACATCTCCAAATCCTTCCTGAGTGGAAGAACTTGAACTTGAACTTGTACTTGTACTTGAACTTGTACTTGAAGAATTTGAACTACTACTACTTTGACTACTTTTATTATTAATACTCGAAGAGAAACTGCTTTGTTCAGACTTTTTACTTTCTTTACTGCCACAGCCCGTTTAAAACAGTTAAAGTTCCTAAAGTAATTAGGCTAATCCCTACAAACTTTTTAATATTAGCTGATGTTTTTTCCATAAATTCCTCCCGTTTCCTCACCATTATAGCAAATCTATACCTTTAATCCACATTAATAGACTAGCTTTTAATAATTTATCTAAGATACAAAAAAAATTACTGACAGAAAGTCTGTCAGTAATTTTTATTCGTTACACGATAATTAACAAATTACCATGAAGCTTTTTTAACGCCTGGCAATTGACCTTTGTAAGCCAATTCGCGAAGACAGATACGGCAAAGTTTAAATTTGCGGTAAACTGAATGTGGACGTCCGCAACGTTCGCAACGAGTATAAGCTTGTGTTGAGAATTTTGCAGGGCGTTGGTTTTTAACAACCATAGATTTCTTAGCCATTTATGTATTCTCCCTATCTTATTTAGCGAACGGCATGCCGAGTTTAGCAAGCAATTCACGTGATTCTTCGTCAGTGTTAGCAGTTGTTACGATAACAATATCCATACCACGAACTTTATCAACATCATCATAGTTGATTTCTGGGAAAATCAATTGTTCTTTCACACCAAGTGTGTAGTTACCGCGACCGTCAAACGCTTTGTTTGAAACACCGTGGAAATCACGTACACGTGGGAGTGAAACAGTAACCAATTTGTCCAAGAATTCGAACATACGTTCGCCACGAAGAGTTACTTTCGCACCGATTGGCATACCTTCACGAAGACGGAAAGCAGCAACTGATTTTTTAGCTTTAGTAATCAATGGTTTTTGACCAGAGATCAAAGCCAATTCAGCAACAGCTTTATCAAGGTTTTTAGAGTTGTTTACAGCATCTCCAACACCCATGTTGATAACGATTTTATCAACTTTTGGTACAGCCATGATTGAAGTGTAATTGAATTGTTCAGTCAACGCTGGTACTACTTCGTTAGTATATTTTTCTTTCAAACGATTAGTCATATTATTTCTCCTTTCCGCCTTAGTCTAAAATTTCGCCAGATTTTTTGTTGAAACGAACTTTTTTATCGTCAACAACTTTGTAACCTACACGACCAGCAACGCCATTTTTGTCGAGCACTTGTACGTTAGAAACGTGGATAGGAGCTTCGATTTCAAGAATAGCACCACTTGGGTTTTCTGAGTTTGGTTTTTGGTGTTTCTTCATGATAGCAACACCTTCAACGACAACTTTATTTACTTTTGGCAAAGCTTTGATTACTTTACCAGTAGTACCGCGGTCTTTACCTGCGATAACTTTAACTGTATCACCAGTTTTTACAAACATGTTTAATTCCTTTCTTACGCCCGATGGGCACCCTAATATTTTGTTACTAGGGGACTATTCTGTTAATAATAACAGTAAAATATGATTCTGTCAAAAAATTTTTCCAACAAAACCATATCTCTATAATGCTTGATTAGAGTACTTCTGGAGCAAGTGAAACGATCTTCATGTAGCCACCTTCGCGGAGTTCGCGGGCAACTGGGCCAAAGATACGTGTTCCGCGAGGAGTTTTATCGTCACGGATGAGCACTGCTGCATTTTCATCAAATTTGATGTATGAACCGTCAGGACGTTTCGCACCAGATTTAGTACGAACGATGACTGCTTTCACAACTTCACCTTTTTTAACTGCTCCACCAGGGGCAGCTGATTTAACTGTAGCTACAACGATATCACCGATACCAGCGAACTTACGTGATGAACCACCGAGAACACGGATAGTCAAAAGTTCTTTAGCACCTGAGTTATCTGCAACTTTCAAACGAGATTCTGTTTGAATCATGCTATATTCCTCCTAGTTTTGCTTAGATAATAACTGCTTCTTCAACGATTTCTACAAGACGGAAATGTTTGTCTTTAGACAAAGGACGAGTTTCCATGATACGAACGATGTCGCCAGTTTTTGCAGAGTTGTTTTCGTCGTGAGCTTTATATTTTTTAGAATAGTTAATGCGTTTACCATAGACAGGGTGGTTACGCTTAGTTTCTACGACAACTGTGATAGTTTTATCCATTTTGTCTGAAACCACGCGGCCTTGATAAACTTTACGTTGTTTGCGTTCCATTTATAGTTTCTCCTGACCTATTATTTGTTCAATTCAGCTTGCACAGTTTTTACACGTGCAATAGTTTTCTTGACTTCATCAAGCTTAGCTGTGTTTTCGAGACGACCAGCAGCAGCTTGGAAACGAAGATCAAACAATTCTTTCTTCAATTCAGCTTCACGAGTTGTCAATTCTTCAACTGACAAAGCGCGCAAATCTTTAAGAAGTGATTTAGTTTCGCTCAATTTCATTACGCTTCACCTCGTTTCACAAATTTAGTTTTAACAGGAAGTTTGTGTGAAGCAAGACGCAACGCTTCGCGTGCAGTCGCTTCATCAACGCCGCCCAATTCAAACATGACAACGCCACGTTTAACTGGAGCAACCCAACCTTCAGGAGCACCTTTCCCTGAACCCATACGCACACCAATAGCTTTGGCTGTGTATGATTTGTGAGGGAAAATTTTAATCCAAACTTGACCGTTACGTTTCATGTAACGAGTCATAGCAATACGAGCTGCTTCGATTTGGCGGTTAGTAATCCAGTGAGATGTAGTCGCTTGAAGACCATATTCACCGAAAGAAATAGTATCGCCACCTTTAGCATAACCACGCATTTTACCGCGGAATTCACGACGGTGTTTTACACGTTTTGGTACTAACATGGATTATTTTTCTCCTTTCACAGATTTTTTAGTAGGGAGAACTTCACCACGGTAGATCCAAACTTTAACGCCGAGTTTACCATAAGTTGTGTCTGCTTCTTCCCAAGCGTAGTCGATATCCGCACGGAGTGTGTGGAGTGGAACTGTACCTTCTGAATATCCTTCAGCACGGGCAATATCAGCACCATTCAAACGACCAGAAACTTGAGTTTTGATCCCTTTTGCACCAGCGCGCATCGCACGTTGGATTGCTTGTTTTTGAGCACGACGGAAAGCAATACGTGCTTCAAGTTGTTTAGCAATTCCTTCACCAACAAGATGAGCGTCCAAATCAGGTTTTTTGATTTCAACGATGTTGATGTGAACTTGTTTACCAGTAAGTTTGTTGAGTTCTGCACGGAGTGCATCAACGTTAGCTCCTGATTTACCGATAACCATACCTGGTTTAGCAGTGTGCAAAGTTACGATAACTTTGTTAATTGCACGTTCAGTTTCAATCAATGATACTGAAGCATCAGCAAGTTTAGTTTGGATAAGTTGACGAATTGCCAAGTCTTCGTGAAGGTAATCCGCATATTCTTTTTCAGCATACCATTTGGCATCCCAATCGCGAATAACGCCAACACGCATTCCTATTGGATGTACTTTTTGACCCACGTTTTTACCTCCTTATTCTTTCTCAGCTACAACTACAGTGATGTGAGCTGTGCGTTTGTTAATTGGTGAAGCTGAACCTTTGGCACGTGGACGGAAACGTTTCATTGTTGGACCTTCATTAATAAATGTTTCGCTTACTACCAAGTTAGCTTTTTCAAGACCAAAGTTATTTTCTGCATTAGCGATAGCACTATTAAGTACGTTTTCAACTTCTACAGCAGCTTTAGTCGGTGTAAATTTCAAGATTGCAATTGCATCTGCAACACGTTTCCCGCGGATAAGATCGATAACAAGACGAGTCTTACGAGGTGAAACGCGAACTGTTTTTGCAGTTGCTTTAGCTGAAGTAATTTCTGCCATTTTTTTCTCCTCCTATTAGCGACGTGTTTTCTTGTCGTCAGCAGCGTGACCACGATAAGTACGAGTTGGTGCGAATTCACCAAGTTTGTGTCCAACCATATCTTCTTGAACGTAAACTGGTACGTGTTTGCGACCATCGTAAACAGCAATTGTAAGTCCTACAAAGTTCGGGAAGATTGTAGAACGGCGTGACCAAGTTTTGATCACAGATTTTCTTTCGGCGTTGACTTGAGCTTCAACTTTTTTCATCAAATGCTCATCGACGAAAGGTCCTTTTTTAAGACTACGACCCATTTTGCGAGTTTCTCCTTTAAATATTTGTACCACTACCGCTACTAAGGCGGAGTTGGCGGAATTATAGATGCACTTTCGACATCTCATTAAATTCGACAATAAGTTTTATCAAATTTAACAAGACGCCGAGAAGGCTCTTGTGAAAATAAAGCGACTTATTAGTCGTTGATACGACGAACGATAAGTTTGCTTGATTTTGCTTTCTTGTTGCGAGTCTTGAGACCAAGAGCTGGTTTACCCCATGGAGTCATTGGAGACTTGCGACCAACTGGTTGACGACCTTCACCACCACCGTGTGGGTGATCGTTAGGGTTCATTACAGAACCACGTACTGTTGGGCGGATACCCATGTGACGTGTACGTCCTGCTTTACCAAGGTTAATTAAGCTTTGTTGTTCATTACCTACAACACCGATTGTAGCACGGCAAGTTGAAAGAATCATACGAACTTCGCCTGATTGAAGACGAACGAGTGTATATTTACCTTCTGAACCGAGTACTTGAGCTGAAGCACCAGCTGAACGAACCAATTGTCCGCCTTTACCAGGTTTCAATTCAATGTTGTGGATTAATGTACCAACTGGAATGTTAGCAAGTGGCAATGCGTTACCAACTTTGATGTCGGCTTCAGGGCCAGATACAACTGTCATTCCAACTTCAAGGCCTTTAGGAGCCAAGATGTATGATTTAACACCGTTAGAGTAAACGATCAATGCGATGTTTGCAGTACGGTTTGGATCGTATTCAATTGTAGCAACTTTAGCAACAACGTTGTCAGTTGTACGTTTGAAGTCGATTACACGATATTTACGTTTGTGACCACCACCGTGGTGACGAACTGTGATACGACCAGTGTTATTACGACCAGCTGTTTTGCTCATGCTTACAAGCAAGCTCTTTTCAGGAGTACTTGTAGTGATTTCAGCGAAGTCGCTACCAGTCATGTTACGGCGACCGTTTGTGGTAGGTTTGTAAACTTTAATTCCCACGATTTTCCTCCTCTATTATTCTGCGTCTTCGCCGAAGATTTCGATTGTTTTAGAATCTTCAGTCAAAGTAACGATAGCTTTTTTGTAGCCTGATTTAGTACCAGTGTATTTACCAACTCGTTTAGATTTTGGTTTAACGCTGATAGTATTTACTGAGGCAACTTTTACACCAAAGACAGCTTCAACAGCTTGTTTGATGAGAAGTTTATGCGCACGTGAATCTACTTCGAAAGTATATTTCTTTTGATCCATTGCAGCCATAGAAGCTTCAGTAATGATAGGTTTACGGATGATATCATAAAGTGACATTATGCAAGAACCTCCTCAATTTGTGTCAATGCTGATTGAACCACAAGGAGTTTGTCAGCAGAAACGATGTCAAGTACAGATGCTGAATTAGCAGTTGTAACTTTCACGTTTGCAAGATTACGTGCAGAGAGTTCTGCAAATTCGTTACCTTCGTTTGGAAGAACCACAAGAACTTTACGTTCGATTGAAAGTGCTGAGATTACTTTTGCAAATTCAGCAGTTTTTGGAGCTGTAAAGTCAAGTGTGTCAACAGCGATTAATTTACCATCAGCAACTTTTGTTGAGTAAACTGATTTAAGCGCCAATTGACGAACTTTTTGTGGAAGTTTGTAAGCGTAGCTACGTGGGTTTGGACCGAAGACAGTACCACCACCACGCCATTGTGGAGAGCGGGTAGAACCTTGACGGGCACGACCTGTACCTTTTTGACGCCATGGTTTTTTACCACCACCAGACACAGCAGAACGATTTTTGTGTGCGTGTGTTCCTTGGCGAAGGCTAGCGCGTTGTGAGATTACAACGTCGAATACGACTGATTCGTTTGGTTCGATACCAAATACTGAGTCGTTAAGTGTAACTTCACCAGCTTGTGAACCATCTTGTTTAAATAATGATACTTTTGCCATTATAGATTTCTATCTCCTTTCCTTCTTATTTAGCTTTGATTGCTGATTTAACAACAATCAATGATTTCTTAGCACCTGGGACATTACCTTTTACAAGGATAACGTTCTTTTCAGGAAGCACTTGTGCGATAACAAGGTTTTGTACAGTAACGCGTTTGTTACCCATACGTCCAGCAAGTTTTTTACCTTTTGGAACTTTGTTAGCTGCAACAGGACCCATTGAACCAGGACGACGGTGGTAACGTGAACCGTGGGCCATAGGACCACGTGATTGACCATGACGTTTGATTGGGCCTTGGAAACCTTTACCTTTAGAAGTTCCGGTAACATCAACAACATCTCCGGCTGCAAATGTATCAACAGTGATTTCTGCTCCTACTTCAGCGCCTTCGAGTCCTTTGAATTCACGAACGAAGCGCTTAGGAGTCGTATTAGCTTTAGCAGCATGACCTTTGGCAGGTTTGTTGGTCAAAACTTCACGAAGTGTATCGAAACCAACTTGAGTTGCTTCGTAACCATCTGTTTCAACAGATTTAACTTGAAGAACTGTGTTAGGAGTCGCTTCGATCACAGTAACAGGAATTAATTCACCGTTTTCTGTGAAGATTTGAGTCATTCCCACTTTTTTCCCTAAGATTCCTTTTGACATGAGAATTACCTTTCTTAATTAGAGTTTAATTTCGATGTTTACACCACTTGGCAAATCGAGTTTCATAAGTGAATCAACAGTTTTTTGTGTTGGTTCGATGATGTCGATCAAGCGTTTGTGTGTACGCATTTCGAATTGTTCGCGTGAGTCTTTGTATTTGTGAGTCGCGCGGATAACAGTGTAGACGCTACGGTCAGTTGGAAGTGGAATTGGACCACTTACTTCTGCGTTTGTACGTTTAGCAGTTTCTACGATTTTTTCTGCAGCTGCATCAAGGATACGATGTTCGTATGCTTTTAAGCGAATGCGAATTTTTTTAGTTGCCATTTTTTCTCCTCTCGTCTATTGTATTCAATAGGCTAGCTCCACGGGAAAACCGACACGTTAGGTATGGCAATACCTTCGGGTGTGTCGCAACCTCTCGTTTCGTCGCTACATACTGTTTTTAACAGCACTTGTCTATTCTATCAAAGGAGATGTGGCTTGTCAAGGACTTTTTAGACTTTTTTTCATTCTTTCTAAATCTTTTTTGGGGAATGAAGGAATTTACTTAAAATGACAAGAAAGCTTACTTTGTCATCTTTAAACTTTTTGGTATAATTTGTTTGAAGGATTTATAAACTATTATATAGGAGGATTTATGTTAAAGGAATTTAAAAACTTTATTTTACGTGGGAACGTATTGGACTTAGCCGTTGGGGTTATCATCGGGGCAGCTTTTACTGCTTTAGTTGATAACTTGATTAATCCGTTAATCGGAATGTTTGTTCAAAGTACTGCTCTTGCTCATTTGTCAGTAACTGTCGGAAAAACAAAATTCACTTACGGTGCATTCTTAAATGACGTCATTAATTTCATTATTACAGCTTTTGTTATCTTCATTCTTATCAAATTCATCAACAAACTCTTCCCTAAAAAAGAAGAAACTGTCGAAGAACAAAAAAACGAAGAATTGGAAACTCTCCAAGAAATTCGCGATTTATTGAAAAAACAATAAAAAAAATACTGACAGAAAAGCTGTCAGTATTTTTTTATTTTAAATTTTGCTTGTGAGGCTTCGATTAAACTTGATTTTGAGAAAAATAAATCTAAAGAGATTATCAAGTAAAACTGCTAACCAAACTCCCTCTAGCCCTAATTTTAATCCTAAGGCTAAAAACGCTCCTAAAAGCAAGCGAATGCCAAACATCCCTAGCGTTGTGGCATAAAATGGGAGTTTTGTGTTTCCTATTCCCTGAAAAGCTGCTGTATAAGTTGTTGCTCCCGTAACGAAAAAAGTCGCTAAAAACGAAAACAAAATAACAGTGGTACTTGCATTCATGGCAATTCTGTCACTAGTGAAAAATTGATTTAGAATATTGGCTGTCAGTAAAAGGGCCAAGCCAATCACAAACATCATAAGCGTCGCTAACCAGTAGGTCTTTTTGATATAAGCTTTAACATTTTCAATACTATTTTCAGCTGCTGCTTGTGCTACCAAAATTACTGTTACGGTGGCCATTCCGAAAACGGGCATATAATTAAATTGTGTAATGCTTTCACCAATTGCATTTCCTGCAAATACACGTTCGCCTAATCTGACAATAATCATCATGATGAGCAAATCGCCCAAACGCATGGACAAACGCTCTCCAGTTGCTGGTAAACTTAATTTAATCAATTGATGGTCCAATTTTTCTTTATAAAATTGAAAATCGGGTCGCTTATCTTTTAACTTATAATAGAGGAAAAGTGTCCCAATAAATCTAGCAATAACCGCTCCAAGTGCTGTTCCCAACACTCCTAAATGAAAAACAAAAATAAAGACAATTGACAGAATCAAATTTAAAAGACTCGCAAAAAAACTAGCCCACATCGGTGTCTTTGTATTTCCATCAGCCCGTAGAAAGGCTCCAAAAGTCGTCATTAAAGCCAAAAGGACAATCAAGCCACCTACTAAACTAAGATAAATAATGGAAAGCTCTAAAACCCGCTGACGAGCACCAAGTAAATAGAGAATAGGTCGTGCTCCCACAACTGAAACAATCCCCAAGGCAAGGCCAATTAAAAAAGTCAGTTTGGTAGCAGAATTAATTAATCTTTTCGGATTTTCCTCTACCTTCTTTGCAATAAGCACTTTGGCAAATAAACTTGAAACAATTGTTCCCAAAGCAATAAAAATCGCCTGATAGACCGTGATGAGATTATTAGCTAAAGAAACAGCTGCTACGGCAGAAAGACTAAGGTGAGCAACAATCATTGTGTCACTCACCCCTACAAGCATTTGTAAGAAATTTTCAATAATCGCTGGAAATGCGAATTTTAATATTTCTCTATTTGTTTTCATTTTAAGCCAAGATATTTTTCTACTTCTTTTTGCATTTCAGCGGCTGGAATAACGGTATGATGTAGAACTTCTGCTTCTTCAAGTCCGATGACTGCTTTTGGTAATGGAATCCCACTCAATTTTTCAAGTGATTGAACGGCAGCAAAATCGTCTCTATTTACTGACAGTTCTGTTTTATCATTTTCAAGCCCTTCTAAAACAACTTTTGGAAACTTATAAGGACTTGCCGTGCTGACCACAACTGTTTTTTCTTGGGGTTGAATTTGATGATAAACATAATTCGCTACTGCTGTATGAGGGTCCAGAACATATTTTTCATTTTCAAAAGTTTCTTGAATTTCTTTTGAAATTTCATCTTCTGATGCCCAGTCGGCCACAAATCCCTGAAGTTTAGTAATCATTTCTTTAGAAATTTGATAATGCCCTTCTACTGATAAGGCTGTCAGTAAATCTGAAGTTACTTTATCATTTTCGTCAGTTAATTCAAAAATTAAACGTTCAAGATTTGAAGAGACCAAAATATCCATTGAAGGTGAACTTGTCACATAGAACTCTCGATTTTTATCATAAAGTCCTGTTTTGAAAAAGTCTGTCAGCACATTATTTTTATTTGAAGCGCAGATGAGCTGATGAACGGGCAAGCCCAATTTTTTAGCATAATAAGCCGCTAAGATATTTCCAAAATTCCCTGTTGGAACTGAAAAATTAATTTCTTCTCCGTCAGTAATTTGACCAGTTTTAACAAGTTGTGCGTAAGCATAAATATAATAAGAAACTTGTGGAATCAAACGTCCAATATTCATTGAATTTGCTGACGAAAATTGTTTATTATTTTTCAAAAGTTGATCATGTAAAACTTTGTTATTAAACATGTCTTTTACTGCTGTTTGAGCTTGGTCAAAGTTTCCGTCAATTCCAACAACATGAACATTTTCTCCTTTTTGAGTCAGCATTTGTTGCTCTTGAATATGGCTGACACCACCTTTGGGATAAAAAACAATAATTTTTGTTTGGGGCACATCAGCAAAACCAGCCATGGCGGCTTTTCCTGTATCTCCAGAAGTTGCAGTCAAGATAACAATTTCATTAGTCACACCATTTTTCTTAGCCGCTTGGGTCATTAAATGAGGTAAGATAGAGAGTGCCATGTCTTTAAAAGCAATCGTTTCACCATGAAAAAGTTCAAGAATGTAGTGATTCCCAAGTCTTTTAAGTGGTGCAATTTCCGGACTATCGAATTTTTCTCCGTATGCTTTTGTCACCATTGATTTAATTTCGTCAGCAGAAAAATCATCAAAAAATGCTTTCAAAACAAGTTCAGCAATTTCTTGATAAGAAGCGTTTTTTAATTTTTCAAAGTCTAAATCAACTTTTGGAAAGTCAACGGGAACAAAAAGTCCACCATCTTCTGCCAAACCTTGCAAAATAGCTTGCGACGCTGTTTTTTTATTTGATTTATCACGTGTTGACTGATAAAAAGTTACCATGATATTTATTCCCCAATCACATTTTTTATAATTATAACAAATATTCTGTAAACTCGCAAAAAGCCACGAATCTCGTGGCTTTTTTTATTATAATACTTAATTAGGCTTGAATATCTTCAATTTGGTGCATGTCCAATTCAACTGGAGTTGCACGACCAAACATATCAACAGTCAGCGTCAATTTGTCGCCATTGATTTCTGTGATTGGAGCTTCAAATCCTGAAAAGGCACCGTCAACAATACGAACACGTTTTCCAACAAAAACATCAAAGTCAATTTCACGAACAACTTTGCCCATGCCAACCAAAATATCTTGAATTTCTTGTTCAAAAAGTGGTGTAGGTTTTGATCTATTCCCGTGTGAACCAACGAATCCAGTAACATTTGGTGTATTACGGACAATAAACCAGGCTTCATCAGTCATATTCATTTCAACCAAAACATAACCTGGGAATAAGTTTTCTTCAACTTCTTTCATTTTGCCGTTAACTTCTGTACGAATTGTCTCAGTTGGAATTTCGACACGCAAAATTTTGTCAGCCATGTTATAAAGTTCAGCACGTTCAAGCAAATCTTCTTTAACTTTACGTTCATACCCTGCATAGGTTTGAATAACGAACCAACCTTGGTCAAAACTTACTAAATTATTATCTTCCATTTGAAATACCTCTGTATTTATTTTTTTACTTAATCAGTTAAAATCCCAGCTGACAGAAATTCTGTCAGTAATTTGGGTACAAGAAAAAGGGCCAAGCCCTTATCAGATAATATTATTATATCATATTTATCTTGAATTAAAAGGACTTTTAATAAAATTAGAAAAGAAAAATCTGTCAAAACTGACAGATTTATAGATTATTTAAGAAATGGTACCAAATGGTTAACACTAAATGTAATTCCATGTTGAGTTACCCAATCGAAAATTATGATGAACACCAAGAAGAAAGCCGTATATTCAATGACCATAAAAAAATCACGAACAGATTGTTTTCTGCTTGGCCAAGTGGTTAATTTCATTTCTTCAATAATGCTACCAATAAATTTAAACATAATCTTTTCCTATCACTGTCACAAATTTACTGACAGAGTCCATTTCTTATAAAAGTTTACTGACAGAATGTCAGTTCGACGTGTTTAAATCCTATTAAGTAAATACAATTTAACGCGTTTCTTTGTGTAATGTGTGTTTGCCACAAGTGCGACAAAACTTTTTAACTTCAACTCGTTTTTCTTTCGCAACTGACGAAAGATTGAGGGTATAATTTCGCGAACCACATATGGTGCACGCTAATCCAGCTTTTCTTAACATATTATCTCTTATTCTATCAAAAATTATTTAGAAGCGCAAACTATTTTTCCACATCGGTCAGGCTATTAGCTACTAAAGCCGCGTATTTTTCGGCCCCTGTTCCTTTAGGATGAATATTATCACTGTAGAACCATGAACTTTGACCAGATGCTTTTTTATTCCAATCAATAATTTTCAAATTTTTATATTTCTTTGCCATTTTTTTCAGCAAATTATTATTAGGTTTTGCCCAAACACGGTCTGCGTGAACATTGATCCAATAAACAGGTTTATTCCCAGCAACTTTCATCGCTGCGTCAATTTCACCTTCTTTAATTGTTCCGTTTGTTCCTAGACCAATTAAATAAGCATCAGGATTAGGCATTTTTGATTTAGCATTCGTTAAGTCTGTATCCAGTGACTCTGCTTGTCTTCCAACTGCTGCATCAATATACATGTGTGGAAAAACTTCTTGAAGATTTGTAGATGCGGCAACCATAACCGAATCTCCAAGAGCTAGAACATTCATTTGAGAAGCTTTTTCAGCAACTACAGGTTGAACCTTATACTTTTCTGCTACCGCCTTTAAGGACATCGGCACTTTGTTGTTTGCCTCAGCCAATTGTTTCTTTTGTAGGGCAACTTGTTGAGCCATTATTTTTTCTTCAATCACTCGTTGGTCATGAGGTGAAGGCGGTGAAAAAATAATGAAACCTAAGCTTATCAGAGCAAGCCCTGAAATGAGCATCGGTAAAATATTCTTTTTAAGTTTCCAACCTTTTTCTCGAACAAAATTTTGAAGAATTCCTAAAATATTACTATAATCAAAGCGTTGCGTTGGTAGCTCAATCAAACGATATGAAAGTTCCGTCAGAATAAGAATGAGCGCCAATTGCCAAATTAAATTATACCAAGCGGTAGGAGCAAGTACCTTAGCTTCAGCGAAAGCAAAAACAGGAAGTTGCCACAAGTAAATTCCGTAAGAACGTGAGCCAATATATTCAAAAACAGGGTTTGAAAATAGCTTGTTAGTCGGAAGACTTGGATGTGCCACCAAAGCAACCATTATCACACTGGCCAAACTTGCTAGCCACATTCCGCCATAATAAGTAAATGTCCCTTGAGCAGGCATAAAGATATAAGCAAGCAGCAAGAGCAAAGATAATCCAATAGTCAACTGCCATGCAATTTTAACCGCTCTTTTATTAACCTTATGAGAAAGTTTATTCAAGGGCCAAACGAAAGCAAGACTAGCCCCCATTATTAAGCTAAAGAAACGCGTATCCGTACCATAATAAACCCGCGTTGGGTCTGCTCCAGGAACGAAAAGAATTGCCATCCAAATTACCGAAATCAAGGCCAAAAGATTAGCAATGACAAAAATCCGACCTCTTTTTTTAACAAATTTTAGCAAAACAATCAAAAGCAAAGGCCAAAGGATGAAGAATTGCCCCTCGATTGATAAATAATAAATATGTTTGAAAGGTGAAGCACCCGCAATATCAGCAAAATATGAACTTCCTTGCGAAATCTGCCACCAGTTTTGAACCGAAAATATAGCAGAAAGGAAATTAGAACGTAATCCCGCCCACAAATTGGGTTGAAAAATAATGATATAAGGTGTCACAAGCAGAAAAATTGCAATTAGTAATGGATAGAGACGCTTTAATCTTCTTCCCCAAAACTGCCAAATATTAATCTTCTTATTTTTTTCATACTCACGAAGGAGCGAATCCGTCACCAAATAGCCCGAGAGTACGAAAAATAAAACGACACCAAGAAAACCACCCTGAACATGGTTTGGCCAGAGGTGATATAGAATAACTGTTAAAACACCAATCGTCCGTAATCCATTAAAACCTGTGACGTAACGCTTCATTTTTCTTCTCGATTTCTATCTTTATTCTTTAAAATTTTCTTGTCTTAAAACTACTACGCTTCACCTCTAATTCTACCATATTTCTACCTCTTTTTTCAGTTTTAGTTGCCAAAAATCCCTTTAACTTTATCCCAGGCATTTTTAGCTGCATCTCCAATATCTTTACCCACTTTTCCGAGGTCCAAACCGCCAGAATCTGAAGATGATGAAGAGCTAGAACTAGAGCTTTCTGGTGTATTTCCAGTCGTGTGAGCTTCCGCTTGTTCTTGATCCACAATATCATCTTGATATTGTCTTTGTTGAGTCCAATAAGGTTCTTGTGCAGCAACACCCGCTTCGGCATAAGGATTTTTCACTGTAAATGCCGTTCCTTTAGTATAAGGCAACATATAACTAGCTTCCTGACGGAAAATGACTGAGGTTTGCCCCTCTGATGAACCTGTCAGTTTATATTTTCCATCCGCATAACCTACCCAGAGTGCCATAACCACATCTGGTGTATAGCCTACTACCCACTGGTCTTGGTCTTCATTGGTTCCTGTCTTACCAGCAAGTGTATAAGACTTAGGTGAAGCTTTCCAAGCAGAACCATTAGTATAAGTTCCCAGCATCATTTGAGTCATTTTGTCAGCTGTATCTTTACTAATAACCCGTTTTTTGGTTACCTTTGCTGTTTTTACAACTTGTCCTGCAGCATTTTCAATTTTAGTAATTAAATGCGCATCATTCATCACTCCACCATTTGCAAAAACTTGATAAGCCTGAGCAATTTGCCAAGGATTCGTTTCAACTCCAGCTCCGAGCGCCGTCGGTAAAACATCATTTTTACTACTTAAGTCTAAACCAAACTCACGCCCTAAAGCATTTCCGACTTTTGGTCCAATCGCCTGATATGTATTAATAGCTGGAATATTGTATGAATTTGCTAAAGCAGTATACATTGGGATTTCTCCACGCCATTGATTATCAAAATCGGTTGGTTTCCAGCCATTATAATCTGCTGGTGAATCATCAACCGTTTTATCAATTGACCACCCCGCTTCAATTGCTGGAGCGTAAACAATAAGAGGTTTAATAACTGAACCAGGAGAACGTTTAGACATTGTGGCATAGTTATAATCAGTAAAGCTATTTGAACCTTCTGTATTAACATTTCCGACAAGAGCATTGACAGCTCCCGTTTTAGGGTCAATAGCAACCGAAGCAGATTGGGCATAAGTTCCATCTGATGCTTGTGGGAAGAAACTTGGGTCAGAATAAGTCTTTTGCAAGCCTGATTGCATATTTTGGTCCATGCCCGTATATATTTTGTAACCATTATTCATGATTTCTTGTAATGTCAGACCATACTTGCGTTCCGCTTCAGAAATTACAGCATTATAATAGCTTGGATATTTATATTGACTACTTTTAGATTGATAATTGTCTTGCAATTGAGCTTGTAAGTCAACTTTCATAAAAGTATCTGCCTGTGACTGCTCCAAATAACCAGCATTAACCATATTTTGCAAAACTGTATTACGTCGGTCAGTCGCATATTTTCCTTTTTCGTAAAGAGGATTATAAATTTCTGGCCCCTTTAACATTCCCGCAAGACTGGCTGCTTCATCAACAGTTACTTCGCTTGCTGGAACACCAAAGTATTTCAAAGCTGCATCCTGAATTCCCCAAACACCATTACCAAAGTAAGAATTATTCAGATACATATCAAGAATCTCATCTTTACTATAATGTTTATTGATTTCAAGTGCCAAGAAAAATTCACGCGCTTTACGGTCAATCGTTTGTTCTTGAGTCAAATAAGCATTTTTGGCCAATTGCTGAGTGATTGTTGAACCACCACCAAAACGCCCAAGAGTAACGGCTGCTAGAGCAAAACGTTTCAAATTAACACCATGATTTTTATAGAAAGTTCTATCTTCAGTTGCCACAACAGCATTTGTTATATTTTTGGAAATTTGGTCAATCTTGACCGGTGTTCCTTTTTGACCATAAAGATTTCCAGCTTCATTATTATCTTTGTCATAAATAATTGTTTGTGCCGAAATAGAACTTTGCAGTACTTTAACATTAGCTGTTTTAGCTAAGTAAAAAAGATATGAACCTGTCGAAACAATGGCTACTAAGACAAAAATAATTGTGATTTTTGTCAGATTATAACGTTTCCAGAACCGTTTAATTGGTTTCATGAATTTACCAAACTTCGTTTTAGCCGGTTTTTCTATTTCTTCTTCAAGCTTTTTTTGTTTTTTAGGGCGTAAATTAGGAATTTTTAAACTATTTTTTTTAGGTTCCTTTTTATTACGCCGACTGAAATTATTATTTTCAGACATATATCGTTCCTCAGATGCTTTTTATTTCTTTACTTACTCAAATGAATAGAGTAATACCTTATTTTAATACTTTTCTGCTTTTTTTGCCTTACATCTTTGTAAGGTCCCTAAATTTCATTTTTTCAGTTCTGATTATTTTACCAAAAATCCCCTTGGCTTACAATGTAAGTTTGTAAAACAAAAGGGATTTATGTTTTATTATAAAGGTTTCTCTAGATTTTTCAATTGTTTCACTTCTAGCACCAAAATTCTATTTATATTTTAGCTAATTCTAAATTAAAAATAAGCGTATTCGCTTTCTAATATTATTTTGTATATCCGTAGAGTTTAAGTTCACCTGATAAGTATTCCCCTAAATAAATTTCCTTAATTTGGTTATATCCTTGCAGATTAATTTGTTGTTCAAGCCAATTTTCATCTTTATCAATTAATTCGAGAACATCAAAATTAGCCTGTCCATCAACAATAATTGGATATTTAATATTTTCACCACCAAATTCAATCAATGTCAATTGGCCATTTTGCTCTAAAATAGCTCTTTTAACATTATGTATCTCATAAATACCGTTGGAACGTAATTTAAACATTAATTCATTAGCAGAGATTCCATTTCTGAGACATTCATTTACTCTCACTTTTCCATCTTGAATCAGAGTCAATGGTTTACCATCAACGATTAATTTTACATAGCGATTGTGCTCCTTTGCAAATTTTAAAATTAATACTAACAGTGTCCATATGATTAGAACCAAGACAAATTGTAAAACCGTAATAGAATCATTATAGATGACTCCACCAATAATTCCTCCTAAAACATAATTTTGAACTTGATCCATTGCTGATGAGGGGGCAAGATTACCTTTCCCCATTAAATTTATTTGAATAATTAAACAAATAATACCTAAAGCAAATTTTAGTATTATTGGGCTGTATAATTGCATTATAACTCCTATTTTTTTATTTTTCGGGATTAATCAAGTAACTTTTAGTAAGGGTATATGATTGCTGATCAGCACTAAGATTAACTTTATAATAATCACCTTTTATCTTTACAATCACACCATCAGCTAATTGTGTGGAATTAACAAAAATATTATTTTTATTCGTTCTTTCGTTTTTAGCAACTCTTTCAATAAATCCAACCATCTGTGAAGATTGAGTATGCTTAGATTGATTAATTTGATAATTGGAATATTGTATACCGATCTCTAAAATAATAAATAATAATAAAATAATACTAAGATCTCTATACTTTGTTTTAATTCTATGCTTAATATATATAGCAAATACAATTACAAGAACTACAAGACTCCCAAAAATAAAGATATATCGAAGATAATCGCTAAGCCCAGCTTGCGATTTTAAAAATTCAATATCATAAAATTTCATATTCTTCACCCCTTAATAACTATTATATTAAAAAAATGATTAATAAATCATTTTATAATTATTCAAACCTCATTTAATTTTATAAATAAAACTTCTAAGATGAAATATTTCTTTATAATAGTTGTTCTACTTCCACTGGAGTAAGTTCAAGAACTGCTCGCAAAAATGGATACTTTTCTTTCATCATTTCAAATTCTGGGCCATTTGAGATAAGATTTGCTTTAGCACTCACCCTAAAGCCAATCCCTTGATAGCCATTTTTACCTTCGACTTCTCTAACCCCAAGCATCAGATAAATTGTATCATTCACTTTAATATCATCTTCTAAATAATGCATCCCTGCTGCCGGTGCCAGTATTCGTTCATCACTGGTAAGCTGTAAATAAGAAATCCATGTTCCTGTAACATGAGGACTTTTCTCTCCTCCCCATGAAGTGAGGGAAACTGAACCTTCATATTTTAATGTTTCTTTAAATTTTTTTGTTAGCATTTTTTCTCTTTCTATAATTCACTCATAATATTTATTATTTTTTACATTTTGAGTTATCTTTATTACGTATTTTTAAGAAGATACTTTGATTATAACAAACCTAGAGTTAATTGAAAAGTAATTCTCTTGATAATCCCGATGCTGTCACCCTTTCAGTTTCTTATATTTTTGGGCCAAATAAAAACTTATAGTATAATGTGAATATGGAATATAACTTCATTTTATCCGAAAATTTTATAGAAGAGCCTGTCTCTGATTTACTCGAAAAAACTTGGTTCATTCCTCGTAAACAAAGACACTTTCTAAGAATGAAAAAACATTGCTTAGTCAATAACAAGCTTATCAACGAAAAACAGCTCGTCCATGCTGGAGATAAAATCACTCTTATTTTTGATAATGAGGATTTCTCTAATTTATCTCTAAAATTCGGTTCAGCAAATTTAGCTGACATCCTTTATGAAGACGAACATTTGATTGTTGTTAATAAACCTGAAGGAATGAAGACCCACGGAAATACGCCTGATGAATTAGCCTTACAAAATCATGTTGCAGCGGCAATCAATCAGGAAGTTTTTGTCGTTCATCGTTTGGACCAAGCAACATCTGGTGCTGTTTTATTTGCAAAAAATCAATTTGTTCTCCCTATTCTTGGTAAAATGTTTGAAGACAATAAAATTCATCGTGAATACTTGGCACTAGTCAAAGGTCATTTCCCAGAAAATCACTTTACCATTGATCGGGCCATTGGTCAAAATCGCCATGATAAAAATAAACGAATCCTTTCCGCAAAGGGTCAAAAAGCAGTGACTCATGTTGAGATTATCAAAAAATTTATTGACAAAACTCTTGTTAAATGTACCTTAGATACTGGAAGAACTCATCAAATACGTGTCCATTTATCTTCTCTGGGGCACCCTATTATTGGTGATACTTTGTATGGTCAAAAATCACAGGAGAGAATGATGCTTCATGCTGATAAAATTATTATTCCCCATCCATTTGAAAATAAAATTTTAGAAATTCCAGCAATTAGCACTAGCTTTCTTGACATTTTAAATAAAACAAAATAAAAAGAAGTGATTTTTACCACTTCTTTTTATTTATTTCTTAGGCTCGAAGCAATCGTTTTAAGCTTGAAGTTACCAAGAAAAGGACGATGAAAATTAAAGTAATTGCGGCAGAGGCCGGAGCATCCATATAGTAAGAAGCAATCAAGCCAGCATTTAAACCAATAAAACTTACAATAACAGAGATAAACAGCACAGCTTTAAAAGATTTGCCTAAACGCATCGCAATCGAAGCAGGTAAAACCATAATTGCTGAAACAAGTAAAGCCCCCGCTGCAGGAATCATCAATGCAATAGCAACTCCTGTGATAATATTAAATGCAATAGAAATCCAACGAACAGGAAGTCCATCAACAAAAGCTGTATCTTCGTCAAATGTCATCACATAAAGTGGACGTAAAAAGAGAATAAATCCAAGTAAAACGACAGCTGCTAAAACAAAAAGCATAATCACTTGCGATAAGGAAATTGTGATGATTGAGCCAAATAAATATTGCTCCAAACTAACACTTGTTGCTCCTTTTGAGGAATTCAAAATTAAAAGGGCAATGGCCAGTCCTGCTGACATCAAAATGGCCGTCGCAATTTCCATATAGTTATGATAAATTGTTCTTAAATACTCTAGAAAAACAGCCGCAATTACAACTGTAATTAAAGTTGTAATTGTTGGATTCCAACTTAAGAGGACCCCAAAAGCAACACCAGCCAACGATACATGTGATAATGTATCTGACATTAAACTCTGTCTACGTAGTACAAGAAATACACCAAGCAAAGGGGAAAATATTGAAATAGCGGTTGCTGCTAAAAGAGCGTTTCGCATGAAGTCATACTGGAATAATTCAAACATCAGCTTCCTCCTTTAATTCTTGTTGGTTTTCTTGAGCTACTCTATCTCGGTCTGTATGCAAATCAAAGCAAGCAAATTTCCCATTTTTATCTTTCAATAAATGAATATTTCGGTCAGCATAATCTTTCACTTCTTCTGGATCATGAGTGACCATTAAAACAGATTTCCCATGTTTATGAGCCGCATGGTGCATCAATTCATAAAAATCGCTACTTGATACATCATCCATTCCTGTTGTTGGCTCATCAAGAATAAATAAATCAGGATCACTAGCAAACATTCTTGCAATAGCAATTCTTTGCTTTTGACCTCCAGAAAGTTCACCAATCCGCTTATTTCTGTAGTCCCACATCCCTACTGAGTCAAGAGCTGCCTTAACGTGTTCTGAGTCGTGAGCTGTCATTTTTTTAAACCAGCCTTGCCTTGGATAGCGTCCGCTCATAACAAATTCATAAACCGAACTTGGAAAACCAGCATTAAAACTTGCAACTTGCTGAGGAAGATAAGCAATTCTTAATTTTTCTCCTCGGTTATTTTTGAGAGAGATTTTTATTTTACCTTTTTTAGGTTTTAAAATTCCCAAAGTTGTTTTTATAAGAGTTGATTTGGCAGCGCCATTCTCACCTGTTAATGTGACAAATTCACCAGAATCAACATGATAGCTGATATTTTCTAAAACTGGCTCTCTATCATAATAGAAAGTCAAGTTTTCAACATTGATATATCTCATTTTTTCTCTTTATATCTCTAATAGTAAATCTTATTTCGGAGTTTTTCTTACTAATCTATTTTTATTTCAAAAACACGAAACTCCCGTTCATGAGAACGAGAGTTTCAAGGAGTTTTTATGAAAAGATTTTTTGGAAGAAATTCATTATAAATCCTTCATCTTAATTTTTCCTTAAACTCACTTGATAGTTTTCTTTAAAGCAGTCAAATTATCTTGCATCAGTGTGAGATAATTGTCACCATTTTTTTTCTGCTCGTCAGATAGTCCTTCGACAGTATTGATACCAATAAGGTTCGCCCCTACTGATTTTGCTAAAGTCTCAGCAATTTTACTGTTAGCATTTCCTTCAAAATAAACATTTTTTAGTCCTGCTTTTTCCATTTCAACTTTTAAATTAGCTAACGTTGAGGCTGAAGGTTCTACTTCTGGATCCAATCCAGCAATCGCAATTTCTTTCAAACCATAATCACGGCTTAGATAAGCAAAAGCTTCATGTTGAGTAATAAATGTTTTTTGTTTAGCATCTTTCAAAGTATCAAATTCACTGTCTAACTTTTTCAATTTAGAGACATAACTTGCTGCATTTTTTTCAAAAGTTGCTTTATCATCTGGGAATTTTTCCCCAAGCTCAGAGGCAATAGTATTAACTTCAATAATTGCTTGTTTTGGACTAATCCAAGTATGAGGGTCACCAGATATCTTATCAACATCCTTGCTAGCTTCGATTTTAATGCCTTTATTGTTCACTTTTTTGGCCCATTTTTCAAGGTCATTAGAATTGTAAACAATAGCTTCAGCATTTGTCATTGTCGCAACTTGCTTTGCACTTGGTTCAAATTCATGAACTTCCTGATTAGCAGGGACAATGTTTTCGACATCGACTTTGTTACCAACAATCGCCTTCGTAAACTCATACATTGGCTCAAAAGTCGTGACAACTTCTGGCTTACTAGCTGATTTTTGACAACCTGCCAAGAGTAAAACTGCTGGAATAGCAAGTAACATCAATATCTTTTTCATTGAAATTCCTCCGTAAGTGCTGATAAGAATTTACTTATCACTTCTTGTTCTTCGCCATTAAATTTGTTCCCTAATTCCTGGTAAGTACTCAGAGTTTTCTCGTGATGAGTAGCATGCTCCTTAGCAACCGGAACCGCTTTTTCTGTCAAGCTCCAAAGGACCACGCGTTCGTCATTTGTGGCTCGACTTGATTTAATTAGTTCTTGCTCTTGTAATTTCTTTAGAGCTTTAGTTACTGCTGCTGGAGAAATCTTTAGTTTTTCGGCAATTTTAGCATTTGTCGATATTTGTTCTGCCAAAAGCATTAAAATATGTTCTTGTGTGCTCGTTAGCTTTACATCACTTTCACACTTACCAAGTAATATTTCATGCTTATTTTCTGCAAATTGCATGATTGTCCCAAGAAACTGGTCGATTTGATTTGCTAAACTCATCGTATTGCGTCCTCCATAATTAGTTTACTGGTTAATTATATAGCAAAGAAAAAATAATGTCAACCAGTTAACGTTATTTTTTAATTTTTTATTTGAAAGTTTGTGCCATCTTTTAGGCGGATACTAAATTGATAAGTTTTTTCATCGCTTAAATGATCAGTAGTTTTTGAACTGGCTGACGAGTCTGTCAGTAAATTGTAGAACAAATCTCCTGAATCAAAATGAATTTGCCCTTGAGATTTTAAGTCAGTCTTTAAAGCTACTGACACCATTAATTCAGCAGTTAACTGCTCCTTTTCACTTCTTAATTGTCGAGCATCATCTATTTGTCTTTGCAAATAGAACTGAAGAAACATTGAAAATATCAATAATAAGACTAGCGTATATAGAAGTATTCCTCCTCTTATTTGTCTTCTGGAAATTGATAGATAAATGTTCTTTCACCTCCTTGATTAAAATCAATTCTTATGGTTATTAGATTTTTAGTAGCTTGAATCTTAGCCCCTTTTATATCATAAAGCATTGGCTGATAACCCTGACCTTTGTCATCAGTCTTCCGGAAATCATCATTCATAAAACCAAACCTTAGTTTTTTATCTTTAGTTACATATAGAAAATTCTGTTCTACCTTATCTAATTTTGTTCCTGAGAGTTCAAAACGCATTTGCTGACAGAAAATTTGCCAATCTTTTATGCTATCACTTTGACTAATCGCCATTTGTTCTTTCAACATCTTTGTTAAACCTGAGATGACAAGGACTGATCCAGAAATTGCAAGAAGTGCCACCAAACACTCCAACAAGGTAAATGCTTTAACTTTGAGGTTCAAGTCGCAAAATTTCCTTTCCATGATTACTAATAATCAGTAAATTTGAGTTTTCATTTATCTTTATATCAGAACCGTTGATTGATAATTCTGTTAAGTGACTTTCAATCGCCATTTGTGCCACGTTTAAAGCTTCAATCTTTTGATTTTCTTCCGTATTTTTTTGTCTTGCTTGCACAAGAGAACTTACGATAAAGCTGACTAGAAAAGCGAGTAGAGCTATACTAATTAAACTTTCCAAAAGCAAATAAGCTTTAACTGATTTTCTTTTTAAATTTTCCACTGCCTATCTCCAATTGATAAGTGATGAGCTTTTTTTCGTAAGGTAAAGAAATTGTGAGTTTTTGTAAGCTAGAATTCTCTCCCTTATCATCAAATTTAACTATAAAATCTTTGAGTTCTACCTCCTTTGGAATTGTGATACTTCTATCTTCACAGATTAATTCTTGATTTTTAGCAACTAAACTTTCAGATTTTTGAAGCAGTGCAGCATCTTCTTGACTCCTTTTATAGAAATTTTCAAACTGTAGAACAAACAATTCTCCCTTAAAAAGATGGACTGTTTGTATTATTTCTAAAGAAAAAAGAGTTGTGATAAAAGAAATAATCAACAAAACTAGAAGAGACTCTAGTAAAGTAAATGCTCTAGTCATTAAAATTTCGTTCTTCATTTTTATTCTGATCATAGTAATTATCGTAAGCAGAAATTTGTTTTTGAGTAATCATCCCAGCGCTGAGCAATTCTGACAGAGTCGGCTTCTCATCATCATGATCTATCTCATAAAGTTGAGCTTGACTTTCTACTACTTTTACAACTGCCGCTTCTCCAGTTTTTTGAACTTGTGATTTTTCTTTAATTAAATTTGGAACAAATAGTAATATCAAAATACTAATAATAGCTAGTACAATTAACATCTCTATCAAAGTAAAAGCTTTTAGCTCTTTCTGACGGCATTTTTTTTCACAAATTTTAACGAATAAAAATATTTTTTGTATTTTCTTTAAAATAAACTTCTTTGTTCTTTCCATTTTTTCATCCTTTCTATATTCCTGAACCCATATTTGAATAGATGGGGAGTAACATAGCTGCATATAGCAAAATAATCATCAATGCTACGAAAACAAAAACAAGAGGTTGGATTAATTGCATTAAACGATCTATCTTTGTAAAAAATTGTTTCCAACATTCATCCGCATAAAGCGAAAGCTCTAAGCCTAATTTATCTTTAATAGCTCCATATTCAATCATTAATGAGAGCTCGGGTAAAAAAAGTGCAAGTTTACTGACAGCTTGTTCAAAAGACCGACCAGCATTCAATTCTAAATCAAGATTCTTGCCAACTTCTGAAAAAATTCGACTTTTTTGTTTTTTCATTAAGTTAATAATTTGACGTAATTCGACACCTTGAGCAATTAAATTTCCCCATTCTCTTGCAAAGTAAGCTGTTAAATATAAACGGATAAAAGAATGAATCAGAGGTAATTTAACAAGAAATGTAAAATTCATTATTGCTGATTTTCGTTTAAAAAGAGTTACTGACAAAGCTGTCAGTAAAAATATAAAAGCTCCAAACGAAAAAAATACTAAGGGTAAATGATTAATCAATAGAGTAGCAAAGTTACTGCCACTATTGAGTTGTGGCAGTAAATAATTTTTTAAGCCCCACATAATTCCAACCAGAAAAATTAATAATAATATTGGATAAGTAGCAACTTCCACTAATTTATTTTTAACTTTAAGCTGTTTTTTTAGATGAAGTTCAACTAATTGCATCGTTCCTGACAAGTTACCATGCACTTCTACCAAAGCAAGTTGTGTCACCACATTTTTAGAAAATGAAAGACTTTCTAAAAGCTCTGATAAAGATTGACCAGAAGCGAGACCTTCTTTCATTTTCAATGTAAATTCTTTTTCCACAAGTTTTGATAAAGATAAGAAATTTATCACTTCTCCTAAATTAAATCCACTATTCAAAAGATTTCCCACCAGTTGGATAAGTTTAGCTTGTTTAATCAGTCTTAATTTTTTCCCTCTTGGCTTCAGTAGATGTGAGATATCCATTTGTAAGTAGCTGATCAATTTTTTTATTCCAATTTTCTGATGACCAAGACTCAAATTCGTTTTTGGCAATATCTAATACTCCTTTCCCAGCTATTAAACGCTGATAAACAACACTTGATAAAGCATTTTTTATTTCCCAATGACTTAAACCCAGCTCTGATAATCTCTGAATGACACCTCTAACAGAAGCGGCATGAACGGTTGAAAATACTGTATAACCTGTCAAACTAGCCCGTAAAACTGCTTGAGCGGTCAATTTATCACGAATTTCACCAACGATTAACAAATCTGGGCGATGCCTCAGTGATAATTTAATTAATTCATCATAACTATTACCAATGACTTCGTTGACTTGTAACTGAATAAAATCAGAATCAATCAACTCAACGGGTTCTTCAATAGTGATAACTTGTAAATCTGTAAAATGACGACGAGCTAACTCAAACATTAAAGATGTTTTGCCCGATCCTACTGGACCAGCAAAGAGATGCAATCCTCTTTTACAATCATAATTCTCTAGCTCTTCATCAAACCAAAAATCAAGTTCTTTGTTTTGATCATGCAAGAGACGTATTACCAAGGATTCATTACCCTCGAAATCCCCCACTGTTGAAAGACGTAAACGTTTTGCATTACTTTCCTCTAATTCATACCAACAAGCTCCCAATTGAACTCGTCTGCGTTCTCCTGTATTCATCCCAGCTAGAAACTTAAAGTGAGTAAGTAGTGCTAAGCCAACTTCTAACCCAATTTCTTCTACCAGAACACGCGCTGTCATTTGTCGAAAATAAAGTTTATACTTTTCTTTTGAAGCAATCAGATAAATATCTGATGCACCTCTATCAATTGCTTTTTGAATTAATTCTTTTGCCATTTTTGGTATCATACTAGACTATACGCAAATAATCAGTTAATGTAACAAAAAAGCCGAAAATTTTTCGACTTTTATTTCTTTGATTTTCATAATTCAACTTTCAAACTCTTATTAAAATCAAATATTTTATACCTTTTTCCGATACCAAACCGACCTCAACTCCCTCTTTTATCCTTTTTTTAATGAATAAACATTACGAGACCAATAATCAACAGTATCAGTGTCAAAAGCAATAAGGAAGTTGAAACACCTATTATTTTTATTAAATTATTTATCATCCTTATTTATCTTTATTTTTATTAATAATCAAAAAAAGGAGGCTTAAAGCCTCCTTTTCTCTATTTTTAATATTAGATTTATCAAAAGAAATCATCAAATAGACTTAATTGATTATCATCAGGCATTCCTTCAAGAACACCCATATTGGTCATGTTTTCAATAATTGTTTGTGAAACACCACCACGCTTACGAAGTTCCATTTTACTTAAAAATTCACCTTCAGCACGCGCTGCAACGATTTGTTTTGCTACGTTTTCACCCAATCCGTCCATTGTTACAAATGGCGGAATTAAAGTATCACCATCAATAACAAACTCAGTAGCCTCTGAGCGATAAAGGTCAATTTTACCAAAAGTGAAACCACGCTCTAACATTTCATTACAAAGCTCTAAGGTTGTATAAAGGTTAGTTTCAACATTTGTTGCATCGAAACCTTTATCTTTAATTTCTTTCATTTTGGCTTTGACTGCTTCAAGACCTGCTCCCATTACCCCAATATCAAAGGCAGTTGCTCTAATAGAGAACCATGCACAATAATACAATATTGGATGATGAACTTTGAAATAAGCTACCCGTAAAGCCATCATAATATAGGCTGCCGCATGGGCTTTAGGGAACATATATTTAATCTTTGAACAAGACTCAATGTACCATTCAGGAACATCATGTTCTCGCATAGCCTCTACATATTTTTCACGTTCTTCGGCGGGAATTTTATTCCACATTCCTTTACGCACCCGTTCCATAATTGTAAAAGCAAGACCGTTTTCTAGCCCCTTATGAATAAGATAAACCATGATATCATCCCGACAACCAATAACGCTTGATAAGTCGGCAATCCCTGAACGAATTAAATCTTGAGCATTTCCTGACCAGACATCCGTCCCGTGTGAAAGTCCAGAAATTTGGAGTAAATCTGCGAAGTTTTTAGGTTTGGCTTCAGCAATCATGTTCATTGAAGTGAAAGTTCCCATTTCAGGGATTCCCAAAGTTCCTAATTTTACCCCTAACTGTTCTTCGGTCAAGCCCAAAGATTCTGTCCCAGTGAAAAGCTTCATCACTCCTGGGTCATCCATTGGAATATCTTGAGGAACAATCCCAGAGAGGCTTTGTAATTTTCGAATCATCGTGGGGTCATCATGCCCAAGAATGTCAAGTTTTAAGATATTGTCATGAATCGCATGGAAGTCAAAGTGAGTCGTTTGCCATTCGGCATTAACATCATCGGCCGGAAATTGAACAGGAGAAAAATCATAAACATCCATATAATTTGGAATAACGATAATCCCACCTGGGTGCTGTCCTGTTGTTCGTTTAACACCAGTTGAGCCAGCAGCTAAGCGGTCAATTTCTGCATTTCCATAAAATTGATCATAATCACGTTCATATCCTTTGACAAAACCAAAGGCTGTTTTTTCAGCAACCGTACCAATTGTTCCTGCTCGAAAGGCATAATCTTCACCAAAGATATCTCGAACGTCCAAGTGAGCAAGGGGTTGATCGTCCCCAGAGAAGTTCAAATCGATATCGGGAACTTTGTCTCCCTTGAAACCTAAGAAAGTTTCAAAAGGAATATCATGGCCATCTTTGATGAGTTTATGGTCACATTTAGGGCAATTTTTATCTGGCATGTCATAACCAGAACCGAAAGATCCATCATCATAGCATTCAAAATATTGACATTCTGGGCAACGATAATGTGGAGCCAAGGGATTTACTTCGGTAATCCCAATCATTGTTGCAACAAGTGATGAACCAACAGAACCCCGGGAACCAACGATATAGCCTCGGTCATTAGAACGTTTTACAAGTTCTTGTGAAATAATATAAACAACTGAGAAACCATTTCCTAAAATCGATCGAAGTTCTTTTTCAAGTCGTGCGTCAATAATATCTGGCAATGGATTACCATACCACTCATGTGCTTTTTCATAAGTTAAGCGAACAATCCGTTCCTCGGAGGTTTCTCCTCCATCAAAAACCATCTTAGGTGTATATAAATCATCCCGAACTGGAGTCAATACATCAAATTCATCCGCCATCTTTTGCGTATTGTCAATGACAATTTCACGCGCGGTCTTCTCATCAAGAAAACTAAAGGCTTCAAGCATTTCATCAGTTGTTCTAAAATGAGCTTCGGGTAACGGAAGAGGTTTGGCATGTTCCCCATGTCCTTGAGTCCAGTTAATTTCAGCTCCAAGACCAAGTGAGCGAACAATAATTTCTCGATAAATAGCATCTTCTGGGTTCAAATAATGTAAATTACCTGTGGCCAGAACTGGCTTGCCTAAAGTCTTACCAATTTTTATCAAATCTTTAAGCGTTTGTTCCAATTCTTTTTCTGATTTGAAAGAACCACCAACAACAAGTGAACGATAAAGAGCTGGTGGAAATACTTCGATAAAATCATAAAACTTGGCGATTTCAAGCGTTTCTTCAAATGTTTTATTGATTGCTGCATCAAAAACTTCACCAATTTCGCAGGCCGAACCGACCAACAATCCTTCACGGTTGGCTTCTAAAACAGAACGTGGAACCCGAGGAAGACCAGCATAATATTTAACATTCCCAAAACTAACAATTTTAAAGAGATTTTTTAAACCTTCTTGTGTCTTGGCATATAAAGTCACGTGTTTTGGACGAACTTTTTTATAAGAATCTTCACTGACCAATTTGTCATTAAGTTCTAAAAGACTTGTCCATCCTGTATTTCTAGTACGTAATTCTTCTAAAAATACAAAGAGCAAACGTCCGGTTGCTTCCGCATCAAAGTTGGCCATATGGTGATGTTCAAGTCCGATTTGGAATTTCTTAGTCAATTGACCCAAACCAAAACGTTTCATTTCTGGGTAGAGATTACGGGCAAATTCAAGGGTATCAACCACTGGTTGCGTGATAATCGGCAGACCATTTCGTGAATAATTCATATTCATGAAGCCCACGTCAAATGTTGCATTGTGGGCAACAAGAATTGTTCCTTCACAAAACTTTTGAAATTTTGTTAGAACTTCATATAATGGTTTGGCATTTTTGACATGGTCATCTGTAATTCCGGTTAATTCTGTTGTAAATTCGCTCAAACGATATCCTGGATTGATAAATTCATCAAATTCATCAATTGGATTTCCTTTGTGCATTTTTGTTGCCGCAATCTGAATCAAATCATTATGAACTGCCGAAAGTCCTGTTGTTTCTACGTCGAATACAACATAAGTTGATTCATACATATCAACGTCAGTTTCATTGTAAACAATCGGAATTTTATCTTCAACAAGATTGGCTTCGACGCCATAGATAATCTTAACGCCATTCTTCTTTCCAGCCGAGTGAGCCTCAGGGAAAGATTGCAAACCACCATGGTCAGTAATTGCAATAGCTTTATGTCCCCATTTAGCAGCCTGAGCAACCAAGCTAGAAGCAGAAGGAATAGCATCCATTTGACTCATATTAGTATGCGCGTGAAATTCAACACGTTTTTCATCTGATTTGTCTTCCCGAACATTTTGTGTCGGAATTTCAATCAAATCAGTCAATTGTAGGACTAAATCATTTTTGAAATTGTCCCGTTGAACATTCCCGCGGATACGACACCATAGTCCCGCTTTAATTTGTTTGGCTAGCTGAATTTCTTCTTCGCCACGTAGCCATTTCTGAACATAAAAACTTGAAGTGTAATCAGTCATCTCAAATTCAAGAAGGTAACTAATATTTCCTGTTTTACGTGATTTAATTTCACGAAGTTCACCTTTAAAGACGTATCCTTCAAAAACAACCGGTCCGTTAGTCGAAAATTCACTGACAGAGCGCATCGGAGTGACAGGTTCATTATTTTTGATTTCACGCCCTAATTGAATTTTATCTGATTTTACAGCTTTGATTTGAAGAGCAACACGGTCAATGGTTGGTTTAGGTTTAATTTCCACAACCGCATTAGCGGTCATCACCAAATCATCTTTGTATTTGTCGTGTTCAATATTTCCTTGTACACGCAACCAAAGAGCATCAGATAAGCTGTCAGTAAAATTATCTTCTCCATCAGTACGGTCAGCTATAATTTTTTCATTCATAGCTTTGACAGTATTGACAATTTGGTCAAATTGGGCAATTTCTTCATCCTTACGACCCCATTTTGAAATCATAAATGTTGAAGTTTCATCAGCCATTTTTAATTCTAAAATATGGTTGACTTTCCCTGATTCTTTTCCTGTAAATTCACGATGCGCCGCTTCAAAAACAAGTCCTTCAAAAATAACACCAAAACCTTCTCCAGCAATAAAAGACATGCTGGTAATTGGACTTTGTCCGCTGATTTTTCGGCCAAAGAAAATACCGTCAGAAAGGGCTGTTTCAACAAATTCTGGTTTTGCTTCTCTGGTATTTTTGCTTTCTCGTTCTTCTGAACGTTGTTTTTTAATTTCAGAAACTTGGGCTTGTTCAGCAGTTTGAGCTGCCAAGCGAGCCGCAACTTTTTCAGCGTGAGCAGCTGCTTGCGTTTCTGTCAGCTCCTGGTCAACTAGAGGGGTTATTCTTAATTCTCCAAAACCGAAAGACTTAAATTTTTCTTCTAGAATTGGAAAATATTTCTCCACAAAAAAGTCCATTTGCGGATTATCTTCCACCATTAAGTGAATTTTTTCTTCTTCCTTTTCAAGATGATATTTCTTAAAAATACTTGAAAAAGCAGAATCGCATAATTCTGGAAGTGTAAGTGCATATTGATAATAATCATTCAGATTTTGCTCATCAATATTTTGATTTCGACTGCTGACAGAAATTTCTGTACGAGCAATTGTCGAAAAAGCAGTTTCTGTCAGTTCTGTCAGTAATTTATATATATCAATTGGTAAAATCTCATCAAAAATTAACTGAAAGTGCCAGAGCTTACTTGCCGTGTGCACTTCAACATTTTCAATATCAGCATGCTCAAATTGGCTAGAACGACGCAAATTTGGTGGCATTTTGATTTGTTCCATCAATTTTTCAAACAGATTTTCCATGTTTTTTGACCCTTTATCTTATTTTTTCTATCCTTAGCAAATAGAATTTCATTTCTCATTATAGCATAAAAAAATGTTGCTTTTCATACTTTTTTAAGAATAAAATAACTGACAAAACTGTCAGTTTTTTTATTTTTAAATTAATAATTACTGACAGAGCTGTCAGTAAAACTATTTACCAACTGAGTGATTTTTTTCATCCATTTCCCAAAAATAGAGCGCTTCTTCTACTGTCTGTGCTTCGCCACGTTTCATATAGCGAATCATATGACTGACAGCTTCTATTGTTTTAAATTGTGTGGGAATTCGTCGAAAATGATTTAGTTCTGTCTGAATTTTTTCTTCATCTTCTTTAAGTTTGTTCAAATCAGCATTTAAAGATTTCATTTTTAGAGAACTTTCACCCCCTAAAGCTAATTTTTCTTTAAACTTTTTGGAATCATATCTGAACAAAAGACAAAAAATGAATAAATAGACAACTGAAATCACCAACAAAAGAACTAATGACAACTTTAAAAATATTCCTAGTCCTAAAATAATAAGAAGAACTGCTAATTTTAAAATCAATGATAGACTTTGATGAGTATGAATTTTTTGCTTATCAGAGTGTTCAGCAAAAGATTCAATGCTTTGTTGAACTTTCTGCAAATCCTCAAGTAAGTGAAGCACTTTTTGACAATAAACTATCTCTTTATTAGTCGTTTCCACACAATCTACCTTTCATTCTCCCTTACTAGTCGAGCTAATATACGATTGAGTCCACGAGGGTCTTTATAGCCATGTTCAAAATAAAAGTCTGTGAACTCAATATCCTCAATTTTTAATTTCTGTTGAATCGCAAGTGAGAAAATATTGACATACTCTGCCATATCGCTCGTTTTTCCAATACATTGCAAACCAAGAATTTGATGAGTACGTCTTTCATAAATCATCCAAATATTACTTGGTGAATGTCCATCTAAGTGTTCATTTAATAAATGAACCGCATCTGCATCATAACCAGAATCAACCGCTTGTCTCATTGTAATTCCAGTCATAGCCATCACTAAATTATTCATTGGAACATGATAAGTTCCCTGACTACTATTAATTTTTTGACGAGGAGCAAGTAAATTAATCGCCGCAATTTCACCATCACGAACGGCATCCGAAGCATGTGGCAGATAATAGCTTTTTTCCAACAAATTAACATAAGTCGTTGAAACATCTCCGACAGCAAAAACATCCGGACAAGAGGTTTGCATGTATTCATCAACAATAACCGCTCCGCTATCTCCTAACTCAACTTGTTGATTCAGAAGATAAGAATTCGGCCGAAAACCAATCGTAAAGATTACTCCATCAACAGGAATTTTCTGACCATTTGCTGTTTGAATGATTGTATTTTCTTCGTCAAACCCAATTTCTGTCACTTCTGTATTTAATAGAAGACGCGTTCCCTCTGCATTCATCCAACTTTCCAATAAATGACTTGCTGGTTCATCAAGATATTCGTTTAAAAGATTTTTATTGCGATGAATAAGTGTGGTCTGAATTCCTCTTTCTTGGGTAATCCGAGCAACTTCAACTCCAGTCATTCCACCACCAATTACCGCAATATTTTTGGCTGTTTTTAGAAATTCTTCAGTTTTTATTGCATCGTCCATACTTTTTAAAAAGTAAAGTTTGCTTTTTTTATCAAAAGGAACAGAGGTCATTGCCGGATAAGAACCCGTAGCAAAAATCAATTTATCATAGAGAGCAAGTTTCGTCTTTTTGGAATTGACTCTCCGATAAAATAGCCGTTTATTTTTGGTATCAATCTCTTCAACCACCGTTTCCATTTTCATGTTTAAACCAGCAGCTTTTAGTTCTTCTACCGATGAATAACTAGATTGATTAAGGACAGATTTTTGACCCGCCAGATAAGAAATAATTCCTTGAGAAACAAAAGAAACCTGATTACGCTTATCATAAAGCGTAATTTCGGCTTCTGGATATTCTTCAAACGCCCGTAATCCGGCACAAATTCCGGCGTGGGAGCTTCCAACAATAACAATTTTCATAGTAAATCTCTTTTATTATTTACTCAAAATTTCAATGGTATTGACAAGTTCGTCTTTATTAATTTCAACAACTTCACCTGTCGCACGAATTTTAACTTCAACAACACCCTCAGCAGCTTTTTTACCGATTGTCACACGAACTGGCAAACCAATCAAATCGCTGTCAGCAAATTTAACACCTGCACGTTCATTGCGGTCATCTACTAAGACTTGATAACCTTTGCCACGCAATTTTTCTTCAAGTTCAGAAGTCAATTCCATTGCTGCTTCATCTTTAACATTAACTGGAACAAGATGAATATCAAATGGTGCTAATTCTTTAGGGAAATTAATTGACCAACTAAATTTAAATTCTTCTCTTGGCGTTTTTTCAACATAGATACGAGCAAATTGTTCCAAAATAGCTGAAAGCAAACGGCTTACACCGATTCCGTAACAACCCATGAGCATTGGAATTGAACGACCATTCGCATCAAGAATATTGGCATTCATCGCTTCTGTATAGCGAGTTCCTAATTTAAAGATATGTCCAATTTCAATACCACGCGCAAATTTCAAAGTTCCACGGCCATCTGGTGAAATTTCACCTTCATTAACTGTACGTAAATCAACGAACTCTTCAACTTCAAAATCACGGCCAAAGTTAGCATTTTTATAATGGAAACCATCAACGTTAGCTCCAACCACAGCATTTTTAATTTGCTCAACTTTGCGGTCAGCAATAATCTTGACATTTTCAAGTCCGATTGGTCCAAGTGAACCAAAATGAGCTCCAAATTTTTCTTCAACTTCTGCTTCACTGGCAGCTTCAATAAATGATGCTCCAAGATAATTGGTCAATTTGACTTCGTTGAGTTGGTCATTACCATTTAACAAAATAACCACTAATTCATCATCTGCGTGATAAACCAATGTTTTAACTGTTTGTTCTTCATCAATTTCAAGGAATTTTGAAACTTCATCAATTGTTTTAGCACCTGGTGTCGCTACTTTTTCAAGTTCAAGTTCTTCAGTATAAGCTACATTTGGTTCAAATTGACTGCTGGCCATTTCAATATTTGCCGCATAATCGCCACCTTCAGCGTAGACAATTGTATCTTCACCGGCAATCAACCATTTGCCAAGTTCTTCTTTGATTTCTGAAAGGACAGATTCTGGAATTTCTTCAATTGATGTAATATTTTTACTCAAAACGAGCCATTTTTCAAGATTGATTCTATCATCTGTAATAGCAATAAATTCTTGGCTATCTTTACCACCCATTGCACCAGCATCGGCAATAATTGGTTTAAAGTTTAAGCCAGCACGTTCAAAGATTTTTTCGTAGGCTTTTTTGTAATCATTATAAGTCTCGTCCAATGAATCTTGGTCAGCATGGTAGCTATAGCCATCTTTCATCAAGAACTCACGACCGCGCAATAGTCCATAACGTGGACGTTTTTCATCACGGAATTTTGGAGCAATTTGGTAAACATTAAGTGGTAATTTTTTATAAGAAGTAATTTCATCACGGACAAGAGAAGTCATTGTTTCTTCATGTGTTGGTCCTAAAATAAAATCAGAATTATCACGGTTTTTTAATTTATATAAATCCTCACCATATGTGTCATAACGGCCAGATTCACGCCAAAGGTCAGCTGTCAAAAGACTTGGGGCAAGAAGTTCTACTGCACCAATTTCGTCAAACTCTTCACGCATGATATTTTTCAACTTTTCAAGTACGCGGTTTGCTAATGGCAAGTAAGCATAAATTCCTGCTGAAACTTGACGAACATATCCTGCGCGCATAAGTAAAGCATGGCTGATAACCTGGGCATCAGAAGGCATTTCCCGAAGGGTTGGTATAAGCATTTTTGATTGTTTCATAATTTTAAAATTTCCTTTATGAGTTTGGTTCAGCTTCTTTCCTTTTGAAATAGAAGACGAATAGATGTATTAATTGACAAAGGCTCGGAGAATATCATTCCATGTTACTGCTACAAAGAGCACAAGCATGAAGACAACTCCTACCATTGTGATGATTGATTCCTTTTCTTGTGAGAGTGCTTTGCCACGAATTGCTTCAATAATATTTAGGACAATTTTTCCACCATCAAGTACTGGAATAGGGAAAAGATTGACAATCCCTAAATTAATTGAAAGCATAGCTAAAAGATTAATAATCGTCGGCAAACCTGCTCTCGCGGCTTGGCCACTGAGTTGATAAATAGCAACTGGGCCACCAAGTTTGTCAAGACTCGGTCGTGCAATCAAACTTCCTAAAGCTTTAAAGATTGCAGTCGCTGATTGGCCTGCTTGAACAAAGCCACCTGTAATCTTATCAAAGAAACCTGTTTTCATTGATTGCATAATGCCAACACGGTAACTTCCGTCCATTTTTTTAGGTGTAACTGATAAGGTTTCCGATTTGCCTGAACGACTAACTTCAAGTTTTAATTCTTTTCCTTTAGAGCCTGAAATTTCAGTAACAACATTGTTCCAATCTGCCGTTTTAGTTCCATTGACTGCTTCAATTTTATCACCAGCTTTTAAGCCTGCATTGTAAGCGGGTGTTCCTTTTTCAACTTGGCCAATAGCATTAGTAGTTGAAGGAACGCCTCCTTGAACAAAGGTTAGAACGATAAAAGCAATGATTCCTAAAATAAAGTTATTCAAAGGACCACCGAAGTTTGTCAACATTTTATGAAAGACACCGGCTGATTGATATTGAACATCGAGTGGTGCAATCCGAACTTCCGTTCCATCTTCTTCAATGATTGTTGCATCATGATCAACAGAATAACGTTTGATTTCCCCAAAAACTTCTCCTTCAATGAAAAGTTCTTTTTCAAAATCATATTCAGTAATCAACATTGGAATTGCTTCTTCTAATTCAACATGTTCTGACAGATTAATTCTTCTGACGATATTACTAACAGAATTTTCAGCTTCTGGATTTATTACTTCAGATTTACTGACAACAAGACTTGCAGCTTGTCCTTTTTTGATTTCAGTCTTGTCATCACCCCAACCAGCCAAACGAACATAGCCACCGAGCGGAAGAATTCTTATCGTGTAAAGTGTCCCATCTTTTGCTTGGTGAGCAAAAATTTTCGGGCCCATTCCAACGGCATATTCACGCACTAAAATTCCTGAACGTTTTGCCCACCAAAGATGGCCATATTCATGGATAGCGACAATAATACCAAAGATAATAATAAAAGTAATCAGTGTTTCTATCAATCGACTTCCTCCTTAAAATTAGAATAGTCCAAGTAGATGCATAATCGGGAAAACAAAAATCAAATTGTCAAAGCGGTCAAGAATTCCACCATGACCTGGTAAAATTTTACCTGAATCTTTTACGCCAAAATGACGTTTAATACTTGATTCCACAAGGTCACCAATCTGACCAACCACTGAAAAAATAATTGTAAAGATAACAAGTTTCACAAAGCCAATTTGCGGCAATTCCTTAGTAAATAAGAAATACATGACTAAAGCAACAACAATGGCTGAAACGATTCCTCCAACTGAACCGACCACTGTTTTATTTGGTGAAACAGATGGCAAAAGTTTTTGTGGAAAGCGATCTTTAAGCGAGCGACCAAAAGCATAGGCCCCGATATCTGTCGCCCAAACGATAAATAGAGCTAAAAAGACAATGTAAACACTTGTTTGACGTGCTGTCAGTAAATTTTGAAAACCAATCCCTACATAAAAAGCCGAAAGGAAGGGAAAACCAACATCAACAAAAGAATATTTCCCGTTTGAAAGGACCATTCCTGTTAACATCATGAATAAAAAGAGTGTAAAGAGCATCACTCCCCCGTCAGCATTTAGACCTAACCAATGTTTACCGACTGGCAAAGCAAGTGACAAAGCAGCTAAAGTCGCTAAAATTCCTTCAAATGAAAAAACTTGTAATTTATACATTCTAAATAGCTCTTGCATTGCAATAATAACAAGCAGAGCGACTAAAATTTGAAAGTAAGCTCCTCCAAGAAGCAAGAGGGCTAAAAAGATTCCTCCCGCAACCACTCCTGTGATAATTCGTTGCATCATTATTTGACTCCTCCATATCTGCGGTCACGCTTTTGAAAAGCAGAAATAGCCTTGTCCAATTCTTTATCATCGAAATCTGGCCAAGCAGTTTGCGCAAAATATAATTCACTATAAGCTGACTGCCAAGTCAAGAAATTAGACATTCTTTGTTCACCAGATGTTCTGATAATCAAGTCTGGATCCCGAAGATTTTCAGGCAAAACAGCGGTTTGTAGATGTTTTGACAACTCTTCTTCTGTCAGTAAACTTAAATCCTGACCACTTTTAGCAAGCTCTTGAATGGCTAAAATAATATCACGACGGCCACCATAATTCATTGCAAAATTCAAAATCATTCCGTCATTTTCAGAAGTTTCTTGAGCCGCACGGTCAATTGAATCTAACGTTGCTTTTGGCAAACCTTCGCGTTCACCAATCATCCGAATCTGTATATTTTCTTCTTTTAAAACCGGAACATATTTGCTATAAAAATCGATAGGTAAACTCATGATGAATTTCACTTCATCAACTGGTCTTGTCCAATTTTCTGTGGAAAAGGCATAAACAGTCATCACTTTTATGCCACGTCTCGCACCATGAACAGCAACATCTTTTAGCGAATCCATTCCTGCTTTGTGTCCAAAGATTCGTGGTTTCCCTTTCTGCTTAGCCCATCGCCCATTACCATCCATGATAATCCCGATATGCTCTGGAAGTAATTCTTCTTGCTCTTTATTTTTTAAGTTATTAAACATAGTACCTCACATGAGAATTTTATGCAAAAAATATTTATCATAAATTCACCATTATGCTCTTTGGTTATTAAAGTTTTGTTTAACCCAAAGACTCTAAGAAAGAAATTCTCTTCTTCTTATTTTTTTCTTTATCAATTTATTCAAAAATTTTCTCTACTGTTTTTTCAAAAAAGACAGTATTACTTTTCCATTTTACCATATTTTAATATAGATTTGTATCTCAAATTTTATTGGTCAGTAATCATAAGTTATTCTATTTACTAAAATCAACTGACAGATAAATCTGTCAGTAAAATATTTTATAAAAAAATCCTGTCAGTAACTGACAGGAAAATAAATTAAATCTATTTTCTCATAATGTAGAAAAGAGATTAGTTTTCTTCAATTGGGCTTTCCACTTTTGTTTCGGCCGTTGCTTCTTCAACAACAGTTGTTTCTGGTGTTACACCACTTTTTACAGTTTTTACGGCTGCACGGTCGAAAGTCAAAATCACACCTTCACAATCAAGTTCAATTGTTCCTTTTGCTGAATCAATGCTTGAAAGAATTCCGTGCAATCCACCAATTGTTACGATTTCTGAACCTGGTTGCATTGCATCCAATTGTTCTTGACGTTTAGATTGTTGTTTCTTTTGTTGACGGTTCATGAAGAACATCATCCCACCCATAACGACAACGATAAAAATAAGAGATAAGCCTGACATTTCTGTCTCCTTTATAAGTTTTATTCAAATTTAAGTTCATTTTCGAACATTCTTCTTATTCTATCATAGTTTGAAAACTCTGTCAAATCAAGCTTTAGAGATGTTTACTTGCTTCTCGAATTGAAAGTTTCGCCATTTTATTTTCATGTTCTTCAATAAATTTTATGACCCAAGCAGAATTTGTTTTTGCCAAATCTCGCAAAGCCCAACCTATTGCTTTCGTAATAAAAAATTCCTCAGCAAAAGAACTTCCTAAAAGATTTTTTTCAATATTATATGAAAGTAATTCTAAATCTGTTTGATTTTTAAAGCTTAATTGACAGTCAATTGCAATTCGTCGAAGCCAAAAATTTTCGGCTTGAGCCCATTCTTTTACGAGAGTCTTGACCTGCTCATAAGCAGTTGAGTCATCCTCGGTCGCTTGTTTACGACCTGTCAGTAAAAGATGACCAATTAATTCATCTAAAGCGTCAACCGTATCCCACCATGATTTACTGACAGTTAATTTTTTTATCTTTTCCATGTCATCAAAAATAAGCCATTTCTTCATTTGATGAAGATAATCTAAAGCCAGATATTGAAATTCACGCTCAGGCAAATTCCAAAATTCAAAAACAAGCTCCCAATCAATTTGCTTATCTGCATTTTTTTCCTTTAGAAAATCTTTTGCCAAAAGACGTCTTTCTGGCGTTTTTAAACCAATAAATTCAAACTGGTGACGCAAATATGCTGCTTGTTTTTCAGCATTTTCTTCATTCTTATGTTGGCGAAACTCTTCTATAATATTAATCATTTCATTCCTTTCAAATTTTTACTTATGATAAGCCGAACCTCGATTAATCATTTGTGCCCGATAAATTTGTTCTACTAAAACCAGACGCATCAGTTGATGAGGAAGTGTCATCCGCCCAAAAGAAATTTGCATATCACTTCGTTGATAGACCTCTTTTGAAAGTCCTAAAGAACCTCCAATTACAAAAACAAGATTTCCTGTTCCGTAAACTTCAGCTTTCTTCACAAAATCAGCCACTTCCTCTGATGACATTAATTTTCCTTGAATGGCTAAAATCGCTAACTGATCTCCTGCTTGAATCCGTGATAAAATTTTCTCACCTTCACGTTTTTTCAACGCCTCTGCTTCTTTTTCGGAAGCATTATCTGGAATTTTTTCATCCGCCAGCTCGATAATTTCAAGTGGCAGCATCGTTCCCATTCGTTTAATATATTCAGCAATTCCATCTTTTAAATACTTTTCTTTAAGTTTTCCAACAACTATTAATTTAACCTTCATTTTTATTTTTCTCTCTAAATTAAAACTTTATTACTTAAAAATTAACAACTTTTCCCCAGTTTTTTGATTACTTTTACACTTTCAGGAATAAAAACATTTATAAATTCTTAAATTTATTTTATAATTTTACCCTTTTCCCCCATTGAAAACAAGATGAAAACATGATTTATCAACATTTTTTTACTTTTTTCCACTTTTCTGTGGAAAACTTCATTAAAATATCCACTTATCCTCATTAATTTTTAGATTATCCACAAAAATGTGGAGAAACTATATTAGTTTGATTTTTGTTACTATTAAGGTATTATTAAGTGAGGGTAGATATAATTACATCATAGAAATGCTACAAAGAGTAATAATTGAAAGGAATTATTTATGGCAAAAGCTAATATAGGAAAATTGCTATTAACAGGTGTCGTGGGCGGAGCCATCGCACTTGGAGGAAGTGCAATCTATCAAAGCACTACAAATCAATTGGCAAATAATAGTCGTTCAAATACAACTAGCACAAAGGTTAGTAACGTTTCAGTAAATGTCAACACCGATGTTACCTCTGCGATTAAAAAAGTTTCAAATTCTGTCGTTTCTGTTATGAATTATCAAAAAGATAACTCACAAAGTAGTGACTTCAGTTCAATTTTTGGTGGAAATAGTGGTTCAAGTTCATCGACTGATGGCTTACAGCTTTCTAGTGAAGGCTCTGGTGTCATCTACAAAAAATCTGGTGGAGATGCCTACGTTGTAACTAACTACCACGTTATTGCTGGTAATAGTTCACTCGATGTTCTGCTTTCTGGTGGACAAAAAGTCAAAGCTTCTGTGGTTGGTTATGATGAATACACAGACCTTGCTGTTCTTAAAATCAGTTCTGAACATGTCAAAGATGTGGCGACATTCGCTGATTCTAGTAAATTAACAATTGGTGAACCTGCCATTGCCGTTGGCTCACCTTTAGGTAGTCAATTTGCTAATACCGCAACTGAAGGAATTTTATCTGCAACAAGCCGTCAAGTGACTTTGACCCAAGAAAATGGTCAAACAACTAATATCAATGCAATTCAAACAGATGCTGCCATTAACCCTGGTAACTCTGGAGGGGCTTTGATTAATATTGAAGGGCAAGTTATTGGAATTACTCAAAGTAAAATTACAACAACTGAAGACGGTTCTACTTCTGTCGAAGGTTTAGGATTTGCGATTCCTTCTAACGATGTCGTAAATATCATTAATAAACTTGAAGCTGATGGTAAGATTTCACGCCCTGCTTTAGGTATCCGAATGGTTGACCTTTCACAATTATCAACAAATGATAGTTCACAATTGAAATTACCAAGTAGTGTAACAGGTGGGGTTGTTGTTTACTCCGTCCAATCTGGACTTCCTGCTGCCTCAGCCGGTTTGAAAGCTGGAGATGTAATTACAAAGGTTGGCGATACAGCAGTAACTTCTTCAACAGACTTGCAAAGTGCTCTTTACTCACACAATATCAATGATACAGTAAAAGTTACTTATTATCGTGATGGTAAATCAAACACAGCAGATGTTAAACTTTCTAAATCAACCAGTGACTTAGAAACAAGCAGTTCATCTTCTTCTAATTAATAACTTAATAATTTAATAAAAGTCTTCTGTAAATAGAAGGCTTTTTTCATACTAAAGTCTGAAATTTTTAAAAATAATAAATTTCCATTTTTCTTTTATTGATTTATGGTAAAATAAAGTTAAGCATGAAAATTTTACTTTACTTAGAAGCCGAACAATTTTTGAGTCATTCAGGAATTGGACGTGCAATGAAACATCAACAACGCGCCCTTGATTTAATGGGCATTGACTGGACAAAAAATCCTGAGGATGATTATGATATCCTCCATTTAAATACTTATGGCTTTAGCAGTTGGAAAATGTTAAAGAAAGCAAAAAAAGCTGGAAAAAAAGTAATCTTTCATGGTCATTCGACCAAAGAAGATTTTCAAAATTCCTTTATTGGCTCAAATATTGCTGCTCCTTTCTTTAAACAATATTTAATGCACTTTTATCGTGCTGCTGATTTAGTCATTACACCAACTGATTATTCTGCTAGTTTGCTCCGTTCTTACGGGATTAAATGTCCAATCTTACCTATTTCAAACGGAATTGATTTGACTAAATATTCTCGAAGTGAAGCCAAAGAGCAAGCCTTCCGTGAATATTTTTCACTAAAAGCTGATCAAAAAGTTGTCGTGACAGCTGCCCTTTATTTTAAACGTAAAGGGATAGATGATTTTATTAAAGTGGCTGAAAGAATGCCTGATGTGACTTTCATTTGGTTTGGTTATCAAAATCTTTGGACTATTCCTGGTTGGATTCGTCGAATTGTTAAGAAAAATCATCCGAAAAATGTTCTTTTCCCAGGTTATATCAAGGGAGATATTTTTGAAGGAGCCATGTCTTCTGCAGATGCCTTCTTTTTCCCTTCTCGAGAAGAAACTGAAGGAATCGTTGTTCTTGAAGCACTTGCTAGTCACCAAAAAACTGTCGTTCGAGACATCCCAGTTTATCATGGCTGGCTTGATTCAACTTGTGTAAGTATGGCAACAGATGTTGAAGGTTTTGTCAATCAACTTCAGGATGTTTTAGATGGAAAGGTTGACAAGACAAAAGAGGCTTATCAAGTAGCTGAAAGTCGGACAATTGAAAAAGTTGCCCAACAATTAGCTGATGCTTATCAGCAAACTTTAGAACTTTAATTTTTAAAAATTACTGACAGAAAGAAAAAGTAGTTGCTGACTAAGCTGTCAGTAAAATTTTCTTAATAAAATTTTTGTCGGTAAAAAAATAAAAAATTTACAGAAATATAAACGGGAATTTATTTATGAGAGTTGGACTTTTTACAGATAGTTACTTTCCACAAATCAGTGGAGTAGCAACAAGTATTCGCACTTTGGCCCTAGAGCTTGAAAAATTAGGGCATGAGGTTTTCATTTTTACAACAACAGATCCAAACGCTGATGTGGACCACGAACGAAATATTATTCGGCTGCAATCCATTCCTTTTGTGAGCTTAGCAGAACGTAAAATTGTCCTCAAAGGTGTTTTTGCTGCTTATTTAATTGCTAAAGAATATGATTTAGATATCATCCATACGCAAACTGAATTTGGAATGGGAATTTTAGGTAAAATGGTTGCTGCTCAATTACGCATCCCTGTCATTCATACCTTACATACTAAGTATGAAGATTATGTTTACTACATCGCCAAAGGACGCTTAATCCGTCCAAGTATGGTTAAATACATTATTCGTAATTTCCTGCGTGGAACCGAAGCGATTATTTGTCCAAGCGAAATGGTTTTGGAAACTGTCAATAGTTACGGCGTCACTCTTCCTAAACGTGTCATTCCAACAGGAATTGAAATTGACCGTTTTAAACGTGATGACATTAAACCTGAAGAAACAGCAAAATTAAGAGTCGAGCTTGGTCTTGCAGAAAATGAAATCATGTTGCTCAGTCTCTCACGGATTGCGGCTGAAAAAAATATCCAAGCCGTGATTCATGCATTACCAGATATTTTAGAAGAGTTTCCCGTGAAACTTGTAATCGTTGGTCATGGCCCATATGCCGAAAATCTTAAAGAATTAGTTAAAGAACTTGAACTTACTGATAAAGTTGTCTTCACAGGTCCTGTTGAAAATGAGAAAACAGCCTATTATTATAAAGCTGCTGACTTCTTCATTTCTGCTTCTACTTCAGAAACCCAAGGCTTGACTTATCTTGAAGCAATGGCAGCAGGGACAAGAGTCCTAGCTGCTAAAAATCCTTATTTGTCTGAATTAATTAATGACGATGAATTCGGACAACTCTTCATTGGTGATGATGATTTAGCTGAAGTTACCAAAAAGGCAATTCGTGATTTACATCCCATTGATAAAGATAAATTTGAAAAGAAACTTTATGAAATTTCAGCGGAAAATTTTGCTAAAAAAGTTTATCTCTTCTATATTGACACCATTATTGAATACAATAATCTTAAGTCTATTGAGGCGGAGCATTTCCCAATGAAAATGGAAGATACCATTCGTCAAATGCCAGTTACTGTTAAACGTTCACTTAAAAGAGAACAAATTCGAGCAAAATATTTTGCCAGAAAAGCCAGTAAACTTGCCAAAAATCTACAAAGTTATGTTAAAATAGATAAGGACAAAGAACAGGACTAATGGGGTCAATCCTAAGAACTGTCCCTTTGAAAAACAATTGGAAGTAAAAAACAATTTTATAAAAACAGAGTTTTGCTTTGCAGAACACCGAAAGGAATTTTTAAGAAATGAAATCACATTTGTTAGCAATTATGAATCGCTTAAACCGTTTGGTTGAAGGCGGTGACCCAAAAGAAACTTATAATTTTGAACGTGAAGGCGAAGTAATGCTTACTGTAAGTTACAGTCCAGAAGACGAAGCTTTTGCTTTGCGTTATCCTAAACAAAAAGATGCTTCATTATTCGATGACATCGACCTTGTTGCCATTGAAATTTATGATATGATTTATTAAAAATACTGATGGGAGCTCAGGATGATCCTGAGCCTTCTATCAGTATTTTTATATCTTACTTCTTGTGTTACTTATGCGCTATTGCTCTTTTACATTTTTTTTAGTAAAATATCAATAAAATATATTGGAGATATTTATGAAAAAGAAGACTTGGATGTCCTTGGGAATTGTGGCTCTTGCAGTTATTACTCTATCGGCTTGCTCAACTAAAAACTCTGACGAGGCGAAAAAAACTTTTATTTCAGATACAGTTGCCTTGAATAATTCTAAAGACTATAATGCTCAAAAAGTAAAAGTTGATGTTAATGAATTCAAAATCCATGGTGATGGAGATAATTCTGAATTCAATAAGATTTTTAACAAGGGTGCTAGACTCGATTTTAATATTGGACTTGATAAGACTAACCAACTTGCTGTTATTGATGGAAAATTGTCCCTCTCTAAAAATGATTATGATTTAGGACTTATGATGTCACAAAAAGGGATTTATATTAGTAGTTCAGATATTAAATCACTTTATGATAATAATAAGGCAATGATTCCAAGCTCTGCTGGTGGTGTAGTCACCATCTATGGGGCAATGATTGACAGTCTTGATAAATCTTACTTACTCATTGATTCGCAAACGCTTGATTCAAATGTTCAATCTTCTAAAAACAACTGGGAATCAACGCTTAAGCAACTTTTTGAATCAAACTCAAAAATAAGCAAAGCTGATTTAGAGAAGCAATATAAAGAGATTCCCAATTCTGATTTTACTAAATCTGGTGATAAAATAACCGTGAATTTTTCTGGTAAAGATATTGAACTTAAAGACTTAATCAATAATCTCAGCGCTACTTATTCGATTCCTAAAGAACAAAAGGAACAATTAATTAAGGAAAGTAAAAATATTGATATCAGCAAACTTTCTGTTAAATTAGCTGTAGATAAAAAATCTCATGAAATGACTGGAAAACTGACTGGTAGTATTTCTAATACAAAAGAAAAAACAAGTGCTGACCTTGATATTTCTTTAGCCTCAACGCGTAGCAAACTAAAAGAAACACTTAAAGAGCCTGCTGCTACAGACACTAATACACTCGAAGAAGTGCAAAATGCAGCCATTGAAAAATTAATGACCCAAGCAAGCGCAGCTTAATTAAAAAAGTTACTGACAGAAATTTCTGTCAGTAACTTTTTTAATGTTTTCCATAATAAATTTCATCAATTTCATCAGTGTAAGTTCCGTCATCATTATGAACAATCAAAGGTGGTAAGAAAATTTCGCCTCCTTCTTTGCCATCTTTAATCGCATCAATCAATAAAATATTTGCCGGTTGATTTGCCTTAGGATAAACAAATTGAATCCATTTAGGTTGCAAATTATTAGCACGCATTTTGTCTACAATTTCTAAAAAACGCTCTGGTCTATGAACCATGGCAATGTGTCCGTTTGTTTTGAGTAATTTTTTACTGACAGAAAAAATTTCATCCAGATTTGTCGTCAATTCATGACGGGCCAAAGTATAATGCTTACTTTCATTTAAATGACTTTCATCTGAATCTACTTTAAAATAAGGTGGATTACAAAAAATCAAATCTGCACTTGAAGTATGAAGATGGTCAAGCGCCCGATTAAGATTATCATTAATGACAGACATTCTGTCAGTAAGTCCATTGAGTTCAATTGAACGAGTTGCCATATCAGCCAAACGTTCTTGAATCTCTAATTCAATAATTTGAGCATTTGTTTTAGAACTCGCAAAAAGTCCGACAGCTCCATTTCCCGCACATAAATCTACAATTTTACCCCTTTTTGGTAAGCGCGGAAAGCGAGCCAACAAAATCGCATCAATGCTAAAAGAAAAAACCTCTCGGCTTTGAATAATTTTTACCCCACTGCTGGCGATTTCATCAATTCTCTCATCCATGTTCAATTCGATATTTTCCATAATTTTATTATAACACAGCCAGTAAGGCGAAACAAAATTTCGTGCTGTTGGCTCTCCGTCTAATTACTATTTCACTAGCCTCGTCATCTGAATTGTACATACTCTCTACGGCCAAATTCTAGTGGCAATCAAGTCCCATCAAGCTTAGCGGGTTACCTTTCGACTAATCCGAGAAAGAATAGCGTAGCTAGATATGGGCAATGAGTGTTATAACATAGACCCAAATAGATTTTCTAACAGTAACGTTAAAAAACGATAATCAGCCCAAGCTAATTATCGTTTTTATTTATTATTTTTTTGTCAATAAATGTGAAGAAGTGAACGGTTTAATTCTATCAATAATCTTTATTATTTAGCTTCATACCAAGTCTTACCAGTATTTTCATCCACTTTTAATGGGACAGCAAGTTCAATCGCTTCTTCCATCGTTTGTTTTACCAAGGCCTTAATTTCATCTAATTCCTCTAAAGGAACATCAAGGATAATTTCATCGTGTACTTGCAATAATAATTTTGATTTAAAATCACGAGCACTCAAAGCTTTATCCAAATTAATCATCGCAATTTTCAAAATATCAGCTGCCGAACCTTGAATTGGTGAGTTAATAGCCGTCCGTTCTGCAAAACCACGAACATTAAAATTACGAGCATTAATATCTGGAATCTTACGACGACGGTGACTCATTGTTTCAACAAAACCTTTATCTCGTGCCTCGCGAACAATATTTTCCATATAGGTTTTAATCCCAGGATAACGTTCAAAATAAGTTTCAATGTAATTTTTAGCATCTTTTCTTGTAATTCCAAGATTTCTTGCTAAACCAAAATCGGAAATTCCATAGACTACTCCAAAATTGACTGCTTTAGCATTTCTACGATCATTAGCAGTCACATCTTCTGCTTTTTCAATGCCGAAAACACGCATAGCCGTTGAAGTATGGATATCAGCTCCATGTTTAAAGGCATCAATTAAATGTTCATCTCCAGAAATATGTGCCAAAACCCGCAATTCAATTTGTGAATAGTCAGAACTCAATAAAAGTGAATCTTTGCTTGGGACAAAAGCTTTACGAATTTTTCGTCCCTCCTCAAGTCGAACAGGAATATTTTGTAAATTCGGGTCAACTGAGCTTAAACGTCCAGTTTGAGTCAAATCTTGAACATAACGTGTATGAATTTTTCCATCATCAGCGATTTGAGGAATCAGACCTTTCACGTAAGTTGATTGTACTTTATTGATTTGACGATATTCCAAAATTTTTGCTACAACGGGAGATAAAGCAGCTAAGTCTTCTAAAACATCCACTGCCGTTGAATAACCTGTTTTTGTTTTCTTTCCAACCGGTAGCTGTAATTTTTCAAATAAAATCACACCCAACTGTTTTGGTGAATTAATATTAAATTCTTCACCAGCCAAGTCGTAAATCTCGCGCGTCAAAGAAGCCAATTTTTCTTCATTTTCCGCACCAATTTCTTCCAGTGTATTTTGGCTGACAGCAATCCCTGTAATTTCCATTTTTGCTAAAACTTCTGCTAATGGTAATTCCATATCAGACAAAAGATGCTCTTGTTCATTTTCAAGCAATTCAGCCATCATTTTTTCTTTGGCCAAGGCAAGCACTTTAATTTTACGAGCTAAATGTTCAAATAAAACCGCATCATCAGGTAAAGCAATTTTTGTACCTTTGCCAAAAATTTCTTCATCCGTTGCCAAATGTCCGCTATTGAAAAGTCTTGCAATCGTCGAAATTTTATTATCTTCTGTTGTTGAAATTAGATATTTTGCAAGCATTGCATCAAATTTGACCAAAGGTAATTCGATATTCAAGTGACTCAAAAGTACCCGATTTTTCTTGAAATCATAAGTATTTTCAGGGAATTTCATTTTTGTCAGTAAATCTATATTTTTAGAAACATAAATTTTCTCAGCATTTCCCCAAGCAAAAGCCACAATTTGCTCACGATGATAATTTTCCCCTAAAGTTTCCAAATAGAAGAAATCATCAGCATTTACCTTTTCACTGATAGAGCCGTCAGTAACTATTTCAAAATCAATTTCGTCAACAATTTTTTCGTCAGTAACTTCTCCACCAGCCTCAGCCAATAATTTACTTTTGAATTGAGCAAATCCCATTTCATCATAAAATTGACTAAGTTCATCAACCTTTTTACCTTTTAAAAGCGTATCATCTAAGCCAATTTCAATTGGAGCTTTCGTATTTATCGTTGCCAATTGTTGTGACAAAAAAGCCATTTCTTTGTCAGCAATTAGATTTTCTTTCATTTTGCTGGCTTTCAAAGAATCAACATTTTCATAGAGATTTTCAAGCGACCCAAACTCTTGTAAAAGTTTAAGACCAGTTTTTTCGCCAACTTTTGTGACGCCAGGATAATTATCAGAAGAATCGCCCATTAATGCTTTTAAATCAATAAATTGGGCTGGAGTCAATCCCATTTTTTCTAAAAGATAATCAGGTGTATACTCCTCAAACTCAGCAACACCCTTCTTAGAAATTTCAACTCGCGTATTTCCATCCACAAGCTGAATCATATCCTTATCACCCGTCACAATAGTAACATCAAAATTAACATTTGGGGCTTCCGCCATTTTGTCCAAAGTCCCAATAATATCATCAGCCTCATAGTTAGCTAACTCATAATGACGAATTCCCAATTTCTCAATCATTTCCTTGATAAAAGGTAATTGCTCCCGAAATTCATCTGGTGTTTTTGAACGTCCGCCTTTATAGTCAGCAAACATTTCCGTACGGAAAGTTGTTTTTCCTGCATCAAATGCAATCAAAACATGTGTGGGCTCAATCCGTTCCATCAAAGAAGAAAGCATGGTATGAAATGCAAAAATAGCATTAGTATGTAACCCATTTGGCGCTTTAAAGCGATCTATCTGATTATATAGCGCAAAAAAGGCTCGAAAGGCAACCGATGACCCATCAATTAGTAAAAGTCTGTTCTTGTTCTCCATTTTATTTCCTATCTCTTCCATATTTCTATACTTTTATCCATTCATCTAAGTAAACATTATCTTAAAACACATAAAAACGAGCTTTACTAAATTATAACATTTTCACCACTTCTTTTGGAACTGCTCAACTTTAAGCATAGTCATTCAATTATTTTAAAAATAAATAGTTAATAATCCTTGACATGGAACGCGTTCCATAATTTAAAATAGACTTAATCAAACAAAGGAGCTTAATCACATGAAAATTAAACACATTTTTACAGATATGGATGGAACATTACTTGACTCACACGGAAGTGTATCAGACACGAACCACTGGTCTATTTATTACAGTGACCTTCCAATCACATTAGTTTCAGCCCGCAGTCCCTTGGAAATGAGCGATATTGTAGAAAAATTACAACTCACAACCCCTCAAATCGCCTTTAACGGGAACCTAACCTTCACCCAAAATCAATTTGGACTACAAATTATTGATAAAAATCCCCTAGCTTCAGAAACCGTCTCACAACTATTAAATTACATCTCAACAGAATTTCCCAATGTCAGCTTAAATTGGTACAGTCTTGCTCACTGGTACATTAACAAACAAGACAAAGGAACCTTTATCCAAAAAGCAATAACAGGTATAGAACCTAAAATCAAAGCCTTTGATGGTCAATCAGAAATATATAAAATAATGATGATTGTCTTTGATTCTCAGGAACTCTTACAACTTCAAGCTCAACTAAATAATCTAAACATCCCCAATATTTCAGTTCAACAAAGCGGACAATGGTATTTAGAAATTACATCTGATAATAAAACAAAAGCCGACGCTGTACAATCAATACTTGATAATAAAAATTTAGACTTTCAGGAAATTGCCGCTATTGGTGATGGTCATAATGATATTCCTCTTCTCCAATCAGCTGGTCTCGCTATCGCCGTAGATAATGCTAACTCCGAGGTCAAAAAACATGTTAAAATGGTTGTAGCAAAAAATACTGAACATGGTGTCGCTGAAGCAATATCAGCTATTAATACCATTAACGAACAGGTGATATAATGACCTCTTTATCCGATTTATCGAAACTTAGCGGCTATTCAAAAGCTACCATCTCTCGTGCCCTTTCTGGGAACGGCTATGTTTCAAAAGAAACACGCAAAATTATTTTGGACTTAGCTAAAGAACTTGACTATACTCCCAATGCGATCGCACAGGATTTATCGGCTGGTACAACAAAAAATATTGGAGTAGTCCTCCCCTACGTCAAGCATCCGTTTTTTGGGCAAATATTAGAAGGAATTCTGGATAAAAGTTTTGAAACTGGTTATAAAATCGTCATCCTCCCTTCAAATTATGACCAAAATCTAGAAATTCAATACTTAGAACAACTCCGTAAAAAAGCATTTGAAGCATTGATTTTTACCTCAAGGGAAGTTTCTGAACAAACCGTTCATAAATACCAAAAATATGGCCCAATTATTTTATGCCATAAACCTAAAAGTAAAAAAATAGCCGCCAGTTATGCAGAAAGAAAAATTGGATATCGCAAAGCCCTAGAATGGCTTCAAGAACAAAATTGTAATAATATTGGGTTTCTCTTTGCACGTTATAAAAGTCCAACTACATCTGTTACTCTCCAAACCTATAAAGAAATATATGAAGAAAAAGTAAGAGATGAACAAATAAAAACAGGTGCAGTATCTTCAGCAGACGGTTACAAATTGGGACCCCAACTTACACAATTTGATGCAATATTTGCAAATTCTGATGATATTGCTGCAAATGTTTGGCGTTGGTTTGAACAACAAAAATTACCTAAACCTGTTATTATTGGTCAAGAAGCCTTAATATCAGGTCAGGTCCTCAATATTCCAACCGTAAATAATCACTTTCAACAAGTAGGACATTGCGCATTTGAATTGGCTATTTCCAAAGAAATTCAGCAACTAGCAATTAAATCAGAGTTTATTCTAAATCGTTAAAAAAAGGCCCGAAAAGGCTTTTTTATTTATTCAAACATTTTGTATCTTGAATCTCGTTAGCGAGATAAAAAAAGAGGAGCCATAGCTCCTCCAATTCACTTGGCCACTCGCCTATCTCCCAGGGGGCAACCCCCAAGTACTTCCGCCGTAGATGGACTTAACTTCTGTGTTCGACATGGGAACAGGTGTATCTCCATCGCAATGATGACCAAATCATTAAATGTTACCTTGAACATTCAAAACTAAATAACAATTCTTCTAACTTTTAAACCATAAGCCTATTATATTTGACTCTTTTGGTAAAGTCCTCGAGCGATTAGTACTGGTCCGCTCCAAGTCTCGCAACTCTTCCACTTCCAGCCTATCTACCAGATCATCTCTCTGGGCTCTTAATTCTTACGAATGGGTAATCTCATCTTGAGGTGGGCTTCGCACTTAGATGCTTTCAGCGCTTATCCCTTCCCTACATAGCTATCCAGCCGTGCTCCTGGCGGAACAACTGGTACACCAGCGGTAAGTCCATCCCGGTCCTCTCGTACTAAGGACAGATCCTCTCAAATTACCTACGCCCGCGACGGATAGGGACCGAACTGTCTCACGACGTTCTGAACCCAGCTCGCGTGCCGCTTTAATGGGCGAACAGCCCAACCCTTGGGACCGACTACAGCCCCAGGATGCGACGAGCCGACATCGAGGTGCCAAACCTCCCCGTCGATGTGAACTCTTGGGGGAGATAAGCCTGTTATCCCCAGGGTAGCTTTTATCCGTTGAGCGATGGCCCTTCCATGCGGTACCACCGGATCACTAAGTCCTAGTTTCCTACCTGCTCGAGTTGTAGCTCTCGCAGTCAAGCTGGCTTTTACCTTTACACTCTACGATTGATTTCCAACCAATCTGAGCCAACCTTTGAGCGCCTCCGTTACTCTTTAGGAGGCGACCGCCCCAGTCAAACTGTCCGTCAGACACTGTCTCCCTGGCCGATTATGCCAGCGGGTTAGAGTAACCATAAGTCAAGGGTAGTATCCCAACAACGCCTCAATAGAAACTAGCGTCCCTATTTCAATGGCTCCTACCTATCCTGTACATGACTTACAGGTACTCAATATCAAACTACAGTAAAGCTCCATGGGGTCTTTCCGTCCTGTCGCGGGTAACCTGCATCTTCACAGGTACTAAAATTTCACCGAGTCTCTCGTTGAGACAGTGCCCAAATCATTACGCCTTTCGTGCGGGTCGGAACTTACCCGACAAGGAATTTCGCTACCTTAGGACCGTTATAGTTACGGCCGCCGTTTACTGGGGCTTCAATTCATACCTTCGACTTACGTCTAAGCACTCCTCTTAACCTTCCAGCACCGGGCAGGCGTCACCCCCTATACATCACCTTGCGGTTTAGCAGAGAGCTGTGTTTTTGATAAACAGTTGCTTGGGCCTATTCACTGCGGCTGGCTTTTACACCAGCACCCCTTCTCCCGAAGTTACGGGGCTATTTTGCCGAGTTCCTTAACGAGAGTTCTCTCGATCACCTGAGGCTACTCGCCTCGACTACCTGTGTCGGTTTGCGGTACGGGTAGATATGACTTTACGCTAGAAGCTTTTCTTGGCAGTGTGACATCAGAGAGTTCGCAACCGTAGTTGCTTCCCCATCACAGCTCAATGTTAAAGAGAAATGCATTTGACACATCTCACACCTCACTGCTTAGACCAGAATCCATTAACTGGCATCTCTTAGCCTACTGCGTCCCTCCATCACGATCATATCTAGTACTGGAATATCAACCAGTTGTCCATCGACTACGCCTTTCGGCCTCGCCTTAGGTCCCGACTAACCCAGGGCGGACGAGCCTTCCCCTGGAAACCTTAGTCTTACGGTGGATAAGATTCTCACTTATCTTGCGCTACTCATACCGGCATTCTCACTTCTTAACGCTCCAGCACTCCTCACGGTATACCTTCATCGCGGTTAAGAACGCTCTCCTACCATTGATAAAATATCAATCCAAAGCTTCGGTAATATGTTTAGCCCCGGTACATTTTCGGCGCAGGGTCACTCGACTAGTGAGCTATTACGCACTCTTTGAATGATAGCTGCTTCTGAGCTAACATCCTAGTTGTCTGTGCAACCCCACATCCTTTTCCACTTAACATATATTTTGGGACCTTAGCTGTTGGTCTGGGCTGTTTCCCTTTCGACTACGGATCTTAGCACTCGCAGTCTGACTGCCGAACATGTGTATTAGCATTCGGAGTTTATCTGAGATTGGTAATCCTAGACGGACCCCTCACCCAAACAGTGCTCTACCTCCAATACACTTACATTTCGACGCTAGCCCTAAAGCTATTTCGGAGAGAACCAGCTATCTCCCAGTTCGTTTGGAATTTCTCCGCTATCCACAAGTCATCCAAACACTTTTCAACGTGTCCTGGTTCGGGCCTCCAGTGCGTCTTACCACACCTTCACCCTGCTCATGGATAGGTCACTAGGTTTCGGGTCTACATCATGATACTAAGTCGCCCTATTCAGACTCGGTTTCCCTACGGCTCCGTCTCTTCAACTTAACCTCGCATCATAACGTAACTCGCCGGTTCATTCTACAAAAGGCACGCTCTCACCCATTAACGGGCTCGAACTTCTTGTAGGCACACGGTTTCAGGTGCTATTTCACTCCCCTCTCGGGGTTCTTTTCACCTTTCCCTCACGGTACTGGTTCACTATCGGTCACTAAGGAGTATTTAGGGTTGGGAGATGGTCCTCCCGGATTCAAACTGGATTTCGCGTGTCCAGCCCTACTCAGGATACTGCTAGGTATAAGCGCTATTTCGTCTACGGGATTATTACCCTCTTTGATTAACCTTCCCAGGTTATTCGACTATAATGCTTAAGTCCACGTTGCAGTCCTACAACCCCAAGAAGCAAGCTTCTTGGTTTGCCCTTCTTCGCGTTCGCTCGCCGCTACTTACGAAATCGTTTTTACTTTCTCTTCCTGCAGGTACTTAGATGTTTCAGTTCTCTGCGTTACCTTTACATGAGCTATGTATTCACTCATGAATAACTGCTAGTAGCAGCTGGGTTTCCCCATTCGGAGACCTAGGGATCAAGGCGTACTTACTGCTCCCCCTAGAATATCGTCGTTAGTCACGTCCTTCATCGGCTCTTAGTGCCAAGGCATCCACCGTGCGCCCTTATTAACTTTGCCATGATGATTTATAATCATCGTTTTTCAAGTATAAGTTTGTAAATTCTTTAAAATTCACAGCTTTTGGTTTATTTATCGTTATTAGATATTGTTATTTAGTTTTCAATGTTCAAGTGATTTTAACGTCTTGTCTGACAATGGAGCCTAGCGGGATCGAACCGCTGACCTCCTGCGTGCAAAGCAGGCGCTCTCCCAGCTGAGCTAAGGCCCCACAATCAAGAATTTGATTCTTGCTTAGGTTTATCACTAAACCCCTCAAAACTGAATAAAGTTGAATGCTCACGTCTTTGTATATATTCCTTAGAAAGGAGGTGATCCAGCCGCACCTTCCGATACGGCTACCTTGTTACGACTTCACCCCAGTCATCGGTCTTACCTTAGGAAGCGCCCTCCTTGCGGTTAGGCAACCTACTTCGGGTACTCCCAACTCCCGTGGTGTGACGGGCGGTGTGTACAAGGCCCGGGAACGTATTCACCGCGGCGTGCTGATCCGCGATTACTAGCGATTCCGACTTCATGTAGGCGAGTTGCAGCCTACAATCCGAACTGAGAATGGTTTTAAGAGATTAGCTAAACATCACTGTCTCGCGACTCGTTGTACCATCCATTGTAGCACGTGTGTAGCCCAGGTCATAAGGGGCATGATGATTTGACGTCATCCCCACCTTCCTCCGGTTTATCACCGGCAGTCTCGTTAGAGTGCCCAACTTAATGATGGCAACTAACAATAGGGGTTGCGCTCGTTGCGGGACTTAACCCAACATCTCACGACACGAGCTGACGACAACCATGCACCACCTGTATCCCGTGTCCCGAAGGAACTTCCTATCTCTAGGAATAGCACGAGTATGTCAAGACCTGGTAAGGTTCTTCGCGTTGCTTCGAATTAAACCACATGCTCCACCGCTTGTGCGGGCCCCCGTCAATTCCTTTGAGTTTCAACCTTGCGGTCGTACTCCCCAGGCGGAGTGCTTATTGCGTTAGCTGCGATACAGAGAACTTATAGCTCCCTACATCTAGCACTCATCGTTTACGGCGTGGACTACCAGGGTATCTAATCCTGTTTGCTCCCCACGCTTTCGAGCCTCAGTGTCAGTTACAGGCCAGAGAGCCGCTTTCGCCACCGGTGTTCCTCCATATATCTACGCATTTCACCGCTACACATGGAATTCCACTCTCCTCTCCTGCACTCAAGTCTACCAGTTTCCAATGCATACAATGGTTGAGCCACTGCCTTTTACACCAGACTTAATAAACCACCTGCGCTCGCTTTACGCCCAATAAATCCGGACAACGCTCGGGACCTACGTATTACCGCGGCTGCTGGCACGTAGTTAGCCGTCCCTTTCTGGGTAGTTACCGTCACTTGATGAGCTTTCCACTCTCACCAACGTTCTTCTCTACCAACAGAGTTTTACGATCCGAAAACCTTCTTCACTCACGCGGCGTTGCTCGGTCAGACTTTCGTCCATTGCCGAAGATTCCCTACTGCTGCCTCCCGTAGGAGTTTGGGCCGTGTCTCAGTCCCAATGTGGCCGATCACCCTCTCAGGTCGGCTATGTATCATCGCCTTGGTGAGCCTTTACCTCACCAACTAGCTAATACAACGCGGGATCATCTTTGAGTGATGCAATTGCATCTTTCAAACTTAAAACTTGTGTTTAAAGTTGTTATGCGGTATTAGCATTCGTTTCCAAATGTTGTCCCCCGCTCAAAGGCAGATTCCCCACGCGTTACTCACCCGTTCGCTGCTCATCCAGTCGGTACAAGTACCAACCTTCAGCGCTCAACTTGCATGTATTAGGCACGCCGCCAGCGTTCGTCCTGAGCCAGGATCAAACTCTCAAATAAAGTATTTAAGTCACCTAGGTGACTGGCTTGTCTTTCATTATTGATTGACAGATTTTTGATGTATCTTACTACATCACATGAGTCATTCTTCTTTATTCAGTTTTCAATGGTCTAGCTTATCGCTTCAAGACCCTCGTCTCTTGCGACAACTATTATATTCTATCAAACCTACTTCTCATTGTCAAGAATTAACTGTGACTTTTATCCCTTTTTTTATCTTACGTTCGCTTTTTCCCGCTCCTGTATTCGCTTTATTTCATGCCACCACTAGCTTTGACAAATTTAAAAAATAAGTTTTTTAAATTGCTTTTTTCTTCTCTTATCAAAAAATTCCCTATTTTTAATAAAAATAGGGAACTCTCCTTCATTCTTCCTCTTCTGAAAATAAGATGGCTTTTATTTTTTCACGAAGGCGATATCGTTCCATACGAGTTAATTCTTCTCCTCGCATTTGTCGAAGTAGTAAGTCTTGATAATGTGCGCTCAAACCTTCATATACTTCTGCCAGCAAATGATTGAAGACCACTTCATTATCTGGACTAGTATCACCTGAATTTATCCAGTCTGAGCATTCATAAACATCTAAACCTATAAAATGGTCATGGCTTCGTTTCTTTGCATAACTCCGTCTTAGCTCATCAATTAATCTTTGATGATACTTTACCTTAAATTTTGTATGCAGCTTTTGACCATCGCTCTGCTCTTCTAATAGAAGATGTAAAATAATCATCCCCTCTTGAAGATAATCCTCTATTTTCCATGTTCTAATACGAATTTGTTTCATTAATTTCATAACTATAGGTTTCATTTCTGAAAACAGATTTTCAAAACCCTCTTCTTCCAAGTAATATGTCATTGGAAAGTTCTCCTTTTATATTATCTTTATTTGATTAATTAGTAAGATGATAGAAGGCGGCGAGTGTATGTCTAATAAACAGTCAGGGAGCATCTTATTATAATGAGCTATTTTCATATCTATCCTTTCAAGACATTTTTATGGCTTTTATTTCATTATAATAATTTTTAAGTGTTTTACCTAACGATATTATGCGAATATTCAGAATTTATAAACCAATAAATAAAAGCAAGGCTATTAACCTTGCTTTTACTTATTTTATAAGTAATCAGGAGTAGGTTTATTTTTAAAATAAACTCCTGAAATTCTAGAAGCTGCACCTGGTTCTACAAGTTCTAGCGTTTTTGAAATTTCATCAAATGAACCATCATAGTCACGGCTGTTTTCAAATAATTGAAGCGCTCTTGAGATCCCTTGTGCTACTTGTTCATTTGCAGCTTTATAACGATTAGCATATTGAATCAATTGTTCAGCTAATACTGCATGGTCAGTCAAATTAGTCGTTGCTTCTTTTAAAACGTGCATATCTTCAGTGCTTACGTCAACAAGATGATTAATTGTATCAATGTTGATTCTAACTCGTCCTAATTCTTTGAAAAGATTTTGTACTCGATCTCCTGTTGTGAAGAACAAGTCGAGATAATCTTTAGGAAGACCAGGGAGATTACATTTTTCAACATAACGTTTTATTGTACGGAGTTCAGAATCAAAGCGTTCCGCAATTTCTTGAGCTGCTCTTTCTTCATCTCTGAGTCCTGTGAGGGTATCACTAATCTTAATTTGGTTCTTCTCAATATCTTCAAGGGCATTGACTACTGAATTTACTCTACGTGAAAGAATTGAGTAAGGCATTGTTTTAGCTTGAATATTTCCTAGAATTTCATCAACATCTGAGTCAAGAGATTCTAAATGTTCTTGATAACCTCTAACATATCCTTTTTCGTTTCCAGAAAGGATATAGGCTTGTGTAACATGGTCAATTTCAAGGAGAAGATTTTTATTATTTGCTCTGATATGTTCAATATATTCTTTGAGAACTGATGAACGTTTTTCAACATTTCGACGTGCGCTATATTCTCTTTCAAAAATAGCATAAAGTTCTTCAACTTTTTCTTGAATTAAACCAAGTTCAGCTTCTACTCGATCTAGTTCAAATTGTTCTAATAATGAACTACTTTCAACGAGATGATCATGTAAATCATCCATTCTTTCTTTAATGTTGACATTATCAGGAAGAATGTACTCTTCTGCAACGAATTTATCACTCGCTTCTTGTAATTCGTCAAGTCGTTTAGGAACATCTTTTTCAATTGTTTTAATAAATGATGGAATTTGCTCTGTAATTGCACGTAAAGCAATCGTATGTTCTTCAGCAGTCTCCAAAACTTCAGCCGCTTCAATCGGATCTCCCGTTGAGTTTAGCGTTACAAACTGAGAAAATTCTGTTTCGATATTGGCTAAATGTTTTTCAAGTTCAGTAATAACCGTTCCATACAAATCTGCATTGTCAGCAATATCGCTACGTAAGTTATCATATAAATCAAGGGATTCTTGAATTTTATTTGAATTACGCTTTTCTTGTTCAACAAGTTGAGCAACACCTTGACGAATTCCTTCGACATCACCTTCCATTAATTCAATTTGTGCCTCACTATCCGCTACAGATTCACGAGCACGGAAAAAATGGAATGAATCGTTTAATTGTTCAGCTTCAAAAATATGTTCTTCCAAATCAGCAAAAGAATTTGATGATAAGTCAAGCCATTTTTGGTTCCATTCACGGAAAATCGTTTGCGATTGTCCGACCAGATGCATTTTTTTAACAGAATCAATTTCTTCTTGAACAGGCAAATCGAAAAGCGATTCCTTTCGCTCTTCTAAGGCTAGTATACGGTCTTCTGTTTTCTTTCGCATTAATATTGCAAAAGCATAAAAGGCTACGAGAATAACTAATAAGACAACAATGAGGATAATGACAGTACTTGACATGCTTTACTCCATAAAATGATTTAATTACTTAAAAATAGTTTAATTACTTAGGTTAGATAGATTTTAAATAGATAGAAAATCTCAAATATAATTATAGCATATTGCGTCAAAGAAATACACTATTTTCTTAGTTTTCTAACCGAAAAGCCGTTTTTTATTTTCAAAATAAAAAAAGCAACCTCCAGAGGCTGCTTTTTAATTAAATTAAAGGCCTGCTTTTGCCGCTTCAACTTCTGCTGCAAAGTCTGTTTCAGCTTTTTCAATTCCTTCACCAACTTCAAAACGTATGAATGCAATTGCTTTAGCTCCTTTTGATTCAAGGAAAGCTTCGACTGTTTTGCTGTCATCCATGATGTAAAGTTGTGCAAGAAGAGCAAATTGTTGGTCAACTTTTGTATTGTCAACGATGAATTTAGCCATTTTACCTGGAAGAATTTTGTCCCAGATTTTTTCTGGTTTTCCTTCAGCTTTAAGTTCTTCTTCAAATGAAGATTTCGCTGCTGCAAGAACTTCTTCTGTCAATTGGCTCTTAGAACCAAATTCATGGTGTGGAAGTTCTGGTTTGTTAACAAGTACACGGCTAGCGTTGTCTTCATCAATCTTGTGGTTCATTTGTGCTAATTCAGCTTTAACAAATTCTGAATCAAGTTCATCAGCTGAAAGAACAGTAGGGTTCATTGCAGCAATATGCATTGATACTTGCTTAGCAAGTGTTTCATCTGCACCTTCAACGACAGAAACAACCCCAATTTTACCACCGTTATGTTGGTAAGCTCCAAAGTGTTGAGCATCAGTTTTTTCAATTACTGCAAAACGACGGAAAGTGATTTTTTCTCCGATTGTAGCAGTCGCTTGAACAAGTTCTGCTTCAAGAGTAATCCCTGAAGCTGTTTCAAGTGCCAATGCTTCTTCGTTAGTTGCTGGTTTTTTAGACGCAATAAGTTCTGCTGTTTCTTTAACCAAGGCAACAAATTGATCATTTTTAGCTACGAAGTCTGTTTCTGAGTTCAATTCAACAATCGCTGCAACATTTCCGTTTACGGCAATTCCTGTAAGTCCTTCAGCGGCTACACGATCAGCTTTTTTAGCTGCTTTCGCAATCCCTTTTTCACGAAGAAGTTCTGCTGCTGCTTCCATATTTCCGTCAGTTTCAACAAGAGCGCGTTTAGCGTCCATGATTCCTGCACCAGTTTTTTCACGTAATTCTTTTACTTGAGCTGCTGTTACTGCCATTTTGTAAATCTCCTATGTGTTTTTTTCTGTCAGTATTGACAGTAGTTTTATTTAAAAAAACAGGTGAGGCGTAAGGCCTCGCCTGTTGTAGTTACTTAATTAGTATAAGTTGAAGTTAAAATTATTTACCTTCAACGATTTCAGCAAGTTCTTCAAGTGATTCTTCTGAAGCTGCTTCTTCTGCTACGAAATCTTCCGCTGCATCTTCACCTTGACGTCCTTCAATGATAGCGTCTGCCATTTTAGCTGTAATCAATTTAACAGCACGGATAGCATCATCATTTGCAGGGATAACTACGTCGATTGGTTCTGGATCTGCGTTTGTGTCAACCATTGCTACAACTGGGATTCCCAAAGTTTTAGCTTCTTTAACTGCGATTTGTTCAGCATGTGGGTCAACGATGTAGATAACATCTGGAATACGAGGCATATCAGCGATACCACCGATGAATTTTTCAAGGCGTTCGCGTTCTTTGTTAAGAAGAACTACTTCTTTCTTAGGTAAAACTTCGAAAGTTCCTTCTTCTTCCATTTTGTTGATTTCTTTAAGGCGTGTCACACGTGTTTGGATAGTGTTCCAGTTAGTGAGCATACCACCCAACCAACGGTGGTTTACGTAGTATTGACCAGCGCGGAGAGCTTCTTCTTTAACTGCTTCTGCAGCTTGTTTTTTAGTACCAACAAAAAGAACTACTGCACCTTCTTGTGAAGCGTTTTTTACATAGTTGTAAGCATCGTCAACAAGTTTTACAGTTTTTTGAAGGTCGATAACGTGGATACCATTACGTTCTGTGAAGATGTATGGTTTCATTTTCGGGTTCCAACGACGAGTTTGGTGACCGAAGTGAACACCAGCTTCAAGAAGTTGTTTCATTGAAATAACTGACATGTTAATGTCTCCTTTTAAAATAGTTTTTCCTCTTTCATCTGTCATCCGCAGCCGCAATACTTGCGTACACTACGACTTTGTCGAGACGAAATGCGAGATGGTTGCATAGCAACTCTATCATTATACATTGTTTGACCTATTTTTGCAAGTATCTATTCATGCTTCTATTGTTCAGTAAATCTATTTTTCTAGCCACTCCTATTGTCTGACAAATCTAATTGTTAATTTAGACTCTATAATCACTAAAAGAGTAAGTTTTCAAACTTTTTTCTAAGAAAAAAATTAATATTTTTGCTGAAACCGCTTTTTTTGTGATAAAATAATTATAGTAAATAAATTAGTTTGTGAGGAGAGAAATATGAAAGAAAAAATCCTTTTAGGCGGCTATACAAAACGTGTATCTAAAGGCGTTTATAGTGTTCTTTTGGACACTAAAGCTGCTGAATTATCATCATTAAATGAAGTCGCTGCGGTTCAAAACCCCACTTATATCACTCTCGATGAAAAGGGACACCTCTATACTTGCGCAGCAGATAGTAATGGTGGAGGAATCGCCGCCTTTGATTTTGATGGCGAAACTGCCACTCATCTCGGAAATGTCACAACCACGGGAGCTCCACTCTGCTATGTTGCCGTGGACGAAGCGCGCCAATTAGTTTACGGAGCGAACTATCATCTTGGAGAAGTTCGTGTTTATAAGATTCAAGCTAATGGCTCACTCCGATTAATGGATACAGTTAAACATACTGGTTCTGGACCACGTCCTGAACAAGCTAGCTCACACGTTCATTATTCTGATTTAACTCCTGACGGACGCCTTGTCACCTGTGATTTGGGAACAGATGAGGTCACTGTTTATGATGTCATTGGTGAAGGTAAGCTCAATATCGCTACAATTTATCGTGCAGAAAAAGGAATGGGTGCTCGTCATATTACTTTCCATCCAAATGGTAAAATCGCTTATTTAGTTGGAGAGTTAAATTCAACAATCGAAGTTTTAAGTTATAATGAAGAAAAAGGACGTTTTGCTCGTCTTCAAACAATTAGCACCCTACCTGAAGGTTATCATGGAGCAAATGGTGTTGCTGCCATCCGTATTTCATCTGACGGTAAATTCCTCTATACTTCTAATCGCGGACATGATTCTTTGACAACTTACAAAGTAAGTCCTCTCGGTACAAAACTTGAAACGATTGGCTGGACAAATACTGAAGGTCGTATCCCTCGTGATTTTAATTTCAACAAAACTGAAAATTATATCATTGTCGCTCATCAAGAATCTGATAATCTATCTCTTTTCTTACGAGATAAAAAAACCGGTACTTTAACTTTGGAACAAAAAGATTTTTACGCTCCTGAAATCACTTGCGTTTTACCACTATAAAAATTTATTTTTTCACAAAGTTCGACTGATAAACTAGAAAAGATTGCTAATTCCTCTCAAAGAATTGGCAATCTTTTTTTCTTCAATAAAGCTTGTTATAAACCGTTTTCTAAACTTTCGATGAGCATTTTTGTAAAAATTATCACAATATTGCTTGACATCTATAAAAAACTTTGTTAAACTATTCACGTAAAAGAAAGTGAATGAAATCACAAAGGAGAACCTACAAATATGGCAACTAAAAAAGCCGCTCCAGCTGCAAAGAAAGTGTTAAGCGCTGAAGAAAAAGCCGCAAAATTCCAAGAAGCTGTTGCTTATACTGACAAATTAGTCAAAAAAGCACAAGCTGCTGTTCTTAAATTTGAAGGATATACACAAACTCAAGTCGATACTATTGTCGCTGCAATGGCTCTTGCAGCAAGCAAACATTCTCTAGAACTCGCTCATGAAGCCGTTAACGAAACTGGTCGTGGTGTTGTCGAAGACAAAGATACCAAAAACCACTTTGCTTCTGAATCTGTTTATAACGCAATTAAAAATGACAAAACCGTTGGTGTCATTTCTGAAAACAAGGTTGCTGGATCTGTTGAAATCGCAAGCCCTCTCGGTGTACTTGCTGGTATCGTTCCAACAACTAATCCAACATCAACAGCAATCTTTAAATCTTTATTGACTGCAAAAACACGTAATGCTATTGTTTTCGCTTTCCACCCACAAGCTCAAAAATGTTCAAGCCATGCAGCAAAAATCGTTTACGATGCTGCAATTGAAGCTGGTGCACCGGAAGACTTCATTCAATGGATTGAAGTACCAAGCCTTGACATGACTACCGCCTTGATTCAAAACCGTGGACTTGCAACAATCCTTGCAACTGGTGGCCCAGGAATGGTAAACGCCGCACTCAAATCTGGTAACCCTTCACTTGGTGTTGGAGCTGGTAATGGTGCTGTTTATGTCGATGCTACTGCAAATATCGAACGTGCTGTTGAAGATCTTTTGCTTTCAAAACGTTTTGATAATGGGATGATTTGTGCCACTGAAAATTCAGCTGTTATTGATGCTTCAGTTTATGATGAATTTATTGCTAAAATGCAAGAACAAGGCGCTTATATGGTTCCAAAAAAAGACTACAAAGCTATTGAAAGTTTCGTTTTTGTTGAACGTGCTGGTGAAGGTTTTGGAGTAACTGGTCCTGTTGCCGGTCGTTCTGGTCAATGGATCGCTGAACAAGCTGGTGTCAAAGTTCCTAAAGATAAAGATGTCCTTCTTTTTGAACTTGATAAGAAGAATATTGGTGAAGCACTTTCTTCTGAAAAACTTTCTCCTTTACTTTCAATCTACAAAGCTGAAACACGTGAAGAAGGAATTGAGATTGTACGTAACTTACTTGCTTATCAAGGTGCTGGACATAATGCTGCAATTCAAATCGGTGCAATGGATGATCCATTCGTTAAAGAATATGGCGAAAAAGTTGAAGCTTCTCGTATCCTCGTTAACCAACCAGATTCTATTGGTGGGGTCGGAGATATCTATACTGATGCAATGCGTCCATCACTTACACTTGGAACTGGTTCATGGGGGAAAAATTCACTTTCACACAATTTGAGTACATACGATCTATTGAATGTTAAAACAGTGGCTAAACGTCGTAATCGCCCACAATGGGTTCGTTTGCCAAAAGAAATTTACTACGAAAAAAATGCAATTTCTTACTTACAAGAATTGCCACACGTCCACAAAGCTTTCATCGTTGCTGACCCTGGTATGGTTAAATTTGGTTTCGTTGATAAAGTTTTGGAACAACTTGCTATCCGCCCAACTCAAGTTGAAACAAGCATTTATGGTTCTGTTCAACCTGACCCAACTTTGAGCGAAGCAATTGCAATCGCTCGTCAAATGAAACAATTTGAACCTGACACTGTCATCTGTCTTGGTGGTGGTTCTGCTCTCGATGCTGGTAAGATTGGTCGTTTGATTTATGAATATGATGCTCGTGGTGAAGCTGACCTTTCTGATGATGCAAGTTTGAAAGAACTTTTCCAAGAATTAGCTCAAAAATTTGTCGATATTCGTAAACGTATTATTAAATTCTACCATCCACATAAAGCACAAATGGTTGCAATTCCTACTACTTCTGGTACTGGTTCTGAAGTGACTCCATTTGCAGTTATCACTGATGATGAAACTCATGTTAAGTACCCACTTGCTGACTACCAATTAACACCACAAGTTGCCATTGTTGACCCTGAGTTTGTTATGACTGTACCAAAACGTACTGTTTCTTGGTCTGGTATTGATGCGATGTCACACGCGCTTGAATCTTACGTTTCTGTTATGTCCTCTGACTATACAAAACCAATTTCACTTCAAGCGATCAAACTTATCTTTGAAAACTTGACTGAGTCTTATCATTATGACCCAGCGCATCCAACTAAAGAAGGGCAAAAAGCCCGCGAAAACATGCACAATGCTGCAACACTCGCTGGTATGGCCTTCGCTAATGCTTTCCTTGGAATTAACCACTCACTTGCTCATAAAATTGGTGGTGAATTTGGACTTCCTCATGGTCTTGCCATCGCCATTGCTATGCCACATGTCATTAAATTTAACGCTGTAACAGGAAACGTTAAACGTACCCCTTACCCACGTTATGAAACATATCGTGCTCAAGAGGACTACGCTGAAATTTCACGCTTCATGGGATTTGCTGATAAAGATGATTCAGATGAAAAAGCTGTGCAAGCTCTGGTTGCTGAACTTAAGAAACTGACTGATAGCATTGATATTAATATCACCCTTTCAGGAAATGGTGTCGATAAAGCTCACCTTGAACGTGAACTTGATAAATTGGCTGACCTTGTTTATGATGATCAATGTACTCCTGCTAATCCTCGTCAACCAAGAATTGATGAGATTAAACAACTCTTGTTAGACCAATACTAATAATCTATTGATGAAAGTAATTAAAACGCCCATATAAATTTATCTGGGCGCTTTTTTAATAGAATATAAATTAATGTCAAAGGATTATAATTTTTCAATTTCTTCAAAAAGAGCTTTTGCTTCTACTGAGTAACCGTAATCTCCCAAGGTTTGCGCGTGTTTTTTCATTTCTTCAATCGCTCCGTTTTGTTTTTGCAATACTTTATAATGAGCTTCATGATATTTTAAAATAATTTTTTCATAGAAAAAATTGATACTTATTCCTATTTCATTTAAGTGATTGATATATTTAAAAGCTTGCATCAAATTTTCTCGACGTAACCAAGTATCAATAAGATTTAAAAATGTTCTTATTACGATCTGCTGATTGAGATGAATTGAGTGATAATAATTTGCTTTTCCTAAAATTTGCATTCCATAATACTCTAAAGCATTATCATCAAAATGTCGAAGACAATTCCCAAAAATCCATAGTTCATAGCGTCCCCATTCGCTGATAGATTCAAGGTAGTTCATCAAAAAGTCAGTATCTTCCTTAAAAACAGTAGAACCTTTTGCCATTGCTAAGTTGATTTTAACCACTATTTTATTAATCTGATAAAATTTATTATCAGGTTTCTGTTGGCATTTTTCTTCCCAAAAATTTTGAATTTCCTTTATTACTTTGATATTTTTTTGCGCATAAGCCACAGCCAACTCGTGACGGTAGTTGTATTCATCTGATTGTTCATATTCGTTATAAAGGTTTTGAAATTCATCTAAATAGACATTTGAGTTTTCTAAAACGGTAAATAGTTTACCCACCGTAATCTCTGTTTCTCCTTTTTCAAATTTTGCGAGCTGAGATTCTGAAAAATCGCCACCAGTCATTTCTTTTAATTTCAGATGCTTCGTTTCTCTGATAAAAGCAATTATTATTCCGGTTTTTAAATTTTTTTCCATTTCATTTTCCCTTTGTCATATATTCCAAATTTATTAAATTATTTGAAATTATTATACAACTTTGCTTTTAGCTTGTAAACTAGATAAAAAAACTACTGACAGCTTTTCTGTCAGTAGTTTTTTATTTTTCTAAAATAAATATTTTTTCTAGCTAAAAGATAAATTAGGAGAATAAGTAAGGAAATCAGACCAAATATTAAATAAATAAATTCTACAGTTAAATTTTGGGCAATTAGACCGCTTGATAAATCAGCAAAAATAAAAAACAGAGATAAAAATGTATCATATATTGACCAGAAAACTACTCGATTATTTTTTATTAGTTTATTAAATTCCCCAATGAAAAAGTTATTATAGCCACCATTTATTAATCTAAAAATAGAAAATAAAACAATAGTAGTAAATACCGATTTTGTAAAAAATAAAAGAATTGATATTAATGGTAATAGCATAACTATCGATAATTTTTTCCACTTTATTCGACTCCCAATTGCCATACATACATTAAAAGTAAACAAAACAAGCCCTAAATACTTAAGTGGAAAATAATGATATTTCAATAAAATACTACTCCAACTATTGACAGACATGATGAGTGTTGTGACAGTTATTCCTAATAAAATGAATAAGTTTAGCTTAGACGATACTTTTAATCCCTTTCGTAATGTCCTTATATTAATAGTTATTTTTTCTTCTTGTTTTTCTTCTCTTTTTTCTAATTTTATAAAACATAAAAAAATGGTTGAAAAAACAATAAATGCTACTGATATTATGATTGGTAAAAAACGATTGAAATGTAGTATGGCTGGTGTGATAATTGTCATCACTGATATTGCAAGATATTGTATTGAACTGCTGCCTTCAAGATATTTGCGATATGTAACATCATCTGGAAATTGTTCATAAGAAAAAGTTTGCATTACTCCAGAAGATAGAGCTTCTGATATCCCAAGTATGACCGCTGCTAAGATTGCTAAATAAAATTTTTCAAATAAAAATAGGGTAAAAGCAATAATTGACAAAATATTATTAAGTAATAATACTTTTTTTCTATTTTTTTGTTCAGCATAAATACCTAGCGGTAGATTTAAAATCACTCCTATTATTTGCGTCATTGCACTAATAATCATAATCTCAGAATATCTATAACCCAAAGCATTCATAATTAATATGCTAATAAAAAAATAGGGAAGGAGGGACAAAAAGAGTTTAAATAGAAAAAGTTGTTTATATTTGATTATGATTTTCATAGCTGACAAGTTTTATCTTTCGTAAAGTTAGGATTTAATGTTCTTTGTAATTTGGGATAGCATCCCCCCTCGCAAATTCTTAACATTGAGCACTTTAAACAATCTTTATTTTCTGTTTTAAATTCTCTAACTTCTGTATAATTTGAATCGTTTTTCCATATTTCAGCCAATGTTTGATGAAAAGCATTGGAAGTATGCTTTTCACCTAAAAATGCAATACAAGGTAAGACATCCCCGTTAGATAAAATCTCCATTTTCGTATGCTTCGCTCTACAACCAAAATACATATTTTCAAATTCCGATAGATTTTTTCCCTCCTCAATTAACTCTGGAAAAGCCGTAAAATAAAAACATCCTTCAACTGAAAAATTGAAATTATCTATTTTATTATCTAGTAGATATCTTCTAACTTTTTCTTCTAATTTTCTCAGGTCTGATATATTGTATATTTTTGTTATTTTTGTAAAACCAGTCACTTCGGAGTAGTCCGCAATAGAAAAACGGTCAATTTCGTTTTTAATCGCAAACTTCAAGAGCTCCATAATATCCTCTTCACTTTGATTAGAATAAACCGTATTTAATCTGACTTTCTTTTTTCTTTCATGAAAAAGCTTTATTAATTCTATTCCTCTTTTTGCCCTTGTACCCATGAGTTCAAAATTTTTAAAATCATCTATTGATTCAAGAGATATAACTGGGGTAATATAATCAGATTAACAAATAATATCTATTGTTGATTTTTTTATCTCTTGACCATTTGTTGTTATTGTTGTCACTACTTTCAATGAATCAATAATTTTTAAAAGATTATCTATGTCTTTATATTTCGTTGGCTCCCCACCTAATATAGAAAATGATAAAATTCCATTTTCTTTTGCTTGACTTAAAATCTTTTTCCAATCATCTGCAAGATGAACATTTTCGTCTTCTCTGTTTGCAAGAAAGCAAAAGCCACAATGAAGATTGCAATACATACTAGGATAAATCACTAACTCTAGCGGAAAACTCATTTGATTTAATTTTTTCAGCTCTTTAATCTTACTTTGTATTTTATTAATAATTGAGAAAGAAGATACCTCTTTTTCTTCTATCTCTCCTTTTTTATAAATTTTTTCTCGTAAAATTTTTGTTAGAGAATCAGCATTAAAATATTTTATGTATTCGTTAAATGCTTTTTCTTTTCCCATTTCTTTTACTAAAGATAAAAAAATAGACTCACTTTCTGACAATTCTAATCTGCTAAAATTATTTTTATTTATTAAAATTCCGCCGTTTTTCTCAACTCTAAATAATAATTCATCTGATAAAACGTACATATTAACATCCTTTCTAAATATTACTCAAAAAAAGGCGACTAAACGTCGCCAATTCTGCTATCAAATTTTATTTGCTAGCAGCCCATCCATCTCCCTTAGCCATTGAACTATTTTCCAATACGTTTTTAAGCATTGCCAAAAGCTCTGGTTTGGTTGATTGTTCTTTAAGTTCTTTTTGCATAATAAATCTCCTTTTAATATAGACAGATACCAATTTTGATTCAATTGGTATCTGTTATTTTATCAAAATTATTGATAGTATAAATTTTATTTGGAATATATGCCAAAACTCTATTAATTGTTAAGTTCATGAGAAAACCCACGTTGTTACTATATTGGCTCTCTTTTTTTCTTCTTTATTTTTATTACTCTATCTCCAGTTTTTACTTTCAAAACCCCAATTCTAAACTTTTTATAAAAAAATTTATTTTATTTATCTTTTGTCATATATTCCAAAAATATCCGATGAAAAAACTACTGACAGAAAAGCTGTCAGTAGTTTTTATTTTTCTAAATAATCTAAAGCGTCCTGAATAGTCTTGACGGGAACGATTTTCATCTTCGTTTTTAGTTTTTTAGCGGCGGCTTTGGCTCCAAGGTAATTGTTGCTACTTTCCTTTTTGGTGCCTGAATCAGGCACTAAGAAGACTTTTGCCCCTTCTTTACTCGCTGTGGCTACTTTTTTATCAACACCGCCGATTTGACCAATGCTTCCGTCGTGTTCAATCGTCCCAGTTCCAGCAATTTCGCGACCGTTTCGCAAATCTTTTCCTGTCAACTGACTGTAAATTTCTAGTGTAAACATCATCCCCGCAGAGGGACCACCGATTGAACCCGCGTTGACAGTAACTTTCGGAGTCGTCACGACTTCAGTATGATCAACTAGGCTAATCCCAATTCCTGTTTTTCCGTTAGCAATTTTGATGTATTTGCCAGTTGACTTGTGCTTTGTGCCGTCAATTCTCGTGTATTCAATCGTTACTGAATCACCGACTTTTTGTTTGGAAACATAAGTAATCATGTCGGCACTTGATGTAAACTGTTGACCATTGACTGCTGTAATCGTATCTGCAAGTTCTAGCTTATTTTTAAAGGTCGAATTTTTGGCAATATCAAGGACATAAACGCCTTCATATTTAAGTTCATAAGGTTTATTAGCTAATTTAAAAGCTTGATAAATCGCTGTATTCTGTGCCGTTTCCATGTAAAACTGGTTGACACGGTTGAACTGTGCGTCGTTAAGTCCACCAGTCATTTCTTGCTCACTGTAAATGCTTGTAAAACTATTAAAATGGCTGTAAATCATTGTAGCAAGATTTGCTCGTGCAATTTGGACAGTCGTCAGAAAAAAATCACCTTTATGTTCATCTTTTTTGCCTTCAACTTTGACCATTTTCCCTAAGGGTTCGGTTGTTCCGGGCATTTCCACATAGTAACTTGTTGGATAAAATAAAGCTAAAAGGGCAACAACAATTAGACCAATCGAGATTCCCCATTTTAATTTGGGATTAATTTTTTTATTTTTTTTCATCTAATTTCCTTAATTCACGACTCACATTTTCTGGAACCCAAGCACTGACATCTTGACCAAAGGCCTGTAATTCTCGCATCCGTGTGGAATTTAATGGTTCAAGTTCTGGTTTTGCTAAGAAAAAGATGGTTTCAATGCCTGTCATCTCCATATTAAAATAGAACATATTTTTTTCATATTCTAAATCTTGGCTATTACGCAAAGAACGAACCAGAGCTGTCACGCCAAGTTTTTTTGCGATATTCACTGTCAAATCACGTTCATGTTTGATGACTTTGACTTTATGAGTTACTGACAGACTTGTCAGTGCTTCTTCTAGCATTTCCACTCGTTTATCAGTTGGAAAAAGTGGATTTTTTTGGTCATTTTTAAAAATTCCAACATAAAGTTGATCAAAATGTTGACTGGCACGTTTGATAACGTCTAAATGACCATTTGTCAGTGGGTCAAAAGTTCCTGTAAAGAGTCCAATTTTTTCTGTCATTACTTTTTTCTTTCTTAATTTACTGACAGAATTTCTGTCAGTAAAAGTCAAAATTCATAAATTGAAATTTTAGAAATTCCGTAAGTTTTTTGTCTGGTCAGCTCTAATTTCCCAATTTGGTTAGGGAGTTCAACTTCCTTGTCTGTTTCACAGACGACAATTACATTTTCTGTCAGTCGTTTTTTGTCTTGCAAAAGTTCTAAGTTTTCAACAATTTGTTCTTTAGCATAAGGTGGGTCTAAGAGGACTAAATCAAAAGTCTCTGACACGTTTGATAAGACTCGTTCTGCTGACATTTTTAATAATTGAAATTTTTCAGGCTCTTTGGTCATCTTGATATTTTCCAAAATGACTTGTTGAGCTGCTCTGTCTTTTTCGACAAGAAGGGCATGATCCATTCCTCTTGAAATGGCTTCAATTGCCAAACTGCCTGAGCCTGCAAATAAATCAAGAACACGTCCCCCTTCAAAATAAGGGCCAATCATATTAAAAATGGCTCCTTTAACTTTATCGGTGGTTGGTCTTGTTGTTTTTCCTGCCAATGTTTTCAGCGGTCTTCCGCCATAATTTCCTGATACTACTCTCATGAAAATAATTATATCACAAAATTTCAAATGGAGAGCCGAATCTCCCTGTAAGCCTTGGTTTAAAGGTTCTGTCAGTAAAAATTTTCTTATTATTTTACTGACAAAAATAAGTTTCTCAAATCAGAATTTCATTCTAACTTTTGAAACTTATTTTTGCCTATATTTAACTCATGAATGACTTTCATGCATCCGAATTGCTCGTAGTGAAGGGAGCACACCTAATACAATAATGAAAAACATGAAGATGGTCATTCCAATATTTCCATAAAGACTTGAGAGGGACACAAGGATTCCTGACAAGACCGAAGCGATAGGCTGAGTCACTGAAAAAGCTCCTGTATAAGTTCCCACTTGGTCTCCATCCATTAAATCGGCCCGCAGAGCCTGTGAAAATGGAACCAAAATCATTTCACCGATTGTTGCTACCAATGCTGCAACCAGTTCCCAAGTTAAATCACGACCAAGAAATGCAATCATGAAGCCCAAACCTTGCAAAATAATTCCAATCGATATTCCACTACTTCGTGACCAGTTTTTGGTTAGTTTGTTGACTCTCCCCATAAATAATACGATGACTAAGGTATTGACCATTAGGAAAATTGTCAGCATCCGTTGTCCATAAACTTCAATTCCAAAAATCCTTGCTGTTCTAAAACTATCACTCAAATGGACTGGAAGATAATAGTCAATTTGATTAAAAATCATCGCAATAAAGACCGAAGCAAATAAATAATACATGAAAATATGGTCTTTAGCAACTGTGAAATAGGCTTTAATAATGTTTGATTCTTGCTTATGCTGCTGAGTATCTGGATTGAAGGATTCATCAATCCAAAAAATCACAACCAAACAACTAACGATTTCTTCAATTGTGATAGCCAAAAGTAACCAAACCAAATAATCTCGGAAAAACCAACCTGAAAGTCCTGAACCAATCATGATTGCAAAGTTGATAATCCAGTATTGAATACTATAGACGACTCGCCGATTTTCACTTGTTGTCAAATCTACAATCATCGCTTGACTTGCGGTGTTAAAAAAGCCAAAACCAAAATTAATAATAAGAAATCCTAAAAAAGTAACCCAAGGATTGAAGTAAAAAGATGAGTTTGCAAATGTTGCTAAAGCTCCACCAAAACCAGTAATAGCAGTTGAGAAAATCATCACAGGTCTTCGTCCCTGAACGTCGGACAAATGACCAGCATAAAGTCCAACCAAGAAAACCATAACTGAACTAATGACTAAAAGTAATCCCGTGATTCCTGCACCCATATATTTATTGTAGTAGATTGTCATTGAGCCACCCACTGTACTAAAGCAAAGCGTCCCAAAAAAATTCATGATTAAACGAATTTTAAGTGTCGGATGTAATCCAAAAAAATCTTTCATTTTATTTCTTTCTGTTTTTTTTCAATAAAAAATCTATCTTGACTCCTTTTCAAGATAAATTCTTTTTTTTAGAAGTCATTTTTTTAATTAATTTTTGTTTTCTGGTGTCTATTTACAGCAATAAGCACTAAAATAATCGCTAGAACTTCAGTCAATGCTAAGACTAAAGAAACTCCTGTTGCTTTAATCATTGGTGAAATAGAAACAAGTAAACCGGCAAGAATGGAGGCAATCGGCATCTTAATTGCGGCAACGCCATTGTAAGAACCAATTTTTTCTGGATTCATCAAATCTGCACCTAAAGTTTGAACACTTGGTGTATAAACAATTTCACCTAAAGTATAAACAATACCGGCAATGAAAATAGGAGTAAACGTCGTTGTCAAAAATGAAAAAATCATCCCAATTGCCATAAATAAACTCCCCCAAATAAATCCTTTTTGGTGTGACCAGTCCTTGGTCAATCGATTTAGGGTGGTCATTAATAGGACCACTAAAACACAAGCTAAAATCAAATAAATCGTAAGCATCCGTTGTCCATAGATTTCAAAACCAAAAAAAGTGATTGTTTTAAAACTATTTGATAAATGAACAGGCAAAAAATTATCAAATTGCATGATAATAAAAGTGGTCGCAATATTAGCACCCATAAAAATCATGTAAGTTTTATCTTGTAGCACTGTCTTATAGGCCTGAAAAATATTTTCTGCTTCCTCTTTGGTCTTTACAATCGGTCTAAAAGTCTCAGTCATTACAAAAGTGGTTAAGAAAAATGAGACTAAGACAGTTAAAAGTAATATCACTAAAAGTGCTTCAAATGCTGGTCTAAAAAGCCAAGCACCTAATGCTGCTCCTAAAATAACTGACAAGTTTTGCGCCCAATAATCCAACATAAAAACAACTTTACGATTTTCAGCATTTGATGCATCAATAATCATGGCATTTCCTGCAGTAATCACAAGATTATAACCAAAACTAATCAGCAAAAAAGCAATAAAAGTTGACCAAGGATTCACGTGACCTGGTAAGTTTGAGGCAATGGCTAAAAGAGCTCCCAAAAGTTGAATCACTGTCCCAAAAACCATCACTGGTTTTCGACCATTTCGGTCAGCAAAAAAACCTGCAAGAATTCCTGCGACAAAAGTGGCTACTGCAGATAAGGCAAGCAAAATCCCTGTAATTGCACTTCCCAAATGTTGATTATAATAAATGGTCATTGAAGAAAAAACGGTGCCATATGAAAAGGCACCTAAAAAAACAATTCCTAAACGGAGTTGCAAATTTTTGTCTAAATTCCAAAACTCTTTCATATTATTCCTTAAATTCTTTTAAATTTTCTAAATTTATTAATTTATCTATAATTGTAGCATATTTATACTTCTAAAACTAGATGAATTACAGCTTTATCAAAATAATTCTTCTACTTATATCAATTTTTGTTAAAATAAACTGTAACCAAACTTAATTTGATTTGTTATATATATATAAGAGGGGAGGAAATGGTGAATTTAAAAGAATATGAAAATGACGTCAATGATTATGCGATAGAAATCACTAAATACCTTATCTCTCGTGGAAGTCAGTTGGTCGATGCCGAAGATGCCGTACAGGATACTCTGGTTAAAATTTTAAGTCTGGATATTTTCATTGAACCTGACAAATTACGGGCTTTTATGTATCGAACATCTATCCGAACTTATATTAATAGTTATAATCGGAGTAAACATTATCAAAAAATTATTAAAAATTTGGAAAAAGAATTGGAAACAGCAGCTTTTTTAGTTGAGTCTAGCCCACTTCCAAAAATCATTGAACAACTTTCCCCTTATTATAAAGAGCTTTTAAATGCATACTATTATGAAAATTGTTCAACTAAACAGCTTGCAGAATATTTTGAATGTAGTTTAAGTAAAATCAAAATCGACCTTTATCGAGCTCGAAAAAAGCTTAAAAAACAACTTGAAAAAGCTGGTTATGACCAGTGGCTCCTCTAATCGTCTCATGAAAGGATTTAAAAATGCGTACTTTCTTAATTTTCCCTTACTTTGTCTTAGCTCTCACTTTATTTTTCGGACTGATTCGTCTGTTTATTTTTGCGATCAATAAAACACGGCACAAACTTCAAACAACTGAATCTATTTCTAATCTCAACAAAGATTTTCATAATTTTGCCCTAAAAACAAAAATAAAACGTTGGGGGTTAACTACTTGGATTGCTTTGACTGTATTTTCAGCATTTATAGTTATTGGTTGGCGAGTGAACTCTGCTATCATGGAAAAAAATTTCTTTAAAACTTTTGATTACTCTACCGCTATTTTCACCGCTTCCGCCCCAAATGTTGCTTATAATAATCAGATTATCGATGATTATGGCGTGTTTAGTTCTAATCTTCATTCAGATACTTATAAAGATATTGATGGTTATCATGTGCCCTGGGAATCTTATAATTTTTCCTTTAATGTTTCGAATGTTGGGGGATTAAGTCTTAATACCTTGAGTCCGTCAGTAAATTCAAATGCCTATTTTACCCAAACAACTAATCAAAAAATTGCTAGTTTTTTCTCTACAAATGCCAACTACAAATCTAAAGATTATAATCGAATTCTGCCTACCCATGATGCAGACAAAATTTCACAACTTTCAAACCACGTGGCGGAAGTTGCTGTCACCTTTGATAAAGCTTATAGTTACAACGAAATCCAAAAAATGATTCCCGAAAATCTTTTAATTAATTGGTATTGGATTGGTTACAATGATTCGAAATCTCTTGATGCTGCTGGACAAACAAACTGGTTTGGCTTGATGAGTAATAGCAATTATGCTGAAAATGGTAATAATTCACAGCTCACTGGAAAATTAGACAATACTACTTATCAAGATTTTAAAAAGTCAGTAGCTGCTATTGCGAAAAAGAACCAAATCACAATTAACGACTTTAGCCCAAGTAAAGATGCACTTAAACAAGTTAAAAAATATCCTACTCTTAAATCAGCTAAATTTTCGGGGGTCATTTTAACAGGACAAACTAAGAATTTTGTGAATTTTGATAAAAATTCTTGGGTTTATGCAAGTAATGTCGGGCTTACAGTAGAACTTCGCCCTGATATTAAGCCACTTAAATAATAATTTTACTTACAGGATTTGTCAGTAAGAAATGGATACAAAAAATCACTGACAGAAATCTTGTCAGTGATTTTTATGACACTTTTAATCAAAGATTAAAGGCGGTCATTCAATTCTTTGCTGAGTTCTTCAAATCCTGGTTTACCAAGAAGAGCGAACATATTTTTCTTGTAAGCTTCAACACCTGGTTGGTTGAATGGGTTAATTCCGTTCAAGTAACCAGAAACACCGATAGCAAGTTCAAAGAAGTAAATTGCATATCCAAGTGTGAATTCGTCTTGTTCAGGCAATGTCACGATCATGTTTGGAACATTTCCGTCAGTGTGAGCAAGAAGCACGCCGTCAGCTGCTTTTTTGTTAACGAAGTCAACATCTTTACCTTGCAAGTATCCAAGTCCATCAAGGTCAGCGTCAAGTTCTGGAATGTTGATGTTTTTACGTGGTTTTTCAATACGGATTGCTGTTTCAAAAACAGTACGTGTTCCTTCTTGAATCCATTGTCCTAATGAGTGAAGGTCTGTTGAGAAGTTAGCTGAAGTTGGGTAAATTCCTTTTTGGTCTTTCCCTTCTGATTCACCAGCCAATTGTTTCCACCATTCTGAGAAATATTGAAGGCTTGGTTCGTAATTGATCAAGATTTCTGAGAACTTACCTTTACGGTAAAGGATATTGCGAAGTGCAGCATAGGCGTAAGCATCATTTTCATGAACATTTGTAGAAGTGTATTCTTTACGCGCAGCGTTAGCACCTTCCATCAAAGCTGTGATATCAGCACCTGAAGCTGCAATTGGCAAAAGTCCAACAGCTGTCAATACTGAGAAGCGTCCACCAACTGAATCTGGAACAACGAAAGTTTCCCAGTTGTTTGCGTCAGCATTAACTTTTACAGCACCTTTTTCTTTATCAGTGGTTGCGTAAATACGTTTGTTTGCTTCTTCACGACCGTACTTTTTAACTAACATTTCTTCGAAGACACGGAAAGCAATCGCTGGTTCTGTTGTTGTACCTGATTTAGAGATTACATTTACAGAGAAATCTTTGTCAGCAACGTAATCTACAAGGTCAGCCAAGTATGATGAAGAAATTGAGTTACCAGCATAAAGAATACGTGGTGCTTTACGTTCTTCGGCAGTTTGCAAGTTAACAAAGCTGTTGCTCAAAAAGTCAATTGCTGCACGTGCACCGAGGTATGAACCACCGATACCGATAACAATAAGAACTTCTGAATCAGATTGAATTTTTTTAGCTGCTTTTTGAATACGAGCAAATTCTTCTTTGTCGTAATCTTCAGGAAGGTCAAGCCATCCGATATAATCGCTCCCAGCACCTTTTCCTTCGTGGAGCAATTTAGCTGCCCCGTCGATTTGCCATTGGATTTCGTCTAATTCATTTTCAGCTACAAATGGAGTGAGTTTTGAATAGTCAAATTTAATATGAGCCATTTTAATTCCTTTCAATTTCTCGTTTTTTACGAGAATTTAGCTATTGAAGAACGACAACTTTTGCATTGTTTTATCTTCGAATTTTCTAGTTCATTTTATCACTTTTTCGGCTTTTTAACAATACTAAAGGTTATGTAAGCGCTTATTTGTTTAGCTTTCTATCTGTGAAACTTTTCCAGCTCTGAGACAGCTTTTTGTATCAAAATTTAGTTTAAGATTTCAATGAATATTTATTGTCATCAAAAAATTTACTGATAAGATAAGTCCTAACACTTTTGAGGGTGTCAAATCTCTTTGACGACTGACAAATCAGTCTTTCATGTAAATTTTTGCTAAAATATTAATGATGAAATATACATTTGAAATTGACCTTGACCGTTATAAAAATCTGGCCCAACAAAAACAAAAGACACATAAGAAATTTTTAGCTGGCCTTGCCAAAAAACCACCAAAGCAATTAGATAAAATCGTTAAAGAAGTTCATGAAGAGGTTTTTTTAGAAATTGATTGCACCAAATGTGCTAATTGTTGCAAAACCTTAGGTCCTCTTTGGACAGAGGCCGATATTGAACGCGTCGCCAAACATTTAAAAATGAAAGTGAGTGACTTTGAAGCCGCATATCTCCGAACTGACGAAGATGGTGACAAAGTTTTTCAAACCATGCCTTGTCCGTTTCTTGGTTCTGACAATCTCTGTAGCATTTACGAAGTTCGTCCTAAAGCTTGTCGCGAATTTCCCCATACTGACCGTAAAAAGATTTATCAAATCAATAATTTAACGATAAAAAATACACTTTATTGTCCAGCTGCTTATGAATTTGTTGAGAAATTATCTTATAGACTCAAATAAAAATTACTGACAGGTCTGTCAGTAATTTTTTTATTATGCCAAAAGTTCTTTCAAAGCTTCTTTTGTATCTGTCAGTGAATGTCCCAAGGCTTTTTCAAAATCTTTAGATTCCACATCTAAATCTTTTGCTTCAATATCTTTTTGGAAGCCGAGGAAAAGTTCCGCTACAAAATCTGGAAGTCCAGTTTCAACTAAATGACTGACAAAAGCTTTGTCATCAGCAGCGACTACTTCAAATTCCTTATCAGAAACTGCTTTTAGTGCTTGAGCAAGTTCGGCGTAAGTCAATATTTTTCCTGAAAGCTCCAAAACTTCTGGAAAATCTGCTCCAGCAAGTGCTTTTGCTCCAACTTCTGCATATTCGCGTTTCAAAGCCCAGCCCACTTTACCTGTTGGTGCATTGTAAACAAATTTTCCAGTTGAAAGTGCAGCAGCAATAATTGGCATTTCATTTTCAAAGTACCAGTTATTACGTAAAAATGTGTGGGCAATTCCTGATTTTTCAATCGCCTTTTCAGTATAGATGTGGTCAGCAGCTAAGTCACTTGTTGCCCTTTCTGCTTGAGGAAAACTTGTATAAGCAATATAAGAAATTCCAGCACTTTTGGCTGCATCAACCACATTTTGATGCTCAGCTTGACGATTTCCCGGCGCTCCTGAAACAAAAAGCAAACGGTCAATTCCTGTAAATGCTTGTTCTAAAGCAGTTAAATCTGAATAATCTGCCAAACGTACATCGAACCCTGCCGCTTTGAGTGGAGCTGCTTTTTCTTCTGTGCGAGCCAAAACCACAATATCAGAAATTGGAACCAATTCTTTCAAAAATCCGAGTGCATAAGTACCGTATCCACCTGTTGCACCTGTTACTAAATATTTCATGTTAAATCCTCCATTTATTTATTATTTTTTATATTTTAAAGTAGCTTGCTTTTTTGACTACCTAAGTGTATAATATCATTGTACTACCACCATGTAAAGTAAGCACTTGAAAGTTAGATACACCCCTTTTAGATACTATTGTATAATATCAACGATTTGAGGTAATAAAAAAAATGAAAAAAATTTCTGAACTTCCAGATTGTCCTGTTGAAACAGCACTTGTTTTGATGGGTGACCGTTGGAAAATGCTCATTGTCCGTGATTTATTAGAGCGAACCATGCGCTTTGGCGAACTTCAACGTTCAGTTGGACATATTTCACAAAAAGTTTTGACCCAACATTTACGTGCCCTCGAAGAAAGCGGGCTGGTTCATCGTGAAGTCTATGCAGAAGTACCTCCTCGTGTTGAATACTCACTGACAGACCTTGGAAGAACCCTCAAGCCCATCCATGATACGATGGCAGCTTGGGGAAATCTTTATAAAAAAGAAATCAGCAAAGCTTAGAGATAAAAATTACTGACAGGAAATTCTGTCAGTAATTTTTGTTTAATTATTTATAAATTTCTGCGCACTTTTTCTAATTTTTCAAAAATACGGTGAACAATCGGTCAGTAAAACAGCTGATTTCTGGTTTTTTCTACTATTTATTTTAGGTCAAAGTATCAATCTACATAAAAAACAAGTAGAAAATTTGCTATCTTTCTTATTTTTTTGATTTTATTTATGATTAGTTTTCTTTCAATTCTGCAATACGAGCTTTCACAGTATCGAATTTTTCTTGATAATCGGCTAATTTATCTTTTTCTTTTTGAACAACTTCTGCTTTAGCATTCGCAACAAAACGTTCGTTACCCAATTTTTTATTCACTAAATCTAACTCTTTTTGCCATTTAGCAAGTTCTTTTTCAAGTCGAGCAATTTCTTCTTCGATGTTAATCAGACCTTTGAGTGGTAAGAAGAGCTCAGCCCCTGTGATAACAGCAGTCATCGCTTGCTCATCAAGCACGACTTCTTCTGCAATAACAAGCTCTGACGGGTTAGCAAAACGTGTGATATAAGGAGCAACAGAGTTCAAAAATTCAGCTTGTTCAGACTTGATGAAGATTGGCACTTGCTTAGACAATGGAGTATTAACCTCAGCACGAATATTACGAACGGCTGTAATTAATTCGATTAACATCGCCACACCTTCGCTTGCCTTGTCGTCATTAAATTCTGGACGTACTTTTGGATATTCGGCAACAACAATTGAACCAGAAGTGTTTGGTAATTTTTCGAAGATTTCTTCAGTGAAGAAAGGCATAATTGGGTGTAATAGACGTAAAACTTGATCTAAAACATGGAGCAATACTGCACGTGTAATGTCTTTTTCAGCTTCATCCTCACCAAACATAACTTCTTTTGTTAATTCCAAATACCAGTTGGCGAACTCATCCCAAATGAAATTGTAAAGAATATGACCAGCAACACCAAATTCAAATTTATCCATTTGTTCAGTCACGCGCTCAACAGTATCATTCAAACGTGTCAAAATCCAACGGTCAGTGACATTACCAGCAGTTTTATTTGCAACTTTTGTCAAAGCCGAAGAAACAGCATCAGCGCTGACATCTTCTGAATTCATCAAAATATAACGTGAAACATTCCAAATTTTATTGATGAAATTCCAAGCGGCATCCATTTTATCATAAGAAAAACGCACATCTTGTCCTGGTGCAGAACCATTTGATAGGAACCAACGGAGTGCATCTGTTCCATATTTTTCAATCACATCCATTGGGTCAATTCCGTTACCAAGCGATTTAGACATTTTACGTCCTTCTTCGTCACGAATCAAACCATGAATTAAAGCACGTTTAAATGGTGATTTACCTGTAAATTCCAAACCTTGAAAAATCATACGTGAAACCCAGAAAGGAATAATATCATAACCGGTTACTAAAGTTGATGTTGGATAGTAGCGTTTGAAGTCTTCTGCATTTTCATCCGGCCAACCCATCGTGCTAAAAGGCCACAAAGCTGAACTAAACCAAGTATCAAGTACATCGGCATCTTGTGTCCAACCTTCTCCCTCAGGTGCTTCTTCACCAACATACATTTCACCCGCTTCATTATACCAAGCTGGAATTTGATGCCCCCACCAAAGTTGACGTGAAATAACCCAATCATGAACATTTTCCATCCATTGCAAGTAAGCATCACCAAAACGCGGTGGATAGAAAGCGACCACATCATCCGTTCCATCTTCTTTTCGTTGATGAGCAATCGCATTCTTAGCTAATTCGTCCATTTTGACAAACCATTGTGTTGACAAACGTGGTTCAACAACCACTCCTGTTCGCTCTGAGTGCCCAACTTCATGGCGGACTGGTTTTATATCAAGCAATTGGCCCAATTCCTTGAGGTCAGCAACAATTTGTTTGCGGGCTTCAAAACGGTCAAGTCCTTCATATTTTCCACCATTTTCATTGATGGTTCCGTCATTGTTCATCATGTTAATCATTGGCAAATCATGACGCATCGCAACTTCAAAGTCATTAGGGTCATGCGCAGGCGTAATTTTTACAACCCCAGTTCCTTTTTCCATATCAGCATGGTCGTCTGTCAAAATCGGAATGACCCGATTAATGATTGGGAGGATAACATTTTTGCCCACTAAATGTTTATAGCGTTCATCTTTTTCATTGACGATAACAGCTGTATCACCAAGGAAAGTTTCTGGACGTGTTGTGGCGATTTCAACAAACTCATCACTTCCTTCAATTTGGTAAGTGATGTGGTAAAAAGCCCCATCAATTTCTTTGTGAATGACTTCAATGTCTGACAAAGCAGTCATCGCTTTTGGATCCCAGTTGATGAGTTTTTCACCACGGTAAATCCAACCTTTATTGTAAAGTTGAACAAAAACTTTACGAACCGCTTGTGAAAGGCCTTCATCAAGAGTAAAACGTTCACGAGAATAATCCACTGAGATTCCCATTTTACCCCATTGTTCCTTTATTGTTGTGGCATATTCATCTTTCCACTCCCAAACTTTATCAAGGAATTTTTCACGTCCAAGGTCTTGTGGTAAAATACCATCTTCAGCAAGGCGGGCAGCAACTTTTGCCTGAGTGGCAATCCCCGCATGGTCCATTCCTGGCAACCAAAGCGTATCAAAACCTTGCATCCGTTTTTGACGGATGATGATGTCTTGCAAAGTTGTATCCCAAGCATGACCCAAGTGGAGTTTTCCGGTCACATTTGGTGGTGGAATAACGATGCTATAAGGCTCTGCATCGGGATTTCCAGAAGGTTTGAAAACATCAGCTTCAAGCCATTTTTCGTAGCGTCCTGCTTCAACCTCTGTCGGGTTGAATTTTGGGGTTAGTTCGTTTGTCATGTTTTTCTCCTTTGGGTACAAAAAAAGCACCCTGATTTATTCTCCAGGGTGCTTCCGCACGGTACCACCTGATTTTCGTCAATTGACGACACTCATTTTATGCCATAATTTTCTTGAAATGACGCAACCTTCATAAAGTTTGACTGAACACTTTCACCAGCCGTGTTCTCTCTATAAGTCTTGCTTTATTACTCCTCGTCAACTTGTTTTTATTTTAGCAGAATTCTTGTTTTTTTACAAGATACTTCTAAATTTTTATTTTTCTTTAATGATTTCTAAAAAATGCTCCAAGCCTTCTTTGGCTTGAATTTGCTGATTACATTGTTCAGAATCTAAGCAAATATAGGTGCCATTTTTAGTATAAGTGCCGTCAGCCCCTCTTTTTGTTGTCGCTAGAAATTGAGTGACAATACTTGTTTTTTGGCAAATGGCACAGATATTTTTCATACTGCCAGAGATACTGCCATAAAAACCACGCCCGTCAGCGGTCAAAAGATATTTTCGACTACTTGAAACTTCATTCCAAGCAAAGTAAGTGACATCACGTAAATCCCATTGACTTGTCGCTGGAATTTTTAACTTTTTAACTTTTTTGAAAGCTTTTTTCATTTGAGCTTCGCTCGGTAAATGAAAAGCTTCGACCAAAGTTTTAAGTTCTGTCAGTAATTTTTCAGCTTGTTCTCTTGATAATTTAGGATTATCAATGGCTGATAAGTATTCTTGGATAGCAACTTTTACTGACAGATTATTTTCACTGACAAGACTGTCAGCATTTTCAGCAATTTGCGAAATTTCTGTGGCGACTTGGGCGTAAACTGCCTCAACTGTCGATTTATCATTGACAGAGTGATAGACATTGACCAGGTCAAAGGTCAGGTATTTAATTCGATTATATTCATATGGTTTTAACATTTTCTTATTCCTTAAGATGTGAACCCGACTGCTTTGAAGTTATGAAAATTGAGAAAATGCGGTTCTGTGCAAGGCACAGGTTCCATTTTGTCCATTTTCATCCACTTCAAGGAGGGTGAACTCAATTTGTTCTTATCCGCAAAGAAATAAGACTTTGCGGTAATCTAAGCGAGAGCTCTTACTCGCACTTGATTACCAACCATCTTCTTAAAATTCATTTGAATCTCCTTAAGATGTGAGCCCGACTGCTTTGAAGTTATGAAAATTAGGAAATTGCGGTTCTGTGCAAGGCACAGGTTCCATTTTCTCTATTTTCATCCACTTCAAGGAGGGCGAACTCAATTATTAATTAAAATGTTTTTGTTCCAAAATCTGGAACGTCATGGAAATCTTTACCATTTTTGTAGTTTTCAAATTTTCCTTGCAAAAATTGGTAAGCGTCTAAACGACTTTCATAGCGAATAGCTGCTTCTTTCGCTTCTTTTTTACCGTCTTCTGTGGCAATTTTTTCAGCGGCTTTCATGGCAAGTTCAGAAATTTGAACTTGTTGGTCCACCCATTCTTGAAAATCTTTTAAAAAATTTTGTTCGTAAGTCATTTTTTCTCCTATTAAAATTCAGAGCATTCGGCTCATCATTATCTTTTGGGTTTGATTAAATCATAGCTTTGCTCAACCATTTTGCAAACTTGCTCATCAGCAACATCTCCACCAAGTAAAACATCGTTCCAATGCGTTTTATTCATGTGAAATGCTGGATTAATATCCACAAAGAAATCTCGCAATTCGATTGCGATTTCTGGCTTCTGCTTGATTGCGATATTGACTCGGCCTTCTCGCTCAGAAATATAAGCAAATGATTTTTTATTCTTTAAATGTCGCATCACTACCGTTGGCTGACCCTTCTCCATTTTGGCAAAGGGAGTATCTGCAAAAGTCGGCCCAAGAGACAAGCAAAAATCAATAAGTTCTTTTTTATTCATCTATTTATTCAGCTCCAATTGATAAGCAAAACGGTCACCTTCAAATTGAACAAGTCCTCGCTTTACAAAGCCTTCACGTTCAAAGACATGTTGCATCAATTTATTGACCGGGTGGGTATCTATGCGAAAATCAGAGTATCCTTTAGATAACATCAAGGTAAAAATATTTGAAAATAGATATCTTGTCAAAGATTGTCCACGAAATTCGTTAGACAAAGCAATTCGATGAATGGTCACATAATCAAAATTTTGATTTGACCAAGCGCCGTCAGTGATTTGAGTATAAGCTGGTTCTTCACCTGTAATAATTGCACAATAACCGGCTATTTTATCATCAACTAGCAAGACATAGGCCTGTTCTTTCGCAAAATCCTCTTCAATATCAAAAACTGCTGGATAAGCATTTTGCCATTGGTCACTCCCAGAATCAGCCAAAAAAGCTCTCGCTTCTTCAATAATTTTCATAATTGAAAGCAAATCTTTCGGGCCTGCTTTTCTCATATAAATCATATAAAACCTCGGATTTTTTCTATTTCTCATAAAAATAATTAATGACAGAACCGTCAGATTTACTGACGGCTCTTTTTTATTGACAGTATTATCAACTTTCCTATCAAATCTCTTATCTGTCAGTAAATCTGATTTCTTTAGATGTCACAAAACGCTAGTTTAAAGAAATTTCTGGATTTTCTTTAGTGACTAGGAGTACCTGTGCTGTTCCTCCTAAATATTTTTCACTCAATTCAGCTAATTTTTGAGTTGCAGCATCTAGAACTTCACCGCGTTCAGGGTCAACAGATTCAATAATCAAAAAAGCACTTTTGGTTTGTTCTGTCAGCATCGTTCTTTGACCATCACGCCAATTCCATGAGCGACAAACTGCCCCCTCATCATCAAGATAGCAGATTTCACCAGGCAAAGCATTATCAGCTTCATCATCACCCAAAGCCAAGAAATGTTCGCCACCAACAGCTTTTGTCAAACGTAGATTTCCTGCAAAAGTATCAATATCCTCACCACCAGCAGGTAGCCCATAGTTCAAGCTAATACTATTGTAAATATCAACCAAAGGATTAATCGAACCCACAGCTTTACCCTTATCTACTCGTTTAAGCAGATTTTCAATCGAACTTCTAGCCCCTTTTTTTGTTTTAAATTGTTGATAAGCCTTGCGCCAAACAGAGACTACAGGATTTTCACTAAAAATAGCTGCTTCTAAAAATTGCTCTGCATTTTCATTCGCCTCATCAAGATTTTTTTTGATTTCAGCACTTGATTCCATACTATTATCAATATTTTTAGCTAAAACAATTCCGATTTTTGTCTCAGGAAAAAGTTCCCAAAATTCAGGTTCAACAATAAATTTTTTCATAATTTTTTCTTACTTTTCTAATTTTAACTATAACATTTACTGACGAAAATCTTGTCAGTAAAATACGACTGAATAAGGAGTATTTTATCTGTGGATAAAAGAATGAACAGCGGAGTTGGTCATTCTATCCGTCGTCAGCGAGTGAATTGAGCATTTTAGTTGTAGATAAAAGAATGACCAGCAAAGCTGAGCATTCTATCCTTCGTCAGCGAGTGAACAACGGGCAGGTAAATCGTAATTAAAAGAATGAACAACTAAAATATCCATTCTGTCAGTAAATTTTCACTTAAACTTTAGCTACTAGCAACTAATAATTCTGTCAGCAAAATTTCTCAATATTTACCATATTTTTGCGGACGACGTCCACGTTTTTTACCCTTAGCAAAAGCTTCAGCTTTACGTTCTTCTTCCAAATGTTCAAATTTAACAATTTTCAAAGGTTCATCACGTTTTGTCAATTTAACAACTGCTTCAGTTCTTGCTGTATGCGGGAACATATCCACTGATTGAATGTATTCTACTTTATAATAATTGGCCAAAACGACTAAATCTTTTGCCAAAGTTGAAACGTTACAGCTGACATAAACCATTTTTTCTGGTGGGAATTTAGTAATTGTTTCAAGCAAGGCATCATCAAGCCCTGTACGTGGTGGGTCAACAATCATTGCAGTTGCTCTATGACCAGATTTGTTCCAGTTTGGAATAATTCGCTCAGCTTTACCAATTTCATAGTGGCAATTTTTAAGCCCCAAACGTTTGGCATTTTCACGCGCATCAAAAATTGATTCTGGTGTAATATCCATCCCATGAACCGATTTTACTTTTTTAGCCACCGCAAAACCAATCGTACCTACACCACAATATGCATCAATGACACGGTCATCTTTTTTAGGATTCAAAGCCTTAACTGCTTCACCATAAAGTACATTGGCTTGCTCAGAGTTCAATTGATAGAAAGCACGAGGACTTAATTCAAATTCATAATCCAAAACGCCTTCGGTAATTGTTTCTTTTTCATTGAATAAAATTTGTGTGCGTTCGCCATAGATTTCACTGGTTTTTCTTGGGTGGAAATTGACCGCAACCGTCACAATTTCTTCAAATTCTTCTGTCAGTGCTGACAACATTTTATCAAATTTAACAAAAGAATTTTTTTGACGTTTTGAAGGTTCTTCACGTAATTCAGGCCAAACTTGTCCGTCCAAAATAATTGGTGTTGAAGTCACAAAAATAATTTGTACTTCACCTGTTTTTTGTGAACGACGAACCATGACCGTACGAATTCCGCCGATTTTACGTTCATCATATACAGGTAAATCAAATTTTTCAATCAAACGGCAAATGTGATTGATAATTTCTTGGGTTTTGGGATCTTGAACCAAACAGTTATCTAAGTTAACCAAATGATGCGTTCCTTCTTGATAAAGTCCCGCAATCACTGTTCCGTCATTCAAACGACGCACTTGGAACTGCAATTTGTTACGATAACCAAGTGTATTTTCCATCCCCAAAGTTGCACGCAATTCATAATTACGCCAACCTGCTGGCTTATATTTTTCTAAGGCCTGACGCATAACATCACGCTTAAATTCCAATTGCATTGGATAAGAAAGATGCATGATGTGAGATTGACTCATTTCATGATAAGCTCTATCCTGTGGTTTCACACGGTTTGGTGATTTTTCAATAATCTTAACCAATTTTGCACGACTAAAATTTCTAGCATTTTCAGTAATTTCAACTAAAACTTCTTCGCCTGGAAGTGCATAAGGAATAAAAACAAGTCGTCCTGAAATGACGCCTATTCCTTCCCCATTTATTCCCATTCGCTCGATTTCGAGTTGAAGTTTCTGTCCTATTTTTAAATTTATCATTCTTTAATTATTTTCCCTCTAGTTCGTCAATTAAATGACCATTTTCAATCCATTATAAAAAATCACTAATAAAGGATTGTGTGATACACTATTATAACATTTCACAATTTCTTTTTGTAGTCTTTTTCTACTTGAATCCTAAAAGATTTGAACTTATTTTTTCATCTATGAATATTACTCTCCAAATAAAAAGCCTGACACTGTCAGACCTTTTATTTTTCTTTAATTATTGTTTTTTACGTCTAAGTAAAAGAGCAAGTGGCGAAATAATCACTGCCATAATTCCTAGCAGAGTCAAAACAATTTGTGATTTTTGACTATCACCAGTACTTGGGAGAACATCTGTTGGCTTACTATCTTTTACAGCCTTAGCCGTAGGTGCTTTTGATTGATTATTAGACGGTTGACTTGGTTTATCTGGGTGAACTGGAGGAACGATAATTCCCGCAGGCACCTTATGATAAACGACAATTCTTTCAATGTCCGCTGTATCTACCGTAATTCCTGTCATTTCATCAATCTTAAGTTGACTTGCGATGTAATCTTTAATGATTGGCGAAAGAACTGCAGCAAACCTTCCACCATTATCAGCTGTCCAGTCACTATAAGTTTTCTCACCCGTCACTTTGTCAGTAGTGATTGTCCGACCAAAGACAATTGTTGCCTTATAGTTGTCAGCAGCCTTATCCCCATTATCATAAACATAATGAATGACTTCATTAACTGATTTATTTTCCGTCTCAACTACTGTGCCATGTTTTAATCTCACAATATAATGTTGAGGGGTATCAGCAAATTTTGTTCCATCTTCTGGATAATCATTTGAAACTAACTCGTAACCTTTATCTGTATAAGATTTAATCGTCTCAGCCGTTGTATAACCTGAATCATCTCCAGTTCCACCAGATAAATCTTTTGTAGTCAAAATTTTTCCAGTTGTTTCATCAATATAAGTAACATCAATGGTTCCTTGATTTCGAGTGTAAGTTACTGTCACAGAAATATCTTCTGTATCAGCAGTAATCCCTATCATTTCAGAAACTTTAAGTTGATCAGCTGTATAGCCATCAATTACTGGAGATGTTACTGACGCAAAACTATCACCGTTATCAGCAGTCCAATCACCGTATGTCTTATCATTCGTTACTCTGTCAGTAGTAATAGTCCGGCTAAAGTCAACCGTAGCATTGTGGTCAGTAGCTGCTTCACCTCCACCTTCATAAACATAATGAATCACTTGATTGACAGTTTTTTATCAGTTGATTCTGTTAAGCCGTGTTTTAATTTTACTACATAGTGTTGTGGCTCATCCGTAAAGACTGTCCCACCACTTGGGTAATCATCAGAAACTAATTCATAGCCTTTATCTGTATATGACTTGATATCATCAGCAGTTGTATAATTTGCAGCGTCATTCGTTCCACCAGATAAATCTTTTGTAGTCAAAACCTGACCAGTCGTTTCATCAATGTAAGTAACTTCAATGGTTCCTTGATTACGTTTATAAACGACCTTTTTCTGAATATCTGCTGAATTAGCTGTAATTCCGCTTATTGCATCAATTTTTAATTGGTCAGCTGTTTCTCCTTTAATTGTTGGCGAAATTACTTCTCCAAAACTATCACCATTTTGTGCTTGCCAATCCCCATAAGTCTTTTCGCCAGTTACTTGATTGGTTGTCACACTTCTTGTAAAATTCAATGGTGGAGCATTATAATCATCTGCTGCCTTGCTTCCATCTTCATAAACATATTGAATTGTTTCATTGACTTGTTTTTGCTCAGAACTTACAACTAATTTTTGTTTCAAATTAACAACATAGTGTTGAGCTGTATCCGTAAAGACTGTACCACCACTTGGGTAATCGCTTGAAACCAATTCATAACCTGCATCTGTATAAGATTTAATGGTGTCAGTTGTGGTGTAATTAGAAGAATCACCTGTTCCACCAGATAAATCTTTTTTACTTAAAGTCTGTCCCGTTGTTTGGTCAATATAAGTAACATCGATGGTTCCTTGATTTCGAGTATAAACATAGTTTACAGTTTGGTCATTGGCAGCATAATTCCCCGAAGTCGCTGCTCCATTTGAAGCCTTAAAGGTATAACCTGGAATAGTCTTTTGACTTGTCGTATACAAAGTGTTAATATCTCCACTTGTTGTTTCTGACGGAGCAATCGTATTTCCTTGTTCATCCACATAATTAGCAATAACAGTACCTTGAGCTACCGTATAAGTAAAATTAACATTACGAAGTTGTTGCAAATTCATTTGGGCACCAGTTGAGGCCGCAATTGAGAAAGACATCGCCTGATTTGTTCCAATAAAAGAAGAAACATCTTGCGTCCAAGTTTGACCACCATAAGTAACTGACATTACCTTCGTCGCACCGTTATAGCTCATTGTAAAGTCCACAAAATTATTATTGGACGGATCAGAAATAGTCTTAGCAGTGGCAGCAATTGTTTTAGCTTGTCCATTCAGACCATCAACAAAAGCACCAAAAGATTTACCAGAAAAACCTGTTGGGTCTGGCAGAAAGCTTGCTTCACTACCAGTATTGAAGTAAGTATCAAGCTTAAAGCCAAAGGCCCCCGGAACCCCTCCGATACCTGCTGCACCACCAGGTGCACCAACAACATTTGTATCACCTGGGTGGAAAAGGAAACCAACACCATCAGCACCACCGTTTTTCTGTGATTTATCTCCTAAATTAATTTTCCCAGTGAAAGTAAAATTTTGTGACATATCAACCTTAGTCATCAAGGTTACATTACCCGCTTTACTTCCCTCGTTAGGGGTCAAAGTTTGTGTAAAAGTATTTGTATCATAAGGAAAGTTAGCGGCCGAACCATTTCTTTGGAAATAATTTAAGAAGTTGGTTGGTAAAACTGTAACCTCTCTGGAAGTAGCAGCATAAACTCTCTGTATTTTGAAAGAGTCGGGGAGGTTTGTTAAAATAACCCCGCCACCTGCCAGAAGTGTTAAAGTTCCCATAGTTAAAAGAGCACTCGATTTTTTATTCATTTCTTCATCTCCGTCATATTTGTAGATTGTTTGTTATAATTTTACTACAATAAGTGGAAGATATCGGATATTTTGTCTTGTAAATATTACATCATTTAAATTCTATTATTTTTAAAAAATAATAGAAACTTAATAATACCAACGTTTAAACGGTTTTTTAATAAAATCACAAAAATAATAATCTTTTACAAACAGGTTTATAAACTACGCTTTCATTTCATCTAATTGTTTTACTACACGATTTATAAGTGACAATTTTTAATTATTTTCGTATATAATATAGACATGGGAAAAATCACTGCAATAAAAAAATTAAAACGACTTTACCGCGTCGATTTATCTGGATTTGATGAAGAAAAAATATATCTTTCTGAGGATACAATTGTCCACTTTTTTCTAAATGTTGATAAAGAGCTCGATGATGCAGATTTAGAAGAAATTCAATCTTATGACCAATTTGCTCAAGGAAAATCACTAGCACTCTACTACATTTCCTTTAAAATGAGGACAAGTTCGGAAGTAAGAAAATATCTTAGTGAACACGAAATTGACAATACTGACCAAATTGACGAGGTCATAAATGTTCTTACAAAAAACAATCTAATTAATGATAAAGCCTACGCTGAAAATTTTATTGAAGGAAAAATTTCAATGGGAAGCGCTGGGCCCTATCAAATTAAACAGAAATTAATAACAAAGGGGATTAATTCACTGATCATTGACCAAGCGCTTTCTAATATTTATAATGAAGAAAAACAAATAGATGTTGCCTACAAACTTGCCGAAAAAACAAGCAGAACTTATGGGCAAAGATTGACCTTAAAACAGTTGAAAGATAAAATTATTCAAAATTTAATAAATAAAGGTTTTACGTATTCTATCTCTTCAACTGCTTTAGAATCGCTTGAATTACAAACAGATGAGGAAAATGAAGCCCAAATCCTCTACACAGCACTAGAAAAAGTCGCCAAACGCTATAGTAAAAACTACGATGGCTACGAGCGAAAGCAAAAAGTAACACAAGCTTTGGCAAGAAAAGGTTTTTCATATGATGATATTAGTAGTGCATTACATGATTATACTTTTCCAGAATAAAAAAAGGCCCGAAAAGGCTTTTTTATTTATTCAAACATTTTGTATCTTGAATCTCGTTAGCGAGATAAAAAAAGAGGAGCCATAGCTCCTCCAATTCACTTGGCCACTCGCCTATCTCCCAGGGGGCAACCCCCAAGTACTTCCGCCGTAGATGGACTTAACTTCTGTGTTCGACATGGGAACAGGTGTATCTCCATCGCAATGATGACCAAATCATTAAATGTTACCTTGAACATTCAAAACTAAATAACAATTCTTCTAACTTTTAAACCATAAGCCTATTATATTTGACTCTTTTGGTAAAGTCCTCGAGCGATTAGTACTGGTCCGCTCCAAGTCTCGCAACTCTTCCACTTCCAGCCTATCTACCAGATCATCTCTCTGGGCTCTTAATTCTTACGAATGGGTAATCTCATCTTGAGGTGGGCTTCGCACTTAGATGCTTTCAGCGCTTATCCCTTCCCTACATAGCTATCCAGCCGTGCTCCTGGCGGAACAACTGGTACACCAGCGGTAAGTCCATCCCGGTCCTCTCGTACTAAGGACAGATCCTCTCAAATTACCTACGCCCGCGACGGATAGGGACCGAACTGTCTCACGACGTTCTGAACCCAGCTCGCGTGCCGCTTTAATGGGCGAACAGCCCAACCCTTGGGACCGACTACAGCCCCAGGATGCGACGAGCCGACATCGAGGTGCCAAACCTCCCCGTCGATGTGAACTCTTGGGGGAGATAAGCCTGTTATCCCCAGGGTAGCTTTTATCCGTTGAGCGATGGCCCTTCCATGCGGTACCACCGGATCACTAAGTCCTAGTTTCCTACCTGCTCGAGTTGTAGCTCTCGCAGTCAAGCTGGCTTTTACCTTTACACTCTACGATTGATTTCCAACCAATCTGAGCCAACCTTTGAGCGCCTCCGTTACTCTTTAGGAGGCGACCGCCCCAGTCAAACTGTCCGTCAGACACTGTCTCCCTGGCCGATTATGCCAGCGGGTTAGAGTAACCATAAGTCAAGGGTAGTATCCCAACAACGCCTCAATAGAAACTAGCGTCCCTATTTCAATGGCTCCTACCTATCCTGTACATGACTTACAGGTACTCAATATCAAACTACAGTAAAGCTCCATGGGGTCTTTCCGTCCTGTCGCGGGTAACCTGCATCTTCACAGGTACTAAAATTTCACCGAGTCTCTCGTTGAGACAGTGCCCAAATCATTACGCCTTTCGTGCGGGTCGGAACTTACCCGACAAGGAATTTCGCTACCTTAGGACCGTTATAGTTACGGCCGCCGTTTACTGGGGCTTCAATTCATACCTTCGACTTACGTCTAAGCACTCCTCTTAACCTTCCAGCACCGGGCAGGCGTCACCCCCTATACATCACCTTGCGGTTTAGCAGAGAGCTGTGTTTTTGATAAACAGTTGCTTGGGCCTATTCACTGCGGCTGGCTTTTACACCAGCACCCCTTCTCCCGAAGTTACGGGGCTATTTTGCCGAGTTCCTTAACGAGAGTTCTCTCGATCACCTGAGGCTACTCGCCTCGACTACCTGTGTCGGTTTGCGGTACGGGTAGATATGACTTTACGCTAGAAGCTTTTCTTGGCAGTGTGACATCAGAGAGTTCGCAACCGTAGTTGCTTCCCCATCACAGCTCAATGTTAAAGAGAAATGCATTTGACACATCTCACACCTCACTGCTTAGACCAGAATCCATTAACTGGCATCTCTTAGCCTACTGCGTCCCTCCATCACGATCATATCTAGTACTGGAATATCAACCAGTTGTCCATCGACTACGCCTTTCGGCCTCGCCTTAGGTCCCGACTAACCCAGGGCGGACGAGCCTTCCCCTGGAAACCTTAGTCTTACGGTGGATAAGATTCTCACTTATCTTGCGCTACTCATACCGGCATTCTCACTTCTTAACGCTCCAGCACTCCTCACGGTATACCTTCATCGCGGTTAAGAACGCTCTCCTACCATTGATAAAATATCAATCCAAAGCTTCGGTAATATGTTTAGCCCCGGTACATTTTCGGCGCAGGGTCACTCGACTAGTGAGCTATTACGCACTCTTTGAATGATAGCTGCTTCTGAGCTAACATCCTAGTTGTCTGTGCAACCCCACATCCTTTTCCACTTAACATATATTTTGGGACCTTAGCTGTTGGTCTGGGCTGTTTCCCTTTCGACTACGGATCTTAGCACTCGCAGTCTGACTGCCGAACATGTGTATTAGCATTCGGAGTTTATCTGAGATTGGTAATCCTAGACGGACCCCTCACCCAAACAGTGCTCTACCTCCAATACACTTACATTTCGACGCTAGCCCTAAAGCTATTTCGGAGAGAACCAGCTATCTCCCAGTTCGTTTGGAATTTCTCCGCTATCCACAAGTCATCCAAACACTTTTCAACGTGTCCTGGTTCGGGCCTCCAGTGCGTCTTACCACACCTTCACCCTGCTCATGGATAGGTCACTAGGTTTCGGGTCTACATCATGATACTAAGTCGCCCTATTCAGACTCGGTTTCCCTACGGCTCCGTCTCTTCAACTTAACCTCGCATCATAACGTAACTCGCCGGTTCATTCTACAAAAGGCACGCTCTCACCCATTAACGGGCTCGAACTTCTTGTAGGCACACGGTTTCAGGTGCTATTTCACTCCCCTCTCGGGGTTCTTTTCACCTTTCCCTCACGGTACTGGTTCACTATCGGTCACTAAGGAGTATTTAGGGTTGGGAGATGGTCCTCCCGGATTCAAACTGGATTTCGCGTGTCCAGCCCTACTCAGGATACTGCTAGGTATAAGCGCTATTTCGTCTACGGGATTATTACCCTCTTTGATTAACCTTCCCAGGTTATTCGACTATAATGCTTAAGTCCACGTTGCAGTCCTACAACCCCAAGAAGCAAGCTTCTTGGTTTGCCCTTCTTCGCGTTCGCTCGCCGCTACTTACGAAATCGTTTTTACTTTCTCTTCCTGCAGGTACTTAGATGTTTCAGTTCTCTGCGTTACCTTTACATGAGCTATGTATTCACTCATGAATAACTGCTAGTAGCAGCTGGGTTTCCCCATTCGGAGACCTAGGGATCAAGGCGTACTTACTGCTCCCCCTAGAATATCGTCGTTAGTCACGTCCTTCATCGGCTCTTAGTGCCAAGGCATCCACCGTGCGCCCTTATTAACTTTGCCATGATGATTTATAATCATCGTTTTTCAAGTATAAGTTTGTAAATTCTTTAAAATTCACAGCTTTTGGTTTATTTATCGTTATTAGATATTGTTATTTAGTTTTCAATGTTCAAGTGATTTTAACGTCTTGTCTGACAATGGAGCCTAGCGGGATCGAACCGCTGACCTCCTGCGTGCAAAGCAGGCGCTCTCCCAGCTGAGCTAAGGCCCCACAATCAAGAATTTGATTCTTGCTTAGGTTTATCACTAAACCCCTCAAAACTGAATAAAGTTGAATGCTCACGTCTTTGTATATATTCCTTAGAAAGGAGGTGATCCAGCCGCACCTTCCGATACGGCTACCTTGTTACGACTTCACCCCAGTCATCGGTCTTACCTTAGGAAGCGCCCTCCTTGCGGTTAGGCAACCTACTTCGGGTACTCCCAACTCCCGTGGTGTGACGGGCGGTGTGTACAAGGCCCGGGAACGTATTCACCGCGGCGTGCTGATCCGCGATTACTAGCGATTCCGACTTCATGTAGGCGAGTTGCAGCCTACAATCCGAACTGAGAATGGTTTTAAGAGATTAGCTAAACATCACTGTCTCGCGACTCGTTGTACCATCCATTGTAGCACGTGTGTAGCCCAGGTCATAAGGGGCATGATGATTTGACGTCATCCCCACCTTCCTCCGGTTTATCACCGGCAGTCTCGTTAGAGTGCCCAACTTAATGATGGCAACTAACAATAGGGGTTGCGCTCGTTGCGGGACTTAACCCAACATCTCACGACACGAGCTGACGACAACCATGCACCACCTGTATCCCGTGTCCCGAAGGAACTTCCTATCTCTAGGAATAGCACGAGTATGTCAAGACCTGGTAAGGTTCTTCGCGTTGCTTCGAATTAAACCACATGCTCCACCGCTTGTGCGGGCCCCCGTCAATTCCTTTGAGTTTCAACCTTGCGGTCGTACTCCCCAGGCGGAGTGCTTATTGCGTTAGCTGCGATACAGAGAACTTATAGCTCCCTACATCTAGCACTCATCGTTTACGGCGTGGACTACCAGGGTATCTAATCCTGTTTGCTCCCCACGCTTTCGAGCCTCAGTGTCAGTTACAGGCCAGAGAGCCGCTTTCGCCACCGGTGTTCCTCCATATATCTACGCATTTCACCGCTACACATGGAATTCCACTCTCCTCTCCTGCACTCAAGTCTACCAGTTTCCAATGCATACAATGGTTGAGCCACTGCCTTTTACACCAGACTTAATAAACCACCTGCGCTCGCTTTACGCCCAATAAATCCGGACAACGCTCGGGACCTACGTATTACCGCGGCTGCTGGCACGTAGTTAGCCGTCCCTTTCTGGGTAGTTACCGTCACTTGATGAGCTTTCCACTCTCACCAACGTTCTTCTCTACCAACAGAGTTTTACGATCCGAAAACCTTCTTCACTCACGCGGCGTTGCTCGGTCAGACTTTCGTCCATTGCCGAAGATTCCCTACTGCTGCCTCCCGTAGGAGTTTGGGCCGTGTCTCAGTCCCAATGTGGCCGATCACCCTCTCAGGTCGGCTATGTATCATCGCCTTGGTGAGCCTTTACCTCACCAACTAGCTAATACAACGCGGGATCATCTTTGAGTGATGCAATTGCATCTTTCAAACTTAAAACTTGTGTTTAAAGTTGTTATGCGGTATTAGCATTCGTTTCCAAATGTTGTCCCCCGCTCAAAGGCAGATTCCCCACGCGTTACTCACCCGTTCGCTGCTCATCCAGTCGGTACAAGTACCAACCTTCAGCGCTCAACTTGCATGTATTAGGCACGCCGCCAGCGTTCGTCCTGAGCCAGGATCAAACTCTCAAATAAAGTATTTAAGTCACCTAGGTGACTGGCTTGTCTTTCATTATTGATTGACAGATTTTTGATGTATCTTACTACATCACATGAGTCATTCTTCTTTATTCAGTTTTCAATGGTCTAGCTTATCGCTTCAAGACCCTCGTCTCTTGCGACAACTATTATATTCTATCAAACCTACTTCTCATTGTCAAGAATTAACTGTGACTTTTATCCCTTTTTTTATCTTACGTTCGCTTTTTCCCGCTCCTGTATTCGCTTTATTTCATGCCACCACTAGCTTTGACAAATTTAAAAAATAAGTCAAAATTGACTTATTTTTTTATTAATGTACCCAGATACTCATCAACATGACCATTCCTAAACCTACAACTGCGATAATCGTTTCTAGTACTGTCCAAGTTTTTAATGTTTGTTTGACATCTAAATCAAAGTATTCTTTAAACATCCAGAATCCTGCATCGTTAACATGAGATGCGGCAATTGAACCTGCCCCTATTGCCAAGACCATTAGTGCGGCTGTATTTGGAGAAGCTGATGCAAGCATTGGTTGAACTAAACCTGCTGCTGTTAAAGCGGCCACGGTTGCAGAACCTAAGGCTACACGTAGAATGACGGTAATAATCCAAGCAAGCAGTAATGGCGAAAGTGGGGAATCTTTAAACATACTGGCGATTTGTACTGAAATCCCTCCGTCAATAAGAATTTGTTTAAGGGCTGCTCCACCACCGATAACTAACAATAGCATCGCAATTGACTTAACTGAATCTGCAATTGATACTGCAATTTCTGAATTTTTCTTACGTTGCATCCAACCCATAGTAACCAAGGCAAAGAGTAGTGAAATAATCATGGCCGATACGGGATTACCAATAAACATCATCACATTTTCAACAAAACTTGATGGGTAAGTAGTGGTCGTTACTACTTTTCCTGCTTTCATTGTACTTGTTGTTACTGCGGCAAAGGGTTTCCCATCATTAGTCGCGATAGAATAAATGGTGCTGATTGCCATTAAGATTACTGGCATTAATGCTGTCAAGATAGAAATCCCAAATCCTGGAGTTTCTTCTAATTTCCATTCTTTGATTTCACCAAAGGCGGATAATTTATTTTTTACAACAAAGGCTTCTGGGACCCATTTTTTAGCAATTTTTGTGAAAACCGGACCTGCGATAATGACTGTTGGAATTGCTGCAATAATTCCGTAAAGAAGAACAGTTCCAGGATTTGCGCCTAGTACACCGGCAATTGCAATTGGTGCTGGATGGGGAGGTAAGAATCCGTGAGTTACTGAAAGTCCTGCTGCCATTGGAATTCCGAGATAAATCAAGGGAACGCTTGCTTCTAAGGCAACGGCAAAGACAATCGGAATCAAGAGAACCATCCCAACTTCAAAGAAGAGGGCAATCCCAATAATGAAACTGGCAACCATAATTGCCCATTGAATTCTTTTTTTACCAAAACTGTTAATAAGCGTTTTTGAAATACGATAGGCTCCACCAGCATCAGCAATTAGTCTTCCAAGCATTGCCCCAAAACCAAAAACGATTGCTAACTCTCCTAATGAGCCTCCGATTCCGTTTTGGATTGAAACAGGGATTTGACCAAGTGGCATTCCAAGTCCTAACCCAACTAAAACCGCTACGACAATCAAGGACACAAAAGTATTAATTTTAAATTTGATAATCATCAGGAGGAGGATTAAGACCCCAATTAAAAGTACAAGTAAATCAATCATATATTTTTTTCCTTTCAAAAAATATTGAATAAACTGTGTAAGCAAAATTGACGGCGCTTACAATTTGATTTTAAAAATTAACTCAATACTTATTTGTGATATATAGAAGTATTAAGTCTTTAAAGAATATAAGTTTATTTTTCTTCTTCAAATTTTCTTTGGAAATTGGCAATATTTTCATATTCTGCCAAGAGAGAGCGAGAAAGTCGGATAAATATTGGACTAATTTCTCGGTAAATTTCGAAATTTTTTGGATTGGGTTGGTAGGTTTCGTTTGTTCCTACCATCGTTTCGATTTCACTGATATCTTCAATTAGGCCGAGGGCTTTTTCAGCCATGATAATGGCGGCTAAACAGCCAGCTTCTCGGCTCTCTGGCACATTGATTGGTTGTTCAAAAATATCTGCTAGGATTTGTGTCCATAGTTCAGAACTTGTAAATCCTCCTGTCGCTTGAATCATATTTAGGTCACCTACTACTTCAACAAGGCTAAGCGCAACCATATAAATATTGAAGATAACTCCTTCAAGAACTGATCTAGCCATATGACTACGATTATGTCCGTAGTTTAGGCCAAAAAATGAACCTCTGGCATTGGCATCCCAAATCGGCGCTCGTTCGCCTCCAAGATAGGGGTGGAAAAGTAATCCATCAGCGCCCGGGGAAATGTTTGCTGCAAGTTCCGTGACTTCATCAAAAGAAATTTTCCCATCAAAAATTTGGTCACGAGCCCAACGGAAAACATCTCCACCAGAGTTTACGGGGCCACCGACTACCCAATGCTCTTTGTCTAATGCATAGGTAAATGTGCGTCCTTTTTCATCTGTTTTAGGTTTGTCAGTAACTACTCGAATCGCACCAGATGTTCCAATTGTGATGGCTGCAACACCCGGTTTAATCGCATTTACTCCTAAATTTGATAACGGACCATCGGCTGCACCCCAAATAAATTTGGTGCTGCTTTGAATACCCATTTTCTTGGCATATTCGTGAGGAAGGTTTTCTTCTATCTCATAGGGTTCTACTACTTTGGGCAATTGACTTTCTTTGATTCCAGTCATCTCTAGCGCTTCTTTATCCCAATGAAGTTCAAATATATTGAAGATACCTGTACCTGTTGCGGTTGATAAATCCATTTTATTTGTTCCAAAAAGTCGTTGGAAAATGTATCCTTTAAGTTCCAAATAGTGGGCTGCTTTTTGATAAATGTCTGGATGTTCAGCTTCTAACCAGATAAATTTAGATAAAGGAGCCATTGGATGAAGAGGCGTTCCGGTTCTTCGATAAATATCAAAACCATTTTTAGAGGCTTTAATTTGTTCGGTGTATTTTACTGCTCTTGTATCAGCCCAAGTGATTAATCTTGTAAGTGGCTGCCAATTTTCGTCAAAAGCAATTAGTGAGTGCATTTGTGTACTAAATGAAACGGCTAAAAGTTCGTCTTCATCTTCTAAATTAATTGAAACTTCCCTGATTGTCACTAAAACTGCTTCAAAAATTTCTTCAAGAGATTCTTCTGCCATCCCACTAGCATCACGATAGAGGGGATAGGCTTGGCTACTACTTGCAACTATTTTTCCATTTTTCTCAAAAAGCACTGCCTTAGTTGCTGTGGTTCCTAAATCGACGCCTATTAAATATTGCATTTAGGCTCCTTTTCTTCTATATATTTACTGACAGACTTTAAACTTCTTTCATCATCAGTAGTTTTTTACTGACAGAAGTTTTTTGTCCTAGTTAGCTTACGCTTCTCATCTGTCAGTAAATTATTTTTGTTCTACGTCATGTCCGCCAAAGCTATTGCGCAAAGCGGCAACTACTTTTCCGGTCATGGTATCTTCTTGTAATGAGCGTTGACGCATCATTAGTGACAAGGCAATAACTGGGGCAGGAACGCCTAAGTCCAAGCTTTCTTCGACGGTCCATTTTCCTTCTCCTGAAGATTGAACATGACCGATAATTTGGTCTAGTTTAGGGTCTTTTGAAAATTGTTCTTGAGCAAGCTCCATCAACCAGCTTCGGATTACTGAGCCGTGATTCCATAATTTTGCAACGGCTTCATAGTCATAATCAAATGGTGACTCTTCCAAAATTTCAAATCCTTCAGCGATCGCTTGCATCATCCCATATTCAATTCCATTATGAATCATTTTCAAGTAATGACCACTGCCAAGTTTCCCTGTATAGAGGTAGCCCTCTTCCATTGAGATTGCTTTGAAGATTGGTTCTATAATTGTCCAAGATTTTTCATCATCTCCACCAATCATAAAATTCCCGCCTTGACGAGCTCCAGCCATTCCACCAGAAGTTCCGACATCAAAAAATTTAATTCCTTTTTCTGTCAGTAATTTATTTTGTTCTAAATTATCTTTGTAATTAGAATTTCCACCGTCTATCAGAATATCGCCAGCTGACAGCTTTTCAGAGAGCATTGCAATCGTTGAATTTGTAGGAGTTCCTGCTGGAAGCATCAACCAAACAATTTTGCTTGCTGGCAATTCTGTCAGTAAATTTTCAATTGTACTGACAGCGGTAATATTGTCTGAGTAATCCTTAGCTTCCTCTACCGCTTTTGTATTTAGATCGTAAGCAACAACTTCAATCTCATGGTCAACGGCATTTTTCACAAGATTCATTCCCATTTTCCCTAAACCAATCATACCAAATTTCATCATTTTTTCCTCCGTGGTATCGCTTTCATTTTATACCTTTAGTATAAGTAATTTTTTTTCATTTGTCAACAATATTTTTTGTAAAATATTTTCTGATTTGTCAAAACAATTTCAAGTTAGGAATTTGGAATTTTTGAGAAATCGCCGAATCTTATTTATGGTATAATGTAGTCAATTAGAAGGAGGCTTGATATGTCGCGTACTTTAATCAGCCGAATCCGAAGTTATTATGATAACCTCAGTAAATCAGATCAGGCAATTTCTGACTATTTAATTGCGAATATTGATAGTGCAGCGAGGCTTTCAATTCAGGAATTTGCTCAAAAAACTCATGTCTCTACGGCTACAATTTCCAGATTTTCTAAAAAAATCGGCTTTAATTCCTTCCAAGAATTAAAACTCGCCATTCATGCCACGGACTCGACACGAAACGATGAATTTTTTAGCGAACTTTCACCAACTGACGATTACAAAGAAATACTGACAAAAAACTTCAACGGCAATATTTCATCATTAAATTCTACATTAAACCTTATCACTAACAGACAACTTGACCAAACCATGGAAATTTTGCTCAATGCCAGCACTTGCGGTTTTTTTGGTTTGGGTGGTTCAAACGCTGTCGCATTGATTGCTTTTCATAAATTTTTGAGAATGCCTTTGCACTGCGTTTATCATCAGGATTTTCATTTTCAACAAATGCAAGCTGCAAAATTAACGAGCGACGATTGTGCTTTTGTTATTTCACATACAGGAAAAAACAGAGATACAATGCACTTGGTTGAAATTTTAAAGAGTCGCGGGGTTCCAATTATTGCATTGACTTCTTTTGCGAGTTCCCCTTTAGCCAAAGCGGCCGATGTCGCTCTAATTTCAATTTCTGAAGAAATTTCATTTCGACCTGAAGCTGTTGCTTCCACAGTTTCTCAAATTAGTTTGCTTGATGCCTTGTTTATGATGTACGGAATGAAAATGAAAAATGTTTCTGAAGGGACTTTATCTGAAATCCGAAAAGTCATTCGAGATTCCCGTATTTCCTAGAATTTATCCATTGATCTTATAGAAAGGATGTGATTTTATGGCATTTTCTAACACTAGACGACGCTACGCAAGTTTTGATACCGTTGCGTCAATTCCTGGAGAAGTCATTGATGCCTTTTGGTTTATTATTGACCATCACCTCAAGGGCGTTTTTCCACTAGAAACAATTATCAATTTTGACTTGGTTAATTCGGGTAATTTACTTTCTATTCGTTTTTCTCAAGACAATAGTCCAACAACCATCCTCGTTGATTTTGGCTACCCTTTTAATCCTGAATGGCCTCTACACTACCGAGCCGTTGACAATATGGGACGCGAAACGATCATGACTGCAAGAGAAATGTAATGACAGAATTTTTAACAAAGCTGTCAGTAAATTTTTAAATAAAAAAATAAAAAAATCTGTCAAAATTACTGACAGATTTTTTTAGATGTAGTAATACACAATTTCTGGAGGCACCCCAAAACGAATAGGCAAGAAAGTCAAACCAATTCCACGATTAACATACAATTTTGTTCGGTCATTGAGCTGATACAAACCAGCATCAGCACTACTTGACCCCTTATTACGTAAACGCCAATTTCCTATCCGAATTTGCCCTCCGTGACTATGACCAGAAAGAATTAAATCAAATTCCTTAATTGTCTCCATGTCTAAAATAGTATCCGGTTCGTGAAGGGCTAAAAGCGAAAATGTTGCATCAATGGGCTCAAGTTCAAAATCAGGCCGTCCCTCACGCCAGTCATCAACCCCAGAAATAGATAAATTATCTTTGACAACTGATGAATTTTTCAACAGAACAAAACCAGCTTTTTCTAGAAACTCTTCAACAAACTTTGACGATTTTTCATCATCAAAATCATGATTACCAAGTATCGCAAATTTCCCAAGAGGAGCTTTAAGTTCTGACAATATCGTCAGTAAATCAGTCCAATCTCGATTTTTTGCCCAAGCAACCTTGTCAAATAAATCTCCAGAAAAAATAATTAAATCTGGCTCTTCATTAGCAATATTTCGAGCAAATTTTTTAAAACGATGACTAGTCGTGTGCCAAGCAAAGTGGGTATCGGTAAAATGAGCAATTTTTAAATTTTGTTTTTGAGCGATTTTTACATGTCTCACTTTCATCAAATGAGGCTCTATAAAAATTCCATAAATTAACAAACTTAAGAGCACTGCTCCTATTATCAATTCAATCATTTGTCCATTTTATCATAAATTCACTGACAAAAACATAGTATTAATCAAAAATACTTGATGAAGTTATCAATCTATTCTCTTTTTCTGACAAATTTCTGGTCAGTAAATTCGGACGGAACCAAACATTCTGTCAGTAAATATCAACTCTATTTGTCAAATTTTTATACAAAAAAAGACTACCGAAGCAGCCTTTCATTTATTAGTTTTGGTCTTCAGCTACGAATGGAAGCAAAGCCATTACGCGCGCGCGTTTGATTGCGTTAACCACTTTACGTTGGTTTTTAGCAGATGTACCAGTCACGCGACGTGGCAAGATTTTACCACGTTCTGAGATGAAACGTTTCAAAAGTTCAGTGTCTTTGTAGTCAACGACTTCGATTTTGTTTGCAGCGATGAAGTCAACTTTTTTACGGCGTTTGAAGCCGCCACGACGTTGTTGTGCCATTTTATTTCTCCTTATATTATTTTTAGATGTCTATTTAAAGTTTTCTTAGGATTACGACGTTATTATGAAAAGCCGATTCTGCTTTTCATAATAACGAGTAAGAGGGTTAGGAAATCCGCCATAGCGGGTTTCTCTGAAATAATTAGGCGCTTTAGCGTCAATTATTTCACCCTATTAGAATGGAAGGTCATCATCCGAAATTTCCATCGGTGAGCTACCAAACGGATCAGCATCACGACCGAAATTCGGTGTTGCATTATTGTTATTCGTTTGTGGACGTGGAGTATTATTTGTAGATTGGCTAGGTGCAGAATATGAACCAGCAGAAGTTCCGCCTCCCATACCTTCACGAGCAGATCTACTTTCCAACATTTGGAAACTGTCAGCCACAACCTCAGTCACATAAACGCGTTGACCTTGTTGATTTTCATAGTTACGTGTTTGAATTCGACCAGTTACCCCAATCAAAGCTCCTTTTTTAGCCCAATTCGCCAAATTCTCAGCTTGTTGGCGCCAAATAACGCAGTTAATGAAATCAGCCTCACGTTCGCCATTCGCATTTTTAAATTGACGGTTTACAGCCAATGAAAATGTTGCGACAGCTTGATTTTGAGGGGTGTATCGAAGTTCAGGATCGCGAGTAATGCGTCCTACTAATACAACATTGTTAATCATGATGAACTTCTCCTTAGAAATGAAAGCTCTTAAGCTTCAACTTTAACGATCATATGACGAAGAATGTCAAGGTTGATCTTAGCAAGACGGTCAAATTCGCTCAAAGCTTCTGAAGTTGTTTCAGCTTCAAAAGTTGCGATGTGGTAGATACCTTCGCGGAAATCATTGATTTCGTAAGCAAGTTTACGTTTTTCCCAGTCTTTAGACTCAAGATTTGCAGCACCGTTGTCAGTCAAGATTCCATCGAAACGTTCAACGAGGGCAGCTTTTGCTTCTTCATCAATGTTTGGGCGAATAATATAAAGAATTTCGTATTTAGTCATTGATTTTTCCTCCTTTTGGACTAATGACGCAGGTTGAGTCCTGCGTAAGTTGTGAGTTTTTCCCACAGAGTTATATTCTATCACTTTTTTCTATTTTTAGCAAGAATACATTTAAACTTTCCCTCAGCAAAGAGAAGTATTTTAAAATAAAAAATACCAACTAAAGAAAGTTGGCATAATTTATCTCATTCTCAGCCCAAAAAGGCTTTAAACATTGCATAAATAAGAAGGATAATCCCTAACACAATTCGATATTTCCCAAAGAAAGTAAAGTCATGTTTTTTCACGTAATCGGTCAAGAACTTGATGGCAACCATTGATACCCCAAAGGCAACTATACAAGCCACTAACAAGACCCCAAATTGTTCAAAACTTAAAGAATTCCCATTTTTGAAAAAGTGAAGTATTTTGATGAAACTAGCCCCAAACATAACTGGAATACCCAAGAAAAAGGTAAATTCTGCGGCAACTTCCCGACTTACACCAATTAATAAAGCACCGACAATTGTCGCACCTGAACGCGATGTCCCTGGAAGTAAAGAAAGTACTTGGAATAATCCAATGTAAAGAGCGGCACGATAAGGTAAACGGTCAATATCCATTACGGAAAATTCATGGTTTGGTACCCACCGACGCTCAATGACAATAAATGCTACCCCATAAATAATTAACATGAAGGCAACAGGAACAAAATGGTAAAAATGTTTGTCCAACCAGTCATTAAGTGGTAAACCAATAATCGCTGCTGGTAAAGCCGCAATCAAAACTTTCAACCACAAACGCCAAGTTAATTGAATTTCACGTGGGGTTTTTTGTTTGTCAGCTGGATTTAACTTATTAAATGGATTCAGTTTATGAAAATAAAGAACAACAACTGACAAAATTGCTCCTAGCTGAATCACAACATCAAACATCTCTTTAAAAGCTGCTGATTGATTAAGACGAATAAATTCATCAGCAATAATCAAATGCCCTGTTGAGGAAATAGGTAACCACTCAGTGATTCCTTCAATAATACCTAAAATAATGGCACGAATAAAATCCATATTTTGCTCCTAGAAAATTTCAGTAAAAAGACTGATTTTTATTGACTGACATAGCAGTCCTATCCTCATAAGTATATCATAAATGACAAATGAATAAACTTACAAAGAAAGTGATTATTTGTAATTAATTTTACATTCTCTTCCTTGACATCATCTTAAAATTGCGCTAGAATTACAAATAACACATCGATAGAGGTCGCAACCGATATGAATCTACGCCGAGTTGGAGCACAACAAAGACGCGTATTTAGAGGAGGAGAGGTTGCCGAAAGAATTTTGTTGCTCAGCAAGGTTCTTGGGCTAGTGAGAAAAACTCACTAGACTGTCGCAAATGGTTAATAACCATGCGGAGGGCTATTCGTTCAAGAAAATTTTTAAAATTTTGTCGGACCTTTAGCAATCTATTCTATCTAGTAGGATTGCTTTTTTTGTTTTTCTCAGACTTTTCTAAACTAAACAGGGGTAAGGTTGAGTCTGAGTCAAACAAGTCGGTGTAGAATAAATTTTATTAGGGAGAGAATTTTGGAAAATTCTTCAAACTCAACGACTGAGACGCAAGTAAAACGCGGCTTAAAATCACGTCATGTTTCCATGATTGCCCTTGGCGGAACAATCGGAACTGGATTGTTTCTGACTTCAGGCGATGTCATTCACACGGCAGGACCCTTTGGTGCACTGACTGCCTATGTTCTTATCGGAGCAATGGTTTACTTCCTCATGACATCACTTGGTGAAATGGCCACTTATTTACCCACTTCTGGTTCTTTTTCAGACTATGGAACACGTTATGTTGACCCAGCTTTTGGTTTTGCTCTAGGTTGGAATTATTGGTTAAACTGGGCAATTACCGTAGCGGTTGATTTAACAGCCGTTGCCCTTTGTATCAAATTCTGGTTACCAGATGTTCCAAGTTGGATTTTTTCACTGATTGCCTTAATTATTGTCTTTGCAATCAATGCCTTATCAGTTAAAACTTTTGGCGAAACTGAATATTGGTTGTCAGCCATTAAAATTACTGTTGTTGTTTTATTCTTGATTATTGGTTTCTTATCTATTTTTGGAATTATGGGCGGTCATATTGACGTCGCTAAAAATCTTTCAGTTGGTAATCATGGTTTTGTCGGAGGACTTGGTAGTTTCACTACCGGCGGTGGGATTCTTGGCGTACTCTTAGTCGCTGGTTTCTCTTTCCAAGGAACAGAATTGCTCGGAATTACAGCTGGTGAAGCTGAAAATCCTGAAAAATCAATTCCTAAAGCTATGAATTCTATCTTCTGGCGTATTCTTGTCTTTTATATCTTATCTATCTTCGTGATGGCGGCTATCATTCCATTTACCGACCCCCACTTAGTTGGAGGAGATTCAGCTGCTCAAAGCCCTTTCACAATTGTATTTGAACGTGTTGGTCTCTCTATTGCAGCTTCTATCATGAACGCCGTTGTTTTAACTTCTGTCGTTTCAGCAGCAAACTCTGGAATGTATGCCTCTACTCGGATGCTTTATTCACTAGCTAAAGATGGTGGCGCACCAAAGATTTTCTCAAAAACTTCAAAAAATGGGATTCCTTTCATTGCTTTATTAGCTACAACTGCTGTTGCTTTACTCACATTCTTGACATCAATTTACGGAGTTAGCTTCTTTACATTCCTCGTCTCAGCCTCTGGTTTAACAGGGTTTATTGCTTGGATTGGGATTGCAATTAGCCACTTCCGCTTCCGTCGCGCCTATGTTGCTCAAGGAAAAGATGTTAAAAATTTACCTTATCATGCAAAACTATTCCCATTTGGTCCAATCTTGGCCTTAATTATGACTGTTTTAGTCACACTCGGCCAAGACCCAATGCTTCTTTTTGGTAAAACTTGGGTGCAAGGTGTCATCATGTATGCCGCAATTCCACTCTTCTTCATCCTTTACTTGGGTTATAAATTTAAAAACAAAACGAAACTTATCCCCCTTAAAGAGGTTGATTTAAGTCGTCATAAAGATTAAAAAAAGTCGCTCAATGAGCGGCTTTTTTATTAGTTTAATCATTAATTTCAACTACTTTTTCACCAAAGAGTTCTTTAGCTAAGTTTACCGTTTCATCCGGCTCTTTTTCATCTTCTTCATCTTCTTGAACATTTTCAGATTTTAAATTAGAAACATATTCCGCTCGAACTTCTTGCCAGTCTTGTTCAGCAAGAGAAATAATTTCTGGCGAAAATCCAACAATTGAACTCAAGAGATTCCCACAAAAAAGTTGCAATTCTTCATTTTCACTGACTCTTTTAGCAAGATTCTCATGAGGAAAAGTCACCACAAGGAAATTTTCTGACGCAGCGACAGGCGCTGTATTATTAAGTAAAGCTCGGTCTGCCGGTTTAGTAACTGAAGCAACAAGTTCTGGCCAAGCACTTAGAGCAGCTTTTCTAGCATCATTTGTCGCCTCAGCCAAAGCTTTATAAATTAAATTTTTGTTAATTTGGCGTTTTTTAGACGCTATTGGTTTCGGACTGGCTTTAACTTTTCCTGTCAATAAATTATTTTGTGAATCTGAATTTACCTGAATTTGACCAGCTGAAATTTGAGCTTTCAATTGATTAATTTCGGTTTTTAGAGTAGCAATTTCGGCTGTCAGCTGATTAGGGATTTCTCCTTGCGAGGCTGTCAGTAAATTATTTTGTCCAATTTCAGCCAAACGCATGGTCATGACGTCTGCCGCAATTTTTGTTTGAGTCGTTTCCTTTATCGTTTTCAAACTTTCAATTGCAATATCAATCCATGAAAAAACTTGACCACGGTCATACTGAGAATTTTTATCCAAGAGTAAATCCCGAAGGTATGCTAATAAATCTTCCGTAAATCGAAGCATATTTTTTCCTTCAGCAAAAATCTTATCAAGTTCCGCCAGTGCTTTTGCTTCATCATGCTCAAAAAGTGCCGCAACATATGTTACTAAAGCATCTGCAGCAATCGATCCTGTGACAAGTAGCGCATCATTTTCTTCTAATTTCCCTGATGAAAACGATAAGGCTTGGTCTAATAAAGAGAGGGCATCACGCATTCCACCTTCAGCTGCTTTAGCAATAACATCGAGTGCTTTACCGTCAAATTCAAGTCCTTCATCAGCCATTATTTTTGCTAAATAAGTCCGAATGTCTCCTGTTGTGATTGATTTAAAAGCAAAACGTTGAACACGCGAGATAATGGTTGCTGGAATTTTTTGTAATTCAGTAGTAGCCAAGACGAAAACAACATTTTCTGTAGGTTCTTCGAGTGTTTTCAAAAGTGCATTAAAAGCCCCTGTGGAAAGCATATGCACTTCATCAATAATATAAACCTTATAAGTGGCTTGACTAGCAGCATAAGTTGATTTATCTCGAATTTCTCGAATTTCGTCAACCCCATTATTTGATGCCGCATCAAGTTCAATGACATCATCTAAGCTTCCTTTAGTGATTGAGTCACAAATAAAGCAATTATTGCAGGGCTCTCCATCCACTTGATTAGGACAATTTATTGCCTTAGCAAAAATTTTAGCTGCTGAGGTTTTCCCTGTCCCTCTTGGACCAGAAAAAAGATAAGCATGTGAAATTTGATGATTGACAATCGCATTTTTTAATGTTGTTGCTACAACTTCTTGCCCCACCATTTCATCAAATCTTTGACTTCGATATTTTCTATATAATGCTTGATATGCCATTTTTCTCTTCCAATTTTTTACTTAGTATTCTTTTCATATCCGCTTGTTTCAATAGAAATCTTGCCCAAGACTATAGTTTAAGTCTTTTAAAATTTCAGTTGAAGCATCACGTGATTGAATCAATTCATCAATATCTTGTGATTGATAATTTCTGAGGGCCTGCCTGAGGGCGAACATTCTCGCTCGATTAATCGTTGCCTCATCTGCTTCGGTTGCCGAAAAAAATATTTTACGTGCTTTTTCATCAAAAATCGTCCAAGCAATTGCTAAATCAAAAGCTGGATCACCAATAACAGCTTTGTCAGTAATTTTGACATTAACTAACTTTCCGTCAGTAACTTTTAAATTTTGCGTAAGCAATTCTCCCAAAACCCAAACAGGTTTCTTGGACCATTTTGTTTTTGCTGCAAAATCAAATTTTTCTTGCAAAAGGTCTGCAGGAACAACTTTTTGATAGACTTTCAAAAGTTCTATCATCTCAGCTTCAAAGAAAATCAAATCAGAACCAGCAAAAGCATTTTCAAAACTAGGTAATTTTGCATCTGTTGTTGGTAGCCGATGTAATTGATAGAGAAAACTTCCTAATTCTTGCGCAAATTCACGAACATCTCCAATATTACCTGGATTTACAGATGTTCCTTCTTTTTCCCCAAAACGGTCAGCAATAAATTTTTTTACTATTTCACTCATTTTTTTCTCCGATACCCTTTAAAATTTTGATTTAACCTACTTCAAAAAATTTAAAATCAGTCATTTCACATAAAATGTTAGCAAATTCTTCAAGATATTTTTGGTCGATTTCATCGTAAAAACCAATTTCTGAACTGTCTAAGTCAAGAACCCCAACTAATTTACCGTCTTTAACCATTGGAACAACAATTTCAGACATTGCTCGACCGTCACAAGAAATATAATTTTTGTGTTTCTTTACATTTTCAACAATAATGGTTTGACGATTTTGAGCTGATTCCCCACAAACCCCTTTGCCCATTATAATTTCAACGCAAGATACCGACCCTTGAAATGGCCCTAAAATTAATTTTTCACCATTGTAGAGGTAGAAACCTGTATAAACTTGCTCAGGCAAAAAGCTCCAAAGTAAACTACTTGCATTGGCTAAGTTTGAAAGTGTATAATTTTGTTCGCTAAGAAGCGCTTTTAGTTGCAAATTAAGCAACTCATAACCTTCGATTTTTTCTTCTTTATTCATCTTGTTGCTCCTCAAAAATAATATAATCCATTATATCATTTTTTAAAGGCAAATTTTAGATTAGTTTTGATATAATCATCACTGCTTCTACTACGCTGTCCGTTTTGACTAGCCGCTCAAGCAACTGCCAAAAAGGCAACACGCTAAAGCGTGAATGCGCAGACGAAAAGGTGAAAAGCTATGCTTTTCTAATCTGCAACCTGAAAGCTCCCTTTTCAGTCGCTTCCAGCTATGGCGTCCTTCCTGCCATTTCGCCTTACCAGCTTGCTGGCTTCGAGCGAGCCCTTTTATCCGTTGCTTTAGCAATGCTGACAAAATAGACACCTGTGGTATGGACAACGTAGTGAAACAAAGTAGATACCTTATTACTTCTCTACGCTACGTTGTCCGCTCTCGCTATGTTGCTAAAGCAACAAGTCGAGCCGCACTCACTCGGCGGAAAATTATCGTCCCGCTGAGTTCGGTCATAATGAGAGAAAGAAGTCAGCAACATGAAACGTTGTTTCGTGTTACTGGCTATGATATAATAAAAACCATGAATAAACTAGAAGAACTTCGGAACAACATTGATCAAGTGGACCAAGAAATCGTTCAGCTTCTTGAGAAACGTATGACAATTGTTCAAGAAATTAGCCAAGAAAAACAAGCACAAAAAATTACTATTTTAGATAACTCTCGCGAACAAGCCGTATTAGATTTGGCTCGCCAAAATATTAAAAATTCTGCTTACCAAGAAACGATCATTAATACTTTTAAAGATATTATGAAAAATTCTCGCCTTTATCAAAGAGAAAACCGTGAACAATAAGAAAAAGTTACTGACAAAAATTCTATCACTCCCATCTGCTTGCTTACGCAACTTACAGACTGAGCGATAATTTTTGTCAGTAACTTTTTTATAATTTAAATTGTCCAGCCAAACTGTCTCGCAACATCATGTATTCTAATTGCGGCAAATCAAGCAGAACCAATTTACTATTTTCTAAAAGATTATTTTCTTTCAAGCTGTTAAGAAAACCTTTAATTTCTGTTGTTCCCAAATAGAGACACTCAACAAAAATAATATGTTTTTCCTTGGTCATCTGACCGATAAATCGCGAAAAATCTTCTGGAGTCAGTGCCTGATCAATATCTGAACGACCAACTACCACTAAATCCTCGTTTTCATCTTTAACTGTAGCAGCAAGCTCTTTAAAGATTCCAGAATTTATCTTTTCATCTTTACTTTCCGCTTCAATAGACTCTTCAATTTCAGCATATGCGCCTCGGTCAATCATCGCGACAGTTGCAATTTCACCATATTTTAAAGCAGTCAGTGAATCTTTCAAATCATTGAGTTCCATATTTTCCTATGCAAATCTACTTTTAGTAAAAAGTATTAAGATTCGCTTCCTTTCTCGCATTAAATTCATAAAACCTATCTCAAGTTTACACTGACTTTGTGAATTTTTCAAAAAATATGGCTCTTTTTGTGATTTCAACTTTGATTTAAAGTTTTATCAGTAAAAAATAAGTGCCATTTGCTATAATAAAACTATATAACAAGAGAGAGCTATAAATCCCTTTGTAACAAGTATTCCACTAATTAAAACTATCTTTTTTTACGCTTTTTACTACGTTCGCCCCAAAAAATCATAATGCTTTTAAGATATTGCTGAACTTTTCGGCAGTCTCTTTTTTCTTGTCCTTGGCAAGGTGGCTATATGTATCTAAGGTTGTTGTTATTTTAGAGTGTCCTAACCGCTCTTGTATCTCTTTAGGGTTTACATCGTTGTTCATTAACAAGCTGGCATGAGTATGGCGGAAACCATGCAGACCGATATTTGGAAGTCTTGCTGATTTCAAGTGAGAAGAAAGGCGAAACCTCTCACTTTCATAAATCAATCTTTGACCGTCATAAGAGAATACTACACTATCAGACAAACCTATAACTTTATTATGGTTATTTTGGTATTTACGCCAATTGGCTAAAATTTGTAAAGTGGCATTATCAAGCGAAATAATTCTATTACTTCCTTTAGTTTTGGGACTATCTTGTACTTCTCTGCTCTGTAAAGTTGTCTTTGTTACATTAACAAGTTTTTCGGAGAAGTCAATATCAGACCAATTCAAAGCCAAAGCCTCACCAATACGTAAACCAGTAGCCAATAATAGACGATATAAGGCATTATGTAGCTGGTTCTCTATACTTGGCTCTAACGATTCAAGATATTCTAAGAACATTTTCAGCTCTTTATCATCAAAATACTTAATCTTACTTACAGTTCTTACCTTTAATTTAGGAGGAAAAACTTTAGTAGCTGGGTTGCTCTTTATTGCTCCTAGTTGCATGCCATAATCAAGAATACGTTTGATGATATTGAGCATTATCTTAAAATTTTTACCTTTACCTTTTTCACGCTTACCATTAACTATTACAGCCGTATTAGCATTTTTAGACCAATCGTTAACAATACTTTGTAATAACATCGGAGTTATTTTTGGTAAAACGTATGTCCCAAGAGCTGGTAAAATGTATACTTTTAGATAATTTTTCACTGAACGTACACTATTTGCTTTAACTGTCAGCTTATAACTTTCAAACCAACCCAAAGCCAAAGCCTCAAAGTTATCAAAAACGACTTTTTCCCTTGCAATTGTAGACCCATTATTGATAAAATTGTTTATAGATTGGCGTGCTTTAATCTCACACATTTTTCTACTATTGGCACTTACACTTGTTCGTACTTGCTTACCAGTCAGACTATCTACGCCCAAATAAACGTTAGTTCGGTACACCTTTGTACCGTCTTTTTTTATATATTCTTTAATATTCATACTATTTCTTCCTTTCCATTTTTGTACTAATGTCAGGCAAGGCATGTACGAGGATTGAGAAATATTGTTATTAGAGCTTATACGATTAATTAGTTAACTGGTTTATTAGTTTATAGAGTTATTGAATTCTCAACTGATATAGTATATTTTACGGTATCAACGGTAACAAAGTATTATAAAGCTATATATAATAAGGGTTTATAGTGTTACCTTTCTCTAAGATAAGAGTAACAATAAGGTATCAAGGGTAACAAGATAATTAGAGAGGAATTCCTAAACTAGAGCCAGTACCTGGAAATGCTGGTAGAATCTCTGCAAGTATTTTAGGCAATGTACTATAAAACTCACTCACACTTGGAGATAAGTTACTATTTATGGCATCCAACGTAAAATTTGTCTGCATACGTCTGATGACATTGGGAATATACTCTCCTTTTTCTACTAGATTCTTTGCTTTAGTCAGCACTCTACGTTCTTCTTCTTTTATATCCTCACTAAGGATAAGATTATAAAGTGTATTTAAAAAATCTAATTTTATTTGAGATGTTTTATCATTGTCTGCCATAAATATCTCCTATCAGCTTTTAACGTGGTTCAGGTTTGCACGTATTGGGGGTAATTAAAAAAGATTCAATAATTTACTTATGGAATTGGTGGAAAAAGGGGGAATTTGTTATAAACGACTATTATTTCAATGATTCCGCAAGCGTTAGAGTTTTTCTATCAACTACTCTTATATCTTCATTTTCGAGCCGAACAATATAACAATTTTGCAAAGTTGTAGATTCGTCGCCAGTAACAATTGTGGCAGTTTGTCCGTCTGATAGTTTGATAACGTCGTCTTTTTTCATGGTGTAAATTCTTTCTAAGTTTATAGTGGATATAAACCACTTTGATTATATTGGGGAGTTTGAAATACTCCTTCACGGATGATATGAACTTTCTCTTTTTTCCGAAAGTTGAGAACACAAAAGTGTGGACTCCTCAGATTTAGGAGAGCGCAACTTTGCGCTGAGTGATTATTTAAGTTAATCAACAATGGATAGGGTGTATTTTGAGGTACACCCTATCATTACAGGCTTTCTTCTGTTAATTTAGATACAAAACCTAAGATAGTTAATGAGCCGAATTTTCGGCTGATTGCTAAAGTCGTAAAATGCGACCTCAGGTAGTTCAATTAAAACCTAAAGCAATGATGAAACCAAGAGCCATATAAATAATGCTCCAAGCAATGCTACGACAATAAACCAACTGGCTTTACCTTTCGGAGAATTGGGATTAATAGACCAACCAATGCCATATCTTCTTGGAATAAATAATGACTCTTTATCATCTTTGTACATCTCTTTATAGACAAAGTATGAACCTATAGATAATATAACTGAAAACAATATTAAAATAGCTCCCATAAAATCCTCTGTGCGTTCGGTTTTATCAAGTAGAGCCATCAATATCACCATAACAAGTATAGCTACTAAAGAAATCCATGAGATAATGTCATAAATTTTTGTTTTTGTTTGTTTCATTTTTATCTCCCAAGAGTTTAAATAACTCTTTATATAGGTTGTTAATTAATTTGGTTTATTTTCAAAATTAAACCTAAGCGGCATTTTCCAAAAGGGAAATAAACACTAGTTCCAATTTTGTTAGAGTCAACTAAAATTGCTGTTATGCGGTTTGTGAGTTTGCTCCCGACATCTTTGTCGGTCGCAAAATATGCTATTTCAGAGTGGACCTATAGAGATTTGTACAAAAATGTTCATATCCTATTATTGGTTTTCGAAAAAAGTGAAACCAAAAAACTTTACTCATCATCTATTTTAATGTAGTAGTGTTTAATAAAATATTTTTTAGAAATTACTCTACCGTTTGTTATATCTAAAAAATCCCCGATATCCCCCATAAAACAAACAGAACCAAAACTGTTAAAAGTCCCCAAAACACCCTTTAATCCAATTGCTATATTTCTTTTTGTATTAGGTTTTATTCCCATCATAGTAATTTTTAATCTATCCCCATACCAAGAAAGATAATTCTCTTTAAACGCTTGCTTAACCCAATCAGGTTGTTCATTTGTTTTACTAATTTCCCATACTTCGACTGATTTGTTTTTATATTTTACTTCCATAAAATCATATAACTTCTTTCTTTGATATCATAATATTTTGGTTAGGTAAAACTAGCAAGGTTCTGACAAGTTTAATCACAAAAATGTGAGAAAGTATCCGGCTATTTTGACCGCCCTAAAAAGGGTGTAACGAATCGTTACTACCTAGCAAGTCGCGAATCACGCCCCCCTTAGGACAACCACGAAAATTTCCGTTTTGCCACTTGTGGCAGAAAGCTATGCCGACATCACGTCGGGTTACAACAACATACAAAATTTACATACTGTTATGACCTAATGCAAGGATTCGTTGCGTCAGCTCCCTTGCTAGTTGTTGGCAATTGTTGGCTTGAAATTGACTTGGTACGTCATTGTATTTATTATTATTTGTGTTTTTATATCATTGAAAAGTAGGAATAATAAAGATATATGGTAGAGAATAGTACCAATAATAGAACAATCAACCCGAGGGACTTTATAAAAATAGCAGGAGTACCAGTATAGAACTGCTTAATTATTCCTTTTTTTGAAAAAAGTATTCCAATGATTAAAAATAATACTGGAAGAATAAACACAAATTCTTTTCTAAACCAGCTATATACGCCACCTATACCGATTTTACTAGGGATATAAGCAGGTAGTTTGTTATAAAGATATAGGGATAATAGTAGAAAAGGTATAGTGCAAATGCAATAAGCAGTCACTATTTTTGAATAGATTTTATCAATGAATAATAAAAACTTCATATTCCATCTCCTACCAGTTTTTAGTGACTGGAAACACATAGATTTATAGTGTGATTTTTAGCCGTTTACTATTTTGGAATAAACATAGACATCTTTAAATTCATCTCCATAGACTAAATATTCTTTGAGTGTTGCCTCATGCTCAAAATCTAGCCTCTTAGCTACTGCACAACTCTTAAGATTTTCGGTTTCCGCCATAATTATGAACTTATGAATATTGAGCTCATTAAAAGATATTTCTACTAATCTTTTTACACTCTCCGTCATGATTCCATACCCTTGAAAATCTTTAGATATCCAATAACCTATTTCTGCGCGATGATTTTTTTCGCTAATATTGTGAAGATCCACCATTCCTATAGCTCTATCATTTAAAAGAATTGTTAAAAATAGGGCTTTATAACTGGCTGTTTCTTCTCTAGCAAATTTAATAAAGTTCAGTTCATCTTCTAATGAGTTCGTTTCATCGACCCCTGGAAGCCACCTAGAAATATACGAGCGGTATTTATCAACTATCTCGTACAAGTCTTTTGCATGCTCAACTTCAGGTAAAGTTAGTTTTACGATATCTTTTCCTGTTTTAAATTCTGTAAATATAAACATAATCTATCCCTTTCAAGTACTTTTTATTTTGCGTTCCTAAAGTTTAGGGTTACTAATTCTAAACTAACGAGAATACCCATAAAATAAAATTTACAGGGTTAAGAGTTTTTATAAAAGTGATATGTAAATCCTTTTTTAATTCATGTTTAAATGAATCGCTAAATGATGACTTACTATTTATTGTTGCGTAAACTGCCTTGCAAATATCTAGAAATAACACTAAGAAAAAGACTACAACATATAATAGTGGAACTGCTTTTAGAATTATTAAGATAAAATTAAACACATTACTCATACTGAACTCCTCTTTTATTTTAAATTTTTTGCATTCCTAAAATTTAGGACTTGTTATATAGTTTTGAACCTTAGCATTTCTAAGCATTGGTTTATCTCATAAGATGACAAAAATTAACAAATATAGCTTTTTTATACTGTTTTTGTCTGTCATCTTTTGCGTTACCAGTACTAAATAATATTAAAGGTTTAATCTTATAGCGAGTTGCTATAACCTTTAGAACGTGGGCAGTTTCCCATTGGTTACTTATTGAACCTTTAGAGATATGTTAAGAAATGTTGAGATTCACAGCTATATACTGAAAAAAATAATTTCAAAAATAGCAAGGATTATAAACATTATTGATAAGATAATAGCCATTATTCCTATATCTATTTTTTTCATAACCCACCATCCTTTTTTAACCCACCAACTCAAACCAGCACAGCTCATACAGCAACGCACACGCCTCGTCATAAGCGTTGTGATGATAGCCGTAGAAGTCTAAGAAGTTGTATATATTTAATGTGTCGCGTGTGATGATATCGAAACGGCTGATGTAATCAATGGCACACTCACGAAAGCTCTTTTTGCTCATATCACAGCACATTGATGTTATCAGTCGTTTAGTGGCTTCATAGTGGCAACCAGTTATCTGACAGAATCGTGTTATATCGTTAAAGCTTCCGCCATACTATATAAACAAGTCCCAAAGCATGAGAATCGCTTCTTTGTTAGCTCTTTTTTCTGCAGGGCTTAACGTATCACATTCGCCTAGCCGTCTATCATCTTTATAATATGCGTGCATGTACTCGTGAGCGTGGTCAAAGGGTGTTGCGAGTTCTGTATATGCTCCAAAGCCCAGTTCTAAAGAAATAAAAGCTTTTTGATTATCTAACTCCCCCAACCGATAAACAACGCCTAATTTTTCTATTTCACATATCAGTAGACTATTTAACTCCTGTTTGTCCATAGTCTACCGCCTTATTTATTATTATCTAAGTCTTTAGCTTTTTGTGTAATATTGTCCCACTTATCAGAGAACAACAATTTGATAGCCATTTTGTCTTTTTCAGTCAAAGGACGACCACCAGAAGACAGCAAACGAGACCATACAGCGTCATCGTCAGAGTTTGCGACCTCCGCCAAGTCTATCGGCTCATTGATCGGCTTAGCTTCATCACCCCCCAGCAGATAGTCGACCGATACATTGAAATAGTCGGCAACAGATTTAACTGTTTTGACACTTGGGTTTGTTTTTCCCCAGCGACGAATTGTTCCGTTTGCTATTCCTAACTTTTCTTCGACTTGCCTAATAGACACCTTTTTTTGTTTAGCGAGTTCTTTTATTTTTTCGTACAAATCCATTTGTATCAACCTTTCAGAATGGTACAAGAAAAAAATAAATAGTTTATATGTACAAATTGTTGACAAATGTGTACAGTTAATCTATAATAGTCTTGTAAGATAAAAAGTAAGCAAAAAGCCCTTATAAACAAATTCGATAAGCTACCCAGCCATTGATATTAGTTTATCAAGTGATTTTTTCTATACACTCATTGTAGTTTATATGTACTTTTTTGTCAAGTGAAAAAGCATAAATGTACTTACAAACTACCTTACACACAAAACGAAAGGAATACTCGTAAATGATTGATACAACGCAAAACATGGACGAACAGCGTTTAAAAATTAAACAGTTTTTGTCAGCTAAAGGCTGGACACAACAAACACTAGTTAGATTAACAGTATACCCTAAGCAAGATGTTTCGGCTATCCTTTTAGGAAAGCGAAAAGGCACACCATACGTTAACAAGTTTATAACTGCTGTCTGTGAAGCTTACAAGATTAAATAGCCTATGACAAGATTAGACACCGCAATAACAAACAGCAAGCAGTCGAAACCGTACTATCACAAAATCATTCTTGATTTACTCGTACAGCTTACGACGAGCGGTAAATATCACAGTCTTAGAGCTTTAAACAGTCAGGCGACAAATTACCGCAGAACAAAAAGAAACGCTCAGGCGCTATACTGACAGCATTATCTTACTGTTAGAGCTAGGCATGGCGTTTCATGAGATTAAACAATTTTTAGTAAATTAAAAAGCCCGATTGGGCTAGGAAGGGCATTTATAATGAAAGAAGAATTAGAATTGTATAAAGCTTTAGTACAAACTCAAGCGATTGCACTTGAAAAACAAGCGGCAGTCATTGCATTTCAAGATAAAAAAATTATCAGTCTTACTAAAAATTAACTTTCTAAAAGTTCTTGAGCTTGGTCTACCATCTCATCGGCAGATATGAACAGTGCTACAGCATTTATGAAATTCTTTAAATCATTAATATCGTAGTCTTCATGTTTACGAGTATAGTGTGTTTCATCATTTCCAATCCAAGCAGAAGCTTTTGAGAGTTTTTGAATTTTAGGAAATTCATTAAAATATGTGCTTATAACATTACCTAACATATTGTTCTCAATAAACTCAATATCTTCTGGTGATGAATTTCTTAGAATCGCAAAATCTTTTACTAAAAATTCAAGAGCCTTTCTATAAGCCATACCAGCGGTATTTAATTTTTGGAGCTTTTCTATTTCAAATGCCTCTTCATATATCTCGAAGAACTTAGGAGAAATATTTTGTAGGTTTTCTGGCAAATGATACCCGAGCAAGGCAGAATAAGGAAGTTCAATTTGTCTTAAATCAGAGTAATTTCTTACATCACACGGTTCGAATTGACATGCAAAAAATTTTCCGCAATCTTCATTTGAGCATGAAAATAGAACACCAATTTTTTGACTACCACTATCATACTTATCGTTTGAATAGGCATAATAAAAATTTGGTTTCATTGTCATTGAACAATGAGGACAAGAAGTTGGAAAGTTTATTTCTTTTTCTAAACTTCTACCATTCATTTTATAAAAAACATCTATTTTTTCTCGCATGAATTATTACTCCGTTTTTCCTTAAAGATAAAACCATTATACACCCAGTTTACTACCAATACAAGAAAGGCTATAAAAATGTGGGATAAAATCAAAAAAGAATTAGACAAACAAGGCATAACCGAGTACCGACTTGCCAAAATGACAGGCATAAGCCCCCAGCAGTTACACCAAATTAAAAAACGCAATACAAAAAATCCTAAATGGCTCACAGTCGTTAAGATTGCGGAGGCATTAGGAGTGAGCTTAGATGAATTTAAATAAGCGTAAAAAAAAGCCGAACATCTCCCCAGATAAACGACTTTAAACTATAAGTAAGGCAAGCCTTGTAGAGCTTTTCTTACTCTAATTATAACAAATTGGAGAATAAAAACAAAATGAATAATACAACAAACAAAGAAACTTATATCCTTGATGATTCAATCGCCTTTGAACTCATGGACTTATTAAAAGCCAAAGCACGCCACTTTATCCAACTTAATGAGTACGTATACCGGTTGTTTGACGGTCAATCAGTAGTGACTTTCACAACTTTAGAAAACGATATTCAAGTAGAAATGGTTAAGGGGTAATAAAATGGCAACAATAGACGAGCAGTTGAACGTACGCACAGAAATCGAACAAGCAGTCGCAAAGCAATGCGATTATACAGAATTTAATCCATTGTTTGAGAATTTATTTTTCTCTCTTAACTGGCTTGAAGAACGTGACGGTTTGAAATTAGAAAAATACGACATCTACCAAGCGCTAATGACAGCTTACAGCGTAGGATTTAATCGTGGTAAAAAAGCTCACAAACCTACAAAATGGCTTGAAAAAGAAACCGAAGAATTTGGAAATTATTGGCAACTTTATAACACTGTGAAAAATCAGGCTATAAAAGATATATCAGGAGGAAGCGTTGCAAGACAATGCCGTGAATTTAATGCTTTAGTCACTCGTAGAATGTACGAAGCAGGAATGGCAGAAGAAAAGAAAAACTGGACTTCTTGGGATAAGTAAGGAGGAACTCCATGAATGACGACACTCTAACAAACCTTGTGGCGCATGGCTTAGTTGATTCTGTGATTACTGACTTTAACCAGTATGCAAATAAATTATTAGAACTAAAGCGAGACCGCAAGTTACCTTATATTTCTAGGCAAGAAGTTATAAAAGAAATGGATATATCAGACGGCACACTTGATAATTGGGAAAAGCACGGATTGAATCGCTACAAACCACGATACAAAACTTCACTTATTTACTATTTAATCGATGATATATGCAAATTCATCATCATAGATACTTAGCAACTTGTCAGGCAAGGCAAAGAGGATTGAGAAAATGACAAATATTATTAGAGCTTGCCCCTATGTGGCTGGTATTGATAGCTTAGGCATGCGAAGTTTAAAAACCTATCATGCAGAACTTATAGACAAGCAGATTGAAAAGATAGACCCATTGAACGCAAACACAGGAACAGTTGATTATAGCTTTAAAGTTCGTAAATATAAGCACGGTGTCCGCTTTGAGGGCGAAAAAGAGGGCGGAGAAATCAGCTTATTTGATGAGGTAGCGAGATGATAGAACACCACCAAGGCTACACGGCTATAAAACGGTACGGACGGAATAGTTTTAGACCGATAGGCAAACACCCATTTAAGATGATTCACAATGCACGAGCGATTAAATATGACTTAATACAGCAGTTCGAAGCAAGTACAGGCATAATCTTACCCAGCGGAGTAAAAAGCAACTTATGCACGCAAGTAAGCCCAGTTTTAGGCAAACAACTGGCTGTGACGAAATTACAAATAAAGGAAAATAAAAAATGACATTAAAAAATTTAAGTGACGACGAGCAAAAAGAACTTTCTGAATTTATGGAGAGTGGCGCAGCATATCAAATGCTGAAAGCTCAATCGGATACTGAAATAAAAACTATTACAATTGAAGCCTTGTATAAAGGCGACGACTTACTGGCAGTTACACCGCAATTTGATGACATTTCAAATCTTGAAGCAGTCAGTATCTTACTTAATGTATTAGTAGCTGACGCAAGACAAATTACAGAAATAGAGGACTTTATCAAGACTATTATTTCTATGTGGGGGACTTATGACGAAGCGGAGGGGAAATCATGAAATTAAGAGAACTACAAAAGCTTGACCAAAATATTATTAAAATGCTGGCAGACCATAAGGGGATTGATAGAGCAATCAGAGGCGAAGTATTGGCTCAATCCTTGAATATTGATTTGAGAACCCTACAAAGTCGTATTTCTAGCTTACAAAAGAAACGTTGTGCCATTGGTACGATTGACGGATTAGGCTATTTTATCCCAACTGATGAAGCTGAACGCACGGCAGGAATCACTAAAAAAGAAGAAATGGGCTTTTCGATTCATGATGCTGTTTCAGGCTACAGGCGTGCAGATTTGGAATGGCTTGATAAGATGATTGATTAGGAGGGCTGACATAGTGAATTGTTATTTATGCGGTAAACCTCTTAAAGAAAATGAAGTCATTCCCTATCAAGAACGCCAAATTTGTGATGAATGCGAGTATCGATTGGAGGTTGACGATTGACACCAAAAGAACAAGCCCTAAACTGTATTAATCGCGGTTTTTCTGTTATCGCTGGTTTTCCTCCAGGCAAAAGTGAGAGGGCTGTTATCCGCGGGACTTCAAGCGGAACACTTGATGAAATTACAGTGAGTGAATGGTTTGATGAAATACCGAACCGCAACATTATGATTAATCTTAGAAATAGCGGTTTGATTTGTATTGACTTAGACCAGCACCAAAACGGACAGAATGGCAGAGCTGTATTCAGTCGATTGTGGAATGAAAACAGCGAGGGCGAAATATTAAGTACCTATGTTGAAAAGACACCCACAGGCAACGGCTTGCATGTTTTCTTTAAAGTTCCGAAAGAGATATTCAATAAATCTCTTGTCAGTGAACTAGCGGACGGCGTAGAGATAAAAACACACTTCACACCCATATATCCGAGCAAACGGACAGACGGCGATTATATGCCTTTGAATGATACAGAAACTGACGAGCCTTTAACTTTCGATAGTCTTTGCGATTGTCCTGACTGGTTACTTGAAATGATACAGCGACCACAAAAAAGACAGAACACAACGCTAGGCAGTCGAACTTATGGCGCTGAAATGTGGGAATTATTCAACCAAGGCGCAAGAAAAGGGAATCGAAACAATGACACGAACCGTATTCTCCACTACTGGCGAAAGATTGGCATTGATAACAATAGTTGCATGGACTTATTGCGAACTTTTAACAACCGAACCAGTCCGCCCTTACCTGATGACGAGCTGGCGACCATTTGGAAAAGTGTATTCAAGATGAGATAGAAAGGAACTCATGACAGACCAACTAGAAAAACTTGTGGCAGAAACACCACAGGAAAATGTAAGAAGTCCCAAACCTAAAATAGAGGACTTCACAGATTATGGCGAAGACGGCAAAAAAGTCGTTAATATTTCAGGTTATCAAGACAGTTTGACAGACTGGCTAGAACAAGAAAAAGAAATCATCAATAGCCCTGATTATGTCAAAGCAAACACTCAAACGCTTAGAGCGGTTAGAAAACTATTCTTTGAACACCGTAACTTATTTTTAAGCACACCTAAAGAGGACGGCAAGCCACCGAAATCATTAACTCCTTTAGAGACAGCAAGAATCATTTATAAAACGCTCAAAGTCATCAAACTAGACCACCAAAGCGGACTGTTAGGCGTTTATAATCCTGAACTAGGAATATACGAAACGAATGAGAATTTCTTTCATCGGCTCATTTATTGGCTAGAGCCGTCTTATAGTCAAGCACGTTCTAAAGAGGTTCTCTTTAAACTTGAAACTCTATCAGAAGTAAAACAGCAGACGGCAGAGCCTCATCTTATCCCAGTTGCGAACGGTATTTTCAATAAGAAAACACAGCAATTAGAGCCGTTTAGTCCTAAGTATGTCTTTACTTCAACGATTGCGACCAAGTACAACGCCAATGCCAAAGCACCTAATATTAACGGTTGGAACGTAGATGACTGGCTCAATGATTTAATGAGTGGAGATAAAGAACTCGTTAGCCTTTTATGGCAGATTATTTCCGCAAGCACCAACGGCAACTACTCCTATCGCAAAGGCGTTTGGCTTGTCGGTAAAGGAAATGACGGCAAAGGGACTTTTCAGAGCCTTATCATGAATCTTATCGGACGTGAGAACGTCGCAAGTGTCAAAGCTGAACAGTTTTCTGAACGCTTTTCTCTTTCCCAAGTCGTTGGGAAGACATGTATTATCGGAGATGACAGCCAAGTCAGCTACTTAGATAATGCAGGAAATTACTTTTCTGTAGTTACTGGCGACCCAGTACCGATTGAAGCCAAAGGAAAACAACCGACACTAGCCGTCTTTAATAAATTAGTCATTCAGTCCACTAACTTTTTACCAAAGTTTAGAAATAAGTCAAATGGAACTTATAGGCGTTTGCTTATTGTTTCCTTTAACAAGTCTTTCACATCAGATAATGACAACTGGAAAATCAAAGATGATTATATTAAACGCAAAGACGTTTTAGAGTATGTCCTTAAAATCGCTTTATCGCTTAACTTTGAGAAGTTTGACGAACCAAAAGCCACACAAGGACTATTAGATGACTTCAAAATCAGCAATGACAATGTATTGGCTTTTGTAAATGATATGTTTGAGGAGTTCGTCAGTGATTTTCTACCGACCGCCTTTATAAGCGCCTTATATCGCGCATGGTGTGAAGATGAGGGTGTAAAGCCATTTACTAAGCGAGAGTTTGAGCTTAAATTACCTGACCACATTAAAAAGGAATGGGAGAAGACAAGTAAAAGACCACATACCGCAGGTTTTAATCGAGCCATCGATTTACACCGAGCAGAACAATACGAACTTTTTAGACGGCTCTTTCATTGGGATGAAGACAAGCATAAAAGCATGACAAAAGGGTATCTACGTAAGAAAAAGCGAAAATGATACTGTACTTCGGTATCATGTTACCGATAGCGGTAACAACTTTAACCGCACGGTTAAGCCGTTTACGGAGAGTTGTTACCGTGTTACCGTACTTTTCCTACTTCGCTAGGAATTATATAGAAAAAGGAAAATATTATGAATGATAAAGAAATTGAAGAACTTGGAAAAGTTCTTGATGAAGCAGAAAAGCAAGGGTTGACAGACAAAGAAATCACGTCAGCTTTAGTTGCCGGTGCTATATTAGGCGGATTTGAGGTAGTAACTAAATAATGTAACTGTAGTTCGGTAACACGTTACTGTTAGAAGTAACAGCTTTAGCCCTATGGTTAAGCCGTTTATAGGTGTCTGTTACTCTGTTACCGCAAAAACACCTACTCGTTAGAAATTTATCAGAGGAAATAAAAACACGAGAAAAGCACGCTGTCCGACAAATTGAATTGTTGACAAATGTTGGCATAAAAAATACTACAAATTACTACATAGAAAAATCGGAGAAAATCAAATGAACCAAAATACAAAAACAATCTTATCTAACCTTTTTACACTAACCAGTGAACTTTCAGAACCTACTTCTAACCTTATTCATATTGAGGGAGCGAACGAAACACCAGCTACTCAAAAAGACTTAGCGAAAGGATTGCATGAGAACCTCATCAACCTTACTGAAGTTTTGGGCTTATCTGTGGACGAACTGACAGCACCGCAAGAGTATGAACCACAGGAAACAGTAAAATCAATCATTGAGGAAATGCAACAACTGACCTTTGCACCTCATGAAATCTCAGGCAATGACGTGCAAGTATTTTCAAACTTACTGACTGATAATGTCGAGCGTTTGATTAAGGCGTTAGGATTGAATGAAATGAGCCTATCAGCAGAGAGCGAGAATAAACCGCATGAATTGGCACTCAAAGCACAGGTACAAGACTTATACTCACTTAACGATTCAATGATTACTGCAGACCCTAACCATATTCCAAGATATACAGACGGAACGATTATTAGATTATCTGATTTAGTCGATATGAATGTACAAGCCTTAGGCAATATCGCGGAACTCATCGGATTTGAATTAGAAGATTAAATAAAAAAGGCTGTCAATAAAACAGCCATAGGGAGAATAAGATGTTAAATTTTAAACCACATTCTAACATTCAGCGATTGAGATTAGAGAATCAAAAGAAGCTAGATAAAATAGATAAGACAATTAATCAATCTAATCACACAAAGCGTCAGGGATTCAATGTCTTGTTTGGAGGAGGGATTCCAGTCAGGCATAACCGCTTGTCAAAGTCTGATTGGGTGAGTATCAAACAGACATTAAATCATGCTGCTCAATTACATCTAGAAGCTAAGCATTGCAATACAGTTGAACGTGAGGAATATATCCAGAAAGACATTGCAAAAGATTTAGATAAGATACTTAGAAATCTAGGGTTGTCATAGTACTCCTTTCGATATATCTATTATATCACGGAGGAAGCAATGTATATCAAGAAACCAAAGGCGAACTACTTGGGATTAAGTCATGAGCAATGGTTAAAGCTCAGGGACATCTTAGCTATCATCATGAGACATAAGCCACAGCCTTATCAATCCAATCTGATTATGTCAGCTCTTAATAGGATTGAAGATAAAGCACAACGAAGTATCTTTGAGTGCTACTACTTTAAACGTGAGGGGATTGTTTCTATTGCTAAGAGTAGAGGGCTAACGGAGCGAGTGGTCGGTCAGCTACTCATACGAGCCGTACAAGCATTCATTGAACAGTACGACGATGGACACTTACTCTTAATGTTTAAAGATTCCGAACTAGAAAACGAAGAAACAGAATAAATCTTATCTTTTCTGTCAAATATACCCCCGGGTCTAAAATAATTGGGTCTATTTCCGAATTTGCCACAGACCGGTTGGGGTCTTTTAACCAAAAATAAAGCTATTTTTTGATAGGGGGGGGTGAGAACTGAAAACAAAATATTAAACGAAACGCACTGTTAAGCCATTTGCTCTTGTTTCATTGAAAACATTGCCGAAAACGCTGAAAACAGCCATTATCTGAATTAACTCAAGGCTTAGAGAGGGTTTAAGAGAACTAGAAAAATATAGGGAAAAAGCCTTTTAAAACAGCCGAAACTGAGAACGGTGCTGAGAATGCTGAGAACACCCTAAAACCCTAAAAAGCGATTGAGGAGATTTTGTAATTCTAAAAAATATAAGGGAAAAACCGCCCTAAAATGGTCAATAATGTTAAAATAACTGTTAAAAAACAGCTAAATGTTAACAAACTGAGAACAATTATTTAAAAATGAGGAGAACTAAAATGTTAGAAAACACACAAAAAATTTATCAATTAATTATAGAGACAGAAAAGAAATTTAACGATGAAAAGACGAAGCTGGTCAAAAGACGAGAAACGCTTCAGAAGAAAATTGATAGCAAGGTTCCTTTTTCAAGTGCAGCCAAAAAACGTGAAGCAAGATATGAAATCGAGGAAATTGATAGTTCACTCGAGGAGCTAGAACGCGATAAAAAACAAGCCGTTCTTGATTTAGAGGTATTGCCTCAGTTGAAAAAAGCTCATGATGAAGATAGTAAGACATGGGAAAGCTCAAATAATAAAAAGATCGATGAGCTTTTAAATGACCTCGATTCTAAAATTATTCCTCTCATGAATGCTGCAGTGAAAGAAATCAGTGAATACAGAAGTTCAGAACGTGAGCTTAGTAGCAACTTAGAAAATAAATTGAAAGAATATGATTTAGAACTTTTACCCTTACAATCTTATAAAGAAGCTCATGGAGAGCGGCATGTATCTGAAAGACTAAAAGGCATTCTTCGTGCTGTTCACAAAGATTTTGACCCGAGACTCATCGCAATGCGAGAAGTGCAAAAATATAACGCTGAGATGAATCAGTATCGTGAAGAATATCGTCAAAAGGAAATTGAAGAGACGGGAGCTTATCATGATGATGGGGGTGGTCTTATCATTCTAGAAGAAACTAAATATAGAGCATGGCTTCGTAAAGAATATGGAGAATAGACGAAAGAAAAATGATATAATAGGAGTGTACTTTTTAAATAAAAAAACCGCTGAGACAACTCTTGGCGGTTTTACTATAGCGTTATTTCATCCTTTCATATATAAAAAAACGACTTAAACATATTTCAAAAATTAAGAATCGCTCAACCACGGGAATCTCAAAATATTTTTTTACGTTCGTTTAAAAAAGTCAGCAAAATAAAAAGCCATATATCGTTGATATACAGCCCCTTGCCTGACAAAAATTTGTTCATTTTTTTAACGCTTTTTACTACGTTCGTGTTTTTTTACGCTTTTTACTACGTTTAAAAACATGTATATTGTGGTCTAATGGGTCATTTTTTATTGCATAATTGCATAAAATGCGTATAATACCCTCTATTTGGTTCTAATGGGTTGTCGTGGTATACTAAAACTATAACAAAGAAAGGACTTTTTATTATGAAATTTAAATTTAAAGGAATCAATTATTACGAGGACTCAGAAAACAATTATGTCGGTGCTACAAACACTTGCTCAATCGTCAAAGAATTCGCTGATTTCCAAGCAGCTATTGACTATGTTGCTGAACACAAAGGATTCTTGATTGCCGAAGACGGAAAAACTGCCTTCAACGTTTTGACAATTACTGAAAACAACTAAAATATTTAAATGGTCCAAAAAAATCACTGACAGGCTTTGTCAGTGATTTTTTATATCAATTAATAAAGTTCTAAATAGTTATCAATTTCCCATTGCGATACGAATTGTGCATAGCTTGCCCATTCAATGCGTTTCGCTTCAACAAAGTTAACCAAAACGTGTTCTCCAAGCGCTTCAGTCACAATTGTATCTTCACGCAATGCTTTAACGGCATTGTGCAAAGTAGATGGCAAATCTGTAATACCATGTGCTTTACGTTCTTCTTCTGTCATTACGTAAATATTTGATTCGATTGCTTCTGGCGCTTCCAATTTATGTTCAACACCGTCAAGACCAGCTGCCAATAGAACAGCCAATGCAAGATATGGATTTGCTGTTGGGTCAACCGCACGAAGTTCAACACGAGTTGACAAACCACGTGAAGCAGGTACGCGAATCAAAGGTGATCTGTTACGTCCAGCCCAAGCGACATAAACGGGTGCTTCATAACCAGGAACCAAACGTTTATATGAGTTAACAGTTGGGTTTGTAATTGCTGTAAAGTTATATGCATGTTTCAAAAGTCCAGCAATAAAGCTATGTGCAACATCTGAAAGCCCCATATCTCCTGTTGGATCAGCAAAGGCATTGGCACCATCTTCTGTAAATAAAGACATGTTACAATGCATCCCAGAACCGTTGATTCCGTGAACTGGTTTTGCCATAAACGTAGCATGTAAACCATGTTTACGCGCAATTGTTTTAACAACAAGTTTAAAGATTTGAATATTATCACAAGCTTTCAAAGCGTTGGCATATTTAAAGTCAATTTCATGTTGACCGATTGCTACTTCGTGGTGAGAAGCTTCAACTTCAAAACCAAGGTCTGTCAATACATTTACGATTTCACGTCTTGTGTTTCCAGCAAGGTCAGTTGGTGCAAGGTCAAAATAACCACCTTTATCATTCACTTCAAGTGTTGGTTCATCATTTTCATTAAGTTTGAAAAGGAAGAACTCTGGTTCAGGTCCAAGGTTAAAGCTCTTGAAGCCTAATTTTTCCATTGATTTAAGATTACGTTTCAAGACACCACGTGGGTCCCCCGCGAAAGGTTCACCTTCTGGAGTGTAAACATCACAAATTACACCTGCCACTTTACCATACTCATCTCCCCAAGGAAAAACAATCCAAGTGTCAAGGTCTGGATAAAGATACATGTCTGATTCATTGATACGAACGAATCCTTCGATTGATGAACCGTCAAACATCATTTTGTTTTCAAACAATTTGTCCAATTGTTCATCTGTAGCTGGAACTTCAACATTTTTAAGTGTTCCAAGAATGTCTGTAAACATCAAACGTAAGAATTTAATATCCTTTTCTTTGACGTCGCGACGAATGTCTGCTGCTGTGATTGTCATGCTTTACTCTCCTAGTTAAATTTTCGCTGTAAACTTAGTTGACAAATAAAGTAAACTAAACTTACATCCGCGGTTGGGTAAAATGAGTGGGATCAGGAGTTCCGAATCTACCTTGTTGGGCAAATTCGCGTTCAAGTGCATGGTGGACTTCTCCGATAGATAAAGTTTGAGCCTTCTTAGCATCCCTTTTGGCATAAATTTCTTTGATATCTGCAATATTATTACCTTCTTGCAATAAGTCAGCAATATCAAATAGAGCATCTATGTCATTGAGCGAATACATGCGACGATTACCATCACTTCGCTCCGGGAAAATAAGCTCTTGCTCTTCGTAATAACGAATCTGCCTTGCGCTTAGGTCAGTGAGTTTCATGACAGTTCCTATTGGAAGTACTGCCATAGAGCGTCTTAATTCACGTTCTTTCACCAAATCTCGCCTCCATGCCTTTCATTATAGACCTTGTTATTAGCAAAGTCAAGTTTTAATGTGAGATTTTCTCACATCGGTTTATTTTATTTGAAATATTTTATACAATTTCATCCAATAATCTTTGACAACCCGTCTTAACAAGTTGATAAGTTTCTTGGAAATCGCCCGTGAACCATGGATCTGGAACACCTTGTTCTAAAAGCATCGCGATTTTTTGACGCGTTCCTTCTGGTGCCATTTTTCTAAGATTTTCTAAATTGGATTCATCCATTGCGATAATTTTATCAAATTCATAAAAATCTTCACTACTGATTTTTTGACTTCCCTTGTGAAGGTCAAAAGCAATCTTTTGTTCTTTTAGTTTTGTTTGAGTTCCAGAATGAATTGGATTTCCATGCTCCCAAGAAGAAGTTGCTCGACTTTCAATCAAAAACTTTGATTCATTCCCTGCCTTTTCAACTAAATCTTTCATGACAAATTCTGCCATTGGGCTACGACAAATATTTCCTAAACAGACAAAAACAATCTTTTCCATGACTTCCTTACTTTATATCATTTATAAATTAACTAATTTTGAGCATTTATTCTATTATACCCTATTTCACAAGATATTACTGACAGAATTCTAAAATGAAAAAGTCTGCCAAAATTTGACAAACTTTTTTACTGACAGACGAACTAATCTTTCTGCTTAATTTTTTTCTTTTTTTTCCTTCAATTTTTTATAAATTTTATTGTTATCTACCAAAACTTTACTTTCATTATTTTTAAAAGAATTTTGGAGTTGTTCAACCTCCCGAAAAATATCACTTTTAGGCTGAGGGGCAGGTGTAATTACTGACATAAGTTCTCCTTATCTTTCATTCGATTTATCTCTTAATCGGAAACAAATACTAATAGTGGCAGGAATTCGTCAGTCATATTTCATCAACATTTTTTTGTTCTTTCAAAAATCTTTGTTGATTATTAACAGTGAGACGAAAACCGGAAGCAAAGCAAATACCGCAAGTGATATCAATAACAAGCGAAACACTGTCGAGTTTATTTTTTCTTCCTTATTTTTACTTTTGAAAACAATTATTAGAAAATATATAAACCAAATAATGTAGTATTCTTTCACATCAATTCCCTTTCACTAAAAAAATACATCCATATAACCAATTTCTTTTTCCGCTTCATCAAAATTTGTCACCAAACTCAGTCCTTTTTCGGACAATAGATAAGTTTGGTCACAGAAATGTTCAATTTCCTTGAGATTGTGTGAGGTTAATAAAACAATTTTTTCTTGAGCGATTTTTTTCACTTCTTCATAACCTAGGGATTTTTTGAAACATCAAGTCCGCTGAAAAGTTCATCAATGATTAAAATATCGCAGTCGATAACGATAAGTTAAGACTATCAATAAAAATCATCAAAAGTTTATTATTAGACGTTTTGGAATGTACTTTCTGGAATTATTCAAACTTTTGCGATCAGAAACGAATATCCAAGCATGCATTACTACGCCTAAAGAAATACTATTGGAAATATTTCAATTATTTAAAGTGGTCCTAACTATTTTCATAAAGTTCATCCGAGTTATAGTATTCTGACCAAGGCTCTCAATTCAAAGCGAAAGCCTTTAGAAAAGTACTCGATAAAAATAATATTCTCGCCTCTTATTCTAAGCCTAGATATCCCTATGACAATTCTGTCACGGAGGTATTTTTTAAGTACCTAAAATTAAGAGAAATTAATCGCAAAAAATTTAATACTGTTCATGAGGTTCAATTGTCTTGTTTTGAATATATTGAGCATTTTTACAATAATTACAACCCACATTCTGCCAATCAGGAACTAACACCTAATCAAAAAGAAGAAATCTATTTTAAAAAGCAGCCAATTTAGTGTCCAAATATTTGATATTTGTCCAATTTTAACCAAAATCAATTTCATAGACACTATCATTATTAATCGTTACAGACCCAGAATGTCCATTGAGCCATTTCAACACATCGTTCATACTTTCCATAACTCCGCCGTTGATATCTTGTAATTCTTCATCCGTAAGCTCTACAAATACTAGAGCATTCATTTTTTCATCAGTCATGATAGACCACCTTTCTGTTTTTGATTTTGTGCTTTAATGATATAGCACTGTTTTAGTCTTTGTATCTATTAATTTATTTGGATATAAAAGCACTCAAAGAACATTAAAAATTCAAAAATAATATTTTTTTAAAAATTTTTCTTTAGATACAACTTTACGATTAGTGATATCTAAATAATCTCCAATATTTCCCATTACATAAACATTGTTCCCTGCCAATCCACCAGCTAAACTTCCAGCAATAGAGCCCATAATTCCTAGCTTTAAAGTACTTTTAGCAGAGGGCTTGATACCATTCAGTAGAATTTTTAATCTATCATCATACCAACAAAGATAATTTTCTTTAAAGGCATCCTTTACCCAATCTGGTTGTACATTCATCCTACTTATTTCCCAGACATCCACAGGCTGACCGTTGTAAATTGCTTTCATGATTATACCTCCTGTTAAATTAGAGAACTTCGATTTTAACGTATTTTTTGTTAATCGTTTAGTGTCCCCCCACTACCATATGGATTATGGTTATAAGCTTGAAATACTGTCACACCGTTTAATTGATTGACTACTTGTTGTGCAGTTTGACCATAATTTACTCCAATTCCTCCTAGCAGTCCTTCTAAAGCAGATGACCAACCACCTGCACCATTTATTTCCATTAATTCTTCATCAGTCAGTTCTTTATACTGTTCCATAAACATTGCATCAAGATTTACGTTTTTCTTAGACATAATAATCAACTTTTCTATTTTTATGATGTCACTAGCAACTTTAAAACTTTACTGACATTTTTATATCATCTTCTTGGCTGCGCTCAGTAGCTTGCGAATTTGTCCATTGGTTTTTCCTCGTTTGTTTTTATTTTTGTCTCCTTAACTTTATTGTAGCACCGATTTCGAAAGCACAAAAAAAAGATTCAAATTGAATCTTTTCCTAGAATATCACTTAACCATTGAGGAAAATTATAGTTTTTCACATATTTATCATAGAGTTTTTGGTAGGTTTTTGCTAAATTTATACTTCCTTCCCAATCAAAAATTTCGATGACCTTTTTCATGCTTTCAATTCCCAGAAGTCGTTCTTCGCCTTGACCATAAAAAATACAATAATAACCTTTAGTAAAGCGATAAATCAATCTAGAATATGCGTCTTTTTCATGACAATATGCTTTGACCAGAGCCAGACATTCTTGCGCTTCCTTTTCTTTCCCTTCTTGGATACAAGTCACTGCTCCGCGACAGGCGATTTGACAAATAATTTTGCGATAACGTGTACGATTGGCTAACCTTTGATGATGATGGCTCAAATCTTGAATAATTGCTTTTATCATTTCTGACGAAAATTGCTCAATGGTATCTGATAAAATGAGAAGTTCATAAAAACTAAATATTTCAATTCCTAAAATAAAAGAACTTAACTCCACCACTTCGCTTTCTGTCAACTTTTCTAAGCGTGCTTTGGCACAAAGAGCAATCAAATGTTCGCCAATTTGCTCACATTGCCAGGTAATGTCTTTTAGTTCTTCAATATTATTATTCGTTGCCGCTTGGTCGATTTTACTAAATATTTCTTCGTAAAAACTATGTTTAAAATTATTGAGATAATAATCATATTCAGAAAGTTCCAAGTGAAGAAATTCAAGCAAAGCATCAATTTGATCAAGATTTAAATAACCTTCTCCACTAAAAAAACGAGAGAGACTACTTTTAGGAATTCCTGTTTTTTTGATAATTTCTTTTTTCGTGATTTCTTTAGCTTCACAGAGTTCTTGAAGTTTTAAACCATAGTATTGATTAACCATTTGTCTTGTCTCTCCAGTCGTAACTTTATGGTCATATTATATACTTTTTTCATTATTGTTACAATGGCAGGAATTTATGTAATATAAAAAAGCCCGTCAAGCTTTGACAAACTTTTTTACTGACAGATACTAACTGTCAATCTTCCTCATTATAAACGTAACCTAGGTGTTCATAGGCTCTTTGAGTCACCTTACGTCCCTGTTTGGTTCTCATCAAAAATCCTTTTTGAATCAAATAAGGTTCATACATATCCTCGACCGTTTCACGGTCTTCGGCAATATTTACCGCCAAAGTTCCAATCCCAACAGGACCACCGTGGTACATTTCAATCATTGTGCGGAGAATTTTTTGGTCAATATAGTCCAAACCAGCGGCATCAACATCAAGAATAGACAAGGCCTTATCGGTAATTGCTTTATCCACTCGGCCATCCCCCATTATTTGAGCAAAATCACGCACTCGTTTAAGTAAACGATTGGCAATCCGCGGAGTCCCTCGACTACGTAAAGCAATCTCTAAAGCGGCATTATCAATAACTTCGACTTCAAAAATATCAGCTGTTCTTTTAACAATTTCTTCCAAATCACGCTCTTGATAATACTCCATATGACTTGAAATCCCAAAACGGGCACGCAATGGATTAGAAAGCATTCCAGCTCTCGTTGTTGCCCCAACTAGAGTAAATGGCGGCAAATCTAAATGAACCGAGCGTGAACCATCACCAGAACCAAGCATAATATCAATGTAGAAATCTTCCATAGCGCTATAAAGAACTTCTTCAACTTGCATTGGCATCCGATGAATTTCATCAATAAATAGCACATCGCCAGGTTCCAATTCATTCAAAATCGCAACTAAATCTCCTGGCTTTTCAATGGCAGGGCCCGCTGTTTGTTTAATATTAACTCCCAACTCATTGGCAATGACAAATGCCATTGTTGTCTTACCAAGTCCCGGAGGACCAAAAAGTAATACGTGATCCAAAACTTCTTCACGCATTTTTGCTGCTTTAATAAAGATTTCTAATTGTTCTTTGACTTTATCTTGACCAATATATTGATTAAAAAATTGCGGACGTAGAGATTTTTCAATACCGTAATCTTCTTCCATTGGCTCTTTGTTTAATATATCGTTCATCTTATCTTATAATTCTCCTTTTAGAGATGATTTTTGATGACTTATGAGAAGCTGTCAGTAAATTTTACTGACAGAAAGACTTGCATGATTGTTTTTGATGTCTGTCAGTTCTTTCTTCAAACTTTTTTATTTCATCATAAGTTTTAAGGCTGATTTGATATATTCTTCGCTGGTCAGACCTGTTTCTTGAGCTAATTTTTTCTCAATTTTCTTCAATTCTGTTGCTTTATAACCCAAAGCTTGCAGCGCTTCAATTGCTTCTTCCAAAGCAAGATTGCCAGCAGGTCCAGCATCAAGAAGAGAAATACCTACAGTTCCTGTCGCATCAAATTTCCCAGCCAAATCAAGCACCATCTGCATGGCTGTTTTTTTACCAACTCCTGGGAATTTAGTTAAATACTTGATATCACTATTGTCAATAGCAGTGATTAAACCTTCGTTATCAGCCGCCGCAATGATGGCCAGAGCTGATTTTGGCCCAATCCCAGAAACGCTGATCAGACGTAAGAATAAAGCTTTTTCGGCCTCGTTAACAAAACCATAGAGACTGTGGGTATCTTCACGAATGACTTGATGAACATAAATTTTTACTTCTGTGTTCATCAAAGCCGACCAAGCGTAAGGGTTAGCTACACTGATAAGATAGCCAATTCCTGCTACATCAATTACAATATTTGTTGGGGAAATTTTTACTAATTTTCCATTAAGATATTCAAACATTTTTTTACTTTTCTAATTTTTTTGATTGACAAACTCCCTTATTCAAGTCTGTCAGTAGTTTTTATCTATTTTTTACTGACCAACTTCATCATTAATCTGTTTAGTCACTTTTTACTCAAAATCTTTCCACGAAGCTGCTTTTGAACGATGCGTTTCTTGGATTCTCCGGAACATTTTTTGAATGTCATCCCCTGAAAAATGAACAATCGTTGGCCGTCCATGCGCACAACTATAAGGATTTTTACAAGTTGCTAATTCTGCGAGTAAAGCTCTAGCTGACTCGGCATCAAGGGGATGATTAGCTTTAATTGAACTTTTACAAGCAACCATTGCAGCTAAATCATGACGATATTTTTTGAGTGAAAATTCTTTTGATGAGAGAATAATATCAATCATTTCATTAATTGATTTCTCTATCTCGGTTTCTTTTAACCAGATTGGATGTTCTCTTAAAATGAATTGATTTTCTCCGTATTCTTCTAAGAAAACACCGGCTTCATGTAACAAATCTTTCTTCTCGGCTAAAACAATAAAATCATTTTTGGCTAAAGTGAACAAATATGGTGCAAGTAAAATTTGTTGCTCCATACTGACCTCACCAATTTTATCTTTCCAATACTCATATTTGATTCGCTCTTGAGCCGCATGTTGGTCAACCAAATAAAGTCCTTCTTTGGACTGACAAAGTAAATAAGTCGCATGCAATTGTGCCAAGTATTCAAGCTGCGGAAAAGTTGATGACTGACTTATCTTTACTTCATTATCAAAATCAATTTCAAAGTTGCTGACAGTATTTTCTAGACTGTTGTCAGTAATTTCAATTGTACTTTCAACAGTTCTGTCAGTCATTTTTTCACTGACAGCATCAGTATTGAGCTGATTTTCTGTAAAATTATCAAAAGTTTGTTCAGTCGAATCATTTGAAGCTTGATTTTTATTGATTTTAAAAGTTGCCTCTTCTCTGACATAAAAATCTTGGCGAATATTATCATAATATAAAGGATTATTTTGCAAAGGAAGTTCCGTTTGAACAGAAAGAATTTCCTTTTCTTTAGCTCTTCCTTGCAAATTTTCCAATGCTTCTGGAATCAAAACACCTTCTGATAAAGCCTCATCAATTGCTTTAGAAATTAAAGCCATCAATTCACGCTCTTTAGACAAACGCACCTCTTGTTTTGTCGGATGAACATTAACATCAGCAAGTGTTGGGTCAATTTTAATCGATAAAATAGCAAAAGGGAACCGTCCCACCATCAATCGATTACCATATCCTTCTAAAATTGCCCGATTCAATAAAAAGTTTTTGATAAATCGACCATTTATTAAAATCGTAATATAATTACGATTAGCCCTTGTCAGCTCTGGTAAGCTGACATAACCTGTTAGTTCAAAATCTAAGTCTGAGCCCTTGATTTGACGCATTTTTTTCGCTGTCCCTATACCATAAATTGCAGCAATAACCTGACGTAAATCACCATTTCCAGCCGTTTTCAAAAATTCTTTACCCTCATTAACTAAAGTAAAGGAAATCTCTGGATGAGCCAGACTCAATCGGTTGATGATGTCTGTGATATGAGAAAGTTCAGCCTGCAAGGACTTGATATACTTGAGTCTTGCTGGTGTATTATAAAAAAGATTAGCAACAGAAATTTTCGTCCCCACGCGCTTAGCAAGTGGTTCTAAAGTTTCGATATTTCCACCTTTAGCAACTAGTTTTGTTCCTGATTCTTCCTCAGCCGTACTTGTTTCAATGGTCATCTGGCTGACAGAAGCGATTGATGGCAGAGCCTCCCCCCGAAAACCGAGTGTTCTAATCCGAAACAAATCTGCCGAATCCTTGATTTTACTTGTTGCATGACGACGTAAAGCCAAAGCCACATCTTCTTTTTCCAAACCCAAACCATTATCAATGACTTCAATTAATCGCAAACCAGCTTCTTCAACATTGATAATAATTTTACTGCTTCCAGCATCAATTGAGTTTTCGACTAATTCTTTGACAACACTAGCAGGCCGTTCAACCACCTCTCCAGCAGCAATTTGATTGGCGAGCGCTTCATTTAGTTCAATAATTTTTCCCATAATAATCTCGCTCTCTTATTTTTTAAAATTAATTCTAATTATAACACAAAAAGCAAGGGCTCGCTTTTCATTTTTTACTGACAAAAAATGATAGACAAGATGAAAATTGTCTATCATTTTTACATTAATTAGTAGTTTCCAAAATTGTGGTAACCATTATCAAAATCATTATAGCTGTTAAAAGCAAAGACTAATACGAAAATAAGAATCAAAATTGCAATCACAAATAATACAATTCCAATGATGAATGCAACGAAACCTGCTCGATTCCAACCGTCCATGACCTTACGGAACTCTTCCTCATCACGATATTTATTATCTCGATTTTCAAGTGCCCATTTTTCGCCATTAAAACCAAAAACAATCATCCATACAATCCCAAAAATCCAACCTATCCATGGGATTAATCCAATCAAAATCAAGAGTCCCAAATAAGCACGGTTGGCAATCCCAAACCACATTGGAAAAGAGAAAGCTCCCCAGTTCCATTTAGTTCTAATTCCTTCTTGACTTTCTAATGAGGGATTCTGAGGAATATCTGCGTAAGCTGATTGTTCGCTCGTTTTCTCTTCGACTTTTGAATCAAGTGGTTCACTAGCAGCAATTACTGGTTCTGCAATCACTGGTTCACTTACAAAACCTTCTGAAACTTCCGCCTTGGCAACTACTGGCTCATCAAGTACAGGCTCTGAGGCATCCCATTCACTAATACCACTCTTAGTTGTTTCTTCTTGAGAAGCAAGATTCTCAGAATTTAATTCTTCAGTTGGCTCCACTTGAGTCTCAGGAATTTCTTGCCCTTTAAGTTCTTTTTCATTTTCCATGTTTAGCTCCTTTTTATGTTAGCTTCTACTCAATTCATCTTTCAATGAATCTCTTTTTAAGTAATTATAGTCTTTTTTCTTAGCTTATTTACAAAATAAGCCTCGCTACCAAGTTCAAAGTGAATCTTTAAGTTCCCACAAGAAATTCAATGCCTCTCTTGCAGTCATATTATCAACATTTTGCCTTTTTATCTTTTCAATAATTTCTGAAGAATTTTCGGCAAAATCAAATAAACTAAGTTGTTCTTGTTCATCAGCAACTTTTTTAGCAGGCAAAGGTTTATTTTCTAACTTCTGCAAAATCAAATCTGCTCGCTCTAACAAAGGCTGTGGTAAACCTGCAATTTTCGCCACATGAATCCCATAGGATTTATCAGCTGGCCCCTCTGTTATTTTATGCAAAAAAGTCACATTCCCATTTTGTTCCAAAGTAGCAACATGGACATTATCAAGATGATCGAGCGCTTCATCTAAGTCTGTCAATTCATGATAATGCGTAGCAAACAAGGTTTTTGCCCCAATATGGTCATGAACATATTCAATAATTGCTTGAGCTAGAGCCATCCCATCATAAGTTGCCGTTCCTCGCCCTAATTCATCAAAAATAATCAAGCTGCGACTGCTTGCCTTTTGAATGGCATGATTGGCCTCAGACATTTCAACCATAAAGGTCGATTCCCCTGAAATCAAGTTATCACTGGCACCAATCCGTGTAAAGATGGCATCAAAAATTGGTAAATTGGCTGTTTCGGCTGGAACAAAAGATCCAATTTGAGCCATAATCACCGTCAAAGCAAATTGACGCATGTAGGTTGATTTACCTGACATATTCGGTCCTGTGATGAGTTGAATATCTGTTTGTTCAGGCAGTTCAATATCATTTGGCACATATTCTTGAGCACCCATGACCGCTTCAACGACCGCATGACGACCGCCTTTAATTTCAACAATTCTTGAACCGTCTGTAAGCGTCGGACGGATATATCCTTGTTTTTCGGCAACGACAGATAGACTTTGTAAACAGTCAATTTCAGCAATTGTTTTGGCTAGAGCTTGTAGTCTGCCAATATATTGCTCCGTTTCAGTCCGAAGGCCCATGAATAAATCGTATTCTAGAGATGATGATTTTTCACGCGCTTCCAACATAATTTCTTCAATTTCAGTTAATTCCTGAGAACCAAAACGCTCAGAATTTTTCAAAGTTGCCTTCCGATAAAAATGTTCAGGAACACTATTCAATTGACTTTGAGTAATATGAAAATAATAACCATCCTTACGATTATAATCAATTCGCAGTGTGGAAATTCCTGTCTTGGCTTTTTCATCTGCTTCCAATTTTGCAATCCAAGAAGTTCCATTTTCAAGCGCCTCTCGATATTTATCTAATTGAGCATTGTAGCCTTTTTTAATAATGCCCCCTTCAGTAATCGTTCTTGAGGCATTCTCACTAATGGCTGAATTAATTAAACCAGATAATTCAGGAATTTCGTCTAATTGGCTTTTTAACTCTTCTAATGGAGCTTCATTAAGCATTCCCAAAATATTTTTGATAGCAGGAACATTGGATAAAGAATTAGCCAGTTGCAAAAAATCAACCGGAACAGCCTTACCAAAAGAAACACGTGAAGCCAAACGTTCTAAATCATAGACCCCTTTTAAGGCTTCTATCAAATCGGAACGCTCAAAGAAATGGTCTAAGAAAATTTGAACAATTTCCATTCGTTTTTGAATGGCTGAATTTGAAACCAAAGGACGGTCAATCCACGACCGTAACATTCTGGTTCCCATCGCTGTTTTCGTCTCATCAAGCAACCAATAAAGTGTGCCATGTTTTTTATTTTCTCTTTTATTTGCCGTCAGCTCTAAAGATGATTTTGTCGCAAAGTCCATTTGCAAAAAGTCTTTAATTTCATAATGTTCAACTTCTTGTAAGTGACTCAAATCACGCATTTGTGTTTCTTTTACGTAAGCCAACAATTTTGAAGCGACTTGATTTTCTAAGGCGGTCAATCCTGACAAATCTATCAGTAAATTTTCAGGAATTTCAATTTGTTCTGAAATCAAAAGATTCATTTGTCTTTCAAAAACTTTTAACTGACTTTCATCTAAAGTAAAACCAGCTACAATTTCCCGCGCCTTGAGTGAAGCAATTTCTCCTACCACCGCTGAAAATTCGCTGAGCTCTGTCACCTTGAATTCCCCAGTTGATAAGTCCATATAGGAAAGAGCATAATGTTTATCTTTGAAATCAATTGCCACCAAGAAATTATTATCAACCGAATTTGCAGTGTCAATCGTTGTCCCCGGGGTAATCACCTGTGTTACTGCTCGTTTAACAATTCCGACCGCTTTTTTCGGGTCTTCCATTTGTTCAGCAACAGCCACTTTGTAGCCTAAATCAACCAATTTATCAATGTATTCAGCTGCTGCATGGTGAGGAACACCAGCCATTGGAATTGGATTTTCTGAATTTTTATTTCTTGAAGTCAGGGTTAATTCTAATATTTGGGCAGCATTCACTGCATCATCATAGAAAAGCTCATAAAAATCACCCATCCGAAAGAGCAAAAAAGCATCGGGATAATCTTGTTTGATGTCTAAATATTGTTGCATTCCTGGTGAAATTTTTTCAGCCATTTTTTCTTCCTATCCCATCTAAATTTTACTGACGAAATTCTTAGCATATCCGTAAGAAAATTTAACACTAAATATCCTAAAACAGAAATTCTGTCAGTATTTTTTTATTATATTTTTACTGACAAAAATTCTAGCTTCTCCATAAGCAAGCTTACATGACATATCTATGCCAGAATTTCTTGTCAGTACTTTTTATTCACCAGTTTCCAACAAAAGATTAACTTTTTCTTCTAATTCACCAGTGATATATTGAACTAAATCATTGACATCCTCTAATTTTGTAGCATAATCTTCTACCAAAGGATGATGCTTAATCCGTTTTTCAATGACTTGAGCCGACTGTGAAGTCTTTTTGTAAGCTTGTATTTTATCAATTTTTTGATATAAAACAGCCTCTTTTTGTAGAGCTTTCATTTCTTCTTGAGCTTTAAAAAGTTCCTGATTAGCCATTAGTGCTGTTTCAGCTTGTTGAAAATCTTTAACATAATCAAGACTTTTTATTTTTTCAACAAGCAAATCCACTAAGTCATCATAGTGCATCTCAAGTCCTCCTTAAAATTTCATTAATTACTAATTATTTCTTTCATTAAAACTCTTAGACTTTATAAGATAATTATAACATTTTTTCAATCAATCCATAGCTTGTTTTTTTATCTTCAAAAAAAAAAGCCTAAATATTTCAGGCTTTATAATTCTTACTTTTGATTCATTCGCTTAAATTCAGCAATCATTTCTTTAATTAATTCTCTTTGTGAGGCTGTTAAATCTGTAATATCAATCATTTTTTTACCCATGATGAATTCTCCTTTCATCATAGGACTTGTAAAACTTGCGATTTTCAAACAAAAATTACTGACAGAGTTTTTGTCAGTAATTTTAATTATTTTTCTTTAAGTACATTAAACTGCTCAAACTCATTAATCAGCCTCAAAACAATCTGTAACTGTTCATCTGTCAAAGTGGATGTATTAAAGTTTTTGTCATCAGACAAGCCAAGCAAATAATCCGCTGACACGTCAAAAATTTGGCAAAGTTGAATCAATACCTCGACAGACGGGTACTGTTTGCTTTTCTCATAAGAAGAGACCGAAGCCCCAACAATGCCTAGTCGAGCGGCTAAATCATTCTGTGTGAGTTTTTTTTCCATACGTAAAGCACGAAGTTTATCTCCAAAGTATTCCATCCCCATTTATTTACCTCTTTTTTGGATTTTAACAAAGAGAAATCAATTTTAATTTTATTTATTAGATTAAAATTGACTTTTGGGTTAAGTTTAGTTACAATTAAGAAAATAACTAAACTCAAGGAGAATACTCTTATGAAATCTAAAGCACTCGCCCTTACCAATGGAATCGTTGGACTTGCCGGGGGAATCCTTCTCGTTCTATGGCCACTTTTAGTCGCTTTTGGTACAAATTTTAATATCGTTCTTCGATTAGCTTTGATTGTACTAGCTATTATCGCCATCATCTATTACAAAGAAACAAAACTAGTCAAAATAGCTGCTCATGTCTTACTTATCGTTGGTGGAGCCGTTGCCTTTATTCCATTTTTGGGCTGGGTTGGAGGAATCATTGCGATTGTTGGTGGTTCACTTTATTTAGCGAGTCTAAAAAATTTCAAAAATGAATAGAGAATTTGCACATGAAAAAAATAATTTTACCTTTCCTTAGTCTTTTTTCACTTCTAATTCTTGTCGGATGCACCCCCTTAACCAAAACCAGTCAAAATTCAGAAAGTGAGAATTCCACTAGTCAATCTAGTCAAAAAACCTTGACCTCTACTTCTGAAACTTCAACTGACCCTGAACTAAAAGACTGGTTAGCAAGCTATAGTACTTTCGTTGACACTTACTCTGATTTCGTTGACCACTATAAAGCAAACCCTAATGACCCCGATCTTTTAAACAAACTCTCCGAAATGACAACCCAAGAAACCCAATGGGTGACCGACTCTTCCAAATACAAAAATCAACTCTCTGGAAAAGATTTAGTAGAATACACCAACATCTCTACCAGACTTTTGCAAGCTGTCGAAAAACTAAGTCAATCATAAAAATAAAACTCGTAGCCAACTAGACTATGAGTTTTTATTTTTATTATTTTGGAAGTTTTCCATCTTCCCACCAAAGTTTAATCAAAGCTTGAGTGCCGTCATTTTCAAAGCCTTTATCAGCTAGTTTTTCATAAAGTTCCTTTGCTCCTCTAGTTGCCGGAAGTTCAAGATTCATTTTTTCTGCCTCAGAAAGAGCAATTCCTAAGTCTTTGATAAAATGCTTAACAAAAAATCCGGCACTATAATCTTCACGAAGAATTCGAGGGCCGTAATTTGCTAAGGACCAAGTGGCACCTGAACCTCCACCAACAGTATTTAAAACTTTATCCAAATCTAAACCAGCCTTTTGGGCATAAGCGAGAAGTTCAGTCATTCCAGTCATTGTACCCGCAATACAAATTTGGTTAGCCATTTTGGTGTGTTGTCCACTTCCAGCCGTCCCTTGATGAGTAATAGTTTTTCCCATTTTTTCAAATAAAGGCAAAGCTTTCTCATAAGTTTCTGAATCACCACCAACCATAATAGTCAGTGTCGCATTTTTTGCACCCAAATCTCCTCCAGAAACAGGGGCATCAAGTGCGAATGATCCAACTTTTTTAGCTTCTTGATAAATTTCTTGTGCTAAAGTTGGCTCAGTCGTCGTCATATCGATAAGAACTTTTCCTGAACAATCATTTTTGAAAATTCCTTCTGCACCAAAATAAACTTCGCGGACATCCTTAGGATAACCAACAATTGTAATCACAAACTCAGCTTGAGCCGCAGCCTTTTGTGGATTTTCAGCATAAGTTGCACCACGTGCCACAAGACCGTCCGTTTTTGATTTTGTCCGATTATAAACAATTAAATCATGACCAGCGTCCATAAGATGACCAGCCATTGCGGCTCCCATCACACCCGTACCAATAAATGCTATTTTTGACATTTCTTCTCCTTTATTTAGCAGATTTATAAAATCTGTTTCGTCTAATTTTGGTAATCACGACGTTTACGGGCTTTATCTCCCCGCAACCGTTTGATTTTTCGGTTACGATATTCATCCAATTGATAAGTTTTTAGCCATTTTTCAATAGCCACTCGTGAATTTCCTGTTTCTTCGCCAATGCTTGATAAAGAGCGTAAAGGATTTTCATCAATGATTTTCTCTAGTTCTTCTCTTGTTAATCTAGTCATATTTCTCCATCTCTTAAAAAGCTCAAAAGAGCAAAAAACGGCCAGCTTCCAGCCAACCGTCCACTTAATCATGGGGAAGAAGGGATTTGAACCCTCACGCGATTTCTCGCACATGCACCTGAAGCATGCGTGTCTGCCATTCCACCACTTCCCCGGCGGGTGCATAACCTTGTCGTTTTACGTAAGTCGCTAAAGCGACTACTACAAAGGCACTTCCCCTACGGGTCATAACACTTTTCTATAATATCAGTTTAATAGAAAAAATGCAAGTTGAAAATCCGCTATGACGCCCTATTTAAGCACCTCCGTGACCTACAAACATTGCAACAATTAATATAATCAAAACCAAAGTTGTAATTGCCACATAGAGTTTATCTCCTTCTTTTGCAAAAGCCACAATTGAAGCAACTACTCGCAAAACAGGAGTCAAAATTAAGAGAAATAATCCAGTCATCAACCAAGCCAATGCTTTAAATTCAACTAAACCACTTAAAATTTCATTAAATTTATCTGGCCAAACCCCTTCAGCATAACCTGAATGTCCGCTTAGGAGAAACATCAAAATTCCAATAATAATGACTGTAGTACTAAGAAATACACCAATCCGAAGAATCTTTCCGATATTTCGCTCTATTTTGAGTAACTCTTCTTTTGTTAATTCTTTATTTACCATTAGAGCGATACCCCCAATCCTTTAAGCAACATTTGCAATGCCATAATTAAAATAACTGGAATGAAAATCAATCGAATTGTTTTCGCTGGTAACTTAGGCATAATTTTTGAGCCCAAAGCTGCACCAGCAACAATTCCAATCGCAATCGGACCTGCTAAACTTGGATTAACATAGCCATTAAAAAAATAAACCGTTGCAGAAGCCGCAGCTGTTACCCCAATCATCAAATTTGAAGTCGCTGTTGAAGCTTTTAAAGGCATTTTCATCATTGAATCCATCGCCATCACCTTAAAGACTCCAGAACCAATTCCTAAAAGACCTGACGCAACACCAGCACCAAGCATTACAGCAGCACCACCTGGAACCTTTTCTACTTGATAAGGAATTTCTTTGCCAAGCTGTTTATCATAATAGCTTGAGTTTAATTTTAATTTCTCAGCAATCTCGTCTGACTCCACCTTTTGAACAACTTCCTCACCTTTATGCATTTTCCGCCACATATTGTAGCCTTGGAAAATCAAAAGACAACCAAATAAAATATTTAAAATCGTAGCATCAAAAAATCCCGCTAAAATTGCACCAACTAAACCGCCAATTGTGGTAAATATTTCCAAAAACATAGCGGTACGAACATTAATCATATCATCTTTCAGATAAGAAATGGCCGCACCAGAACTTGTTGCAATAACGGCAACAATACTTGCCCCAATGGCATATTTAATATCAACACCAAAAAATGTCGTAATAATAGGCGTGATAATAATTCCACCCCCAAGACCCAAAATTGAGCCAAATACCCCTGCGACGAAACCAAGAAGTAACATCAACAGAGTAAATACTAATAAAGACATGTGTTTCTCCAATCTAATAATCCTATTTTACCAAAAACTTTTTAAAGCTGCTTGTTCCTTTGATTAAGATACTTTATCAAGAACATTTAAATCCTATTCTATTTTTTACAACCCTAATTTATGATATAATTCTTATAAGATTAATGCTTCACAAGAGTTTTTGAGGCAACTTATTGGAGGTTAAAATGAATAGACAAGAACTTGAGACACGACTTCGTCAAGAGCTAGCAATTCCCTTTTATAATGCTAAAATAGCCGAGCGCGATTATAGCGAGTCCGAATTTCAAGAAATGAAAGCTGAACTCAAAGCAGATATTGAACAGTACGCTCACGATTACGTCAATGAAACTAATACAAATGGTTAAATTTTACTGACAGAAATTCTAAATCAGTCTGTCAGTAAATTAATTATTGTTTTTTAATAAAGGAAAAAATATGACCGAACAAAAACAAGCACTTTTCACCATCTTCGGAGCAACTGGTGACCTCGCTAAAAGAAAGCTCTACCCTTCACTCTTTCGCCTTTTCAAAAAAGGTGAACTAGCTGACAATTTTGCAGTCATTGGTACTGCTCGCCGTCCATGGACAAACGAATATTATCGTGAAGTTGTTTTAGAGTCTATCAAAGATTTAATGAACTCAAAAACAGAAGCAGAAAATTTCGCCAGTCATTTTTATTATCAAAGTCACGATGTTAGCGACAGCTCACATTACGTTAACTTAAAAGATTTGGGTGAAAAATTGCGTAAACAGTATAAAACTGCTGGCAATCAAGTCTTCTTTTTAGCGATGGCTCCTCAATTTTTTGGTACTATCGCTGAACACCTTAAATCAGAAAATATTTTGACAGGTGAGGGTTTTGAGAGAATCGTTATTGAAAAACCATTTGGAACAAGCTACGATACTGCAAAATCACTTAATGACAGCCTCGTAAAAGTATTTAGTGAAGAACAAATTTTCCGAATTGACCACTACCTTGGAAAAGAAATGATCCAGGCCGTTTCTGCCGTTCGTTTTGCCAATCCAATCTTTGAATCTCTTTGGAATAATCAACACATTGATAACGTTCAGATTACTTTTGCCGAATTTATCGGTGTCGAAGACCGTGGCGGTTACTACGAAACTTCTGGTGCTTTAAAAGATATGATTCAAAACCATGTCTTACAAGTACTCAGCCTCATTGCCATGGAAAAACCTGAAAAATTTGATGAATCTTATATTGTAAAAGAAAAAGTTAAAGCCCTTAATGCCATCCGTCAATACTCTTCTGAGGAAGCTTTAGAAAACTTCGTGCGTGGTCAATATACTGCAGGACGTTTTGACGGTGAAGATTATCTAGGTTATCGCGAAGAAGATTCTGTTGCAACAGACAGTCGAACTGAAACTTTCGCTGCTGGAAAATTTGTCATTGATAATGAACGTTGGTCAGGTGTCCCTTTCTATGTTCGCTCAGGAAAACGTATGACTGAAAAAGGAACTCGTATTAATATCGTTTTCAAAAAAGATAAAGACAATCTCTTTGCAGAAAATTGCGATGACCAATCTGTTCAAAATGTTTTGACCATTTATATTCAACCAACTGAAGGTTTTTCACTTTCAGTAAATGGAAAAGCGGCCGGTCAAGGCTTCCATTTAGAGCCTTTGCGCTTAAATTTCCGACACGATAGTGAATTTCTTGGAAACTCTCCTGAAGCATATGAAAAACTTTTCCTAGATGTGCTTAATGGAGACGGAACAAATTTCTCACATTGGGAAGAAGCGGCTCGCGCCTGGGAACTTATTGATGTTATTCGAGAAGCTTGGGATAAAGAAACTTCTGAGCTTCCAACTTATGCGGCTCGCACAATGGGACCTAAGGCTGCATTTGACTTACTAGAAAAAAATGGTCACGAATGGGCTTGGCAACCTGATTTATGGTATCGAGAACGTGGTTACTACAATAAATAAAGAAAAAACCTGTCTTACCGATAGGTTTTTTATCTTTTCCACAAACTTTTACACAGTTTTCCACATATTTGTGGAAAGACTTCACAATTCTGTGGAAAACTTTCTGTTTTTATCCGTAAAATAAGATAAAAAAAGGGTTTTACTTGTGAATTTATTTTTCCACAGGTAAAATTCTTTTTTGAAATCTATTTTATAAACTTGTTTTCCACACAGGCTCACCATCTCGAGCAATCAATTTTTTCCAAACACGACGTTCACGCCAACGATTCACTTGTGTACTCCAAGAGTCTGATGCAACTAAAGGTTTGACCAAAATACTCCTGACGCCAGCACGATGAGCAGCTCTAATATCCGTCATCAATTGATCACCAACCATAATCACATTTTCAGGACGCTCATCAAGCAATCTCAATGCTTTTTTTATTCCCCAAGCAAAAGGTTTCATTGCCCGCCAAATATATTGAACACCAAACTTTTCCACAGCACGAGCAACTCTTGCTTGTTTATTATTTGATACAACCACCACTTTTAAACCATTTTCTTGCATATCCAAAAGCCAAGCCAAAAGCTCTGGAGTTCCGTCAGGATTATCCCAGGCAATTAAAGTATTGTCCAAATCCACCATTACAGCACGAACATTCAAGGCTTGCAGACGTTTAGGGTCTAGTTGATAAACTGCTTCCACTAAATAATCAGGTTTATAATTATCAATTTTCATGCCCCTATTATATCAAAAACTTACAGAAATTCCTGTTTTCTTCCCTAAAAATACTGGCAAACTTGTCAGCAAAAAAATAGAGAACAAAATTACTGCCAGAACAAAAAAAGCCGCCAAAAGCGACTTTTACTTTTATTTAAACTTATCAAAGAAACCTTTTTTACCTGAACCAGAAACTTCAACACCACTTGCTTTAGCAAAAGCTTGGAGCGCTTCTTTTTGAGCTTGATTCAAATTCTTAGGAGTGACAATATTGATAATAACATATTGGTCACCATTACCAGAACCACGGAGTTTTGGCGCACCTTTACCTTTTAGACGGAAATTAGCCCCCGTTTGTGTTCCAGCAGGAATTTTCAACTTCACATTTCCATGAACAGTCGGAACCTCAATTTCATCACCTAAAGCAGCTTGAACAAAGTCCATTGGCATCTTGTAGTAAATTTCTGCACCATCACGCTCAAACTTGTCTGAAGCTTCCACTTGGAAAACAACATACAAATCACCATAAGGTCCACCATTTATACCAGCATCACCTTGTCCTTGCAAACGCATTTTTTGTCCAGTTTCAACACCAGCAGGTACAGTAACCTTAACAGTATGTGCCACTTTTTCATGACCTGAACCATGACAAGTTTCACATTTCTCTTTGATTTCTTTACCTGTTCCGTTACAAACATCACATGTTACTTGTGTTTGCATCCGTCCAAGCGGTGTATCACGAACAACATTAATTTGTCCACGACCACCACATTTATGACAAGTTTCTGGATGTGTGCCAGCTTTCGCTCCAGAACCTCCACAAGTGTGACAGAGTTCTTCACGATTATATTTGACTTGTTTTTCCACACCAAAAATAGCTTCTTCAAATTTTAAGTTTATCCGATACTGTAAGTCATCTCCTTGACGGGGTGCATTAGGGTTAACTTGTGCACCACCTCCTCCAAAGAAACTTGAGAATATATCTTCAAAACCACCAAAGCCACCTGAGCCGCCGCCGAAACCAGAGAAACCAGAAGCTCCGCCGAAGCCACCGCCACCAAAGCCACCATTGGCTCCAGCTTCACCATATTGGTCATAAGCAGCACGCTTTTGTTCATCCGAAAGCGTTTCGTATGCTTCTTGAACTTCTTTATATTTTTCTTCAGCACCCTCTTCTTTATTTAAATCGGGATGATATTTTTTGGACATTTTACGATAAGCTTTTTTTATTTCATCTTGACTGGCATTTTTATCGACACCTAGTCGTTCATAATATTCAGTATTATTCATTTCTAAATTACTCACTTCCTTTACTAAATCAATTTTTCAATAGCACTATTTTACCACGTTTTTTCATTTTTGGCAAAAAAATTAGCACTCTTTTTATAAGAGTGCTAATTACACTATAAAAATTCTATCGCAAATTGATTTGTTCCACTATAAACCGAATCAACTGTAGATTCAGCCAACCAATATTTTCCTTTTATTGGATCAGTAACATGAAACTCATTTTTCTTTTCGTTATATCCATCTAAAATAACAGCATGCGTATTAGCTACAACCTTATAACCGTAATAATCATCGTAAGTGATATTGGGTTCAGCAAAATCAATCGTCACCCACATTTCAACTAAATGTTCTGATAAAACAGCATCTTTAATCTCGCTAATACTTTTTCCAGATAAGTCAGCAACTTGGATATTATTTTCTTGAGCAAAACTCATCAAAGCTGTGGGCCAAATCGTTGGAAAACCACCATCCGGAATGTCTTCATCAGACGTCCAAGGATTCCCAGCATAACCACTTCCTGGATCACCTCCCCAACCCACATAAGGCAAAGATTCAATCCAATCAGTAACCGTCCTACCCTGAGTTTTATCCAAATAGACCAATGCATTGTAAAAAGAAACAATTTCACATCCTTGGTAGGCTCCGATTGTCATTTGATTAACATCACCAGTTTTCATCAAAACATAATCATACTTACCATGACGATCGGTTTGGACGAAAGTTTTTGATGCAGATGTTAATTTTTTATCTTCTTGATTCTTAGGATTTACAATTAGAGTGAAAATAAGTAGACAGGCCACAAGAACAAATAAAATTACGATTCTTTTTTTAAAAAGTTTTTTCTTTTTAATAGTCATCTAATAAATCTTTTTTTCCCATCATAGATATTGTTCGATGTACTGTTTCAGCTTGTGCATCTATTATATTGTACTCTTTTGTCAAATCATAGGCTTCATATAAGACTGACAATTCTGTACAACCTAAAATGGTTACTTCACAATTCATTTCTGACGCGACATCAGACAAAATTTCCTTATAAAGCTCAAAATTAAGATTTCTATTTTCCTTAACTTCTTGATAAATCAAGCGATTTACCTTTTCTTGCAATTGATCATCTGGAATTACTGCTTCATATCCTTGTTCTTCCAAGGCCTCACGATAAACCCCCGTCAAAATCGTTCCTTCAGTCGCTAGCACGGCCACCCTCTTAGCTTTTGGAAAGTGATGGCTAATACTATCAATGGCAATGCGTGGCATATGTAGAATTGGAATTTCTGTTGCTTTTTGCATCTCATCAAAATAATAATGAGCCGTGTTACAAGGAACAACAAAAAATTTTGGTGAAAGTTGACTGTGAATCTTAATATCATCAATCAATTTTTCTTCTGGATTTTCCAACGAAGGATTCTTGATATAATCTGTTCGGTCAGGAATTGTCGCATGATTAACTACGATATAATTCAAATAATCTTGGTCACGATAAGCCTCTGTTCGTTCATTCAGCGTATGAATAAAACTTTCAGTCGCAAGAGTACCCATCCCCCCCAAGATTGTAAAGAAGTTTTCCATTATATCCCCCTGTCCTTCTTATTCTTAATTTTTATTTGTGAAAGTACGTTTTAAATGCCCCAATATAGCGATGGAATGCATATTTCATCAAAAGATAACGTTTTGGTGAGTTATCCTTAGAATAAAATAGAGTTGTCCCATAGTTTCCTGAATTAATAAAACGACGAATTTCTTCTTTAAAACTAGGATTTACATATTTGAGCAATACTTTTTTAGGAACCCCTAACCAAAGTTTTGAACCTTTTCCATAAATTGTCTCAGTAAACGGTTCATTGTTAATACGGTCAGCAACTAAATAGCGTGTCAAATTGTAACCATTTAAAGTAACATAAAAGGAGCTTCGCCCTTGACGTAAGTTAATTTCAAAAAGTTTATAAGAGCCATCGCGCGGGTCATATTTCATATCAAAATTAGCAAAGCCTGTATATTCAATTTTTTCAAGAAAATCCTGAATTTGTTGATAAACTTGTTGATTATAATCAGGCAAAATCGCCACATAATTCCCAATCGCTTTTGGACTTGGATCCTCAAGTAAGGGATGACCCAAACACATCATGCGAACTTTATGATTTTTGTCTACATAAGCGTTCAGAACACGCATATTTTCATCCCCTCCAGGAATGAAATCTTGAATAATCATCTCATCAGGATAACCAGCTTCATAACAACGATGCAGCATCAACTTCATTTCTTCGTTAGATGCAATCGTGAACGCTTTTTTCTGCCCTTCAAAGTGCACATCTAAATAAGAAATAGAATTCCCTGGCTTTAAAATCATTGGATAAGGGAAAGTTAACTCATCTACCAAAGTATCTATTTCTGATTTTGGATTAACTAATACCGTTTTTGGATAAGGTAAATTATATTGTTCACAGATATTATAAAAATCAGGTTTATTTTCTAATTGACGATAAAGTTCGTAGTCAATATAAGGCACTTCAAAAAATTCCGAAAGCTCCTCACGATATTTTGAAGCAAGTAGGGCATAACCGTCCCCACAAGCTACTAAAAGATATTTCTTCTTACTGTCTTTATGTTTACTTGCAAATTCACGAAGCACCTGAATAAAAGTTTCTTCATGGTCAAAATTCTCATGAGTTTGTACTTCAACAATTTTTGAATACTTTGTTGGAGCTAATCCAGAAGCACTTAAAGCAAGAGAAGTAATTCCAAATTCTTCATGAAATGAACGAGCCATTCCATAGACATTGATATCAGAACCTAACAAGATAGGTTGAAATTCATTTGTTTGTGACACAAAAACCTCCCTTAAAAATTAACCACAGCAGGTTTTTCACCATTATTGATGAAGTAAACATCATACCAAGTCAAGAATGAATATATTGTCCAGAGTTTACGGCGTGCATCATTTTTATCTGCAAAGTTATCATCCAACATCTTCAGAAGTTTTTCTTGATCGAAGAATTCAGCAACAAAATCTTGTTCAAATAATTGACGAACAACCTTATAATATTTTTCTTCTCGCAACCAGTCTTTAATTGGTACTGGGAAACCTAATTTTTTACGATTTGACCATTCTTCTGGTAAATGACGACGAGCTGCTTGACGGAAAGCATACTTTGTATTATGTTCATTCAAAAGATATTTTGTAGGAATTTGTTCCGCTGTATGCATCAATTCAATATCAAGTAATGGAACACGCAATTCAAGTGAATGTGCCATTGCCATCTTATCAGCTTTAAGTAGGATATCTCCTGGCATCCATTGGTGCATATCAAGATATTGCATTTTACGAAGTTCAGAACCTTCTGGGGCCTTTTTGTAAGTTTTTCCAACAATATCTTTAACAGTTGGAGCTGCATTAAATTCTTCTTTCAAAAGCTCTACTGATTCAGACTCATCAAATACTTTCGCTTGACCGATAAAGAAATCTTCAGCAGGCGCAAGTGATTCATAAAGATGTTTTTGACCTTTGAAATGTTTATTTTCAATACCACGAGCAATTGAGAAACGTAAAGATTTTGGTAATTTCTTCAAACCTTCTGCGAAAACACGAACCGCACGAGAATTTGTACTAAACCCATAAGACTCATAACCAGCAAAAAGCTCATCTGCACCTTCACCGCTCATTACAACACGTACATCACGTGCTGCTAATTCTGCGAGGAAAAAGAGTGGCACACAAGAAGGATTTGAATCTGGTTCATCTAAATAGTATTGAATTTGTGGGAAATACTTGAACGCTTCATCTCCATGGATTTCACGAGAAGTATTATTCAAACCAATCATATCAGTCAATTGTTTGGCTTGTTTAGATTCATTGAAAGTTCCTTGACCAAAACCAATAGAATAAGTATGTTCAGGACGAAGCGTTGAAGCAACATAACTAGAATCGACACCACTTGATACAAAAGCTCCAACTTCTACGTCAGCAAATTTATGAGCGTCTACAGAACCTAAAACGGTCTTGTCAATCAAATCAATTGATTCTTCCAAGCTCATATCTTTTTCATCAACTTTCATATCCCAATAAGGTTTGATATCCAAGACCCCATCTTTATAAGTAAAGTAATGACCTTCTTTAATGCGGAAAACATTTTTAAAGAAAGTTTCATCAAGAGCAGAGTATTGGAAAGTCATGTAAGGTTTTAAAGCTTCTTTATTTAATTCTTTTTTGAAGTTTGGATGTTTCAAAAAACTTTTAATTTCTGAACCATACATGAAAGTTCCACCCATTTGAGTATAGTAAAGTGGTTTGATACCAAAATGATCCCGAGCACCAAACAATTCTTGTTTTTCTCTATCCCAAATAACAAAAGCGAACATTCCACGAAGTTTTTGAAGAAGTTCTACACCATATTCTTCATAACCATGCAAAAGAACTTCTGTATCAGCATGAGTTGTAAAATCATGACCTTTAGAGATAAGGTCCTCACGTAATTCGCGGAAGTTATAAATTTCACCGTTAAAAGTAATCAATTTACTTTTATCTTCATTGAAAATGGGTTGATCTCCACCTTCAAGGTCAATAATACTCAAACGACGAAAACCAATTGCAGCACCTTCATCAATAAATTCACCTGAACTACTTGGACCACGGTGAACAATAGTATTCATCATTTCTTCTAAAGTTTTTGATTTATCATTTTGATTCATCCGGTCAATAAAGCCGACAATTCCACACATTTGTATCTATCCCCTTATCATTTTCCTTATTATTATACCACAATAATAAAAAATGATTTGACAGAAGGAAAATAATTCCCCACTATCAAATCACTATTTTTTTTATTTATTAAGGCTTTTCTCTAGTTTGGCATCAAGAAAGTTACACCAGACGCACTTACAGTACGCTCATGTCCCCACCAAGTTGTGCCATATCCACCTTCTTTAATAGTAATTGTACCATTTGAATTCACAGATTTTACAATAGCTACGTGACCGTAAGGTGAGTTTGCGTATCCAACAAAATCAGCTGAAAAGCTTGATGCGATTACACCAGGAGCAGCTCCTACAACATGGAGTACACCTTGTGCAGGTCCGTTAGTTGCCCATTGACCACCATTACCTGGCATGATATTTCTGATGTAGATCCCTTGTGCAGCAAAGTATTGCCATACATAGTCAGTACATCCACCACCAGCATACGGATTAGCAATTGGTGTGCTATTAATGCCACTACTACTGCTACCACCGCCTGGTGTTGGTGTTGGTGTTGGTGTTGGTGTTGGTGTTGGTGTTGTATCATTGTTAGAGCTTGAGCTACTTGATGAAGTAGAGTTACTTGATGAAGTAGAGCTGTTTGAACTTGATTGTGAAGCTTGACTAGATGAAACAGTTGAAGTTGCTGCTTCTACCGCTTTAGTTGTTGCTGCTGTAGAAGCTGCTTGAGCCTTAGCGGCCTCTTTTTGTTGTGCTTCATAAGCTGCTTGTTTTTTAGCTGCTTCTTGAGCTGCTTTTTCTGCGGCTGCTTTTTCATCTAATAAAGATTGTTTTTTATCTTGCGCAGTAGCAATTGTTGCTTGATAATTCAAAGTAGCAACTTTAAGTTCAGCTTGTTGTGAAGTCAACTCTTGAGCTTGAGAATCTAAACTTTGTGAAAGAGAAACGAACTGGTTATAGTTCTTTTTAACAGTTTCTGATTTTTGACTAAGTTCTTTTTGCTCTTTTTCTTGTTGTTCCAACATTTGTTTGTTGGCACTAGAAACTGTAGCAATCGCTGTTACTTTTTGAATAACATCTGTCAAAGATTTTGAATTAACAACAGCATCCATATAATTTGTTGCTGAGCTGTTAACCTGAGCACTACGTGCTTGAGCTTCCAATGTCTTTGTACGTTCTGCGATACTTTCATTCAATGTTGCAATTTGTGCGTTGAGCGCTTTTGCTTCACTTTCGATTTTAGCAATTTGAGCTTTTGTACTTGCTTGTTTTTGTTGTAAGCTATCAACTTTTGATTGTAAGCTATCAACTTGTGCTTGGGCTTGAGCCTTTGCAGACTGCGCACTTGAAATAGTCGCATCTTGTTTAGCAATATCTGAATTTGTGTCAGCGTAAACACCTGACAACGGGGCTGCAGCAGAAAGTACCACTGTAGACATTAAAATAGCTGAGATAATCTTTTTTTTCATAACTGTAATTTTTTAATTTTTCCTCCCATTAAGTTCGGTTGAATAAACATATTATACTATTCTTACCCCGGCGAAATATTTCTTTACAGTTACAAAACACTTTCTAATTGTATCTTCCATGACTTTTTTTTAATCTGTAGAAGATTTCTAAAGGAATTTGCAAGGCTGTAGCCAAGATAATATTGAGCAAAAGTGTAGGCGCTAATTGGTAAACAACAAAATTAATAAAGTTTAAATGTGCAAATCCAAAAGCTGCCATAATGATTGCACTAAAAACTTCAAAAGCCGTTACAATAATAATTGTTGTAAATAACCGTGTCCAGCGGTTAGTAAATATGGTTATCTGTATATTATATATGAAAAGAGCAATAAGTGGGAACAATAAGGTCGCTATCCCATAAATCCCTAGATAATAACTATCATATATTGCCCCCAAAACTGCAGCTAAGATGATGATATAGCTTGGTCTGTGCTGAGTGACACTGTACATCAGAAATATCAAAAATAAATGACTCACTGGTACCCACGTCCCGCTGCTAACCCCGGTTAATATATGGGTAATTTGACCGTCCAAAATCATTAGTAAAAAAAGAATAATTGGACTAAAAAATTGAAATGTAAATCGACTCACTACTTAATTCCTTATATTCTAGTTGGTTTTAACAAATTAATGCTTTATTTTCCATAAGCAAAATAATAATTAATACTTATCTAGCAAAAACTACTGACCGTCAATTTTGCTTTTGACCACAAAGACGAATCTAATATCATAGAGATTTGTTTCTGGTTTGATATAAACCATTTTACCAAGGCCATCACTATCTTGCTTTTCACCGATAACCTTTCCTATAAGTAAACCACTTGGTGCTCCACCTTGACTGCCAGAATTCGTTCCCAGACCACTAGTAAATACGGAATCTCCATTTTTAAATTTCCCTTGTGAGTCGATATTTTTAACTACATAAGCCTCTTGTTGGGAATCATAGCTACTTAAAATGCCATAAATAGGTGAGCCGTCACTTTCAATTCTTACAGGAATTTTATTATCAATTCCTTTAGAAGAACTCAAAAGTGCAACTTTTGAACTATTCTTATTCACTTGAGTTACTCGACCAACAACGCCACCATTTGCCATAACAATCATACCTGTTGTTAAGCCATCCTTACTACCACTATCAATCACCAATGTATCATTCCATGAAGAAGGTTCACGAGTAATCACATTTGCAGCAACCGTTTGATAATCGGTTAAAGTTTCTTGAAGTTTTAAAGCCTTTTTCAACTCTTTATTTTCTGACTCAAGGCCGCTTAGTTTATTATCATCATCTTTTGACTTTGCCAATTGTGTTTTCAAACTTTGGTTTTGTTGGTAGGTGTCCATCAGATTCGACAATTCATTAGCCTTGTCTTGAACAAAGTGGATAGGTGCCACAAGTACTCTGTCAACAAAACTTGTCCCATCATTAATTGTTTGGGTCATTGCTGACGGATTACGGTTAGACTTAAAATTTTTGGCAGAGATAAAAATTGCTGACATCGCTGCAATAATGATAATGAGTGCAATAATAATAAGCTTACTTAAGTTAATTTTTTTCACTATTCTATGTTCCCTTCGGTAATATGTTTCAAACTCTCTAAATTAAATTTGAAAGCTCTGTGATTTCACATAGCCCTTTGCATAAGCAAAAGCAATTCTTATATCGTTTATCTCTTTGAACTAATCTTCACTTTCAATCCGATAGTCGTATAAGTTCTTCTTACTCGTACCTTATTTTATCAAATTTGACAGAATTTTGATAGAATAGTAGTAATAAATTTCTGTAAGCGGTTTTTAACTATTTTAAAACAGTTATGTTTATCATAATAATCAGTATTGGGGAGAATTTTTTATGAATCATATTCCAGTTTTCGGTGAAAAAAATGAAGAGAAAAATTATCAGGCAAGATATGGTGTCTATTCGATTGTCGCAAGAGAGAATAAAGAAATTTGTCTCGTCCAGGCACCCAATGGAGCTTATTTTCTTCCTGGAGGGGAAATTGAAGCGGGTGAAGATCAAGAAAAAGCACTTCATCGTGAACTCATGGAAGAGTTAGGAGCTACCGCTGAAATTGGAGAATTTTTAGGGCAAGCAGATGAATATTTTTATAGTTCGCATCGTGATAAATATTTTTATAATCCCGCCTATATTTATAATACTAAGAATGTCCGCTTTGATTCCGAACCTCTCGAGGATTTTAATCATATTAGCTGGTTTGACCCAGAAACAGCTATTAGTAAACTCAAACGTGGCTCTCACAAATGGGGAGTCCAAGAGTGGTTAAGTAAATAAAAAAATCGTCAATCAGACGATTTTTTTATTTACTTATTTATTATTCTTACGCCTTCGTTGCCAGCAACAATCACTTTTTTAACCATGTTATTAAAGAGGCCGTGTTCAACAACTCCAACCATTAAATCAAGCTCCTCAGCAAGTTTTTCTGGTTCTTTAATTTGAGAGATATGAAGGTCAATAATAAAGTGATGCATATCCGTTATCAATCTCTCGTTTTCCTCATTTAGACGCCATGTTGGAGCATAACCAGCCGCTTCAAATTTTTTAAAAACTTGTTGTGAGCCATAAGGAATAACTTCTACGGGAATTTTAAAGGAGCCTAGATTTTCTGATAATTTACTTTCATCAACAATCCAAATATAGTCTTTTGAATAGGTTGCAACAATTTTCTCCATCAGAAGTGCTGCTCCACCACCTTTAATACCATTTAGTGAAGAATCAATTTCATCTGCGCCATCAACTGTTAAATCAACATAATCTACTTCGTCAATAGAGGCTAAAGGAATTCCAAGAGCTCTGGCTTGGCTACTTGTTACATTGGACGTTGTTACACCCGTAATTTTCAATTGTTCTTCGGCAATTCTTCGACCCAATTCTTCGACAAAATAGGCTGCTGTTGACCCAGTTCCTAAACCAACGACCATTCCCGATTTAACAAATTCAGCCGCTTTTATGCCAACTTGTTTTTTTAAATTATCCATTTTATCTCCTTGAACACTTTGATATCATGCTGACCTAATTATAACAAAAAAGCTACCTAAAGTAGCTTTTTTATCTGTTTATATTAACTAATATATTCTTCCAAATATTGAGGATTATAAATCATGATCTTATTATCAATCACATCAATTACTTTCTCATCCTTTAAATCGTGGAGAATACGATTGACACTGTTTCTTGTAGAAATACCACAGAAGCCTGCAATATCCTCATTAGTGACTGTGAAATCAATCAAAATTCCATCTTTCTTACGAATGCCAAAATCATCAATTAAACTATGGAGACAAGCACAAACTGCTCCTTTTTTACCATTAATTGTCATTTTTTGAAGAATTTCTAAATTAAGTGCCAATCTTCTTTTATAAAAATCATCAACAACTCTAAATAAATTTAAATCTTCACGTACCCAATCCCAAAAATCGCTCCGTGAAATTTTATAAAAATTAGCCGTTGGAGATTCCACTCTGACATTAAATAATGCTGAGATTCCATCATTTTGTTTTTCTTCCAATAAAGAAACAAAATCTGGCTGCGCAACATACGCGATATTAAATTCACGACCATCTCTTAAAATATTGCTAATCTTCGCTACACCATCTTTAAGGACATAGATATATTCTGACTCAATTCCTTGATACATAATATAGCTATGCTTTTTACGTGTTACGACACTGACTTTTTTTTGCTCTAGTGTATTGATTAGATATTCAATGTTTACGTTTGCCATTTCTTCCATCTTATTAAAACTCATCTACTCGCTAATTTGTTCATTTATTCGCCTATATAAGGCTGTAGCCATTTCATTATATCATTTTTTATGTAAATCATTAAAATCAAACTTTAGAACTTGATTTTTGATGTTTACCATGAATGAGATAGTATATAATCCAAACAATTACAACTGCGGGAGCACTGTAAAGATACAAATTTCTGAAACCAAGCATACCATTTCCAAGCATTGGAATAATTGCTCCAAGAACAATAGGTCCTCCACCAACACCTAAATCTAAAAATCCAAAGAAGGTAGAAGTTGCAACACCGATACGGTCTTTACTTGAATCACGAATAGCAATTGCTTGACCAAATGGGGCAACCCCACCATAACCAAGACCGAAGGCTCCACCAGCAATTAATAAGACAACAAAGCCAATAGCTGGGCTAAAGAAACCGGCTAAGCCAACAAGAAGCATTGCCACTGCAAAGAAAATAAATGTTGGATTGAAAATCCAGTTATCCCCTTTAGTATCGAATAAACGACCTGTGAATGGACGTGAAACAAAGATTAATACGGCATACATCGTGAAGAATAATGATCCCGCAAGTGGAATTTTAAGATCTGTTGAAAATGAACCCATTCCTGTTAAAATAGCTGAGTCAATAAATCCGGCTAAAAAGGCAATAATTGAAATAGGGAGGGCTGATTTTTCAATATATCGTTCGACACCTTTAGGCTCATGCGCCAGGGCATAGGCACGCTCTTCTGCAGAAAATTCTTTGACACGAACAAAGAAAATTAATATGAAGGTAATAACCAACAAACCAAGAGCAATTCCAAGTAAAGAACCAAAACCAAGTGAAGAGTAAATCATGATTGAAAGGGCTGGACCAACTGCAGCTGCCAAGGTGACAGATAAAGCGTAGTAGCCAATCCCTTCACCACGACGTGAAGCAGGAACAACATGACCTGCAATTGTTCCTGAGGCTGTTGCACCAATCCCAAAACCGGCTCCTTGAATCACTCGAATCAAAAAGAGTAAGGAAATATTAGTTGTCAAATAATAACCAAAAGTTAAAACAAGAAAAATAAGTCCACCAATATAGAGCAATCGCTTCATTCCGATACGTGTGATATTAATCCCCGTCCAAACCCGACCAATAAGGGCTCCAATAACAAAAACGCTTGATAAAGAAAGACTAACAACTGTTGATTGATGAAGTTGTTGAAGCGCATAAGTCCCTATTGAGGAGGTTAAGACGTAAAAAACAATATAAAATAAAAAACTAATAAGCGTGTTAATAACGAAAGTAGGAGTAAAAATACTTTCTTTTTCCATGATTTTTTCCATTTCTAAGTAAAAGAGGCTCTGCTCTTTTTATGAGTAACTAAGTAAGACTGTTATTTTCTAACGATGAGTGTATTGCATGTGGCATGATTAACAATATAAGATGCAACTGAACCAACAACTACACGCTCTATATAACTAATCCCTGTTGCGCCAATTACAATCAAATCAACATTTTCTTGCTTAGGAATTTTTGTTGCCATTGCTACTTTAGGTGAACCATATTCCAAAAGTGTTCTAACATTTGTTAGTCCTTCATCCAATGCTTCCTTAGCAAATTGTTGCAATAAAAGTTTTGTTCCATTTTCATGCTGTTCTTCGGCAATTGTGTCGTAAGTATTTACGGCAAGAAATGAACGTTTTTCAATAACGTTGGCTAAGATGAGCTCAGCGTCATTGCGTTTAGCAACTCTGACTGCTTCATCAAATGCTTTAAGTGATTCTGCTGAACCATCCATACCAACTAAAATTCTTGAATATTTTTGTTCCATGCTAACTGTCCTTATCTAATTAACCGATAGCTGAGATATTTCTTACTTCAAAAGCAAATTTTCCATCTTCAGTTTTTATAAAACCGTGGTGATTTGAAACAAATTCAATTGCTTCATCCATGTTAGCGAAGTCTTGAATGACACTGCGTACTTTAGTATCGCCTACATAGTTTGGTGTTGAATTTTCTTCATATGAAGAAAGTCCTTTAAATTCAAATTTCATTTCGAAATTCCTTTCTTAAATAACAATAATTTCTATTTTTGAGAAACGGGAATCTTGTTGTTCTCAAATGTTTTTAAGTTACTCAATTATTTTAAACAAAAGCGATACGAAGCGCGACCACAATTTTTGATACCAAGCATTGATAACCAGTATTGATATTAAGCATTGATACCCATCATTGATAACATTTGTTACTCTTTATATAAAAAAATACTGACAGATTTGTCAGTATTTAATCTTTATTTTTTAATAAGCTTGAGCAGTTTCCATTTCTGACTCTCTTTCTGATTCTTCGACTGAATTGGAAGTAGTGTTCATTCTCTTTTTAGCCGTGGTCATCATTAAGCGGATCCGATTCAATTGATTGACCGCAGAAACTCCTGGGTCATAATCAATGGGAGCGAGATTGGCTCCTGGGTACTGACGACGAAGTTCTTTCATCATTCCTTTACCAACGATATGGTTAGGAAGACAACCAAATGGTTGAAGACAAATGATATTGTTCACCCCTTTTTGCAAGAGTTCAATCATTTCGCCGGTGAGGAACCAACCCTCACCAGTATGATTCCCAATTGAAATCACTTCTTCAGTTGATGCTGCAATATCATAAATTGATTCAATAGAATCAAAGCGTTTTGAGGCTTTCAAGGTTTTATTCATTGGTTTTTCTAACATATTAATAATACCAATGAAAGTTTTAGCCATGAGTTTATTTTTCTTACTAAAGCCAATCTCATCTGCTTTCCAGATTTGATTGTACAAGCTGTAGTTCATGAAGCCAATTAAATCAAGAACGACTGCTTCGCCACCCTCTTCTTCAATTATTGACACAATATCATCATTTGCTGTTTTACTATATTTAACCAAAATTTCACCGACAACACCCACTCGTGGTTTTTGAATATCCAAAAGTTCAATTTGGTCAAATTCGGCAACAATTTTTTTCATGTTGCGATTAAATTCAAAAATTGATCCAGATTCTACATTTTTCCGAGCCTTTTCTAACCATTTCGCATGTAATTCATTGACAGAACCTTCAGTGGCTTCATATGGTCGAGTACGATAAACGACTCTTTCAAATAAATCTCCATAAAGAACTGCAATCATAAAGCGTGTTAAAAGTGGAACTGTGAATTTAAATCCTTTTTCTGTTCCTTGATTCCCCATTGATAGAGAAACGACGGGTACTTGTGGGAAACCTGCATCAATTAGAGCTTTACGCAATAAAGGAATATAGTTTGTTGCGCGACATCCCCCACCTGTTTGAGTCATCATGACCGAAGTATTATCAAGGTCATACTCTCCTGACTGGAGAGCTTCAATGAGCTGACCTATTGTAATAATCGCTGGATAACATGAGTCATTATTAACAAATTTCAACCCATTATTGACAGAAGTATTGCTTTCTGGTAGAGAAACGACATTATATCCCGCAGCGGCAAAAGCTGTATCTAATAGCCCTTCTTGGTGAATTGGTGACAACATTGGTAAAAGAAGAGTGTGTTTTTTTGCCATTTCTTTTGTGAAAGCTGGTGTTTCTTGTACTAATTCGTGAACTTCGGTGCTTGCTTCAATATTATGACGCACGCGCTCTGAAACTGCTGCTTTCAGACTACGTAAACGAATCCGAACAGCTCCCATGTTTGATCCTTCGTCAATTTTCAAGACGGTATAAAGCTTATTGTGTCTACGCATGATTTCTTCTACTTGGTCTGTCGTTACGGCATCAAGACCACAACCAAAGGAATTAAGTTGAACAAGTTCTAGATTTTTATTTTTACAAACAACATTTGCAGCCGCATAAAGGCGGCTATGGTAAACCCATTGATTGACCACACGCAGACCAGAAACTTCGGCTAAATGACTAATAGAATCCTCAGTCAAAACGTGGAAACCTTCTTGAGTGATGATGTCAGCAATTCCATGATTGATTTCTGGGTCCAAATGATACGGACGTCCAGCGAGAACAATGGCTTTTTCATTATTTAAATTAATTTGCATGAGCAGATCTTCGGCTTTAAGGCGCAAATCTTCTTTAAATTTATCCATTTCTTCAAAGCCATGTTGGACGGCAGCTTGTACTTCCGTAAGATTGACAGAAATCCCTTGGGCGTTTAAAGCCTTATGAACATTAACAGCTACTCCTTCCGGATTGGCTAGATTAATGAAAGGATGAAGATAATTAACTTGCCCTTCACGAATTTCATCGATATTATTTTTAAGAACTTCAGGGTAAGATTGCACAATCGGACAGTTGAAATGGTTTTGAGCATTTTTTTGTTCTTCTTGTTCAAAAAGGACAGATGGATAGAAGATATTTGGAACGCCCTGCTTAATTAAAGCCATAATATGTCCATGACTCATTTTGGCTGGATAGCATACCGTATCTGAAGGAATGGTTTCAATCCCCTCTTCAAAGAGTTCTTTGTCAGAGCGAGGGCTTAAAACAACACGGAATCCAAGGTCTGTCAGCATCGTGTGCCAAAGCGGATAGTTTTCATACATATTGAGTACACGTGGTATCCCAATTTCTCCTCTGGTTTGTTTTTTCTTGCTTAAGCTATGGTAACGGAAAAGTTTTTTATACTTGTAATCAACTAAGTTAACTTTTTTATCTTTTTTAGCGACTTTAACTTTTGTAGCTTCTTCGGCACCACGTTCGCAACGGTTCCCAGTTACAAACTTATTCCCATCATTGAAGACCGTTAGGGTCATTTTACAGTTATTTTCGCAAAGACCACAGACCATAAATTCTTTATGAGTTGTGAATTTTTCCAATTCATCAAGTTTTAGAATTTCTGATTCTTTATTTGCTTCTTGGTTATCTAAGGAAATCAAAGCACAACCGTAAGCTCCCATTAATCCCGCGATACTTGGACGAACCACTTCGCGCTCAGAAATTTTTTCAAAAGCACGTAGAACGGCTTCATTGTAAAAAGTTCCCCCTTGAACAACGATTTTCTTACCAAGTTCTTCTGGACGTTTTACTTTTATAACTTTATAGAGGGCATTTTTAATGACACTGTATGAAAGACCTGCGGAAATATCTCCAACAGTCGCTCCTTCTTTTTGAACTTGCTTTACTTTTGAGTTCATGAAGACGGTACAACGAGAACCCAGATTAACTGGATGCTCAGCCAAAAGTGCTTTTTGTGAAAATTCACGAACATCATGTTTTAGTGAATGGGCAAAGGTTTCAATGAATGAACCACAACCTGATGAACAAGCTTCATTAAGTTGAATACTTGATAGAGCACCATCACGAATTCGCATAGCTTTCATATCTTGTCCACCAATATCAAGAATGAAATCTACTCCTGGATTGAAATAATCAGCGGCCTTATAATGAGCCATTGTTTCAACTTCACCATAATCAACATGAAGTCCTGCTTTAATCAGGTGTTCTCCATAACCAGTCACTATTGATTTTGCAATATAGACGTCTGCTGGAAGTTTAGCATAGACATCTTTTAAAATATTAATGACAGATTCAAGCGGTTCTCCATTGTTAGAACCATAATGGTCATAAAGAATATTTCCTTCATCATCAATAAGAACAACTTTTGTTGTGGTTGAGCCGGCATCAATTCCTAAGAAGGCAGCTCCATGATGTCCAGACAGGTTCTTATAGTTAGCAGTTGCTTTGGCATGACGCGTCCGAAATTCATCAAGTTCTGCTTGATTTTCAAAAAGTTTATCCATTGTATCTTGTGGAATTAAGCTGTCTGAATCATCATTTTCTAAACTATGAATTAAATCAGTTGCTGTTTTCAGACTTGTTTCTTCATAGAGCGCAGCTCCCATTGCCACAAAAAGTTGTGGATTTTCTGGGAAAATAATATTTTCCTCTTTTAAATCCAAGGTTTCGATGAAACGTTTGCGTAATTCACTCATAAAGAAAAGCGGACCGCCTAGAAAGGCTACATTTCCTTTGATTTTTCGTCCACTTGCTAAACCAGCAATGGTTTGATTGACAACGGCTTGAAAAATACTAGCAGCAATATCTTCACGACGCACTCCTTCATTTAACAGCGGTTGAACGTCGGTCTTGGCAAAAACGCCACAGCGTGATGCTATCGGATAGAGTTTTTCGTAGTTTTTAGCTAACTCATTGACACCATTGGCATCCACTTTCAAAAGGGCTGCCATTTGGTCAATGAAGGCACCTGTCCCACCGGCACATGTTCCGTTCATGCGTAATTCTTGAGTCCCGTTATCAAAAAAGGTCATCTTGGCATCTTCACCACCAAGCTCAATCATCACGTCTGTTTGGGGAATGAATTTTTCAATGGTAATTGATGAAGCGATAACTTCTTGAACAAAAGGAACATCAATGACTTCCGCAAGTCCCATTCCTCCTGAGCCGGTAATGGCTAGTTCTAAATTTAAATCTCCATATTCTTCAATAAAATCTTTGAATACTTTGATGGTTGCTGCTTTAACATCTGAAAAATGGCGCTCATAGCGTGAGAAAATGAGCTTAAAATTTTCGTCAAAAACGACTAGTTTTACTGTGGTTGACCCAACGTCAATCCCTGTTTTATAAATTTGTGTCAAGATGGTCTCCTAGTTATGTGAGAAATATCACTTGAACAAGTCCGCTAAGTTCTTAATATTTTTTTCGACAAGTTAAATCTGAAATCTAACTTATCTTTTCGACGCAGAATTTTGATAAAAAGTAATTTAGACGGTCTGTTGCTTATCTTATTATATGTTCATTTTATCATTTGTCATAAGAAAATCAACCAGCAAAAAGGGCGTGGTTGTCACATAAACGACAATTCAAAACAAGCTGTTGATTATGTTAAAAGACTTTGACATCGAATGACAAAATGTTTTGACTAAATTCTTTAATGACTTTAGTCTATTTTTTGATTATAATGGAGTTAAATAATACAATGTGAAAAATTAGACAAAACAGTCTATCGGGACTGGGTCTTTTTAAAACTGGAAAGATGGTTTTTTATGGTTAAATCAGATGATTTACGTGTGAAACGAACAAGAAAATTGATTAGTCAGGCTTTTTTTGGTTTGTTACGCAAGAAAAAATTTGAAAAAATTTCAATTCAAGAAATTGCCGATTCAGCCATGATTAATCGGGCAACTTTTTATGCTCATTATGCTGACAAACAAGATTTATATGATAGTTTGATTGACCAATTTTTAGCTAGCTTCACTGGCATTCTAGATGAACAAAATTTGGTTGACGGTAACAATGTTCATGTCAAAGAAATTGAAACTGTTCTGAGTCGTTTCTATGAATTTGTTCGCGATAATCCTGAAATTGCACAAATGATTACTGACAGAGCGCATGATCAACGGTTAAAAAATCGATTTCTGGATATTTTATCTGAACGCTATACCGAGTTATTTGAAAAATTGGAAGTTAGAGAAAAAGATGTTGTGGTTCCCAATGATTTTGTAATTTCTTATATCAGCTCAATTTTGGTGGGAACTTTAGACTGGTGGGTCAGCACTTCTACACAAATGTCTGCTGGAGATTTTTCTCATTTGATTATCAAATTGATTTCTAATGGTCATTTGACCGTCCTTGGGGTCAATATTAATCGTGAAAATTAAAAAAGTTACTGATGAAAAATTCTGTCAGAAGATAGCCATTGCTTTTTAGCTTACGGATACCTTCGAGGTTTCATCAGTAACTTTTTATTTTTTCAAATTTTCTATTTCTTCGGTTGTTAAAGGACGATAGGCCCCTAGCGCTAAATCTGAATCCAATGCTAAATTGCCCATCCGAATGCGTTTGAGATAGAGAACATACATTTCAACGGCTTCAAACATCCGTTTAACTTGATGAAATTTTCCTTCATGAATAATCACACGAATTTCACTAATCCAGCCAGATTGACTCTCCCCTTTGTAAATATTTTCGATGAATAATTCTCCTGGTCGTGCTTTTTCTCCATTTTTTAGAGTCAAGCCCTCAGCAAATTTATTGACAATTTCGTCAGTAACTTTTCCATCAATTCGCGCAAAGTATTCTTTTTCAACATGCTTTTTGGGTTGAGTTAAATCATGCCCCAATGCTCCGTCATTCGTTAAAATTAAAAGTCCCTCAGTATTTTTATCTAAACGCCCGACTGGAAAAATATCCTCACGAAAATCTTTTTCCGATAATAATTGAACAACTGTCTTAAAAAGATTATCTTTTGTTGCAGAAACAAGACCTTGCGGTTTATTTAATAAGTAATAATAATATTCTTGGTAATCTAAAATCTCACCATCAAAGGCGACTTGTCTAGAATTCTTATCTACTTGAAACCTGCCGTCTCGCTGAACTTCCCCAGCAACTGTCACGCGCCCTTTTTTCAATAGAATTTTGACTTCACTACGGCTTCCGAGGCCACTTTCTGCTAAAAATTTATCTAGTCTCATGTCTTTTATTATATCAGATTTTGCTGACAGGTCTGTCAGTAAAATAATGGAAAAAAAGTTACTGACAGAATTTCTGTCAGTAATTTTTCTCATTCTTATTCTCCATAAATATCTGCATCTGTCAGCTTAAAAATAATCATTGTTTCTGGTGGATAAGCTGCCAATTGATTGGCAAAACTGTCATCATCATCTTTTTTGACTTTTGCTTTGATATTAATGGTCACTTTTTGATGTTCTTCAACAAGTGCGTCATAAAGTGTTTTTAAATCGGCAATATCTTGGCTGCTGGCTTTGGGTAAAATCGTATATTTGGTGTAATCTTTATCAAACCAAGAACCTTCTTTTTCAAAATCAACTGATGAATTTTCACGAATTTGCAATTTAGCTGAGATATCATAATCATAATCTTGCTGTTCAATCATTTTAGCAATTTTTACCATTGATTCATAATCACCACTTGCTTTTAATTTCAAAGTGGCTTTATAAGGAATCCCAGCAAGCTCTAAGCGACCCGCAATCATAAATGGGTCTGGCTCAATTCCCTTGTCATCAAGTTGAGGTGGAGCAAAATTGACTGAGATTGAATAACCTTTTGTCAGTAATTGCTCATATTGCGTGATGACTTCTTCTAATTCGAGTCCATCAATAAACTCATTAAATGTACGCTCAGTAAGTTTGTTATTTTCAGCAGCTTCTTCTTTTGGATAGATAATTTTTACTTGATAGGTCATGTCTACTATTATATCATGTTAATAGTATTTTTATTTTTTATAAAAAAATAAATTAAATAGGCTAGGAAATTCAGCCTTTTTGCGTTAAAATAGTCTTTATGACATTAACACAAGAATTTGATACGATTGCGGCGATTTCCACACCGCTTGGTGAAGGAGCAATTGCCATTGTTCGTTTATCAGGGACAGATGCCCTAAAAATTGCTCAATCTGTCTATAAAGGAAAAAATTTAACTCAAGTTGCTAGCCATACGATTAATTATGGCCATATTTTTGAAGAAGAACGTCTCGTTGACGAAGTCATGGTTACAGTCATGCGTGCGCCTAAAACATTTACACGCGAGGATATTGTTGAAATAAATACGCATGGTGGAATTGCAGTCACACAAGAAATTTTGCAATTACTTTTACGTAATGGCGCAAGACTCGCTGAACCTGGCGAATTTACCAAACGTGCCTTTTTAAATGGACGAATTGACTTGGCTCAGGCTGAATCTGTCATGGATTTAATTCGAGCTAAAACTGACAAAGCTGCCAACATTGCCGTAAAACAACTTGACGGAAGTCTTTCAAAAATGATTAATAACATTCGTCAAGAGATTCTCGAAAGTTTGGCACAAGTCGAGGTCAATATTGACTATCCAGAGTATGATGATGTGGAAACAATGACTTCACAAATGCTCCTTGAAAAAACGGCTCATTTTGAACAGCTTTTGGAAAATCTTTTATCAACAGCTAAACGCGGAAAAATTTTAAGAGAAGGTTTAAAAACGGCGATTATTGGTCGGCCAAACGTTGGAAAATCAAGTTTACTTAATCAATTGCTTCGTGAAGAAAAAGCCATTGTCACTGATATCGCTGGAACAACACGAGATGTCATTACTGAATTTGCCAATATTGGCGGTGTTCCTCTTGAACTAGTGGATACTGCTGGTATTCGTGAAACAGATGATTTAGTTGAAGCGATTGGGGTTGAACGTTCTAAAAAAGCTTTGGCTGAAGCTGATTTAGTTTTACTCGTTTTAGATGCCTCAAATGAATTGACTGACAAAGATTTAGAGCTCTTAGAACTGTCTAAAAATTCAAATCGCATTGTTCTACTCAACAAAACCGACCTGCCAGAAAAAATTGATAGCACTCAAATTTCTGGTGATTTTATCCGAATTTCAGCTCTTAAAAATGAAAACTTAAATGCTGTGGAAGAAAAAATCAATCAAATTTTCTTTGCCGGTGAAATTGAAGCCAAAGATGCAACGGTATTATCTAATGCCCGCCACATTTCAATTGTTGAAGAAGCTTTGAAGGCTCTTAAAGAAGCAAACTCTGGGCTTGCTCTGGGCTTACCTGTTGATTTAATTCAAGTGGATGTCACACGTTGTTGGCAATTACTTGGAGAAATCACAGGGGAAGCTGCCCCAGATGAATTGATTACACAACTTTTTTCACAATTTTGTTTGGGAAAATAAAAAAGAGTTCAAATGAACTCTTTTTTTTACTGACAGAAATTGGTCAATCATCAAATCATCCCTTTAATTTCTGTCAGACATTTTCTAACAAACTGGTCAGTCATTCCACCGAAATAAGTTCCTTGAAAGTTTCGACCGTTAATCACGATTAATTTTTTATCGACACGATAAGCTCGAACGTATTTGGCAGCTTTTCCTACTTCTTCTTTATCAAATATTTCTTCGATTTCAGTTCCAGCATTTTTAAGTAAAATTTTTAAATTACTTACTGACAGACTTGTCAGTAAAATATCTGGTTCTAAAAGTTGCAAAAGTTGCGGAAATTTCATCTTAAATTGTTCTTGTTGGCTCTTAGCTAAACCTGGCCAAACTGGATGTGTCGCAATTGGGGTAAACAAATCAATGTGTAAGGCTCGATTAATTTGATTTTCAGATTCTTTATAAGCTGAATCAAAAACAGGTAAAAATTTTGCTAACTGATTGAACCAAGGACTAGGATTGTATTCAAAATACCGATTGAGATTTGACTTGTAAGTTTCCAAATTTACTGACGAAAATTCTGTCAGTAATTTTTCATAACGTTGATTTTCACCAAATTCTGCATAAGAAGCATTTTTACTGACCGTCAGTATTTTTAAGTCTGATTTTTCATATTTGACTAAGTCACCAGACCACAACAGAGGCATACTATTTGGAATCAAAACTTCTGACAGCTCAGCCTTATTTTTTAAGTCAATAAAATCTGTCCACATTTCTAAAATCAAGTGGTCTAATTTTTCATTATCCATTTTACTCATCAATCAAAGCCCCCGTCAACATTAACTTGAGCAATCAAATCAGGAAACTCATCTGCATTTTTAAAAATTTCAACTGCTTCTTTTCTAGCCACTTCTAAAATATTATAATCATTGACTAAATCAGCCGCAATAAATTCTGGAAGTCCTGACTGACGAAGTCCAAAAATCTCTCCAGAACCACGCATTTTCAAATCTTCTTCGGCTAAAATAAATCCATTTTGTGTTTCTGTCATAATTTTCATCCGTTGTTTTCCTGAATCGGACTTAGGATTTGCTACTAAAATGGCATAAGATTTTTTTGTTCCCCGACCAACACGACCACGCAATTGGTGAAGCTGTGAAAGTCCAAAGCGGTCAGCATCCATAATCACCATAATGGTAGCATTAGGAACGTCAACTCCCACCTCAATCACTGTTGTTGAGACCAAAATATCTAATTTTTTAGCCTTAAATTCTTGCATGATTTGGTCTTTTTCATCATTTTTCATTTTTCCATGTAAAAGACCAATTTTGGCAAATAATCCAAAGTATTCATTTAATTCCGCAAAAAGAGCTTCTGCGTTTTTCAGGTCCAACGTTTCACTTTCCTCAATTAAAGGTGAAATAAAATAAACCTGTGAATCTTTAGCAACCTCTGCTTTTATCCAACTTAAAACTTCGGAAAATTGTTCATGTTTGACCCACCTTGTAGTAATGGGTTGACGTCCCTTGGGTAGTTCATCAATAATTGAAACATCCATATCACCAAAAGCCGTAATTGCAAGCGTTCTTGGAATAGGTGTAGCTGTCATCATTAGAACATCTGGATTTTGCCCTTTTTCTCGTAAAATTTTTCGCTGATTAACTCCGAAACGGTGTTGTTCGTCTGTAATCACAAGACCCAAATTATAAAAATCGACCCCTTCTTGAATTAGTGCATGAGTTCCAACTACCATATGTGTATGACCACTAACTAAATCAGCCAAAATCTCGCGGCGCTCTGCCACTTTCAAACCCGAAACCAAAAGTGAAATTTGCAATTCTGGAAAAAGAGCTTTCAAGTTTGCAAAATGCTGACGGGCAAGGATTTCCGTTGGTACCATAATTGCTGCTTGAAAATTTGCTAAACAAGCCGCGTACATGGCAAGGGAAGCAACAACTGTTTTACCAGAACCCACATCACCTTGCAAAAGTCGATTCATGTGATAAGGAGATTTCATATCCGTCAGAATCTCTGACAAAGCGCTTAATTGAGCACCTGTCAGTTCAAAAGGTAATTCAGAAATCTTCTGATCAATTTCTCCTTGCTCAAAAACAACTTCTAATCCTGCTCGGCCCGACTTTTCTTTATTTTTTAAGGCCTGTAATTTCAACTGAAACATGAATAATTCTTCAAATTTTACACGACGTAAAGCCTGCTTATGAGCTTCCATATCTTCAGGAAAATGCATAGCCAAAACGGCTTCTTGCCGGTTCATCAGACGATATTTTTTAATCAAAAATTCTGGTAAGTTCTCAGGTAATTCTGATAGAAGGTCTGATTCAAAAACCTGATGAATTACTTTGACCAATTGACTTTGTTTCATACCCGCTGTCAAATGATAAACAGGTTCTAAGCCATCGTCCACCTGAGCCACAACTTTCATTCCCATCAGTTGTTGCTTTGCCTGCTCCCATTTTCCGTAAACTGCAATTTCCTTACCAACTTCCACTTTGTCAGCCAAATAAGGTTGATTAAAAAAGCTGACAGCAACCACGGCCTCACCTTCTTTAATTTTAAATGAAAGTCGATTACGTTTAAATCCGTAATACTGAACATTAGCTGGTGTCACTACCGTTCCAATAATTGTTGCTTTTTCTCCGTCAACAAGTTCAAAAACCGAACGACTTGCGAAATCTTCATAACGAAAAGGGAAATAAAGCAATAAATCTTGAACCGTGAAAATTCCTAACTTATGGAAATTTTCCACAGACTTCGGTCCCACACCTTTTAAAAATTGCACTGAATCTGTTAATTTCATACTTTTATTATACCAATATATAAGGTTAAATGCTTCAAAAATCAAATATAATTTACTGACAGAAAACTCTGTCAGTAAAAAAATAATCAGAAATTACTCTGATTACTTTTTATGCTTTCTTAACAACTGAACCCTTCAAAGCAATTGCTCCAAAGCCCGGAATTTTTGAATCAATAAAATGTTCATTTTTCCCTTCTGGATTAATGCGAATGTTTTTCACTTTTGTTCCCTGCTTAATTGGTTTTGGCATTCCCTTAACTGGCAAATCTTGCACAATAACAAGGTCATCCCCAGTTTCTAACTCATTTCCTAAACTATCAAGGACAATAAATTTTCCAGCTGCCTCAATTTCCTCAAGAGTAAATTCATTTCCACATTCAGAACAGCCAAAGCTCGTATCTGATAATTCATAAGTATATTCACTTGAACAATGAATACATTTTGGTGTTTCCATCTTCTCTCCTTTATTAAATCAAAAAAAACCAGCCCGAAGACTGGTTTTTATACCGTTAAAATCGGAAAATTATTTAGCGATTTTAGCGAAGTATGCAAGTGTACGAACAAGGTTTGAAGTGTATGACATTTCGTTATCGTACCAAGATACAGTTTTAACAAGTTGAGCTCCATCAGCTGAAGTAACTTCAGTTTGAGTAGCATCAAAGAGTGAAGAGTTTGAGATACCAACGATATCAGATGAAACGATTTGGTCTTCGTTGTAACCAAATGATTCATTTGAAGCAGCTTTCATAGCTGCGTTGATTTCGTCAACTGTAACTTCTTTGTTAAGGATAGTAACAAGTTCAGTCAATGAACCAGTTGGAACTGGTACACGTTGAGCATGTCCTTGAAGTTTACCTTGAAGTTCTGGCAATACAAGACCGATAGCTTTAGCAGCACCTGTTGAGTTAGGTACGATGTTTTCAGCTGCAGCACGTGCGCGACGGAAGTCTCCACCACGGTGTGGGCCATCAAGAGTCATTTGGTCACCAGTGTAACCGTGAACTGTAGTCATTGTACCAACTTTGATACCGAATTGTTTGTTCAAAGTATCAGCCATTGGAGCAAGACAGTTAGTTGTACATGAACCAGCTGAAATTACTGTTTCAGTTCCATCAAGTACTTCGTGGTTAGTGTTGAAAACGATTGTTTTAACATCAGATCCACCAGGTGCAGTGATAACAACTTTTTTAGCACCGTTAGCGTGCAAGTGTTGTTCAGCTTTTTCTTTAGTTGCGAAGAAACCAGTTGCTTCAAGAACGATTTCTGCACCAACTTCAGCCCAGTTGATGTTAGCTGGGTTAGATTCAGCAGTAACTTTAACGAATTTACCGTTAACTTCAAAACCACCATCTTTAACTTCAACTTTACCATCAAAACGACCTTGAGTTGTATCGTATTTAAGCAAGTGAGCAAGCATTGCTGGATCTGTCAAGTCGTTGATTGCAACAACTTCAACACCTTCAACATTTTGAATACGACGGAAAGCAAGACGACCGATACGACCGAAACCGTTAATACCAACTTTAACTACCATTAGTAGTTTCCTCCTTATAGGGATTAGATTTTATAAAAGGCTTACCTTTTAAATTGACTAAGTTAACAATTTAACTTACTCTTTTATTTTAACACTTTTTTTAAAATTTGCAAACATAAACTCCCTTAGAAAGCGCTCTACAAAAGCAAAAGAAGTCCACTTTTCTTGAAAGCGTTTAACATTAAAAAAGCTCGTACTTTTAAGAATAATTTCTTCTTCCACCTCTATAAAAAGCAATAAAAAAATTTACTGATGAAACGCTCAGCAAATTTATGATTTATTTCTTACCAAATAAACGCCCAAAAAAGCCCTTATTGTCAGTGGTTTTTAGCTGTTCTTGCAAATCCGTAAAAAATTGTTTTTGGTCTGTCAAAGCTTTTTCCATTAACTCTTGCTGTTTTTTAATCTGTACATCTTTTTCAGCAATTTGAGCATCTTTTACATTTAATTGTTGATCTTTGGAGATAAGTTGACTGTTTAAACGTTCAATCTCAGCGTTTTTATCTTTCATCAAAGCGCTAATCATTTCGTAAGCGGCGGATGTTGCATCATCTGTCTTAAGCGCAACCTCAGAACCTTTGTCAGCATTTTCTTCCAAAACCTCTGCCTTGGCAGTCACCACTTTTCCGTATAATCCCTCAAGTTCATGAATTCCCTCAGCATTAACGACTGTTACATTCTTCTCATTTTTTTCAACAAATTTAGTATCTAGCGACTTAACACGTTTATTCATCGCTTGGCGAGTCACTCCAAAAAGCTCTGCCAATTCACTTACTGTTTTAGTTTTCATATCATCCATAATACCATATTTTCGGCTAATTATACAGACTTTTGTAAAAATTTTATTTGCATATTGTTCTAGGAATTATTAAAAATATATTATAATTATATTATAATGTAAATTTCCAAAAGAAAGGGCTAAAAAATATGAACTATAAAACAGAATCCATTGATAATATAAAAAAATTCTATGATATTAATAGTAAAACTGGTCTCAATCCAACTCAAGTTACAAATTCACGAATAAAATACGGTCATAATAACTTTGAAGAACAAAGGGGACCAAATATTTTTCAAAAACTTCTTCATCACCTCTTAGAAGTCATGAATATTATTCTTATTTTAGTTGGTGTTCTCTCAGCCTATTTGGCTTATATCAGTAACGGAAACTATACTAAAACAATTGTTGTTTTACTTATCGTTGCCATCAACGTTTTCGTTTCAATCTTCCAAGAAAATAGGGCGGAAAATGCACTTGCTGCACTAAAAGAGCTTTCCTCACCAACATCAACTGTTCTTCGTTCTGGAAAACGCCAAACTATTCCTTCAAGTGAATTAGTCTGCGGTGACCTCATTGAACTGACGGCCGGCATACAAGTTGGAGCTGATATTCGCTTACTCACAAGTAATAGCCTGCAAGTTGATGAATCTTCACTGACAGGCGAATCAGAACCCATTGACAAAAATGCTGACCTTGATATTACTGACGAAGTTCCTCTTGGAGATCAACTGAACATGGTTTTCTCAGGAACAAATATCCTTAACGGAACAGCCGAAGGAATCGTTGTCGCAGTTGGTTCCGCATCTCAAATGGGACAAATTGCCACACTTATTGGCGAACAAATAAAAGGAAAAACTCCTCTTCAAAAAAGAATCGATAAACTTGCCAAACGCTTAGCAATCATTGCCTTTGCCGCCGGAATCTTAATCTTTGTCATTAACCTTTTGTATGGAAAAGTTCCTTTTGTTGATAATTTAATGACCGCCGTTGTTTTAGGAGTCGCTGCCGTTCCAGAAACACTTCCAGTTATTGTTACCCTCAGTTTGATTTACGGTGTAGAAAATATGGCTCAGAAAAAAGCCATTATCCGAAATGTCCCTGCCGTTGAAACTCTTGGAAACGCGACAGTCATCGCTTCTGACAAAACCGGAACACTCACACAAAATCAGATGACCATTCAAAAACTTTGGCTATCTGGACAAGAGAGTTGGTCAGGAGGTCAATTATCAAACTCAGAAGTTTCCTTGATACAAAATTTTGCATATGCCTCAAACGCCAGTGCACAAATTGTTGACGGTGATTGGGAAATCCATGGTGACCCAACTGAAGCAGCAATCATTCGCTTTTTAATCACTCATGACCTTTATGAACCCGAAAAAAATCCAAAACGCCTTGCTGAACTTCCTTTTGATAGTTCACGCAAAAAAATGACCGTTGTCATTCCACATCCGCAAGATAATGAAAAATATCTCGTACTGACCAAAGGCGCTTTTGATAGACTTGCACCAAGCAGTCAACATCAAGCCCAACATCCACAGCTCCTTTCTTCAAATAACAAGGAAACTTCCACTCACTTATCAAATGATTTATTGAGCCAAGCCCAAAAAACACATGATATTTTTGCTGACCAAGCTCTACGTGTTCTTGCTCTTTCTTACAAAATCATCGATAAAGTCCCAGAAGATTTAACTGAATTAGAAAATAATCTTACCTTTCTTGGAATCGTGGGAATGATTGACCCTCCACGCTTAGAATCAAAAGCCGCTGTTCAAGAAGCAAGGGCTGCTGGTATTAAACCAATCATGATTACAGGGGACCACGCGCTTACAGCAAAAGCAATCGCTCAACAAATTGACATCTATCGTGACGGAGATAAAGTTATTGATGGCTTGACGCTCAAATCAATGACAGATGATGAACTTAGCCAAATGATTCAACAAATTTCGGTCTATGCCCGAGTAAGCCCTGAAGACAAACTTCGTATTGTAAAAATCTGGCAAGAAAAAGAACAAATCGTCGCCATGACAGGAGACGGAGTCAATGACGCACCCAGCTTAAGAGCAGCCGATGTCGGAACTGCAATGGGAATAGCTGGAACAGAAGTTGCCAAATCTGCTTCTGATATCATTCTTGCTGACGATAACTTTGCAACTATCGTCGCTGCCATTCGCGAAGGACGTCGCGTTTACACCAATATCAAAAAAACAATTTATTACCTTCTCTCAGCAAACGTAGCTGAAATTCTAACAATGCTCATTGGAGCAATTGTCGGTTGGGGAATGCCTTTTACAGGAATTCAACTCCTTTACATCAATGTCCTTGCTGATGGAATTCCCGGATTTGGACTTTCACGTGAAAAAGCCGACAGTCATATCATGGAACAACCACCTGTTGGAGTCAAAGAAAGTATCTTCTCAAGAGGAGTCAGCTGGCGTATCGCCATTTGTTCTACAGCATTCATCATTACTGCTCTAGTTGGTTTTTATCTCGGTAGGTTTATTGAAATCGCCGGATTGACACCCAACCATCAACTCGGACAAACAATGGCCTTTGTGATATTAACCCTTGCTTCTACAATAAATATCTATAATGCTAGAAGTAATGAATCCATCTTCACAAGAGGAATTACCACTAATAAAATGATTTTTGGTACCACACTATTATCACTAGGAATAACCGTGCTATTTACAAATGTTCCTATTTTGATGAACATCTTAGAAGTTGCTCCTTTATCAATGACACACTGGCTAATAGCTATCATCTTAGCTTTAATCCCAACCCTTGTCATTGAAATTACAAAAGTGATTCTTAATAAACAAGGGAAAAAATTTATTGGCTAAAAGAAAGGCTCAAAATAACTTGAGCCTTTTTATTTGTCCACTTATTTATGGAATTCTACAACCATCTTCACTACTTCATCATAAGACTCTTGACAGCCATTTTTCACCCAATTTCCTAAAACATAAAATAAACCAGCAGCCATAAAATCGTTCCAAAATTTTTGCTTTGTCCCTAGATAATCAGCCCAAGTCGTTGTTTCATTATAAAAAATAGTCATCTTTTGAGCAAATACCTGAAAAATCAGCGAATAATAATTCCCCTTGACAGCTTTTTCTATTTCTTCTTCTTGCTCAACAAATAGTCCCACCAACTTCTCACTTAAAATAAGTGAGTTAATACTTTCTAGCTCCAAAAGTTCTTTAAGAAATTTATCATAGATTAGCTCAAAATACTCTAATACGACTTCTTCCTTATTTTTGAAGTGCCGATAGAAAGTCATCCGACTCACCCCGGCTTTTTTGCAAACTTCTGTCAATGGTAATTCATTGATTGTATATTTCTCTAAACACAACATCGTTCCTTCAATAATAAAGTCATGAAAATCTTGATATTGCTCTTTTCGCTTCATTTCTGTTACACTTTCATTTTGTTGTCACTTTTAAAGACAAACCGTCCAAAGTTAATTGTAAAAGTTCTTTTTTACTGTTACACTTGTATCACATAAATATTATAACACAAAGGAAAATTTTATTATGATAAACCAAGAACCAATAGCAAACTACAAATTTAATTATAAAACAACAGCAAATAAAGTTATGAAAAATATTAATCTTTCAGGAAAAACAATCATCATCACTGGTGGGTATTCTGGTATTGGTTTAGAGATGACCAAACAACTTTCACATGCTGGAGCAAAAATTATTGTTCCTGCCCGAAGAATGGAAGTAGCCAAGAAAAATTTATCTAAAATAAAAAAGATTGATATTCTTCCCCTTGACCTCACCAATCCAGAAAGTATTCATCAATTTGCTGAAAGTTTTCTGCAAAATAATTCAAAACTAGATATTCTTATTAATTCCGCTGGACTAATGTATCTTCCTTTAAAAAGAAATTCTCAAGGAATAGAATATCACTTTGCCACAAACCATCTAGGCCACTATCAATTAACAATGGAACTTTTACCCGCTTTAAAAAATGCAAAAAACTCAAGAGTTATAAATTTATCCAGTCGTGCTCAACAAATGACACCATTACTAGAAGATTGGAATTTTGAAAAAATAGAAAACTATAATCCCCAAATAGGCTACCAACAATCTAAAACTGCCAACGTTTTATTTTCAATAAAACTAGATGAATTAGGAAAAAAATATGGAATTAGAAGTTTTGCCGTCCATCCTGGTATGATTCCAATGACAAATATTGGTCGTCAAAATTCACCTATTACACCTTGGCTCCGCTACCTAGCCGACTATTTTAAATTAATTCACATCCCCGTATTTTTTAATGCACTTAAATCCGGCTTTGACCGAAGTAAATATCGCTATTTAAAAACAATAGCTCAAGGTGCCGCAACACCTCTTTGGGCCTCAACAAGCCCTGATTTAGAAGGTAAGGGTGGTCTTTATTGTGAAGACCTTAATATTGCTAGACTTATGACATCAGAAGAAGCTAATAATTTTGCTGGTGGCTTACGTCCGCATGCAATAGACCACAATGACGCAGATAGACTTTGGCAGATTTCAAAAAATATAACAGGTCTAGATTTTGAATAAACCCTTACTATAAAATAAAACTGACCTATTTATAATAGGTCAGTTTATCTATTTTTTAGTAGATGAAACTTATTATACATACTACTTTTGATTAAATAATGGTATTTATATTAAAAATACACACAAATTTCTTTGACATGTTATTGATCAAGTGCTAATATTATGCTATATATTCAAAATAGTTTGAATATATAGTTTTTTATAATTAAGGAGATGCTTATGAAGAAGAATTTAAATGAACTTCAAAAATTTATAGTGATGAACCTGCAACACTCACTAAAAATTTTTACAAGAGAACAGCCATGATTTTAAAAAAATACAAAATTAATATTTTAGGAATTCTATTTTTTCTTTTATTAAACATTCTTTATCAATATCCCCTTGTTTTAGTTTTTGCCTATTTCTTTAATAAAAGAATCTTTTTCTTTACCGATTTTTTATATACTAATTCTTCTTGGACCTTCCCACTATTAATGACTGTGGTATTAATACTCATTTTTATAATTGCTTGGAAGCTTGGGTATCTAAAAAACACACTTAAAAACTGGCATTTAAAGCGTATTTTTGGGCTGATGGGGATTGTGTTTTTCACTTTAACAATTAATTATCTAGCAACAGTATTTGTCCTAAAAACACAAATTATTTCTTCCGTGACGAGTGATACTGGTATGTCGGATATTTTAGGCCAACTACCAACCATTTGTCAAAAATATATACTAGGAATTATTGTTCCACTTTCGGAAGAGCTATTGTTTAGAAGTTATGTTTTTGGTTCAATAACTAATAAAAAGATTGCCTTTCTAATCTCTTCTCTACTTTTCGCTCTTGTCCATACAGGATTTTCTTGGTACTTACTTCCATATCTCATCCTTTCTTTTATTATTACTTGGGTTTATTCAAAAAGAAATAATTTCATCGAGAGCGCGATTGTCCATAGCTCAGTGAATCTTTTTAGTGGATCTGCAATCAAACTACTAGACACATTTTTTAAACTATTACCTTATTAAAAATAATGTAAAAAGGAGAACTATGAAAAATTTTATAAACAAACCAAATAATATTAAAAGATGGATTTTATTTTTATATTCCATTCTTTCGCTACTTATTACCATCACTTATATTGCCTTAAACCATACTTTTTTTAAAGTAGATTGGCAACGGTATGATATTGATGGGACTTACAGAGGAAAGGTGGATGAGATACTAAAACATGGCGTCTTCTGGATAAATGGTAATCTAACAGCAATCAACTCTACACTACTGATTTTAATTCTAGCTGTGGGAGCAATTCTTTCACTATTAATTTTCTATTTAGCCTGGCATAATCTAGCAACTAGAACATGGACCCCAATTCTGTGCTTAGCAGGATTTTTGATTCCTCTAATCGTTCATGGCGACGGAAATATTCTCAAATCCTTGATTATTGGCTATATTTTTATCATTGTTGGAGCAAGCTTTTCAGTTCAGACTTTACGCTTTTACTGATTTTAAAAACGCATTTAATATAACAAAAAACTACTGAATTCAATAATTTTCAGTAGTTTTTTGTTAACTATAAAATAATCCAATTAATTATATAAAAAAAGCTAACAATAGGCATGTTAGCTTTTATGTTATGCCGAAGGCCGGGGTCGAACCGGCACTCCCGTGAAGGAACCAGATTTTGAGTCTGGCGCGTCTGCCTATTCCGCCACTTCGGCGAAACATAACAACTGGGGTAGCTGGATTCGAACCAACGCATGAGGGAGTCAAAGTCCCTTGCCTTACCGCTTGGCTATACCCCATTAAAAAGGCGGATGACGAGGATCGAACTCGCGAGTGCCGGCGCCACAAGCCGGTGTGTTAACCACTTCACCACATCCGCCATAATGAAACACGGGCAGCAGGAATTGAACCCACACTAAAGGTTTTGGAGACCTTTGTACTACCTTTATACGATGCCCGTTTTCTATGGAAGGGGAGGGATTCGAACCCCCGAACCCGAAGGAGCGGATTTACAGTCCGCCGCGTTTAGCCTCTTCGCTACCCTTCCAAACTCTTTATTCACTTAATGGCTGAAACAACCAATGGGAGTTAACGGGATCGAACCGCTGACCCTCTGCTTGTAAGGCAGATGCTCTCCCAGCTGAGCTAAACTCCCAAAACTTGGCCACTCGCCTATCTCCCAGGGGGCAACCCCCAAGTACTTCCGCCGTAGATGGACTTAACTTCTGTGTTCGACATGGGAACAGGTGTATCTCCATCGCAATGATGACCAAATCATTAAATGTTACCTTGAACATTCAAAACTAAATAACAATTCTTCTAACTTTTAAACCATAAGCCTATTATATTTGACTCTTTTGGTAAAGTCCTCGAGCGATTAGTACTGGTCCGCTCCAAGTCTCGCAACTCTTCCACTTCCAGCCTATCTACCAGATCATCTCTCTGGGCTCTTAATTCTTACGAATGGGTAATCTCATCTTGAGGTGGGCTTCGCACTTAGATGCTTTCAGCGCTTATCCCTTCCCTACATAGCTATCCAGCCGTGCTCCTGGCGGAACAACTGGTACACCAGCGGTAAGTCCATCCCGGTCCTCTCGTACTAAGGACAGATCCTCTCAAATTACCTACGCCCGCGACGGATAGGGACCGAACTGTCTCACGACGTTCTGAACCCAGCTCGCGTGCCGCTTTAATGGGCGAACAGCCCAACCCTTGGGACCGACTACAGCCCCAGGATGCGACGAGCCGACATCGAGGTGCCAAACCTCCCCGTCGATGTGAACTCTTGGGGGAGATAAGCCTGTTATCCCCAGGGTAGCTTTTATCCGTTGAGCGATGGCCCTTCCATGCGGTACCACCGGATCACTAAGTCCTAGTTTCCTACCTGCTCGAGTTGTAGCTCTCGCAGTCAAGCTGGCTTTTACCTTTACACTCTACGATTGATTTCCAACCAATCTGAGCCAACCTTTGAGCGCCTCCGTTACTCTTTAGGAGGCGACCGCCCCAGTCAAACTGTCCGTCAGACACTGTCTCCCTGGCCGATTATGCCAGCGGGTTAGAGTAACCATAAGTCAAGGGTAGTATCCCAACAACGCCTCAATAGAAACTAGCGTCCCTATTTCAATGGCTCCTACCTATCCTGTACATGACTTACAGGTACTCAATATCAAACTACAGTAAAGCTCCATGGGGTCTTTCCGTCCTGTCGCGGGTAACCTGCATCTTCACAGGTACTAAAATTTCACCGAGTCTCTCGTTGAGACAGTGCCCAAATCATTACGCCTTTCGTGCGGGTCGGAACTTACCCGACAAGGAATTTCGCTACCTTAGGACCGTTATAGTTACGGCCGCCGTTTACTGGGGCTTCAATTCATACCTTCGACTTACGTCTAAGCACTCCTCTTAACCTTCCAGCACCGGGCAGGCGTCACCCCCTATACATCACCTTGCGGTTTAGCAGAGAGCTGTGTTTTTGATAAACAGTTGCTTGGGCCTATTCACTGCGGCTGGCTTTTACACCAGCACCCCTTCTCCCGAAGTTACGGGGCTATTTTGCCGAGTTCCTTAACGAGAGTTCTCTCGATCACCTGAGGCTACTCGCCTCGACTACCTGTGTCGGTTTGCGGTACGGGTAGATATGACTTTACGCTAGAAGCTTTTCTTGGCAGTGTGACATCAGAGAGTTCGCAACCGTAGTTGCTTCCCCATCACAGCTCAATGTTAAAGAGAAATGCATTTGACACATCTCACACCTCACTGCTTAGACCAGAATCCATTAACTGGCATCTCTTAGCCTACTGCGTCCCTCCATCACGATCATATCTAGTACTGGAATATCAACCAGTTGTCCATCGACTACGCCTTTCGGCCTCGCCTTAGGTCCCGACTAACCCAGGGCGGACGAGCCTTCCCCTGGAAACCTTAGTCTTACGGTGGATAAGATTCTCACTTATCTTGCGCTACTCATACCGGCATTCTCACTTCTTAACGCTCCAGCACTCCTCACGGTATACCTTCATCGCGGTTAAGAACGCTCTCCTACCATTGATAAAATATCAATCCAAAGCTTCGGTAATATGTTTAGCCCCGGTACATTTTCGGCGCAGGGTCACTCGACTAGTGAGCTATTACGCACTCTTTGAATGATAGCTGCTTCTGAGCTAACATCCTAGTTGTCTGTGCAACCCCACATCCTTTTCCACTTAACATATATTTTGGGACCTTAGCTGTTGGTCTGGGCTGTTTCCCTTTCGACTACGGATCTTAGCACTCGCAGTCTGACTGCCGAACATGTGTATTAGCATTCGGAGTTTATCTGAGATTGGTAATCCTAGACGGACCCCTCACCCAAACAGTGCTCTACCTCCAATACACTTACATTTCGACGCTAGCCCTAAAGCTATTTCGGAGAGAACCAGCTATCTCCCAGTTCGTTTGGAATTTCTCCGCTATCCACAAGTCATCCAAACACTTTTCAACGTGTCCTGGTTCGGGCCTCCAGTGCGTCTTACCACACCTTCACCCTGCTCATGGATAGGTCACTAGGTTTCGGGTCTACATCATGATACTAAGTCGCCCTATTCAGACTCGGTTTCCCTACGGCTCCGTCTCTTCAACTTAACCTCGCATCATAACGTAACTCGCCGGTTCATTCTACAAAAGGCACGCTCTCACCCATTAACGGGCTCGAACTTCTTGTAGGCACACGGTTTCAGGTGCTATTTCACTCCCCTCTCGGGGTTCTTTTCACCTTTCCCTCACGGTACTGGTTCACTATCGGTCACTAAGGAGTATTTAGGGTTGGGAGATGGTCCTCCCGGATTCAAACTGGATTTCGCGTGTCCAGCCCTACTCAGGATACTGCTAGGTATAAGCGCTATTTCGTCTACGGGATTATTACCCTCTTTGATTAACCTTCCCAGGTTATTCGACTATAATGCTTAAGTCCACGTTGCAGTCCTACAACCCCAAGAAGCAAGCTTCTTGGTTTGCCCTTCTTCGCGTTCGCTCGCCGCTACTTACGAAATCGTTTTTACTTTCTCTTCCTGCAGGTACTTAGATGTTTCAGTTCTCTGCGTTACCTTTACATGAGCTATGTATTCACTCATGAATAACTGCTAGTAGCAGCTGGGTTTCCCCATTCGGAGACCTAGGGATCAAGGCGTACTTACTGCTCCCCCTAGAATATCGTCGTTAGTCACGTCCTTCATCGGCTCTTAGTGCCAAGGCATCCACCGTGCGCCCTTATTAACTTTGCCATGATGATTTATAATCATCGTTTTTCAAGTATAAGTTTGTAAATTCTTTAAAATTCACAGCTTTTGGTTTATTTATCGTTATTAGATATTGTTATTTAGTTTTCAATGTTCAAGTGATTTTAACGTCTTGTCTGACAATGGAGCCTAGCGGGATCGAACCGCTGACCTCCTGCGTGCAAAGCAGGCGCTCTCCCAGCTGAGCTAAGGCCCCACAATCAAGAATTTGATTCTTGCTTAGGTTTATCACTAAACCCCTCAAAACTGAATAAAGTTGAATGCTCACGTCTTTGTATATATTCCTTAGAAAGGAGGTGATCCAGCCGCACCTTCCGATACGGCTACCTTGTTACGACTTCACCCCAGTCATCGGTCTTACCTTAGGAAGCGCCCTCCTTGCGGTTAGGCAACCTACTTCGGGTACTCCCAACTCCCGTGGTGTGACGGGCGGTGTGTACAAGGCCCGGGAACGTATTCACCGCGGCGTGCTGATCCGCGATTACTAGCGATTCCGACTTCATGTAGGCGAGTTGCAGCCTACAATCCGAACTGAGAATGGTTTTAAGAGATTAGCTAAACATCACTGTCTCGCGACTCGTTGTACCATCCATTGTAGCACGTGTGTAGCCCAGGTCATAAGGGGCATGATGATTTGACGTCATCCCCACCTTCCTCCGGTTTATCACCGGCAGTCTCGTTAGAGTGCCCAACTTAATGATGGCAACTAACAATAGGGGTTGCGCTCGTTGCGGGACTTAACCCAACATCTCACGACACGAGCTGACGACAACCATGCACCACCTGTATCCCGTGTCCCGAAGGAACTTCCTATCTCTAGGAATAGCACGAGTATGTCAAGACCTGGTAAGGTTCTTCGCGTTGCTTCGAATTAAACCACATGCTCCACCGCTTGTGCGGGCCCCCGTCAATTCCTTTGAGTTTCAACCTTGCGGTCGTACTCCCCAGGCGGAGTGCTTATTGCGTTAGCTGCGATACAGAGAACTTATAGCTCCCTACATCTAGCACTCATCGTTTACGGCGTGGACTACCAGGGTATCTAATCCTGTTTGCTCCCCACGCTTTCGAGCCTCAGTGTCAGTTACAGGCCAGAGAGCCGCTTTCGCCACCGGTGTTCCTCCATATATCTACGCATTTCACCGCTACACATGGAATTCCACTCTCCTCTCCTGCACTCAAGTCTACCAGTTTCCAATGCATACAATGGTTGAGCCACTGCCTTTTACACCAGACTTAATAAACCACCTGCGCTCGCTTTACGCCCAATAAATCCGGACAACGCTCGGGACCTACGTATTACCGCGGCTGCTGGCACGTAGTTAGCCGTCCCTTTCTGGGTAGTTACCGTCACTTGATGAGCTTTCCACTCTCACCAACGTTCTTCTCTACCAACAGAGTTTTACGATCCGAAAACCTTCTTCACTCACGCGGCGTTGCTCGGTCAGACTTTCGTCCATTGCCGAAGATTCCCTACTGCTGCCTCCCGTAGGAGTTTGGGCCGTGTCTCAGTCCCAATGTGGCCGATCACCCTCTCAGGTCGGCTATGTATCATCGCCTTGGTGAGCCTTTACCTCACCAACTAGCTAATACAACGCGGGATCATCTTTGAGTGATGCAATTGCATCTTTCAAACTTAAAACTTGTGTTTAAAGTTGTTATGCGGTATTAGCATTCGTTTCCAAATGTTGTCCCCCGCTCAAAGGCAGATTCCCCACGCGTTACTCACCCGTTCGCTGCTCATCCAGTCGGTACAAGTACCAACCTTCAGCGCTCAACTTGCATGTATTAGGCACGCCGCCAGCGTTCGTCCTGAGCCAGGATCAAACTCTCAAATAAAGTATTTAAGTCACCTAGGTGACTGGCTTGTCTTTCATTATTGATTGACAGATTTTTGATGTATCTTACTACATCACATGAGTCATTCTTCTTTATTCAGTTTTCAATGGTCTAGCTTATCGCTTCAAGACCCTCGTCTCTTGCGACAACTATTATATTCTATCAAACCTACTTCTCATTGTCAAGAATTAACTGTGACTTTTATCCCTTTTTTTATCTTACATCCGGAAAACCCCGCGGTTGTCATGTTTTGAACTGTACATTTTTATAGAAAATGTAATTTATTAGTTTATTTATTTTTGTCATTTGGATATTTCGGGAGAGTTCACAGGTTTTTTAGGTGTAAACTTAATAAAAAAAGCACCTCCATACGGAAGTGCTTTAAACATTGATATATGAATAATATTAACGTTTTGAGAATTGTGATGCTTTGCGGGCTTTTTTGAGACCTGGTTTTTTACGTTCAACCATACGAGCGTCACGTGTAAGAAGTCCAGCGCGTTTCAAAGCGCTACGGAAGTCTGGATCTACTTGGAGCAATGCACGAGCGATTCCGTGACGGATAGCCCCTGCTTGACCTGATACTCCACCACCGTTTACGTTTACGAGTGTATCGTAGCTACCTTCTGTTTGTGTAGCTGCAAATGGTTGGTTGATAACGAGACGCATGTCTGCGTGTGGGATGTAGCTTTCTACTTCACGTCCGTTAACTGTGATTTTACCAGTACCAGGTACGAGACGTACGCGTGCTACTGCATTTTTACGACGGCCTGTGCCGGCATATTGTACTTGTGCCATTATGTTCGTTCCTTCCTGATTAAATCAAACCTGTGATGTCAAGGACTTCAGGTTTTTGAGCTGTATGTGTGTGTTCTGCGCCAACAAACACTTTAAGTTTCATGCCTTGAGCACGTCCAAGTGTGTTGTGTGGAAGCATACCTTTTACTGATTTTTCAATCAAACGTACAGCATTTTTTTCACGGAGTTCACCAGCAGTAACTGATTTCAATCCACCTGGGTGAAGTGAGTGTGAGTAATATACTTTATCAGTTGCTTTTTTACCAGTCAATTTGATTTTTTCAGCATTAACAACGATTACGAAATCACCTGTGTCAGTATGTGGTGTGTATGTTGGTTTGTTTTTTCCGCGAAGTACGCTTGCGACAACTGCAGAAAGACGTCCAAGAGGAACATCAGTTGCATCGACGACGTACCATTTACGGTCAACGTTTTGAGCGTTAGCCATGAATGTAGTTTTCATCATTTTGGTTATTTTCCTTTTACTAGAATTTGTTTACAGCAGGTGTAAGAGTCCTGCAAAGTATTTTTGGGTTTCCGGGGCCACAAAAATGGGGTAAACAATACCGTTTATCATCATATCATATTATTCCTGGGTTTGTCAAGACATTTTAGGGATTATATCCCCTTTATTTACTTCTTTTCGTGGATTATGTATTTTTTAGTTTTATATCCTTTCAAATGTTTCTTTGTGGTTTTTGCCACAAGCATTATGGTAGCACTTTCACTTGAACTATGATAGGCTTTTTTAAAAGGGGTTTATATAATACAAGTCCTTTTATTCAGTTAGTCCTCGGAAATTTGGGGGATTTATATAGAAAATAGGAGCTCAATGATGTTTTTAGCAATTAATGAAATTAAACATTCAAAATTAAGATATGCTCTCGTAATTGGTGTCATGTTTTTGATTTCCTATCTTGTATTTTTCTTATCTGGTTTAGCCTATGGTTTAGCCCAAGAAAATAGGATGGCAGTTGATAAATGGAAAGCAACTGATATTTTTTTATCTGAGAAAGCCAATGATTCTCTCAATATGTCAATGATTGATTCAGATATTGCCAGTCAGGTGAAGGCGAAAGAAAAGGCTGTTCTCGCTCAAACTGCTGGGATTGTTTATGATGCCAATGATGAAAGTAAAAAAAATAATGTCAGTTTTTTTGGAATTAATTCAAATGAATTTTTAAATCCCAATATTATGGAAGGAAGGGATTTTAAAAATAGGGGCGAGGTAGTGGCTGATATTAGTTTTAAAAATCAATATGATTATAAAGTTGGTGATAAAATTAAATTAGCAACCAATAATGAAGTAGTGACTATTGTTGGTTTTACAGATAATGCTAAATTCAATATTTCACCTGTGCTTTATACTTCTTTAGAAACTTTCCAACAAATTCGTTATGGTTCAAATTCCAATTTTCAACCTAAAACTACTTACAATGCTATCGTCACGCGCGGAAAAATTAGCCAACAGCCTAAAGGAATCCAAAAATTATCTATCAGTAAATTTATAGATAAACTTCCTGGTTATAGTGCACAAGTTTTGACCTTTGGTTTCATGATTGGCTTTCTAGTGGTTATTGCTGCGGTTGTCATTGGAATCTTTATTTATGTTCTGACAATGCAAAAAATAGCGATTTTTGGGGTAATGAAGGCTCAGGGAATTTCCAGTCGCTTTATTAGTAATTCTGTCATTGCTCAAACTTTTATTTTAGCTTTTAGTGGTGTATTAATTGGTTTGTTAGCCACTTTAGGTTCTGCCTTAATTTTACCAGAAGCCGTTCCTTTTCAAACAAATCTCCTCTTCTTTGGAGTGATTACCCTTTTAATGATTGTGGTTGCAATTGTGGGCGCTTTGTTCTCTGTCAGAGCAATTGTCAAAATTGATCCACTAAAAGCGATTGGATAGGAGAAATAATGAAAGCTATTGAATTAAAAAATGTCAAAAAATCTTTTAAGGATGGGGATGAAACAATAGAGGCTTTAAAAGAAACTAATTTCTCTGTTGATAAGGGTGAGTTTGTGGCAATCATTGGACCTTCAGGTTCTGGGAAAAGTACTTTACTTACTATTGCCGGCGGACTACAAAGTCCTTCTTCTGGGGAAATTTGGATTAATGGGCGAGCTTTAAATGAAAAAAAGGAGAAAGCACGCGCTAAGGTTCGTTTTGAAGAAATTGGTTTTATTTTACAAGCTTCTAATCTCGTGCCATTCTTAACGGTTAAGAAACAACTTCAACTGGTTGACAAGGTAAATAAGGCAAAAGAAAATAGAGCAGGATTAGACCTACTCAACCGTTTGGGGCTTGAGAAATTGGTGGATAAATATCCTGAGGAACTTTCTGGTGGAGAACGTCAACGGGTAGCTATTGTTCGTGCTTTATATAATGACCCTACAATCATTTTGGCTGATGAACCGACGGCAAGTTTGGATACTGAAAAAGCTTATGAAGTGGTTAAAATATTAGCTAAGGAAGCAAAAGAAAAAAATAAGGCAACAATTATGGTCACTCATGATTTACGTTTGGTTGATTATTGTGACAAAGTTTATCTGATGGAAGATGGGCGTTTAAGTGAGAAAGTTGACTAACTTTGAGGTCTTCGTATTTAGAATATGAAGACTTTTTTCATTATTTTACAACATGTTTGCTATAATAGATTCTAATAAGAAATTATTTTTAATAAATGGTCGGATTCTTATTCTAGAATAGCTAATTTATGGTAGAATGTTCTTATGAATATTGTTCTAAAATTAGAGACTAAAGAACGCCAACAGCTCGCTGAGAAATACAAATCCTATGAGCAAGTTTCCAAAAATCCTTACATCACTTTTTTTGCCAAGGTCGGGAAAACTTCTATCTCGGTTTACACTTCTGGAAAAGTTGTTTTTCAAGGAAACGAGGCTGAAAAATTAGCGAGTGACTTTGGTCATATTGCTCAAGTCGTTCCTCAAAAACAAGCAAATCTTATTGGGACTGACGAAGTGGGCAACGGGTCATATTTTGGTGGTTTAATGGTTACTGCTAGTTTTGTCAGTGAAGAAAACTTGAATTTTCTAAAGGAAATTGGAGTCGCTGATTCTAAAAAATTAACTGACGAAAAAATTTGTCAAATTGCTCCAAAATTGATTGATAAAATTCCACATGTTGCTTTAGTGGTTGAACCTGTCAAGTATAATGAGGTGATTGCTTCTGGTTATAATGCTGTCAGCATTAAAGTTGCTCTCCATAACCAAGCTATTTATCTTCTTGAAAAACAATTAGGTCATAAGCCTGAAAATATTGTTATTGATGCTTTTACAACGGAAGCAAATTATAAAAAATATGTTAATAAAGAGCAAAATCATCCGCTGACAAAGGTAACTTTACTGACAAAAGCTGAAGATCAGTTTCTGGCTGTTGCTGTCAGTTCAATTATTTCTCGTTATCTTTTTTTAGAGAATCTAAAAAACTTATCTAAAGAATCAGGTTTCACGTTACCCAGTGGGGCAGGAAATTTATCTGACAAAATTGCAGCACAAATTATCAAAAGTCAGGGAGTTGATGCTCTGAATCAGTTAGCAAAACTTCATTTTGCTAATACACAAAAAGCGATTAAAATCGCTCAATTATAGAAAGTAAAATTATGATGAAATTTTTAAAAGAGTGGGGATTATTTCTCTTTATAATTATCGCTATTCTTCTCTCCCGTGTCTTTCTTTGGTCACTTGTTGTTGTGGATGGTCATTCAATGGACCCAACTTTAGCTGACAAAGAACGTCTGGTTATTGTAAAAAAATCAACTATTAATCGTTTTGATATTGTTGTTGCCAAAGAAGAAACAGCCGATGGTTCAACTAAAGATATCGTGAAACGTGTCATTGGAATGCCCGGTGATACTATAAAATTTGACCATGACCAACTCACAATCAATAACAAAGTTTATCCAGAAAATTATCTCAAAGATTACCAAAAGCAACTTGCTGACGGTCAGTTGGAAAAAACTTACGGTACGTATCCTTTAACAAATGCACTCAGTGAACAAAACCGCAGTTTGTTTGTGAGTTTAGCTCAAAGTACCAAAGCATTTACCACTGATAGCACTGGTAACCCAACCTTTACAGTAAAAGTTCCTGAGGGACAATACTTCCTGATGGGAGATAATCGGGTAGTTTCTCAAGATAGTCGCGCAGTTGGAACTTTCAAACGTTCAGCAATTGTTGGTGAAGCGAAATTACGAGTGTGGCCACTCAACAAAATTTCTTTCTTTTAAGTGAATAAATAGAAAAAGTTACTGACAGAATATCCTGTCAGTAACTTTTTTATTTGTCATTAAATATATTTCCCAATTGAACATCAATTGAGCGGTTAGCAATGTCAATTCGATCAACTTTCAAGATTGATTTGTAATCATCAATCAATCGCTCACCTTTAAATGGTCCTTCAAGAAAAACGGCAACACCGGCAAGTAAACAATCAAATTCATGAACAAGACTTCTCATTCCATTGATTGTTCCTGCGCCTTTCATGAAGTCGTCAACGATCAAAACATTTTGACCAATTGAAAGACTCCGTTTGGATAAAGTCATATTTTCAACACGAGAGCTTGAGCCTGACATATAATTTACATTAAGCGTTGCTCCTTCGGTCACTTTAGGGTCACGACGAACAATTACGAAAGGAACATCTAGAATCTCAGCAACCGACTGAGCAATTGGAATCCCTTTTGTGGCAATAGTCATGACGACATCAACTTGCTTTTCATGATACTCATGAGCAATAATTTGACCGATTTTACGAAGATTTGATGGAGTACCCAAAATATCTGACAGATAAATATATCCTCCAGGTAAAATTCGATTTTCTTCACGTAAAAGTTCAGCAATTTCCTGACTCATTTCCAACGAACGTTCGTCAGTAATGTAAGGCGTAAACCGAACTCCTCCAAGGCTACCTGGGAAAGTTTCAACCAGACCTACTCCTTGGTTTTCAAAAACACGTTTGATAAATACTAAATCTTCTGAGATAGATGATTTGGCCACCTCATAATGTTTACTTAATTCATTTAAATTTAGCATTTGATTGGGATGATTAATTAAAAAATTTGTAAAATCAACTAAACGTTCGTTTCTTTTCATTTATTATCTCATCTCCTATTTGATAAGCTTATTATAGCATGGCATTTCCGAACATTCAAGTTTCACATGAAACAATTTTACTGACAGATTTCAGATTCATAAAATATTTTTCTGTCAGTAACCTTTCATTTTAAAATCAAAATAAAAAAGCAGTATCACTTAGATACTGCTTTCTCACTTTTAGGAGTAAAGTTATGAAAAATTTTTTGGAATAAATATATTATAGCTTCACTGACTTAATAGTTCATTAAGTCAAGATAAAGTGAAACTAAACCAAAAAATTTTGTCAGTAAAAAATAACCTGTCAGTACTGACAGGTTATCTCATATTTTTAAAATTAAAGCTTAGTCAGCGTTACGGCCGTTTTTAGCAATAATTTCTTCTTGTACTGATTTAGGTACGTCTGAATAGTGGTCAAATACCATCATGAAAGTACCACGTCCTTGTGTAGATGAACGGAGAGTAGTTGCGTAACCGAACATTTCAGCAAGTGGAACGAAAGCATTAACGATTTGTGATTTACCGTGAGCTTCCATTGAGTTAACTTGACCACGACGAGCAGTCACGTGACCCATGATATCTCCAAGGTTTTCTTCAGGAACAGTGATTGTAACTTTCATCATTGGTTCAAGAATCGCTGGTTTCGCAGTTTTAGCAGCTTCTTTCATTGCAAGAGAAGCGGCAACCTTGAAGGCAGTTTCTGATGAATCGACATCATGGTATGAACCATCATAAAGTTTAGCTTTAATGTCAACCATTGGGTATCCAGCAAGGACACCGTTAGCCATAGTTTCTACCAAACCTTTTTCAACGGCTGGTACGAATTCACGAGGAACGACACCACCGACGATAGCATTTTCAAATTCAAATCCAGCGCCTTCTTCGTTAGGTGTGAATTCGATCCATACGTCACCGTATTGACCTTTACCACCTGATTGACGTTTGAAGAATCCACGTGCTGAAGTTCCAGCGCGGAATGTTTCACGGTAAGCAACTTGAGGCGCACCAACGTTTGCTTCAACTTTGAATTCACGTTTCATACGGTCAACAAGAACGTCCAAGTGAAGTTCACCCATACCAGAGATAACTGTTTCACCAGTTTCTGGGTTTGTTTCAACACGGAAAGTTGGATCTTCTTCAGCCAATTTTTGAAGGGCAACACCCATCTTATCTTGGTCAGCTTTAGTTTTAGGTTCAACCATCAATTGGATAACTGGTTCTGGAACTTCAATTGATTCAAGGATGATTTTAGCTTTTTCATCTGTCAATGAGTCACCAGTTGTTGTATTTTTCAAACCAACAGCAGCAGCGATATCCCCAGCGTAAACTGTTTGGATTTCTTTACGAGTGTTAGCGTGCATTTGAAGAATACGTCCGATACGTTCACGTTTACCTTTTGAAGTGTTCAAAACGTATGAACCAGCATCAAGTGTACCTGAGTAAACACGGAAGAATGAAAGACGTCCAACAAATGGGTCAGTCATGATTTTGAAAGCAAGAGCTGCAAATGGTTCTTCATCTGAAGCTGGGCGTTCGTCTTCTTCGTCTGTATCTGGATTAACACCTTGGATAGCAGGGATATCAAGTGGGCTTGGAAGGTAGTCAATAACTGCATCAAGCATCATTTGAACACCTTTGTTCTTGAAGGCAGAACCAGCAAGCATTGGGTAGAAATCAACATTGATTGTTGCTTTACGGATAGCAGCTTTAAGTTCTGCTTCTGGAATTTCTTCACCAGCAAAATATTTTTCCATGATATCTTCATCGAAATCAGCAATGGCTTCGATGAGTTTTTCACGCCATTCGTTTGCAAGTTCTGTGTATTCTTCAGCATTGAAGTCCAAAGCCGCCAATTCAGCGTTAAATTCGTCTGAACCTACAACAGTTTCTTTAATATCTGTACCAAGGTCGTTAGTATAGATTTCAGATTTCATAGTTACCAAGTCAATGATACCGATGAAGTCATCTTCTGCACCAATTGGAATTTGGATTGGATGAGCATTAGCACCCAAACGATCTCCCAAAGTAGAAAGTGAGTAGTAGAAATCAGCACCGATTTTGTCCATTTTGTTAGCAAAAACGATACGCGGAACACCGTATTCAGTCGCTTGACGCCATACAGTTTCTGTTTGTGGTTCAACACCTGATTGAGCATCAAGAACAGTAACAGCACCATCAAGAACACGGAGTGAACGTTGTACTTCGATTGTGAAGTCCACGTGACCTGGTGTGTCAATGATATTTACGCGGTTACCTTTCCATTCAGCAGTTGTTGCTGCAGATGTGATTGTGATACCACGTTCTTGTTCTTGCTCCATCCAGTCCATTTGTGATGCACCTTCGTGAGTTTCACCGATTTTATGGATTTTACCAGTGTAGTAAAGAACACGTTCAGTTGTTGTTGTTTTACCAGCATCGACGTGGGCCATGATACCGATATTACGTGTATTAGCAAGTGAAAATTCGCGAGCCATTTTGTTCTCCTATTTGATTTTAGTCATGAGAATTTCTCATTAGTTTTATTGTATCAAATTAATGTTAAAAAATTAAAACAAAACCGAGCAGGCGAGGAGCCCAAGCCCGGTAATGTTCGTTTTTACATCAATTCGATGTTACTTTACAATCTTTAAGACTGATCGTAAAATTTATTTGCTAAGCAGAAGCGAAAAAGAAGGTTCCGAAGCGTACTAGAGTACGCAAGGGTTCTTCTGACAAAGCAGCTGCAAAGCAAATAGATTTTACCAGCGGAAGTGAGCGAACGCACGGTTAGCTTCAGCCATTTTGTGAGTATCTTCACGTTTTTTGACTGCTGCACCTGTGTTGTTAGCTGCATCCAAGATTTCTTTTGCAAGACGATCTTGCATTGTGTGTTCACCACGGTTACGAGCGATTGTTACCAACCAACGAAGTCCAAGAGTTGTACGACGTTCTGGACGAACTTCAACTGGGACTTGATAGTTAGAACCACCGACACGACGAGCGCGAACTTCAAGAACTGGCATGATGTTTTCCATAGCAGTTTCGAAGACTTCGAGTGGGTTGTTTCCAGTAGCTTCTTCAATTTGTTTGAAGGCACCGTAAACGATTTGAGCCGCAACACCACGTTTACCATCAAGCATAACGCGGTTGATAAGACGAGTTACGACGATTGAGTTGTACATTGGATCTGCCAAAACTTCACGTTTTGGGGCACGATTTTTACGCATTCTTACTTATCTCCCTTCTTAAGCTTTTGGTTTTTTAGCACCGTATTTAGAACGGCTTTGTTTACGGTCAGCAACACCTGCAGTATCAAGTGCACCACGAACGATGTGGTAACGTACCCCTGGAAGGTCTTTTACACGTCCACCACGAAGAAGTACAACACTGTGTTCTTGGAGGTTATGTCCGATACCTGGGATGTACGCTGTTACTTCCATAAGGTTTGAAAGACGTACACGCGCGAATTTACGAAGCGCTGAGTTAGGTTTTTTAGGAGTCATAGTACCAACACGAGTTGCTACTCCACGTTTTTGTGGGCTTGCAAGTTTAGTTTGTACTTTTTTACGGCTGTTGTAGCCAACGTTCATTGCTGGTGATTTAGATTTAGTCACTTGAGCACGACGTGGTTTGCGTACCAATTGGTTAATTGTAGGCATTTTACTGTCTGCTTTTTGTATTTTTCCACATTTTATGCGAAGCGATGAGAAATACAAAAGCATTCCTTTCTTTTTATTGGATGGCGAATCGCCAATTTTTTAGTCAGTATATGGTCGCTTAAGCCAAGTTCTGACAAGAAGTTTAGCAACTTATACAAGTTCTCCTGAGAGTCCAAAGTAAAAAGTACCGTTTAATATAATATCATTTTTTATAACCATTGTCAATCTATTTTTTAGAATTGATTTTGAAAAAATAAAACTATTTCATCATCTATCAAGTTTTGAATCTATTGTACCTTACGATGAGACTATGGTATAATCGAATCATGAAAAAAATTGCAATTATTTTTTGTAGTTTCCTGATTAGTCTGTCAGCCCTTTCGGGCTTTTCAGTCAGTGCCGCTACGACTCCAACGACAAATGACTTTACGGTTGCTGCTAAATCAGCAATTGCTATTGATGCCTCAAGTGGTAAAATTTTATACGCACAAAATGCTGATGATGCAAGCACTCGCATTGCCTCTATCACAAAATTACTGACAGCCTATTTGGTTTACAAAAATGTAGCTGAGAATAAATTGACTTGGAATACTAAAGTTCCTATTTCAGATTATGCTTATGAATTAACTCAAAATTCTAATGCTTCCAATATTCCCCTTGCTCAAAACGGTCAATATACTGTCAAAGATTTATTGAATGCTTTACTTCTTCCGTCAGCAAATTCTGCTGCTGTCGCTTTAGCTGAAAAAATTGCTGGTTCAGAACCAAAATTTGTTGATATGATGACAAAACAAATGAAAGACTGGGGAATTACTGACAGCCATCTCGTCAATGCTTCTGGCTTACCAAATGATGATTTAAACGGTCATATTTATCCAGGGTCTGGTGCCTCAGCAACAAACACAATGAGCGCAAAGGCTGTAGCAACACTTAGTTATCATCTTATTCAAGATTTCCCAGAAATTCTTCAAATCACTAAAAAAACAGAAATTCCTTTTGATACCGGCAATGAAGCAAAGATGACCTTAACTAATACCAATCAAATGCTTAGTGGTTTTTCTACTTCAAGAACTGGTGTGGATGGTTTGAAAACAGGTTCAACAAGTTTTCAAATTGACTGTTTTGCTGGAACAACAAATCAAAACGGTTTTAGAATCATTACGGTTGTTTTAGAAGCTACAGATCCTGCTGCTGACAACTCAACTCCTTTCACCCTCACAAATCAACTGATGAACTATGTTTATGGGCATTGGCGTACGACCAGTCTTGTGCAAAAAAACCAATCCTTAGATGATTTTAAAGAAATTGCTGTGACTGATGGAAAAGAAAAATCTGTTCAACTCGTTGCTCCACAAAATATCACTCCCGTTGTTCCTTATGCTACAGATGGTAGTGCAGATACAAAATCACTGACAGTCAAATTTAGTAAGAAAAAAACAGCCTCAGTTGAAGCAACTGTGACTAAAAGCCAAAAACTTGTCACTCTTTCTACTACGGTAAAGGATAGTTTAGGCTATCTTCCAAATTGTACAGCAGAACAAATTCCATTGGTTGCCAAGAAAACTGTCCCTCGTAGTAGTGCTCCAAAGGTTTTTTGGAATCATTTTGTAAATTTTGTTAATGAAAAACTCTAAAATTTTACTGACCGAAAAGCTGTAAGTAAATTAGCTTATAAAAAAGCCGTCAATTTACTGACAGCTTTTTTATTATCCTTTAGATTTTACAATTGCAAGTAAAATTGCACCTGTTACGAATAAAACAATCCCAATTCCAACATAAACCAATTCTTTTTTGGTTTTCTTTTCACCAAGGAAGAGAATTCCTCCAATAGTTGAAATGATGACACCTAATTGCGAGAATGAAAAGGCAATTGCGTTACCAGCAGCGCTTGCAGCCATAAGCATAAAGATATTACCTACACCCCACATTGCTCCAACAATCATATTTTGATAAACATATTTTTCCATTTTAATTTTGAAACGACCCATTACAAGTGCTCCAAAAATCATTCCAACTGACATTGGCAAGATAATTGTCAATGTATCAAAATGAACATTGAACCAAAGTACTGCTAAATTATTGAAAAGAATAACATAGATAACATATCCCAAAGTTGAGTAAGTTAAAGCAGTCAATCCTTTAGTATAATTACGTCCTTCTTCAACAACTGCATTTTCTGGGTCACGTTTAGCTGAGAAATAGAACCCAACTACCAAAACAGCCATCGCAATAAATCCGAGAATAAATTGAATTTGTTTTGTCCATTCGTGGAAAGCAAAAACCCCAATCAATCCACCAATTACTAATTGACTTCCTGATGAAAGTGGACTTGCTACTGAAACACCCATGTATTTCATTGAATTAAACTGACCAAATTGTCCAATTGCCCAAAGCAATCCACCAATAAATCCAATTAAGAAAATTTGCCATGTCAACGTTGGCATGCGGAATAAGAAAACAATAAGTGCAAAAACAAAAGCGCCCAAAGTCATTCCAAGTGTTTGTTGTTTAGCATCACCACCAAATTTATTAGCTACAAATCCGATAGAACCCCAAGCAAACATTGGAACAAGCGCGAGAAGAACTCCTTGCATGTGTATATTTACCTCTTTAAAATATTTTTTTACTTAAAAAAATAAGCATTTCTCTATTTTACTCTTTTTTTTGGAAAAAACAAGAGATAAAAGAATACATAAGATTCATAACTGTTCAAGTAAATTTATTTTCTTTTTTCGATTAGAACTAAAATTGGCGGCGTATGAATTTGGTTAAGAGGTGCATAAGAAGTCACTTCCCAGTCCTTTTGTGGCAAACTAGAAGTCCACTTAATAACGGCATCTTTTTCTTCCATTCCCCCCTCATGACCGTAATAAATCATAATCGCAATTCTTCCACCTACAACTAACTGATTAGTCAAAGCTTCTAGAGCGGTCAAAGTGGTATCTGCCTTTGTAACCACACTTTTATCAGTTTTTGGTAAATATCCAAGATTAAAAATAGCTGCTTTGATTGGCTCTTTGACGTATTCAGAAAGCTTTTCATGACCAGACAAAACTAGATTTACTGACGGCTCTGTCAGTAAATTCGAGAGATTTTTTTCAAATATTTGATTCTTTATTCCAGCATCATCTAAACGTTTTTCAGTTGCATTTAGCGCTTCTTCTTGCACATCAAAAGCATATACATTCGCCCCTAATTCCGCTAAAAATTGAGTATCATAACCATTCCCCATCGTTGCATCCACCACAACATCATTAGTGTTGATGATGTCTTTCAACATCCAGTGAGCCATTTCTAACTGTTTTAACATTTATTTCCTCATCACTTTCTAATTATTTTTATATACCAATTTCAGTTTTACTGACAGATTTTCAATTTCTTTCCTATTATAACACCAAATTCAATAGAAAAGAGATGAATAAAAATTCACCTCCTGTCAGTTAAAATGTAATTAGCTCACTAAGCCGAACATCTTTACAACCTTGAACACTTCCTCGCCGTTCCATTTCAGCATCAATACTATTCAAAACTTCCCACTTTTTTAAAGACCACATAGGTCCAATAATTAAATCCCGCGGAGCATCTCCTGTTAAACGATGAATAACAATTTCTTTTGGAATCATCTCTAGTTGGTCACAAATCACTTTTACATATTCTTCTTGCGACATCAGCTGTAATTTTCCTTCATGATAATCACGTTGCAAACGAGTTTGCTTCATCAAATGAAGTAAATGTAATTTCACACCTTGAATATCAGAATCTAAAACCATTCGTCGAACATTTTCTAACATCATCTCACTAGTTTCTCCAGGTAAACCATTGATTAAGTGAGTACAAACATTAATATTATGAACCCTCAATCGCTTCACCGCATCTACATAGGTTTCATAATCATGAGCTCGATTAATCAAATCTGATGTTTCTTCATAAGTAGTCTGCAAACCCAAATCAATCCAAACTTCCATTCGACGATTTAATTCTGCCAAGTAATCTACAACGTCATCTGGTAAACAGTCAGGACGAGTACCAATTGAAATACCTACAACATCTGGTTGGTTTACCGCTTGTTCAAAACGCTCTCTCAGTACTTCAACAGGGGCGTGAGTATTAGTGAAATTTTGAAAATAAACAATATATTTCTTCACTCCAGGCCACTTTTTATGAAATTGAGCCACTTCGGCAGCAAATTGGTCCGCAATTGGAGCTTCTGGCTCCAAAATCATGTCCCCTGAACCAGATACTGTACAAAAAGTACATCCACCATGAGCAACCGTACCATCCCGATTAGGGCAGTCAAAACCAGCATCAATAGGAACTTTAAATATTTTTTCACCAAAATTGGTTCGCAAATATTCATTCCAAGTTGTATATCTCTTTTGCATTCTATATCATCTCTCCGTTTATCAAATTATATCAAAATTTCTTAAACATTTTCTATATTTATAATAAAAAAAGAGACCCGTAGGTCTCTTAAAAGCTGCGGATGTCAGACTCGAACTGACGACATCATGATTAACAGTCATGCGCTACTACCAACTGAGCTAATCCGCAATAACATAAAACTCGGTTCCCCGAGTTTTAATAATATAGTCCGTACGGGATTCGAACCCGTGTTACCGCCGTGAAAAGGCGGTGTCTTAACCCCTTGACCAACGGACCATACTTTCAACTTGGCCACTCGCCTATCTCCCAGGGGGCAACCCCCAAGTACTTCCGCCGTAGATGGACTTAACTTCTGTGTTCGACATGGGAACAGGTGTATCTCCATCGCAATGATGACCAAATCATTAAATGTTACCTTGAACATTCAAAACTAAATAACAATTCTTCTAACTTTTAAACCATAAGCCTATTATATTTGACTCTTTTGGTAAAGTCCTCGAGCGATTAGTACTGGTCCGCTCCAAGTCTCGCAACTCTTCCACTTCCAGCCTATCTACCAGATCATCTCTCTGGGCTCTTAATTCTTACGAATGGGTAATCTCATCTTGAGGTGGGCTTCGCACTTAGATGCTTTCAGCGCTTATCCCTTCCCTACATAGCTATCCAGCCGTGCTCCTGGCGGAACAACTGGTACACCAGCGGTAAGTCCATCCCGGTCCTCTCGTACTAAGGACAGATCCTCTCAAATTACCTACGCCCGCGACGGATAGGGACCGAACTGTCTCACGACGTTCTGAACCCAGCTCGCGTGCCGCTTTAATGGGCGAACAGCCCAACCCTTGGGACCGACTACAGCCCCAGGATGCGACGAGCCGACATCGAGGTGCCAAACCTCCCCGTCGATGTGAACTCTTGGGGGAGATAAGCCTGTTATCCCCAGGGTAGCTTTTATCCGTTGAGCGATGGCCCTTCCATGCGGTACCACCGGATCACTAAGTCCTAGTTTCCTACCTGCTCGAGTTGTAGCTCTCGCAGTCAAGCTGGCTTTTACCTTTACACTCTACGATTGATTTCCAACCAATCTGAGCCAACCTTTGAGCGCCTCCGTTACTCTTTAGGAGGCGACCGCCCCAGTCAAACTGTCCGTCAGACACTGTCTCCCTGGCCGATTATGCCAGCAGGTTAGAGTAACCATAAGTCAAGGGTAGTATCCCAACAACGCCTCAATAGAAACTAGCGTCCCTATTTCAATGGCTCCTACCTATCCTGTACATGACTTACAGGTACTCAATATCAAACTACAGTAAAGCTCCATGGGGTCTTTCCGTCCTGTCGCGGGTAACCTGCATCTTCACAGGTACTAAAATTTCACCGAGTCTCTCGTTGAGACAGTGCCCAAATCATTACGCCTTTCGTGCGGGTCGGAACTTACCCGACAAGGAATTTCGCTACCTTAGGACCGTTATAGTTACGGCCGCCGTTTACTGGGGCTTCAATTCATACCTTCGACTTACGTCTAAGCACTCCTCTTAACCTTCCAGCACCGGGCAGGCGTCACCCCCTATACATCACCTTGCGGTTTAGCAGAGAGCTGTGTTTTTGATAAACAGTTGCTTGGGCCTATTCACTGCGGCTGGCTTTTACACCAGCACCCCTTCTCCCGAAGTTACGGGGCTATTTTGCCGAGTTCCTTAACGAGAGTTCTCTCGATCACCTGAGGCTACTCGCCTCGACTACCTGTGTCGGTTTGCGGTACGGGTAGATATGACTTTACGCTAGAAGCTTTTCTTGGCAGTGTGACATCAGAGAGTTCGCAACCGTAGTTGCTTCCCCATCACAGCTCAATGTTAAAGAGAAATGCATTTGACACATCTCACACCTCACTGCTTAGACCAGAATCCATTAACTGGCATCTCTTAGCCTACTGCGTCCCTCCATCACGATCATATCTAGTACTGGAATATCAACCAGTTGTCCATCGACTACGCCTTTCGGCCTCGCCTTAGGTCCCGACTAACCCAGGGCGGACGAGCCTTCCCCTGGAAACCTTAGTCTTACGGTGGATAAGATTCTCACTTATCTTGCGCTACTCATACCGGCATTCTCACTTCTTAACGCTCCAGCACTCCTCACGGTATACCTTCATCGCGGTTAAGAACGCTCTCCTACCATTGATAAAATATCAATCCAAAGCTTCGGTAATATGTTTAGCCCCGGTACATTTTCGGCGCAGGGTCACTCGACTAGTGAGCTATTACGCACTCTTTGAATGATAGCTGCTTCTGAGCTAACATCCTAGTTGTCTGTGCAACCCCACATCCTTTTCCACTTAACATATATTTTGGGACCTTAGCTGTTGGTCTGGGCTGTTTCCCTTTCGACTACGGATCTTAGCACTCGCAGTCTGACTGCCGAACATGTGTATTAGCATTCGGAGTTTATCTGAGATTGGTAATCCTAGACGGACCCCTCACCCAAACAGTGCTCTACCTCCAATACACTTACATTTCGACGCTAGCCCTAAAGCTATTTCGGAGAGAACCAGCTATCTCCCAGTTCGTTTGGAATTTCTCCGCTATCCACAAGTCATCCAAACACTTTTCAACGTGTCCTGGTTCGGGCCTCCAGTGCGTCTTACCACACCTTCACCCTGCTCATGGATAGGTCACTAGGTTTCGGGTCTACATCATGATACTAAGTCGCCCTATTCAGACTCGGTTTCCCTACGGCTCCGTCTCTTCAACTTAACCTCGCATCATAACGTAACTCGCCGGTTCATTCTACAAAAGGCACGCTCTCACCCATTAACGGGCTCGAACTTCTTGTAGGCACACGGTTTCAGGTGCTATTTCACTCCCCTCTCGGGGTTCTTTTCACCTTTCCCTCACGGTACTGGTTCACTATCGGTCACTAAGGAGTATTTAGGGTTGGGAGATGGTCCTCCCGGATTCAAACTGGATTTCGCGTGTCCAGCCCTACTCAGGATACTGCTAGGTATAAGCGCTATTTCGTCTACGGGATTATTACCCTCTTTGATTAACCTTCCCAGGTTATTCGACTATAATGCTTAAGTCCACGTTGCAGTCCTACAACCCCAAGAAGCAAGCTTCTTGGTTTGCCCTTCTTCGCGTTCGCTCGCCGCTACTTACGAAATCGTTTTTACTTTCTCTTCCTGCAGGTACTTAGATGTTTCAGTTCTCTGCGTTACCTTTACATGAGCTATGTATTCACTCATGAATAACTGCTAGTAGCAGCTGGGTTTCCCCATTCGGAGACCTAGGGATCAAGGCGTACTTACTGCTCCCCCTAGAATATCGTCGTTAGTCACGTCCTTCATCGGCTCTTAGTGCCAAGGCATCCACCGTGCGCCCTTATTAACTTTGCCATGATGATTTATAATCATCGTTTTTCAAGTATAAGTTTGTAAATTCTTTAAAATTCACAGCTTTTGGTTTATTTATCGTTATTAGATATTGTTATTTAGTTTTCAATGTTCAAGTGATTTTAACGTCTTGTCTGACAATGGAGCCTAGCGGGATCGAACCGCTGACCTCCTGCGTGCAAAGCAGGCGCTCTCCCAGCTGAGCTAAGGCCCCACAATCAAGAATTTGATTCTTGCTTAGGTTTATCACTAAACCCCTCAAAACTGAATAAAGTTGAATGCTCACGTCTTTGTATATATTCCTTAGAAAGGAGGTGATCCAGCCGCACCTTCCGATACGGCTACCTTGTTACGACTTCACCCCAGTCATCGGTCTTACCTTAGGAAGCGCCCTCCTTGCGGTTAGGCAACCTACTTCGGGTACTCCCAACTCCCGTGGTGTGACGGGCGGTGTGTACAAGGCCCGGGAACGTATTCACCGCGGCGTGCTGATCCGCGATTACTAGCGATTCCGACTTCATGTAGGCGAGTTGCAGCCTACAATCCGAACTGAGAATGGTTTTAAGAGATTAGCTAAACATCACTGTCTCGCGACTCGTTGTACCATCCATTGTAGCACGTGTGTAGCCCAGGTCATAAGGGGCATGATGATTTGACGTCATCCCCACCTTCCTCCGGTTTATCACCGGCAGTCTCGTTAGAGTGCCCAACTTAATGATGGCAACTAACAATAGGGGTTGCGCTCGTTGCGGGACTTAACCCAACATCTCACGACACGAGCTGACGACAACCATGCACCACCTGTATCCCGTGTCCCGAAGGAACTTCCTATCTCTAGGAATAGCACGAGTATGTCAAGACCTGGTAAGGTTCTTCGCGTTGCTTCGAATTAAACCACATGCTCCACCGCTTGTGCGGGCCCCCGTCAATTCCTTTGAGTTTCAACCTTGCGGTCGTACTCCCCAGGCGGAGTGCTTATTGCGTTAGCTGCGATACAGAGAACTTATAGCTCCCTACATCTAGCACTCATCGTTTACGGCGTGGACTACCAGGGTATCTAATCCTGTTTGCTCCCCACGCTTTCGAGCCTCAGTGTCAGTTACAGGCCAGAGAGCCGCTTTCGCCACCGGTGTTCCTCCATATATCTACGCATTTCACCGCTACACATGGAATTCCACTCTCCTCTCCTGCACTCAAGTCTACCAGTTTCCAATGCATACAATGGTTGAGCCACTGCCTTTTACACCAGACTTAATAAACCACCTGCGCTCGCTTTACGCCCAATAAATCCGGACAACGCTCGGGACCTACGTATTACCGCGGCTGCTGGCACGTAGTTAGCCGTCCCTTTCTGGGTAGTTACCGTCACTTGATGAGCTTTCCACTCTCACCAACGTTCTTCTCTACCAACAGAGTTTTACGATCCGAAAACCTTCTTCACTCACGCGGCGTTGCTCGGTCAGACTTTCGTCCATTGCCGAAGATTCCCTACTGCTGCCTCCCGTAGGAGTTTGGGCCGTGTCTCAGTCCCAATGTGGCCGATCACCCTCTCAGGTCGGCTATGTATCATCGCCTTGGTGAGCCTTTACCTCACCAACTAGCTAATACAACGCGGGATCATCTTTGAGTGATGCAATTGCATCTTTCAAACTTAAAACTTGTGTTTAAAGTTGTTATGCGGTATTAGCATTCGTTTCCAAATGTTGTCCCCCGCTCAAAGGCAGATTCCCCACGCGTTACTCACCCGTTCGCTGCTCATCCAGTCGGTACAAGTACCAACCTTCAGCGCTCAACTTGCATGTATTAGGCACGCCGCCAGCGTTCGTCCTGAGCCAGGATCAAACTCTCAAATAAAGTATTTAAGTCACCTAGGTGACTGGCTTGTCTTTCATTATTGATTGACAGATTTTTGATGTATCTTACTACATCACATGAGTCATTCTTCTTTATTCAGTTTTCAATGGTCTAGCTTATCGCTTCAAGACCCTCGTCTCTTGCGACAACTATTATATTCTATCAAACCTACTTCTCATTGTCAAGAATTAACTGTGACTTTTATCCCTTTTTTTATCTTACGTTCGCTTTTTCCCGCTCCTGTATTCGCTTTATTTCATGCCACCACTGATTTTCATTACTTTTTATTTTTTAATAGGATAAGGTACTTATTTTAATCTTCCTAACCTTCTGAGAATAAAAATCTTTGATTTCTCACGTAGAAATGATGTTTTTAAGCATAACTAAATTTTTATTATAAATAGTAGAAAATTGAATTCTCTTTTGTTTTGTAGTAAATAGTTCGTCTCCATATTCCGTCTTTATATAGTAGAAAACTTAAAATTTAACAATTCATTTTCAAATTCTTTGATTTTATTACATTAGAGATAAAATATCCCCAAAGATAAAAATGATTGTCTAAAAGCTGTGGTAAATTTTTCTTAATTTTTTCTTTTTCCACAGGAAATAATCTATAAATTTAACTTTTTTTGATTTGTGGATAAGTCTGTGTGCATTTGATATTCCTTATCTTTTCCTGTGGATAAGAAAACTTTTACACATTATCCACAGTTTTGTTAATAACTTTTTCTTATGGTGGAAAACTTTCTTTTGTTAATTTCAACAGACTGTGGAAAAATATAAAGTGAAATGATATAATGAGTTATCAACAAACTAAAAAGTAAAGGAGTAAT